>NZ_JBIORU010000001.1:0-755000 GCF_051714405.1 Enterococcus sp. AZ140
ATGGTATCCCTCGATGCTTTATGGACTGAATTAAAAACGACTTATCAAAAAGAACTGTCTCCAGCAAGTTACAATACTTGGATCGAGACAGCACAACCTAAATCCTTAGAACAAAGCCAATTAGTGGTGACTGTTCCAAGCAAGATCCATAAGGAATATTGGGAAAAAAATCTCGCAACAAAGATTGTTGAGGTCGGCTACATGTTAACGGGAAAAGAAATCATTCCACGTTTTGTGACCGGTGAAGAAGCGGAACAAGAAGAAGTAGAAGAAATCAAAACAATGAAAGTTCCCCCAATCACACCAATCAAAAAAGCGATGTTGAATCCTAAGTATACCTTCGATACATTTGTAATCGGAAAAGGTAACCAGATGGCTCATGCCGCTGCCTTGGTCGTCGCTGAAGATCCTGGTTCGATCTATAATCCATTGTTCTTCTACGGTGGGGTCGGACTTGGTAAGACTCACTTGATGCACGCGATTGGTCATCAAATGTTGTTAAGTCAACCAAATGCGAAGGTCAAATATGTAAGCAGTGAGACGTTTGCCAATGATTTTATCAATTCGATCCAAAATAAAACGGCCGAAGAATTTCGCCAAGAATATCGAAATGTCGACCTACTATTAGTCGATGATATTCAATTTTTTGCTGAGAAAGAAGCAACTCAAGAAGAATTTTTCCATACCTTCAATGCGCTTTACAATGAAGGAAAACAAATCGTCCTAACGAGTGATCGTTTACCAAACGAAATCCCAAAATTGCAGGAACGTCTCGTTTCTCGCTTTGCTTGGGGGCTTTCAGTAGATATCACGCCACCTGACCTAGAAACAAGAACAGCTATTTTGAGAAAAAAAGCCGCAGCAGAGCGCTTAGAGATCCCCGATGATACCTTAAGTTATATTGCGGGACAAATCGATTCCAACATTCGTGAACTAGAAGGCGCTCTTGTACGTGTTCAAGCGTTTGCTACGATGAACAGTGAAGATATATCAACTAGTTTAGCTGCTGATGCTTTAAAGACATTGAAATCTGGTAAAGGTCACCCGCAACTCTCGATTTTGCAGATCCAAGAAGAAGTTGCAAAGTATTATCATATCCAATTAAAGGATCTAAAAGGAAAGAAACGCGTCAAATCGATCGTTGTTCCTCGTCAAATCGCTATGTACTTGGCTCGGGAATTAACCGATAGCTCGCTTCCTAAAATCGGCGCTGAATTTGGTGGAAAAGATCATACAACTGTCATCCATGCGCACGAAAAAATCCAGCAGCTGATCGATTCAAGTGTCAGCATGCAAAATGAAGTATCAGAAATCAAAAATTTCCTATTAAACTAAAAAGATGCTTGATAGAAAGAAAAACACCTTGTGGATAAAATTAGAAATCATTCAAAAGTTATGCACATATTTTCCACAGCTGTTTTTTCTTTTCTCTTCTAGCATTTTTATAGTTTTCCACAGTATCAACAGTACCTAATACTTTTATTACTTTATTTACTAATAATAAAATAAATATATGGCAAAGGAGATCTACAATGAAAGTAACCTTAAACCGCGCAACATTTATGCAAGAATTGCAAACTGTTCAGCGTGCGATTTCAAGTAAAACGACAATTCCTATTTTGACTGGGGTTAAAATCACCCTCAATCAAGAAGGACTGACTTTAACAGGTAGTAATGCAGACATTTCAATTGAGACATTTCTATCTGTTGAAAATGAAAAAGCGCAAATGCAAATTGAAGCAACAGGAGCTATTGTTCTACAAGCTCGCTTCTTCAGTGAAATCATTCGTCGATTGCCCGAAGAAACCTTTACGCTAGAAGTGTTAGAAAACAAACAAGTGGCCATTACTTCAGGGAAAGCGAATTTCTTAGTGAATGGGTTAGATGCGGATAATTACCCTCATCTTCCTGTTGTAGAGAGTCACAACCAGATGAAATTGCCTGTACATGTATTGACAAAATTGATCAATGAAACAGTGTTTGCTGTTTCTCAACATGAAAGTCGCCCAATTCTTACAGGTGTCCATTTCATTTTGAAAGACAACTCGTTATTAGCAGTAGCAACTGACTCACATCGTTTGAGTCAACGAGTGATCCCGATCGAACAATCAGCTGATCAATTCGATATCGTGATTCCTGGAAAAAGTTTGACTGAATTATCACGTTCATTGACAAATGAAGAAGAAATCGTAGAAATCAGTATTATGGAAAACCAAGTATTGTTCAAAACTGAAAATATGTATTTTTATTCACGCTTGTTAGAAGGGAATTATCCCGATACGAATCGTTTGATTCCTTCAAGTTTCAATACCGAAGTGGAATTTTCTGTCCCAAGCTTTTTAGCAGCGATTGAGCGTGCCTCTTTGCTCTCACATGAAGGACGCAACAATATCGTTCGTTTGTCGATCCAGCCTGATTCTGTTGTTCTATACGGTAATTCTCCTGAAATCGGAAAAGTAGAAGAAAGCTTGAACTATACGACTAGCACCGGTGATCCGCTGGATATTTCCTTTAATCCGGACTATATGAAAGCTGCTTTGCGTGCATTTGGCGATATGAGTATCAAAGTAAAATTCATTTCTGCCATTCGTCCATTTACGTTAGAACCAACGGAAGATGGGGTACAATTCATCCAATTGATCACTCCAGTACGCACAAACTAAAATACTAATTGAAAATAAACTGAAAAATAAACCATTTTAAACAGAAGGCCCTAAAATCAATTTTAAGGCTTTCTGTTTCTTTTTGTTCAAATCACCTTTTTTCATTTAAATCCGCTCATATGGAAAAATATATGGATAAATTTGTTTTCTTGCGAAAAAAAGGGTATAATAAAGTATACTTTTAATAATGAAAATGAGGGATGAAGAGTGAAACAACAAGTCATTCTAAAAACTGAGTTTATGACGTTGGGTCAAATGCTGAAAGAAGTCACAGTCATCGGCAGTGGTGGACAAGCAAAATGGTATTTAGCAGAAAACACGGTTTTGGTTGATGGCGAGCCAGAAAATCGTCGTGGACGAAAGCTTTATCCCGGTATGATGATCGAAGTTCCAGAAGCAGGAACTTTTTTTATGGTAAAAAAAGGGAATAACGATAATGAGGCTGAATAAGCTGCACCTCAAAAATTATCGAAACTATCAAGAATTGCAAATTGATTTTTCCAAAAACCTCGTGATTTTTTTAGGAGAAAATGCCCAAGGAAAAACGAATCTTTTGGAAAGTATTTATGTGCTTGCAATGACAAGAAGTCATCGTACAAATAGTGAACAAGAGTTGATTGGATGGAACGATGAGCAGTCGATGATCCAAGGGGAGATCACAAGAGGAACCTCTAAGATTCCGTTAGAGATCCAACTGTCTAAAAAAGGACGAAAAACAAAGATCAATCATATCGAACAAAAGAAGTTGAGTAGTTATGTTGGACAATTGAACGTCATTTTATTTGCTCCTGAAGATCTTTCTTTAGTGAAAGGAAGCCCACAGATCCGACGCAAATTTTTAGATATGGAATTAGGTCAGATCAATCCAATCTATCTTTACGATCTTGTCCAATATCAAGCAATCCTAAAGCAGAGAAATCAATATTTGAAGCAATTGAATGAGAAAAAACAAACGGATTTACTTTATCTTGATATTTTATCTGAACAACTAGCAGAATTTGGTAGCAAAGTACTAAAGGCAAGAGCGCAGTTTATCAAGCGTTTAGAATATTGGGCAAATTCTTTACATCAACAAATCACGCATCAAAGAGAACAGTTGGCAATCGAATATGTGACCGCCCTCTCTTCTTTAGACACTATGACAGTTCAAGAGATCCAGTCACAATTTTTAACGTTGCTCGAACAAAACAAAAAGAAAGATCTCTTTCGAGGGACAACGACTGTGGGTCCCCATCGAGATGACCTTTCTTTTTTTGTCAATGAAAAAAACGTGCAAAATTTTGGTTCTCAAGGTCAACAGCGAACAACGGCATTAAGTGTCAAATTAGCAGAAATCGATTTGATCAAAGAAGAAACAGGCGAGTATCCGATCCTATTACTGGATGATGTAATGAGTGAGTTAGACGACCAGCGTCAACTCCATTTACTTGAAACGATCGAAGGGAAAGTACAGACATTCTTAACTACTACCTCCCTGGATCACGTTAAAAATAAAATGACTGTTGAACCTGAGATTTTTTATGTTCAGCAGGGAGAAATAAAAGGAGAATAAACATACATGACAGAAGAAAGAAGTTTAGTCGAGCGCGCAAAAGAATATGATGCCAGTCAGATTCAAGTGCTTGAAGGTCTTGAAGCCGTTCGGAAACGTCCGGGGATGTACATTGGTTCAACAAGTTCAGAAGGACTTCACCACTTAGTATGGGAAATCGTCGATAATTCGATTGATGAAGTCTTGGCAGGATTTGCGACAAAGATCCAAGTCATCATTGAGGAAGACAACAGTATCACTGTCATCGATGATGGTCGTGGGATTCCGGTCGATATCCAAGCGAAGACCGGTCGTCCAGCTGTAGAAACAGTTTTTACTGTCTTGCATGCGGGTGGTAAATTTGGCGGAGGGGGCTACAAAGTATCCGGTGGTCTTCATGGGGTTGGTTCGTCCGTTGTGAATGCACTGTCGACACTATTAGATGTCAAAGTGTACAAAGATGGCAAGATCTATTACCAAGAATATCGTCGTGGGGCGGTAGTCGATGATTTGAAAGTCATCGGTGACACTGATTTAAGTGGAACGACCGTTCACTTCATCCCAGACCCAGAAATTTTTACAGAAACGACAACTTTCGACTTTAATAAATTGGCGACTCGTATTCGTGAGCTGGCTTTCTTGAATCGTGGGATGAAAATCTCAATTGAAGATCGTCGCGAAGAAAAGCCTGTCGTGAAAGAATACCATTATGACGGTGGAATCAAAAGCTACGTCGAATATTTAAATGCGAGCAAAACAGTGATTTTCCCAGAACCTGTTTATTTAGAAGGGGAGCAACAAGAAATCACTGTCGAAGTTTCGATGCAATATACAGACGGTTATCATTCCAATATCATGAGCTTTGCCAACAATATCCATACGTACGAAGGCGGAACACATGAATCAGGATTTAAGACAGCTTTGACACGGGTCATCAATGATTATGCACGTAAGCAAAAATTGATGAAAGAAAATGATGATAATTTAACAGGTGAAGATGTGCGTGAAGGATTGACAGCAGTCATTTCGATCAAGCATCCAGATCCTCAGTTTGAAGGACAAACGAAAACAAAATTAGGAAACTCAGAAGTACGTACGGTCACTGATCGTTTGTTCAGTGAGCATTTCATGAAATTCTTATTGGAAAACCCAAGTGTGGGCCGTCAGATCGTTGAAAAAGGATTACTTGCCTCTAGAGCCCGCTTAGCGGCTAAACGCGCGCGTGAAGTGACGCGGAGAAAAGGAGCATTGGAAATCAGTAATCTACCTGGTAAATTAGCCGATTGTTCCAGCAATGATCCTGAAAAAAGTGAATTGTTCATCGTCGAAGGAGATTCAGCCGGTGGTTCAGCAAAGCAAGGACGAAGCCGTGAATTTCAAGCGATTTTACCGATCCGTGGGAAAATCTTGAACGTTGAAAAAGCAAGTATGGATAAAATTTTAGCCAACGAAGAAATTCGCTCACTGTTTACAGCGATGGGGACAGGGTTTGGTGAAGATTTCGACGTGTCCAAAGCACGTTACCATAAATTAGTCATCATGACCGATGCCGATGTCGATGGTGCCCACATTCGTACGTTGCTATTGACGCTCTTTTATCGTTATATGCGCCCAATCGTGGAAGCCGGCTATGTTTATATCGCGCAACCACCGCTATATGGCGTTAAACAAGGAAAGAAAATCACATATGTCCAACCAGGGAAAAATGCCGAAGAAGAGTTGAGAAAAGTCATCGAATCACTACCAGCAACACCAAAACCAAGTGTTCAACGATACAAAGGGCTTGGTGAGATGGATGATCATCAACTATGGGAAACGACGATGGACCCAAGCAAACGTATGATGGCTCGTGTCAGTGTAGATGATGCGATTGCTGCCGATGAAGTGTTTGAAATGTTGATGGGCGATCGAGTGGAACCTCGCCGTGCATTCATTGAAGAAAATGCTCACTATGTTAAAAATCTAGATATTTAATCATGAAGGAGGAAGAAAAATGAGTGAAGAAATCAGAGAAAACATCCATGATGTCAATCTAACTAGCGAAATGAAAGACTCCTTCATAGATTACGCCATGAGTGTCATTGTCGCTCGGGCTCTACCAGATGTTAGAGATGGATTAAAACCAGTTCACCGCCGTATTTTATATGGGATGAATGAACTAGGTGTCACACCAGACAAAGCACACAAGAAATCAGCCAGAATCGTGGGGGACGTCATGGGTAAATACCATCCCCATGGTGACAGTGCGATCTATGAGTCAATGGTTCGGATGGCGCAGCCTTTTAGCTATCGCTACATGTTAGTAGATGGTCATGGAAACTTTGGGTCAGTTGATGGAGATGGCGCAGCTGCGATGCGTTATACTGAAGCCAGAATGAGTAAGATCGCGACAGAAATGTTACGTGATATCAATAAAAATACGGTCGATTTCCAAAGCAACTATGATGATACGGAAAAAGAACCAGTTGTCTTACCGGCACGTTTTCCTAACTTGCTAGTCAATGGTACGACAGGGATCGCAGTCGGAATGGCGACGAATATTCCCCCACATAATCTGACAGAAGTTGTAGCAGCGATTGATCTATTGATGGAAAATCCAGATGTGACAACCAATGAATTGATGGAAGTCTTACCTGGGCCTGATTTTCCTACTGGCGGATTAGTCATGGGGAAATCCGGCATTCGTCGAGCGTATGAAACAGGAAAAGGTTCAATCACTGTTCGAGCAAAAGTAGAAATCACGGAAATGCCAAATGGAAAAGAGCGGATCTTAGTCACTGAATTGCCATATATGGTCAATAAAGCGAAATTGATTGAGCGAATTTCAGAATTGCACCGTGACAAACGAATTGAAGGGATCACGGATCTAAGAGATGAATCTTCTCGTGAAGGAATGCGTATCGTGATCGATGTGCGTCGTGACGCGAGTGCCTCTGTCATTTTGAACAATCTCTACAAATTGACATCCTTACAAAACTCATTTGGTTTCAATATGTTAGCGATCGAAAAAGGCGTACCGAAAGTTCTAAGCTTGAAGCAAATCCTTGAAAATTATATCGAACACCAACGCGAAGTTATTACACGTCGTACGGTCTTTGAAAAAGATAAAGCAGAAGCAAGAGCACATATCTTAGAAGGACTACGAATCGCCTTAGATCATATTGATGAAATCATCGCGATCATTCGTGGGTCCAAATCAGATGAAGAAGCGAAAAACGCGATGATCGAACGCTTCGATCTTTCTGACCGTCAATCGCAAGCAATCTTAGATATGCGTTTACGCCGTTTGACTGGTTTGGAAAGAGAAAAAATCGAAAATGAATACCAAGAATTATTGAAACTCATTGAAGATTTAGCTGATATTCTTGCTCGCCCTGAACGGGTAACAGAAATCATTCAAACCGAACTTGCTGAATTGAGTCAACGATTTGGCGACAAACGTCGTACAGAATTACTGGTCGGTGAAGTCTTGAGTTTAGAAGACGAAGATTTAATCGAAGAAGAAGAAATCGTGATCACATTGACGAATAATGGCTATATCAAACGTTTAGCCAACAACGAATTCCGCGCACAACGTCGTGGGGGTCGAGGCATCCAAGGAATGGGTGTTCATAACGATGATTTCGTGAAAAATCTTGTTTCTTGCTCCACACATGATACATTGCTGTTCTTTACCAATAACGGAAAAGTGTATCGTGCGAAAGGATACGAGATCCCAGAGTACGGACGTACAGCAAAAGGGATTCCGATCATCAATTTACTTGGCATTGATTCAAGTGAGAAGATCCAAGCCATCATCGCAGTAACTGGTGAAGCAGAGGAAGGACATTACTTGTTCTTTACTACGCGACAAGGGACAGTCAAACGTACGACTGTCACTGCTTTTGCCAATATCCGTAGCAATGGGTTGATTGCGATTGGTTTGAAAGAAAATGATGAATTGGTCAACGTCTTATTGACTGATGGCCAATCAAACATCATCATTGGTACACACGATGGCTATTCTGTGACTTTTGCAGAAGATGCCGTTCGTGATATGGGACGTACAGCCTCTGGGGTTCGTGGGGTTCGTTTGAGAGAAGACGATTACGTCGTTGGAGCAGCCTTGATGAATGAGGATCATGAAGTCTTGATCATCACAGAAAAAGGTTATGGAAAACGTACCAAGGTTTCTGAGTACCCTGTCAAAGGACGTGGGGGTAAAGGGATCAAAACTGCGAATATCACTGAGAAAAATGGTCCATTAGCTGGATTGACGACGGTGACAGGCGAAGAAGATATTATGTTGATCACAGACAAAGGTGTCATCATCCGCTTCAACGTTTCAACGGTTTCTCAGACAGGTCGGGCAACGCTAGGCGTGCGCTTGATCAAGATGGAAGCAGAAACGAAAGTGGTGACCATGGCAGCAGTAGAACCAGAACCTGCGGAAGAAACGGTTGTCGAAGCAGAGACAGTTGATGTGGAAACAGATCATACAGAAGAATAGAAAATAGGCGTAAAACAAAAGTGAACGTCTAAAATCAAAACTCCCAAGAATAGGTAAAACTATCTTTGGGAGTTTTTGGTCGTCTCAAAAGAAAAATTTGGAAAACAAAGAACAGCAGCTTGCTTTTTTAGTGCGTTGCGTGTATAATTGAGGATTGTGAGTAGTCTAATTTATTAGAAAACTCTCCTTGCTCTTGGGAAAGCTGAGAGCCGAAAGTCCATAGGGAGGTGAAAAATCAATGGAAAACACGAAATATGAAATCATGTATATTATTCGTCCAAACATTGATGAAGAAGCAAAAACTGCTTTAATCGAACGTTTCGATTCAATCTTGAAAGATAACGGAGCTGAAGTTATCGAATCAAAAGATTGGGAAAAACGCCGTTTAGCATACGAAATGAACGGTTACCGTGAAGGTATCTATCACATCGTTAAAGTATCTTCTCCATCATCAGCAGATGCAATCAACGAGTTTGATCGTCTTGCTAAAATCAATGACGATATCGTTCGTCACATGATCGTAAAAGAAGAAGCTTAATTATTGTTTCACATGGAACAATCAAACGATGAGAGGAGATGACCATTTTGATTAATAACGTTGTACTAGTTGGACGTCTGACAAAAGATCCAGATTTACGATATACATCAAGTGGCACTGCTGTAGCAACGTTCACTTTAGCTGTCAATCGTAACTTCACGAGCCAAAACGGCAACCGTGAGGCGGATTTTATTAATTGTGTGATTTGGCGAAAATCAGCAGAAACACTAGCAAACTATGCACATAAAGGAACTCTTTTAGGTGTAACTGGTCGTATTCAAACGCGTTCTTATGATAATCAACAAGGACAACGTGTGTACGTAACAGAAGTAGTTGCTGAAAACTTCCAATTATTGGAAAGTCGTGCAGCATCTGAAAACCGTCAACAAAGCGGTGGCTACCAAGACACTGGTCAATCGACAAATAATTTTGGCGGAAACGGCGGAAACAATAACTATAATCAAACATCTCAATCATCCAACGGTATGCCTGATTTTGATCGTGATTCTTCTGATCCATTTGGATCAAGCTCAACGATCGACATTTCAGACGATGATTTACCATTCTAAACGAATTTGATAGGAGGGAAATAGAATGGCACAACAAAGAAGAGGCGGACGTAAACGTCGTAAAGTAGACTATATCGCTGCTAACCATATTGAATATATCGATTATAAAGATATCGAATTACTAAAAAGATTTATCTCAGAACGTGGTAAAATTTTGCCACGTCGTGTAACAGGTACAGGCGCTAAAAACCAACGTAAAATTACGATTGCAATCAAACGCGCACGTATCATGGGATTACTACCATTCGTTGGCGAAGAATAATTCGCTTTAGGAATGATTCTGTAGGAATACCCAATCGTTTCAAACCATTACAGAGGAAGTTATGACTACTGTCGTGACTTCCTCTTTTTGTTCCATTCAGGTGTTTAGTCGCTTACATGACATGAGTTATGGTAAAATTAGGCTAATCAGTTACGGGAGGAAAGACATGGATAAAGAAAAAATAAAAGTAAGCCCGAGCCCTCTGCTCATTCTTTTATTGATCCTTGCAGAAGTTTTGGTTGTATTATTGATGCCATTTCGCTTGATCAGTGCGTTGTTCATCCTGATCGTGAATCTATTTTGTATTCGTTATGGTTTAAAGATGAAACGGTGGTTGACTCTAAGGAATCGTGACAAGATCCAACAAGCTTCCACAGTTGCGGAATCCAATTTGAATTATGTTTCGGAGATCATGCCAGTCGGGATCATCTCTTACCAACCAGCGACACAAACCATTGATTGGCTGAATCCTTTCGCATTGAATGTGAAAGATCAAAGCTCTTTATTGGAAGCAGACTTGTTAGAAACTTTTTTTTCAGCAAAAGAAAAAAAGAAAAATCAAGTCTATTTAGCTGACAAAACGTTTCAATTTGAATTGGATACGGTGAAAGGGGTCGTTTACTTTATTGACGTGACCCAGAACCAACTACTGAAGATCCATCAAGTGAATAGCCAGCCAATCATCGGGATTCTTTCAATCGATAACTATGCAGATACGGTCGATAAATTGGATGAAAAAGAAGTTTCTTATTTGAACTCCTTCATTACGACACTGATTTCTGACTGGATGAATGAATATCATGTGTTTTTTAAACGAATCAATTCAGAGCGCTTTTTCTTTTTTGGACAGATGAGTGACTTAAAGAAAATGATGGATAAGAAATTTGATCTCTTAGATCGCTTACGCGCAGAAGCTGAAAGACAAAATCATCCGTTGACCCTTAGTATGGGAATTGCCTATGGACAACAAACACTAGAAGAAATCGGTAGCGAAGCTCAAAATAACTTAGATATCGCTTTGGTTCGTGGTGGGGATCAGGTCGTGGTGAAAGAAGTTCGTGAAGGAGCGAAACCTACTTACTATGGTGGGAAATCAGCAACGACCATCAAACGTACGCGCGTTCGTTCACGGGCGATGAGTACTGCTTTACGCAAAATTTTTGATGAAACAGGCGATGTATTTATTATGGGGCATCGCTTCCCTGATATGGACGCTATCGGTTCAGCCGTTGGAGTCAGTTGTCTGGCGCGCTTCAATCAGAAAAAAGCCTATATCGTCATCGATGAAAAAGAAATCATTCCAGATGTGGAACGCTGTTTAACAGAAATCCATAAAGAACCAGAGTTGGAGATGCAATTGATTACGCCAGAACGCGCAATGGAGCTTAAGAAAGACAAAGATCTACTCGTAATGGTCGATTACCATAAACCATCGCTATCGATCTCTCAGAGCCTTTACGAGCAATTTGATAAGATCGTGATCATTGACCATCATCGTCGAGGCGAAGAGTTTCCAAGCAAACCGCTCTTAACGTATATTGAATCTTCTGCGTCTTCTGCCTCTGAATTAGTCACAGAATTGATCCAATACCAAAGTAGCCGAACCAATCGGATCAGCCGTTTAGAGGCGACGTTGTTGTTAGCTGGCATGACCGTTGATACGAATAACTTCAATGTGCGAACGACAGCACGTACGTTCGATGTTGCAAGCTATTTAAAGACTTGTAGTGCGGACGCATCCTTAGTACAATATTTATTGAGCTCTGATTTAGCCACTTATTTAGAAATCAGCCACTTGATCGCCCACAATGAACAAGTGACGGAGGATATTGTGGTGGCAGCAGGGACGGATGAAAAAGAGTATAATAGTGTTATCGCAGCAAAAACAGCAGATACGTTGCTCTCAATGGTCAATATCAACGGCGCTTTCGTCATTACGAAACGGACGGATGGCTTAGTTGGTATCAGTGCCCGCAGCACAGGAACGATCAATGTCCAATTGATCATGGAATCCTTAGGCGGTGGCGGACATTTCACCAATGCGGCAACACAACTGGAAAATGTGACTGTAGAAGAAGCAAAACAACAACTGCTCGCTGCTATCCAAGAAAATATGCAACAATTATATAAAAAGGAGTAGATTAGATGAAAGTCATTTTCTTACAAGATGTCAAAGGCAAAGGCAAAAAAGGCGATGTCAAAGAAGTGCCTACAGGCTATGCACAAAATTATTTGATCAAGAACAATCTAGCAAAAGAAGCAAATAAAAGCAGTATCAGTCAGCTAGAAGGACAGAAAAAAGCCCAAGAAAAACAAGAAGCAGAAATCCTTGAAGAAGCCAAAAAATTAAAAGAATTTCTTGAAAAAGAAGAAACTGTCGTTGAATTAAAAGCCAAAGCAGGAGAAGACAGCCGTTTGTTTGGCTCGATCCCATCAAAACAAATCGCTGAAGGCTTGAATAAGCAATACAAAGTAAAATTAGACAAACGTAAAATTGAGTTGAATAACCCAATTCGTACGTTAGGCTATACCAACGTACCTGTGAAACTACACCATGAAGTAACTGCAACGATCAAGGTACACGTTGTCTCTGAATAAACGAAAAGAACATGTGACGAAATCACTTCGATAAATCAGCCGCAGAGGACAAAAATCGCTTTCGATTATTTTTGACTTTTGCGGCCTATTTTCGAAGGAAGAGCTTTTGGAACAGATGTTCATTTTAGGGATGACTTTTCTGCCATTTTCTTGTAAAATGAAGCAATTGAAAGCAAGGAGCGATAGAATATGAGTGAAGTGTGGCAGGATCGAATTCCACCGCAAAATATTGAAGCTGAGCAAGCGGTTCTAGGTTCTGTTTTTCTAGACGCTGAAACGATCATCGATGCCATGGAGTACATAGAACCGAAAGATTTTTATCGTCGGGGACATCAAATCATTTTTGAAATCATGATCGAATTGAATGACCGTAGTGAAGCGATTGATGTCGTGACCGTCAAAGATCGTTTGGAGCAACGAAATCTCTTGGAAGATGCTGGTGGAGTCAGTTACTTATCTGATTTAGCTTTAGCTGTACCAACGGCAGCGAACATCGTCTACTACGCAAAAATCGTGGAAGAAAAATCATTGCTCCGTAATTTGATCCAAACAGCAACAGGGATCGTTACTAGAGGATTTGAACAAGGAGAAGAAGTCCAATCCATCTTAGATGATGCGGAACGTAGCATTCTTGAAGTATCAGAAAAACGTAACCGTAGCGGGTTCTTATCCATTGCGGAAGTCTTGAATTCTACGATTGAAAATATTGACCAACTCGCGCAAAACAATGAAGAGATCACAGGTTTGCCAACTGGTTACCAAGGATTAGATAAAATGACTGCTGGCTTCCAAGCAGAAGAGCTAATTATTTTGGCTGCACGTCCGGCAGTAGGGAAAACAGCCTTTGCCTTGAATATTGCTCAAAATGTTGGTACAAAAACGGATCGTTCTGTAGCGATCTTCAGTCTAGAGATGGGGGCAGAATCACTGGTCAACCGGATGCTTTGTGCGGAAGGTTCGATTGAAGCGAGTCACTTACGTACGGGACAGCTGTCCGAAGAAGAATGGTCCAATTTGATTGTTGCGATGGGTAGTTTATCGAAAGCAAATATCTTTATTGATGATACACCAGGGATCAAAATCTCTGAGATACGAGCAAAATGTCGGAAACTTGCACAAGAAAAAGGAAATCTAGGTTTGATACTCATCGATTACTTGCAGTTGATCGAAGGAAATGGGAAAGAAAACCGTCAACAAGAAGTATCCGATATCTCACGTCAATTGAAAAAACTAGCGAAAGAATTAAAAGTTCCCGTCATTGCTCTTTCCCAGCTTTCTCGTGGAGTGGAACAACGTCAAGATAAACGACCTGTCTTAAGTGATATCCGTGAGTCTGGTTCGATCGAGCAGGATGCGGATATCGTGGCATTCTTATATCGTGATGATTACTACGAACGAGAAGGTGGCGAAGATGGTGATGCGCCAGAACCACAAAACGATAATGTGATCGAAGTCATCATTGAAAAAAACCGGAGTGGAGCAAGGGGAACGGTCGAATTGCTCTTTATCAAAGAATACAATAAATTTTCCTCGCTTTCTCCGCGAGAAGAATATTAGGACGAATAAATCTGAATAAATCAAACATCGAGGTCGGGACAGAAGTGTTTAGCCTCGAGAAATAAGGTGCCAGCCACGAAAATTGTTCTTCAAATTTTTGTGGCTGGCGCTTTATTTTTCAAAGAGGTTATTTCTATTCCCACCGTTTATTCGATTTTTGGTGGTGCGAGAGGACGAATGTCCGGAGATGTTTTTTCAAACTCAGTCAGGTCAGGCGCCTACTTGTTAGTAACCAATGGAACATAGAAAATTATAATGTTCGCTTTTTAAACGTTTTCTCTAAAATATATTAAATATCATTCGATTTTAGTTGAATAAAGTTTGAAGTATTGTTACAATAATTCAGGATTAAATAATATTAAATGAGGTGTTCAAATGTCATCTGTAGTAGTAGTGGGTACACAATGGGGCGACGAAGGGAAAGGAAAAATTACTGACTTTCTTAGTGAAAATGCTGAAGTGATCGCACGGTACCAAGGTGGCGACAATGCGGGACACACAATTAAATTCGATGGTGTTACGTATAAACTGCACTTGATTCCTTCGGGGATTTTTTACAAAGATAAAATCAGCGTGATCGGGAATGGTGTGGTAGTCAATCCGAAATCTTTAGTCAAAGAATTGGCTTATTTACATGAAAAAAATGTGACGACAGATAATCTACGTATTTCTGATCGTGCGCATGTGATTTTACCGTATCATATCAAATTAGACCAATTGCAAGAAGATGCAAAAGGAGAAAATAAAATCGGTACGACCATCAAAGGGATCGGCCCTGCTTATATGGACAAAGCCGCTCGTGTCGGTATCCGTGTAGCCGATTTATTAGATAAAGAAATTTTTGAAGAGCGTTTACGAGTGAATCTAGACGATAAAAACCGTCAATTTGTGAAAATGTTCGATTCAGAGCCAATTGAATTTGAAGAAATCTTTGAAGAATACTACGAATATGGCCAACAAATCAAACAATACGTGACGGATACATCAGTTATCTTAAATGATGCGTTAGATGCAGGAAAACGTGTTTTATTTGAAGGCGCACAAGGTGTGATGTTGGATATCGATCAAGGAACGTATCCGTTTGTTACCTCATCGAATCCAGTGGCTGGTGGTGTGACGATCGGTAGTGGTGTCGGACCTTCAAAAATCAATAAAGTGGTCGGTGTATGTAAAGCTTACACTTCACGTGTGGGAGATGGCCCATTCCCTACTGAATTGTTTGATGAAACAGGTCAACAAATTCGTGAAGTCGGTCGCGAATATGGTACAACTACTGGACGTCCACGTCGTGTCGGCTGGTTTGATACAGTCGTGATGCGTCACTCAAAACGTGTGTCAGGTATCACGAATCTATCATTGAATTCGATCGATGTCTTGAGCGGTTTAGAAACAGTGAAAATCTGTACAGCATACGAATTAGACGGTGAACGAATCTATCATTATCCAGCGAGTTTGAAAGAATTGAACCGTTGCAAACCAATCTACGAAGAATTGCCAGGTTGGTCAGAAGACATTACTGCTTGTCGTACACTAGCTGAATTACCAGAAAATGCTCGTAACTATGTAAGACGTATCTCAGAGCTTGTAGGCGTGCGTATTTCAACATTTTCAGTAGGTCCTGACCGAAACCAAACAAATATCTTAGAAAGCGTGTGGGCGCAAATCTAAGCCTTTCAGTGATGATTCGCTAACAGGAACATTCTTTTAAGAATGAGTGGACCACTGAAATCACGAGAAATAAATGAAATCGGGACAGAAGTGTTTAGCTTCGAGAAATAAAGCGACAACCACGAAAATTGTTTTTCTAATTTTTGTGGTTGTCGCTTTATTTCCCAAGAGATTACTCCTGTTGCCATTATTTATCGGTTTTAGGGCGACACACAAAAATGAATGTGACTGTTGTTTTAGACTGATTGTGTTCATTTAAGCGTTCGCTTGATTGGCTTGTACCAAGTACAACGAATATAAGAGCTGAAGTTATTTAAAATTAAAGGAGTTTGCTATAATAGACTGCGATGAAAAGTGGAGAAAAAAAGGAGTTGGAACGAATGTATCAAATAGTCACAGATTCATGTTGCGATCTGCCCTATCAAGTGTTGGCAAATGCAAATGTTGATTTTTTATCCATGGAGATCCAGATTGGTGAGGAAATACGAATCGATGATCTGGGAAAAACATTTGATTATGAAGGGTACATCCAACAGTTACGTGAAGGAGCAATGCCTACGACCTCACAAATCAATGTGGGTCGCTATTTGGAGTTCTTCCGTAGCTATGTGGAGAAAGGTATCCCAGTCTTGTACGTTGCTTTTTCGAGTGGCATGAGTGGTTCTTACAGCAGTGCCTTACAAGCAGTCGAATTATTGAAAGAAACCTATGAGGACCCGCAAGTTCATGTGTTTGATACGAAAGCCGCAAGTATCGGGGAAGGACTACTTGTATTAGAAGCTGTTCGTTTGAAAGAATCGGGTTATTCTTTGGAAGAAACATTGGCTTGGTTACAAAATAATTACCTCAAAGTTCATTCTTGGGTAACCGTTGATGATTTAAAGCATTTAGAACGTGGAGGACGCATCTCTAAAGCAAGTGCTGCTATTGGTAGTCTGTTAAGCGTGAAGCCGATCATTACCGTTGAACCAAGTGGTCATTTGAAGAATGTCGATAAAGTGCGTGGTAGAAACAAATCCATTCAGAAAATCGTGGAGGAAACGGTCAAAACGATCGTCGCTCCATTGGAACAAACGGTGTATATCGCTTATGCCGGAGACCTAGAAAGTGCTGAGAAAGCCAAAAAATTATTAGAAGAAAATATCAAAACAAAAGAAATCAAACTCTATCCCTTAGGACCAACGATCGCCAGTCATACAGGCTATGGGTGTATCGCCATCTTTTCAATGGGTGTGAGTCGATAAAAAAAAAACAGCTGTACAACGTAAGAGTACTCACGTTGTACAGCTATTTTTATAATTATTTTTGGAATATTTAGTTCCACAATTGTTCTAATTGTTTTTGGATGTCTTTGTTCTCTAAGAATTCATCATATGTCGTATCTGCACGATCGATCACGCCTTTATCAGAAACAGCAATGATACGATTTGCTAACGTTTGGATGAATTGGTGGTCATGAGAAGCAAATAGGATCGAACCTGAAAATGCCATCAAACCATCATTCAACGCAGTAATTGATTCTAAATCTAAATGATTCGTTGGGTCGTCTAAGACAAGGACGTTTGCTTTTGAAAGCATCAATTTAGAAAGCATGCAACGCACTTTTTCGCCCCCAGAAAGGACATTTACTGGTTTTAATACTTCTTCACCAGAAAACAACATGCGACCTAAGAAGCTTCGTAAGAAGGTGTTGTCATCTTCTTCTTTACTTGCATATTGGCGTAACCAGTCAAGGATCGTTAAGTCTGTATCAAATTCTTTTGTTGTATCCTTTGGTAGATAAGCATTGCTAGTTGTTACACCCCAACGGACAGTACCAGTATCAGGTGTTAGATCGCCCATGATAACTTTAAATAGGGTTGTAGTTGTTATATCGTTTTCAGCGACGAATGCTACCTTATCTTCTTTGTTCAATGTGAATGATATATCATTTAAAATCTTTTTACCATCTATTGTCACACTAACGTTTTCTACTTGTAGTAAGTCATTTCCAATTTCACGCTCTGGTTTGAATCCAACGAAAGGATAGCGACGTGAAGAAGGTTGGATATCATCCAATGTGATTTTTTCTAACATTTTTTTACGGGATGTTGCTTGTTTTGATTTTGACGCATTTGCACTGAAACGTGCGATAAAGTCTTGTAGTTCTTTGATTTGTTCTTCTTTTTTCGCATTGGCGTTTGCTTGTAACTTAGTTGCTAATTGGCTTGATTCTAACCAGAAATCGTAGTTTCCTACATAAAGCTTGATTTTTCCAAAGTCTAAATCTGCCATATGGGTACATACTTTATTCAAGAAGTGACGGTCATGGGAAACAACGATCACTGTATTCTCAAATTCGATCAAAAATTCTTCTAACCAGTTGATCGATTGGATATCTAGTCCGTTTGTCGGCTCATCTAAAAGTAAAACATCTGGTTTACCGAATAGCGTTTGTGCAAGCAACACTTTCACTTTTTGGCCACCAGTTAATTCGCTCATCAATTGATGATGCAACTCTTCAGGGATATTCAATCCTTGAAGTAAAACCGCTGCTTCTGGCTCTGCTTCCCATCCGTTTAATTCTGCAAATTCGCCTTCTAATTCTGCCGCACGAATCCCATCTTCATCTGTGAAATCTTCTTTCATATAGATGGCATCTTTTTCTTTCATTACTTCATATAAACGTTTATGACCCATGATTACTGTTTCCATCACAGTATATTCTTCATAGTCATAGTGGTTTTGTTTCAAAACAGCCATACGTTCATCTGGACCTAATGTGACAGAGCCTGTTGAAGGTTGCAAGTCACCTGATAATACTTTAAGGAATGTTGATTTACCTGCGCCATTTGCTCCAATTAAGCCATAACAATTGCCGGGAGTGAATTTTATATTAACATCATCAAATAGTTTGCGATCTGAAAAGTGCAAACTTACATCATTTACAGTAATCAATTTTTTTCCTCACTTTATGTTTATAATATTTGCCAAGTCTTCTAGAATTATATAGGGGAATGTTGAAAGTTTCAAGGAAATCAGTAATTCTTTACGTTTCACGTGAAACAATCAAAGGAAGAAAAGCGATAAACCGTTTTTTTACAACTAAAGCATTTTCATAAATGCTAAATTTTTGAAGTTATTTAAATGGGGGCGTAAGATAGAAATAGATTAGAAGAAAGTAGGGATTAAAATGAAAGAAAGTAGAAAAATTGATTGGGGTTCACTTGTTTTGGGGATACTATTTGTTTTAGTTTCCTTGATTTCTTTTCGCGATCCAGTAGGTAACTTAGTTGCTATCGTTATTGTATTTGCTATTTTTGCGATCCTAAAAGGATTATTTGAGTTATTTCTACGTAGTCGAGTAAAAGAACTGACAGGATATAAAGGGAAGATGCCGATAGTGATTGGGATCATTGATTTGTTGATTGGGATCTTTTTCATTTTCAATATTGGTGCTGGGGTAGTTGCACTACCATTTGTCTTCGCTGTTTGGTTTATCATTGATTCAGTATTAGCTTTATTTACTGCTGATTTATTCAGAGGAATAAGCGAAGGACATTATTGGTTTACAGTGGTCATCAACGTATTAGGTATCTTACTAGGTATCATTTTATTATTCAATCCTTTATCTTCTGCCTTGACGCTAAGTTTTTTAGTTGGTTTTTACTTTATGGTGGTTGGGATCAATCAGATTGTTTATGCGTTTAGATGATTAGTAATAAAATAAGTGTATGAAATTTGAAAAAGATCCACCTCAAATCCTATCAATTTGAGGTGGATCTTTTCTCACTAAGTTGTGGTTTACTGGACTTTTATAACTGTTTAGAAAGGTGTTGCGTATATATTTCATGAAGCACAGGCATATCATGGACTTCATATTTTTCTTTGAAGACCTCAATTTCTTCTTCGCTATACTTTCTTGGATCTAAGTGTAAGTCTTCGACAGGTAAGGGACGTTTATTGGGGATTTTCACATCGATCACGACTGGTCGATCAGATTTCGCCGCAGCATCGAAGGCAGGGCGTAATTGTTCGTAGTGCGTGATTGTGAAGCCATCGGCACCTAAGGCTTCGCAGGCTTTCCCAAAATCAGCTTGTTCAAGGGAAACACCAAATTTTTGTTGTTCAGTATCTTCTTGTTCTGCTTCGATAAATCCGAATGAATCATTTGAGAAAACGACATTGATGATTGGCAACTGATAGCTGACTTGAGTCAAGATATCTTGCATCACCATGGCAAAACCACCGTCTCCGCTCAAAGTAAAGACTTGTCTCTCTGGAAAGCTTAATTTAGCAGCGATTCCGCCGGGTATACCATTTCCCATCGTCGCAAACCAACCCGAAGTAGTGTGTAACTGCTCACCAGTCATGTTCAGTAAACGAATCGAATGAATGGTCGTATTTCCAACATCTGTCACAAAAATAGCATCACGTTCGGCAATTCGGTTGATTTCTTTATAGACCGCTTCTGGTCGAATCGATTGCTCCGTGGGTTCTTCAAAGGACGTTAACCAACGCCGCCAATTGCGAAGATTTTCTTGATTGGCTAGATACCAAGCATTTTCTGTGCGTTCGTTCCCCAATTCAATCAGTTTTTCTAACGTTGTTTTACCATCACCTAAAATAGCTAAATCGGTGTGATGACGGCGGCCGAATTTGGCGGCATCAATATCGACTTGGATAAAAGCAGCTTCTGGATTGAAAAAGGTTCGCCCAAAAGGAAAGTCACTTCCTACAAATAAAATCAAATCGGCTTCTGCTAACGCTTCATTCGCAGGTTTTGTCGCTACCCGACCTGCAAATCCAAGAAAATTTTTGTTTTCATCTGGCACGATTCCTTTTGCTAAAACAGAGGCAACCACGGGCATTTTGAAATATTCGGTAAATTTCTTGATCTGATCATAGCCATGACGAACACCTTGACCGATGAACAAGACAGGTTTTTGAGCTTGTTCGAGATAAGGAAGGGCTGCTTTCACGTCTTCAATCTCAGGGAGGATCACCCCTGTTTTGTACGTAGAAGCATTAGAAACATCCTGCCACTCGATTTCTTCAAAACCAAAATCAACGGGGATCGTCACAACAGCGACTCCTTGATGTGCATAAGCTGCCTTGATCGCTTCATCAACGACATAAGGTAAACTTTCAGGTGTCATGACTGTCCGATTATAAACACTAACATCAGCGAAAATTGGATTTTCATTTAATTCTTGAAAGGCAGTATAATTCATAGAAGTCGAAGCCACTTGCCCTAAAAGGGCGACAACTGGGACGTGATCCATTTGAGCATCGTAAAGTCCGTTGATCAAATGAGTGGCTCCAGGACCAGCTGAGCCAAAGACAGCTCCGACTTTTCCTGTTAATTTGGCATCCGCTGCGGCAGCTAACGCGCCCACTTCTTCATGACGTACTTGGATATAATCGATTTGGTCTTTTTCATGGTACAACGCATCCATAATGGAATTGAACGAACCACCCGGAATCCCATAAATATGATCCACTCCCCAGCTTTCAAGCACTTTTACCATGGCAATACCGGCATTTATCGTTGACATTTTGATCCACTCCCTAAAAAAACAAATTATATTTATTGTCTAAAGTATAAATCTTCCTTATCAAAAGCCCAACTAAAGCGACTTTCAACCAAGTAGCGTGAATTGCCAGTCATGTGTGAAACTATGTTATAGTGGATTCAAAATGTTAGGAGGAAGAGTATGCTGAAAATCGGTATTATGAGCGGTGCTTCGATCGTGCCACGTGTTGTGGAAGGGATCAAAGAAAGTGGCGTGGCACAAGCTGTAGCGATTGCGACACGTCGCTTAGAAAAGGCGCAACAGTTAGCCACAGAGTTAGGCATTCCAAAAGCGTATGGCAGTTACGAAGCGTTACTTTCTGACAACGAGATAGAACTGATTTATATTCCATTGATCAATCACTTGCATTTTTCAGCCGCGAAAGCCGCGATCCAAGCAAAGAAACATGTGCTTTTAGAGAAGCCTTTTACGCTACATTCGGAGCAAGCACAAGCACTCTATGCCTTGGCTAAGGAGCACAAGGTTTTTCTCATGGAAGCACAAAAAGCCCTATTTCTACCTGCGATCGAAGACGTCAAAAAAACCATTGCATCAGGAAAAATCGGTCAAGTAAAATTAGTCGATATTCGTGATGCTCGACCGGGTTCTGAAAAAATCCCTTGGTTTTGGAAGATGGAACAAGGAGGTGGCGTATTGATTTCCAACGCCTCTTACCCATTAAGTGTCAGTCAATATTTATTTGGTACAGGATTTGATGAATATAACGGCTTATGTGTAGAACATGGAGAAGATCTGACGGATGAAGAGTGTATGGTCAACCTGAAGAAGAAAGACCTTTTCATCAGTTTATTCCTTACGACAAAAATGGATTTTACTAGTACGTATACCATCGTTGGAGAAAAAGGCACGATCATCATCCCTAACTATTGGAAAACAGACCATTATACGATCCAGATGAACAACGGAGAAGTGTTAACAAAAGATTTTCCAATGGATAGTGAATTTGTCTTTGAGATCCGTCATGTCGCCGATTTACTTTCCTCAGGTAAGAAGCAAGATACGGTGGTCGATCCAAACATGACGATTACAAATGTTCAAGTCGTTGATGATCTTTACCATAAGTGGTTTGGGAATGATTGGAAAAACGTGAGGGGATAACCGCTTAGAATAAAGGATCATCAGATTAATAGTAGAATAGTAGTCACATTTTTGGCAATATGCTAGAGTAAGAATAAAAAGGTGAAAGGGGAATTGTATGGTTGATTGGTTACTGAAGCTAGAACCTTGGCAGCAAGCGTTGACGGGTACGGCGTTTACTTATTTTATGACTGCGCTTGGGGCTGGCTTAGTTTTTTTCTTTAAAGAAATCAAAAAAGATGTACTCAATTTGATGTTAGGTTTCGCTTCGGGTGTGATGATCGCCGCCAGTTTTTGGTCTTTATTAGATCCGGCAATCACAAAAGCAGAAGAAAATGGTGATATTGCTTGGCTTGTGGTGAGTATTGGTTTTGGGCTAGGGGGATTATTTTTATACATTGCCGACAAAACCTTACCGCACATGCATTTTGGTCCAGCACACGAAAAAGAAGGCTTACCAACACATTTAAAACGCACGATTTTGCTTGTCTTTTCCATTACCTTGCATAATATTCCAGAAGGTTTAGCAGTAGGTGTTGCATTTGGTGCAGCGGCAACTGCAGATAATCCAACGACTGCGGTGCTAGCAGCGATCTCTGTGGCGTTAGGGATTGGTATTCAAAACTTTCCAGAAGGTGCGGCTGTTTCGATTCCTCTCCGACAAGAAGGATTAAGTCGAACAAAAGCCTTTGTCTATGGGCAAGCTTCAGGAGTGGTTGAACCGATTGCTGGAGTCATCGGGGCAATCTTAGTGACAAAAGTTGCAGTCTTACTGCCTTATGCCTTAGCTTTTGCTGCGGGTGCAATGATTTACGTCGTCGTGGAGGAATTGATTCCTGAAGCGCAACAAACACTTTCAAGTAAACGACACTATGCAGTTTTTGGTGTTATGACTGGTTTTATTATCATGATGATCTTAGATGTAGCATTAGGGTAAATGATATATCATTTAAAAGAGTAAAAAAAAGAGACAGAAATTTTCTGCCTCTTTTTGTTTTTCATTTAGGAAAATAGTATTAGTAATATTTTCTTTGTTGTGTGGTGCGAGTGATCCAACGGACTAACAAAATCGCAATGGCTGCCGGAATCAACAATTTAATACCTAACCATAATAAACCACTGATCACGCCAACGAATAGATTGAGGACAAAGCTAGCTACGACGAAACCTACCACTAATAGAATGATTGTTTGAAACGTATTTCTTTTTTGCATGATGATCGCCTCTTTTCTCGTTTGATAAACTTCTCAATAGAAGTTACGCTTGCTGTTTTCTATATAGTAAGTATAGCAAGGATTGATTGACTTAACCTCCACCCAGAGCCCGATTTCTACTTGCTACTTTGGTGTGAAAAGGTTGCTTTTTTGCCCTTATTACGAATAAAATGAAGCGAAAGGAGAGGAAAGTCATGCCGAAAAATCGACTAGAGGCCTTTACAGACGCCGTGATTGCTATTATTATGACGATTTTAGTGTTGGAGCTACATGAACCACACTCAGATACCTTGGAAGCGCTAGTTGCACTTGCGCCACGTTTTTTTATTTATATCATTAGTTTCTTTACCCTGGGCATTTATTGGAATAACCACCATCATTTGTTTCAAGCCGTCCACAAAGTGAATGGGCGAGTGCTCTGGGTGAATAGCTTTTTTATTTTTTTCCTGTCGCTGTTTCCATTCGTTACTTCATGGATCAGCGAATACAGTAACAGTCTTGTCCCTGAAATGACCTATGGTATAGTGATATTAGGAGCGAATCTCACGTATTATTTGTTAGCAAGGACATTAGTTGCCTCAGAGGAAGACGAGAATGCATCTATCAAAGAGTTGTTTGGTAATTATCGTAAATCCTACGTATCTATTGGTTTGAATGTCGTGGGATTGATTCTCGGATATTTGATCGCGCCCATCGCCGTATTAATAGTCAATGTCTTGATTTTGGTTACTTGGTTGATCCCAAGTCGTAAAATTGAAGCATACTATCGCTAGATACTTGAATAACATAGTCAATCAAAAGACACAGAATAGTTAGGAAATACTTCTTTCCTGTTCTGTGTTTTTTTTGTATGCTTTTGACTCGTTTAACGATTATAAAAAAATTTAACAGAAACATAAGTAAAAAATAAAAAAACAATCGAATTTTTTAGGCACAATGATAGTTAAAGAGGGATGCATATGAGAAAACGAAAAAAATTTTATCCAGCAATCATAACAAGTTTTATTACCGTACTTATTTATGTAGAGCAATCGAGGTGTAATTTGCTCGTTCTCCTGTTGTCAGTTTTACTTACTGTCATCGTCACGCTTAAAGGATAGACGATACAAAGAAGTAAACAAACTTGAGCTCGATCGGTCACAAGGTCAAAGATGACGGATTTTGTGGACAAATAGAAAGAGCTAATGAGTTATCCACAGTGGATAACTCGTTATTAGATCAAAAATTTAGATAACAAGCACATTTATTTTTTGTTGTTATTTTAAATAACATAGATAAATAGATACTAAAGGATGGACAGATATTCGTTGGAACTCAAAAAAAAAAGCAAACTGAAAGGAAGAGGAATTTCTTCGTTTCAGTTTACTTTTTTGTAGTATAAATATAAATCTATATTTACCCCCGTAGGGTATGTCAGCGTGTGTTGTAAGGTTCTCCTTCAATGGATACATTGTTTTTATAGGCAAAGTAGCGATCATTTTTTTTCGCAATGCCAAATGTATCAGAAACATGAATGTTTTGTGGAGAGAATTTTATTGCTGGAATCGAGAACGATTGCTCTTTTGGATCAGTTACTCTGATTTCAAACGATAGTTCATTTTCATCTTCTTTTGTTAGTACGATATGAGGTGTATCATTAAAATTGATTTCTGTTACTTCGTAGATGCCTAAAAAATCGACCGAGTCACCAATGCTTTTCAATAACTGATTTTTTGTAGGAACATATTCCATTTTAATTTCGTCTGTTTGGATCATTTCAGCTTTGGAGGTAACATCTCGAACAGGAGAATTCAAAAAATGAATAAAAGAAAATAAACCGACACATGCAAACAAGCTACTGATAATTAAAATAATTTTCTTCATTTTCCTTACTTTTTGTCCTTTCTGTGTTCTCCAACGTATATGTCTGATGTTAAAATCAAAAAAACTTTATGTAACAATAAATTTTAATTTTTTTTTGTTATTAAAAATGATTTCTTTCATAGTATAAATTTAAAATACAAAAAAATAAAGCAGATTTCACAAATTCTTTGACTAGATGAAAAGCTTTTAATTTTAGATAGCTAAAACTATCTATATTATTACAAATAATGGTGGTTATTATTAATTAATTATAATATTTAATTAGTTATTTAATGATTGATGGGAATTTCTGTCTGTTTAAGCGATGAAAATTGGTGTTATACTAGATAAAGTAAATTCGTTTAAATTTTTCTCTGGAAAACTCTCCTTTTACTTCTAATAGTTGATTTCTTTGATACTTCTTATAATAGACAAGACATCCTTAAGGCGAAAACGATTTTTATATACATTTCAAAATAAGGAGGTTTTTTATGGTTAAATCTTATTTTACATTTAACAAAATTCAAGAAAATCCATTTCGTATCATGAATCTGATGGTGCTAATCTTTCTCGTTTTATGGATCGGTTACATCAATCATAATTTTTTGATTTCAAGTTTCTCTTCTCTAGGTATCTTTACCTTCTTTTACTACCAGAACATTCCGATGAAGCAATTACTAAAGCGCCTATTTTTGATTGGTTGCGGTCTATTACTGGCTTTTACATTAGGGCTATTGTCGACGTATGTCATCTGGCTTGAACCATTTGCTGTTGGAGCAGTTGCTTTTTTCAGTCGGTTTATTTTGCGTTTGTTCCATATTTCTAAACCAGGGGGCTTATTTTTTGCGATGTTAGCGGCTATGGGAACGAGTATGTCCGTCCCATTTTCCCATTTGCCGACAGTAGCTTCTTTTTTCTTTATGGGTGTTGTGTTTGCTTTGATTGCTGCATTTCTAACGAAAAAAATGGATTCACGCCCGGAACAGGAAGTGGTAAAGGTATCCTTGAAGGAGCGTTTTCACCAAGAACCTTTAGTGATCATTGATTCGATTTTTTACAGCGCTGCACTATTCCTTTCCGTTTATGTGAGCCATGGCTTGAACATGAAAAATCCTTATTGGCTGACACTGTCTTGTGCCTCGATTTTATTAGCTGAGAATTTAGATGCGATGAAACATCGGCAAGTGCAATATTTGATTGGTTCGATGTTAGGGTTGTGTTTATCGGCTGTCTTATCACTGATTCCTTTTTCCCAACTTGAAACGATTTTTTTAATTACATTTCTTTATGGTATTTCTCAGTTTTTAGTTGCTCGAAATTATGCAGTGGCGAATATTTTCTTGAACCCCATGGCATTGATGCTTTCGACATTAGTCAGGAACACGTACTTGATCTCATTGATCGAGTATCGTTTTATTGGTATCGTCATCGGTAGTTTCATTGGTCTAGGTGTAGCCTGGGTAATGAATATCGGTCTGCAACATTACTTAGCAGTTGTGAAAGAAAAATATGAAACATAACAAAGAAAGGCGGTCACGACAATGAAGTCGGATCGCCTTTCTTTGTTCGTTACTAAAGCTGTTCCCCATTGGTTTCAATCACTTGTTGGTACCAAGCAAAGGAATCTTTTTTCAAACGTTGTAAGGTTCCTTTACCGGTATTATCTTTATCGACATAGATCATGCCATAGCGTTTTTCCATTTCACCACTGCCAAAGCTGACGATATCGATGAT
Organism: Enterococcus sp. AZ140; assembly: GCF_051714405.1. NCBI lineage: Bacteria > Bacillati > Bacillota > Bacilli > Lactobacillales > Enterococcaceae > Enterococcus > Enterococcus sp. AZ140. The sequence continues at coordinate 27,319 of NZ_JBIORU010000001.1, forward strand.
TCCCCAAGGTGTGTAACCAATTAATGGTACGCCATCTTCAACTACTGCTTTTTTCATTTGTTCGATGTGTTCTCTTAAATAATTGATCCGGTAGTCATCATGGATCTCATTTGAATCAGTTAACTGATCGTAGGCACCAAAACCATTTTCAACGATAAACAGGGGGAGATCATAACGCTGGTACACCGTATTCAATACATAACGTAACCCAACAGGATCAATCGGCCAGCCCCAGTCAGAAGCAGTAATATAAGGATTTTTAACTAGTTTTGCTGAAGGAATATCTTCTGTTTGTCTGCCCTCAACATCGGGAAGAGTTGTGATCGTTCCCGACATATAATAGCTAAAACCGATATAGTCAACAGTTCCTTGACGTAAAATTTGTCGTTCTTTCTCGCTAATATCGATTGTGAGCCCTTTTTGTTCCCAATACTTTTCTGTGTAGGTAGGGATTTCTCCGCGTACATGGACATCACTGTAGAAGAAACGACGTTCATTTGCTTTGACTGAAGCAATCATATCTTCTGGCGCACAGGAGTAGGGATAGATTGGAACGTAAGCCATCATACAACCAATCTGAAAATTGGGATTGATCTTTTTCCCTTCATTGACAGCCCAAGCACTGGCAATCAGTTCGTTGACCCCTGCTTGGAATACTAAGGCCTCTTTCTCTTGGTCATCTTCAATGATCATGGCTGAATTGGTCCAAACATGAACGGGCTCTTGTCCGTCCGCCTGATTATTGATTTCATTGAAGGTCATCCAGTAAGTTACTTTGTCTTTGTAACGGTCAAATACGCACTGAGCAAATTTAACAAATAAAGGAATGACCGCTTTATTGGCAAAGCCACCAAAATCTTCATAAATGGCATAAGGAATCTCAAAATGAGACAACGTAACTACCGGTTCGATCCCGTTTTTTAAGCATTCATCAAAAAGATCATCGTAAAATTTTAATCCTTGTTCATTCGGTGTTTCTTCTTGACCAGTAGGAAAGATCCGACTCCATGAAATGGAAGTGCGTAGACATTTTAAGCCTAGTTCTTTAAATAATTGGATGTCTTCTTTGTAACGATGGTAAAAATCAATGGCCTCGTGGTTTGGGTAATATTCACCTTCGACGACTCCTTTAGTGATCTTCCGCGGAATCCCATTTCCGCCAGCAGTCATAACATCAGCGATACTCGGACCTCGTCCATCAATATTCCAAGCACCTTCTGCTTGATGAGCAGCAATTGCGCCTCCCCATAAAAAATCTTTGGGTAACTCTCTATTCATACAAATTCCTCCTAAGTTTCAGTGATTCTCAAGTTATATCTCTGTGCGTTGTGCGCGGTTGGAAGCCATGACAAAAGGTAGGTAAATCAAAACGGAAATCGCTAAACAAAGTACGCCTATTACAATTCCCATGATATTCCCACCAGTTCCTAAAAACAAATTGATGATCCCTGGTGTGGTCCAAGGTAAACCAATCGCTGGTGATGGCATGATTGGCCAGACGACTGTGACGAAGTAACCGACCAGAATATTGACCATCGGTGTTAAAACAAAAGGAATGATCATAATTGGATTTAAGACGATCGGTAGTCCAAAAATCATCGGCTCATTGATTTGGAAAATACCTGGTACAAAAGATAGTTTGGCGATTTCGCGATATTCAGGGCGTCGTGAAGCAATAAAAATCGCAATGATCAAACCTAAGGTCATACCCGTTCCACCCATGTTTGCAAACATATCATTCAAGATGCCCCAAGTTTCCTTGTAAGGGACATCCCATAGCGAACCACCATCATTGATGAATTGGAGATTGGCTAAGTCTTGCTCGGTAAAAATCGCTGAACGAACAGCATTCAATGTGTTTGGACCATGAATACCAATAGAAAATAGCAGTGTCTGAATAAAAGCTAAGAGTAGGACACCAAACACATTCCCACCTAAGTCACGTAAAGGTGCTTGGATACCGGCATAAATCAACTCGTTGATTCCTTCAGGCGCGATCATCAAGACGAAGAAGTTGATCAAAGCTGACATAGAAACAACGATAATGATTGGGATCATCCCAGAAAAAGAGCGAGAAACAGCTGGTGGAACGAGTTCAGGCATCTTGATTTGTAATTTCTTGACTTTGAATAATTTCGGTAAGAATTCGCCAACCAAGCAAGCGACAATCATCGCAACGAATAAACCTTGAGCACCCAAATATTGCGTCGAGATGACATTCATTTCATCGACTGCAAAAGAAGTAGGGTAAAAGATCATAAAGCAAGCGACACTAGTTAGCCCAACTAAGGTTGCATCAGCTTCGAAATGTTTTGCCAAAAGCTGAGCGACTAAAAAAGCAATAAACAAACTCATGATATTGATTGTGCCATTTGCTACAGAAGCAAGGACTTGTTGTGCACTTTCTAAATTTGGAAAGATACGTGAAAGTTGAAATAATTGCACGATAAAACTGTCTTTTGAAAATAAAATATTATTGACTAGGATGACTAATGAAGAAGAAATCGTCAATGGAAAAATAAGCATGAATGCATCTCGAACGGCTGCAATATGTCGTTGGTTGTTTAACCGTGTTGCAATAGGTACAAGACTTCGATCTAATAAATCATTGAATTTTTGCATAAGAATAACACCTTTCGCTATATGATGGATTCATTATAGCGAAAGGTGTGAAAGAAAAGTAAGCGCATTCTTATTTAGGATAAAAATTTGGAACAATGAAAATTATTTCGTGGTAGGAACATAGTGTTCCAAATTGAGTGGTGAATCATTCATCCTCTAAATAACCGATCAGTGTTTCAAGGATCGCCATGGAAGGTAGCTGACTAGTCAAATCAAGAAAGATGTCTTTCCGTTCTTCTTTAATGGCATAGTCAATTGAGTAATCACACAATTGGGCCAATGAACTTTCTTTATGAGCGGTAATACAATACTTATGCACGCTATCCGCATGAGCTAAACCTGAAATTACTTCGATCAGTTCTTTTGTTTCACCTGAAACACTCAAAAAGACTAACGCATTTTTTTGATCTGGACGCAAAAAACTACGAATGGGGTAAGTCAGTTCATCTAAGCTAATACAAAAGTAACCGATATTCGCTAATTTTCGTGCCACATATTGCGCTAATGCTCCCGAAGCCCCCATGCCCATAAATAGAATAAAATCAGCTTGACGCAATGTTTTTGCCATTTTTTTGATTTGATATTCAATATCGGGATGAAAAATCGTCATGTTCAACTGATTGATTCGTTCTTCTAACATTAATTGCTTGTCATCTGTTTCATAATGGGCTTTTTCCAAATGATTTTTAATATAAAAACGAAATTCCGGAAATGAATCAAAGCCGACTTTTTGGATAAAACGAAAGACAGAGGTTGACGAAACATGCGCATCCGTCGCAATATCTCGTACCCGCATATAAGGTATTTTCTCAAGGTTATTAACGATAAAGCGATAAATCTCTTGTTCAACGGCAGACAATTTATTTAAGTTAAGACTTTCAAAGATAGCCATGTGTTTACCTCAAGATTCTTTTTCTTTAGAGTATAGCACGATGGAAAGGGTTTTTCTAAAAAAATTGGAAATGGCATCGTGAGAAGACTACATATTGAACCGCTTCTCTAGTTTTTGTTTGTGGTGATGAATGATTTCTTCGAAGGATAGGTCATATTTATCAGCAAGAATCAGAACATTATCTAAGACATCACCCAATTCCTCCATCAGATTTTCCTTGTAAAAATCAATTGTTTGTATAGATTCATCCGGACGATCCCGACCGATTTCGAGACTTCGAACCGCTCTTGAAACTTCGCCAACTTCTTCAGTTAAAAAGCCGATACGGATAAATGGATCGTAGTCGTACCACTTTCTTTTTTTATAAAAATCAAGCACCCAGTCGTTGTATTCTTTTATGTTCATGTTGAGGTTAACCACCTTTCAATTATATAATAGCATAAGCTGAAAAAAATTTGGAAGGGGTTTCGGAAATGAACATTGCAGTCTATTGCGGAGCAAGTAAAGGGAATTCTCCAGAATTTGAACGAGTAACGAGAAGCTTAGGTGAGTGGATCGGGAAGAATGAGTATCAATTGGTTTATGGTGGTGGAAATGCTGGTTTGATGGGGATTATTGCTGATTCAGTACTAGGATCTGGAGGGAAAGTGACAGGTATCATGCCTGACTTTTTGGCAAAACGAGAACTAGCAAAAAAAGATGTCACCTCTTTGATGATCGTGTCGTCGATGCACGAACGGAAACAAAAAATGATTGAATTATCAGATGTGTATATTGCACTGCCCGGCGGTCCTGGAACCATCGAAGAAATTACTGAAGTAATCTCTTGGGGGAGGATCGGGCAACATGTCAATCCGTGCGTGTTAATGAATCACAAAGGATTTTTCGATCCTTTAAAGCAGCAGTATCAAGCCATGGTCAATCAAGGCTTTTTAACAAGAGAAGACTTCGATAAAATTTTGTTTGCGGATGCGCTGACAGAGATCCAGCCTTTTGTCGAACAGTATATTCCGCATAAAATCAGGGAGTATAAATAAGCATAAGAAAGCATGAATGAAATCCTGCTTTTTACAAATTGAATGTAATTTCAATGAGTGAAAGTATATTTTTTTTCTAGATCAATCATACTTTTTTGGACTGTTGCATGTTAAATTATAGGCACAGAAAGTGAGAGGGGTTTCTTTATGCGTAAAAGAGTGTTAGGTATATTGGTTTTATCATCTTTATTTTTAGGAACGGCAACAGTTCAAGGGGAAGAATCTGTGCCAGAAAAAGAAGGATATCGATTAGATTTTCACGATGAATTCAACGGGGATGACTTAGATAAAAGTAAATGGACAGATCGTTATTTGTCCCATTGGGCAAACGATCCGGAAGAGGCACAAGCCAATTACCGTTTTGAAGATGGTGCATTAGTTGAATATATTGAGGAAAATCAAAAAGCATGGGCACCAACGCTAGATAAGGATAATTATGGCTACGGAACTACTGGAGTTAGGTCTAGTGCGATACAAACATTCAATAAAAATTGGATTCATAATTTTAGCGGTTCTCAAGAATTGATGTCACCGATCCCTGATGACGAACTTATGTTAGGGGACGAAGAAACTGGGGGTTATGCTACCACCTATGGCTACTTTGAATTACGTGCGAAATTAAGTAAATCTTTAGGCGGTGGTCATCAAGCTTGGTGGCTAGTAGGGATGCAAAATGATACAGATGATTGGTTTAATTCGAAGGAAACAGGCGAAATAGATATTATTGAAACATTTTTTGATTACTCAGAAAATGTTCAACGACCAGTTGGGACAAAAGGAATCACAGAAGAGAATCGTAAAAAAGGCATCTGGCAAGTTTGTACATTTGGCTGGAACGATCCTTTCTTCTCAACCTCATGGACAGACAGTACGACAGCTACACTTGGAGGAGATGAAGCGGTAGTTCCAGGCAAAGTTGGGCTAGAAAGTTTAACGAACGAATATCATACCTATGCTTTAGAATGGGAACCAGGTTCACTAAAGTTTTATTTTGACGGAGAGTTGTTTAGAACGATCAACCAAGCACCAGATTATCCAATGGGAATGATTCTAAATATCTATACAGATTCAGGATCTGGTAAACATGACGATGTATTTCCCAAAGAATGGGCCATAGATTACGTAAGAGTGTATAAAAAAGATGGTGGGTATGAATTACCGAAACAAACGTTAAAAAATCGTGAAACCGGTTTGTATATCCATCTGGATGATTCTTCAGATAAAGTGTTGTTGTCAAAAGAGCAACAGGAAATGTCAAAATGGGAGATCATTCCGAAGGGTGAATATTTTCTTATTAAGAACGCTCTAACAGGGGAATTGCTGCATGTAGAAAATCAAAAAGGTTTCGTAGAACATGGCGATATTGAAGAGACCGCCTACAGCGCACAGTGGAAAAAAGAAACAGTAGAAGGCTATACACGACTCGTGAATCGTTGGAAACCTGATCAAGTCATTCATACAGAAAATGACTTGGGCTATTTAGAAGCAAGCGACGTCCATTCAGGAGCCTGGAAGAGCCAGTGGTTATTGCAGTGAATAATTAACGACAGCTTCACCAAGCAGATAAGTTCAGTATGCACTTGTATATTGAGCTTATCTGCTTTTTTTATAAGAGATAAGTTTTTCTATCATTTTTATGTGTAGCGATTGATCAAGTACTCCATCAAATTTAAAGAGTTCCCAAAAAAGTAGTTAAGGCTTTGATTTTCATAATCAACTCCCGTGTTTTCACGATCTACAATAAACGATAAATCGCTTTGTTTTACATAAGTACTGTTTTTCGTTGCAGTGATTGCAATGACATTTCCACCATAGTTTTTACATTCCTTCATTTTGATCAATCCACGTTTATTCTCACCAGATTGAGAAAAGGTAATTAAAGTATGCGGAGTTTCATCCGAAACAAGGCTGATTTCTACCCCTTCAAGATCAATAGCATATACTTTTTTCAGTAGTAACTTTCTGTATGAATAATCAACTAAAAATTGGCAAAAACCTTCACCGAATAAATAAATTTTTTTTGATTCAAAGGCCTTTTCGAAGTAACTATCAATGGTATCCCAATCTTGTAGTGTTTGAACAAATGGTAATGGCGTTTCTTGCTTTTTTTCAATCACAGAAAATTCGGTTTTCAAAAAAAAGATCATTTCTTTGTAATTATTAAACCCTGCTCGCTTAGCCAGGCGGCTAATGGATGATTGCGATGTAAAATTTTCTTCTGCAATCGTTTTGATCTCGCTGTTCTCTTTGTTTTTTACTCGTTCAATCATACTTTCGATGATTTGTTCATCTTCATTCCGTAAATTACTATTTGGAAATAAACGATTACAGTAGTAAATATTTGCCATATCTAATCTCCTCGTCTGAAAGTACTTTCAAAGTAAGAAAGCTCAATCATCTTATTTTAAAAGCATTGTATGCGCTATCTTGATAAATTATACTACATACATAAACAAAGTAAATGACTTAATGAAAGTAATTTCTTTAATGAAAGAGGATAAAAAATGAAAAAAATCATTATTAATGCAGATGATTTTGGCTATTCGCCTGCTGTAAATTTAGGTATTATTGAAGCTTTTAAAAATGGTGTACTCACTTCTACTACTTTGATGGCAAATATGCCTGGCTGTAATGAAGCGATCCAATTAGCCAAAAAGCATCCTGGACTTGGTGTGGGTGGGCATCTGGTATTAACTTGCGGAAAACCTATGCTTTCAGGCTCTTCCCTTGTTGATGAGCAAGGAAACTTTTTTAATTTGAATGAATATCAAGAGAAGCGAAATGAAATGGAGGATTCTGAAATATTTGATGAATGGTGTGCCCAAATCGACTATCTTCTGAATAACGGTATGAGCTTGACTCATTTGGATAGCCATCATCATGTGCATACGTTCAGTGAGAACTACGAAATTACAGCAAAAATTGCCGAGAAATATCAATTATGTTTTAGAAACGCATTTGAGCTGGAAGACAATCTAGCACTTCCTTATCAAAAATCAATTACTGGATTTTTAGATTTAATGGATTCTCAAGAAATCCGTAATTTAGAAGCTACCTTTGCATCGAGGAAGAAAGAGTGTTTAAGCGAGATACAAGTCGTCTTAAACCAAGTAGAAGAAGATCAAGTAACGGAGTTGATGGTTCATCCAGCTTATGTTGACGAAATCCTTTATTTTCATTCTTCTTTTAATGTACAAAGAGTAAAGGAAGTAGTTATCCTCTGTTCATCTGAGTTAAAGCAGCGATTAGAGAAACAAGGTTTTGCCTTATATCACTATGGAAATATTCAGTCGTGATCAACTGTTTTCATTGGCTGAAAGCTTCAAATAATCTTATAAAGGGGTAGAAGAAGATGCGGGAAAAATTTATGAAGTCAGCAAGTATATTTTCGAAAGCCATTATCCAACCAGTCATGTTTATGGCAGTGACTGGAATCATTCTTTCGGTATGTGCCATTCTCAGTCTAGAGATGATGCCAACATTCTCGAAAAACGTCGGAAATTTTGTTTATAGTATTTTGTCTGGAGGAATGATTGGTCAACTAAGTGCTATCTTTTGTGTCGGAATAGCAGCAGCTTTAGCGAAACCAAAATACAAAACTGATGCTGCAATTTTGGGCATTATTACTTACTTAGTTTTTCTATATGCAAACAATGCTTGGTTAACAGCGACCAACACATTAGCTGAAGCTGGTGAACAAGGGCTGTATGGTACTGGACAAGGGCTGGTCTTTGGTATTCAGGTGACAGATATGGGGGTTTTTCTAGGAATTCTGCTTGGGGTATTTGTTGGATTTATGGTGAATCGCTTTGGTGAAATCAAACTGCATAAATACCTTTCACCTTATTCAGGCACAAAGTCAGTTTATATCCTGATTGTCTTTGCTACGATTCTATTTGCAATGGGTATTACTTACGTTTGGCCAATCATCAATCATCTGGTTGAGGCAGTGGTAGGGACAACGACTACCGCAGGCGCTGTTGGTTTTTTCTTCTATGGGTTCTTAAATCGGATGTTGTTACCCTTAGGATTACATCATTTTCTATGGATGCCACTATTTTATACACCACTTGGGGGAACAGCAGAAATTGCCGGAGAAATGTACAATGGGGCATTTAATATCTGGTTAGCTGAGCTAGGAAACGCAAGTCAGATTACATCGATGCATCCGTCAATTGGTTATTTAGCCAACTTCGGTTCTATTTCTTTACCGATTGGTATTGCTTTTGCTTTATGGAAAACAGCAAAACCGGAGAATAAAAAGAAAGTAGCCGGCATTTTGATTCCAACAGTTACTACGGCTTTTCTAGCTGGTGTAACAGAACCACTGGAGTTTCTATTCTTATTTTTATCACCTGTTCTATGGTTGGCTCATTCAGTTGTCTATGGGCTAAGTATGTTGATCACGAACTTAGTAGGTATCAGTATTCAATTTGATACAGGAATCAATATGATTATCAATAGTTTCGCCTTTCCAGCACATTTAGGGCGACAATATTTGATTCCGATCGTATTTATTGTCACAGCAGCATTGGAATATTTTGTATTCAAAACACTTATCGTAAAACTTGATATTCCGACATTAGGACGAGAAAAATCTGATGATGTAGAAGTAGCCTTGGAAGAGGGGAATTCTGAACAAGGGATAGATCTGCCAGCGTCAGCGACTACCTTTGATCCACAAATCCAATATATCGTTTCAGGTCTAGGTGGTCCAGAAAATATTGCAAGTATGATGAATTGCTATACTCGTCTACGGGTGGATGTGAAAGATGAAGCAAAGGTGGACATGTCTATCTTAAATAATAAAGTGAAATCATCAGGAATTGTTGATAAAGGGAAACATATACAGATCGTCATTGGTATGGGTGTTGAGAAAGAACGAGAAAAAGTTGAAGAATACTTAAACTATTTAACTAGCACACAAACACATTAAAAGAAGCTTGGAGGAACAAATCAATGGGAAATAAATTTGTCATGGTAGGTGGTGGCTCCACGCAGTCACCAGGTATTTTAGAAGTATTGCGAAAACGTGCGGAAGAATTAAATCTAAGTGAGTTGGTTTTATATGATAACGATGAAGAACGGGTATCATTATTAGGACAATATACAAAAATGTACTACTCTGAAACCGGATCAAAGGTAAAGGTTTCTTTTACTACGAATATTGATGAGGCATTCCAAGATGCTCATTTTTTATTTATGCAAATTCGTCCAGGTCTGAATAAACAACGAGCGATTGATGAAAAAATCTGCTTACGCAATGGAGTCGTCGGGCAAGAAACTTGTGGATTGGGAGGTTTTTCATTTGCTTTACGAGTGATACCAGCTGTCTTAGAGATTATTCGTAAAGTAAAAGAAATTTGTCCAGAGGCTTGGATCTTAAATTACACAAATCCCGAAGCGATTTTGTCTGAAGCAATTTATCGTGAATTCCCTGATGCGAAAGTACTGTGTATTTGTGATATGCCGATTTCGATTGAGGGGGCAATTGCTAAGTATTTCAATAAGGATTTACAGGATCTGACATTTAAATATTTTGGACTTAACCATTTTGGTTGGTGGACGAATGTCATTGATGAAAATGGGCAGGATCTATTGCCAAGACTACGAGAAGATGTACTAAGTGGAAAAATCGATACATTATTGATGTCAAATGATGAAACGGTCGGTGATCAATATTGGATCGACACCTATAAACAGATGATTCGTTTATTCAAACGATTCCCTGACTATTTTCCAAATTGCTATTTACAGTACTATTTGACACCAGATGAAATGGTTGCACATGATGATCCTGAATTTACTCGTGGTGATTATGTGATGCAAGGACGTGAGAAACGTATTTATGAGGAATGCCGAAGAGTAATTGCTGCGGGGACAGCGAAGGATTCCTCGCTACATGCTGGTGTTCATGGCAATTACATTGTTGATATTGCGTATGCGATCATCCATAATACGAGAGAACGGTTTACAGTAAATAAAAAGAATCACGGGGCGATTTCAAACTTTGATGCCGAAGCGGTGATCGAAACACCAGCTTATATTGGCGCAATGGGTGCTGAAACAATCAATATCGGTGAGATTCCAACGATGCAAAAAGGCTTGATGGAAATGCAAAAAGCTTATGAAAAACTGACGGTTGATGCTGCACTTTCGGGTTCTTACCAAACGGCATTAGAAGCAGTTATGCTGAATAAAACCATTCCTGATTATCAGACAGGTAAAAAAGTTTTGGATGAATTACACGAAGCAAATAAAGCATTTTGGCCTGCCTTAAAATAAATGAAGTGGCTGGAGATTAGAGTTACTTGGAATTGTTAAATATATGACAAAAAGCAGAAAATAGTTCGTTATATTTTCTGCTTTAACTTTCAATAAAGTAGTTCTCTGGTGTACTAATCATTTAGTATCTATACAGTTTCAATAGTGCATAAGAAGTCGAGTTAGCAAAAAAACAGTGACATTTGTGATTATTTTTGTTAAACTATACTTATAAATTTAACAGAAAAAGGTGATGAATCCGGCATATCAGATGTGACAAAATCAGTGACATGGGTATGACTGGAAGCGAGTAAATAAAATCAATTCAATAGGTAAAAATTTGAGCTGATATCCAGCTTTATTTAGTGTACCTATGTATTTGATTTTATTTTACTCGCATCTTCGCCTTATGCAGGGAAGCCGTAGAGTAAAATCTACGGCTTTTTTCTTTTGTTTAAATTTATAAAAAGAAAAAGAGGAGATGGAAGATAATGATTGAAACACTTTTAAACAAACCGACACTTTACCAACAAACGAAAGGTGCATTTTGGGATGATCGCCATATCTCAAAGCAAATGCTCCAAGCACATCTTGACCCTGAATTTGAAGGCGCAAGTCGAAAAGCTGGGTTTATTGATGAATCTGTTCGTTGGATCAATACAGTAATCCCGCCGAAAGCCTATCCAACGTTATTAGATATTGGCTGTGGTCCGGGAATCTATGCAGAAAAATTTAGTCGATTAGGGTATGAAGTAACGGGGCTTGATTTTTCTAAGCGTTCGATAGCATATGCCAAAAAATCTGCGGAAGACCAACAGTTACCGATTACGTACCATTATGCAGATTATCTGACAATGGATTTAGATAAACAATACGATAGCATCACAATGATCTATTGTGACTTTGGAGCGTTATCAGCGAGTGATAGAAAAAGATTATTAGGAAATATTTATCAGCATCTAAAACCGACGGGGAAAGTTTTATTGGATGTTTTTTCGATGGCAAGTTATCAATCATTTGAAGAAAAGCGAGTTTGGGATACTTGTCCAGACGGAGGATTCTGGACAGAGGAACCTCATGTAGCATTACAATATAATACAAAATACAACGAACGTGTAACTTTAGAACAAACGACGATCCTTACCGATCATGAAAACAAAAATTATTATCTATGGATGACGTATTTTACAAAAGAAACTCTGCAAAAAGAAATGGAAGCGGCTGGTTTTGTTGTTAGTGGGTTTTACGGGGATGTAAAAGGAAGTCCTTATGATGAGAACTCGCCGACACTAGCAGTAGTGTTAGAAAAGAAAGAATAACAATTTTACTATTAGTCCAAAAGGAAAATATCTAGCGTAGATAAAAGCAGGAATCCACAAAAGTCGTTCATCGGATTTTTGTGGATTCTTACTTGTTTTTTGAAGAGGACGGAGGATAGATCTATACAATCGTTTCTACACGAGAAGAGATTTGAATGAACTTATTGGCAAAATTTTTATTTTCCTTGTCATGAGAGGTGAATAAAATGATTTTATTTTGTCTTACGTTCATGAGTGTGTCAAAGATGGCATCCGCAGAGTCTTTGTCGATACTACTCGTACTTTCATCTAGAATCCATATCCTACTGTCTTGGAGTATCATACGGGCAATGAACACGCGTTGTTTTTCGCCCCCCGACAGGTTTGCGCCATTATCAATGATTAAAGAATCCCAGTCTTTGTTTTTAAAAATCGGAGCAAGCAGTGTTGAATTTCTCAGCGCTTCTTTTTTTTCTTCTGAAATCGGTTGACCAAGAGTGATATTGTATTCAAGTGTATTTGAAAAGAGCAAAGTTGTTTGAGAAAGATAAGTGATTTGTTCTCTGACTTGCTTTCCATTCAACTGATCAAGAGGGAGGTCGTTGATATAGATACCATTACTTGCATAAAAGCTCAAGATGGCTTTTATCAGCGTCGATTTTCCAGAACCTGAAGGGCCTTCGATATAACAAATATCTCCTAAATTCAGTGTTTCAGTCAATGACAAATGGATTCTTTTCGCATTTAATGCCATCGTGATTTGCGGATCGGTAAATTTGATGCTAGTGATTGGATCAATTGGTGTGCCGGATAAATCTTCTTGATGAAGTTCTAAGTTTTCTTGAACAAATTGTTGGTTTGCTACGACTGTTCGATAATCGACATTGATTTTGGATAAATCAGAAAGGGAAGTGAAGAAAACGGGCATTAATATACTAACTACCATCATATTATTCAACTGGAGCTGTTGGTTATACACCAAGTAGCTGATCGTTATAAAAATAATATTTTGAGAAAGTTGGTTGATGAATGAGACAGTATAACTAGTGATTTGAGCAAATTTATTTGTTGATGCCAAACTTGTGTACATTTTTTTTAGTGTTTTTGAAGTTAGTTGTTTGACAGTATCAAAGCTAGGTAACATTTTAAATTGTTCTGGATTACCCAAGAGCAAAATCAAATCTTTTTGAGCATTGGCATTTTCGTCTTGCATCGTTTTGATTCTTTGATTGAGTGTTTTATTGATAAAAAGATAAGAGAAGATGTTAATAGGGATCAAAAGAAGCGTAATCAGGAAAATAGTTGAATCGAGCGTTAAAAATATACCTAACACGATAAGAATAGAGATGGCTGATTTCAGTACTAAAAAGAAGCTGGTCGTCATAAACATATAGGAAGTATCCACAATTCTGAAAATTCGAGTGACTAGATTACCAGATTCTAAATTGATATATTTCTCAAATTTCAAAGTATATATTTTGGCTAACAAATCGGAAATTGAGTTCAAATTGAATTTTTTTGCAAAATTTTCTCGGTAAATGATCAAACAAACCTGAAAAAGATAAGAGAGTGACATGGCACCAATTATTAGGAAGATAATAGGAAAAATAGTGGTTGACTGATAACTATTGATACTATTAAGAATAAAGGGAGCAATCAAGGTGGTTAGTACGGTTACTAAAACTAATAACATAGATATAAATAGATATATGTAGCCTTTCTTTGAAAAAAATTTCATTTTCCATTACACTCCTTAAGTACGTGGTTGACAAATCATTATAAAGAATATTATACTTTTATTAGGAAAAAATGGAAAGGTTATTTTTCTCTTTTTTTCATAAATATATGAGTGTGTAAAGACAGAAAAATTAGGTAGTTACTTAACAGAATTTATGTTGTTTCGTATGATCATGCTGATTTTTTGATATGGTTTGAAAACGTAAAGGAGGAATAGTAATGTTCAAAAAACCTGAATTGAAAAGAATTACAGGTACATACGCAGTTCCATGCGACTGTGGGATTATTGCTGGTCAAGGATCGTAAATAGAGATGAGACGATGACAACATGTCTTACCTCAAGAAATAAGCTGAAGATTACGGAAATTGTTCATGCGATTTTTGTGACTTTCAGCTTATTTTTGAAAGGGGTTTTAAATTTTTCCTACTTATTTTTGGTGCAGAAAGTGGGCGCTCCCTTCGGTTTACCCTGCGAAAATGAACTTGTGGTTTAAAAAATGAGGTGATTTTATCCGAATCAAAGAGAATCTTCATGCCTATCGATTCAATGAACAATTTATTGTACATAATGTCCTACGTAGTACATGGATATTAGTTGATCAAGAAGAATTAAACAAAATAAAAAAGCAAGATTACAAACATCTACCAATGGCAACCCAGAAAAAGATGGATCTGTTTCAAATCCTTTTAGAAGACCCGATTGAAGTAGAAAAAACGGAGCATGGAATACCAGAGACAGCTTATTTGGTTATGACCCATCAATGCAATTTGAAGTGTGTTTACTGCTATGCAGAAGCCAGTCCTGAAAAGGAATATGAGGATAGTTTAAATTTTGTCGAATGGATCGACGTTCTCAATCAATTGAAGGATTGCGGTGTAAAGAAAATTATCTTTACTGGCGGTGAGGTTGGGTTAAGTAAGGATGCGCTAAAATATATCGATTATGCCAAAAAAATTGGTCTAACTATTGGTTTGATCACGAATGGGACTTTAGTACGGAATGCAAAAGATGCAGCGTTTCTAGCTGAAAGATGTGCTTCGATCACCATCAGCTTAGATTCGATCGACCAAGTCGCAAATGATAAAAATAGAGGAAAAGGCTGTTATCGCATAGCAATGAGAGGGATTCAAAATCTATTAGACTTGAATTATCCAAATATTGCAGTCAATACGATCATTACCAATAATAATTTCAATAATATTGACGAAACGGTGGAATTTTTAAAGAAGAATAACATCAATTATAAATTAGGCGGATTCAGTGAACTAGGACGTGCAAAAATGGCAGAGATTTCTTTAACTGAGAGTGAGAGAACGGAAATCGAGTTAAAACAAAAGAACAAAAATCGTTCACCATTTTTAAAACCTTTCACCATCAAAGAATCCTGTGGACTTGGCGTTGGAGAATTTGCAATCAATCCTGTTGGTGATATATTTGCCTGTAAACTGTTAGAAACTGCTGACTACAAACTGGGAAATATTAGAGAAAAGCAACTTAGCGAGGTTTTTGGCGAAGAGAATATTACCTTTATTCGCTCTCAAAGCATCAATCATTTAACAAAATGTAACGATTGTTCATTCCGTTACTTATGCGGTGGAGGATGTCGTGCACATCATTATTATGCAACCAATGATACCCAAGGTGTAGACGAAGCAGAGTGTAATTTGATCAAGGAAATCCTAAAGCATCAAATGGTTCGTAGCTGTACAAATGAATAACGAAAAGAGTGGAAGACATGAAACTCAATGAGCACATCACATATGAAAAAATGGGAAATGACTTATACATCATGGTCGAGGATGAACGTTTTGTTTTAGACAATGACGTAGCAATTGATATATTTAATTTGTTAAAGGCTGAATCGACGAAAGAAAACATAAAAGCCTTTGTGCGAGACAAGTATCGTTTAGATCAAGAATTTACAGATGATGAAAAAGATAGTTATGTAGAGGAATTTTTGACCGTACTTAAAATTAATGGAATTATGATTGGATCTTGAAGATCGTTGAATCTAGCAAAATAAGCAGCAACCGATCAAATTTGGGCTCTATAATTTATGGGACTGATGAATCAAAATTGATTCTTCAGTCCCATTTTCATTTTAGGTATTAAAAAACATATCGTTCTCTAGTATGATTAAATCACCACAAAATAAACAACTGAGAGGACGATATGCTATATGAATGATTCTATCAAAAAAATGCTAAGATTAATAGATAAAGATTTGATGATTACTGAGATCTCTTACGAGATCTTTCATAAGGAAAAGACATTGGTCATTAATGCCATTCTCTCACCTGATCCTTGTGCCTGTAGAAGTTGTGGTTCTACTGTGGTAGATGGAAATGGGAAAGCAATTGTGGTGAAAAATGGGAAGAAAGAAATCATTGTCCGCTTTGAACAATACAATCATATGCCAATGGTTATGCGCTTAAAAAAGCAACGCTATACCTGTAAAAACTGTCGAACCCATTGGACTGCTCAAAGCTATTTTGTACGCCCAAGACATTCAATTGCGGATCATGTCAGATATAAAATTGCTTCTTTACTGACTGAAAAAGTCTCTTTATCTTTTATTGCGAAAAGCTGTCAGGTATCTTTGACTACCGTTATTCGTACATTGAAAGAGTTTAAAAGCTATTTACCAAAGCCCACTAAGAGGATTCTCCCCAAAGTATTGATGGTTGATGAATTTCGTTCGCACACTTCCATAGAAGATAAAATGAGCTTTATTTGCGCAGATGGAGAAACAGGTAATTTAATTGATATCTTACCTACTCGTAAATTACCTCGATTAACAAACTATTTCTTGGGCTGCACCAATCCAGAAGAAGTAAAATTCTTAGTCACAGACATGAACGCCGCCTACTTCCAGCTCACCAAACGCGTTCTGCCAAATGCGAAAGTAGTGATTGATCGGTTCCATATTGTCAAACACATGAATCAAGCTTTCAATGAGTTGCGTATCCGTGAAATGAATGAACTGCGTAAAGCAGGACAGAAAAGCCATGCAGAAAAACTGAAAAAGAACTGGCGCTTTCTGCTAAAAAATCGTGCAAACATTAATCACTATGAGTATAAAACATGGAAAAGTTTCCGAGCACCTAAATACCCATTTCTTACTGAAGCAATGATGATTGATCGATTGCTTAGCTTTTCTAAGCCCCTAAAGGAGGCATATCCCTTTTTCCATGAATTAGTTGAAGCTTTTCGAGACAAAGACCCTGACTTGTTTTTCTCCTTATTGGCAGAACTTCCCGAAACGTTAGATGACGGCTTTCGTGAGAAACTTCAAAACCTACTGACCTACGAAGAAGGCATCGCCAATGCGATGATTTATCCTTACTCCAATGGAAAAATAGAAGCAAAGAATACCCACATAAAAACGATGAAACGAGTATCCTACGGATTTAGATCATTTGAGAACATGAAAATTAGAATCTTTTTGACCAATCAATTAATCAAAGTTAGATAACAAAAAATCTGAGCCAGAATGTGGTTCATTCTGACCCAGATTTAATTTTTCGCAACTCATCAGTCCTTATTGACAAAGAGCCCAAATTTGATGGGTTGCTGCTTATTTTTTTGAGAGGAGACCGATTTGTTCTACTCTCGTTTTTAGTGATGCTGAAAGTAGCACGCTATTGACACGTATGGACGAAAAGTACTAAAAACTACTTCCCCAAACAATTTTTAGTCCCGATTGTTTCATCCACAATAATTGTATTCAGGATAGCAGTCCTTCGTTCGTTTATCAATAATCTAATTTTTGATACAATATAAGATAACAAACCAATCTATATTGTATTACTGAGCTATCCATTATCCAAAGTATAACATCTTTTTCCTTCCGCTCTATTTATTATTTTTTCTCAAATTAAAAAAAATAGTATACTAAATCAATTTGTTTTTAGATTTGATAAATTATTGAGTTCACTCATAAAAAAATATATTTCAATCTCAAGATAGACTGGTCGAAAATGAATAACCAAGCTATCTTTTCTAAAACTACTAGTACAGAAATAAAAACAGTGTATATTTATCTGTGAGTAAAAAAGTTGCTTTTTCCTTTCTTTTAATGGATTATAAAAATAGATGTTTTTGTACTTTATTTACTCTTTTAAAAATTCAGATAAATCTTTTATTAGCAATAAAATTAATACAGTTTTTTTCTTTGTATTATTCTTTTAATTGCATGTATAGACTGGAGGAAAAATGTGATCGAGCTAGTAAATGTGTCGAAGCAGTATGAAAAGACCAAGTCGTTGCAGAAGATTAGTTTTACTGTAAAACAAGGGGAAGTGATCGGGATCGTTGGGAAAAGTGGTTCTGGGAAATCGACCTTGTTACGTTTATTGAATTTGATGGAAACGCCTACTGAAGGCACAATCAAACTAAATGGTGTAGATGTTCAGTCATTATCAAAAAAAGAGCGCCGGCAGCAACAACAAAAAATAGGCATGATTTTTCAACATCATAACCTACTTGAAAATTTACGTGTTTATGAAAATGTCGCATTACCATTGAAGTTACAAAGGAAAAAAGAGCCTAAAAAAATCAATGATCTACTCGATTTTGTTGGCATGAGTCATAAAGCAGAAAGCTATCCAGTCAAACTTTCTGGCGGAGAAAGACAACGGGTTTCTATTGCAAGAGCGTTAAGTAGAGATCCGCATTTGTTACTTTGTGATGAAGCAACGAGTTCTTTAGACGAAGAAAATACAGAAAGTGTGGTTCGTTTATTACATAAAACACATGCCGAGTTTCAACCGACTATTTTTTTTGTTAGTCATGAACTGGAAACGGTCAAACGCTTATGTAAACGGATCTTAGTCATGGAAAATGGGCATCTGATCGGTGAATTGATGAATGACCCAAAACAGTACGAGGAAGAGGAACTAACTTATTTTGAAAAAATAAAAAGGAGTTTGACTGATGAACTTGCCCACAGCATTGATTGAATATTGGCCGTCTCTAATCAATAGTTTGAAAGAAACGGGCATCATGATGGCGATTTCCATGTTCGTTTGTGTGTTGGGAGGGTTGCCAGTAGGATTAGGTCTATATTTGACGAATCCCAAGGTTAGAGGGACACACCCTTGGTTATACTGGTTGCTCAACTTCATTGTGACAGTCGTTCGCTCGTTTCCATATCTTTTATTAGTGATCGCGTTGATCCCAGTGACGCGATCGATTTTAGGAAGGGCCTTTGGACCTGTTCCTTCATCCATACCACTTAGTATTGTGGCAGTCGCGATTTTTGCTCGTTTAGTGGAGCAAGTGTTGTTAGATGTCCCTGAAGAAATCTATGCCTTATCGAATTCATTAGGTGCTTCCAGATTTCAATACATCTGGCACTTCTTATTTGTTGAAGCGCGAAGTGGCTTAGTGTTGGCTTATACTACGACAACAGTTAGTATGATCTCTTATTCCACCGTCATGGGTGTCGTAGGTGGTGGCGGGATCGGTGATTTTGCTGTCCGTGTCGGCTATCAACGGTATGAGTATGGTGTCATGTATGTTGCTATTGTGATCATGATCGCTTTGGTCTTCATTTTACAAATGTTTGGAAATTTTGTTGCACAATCATTAGATAAACGAAAGTAGGAGAAAAGTTATGAAAAAGTTTTATTTATTTGCGTTTGCTTTAGTTGGAGTTCTAGTTTTAGCAGCCTGTGGTGGAAGCAATGAAAGCGCAGAAAGCAAAAAAGAAATCACTGTAGCGGTTCAATTGGAATCCTCAAAAGATATTCTAGAAATTGCCAAAAAAGAAGTAGAAAAATCAGGCTACACAATCAATATCATGGAAGTCAGTGATAATGTTGCTTATAATGATGCCGTCCAACATAAGGAAGCAGATGCAAACTTTGCGCAACACGAACCCTTTATGGAACGATTCAATCAAGAAAAAGACGCTGATTTAGTAGCTGTCCAACCAATCTATTATTTTGCTGGCGGATTTTATTCAAAAGAATATGATGATGTCAATGATTTGCCAGAAAACGCAAAAGTCGGTATTCCTAGCGATCCTACAAATGAAGGTCGTGCGTTAGCGATTTTGAATGAGAATGGGGTCATTCAATTGAAAGATGGAGTTGGTTTTGATGGTACAGTCGCAGATATTGTAGAGAATCCTAAAAATCTTACCTTTGAAAGTATTGATCTTTTGAATCTAGTAAAAGCTTATGATGAAAGTGATATTGCGATGGTCTTTTGTTACCCAGCATATTTGGAACCAGCAAACTTGACGACAGAAGATGCCTTGTTACTTGAAGATGAAGCAGCAAGCAAACATTATGCGTTGCAATTGGTTACTCGAGAGGAAGAAAAAGATAGCGAAAAAATCAAGGTGTTGAAAGAAGCGATGACTACACCAGAAGTCGCTGACTACATCAAAAATAATTCAAAAGGCTCCAATATCCCAGCATTTTAAACAACGTGCTCACCATAACGAAAAATGTTGTGAGTGATACCTTTAGGTGTTATGTTCTGATAGATTGATTTTCTTGGATAAAATAAAAAAATACAGCCATGTGCTGTATTTTTTTATTTTATCCAAGAAAAGGAATAATTGAAATCATTCGATGAACTTAGTGAACTGTTGATTTTTTACGGTTATTGTCCATTACTTATTTTTGTCCAGTGTTATGTTTCCATAAAAATATTTTTTCAGAAAAAAGTGTTTTCTTGTTGAGATATTTATCAGTTATTCTTTTTAAAGAGCGAGATAGATTATGTTTTATGGTTTACTGTATAACGAACTATCCGCTAAAAAAAATCAATAAGGAGCTTGAGATGAAAAAAAACAACTTGAAAAAAATTGCAGCAACAAGCATGTTACTTCTTACATTAGGAGGACCAGTCGTGACATCTGCGGCAAGTCAATCAACAGGTGATTCGGCGAATGTCAGTAATCAGGTAGAAGAACAGTTGACGATCAAAAACGGTGATTTCAATGAGGGTTTGAACCATTGGATCGTTTCTAGTCCAGGTACACAGAATCCAACAATCGAAGAGTTAAGCGGGAATAAATATGCAGTTGCTACTTATGGAGAAAACATTCATCAATATTTGGCACTGAAACCAAACACGACCTATACATTCGGCTATGATGTAGCAGGTAGTGCTGATTTTCCAGCAAAAGTTGAATTTGGCACGATGAATCATGATGAAGGTTTTATTTCGTTAGAAGAAACATCACACAACAATGAAAACTGGACACGTAGAGAATTTACATTTACTACACCTGAAACAGACAATACATACATTATTCGTTTCTCTTCAACAGGAAATGGCTGGGCGAAATTTGACAATATTCAAGTAGAACCAGAAAAAACAGAAACGAGTTTATTGACTGTAGGAACACAAGATCGTGAAGCTTATGCGTATTTAAATCTAGATGCAGAACGTTTCAACAGTTCAGAACGATTGATGGTCTATGTTGATGGTCGTTATTATTTTGAAACCTATAAAGGTAAAGCTTACTATTCATTTACAAGCAAAACCGATGAAGGTACTCAAGTACGTCGTAGCATTTCCGGTGTCAAAGGACAAGTAATCGAAGTCTATACCGCACCAAATTCACCTGGTCACAGCTCAACAGGCAAGCGCTTGTTAGAATCGATCACATTAGAAGAAGATTTAGCAGTGGACACTTCTTTATTAGAACATGCGGTAAAGAATATTCAATTTTCAGGAAACAGATTAGACGTTGATTTTGATCGTGCAAGTTTCGAAGGGAACAACCGAATGTTCATTCGTAAAAATGGTGCCTATGTCGCAGAAATCTATAAAGGTAAAGTTTATTATGGATCAGTTCGTGAAAGAGCAGAGGACAGCGTAAAAGTTAGTAAAACAATTGATTATAAAGCTGGCGATGTGATCTCAGTTGAATTAAGCAGTGGAACACCTGGTGGTTCATCGAATGTGTTGCAAGTATTAGCAACGTATGAAGTAGCATAAATCGATCAGAAGCTGAAACAATAGGAGGGATCCTCCAAACATCAGGCGGCAACTACAAAGCTTTCGTAGTTGCCGCCTTATTTCTCGGGAAATGTGAACAATTGTAATTATATAGGTAGGCAAAAGTGGCAAAGGCAATATGGCTTGAACATGAAATGAGAAAGCCAGCGTCTTTAGGTACTGGTCGGTGTTAAGGGCTTATAGCCCTGGAGCAAACCACCCTTTTGAAGGGTGATTATAATTTTAAGGTATAGCCCCATCTAAGAAAAAAGAGGATACAATATCATTAATATACCTAGTGTAAGGTGGACAATAAATCTTTTATTTGTATTTTGCATAAACCTTGCCTGAAGTTTTTCTGAAACCCAAACAAATTGTAATTCGTTTTTGGGATGGTCTATTAAATATTGTTTAAATATTTCGCGTTCATTTTTTTTGATTTAATTAAGTAAAAGCCTGTAACAGCACTGAGGGTAAGGGCTACTCCCAAATAGGGAATTATGTAATTCAAATTTTTAGGGACGTCTTCAATAGGGAAAAAGTAGCGAATGACACGTTCCAAAATAAAAAAGACAATAACGTAAATGATAAATGAAAATTTTCTTTTTAGAGCAAAAGAAGGGTCCTTTTTTTCATAATATTGTGAGATTGCTTTTTTTCGTCTCTTTTGTTCTTGTTCAGTCAAGTTTGGAAAAGCATGCTCTCCTTCTTGTTTATATACAGCCATAATATCTGAATACTCCTGTTGGATCTGCCAGACTTTGTAGATTGTATACATAAAACTACCATAATATACTAAAGTAAACATAAATTTAATTAAAAGCATTATTTAGTTCTCCTTAAAGCTTTTTTTTAATTATAGCAGACAAAATTTGAAAGTAGCTTTAAAAATTTAATAAAAAAACTGCTATTTCTTGTGATGATATGCTCCCTATAAAGTAGACAAAGAAAAAACAAAATTTTAAATCTACTTTATAGGGAGTTTTTTGTATGTTTAAGAAAATACTTTATTCTCCAGAAGAAAAATATCAGGTCATTTCAAAGGTGTTGGATGGTTGTTGTATCATGAAGAAATATTCTCTTTTCAATGGGACAATAGAAATTTAAGAGGATAAATATAATGAGAGTGGATTTGAGGGGTTAAAAGAGACGAAACCTTAGAATAAGTAATTGATAGTGTAAAAATTTTCCGAAATGAACAAAAGTTCACTTTGGGCCTTTTCATTTCATTACAAAATAGTTAAGTGTACATGTAAATTTCTTCGATTAGTTAAACTGAAAAGTTATTAATAATATGCGTTATAATAATGGTAATAAATTAAATAGAGGTGTTCAATATGAAAAAAATAGTACCAATCAGTATTTTATTATTAATTCTTCTTACCGGATGTGGCTCAAAAAATACTGAAACAGCTCAATCCACCAATGGTCAAATAATTGAAAGTAGTAATAAAAAAGAATCTTCATCTAATACAAGTGAGAACCATTCACAGCAATCAACTGTTCAAAAATCAGAAGAAACAACTTCTACTCTTTCAGAAAGCGAAACAACAGAGTCTACTGTCTCAGAGAGTGAAATAACTGAAAGCGAACCTTCAACAACTTTTCCAGAGGATTCAGCAACATCCTCAACAGTACCCTCGGAATCCATAAATGATCCGTTAAGTGTTTACTCAGACGATCAAATTGAATATGCACGCGTCTGGTTAACTACTAATGGTACAGCTTATAAAAATGATTTAGGTAATGCAAGGTTTACATTAAATGTTAACCATTCTCCAGCGGGTACAAAAATCAATCCTTATGACGAAAATAGCATAGTTTATCCTCAAGAGACAGTAACCTTAACCGGAAAATATGGGTATCAAGGTTTAGTTGTTTATTCTAGTAACCATGATGGTTCAATAATATATTATCCTGTACCAAGTCACTTTCAACAGTCTGATGATCCAGTTACTATGAAGCAGGAAGAACAGAAAATACTCGATAATGCGCAGAGAATAAATATACCTACGGGAAATACAGAAGATATCCAGATCTTGATTAGTGCGATGAACATATTCAACTAAGCAAAAAATAGCCTATATTAGCTTTACTGATATATAAACAATAAATAAGTACCATGTTAAGGAACAAGGTACTTATTTATTGTTTGTTAGCTTAAGTGAGATTTTATTCATAATGTCAATGTGTAACTGGAACTTTAAATTTTATTGAACGAAAATCTTGGCTATTTGGGTTAAGTAAATCACGTAGATAATAGTATTCGATATTAATTGTTTGGACATTAGTGTTTTTCATATCCTCATCTAACACAAAGTATGCCTCGACAACACCTGTTGCACCAACTTCTAAAGGATCAGTTTCCGGTTGATTGCCTGGTTGGTTCTGCATTGTGGGATCGACATGGATGTTATCTTCTGTAGTAATCTCAAAGTTTCTGTAGAACTTCGATCCATTATTAAAATCTTTTATTGAATGGTTTGTCATTCGAATATCAAGTCTAATGATAGTATCTATAGGGTAAGCCAAGTACTCTTGTTCTTGAACGATATCATTAGGCTGGGCACTGGCCTTAATAATTTCGATAGTAACTGCAGGTTCTCCATTTAAGTAGATTGTGGCCGGATCGTTTAATCCGTGAAGTGTTGTCGTATCGTTTGTCGATTCGCTCTCTGAAGTTGAGTTATCAGAGGGTGTTGCGGATGATTTATCTGCTGTAGATACTGTACTAGCGATTACCGAAGAGTTTGTACTTGTGGTACTTGTTGATTTGCAGCTTGTTAATGTAAACAAAAAAAATAAACTAATCATTGCTAAAAAAACCTTATTTTTCATATACTCGTGAACCCCTAAGTGATAAATATAGTTTGAATACATATTATTATAACATCAATAATTTAAAGTAAAGAACAAACTAGGATGCTCACTTCTGGTAATGAAGAGAAAAAAATAAGCATTATCCTAGATTATCTATAAAAGAAATATCGACTAAAAAACTTTCTCCAAGTTTTAAGTCGATATTTCTTTATATTCAGTAACTATCTATGAGAGTTGTCCTAGTCTTTTCCACTATCGCTACTTGATGAGGTGAAAAAGCTACTGGTAATAATCAAGAGATAGGCTCATATATTGGTGAAGGCGCACATTTTTTTCCGATAACCTGTCGGAGTCATTTGCGTTTCACGTTTAAACAGGCTAGTGAAGTAATTAGGGTCTTCAAAACCAGCTTCCAAGGCAATATCGATGATTTTCAAATCTGTATGCAGTAACAGGTACTCGGCTTTTTTGATGCGCATTTGATTTAAATACGTGAAAAAAGTCATACGAAAATGTTTTTTAAAAAAACGACAGAAATGCTCTTTGCTATAGCCGATATGACGACTGATTGCTTCAAGAGTGATCGTGTTTTGGTAATTTTCTTCAAGGTATAGAATGATTTTTTTACAGCGATACGTGTTGAGTTTGTTTTTACTAGCAACTAACTTTGCAGGATTCACTTGAGTACTGTAGCGCGAAAAATGTTTGATCAGTAAGAACAATTGTGCTTTGATCGTCAGTTCAAAGCGAGATTCTTTCAAGGCAAATGTATCAATGATTGTGATTACCAGTTGTTGGATCTCCGAAATACTTGAGTAATCATTTGTAAAATGGATCGCTACTTGTTCTGGTGAATGGAGCAATGGATCAAGATAAGTTTGCTGAATATGATCAGAAACGCGACTTTCAATAAATGAAGCATCAAATACGATGGCAAAAAATGCACAGGCATTCATTTGATGATTGAGTGCTTCATGTAATTGATTCGCAGGAATAAACATAACCTCTCCTTCGTGAACAACGTAAGTTACTCCTTCTATTTTGACTTCCATGAGTCCTTGATAGACATAAAGAATCTCTAGTTCTCGATGCCAATGGGGGTGGATCATATTTTCCTGATGGGCTGGGTGATTCGTATAGTGAACGGCAATTGGAAACAAACTATCCCCATGTTCGGTCATTTCCTTTAGCGTGGTATCAATATCTTGTTGACTAGGATTGGGGGTAAAAATATCGTTTGGTCTAAACATCACATTTCCTCCATTTTGATCAATATTACAAGGTATTTTGATTAAGATAGCGATTACATACCGTTGTAAATATCAATATAATCAATTTGTTAATAAGAGGAGGAGGAATAATCATGAAGAAACAACGAGGATTTTTAATACTTGCTTTTATCATGGTGTTAGGAATTACTGGCTGCGGGACGGCACAAAGCGGGTCTTCAGATGATGGTAGTGTAACATTAGAGATTTTCAATATCAAGACAGAAACAGCCGAGCAAATGGATGCCTTAGTGGAGGATTTCGAGAAAGACCATCCGCAAATCAAGATCAACTTGACGACGGTTGGCGGAGGAACTGATGCGACGGCAGCGTTACAATCGAAGTTTTCCTCAGGAGATGAACCGGATATCTTTATGTTGGGTGGCTTAGCAGATACGCAGATTTGGCAACATAAACTCTATGATCTTGGGGAAACGACATTAGCAAAACAAGCAATTGAGGGGACATTAGAGGGGGCTACACTCGACGAGACGGTCTATGGGGTACCGATGAATATCGAAGGATATGGCTGGTTGATCAACCAGGATATTTTTAAACAAGCTGGCATCGATAGTGGATCGATCAACTCATTTGAGGCATTTGAAGAAGCCGTTCAATTATTGGATAGTAAAAAAGACGAACTTGGGCTACAAGGTGTATTTGGTTTTAGTGGGGCAGAAACGTGGGTATCCAGTCAATATAGTTCGAATTTTCTTGCTCCGGAGTTTGAGAACAGCTTAGAAAAGACTTACCAAGCACCGAAATTAAGCGTAGATTATGCCGGGCAAATGAAAAACTACACCGACTTGGTCATTAAGTACAATGCACAACCAATGGAGGCAATGGATTATAGTACATCTGTTGAAGAATTATTTGCCAGTGAAAAGGTGGCTATCATCCATCAAGGAAATTGGATCGTACCAACATTAGATAGCTTAGATGAGACGTTCACGAAAGAAAAACTAGGGATTCTTCCTATGCAAATCGAAGCATCGGGAGAAAGCAACATCGTGGCGGGGCCAGCTTGGTATTGGGGGGTCAATAAAGACAAAGACCAAGCAATCATTGATGCGTCGATCGAATTTTTAACATGGATGTATACCGATGAGGAGGCGATGAAAGCAATCGTCGATGAGTTTCAATTTATTCCGGCGTATACCAACTTTTCGAGCGAAGCGATCAATGATCCGTTATCCAAGGAAATCTATACGTATTTAAGCGAAGGTAAAACCGTTCCATGGGTCCATAATTCCTATCCAGATGGATTTGGACAAAATATATTTGGTGTCCAGATCCAAGCGTATGCAGCCGATCGAATCTCTTGGGAGGAATTTATTGATACCTTGCAGACCAGTTGGGCACAAGAAAGGAAGTAAGCGGTGATCGGTTGGTTTTTATCTAGCGAGATACAAGGAGGGTTCTCATGTTAACAAATCGCACAAAAGCTTTTTGGTTATTACTTGCACCAGCGTTATTGGCGTTAGCGATCGTTTTGTTCATTCCATTACTGACAGGGGGGTATTACTCACTCACAAACTGGAATGGCAATACAGTAGGTGAATTCGTTGGATTTGAAAACTATCTTCGGGCATTTAATGATCAAGGATTTATCGACAGTTTACTGTTTACCGCAAAATTCTCATTTTTCAGTGTGATTTTGATCAACATCGTGGCTTTAGGTCTAGCGATGTTCGTGACACAAAAATTAGGTAGATGGACGACTTTTTTCCGTACGATCTTTTTCATGCCAAATCTGATTGGAGGGATCATCCTAGGATTTATTTGGCAGTTTATTTTCAATAAAGCATTTGAAAGTCTAGCAACTATGACGGGTATCGATTTTTTTGCCGGTTGGCTGAACACGCCAGAAACGGGGTTTTGGGGGCTCATTATTTTATTTGTTTGGCAAATGAGTGGTTATATGATGCTGATCTATATCTCATTTCTCAACAATATTCCAGAAGAGATTCTGGAAGCGGCAGATATGGATGGGGCGAATCCTTTGCAAGTCTTTTTCCGTATCAAATTACCCATGTTGATGCCAGCTTTCACCGTCACTTTGTTCTTGACGTTGTCCAACGCATTTAAAATCTATGATCAAAACTTAGCCCTGACACAAGGTGGGCCGTTCAATTCCACCCAAATGGTGGCGATGAATATCTACAATGAAGCATTTGGAATGCGAAAAATGGGGTATGCACAGGCGAAAGCGGTGATTTTTCTGGTCATTATTGTGATTATCTCAGTGGTTCAAATCTCACTGACACGGAAAAAGGAGGTCAGCGCATGAAGCAATCAAAAGTGAAACATCCACGACAGGTTAAGAAGTCTCTACTGATTTTTAGCGGATTGTTACTTGCTAGTCTGTGGTTTTATCCGTTTTTCTTAGTGGTGATCAATTCATTCAAAACCAAAGCAGAGATATTCCAAAACACACTCACTTTACCAACTGGGCTAACACTTGATAACTATATTGAGTCGTTCGAGCGATTGGATTTTTTCAAAAGTGCAGCTAATTCGTTGCTGATAACGATCGGATCTTTAGTATTGATCGTGTTTGTTTCTTCCATGGCGGCCTACGCGTTATCGAGAAACACGAGTCGCTTAAGTTCATTTCTTTATTTTATTGTCGCAATTGGGTTATTGATTCCTTTTCAGGGAATCATGATTCCCTTGATTTCACTTTTTGGGCAAGTCAGTATGCTGAATCAACCAGGCTTGATGGTGATGTATCTAGGATTAGCAACAAGTATGTCGACCTTTTTATATTACGGTGCTTTACGAGGGATTCCGAAATCATTAGATGAAGCGGCATTGATCGATGGGGCAAATACCTTTCAAATCTATTGGCAAGTCATTTTTCCTTTGCTGAAGCCTACGACAGTGACAGTGATCGTGTTGAATGCCTTATGGTTTTGGAATGATTATCTGTTGCCTTCATTAAGCATCAACAAAGCAGGGATGTATACAATTCCTTTACAGATGTTTTATTTTTTCGGCGAATTCAATAAGCAGTGGCACTTAGCACTGGCTGCGCTAGTGATCGTCGTCTTACCGATTATTATTTTATTTGTTGTCTTGCAAAAACATGTCGTAAAAGGCATTTCAGATGGCGCAGTGAAGTAGGAGGAAAATAAATGAAGTTTACAAACGGCTATTGGTTGGCAAAAGAAGGATTTCATCTTGAACACCCGAATCATGTCTATGAAGCTCAAGTGAAGGAGGATAACTTAACTCTTTTCTTGCCTTATAAACCGATCCAGACAAGAGGAGATACCTTGAATCTAGGGATGACGACCTTGTCTTTTGAATCACCAAGAGAAGATATTATCAAAGTACAACTGGTGCATCATGACAAAACACAAATCGGCCCTCATTTTCAACTAAACAGACAGTCATCTTCTGTCATGATCGATATAGAAAATGAAGAATTTTATACGTTTCAATCAGGACAATTAGTCGCACGAGTGCCGAAAAACGCCACATTCCAAATTGATTTTCTCGCGGAAGGGAAGCTTTTGACGTCTTCTATGCCAAAAGCACAAGCCACGATTCAAAGTAGTGACGGTATCCATTACATGCGGGAACAGTTGTCGTTAGATCCGTATGAATATGTCTATGGCTTAGGTGAACGATTCACGCCATTCATCAAAAATGGGCAAATCATTGATTGTTGGAATCAAGATGGCGGTACTGGTAGTGAACAAGCGTATAAAAATATCCCATTTTATTTAACGAACCAAGGGTATGGTGTCTTTATCAATCATCCTGAAAATGTCTCATTTGAAGTTGGTTCGGAGAATGTTTCACGCACACAATTTAGTGTAGTAGGTGAACGATTGGAATACTATATCATCTATGGACCCGATATGAAAACGATCTTAAGAAAATACACTGATTTAACGGGTAAACCCGCATTGCCACCTGCATGGTCATTTGGTTTGTGGTTATCAACTTCCT
Source organism: Enterococcus sp. AZ140 (assembly GCF_051714405.1). Lineage (NCBI taxonomy): Bacteria > Bacillati > Bacillota > Bacilli > Lactobacillales > Enterococcaceae > Enterococcus > Enterococcus sp. AZ140. The sequence continues at coordinate 57,180 of NZ_JBIORU010000001.1, forward strand.
TTACGACGGACTATCGTGAAGAAACAGTCATGGGATTTATTGAAGAAATGCAGACACGAGAGATTCCGTTTGATGTCTTTCATTTTGATTGTTTTTGGATGAAAGAATTCGAGTGGTGCGGTTTTGAATGGAATCGCGAGCTGTTTCCAGATCCGCAACAACTGATTGAAAAAATCCATCAGAAGGGCTTGAAGGTCTGCGTATGGATCAACCCGTATATCGGACAAAAAGCGGCGGCCTTTCAAGAGTGTAAAGAGAAGGGCTATTTCATCAAAGATAAACATGGCGAAGTTTGGCAATGGGATCTTTGGCAAGCGGGTCAAGGAATCATTGACTTTACAAATCCAGAAGCGCGTCATTGGTACAAAGAAAGGCTGAAGGAACTCATAGAAATCGGTGTCGATTCCTTCAAGACGGATTTTGGTGAACGTATACCTACGGATGTGAATTATCACGATGGTTCTGATCCGCAAAAAATGCACAATTATTATGCGTATCTTTATAACGAAGTCGTCTTTGAATTATTAGCAGAATTACGCCCAGATGAAGCGGTCGTATTTGCTCGTTCTGCTTCGGTTGGTTCACAAAAATTCCCAGTTCATTGGGGTGGGGACAACTTATCGGAATACCCGTCCATGGCAGAATCATTAAGGGGTGGACTCTCATTTGTGTTATCCGGCTTTGGCTTCTGGAGCCATGACATTGGTGGATTTGAAGAGAATGCGACAGCGGATATTTATAAACGTTGGACACAATTCGGCTTACTATCTACTCATAGTCGCTACCATGGTAATATTGAATATCGAGTACCGTGGAACTTTGGGGAAGAAGCTGTGTTAGTCAGCCAACGATTTTCAAAATTAAAAAATCGCTTGATGCCTTATATCTATGAGCAAGCAGTAGAAACAGCGCAAACAGGTATCCCGATGATGCGCCCGGTGATGCTGGAATTTCCAGAAGACTATACGACGCATACGATCGATAAACAGTATATGTTCGGTGAACGGTTGTTGATTGCACCGATTTTCAATGAGCAAGGAAAGGTTACTTTTTATTTACCAGAGGGACGTTGGACGAATTATTTAGATAATCATGTATATGAAGGACAACAATGGTACACACAGACCTATGATTACTTCCACTTACCACTCATGGTCCGTCCTAATTCATTGATTATTGAAGGTTCCGTGGATACGACTGCTGCATACGATTATACGAAAGACTTAACCGTGCATGTCTTTGAGCTGACTGAAACAGTGACGCAACAAGTGGTAGATCAACAGGGGCTTCCAGTTGGTACGATCACTGTTACCCCTGAAGATGATAGCTATCAGGTCAAGATAGAAGGGTTATCACATGTTCAAGTCGTGCTTAGAAATCGGAAAGTACAAGGATGGACGGAACATCCACTAGGCTGTTCCATCCTGGTTGAACACTAGAAGAGTCGTTTGATTTGAGACAACCAAAAAGACGAAACGACACTTTCACATCAACCAATGGGAGTAGGTAGCGTGTGCGTGCTGTTTCGTCTGTTTTGTCTAGCTATCAATGGTGGTTCCGAATGAATGGGAAATCGAAAGAGAGAAATTACTCTCCCATCACCATGACGTGACAGGTTCGGTTTCGTACACGGTTTTGGTCAAAGTCGACGAAGTAAATATAGCCAACAGAGCCAATCTCTAATTTTCCTTCACTCAAAATAAAACTTTCGCTTGCACCAAAAAAGGAAGAGCGGATGTGAGCATCGCCATTTAAAATCGTTGCAGGATCGGTTGGATAGTTAGGATCATCCAGACCCATCAGAAATTCTAAATGTTTCGGTCCGGGATAACGATAATTTGTGTTCTCAGATAGTTCTCTCGGAATGATTTTATCTAAAATACGATTTAGGTCTACTTGTAGAAATTCATCGCCATTAAAATCGGTATCGTGCATGTACTCTTCAAAAATCACTGAGCAAGTCGTATGAGGAGATTGAACGAGACAAATACCGTTCGTGATCTGACTTTTCTCAACAATTGCTTTTACTTGTTCAGTAATATTATGATAAGACACACGATTACCGTTTGAAGTCAAAGTTAATTGATCTTTTGCAAATTTCATCTATTTAAGCTCCTTTTTCAGTTCAGCTACTTTCTGGATCATATTCGTCAATGTTTGAGCAGGATCGTCAGCCGCTACGATGCCGCTCGTCCCCCCAGTGCCATCTGCGCCAGATAATAACGCCTTTTCGACATCTTCCACAGTAGAGATTCCCGCAGCTTGTAAGATTTGGATAGTTGGATTCATCGCACGAACAGCCTCATTGGTTGCCTTCATATAAGAGATATCACTTGATTGCCCAGTACCAATCAACTCAGTTGGTTCGCACACCATCACGTCAGGATCGAGTGATGCTACTGCTTGTGCTTCTGCAATGGAATCTGCACAAACGATTGTAAGGATACCTAGCTCATCCGCACGTTTCACTGCTTTTGTCAGTTCGTTCACAGTCATTGGGTGTTCCGCATGATTTAAAAATGTAGCGGTAACGCCTACTTCAGCAAGTGCTTCAGGAAGAATATAGCCCATGCCACGTCCTACTTGAAGCCCGTCTAAATGTTGAACAGTAATGAATAAATGATCAGTTTCGTTTTTGATTCGTGCAGCATCGACATGCTGGACAGTGAATAAAATGTCAATATCGTGTGTACCAGATAGTTCATCTGCTACCTTGGCTAAGGCAAGTGCTTGGTCGCCATATAAATAAGCTTTTGGATTAACAACAAAGAATGGGGCACGTAAGGTTCTTTTTTGCATGATTACACTCCTTTATTCATGAGAAGCTGTGTGGAAGACATTAAAATAATGTTCCAGAGTTTTAGCGATTGCTTCGTTTGCATCATGGATCAAGTCAAAGAAATTTTCTGGTTGCTCTTCACGGATCTTATCCGTTGCTGCCGTGATAAAATCGGTAAAGATATTGATTTTACGAATCCCGTTCAACGCACATTTCTCAAGATTTTCATCCCCAGAAGAAGAACCACCGTGTAACACTAAAGGAATAGCTAATGCCTCGTACAGCTGTTGTAGAACATCGAAATTGATTTTAGGTGTACCTGTATAGTGACCATGGGCGGTACCGATAGATACTGCCAATGAGTCTACGCCAGTTGCTTCTGCAAATTTCACAGCTTCACTAAATTCTGTATAGATGGAGTCACTTTCCTCTGATTCCAAGCTATCTCCAGCACCGACGTGACCGATTTCAGCCTCCACAACGACACCAAACGGATGTGCATAATCAGCAATCGCTTTTGAACGGCGAACATTCTCTTCAAATGAATCTTCTGACGCATCGATCATGACAGAAGTAAATCCTAAATCGATGGCTTGTTTGATGATTTCTTCGTCTTGACCATGATCAAGATGCAAAGCGACAGGAGAAGTACTTTGTTCTGCTAAGAATTTACCAATCAAAGCGGCTTCTTCTAACGACATCATCTCCATATGTGACTGGGCAAACGCTAAGATCAATGGTTTCTTTAATCGTTCAGCTGTTTTTACGTACGTTCTTGCGCTATCTAAATCGAAGAAATTGGCAGCAGGGATCGCGTAATTGTTTTTATCTGCCTTTTCAAATAATTCTTTTGTGGTAACCAGCATGTGGATTCTCCTTTATTCGTTGATTTTCTTCTCGATTTCAGCATACATTGCTTCGGTACCGATACCTGTCAACAAAGGCAGTCCCATGATCACACGATCTTTGATTGAATCTGGTACGACTGTCGTACTGACAACGATATCGTATTCATCGATTTTATTCATTTCGTCGGCTACTTTTGATTGATACAATTTCACTTGCTCTGTCAGACCTTTTTCTTTTAACCATTCTTTTACTTTGTTCGTTACAACGGTCGAAGTTGCGACACCTGTACCACACATGATCAATAATTTTTTCATTCTATTTTCCTCCTATTCAGCTGTTTTAGCTGCTTGTTTTTTTGGTAAAATTTTATTGACGTAAATCAATCCGAAAAGAACAACGGCTCCGATGATCGCTAAGCCACCCCAACTTAACACTTTTGTTAGACCAACATACATCCAAGTCGTCCAAAGGCCACCTTCTGCCATCGCAGTAATCGTTGAATTTCCTTGCAAATCAAAGTTTGCCGAACGAGCAGCTGTTGTGACTAGTGGGGCAACCCAAGAAGTAATGTAAAGAATACTTACCATGTAAATTGTTCCAGCAATCACTGTTCGAATGATGTTTCCTGCAAAGACCGCAGCCATCAAACAGATCAAGAATGGAATCGTTGCTAAGTCACCAAAGGGCAAAGTTGTATTGCCGGGTAGGATAACGGCTAATAGGATCGTAATCGGCACGAGTAATAAGGAAGAAGAAAGAACAGCTGGATGACCTACAGATAACGCAGCATCCATTCCGATATAAAGTTCTCTTCCAGGGAAACGTTTTTTGACAAATTCATTGGCAGCTTCTGATATCGGCGTAAGCCCTTCCATTAGTAAAGCAACCATTTTAGGCATGATCACCATAACGGCACCTGTTTGAACCGCCAATTGGCCAGTACCCGCAACATCATAACCAGCTAAAATCCCCATCACCAAACCAATCAAGAAGCCCATTACAGTTGAATCACCAAAAACACCGAATTTCTTTTGAATCGTTTCAGGGTCAGCTTTCCAATCTTTCAATCCTGGGATGCGATCAAAAATCCAGTTCATTGGTAGTGCAAAGACAAATCCTGGAGCGGCTGTTCCGTGTGGGAAAGTAATGTTTGGAAATCCATAAAATTTGTTGATGATTGGTCCTAGAATATCGCCCATCAAAAGAATCATCATCAAGTAGATCACAGTAGCAGCAATTCCCATAGCGAAGTCACCAGTCAAAGCAAAAATAAGTGATGAAATAAATGCGGCATGCCAGATGTTCCAAATATCGACATTCAATACTTTCGTTAAACCAAGTAGAATAAGTACAACATTCAACACGACACCAATTGGAATGGCTAAACTTCCTAAAATCGTTCCATAAGAAATCGCTGCTGCCGCTGGCCAACCGACATCGATCGTGGTCAAGTTCAATCCTAAGCGTTCAACCATGTGCTGTGCCGCCGGACCTAAACTATTTCCTAGTAAGTCGATCACTAAATTCAATCCGACAAACCCAACACCCACTGTTAACGCTGATGTAAATGCTTTTCCTGGTTTTGTTCCTAAAATGATCCCGAAAATAAAAATCAGGATAGGAAGGACGACAATTGAACCTAAATCAACAAACCACTGTAATGCGTCTAACATAAATTTTCCTCCTTATTGCAAGCCATATTTTTTTATGATCGCTAAATATTCTGTTTCTGTAGTGAGTGTCAAGAGTTCCTCTAAAACGCCAGGTTTCTGGAACATCTCGATCAATTTTTGCAACATCTCCAATTGTTCATGAGGTTCTTTCAACGCAAGCATAAACAACAATGAGACTTCTATTTCTTTGTCATTTGTCCCCATTTCAATAAACGGTAAAGGTTTTTTCAATGACATGAACGCTACTTGAGATTCATTGACATATTGACTATCTGTATGCGGGATCGCGACGCCAATTCCGTTGATCGCTAAACCTGTCGGAAATACTTTTTCACGGCGAATAATATTTTGATAGAAATCATCCGTAACACATTGTTGCTTTCGTAGTTCTTCTGATAGTTTTTGTAGTGCTTCTTCTTTTGTTGCAAGTGATTGATTCAATAATGCAAGTTGATGATCAAAAAACAAGCTCATTCCCTCCTCTTAAAAGTCTGTGATAAAGTTCATCTGGTGTTTGACTAGCTACAATCCACTGGATTTCCTCTGAAGAATTGAATACGTCATAGATGGAAGCAATCAATTCTTTTGCTTCGGTCATATTCTCTTCGGCGATCGCTAGTAAGACGATCAATTGGATTTTCGTATCTCCCCAAGCAATCGGAGACGCGAGTGTAACGAATGCCAATTTTGTTTCTTTTACTGTATGTGGATCAGCATGAGGAATCGCGACCCCGGTTTTTAATCCTGTACTACCTAATTCTTCTCGATCAAATAAAGATCGTTTAAAACCGTGGGTGACTAAATCTTTTCCAAGATAATCATCGGCTAAAAAAGACAAGATCGCTTCTTTTGTAGAAAAAGGTTTTTGTATATAAATAAAAGCTGGGTCAAGGTATTTTTTTAGTAAAGTGGGCGATTGATATTTTTTTGAATGGAATTTTTTTTCATTTTCATTCAAATTAGAAATTCTTGCTGAGATGTTTGTGATTTCCTCGGTAGTTGGTAAAGCAGACACGTACATAACAGGCGGTTCTACTTCTTCTAAAGGGATTGTTGAAATGATTAGATCAACCATTTCCAAAGAAGTATGAGAGAGTTTATTTGATTGAATGATTTCTAAAACAGTATTCGCCGAAATGGTCTGCTTGATCCGATTGAAAATCAATTCTGAAGTGGCAAGGCCAGAGCGACAAACGATGAGGATATGATTTGTCATCTTTCGCTTTTCAAAAGCCAGTTGGAAATGAATCGTGAGAAAAGAGACTTCATCTTCTGTTAATGAACAGCGGAATTCTTTCTCTAACTCGCTAATCGCATACTTGGTCAATGTGAACATCGTCGAATATTGCGTTTTGATACTTTTAAGCAAAGGGTTCTTGATCAACATACCAGTTTTTAGACGATGGATCATGGGTACGATATGTGAGAGCAAGGCTTGTAACAACAGTTCATCTTGTGTCAGATCGATTTTCAATAAAGTCGACATTTTATCAATGATTTGTTTCGTGGAAACAGTGATCACTGAATCAGGCTTATCCGTACTTTGGACATAAGGTTCGATCCCATGCGCAAGTAAGAGCGAGCAGATATATTGGATATCTGACTCCTGTAATGAAATAGACAAGGATTCATTGACCATTTCGGCAAATGAACGGGCAATCATATACAGTTTCATTCGTTTCAATTCATCAAAGACTAGCTGTTCTTGCTTTTCGATGTGATGATCTAAAAGAAGCCTAGATAAAAAAATCTGTAAGGATAAAGACAATGATTCCACAAAATAGTTATTAATTTGTCGTCCAATTTGCTGGATCATCCCACAAATAAAATGCTCTGTCAGGTCAATAATTCGATCATCAAACAGCGAAGGAATAGAAGTATGTTGACTTCCTTCAGTTTCCATATATGGTTCTAAGAATGATTTGAAAGCATTTTGTTGAACAGACTCATCTGCGATCAATTGCAATCCATGTGACGTTACTTTTCCTGTGATCTGTTTCGATTGGCAAAATCTTACGAGGTCATCTACATCATTTTTAATCGATTGCTGGCTCACAAAAAAGTATTCAGCAAACTCATGATAACGTATGGTTTTTTCTGAAAAAAAATAGTTCCCGAATATAAATAAGCGACGGTATTCTGGGGAGTACTCATCAAGACTGAGTTGCTCATATACCAACAAAGAACGTGCTTTTTGTTTCGCTGCTTCAGTACCTTCTAAGCGAATTCCCTTGCGAGGTAACTTAGTGATCACGGTACCAGTTTCTTTTATTTTTTCTTCCAAACTTGTTAAGTCGTTGTAAACTGTCTTAGGAGAGACATACAACTGTTTTTGGAAAAATGCTGCTGGTTGATACTTTTGTTGGTCTAAAAGTAGACGTAGCAACAGCTTTTCCCTTTTGCTTAAACTCATCAAACCCACCTCCGGAAGCGCTTCCTTAATTCTATCTTAATGAAATTTTGTTATGTAGTAAATGATAATTAATTACCACATTAATGTGGTAGTCCTTGGTATAACAATGTTTTTTCGATTTCAACGGACAGTTTATGAGTGGGACAAGGTAATGATAAAAAGGAATTAATCAAAGTTTAATGCTTAGCAGAATGTTTAAAGGGGACGAGTGAGTAAAAGAGAAGTTGTTGTTTCAATACTGATTTTTAGTTGTTATTGTTTGGCTTAAATAAATGCCAATAGAATCCAAGTGCATGAAAAACGAAGGCTTTAGAATGAATAAGAGAATAGGCAAAGTGAGCAAATCAGTGTTAATTTTTATCAAGAGAATTTGAACAAATCGATGTATTTATTAAAGTGGATTTTACTCTGAGCGTTCTGATTTCATATGTACAGCTGTGCGAGCGGAGCTAGAAAAAACATAAAGAGTATATAGCTATTAATTTAGAAAGTGACTATCCGTACAGAAGTAATGTTTTTTTTATTATTGATAAAGAAATCAGCGGAGAGTTGCCAAAAGAGACAGTTATCAGTATCAATGTTTGGGAAGAATCAATGTAATAGTTGGAATCAAAGAGATACTTAAGGCAATCGGTGCATAAAATAACATAAAAATAGTATGGACGCCCTATTTAAAATAGAAGTGAGCAATCAAAATAAGCCAACAAAGCTAAAAAATATTTTTGGCTTTGTTGGCTTATTATTGAAAAAACTACTTTTGGTAATTTTCATAATGTGAAAAAAATGCTAGAAGGTTCAACTATCCTTATTTTCGATTAGGTGAAAAATGGATGATATTCGACCGATAATAGTCTACTCGAACTTTATCGTTGAATTTTGATAAGAACTCTTCATCAATACTGAGCAGGTTAGCTAAAAATGAAAGCTCAATATTATATTTATCCAAAAAATCACTTAATAAAAGAAGTTGATTTTCAAAAACAAAATGAAGAAGTGCTCGAATCTTACCAGGTTGGACTATTGGAATGTCTTCATCTAGAGGTTCTTTTTGGCGCATATTGTATTTATTGAGTGAAGCATAAAAGTATCTATTTTCTTCAAAACTAAGTAAACCCAACTTATACGCACGATACTCTAAAGCAATGATTGAAACCATGTATTTCATTTTCAATTCCACATAAGAGTATGGGTTCGATTTCTTCTTGATTTGCTTAAAATCGTTGATAAATTCTTGTTCTGGAAGTAAGAAATAAGAGGCGAAGTCATTTGCTTCTTTTTCAATGACCTTATGTTCCTCTTTAGAAAGACTGTCCATATCAATCAATCGATGCATTAAAAGGTGTCCTAGTTCATGTGCTAAATCAAAATTTCTTCTAACAGAGGATTTTTTTCGATTTCCTAAGATGATCAATGGGCGGTTTTCTTTCGTCCAAACACTATAGGCATCAATTTCGGCGCCCATATTTTTTTCAAGAATCGAAATTCCAGACATTTCTAATTTATATAATAATTCTTTATTGTTCTTTACATTTAATTCAATTCTAGCTTTTTCTGCTAGATGTTGAATGATTACTTTTTTATCAGTAGTTTTAGAAGCGCTATAATAATCCTTTTCAGATGCTTGTCTTAAGTGATAGATTGTTTTTGACGGTTCTTCCACATTCGCTTCAAATGCTAAAATAAAATGGCTAACAAAATCTAAATACGTTGTTTCCATCTTTGCTTTTTTTCTAGCTTCACGATCTTCTGCTCTATAGGCAATCTGTTCGATTGTGGCTATGTTTTTGATAAAAGCTTCAGTATAAAAGAATTGCGGTTTCACAAAAAAAATTTGTTTAAATTTATTTACGATCTCAAATTTAGGAACCGTATATCCATTTTCATACTGCCATATCGCTTGCTCGCTGACATTGACCAAATCCGCGAGCTCTTTTCTGGAGAGACCTTTTAACTCTCGAACAGCTTGCAATTTCTCTCCGAAAAACATAGTTAACACATCCTAACTTTTTAATTTCATTAATTTTCTTTTTCCGCTATCTCTACAGCGACAGAAAGTCCAAAAGCATTTGGTTCTCCGGAAAAGATCGTTTGATCGGTCGTTTTTTCTTCTTTGATGATTGCTACATCTTCATATGTAATTTCATAAGGGCTACTAGTCATATAAGTCGATAAATCTTTTATCGAAACCAAACTCATTGTCTCACTATTGGGCATCATTAAGTGGATAGAGTCAATTATTTTGGTGTCCTCATTGATTTCGTATGTAACTATGTAAAAACGAGAACAAGCATGTTCAACCGCTAACGAGCGACCTTCTTGGATCGCTTTTATTTCTTCAGGATAATTTAATTCTAATTCAATTTGCTCGGTTTTTTCTAAAAGCGTCAATCCTGTTTCTGTGAATGCGGGAAGATTAAGATCGGCTAAGTCTGTTAGGTAGTTTTTTTCTTTTTTTATCACGCCATCAAATGTTTGTCGGATTCGCCGAGAGTTCTTGACGATCAACATAAAAGTATCGGCTTCTTCATTTAGGGTGAATTGTAAATATTCCCAGGTATAGCCAGCTTTTTCAACTGTAAAATCAATGCCAGCACTTTGTCCGATTTTTGCTACTTGATCATCAATGTGATTCCCTTTCGTCCAAGCGTATGCACCACTAACTAACATTTCTTTCTTCTTTGCTTTACGTTCATCAAGATAGTCTAAGTATCCTTTTAAGGTGCCATCAACGATTGCTTGATAAATGCCTTCATTTAACTCGAATACGTTCATAAAAACCTCCCATTTTTCAATTGATATGAGTATTATACAATAATTCAAAAAGTAAAAACATTGATTTTTCATTTTTTTTAAAGTGAATGGGGAATATGACGAACAATTCTTTTTTTAGGTTATTTCTCGAAGTTAAGAACTTTTGTCACAACCTCATGTACAATTATGACTTCAAAAAGGTATTTTTTGACTAATATCGAAAACCATCGACAGAAAATGGTATAAGTGATATATATCCGCTTGTGAGAAAGTTAAATAGTTAGTCTATTTAAAAACATCTATTTTGGAGTTGACGCGAACATGAAAATCATACTAAGTAATATATTAAGAAACGTGTTACTTGCTTCATATGTGAGTTTAATTGCTATTGGAATTGCAAAAATATTTTCAAAACAAGAATTTGTTATATTGTACCCAAGTACTATTGGATTGATTTTAGGACTAGCTACATTAGGTGAACGAAGTATTGAACAAAAACTTGGCAAGCTCAAAGTGTTTTTACTGATGTTTCTTCTGTCATATACATTTGAAAAGACATTGGAATATCTGGATAGTATAAAAATCAGTATACCTCTTCATGAGTATCTATGGATAATGTTCGCAGCCTCTTTAGGGATGTGTTTTTATTATCTAAGTAATTATTTTATAAAAAAAAGACATCAAAGTAGAGTAAAAGAATATTTCTAGTTATGACATTTCTCCTCTGTTAGTTTAGAAAACGAAGTTCAGTAGGTTCTTATGAACTTTTGAAAAGTACATTTTTTTGTAATATATATTTTACAAAATAATATTTTAAAGTTATGTGTTATTAAAAGCGAATTAAGGAGTATCTCAGTATGGCAAATAACTTTTATACAAAAAATCCACAATTTGATTATTTAGATTATATGAGCGAATTACAAAAACTAAAGAAAAAGAAATATATTGAAAGGCTATTTACAGGAGCGCTAGAAGATCCGAATCTTTTTTTATGTAAAATTAGAGCTCTTGGTTTAGAAATTAATGAGTATTCATGTTTGAACCAAACAAATCCATATCTAGATAAATACAATTTGTTTCTCAGTCAATGTACAGATAAAAAAATAAAAGAAAAAATAGGAAGACATTTAAAACAAGTTAATCAGTTGCAAAATTTATTTATAGAGTCTAATAATTCTATAAATAAAGAAATTAGTGAAACGATTATAAATAACAAACATATTTTGGTTATTTTTATTATTTTTTTAGAAAGTCAATTGAGTTTATTAAGAGAGCAAAATGATTTGGATATCAGTCTGGAAAAAAAGTGAATTCTTATGATAGTTACATATTTAGTTCTGGAAATATTTTAAGATACTTACTCCACCATATCTTATTAGAAGAACAATGCGGAATTAATCGAATTTTTTCTGAAAAAGATTTATTGTGGAATGTAAAAATATATTCTAAATATCAAGATAGGGATAATTTAATGGATGCATTTGAGTATTGGAAATATTCAGATATAAAAATAGAAAGAAAACCTGGTAAAATAAGTATTGATTTTTTAGATGAAGATTTTAATAGGGCTGTTTTGGTCTCTAATTTTAGATATAAAAGATTTATGACTAGTATTGAATTAGATATTTTAAATTATAAATTAGAAAAAGACCAACGAAGTATTGATGGAGCTATTGATGAAGAATTATCAACTTTTTTGTCAGAAGAACTTTGTCGAAGATATATTGGTCAGGAAAATTTAGATAAAAAAATTTATGACATTGAAATCAGAAAATGGATAGATGGTATTTATTTTTTACAACATGAGTCTATTTTATATTTTAATAAAAAGAAGAATAGAGCTATTTATTCTGTACAGAATTTATGTGTTGTAAAATCAGAGTTTGATTGGATCAAAAGATTATCTCAGTTTTCTCCAAATATAACGAATAAAGAAGCAAAATTTATAATAGAGAAATTTACTTTCAGCAAGAAATCAAAGGATTTAATTGACGCACCATTAATAAAAGTTCAAGATAAATTAATACTATTACCTACATTGGCCAAAGAAACTCGCCCATTATCAGCAATTTTATCAATGTTTTCTAAAGATGAGGAAGGGGATAGAAAAAATCGAGAAGACACTGCATTAGGATTTAAAGGACTTATGCTGGAACAACGTACTAAGCATTTATTAAAAGTTTGTAGTCAGATTGATGCTAAACGTTTACATGTTAAAATGACAAAAGAAATAGGTTTGGAAAGGGAGATAGATTTAGCCTTTGTTTTAGATGAAATTCTGTTTTTAATTGAATGTAAATCTTTCAATCAGCCATATACAGTGAGGGAGCATGCTAAAACGAATAAGAAAATAAAAGAGGCGATTAAACAATTAAATAAGAATGCTGATTATTTCGAAGAGAATATGTCTATAACAATAAGACAATTGGGATTAAGTGAAAAAAAATCAATAAAAAAAGTTCAGCGTGTGTTGCTTACCTCTACTATTCTTGGCGAAGCTGGAGCACAAGAAAATGTATTAATAGTTGATGAATCTTCATTAAATGCATTTTTGTTAAGAAATCCTCCAACCATTTCCCATGCTGATGATACTATCAAAGAAAGAATATATTTAGATAAAGAAAATATATATTCAGGAAAAGTTACAGCAGAAAAGTTATTAAATTTTTTGAAAAATCAACTTTCAATCAAGCTTATGCAAAGTCTTATAGTAAAAAAACATAATTTAGATGGAGAAATAGGTTACAAGTGTTGTAGAAAAGATATTGAAGATTTTTATTTGGAAGATAATGAAGAAAAAAACATAGCTTTAGATAGAATCTTTTCTGCTTATGAGAAAACTTTATCAAAATAGTTTTTTTATTTCAAAATTATATTAAATGAAAATTGCTATAAAACGATTATCACAGATAATAGCAAGAGAGTGGGATATTAGTCCTTTCTAAAAAATAGATAAGAGTCCAATTTTAACAAAATCCATCAAAATTGGACTCTTTTTGTTCGTATTCATATGTTTCTCTCCATGTATTTCCCTAACGTTCGCAAATTAGTGCGATAAGTGGCAATCCGATATCAATTGTCGCTGCTTGTTTCCTACGTAAGTGAAAACGATGGAACGCAATTGAGCCTTCATATTCGTACAATGTGAAATCTTGGACAAAGCCACTTGTATGTTTTTCCGACTATTGCCTTTGAACGGGACAGATCAGTTTGTTAGGCAAATATACTCGTCTTGTTCTTTCAAATAGCGCTAATTCTGATTCTATTTGCTCTTCTTTTTGCTTTCTTTGTAATAACAATTGAGTAAGCGCTTAATATTAGTGGGATGGATTTTTCTGCCTCTTTTGTTTGTCTAGATAGGTTTCTTGGATCAAGAAGAGTAGTTCTTTCCATCTTGTTTCATTAACTAATGACTCTAAATAAAAAATCTTCTTATTTGCTGTTGACCGTTCTAATGTATCCGTGATGACGATATCTGATAAAGAATAATTATCTGTGATCTTAATTTGCTTTTCATTAAACAAATGTCTAAGCTGATTTTCAATAAAAAAACTTGCAGTAAAGTCTTTGGATAAATATAAATAGATTCTCACGTCTGACTTCATTTCAGAAGTGAGAAGAGTATATAGTTGATTTGATAAGTAATTTTTGTGTTTATCATTAAGAGTAAGGGAGGATAGATTCGTTTCAATGATCGACATATATTGATTTTTTACATGTGAATGAAAAGACCAAGACGGGATAAATAAATCACTATAACAATCTAATACATCGCCAACTAAAAAATAAAAAGTATTGAATAATGTTATATAGTAGTTAAATAGATAGAGTTCTTCTTCAGAAATGTTATCGTCTATCAAAATAGCGTTTAGGCTAAGAATATCTCTAGACAGCGCACAGTAAGGATGGTTTTCTTTAACAAAAGTTTTTCCTAAATCGATTTTATCCTGTGTTTGAATGATATCTGAAATAAAAATACGTACAAGAAAATTAAAATATTGAATTTCCGTTTTTTCCACGTTTCTTTCAAGAGGACCAAATATATTCTGTTGAAAAATCGAAGCTATCCTAAGAATTTCATGAACAATCGTGAATAGCGTTTGGCTCAATCGGTCTTTTGGTGGAGTCACATAATTCTGATTTTTGACCCTGATTTGCAAAATAGCATAGAGAATACATAGGGATCTATTTTTTATATTTGATCGTTTGTGTGAGTCGGTCAATATTTCTTCTGGAATATTCTCTAGAATGCTTTCAAGGGTTATATCACAAAAAGGCCATTCTATATCTTGAAACGAATCTTGCAAGAATACATAAGAAAACAACCGTATGTTCATTTCATTTCCTTTTAAAGAATAAATTCCTTTTGTAATAGTAATTGTGAAGTCGAAAGCTGAGAATAATTCATTTAGATTCTGGGTAATCTTATTCAGATAACTAGTTGAGATAAAAAGCTCATTTATGATTGTATTTTTATCAAGCGAAGTTCGAGTAAGTAATAAAACAGTATAATTAAACATTGTATTTCTTTTAAGTAATTGAAGCTTTAGATTGTATGCCGCATCGATTGCTTTTGATTTAAACGTGGGCTGAATTTGAATAATACCAGATTTTTTTATCACGATAAAATCTTTGAGGTCTTGATGTTCTTCTAAATGTTTTTTTATAGTTGAAATGGCTTCTCTAACGGTCCTTTTAGATAACTTCAAATCTCGTGAAATATCAGCAGTCGTTGTTTGGTCTTTATTTACAATAAAAAATAGAACTGCTAATTCTTTTCTTAAATAGTCTGGTATCATCCTTATTTACTCCATTTCTTGAATACAATTTTTGTCGTTTATTCTACAGAAATTGTGGATAGTAGTCGTTTTTTTGTCATGTTATTAGTAGGCCCTTCCATAATAGAGACGGGTCAAGTAGTGGCGGAGACTATTGAAATAGAGCAGTCACAGGAACTAGAGGCGCAAGAGGGCGACCAAGGAGATATGACTGGTAGTACTGAAAGCATGCTTGAAAATAGCGCAACTAGTGAATCGATTGAGAGCATTGTAGAAGATTCTACCAATCAATCCAATAACACTGGGGGAGCAAATGAGAAAGCATCTTTCAGTGAAGATTCAACGCCCATTGAAGAAGTGGAAGATAGTTCCTTAGCTAACAAAGTTGGAGAGGAATTAGTGTCGCAAAAAGAAACTACAACTGGAGAAGTTAGTATAATAGCCAATGAAGTTGCATCTGGTCACTTGGGTACAGTTGATTGGATAATTGAGGCTGATGGCACTTTGCATATAGGGGCAGGTCAATTATCGCCAACGGTTATGACGAATGGGCGTTCACCATTTTTTTCATATGCTGATCAAATTACTTCAATAATTTTTGAAGGAAAGGTAATAGCAGGTGAATCTTTACAAATGCTATTTTGTGATTTGAACAAAGTTAGAAACATAGAAAATCTAAGCTATCTTGATACGAGTCAAACCACTAATATGCATTATATGTTTTCGGGTATGTCTGGGTTAACTTCAATTGATGTATCAGGTTTTGACACAAGTAAAGTGACGGATATGAGACAGATGTTTGCTGGGCGAGCAGGTTGACCTCCCTTGATATATCAAATTTTGATACAAGTTCTGTCACATATATGGGAGAAATGTTTTATGCAATGACAAATTTAACATTTCTTGATTTATCCAATTTTGAAACACCGAATCTTACGAATATGATGGGTATGTTTTCTTATGCGGGTATAAAATCACTGGATATATCAAATTTTAATACCTTGCAAGCAAAAATGGGCCCAGATACTTTTTGGCAAACGCCGATCGAACATATCAAGCTAGGAGAAAATTTTGTATTTAAAGATTCTTTATTAGGTTCACCACCAATTGATAATACCTACATTGGAAAATGGCAGAAAGACCAGTCAGGGCCTTTTTATACTTCTTTAGAGTTAGCAACTAATTATACGGGTGCAACCATGGAGGGAGATTGGTATTGGGCTACTTCACAAGAAAGTATTGAAGTGATTGATTCTTCTATCTACGAAGGGGATAAATGGGAATCAAAAGATAATTTTGTTTCTGCGAAAGATAAAGACGGGAATCCAGTGGCTTTGGAAGATCTGACAGTTGAAGGCACAGTGGATACTACGAAGGCTGGTACGTATGAAGTGAAATACAGCTATGACGGAGCAACAAGCATTGCTACAATCACCGTGAAAGCAATCCAAACGGCCGTGAATGTCCATGACTCCACTGTTTATATCGGGTCAACATGGAAAGCAGAAGATAACTTTGACAGTGCGGTTGACGGAGATGGCAATCCAGTAGATTTCGAAGCTATATCGGTGGAAGGTGCGGTAGATACCACGAAAGCTGGCACGTATGAAGTGAAGTACAGCTATAACGGAGTGATGAGTATCGCCACGATCACGGTGAAAGAAACTGGAGGGACGGCCGTAAATGTTCATGATTCCACCATTTATATCGGTTCAACATGGAAAGCAGAAGACAACTTTGATAGTGCAGTTGATAAAAATGGCAACTCAGTAAGTTTCGAAGCTGTAACGGTGGAAGGTAGTGTAGATACAGCGAAAGCTGGCACCTATGAAGTAACTTATAGCTACGAAGGCGTAACGAGTATTGCCACGATCACTGTTAGAGCTAAAGACAAAAATGGAACTACAAGTAATAATAATAAAGGTGAAAATCCTCAAAATACTAACAATCAACCAAGCCACAAGCCAAGCAATAAACCAAGCAACAAAACTAGTAATAGAACGAATAATAAAATCAGCTATAAAAACTTACCCTACACTGGAGAGCAAGCAAACAACATATGGCGACTAGCTGGAGTATTAATGCTTCTTATTTCGTTATTCTATTTAACAAGAAGAAAGAAAGTCCAATAAGATGATTCAAATAGATAGAATGTTCAATCATCTGCTAATAGCCTAAAGTTGACTTCTATTTTTTGATCCTTCCTATTTTATTTGTAGGAAGGATTTTTTTGTATCTACTTGAAGAGTTTTAAAAATAGAAACCAGTTAATTGATTTTACAACACAGTAAAACAAATTGAAAATATAAATTTTAGTTATTTTATTATCTTTTAAGAGGGCAAAAGTCTGTAAGAATTGCCAATATTTTTTATAGTCTTTGTGTTCAAATATTTTGTTTATAAACATTTTAAAATTTGTGCAATTCAATTTGGATACGCAGATTCACAATTCTCACACCAAATGCCATTAAACACTTATTCACACAAGAAATATTCCTAATACGATGCTTAATGATCGTTTCTTATAAGTTTATCTTAAGTAATAGTTATTAAAAATATTTATTTTAAAAAAACATTAATAATTTTAAAATGAGTAACGGAAAAAACTTATAATATGTGGTAAGTAAGCGCTTGCTAAGATATAAAAATTATTATGAGCTAGGAGAGGAATCTATGAAATGGATTAAGTTATTATTAGTAGCAACACTTATAACAGTAGGATTATTTATTGGAACTGAAAATGATACTCATGCAGCGGAAAGGAAAGATAAGCCATTATCTGGTTCTGTTACTGAACAAGAAATCCAGAATAGATATTCAGATAATGCAAAAATTTTAATCCTTCATGAAGGAGGATTTCTGCACGGTGAAATGATAGAAACGTCTATCAAAACTGGTAAAGTTGTAGCAAGTTATAACAGCGAAACTGATCCCAATGCTATAACATGGGGAGAAATAAAAGACAAATTAACTGATCAATTGTTTAAAAATCCAAACAATCCAGGCTTACTAGCAGGACAATTAAGGGCGGCTACACCACCCTCCACTGTAAGAGGATTAGCATATGGAGCAAGCTATAGTTCAAATCTATTTTCAGGAAGTGGTTGGAGATTTGCTGGTTACTTATTTAAAGCAATAAACTCTGTAGGTCCTTTATTACGTTGGGAGTCTCACAATGATAATGGAGTAATTGGGACGGAGACACAAGCATGGAATACACTTGATTCTGGGTATGCTGAAGGAACGCTGATTAATAAAAATGCCTATCTTTATTTAAATGGGACGAAGTGTTACTATAACCATAATCCACAAAATGGCACCTATTACTGGGTAGGAAATGTTGATTAATGTGCCTATAAAAGTGATTTAAGTCTATTGGTAAATAATATTTATTCAGAGAAAATTTAAATATGATTACAGACTGAGAGCCTAGATACCTCTCAGTCTTTTTGTTATTCATTCCAACTTTTATTCAGCTGATTTGACAAGGTATCCATTGTTTAAGAAAAATTTTTTTGAAAGGGAACTTTTTGTATGTTTTTTTGCTCTAATAGGTTAGATAAAGGTGGTGAATTTCTATTGTTAAGTGAAAAATGGCTAGTTAAAAGAGCTCAAAAAGGGGATGGGGAAGCCTTTGTAAAGTTAATAGAGCAGTATGAAAATGTTCTTTATGGGGTAGCCAAAAGATATTTAGGTATAGAAGATGCAGCCGATGTTTTACAAGATACTATTTTAATTGCTTTTGAAGAAATTGAGAATTTGAAACAGCCACAATATTTTCATACGTGGATAACAAAAATATTGATTAACCAGAGTTATAGCCTGATTAAGAAAAATAATAAATTTTCCTATAACTATTCTAACAATTATCAAAAATTATTAGTGGAAGATTGTGAAGAAGGATTGGAACTTGAAAACCTTATTTCAAAGCTAGATCCGGTGTATAGAGTACCGATTTTACTTTATTATTACAGCGGTTTTTCATACAAAGAGATTAGTATTATTATTGGAGAACCATTAGGGACTGTGAAATCAAGAATTTTTAGAGGTAAAGCCTGGTTGAAAAAAGAATACACGAAAGGTGATTAAAAATATGAATGAAGATTTTGAAAAAGAATTAGCTAATCTAAAAAATAATGAAGAAAAAATACCTGGGGAAGTAAAAGAAAAAATAAATGTCGCGTACCAAAAAATCAAAAAAAGTAGAAATAAGAAAAGAAGACTTGGAACAATACTAATAGCTAGTATAGCTGCGTTGGTTTTGATAGTTGTTTGCATCTCTCCAATAACACAAGCTGTTGGAAATTATTTGAAATTTGGACAATTTACATCCAAAAAGTTAGTGGAAGAAAAATTTGTTCATCAACTAAATAGTGTTGTTAAAGACAACGAAATTGAAATCAAATTAGAAAAAGCTTACATAGACCAGAAACAATTAGGACTATATTTCATTATCAATCTTCCTGAAAAATCCGAGCTTATGTCTTCAAAAATTGATTACTATAACTTAGGATTTTCGATCAAAGAAGATGGCGAAGTACTATTTACAAACAACTCTACAGAAAATTCTCAAGTTGACTCTTATACATTCAATGAATACTTCGATGATTCCACAAATACTTTAGAAATTTCTTATCTAATAAATAGTTTCGAAAATAATTTTGATACTATGGAGGAACTGTCAGTTGAAATTAACAAAATAAGTGGAGTAAATCAAGGTGAAAAAGGAGCTGGGAAAGGATTTTCTAAGGTTGAAATATTAACTACGGAAGGTAATTGGCCTTTACCTGTAAATGTACAAGAAATGAAAAATTTTCAACCAATTGGTTTTACAGGTAATGTAATAGAAACTGGTAATAAAGCCTTTGGCAAAGCTTATCCTACAATGTTTGTTGTAGAAGCTGATCCGTTGAATGGTGCAAAAAATAGTACGGACATAAAACTCACCTATGAAAGTGAAGGTAAACTGAAAGAATCTAACTTATTGGCAAGTCGTTTATCTAGTAAGGGTAAAGTACTTTGGTATTTTGATTTTATTGGATACGATGAGCAAGATGTATTAAATGTCCAAATGGATGGTAAAGATGTCATTGTATTAAAAAAATAGGTGAATCAACTAGCCTTATTTTTTACAAAGCTATATTTTTCAATGGACTTCTTTTTCTATTCTCACTCTGTAGTGATATACGACATTTTTACTAGAGATAAAAAATTTATTCATGTTAAGAAGAATGATTCTTCATCTAAATTGAGTCATTTTTTTTCTCAGGGTACTGTGTCTGCTCAATTATTAAGCAGCGATTCAGAGTTCAGAAACCATATAAATAAACAAGTAAAAGAAAAACTAGGAAAAAATTTTTTAAAAGCGAATGCTCAGAACCAAGTCTATGAGGTGGTTTATGCGAATGTTGATAAGAGAGAAAAAGAAATTTTTGAAATACTTCCTTTCTTTTCTATGGTTAGTTTGGCTCAAAGTTTGGATCAACTAAAGCAAATGCAGTACAAATATTCTTTAATGAAGATAGAGGTAAAGTAATTTTCACTTAGATATGTGTCATTGAGTTTGTGTAGATACATAAAAAATAGTATTTTGTAACTCGACGTTTAAGTTTGGAAAAATTTAATTAGATAAATCAGCTAATGGGAAAGTTAAACCCTGCTAAGAGTGAACTTGGCAGGGAATTTTTGATTCTATGTGTTTTTTCGGTTTAATCAGTATCAAAAAATTTAATTAATTAAGTTTATTTCATTCTATTCACTTCGTACTAGTCTTAGTATTGTAAGGATAGAAGTTGTTTAAATAAAGGTTGCTAATAGGAGGAAACATTTTTTTAGAATATTTTTTTCTATCGTTGCGTGGTTGTAGATATTTGTCTATCATATTCTTTTAAAAACATTTTTAGTATACCAGCGATAGTCGCAACGTTAAATTCAGGATTTCCAAAATGAATACTTGCTTTTTTAAATTGCTCTTTGACTATGTCAGCAACAATTTTATTCTCAATATTTCTGTTAATTAATTCCTCTTCAAAAGAAATTCCATAGATTTTTTTATACTCAATCATACCTTGAAATACCCAAAACGTGTCATAAAAATCAGCTTTATAAGCTTTTAACCAATCCCACATTATTTCTGGATCAGAAACATTAGGATTATCAATGTGGCATCTTTTGCATAATAATACGTAGTTAGAAGGAATATCTTGCCCACCTAAAGAATGTGGGATAATATGGCATCGTTCCAATTTTTTTTGATATCCACATCGCCAGCATCGTTCATGAGCCTCACTAAAATCTATGCTTAAATCTCCCTCATAAACTTTTGTTACCCAATATGACACAATATCACCAATTGTAGTTTTAATATTCGTCCTTTTAGCCATAGTATCTCCCATCCAGAATTTTATTAATCTAAAATAGCTTTATAATTTTTATTAAAAATAATTTTGTTTGATGTTTTTTCATTTTCATCAAAAGGTAATCAATTAAATCAAATTTAGTGAGTTTTAACTTGTTACTCACTGTCTAAAACTAATTTTTCGTCGTCATCAAAGAGTATTTGCTCTGATATAAGCCAGAAATATAAATTATTTCATTATATAATTTCTTGATACTTTCACGAGGTGATTTTTCATATTGAATACTTTTATATAAATTAGTATATTCAAAATTAGTACTATGCTCTATATCTATATATTGAAATTAACCAATATTAGTGATGACCATATGCTTCAGCGCCTACGAAAATTCTTTGTAGTTTATTATTTACTATCAATCATTTAATAGTCAATTCTCTATGTACAAAGGTTATTGATTAAAAAACCAAAATAAAACCGTGAATCTCTTCATTAACAAAGGATTCACGGATTTTGGCTCTATAATTTATGGGACTGATGAATCAAAATTGATTCTTCAGTCCCATTTTCATTTTAGGTATTAAAAAACATATCGTTCTCTAGTATGATTAAATCACCACAAAATAAACAACTGAGAGGACGATATGCTATATGAATGATTCTATCAAAAAAATGCTAAGATTAATAGATAAAGATTTGATGATTACTAAGGTCTCTTACGAGATCTTTCATAAGGAAAAGACATTGGTCATTAATGCCATTCTCTCACCTGCTCCTCGTGCCTGTAGAAGTTGTGGTTCTACTGTGGTAGATGGAAACGGGAAAGCAACTGTGGTGAAAAATGGGAAGAAGGAAATCATTGTCCGCTTTGAACAATACAATCATATGCCAATGATTATGCGCTTAAAAAAGCAACGCTATACCTGTAAAAACTGTCGAACCCATTGGACTGCTCAAAGCTATTTTGTCCGCCCAAGACATTCAATTGCGGATCATGTCAGATATAAAATTGCTTCTTTACTGACTGAAAAAGTCTCTTTATCTTTTATTGCGAAAAGCTGTCAGGTGTCTTTGACCACCGTTATTCGTACATTGAAAGAGTTTAAAAGCTATTTACCAAAGCCTACTAAGAGAATTCTCCCCAAAGTATTGATGGTTGATGAATTTCGTTCACACACTTCCATAGAAGATAAAATGAGCTTTATTTGCGCAGATGGAGAAACAGGTAATTTAATTGATATCTTACCTACGCGTAAATTACCTCGATTAACAAACTATTTCTTGGGCTGCATCAATCCAGAAGAAGTAAAATTCTTAGTCACAGACATGAACGCCGCCTACTTCCAGCTCACCAAACGCGTTCTGCCAAATGCGAAAGTAGTGATTGATCGGTTTCATATTGTCAAACACATGAATCAAGCTTTCAATGAGTTACGTATCCGTGAAATGAATGAACTGCGTAAAGCAGGACAGAAAAGCCATGCAGAAAAACTGAAAAAGAACTGGCGCTTTCTGCTAAAAAATCGTGCAAACATTAACCACTATGAATATAAAACATGGAAAAGTTTCCGAGCACCTAAATACCCATTTCTTACTGAAGCAATGATGATTGATCGATTGCTTAGCTTTTCTACGCCTCTAAAGGTGGCGTATCCCTTTTTCCATGAATTAGTTGAAGCTTTTCGAGACAAAGACCCTGACTTGTTTTTCTCCTTATTGGCAGAACTTCCCGAAACGTTAGATGACGGCTTTCGTGAGAAACTTCAAAACCTTCTGACCTACAAAGAAGGCATCGCCAATGCGATGATTTATCCTTACTCCAATGGAAAAATAGAAGCAAAGAATACCCACATAAAAACGATGAAACGAGTATCCTACGGATTTAGATCATTTGAGAACATGAAAATTAGAATCTTTTTGACCAATCAATTAATCAAAGTTAGATAACAAAAAATCTGAGCCAGAATGAGGTTCATTCTGACCCAGATTTAATTTTTCGCAACTCATCAGTCCTTATTGACAAAGAGCCCGGATTTTTTGATTATTCTATTCCCACTCCACAGTTGCTGGTGGTTTAGAGGTAATATCGTACACGATACGGTTCACGTGTGCGACTTCATTGACGATACGTACAGAGATTTTTTGTAGCACATCCCATGGGATACGTGCAAAGTCAGCTGTCATACCATCAATCGATGTGACCGCACGGATACCGACTGTGTAGTCATACGTACGACCGTCGCCCATGACACCAACAGAACGGATACCAGGTAAAACAGTGAAGTATTGCCAGATGTCACGGTCAAGACCGGCAGCGGCGATTTCTTCGCGTAAGATCATATCTGATTCACGGACGATCTCCAATTTTTCTTCAGTGATTTCACCTAAGACACGGATACCAAGACCTGGTCCAGGGAATGGTTGGCGCCAAACGATTGAGTCAGGCATACCAAGCTGTGTCCCTAGTTCGCGGACTTCGTCTTTGAATAATGTGTTCAATGGTTCGATCAATTCAAATTGCATGTCCTCAGGCAAGCCACCTACGTTGTGGTGTGATTTGATCGTTTGGGCAGTTTCTGTTCCACTTTCGATTACGTCGGTGTAAAGTGTTCCTTGTGCCAAGAAAGACACACCTTCTTCGCCGGCAAGCTTTGTTGCTTCGTCGTCAAATAAGTATACGAATTCGTTACCGATGATTTTACGTTTTTCTTCAGGATCAGAGACACCTGCAAGTTTATTTAAGAAACGTTCTCTTGCATCTACTTTGATGATGTTCAAGCCGAATTTTCCGCCTAAGCTTTCCATGACTTGATCCGCTTCGCCTTTACGCAATAGACCATGGTCAACGAAAATCGATGTTAATTGATCACCGATCGCTTTTTGTAAAAGGACACCAACGACACTTGAATCCACTCCGCCAGATAAACCAAGTAAGACTTTTTTATCGCCAACTTGTTCACGGATTTTTTCGATCTGCATGTCGATGAAATTATTCATTGTCCAATTGCCTTCACAGTGACAGATGTCAAAAGCAAAATGACGTAATAATTCGATCCCATATTCTGAATGACGGACTTCTGCGTGGAATTGGATACCGTAGAAGTTACGTTCTTTGTCTTGGATCGATGCAATTGGGCAATCGCTACTTGTAGCAACAGTTTCAAAACCTTCTGGTACTTTGGTTACTAGATCCCCATGGCTCATCCAAACGGTTTGTTGTTTCGGTGTTTGGCTGAATAGTGCCGCATCATCGGCTGTTACTTCAAGCAATGCTTTGCCGTATTCACGGTTTTTTGCAGGCTCAACAGAACCGCCAAGTTTGTACGTGATCAATTGCATACCATAACAAATACCCAACACTGGAATGCCTAAATTGAAGATTTCAGGATCAATGCCAAAAGCATTCTCATCATAGACACTGTTTGGTCCTCCAGAAAGGATGATCCCTTTCGGATTCATGGCTTTCACTTCTTCAGCTGTAATACGGTGGCTCAATAATTCAGAAAAAACACCTAAATCACGGATGCGTCGTGTAATCAATTGATTATATTGACTACCGTAATCTAGTACGATGATTTTTTCAACGTTTGTCATATCGGCAACGTTCGTCACATTTATTACCCCTATCCCTTTAAAATTTATCTCAAAATAGTTGAACTATTTTAAAATGCTAATATTTTCGCATGAAAATCGAATCGATAATATGATTTTCAGTTTTATGGAGAATTATATCGGCTCTTCCACGAGTAGGCAAGATATATTCGTTTAAATTCTTCAAATTCACATTTTTCCATACATCTCTTGCCATTTTAAACGCATCTTCACGATTACCAATGGCAAATTGGTAGTAATAGTTTTGTGGATGTTGAAAAGCTGTATCAAGTAACGCGCCAAAGCGATCCAAATACCATTTTTCGATCAATTCAGAATCTGCATCAACGTAGACAGAGAAATCAAAAAAGTCACTGACGTAAATCTGTTGATTAGCTGGTAGTTGAAGCGTGTTGATTCCTTCGACAATCAAAATGTCCGGTTGTTGGATCAGTTCATATTCATCGGGAATAATATCATAGACATCGTGAGAGTAGACGGGAACTTTGGTTGTTTCTTGACCGGATTTCACTTGATTAAGAAAATCGATCAACCTTTCCATGTCATAGCTTTCCGGAAATCCTTTCCGGTCCATGATACCACGTTCTTTTAAGACTTTATTCGGATATAAAAAACCATCTGTGGTGATCAGCTGGACATTTCTTCGTTTGAATGTCCGAGACAAAATCATTTGCAATAAGCGCGCGGTGGTGCTTTTACCAACTGCGACACTTCCGGCAATCCCGATAATAAAAGGTGGGACTTGAGTATATTTATGAAGGAATAACCCTTTGCTCAGAGAGAGGGATTCAAACTCTTTCATATGCAGAAAAATCAAGTGCGCAAGTGGTACATAAATGTCGCGAACATCTTGCATGGAAATACGGTCATTCAAACTTTTTATACTATCTAGTTCATCTTGTGTCAATGGAGCTTGACCATTTCGGTAAAATTCGCGCCACTCTTCTCTTGCCACACGGTAATAATTCATTGGATCATTCATACATAGCCTCCTGGATTCTCCCATCAATGGACCTATTTTAACATAAATGCGTGTCAAACCCTACCACTTAGGCGAGAAACTAATTGGTTTTTTCTCATATCAGAGGATGGAAGAATAGGCGTTCTTTCTTTTTTGATAACTGAAAAGAGGCGAGGAGAATAGAGGATTGAGTAAGAAAAAAGTAACAGTTTAACTCAAAGTTAACTGAAATGGCAGGAATAGAAGTAACATTTTGGGAAGTAAATAGACACCCACCAAAATTTGAAGAACAAATTCAGTGGATGCCGCCTTACTTTTCGAAGATAAATCTCTCTGGGATCTCTTATCGGTGTTCATTTACGACATTGAAATACTTGTTTTATTTTGATTTCAGTATTCATCGTTTTGGCAAGTAATAGGTGCCAGTATCAGCAGATCCCATCATTTGTGTAGTGTGACATGTTTGATTAAAAATCGCTTGGATTTCTTTTTCAACCTCTGGATAGAAGTAAAAATTTTCTGATTCACTGTTTTTATAAAGATAAAAATGAATGGTTGGAAATGTTGGTAGAGAGACAAAACAAACAGGTTCAATAGCTAAAAGTTCTTGCACAAAGGTATTGGCTAATAGCATTCCTTTTCCTTCTGTAATCATTTTCGCTGCTCCTAAACTATCTGGACAGACGACATATTTTGGTTCATTGGTCAGCTGTTTGACTACTTTTTTCGTAATCACTTGATGTTCTACATGGTCGAGTAAAAAGATAAAAGGTAACTCTTCTAGTACTTCCGCGGATAATATCCCATCTGGTTTTACAAAATAGTTACTGATTGCTACTTTAAGTTCCAAAGTGGCTAACCTTGTTTGAATAAATTTGGGGTGATCTAGGGTAGCAGAAGTAATGGCAAAGTCGATTTCTTTCTGACTTAGTTTATTTAGCAGATCCAATGAAGGAATATAACGGTAGTCGATCGTAAAGTTTTGATGCCGGATTGGATATTTGTTTGCTTCAAAGATAAACGAAGCATCGCTTGTACCGACACGCAAAGCAGGATAGTCTACTGATTCATTTAACAGAATTAGGCAGAAGTCGCCCATCCTCTATAGGTGGGTGATGAATGCCGTTCGGTATGAGGGTTACCGTTGGTAACTCGAAGACCGACAACTAAGGCGTATTGCTTTTTTATTTTGTCTCATGTTAAAATCAGTCTATACAAGAAATGAGTTGATATAACATGGAATTAGACACAAATAACCATTCAGTATTTCTTCTTTATTATCACCTTGTTTTAGTAACGAAATATCGTAGACAAGTAATTGATAATGAAATATCTAACTACGCTAAAGCGACTTTTGAAAGAATCTCAGAATCGTATCACATCACTTTAGTTGAGTGGAATCATGATAAAGATCACGTTCATATTATGTTCAAAGCTCAACCAAAAACAGAATTGACAAAATTTATCAATGCCTATAAAAGTGCTAGTTCACGTTTGATAAAGCGCAATTATCCAAGAATCAAACAATTTCTTTGGAAAGAAATGTTCTGGTCAAAAAGTTTTTGTCTTTTGACAACTGGTGGAGCACCAATTGATGTGATTAAGAAATATATTCAAAATCAAGGAAACAATCATAAATAGAAAGCAGGCGAGCTTTATGGAGCGACTAAAAGCATATAAATTTAGAATCTATCCAACAGAAGAACAAGAAACCTTCTTTGCTAAGTCTTTTGGCTGTGTCCGTAAGGTCTACAATCTAATGCTTGATGACCGAATGAAAGCTTATAAAGAAACTAGGAAAAATTCCTCTAAAAAAATGAGTTTTCCAACGCCTGCAAAATATAAGCAAGATTTTCCGTTCTTGAAAGAAGTGGATAGTCTTGCTTTAGCAAATGCACAACTCAACCTAGATAAGGCGTATAAGAACTTCTTTCGTGATAAGTCCGCCGGATTTCCTCGTTTCAAAAGCAAGAAAAATCCAGTTCAAAGCTATACGACTAACAATCAAAATGGAACAATCACTTTGATTGATAATCAATTTGTCAAACTTCCTAAGTTGAAGTCGTTAGTTAAAATTACGCTCCATAGACAACCTAAAGGTCTGATCAAATCCGCTACAATATCACGTCATTCTAGCGGTAAATATTATATTTCTTTATTGTGTAAAGAAGAAATAGCTGAGCTTCCTAAAACTAATTCCGCTATTGGAATTGACCTTGGTATAACTGATTTTGCAATCCTTTCTAATGGTCAAAAGATTGATAACAATAAATTCACGTCAAAAATGTCAAAAAAACTAAAATGTGAACAACGTAAGTTGTCAAGACGTGCATTATTAGCTAAACAAAAAGGTATCAATCTGTTTGAAGCTAGAAATTATCAAAAACAAAAACGTAAAATAGCACGACTACATGAAAAAGTAATGAATCAACGCAATGACTTTCTAAACAAGTTGAGCACAGAGATTATCAAAAACCACGATATGATCTGTATAGAAGACTTAAATACAAAAGGTATGTTGCGTAATCATAAACTAGCAAAAAGTATTTCGGATGTTTCATGGTCTAGTTTTGTGACTAGGTTACAATACAAAGCTGACTGGTACGGTCGAAATATTATCGAAGTGGATAAGTGGTTCCCATCTAGTCAAATCTGTTCGAATTGTGGACACAAAGACGGCAAGAAATCTCTAGAAATTCGAGAATGGACTTGTCCTGTTTGTCATGTTCATCATGACCGAGATATCAATGCTAGTATCAATATTCTGACCGAAGGTCTAAGACTACATTCTATGGGATTAGCTTAGATCCAATCATCAAAAACCGTAGGAACTACGGGGATAGCTTGGTAAATAAGAGAAACCGCTGTGAGTAAAGAAATACGCTTGCAAGTATGCTCTATTCCCAAGAAGCTCCCACTTCAAGCGTTAAAAACCGGTAGGTTTAGCTAAGTGGTGAGTAGTTCACAGAACTACTTAACGAAGAAATACTAACATGTAGCTCTTTTGAAGCTTGCGAGAGGCTGTTGAAACGGGCAATCATATAGAAATATTCTAATTTTTCGATCGACATACAGCTATGCCTCCTTTATCATTTTATTCTCCTTTTAAATGTCTCATGGGCCTCTTAAAAAAACAATAGTTATCGTGAAGCACACATAGAGATTAAACAATCCTTAATGAATGTGAAACGAATCACTATTACTTTTAATAGGAAATGAAGCATGACAGTTTTATCAGTCGCTAGTTGATTTTTATGCGAGTCAATGATTTATAGATTCTTGATCGAAGGCTAGTGATTGATAGGTTGCAATGGATGAAGCGAATCTCAACTAGGAAAGGAAATCAATACACCTAAGAAAGCAAAAGAATGAGGAATAAGACACACTTACTTAAAGCGGTTTACTACTGTTTTTTGGTGGCGTGAGGTTTGCTGACAACATAAAAAAGCCTCTTTAATACATAAAGGGCGGTGTACTCAAATAAACATTGGTAAGTGTAATTTGCAATTGTAAGGCGCAATTGTAATCACGTTAATTGAGCTTTGGCTTTCTGAGACGTAAGAAACAAGTTCTAGTTATCTTGGAAAAGCCTTAATCCGACAATTCCTGCTTTACACGTTACTGTCTCTCGACATTTCCGAGCGATAACCTGTGTTCTTCAGAGTAACCTCACCTAATATGATTATTTTTCATCCATATCATAAAGGGCAGTGGAAGTAATAGTCAATCATGCGCGTTTCATGAATAGAGATATCATGGAGATATTTGTCTTCTTAAAAACGCTAATAGTAAGGTTTATGGGACTTCTATTGATATTTTCTCTACTTTCACGAAACAGATTACGCAAATACCGAAAAAGGAGAAGAGTGAGCAGCTAAGAAAATTTTTTTCTTCCGTATCGCGATTAAATGGTTATATTTATAAAAGAAAACAGAAGAAACACAGTTTCGCTTGCACCTTCTCATGGAACACGTTAGACTATGAACAACTAACAGATAAGAAGGATGGAAACTATGACGAATCATTATTATTCCGAACACCCAGAGACTGCTCATGAGTTTGACGAATGGTCATTTGAGCTAAGAGGGAAAACCTTTCAGTTTGTGACAGACTCGGGTGTGTTTTCACGTGAAACAGTTGATTATGGCTCACGTGTATTGATCGATGCCTTTGAATGGGCACAGCTACCAGATGGCAAAATTTTGGATGTTGGCTGTGGCTATGGTCCAATCGGGCTTTCTCTTGCCTATGCGAGTGAGCGCTTTGTTGAAATGGTAGACATCAATGCTAGAGCGGTGGACTTGGCACAAGGAAATGCGAAGCGCAATCAAATCAAAAATGTAGCGATTCATCAGTCAAATATTTATGAAGAGGTGACAGAAACAGACTATGCTGCAATTGTCAGCAATCCACCGATTCGTGCAGGCAAAAAAGTTGTACATGAAATCTTGACTGGCGCATATCCCCGCCTATGTACAGGTGGCACCTTAACGATCGTCATTCAGAAAAAACAAGGTGCACCTAGCGCACAAAAGAAAATGCAAGAAACATTTGGTAACGCAGAAATCGTGATCAAAGATAAAGGCTATTATATTATCCGAAGTGTAAAAGAAGATTGAACATAATCGAATGAAAATAACGGAGCAGTCGAAGGAATGAGTAAGAATTTCTTCGACTGCTTCGTTGTTTGTTCATACAAGTAAGATGGGTAAATAGAGTGGGTTAGGGGAAGTGAGAGCTAGCTTCGAAAAAATAAGACATCGTTTATGAAATTTGCTTAGCAAATATCTATATGGGATTGATTTACTTTTGACCAAGCCTTTTTTCCCTCTATCCATTTCGAAAACCATTTGGTACACTGTTAGGGAATTTACATATATAAAGGGGGAACAAAAGTGAAACTGACAATTCGAGATATTGCTGAGATGGCAGGTGTTTCAGTGACGACTGTGTCACAGATTTTAAATAATAAAGGCAGCCGTTTTAGTGAAAAGACACGAAAAAAAGTGTTGTCGATCGTAAATGAACATCATTACAAGCCAGATTATTTTGCTTCCAATGTGATCAATCGTCACTCAAAAACGATTGGCATGATCGTGCCAGATGTGACGGATTTCTTCTTTTCCAAAGTGATCGAAGGGGTCGAAAGTTATTTAAACCCCTTAGGATATGTCATCATTCTTTGTAACTCCAGACATAGTCAAGACAATGAACTGAAGTATTTAAGGGAGCTTTCTCATCGATCCGTAGATGGTTTATTGTTAGCGACGCCGAATGTGTTGCCTCAAGAGTATGCCCTTGATAGTAGTTTTTATAACAACATGCCGATCATCCTGATCGATCGTGGGTTGAATCGTCGAGATAACGGTCGCTTGATCGTGAAGGAATATGAAGGCGCTTATCAAGCTGTCTCGTTATTGATCAAAAACGGTCACACGAAAATTGGTATGTTAAAAGAGACAACTGGCTATTATCAGTTAGAAGAGCGATTCAATGGTTATCGTCATGCACTAAAAGATCATGGACTGGCGTTCAACGGTAAGTTTGTAGAAGAAGGAGACTTGACTGTCCAAGGAGGGTACGAAGCAAGTAAGCGCTTGTTACGTCATAAAGATGTAACGGCGGTATTTTGTGGCAATGATGCCATGGCGATTGGTTGTTACCAAGCAATCGATGAAATGGGCAAGCGTATTCCAGAGGATATTTCGGTCATCGGCTTTGATGGATTAAAATTGTCTGAGTATATGATCCCTAAGTTGACAACGGTCAAGCAACCGAGTTTCGATATTGGTTTTTATGCAGCTCGCTTTTTGATTGACACGATTGAATTTCCACAAAGAAAAGTTCCGAACAAAGTCTTTGAAACAAAATTAATTATTCGTGAGAGCGTAAAAACATTGACAAAGGTCTAGTAGGGCGTTATATTGCTTATGTAAGTGTTTACAAAGTTGGTAAGATACATTGCGAGAAAATAGTAAACCGGTTTACTAAAGTGGTTTACCTTTTTCGAAATTCCTGTATAATACCGAATGAAGAACGAGGAGGATTACGGCATGCGGATGGTCGATTTGATCGAAAAAAAGAGAGATGGACACCAATTATCAAAGGAAGAGATTTCGTACATTGTCACGAACTACACAAATGATAACATTCCTGATTACCAAATCAGCGCATTATTGATGGCTATTTTCTATCAGGATATGACCGATGAAGAAATCACTGATCTAACGTTGGCAATCGCTCATTCTGGCGATGTGATCGATTTAAGTTCCTTAGATGGGATCAAAGTCGACAAGCATTCTACCGGAGGCGTGGGGGATACAACTACCTTGATTTTAGCACCTTTAGTAGCAAGTGTAGGTGCAACTGTGGCAAAAATGTCAGGGCGTGGTCTTGGCTACACAGGTGGCACATTAGATAAGTTAGAAGCTATTCCTGGATTTCGGATCGAACTATCAGATGAAGAATTCATCCGCACCGTGAACGAAAGTAAAGTAGCGGTGATCGGCCAATCGGGCAATCTCGCTCCAGCAGATAAAAAATTGTATGCCTTGCGTGATGTGACGGCAACGGTCAACTCGATCCCATTGATTGCTAGTTCGATCATGAGTAAGAAAATCGCCGCAGGAGCGGATGCGATCGTGCTAGATGTGACGACGGGTGACGGTGCCTTCATGAAAAATATCGATGACGCGAGACGCTTGGCGAAGACCATGACACGGATCGGCAAATTAGCCGGTCGCCAAACAGTAGCAGTGATCTCTGATATGTCTGAACCGTTGGGTGAAGCAATCGGCAACAGCTTAGAAGTCGTTGAAGCCATTGAAACACTTCAAGGGAACGGACCGGAAGATTTAGTTGAAATGTGCTATGCTTTAGGTAGTCAAATGGTCGTTTTAGCCGAAAAAGCGGCATCGATCGAAGAAGCGCGCGAAATGCTAAAAGAAGCCCTTGAATCAGGGAAAGCTTTAGCTAAATTCAAAGAAATGATCCAGAACCAAGGGGGCGACCCAACAGTTGTCGATGAACCTGCGCGGTTGTTAACTGCTCGTTATATTTATGAACTGCCAGCGAAGACAACAGGTGTCGTGACAAAAATCGTTGCGAACGAATTAGGGATCGCAGCAATGATGCTTGGTGCAGGACGTAAAACGAAAGAAGATTCGATCGATCATGCTGTTGGTTTACGATTGAATAAGAAAATCGGTGATAAAGTAGAAGCTGGCGAATCGCTATTGAGGATCTATAGTAATGAAGAAGACATTTCGCCAGTGATCGACTTGTTATATAAAAATATTGAAATCGGTGATATGGCGGAGAAGCCTATCCTGATTCATGACATCATTACAGAGTAGAAGGAGAAGAGACATGGAATTAAATCGAATGATCGACCACACAATTCTAAAAGCAGATGCAACAAAAGCAGATGTGATGCGCATTATTGGGGAAGCAAAAAAACATCATTTCTATTCAGTCTGTATCAATCCAACATGGGTTGCCTTGGCGAAAGAGGAACTACAAGGTGAGCCAGTCGCTGTTTGTACCGTCATTGGTTTCCCATTAGGAGCAAACACAGCCGAAACAAAGGCATTTGAAACAGCGAATGCGATCGAAAATGGCGCAGATGAAGTGGATATGGTCATCAATATCGGTGCCTTGAAATCTGAACAAGACGATGTCGTGAAAAAAGATATCGAAGCGGTAGTCGAAGCTGCAAAAGACCGCGCGTTAGTTAAAGTAATCATTGAAACAGCCTTGTTAGAACAAGCGGAAATCATCAAAGCTTGCGAATTAGCGAAAGCTGCAGGAGCTGATTTTGTGAAAACATCTACTGGTTTTTCAACAGGTGGCGCGAAAGTGGAAGATATCCGCTTGATGCGTGAAACGGTTGGTCCAGAAATGGGCGTCAAAGCTTCAGGAGGTATCCACAATGAAGCGGAAGCCGTTGCGATGATCGAAGCAGGTGCCACACGAATCGGTACAAGTGCTGGTGTGTCAATCATGTCCGGTTCAACTGGCGAAGGCTATTAATATTCTAAGGAGAAAAAGATGTCAGAAATCAAACAAGAATGGATCGATATCGCTATCGACGCCTTGGATAAAGCGTATGTGCCTTATTCCAAATTTCCAGTAGGTGCTTGTTTAGTGACAGCATCTGGGAAAACCTATCAAGGATTGAATATCGAAAATGCGTCATTTGGTTTAACGAATTGCGCAGAACGTACCGCGTTTTTTAAAGCAGTATCTGAAAAAGAAATGGACTTTACACATCTAGTCGTTGCAGGTCATACACCTGAGCCGATTTCTCCATGTGGTGCTTGTCGCCAAGTAATGGCAGAATTTTGTGAGCCAGAGATGCCAGTTACGTTGGTTGGCGACAATGGTGTGACGAAAACGATGACCGTAAGAGAGTTATTACCTTACGCATTTTCAGAAAAAGATTTATAAATTATGTTCAATTCAGTCAGCTGACTGTTGAAAAAACAACTACTTTTAGGGGGCTTTACAGAAATGAAAAAAGCAAAATTATTTGGTTTAGGTGCTATCGCACTATCAGCAGGCTTACTTTTAAGCGCATGCGGTAACGGCGGTTCAGATTCTACTGATTCAACCGGTGGAAACAGTGCATCAGGAACAGCAACTGCAGCATTGATTACAGATACAGGTGGCGTCGACGACCGTTCATTCAACCAGTCAGCTTGGGAAGGGTTAGAAGATTGGGGTAAAGAGCAAGGCTTGTCACGTGGAAACGATGGCTTCCAATATTTCCAATCTGCCAATGAATCAGATTATATTCCAAATATCGATCAAGCGTTAAACGCTGGCTTCAAGACAATTTTTGGGATTGGTTTTAAATTGAAACCTGCAATCGAAGAACAAGCAACAAGTAACCCTGAAACAAACTTTGCAATCATTGATGATGTGATCGAAGGAAAAGACAACGTCGTTTCAGCAACATTCAAAGATAACGAAGCTTCTTATCTTGCTGGAGTTGCAGCAGCTTACACAACTGAAACAAATGTGGTTGGATTTATCGGTGGCGTTAAAGGGGAAGTAATCGACCGTTTTGAAGCTGGTTTCAATGCCGGAGTTAAAGCAGGCGCTGAAGCGTTGAACAAAGACATCGAAGTATTGAACCAATACGCAGGTGATTTCTCAGCTCCAGATAAAGGACGTTCAATCGCACAAGGTATGTACGCACAAAACGCTGACATCATTTTCCATGCTTCAGGTGGTACTGGTAACGGTGTCTTCCAAGAAGCAAAATCATTAAATGAATCAGGTGACAAAAAAGTTTGGGTAATCGGTGTTGACCGTGACCAATCTGACGAAGGAAACTACACATTGAATGGTGAAGACAAAAACTTCACATTGACATCAACACTTAAAGGTGTAGGAACAGTTGTAAAAGATTTAGCACAACAATCAGCAGAGGGTGACTTCCCTGGTGGCGAACACACTGTTTATGGTTTGAAAGAAGACGGTGTAGGTATCACTGAAGGCCAACTTTCTGATGAAGCGAAAAAAGCAGTGGATGAAGCAAAAGAAAAAATCATTTCAGGTGACATCGAAGTTCCTGAAACTCCTGAAAGCTAATAAATACCATTTCTATAGCCTTGTTGGACAATTGTTTAACAGGGCTATCGTTTAGTTATCTACTTAATGTTGTTTTTTTATGCAAGTTGCTAGGTATCCCGATTTGGATAAGGGAACAACTTGTAACAAGTAGCTTAGCTCCTTGGATTTTGGTTACTCGATGAGCGACGTTTTGTGAACGATCGTCATCGTCCCTTTTATTTTTTAAACAATGTCGTCTGGATATAAATTGTTAGGATGTGAAAAATGTGGATCAAGAAAATATTGTCATCGAAATGCGAAATATCACGAAACAATTCGGTACTTTCAAAGCAAATGACAACATCAACCTTCAAGTGAAAGCAGGAGAAATCCATGCCTTGCTTGGTGAAAATGGTGCAGGTAAATCAACGTTAATGAATGTTTTATCCGGTCTTTTAGAGCCAACATCAGGTGAGATTTTGATGCACGGCAAAGAAGTAAACATCACGAGCCCGACGAAAGCCAATCAATTAGGGATCGGAATGGTGCATCAACACTTTATGTTAGTCGATGCATTCACAGTAACAGAAAATATCGTACTAGGTAGTGAGCCAAGTACAGGCGGTATCTTGAACCGTAAGAAAGCCCGTGAAGAAATCAAACGATTATCTGAACAATATGGCTTAGCAGTGAATCCGGATGCGTACGTTCGTGATATTTCTGTCGGTATGGAACAACGTGTGGAGATTTTAAAAACACTCTATCGTGGTGCAGATGTCTTGATTTTTGATGAGCCAACAGCCGTACTGACGCCGCAAGAAATCGATGAATTGATCGTGATCATGAAAGAGTTAGTCAAAGAAGGAAAGTCGATCATTTTGATCACACATAAATTAGATGAGATCAAAGCAGTTGCCGATCGTTGTACGGTCATTCGTCGTGGTCAAGGGATTGGAACGGTCAATGTAAAAGATGTTTCTTCGCAACAGTTAGCCGATATGATGGTCGGAAGAACCGTCTCATTCAAAACAATGAAAAAAGAAGCACGTCCACAAGAAGTGGTGCTTTCTGTTGAAAATCTTGTAGTTAAAGAAAACCGCGGATTAGAAGCAGTGAAAGATTTGAGTCTGGAAGTCCGAGCAGGTGAAGTCTTAGGTATTGCTGGAATCGATGGAAATGGACAATCGGAGTTGATCCAAGCGTTAACCGGTTTACGTAAAGTAGAAAGTGGAACGATTCGTTTGAAAGACGAAGAGATCACGAATAAAAAACCACGTAAAATCACTGAATCTGGGCTAGGACATGTGCCAGAAGATCGACATAAATATGGCTTGGTCCTTGATATGACGTTATCTGAAAATATTGCCATGCAAACCTACTATCAAAAACCGTATAGTAAAAATGGTCTGTTGAACTATGGTGTGATGAATGAACATGCTAGAGATTTAATCGATGAGTATGATGTGCGGACAACGAACGAATTAGTACCAGCGAAAGCTTTATCTGGTGGGAACCAACAAAAAGCCATCATTGCTCGCGAGATCGATCGTGACCCTGATCTACTGATCGTTGCGAATCCAACACGTGGATTAGATGTTGGTGCAATCGAGTTTATCCATAAACGTTTGATTGAGCAACGTGATAAGTTCAAAGCAGTTTTATTGATTAGTTTTGAATTAGAAGAAATTTTAAATGTGTCCGATCGTATTGCGGTAATCCATCAAGGAAAAATCGTGGGGATCGTTGATCCAAAAGAAACATCTGAAAACGAGCTAGGTCTATTGATGGCGGGTTATACTTTAGAAGAAGCACGTAGAGAGTTAGAAAAGGTTGGTGACACACATGAATGATCGTAGCGAAAGGTTCCGTAATCTGCTAGTACCTATATTTTCGGTTATTTTAGGGTTGATTTTAGGTGCTATTTTGATGGTTGCCTTTGGTTATCATCCAATCCAAGGATATTCTTCGATGTTGAATGCTTCGTTAGGTTCACAACGAAGTATCGGTGAAACGTTAAGACAAGCAACACCTTTGATTTTTACAGCCTTAGGTTTTTCTGTTGCAAATTCAGCCGGATTCTTTAATATCGGGCTTTCTGGACAAGCACTTTGTGGCTGGATCATAAGCATTTGGACGGCGTTAGCTTTTCCAGATCTACCAAAAATCATTTTATTGCCAATGTGCGTGATTTTAGGTGCACTTGCTGGGGCAATGGCCGCAGCTATTCCAGGATTGTTACGTGCGTTCTTTGGAACAAGTGAAGTTATCGTAACGATCATGATGAATTATATTTTGCTCTATTTAAGTACGTACACACTTCATGAAATAATGCCTGAATCTTATCGTTCAAGTTTAGACTCTTCAAATATGATCAGTGAGAATGCTTCCTTACGTATTCCTTGGCTGACCCAGATGTTTGGAGGCTCTCGTGTGAATGGCGGACTCTTCTTGGCACTGATTGCGTTAGTGCTTGTATGGATCGTCATGAAGAAAACAACCTTAGGCTTTGAGATCCGTTCTGTTGGATTGAATCCATATGCCTCTGAATATGCGGGAATGAGTAGTAAACGAACAATTGTCTTATCCATGGTTATCTCTGGTGGACTAGCTGGTCTAGGTGGTGTGGTCGAAGGACTAGGAACATACCAAAACTTCTTCGTTCAAACAACCTCATTATCCATTGGGTTTGACGGTATGGCCGTTTCCTTATTAGGTTCTGGTTCTGCCATCGGGATTTTGTTATCTGCGCTATTATTCAGTGTTCTAAAAATCGGTGGGTTAGGGATGCAAACTGGTGCTGGTGTACCGTTTGAAATCGTCAATGTATCGATTGCCTTGATCATCTTCTTCGTGGGGATCAACTTCTTGATTCGTTTCCTTATGGCGAAATTCTTCCAAGGGAAAAAACAAGAGGAGATCGTCGCAACGATTGAAACGAAACCAAATCATCAAAATCAAGAAGGAGGAGAGCTGTAATGTCAACAGTAGAACTGATTTCCTTGATCCTTACATCAACACTTGTTTATTCAACACCGTTGATTTTAACCTCCTTAGGCGGAACGTTTTCTGAACGAAGCGGGATCGTCAACGTTGGGTTAGAAGGCATCATGGTGATGGGGGCATTTAGTGCAGTCGTCTTCAACTTGACGATGAGTGACACATTAGGCTCAATGACTCCTTGGATTGCTATTTTAGTCGGTGGCGTGGTTGGTGTTCTCTTTTCCTTGATCCATGCAGTCGCAACGATCAGCTTGCGCGCAGACCATATCATCAGCGGAACGGTCATCAATTTGATGGCACCTGCTTTAGGTGTATTTTTGATCAAAGCATGGTATGGTAAAGGACAAACAGACAATATCTCACAAAACTTAGGTTACTTTTCATTTCCTGGATTATCTGAGATACCAGTGATTGGTCAAATTTTCTTTAGAAATACATTTTTACCAGCGTATTGTGCGATTTTAATTGCTGTTATCGCATGGTTCGTCATCTTCAAAACTAAATTTGGTTTACGTTTACGTTCTGTTGGGGAAAATCCTCAAGCTGCAGATACACTAGGGATCAATGTATATGCGATGCGCTATTCAGGTGTCTTGATTTCTGGTCTTCTTGGAGGCATGGGTGGAGCTGTGTTCGCTCAATCGATCTCTGGGAACTTTTCAGCAGGAACGATTGTCGGTCAAGGGTTCATCTCAATGGCTGCAATGATTTTTGGTAAGTGGAATCCACTAGGTGCGATGGGTGCATCCTTATTCTTTGGTTTTGCACAAAGTTTGAGTATCATCGGCGCGCAATTACCAGTGATTTCTTCAATTCCACCAGTTTTACTACAAATTGCGCCTTATCTATTAACGATTATCGTTTTAGTGGCGTTCTTAGGTAAAGCATCTGGACCAAAAGCCAACGGTAAGAATTATATAAAATCCAAATAATCGTTTAGTGATTAAAAAGGGCGGGTTACGGGAAGTTTTTTTCGGCTCGCCCTTTTTACTTTATAAAGAAAATAAATAGAAAGAAGGAATACTCATGTTTAAACGCGTACATTTGATCGTCATGGATTCAGTCGGAATCGGAGAAGCACCTGATGCTGAAAAATTCGGAGATAAAGGTTCGGATACATTAGGTCATATTGCTAAAGAAGCTGGGCTGACGATACCGAATTTGGAGCAACTTGGATTAGGAACGATTCGTCCTTTAGAAGGGGTCGAAGCAGTGCAAGATCATCAAGGGTATGCGACCAAATTGGAAGAAGTTTCTGTCGGCAAAGATACAATGACAGGACATTGGGAAATCATGGGATTGAATATCAAAACACCATTTCGTGTTTTTCCAAACGGCTTCCCGGATGAATTATTGAAGAAAATCGAAGACTTCTCTGGACGTAAAATTGTTTGTAACGAACCTTATAGCGGAACAGCAGTCATTGACGACTTTGGTGAACATCAAATGAAAACCGGCGACTTGATCGTTTATACGTCAGCTGATCCAGTGTTACAAATTGCTGCACATGAAGAAATTATTCCTTTAGAAGAACTTTATCGGATTTGCGAATATGTTCGTGAAATTACAAAAGATGATCCTTATATGATCGGTCGGATCATTGCCCGTCCATATCTTGGTGAGCCAGGTAACTTTACGCGCACAAGCAACCGTCACGATTACGCATTAGATCCATTTGGACATACGGTTTTAGACTCGTTGAAAGAAGCCGGCAAAGATGTTATTGCAGTCGGTAAGATCAATGATATTTTCAATGGTCAAGGCATCACCGATTCTGTTCGTACAAAGAGCAATATGGACGGTGTGGATCAATTATTGAATGTGATGAAGCAAGACTTCACTGGGTTGAGTTTTACAAACTTAGTCGATTTTGATGCGTTATACGGTCATCGTCGCGATGTGGTTGGTTATGCGCATGCCATCGAAGATTTTGATTTGCGTATTCCAGAATTGTTAGATGCAATGGCTGATGATGATCTATTATTGATCACCGCTGACCATGGGAATGATCCAACTTTCACTGGTACGGACCATACTCGCGAATATGTGCCACTACTTGCTTATAGTAAACAAATGAGTGGGCAAGGTAGTTTACCACAAGGTTATTATGCGGATATCTCTGCAACGATTGCCGAAAACTTTAACGTAGCAGCAACTGAAAATGGCGAAAGCTTTTTAAAACTATTGAAATAACGACGTGCATCATCCATCAATGAATCATCATTGGCTTTATTATGTAAGATAGAATAATCAAAATTTTATATATAGGAGAAAAACAATGAAATTAAATGAGATGTTACAAGAGACGACTGCGTTTATCAAAAGCAAAGGTGTCGGAACGATCGATTTTGGCATGATCTTAGGTTCAGGTTTAGGTGAATTAGCAGAGGAGATCGAAGAAGCAATCGTGATTCCTTATGATAAGATTCCGTTCTTTCCAACTTCGACAGTCGTTGGACATGCAGGTCAACTTGTTTACGGAACGCTTTCAGGCAAAAAAGTATTGGCGATGCAAGGACGTTTCCATTTTTATGAAGGTCATTCGATGCAAACAGTCACTTATCCTGTGCGAGTGATGGCTGCGCTAGGCGCGCATTCAGTTGTTGTGACCAATGCGTGTGGTGGCGTGAATGAATCATTTGCACCAGGTGATTTGATGCTGATCACCGATCATATCAACTTTACAGGTCAAAATCCATTGATTGGGCCTAATGACGAAGAAATGGGGCCTCGTTTCCCTGATATGAGTGAAGCTTATACAAAAGCGTATCGCGAAATGGCAAAAGCAGCAGCGACATCATTAGACGTAGAATTAAAAGAAGGCGTGTATATGGGCTATTCTGGTCCAACGTACGAAACACCAGCTGAGATTCGCATGTCTCGCGTGATGGGTGCAGATGCAGTGGGCATGTCGACTGTACCAGAAGTCATCGTTGCAGCTCATAGCGGGTTGAAGGTCTTAGGAATTTCTTGTATCACCAACTTGGCTGCTGGTATGCAAGCAAACTTGAATCACGAAGAAGTCGTTGAAACAACTGAAAGAGTCAAACAAACATTTAAATCATTGATCAAAGAAACACTTTCTTTACTATAAAAAATTGATTGAGAGGTCCGGAAATGAGTGTTCATATTGAAGCAAAACCAGGAGAGATTGCAGACAAGATTTTACTTCCTGGCGATCCACTAAGAGCGAAGTATATTGCAGAAACTTTTTTAGAGAATCCAGTTTGTTATAACCAAGTACGCGGTATGCTTGGTTATACTGGAACGTATAAAGGGGAAAGAGTCTCTGTTCAAGGAACAGGAATGGGTATGCCCTCAGCGATGATCTATGCGCATGAGTTGGTCAATTCTTATGACGTAAAAAAATTGATTCGTGTTGGCACATGCGGTGCCTTGTCAAAAGACGTACACGTTCGTGATTTGGTGTTAGCACAAGGAGCTGCGACTAGTTCTTCCATGATTGAGAAGGATTTCAACGCCTTCCACTTTCCACCAATCTGTGATTTTGACTTGTTGTTGAAAGCATACGAAGTAGCGAAAGAAAAAGGTTTTACTACACACGTCGGCAATGTACTATCAGAAGATTCTTTCTACAAAGACGATCTGACAGAGACATTCAAGTTAGCAGAACTAGGTGTGATGGGCGTGGAAATGGAAGCTGCTGCGTTGTATTATCTAGGTGCAAAATACCACGTGCAAACACTAGCGATCATGACGGTCAGTGACCATCTGATCACCGGTGAAGAAACAACTGCCAGCGAACGTCAGACAACATTCAATGACATGATCGAAGTAGGATTGGAAACGGCGATTCAGGGGTAAAGTAATAACTAAATAGTAAGAAAGTGTGACTGCTTAGTCTTCTATTAATTGAAAATTGGCAGTCACATTTTTTTGTAGAAACTGTCTCACATAACCTGAAATCAACGACAACCGTTGCTTCAGTTACTTCGCGAGTCCTCCTGAAGTCAACCACTTGAATGTCTAAAATGTGAATCGCCATTCCTTCAATTGCAGACGAATGGCACAATCTTAACCAAATAAAAAAGAACAGAAAGAAGCGAGTTACGCTCTTTCTGTTCCGGACTAGGCTACCAACAGGATGTGACAAATGAGTCATATCCTGTTGGTGGCTTCGTCTAAATGAATACCTTAATCATTCAATTGCTCATGTGATATGGTATGATTTATGGTCATTTATGATTAAAACAAATCTGCTTCAATAGTATATGATTCTAACAATACTCGTCCTGGTAAATTTTGTCCTGGGTGTCCAGGTACTCTATGAACTTGGACGACTTGACCTGCAGTACCAGCAATGGTTTGTCGTATTTGAATGTTGCCATCAACTAATCTTCTAGAGGAATAGTAATTGATTCCATTATGTGTCTCAAAAAGATATCTTCCATCAACAGTTACGACTAGTCTTTCTCGGCTGTTGAAACGGTCCTGATCTAAAGTTAAGTAGGCAAACGCCAGATGGCCTTCTCTCCCTACAGATAACAAGCTTGTTTCCGTTACGCCTGTTTCTACTTGGATATTGTCATATTGCGCCCAACCATTCCATGTAGAAGCAAAGCGCACAAGGTATGTATTTTCAGCGTCTGGAGTCGTAAAGGTAAGTTTGCCACGTTCCCAGTCCTCGTTATTATGTTCAACGCGTTCTAATACATCGAAACCAACACCGTGATTCATGATCCCTAATTCAACACGTCCTGGTGCTGATTCGCTTGCTGCAACATCATAACTAAATGTATAGGTAGTATTTGGTTTTAATGTCACGTATTGATGAACATTTTCACCATCTCTTGCTAAAGCAAAGTTATTTCCATTTACGGTTTGAAGTGTGGGATTATTTGAATCTGGGTCACTAACGATCCAACGATCAAACCCGTCATTAAAGTCACCATTATGGATATACAATTGTTGCTCAATGGCCTGTTTGCTTGTACTAACGAAGTCAGTTGTTGATAGACTTGTTGCGAATGTCGAAACGGATCCTCCTAAACTTAAAAATACCATACCTGCTGCCATCATTGTTTTTAAATTATTTTTGATCATCTTGTCTCTCCTCACTCTATATTTTTATTTTTTTTGATTTTGTTTGTAAGATGCAGCCTTTTAGTCTGTCTGTATCTCACAAATTAATCATAACCGAGAAAATAGCGGTCATGTAAACGCTTTTTCCTCCATAACATCAATTATTAGAAAAAAATGATAAAATAAATAGTTCTATGAGGTTGATTTTTATCTTAATTTCATTTATTAGCAATATAAGAAAAGATGGAGAGTTGTGGTGATAGCTCATATAAATGAAAACTTCCTCTTAGAAACAGGATAAAAGAATGAAATTCAAATAAGTTTCTACAAAAAAAATTCGCTCCACAACTGAATGATTGTCTGACATCTTGCTATGAAAAAAAAGGAAGAGGTATAATGAGAAAGTGGTGATGAAAATAATAAAGAGTACTTTTACATAGCAAGTTGATAAATTGGAAGGGAGATACCAAAAGAAATTGTTTATTTAATAAACATAAGCATTGTATGTTGGGCATGCGATCAGAAAGAGAATTACAGTGTTTTAACTATCTAAGCAATTACTGCTTGCTTTTTCAGGAGTCGGTGAGAAGGGGGACAAGATGATTCATAGTTCTATTAATTGGTGGTCAAGATGAAGATAGATCATATGCGGCTAACTCTCATAAAAAGTATCATCCT
Organism: Enterococcus sp. AZ140; assembly: GCF_051714405.1. Taxonomy (NCBI): domain Bacteria; kingdom Bacillati; phylum Bacillota; class Bacilli; order Lactobacillales; family Enterococcaceae; genus Enterococcus; species Enterococcus sp. AZ140. Next base: position 101,631 of record NZ_JBIORU010000001.1, read on the forward strand.
AACTGTCTGGATAACCATTTTTTGTATAACAAACTTTGGAATAATAAGAAGTAAGACCATTCTCATACTATTAGAAAATAACCAATTGGGTCTAAATCTAATAATGATTTTATTTATTTACTTACTTTGCATGTCCGAATTAAATCGAGCATTACAAGGTCTGAATCTGTCAATGATGAAACAAGTAGGATTCACTTTGCTACTTTTGTTAGTGACGAATTTTATATATATGGTACTTGTATTTGGCAGTTTTGAAGTAGTCTCACAAAATTACGAGAGTGTTGTTCTATTTTCTGTCATAGTGATTTCCCCAATAAGAGAAGAATTAGTGTACCGTTACCTATTTTTGAGTATAACTGATTCTAATTGGTTAAAATTAGTGTATGGGCTGGTTTCAACAGGATTCTTTTTCTATGGGCATAGCTTTACATATGGTGGAAATCTATTCGCAATGGTCCAAGTTCTATTTTTGACTTTAGCTACAATATATCTATACGTGAAAACCAACAATATATTACCTGCCATGATGTTACATAGCTTATATAATCTATTTGTCCTCTCGCTATCTATGGCTCAATAAACGGGAGTGGGACATTAGTTCTCTCCCACCACCTAAAACCGAATAAACGGCGGGAACAGAAGTAACCTCTTCGGAAATAAGGCGCCATCCACAAAAATTTGAAGAACAATTTTCGTGGATGGCGCCTTATTTCTCGAGGCTGAACACTTCTGTCCCGACCTCTGTTAGTAAAATGTCTTACATAACGAATCTTTCGAGTTATTTAGAAATGATTACTGAGTGGTTCATGCGCCATTAGGCGTGATAGATAATAAACCAAACGTTCTTTTTTCTCTCAATGCTGCGCCCCTTCTCTTAATTTTTTTTTTATTCAAACAGTACTTACTATTATGATCATTAGTTCTTATGTAATTTGATGTCATTCGCATTTGATAGCTAAGACTGCCGTCTATCTAATATCTAAAAAAACAGCCCCTTCATCTCTTACAATAATAGGAGGTGAGGGGGCTGTCATACTTATAATAGATTATCTATTATAAGTAGTATTTTTTGATGACAGTCAAGTCGTCGTTTAATTCATAAACAAGTGGTTGACCTGTTGGGATTTCAAGATCCATGATGTCTTCATCAGAGATTCCTTCGATATGTTTTGCTAATGCACGTAAAGAGTTACCATGTGCAGCAACTAAGACAGTTTTGTTGTCTAACAAAGCTGGTGCAATTTCGTCTTGCCAGAATGGCAATGCGCGTTCTAAAGTAACTTTCAAGTTTTCTCCACCAGGTACGTCGCGTTTGTCTAACATTGCATAACGACGATCGTTTGCTGCTGAACCTTCATCAGTTGCTTCCATTAATGGAGGAAGAGTATCGTATGAACGACGCCAGATGTGAACTTGTTCGTCACCATATTTTTCTGCTGTTTCTTTTTTATTTAATCCTTGTAATTTACCATAATGACGTTCGTTCAAGCGCCATGATTTGATTTGTGGTACCCAAAGTTGATCTGAGTATTCTAAAATCAAGTTACAAGTTTTGATGGCACGAGTTAATACAGAAGTATAAGCAACATCAAATTCGATTCCAGCTTCTTTGATTTTACGTCCGCCTTCTTTTGCTTCTTCGATTCCTTCTGGTGCTAGGTTTACATCTGCCCAACCAGTAAATTGGTTCAATGCATTCCATTCGCTAAGACCGTGACGAGAAAAAACTAATTTTGGCATGTTTAACTCTCCTTTAAAATAAGTGTTATTTCTGAAAATTTCAGTTCTGCCTTATTGTACAATGTTTTTCATAAGATTTCCATTGTAAAATGAAAGCTGTTTGTTTAAAAGACCACAGACGAACTAAAAAAAAGGCTGTAAACAAGCGTTATTACAGAGCTTTCACTCAAAAAACTTGTTTGACAACCTTTTTATCTATTAAGTAAAATAATTTCTGTTTGTTTAGTGTGGGTTCTTTCGATCAATTATTGAAATCAACGGGTTTGTACTTGCTAATTAATTGAATAATTGCTGAAGCTCTTTTTCAGGTAGGTTGATATATTTGTAGCAAGTGCCGACTGAAACGCCACATTTTGAAGAAATAAATTGGATCGTTTCTTTCTTTTCATAGTAGAGACGACGAATTTTTTTGATTGTTTTGGCATCGATTTTTGGTCGTCCGCCGATTTTTCCTTTTTTGCGTGCTTCATCTAATCCAATCAGCGTGCGTTCTTTGATCAATGCACACTCCATCTCAGCTAATCCTTCCATCAATTGGAAGTAGACCGTCCCCATAGGTTCGCGAGTATCGATTTTTTCTGTGATGCTGACTAGATGTAACCCACGGTCTTTAAATAATTTCGTGAATTCTGTTAGTTGTCTTGTCGATTTTCCTAGATGATGAAGCTGGCAAATCACTAATGTATCGCCTTGCTCCATTTTTTCGATGACTTTTTCTAAACAAATGGCGTCAGATAAACTGTCTTTTTGACCATACGTTTCGTGAAAAATTTCATGACAACCAAAATCAGAGAGTTTTTGCATTTGAGCCGTCAAATCGACATCATTGATAGTTGTACGTGCATAACCGATAATCTTCATGGTGATTCCTTTCTAGCAAAGTTTTCTAAGTGTTTGAGACAAGTAAAAATGTAGCATAAAGTAACTGAAAAAGATAGTTTTTTTAGGCATTTTCAACGAATCTCTTTCGCATTATTTTTGAAAGGGAGTATCGAGTACAGACACGCCATTTTCAGAGGCAACGACAACCTTTGAAACCATATTTAAAAACAAGCCGTGTTCGACGACACCGACTAATTGATCCAAATAAGTCGCTAATTTTTCGGGATCTTCAATTCGTTCTAAATGAAGGTCAATAATATAATGTCCACTATCTGTTACGACGGTCTCCCCAGTTTCTGTTTGACGTAATACAGGCTGATAATTTTTTTCTTTAAAAAGACGCATCAGTTGTTGAGAACCATAAGGGATGACTTCGACAGGGAGTGGAAAGCGCCCAAGTTGATCCACCATTTTTGATCCATCGACGATCCAGATCGTTTGTTTTGAATAAGATGCGACAATCTTTTCAAATAAAAGAGCAGCACCGCCGCCTTTGATTCCCTGAAAATCGGCACTGATTTCATCGGCACCATCGATCGTCAAATCGACGACTGGGACTTCATCAATACTTTTCAAAGGGATACCTAAGCTTTCTGCTTGTGCTTTTGTACCGCTAGAAGTAGTGACACCAGTGATTTTCAATCCTTCTTCGCGCATGCGTCGGCCAATTTCTTCTACCATATAATAGGCAGTAGAACCAGTTCCAAGTCCAACGATCATGCCATCTTCAACAAATTCTGCAGCTTTAATGCCTACTAATTGCTTTAAGTTCATTTCTATCCCTCCAGCATTTTTATAGCTCTTTAACTGCTATTTTAGCTTGATTTGATCGAAAAAGATAGGGAGCATAACACAAATTTTATAGGATAGAAAAAAATGTATATGTTTGGTTGACATTCTTTTTTATCCGTGATATTCTAACCAAGGTGCTTTATCTACAGGTCTCTGTTAAGAGACGTGCTGACTGTTTATCAAAGCATATTTGATAAAGATGCATAACTGCATTTATTTTTTATCGCAAAAAAAGAACCACCTGGATGTGTGGAACTAGATGTGAATCGTGGGAAGGAGGAACTAGGAATGCCTACAATTAACCAATTAGTACGTAAACCTCGTAAATCAAAGGTGGAAAAATCTAATTCACCTGCTTTGAACAAAGGATATAACAGCTTTAAGAAAACTCAAACAAACGTGAACTCTCCTCAAAAACGTGGGGTAGCTACACGTGTGGGAACAATGACACCTAAAAAACCGAACTCAGCTTTACGTAAATATGCTCGTGTTCGTTTGTCAAACTTAATTGAAGTTACTGCTTATATCCCAGGGATTGGTCACAATTTACAAGAGCATAGCGTGGTACTATTACGCGGTGGACGTGTAAAAGACTTACCAGGGGTACGTTATCATATCGTTCGTGGTGCACTAGATACTGCTGGTGTGAACGACCGTAAACAAAGCCGTTCTAAATACGGTACGAAAAGACCTAAAGCTTAATTTTAATTATTTACTACAAATGAAAATCGAACCTACTATATAATAGTCGTTCGATCAACTATGAAGAATATTTCGGAAGGAGGAGTTACGGATGCCACGTAAAGGTCCTGTTGCAAAACGTGATGTTTTACCAGATCCTATTTATAACTCAAAATTAGTAACTCGCTTGATCAACCGTGTAATGGTTGACGGAAAACGCGGTGTTGCTGCTAATATTATCTATAATGCCTTTGATTTGATCAAAGAATCTACAGGTAACGATCCATTAGAAGTGTTTGAACAAGCAATGAATAATGTTATGCCTGTTCTTGAAGTTAAAGCACGTCGTGTTGGGGGTTCAAACTATCAAGTACCAGTTGAAGTTCGCCCTGAACGTCGTACGACTTTAGCGCTACGTTGGGTAGTTAACTACGCTCGCTTGCGCGGTGAACACACAATGGAAGAACGCTTAGCGAAAGAAATCATGGACGCTGCAAACAATACTGGAGCTTCTGTTAAAAAACGCGAAGACACACACAAAATGGCAGACGCGAACCGCGCATTTGCTCATTATCGTTGGTAAGATCCTCTCTGTCTGTCGGCTAATCCCACAGCAGAAAGTCAATTTACAATCGATTTAAACAAAGAGAGGAGTAAGAAAATGGCAAGAGAATTTTCGCTAGAAAAAACTCGTAATATTGGTATCATGGCTCACGTTGATGCAGGTAAAACTACAACAACAGAGCGTATCTTGTACTATACTGGTAAAATCCATAAAATCGGTGAAACTCACGAAGGAGCTTCACAGATGGACTGGATGGAACAAGAACAAGAACGTGGTATCACGATTACATCTGCTGCCACTACTGCGCAGTGGAAAGGTTACCGCGTAAATATCATCGATACACCAGGACACGTAGACTTCACAATCGAAGTTCAACGTTCTCTACGTGTATTGGATGGTGCTGTAACTGTACTTGATGCACAATCAGGTGTTGAACCTCAAACTGAAACTGTTTGGCGTCAAGCAACTGAGTACCGAGTACCTCGTATCGTATTCTGTAACAAAATGGATAAAATCGGTGCAGACTTCTTATACTCAGTAAAATCATTGCACGATCGCTTACAAGCGAACGCGCATCCAATCCAATTGCCAATCGGTTCTGAAGATAACTTCACAGGTATCATTGACTTGGTAACGATGAAAGCAGAGATCTACACAAACGATCTAGGCACAGACATCCAAGAAACTGAAATCCCTGAAGAATATGCAGAACAAGCACAAGAATGGCGTGAAAAATTAGTCGAAGCTGTTGCTGAAACAGACGAAGAACTAATGATGAAATATCTTGAAGGTGAAGAAATCACTCAAGAAGAATTGATTGCCGGTATCCGCCGTGCAACAATCAACGTTGAGTTCTTCCCTGTGTTAGCTGGTTCAGCATTCAAGAATAAAGGGGTCCAATTGATGTTGGATGCTGTTCTTGATTACTTGCCATCACCACTTGATATTGAAGCAATCAAAGGTATTGACTCAAAAACAGACGAAGAAACAACTCGTCCTGCAGATGACGAAGCTCCTTTTGCTTCATTAGCATTTAAAGTAATGACTGACCCATTCGTAGGTCGTCTAACTTTCTTCCGTGTCTACTCTGGTGTCCTTGAAAGTGGTTCATACGTATTGAACGCATCAAAAGGCAAAAAAGAGCGTATCGGTCGTATCCTACAAATGCACGCAAACACACGTCAAGAAATCGACAAAGTGTATTCAGGTGATATCGCCGCTGCTGTTGGATTGAAAGATACAACAACAGGGGACACATTGTGTGCATTAGATGCACCAGTTATCCTTGAATCAATCGAATTCCCAGAACCAGTTATCCAAGTCGCTGTTGAGCCTAAATCAAAAGCTGACCAAGATAAAATGGGTGTTGCGTTGCAAAAACTTGCAGAAGAAGATCCTTCATTCCGTGTTGAAACAAACGTTGAAACAGGTGAAACAGTTATCTCAGGTATGGGTGAGTTGCACTTGGACGTATTAGTAGACCGTATGAAACGCGAATTTAAAGTTGAAGCAAACGTTGGTGCGCCTCAAGTTTCTTACCGCGAAACATTCCGTGAAGCAACAAAAGCGGAAGGTAAATTTGTACGTCAGTCTGGTGGTAAAGGTCAATACGGTCACGTATGGGTTGAATTTACACCAAACGAAGAAGGAAAAGGCTTCGAATTCGAAAACGCAATCGTTGGTGGTGTGGTTCCACGTGAATACATCCCAGCAGTTGAAAAAGGATTAGAAGAATCAATGAATAACGGTGTTCTTGCTGGATACCCATTAGTGGATATCAAAGCAAAACTTTACGATGGTTCATACCATGACGTCGATTCAAATGAAACAGCGTTCCGTGTTGCTGCATCAATGGCTCTAAGAGCTGCTGCAAAACACGCACGTCCTGTGATCCTTGAACCAATGATGAAAGTTACGATTACTGTACCAGAAGATTACTTAGGTGATATCATGGGACACGTAACAAGCCGACGCGGACGTGTCGAAGGAATGGAAGCACACGGTAATTCACAAATCGTTAATGCAATCGTTCCATTGGCAGAAATGTTCGGATACGCGACTACATTGCGTTCAGCAACTCAAGGTCGTGGTACATTCATGATGGTATTTGACCACTACGAAGACGTACCGAAATCTGTTCAAGAAGAAATCATTAAGAAAAACGGCGGAAAAGCTGAATAATTTCTTAAAGCAAGGTAGTCTCGTGAAGAGATTTATCTAGAGACTGTATTTTTTATGCAGTTTCGTGTAAAATAACTTTTGATGATACGGGCATGTGATCGGCAATTTTGTCTATCACATACCTATCAGACAAATAAAAATTAAACTGTAATTTTAGGGAGGATATTTTAAAATGGCAAAAGAAAAATTTGACCGTTCGAAACCACACGTTAACATTGGTACTATCGGACACGTTGACCATGGTAAAACAACTTTAACAGCTGCAATCACAACTGTACTATCTAAGAAAAACGGCGGCCAAGCAATGGCTTACGATCAAATCGATGGTGCTCCTGAAGAACGCGAACGCGGAATCACTATCTCAACAGCTCACGTTGAGTACGAAACTGACGCACGTCACTATGCTCACGTTGACTGCCCAGGACACGCGGACTACGTTAAAAACATGATCACTGGTGCTGCTCAAATGGACGGAGCAATCTTAGTTGTTTCTGCTGCTGACGGCCCTATGCCTCAAACTCGTGAACACATCCTATTATCTCGTCAAGTTGGTGTACCATACATCGTTGTATTCTTGAACAAAGTAGATATGGTTGATGACGAAGAATTACTTGAATTAGTTGAAATGGAAGTTCGTGACCTATTAACAGAATACGAATTCCCTGGTGACGATGTTCCTGTAATCGCTGGTTCAGCTTTAAGAGCTTTAGAAGGCGACGCTTCATACGAAGAAAAAATTCTTGAATTGATGGCTGCAGTTGACGAATATATCCCAACTCCAGAACGTGATAACGACAAACCATTCATGATGCCAGTTGAGGACGTATTCTCAATCACTGGTCGTGGTACTGTTGCTACAGGACGTGTTGAACGTGGACAAGTTCGTGTTGGTGACGTTATCGATATCGTTGGTATCGCAGAAGAAACAGCTCAAACAACTGTAACTGGTGTTGAAATGTTCCGTAAATTATTAGACTACGCTGAAGCAGGCGATAACATTGGTGCGTTATTACGTGGTGTTTCACGTGAAGACATCCAACGTGGTCAAGTTTTAGCTAAACCAGGTACAATCACACCTCATACAAAATTCTCTGCAGAAGTATACGTGTTGACTAAAGAAGAAGGTGGACGTCATACTCCATTCTTCACTAACTACCGTCCACAATTCTACTTCCGTACGACTGACGTAACTGGTGTTGTTGAATTACCAGAAGGAACTGAAATGGTTATGCCTGGCGACAACGTAACAATGGAAGTTGAATTAATCCACCCAATCGCTATCGAAAACGGTACTAAATTCTCAATCCGTGAAGGCGGACGTACAGTTGGTGCCGGTGTCGTTACAGAAATCAAAGCTTAATTCATTTTAAGCCTAACAAAGTAACATTTATTCGGACGTTGAAGTTCGAGGTAAGGATCTTGATCCTTTGCCTCGAACTTTTTTTATTTCAGCAGACAATTGATTAGAGGAGAGGCTATGAAAGAGAGGAATATCCAAAAATATTCTTAATATGTAGTGAACTGTCTTTTTCCTCTAAATAGGCGAATGGAAATTGAAAGGAAAAACAACAAATCCTTCTATAAAAAAGAGAAGGATTTCTCTTTTTTTAATTGAATGAAAATTTATGAAAATAAATTGTTTTTTACAGCAAAAAAACCTTGCGTTGTGAATTTAGATATATTATAATGACAAAGGTGCGTTTACTTTAGGTGAATGGCACAGACGAAATCAAAATGATTTTGTCGGCTAAGAAACGAGAGGTTGCGACACGCCCGGACGCTTTGCCACGAACGAGCGTGACGGAAATTTTCGTGGAGCTATGTCTACTTTTCAAAATAGGCGAAGGAGGGAACAAGATGGCAAAACAAAAAATTCGTATCCGTTTAAAAGCGTATGAACACCGTATTTTAGATCAATCAGCGGATAAAATCGTGGAAACTGCAAAAAGAACTGGAGCTGGCGTTTCTGGTCCAATTCCATTACCAACTGAACGCAGTCTTTACACAGTTATTCGTGCGACTCACAAATACAAAGATTCACGCGAACAATTCGAAATGCGTACACACAAACGTCTTATCGACATTGTGAACCCAACACCAAAAACAGTTGATGCTTTAATGAAGCTTGACTTACCATCAGGTGTTAACATCGAAATCAAACTATAAAAACTAAACTAATAATAATGGAGGTGTACTCATGACCAAAGGAATCTTAGGGAAAAAAGTGGGAATGACACAAATCTTCACTGAATCTGGCGAATTAATTCCAGTTACTGTTGTAGAAGCTACGCCAAACGTAGTACTACAAGTAAAAACAATGGAAACTGATGGCTACGAAGCTATTCAAGTTGGTTACCAAGACAAACGTGAAGTTTTATCAAACAAACCTGCGAAAGGTCATGTTGCAAAAGCAAACACGGCTCCTAAGCGCTTCATTCGTGAATTCAAAAATGTTGAGCTAGGAGAATATGAAGTAGGAAAAGAAATTACAGTTGATGTTTTCCAAGCAGGAGACATTATTGATGTAACAGGTACTACGAAAGGTAAAGGATTCCAAGGGGTTATCAAACGTCACGGCCAAAGCCGCGGACCAATGGCTCACGGTTCTCGCTACCATCGTCGTCCTGGGTCAATGGGTCCAGTTGCACCTAACCGTGTATTCAAAAACAAACGTCTTGCTGGCCGTATGGGTGGCAACCGCGTAACTATCCAAAACTTGGAAGTTGTACGTGTAGATGCTGAAAGAAACGTAATCTTGATCAAAGGTAACGTTCCTGGAGCGAAAAAATCATTAATCACTATCAAATCAGCTGTGAAAGCTAAATAATAGTAGGAAGAAAGGAGGAACTAAGGAATGCCGAATGTAGCATTATTCAAACAAGATGGAAGCCAAAACGGTGAAATCACTCTTAACGAAGAAATCTTCGGAATTGAACCAAATGAAAGTGTTGTTTACGACGCAATCGTTATGCAACGCGCATCATTAAGACAAGGAACACATGCGGTTAAAAACCGTAGCGCTGTTCGAGGCGGTGGCCGTAAACCATGGCGTCAAAAAGGAACTGGTCGTGCTCGTCAAGGATCAATCCGTTCACCGCAATGGCGTGGAGGTGGCGTAGTCTTCGGACCAACACCACGTTCTTACAGCTACAAACTTCCTAAAAAAGTTCGTCGTTTAGCAATGAAATCTGTATTATCAGAAAAAGTTGCAGAAAACAACTTGGTAGCAATCGAAGGATTAAGCTTTGATGCACCAAAAACAAAAGAATTCAAAGAAGTTCTTGCTAAATTATCTATTGACTCTAAAGTATTGGTTGTACTAGAACCTGGTAACGACTTTGCAGCTTTATCTGCACGTAACTTATCAAACGTTTCTGTAGTAACTTCTGACAACGTTAGTGTTCTAGATGTTGTATCAAATACAAAAGTTTTAGCAACACAAACTGCTCTTACTCAAATTGAGGAGGTGCTTGCATAATGAACTTACTAGACGTAATCAAACGCCCAGTGATCACTGAGAAATCAATGCTTGCCATGGATGACAAGAAATATACTTTCGAAGTAGACACACGCGCAAACAAAACTTTAGTAAAACAAGCGGTTGAGGCTGCTTTTGACGTGAAAGTCAAAAACGTGAACATCGTGAACGTACGTGCGAAATTCAAACGTATGGGCAAATATGCAGGATATACAAAAAAACGTCGCAAAGCGATCGTTACATTGACTGAAGATTCAAAAGAAATCCAATTATTCGAAGCTGCTGAATAAGCAACACTCGATAACTGATTAAATTAGGAGGGGAAAACGTGGCGATTAAAAAGTACAAACCTACCACAAATGGCCGTCGTAACATGACAGGTTCTGATTTTGCTGAAATCACAACATCAACACCTGAAAAAACATTGTTACAGCCATTGAAAAACCATGCTGGACGTAATAACAACGGCCGCATCACTGTACGTCATCAAGGTGGCGGACACAAACGCCAATACCGCGTGATCGATTTCAAACGTAATAAAGACAACGTTGTTGCTACTGTTCAAACGATCGAATATGATCCAAACCGTTCAGCTAACATCGCGTTAGTACATTATGAAGATGGAGTGAAAGCTTACATCTTAGCACCAAAAGGACTACAAGTTGGAATGAAACTTGTTTCAGGTCCTGAAGCAGATATCAAAGTCGGAAATGCTCTTCCTTTAGAAAACATTCCAGTTGGTACTGTGATCCACAATATTGAAATGAAACCTGGTAAAGGTGGACAATTGATCCGTTCTGCTGGTACAAGTGCTCAAGTACTTGGTAAAGAAGGCAAATACGTATTGATCCGCTTAAACTCTGGTGAAGTTCGCATGATCTTAGCTGCATGCCGTGCAACAATCGGTTCTGTAGGTAACGAACAACACGAACTTATCAATATTGGTAAAGCTGGCCGCTCTCGTTGGATGCGTAAACGCCCAACTGTACGTGGTAGCGTAATGAACCCGAACGATCACCCACACGGTGGTGGTGAAGGTAAAGCTCCAATCGGACGTAAAGCTCCAGTTTCTCCTTGGGGTCAACCAGCTCTTGGTTACAAAACTCGTAACAAGAAAGCTAAATCAGACAAACTTATCGTTCGTCGTAAAAATAAATAATTACTTTGACCATGTGTCGCACATTTTGAGAGGAGGTTCACCATGGGTCGTAGTTTAAAGAAAGGGCCTTTCGTTGATGAGCATTTAATGAGTAAAGTTGAAGCTCAAGCAGGGGCCGAAAAGAAAAAAGTAATCAAAACTTGGTCTCGTCGTTCGACAATTTTCCCAAGTTTTGTTGGATATACCATCGCAGTATACGATGGACGTAAACACGTACCAGTTTACATCCAAGAAGATATGGTAGGACACAAATTAGGTGAATTCGCACCAACTAGAACTTATCGTGGGCATGTCGCTGACGACAAGAAAACGAGACGCTAATTCGAGGGGAGGATAAAAGCAAATGGCAGAACAAATCACATCAGCTAAAGCAACTGCAAAAACAGTTCGCACTTCACCTCGTAAAGCGCGTCTAGTAATTGACCTTATCAGAGGTAAAAGTGTTGCGGATGCAATTTCAATTTTGAAATTCACACCAAACAAATCTGCTGGGATCATCGAGAAAGTATTGATGTCAGCAATTGCAAATGCAGAAAACAACTTTGACTTAGATGTTGAGAACTTGGTAGTATCTGAAGCATTTGTTAACGAAGGACCAACAATGAAACGTTTCCGTCCACGTGCAAAAGGTTCAGCTTCACCAATCAACAAACGTACAAGTCATATCACGGTAGTCGTATCAGAAAAATAAGGAGGGATAATCTGTGGGTCAAAAAGTACATCCAATTGGAATGCGTGTAGGCATCATCCGCGACTGGGATGCAAAATGGTTTGCTGAAAAAGAGTATGCAGAGTTCTTACACGAAGATTTAAGAATCCGTAAATTTATTTCAACTAGACTTGCTGATGCTGCTGTATCAACAATTGAAATCGAACGCGCAACTGGCCGCGTAAACATTTCAATCCACACAGCTAAACCAGGTATGGTTATTGGTAAAGGCGGATCTGAAGTCGAAAACCTAAGAAAAGAATTAAACAAATTAACTGGTAAAAGAATCCATATCAACATCGTGGAAATCAAAAAACCAGATTTAGATGCTAAATTAGTAGGTGAAGGAATTGCACGTCAATTAGAAAACCGTGTTGCATTCCGTCGCGCTCAAAAACAAGCGATCCAACGTTCAATGCGTTCTGGCGCTAAAGGGATCAAAACTCAAGTATCTGGACGTCTAAACGGTGCGGATATCGCTCGTTCAGAAGGATACTCAGAAGGAACAGTTCCTCTTCACACTTTGCGTGCGGATATTGATTACGCATGGGAAGAAGCAGATACAACATACGGAAAACTAGGAGTTAAAGTGTGGATCTATCGTGGAGAAATTCTTCCAACTAAAAAAAACACTGAGAAAGGAGGGAAATAAACATGTTAGTACCTAAACGTGTAAAACACCGTCGTGAATTCCGCGGAAAAATGCGTGGTGAAGCAAAAGGCGGAAAAGAAGTAGCATTCGGTGAATACGGCTTACAAGCTGTTGAATCACACTGGATCACAAACCGTCAGATCGAAGCTTCTCGTATTGCTATGACTCGTTACATGAAACGTGGCGGGAAAGTATGGATCAAAATTTTCCCTCATAAATCATATACATCTAAAGCGATCGGCGTTCGTATGGGTAAAGGTAAAGGGGCTCCTGAAGGATGGGTTGCACCAGTAAAACGTGGTAAAATCATGTTTGAAATTGCAGGCGTTTCTGAAGAAGTAGCTCGTGAAGCATTACGTTTAGCTTCTCACAAATTACCAATGAAAACTAAGATCGTAAAACGTGAGGAAATGGGTGGTGAATCGAATGAAGGTTAAAGAAATCAGAGAATTAACCACTGCCGAAATGCTTGATCAAGAAAAACAATTAAAAGAAGAATTGTTTAATCTTAGATTCCAATTAGCAACAGGTCAATTAGAAAACACTGCACGTATTAAAGAAGTACGTAAATCGATTGCACGCATCAAAACAGTTTTGCGTGAACAAGCTAAGTAATTATGGAAGGAGGCCATTAAGCGTATGACTGAAGAAAGAAATCAACGCAAAGTTTATCAAGGTCGCGTGGTATCAGACAAAATGGATAAAACAATTACCGTTGCTGTCGAAACAAAGAAAAACCACCCTATCTACGGTAAACGTATGAACTATTCTAAGAAGTACAAAGTACATGATGAAAACAACACAGCAAAAGTTGGCGACATCGTGAGAATTATGGAAACTCGTCCATTATCAGCTACAAAACGTTTCCGTTTGTTGGAAATAGTCGAAGAAGCAGTTATTATCTAATAACACGAGATTTTCCTATATAGATTGAATGCAAAATCTGAAAGGAGGATACACAACGTGATCCAAGCAGAAAGTCGTTTAAGAATCGCTGATAATTCAGGCGCACGTGAAATTTTGACGATCAAAGTCCTTGGCGGATCTGGTCGCAAAACTGCGAATATCGGTGATGTGATCGTTGCTACGGTTAAACAAGCAACGCCAGGTGGGGTTGTCAAAAAAGGTGACGTCGTTAAAGCCGTTATCGTTCGTACAAAATCAGGAGCTCGTCGTGCAGACGGTTCATATATCAAGTTTGATGAAAATGCTGCAGTGATTATTCGTGATGATAAAAGCCCTCGTGGAACACGTATCTTTGGGCCAGTTGCACGTGAACTACGTGAAAACAACTTCATGAAGATCGTTTCTCTAGCACCAGAAGTTTTATAATCTTGAGACACTTAACAAAGGAGGTGCGAAACAGTTATGTTTGTTAAAAAAGGCGATAAAGTTAAAGTGATCACCGGTAAAGACAAAAACAAAGAAGGCGTTGTATTAGCAGCGTTTCCTAAACAGGATAAAGTGGTTGTCGAAGGTGTGAACATGATCAAAAAACACCAAAAACCTTCTCAAGCTGCTCCTCAAGGTGGAATTGTTGAGATGGAAGCGCCACTTCACGTTTCTAACGTGATGGTCATCGACTCTACTGGTGTAGCTGGCCGAGTTGGCTACAAAGAAGTAGACGGAAAAAAAGTCCGTGTTTCTAAAAAAACCGGTGAAGTTTTAGATAAATAAAAAGTTTAAGGAAGGAGGGTCTTACTGAATGAACCGCCTAAAAGAAAAATATCTTAAAGAAGTAACTCCATCATTGATGGAAAAATTTGACTATAGCTCTGTTATGCAAACACCTAAAGTTGAAAAGATCGTCATCAACATGGGTGTTGGTGATGCGGTATCAAACGCTAAAAACTTAGACAAAGCAGTTGAAGAACTAACTTTGATCACTGGACAAAAACCAATGATCACAAAAGCTAAAAAATCAATCGCTGGATTCCGTTTACGTGAAGGAATGCCAATTGGAGCAAAAGTTACCTTACGCGGAGAAAGAATGTACGAATTTTTAGATAAATTAGTATCAGTTTCTCTACCACGTGTACGTGACTTCCATGGTGTAAGTAAAAAAGCCTTTGATGGTCGTGGAAACTACACTTTAGGTATTAAAGAACAATTGATCTTCCCAGAAGTAGATTATGATTTAGTAGATAAAGTACGTGGTATGGACATCGTCATTGTAACGACAGCGAACACAGATGAAGAATCTCGTGAGTTGTTGACACAATTAGGCATGCCATTCCAAAAATAATTAAAGGAGGCGAACTACGTGGCTAAAAAATCAATGATTGCTAAAAACAAACGTCCTGCAAAACATTCAACACAAGCTTACACTCGTTGCGAACGTTGCGGACGTCCACATTCAGTTTATCGTAAGTTCCATCTTTGCCGTATTTGCTTCCGCGAACTTGCCTATAAAGGTCAAATTCCCGGCGTGAAGAAAGCTAGCTGGTAAAAAAGTAAATTCGCATAAGAAGGAGGTAAAAGTTCAATGGTCATGACAGATCCAATTGCAGATTTTCTAACTCGTATCCGTAATGCAAACATGGTTAAACATGAGGCTTTAGAAGTACCTGCATCAAAAATTAAACGTGACATCGCTGAAATCTTGAAACGTGAAGGTTTCGTCCGTGATGTTGAATATATCGAAGATGACAAGCAAGGCGTGATCCGTGTTTTCCTAAAATTCGGTAAAAGCGGCGAACGTGTTATTACAAACTTAAAACGTATTTCTAAACCAGGCTTACGTGTTTATGTTAAAGCTGGCGAAGTGCCAAAAGTTTTAAATGGCTTAGGTATCGCTATTATTTCGACTTCTGAAGGTGTTGTCACTGATAAAGAAGCTCGTGAGAAAAACATCGGCGGCGAAGTTATCGCTTACGTATGGTAATCAAGTAGAATCTACAAGGAGGTGTCTTTAAGTGAGCCGTATTGGAAATAAGATCGTTGTGATCCCTGAAGGAGTAACTATCACTCAAGATGGAAACAACGTTACAGTTAAAGGACCAAAAGGGGAATTGACTCGTACATTTTCTGCTGATATCAAAATGAATATCGAAGGAAATGAAGTGACATTCACTCGTCCAAATGACAGTAAAGAAATGAAAACTATCCATGGAACAACTCGTGCTAACTTCAACAACATGGTTGTAGGTGTTAGTGAAGGTTTCCAAAAAGGATTAGAATTAATCGGGGTTGGGTACCGTGCGCAAATGCAAGGAACAAAACTTGTATTGAACGTTGGTTACTCACATCCAGTAGAAATCACACCACCAGCTGGCGTGACTGTTGAAGTCCCATCTAACACACAAGTAATTGTGAAGGGTGCGAACAAAGAAGAAGTTGGCGAATTAGCTGCGAACATCCGTGGTACTCGTCCTCCAGAACCTTATAAAGGTAAAGGTATTCGTTATGTTGGCGAATTCGTACGCCGTAAAGAAGGTAAAACTGGTAAATAATCGTTTCGAAAAATTTCATAGAAGCCAGCAGCAGGAAAAAAGGATTTTGCTGAAGTATTTCTTCATTAAGAGAGAGTTTACTTGTGCCGCAGCTTCTATTTTTTCAAAACTGATCATTTCTACTGTCTGACAGTAGAAAAAATAAAAATAAAGAGGTGACAATTGTGATTACAAAACCAGATAAGAACAAAACACGTCAAAAGAGACACCGTCGTGTACGTAACACTATCTCTGGTACTGCTGAGCGCCCACGCTTGAACGTTTTTCGTTCTAACAAAAACATCTACGCGCAACTTATTGATGACGTAGCGGGTGTAACGCTAGCAAGTGCCTCTACCTTGGATAAAGAAATTTCAGGTGGAACAAAAACAGAAGCAGCACAAGCTGTCGGTAAATTAGTTGCTGAACGCGCAACTGAAAAAGGCATTAAAGTCGTAGTCTTTGACCGTGGTGGATACCTTTACCATGGCCGTGTGCAAGCTTTAGCTGAAGCTGCTCGCGAAAATGGACTAGAATTTTAGAAGAAGGAGGAATACCATTCATGGTTTATATCGATCCAAAACATTTGGAATTAGAAGACCGCGTTGTTGCAATTAACCGTGTAACAAAAGTTGTTAAAGGTGGACGTCGTCTACGTTTTGCTGCTTTAGTTGTTGTCGGTGACAAAAACGGACACGTAGGATTTGGTACTGGTAAAGCACAAGAAGTACCTGAAGCGATCCGTAAAGCAATTGAAGATGCGAAGAAAAACTTAGTTGAAGTACCTATGGTTGGTTCAACAATCCCACACGAAGTAATCGGTGCTTTTAGTGGTGGTAGAATCCTAATGAAACCTGCTGTTGAAGGTTCTGGGGTTGCTGCTGGTGGACCAGTTCGTGCCGTATTAGAATTAGCAGGGGTAGCAGATATCACTTCTAAATCTTTAGGCTCAAACACACCAATCAACGTTGTTCGCGCAACTGTTGAAGGTTTGAAACAATTAAAACGTGCTGAAGAAGTTGCAGCTCTACGCGGCAAATCAGTGGAAGAATTAATCGGATAAGGAGGACAAACATAATGGCTGAATTAAAAGTAACTTTAAAACGCAGTATTATCGGACGTCCTCAAAACCAACGCGATACTGTTAAAGCGTTAGGTCTTACAAAGATTAACAGTTCTGTGGTTAAGCCTGCTAATGAAGCAATCAAAGGCATGATCAACACTGTTTCTCACTTAGTGGACGTTGAAGAAGTTTAATTAAACAAATAAAATAAGAACTAGGACAATTAAGGAGGTGCCAAACCTATGAAACTTCATGAATTAAAACCC
The DNA here is from genome assembly GCF_051714405.1 of Enterococcus sp. AZ140. Lineage (NCBI taxonomy): Bacteria > Bacillati > Bacillota > Bacilli > Lactobacillales > Enterococcaceae > Enterococcus > Enterococcus sp. AZ140. Next base: position 119,230 of record NZ_JBIORU010000001.1, read on the forward strand.
GCTGAAGGTTCACGCCAAGTACGTAACCGTGTTGGTCGTGGTACTTCTTCAGGTAACGGAAAAACTGCCGGACGTGGTCAAAAAGGACAAAAAGCTCGTTCAGGCGGTGGTGTACGTCTAGGATTCGAAGGGGGACAAACACCATTGTTCCGTCGTTTACCAAAACGTGGATTTACAAATGTTAACCGTAAGGACTACGCAGTCGTTAATTTAGATGTCTTGAATCGCTTTGAAGACGGAGCTGAAGTAACTCCTGTTGCTTTAGTAGAAGCTGGAATCGTGAAAAACGAAAAAGCTGGAATCAAAGTTTTAGCTAACGGAGAATTGAACAAAAAGTTAACTGTGAAAGCAGCTAAATTCTCAAAAGCAGCACAAGAAGCAATCGAAGCGGCTGGTGGCTCTGTTGAGGTGATCTAATGCTTAAACTATTAAAAGACGCTTTTAAGGTCAAAGATATTAGATCGAAAATCCTTTTTACTGTATTTGTTCTCTTTGTTTTTCGTTTAGGGGCACATATCACTGTTCCCGGCGTAAATGCAAGCTCATTACAAGACCTATCTAGCTTACCGTTTTTCAACATGTTGAACTTGGTAAGTGGTAGTGCAATGCAAAACTTCTCGATCTTTTCGATGGGGGTTTCGCCTTACATTACTGCTTCGATCGTTATCCAATTATTACAAATGGATATCGTGCCACGTTTTGTGGAATGGTCGAAACAAGGTGAAGTTGGTCGTAAAAAGTTGAATCAGGCAACAAGATATTTGACGTTAGTATTGGCATTTATCCAATCTGTCGGTATCACAGCAGGATTTAACCAATACGCTCAATTAGGTTTTGTCAACAATCCAAATGTCTCTACTTATGTAACGATCGGTTTGATCTTAACTGCAGGAACGATGTTTGTTACTTGGTTGGGTGAACAAATCACTGAAAAAGGTATCGGTAACGGTGTGTCAATGATCATCTTTGCAGGGATCATTTCAAGATTACCGGAAAGTGTACGTGAAATTTATGAAGATTACTTCGTAAATATCAATTCTTCCGATATCTGGAGATCTGCGATTTTCGTTGCCATCTTACTAGTTGCGGTTCTAGCAATCGTGACATTCGTAACATTTTTCCAACAAGCTGAACGTAAGATCCCGATTCAGTACACAAAACGTATAGCAGGTGCGCCAACAAGTAGTTATCTACCGTTGAAAGTAAATGCTGCTGGGGTAATTCCGGTTATCTTTGCAAGTTCATTTATTGCAACACCAAATGCTGTGTTACAAGCGTTAAGTGGCCGTTTCGGATCTGAAAACTGGTATAAAATAATGATGGAGATCTTTAACTATAATACGGTGCCTGGCGCAACGATTTATACGGTATTGATCGTCGCATTTACATTCTTCTATGCCTTTGTCCAAGTAAACCCTGAGAAATTAGCGGAGAACTTACAAAAGCAAGGAAGCTATATACCAAGTGTACGCCCTGGTAAGGGGACTGAAGAGTATGTCTCAAGCTTATTGATGCGATTAAGTACAGTCGGAGCACTATTCCTTGGTTTAGTGGCATTATTACCAATCATTGCTCAAATGGTTTGGGATCTGCCACAATCAATCGGATTAGGTGGTACAAGTCTGTTGATCGTGATCGGTGTGGCTTTAGAAACTGCGAAACAGTTAGAAGGCTTAATGCTGAAACGTAAATATGTTGGCTTTATTGAGTAAGAAAGCGTGTTGAGGTTTTTCCTCAACACACGTTCTCACATTTATTAGGAGGGAAAGCAATGAACCTCATTTTAATGGGGCTGCCAGGTGCAGGTAAAGGAACACAAGCTGAAAAAATCATTGACGCTTATGGGATTCCTCACATCTCAACAGGAGATATGTTTCGTGCAGCTATCAAAAATGAAACAGCTCTTGGCTTGGAAGCAAAGTCTTATATGGATAAAGGTGCATTAGTTCCTGATGAAGTAACAAATGGAATCGTAAAAGAGCGTTTAGCAGAACCCGATACAGAGAAAGGCTTCTTATTAGATGGCTTTCCTCGTACAATCGAGCAAGCAGAAGCTCTAGATGCAATGTTAAAAGATTTAAATAAACAAATTGATGCTGTCATCGATATCCACGTGGGTGAAGAAGTTTTGGTTGAGCGTCTAGCAGGCCGCTTCATTTGCCGTAACTGTGGAGCAACTTACCATAAAATTTTCAACCCTACAAAAGTTGAAGACACATGTGATCGTTGTGGTGGGCATGAATTCTATCAAAGAGAAGATGATAAACCTGAGACGGTTAAAAATCGTCTGGCTATCAACATCAAAAATAGTGAACCAATCTTGGCTTATTATAAAGAACAAGGTTTGCTACACACTATCGATGGTGATCGTGAAATCGATGCTGTATTTACTGATGTCCAAAAAATCATTGAAAAATAGCACGATTGCCCGTAGCCGACTTGCATTAAGCAGTTACTCTTGTCAAGTTCAATAAATTATGATAGAATATGTCAGTCCGACTTCTAGAGAATCCTCTAGATGATCCATTTTGAGAATTTTGAGGTGGGAACTGCAGTTTCCGCCATTTTATCGTGTGAAAATGCGAAACAAGTACAAGGAGGTACTGTGCGTGGCAAAAGAAGATATGATTGAAGTCGAAGGTACAGTCGTCGAAACTTTGCCGAATGCAATGTTTAAAGTTGAACTAGAAAACGGACACCAAGTTCTTGCTACTGTTTCAGGTAAAATTCGTATGCACTACATTCGTATTCTACCTGGTGACAAAGTGACGGTTGAATTGTCTCCATATGATTTAAACCGTGGCCGTATTACTTATCGCTTTAAATAATTGTACTCCGTAAAACTACAGGAGGTATTATCATGAAAGTAAGACCATCAGTAAAACCAATGTGTGAACATTGTAAAGTAATTCGTCGTAAAGGACGCGTTATGGTGATTTGCCCAGCAAATCCAAAACATAAACAACGTCAAGGATAAATGGAGGTGCACTAAATATGGCTCGTATTGCAGGAGTAGATATTCCTCGTGATAAACGTGTAGTAGTTTCACTTACTTATATCTATGGTATTGGTAACACTACTGCGAAACAAATCTTAGCTAATGCTGGCGTATCTGAAGATGTTCGCGTTCGTGAATTAACGAATGAACAAACAGATGCTATCCGTGCAGAAGTAGATAAATTAAAAGTTGAAGGGGATCTTCGTCGTGAAGTGAACTTAAACATCAAACGCTTGATGGAAATCGGTTCTTACCGTGGAATCCGTCACCGTCGTGGATTGCCTGTTCGTGGACAAAACACGAAAAACAATGCACGTACTCGTAAAGGCCCAGCTCGCGCTATCGCTGGCAAGAAAAAATAATTCTTAAGTGAAGGAGGTTAAATCTTCATGGTAGCAAAAAAAGTGAATCGTAAACGCCGTGTGAAAAAGAATATAGAAGCTGGGATTGCACATATCCACTCTACATTCAACAACACAATCATCATGATCACTGATACTCACGGAAATGCTTTAGCGTGGTCATCAGCTGGTTCATTAGGTTTCAAAGGAAGCAAAAAATCAACTCCTTTTGCCGCTCAAATGGCAGCAGAAACAGCTACAAAAGCAGCAATGGAACACGGATTAAAAACTGTTGAAGTAACAGTTAAGGGACCTGGTTCTGGACGTGAAGCAGCAATTCGTTCATTACAAGCAACAGGTTTAGAAGTGACTGCAATTCGTGACGTGACTCCAGTTCCTCATAATGGTGCCCGCCCTCCAAAACGCCGTCGTGTTTAATGAGTGCCTCTCATTTTGAGTTCTATTAGTAACGTCATTGAACAAGACACTTTTCGTTTTGAAAGGGGTAAAGATAAGAATGATTGAGTTCGAAAAACCAAGAATCGCAAAAATTGATGAAGAAAAAGATTATGGCAAGTTCATCGTTGAACCTCTTGAAAGAGGGTATGGGACTACTTTAGGGAATTCCCTACGTCGTATTTTATTATCTTCTTTGCCAGGTGCTGCCATCACTAATATTCAAATCGATGGTGTACTGCATGAATTCTCTACCATCAAAGGTGTTAGAGAAGACGTCACTCAAATCATCTTGAACATTAAAGGTTTAGCACTGAAAATGTATGGTCAAGAAGAAAAAACCCTTGAGATCGATATTACCGGACCTGCTACAGTAACTGCTGGCGATATTATCGTTGATAGTGAGGTAGAAATTCTTAACAAAGATATGTACATCTGCAGTGTATCTGAAGGTGCTACGTTCCATGCTCGCCTAACGGTGAAACCAGGACGTGGTTATGTTCAAGCAGATGAAAACAAAAAAGAAGATATGCCAATTGGTGTTCTTCCAGTCGATTCAATCTACACGCCTGTACGTCGTGTCAACTACCAAGTAGAAAACACACGTGTTGGACATCGTGAAGATTTTGATAAATTGACAATGGAGATCTGGACAGATGGTTCAATCGAACCATTGGAAGCAATGAGTTTATCTGCAAAAATCATGACTGAACATTTAGACATCTTTGTCAACCTAACTGATGAAGCGAAAAACGCTGAAATCATGGTCGAAAAAGAAGAAACACAAAAAGAAAAAATGTTAGAAATGACGATTGAAGAATTAGACTTATCTGTTCGCTCTTATAATTGCTTAAAACGTGCAGGAATCAATACTGTACAAGAACTTACGAATAAATCTGAGCCAGAAATGATCAAAGTCCGTAACTTAGGACGTAAATCATTGGAAGAAGTTAAAGCAAAATTGCATGACTTAGGTTTAGGTTTACGTAAAGAAGATTAAACCTTTTACGAAGGAGGGAAACCAACGTGAGTTATCGTAAACTAGGACGCACATCTAGCCAACGTAAAGCGATGTTGCGTGATTTAACAACTGACTTATTAATTAATGAACGTATTGTGACTACAGAAGCTCGTGCGAAAGAAGTTCGCTCAACTGCTGAAAAAATGATCACTTTAGGCAAACGCGGAGACTTACATGCACGTCGTCAAGCTGCGGCTTTCGTACGTAATGAAGTTGCTAGCGTGCGTGAAGAAAATGAGGAAATCGTTATCGAATCAGCTTTACAAAAGTTATTCAACGATATTGCACCTCGTTATGCTGAACGTCAAGGTGGCTACACTCGTATCTTGAAGACAGAACCAAGACGCGGAGACGGAGCACCAATGGTTGTCTTAGAACTTGTCTAAAATCACACTAATAACATCACTTTATGGATGATTCTTTTAGAGTGTTATGATGTTGGAAGTTACTTATTCCGAGTCTAGCTCAGCGCTGCTCCCCAAGCGATTCGTTTGGGGAGTATGCACTCATCATAAAGTGTTTTTTTGTACCTTCAATTAACTGTCAAGACAGTCTTGAAGGTATAAAAAAACATTTTAAAAATCAGAAATGATTGAAAACTAAGCAGTTTTTTGATAGGGTTAATAGGAACTTTAGGATGAAGAGGGAGTACTTATGGAGCCGATTATTGAATTAGGAAAGATTAATTACAAATACCAACCAGAAGATTTACGACCAGCATTGAAAGATGTTTCTTTCACGATCAATAAAGGAGAATGGATCGCGATTATCGGGCACAATGGTTCTGGTAAATCAACGCTTGCAAAAACGATCAATGGCTTACTCCTTCCTGAATCTGGGACGGTCAAAGTTGGTAATCAAATACTAAATGAAGAGAATATATGGACGATCCGCCAAAAAGTCGGCATGGTCTTTCAAAATCCGGACAATCAATTTGTTGGATCAACAGTAGAGGATGACGTGGCCTTTGGTTTAGAGAATCAAGGCATTCCTCGAGAAGAAATGATCGTTCGAGTGAAAGATGCTCTTGAAAAAGTTCGAATGTCTGATTTTGCGACAAGAGAACCGGTTCGTCTTTCCGGTGGACAGAAACAACGTGTGGCGATTGCCGGTGTTGTAGCCCTCCGACCAGAAATCATCATCTTGGATGAAGCAACAAGTATGTTAGATCCTGAAGGTCGTGAAGAAGTCATCACAACGATCAAAGAAATCAAAGAGGAAAGTCAACTGACCGTTATTTCAATCACGCATGATATTGATGAAGCAGCCAATGCCAATCGTATTTTTGTGATGAAAGAAGGCGAATTAGTGAATGAAGGAACACCGAAAGAGATATTCTCTGCCGGCCCCGAACTAATCAATCTAGGCTTAGATTTGCCTTTTCCCGAAAAACTAAAAAGTGCCTTGAAAGAACGTGGCATTGAAGTGCCTAAAGAATACATGACAGAAGAAAGGATGGTGGATTGGTTATGGACATCCGTTTTGAAAAAGTAAACTTTACGTACCAACCGAATACACCATTCGAGCAACGAGCTTTATTTGATATTGACTTGTTGATCAAAGAAAACAGCTACACTGCATTAGTGGGTCATACTGGAAGTGGGAAATCCACCTTGCTTCAGCATTTGAATGCGTTGATCAAACCGACGGAAGGAACTGTCCAAATCGGTGATCGTCAGATCAAACCAGATACAGATAATAAAAATTTGAAACCAATTCGAAAAAAAGTCGGTATTGTTTTTCAATTTCCAGAGGCACAGTTGTTTGAAGAAACGGTCGCAAGAGATATTGCGTTTGGCCCAAAAAACTTTGGTGTGAGTGAGGAAGAGGCGACTCTACTGGCAAAGGAGACCTTAGAGCAAGTCGGCTTAGATGAGACGTATTTAGAACGCTCGCCTTTCGAGCTGTCAGGTGGTCAAATGCGACGTGTAGCGATTGCTGGTGTTCTAGCTATGAAACCCGAAGTTCTCGTCTTAGATGAGCCAACAGCTGGGTTAGATCCACAAGGAAGAAAAGAAATGATGGATATGTTCTGGCGTTTGCATAAAGAACAGCAAATCACGATTGTATTAGTCACCCATTTGATGGACGATGTGGCAAACTATGCCGATTTTGTTTATGTATTGGAGAAAGGTCGCATTGTTAAGTGCGGCGAACCAAAAGAAGTCTTCCAACACCTTGAATGGTTAAAAGAACGGCAGTTAGGCGTACCAACAGCCACTGAGTTTGCAGAGGAACTACGTGTAAAAGGCATCCATTTTGATGAATTGCCGATTACTGCAGACGCATTAGCGGACCAATTGGTCAAACTGGTGGGAGGTACTGCTCATGATGAATAAATTGATTTTTGGTCGTTATATGCCTGGAGACTCATTTATCCATCGTTTAGATCCACGTGCAAAGTTATTGGCAAGTTTCTATTTTATCGGCATTATCTTCTTAGCCAATAACTGGCAGACATATGCCTTATTAGCGGTGTTTACTTTATTTGCTGTTTTCTTGTCAAAAGTAGATATCAAATTCTTTATTCGAGGAATCCGTCCGTTGATCTGGTTGATTCTATTCACTGTAGGTTTACAAGTACTGTTTACAAGTGGTGGAGAAACGTATTGGAGTTGGGGGATTTTCAATATCACTCAATTTGGTGTCATGAACGGACTATTTATTTTTTGTCGGTTTGTTTTGATCATCTTTATGTCCACTTTATTGACACTGACAACGCCGCCTTTAGAATTATCCGATGCGATTGAATATTTGTTACGACCATTGAAAGTTGTTCGCTTTCCAGTACATGAAGTATCGTTGATGCTTTCGATCGCTTTACGTTTTGTGCCGACATTGATGGACGAAACCGAAAAAATCATGAATGCACAGCGCGCGCGTGGTGTTGACTTTGGCGAAGGAAGTCTAGTGCAAAAAATGAAAGCGGTGATTCCTTTACTGATTCCGCTATTTGTCAGCAGTTTCAATCGTGCGGAAGATCTAGCTACAGCGATGGAAGCAAGAGGCTACCAAGGTGGGGAAGGTCGGACAAAATACCGTATCCTTCACTGGCACTTACAAGATACTATTGTTATGGTTGCTTTTGGGCTTATGACCATCGTACTAGTGTTTATCCGTAGCTAAACTTATCAAAGATGAATGAGAACAGGGGAAGATGAATGGTACGCTATAAAGCAATCATTGCCTATGATGGTACCCAGTTCAATGGTTTTCAGAAACAACCTAACGGACGAACGGTCCAAGAAGAACTGGAAAAAACCTTAAAGAAGATGGCAAATGGAAAAGAAATCACGATTTTTGGATCTGGACGGACAGATGCAGGGGTTCATGCAATCGGGCAAGTCATCCACTTTGATTATCCAGAAGAGCGACCTTTGGAACGTATGCGTTTTGGGTTAGACACGCAGTCGCCAGAAGATATTGCTGTAAAAAGTGTGGAGATTGTGCCAGAAACTTTTCACGCACGCTATCTAGTGAAAGAAAAAACCTATCAATTCAAAGTAGATATCGGAAAACCACGTAGTCCCTTCCGTAGACATTATGCAAGCTATTTTCCTTATCCAATAGATGTAGCAAAGATTGAACGAGCATTGCCTGATTTACTTGGTACGCATGATTTCACTTCGTTTTGTGCTTCTGGAAGTTCCATTGAAGATAAAGTACGGACTATCTATGAAGCCAGTTTACAGGTCAATGAAGCAGGCGATGAGTTGACGTTTACGTTTCGTGGTGATGGCTTCCTTTATAAAATGATTCGCATTTTAGTTGGAACGTTGTTAAAAATAGGCAACGATCGTTTGCCAGAAGATTGTCTGCCGGAAATCATTGCCAAAAAAGACCGCAATGCAGCGGGTCCGACTGCTCATCCGGAAGGGTTATACCTATACGAAGTAAAATATGAATAGCACACAAGAAAAAAGCGTTTCGGCAATCACCGAAACGCTTTTTTTATCTTGCGCGACGACGTTCACGTCTTGGACGGTGATCATCGCTTTCGTTTATAGGATCAATGACGCCACTAAATGGCTGACGTTTACGAAGGTACCATAGATACAAGATAAACAAGGCAATACATCCAATAAAGAGAAGTAAGCCAGGAATGAATCCTTTTGGCATGTAACTAAAAGTAATCGTATGTTCACCTTCAGGAACTTCTACCATCAAAAAGGCATCTTGGAATTTCTTCACAGGAACTTTTTCGCCATCGATTTTAGCAGTCCAACCACCATCATAAGGGATAGTCGTGGCTATCATCGTTTTTTCAGTCGCGGTTACTTTTCCTGTAGCTGTTCGACCGGTAGTAGTCATCTCTACACCGTTATTTCTGATTTGGTTGATTGCGGCTTGATACGCTACGACATCAAGTCCGACCACTTGTGGTTCCATAAAGCTGACTTCTTTGGTTCCATAGAAGCTTGCAGTGAAGGTAACCGTTGTGTCTTGTGGGTAATAACCTAAATCATAATATTGACCAGTAATGTTAATTTGAGATTTTCTAGATACACCATTGACGGTAATAGTTGCTGTAGAGCTTTCTAACTGTGCGAAATTCGTTGGAAACAGGCTGAGATATGCTTGGGTATTCGCAGGTACTTGGACTTCCCAAGTCAATTCTTTTGGTTGATTATTCGCTGTTTCACTATAAGTGACCCCATTTGTCGTTGTTGTGATCTTCGTGTTCTGTTGACTTTTTAGGGTTGGTTTGTAAAACGTAAAGAATGATTGATTCAACCCAGAAAGAGCATTCATCAAATTGGTTTGACTGGTTAGATTATCACCTATCGGCTGTTCGATCTTATTGATCGTCAAAGGTGCTTTAAAGGCTAATGGCACAGCATTACTATTTTCGTACAAAGTATAGTTGTCCGTTTGTTCGACGGATTGGAAGCCGTATTTATTAAAGCTACTGTCGTTTTTAGCAATATTGTATTTGATTCCCGTAAATCCATCCATCAACAAGGTATTATTATTGTAGCGAATGTTCAAATTTGTTCCTCTAGAACGGAAGCCTAAAGTATCCAAGTAAGAGGAAGAGTTTCGATTTCTGATTGAGGAGAACATACTGATTCCACTATAACCATAATTGATCGAATCATTCGGTGAAACAGGATCAAGGTTTTCTAATCGATAAAACGTATCGGAATCCTTTTTCGAGGCATCAACTAACGTTTTGATCTCAGGATAAGGTTCGGTATACAAACTTCTTGAGGCATAATTCCAATCATCGAGAATGCCATGGATCATACTGTTGGTATTGACTGCGGCTTCTGCTGTCATCAATAGTAACAGAAGAATACTCAAACGTTTCAGATCAAATGGGTGTTGTTGGAATAAACCAATCGTCAATGCGTAGAGCGCTAAAAAGACTAACGTCAAAACAAAGGATGTGAGCGTGACATACGTGTAACTGCCATCTGGTTTGATTCCCCAAGCTGTAGCAAAAGCAGCCGCTAGTACAATGATGACGCCTAGCAATCGCTTCTGATCCTTCTCCTGTAGCTGTTCCCAACTATGAGCCGCTAACAAGAGTACGAGAAATGAAAAGAGATAGGCATAACGGAATAAGAACATATTTGGTGCGTGCATCCCATGCCAGAATAAATTCAAAGGAACGAAATAGAAGCTAGCAATCAAGATCGCGAATAGCCCACCGAACAACAACTTATTTTTCAAGGGGAATTTGCGACTGACAAAATACAAGAGGCATAGTGCTAAAGGAAACAATCCAGCATAGATAAATGGGATCGATCCATATTTCGTCGTGTCATAAACACCCACCATGTTTTTCATCAATAAATCTAAATAAGAAGTTGCTTCCGTCTTTAATGAAGTGATCTGCGTCAACGCTTCGCCATTGGCACGTAGATCGAGAATGGCAGGCAGGATGATCACCATCGATGCACCTCCTGCTAATAAAGAGGTGATCCCATAAGGTAAAATCGTTCCTTTGTACCTCCGCCAATTCGTCAGTAGTCGTGTAACAAAGTATAAAAAGGAGAAAACCCCGACCATGAAGCCCATATAAAAACTGGATAAGAACAAAAGCAAGTAACTAACAAACAATAAAATAGGTTTCTTTTGGTCCATCACACGATGGATACCTAAAATGATCAGAGGAAGATAGACAAAGGTGTCTAACCACATGATGATCTCTGAATGGGCAGTGATAAATGAAATCGACGCATAACTGACACTTAATGCGACTTGCCCCCAATGTGGAATGCGATAGGTACGCGCTAGAAACCAGAAGGATAAACCAGCTGAACCAACCTTTAGTAAGGTGATGAGATACAAGGCATCTGGCATCAATTGATTCGGGAACAATAAAACGAGTGGTGTGAAAAGTCCACCTAAATAATAAGAAATCAATGATAGATAATTTAAGCCAAGTGAGGCATTCCACGTGTAAAAAATGCTTTGTTTCCCTAACAACATATTACGGAAGCTTGCATGAAAGTTTGAAAATTGTGAGAAAGCATCACTAGCCAAAATGCTCCGATCACTTCCTGGATAAATACCGATACTTAAATAAACCAATAAAAGAATCAGCAAAGGGATAAAGAAGCTAGCAGCTGCATAGCGGCCGTTTTCTTTTAAGAATTTTTTCAATGTTGTTTTCATTACAATTCAGTCACCAAATTTCTATTTGAAGTTATCATTAGTTTATCACATTCATGATTTTACTTGCTGAAAATACAACCAAATTCATAAAAAAATTACATTTGAAATTAAATAACATTTGTGAGTTTAAATTACATTTACATTAAGAAAATAACACAAAATAAGAAAACACTTTCTACTTTAAAATAAAGTGTTGACAGGCGTTTGCAAATGCGTTATGTTTTATTTGTAACAATTATAAAAAAACATATACCTATCACTATCTGAGGGGTAGTGGCACATAAAAGAAGACTTAAAACAATTATCTGGGTGATTGATTGTTTTAAGCCTTTTTTATTTTTTCTTCTTAAGTTTCATGTAGTTGAGGAAATGTCTCTCATTTGATAATGATTCGCAAAAAATAAAAACCGTTCATTTTGTTGAACGGTTCAAATCATTTCATTCAATTATATGCGTTCAACTTTTCCTGATTTCAACGCACGAGTTGACACCCAAACTTTTTTAGGTTTGCCGTCAATCAATACGCGAACTTTTTGTAAGTTAGGTTTAACTGTACGTTTTGTTGAGTTCATCGCATGTGAACGGTTGTTTCCACTTTTTGTCTTGCGACCTGTAAAGTAACAAACTTTTGCCATGTAAATTTCCTCCTTTGCCTTGATTTGGAGCAATAGTAAATTCAGCTCATACCAGAATAACATATCATATGGCGTAGGAATTTGCAAGCATATTTTCATAGAATTGATTGACATTTTCAGTGATTAATTGTAACGTGAACAAAGTCTTTTCCTAATTTTTTTCAATGGTTTTTGAGTACTTTAAGGGAACAACCTTTTATTTCGGTTGACGCTATGATAAAATGTGATAGTAGAAAAATGGGAATATTTTACCCGTTAAGGAGGCTCATTCATGGCTGTAAAAATTCAAACGTCAGCTGGAACCATTGAAATTACCAATGATGTCATCGCAACAGTTGTTGGTGGTGCCGCAACAGATGTATTTGGTGTTGTAGGAATGGCTAGCAAGAATCAAATCAAAGATAATATCACTGAAATTTTGCGTAAAGAAAATTACTCAAGAGGAGTAGTTGTCCGCCAAGAAGCTAATGGGATCGCAGTAGATGTTTATACAATCATTAGTTATGGCACAAAAATTTCAGAAGTTTCTCGTAATGTCCAAGAAAAAGTGAAATATAACTTGGAGACTTTACTAGGTGTTACAGCCAATTCAGTAAATGTCTTCGTGCAAGGTGTTCGTGTACTGCCAGACTAGGCAGGAGACTTGCTGACTGTTCAGCAGTCGATCTGAAGGAGGATTATCTAGGTGAGTGTAACAGAAATTAGTGCAAGCCAATTCCAGGAAATGGTTCAGTCCGGTGCGAATCGGCTACAAAAAAATGCAGAATACGTCAATTCCCTAAATGTATTCCCGGTTCCCGATGGAGATACCGGTACCAATATGAATTTATCAATGACAAGTGGTGCAAAAGCCGTTGTTGATTCTACCTCTGAAAAGGTAGGAGAATTAGCAGCGCTGTTATCTAAAGGTTTATTGATGGGGGCAAGAGGAAACTCTGGGGTTATTTTATCTCAGTTGTTCCGTGGTTTTTCAAAACAAATCCCTGATGTGACTGTTTTGACAGCAACAGATTTAGCTGCAGCTTTTACTCATGGGGTCGAAACAGCTTATAAAGCAGTAATGAAACCTGTCGAAGGAACGATCCTGACAGTCGCAAGAGAAGCTGCCAAAGCTGGTGAGAAAAAAGCAAAATCAACAGACGATGTGATCGAAGTCATGACTGCGGTCGTTAAAGGTGGAAAACGTGCATTAGCAAAAACACCTGATTTGTTGCCTGTATTAAAAGAAGTAGGCGTTGTTGACAGTGGTGGACAAGGACTATTATTCGTATACGAAGGTTTTTTAACTGCGTTGAATGGTGAATACCAAGCAGACGAGGTCTATGAACCATCTCCTGCTCAAATGGACGATATGGTAAATGCAGAGCATCATCGTAGTGTGCAAGGTCAGTTAGCAACTGAGGATATCCATTATGGTTACTGTACAGAAATCATGGTGAAGATCGGTGAAGGTCCAACTGTAGATAGTACATTTGATTATGAAGAGTTTCGTAACTATCTAGATGGCCTTGGGGATTCCCTGTTAGTGGTCAATGACGATGAAATCATCAAAGTACACGTTCATACAGAAAACCCTGGGGAAGTCATGAATTACGGACAGAAATTTGGTTCCCTAGTGAAAGTCAAAGTGGACAACATGCGTTTGCAACACGAAACGATCTTAGAACATGACCAAGCCCCTTCAGCGCCGGTCGCACAAACGAAGCCTCGTGTACCTTACGGGATCGTTGCCATCGCAGCCGGAAAAGGTGTGCAAGAGTTATTTGAAAGTCTAGGAGCAAACTACGTGATCAGTGGTGGACAGACGATGAATCCAAGTACGGAAGATATCGTGAAAGCGATCAATGAAGTGAATGCAGATAAAGTCATCATCTTACCGAATAACAAAAATATCTTTATGGCAGCTGATCAAGCTGCTGAAGTGGCTGAACTTCCAGTTGCTGTTGTTCCATCAAAAACAGTTTCTCAAGGATTGACAGCGATGTTGTCCTTCAATGAACAAGCAACGTTAGAAGAAAATAAAGAAACGATGACAGATGTGCTTTCAAGTGTTGTCAGTGGTCAAGTGACACATGCGATCCGCGACACGATGATCGACGGAGTGAAAATCACAGAAGGTGATTTCTTAGGGATGATCGATGGGAAAATCGTGATCTCTAATCCAGACATCTTAGCGACATCACTTGCTACATTAGAGCAAATGATCAACGAGGATACTGAGATCGTCACGATATTAACCGGAGAAGACGGGTCTGCAAAGCAAGCACAAGCATTTGCGGCTCAACTGAGCGACAAATATCCTGAGTTAGAAATCGAGATCCATCAAGGAGATCAACCTGTCTATCCTTATTTATTTTCTGCTGAATAATACAGCCTGAAGCCGATAGATAAAGCAGAAAATCATTTGAAAGGATCTTCGGTCAACGATTTGCAAATCGTTGACCAAGTTCCTTTTTTTGTTAAAGGAGGGAAATCTTATGCGTTCGTTAGCTGATCCAGTCACAGTGCTGGCAGGTGTTGGTCAAAAAAGAGCGGATAGCTTGGCTAGTCTAGGCATCCATACAATCGAAGACTTATTAACTTACTATCCTTTTCGTTATGAAGATATCCAAGAAAGAAATCTAAACGAAATCCAAGACCAAGAAAAAGTTACATTAAAAGGGTTAGTTGTCTCTCCGCCAGTAATGAGTCGTTTTGGTTACAAAAAAAGCCGACTACAGTTTCGAATGATGCAAGAACATGAAGTATTCAATGTTTCTTTCTTCAATCAGCCCTATTTGAAAGATAAAGTCATTTTATCTGAAGAAATCGCAGTTTATGGGAAATGGGATGCGAAACGTAAAGCACTAAATGGGATGAAGATCCTTGGTTCGCAAAGTCCAGATGATTTCTCTCCGATCTATCATGTGAACAAATCCATTCGCCAAACGACACTGGTCGATCTGATCCGTCGAGGGTTTAGTGAGTATGGTGATTTGATTGAAGAAAACTTACCACTATCTTTAATTGAAAAATACCGTTTGCTTGATCGTCCAACTGCTGTAAGAAGTATGCATTTTCCGCAAAATCATGAGGAAAATCATCAAGCCAAACGACGGATTGTTTTTGAAGAATTCTTTTTTTTCCAGATGCAGTTACAAGGACTGAAAAAAGCCGAAAAGTCTGAAAAGAATGGCTTAGAGATCCTTTATGATGTGGAACGATTAAAACAATTTACAAAAAAGTTGCCGTTTGAATTAACGACGGCACAAAAACGTGTCACTAATGAAATTTGCCGTGATCTCCGTAATCCACACCATATGCAGCGTTTGTTGCAAGGGGATGTGGGAAGTGGAAAGACCGTTGTTGCTGCGATTGCTTTATATGCGACAGTGACTGCTGGCTTTCAAGGAGCGTTGATGGTCCCAACAGAAATATTGGCGCAACAACATATGGAAAGTTTATCCCAATTATTTGACCCAAATGAAGTGACCGTTGCGTTATTGACCGGATCAACGAAAGCAAAAGAACGTCGCGAGCTATTAGAACGGTTAGAAAATGGGGAAATCGATATCGTCGTGGGAACACATGCACTGATTCAAGAAGGTGTCGCATTCCAAAATCTGGGTTTAGTGATCACCGATGAGCAACATCGTTTTGGCGTGAACCAACGAAAAGTATTGCGTGAGAAGGGTTGGCGTCCAGATGTGTTGTTTATGACTGCCACCCCTATCCCTCGAACTTTAGCAATTACAGCATACGGCGAAATGGATGTATCTGTAATCGACGAGCTTCCCGCTGGACGGATTCCGATCGAAACAAGATGGGTCCGAACACCTCAATTAGATAGCGTGCTAGAATGGACCTATAAAGAATTGCGCAGAGGGCATCAAATGTATGTGATTTGTCCATTGATTGAGGAGTCCGAAGCGTTAGATGTGAAAAATGCAGTGGAAATTTACGAAAAACTTCGTGAGTTATTTGCACCAGAATATGAAGTTGGCTTGTTGCATGGTAAAATGAAGAATCAAGAAAAAGATCAGATCATGGAAACATTCAAAGAAAATCAACTCCAGATCTTAGTGTCAACCACAGTGATCGAGGTCGGTGTCAATGTGCCGAATGCAACGGTCATGTTGATCATGGATGCGGATCGTTTTGGATTAGCTCAGCTGCATCAGTTGCGTGGGCGTGTCGGCCGAGGAAGTGAGGCTTCTTATTGTATCCTCGTGGCAAATCCGAAAAATGAACTGGGTGTCGAACGAATGAAAATCATGACAGAAACCACGAATGGCTTTATCTTGAGTGAAAAGGATTTAGAATTACGAGGGCCTGGAGAGGTATTTGGCTTCCGTCAATCCGGCTTGCCAGAATTTGCGATCGCAGATCTAGTAACAGATGGGAATGTCTTAGAAGTTGCCCGTGAAGAAGCTGCGGCAATCTGGCAAATCAAAGACTGGCAGTTATTACCTGAATATCAACCATTAACAGCCAAGTTGCAATTAGGCGAACAAGATAATCGTTATTTTGATTAACAGATTATCAATACTTTCAAAATGATGACAAGGAGTGGAAATAATAATGAGAATTGCAGTAGATGCAATGGGCGGAGATCACGCACCACAAGCCATTGTGGAAGGAATCGCTCTAGCACAAAAAGATTTCCCTGAGTTGGAATTTGTTCTTTACGGTAAAGAATCAGAGATCAAAAAATATTTGACAGACGAAAAAAATATCACAATCGTCCATACTGACGAAAAAATCAATAGTGATGACGAACCAGTTAAAGCGATCCGTCGCAAGAAAACTGCTTCAATGGTTTTAGCTGCCCAAGCAGTTAAAAATGGGGAAGCAGATGCGATTTTTTCAGCAGGAAATACAGGAGCCTTACTAGCAGCTGGCTTGTTTATTGTTGGACGCATCAAAAACATCGAACGCCCTGGACTAATGTCCACATTGCCAGTTATTGGCAAAGAAGGCGAAGGGTTTGATATGCTAGATTTAGGTGCAAATGCAGAAAACAAACCAGAGCATCTTTTACAATATGGTATTTTAGGGTCATTTTATGCGAGAAAAGTTCGTGGTATCGGACGACCTCGTGTCGCATTGCTCAATAATGGGACGGAAGAGACTAAGGGCAGTGAATTGACAAAACAAGCCTTTGAACTTTTGCAAAATGAAACAAGCTTGAACTTCATTGGCAATGTGGAAGCGCGTGACTTACTAAATGGTGTGGCAGACGTCGTAGTAACCGATGGTTTTACCGGAAATGCAGTGTTGAAATCCATTGAAGGCACAGCGATGAATATGATGACCTTATTGAAATCTGCCATCTTGAATGAAGGCATCAAAGGTAAAATGGGTGCATTACTGCTAAAAGACGGTTTGCGCTCTTTGAAATCTGAAATGGACTATTCAAAACATGGAGGAGCTGTTTTATTTGGATTGAAAGCACCAGTTATCAAAACGCATGGTGCAACTGGACCAGATGCAGTTCGCTATACGATCCGTCAAATCCGTACAATGCTTGAAACCAATGTTGTAGGACAACTGGTAGAGCAATTTGAGAAAAAAGAGGACTAAATTTTCTACGAATTGACAAGCTGATGGAGAAAAAAGGGTGGACATTCCAAAAAATTGTCAGTAAAATTAGCTATGGTGAAGAAAACGTAGTAGTTCTAAGAATTGTGGGGGTGAAAAAATTGACGCGCGAAGAAGTATTTAATAAGGTAGCTAAAATCATTTCAAATCACTTTGAAATGGATACAGACAAAGTGACAGATGAATTAAACATTAAAGATGATCTGAAAGCTGATTCAATTAGTATCATGGAATTTGTTCTTGAACTAGAAGATGAATTCGGTACAGAGATCTCTGATGAAGATGCTGAACAAATCGAAACAGTCGGCGGTGCCGTGGATTATATCAGCAAACACTTGAAATAAATTGAATAAATACACATCAACTGATGAATGAATTGGCAAAAGCCAATTTCAATTCAAAGCCAAGAAGTCAGAAATAGTTTAGCTATTTCATGGTTTCTTGGCTTTTTCAGTCATAATTATTTAAATAAAAGAGTTTTTTTAAAGAGAAGAAATATGTCACAAAATTCGATAGAAAGAGGTAGTTTCACAACATTTCTATTTCGTATATACTGTATAATTATGCTTTTATAAAATAGGACACCTCTTAGGTTAAAACGGTTTTTTATAAAAAAAGTGATTTTTGCAGATTTTTATAATGATTCTTAATTTATAAAAATAGTAGGATAAAGAGAAGGTTAGCCACATACCTCATTTTTTTTTAATCTTCTTTAGGAGCTGACATAGCTACGTAAGATTTTTCAGACAATTCTGGCAACAGTGTGAAATAATCTTGCAATATAAAACGGTTTTCTATATAATTATTAATAATTAATTACACACTCCTTAGAATGCTACTTATTTAATTTTTTTTTGCTAAGTTGTTATTCAGTGTAGGATTATTTTTTTTATTAAAAACTTCCATCGAGGGAGCAGAGAGGGGTATTCGATTGTCAGATAACCAATTATTAGATGTTCAGAACCTACACACAGGCTTCCGTCTAAAAGATGAATACTACGATGCAGTAGACGACGTTTCTTTTACTTTAGATAAAAACGAGATCTTAGCCATCGTTGGTGAGTCTGGTTGCGGGAAAAGTACGTTAGCTACAACGATTATGGGATTATTAGATCCTAACAATACAAAGATCACAGGGGAGATCATGTACAATGATTTAAATTTAATTGAATTAAATGAAACATTGTATAACAAGATCCGCGGAAATGATATTGGGATGATTTTTCAAGATCCATTATCTGCATTAAACCCTTTGATGAGAATTGAAGACCAAATCAAAGAAGGTTTGTCTTACCATACAAAAATGACTGCTGAGCAAAGACAAGCACGTGCATTAGAATTACTAGAACAAGTAGGGATTCCGAATCCTGCACGAGTTGGACGTCAGTATCCTCATGAGTTGTCCGGTGGGATGAGACAGCGGGTGATCATCGCGATTGCGATTGCATGTAAGCCACCGATCATTATCGCGGATGAACCAACGACTGCCTTGGACGTAACGATCCAAGCACAGATTCTTGACTTACTAAAAGATTTACAAGAAGAAACTAAAACTGGGATTATCTTGATCACACATGATTTAGGTGTCGTAGCTGAAATGGCGGATCGTGTTGCTGTGATGTATGGTGGACAATTTGTTGAAGTTGCAGGAGTCAAAGAGTTATTTGAAAATCCAAAACATCCATATACACAATCATTGCTAAATTCGATTCCACAAGAAGGAAACCACGAGGCAGAGTTACATGTGATTGAAGGCGTAGTCCCTTCATTAAAAAATATGCCACGAACAGGTTGCCGATTTGCGCCACGGATTCCTTGGATCCCAGCAAGCGCTCACGAAGAAAA
The DNA here is from genome assembly GCF_051714405.1 of Enterococcus sp. AZ140. NCBI lineage: Bacteria > Bacillati > Bacillota > Bacilli > Lactobacillales > Enterococcaceae > Enterococcus > Enterococcus sp. AZ140. The sequence goes on from NZ_JBIORU010000001.1 coordinate 138,730, forward strand.
TCCAGTCTTGCATGAAATCGCACCGAATCATATGGTACGTTGCTCATGTTATAAACATTTCCACTTTAGAGACGAAAAAGGAGAGGTGTAGATGTCAGAATTAATTACAATCAAAGATTTGAAAGTTCACTATCCTATTCGCAGTGGGTTTTTCAACCGAGTAACAGACCATGTCTATGCAGTAGACGGCGTCGATTTTATTATTGAAAAAGGAAAAACATACGGACTAGTTGGAGAATCAGGTTCTGGGAAATCCACAACCGGAAAAGCGGTTGTCGGCCTAGAAAAAGTGACTTCTGGCCAAATCATGTATGAAGGAAAAGACGTCACGAAAAGAAGTAACCGCAAAAAAATCGGCTACAACAAAGACGTCCAAATGATCTTTCAAGATTCAATGTCTAGTTTGAATCCTAAAAAACGAGTACTGGACATTATCGCTGAGCCGATCCGTAACTTTGAACGCTTGAGCGATCAGGAAGAAAAGAAAAAAGTCAAAGGCTTATTGGACATCGTTGGGATGCCAGAAGATGCGTTATACAAATATCCTCATGAATTTTCTGGTGGACAAAGACAGCGTTTAGGCGTTGCCCGAGCAGTAGCAACGAATCCTAAATTGATTGTTGCTGATGAACCTGTATCTGCCCTAGACTTATCTGTTCAGGCACAAGTATTGAACTTTATGAAACGCATCCAACAAGAATTTGGCTTAAGCTATTTATTCATCTCTCATGACTTGGGTGTCGTAAAACACATGTGTGACAACATCGCGATCATGTACAAAGGTCGATTTGTTGAAATCGGTACACGAGAAGATATCTATAATGATCCGCGCCACATCTACACAAAACGCTTACTATCTGCGATTCCACGAATCGATGTAGACAATCGGGAAATACAAAAACAAAACCGACGAAATGTTGAACGTGAGTATATCGAACATCAAAAAGATTACTACGATACAGCAGGGCGAGTGTATGATTTACGTACACTAACCACTACACACAAAGTAGCGTTGAAAGATGGAGGTGCTAGCTAATGTGGAAAACGATTCTACGAAGAGTTCTTTTGATGATCCCACAAGTGATCATTCTTAGTGTGTTGATCTTTATGCTAGCGCAAGCCATGCCTGGAGATCCGTTTACAGGATTGATCAACCCAAACCAAGATCCAGCTGTGATCGAGCAGATGCGTCAGGCAGCGGGCTTGAATGATCCTTGGTATGAACAATATTTCCGTTGGGTCGGAAATGCCTTACAAGGTGATTTTGGACAAAGTTTCTTGTATAAGCGTTCGGTTTCCTCTTTGATTGGAGAACGAATCGTCAATACTTTATATTTATCTATTTTAACTGTTATTATTACGTACTTGATTGCTGTACCACTAGGTATGTTAGCTGGTCGATACCAAAATTCGATTTTGGACAAAGCTGTTGTTATTTATAACTTCTTCAGTTTTGCTGTTCCATTATTCATTTTCGGATTGATCATGTTGTTTGTTTTTGGCTATCGTTTAGGTTGGTTCCCAACAAGTGGTTCTCAGACTTTAGGTTTCCAGGGAGGATTTTTCGCTCAATGGATGGATCGATTGCAATACATTCTATTACCATCGATCACACAGGCCTTTTTAGCCACAGCAGTAACGATCCAGTATTTACGAAGTGAAGTCATTGATTCGAAATCCTTAGACTTTGTACGTACAGCTCGTTCCAAAGGGGTGCCGACAAACAAAGTATTCAGTCGTCACATTTTCCGTAATGCAGCATTGCCAATGGCATCTCAAATGGGGTATGAAATTACTTCATTGATTGCTGGTTCTGTCGTTATCGAAAAAATCTTTGGTTATCCTGGTGTCGGAAAATTGTTTATTGACTCAATCGGTCAACGTGATTATACCGTAATCACAGCCTTAGTCTTGATTTTAGGAATCGCAACGCTCGTCGGAACACTGCTGTCAGATATTATCATGAGCATTGTTGATCCGCGTATACGAATCCAATAAAAAAATCAAACAGAAGGGAGAATCGATCATGAGTGATAAAAACAAAGAAGTTGCGCAAGAAAGTATCCCACCAATGGGTATACGAATGATTGCACGAGAATTCAAAAAAGATAAAGTAGCCATTTTTTCACTGGCTTTGTTAGTTGTTTTACTATTAGTTATTTTTATCGGGGCAATCTTTATTGACCAAGATAAAGTAATGTTTGTTAGTATTTTTGATAAGTATGCTGAACCTGGCGCCATCTCTTCTCAAGGATCAAAATTCCTTTTAGGAGCAGATGAAGGTGGACGTGATGTCTTCGGTCAATTGATTATCGGAGCAAGAAACTCTGTGATGATCGGTTTTGCGATTACGATCATTACGTCGATCATCGGAGTAGGACTTGGAATTCTTTCAGGGTTTTATGGTGGGATCATTGATAACGTATTGATGCGTATTGTTGATTTTATTATGATTTTACCGATCATGTTGATCATTATCGTGTTTGTTTCGATCATTTCGCGCTATAACGTTTGGTCATTTATTTTTATCATGAGTGCATTTTATTGGGTAGCTAAAGCCCGATTATTCAGAAGTAAGACGTTATCAGAAGCTAGACGTGATTATGTCAGTGCTTCAAAAACGATGGGAACAAGTGATTTCAAAATCATGTTCCGTGAAATCATGCCAAACCTTAGTTCATTGATCATCACCAACTTAACAATGAACTTTGCGGCAAATATTGGGATCGAGACCACTTTGACTTTCTTAGGCTTTGGATTGCCAGCTAATGTACCTAGTTTAGGAACATTGATCGGTTATGCAAGTAACGGTGAAGTTTTAGTGAATCGACAATGGATTTGGTTACCCGCGTCAATTCTAATTTTAGTGTTGATGTTGAGTATAAACTACGTTGGACAAGCATTTAAGCGTTCTGCAGATGCGCGACAACGTTTAGGATAAGAGAAGTGAAGGGGGAAAATAGGATATGAAGAAAACGATTTTTGGATTTGTCACACTGCTATCTGTGGGAGCATTAGCAGCGTGTGGAAATGGCGGCGGAACTAGCTCGTCAGGTAATAATTCAGCAGATAATGGGGATAAAAGTGAATTGACTTTCCCATTAGCTACAACGAATAATGATGAAGCAATCGAAGATGGACAGCTAGATGTGGCAGTAGCAACAGACAGTCAGTTCAAAGGATTATTCCAATGGGAATTTTACCAAGATGCCTTTGATGCAGCGTTTATGGCGCCTTCACATGAACCATTATTTACAAATGATGACAACTTCACGATTACAAACGATGGTGCAGCCTCATTAGAATTAGACGAAGATGCGAAAACAGCGACAATCACACTGAAAGACAACGTAAAATGGTCTGATGGTGTCGATGTCACAGCAGATGATGTTATTTTCCCTTATGAAATCATCGGAAACCCTGAATACACTGGTATCCGTTACGATGATACATTCCGTAACATCGTTGGTATGGAAGAATATAACAGCGGTAGTGCAGATACGATTTCTGGAATTACAAAAGTAGATGACAAAACAGTTAAGATCGAATATAAAGAAATGAACCCAAGCATGCTTCAAGCAGGTGGTGGTATTTGGACATATGCAGCGCCAAAACACACACTTGAAGGAATTGCGATCAAAGACATGGAATCAAGTGATCAAGTCCGTAAGAACCCTGTGACATTTGGTCCTTACTATATGAGTAACATCGTTGCTGGTGAATCAGTAGAATTCTTACCAAATGAATACTACTGGAATGGTACACCACAATTGAAGAAAATCACAATGAAATCATTACCAACAGCAAGTGCAACAGAAGCATTAAATTCAAAATTGTATGACATGATTTTCCAAATGCCAACAGATACGTATGACACATACAAAGATATCGCTGGCTATACGAATCTAGGACGTCAGCAAACTTCATACACTTACTTAGGTTTCAAACTAGGTAAATGGGATGCTGAAAGTGGAAGCGTAGAATATGATCCAAACTCAAAAATGGCTGACAAAGCATTACGTCAAGCAATGGGTTACGCTTTAGACAACACTGCAGTAGGCGAACGTTTCTATGCTGGTTTAAGAAGCAATGCGACTTCATTGATTCCACCAGTATTTGAAGGATTCCACGATGCAGATCTAAAAGGCTTCACACAAGATATTGATAAAGCCAATAAATTATTGGATGATGCAGGATATAAAGATGTTGATGGCGATGGTATCCGTGAAGACAAAGATGGTAACAAGTTGACAATCAACTTTGCGTCAATGTCAGGTGGCGAAACAGCGCAACCATTAGCAGATTACTACGTACAACAATGGAAAGAAATCGGCTTAGATGTTCAATATACAACAGGTCGTCTGATCGAATTCAACTCATTCTATGATCGTTTAGAAAATGATGATCCAGAAATCGACATCTACCAAGCTGCTTGGAACACAGGAACAGATCCAAATCCAAGTGGACTATGGGGTGCAAATGCAGCGTTCAACTACACTCGTTATGAGTCAGAAGAAAACACAAAATTGATCAATGATATCAATTCAAGTGCAGCATTTGATGCAGATTACCAAAAAGAAGCTTACAAAAAATGGCAAGAATACGCATTTGAAGAAGCTTTTGCTATTCCAACATTGTTCCGTAACGAAGTATTACCAGTAAACGACCGCGTAAAAGATTGGAATTGGGCATATGATGCTGTCAATCCATGGGCTGTTGTATCTGTAACTTCAGATTCACGTTCATAATCAACAAATAATAAAACCGAATCAGTTCGAGATAGGATTTTCCTGTTCTCGGCTGGCTCGGTTTTTTTGATTAGGAAAAAAAGGAATTATCTGTTTTTGGAACATGTGAAAGTATATAATATATATGAAAGGAGGAGAATAATTAGGAAATTTTATTTTTGTTGTTACTTTATATAGTTCAGAAGTCACTATCAATCTTCAGAGGAGAATATATGTGGAGGCTCCTCGCTTTTTACTAAAAATAGATCTGGAGGGTGGTGGATGTAGAAATCATAAGTAGCTAAGATATAAATGTAGTTACAATATTTCATAACTTCTCAAATATTGTTCAAAGTGTTTTCAACTTCCTTATATTTTAGATGCTTTTTTCTTTCATTATGAAAAAAATCTATCGAGGGTTATTTATAGTTACAGTGTTAAGTTTTCTTTATGCCATTTCTTTTATTGGAAATGAAGGAATCAAGAGTGCTATCCCAAATGCTCATTCGGGCATTGTGATTGAAGAAGCGAGTGGGACGATTGAGGAAATCAATCAAAAAATTTCTGCTTATGCAAAAAAACATCAAATTGCTATACATAAACTGGTTTTTAGAATTGGCGCCTCCGGTGAGACGACAAAGGAGATTTATACCTTTGACAAGGTGGAACGTTCGGAATACTCTTTTCCACCTATAAGATCGGATGTTGCCACCTATTTTTATGATTACACAGAGATGCAGCATCAAGATGTATTGGGGACTTATATTGTAACAGAAGCCCCTCCATCTGGAATGATCGCTGATTTTCATGATCAAGGAATCAAATTGGAGATTGAGGAGATAAAATGGTTCCAGTTATTGACAGCGGGTTTATTAATGAGTATTGGACAACTCTTCTTTATTCTATTTTTCTTTGTGATCTTAGCTTTACTGTTTTACAAAGCTTCCCTTCGTAAGAAAATTGGTGTGATTGAGATGTTAGGACATCGTTGGCTGATAGTGTCCATCAAGGATAGTTTCATTGATAGTGCGATTTTTACTCTCTTGATGGTTGCTTTTTCTTGGTGGTTTCCACAATTACAGTTTCTTTATCGACCGATTTTTTTCTGGGGTCATTTAATGATTTGGGTTCTTCAATTATTTACGAGTGGGATTATTTTTTCGTTCGGTACGATTTCAGATAAGATAAAAGGAAGGAAACCTTACCGATTATTATTTCGTTTGAACCTTTTATTAAAGATCATCATCTTCACGTTTGTTACGGTGCAAGCCAGTACATTATCAAATAAAGTAATGGAGACGCGTGAACTTGAACAGCAGCTCTCCCAATGGACAAGAGTTCCCGACTATTATCACTTGGCATTTAGTAGAGACACCAATCTACTTGTAAACCCGGCAGAAAGTAAAGACGTCCGAAAGAAAGCACAAGCACCAATCAATGCACGGTTACTTCCCTTGTTGGAAAAATCAGAACAGTCAGGTGGGATTTTTCTAAGGGATAATGAACTTGGTCATAGTAGTCCGACACTAAATTATATTGAAAATGACGCTTTTTGGTTAAGTAACCATCATGCCGTACAAGAATTGGCTATCAAGGATGCGGATGGTCAATTGATTGACTCATTAGATGATTCTTTTTTTTATCTGCTCATTCCTGAAAATAAGCGAATGTATACAGAAATGATCATTCCAGAAGCCGAGGATGAACTTGATTTTTATCAAAATTCTTTTGAGTACGAGACGAAAGCATATGAGGGGGAATTAAAAGTTCTCTATATACAAGCAAACCAAGTCCTTTTTAACTATAACTTCCAACCCTATGAAAAAAATTTTTCTTCCAATCCAATTATCGTTTCCATGTCATTGCCATTGATCCAACCAAATATTGAAATATGGATACAGGATATTTCAAATGGGACTTACTTGTTTCGAGACCCTCAACTTGTCCAAGAATTTATTAAAGAAAATCATATGGAACATGATTTTTATGGATTGATTGCTGTAAAAGATAGCATCAATCAATCTCTTATGGGTGTGAAACGTGAATATTATACAACCCTTAGTATTTTGTTCTTGATCCTTATTGGCTTTGTTTTTATTCAAGTCTATTTGAGTTTACTGTATGTGGAAATGAATAAGAAAAAACTGTTTCTTAAATATATTGCTGGTTGGACTCTGTTACAGAGGCATCACAGATATTATGAAATCATATTAGCCATTTCTACCGTTGTTGCGTTGATTTTATTACTCATCAATCATGTTTGGTGGCAGATTTTGATTCTATTACTATTATTTGAATTATGTATCCTTTTATTCACTACGTATTTATCAGAAAAAAGAAAACGTCTAGAGGTGATCAAATATGATTGAAGCCAAAGAAATCACTAAAAAGTATAAAGGAAAAGTGATTTTTGAGAACTTATCTTTACATGTAGAGACTGGTTCAATAACTGTGATCACGGGAAGCAGTGGTGTAGGAAAAACAACGTTACTGAACTGCTTAGGACAACTGGAACCCATAGATTCTGGTGAAATATGGATAGACAATCAATTCCTTCACCGTAAAAGTAAAAAACGTTTCTTTCGTGAATATGCAGGATTTTTATTTCAGAACTTTGCATTGATCGATAATGAAACAGTCAAACAAAATTTACAATTGGTAGTAAAAGAAGAGGAAAAAATGATTGCTGCACTCCGTAAGTTCCAAATGGAAGACTCACTGCATCAAAAAGTATTTCGTTTAAGCGGTGGTGAGCAACAACGAGTAGCTTTAGCTCGTTTGTTTTTGCAAACACCTAAAATCGTTTTTGCAGATGAGCCCACTGCCTCTTTGGATAAAGGAAATCGGCAACTTGTGATCGAAGCATTGAAAGAATTGAACGAGCAAGGAGTGACGATCGTCTTAGTCACCCATGATTTAGATTTGGCAGAACAACTAGGTGGGCAAGTTGATATGAATGAACTGATAAATAGAAGTAAGTTAGTGTAGGTATAAGAATATAATGAATTGCGATACATCCAATACAAATCAAGGGGAAATATTAACGAACGTCTTTTTTACACTTGTTTTAGTGAGGAAGGATTTCCTGAGTTTTGCTCGATTTCCATCACTCATTGCAAAGTTAACTTTGAAAACTCCTTCTCAGAGATTAACCAGCGAATGATTTAATGGCATAAGCTGAATTGTAAAAAAATAGGATTAAAAATTTGGGGAAGAGAGTCCAATTAAGTATCGATTAACGGATAAATTTTACAAGTATTCATAATAAATACGACGATCTCACTCCGATAGAAAAGAGATGAGATCGTCGCTCAAGCGTTGATTGATCTGTTGAGAGGGAGTGGTTTAGTATTGTACTATTTTAAACATTTTGTTTCATACTTTATCTGTTCTCTAAGGTTGTGCTACTTTAGCTAAGATAAATAGTAGCTAAAAATGATTCTTTTCTTTTATTGTTTTTATTGATTCAACCAACTCAGTCTCGATTTTACTTTTTGAGCGTAGCAAGCTAATTATTTCGTTTAACTGTGCAACGATTTTTATTATACCGACAAAAACTACAACAAAAATAAAACTAGATATTGAAAAAATTGTAATCACCAACTTACATTATATTTTGACGATACCCTTTGTCAGTTAACGTCACTCAAATGGTTTCTGTACTTTCGTGACTAGACAAAAAATCGTGGATGTTGATTATTCTAACTAATAAATCATAATCATCGATGGGTCAATGCTTATGATCTCGTATGTAACAGCAAAAGCAACTAATCTGATATTTTATAGTGTATTACCTCCAGCTCCCACGGCAAGTGTATCATAGAAGTTATGGATAGACTACTTCGTCCCTATTTATTATTGAGTGTTGGCGAACAACTAAAGGAAGAGACTTCTCAATAGGATAAACATACGACGATCAGAAAACAAAGAGAGCATCTAACGGATTTCGTGTCTGCTAGTCTTAGTTTATTTTTTTATAGGAGGTTTATTCATATCATTCATAAAGCTTTTCATACCTTTTGTCTCAACCATTTCATATTTTATAAAAAACCAGTATAATAAGGAAGTATTGAAAAAATAGCCATAAAGGAATGTGGGAAATGGACAATCAGCTAACAAAAGAATTGAAAGAAAAGTATAGCATCGTTTTTCACGATTTAAACTTACTTGAACAAGCTTTTACCCATTCATCCTATGTGAATGAGCATCGCAATTTGCAACTATCCGACAACGAACGTCTTGAGTTTTTGGGAGATGCTGTATTAGAGTTGATGGTTTCTGAATATCTGTATCGTTTGTATCCAGATATCCCAGAAGGAAAATTGACCAAAACTCGTGCAGCTATCGTACGTGAAGATAGTTTGTCCAAATTTGCCAAGGAATGTCGTTTTGATCAGTACATCCTGTTAGGAAAAGGTGAGGAGAACTCAGGTGGACGAACCCGTCCAGCGCTTCTTTGTGATCTGTTTGAAGCCTTTTTAGGAGCGTTGTACCTTGATCAAGGATTTGACGCAGCACATGCGTTTATTGAAACGGTGATTTTTCCGAAGGTACGTGCCGGTGCTTTTTCCCATGAGATGGATCATAAAACAAGATTACAAGAAGTATTGCAAAAAGCAGGAGACGTGTTGATCGAATATCGTTTGATCAATGAAGAAGGTCCAGCACACGAACGTATTTTTTGGATCGAAGTATACGTGGATGATCGGTTGATTGGAACTGGACAAGGAAAATCGAAAAAACTAGCAGAACAAGCTGCTGCTGAGAATGCTTTAGCAGCACTAAGTAAGTGAGGGAAAGACTTCGTGTATTTAAAACGCATTGAAATAGCCGGCTTTAAATCATTTGCAGATAAAACAATCATTGAGTTTGAAAATAGTGTCACAGCGGTCGTTGGACCAAACGGTAGCGGGAAAAGTAATATTACCGAGGCCATCCGTTGGGTACTAGGAGAACAGTCTGCGAAAAGCCTTCGTGGTGGGAAAATGCCGGATATTATTTTTGCCGGTTCTGATTCCCGTAAACAATTGAATGTCGCTGAAGTAACCGTCGTATTAGACAACTCTGATCATTACTTGCCACTAGAGTATAGTGAGATCAGTGTAACACGTCGTTACCGTCGGACAGGTGAAAGCGACTTTTTCATCAATAAACAACCTTGTCGTTTGAAAGACATCCAAGAATTATTTATGGATTCTGGCTTAGGGAAAGAATCATTTTCGATCATCTCTCAAGGAAAAGTCGAAGCGATTTTTAGTAGTAAGCCAGAAGATCGACGAGGGATTTTTGAAGAAGCAGCTGGAGTCTTGAAATACAAACAGCGCAAGAAAAAGGCGGAGCAAAAGCTTTTTGAAACAGAGGATAATCTAAGCCGTGTCCAAGATATCATCTATGAACTTGAAGAGCAATTAACTCCTTTGGCCGCCCAGAGTGAGGCTGCGAAGGAGTTTTTACGATTAAAAGAAACATTGACTAACACAGATATCTCTTTGATGATTGCTGAAATCAAAGCGGCAAAAAAAGAGTGGGATGAACGACAACTACAATTAGATCAGTTCAACCAATCACTAACATCCTTAACGACACAGATCCAAACAAAGGAACAGTTATTAGCCGACAAACGCAAACAAAATAACCAGGCCGATCGTATGATCGAAAAAAATCAACAAACGTTATTAGCGTTGTCAGAAAAATTAAAGCAAACAGAAGGACAAAAAGAAGTATTACTTGAGCGAACGAAGCATACCCAAAAGAGCTCAAAAGAATACCAAGCTTCTTTAACTGAAGTGCAAGAAAAAGTGGCTCATTTTGAAGAATTACAAGCGACTTTGACCCAAGAAGTCAGTCAAAAAGAAGCAGAGATCCAACAGGCTGAAAAAGCACTGATGAGTACGCAACAAGAATTGGAAAAATACCAAAAATCAACCAAAGAATTGTTGGCAGAATTACGCGATCAGTATGTCGATCTGATGCAAGAACAAGCAACTGTCGGCAATGAATTGAAGTACTTGGAGCGTCAATATGTCCAAGAGACATCTAAAAGTCAGCAAACACTAGCAAAACAATCGGAAGTGGAAGCGAATGTTGCGGAAATGTCCGCCAAGCAAATCGAGTTGACAGAGCGACATGAAAAGCTGCAGCAAGCATTGAATGAGGTCAAAGCGTCACTTGAACTTGTGCAAACAAAAGGAAAACAAGCACAAGAGCGTTTGGCAAAAGAACAGCCCAAAATGTATCAACTGATGAACCAAGTCCAACAATTACGGGCACGTCAGAAAAGTTTACAAGAAATCCAAGAAAATTACTTTGGCTTCTATCAAGGTGTTCGTTTGATCTTGCAACAAAAGCAACGCCTCTCTGGGATCGTTGGGGCGGTTGCTGAATTGATCGATGTTCCAGCTGATTATACATTGGCAATCGAAACAGCTTTGGGTGGTTCAGCGCAACATGTCATTGTTGAAAATGAAGGCGATGCACGTCAAGCGATCACTTATCTAAAACAACAAAAAGGTGGACGAGCAACGTTTCTACCATTAACGACAATCAAACCTCGCCAATTACCTGCACATATTTTTGCACAAGCGCAAACAGTTGACGGGTTTATCGGGATCGCTAGCGAACAAGTGACTTATCCCGAACAGATCCAGACAATCGTTCACAATCTATTAGGGACGATTCTATTAGCAAAAGACTTAGCAAGTGCCAATGCCATTGCCCAACAGATTCGTTACCAGTATCGTGTGGTCTCACTAGAAGGTGATGTCATGAATGCCGGTGGTTCAATGACTGGTGGGGCGACGAAGCGAGGCAATCAAGGAAGTTTATTTGCACAAAATCAAGAATTAAAACAATTGACGAGTGAGTTTCAACAAGCCGATCAGGAGTTGCAAAGTCAAGAAAAGAAGGTCCAAGCATTGCAACAAGAAGTCACGGTTTTGGCAGAAGAACAAGAACTTCTGCGGACACAAGGGGAACAGTTACGCTTTGAAGAACAAGAAGTAGCAAATCAACGACAAAATGTGGCCAACGAACTCACTCGTTTTGAAAAAGAACAGCAAATCTCAAGTTATGAAACGCGTGAACTGCAACAATTCATGGAGAATTACCAAAAACAACAGGCAGAGCTTTTGGCAAAACAGCAAGAACTAGAAGTACAACGCCAAGAGATCGATGCGGAAATCAGTTCATTGAGTCAAGAAAGTGACAAGATGGAAGAACGTCGCGCGCAGATCCAGGAAAAACAAGCACAGGAGCAAGCCTCATTAGCCGTATTGAAAGAGCAATACAATCACTTACAGATCCAACTACGTGGCGCACGCGTACAAAAAAATGAGGCATTAGCCAAACAAGAAGGACTAGAACAACAACTGCATGCATTGACTGCGGACTTCTCTGATCACGAACTGACAGAAGAAAGCTTAGATCAACGAATCGCTGATTTAGCGACAGAAAGAGATCGCTTAAAAGCTTCTCTAGAAGACGCCAAACAGTCACGTGAAGAAATGCAAACGACCATCGATGCGTTGGATGCCGACCTATTAGCTGAAAACCGTAAACAAAAAGAACTTTTGACAGAGCAGTCACAGTTAGAGGTCCAAAAGAATCGTGCGGAAATGATTTTGGATAATCATTTGAATTATCTTCAAACGGAGTATCAGATGAATTATGAAAAAGCCTGTGAATCTTATGAAGAAACAACGGATGTAGCGAACAGCCGGGTAGAAGTTGCTTCGTTGAAACAACAAATCGATCGTTTAGGCCCAGTAAATCTGAACGCCATTGAGCAGTATGAGCAAGTGAATGAACGTCATACCTTTTTGGCTGCGCAACGGGATGATTTATTATCGGCTAAGGATCAATTATTTGAAACAATGGATGAAATGGACGATGAGGTACGGACTCGTTTCAAAGAAGTTTTTGAAGCAATCCGCCAAGAATTCAAAATCGTTTTCCCAAATATGTTTGGTGGCGGTCGCGCAGAGCTTGTGTTGACTGATCCGACTGATTTGTTGCAGACAGGGATTGAAATCGAAGTTCAGCCTCCAGGTAAAAAACTACAAAGTTTAAGTTTACTTTCAGGAGGAGAACGTGCATTGACTGCGATTGCGTTGCTCTTTTCGATTATTCGTGTCTGCCCTGTACCGTTTTGTATCCTTGATGAGGTCGAAGCTGCGCTAGATGAAGCCAATGTCAAACGCTTTGGTCGCTATCTCAGCGAGTTCCAAGACGATATACAGTTTATTGTAGTGACGCATCGTAAAGGGACGATGGTTGCTGCAAATGTCTTATACGGTGTGACCATGCAAGAGTCTGGGGTTTCAAAAATCGTCTCTGTCCGTATGGAAGACATCAATGAAGAAGGAAGAATGAGTGAAACGAAAGTGTAGGGGACGAAATGATCAAATTAATCGCTATCGATTTAGACGGAACACTATTGAACGAAGAAAAGAAAATCTCATCTGAGAATAAACAAGCTTTGGCTCAAGCAAAAGCACAAGGGGTAAAAATCGTTTTATGCACGGGGCGTCCGTTAGCAGCGATGGCTCACTATTTACAAGAATTAGGTTTAGTCGAAGAAGGCGATTATAGCATTACCTTCAACGGTGGCTTAGTGCAGAAAAATGATACAGGTGAAATCATCGAGAAAAAAGCGATGTCTGTGTCTGATATCCATCGTCTTTATGCGTTGGCACAAGAACTAGACTTGCCGTTAGACGTCTTATCAGATAATGTCGTCTTGCAATTACCTAGTGCGCCTCAAAAGCAATCGATGTACAATGTATTAAACAACTTATTGCAATTCCAACCAGCAGTACTAGCTGATATCACAGATGAGTTTGTGTTGAACAAAGCAGTCATTGCCTATGAGCAAGAAGAACTAGATGCAAAAATCAAGGAGATTCCAAGCGCTTATTATGAGTCGTATGAGATTATCAAAACGCGCAATGTTTTATTAGAATTTATGCCAAAAGGCGTCACTAAGGCATATGGTATTTCTTTATTAGCGAAAGATTTAGGACTTGAACGTAGTGAGATCATGGCAATCGGAGATGAGGAAAATGATCTACCGATGATCGAATACGCAGGACTTGGTGTAGCCATGGAAAATGCGGTACCTTTTGTCAAAGAAGCCGCTGATCATGTCACGGCAAGTAACATCGAACATGGGGTAGCAAAAGCGATCCAACAATTTGTTTTAGTGTAAAGGAGGTATACTATGGGATTTTTTGATAAGATCAAACGAGCCTTTACTGGTGAAGAAGCACCAGAAGAAGTAGAAGTACAAGAGAAATATGACAAGGGTCTAGAAAAGACCCGTAAAACGTTCGGTGAACGAATGAATGAACTGTTTGCGAATTTCCGTACGGTCGATGAAGATTTCTTCGAAGAATTGGAAGAAACATTGATCGGTGCAGATGTTGGCTTTGAAACAGCCATCAAGATCACTGAAGCGTTACGCCAAGAAGTGAAGCTAAGAAATGCCAAGAAACCAGCTGAGATCCAAAATGCGATCATCGAAAAATTAGTTGAGCTTTATGAGCAAGAAGGCATCGATGAAGTCAATACATTGAATCTCCAAGAAGAAGGATTAACAGTGATCCTCTTTGTTGGTGTCAATGGTGTAGGAAAGACGACGAGTATCGGTAAATTAGCACATCAATACAAAACGGAAGGCAAAAAGGTATTGTTAGCCGCAGCAGATACTTTCCGTGCGGGTGCGATCGATCAGTTAGTCGTTTGGGGAGAACGTGCAGAAGTTGAAGTGGTTCGAGGCAAAGCTGGTGGTGATCCTGCGGCAGTCGTTTACGATGCCATCGAAAAAGCCAAAGAACAACAAGCAGATATTTTACTTGTTGATACAGCTGGACGTCTGCAAAACAAAGTCAATTTGATGAACGAATTAGAGAAGATCAAACGTGTGATCCAACGAGAATTACCAGAAGCACCACATGAGATCTTACTTGTGTTAGATGCGACGACAGGGCAAAATGCCATGGTCCAAGCGAAACAGTTCAAAGAAACCTCTGATGTGACAGGGCTAGTTTTAACAAAATTAGACGGTACAGCTAAAGGTGGAATCGTCTTAGCCATTCGTAATGAATTGCACTTGCCGGTCAAACTTGTTGGTTTGGGTGAAGGCATCGATGATTTAGAAGCTTTTGATCCAAATGACTTTGTCATCGGTCTATTTAAAGGCTTATTGAAAGAAGAATAAACAGTATATGAGCATAAGTTCATCTAAAGAGCTTGTAACAAAGGTGTTCAACTTCAAGAAATAAAAAAGAAGCCACGGGAATCGTTCTTTAAATTTCCGTGGTTTTCCCTTTATTTTTGAAGAGGTTCCGTTTGTTTCAGGCTCTTTTTTCTCCTTCCTTCCAATGGACTAGCGATATTCAAGGAACAATATTTCGAATATAAACCAAAAATGAACCAGCGATTTTTTTGACTGTCCTATCTGGCTATGTGCTATCTTGTTGTTCAGTTTGGAGTCATTTTCCTACAATATCAGGTGTTTTTTTAAAAAAACACCCCTTTTTTCTCATTTTCAAACAATTTCATTCTTTTTCTTGTCGGTTTTTACTATAATGAAACATATGAATTGGAGGACATTTAACCATGAACTATAAAGAATTATTACTGCATCCTCGTTCACTACCATTCATTAGTCAAGCCCGTTTTGGGGTTGAACGTGAAGGGCAACGTGTGAACTTCTCTGGAAAGTTGGCAACAACCGATCATCCTGAGATTTTTGGGGATCGTACGTATCATCCATACATCCAGACAGATTTTAGTGAAACTCAAGTCGAATTGATTACTCCGGTCACGGATTCTATCAACGAACTTTTTAAATACTTGGAAGCAATCTACGACGTTGCTTCACGCTCAATGGCAGATGATGAAATGATCTGGCCTTTAAGCATGCCTCCGGCTTTACCTGAAAAAGACGAAGAGATCATGATTGCGAAGCTTTCTAATTTTGAAGATGTCTTGTATCGTCGTTATTTAGCAAAGGAATATGGCAAACGCAAGCAAATGGTCAGCGGCATCCATTTCAACTTTGAGTTTGGTGATGATCTTTTACAATCCTTGTTTGTACAACAAACAGAGTTTACCGACTTTGCAGCATTTAAAACAGAATTATATTTTAAAACAGCACAGAACTTCTTGCGTTATCGTTGGTTGATCACTTATTTGTTTGGGGCGTCACCTCTAAGTGAAGACCACTATTTTGTCGGCAAGCCAGCACCAGCAGAACCGGTACGCAGTATTCGTAATAGTTCCTATGGTTATACGAACCATCCGAATGTCAAAGTATCCTATGCGTCAATGCAACAATATTTAACCGATATTGAAAAAATGGTGGAAGAAGGCAAGTTATCCGAAGAAAAAGAATTCTATGCACCGATCCGTTTTCGTGGTGGAAAACGTGTAGCTGATTTAGCAAAATCAGGTATTCGCTATATTGAACTGAGAAATATTGATTTAAATCCTTACGCACGTGTAGGGATCAGTCAAGCACAAGTTCAGTTTTTACAATCGTTCTTAATGTATATGCTATGGATGGAACATGACGTAGCAGTCGATGCATGGGTCGAAGAAGGCGAGCAGCGAAATGAACACGTGTCGTTAGAGAACCCTATGGATCAAACTGCTTTTTATGATGAAGGAATGCTGCTTCTTCAAGGCATGAAAGAAATGCTTGTAGCTTTAGGACAATCCGAACGCCTACCATTGATCGATGACATGATCGCACAATTGGATGAGCCACGTGAAACATTGGCAGGTAAGATTTATCAGCAAGCACAACAAACAAGCCAGCATGACTTTGCTTATACTTTAGGAAAACAGTATGAAGAAGAAAGTCATGAACGTTCGTATCAATTAGCGGGATTTCGTGACATGGAACTGTCGACACAGATTCTGATGTTTGATGCGATCCAAAAGGGCATCGAAGTAAAGGTCATAGATGAATCAGATCAATTTTTACGTCTACAGCATCAAGAGCATATCGAATATGTGAAAAATGCCAATATGACAAGTAAAGACAGCTACATTGTGCCATTGATCATGGAAAATAAAACAGTCACTAAAAAAGTGCTAAAAGAGGCCGGATTCCGTGTACCTGAAGGAGCCGAATTTACTTCAATCGAAGAGGCTTTGAACGCGTATCCGCGATTTGCAGAACAAGCCTTTGTCATTAAACCAAAATCGACAAATTACGGATTAGGGATCACGATTTTCAAAGAAGGAGCATCCTTAGAGGACTACAATGCAGGGCTAGCAATCGCCTTTCGTGAAGATACTTCTGTATTGGTTGAAGCGTTCATGCCTGGAACAGAGTATCGCTTCTTTGTGATCGATGGGCAAGTAAAAGCGATCTTACTTCGTGTTCCTGCCAATGTTGTGGGTGACGGAAAACGGACGGTAGAAGAACTTGTCGCTGAAAAAAACCTAGATCCATTAAGAGGCAGTCATCATCGTGCGCCATTGGAATTGATCCAGTTAGGTGAACTCGAGCAGTTGATGTTAAAAGAACAAGGATTAACGATCCATTCTGTTCCTGCAAAAGATCAAGTCGTGTATTTACGCGAAAATTCCAATATCAGTACAGGTGGCGATTCAATCGACGTAACAGATGAATTTTCAGACGCGTATAAGCAAATTGCCCAACAAGCAGTAGAAGCCTTAGGTGCAAAAATCAGCGGGATCGACCTGATCATTCCAGATAAAGATATTGATCCTCAAACAGATGACCAAGCCTATGGCATCATCGAAGCCAACTTCAATCCAGCGATGCACATGCACGTTTATCCATTTGCTGGAAAAGGCAGAAGACTGACGATGAATGTGTTGGAATTGTTGTATCCTGAAGTGATCAAGACACGAAAAGAGAACTAAAATAAGTCGTTAAAAAGGGCTGTATAAAAGTGTTCAGCCACATTAAGCAACTTGATCCAAAAACAGCTTACCTGTTTGGATCAAGTTGCTTATTTTTGAATCAATTATTATTGAATATTGCTTACACAGTCTATGAGTACCGTGATGAGGAAGATTCCAAATTTTACGGTCCGAAATACAAGGATGTACTTACAAACTTAATGAAATTAGGTAACGAGATCTATCTAATCGAACTTTCATCCTATGGCTAGTGATGATTTGTTATACTGTTTTTGAAAGCGGTACAAAAAATATAGGGAGGAATTTTTTAGAGCAAGTAATAAATATACCAACTTACATAAGGAAATAAAACGTATGAGTATCGATATGTACTTAGCTGATTCCCTAACACAAGCCAGTAGCACTAGTCACTTCTGCCAAAAACAAGTCACTGATTACCAGAATCTCCAACAAGCCATGACCCAGTTCACCCTACAAACGCCCAATCTCAAAGGAAAAGCGTACGATGCAGCGAAAGCCTACTTTTCCCAAGTACTTTATCCACTCGTCCAAGGAGGGATCTTACTCTCTGAAGCGGTCGAAAAAGCAGCGAAACGATTTCCACAGGAATACATAAATCAAGTTGATTCCATTAGCTTGAAGCAATCCGAATTAGAAGCGCAAATTCGTCAAATGAATCAATTTATCACCCAAGCAGAAGGGATACGGCAACTGCTTCTTTCACCTTATATGCCAGAAGAACACCAAGGGTTTCAACTCAATCAAATACGTTGTTACTCGCAATGTACCATCTGGAATTGATAGAAAAACTTTTAATAAATGGCGTTCTAACTATTGGAAAAATAGAGTAAATGATTTTAAATAAAGGAGATGATGGAATGATCAATGAGTACAATAGGGCAAAAAAAATAATAGAAGAAAATAAGAATATAGCAGACGATTTTGGTGGCGCTTCTGATACTCTCATACGGTCGGCCCAACTAGAGCTTGAATTACAATTTCCAAAAGATTATCAACTTTTTTTATCATCTTTTGGTGCTTTAACGTTTGGCTCAATTGAAATTTACGGGGTTTTCAGAGAGGATTTTAAAAATTCTGGTGTTCCTGATACCGTTTGGGCAACTTTGAATGAACGGAAATTAGTAAATATGCCAAGGCACTTAGTTATTTTGTATAACACTGGAATGGGAGAAATGTATTGCTTGAATTATAAAGAATTAAATGAAAATGATGAACCTAAAATAACCTCATATTTCCCGGGTTTTCCTGAAGGATCGCAAAATAATGAAGTTTTATACAATGATTTTGGAGAATTTCTTCTAGATATGGTAAAAGACGAAATCAATTAATATATAAACAATTATCTGACAAGGTAGCCTATTAAAACCTTAATTTGATATGTAGAAGGATACTAGTGTGTCTTCATAATAAATTGGATCTATGCTTACAAGTATGATTTTCATTTGGATATTTGAAGTAATGAAACAGCTAAAAAGAAAAGTTATCTACAAAGAGACAACATAAATTGTCGTGCAGATATGATTGACGACACTACTGATACTACAGTAATTAATGGTTTGGAATTAGTAATTACAGTGATTCCTAAGTAAGGGAGATAAGAAAATGAAATATGATGAGTTAGAATTGATGGAGCTTTTCCTATCAGAAGGTGAGAGTATAACTGATAATATAGGTTATGGTAATATCATGTATAAAATTTCCCGAGATGATTTTAAGCTGAAAATCTTTATAAGGACTTATGAAAACCAAATCAGTGTATTTTTGACTTATAAAGAAGCAGATGTTTTTTATGGAGATTTTTACAATATTACAGAATTAAAAAAGGAAGACATGTATCTAAAGATTTTTAAAGAAAATCAGGAAATTGTAGAACTTTGTTTTGGGATGATACTTTCAGTGAGTGTTAGCAATCAATAATTGTATGACAAAGGCACATATTTTAAATAGTTCATGATAAATCAAAATATGTGGAAATTACCTAGGAATGGAGCAAAAAATTAAAAACTTAATAACGATTGTAATAAACAAAAAAATCATCCACATCACTAGATTTATCTAGTTTGTGAATGATTTTTTGTTTTGCCACAGGTACATACGAACGCTGACAAATTTTGATTAGAAACTCAAAGAATCGAGTGAACTTTTAGAAATTATTTGAATAATCGGTCCCAAAAGCTTTTTTTCTTTGGGTGTTCTTCTTCTTGTTTCGTTGGATATTTTTCTTCTACGTCAATAACGGGCTCATTCACCGCTTCTTTGGCCGCAATCAGTAGACCAATACTTTCCGGATCTTCGGAAACATGATCATTTACAACAGTGAATTTCGTTTGGTTTTTCGTTGCCAATTGGATGTATTGATTCTGGATATCGAGGGGCAGAGTGCCATTTATCAGAATAAATGCTTCTGGTCGTTTCTCTAGTTCTTGTAGGAACTTTTCTTTATTTGTCGGCTCATTCATTTCAGCAACGGTCATACTGAGGTAGCAACGTTCACGAAAGGTACCTAGGTATTTATGCTGTTCTTCTGGGTTGACCAAGGGCGTGCCATACATTCCTTTGTCCAAATGATTTTTCAATTCATCTGATGCCATCCAATTTCCTCCTTTGTTGTTTTAAGTCATTATAACATAGAGGTTGTGACAGAAGCATTTTGACCTGATCAGTAAGCTAGAAAATTGAAAAATAGTTTTTCATATTTTGTCATTTTCTAGCTTAGTGTTGAAGGTTAGCTTTTGGATCACCGTGTAGCCAGGTGGTGAGAAAGTCGTTTAGCTCCAAGCATTAAGGCAGAAATTGAGAAATAGCTTCCCACATTTTTAAGGTCAGAAACAAAAATGAATTTTATTTTTGTATCGTACACGTATTCTAAAATTTATAGGGATTGCTCTTATTTCATTAAAAAACGGTTGCTTTTGTTCAATGCTTCACTTAGAATAAGAATGAGAATCATTCTCAGTTAGCGAGGTAAAGGGAAATGCGCGTGGGTCGCTTGATGGTTTTGTTAGTTATTTTAAGTATATGTTCGCTATTTATTGGCGTGTCTCGAGTGGAATTCATGGAGATTATCCGATTGGAAGGACAGAGTATGCAATTGTTGTTGGCGACACGTTTTCCGCGAACGATTTGTTTAGTACTGGTAGGGGCAACGAGTAGTATTTGTGGGTTGATCATGCAACATCTGACTCAAAATAAATTTATTTCACCAACGACAGCAGGCACGATGGATAGTGCGAGATTGGGTATCTTAGTGGTGATGCTCTTTTTACCGAATGCTTCTTTGTGGATTCGTTCAGCAACTGCATTTTTATTTGCGTTTGCAGGTACGCTCTTATTTTTATCTTTTGCACGATTTTTTCCACAAAAAAATCAGCTGATGTTACCATTGATCGGCGTGATGCTAGGAAATATTATCGGCTCTGCTGCAACATTTTTCGCCTATCAGTTTCAGTTAGTACAAAATATGTCTTCATGGCTACAAGGAAATTTTGCAACAGTCATGCGGGGAAATTATGAATTACTGTATGTAACGATTCCTTTATTACTTATCTTATCTTTTTTTGCCTATCAATTTACGATCGTAGGCTTAGGTGAATCGTTCGCAGTGAATTTAGGGATGAATTATCGCAACATGCAACTACTAGGGATTGGCCTTGTTTCTTTAGCCAGTGCGATCACTTTGATCATGGTTGGGACGATTCCTTTCTTGGGAGTGATCATTCCAAATATCACAGCAAAGCTCTATGGGGATCAGGTACATAAAACGTTAGGAATTACCGCCATTTTTGGTAGTATCTTTTTGCTTATCTGTGACATGATCGCTCGTCTTGTGATTTTTCCTTATGAAATCCCAGTCAGCGTCATCGTAGGGATCATCGGTGGTTTGATTTTTCTTTACTTGTTAGTAAGGGGGCGCAAACATGGGTAAAAAGATCACTGGTCTATTTTTTATTTTGTCTCTACTCGTGATTGGTGTGACGATTGGTTATTTGACTATCAATACGTATGGTAATTGGGCATTTGCATGGGCCTTACGAAGCAAAAAAATCATAGCGTTCATTTTAGTGGCACTCGCGACGAGCAGTGCGACCGTTAGTTTCCAAACGATTACCCAAAATCAATTTTTGACACCTTCTGTGTTAGGGCTCGATTCCCTCTATGTACTTGTTCAAACCCTCCTCTTTTTCTTGATTGGTGGGGTGACGATGCTTCAGCAAACAGGCACAGCCTTTTTCTTAGTCAACGTGGCATTGATGGTTGGCTTAAGCCAGTTATTGTTTTTCTTTTTATTACGAAAAGAAGCCCCTAACTTATTCTTATTATTGATGACGGGGATGATTTTAGGGACACTTTTCAATAGTATCAGTACGTTTTTACAAGTGGTGATGGACCCGAATGAATATGATTTGTTGCAAGGGAAGTTATTTGCTAGTTTCGGTAATGTCCAGACTGCCTACCTCCTACCTGCTGCATTGTTGATTGGCTGTTGTTGGGTGTTCCTTTTTTATAAAAGACATTTTCTGGATGTCTTTCATTTAGGGAAGGATCAAGCAACGAACCTTGGGATTGAGACAGAGCGTTTTCAATTTTCTATTCTTTGTTGTGTCAGCTTGTTGACAGGAACAGCCACTGCTTTAGTGGGACCAATCACCTTTCTTGGATTTATTGTCGCAAACGTCAGCTATCGTTTGTTTGCAACGTATCGTCATGGTGTTTTGCTACTAGGAAGTTTTTTGATTGCTTTCTTGTTTTTGACTGGGGGACAATTGATCGTTGAGCAAGTGTTTGGGTGGAACACGACGGTCAGTGTGGTTGTAGAGTTCACAGGGGGTATTTACTTTATTACAAAATTGATTCGAGAAAGGAAGGAACTGGGATGATCAATTTGAATAGTGTCGAGAAGTCTTACCAAGGAAAAACGGTCGTCGAGGCCTTGCAATTGGAAATCTCGGATCAACAATTGACAGCCTTCATCGGTCCAAACGGCGCAGGAAAGTCAACCGTTCTTTCTATGATCAGTCGCTTGATTCCTAAAGATGCAGGTGAGATCTACTTGGATCACAATGAAGTAAAAGCTTGGAAGTCCAAAGAGATGGCAAAAAAACTAGCTATTTTGAAACAATCCAATGAGATCAGTATGAAAATCACAGTCGAGGAGCTTGTATCGTTCGGGCGTTTTCCTTATTCGAAAGGAAAGCTGACAACGAAAGACCATCAGATCATCGAAGAATCACTCCAGCATCTAGGGTTGGAAGAACTGAAGGACCAAATGATCGACACGCTTTCTGGGGGACAGTTGCAACGAGCGTATATTGCGATGGTTCTTGCGCAAGATACTGATTACATTTTGCTGGATGAACCACTCAATAATCTCGATATGAATTTTGCGGTACAAATCATGCAAATTTTAAAGCGCCTTGTACAAGAATTAGGAAAAACGATCATCATTGTGTTACACGATATCAACTTTGCAGCGAGTTACGCAGATGAAATCGTCGCAATGAAACAAGGGAAGTTATTTAGACAAGGCAAAACGAACGACATTATTAAAAAAGAAGTACTAGATCAATTATACGAAATGGACATTCGAATCTGTGAAATCGAAGGACGCAGATTTTGTCTTTATTTCTAAAAACTACGAAGGAGCGTCAAAATGAAGAAAATAGTTTTAGGATTTTTAGTCATAGCATCATTAGGATTAGCAGCATGTGGAAATAACGAAGCACAAACGAGTGAAACAACAGCATCAAGTACTGTCGCAACGGATACAATGTTGACAGTCAAAGATAGCAATGGTGAGTCTGTAGAAGTGCAACAAAACCCTGAGAAAGTTGTAGTGTTCGACAATGGATCATTAGATACGCTTGATGCATTAGGTGTTGGAGACAAAGTCATAGGAGCGGCAACTAAAAATTTACCTGCTTACTTAGAAAAATATCAAGAAGTTGAATCTGCTGGAGGAATCAAAGAACCAGATTTGGAAAAAATCAATGAGATGCAACCAGATTTGATTATTATTTCCGGTCGTCAAAGTGATTATCAGGAACAGTTGAGCCAAATTGCCCCAACACTATATTTAGCAATGGATGCAGAAAAGCCATGGGAATCGATGCAAGAAAATGTGACAACATTGGCAAAGATTTTTGATAAAGAAAAAGAGGCAGAAGAAAAATTAACAGATTTAACGAAACAAATCGATGAAGTAAAAGAGAAAGCCAGCGCGCTTGATCAAACAGCTTTAGTTACTTTAGTGAATGAAGGGCAACTTTCAGCATATGGTTCAGGTTCACGTTTCGGACTCGTTCATGATTTATTTGGCTTTAAACAAGCCGATGATCAAATCGAGGCGTCTACACATGGTCAAAGTGTTTCTTATGAATATGTTTTAGAGAAGAACCCAGGGATTTTATTTGTGATCGATCGTACCAAAGCAATTGGTGGAGATACAAGCAACGATAACGTAGCTGCCAATGAATTAGTGGCACAAACAGATGCCGGTAAAAATGATCAAGTAATTTCATTGCAACCAGATGTATGGTATTTGAGTGGTGGTGGACTTGAATCAATGAATTTAATGATTGAAGATGTCAATCAAGCGCTAAAATAATTTTTCAATGAATAACTAAGAAAATGAGCCTGGTACATCAGTCATCTTGCATCCTACAACTGAATAAACGGTGTTCCAGAAGTAGCACCTTCAAAAATAAGCCGAGAAACCCAAAATTTGAAAAACAATTTTCGGGTTTCTCGGCTTATTTCTCGGAGCTAGGCACTTCTATCACAACCTCTGATTCAATGGGTGATTGTTTGATCGTTAGGAAAATCTAGTGTAAGGGTAAATTCATTATCGACTTCATAAGGATCGATTCGTGGGGTTGTATCATGGAAAAAGTGAGCAAGCCATTGTCGGAACATAAGATCGCCTCCTTTGATTTGATTAAAGGATACAAGGCGAACCTTAGAGAAAGCTTAAAGCATAGAATCAAGCATGTGTTTCGGCTAATGCTTGATAATTGACGATCTTGACTTGACGATAAAAGTCAGCTGGCAGTTTTGACCAACGTTTCAAAAGTTGATAAAAATAACTATCTTCCGCTTTTATTTTGTACTCACTTAAAATCAATCCGAAGTAGTTTGGTTTTTTCTTTGCTAATTTGTGATAGATCGACAATGCTTTTTCTTTGTCTTCATCAACAAATAGTGTTTTGACTTCAATATAAGATCCTTCAATGTTCTGTGTTTCTTCAATAAAGTAAATGCTTTTTATATACTCTGTCATAAGTAAGACCTCCAGTGCTTGTTTAGTTGTTAAGATAACAATAGCTAAAATTTGTTAATAAATCGTGAACAAATAATTATTCTTTTTCAGCAATTGTTTAAGTTTTTTCGCCTATCTATAGTTAATCTGTTATTTTAAGGAGATATTAAGTTTTGTCTTGCTTCTTTCCGTGAATTTCGATACAGTAATTTAAACTAAAGAAAAAGGTAGGGGATGCACATGGAATTATTGATCAATCGAAACTTAGTGTTTGCAGAAAATCGTGTCATAGAAACGGAACGTCTGATTTTAAGACCAATCACATTGGAAGACGTAGAAGATATATTTGAATATGCCCATGATGTAGAAACGACCCGCTTTGTTTTCCCTCGACATCAGTCGATCGAAGATACAAAAATCAGTGTTGCGAATTTTTTTATGGCATCACCGCTTGGAAAATATGCTATTGAATGGAAAGAAAACCGCAAGATGATTGGTACGATCGATTTGCGGATACAAGAAGGCGATGATACAGCTGAATTAGGTTACGCTTTAAATAAAAAGTATTGGGGAAAAGGAATCATGCCGGAAGCTGGAAAAGCGCTTCTGAAATTGGGCTTTGAAAAAATGGATCTCGTAAGGATCTTTGCTTATCATAATACGAAAAATAGTAAATCGGGACGAGTGATGGACAAGTTAGGAATGAGAGAAGAAGCTGTGATTCCTGATGCAAAACGAGAAAAAGGAGAAATCATTTCAATCGTTCTTAAAGGAATTACCAAAAAAGCTTGGTTGGAAGGTCACCCAAAAACAAGTTAGTTGCAACTTCGTACAAAAATCATTAAGCTAAAATTGAGGTGATTAAGATGGAATTTATCGTATCAAAAGAAGCGGAAGAACTGCTTCGTGGAAAAGTGAATGACAATGAACAATTATTGCTAGATGTAGAAGACGGAGATGGACCATTTGCGAATAGCCGGATCACTTGCCAAATCGATACTTCTTTTCGTCTGATTATTGTAGAAAAAGAAACATCGGCAGATCTAAGCTTATATTCTGAAGTAGTCGATACCCAAATGGGACCAATCAAAATCAAGAAAAGCGCACTCGTTTATTTGGATAATCCGACGACGTTAGCAGTAGAACCAACTTACAAGAGTCTGCAACTGAAAGGACCAGGAGGAATCATCAAAAATAACCTCCAAATCGTCACATCAACTATCTAAGATTTAGAAGGAAAAAGAATGGGAAATTTAGCGATCATCAGTGACTTACATGTGGACATCAATCAATTTGGCGAAGCTGAATTAATGCTCTTATGGGAAGTCTTACAACAAAAAAAGATTACTCGGCTTCATTTGGCTGGGGATACCGCCAATAAAGTCGATCGTTGTGTCGCAGTCGCTGAATTTTTTGCAGAGCGACTACCAACGACTTTCCATTTTGGCAATCATGAGTTAGCCGATGTTACTGGCGAAGCAATGATCAGCCATTTTCCAGACGTCCATTTTTTGAATGAGCGCTATATTCCATTAAATGAGAAAACCGTGTTATTAGGCATCAACGGTTGGTATGATTACCAATTCTCAGAAGAAAAAGACGTGAAGAAAATCGTGCGGATGAAGCGTTTGTACTGGTATGACCGCTTGATTGAGCGAGATGGAACGGATCTAGAAGTGAATGATCGAGTAGTAGAAGCAACACGATCATTATTGGATACGCTACACAAAAAGAAAATGAATGTGATCTTATCAACACATTTTGTCCCAAAACAAGAATTCATTGTTTACCAAAACGCGCCTTATGAACGTTGGAACCAACTCAATGCGTTCTTAGGTTCAGCTTCATTTGGAAAACTACTCGATCGATACGATAATCTTCAACAAGTCGTCTTTGGGCATACGCATCGACGGTTTGAGGATAAAGTACTCCAAGGAACGACGTATAGTTGTCGGCCGTTTGGCTATTATTACGAATGGCAATTGACACGAGATTTTATCGATGAATATCAATTGATTGATCGTTACAATCCAATGAAATTACGCGTATTATTACGAACGCATCGTCCAGAATTTAAGGAGTACCAATTGCAACATTTGCAACAAGAGTTTGAACAAGCGTTAACAGTGATTGCTTACTGAAAATGTGAAGCCCCCCAGTGTCATCGAAACTGACACTGGGGGGGCTTTTATGTATTTTTTATCGTCCCAATCTTTTCTCAGCTATTGTATAGACTTCATTATCTGAGCGTCTACCAATTGCTATGATTTCAATTATTTCTATACCAAAATTTGATTCTCTAAATATAACTCTTAATCCTAAACGCTTATGTTTTAGTTTTCTACAGTCTTTTAATTTTCCATGTAATTGTTGCCCGGTTTGCATCCCATGTAACTCTATTTTCATAAAAGATTTGAGGATCTGTTGTTTTTGACTATTATCGAGCTGTTGAAAATCTATTTTTGATTTTTCTGTTAATTTTACTTCATAGATCATTCCCATTCATCCTTGATCTCCGCTACCTTATTTCGCCAATCCTGCCCAGCAACTTCATCGATCGTGTAATAACTTGTTGTCGAAAGCTCAAAAGGGATCTTTTTTTTCTTGGCAATTTGCTTAAAATAAATCGTAATTGCTGTCGTGTAATCTAGCCCTAAATCAGATAATAAACTACCAACTTCTTTTTTCAATTCACTGTCTAAATTGATACTTAATCGTTCTTTTGTCTTATTTGTTTCCATAGTAAGTTCAGTCCTCTTTTTTGTGCTATTCATGCACCTATTGTACACCTATTTGGAGATATGTACAATAAGAACATTCTTTTTTGCACTATTGATGAATAAAGAAAAAAATTCTCCCAACGAACGAACACGCTGTGTTCTTATATTCATAGGTGTTTTATAATTAATATATCTATCGAATAAAGCAAAAGGAGGGGATCATTATGGCAACAATTACAGTTCGTGTGACAGAAGATGGGAAAAAAATTTTGGATGAAATGGCTAAGTTTGAAGGAAAGAGTCTCTCTGAATTACTTAAAACAAAAACATTAGATGCTTTAGAAGAGGCGTATGATGCAAAAATAGGAGATTTAGCTTATGAAGAGTATTTGAAAGATAAAAAATCAAATGATTTATCTGTTCTTTTAGAGGAGTATGATATAGGTGAAAAAAATGAGCTACTCGGTAAAAACAACGCCTACCTTCGATAGACAAATAAGAAAACCAGAAAAATTCGATGCAACAACTATTTTAAGATGGTTACATAAACAGATCGAAGGCACAAAAAATCCTATATATACAGGTACGCCACTTGTGGGGAACTACACAGGTAAATGGCGATACAGAATAGGAAATTATCGCGTCATTACAAAGATTGATGATGAAAAGTTGATTGTTTTAGCATTAGAAGTAGGACATAGAAAAAATATATATCTATAGTAGAATCTACTCCGAAGTGAATGGTTATACACTTCGGTTTTTTGTATTCAAATATTTTTCACCAAGTCAAACCAAAAAGCACCTTATTCAAAAAGGAATGAGATGCCTTTGTATTGAGTTATCTAACCGAGATTTTATTCTTATTTTTGATAAAGATAAAACTTATCACGCCGAACACGAAGAGTACCAAGCCGAAAAGTAAAGTATGAGTCATGCCGATTGGGTAAGGTGCTACCTGGCCTTGATTGAAAACAAATATTGAAAGATATCCGATAAACATAGAAACTGGCATAAAGATGATTCCAATGATATTAAGCCAATCAGAGGATGATTTTAGCTTTGAAATCAATAAAAAACGGAAATCTAAGCAATTGCTTCCAAAGATTTCCGTTTTTATAGTATTCATTAATTTTATGCCATAAATAATGCTTTGTAGACAAATACTGCTACAACACCGGCACAAATCGGCGCAACAACTGGAACCCAAGCGTAATCCCATTGTGAAGAACCTTTATGTTTCAATGGTAACAACGCATGAACCAAACGAGGTGCAAAGTCACGTGCTGGGTTCAATCCAGGGCCTGTAGGACCACCTAGTGAAGCGACCAATGTCCAAACTAAGAAACCAAGAGCTAAGTGAGCTGTTCCTAAGTTATCTTGGAAGAAAGGTGCTTTTGTGATACCTAACGCGCCAAAGAATAACACGAATGATCCGAAGAATTCGTTGACGAAACCATTGAACTTAGAACCAACACTGTTGATAGTTGAGAAAGTTCCTAAGACATGGTTTACATCTTCAGTTTGATCATAGTAAGGTTTATAACAAGCGACCACGATCAATTGTCCAAGAGCTGCTCCAAGTAATTGTGCAACGATATAAGGTACGACTTCTGCCCAAGGGAATAAACCATTAGAGGCTAAAGCAATCGTAAATGCCGGATTGATATGATTTCCGCTAATGCCACCAAAAATCATTGCTGGCATCATCACACCAAAACCATAACCAACAGCAATCAGCATCCAGTCACTGCCATATCCTTTTGTTCCTTTTAAATCTACGTTTGCGACAGCACCATTACCTAAAACGATCAATAATGCTGTACCAAGTAGTTCCGCCGCTAGACGGGTCATAAGTGAATAATCCATAATACCCTCCATTAATTTATTGAAATATAAAAAAGAA
Source organism: Enterococcus sp. AZ140 (assembly GCF_051714405.1). Lineage (NCBI taxonomy): Bacteria > Bacillati > Bacillota > Bacilli > Lactobacillales > Enterococcaceae > Enterococcus > Enterococcus sp. AZ140. Next base: position 168,256 of record NZ_JBIORU010000001.1, read on the forward strand.
ACAACAACACAGCGGGTGAAGTGTTCCGTAAGAGGTGTACTTCTGTTGTCGTGATAAGTGCAAAATAAAAAACGACTTCTTTATAGAAAGAAATCCGAGCAACAGTCGACACATTGATAAAACCCTATGACACAAAACACCAACCCTAACTATAAATATATCAAAAATAAATAGTGAATTTTATCAAATATTGTTGCTATCAACAAACATTTTTTGAAAATTTCAGAAAAAATGAAACTGAAATGGAACGAATAATCGCACGATGCACGATGAGTGAATCGTCTACAAAAAGAAGGGAATTACTTTAATTGAATGCCTCCTTAGCTTGTCTGTTTTGGTGTTTCAATAAGGATTATATGCTACAATGAGGAAAATAGTCGATAAGGGGTGAAGTCGTTGTATTTGTCTTCTGAGTACTTAAAACGTTTTGACAAAGACTTATATTACAAGGTGCTCTTACTCGAAAGCTTTGAGGATCAGGTAGGGCACACAGCGGCACAACTTGCACAAAAGGTTCAACTAGACGCACGAAGTGTAACCAGATATTTAGTTGAATTGATCAAAAATTATCAATTATTCAGTGGAAAAGAGCAATCTTTATTTACGAAGAATCATCGATCGGGTTATCATTTTTATGATTCTCTGGATCCTATTGAACGTGAACGCTTTTTGATTTACCTCGTGCAAAGTACGCTTAAATACCAGCTATTGCACGACATTTTTTTTGAAGAATTTCATACGCTCTATCAATTCTCACAAAAGCATTATATCAGTGAGTCAACTGCTCATCGGAAAATCAATGATTGGAAAGAACAATTTTCGAGGTATGGTATCCAACTCAAAAGAGGAAGCTATATTGCGTGTGGAGAAGAAGAAATCATTCGATTATACCTACATATGACTTTTTGGCAGTTATTTCGTGGTAAAGTTTGGCCCTTCGAAACTATTCCACAACAGGACGTCAAACAAATTGCTGACCAGATTTTACAGTTTTTTGATGTTCGGTTGAATGAGATCAAGAAACGGCGATTAGAGTATATGTTAGGTGCATTTTTCTTACGTAAATCCCAAAAGCATTTTGTGGTTTTAAATAATAAAAAACGACAGTTGATTGAAAAAAATCCACTCTTTGAAGCATTCAGTCAGTGGATGGCGCCTTTTTTTCCAAACTATTTCCAAGGGAAAGAAGAATTAGGTGCACTATTTCTAGTGCTGATGACCAGAGAAGAATATTATCAATCGTCAGGAATCCGTCAGCAGATTTTTGCTTTTCACCGAAAACAACAAACCGCTCCTTTTATAGCTCTATTAGAAATGAAGAATGCGTTAGCAGCATACTGCGAAGAAAAGCAGTTGGCCGAGGAATCATTCACCAAAGAAGCAGAGAACTATTTGCTAAGTAGTCATCTGTTCGCGTACTTGTTTCCTCATGCGAAGGAAATGGTTGATGGGGAAGGTAGCAATTTTTCTAGACACTTCGTTAGTGAAAATGAGTCATTGAAACAATGGTTGCTGAATTTTTTCAATCGAGCAACACAACGTGCAGACGAGTGGATCTATGAGAATGCGACTTTCTTGATGCGAAGGTATCTAACCGTGTTAAAAACGATGCGTGTTTTTGATCGACAATTACCAAAAGTCACTATTTTACTGATGACGGACTTTCCTCTTTTTGAAGAAGAATTACTAAAAGAAAACTTAAGGCACTTTTTCAGAGAGGAGTATCAGTTGTACTTTTTACCAGCGGATTATCGAGGAAGAGAGGTCGATCTATTACTATCCACAAGCAAGATCCATCGCAAACCTTGGGCGGATCTAGACTATTTCATCGTTACAGATGAACTTGAACTCTCGGATTATATCCGTTTATTTGATAAAATTAAAGAAATCCAAATAAAGAAAGAGAGAAAAAATCATGACATTTGAAGAAGTATTGCCACAGTTAAAAACAGGTGCAAAGGTTATTAGAAAAGGTTGGAGTGGATTTGAATTATATGTTGTTCTAGTATCCGATGATGAATTTGATGGTTGTCCAGTAACGCCTTATTTTCTGATCAAAACGAGCGACGAAGGATTTTCTAGCTTTGCGCCAACCGTTTGCGATATTCTAGCAGAAGATTGGATGATCGTTGAATGACGAATCATTATCCGGACTTAGCGAATCAAGTCGTCTTTGTGACAGGTGCCGCTCAAGGAATCGGTGCTGCACAAGCAGAAGCTTTTTTAAATCAAGGAGCGAAAGTATTTGGTGTGGATCTGAAATTAGGTAAGATGGAAGAACTAGCCATACAATATCCTACGCATTTTATCTCATTTCTCGGTGATATTTCACAAAAAGAAGTGATTGAACAAGCAGTCACTACGTGTCATGAAAAAGTCGGCGATATTTCAATCTTATTGAATACCGCAGGGATTCTTGATGGCTACAAGCCTTTATTAGACACAGACGAAACACTTTGGGATCGGATCTATGAGGTCAACGTAAAAAGTCTCTTTCGATTAACAAAACAAGTGTTGCCTGATATGCTCGAAAAGCAAACGGGAACGATCATCAATATGGCCTCCATTGCAGGTATGGTGGCTGGCGGTGGTGGGATCGCGTATACGAGTGCCAAACATGCAATCATTGGATTTACGAAACAGTTAGCGCTTGATTATGCTGCGCAAGGAATACGTGTAAAAGCCATCGCACCAGGCGCCATCCAAACACCGATGAATGCAGCTGATTTTGCAGGTGACGGAGAGATGGCCAAATGGGTCGCAGAAGAAACGCCTGTTAAGCGTTGGGCACAGCCGGAAGAAGTAGCAGAATTGACGTTATTTCTTGCGACGCCTCAAGCGAGTTATATCCATGGAGCAATCGTTCCAATCGATGGTGGATGGTTGCTTAAATAGCTGAAAGAAGAATAAGTGGGGGAAACGTATGAAAGTGATCGATTGGGTGATGCCTCTTGGAATGGTTAGTGTAGTTGCTTATTTTGTACATGTGTTTCTTGGGCAATACCTTTGGGAATCATATGATCCAATCACGACAGACATCAGTTCTTTAACCGCCGTTGGTGCGCCAAATGCGAATTTATTGAATATGATCCTGCTTATCTATGGTATAGGCTTTTTACTGTTTGTCATTGGAATGGTCGTGACCGCCTTTGAAAAGTATCATGGGATGACTCGGATCGGTTATCTGATTTTTCTTGTGATGGCAAGCACTACAGTGGTAGGCTATAAACTATTTCCATTGACAGGCGATAAGGCGGATATGAATTTCCAAAATACGATGCATATTGTTGTGACGATCATTGTCGTATTTACTACTATATCGTCTTTATTCCTTATTGGATTTGGTTATCTTAAACAAGAAAAACTACGTACGTTAGGAAAAATATGTATTGCAACCGCCATATTGATCACTTTCTTTGGCGCATTGAATCCAATTGGAATGGCACAAGGATGGAATATTTTAGGGTTGACGGAGCGAATGGTGATCTTCCCACTGCAAGCCTTTGTTTTCTTTCTGTCCTTCATCTATACGACGAATAATAAGCTGATAGTGAAAAATGAAATGGTATAACTGGATGATTATAGAAGTGTCTGGCTATGAGAATAAGCGATATCCGCCAAAAAATAGTTGCTCTATTTAGCGGATATCGCTTATTTTTAAAGTTTTTCTTTTTTATCCTATTAATTTTTTAAACTAATTTTTGAATGTTGAATCGTAATCTTTTTCTTAAAGTAGTGCCAACATAAGCTGCTCCCGTACTTTTGAGCAACTCTGGTAACAAGAAGGGGAAGAACCCACTCAATAGAGCAGTTTGAACGGACAAATGACTACTAAACGATAACCAAAGAGTTCCTACAGCTAAAGCAAGAAGAGAGCCGAATAGATTGGCACACCAAGCGTGGAAAAAGCGCGTACTGGTCTTTTCGATCCACCAACCAATGAAGAAAGATTGGAGAATGAAACCAAAAAGGTAGCCACCTGATGGTCCGAATAAGATGCCCATTCCCCCAGTCATGCCAGAAAAGACGGGAAGTCCGATCAAGCCTAACAAGAGGTACATACAAACTGCGAGAGTACCAGCACGTTTCCCAAGAAACGTGGCGGTCAAGCCAATCGCAAAAGTCTGACCAGTAAGTGGAATCAATCCTAATGGAATAACAAATTGTGAGAGAACTGCAATGATTGCAGCAAATTCGGCAACGAGTATAAGTTCTTTTAATGATTTTGTCATCCGTTCTCCTTTCGTTAACCTTATTTATTTTTGTGGTTAACGAAATTATAGAGGAAGAGAAAATAAATGTAAAGTCTCTTTATGATATATTTTGAAAAAGCACATAAGAAGTAAGAGTACAAAAATATTTCCAAATATGAGAAAAAGTATGAATAGCAAGTGTTTTGATACGTGATATAATTTTTATATAACATAATCAACTATATTTTGGCACATAGAGAAATGAGGATGATCATTCGTGATCTTTCTACAGATAGGTGCCCAACCTAGTCAATGAACTGGTTTGTTGGTTGAAACGGCCAGTGAACATTCATCGATTTGCCATGGGTAACAAAAAGCTGTTTGACGAATGAATGTGCCAATAATCAGCAACTGTGAAAGTGACAAGTTAACATGTCTATCCACCATTGATAAAGGGAGAAACTAAGCAGTTGCTTGCTTAAAGGAGACATTTCATTGGAAAAGCAATGATGCGAGACAGTTTATGAAATTTGAAGCATCACACTGTAGAGGACATGTTCTTTTCCTCGTCTAAACCAAGTGGGAAGTAGCAGTTAAAAGCTGTATCTTCAGAGAACAATTGAGAATATCAAAAACTTCGCTGTTTTATCACCCAAGTAGCGAATACAAATTGATTTCTCTTGCTATTGTTCGAGTCATGGATGCACCTGAACCTGCTAAAGCCAACATAAAAAGATAGCACTCGACTCAACGAAATACGTACGTTGTTTTGAGGTCTATCTTTTTATGTGTGTCCGAGCGAAGAAAAGACACGGGGACATTATTTCTTATTACTTGGAGCTAATCGGCTTTTTCGCAACCTCGATAAACGGTGTTCAAAAAGCTGACCTTCAACATTAAGCCAAAAAATCAAAAAATATGAACAGCTATTTTCTGATTTTCTATCTTACTGCTCAGGCCAAAACGCTTTTTTCGCAACCTCGATAAACGGTGTTCAAAAGCCAACTCCTACGATAATAAGGCAATACCTGAAAAAATATAGAGAACTATTTTCTCAGGTATTGCCTTATTACTTGGAGCTACCCGTCTTTTTCACAACCTTGATAAACGGTGTTCAAAAAGCAACACTTCGGACATAAGCCAAAAAATCAAAAATGAAACAGCCATTTTCGATTTTTCTGGCTTATGCCTTAGTGTTGAGCGCTTTTTTCACAACCTAAAAAAACCAGCTATCCAAAAGATAGCCGGCTTTTTTTGTACCAAAGTTTTTTGAATTATAGGCTTTGGTTGTAGTATTCAACGACAAGTGCTTCGTCGATTTCTGGGTACAATTCGTCACGTTCTGGTAAACGAGTCAATGAACCTTCTAATTTTTCAGCGTCAAAGCTTACGAATGCTGGACGTCCAACAGTTGCTTCAACTGCTTCTTTTACAGTTGAGATGTTTTGTGATTTTTCACGAACTGAAATCACTTGACCAACTGCAACGTGGTATGAAGGGATATCAACACGTTTGCCATCAACCATGATATGACCATGGTTAACTAATTGACGTGCTTGACGACGAGTAGTTGCAAGACCTAAACGATAAACAACATTGTCTAAACGTTGTTCTAGTAAGATCATGAAGTTAACCCCGTGTTTACCTTCTTTGATTTTGCTTGCTTTAACGAACAAGTTACGGAATTGACGTTCGTTCATACCGTACATATGACGTAATTTTTGTTTTTCAGTTAATTGCATACCGTATTCTGATTGTTTGCCACGGCTGTTTGGTCCATGTTGACCTGGAGCGTAAGGGCGACGTGCTAATTCTTTTCCTGTGCCAGATAATGAAATACCTAGGCGACGAGAAATTTTCCATGATGGTCCTGTATAACGAGACATTAAAATTTCCTCCAATAGATAACTATATTTTTTGGAGTAAAATAATCCGTTAAAAAATTCATAATCGTATAGTTTGTTCTTCAATCTTCACCTTTGCAGCCGCGGTTACGCAATTGAACCCGAAGCGGGGCAACAAACTAGGGACGAGTTATTATTTTTCTGCTGCATTATTTTACACGAATTACAGTATAAGCGATATGACCTATCAATGTCAAGAGAATAAGTAGCAAAAAAGCTTTACAAACCCCAGTTCTGTCTATAGAATAAGAGGGTATATGCCAAAAGCATGAAAATAATTGAACAAATCTTAAAGGAGAAAAGAGATGAACCCAGTATCACCGTTGTTTGAAAAGATTGAGGCATCAATCGAAAAGAAAGTTGATTTGATCGGAAATAGTTACGCCCGGTATGCCGTGCGTGCTTTATTAGCCAGTTTGTTCTTGACACTTGGAACTGCTGTTGCTTTTTCGATTGCGATCAAAGGTGAGCATATTGCTCATGGATTTGGAAAGATACTTTATGCGTTTATGTTTAGTTGGTCGTTAGTCATGATTTTATACATGAATGCTGAACTTGGTACCTCAAATATGCTTTATATGTCAGTTGGGGTCCAACGTAAGCGATTAAAATTAGGACTAGCTGCAAAAATTCTGTTTACTTGTATTTTATTTAACTTGATCGGTGGGGTATTATTTGGCTTTTTAGTTTCTTTGACTACACCATTCCAAGATCTGCCGATGGATAATTATATGCTAGAGTCGATCGCAGTCAAATTGACGAAACCGACAATGACAATTTTAGTGGAAGCAATGTTTGCCAACATTGTAGTAAATACAGCGGTATTGATCAGTATGAGAATGAAAGATGATGCGGGGAAAGTCTTAGCAATTGTTTTCATTATTTTCATTTTTGCTTTTTTAGGCTATGAACACGTTATTGCCAACTTCCCGGCATTTACATTAGCTTATTTTGTTTCAGGTGGACAGATGGATGCGATGACTGTTGGTAATGTGATCCACAATCTATCCTTTGCGTTGATTGGGAATTACGTTGGTGGTGGTTTAGTCATTGGTTTAGGTTATGCATGGTTGAATCAATCAAAATCATCCTATGTTGACTAGTTCGTTCCTTTAAAAATCGAAGGAGGCCATCCCTTGGAGACAATTGTTTTTCCGAATAATAAAGAAAAAGCTCAGCAGATGGAAGCTTACATGAAGCATCATTTCCGATTTGCAGGAGTTCCTAAGCCAGAAAGAGCGTTACTACAAAAGGCTCTTTTAAAAGAAAGCCAGAAGATACCTATTTCAGACTTACTTTTATTAGTAAAAGATTATTATATGCAGGAAGAACGTGAGTATCAGTATTTAGCGATCGATTTAGTCCAAAAGAACGTCAAACGCCTTTCTTTTGATAACTTAGTATGGTTACTTGAGCTTGTCTCACAGAAGGAATGGTGGGACAGTATCGATTCTTGGCAAAAAGTCTACAGCACGTGGGGAAAACTTCACCAAGAAGTTGAGGCGGTTTTCAAATTATTTGAAGGTCAAGAAGACTTTTGGTTAAGACGAATTGCGATCACCCTGCAAATAGGGTTTAAAGAACAGACAGATGTCGCTCTACTCGAACGAGCGATTGATGCAGATCGTTCAACAAAGGAATTTTTTATTCAAAAGGCTATTGGTTGGGCGTTGCGGGACTATAGCAAAACAAATCCACTTTGGGTAAAAGAACAATTGACAAAAGAATTAAGCAAGCTTGCAACGAGAGAAGCAAGTAAGTATTTATAGAGAGGCGAGATAGAATGACACGCAAATTAATTGCTTTTGATATCGACGGCACGTTGTTAGACTCCAACAAACAGGCGTTGGATAGTACAAGGGAAGCCTTGGAAAAACTACGTAAAGATGGACATTTAGTGACGATTGCTACAGGGCGTAGTCGCTTTCACGCACAAGAAGTTATCCGTGATCTAGCATTTAGCAATTATATTCTATGTAACGGTGCAGCCGGATTTTTGGATCATGAACAAGTCTATAAAAATTTGCTGGATCAAGAACAATTACACCAATTTATTCAAGAAGCGCAAGAAAAGGATATTGATACTGCGTTCGTTAGTTTAGATTCAATCAAACGCTTTTCATCTAACCGTATTGAAGTAATGGAAGATGCGATGCATTCATTTGGTGCGCATTTACCAGAATTAGATGAATTTTTCGTGGAAAAACAGGATGTGTATCAAGCATTAGCTTTCTTTGATCATTCCTATGATCAACAATTCAGTCCCTACGATCGTATCCGTTTTGTTCGTTGGCATGAGAACAGTGTAGATATCGTACCGCATGATGGTTCAAAAGCGGTAACGATTATGAATCTAGCCAATCAAGTAGGAATTGCCCCAGAAGACGTCATCAGTTTTGGTGATGGACAAAATGATCGTGAAATGCTGCGTATGTCTGGGATTGGCGTCGCAATGGGCAATGCAGTACCAGAAGTCCAAGCGGAAGCAAAAATGGTCACGGACACGAATGATCAAGATGGTATTTGGAAAGCTTTGAAAGAATTAGCTTTGATTTAGGTTGAAGATATACTTAAGCAACAATTTTAATTAAAAAGAGGGCATTCAACAGGATTTTTCTGATTGAATGCCCTCTGTGTTTATTTGGTTTCAGAGTTTCAAATACATTAATGAGCGTTTTCTTATTCTGGAGGTGATATCATGGGAGACATCGTCGTATACGTCGTTTTGGTTTTTAAATTTCTGCTTTGGTTCATGCTCTTCATAGGGTTAGCATTATCTATTGTTTACTTAGTAAAAAAAATAAAAAAATAAATTTTGATCAATTTACATAGTTAGAGAATAAAGTTATAAAAATCTGTTGCTAGCTAGTTCCAAATTACCTTTCCTAATATTCTAGAAAAGAGCTTCTTTTACAACCTCTTTCCTTTCTTTACTAAAACACTTATAATATAAGATACGTTAGAAGAGAAGAGGAAATCGTGTGCGGGTATTGTTTATTGGTGATGTAGTAGGTGCGATGGGTAGAGAAATGATCACAGAATATCTCCCTCGCTTGAAGAAAAAATATCGTCCACAAATGACGATCGTGAATGGTGAGAATGCGGCTTCAGGTCGTGGGATCACAGAGAAAATTTATAAGAAGTTTCTGCAAGATGGCGTAGATGTCGTGACGATGGGGAATCATACGTGGGACAATCGTGATATTTTTGAATTTATCGATGATGCGAAAAAAATGGTTCGTCCAGCAAATTTTCCAGAAGGAACGCCTGGGCAAGGAATCGTTTTTGTCAAAGTCAATCAATTGGAACTGGCGGTCATCAATATGCAAGCTCGTTCATTTATGGTTGATTTAGATGATCCATTTCGTAAAATGACCGAGTTAGTCGAAGAAGCTCGGAAAAGAACACCGATCATTTTTGTTGATTTTCATGGAGAAACGACGAGTGAAAAACAAGCAATGGGCTGGTTTTTAGATGGAAAAGTATCTGCTGTAGTCGGTACACACACGCACGTTCAAACGAACGATGCACGAATCTTACCACAAGGAACGGCGTATTTGACGGATGTCGGTATGACGGGTCCATATGATGGGATTTTAGGGATGCGCCGTGAACCAGTCATTGAAAAATTTTTAACGGCTTTACCAAAGCGTTTTGAAGTGGTGGAACAAGGTCGAGGGCTTTTAAGTGGTTGTATCTTGGACATCGACGACCAGACGGGACAGGCAAAAGATATCCAATTGATCCAAATCAACGATGACCGCCCTTACAGAGAATAGAAAGCGAGAGGGAATGTGCAGGACAAAACGACGATCCAATTAGAAGTCGACCAATTGGCGACTCTTTTAAAGAAGAATGAAACGATCAAACGTTATCAAGAATTGGAACATAAAGTGAAACATAGTCGTTACTTGAATCAACAAACAGAAGCATTGAAGCAAGCGCAAAAAGATGCAGTACAATATGCGCATTATGGGCAAAAAGAAGCAGAAAAAGAAGCGATCAAACGGATCGAAGTCTTGACGCAATCTATCGACGAATATCCTTTAGTGATCGCTTACCGCCGTCAATTGATGGAAGCAAATGAGTTATTGCAACACTTGACTCAAATGATCCAAAATGAAATCAATGAGTATATAGAGGAGGAGCATAATGCCTCAAAAAACTAAGAACACTCCAATGATGGAACAATATCTAAGCATCAAGGCACAATACCAAGATGCTTTTTTGTTCTATCGTCTCGGAGATTTTTATGAATTATTTTATGAAGATGCTGTCAAAGCAGCACAAATCTTAGAACTGACATTAACCAGCCGAAATCGCAATGCAGATGATCCAATCCCAATGTGTGGTGTCCCGCATCATTCGGCGCAAGGATATATCGATAGCTTGATCGAAAAAGGATACAAAGTGGCGATTTGTGAACAAGTCGAAGATCCTAAAACGACCAAGGGAATGGTTAAACGCGAAGTCGTGCAATTAGTGACTCCAGGAACAGTGATGGATAGTAAAGGACTATCAGCCAAAGACAACAATTTCCTGACGGCGGTGGTCAATCAAGGTTCCGCTTTTGGGTTTGCTTATGCCGATTTGAGTACAGGCGAATTAAAAACAGCCCGCTTACTTGACGAAGAAGCTGTCTTGAACGAAACTTCCGCGTTACAAACAAAAGAATTGATTCTAGGAACAGAGATCAGTGAAACGTTATATGAACAACTAAGCACAAGACTTGGCTTAGTCTTCTCAAAACAAGAAAGTGTAGAAGAAAATGCAGAATTCAATTTTCTAACGAGTGAGTTGACGGATGAATTAGAAAAGGAAGCGACTGGGAAGTTACTTACTTATTTAGCAGTCACCCAAAAAAGAAGTTTGGCACATATCCAAAAAGCGGTCGAATACCAACCAGATCATTTCTTGAAGATGGATTATTATTCTAAATTCAATTTAGAATTAAGCCAGTCGATCCGTACTGGAAAAAAACACGGCACGCTTCTGTGGTTATTAGATGAAACCAAAACTGCGATGGGGGGACGTCTGCTAAAACAATGGCTTGATCGTCCGCTGATCCAATCCCATCAAATCAATGCTCGGCAAGAAATGGTGGCATCGCTGATCAATAGTTATTTTGAACGTCTTGATTTACAGAGTGCGTTGACGAAAGTCTATGATTTAGAACGTTTAGCTGGACGTGTCGCATTTGGTAACGTCAATGGTCGAGATTTGATCCAGTTAAAAACATCATTGCAGCAAGTACCGATGATTCGCGGGTTGATTGAAGGCATCGATCAAGGGCAATGGACAGAGTTATTAACAGATATGCAGCCAATGGATTCATTAGTGGAACTGATCGAACAAGCGATCCAAGAGGATGCACCTTTGCAAATCACTGAAGGAAACGTCATCAAAGATGGCTTCAATGAACAGCTAGACACCTATCGTTCTGCGATGAGAAATGGCAAACAGTGGTTAGCAGAATTAGAAGCGCGCGAACGCCAAAGTACAGGGATCAAAAATTTAAAAGTTGGGTTTAATCGAGTGTTTGGTTACTATATTGAAATCACGAAAGCGAATTTGATGAATGCTGAACTGGAAAAATATGAACGTAAACAAACCTTAGCCAATGCAGAACGATTTATCACACCTGAATTAAAAGAATTAGAAACACAGATTCTAGAAGCGGAAGAAAAATCAGTAGATCTAGAATACCAACTCTTTTTAGCTGTTAGAGAAGAAGTGAAAAAAGCAATCCAGTCATTGCAAACCTTAGCAAAATCATTGAGTACTGTAGATGTCTTACAAAGTTTTGCGACGATCAGTGAACGTTATCAGTACGTTCGTCCAGAATTGACCAACCAAAAGACACTAGTCATCGAAGAAGGACGTCATCCGGTGGTAGAAAAAGTGTTGGGGCATCAAGAATATATTCCGAATAGTGTGATCATGTCGGAAGAAGAGATGATCTTGTTGATCACTGGGCCAAATATGTCTGGTAAAAGTACGTATATGCGTCAGTTGGCATTGACGGTCTTGATGGCTCAGATGGGCTGTTTTGTTCCTGCACAAAAAGCAGTGTTGCCGATTTTTGATCGAATCTTTACTCGAATCGGTGCAAGTGATGATTTGATTGCAGGACAAAGTACTTTTATGGTAGAAATGATGGAAGCCAACCAAGCGTTGCGCCATGCGACACCGAACAGTTTGATTTTATTTGATGAACTCGGTCGAGGAACAGCCACTTACGATGGTATGGCATTAGCACAAGCTATCATTGAGTATATCCATCAACACGTTAAAGCCAAGACATTGTTTTCTACGCACTATCATGAGTTGACAGTGCTTGATACGGAATTGCCGCAATTGAAAAATGTCCATGTTGGTGCAGTCGAAAAAGATGGCGACGTCGTGTTTTTACACAAGATGATGGACGGTCCAGCAGACAAAAGTTACGGGATCCATGTAGCTAAGATTGCGGGACTGCCAGATGAATTATTGACACGTGCATCTGCGATCTTAGCCTTTTTAGAGTCAGGGGAGACGACACATCATGTCTCTGCTCTTGAAGCATCTGTCACGAAAAAACGTGACTATTCAATGACACCAACAGATCAAGAAACGCATCATGTCAACGAAGAGAGTCAACAATTGTCCTTATTTGGCGAAGTGACGGAAGCTGAAACTCAGGTCATTTCTTCGTTGAAACAATTGAATCTCTTAGAAATGACCCCAATGGATGCGTTGAATAAATTGTACGAACTGCAAAAACAATTATAGGAAGAAGGTGCTGATCGATGGCGAAGATCCAAGAATTATCCGAACGCTTGGCCAATCAAATCGCCGCAGGAGAAGTTGTTGAACGACCTGCTTCTGTGGTGAAAGAACTTGTTGAAAATGCCATTGATGCCCATAGCTCTCAAATCGATATTCTCGTAGAAGAAGCCGGTTTACGAAAAATCCAAATCATCGATAATGGTGAAGGAATCTTAGCAGAAGACGTTGAAAATGCGTTCAAACGTCACGCGACGAGTAAAATCCATAACCGTGATGACTTGTTCCGTATTCGGACATTAGGGTTCCGAGGGGAAGCTCTTCCTAGTATTGCTTCTGTCTCTGAATTGACGATCGAGACAGCTAATCATGATGAAACACAAGGGACCTATCTTGAATTAAAAGGTGGGGAAGTGTTGACACATCGCCCTGCTCCATTGAGACAAGGTACGAAAATCACAGTGAGCAATTTGTTTTTTAACACGCCTGCACGGTTAAAATACGTCAAGACATTACAAACGGAATTGGCAAATATAGGCGATATCGTCAATCGACTAGCGTTGAGCCATCCCGACATCGCTTTTCGCTTAGTCCATGATGGCAACAAGATGTTAGCAACAGCTGGCAACGGAGATTTGAAACAAACGATTGCCGGAATCTATGGTTTGGCGACAGCGAAAAAAATGTTGAAGGTTGAAGCAAACGATCTAGATTTTGAAGTTTCTGGTTACATTTCTTTACCAGAAGTCACTCGTGCGAGTCGTAATTATCTTTCAACGATCATCAACGGTCGTTTTATCAAGAACTTTTCCTTGAACAAAGCAATCGTGGCAGGTTATGGTTCTAAACTGATGGTTGGTCGTTTTCCAATCGCTGTTTTAGAAGTCAAAATGGACCCGTTGCTTGTCGATGTGAATGTTCATCCAACGAAGCAAGAAGTTCGTCTATCGAAGGAAAAAGAATTGACTGAATTGATTGCACAAGCGATTCAACAAGCACTAAGTCAAGAAAATCTGATTCCTAGTGCAGCAGACAATTTGCGCTTCAAGAAAAAAATTGCCGATCAACCTAAAACAGAACAAATCGAAATCGATCTTTCTTATGCGTTTGAGGAACCACCAAAGAAACCGCAAAGTTTAAATTTCGATCGCCAGACAGGTACATTTTACGTGGAAGAAAATCCACAAAAACCAGCCTACCCTGTTGATAAGTCTGTGGAAAATGTTGAAAACTCTTCTGTTTTTTCTGAAGATACACTGAATTATCCAGAAAAAGAGGAAAAAACGGTGGATAACTCTGGTGAAAGTGTTGATAACTTTGTAGAAAAACCAGTGGATAACTTTCAACAAAATCATTTATCCACTGTTGATAACTACTCAGTACAAGAAGAACGAACAGCATCAGTAGAAGAGAAAAGCATAGAGGAAGAACCAAGATTTGAGCAAGAAGAAACCAAGTTGCATCCCGAGTTTGACATGAGTCAAGATAGCCGAATGTTGGAGAAAGCAATCAGTAAAGTCGAGCAGGAAGTACCAACACAACGCTTCCCACATCTTGAATATTTTGGCCAAATGCATGGAACCTATCTATTTGCTCAAAGCAATGAAGGCTTATACATCATTGACCAACATGCTGCGCAAGAGCGGATCAAATATGAATATTTCCGTGAAAAAATCGGCGATGTTTCAGATGATTTGCAAGAATTACTCGTGCCTTTTGTTTTAGACTATCCTAATAGTGATGCAATCAAGTTAAAAGAGAAGAAAGAACTATTGGAAGAGGCAGGCATTTATCTGGAAGAATTTGGTCAGAATAGTTTTATCGTGCGAGCGCATCCGACATGGTATCCAAGTGGGGAAGAAGAATCGATCATTCAAGGGATGATCGACATGTTATTGACAACGGGTGAAGTGAGTGTGAAGAAATTCAGAGAAGCCACAGCAATCATGATGAGCTGTAAACGCTCGATCAAAGCGAATCACTACTTGAACGAAGCACAAGCGAGGGTCTTATTAAAAGACTTAGCAAAATGTGAGAATCCATTCAACTGTCCTCATGGTCGTCCGGTATTGATCCACTTTACGAATTCCGACATGGAACGAATGTTTAAACGAATCCAAGATCCGCATTGATCCGCGAGATTCGGAAAGGAAGTTTTTGATGAAAATAGTATTGGCTTCACAGTCGCCTAGAAGAAAAGAATTACTCGAAAGATTAGTGCCAGAATTCTCGATCCAACCGGCAGATATTGATGAAACGCCTAAGCCAAAAGAAGACCCAGTTGCTTATGTTCAACGAATGGCAGCAGAAAAAGCAGCTGCTGTACAAAATAATGAAGAAACGTTAGTCATTGCTAGTGATACTACCGTAGTTCTAGGAAACGAAATCCTTGGTAAACCGGAGGATGATGAAGAGGCAAAACGGATGTTACGCAACTTCAGTGGTACGACACACGACGTCTACACAGCCGTCGTAATAACTGATGGGACGCAAGAAGAGTGCATCCTTTCCCAAGCATCAGTCACTTTTTATGAATTGACCGATGAAGAGATCGAGCGCTATCTAGCAACTGGCGATCACCGTGATAAAGCTGGGGCGTACGGCATTCAAAGTTACGCAGGGGCTTTCGTAGAGTCGATTTCTGGCGATTACTATAGTATTGTCGGCTTTCCGATCGGCGCAGTCAATCAGGCGTTGAAAAAATGGCCAGATCTTTTGTCCTAAAATCGTGGACATCTGTATCTAGGTGAATGAAATCAAAAACACATGATCCGAGTAGCAAGAAACGGATCATGTGTTTTTTCTGGTTACATTAGTTCATGACCTAGAGTCAAGCGTATCGGCTATAAGCTATAAAAAAACATGGTAAACTTAATCTAGCTGAAGGGAGTGGACGAAGTGATTACAACGGATAAGTTTTATCATGGTGAAACGAAAAAAGCGCCGTTCTTTGAAGGTTGGTATTTTAAGCATCAAATCGGCGATGAAGTCTACGCATTTATTCCGGGTTACTCCATTGGAGAACAAGGAGAAAAGTGCCCGTTTATCCAAGTGATCAATCATGAGTCTTCGGAAGTCTTTCATTTTGATCGTGAAGTCTTCATGGCAAGCGAAGATCGTTTATTTGTGAAAATCGGTGAGAATACATTTAGTGAGGAAGGAATCACACTAGCTTTACGTAGCCCCTCATTGACGATTGAAGGAACGATTTCTTATGGAGAGTTTACTCCGTTAAAAAGGAGTCGCTATGCCCCGAGTATCATGGGACCTTTCTCTTATTTATCTTTTATGGAATGCTATCACGGAATTTTAAGCATGAAGCATTCGTTAGAAGGAACGTTGAGTTGGAACGGTCAATTGATTGATTTTACAAATGGAATCGGATATTTAGAAAAGGACTGGGGAAGTTCCTTTCCCGCAACCTATTTATGGGTCCAATGCAATCAGTTTAGCGATTCGGATGCTCGCTTTTTCTTTTCCGCAGCAGAGATCCCGTTTTTAGGTTTTCGTTTTTTAGGAATCATTTCGGTTTTGCAAGTCGGTGGGGAAGAATATCGCTTATCCACCTATGATGGTGCCAAAATTTCGGAGATTTTCCGTGAAGAGGAGCATCTGATCATTCGAATACAGCAAAAAAATATTGAACTAGAAATGCAAGTGTTAGCAAAAGAAGGGCATGCGTTGATGGCGCCACAACAAGGTCAAATGAGTCGGATCATCCGTGAAAAAGCGAGTACAGAGATGACCTTGATTGTCCGAGAAAACAAGCAAGAAATCTTTCATCAAAAGGGGAAGGCTGCTGGTTTTGAAGAAGTGGGCAATCTCCATGGGCACGAGTATTAAGGATCTTGATCATATAAAAGTTATAGCGCACCTTCAAAAATAAGCCTGAACCTCAAGAAATTAGAACAATTTCCGGAGGTTCAGGCTTATTTTTCGGAGCGATGTGATTTTATCACATTCGACTTATTCGACAATTGATTTATATTCACTGTAACCAGCAGCATCCATTTCTTCATAAGGGATAAACTTCAAGGCAGCAGAGTTGATGCAATAGCGTAAGCCACCTTTATCTGCGGGTCCATCATTAAAAACATGTCCAAGATGGGAGTCGGCTTCATTACTTCTGACTTCGACTCGGTGCATCCCATGAGAAAAATCCGCTTTTTCTTTGACGTCTTTTCTGCTGATGGGTTGGCTGAAAGCTGGCCAGCCACAGCCTGCATCATATTTCTCTGCAGAACTGAAAAGCGGTTCGCCGCTGACAATATCGACATAGATCCCTTTTTCATAAAAATCGTCGTATTCTCCAGTAAATGGACGTTCTGTCGCATTTTCTTGTGTCACTGCATAAGAAATCGGAGATAATGTTTCTTTTAAGTCCTCTTTGTTTGTGTCGGTTGGTTTACTCATTGATACAGCCCCCTTTGTCTCCTAATCATACTGCCATCTGAAATAGAAGCAAACAATCTGCTTTAAGTAGGGAGGATAGCCTAGAAATTTAGCGGAAATTTAACGAACAGGTTTTACTTGCTACCTAATTACGTTGAGCTACTGGGCTTTTTCACAACCTAGATAAACGGTGTTCAAGAAGCAACACTTCGGTCATAAGCCAAAAAAATCAAAAATGAAACAGCCATTTTCGATTTTTCTGTCTTCTGCCTTAGTGTTAATCGCTTCTTTCACAACCTAGATAAACGGTGTTCGAAAGCCAACTCCTTCAATAGTAAGTCAAAACGTGAAAAAATATGAGAAGCTATTTTCTCACGTTCCGTCTTACTACTCGGAGCTGAACGGCTTTCTCACAACCTTCTTCTTCGTGCAAATTCCACGAACCGGAATTTGTCGAGGCGGTGGATCGATTCAGTGTATTCGAAGCATTCAGTATTTTCTAAATAAACGAGGCCACGGACAATTACGACATAAGGATCGTCATGGAGGTCCATCGACTCTGAAATACTGGCATCGATTGGTTCGACAGTGATTTCTTTTTGGGCATAGGCAATGGAGAGAGCTAGCTCATTTTCAAAGTATTCATAAATCGAATTGGCTGCTTGTTCCTTGGTTAAAGTAGGTACGGTTTCTTTTAATAAATAATCCCGATCTAAAATCACGACTTCGCCATTGATTTTTCTTTGGCGGACTAAATGCCAGACAGGTGTATTGACTGCCCAGCCAGTTACTTTGTGTAATTCGTTGTCGACTACAGTTTCTTCAAGTGTTTTTACGATCGTTTCACTCGGGATATGTTGATTTTCTTGAAGTTCCTTATAACTTGTTAGTCCAGCAATCGGGAAATCAAAACGATTTCGGTCTAAAACGATCGATCCTTTTCCTTGTTTCTTTTGAATATATCCTTCTGTCGTCAATAGATTAAGTGCTTTACGAATTGTTTCCCGTGAAACACCATAAATTTTGATCAATTGATTTTCACTGGGGAGTAAAGTATGAGGAGGATACTCTTTATCTAAGATTTTCTTTTCTAAGTCTAAAAAAATTTCATTAAATTTATTCATCGGTCCTCTCCTTTAGGCAATCGTTCGTTCTTCGCTTATAAACTATACTACAGCTATATGGAGATTTCAAACTGGATGTGGATAGAAGGAAGATGTTTCTACAACAAGGATAATAACGATTACAAGTTATTTATGTTTTTAGCATAAAACGCTTGCAATTTGTTGAGAAAAACATTATAGTGTGAGTACAAAGCAACTTGTATAAACAAGTCAAATGAAAGGGGTTTATGTTATGGGGAAATATCAAGCAGATGCCGAGAAGCTGTTAAAGGGAGTCGGCGGGAAAGAAAATATTGCTGCGGTCAGCCATTGTGCGACACGTATGCGCTTTGTTTTAAATGACCCTGCAAAAGCAAATGAAGCTGAGATCGAAGAGATTGACAGTGTAAAAGGAATGTTTACCAATGCCGGTCAATTCCAAGTGATCATCGGCAATGATGTCTCAACATTTTATAACGACTTTGTTGCGGTATCAGGAGTTGAAGGCGTTTCAAAAGAACAAAGTAAAGCTGCTGCAAAACAGAATCTTAATCCGTTGCAACGAGCAATTGCAGTTCTAGCTGAAATCTTCACACCATTGATTCCAGCAATCATTGTTGGGGGATTGATTTTAGGGTTCCGTAACGTATTGGAAGGCATTCAGTTCGAGAGTTTAGGTGGAACGATTGCAGAAAGTTCAACATTCTGGAATGGTGTGAATTCATTCTTATGGCTACCTGGGGAAGCGATTTTCCATTTCCTACCTGTAGGGATCACTTGGAGTATTGCAAAGAAAATGGGAACGACACAGATTTTAGGAATTGTTTTAGGGATTACTTTGGTTTCACCGCAATTATTAAATGCCTATAGTGTCGCTTCAACTGCCGCTGCAGATATCCCATTTTGGGACTTTGGCTTTGCACAAGTACAAATGATTGGTTACCAAGCGCAAGTCATTCCAGCGATGCTTGCCGGGTTCTTACTTGCTTATTTAGAGATTTTCTTCCGTAAGTATATCCCACAATCGATCTCAATGATTTTTGTCCCACTGTTTTCACTATTACCAACTGTTATCGCGGCTAATGTAGTGTTAGGTCCAGTCGGTTGGGCAATCGGTAACTGGATTTCATCAATCGTGAATACTGGCTTGACTTCATCGATCAGCTGGTTATTCAGTGCGTTATTTGGTTTCTTATATGCACCACTAGTTATTACAGGATTACACCATATGACAAATGCCATCGATATGCAGTTGATTGCTGACTTTGGTTCAACCAATTTATGGCCAATGATCGCATTGTCAAATATTGCACAAGGATCTGCCGTACTTGCAATCATCTTCTTGCATCGCGGCAATAAAAAAGAAGAACAAGTTTCTATTCCAGCGATGATTTCTTGTTATCTAGGAGTAACGGAACCAGCTATGTTTGGGATCAACTTGAAATATGTGTATCCATTTGTAGCTGCAATGATCGGTTCTGGTGTGGCAGGAATGTTTGCGAACTTGATGGATGTTCGAGCAAATGCGATCGGTGTCGGTGGTTTGCCAGGAATCTTAGCAATCCAAGCACAAACGTGGTTACCATTCACGATTGCAATGATCATCGCAATCATCGTACCATTTGGTTTAACTGTAGTATTTAGACGTAAAGGGATCTTGAACAAATTAGATCCAGTCAATCCAGAAGAAGTAAGTGTATTACAAACTGCGGAAGGCGTATCGATTCCTACACAAAACTTTGAAGCCGCAGGAACAACTGCTGTAGCCACTGCCAATGAAGAGTTATTCGCCGTTGCAGACGGAAAAATCAAAGCAATTACAGAAGTGAATGATCCAGTTTTTTCACAAAAAATGATGGGTGAGGGCTATGCGATCGTTCCGGACAATCAAAAAATCTATTCGCCAGTAAATGGTAAAGTAACTAGTGTATTTGAAACAAAACATGCCATCGGTATTCTAAGTGAAACCGGTGTAGAAGTTCTTGTTCACATGGGACTTGATACTGTCGAATTAAAGGGTGCACCATTCAATGTTCTTGTGAAAGAAGGCGATCCGGTCTCGCCAACGACACAACTAGCAGAGATGGATCTCAGTGCCATTGAACAAGCAGGTAAACAAACAGATGTCTTAGTTGTGCTAACGAATACGGACAAAGTGGCTGATTTCTCATTAAGTAAATCAGGCCAAGTACAACATGAAGAAATGATTGGTCAAGCATCTATCAATCGCTAATACACAGAGAAAATATGCTACGAGTTTGGGCCTTTATCAAAGACCTAAGCTCGTAGTTCTGTTTTTGGGAACACTTTTTTTAAATCGCAAAGTATGCTACAATGGATAGAAATATGGGAACGTATGTGTGCGAAAGAAAGAGGGTAACAACAGTTAATTAGTATCTATAATGATCTATAAATCTGTAGTCTTTATTATCGATATGTAGGATGCTCATATTGGGGTAAAAAACGATGGCTATGTACTCAATAGGATAATTTGAAAAACAGAGAGTCGTAACATCACAAACCTTAAGAAACTGGGATAAATAAGGTGAATTGACACCTGCTCATATTTCGCAAGGTGGTACTCGTTATTATTCTGAAGAACAACGAAATCAATTTTTAGGAATTGCTGAAAGAAACCTAAGCGAAAAATTATTGGCTATTGTAGAGGAAGTTCAAACAAAAAGATGACTTAGAACGTCAGATTGAGAATGTAAAAACTTACATGATTGCGCGAGGATATCCGAAGGGTTAAATCAGTTGATCGATTGAATGACCAACGGAGAAATAGAAAAGGTAGTCATTCTATACAAAGACCGGTTCATTCGTTTCGAGTATGAGCTTATTGATAACCTTTGCAATAAATATGGCAGGGAAATCGAGCAAATAAAGCGAAGAAAATGATTAAGGAATTGATGAAAGATGATACGAGCCAAAAAAGTCAGACTACGACCAACTAAAGAGCAAGAAAAAAAACTGTGGCAATCAAGCGGGACAGCTCGCTGGATATTTAACTGGACACTAAAGATGCAAGAAATGAATCATCGATTTGGCGGAAAATTTATCGTCAACAATCATTTACGAAAGCATATTACTAAAATCAAAAAGCGTCCTAAGTATGCTTGGCTGAACGATGTTTCCAATAACATTGCGAAACAGGCAGTAAAAGATGCTTGCGATGCCTATAAAAAATGGTTTGGTGGTAGGATAGGAAAAAGTCGTTTAAAGGTTGAAAAGCCACGGTTCAAGTTAAGAAAGAAGACGAAACCAGCTTTTTATAATGACAACATCAAGCTGAAAGTGAAAACAAAATCAGTTTTACTTGAAAAAATCGGTTGGGTAAAAACCAACGAACAAATCCCAAGGAATACAAAGTATTTTAATCCACGAGTTAGTTTTGATGGAAAGTATTGGTATCTTTCAGTTGGAATTGATAAAGAGCAACCATTACAGCACTTAACAGGTGAGACACTGGGGATTGACCTTGGTATCAAAGACTTAGCGACTGTTTCTAATGGAAGAGTCTACAAAAATATTAATAAAACAAAAAAAGTGAAAAAGATTGAGAAACGACTACGTCGGTTACAGCGTACAGTTTCTCGAAAATATGAAATGAATAAGGAGGGAAACCGATTTGTCAAAACGTGTAACATCTATAAATTAGAAAAGGAAATCCGGTATATACATCGAAGACTAGCGAATATTCGTCAGAACTACATCCATCAAACAACGACAGAGATCGTGAAAACCAAGCCATCGAAAATCGTTGTCGAGACATTGAATGTAAGAGGAATGATGAAGAATAAGCATCTAGCGAAATCAGTCGCACAACAAAAGTTCTATGAGTTCAAACGCCAACTACAGTATAAATGTGAAGATTACGGCATTGAATTAGTAGAGGCGGATCGATTCTATCCAAGCTCCAAACTATGCCATGAATGTGGGCATAAGAAAGTAGATTTGAAATTGTCTGACCGCACCTATCATTGTGAAGAATGCGGTTATACAGCGGATAGAGATTATCATGCAAGTTTAAATTTAGCTAGTTATATTGCTTGATCGATGAGCTTCTACTGAAACGAAAAACGTAGATATGTAGGATTCGTTGTATCCGAATTGACGCCTGTGGAGTGTTAGAACAAACGAGAGTAGCGAGCAATGGGCAAAATCGGGCACGTAGAAACAGGAAACAAACATCAATCTGACAACTATTATAGTTGGTTATAGATATTTATAGATTTTTGGCAACGGAAATTTCAATGTATGAATATCTAAGAGGCAGGGTGACTTTTATCAGTCCGTATTATATCGTTGTAGAAACGCAAGGGGTGGGCTATCAAATTGCGTTAGGTAACCCTTATCGCTATAGTAGTAAGTTAGATAAAGAAGTAAAAATCTATGTCCATCAAGTCATCCGTGAAGATGCACATTTACTATACGGTTTTGATTCACTCGACGAGAAACAATTGTTTTTACGATTAGTCAGTGTTTCAGGGATCGGACCGAAAAGTGCATTAGCGATCATGGCGAGTGACGATCATTCTGGCTTGATCCAAGCGGTGGAAACTGGCGATGTCACTTACTTGACGAAGTTCCCAGGTGTAGGTAAAAAAACAGCACAACAAATGATCTTGGATCTAAAAGGCAAGTTTGGCGAGTTGAGTATCGATACGCCATTTTCTTTATTTGATGAAGCAACGGTTCAAGATGCAAGTGCCTTGTCAGAGGCAATGGAAGCTTTAGCCGCTCTCGGCTACAGTGAGCGTGAAATCAAACGAGTAGAGAAACAACTTAAAGAAATCGACAATCAAACAACGGATGAGTATTTAAGGCAAGCATTGAAATTGATGATGAAAAAGTAAGGAGGACGCTTGATGACAGATGAACATCTTCTTTCACCAGAACCTGGTGAGAATGAATTAAGTTTAGAAAAATCTTTGCGCCCTCAATTGCTTGCGCAATATATCGGTCAACATAAAGTAAAACAAGAATTGAGTATCTACATCGAAGCGGCACGTAATCGTGAAGAACCGCTAGATCATGTCTTGTTATACGGTCCTCCGGGATTGGGGAAAACAACGATGGCTATGGTCATCGCAAACGAGATGCAAGTCAATATCCGTACGACAAGTGGACCAGCCATTGAGCGACCAGGAGATCTGGTGGCAATTTTGAATGAACTAGAAGCAGGGGATGTCTTGTTTATTGATGAGATCCATCGCTTACCTCGCGTGGCAGAAGAAATGCTTTATTCGGCGATGGAAGATTTCTATGTAGATATCATGGTAGGGCAAGGGCCGACTGCTCACCCCGTTCATTTTCCGTTACCACCTTTCACGTTGATCGGTGCAACGACTCGAGCAGGGATGCTGTCTGCACCTTTACGTGACCGTTTTGGAATCATTGCTCACATGGAATACTATGAAGAAGAAGATTTAAGAGAAATCGTTTTACGATCTGCCGATATTTTTCAAACGGAGATCATCACCGAAGGGGCTTTAGAAATCGCACGACGTTCCCGAGGAACCCCGCGGATCGCTAATCGCTTGTTAAAACGAGTGCGTGATTTTGCCCAAGTACAAGGAGATGGCAAGATCGATCAGTTGATTGCTGACCGCGCATTGACACTCTTACAGGTCGATCAAGCGGGATTGGATTATGTCGATCAGAAATTGCTACGTACGATGATCGAGCTGTATGGTGGGGGTCCAGTAGGTCTAAGCACTTTATCCGTTAATATTGGAGAAGAGCGAGAAACAGTCGAAGATATGTATGAACCTTTTTTGATCCAAAAAGGCTTTTTGAAACGGACTCCTCGTGGGCGGATCGCTACCGCCTATGCGTATGAACACTTTGGCTATGACTACCAAGTGTGATCACTCTTTTCTATTGAAAGAGCAAATAGTAGAATAATGATTGAAGAGATGGGAGGGATCATTGTGGGAGACGCTTCACATACGAAACAAATGATCAAAAAAGTCTTGGTGTCGCTTTGCGAAACACAGCCTTTTCGCAAAATCAGTGTGCAACAGATCGCACACGAAGCAGGCATCAACCGACAAACATTTTATTATCATTTCACCGATAAGTATGATTTATTGCGTTGGGTGTACTATGAAGATTCATTGCATTACCTAAAAACAGAATCGCTTTCTCTCGACAATTGGGAAGAGCAAGCATTGCTGATGTTAAAAGCCATTGCCGAAAATAAACAGTTCTATTCAAGTACCGTTAGTTCAGAACAGGAGATTCTGCAAAAGCAATTTTCTGCGTTGATCCAACCCTCATTTATTAAAATATTTGAGCAAATGGATGAAGAAAAACAACTAACTTCTAAAGATAAATTATTTTATGCTCGTTTTTTCTCTTATGGTTGTAGTGGAGTCTTAGTCAATTGGATCACACAAGGTTATACAGAAACACCCTTAGAAGTTGCAATGCAGTTCTTTCGTTTAGCCAAAGATACTGAATTGTATTCGTATCGGTTGTATGCATTGGAAGAAGAACAGGAAATAAAAGACGAATGACCTTTTTTCATTGATTCCAAAAATAGGAATACAAAAGGAGAGAATGCTATGACGAAAGTATTATTTGTTTGTTTGGGAAATATTTGTCGTTCACCTATGGCAGAAGGGTTATTAAAAAAGAAAGTGGCAGAAAAGGATATGACGGATTCCTTCGTCATTGATTCGGCTGCAACGAGCACCTATGAGGTAGGTAGTGCTCCTCATCCAGGGACACAAGCGATCTTGGCAAAAGAGCACGTTGATACGCGAGAAATGATTGCTCGCCAAATACGTCGAGAAGATTTCCAAAAATTTGATTGGATCATCGGTATGGATCAGTCAAATGTGGCGGATTTAAAGCAACTTGCGCCTATTGAAGCGCAAGAGAAAATCCAACTATTTCTGAGTCCAATCATTGGCAAAAAAGCACAAAATGTACCTGATCCATATTACACGAATAACTTTGAAGAAACCTATCGATTGGTCAATGAAGGCTTAGAAAAATGGCTTGAATTATGGGTGAAAAACGACTTAAAATAACACATGTATTGTTTGGTAGTTTTAGGTAAAAGTTGGTATAAAATAAACTATATTCTTGTTTTTTTAAGAAAAATTGGATAAAATAGGAGTAATTAAGTAACATATTCTTAGCTAAGGGAGGGGTACATTCAATGGATGAAGAAACAGTATCACCAATGAAGAAACTGACAAAGTTAGTGACTAATACTTCGTTTCAACTTTTTGATTCATTTGTGAATGACACAGAAGAAAAAGCTGAGAATGTACGGTTACAAGGGGAGTTCATTCTCGAACTCCAGAAAGCTGCAGCTCAGAATAGTTTAGTGATTCTACAAGTGCGCGAGAATCCACTAAGCAATAAGTACGAAACCTTTTCCGGTTGGGTGGCAACGAAAACAGTTGAGCATGACCGAGTGATGATTCGCTTGCAAAACCAAGAGCAACAAATCCGAATCGTCCCAATTGAACAAATCGAAAAAATCACTAGTCTTTCACCTACGGGAGACCAAGAGCGATTATCTAAATAAGAATAAAAGCTATGAAAAAGTAGATTGCTTTTTCATAGCTTTTTATATGTTTTTCTTACTAGAGAGAGAATCTAAAGATTCTCAAAGAACTTGATTTGTTGGATCGGTATGAATAAAAAAAAGGACCTGCTAGCCGGGGAGCTAGCAGGAAAGGAGTTAAAAATGAAAAAGTGTTGTTAGGGTTGTTTGTTGGTATACTTATATATTAAAGGTGAGTTGTGAATATTTTGTGACGAAAGTTTACCAAAGTTGTTAATTTTTTTATACAAAAAGTTAAACATCTCTTTTTTTTGTTAGCTAACAATCAAGTCAGACTTTTTTTCATTTTTAAAGAAACTCCAGAGTAATCCGATGATAAAGCCAATCACTGCTGGTGTGATCCAGCCCATTCCTAATGAGAAGAATGGGAGATAGGAATCAGCGAATGTTAAAATTCCTTTGACGAAACTTGTTTGCTTAATTGAATCAGGACAAGCATTCAGTCCATCCACGATGGAAGCGAGTAATGTGAAATATGTGGTCATTCGATAAACAGAAGTACGTTGTTTAAATAATGGGCCAAACAATACAAGTAAGATCAAGGTCATTGCCAATGGATAAATAAACATCAAGACCGGTAAAGAGATCTGAATAATATTCGTTAAGCCCACGTTTGCAACTAAACATGCTAATAAACTTGTTCCGGTTACAAAGAATAGATAGCTTCTTTTAGGAAACAATTCAGTGAATGTTTCTGCGAATGCAGTAATCAGTCCGATACCTGTTTTTAAACAAGCAAGAATCACGATAAAGGCTAATAGGATACTCCCGTAAGTTCCTAAATAGTGATCAGCAATTTGTGCCAAGGCGATACCACCATTCGCACTCATTGGGAATGTTCCTAGACTCATTGTTCCTGCATAAGAAAGTAGGGTATAGATGATCCCCATCAAAACGATGCTGATCGCGCCTGATTTGATCGTATCTCTTGCAATATCAGAAGGCTTTGTGACACCCATGCCGCGAATCGTCGTGACGATAATGATCCCAAAAGCTAAGGCAGCTAACGCATCCAACGTGTTGTATCCTTGTGTAAAACCAGTGAAGAATGCTTGGTTTTGGTAGTGAGGTTGGACAGGCGCATCCGCTACTGAGCCAAGTGGGTTGATAAAAGCAAGTAATAGCAAGATACCTAGTAATACTAAAAATGCGGGATTCAAAAATTTACCAACATAATCCAAGATTTTAGTTGGACGTTTGGATAACCACCAAGCAGCTAAAAAGAATAAGAAACTAAAAATAGCTAAAAATAATGTTTGATTTTCTGCTGGAATAAAAGGTGCTAAGCCAATTTCAAAAGAAGTAGTTGCCAAACGTGGTAAGGCAAAAAATGGACCAATGACTAAATAAAGTAAGACAGTAAAAATAAGTGCATAAGTTTTATTGATTCGTTGTGCTAATTCATAGACACCAGAGGTTTTGGAAACACCGATCGCAATGACACCTAAGAAGGGTAAACCGATCCCTGTAACTAAAAAGCCAAGATTTGCCCAGAAGATATCCGCACCAGCTTCTTGCCCCATATGGACAGGAAATATAAGATTACCAGCTCCAAAAAATAGGCCAAATAGCATGGAACCGATGAATAGATTTTCTTTGAATGATAATTTTTTTGACATAGAAAACTCCTTTACTTTTTTGTATTTTGTTAAAAGTAACAAATTATGTGATGAATTGCAACAATTTTCTGAAAATTATCGAATTCTCTAGAATGATGCTACACATTGACGAAACGACTGCTAACCCTGTGAGAGGAATAAGTAGCGTGTTTTCACTGCCTCGAAAAAATGTTAGTCAAAAGATCACTCCAATATCTGAATCTTCTTAATTTGAAGAGGTTTCTCACAACCACATGTTACGTGAGGTTGCGCAAAAGTTCAACCGATAAAGCGATCGGAACAAAAACAATAAATAAAAAGAAAAACCGCAACTTTTTGAGTAGGATGACCTTGCTCAATCAAGTTGCGGTAGTTTGAATACTAAGGGTGATTTGATACTTTATTAGTTATTCAAAATGCGTGACAAGAACTCTTTCGTACGTGTTTCTTTTGGATGAACGAAGATATCTTCAGGACTTCCTTCTTCCGCAATCACACCTTTATCCATGAAGATCACTCGGTCAGATACTTCTTTCGCAAATTCCATTTCATGGGTTACGATGATCATTGTCAGTCCAGTATGGGCTAGATCTTTGATCGTATTCAATACTTCACCGACCATTTCAGGATCAAGGGCAGAAGTTGGCTCATCGAAGAGCATCACATCAGGGTTCATTGATAGAGCACGAGCGATAGCGACCCGTTGTTTTTGACCACCGGATAGTTGAGAAGGACGAGCTTCGATGTATTGTCTCATACCGACTTTTTCTAAGTTTTCGATTGCCACTTTACGGGCATGCTCTTTCTCTCTTTTTAAGACAGTGGTTTGTCCAGAAATACAATTTTCTAAAACATTCATATTATTGAAAAGATTGAAAGATTGGAAAACCATACCGACATTTGTCCGATACTTTGGTAAATTATATTTTGGTGCTAAGACGTTTTCGTTGTTGTAAATGATCTCGCCGCCTGATGGTTTTTCTAGTAAATTGATACAACGTAAGAATGTTGATTTACCTGAACCAGAGGAACCGATGATGGTCACGACTTCCCCTTTATTGACGGTCATGCTAATATCTTTCAGCACTTCATTGTCGCCGAATTTTTTACTTAAATGATTGATTTCGATGATATTCTCACTCATAGGACTGCCTCCTTATTCCTGTAGGTTCGCGTTGTTGACTTCTTCAATTTTTGTATACGCAGTAGGTCCGTCGATTTTCTTCTCAATCACACGTAGGATTCTTGTAATCGTGAAGGTCATGATCAAGTAGATGATCCCAACGATCGTGAATGTTTGGAAGAATTGGAAGTTGGCACCAGAGGCAGAGTTTCCTTGGAAGAATAGATCTGCTACACCAATGACACTTAATACGGCGGTGTCTTTGATATTGATAACAAACTCATTTCCGGTAGCCGGCAAAATATTTCTCAATACTTGCGGAATCACTACTTTACGCATCGTTTGACTGTGGGTCATGCCGATCGCTTGGGCTGCTTCAAATTGTCCGCCATCTACTGCAAAAATCCCACCACGTACAATCTCAGTCATATACGCACCAGTGTTGATCGAAACGATGAACAACGCAGCAATCGTGCGATCCAGAGAAATACCAAAGGCTAGAGCCAATCCATAGAAGATGACCATGGCTTGAACCATCATTGGTGTACCACGGAAGACTTCGATATAAACAGATAATAAGAAATTAGCTACTTTTTGGAAGAAGCGTGTCACTTTATTATCAGATTCTGGAATTGAGCGAAAGACGCCAATCAATAAACCTAATGTTGTTCCTACAACTGTACCGATCAATGCGATAAATAGTGTCAAACCAGCTCCGCGTAAGAACATGTTGCCATATTGATCCCAAATCGTCTTGAAATCATGGAGCAAGCCAGTTTCTTCTGCATCTCCATCCGTTGACGCAGGTTGGTCTTCAATGGCTTGGTCCATGATAGCAATACGATCATCATGAGAAATGCCGCTTAATATTTGGTTGACTTGTTGAAGATCAGGATCACCTTTACGCATCCCTACAGCAATCTGGACATCTTCGGGATTTGTTTGAAAGCCATTTGCTTCATCTAGTTCGAGCATTTTCAAGGCTGGGTTGACGCTTGTGGCGGTTACCCCTTCTGGACGTTCACTAACATAACCGTCAATCATGCCAGAAGCTAGTGCTGTTCGCATGGCTGAAAAGTTATCCATTGCTTGTTGCTTGTCCACTCCTGGGATCTGATCGATCACGTTATAGTGGAATGTATTCAATTGTGCAGTGATTTTTGCGCCAGAAAGATCTTCTAAGCTAGTCGCATTCGCAAACTTACCATCTTTTTGTACGACAATCACAAGTTCTGATTCATAGTATGGATCAGTAAAGTCGATTTCTTTTTGGCGTTCTGCCGTCGGACTCATGCCGGCAATGATTGCATCGATCTTTCCAGATTGAAGGGCAGGCGGTAAACCGTCCCATTTCGTTTGGACAATGACTAGTTCTTTACCTAAACCTTCAGCTACCTTTTTGGCAATTTGGACATCATATCCGCCAGCAAAGCTGTTTTGTCCTTGAATTGGATAGGCATTGTTTGCATCTGTTTGTTGAGACCAGTTAAAGGGCGCATAACCAGCTTCCATTCCGACACGAAATTGATCGCTCGGTGTTTTATCATCTGCATGAGCCAAAGTGGTCAAGCTAAAGATCGATAGAATAAACGTAAAAATTAGAGTGAGTGTAACTGAATTTTTTTTCATCTGTCTTCTCCTTTTTGTTTGTTCACGTACGTGGTCCTTCAGGCATATACTGATAAGACCAACGTTCGCTCAGCTTCTTTGGCTGATAACCAAAGCGCCTTGACACGAGTGGTCGAATACATGCATTGCAGTTGCTTATCAAGGAGAAATAAAAAACGACCGCTTTGTAGGTACAAAAGGGCCGCTAAATTTCACAGAGTGATAAACCTCTCACAAAACATAGCGCAACTTAGCATCACTGCTAAGACAGTCCGTAAGCTGTTAACTTACGTCCCAACATACTTTTTAAGCAAAAAAAAGTACATTTCGGCGATCCTCCCTAGCCCTGCTTCCACATGTTTGCTTCACTCCACAGGTTTAATGATTCTCGCGACCTCTACCTCATTGATTGAGGCATCTCGTATTCAGTTATTTATACAAAAAATAGTCTACGATAGAGTAGCCACTTTGTCAATGAGAAACTACATTTTTGCAGAAAAAAGTTGATAAATAAAGAAATATCCTGTTTATTTAATTTCTTTCATGAAAAAAGGAAAAGAGAATGTTTTCAAAAAAAGAATAATTATACATTTTATGCAACACTTAAATGATAGTAAAATAACGAAAAACAGACTGCAAAATCACGCAGTCTGTTTCCTTTTTTATCTAAAAGTATTTTAAGCTGTAGCTTTCTTAGGTTCACGACCAAGAATGGCTTGTAAAATAACTGTTACCCCATAAATAGCTAAAACGAGATAGATCAAACTAGAGTATTGTGTGATCCCCCAGCCCCATGTGCGATAAACAACTAATGTAATTGCTAGAACAATTGCTGCCAATACATTGAAAAAGGCAAACGCCCATAGATTTCCATTTTCTTTACGTACTAAATAGAAGATAGAGAAATAAATACTTAATGCTAACCAAGCGATACATGCTAAAATAACGCCCCAATAAATTAAGAATGCAACCATATTGATTCACCTCATTTCATACTCAAAATATACAGATCATTGGTATTGTAGCACGTTTTCATTGTTTTGTCAGTGATGTTTGTGAGTATTTTCTCAAAAAAAATCTCTGAATTTTCATTCGATTGAGGGTATGTTTCATTTTATTTCGATTATAATAGAAGAGAGGTGAGTGATAAATGTTGGAACAAACAATTGAAGAAGCAGCGACAGCGATAATTGAAAGTCAAAAACTGACCTTTCTAACAGGGGCAGGTGTGTCCACACCTTCTGGAATACCCGATTACCGTTCACTAACCGGTGTTTACCAAGGGATGGATCGTCCAGAATATTTGTTGAGTCATCAAGCGATGGATGAAGAACCACAAAAATTTTATTCGTTTCTCAAACATCTTTATCATCCCGAAGCACGCCCGAATATCATCCATCGAGAAATCGTAGAGTTGGCTAAAGAAAAAGAGGTATGGGTCGTTTCGCAAAATATCGATGGGTTACATGAAAAAGCTGGAAGTAAAAAACTAGTTAATTTTCATGGGAATCTGTATCATTGTTATTGTCGAAACTGCCATCAACCTGTTGACTGGCAAGATTATCTGACCAGTGACAAGCATCAACTGTGTGGTGGCCAGATTCGCCCAGATATTGTGTTATATGGAGAAGGGTTCCAGGATGAAGTATTAGAGCAATCAGCTTTTGCTGTCAGTCAGGCCGACTTGATTGTGATTGTAGGGACAAGTTTCCAAGTCCATCCTTTTTGTGATTTGATCCAGTTTCGCTCACCACAAGCGAAGCTATTAGTCATCAATCAGACCCCTGTCTATTTATCAGAGGCGTACCGATTTGTCCAAACAGATGGAACGAAGGTGTTCAAAAAAGTACAGGAGAGTGTAAAATGACAGCTAAAACAGAAAAAGAAAAAATGATTGCCGGCGAACTTTATTTTGCGGGTGATCCAGAATTATCAGCCGATAGAAAATTTGCTCGAAGTCAAAGCCAGATCATCAACCAAGCGGAAACAAGTGAACTTCGCAGTCAATTACTTAAAGAGACATTTGGTGCTACCGGCGAGAAGATTTATATGGAACCAACGATCAATTTTGATTACGGCTATAATATTTACGTAGGTGAGAATTTTTATGCGAACTTTAATTGTACATTCTTAGATGTCAGTACGATCAAAATTGGTGATAACTGCATGTTTGCCCCTAATGTTCAGCTTTATACTGCCACACATCCACTACATCCAGTGAAGCGAAATAGTGGGTTAGAATTTGCTAAACCAATCGAAATCGGCAATAATGTGTGGCTAGGTGGTGGAGTGATCATCACTCCTGGAGTGACTTTAGGAGACAATGTCGTGGTCGGGGCGGGAGCAGTCGTGACCAAATCGTTCCCAGATAATGTAGTGATCGCAGGGAATCCGGCACGGATCATCAAACGCATCGATGAACCAATGCCTGAAGAGTCATTGGAAGAGTTGAGACAATCGATTGATCAAATCGATCACCAATTAGTAGAACTACTTGAAAAAAGAATGGCTACCGTCACGAAGATCGGTGATGTCAAACGAGCAACTAACCAAGCGGTTTATGATAAAAAAAGAGAGCAACAAGTGTTGGATAAAGTTGCCAGTTGGTTGAAAACACCAGAATATAGTGAGACGATCTTAGCTACTTATGCAGATATCATGAAGCACTCACGAAACTATCAAAAGAAACGAATGGAGTAGATAAATGATTGAAGGAGAAACTCGCCGAAAAGAAATTATTGAAACGCTAGTTGATGCAGAGAAACCTGTCAGTGCCAGTAAGTTTGCTACTCGTTTTGGTGTCAGCCGCCAAATCATTGTAGGAGACATTGCGTTGCTACGAGCGGCAGGAGAAGCGATCGTGGCGACGGCCAGAGGATATCTTTTGGAAGATGAACAAGACAAAAATGGGTTCATCAGTAAAATCGCGGTACAACATCAGAGAGAACAAACAGAGGAAGAACTACAGTTGATCGTTGCTCATGGTGGCGAGATACTAGACGTCATCGTTGAGCATCCCTTGTACGGCGAACTGACAGGAATGCTTCATATCAAGACAGCAGAAGATATTCGTTCATTTATGAAACGTTATCGGAAAAGTCAGGCTTCGTTATTGTCTGAATTAACGGATGGGATCCATTTGCATACGATCCGTTACTCACATAAGGAAGTATTGCAACAAATCAAACAAGGCTTGGCAGAAGCAGGCATCTTGTTTGAAGGGAATCAATAATTTACTTTATGAGATTGAGATAGGAGTGTTTTTACTTCTATCTCAATCTCATTTTTTCTTTATTTATAAAATAATTGATTTATACCATGGCAAAACTTTAACTATACTGAACAGAAATGCTACAAATACTTTTATTGAAAGAGGGAGAAAAATGCTTCGAGGAACAAATCAAAAAACAATTCTTTGCTTTGGAGCAACTGAAAGCAATTTGGAACAACAGTTGAATGATAGAGAACTCAGGGAAAAAACAAATCCGTATGACCCATTGGTTTATATGGAAGAGTTAGTCGACTATCTCATTCAACAACCTTTTGAGAATTTCTCTCTTCAACCCAAAGAGTTGATTGACCAAATAAAAGCAGGCAGCAAATATCCACTCTGGGAAGATATTCAAGCCATCATGATGGAGGACCCAAGATTTCAATTACACAGGATCTACTCGGAGCCGTTTCTTGAGGAGTATCAACAATACAAGGAAACAGGACAATTTGCCAATTACTCAATGAAAGATACTTTAACTTATAGTCTACGAATACAATTGTTAAAAAAAACAGAATTATTAATGATTGAAGTTGCGAAAAATCGAAGTGATCTTGTCATCTGGATATCTTTAGATTCTTATGGTGGGAATTTTGCAGCAACGATCCAAGGAAAGCAAAACAGATATACAGATTTTACGTTACGCAGTTTATATCATGAAAAAGACAAACTCAAAGCGTCAATTGTCTTTTGGGAGAATGGACAAACCGTCGCAGCTCCTTGGGAAAGAAATGCTAGATTATGGAGAAATTGTGTGGAAAATAATTTGAGAAAATCATCGGCTATTTCCCCGTCAGAGAGCCATCTTCTAATCTACGGATTACGAGTAGCACGTATCCACTTTAACTATGAAGATCAAGTTTTGCTAAAGCATTTCCAATATAAGGACACAAATGATGTTCATATTGATAAGTATAATGATATTTTAATGGAAAGTATTTTTGAACATATAAAACATTGTCCTACAGAAGAAAGTAGAGAAGAATTTTTTAGTCATTGGATTGATTACTTGCCCGAAAAGGAACGCTATTTACCATTGTGGGAAACATATTATCATGTCACACAAACGATTGAAAAATTTCAATTGAAAAACATCTTTAAAGAGGTCATTTCAGAAGACTATACCCAATTTGATCGTCCAGAGATCAAACAACACTTCATAAAAAAAGGCTGTAAAATCGGGCTAGAACTTACTTTGTTGTCTCAACATGTAACAGTAGTCTTTCTATTAGACGAACTTTGTGATTTAAGAGTAGTAAAAAAAGTCCCCGGCATTACTGGAAGTGAACTACGCTATCTATATCGGAACTGGGAGCGGTTCAAGCAGCGAGTCGTTTTTATTGAAAAGAAAAAATTTGTTTCTCCACCTTGGGAGTCTGATCCTGAGTTTTGGGCGACCTATCAGCCTAAGTCAAAGAGCCTGGTAAAACCAGAAGCGTCTATGCTTACTGAGAAAAAAGAATTGAAACAGTTGAAAACATATGCAAAGACGAATAGCCAATCGCAAAGTAAACAAAGAATCAGTCAGATGGAACATTGTCGCTGACTGAATCAAAAAATACATACTGACACACCATTGAGACGAATAGATAAAAATAAGACGATTTGGAGGTCAACTATGATAGATCAAACAATGAACGAATTCAGAAAAAAATTAGATATATTAGCTTTATCTTTATCACTACAAGAAAATATCAATCATTTTGGTTTAAATAAAGACTATCAATTATTATTCTCAACATATATTCAAATGATTCGTGAGGATCAAGACAATTTTTTTATTGAAAAGGAACGAAAAGAAAATATCATGGAATCGCTAAAGCGAACAAAAGATTTTTATGATTTTGAGAAAAAAGAACAAGTGCAAATGATCTTTGAAAAACTGAGAAATGATGATCCAACAGATTTCATGCTTATTCCCTCTTCATTTTATCCAGGAGAGTATGGGGCAGTATCACCTCATATATGTGGATTAACAGTCTATAAAAAAAATGATTCTTTTATAATTATGAAGGTGGATAAAGAAAAAAATTTCGATGATCACACGGTTTCTTATTTTGAGATTCCGCCAACAAAAATTTTGGAACTAAGTGAACTGTTTCTTAAAGAGCGATTTCATGAAGTTCGCAAACCATATTTTGTATTGAGAAGGTTAGCAACTCTTTCAATCCAAAACGAATCAATCGGTATACCAGCCATCGTCATGAAAGAACAAAAGACTGGAAATTGTTCAGTTAACGAGGTTGATGCTGCGCTAAAAACAATTTTATTTCATTGTAGCAAAGATATCTTTTCTTTAGATACGAATGAGCAAGTGACACCTAAATGGCATTCAGAACATGCGGAATCGATTTTAGAAATGCGTAAGCGATTTCTGTTTGCTTTGAAAGGCAAGAATCCAGAGCTAAATCGGCAGCTTGATTATATATATTTTCATTATTTATATAAAAAAGGGCAGTTCAAAAGTGAATTTTTAGAAAACATTGATACTAAAAAGCGTCGATGGCATCTACAAATCCATTTTCTTTTTAAGGAAGATCCTTATATTTCAGCAATATTCGATCATCCTGGAGAACTTCCAACTATAGATGAGAACCTGATCCAAGAAAAATCCAACAATATCATTAAGTCACTGGGCATTTATCCGACGAGTAAGCTTGCAGAGATTTCGTCTGATGACTTAACAGAATATCTTGATCAACAAAAGTACATAACTAATATAATTAATGGTCGTTTACCATTTATCCAGGTTCCGATAGCTAAGGAAATGACCCAACGAATGATAGCTAGCTTAGAAAAGAAAGAACAGGAAGTACAAGAGGAATTACACCAACGCCAAGTACCAAAAGAAACAAAGATGGAGCAGAAACTGAGCGAACCTGCCTTGATTCATGTCCCACAGAAAACAATCTCTCCAATAGAAAAAAAAGTCGAGAAGCTAAAACACGTATTGATTTTTGGTGACGAACAGGATAGAAAAGGCTTAATGGAAAGATTGGATCATTTAGATCCTAGACAAAAAAAGATACCCCATGATTCGAAAATCTACATAGAATTGATTTTTCACGCCTTAAGAAAACGTTCATTTAATTCCAAGAATTTAGAAAGAGCAATACAGAACAATCCTCTACTTAAAGAAATCACTCAAGTAATAAGAGATAGCATAGATTTGGACACAAACGCTGTTTATCCAATGCAATCACTGGGAGAGAGGCAAGAGTATACACAAACAATAGAATATACTAATCAAGTCTTTGAAGAGATTGCAGATGCGGGGAGCCAAAACCCCTTGATCCACCGTTTTGAATTGATCCTGATTGAAGCTGTTAAAAAAAGAGAAGATGTTGAGCTATGGGTACCATTAGATTCGCTTCGCCATCAGATGGATCAAACAATTGACGGTTTTAGAAATGATGTGTTCGATCATGCGCTGCGAGTCTTATATCTTCAAAGAAATCAACTACAAGGTAGATTTGTTTTTTGGGAAAATGGGCAAAGAGTAGTGGCACCATGGGAGCGTGATCCGGAATTATGGGCAAATCGTATACCACAATCAGTTATCAAAAATGAACCCTTTCCTATAGTGGTTGCACATGTAGGGATAACCAAAAAAGCAACTATTGATGTGCTTCCACCATTAAATGAAGAGGCCAAGAAATGTGAGCGGACATTCACTTCGCTAGATAAGATCCAACCACAAAAAGCTAAGGTAGTAGTCACTGATAACCTTAAAGATTTCAAAAGTGTCGTTACCCAATTAAGCACGGTAGTAAAAGAAGGTCAAGTTGTAGTGGCCAACATGAGTTCAAATGAACAGAAAAATGAATTAGATAGTTTCAAAAGAATCTTATTTGGAAAAGAAAATTCACAAAACAAGGAAGGTGTACTTAAAGAATCCTTAGATGAGTTTAAGCTGTACAAAAATGTAAGTACGCTATTTGGAAGAACAGCACCTAATACCAGAGGCGAAGTGAGGCTAGATCCACTACACAAACCAATAAAACGATTGATTGATCAAGCTACCGATCAATCAATCCAAAGAAAAAGTCAATCGTATCAAATAAAAATGGTGGGGATGAAGGATCGAAGCACGAACACTAGAGAGGAAGCTAAAAGTAAAACCCATTGCTTTAGTAGTGTTGTGACTCGGTTCAATAATCTATTTGAAAAAGGGAGAAGCGCTCCAGCAAAAAATGAAACTACCAAACAAACCAATCCAGAAAAAGTTAGGATGGCTACATTATTAACTGATTTTCGACCAATTAAATTTGGAAAGAATCTCGGGATGTACCAGAAAACAACCTACCAACATAAAACAATGTCGGACCGTTGATTAGCTAAGCTTTTTATCTGTAACTCATCAAAAAATCAGAATAAATGAATGGGCACAATTAAAATGAGGAGGACAAGATGACTGAAAACAGGAATGATTTTAAAGAACGAGTAGTCAAAAGAGAAGAGTATCAACAGGTCATACTATATCTAGGCAGCAACCACTAAGTGTCTCTCGGTAGTGACCTGATGGAGTCAAAGACTGTATTAGACAAAAAAATTTCCGAAAATATCAATGAGATGAGTAAAGTAAGAAAGATGTAGCAACGATTGTTTTTTTTCAGTGTAAGGTTGTACCTGAGTTTATCGAGCAACACGTTCTTCTTTTACACAGCCAAAAGTAAAAAGAGAACGGATTCAGCAAGAGAAATAACCGCTTCAAGTACAAGAAGCATTCACTTTGTAGAGAGTAGGAAATAGAAAATGTTAGATGAACAAAAGAAGCATGAGTTTGAAAAAAGAGTGGATATGCTCGCATTGTCGTTAGCTTTAAAACCAAATGACAAAAATTTTGACCAGAATGATGACTATAAATTGTTGATATCCACGTACATAAAAATGCTAGAACAAGACCAAGATGATTTTTTTATTGATAGAAATTCGAAGCAAAATATCATTCGATCACTGGAGCGAACGAAGGCGTACTTTGATTTTGCTGAAGAGAACCAATTACGAGCAAGTTTAGAGAAGCTAGTAAATGATGATCCAACCGATTTTATGCTTTTTTCCATGGTTGTTCCTCTTAGTGAGGATATCAATGTATACCAACATCTGATGGGATTCGTCGTGTATAAAAAAGAACATGATTTCATAGTGTTGACTGTCGATAAAATGACCAATTACTATGACGACAATGTTGTCTATCAAATTATCCCTAAACAGAGGATCAAAGAGCTGAGTACTTTGTTTTTTGAAGAACGATATGATTGTGAACTACTCACCACTTAGCTAAACCTACCGGTTTTTAACGCTTGAAGTGGGAGCTTCTTGGGAATAGAGCATACTTGCAAGCGTATTTCTTTACTCACAGCGGTTTCTCTTATTTACCAAGCTATCCCCGTAGTTCCTACGGTTTTTGATGATTGGATCTAAGCTAATCCCATAGAATGTAGTCTTAGACCTTCGGTCAGAATATTGATACTAGCATTGATATCTCGGTCATGATGAACATGACAAACAGGACAAGTCCATTCTCGAATTTCTAGAGATTTCTTGCCGTCTTTGTGTCCACAATTCGAACAGATTTGACTAGATGGGAACCACTTATCCACTTCGATAATTTTTCGACCGTACCAGTCAGCTTTGTATTGTAACCTAGTCACAAAACTAGACCATGAAACATCCGAAATACTTTTTGCTAGTTTATGATTACGCAACATACCTTTTGTATTTAAGTCTTCTATACAGATCATATCGTGATTTTTGATAATCTCTGTGCTCAACTTGTTTAGAAAGTCATTGCGTTGATTCATTACTTTTTCATGTAGTCGTGCTATTTTACGTTTTTGTTTTTGATAATTTCTAGCTTCAAACAGATTGATACCTTTTTGTTTAGCTAATAATGCACGTCTTGACAACTTACGTTGTTCACGTTTTAGTTTTTTTGACATTTTTGACGTGAATTTATTGTTATCAATCTTTTGACCATTAGAAAGGATTGCAAAATCAGTTATACCAAGGTCAATTCCAATAGCGGAATTAGTTTTAGGAAGCTCAGCTATTTCTTCTTTACACAATAAAGAAATATAATATTTACCGCTAGAATGACGTGATATTGTAGCGGATTTGATCAGACCTTTAGGTTGTCTATGGAGCGTAATTTTAACTAACGACTTCAACTTAGGAAGTTTGACAAATTGATTATCAATCAAAGCGATTGTTCCATTTTGATTGTTAGTCGTATAGCTTTGAACTGGATTTTTCTTGCTTTTAAAACGAGGAAATCCGGCGGACTTATCGCGAAAGAAGTTCTTATACGCCTTATCTAGGTTGAGTTGTGCATTTGCTAAAGCAAGACTATCCACTTCTTTCAAGAACGGAAAATCTTGCTTATATTTTGCAGGCGTTGGAAAACTCATTTTTTTAGAGGAATTTTTCCTAGTTTCTTTATAAGCTTTCATTCGGTCATCAAGCATTAGATTGTAGACCTTACGGACACAGCCAAAAGACTTAGCAAAGAAGGTTTCTTGTTCTTCTGTTGGATAGATTCTAAATTTATATGCTTTTAGTCGCTCCATAAAGCTCGCCTGCTTTCTATTTATGATTGTTTCCTTGATTTTGAATATATTTCTTAATCACATCAATTGGTGCTCCACCAGTTGTCAAAAGACAAAAACTTTTTGACCAGAACATTTCTTTCCAAAGAAATTGTTTGATTCTTGGATAATTGCGCTTTATCAAACGTGAACTAGCACTTTTATAGGCATTGATAAATTTTGTCAATTCTGTTTTTGGTTGAGCTTTGAACATAATATGAACGTGGTCTTTATCATGATTCCACTCAACTAAAGTGATGTGATACGATTCTGAGATTCTTTCAAAAGTCGCTTTAGCGTAGTTAGATATTTCATTATCAATTACTTGTCTACGATATTTCGTTACTAAAACAAGGTGATAATAAAGAAGAAATACTGAATGGTTATTTGTGTCTAATTCCATGTTATATCAACTCATTTCTTGTATAGACTGATTTTAACATGAGACAAAATAAAAAAGCAATACGCCTTAGTTGTCGGTCTTCGAGTTACCAACGGTAACTCTCATACCGAACGGCATTCATCACCCACCTATAGAGGATGGGCGACTTCTGCCTAATTCTGTTAAAAGTCATTTTATCCAATTGTAGAGAAAGCATCTTTTCAGTAGATAGAGAAGATCTGTCAATCAGTTGGAATCCGAACCATAATAGGGCTACCTTAGAAATGAGAAAAAGATTTCTCTCTGCAGTAAAGGGAGAGAATCCTGAGTGGAATCAATTGTTCGATTACATTTTCGATTTTTATCTTTATCGAATGGGCAAATTGCCGGAAAATAGAGAAGATTCTCCAATAAAATCAAAAACGTGGTATAAGGTGATTCGGAACATGTTCGCGATGGATTATTATATACAAGAGATCCTAGCAAATGGTGGGAAGATCCAACCGAATCATGAGCCACACCCGAACTCAATTTATTTGATTGAACCGAAAGGCGTGCTTTTGAAAAAAGAGATTCAGAACGTTCCATCTTCTAGACTAGACAGTCAATTCGGATGGATAGAAAACCAGATTAAACGATTCAAAGAACGCTTACTGTTCATAAAAATCGATCGCGCCAAGGCAATCACCCAACATATCATTTGCTGTCTGGAAGAAAAGAAAGAAGAAATAAATCAAGAGAATGAAAGAAGAAGAATCATCACGGAGCCGGTGATCGATGAAGGAAAGCTAAAACCATCATTGAATCAGCTCATTCAACAAACCATTCCAGTTAGTTCAAATCACTCAACAGATCAATCAAAAAAACAAGGAAAGAACGAGCGGGAAAAGTAAGTGATGATAAAAAAATGAACAGAGAAAAGCAGTTGAAGCTGCTACTCTCTGTTCATTTTTGTGATTATCCATGATTACTCGATCACCAAGACGCCTTCTTTTAAGGCAAAAGGATTTTGGTCGTTGATATGGTCATAGAACATTACACCATTGATATGGTCAATTTCATGTTGCACCACGATGGATTCATAATTTTTTAAACGGATTTTTTGTTTCTCACCGTTTTTGTCATAATACGAAAGCGTGATTTTTGCATGGCGCACAACATACCCAGGAACTTCACGATCGACTGATAAACAGCCTTCACCTTCGCCTAAGCAAGCATTCTGGACGGAATGGCTCAAGATTTTTGGGTTATACATGACCGTACTCAACGTCGGTTCTGTGATTTCTGGATCTGGATTTGGTACGTGGACCGCAATGATCCGTTTTGAAATATCAAGCTGGGGCGCAGCTAGGCCGACACCACCACGTAAATTTAATTCTTCTGCTTTGATTGGATCTTGGCTATTTTTAAGAAATTCCAACATTTCTTCTCCTAATAAAAGATCTTCCTCACTGAGTGGAAGAGCGACTTCTTGCGCTACTTCACGTAATGTTGGATTGCCTTCTCGAATAATATCATCCATTGTGATCATGGAATATGTACCCCTTTCTTATCAAACACTCTCTTTTCGGTTAATAGTTTACCATAAATTTGAAAAAGTAGTAGCCTGATTGTTTAATCAACTAGATTTTCTTAAGGATTCTACACTTGATTTATTAGAAAGATTCAGGTAAAGTATAGCTGTATGTTTAAAGCATATGTCCTGTTACTTGGTTAAACGAATCACCAACGTTTTACTCAGTCACAGGGGAATAATTAAACGAGGTGAAAGAAATGGCAATTTCAAAAGAACGTAAAAACGAAATCATCAAAGATTACGCACGTCATGAAGGAGATACTGGTTCTCCAGAAGTACAAATCGCTGTATTAACTGAAGAAATCAACCACTTGAACGAACATGCACGTGTTCACAAAAAAGATCATCATTCATACCGTGGTTTGATGAAAAAAGTTGGTCATCGTCGTAACTTGTTAGCTTACTTACGTAAAACTGACGTTCAACGTTACCGTGAATTGATCCAACGTCTAGGCTTACGCCGTTAATTTTTAACAGAAAGTGGGGTTCGCGTGAATCTCACTTTTTTACTTTAAACTATCAAACATTTCTGTGAATCAGCTCGATGGACTCCTACTAACCAAATGAAAGGTGCAAAAGGTCGCTTTCGCGGTTTTCATTTGTTTAGTAGCGTCTAGCGTTCACGAGAAAGAAAAGGAGTATTTATGTCAGAAAAACAAGTTTTTAAAACGACATGGGGCGGACGTCCCTTAGAGATCGAAGTTGGCCAATTAGCCAAACAAGCCAATGGAGCAGTATTAGTTCGTTATGGGGATACGGTCGTATTAAGTGCGGCAGTTGCTTCAAAAGAAGCGAAAGATACAGATTTCTTCCCATTGACGATCAATTATGAAGAAAAAATGTATGCAGCTGGTAAGATCCCAGGAGGATTTATCAAACGTGAAGGTCGTCCAAGTACGGAAGCAACCTTGACTGCTCGTTTGATCGACCGTCCGATCCGTCCAATGTTTGCGGAAGGTTTCCGTAATGAAGTCCAAGTCACAAATATCGTGATGAGCGTAGAAACAGATTGTTCTCCAGCAATGGCAGCAATGTTAGGTTCTTCACTAGCTTTATCGATTTCAGATATCCCATTCGATGGACCGATCGCAGGTGTTGAAGTTGGCCGTGTCAATGGCGAATATGTCTTGAACCCAACAGTTGAACAAGCAGAGACTACCGATATCGAATTAAGCGTAGCTGGTACAAAACAAGCAATCAACATGGTTGAAAGTGGCGCAAAAGAAGTTTCAGAAGAAGATATGTTGGGCGCATTATTATTTGGATTTGACGCAATCAAAGAATTAGTCGCATTCCAAGAAGAAATCGTTCAAGCTGTCGGCAAAGAAAAAATGGAAGTTTCTTTATTACAAGTCGATGCTGACTTGAAAAAAGAAATTTTTGATGCATCGTATGGCACGATGAAAGAAGCGGTCATGACAGAAGAAAAATTAGCTCGTGAAGATAATATCGACCAAGTGAAAATCGATATTCGCGAAGCTTATGCAGAGAAATTTGCGGGTCATGAAGAGGAAGCGCAATTACTAAAAGAAGTGAAACAAATTACGGAAGATCTTGAAAAAGACGTCGTTCGTGAGTTGATCACGATTGACAAAATCCGTCCTGATGGTCGTAAATTAGATGAGATCCGTCCTTTAGCATCAGAAGTTGGCTTGTTGCCACGTGTTCATGGTTCTGGATTATTTACTCGTGGACAAACTCAAGCACTATCATCATGTACATTGGCACCTTTAGGGGAACACCAAATCATTGATGGCTTAGGTGTAGAAGTCAGCAAACGATTCATCCACCATTACAATTTCCCACAATTTTCTGTGGGTTCAACTGGTCGTGCCGGTTCACCAGGTCGTCGTGAAATCGGTCATGGTGCATTAGGTGAACGTGCATTGGCACAAGTGATCCCTTCAGAAGAAGAGTTTCCTTACACGATCCGTCTAGTGGCAGAAGTGCTTGAATCGAATGGTTCATCTTCTCAAGCAAGTATCTGTGCAGGTACCTTAGCATTGATGGACGCAGGTGTGCCAATCAAAGCACCTGTTGCTGGTATTGCTATGGGATTAGTATCTGATGGTGAAAACTACACGATTTTAACAGACATCCAAGGTCTAGAAGACCATTTAGGCGACATGGACTTCA
Organism: Enterococcus sp. AZ140; assembly: GCF_051714405.1. Lineage (NCBI taxonomy): Bacteria > Bacillati > Bacillota > Bacilli > Lactobacillales > Enterococcaceae > Enterococcus > Enterococcus sp. AZ140. The sequence continues at coordinate 212,482 of NZ_JBIORU010000001.1, forward strand.
AAGTTGCCGGAACAAAAGATGGAATCACAGCACTACAAATGGATATCAAGATCCAAGGTATCACGGAACAAATCTTAAAAGAAGCATTGGCACAAGCAAAACAAGCACGTATGGAAATCTTAGAAGAATTGACTTCAACGATTGCTACACCACGTGAAGAGCTTAGCCAATATGCACCGAAAATCGAAATGATCCAAATCGATCCTGCGAAAATCAAAGATGTCATCGGTAAAGGTGGCGATACGATCAATGGAATCATTGATGAAACAGGCGTGAAGATCGATATCGATCAAGACGGTAAAGTAAGTATTGCTTCTTCTGATAAAGAAATGATCCAAAAAGCAATCAAGATCATCGAAGATTTGACAAAAGAAGTCAAAGTTGGCGAAGTCTACCTTGGTAAAGTTGTTCGTATCGAAAAATTCGGTGCATTTGTCAACTTGATCAAAGGGAAAGACGGCTTAGTCCATATTTCTCAATTAGCGAATGAACGTGTAAACAATGTAGAAGACGTTGTGAAACTAGGCGATGAAGTGTTGGTGAAAGTGACAGAGATCGACAAACAAGGTCGTGTGAATCTTTCAAGAAAAGCAATGTTGAACGAAGAGGACAAGAAGTAATTCCATCGTTTTAAGATAAAAGTTTTTTAATAAGCGTACTACTACGAAAATAATTTTATATTTTCAAAAGTAGTACGCTTATTTTTTAAAATCGATAAAGAAAAGACATAAAGGGTCAATTTAAATTTTCTTAAAAAACACTTAGTTATTTAAAGTGCAAAAGGAGGAATGGAAATGATCCATTTTTTATTCTCATTGATAGTAGGTGGCATTTTAGGATTCATTGCTGGAGCTGTTCTTAATGAAGATGTACCAGGAGGTGTCACTGGAAATATTATCATTGGTTTCTTTGGAAGTTGGTTAGGTGAATTTGTGTTAGGCGATCTAGGTCCATCTATCAGTGGCTTTTATCTTATCCCATCCTTGATCGGGGCACTCGTTTGTTTAGCTCTCTACTCATTTACTGCTGATTATTTAAGAAGGCATCGTTGAATCGGTTATTTTTAGCTGATTTATTGACACCGACGTTGAATACTTGGATAATTAGGTGGAATTTAGGTCAATCATAGGATTGGAGAAATGAGGGGGAACAGTGACAACAAAGCATAACACAAAAAAAATCTCGATGGCAGGGTTACTCGTAGCCATGGGAGTTGTTTATGGAGATATCGGTACGAGTCCGCTTTATGTAATGAAAGCAATCGTAGAAGACAATGGCGGCTTGCGAGGGATCAACCCAGATTTTGTTATCGGAGCAGTCTCCTTGATTTTTTGGACTTTGACATTATTAACGACGATCAAATATGTCGTGATTGCATTAAATGCAGATAACCATGGGGAAGGTGGTATCTTTTCTTTATATACTTTGGTTAGAAAAGGCGGTAAATATCTGATCATACCTGCAATGATCGGTGGCGCAGCATTGTTAGCAGATGGCGTACTGACACCTGCTGTAACGGTTACGACCGCTATTGAAGGATTACGTGGGATTCCACAATTCTTTGACCGTTTCGGAAATGACCAGAACATCATCGTCATTATTACTTTAGTTATTATTTTTGTGTTATTCATGGTCCAACGATTTGGTACAGAAGTCGTCGGGAAAGCATTTGGCCCGATTATGTTTTTATGGTTCACCTTTTTAGGCGCGATGGGCTTGTTTAATTTCAGTCAAGACTGGACAGTGATCCGTGCCTTAAATCCTTATTATGCGATCCAGTTGCTATTTAGTCCTGATAATAAGCTAGGTTTATTCATTCTAGGAAATATCTTTTTAGCTACTACTGGGGCAGAGGCGCTTTATTCTGACTTAGGACATGTCGGAAAACGAAATATCCGTTTAAGTTGGCCATATGTCAAAGTATGTTTGGTATTGAATTATTTTGGGCAGGCAGCATGGTTGTTGAATGTCTATCAAAATCCAGAAACACAAGCAATCGAAAACTTGAATCCATTTTTCCAAATGATGCCCGCTAGTTTTACTGTCATTGGGGTCATATTTGCAACGATTGCGGCTGTTATCGCTTCGCAAGCGCTAATTACTGGGTCATTTACTCTAGTTTCAGAAGCAATCAAATTGAAATTATTGCCTCGGTTGAAAATCATGTATCCTGGAAGCAGTATTGGACAGATGTATATTCCGGCAGTGAATTTGATTCTATGGATTGCTTGTTCACTTGTTGTTGTGACCTTCAGAACCTCGCATCATATGGAAGCTGCGTACGGGCTGTCCATTACCGTAACAATGTTAATGACGACTGCCTTACTTTATTTCTATTTGCTCCAAACTGGCTATCCGAAGTGGTTGGCGCATACAATTACCTTCTTCTTTGGGGCAATCGAAGTCGTCTTCTTTATTTCAAGTATCGTGAAGTTCTTCCATGGCGGTTTTGTCGCTGTGTTGATTGCTTTAGTCATTCTAGCAGTCATGTTTGTTTGGGAACAAGGAAATATTATTCGTGAATCGGTCGCAGAAGAAGTGGCGTTAAAAGAATATATTCCACAGCTTCAAGCATTGAAAGAGGACAAGACCTTACCAATGTATCAAACGAATGTAGTTTTCTTAGTGCCAGATATGGCAGATGGGAAGGTCGGTCGTCAGTTCGTGTATTCCATTTTAGATAAACGACCAAAGCGGGCGAAGGCCTATTGGTTTGTCCACGTAGAAGTAACCGATGAACCCTATACGAAAGAATATCAAGTGGATATGATGGGGACCGATTTCGTTGTTCAAGTGAACCTGTTCTTAGGATTCCGCGTGCAACAAGAAATCAATGTCTACGTTCGACAAATCATCCACGATTTAATGAAACAAGGTCGTCTACCAAAACAACCACAGACGTATTCATTGACTCCAGGAAGAGAAGTCGGCGATTTCCAATTCATCTTGATCGACGAAGTAGTTTCCAATGTAACAACTCTTGGGAAATGGGAACGACAAATCATGCAAGCTAAACTTGCCATCAAGAAAATCGCTACGACGCCAGAAACATGGTTTGGTTTAGAATACAGTGAAGTCAAACATGAAACAGTACCTTTGCTGATTGGTGGAACAAGAAAAACGTGGTTGAAAGAACGAAAAAGTAAGTAGATAAAGAATTAGTTTATGCTATACTAAAACTGGAAAGAGGAGTTGCGATAACAACTCCCCTTTGACAGTACCGCTTAATTAACAGCGGCATATTTCAACTTATTTTTTACAAAATAACCGTCCTATGCCGAGGACGGTTATTTCTTTTTGTCGTCGCTAAGCAATGCTACTACCAACGTGATCAGGGTAATGGTAAACATACCAAAGCTGAGCATCAATTTAGACTAAATGCCCAACTGACAGAGGATCTTCCCTAGAACTTAATCTAGTAAGCATGTCGATAGTATGCTATACTAAATACGAAAAGAGGAGTTGCGTCAACAACTCCCCTTTGACAGCGTTGTTTAAAAAACAGCGGCATATTCAAGTTAATTTTTACAAAATAACCGTCCTTAGCCGAGGACGGTTATTTCTTTTTGTCGTCGCTAAGCAATGCTACAACCAACGTGATCAGGGCAATGGTAAACATACCAAAGCTGAGCATCAATTGGATTGTATCGAGTGCCGACAAAAGGCGTCTCCTTTCGTAAGATTTAGAAAGTATGTGCATACGCACCACCTCGCTTTCGAAGGATAGCCACCGTCATTAAACTGTACTGTCACGTAATAGCATAGCACATGCGCACATTTTAAACCTTAATTTATAAATTTTCTTGTTATTGAATAGCTGTTGAATGCTAGTGATACAAGTGAATAAATCCTCCCATTATTTAAAGTGATCTAGTGGAGAAGCAGAAATCAAAAGCCTCCTAGTTATACTCTTTTTATGAAAAGTTGTACAATTGAAATGGAAAAGTGAGGCGAAACAAATGGTATTAAATTTTGTCATATTATTTTTGATGATAGCAATCACTGCTTTTTTTGTTGCGAGTGAATTTGCTTTGGTAAAAATCAGACGTTCCCGTTTAGAACAATTGGAAAAAGACGACGTGAAGAACGCCAAACTAGCGTTACATGTGACCCACCATTTAGACGATTATTTATCTGCAAGTCAGTTGGGTATCACATTGACAGGCTTGATCATTGGTTGGGTTGGCGAAGGTTCTGTGGCAGCATTGTTGGAACCTTGGATCGGTCAGCTCCCAATCGGACGGGGAATAAGTGCAACGATCTCTGTCGCATTAGGGTTCATTCTGGTGACGTATGTCGACGTTGTGGTGGGGGAACTTTTGCCGAAAAGTTATAGTATCGTCAATACGGAACAAGTTGTGTTATTCGTAGTCAGACCCTTGCATTATTTTTATCTGGCGATGTTTCCTTTCATCTGGGTATTGAATCATTCGGCAGCAAGCTTAGGTAAATTGCTAGGCGTGAAACTAGTCTCAGAAGGTGAAGAGACACTCTCGCAAGAAGAATTGACTTTAGTTGCCCTCAATTCTTACCAGCAAGGTGAGTTGACAAAGGATGAATACCAGTATTTAGAAAATGTCTTTGAATTTGATGACACGCTGGCAAAAGACATTCAAGTAGATCGGACATCGATGCAAGTATTTGATGCATCAGATACAGTCAAACAAGCCATCAAAGAATCGATTGAACGTGGGCATACGAGATATCCTGTCATACTGGAATCCAAAGATAATGTGTTAGGATACGTGACTTTACCTGCGTTGATCAAACAATCTTTAGAAGATGATCAGATAACGGTGGAGTCTCTGATTGAAGAACCAATCGTGACCGCAGAAACCATCCCCATCAAAAAACTATTGACGATCATGCGAAGAAAAGGAAAACATATAGCGATCTTAAAGGATGAGTATGGTGGGACAAGTGGACTTGTCACAATCGAAGATATTTTAGAAGAAATCGTCGGTGAGATTCGAGATGAAACAGATGTGGACCAAGCGTTGATTGCGAAACAAGCAGATGGCAGCTATATTGTTTCAGGTAAGTTGACGCTTGATGATTTTGAGCGCTACTTCAATGAAGATGTGCCAGAATTTGAAGAAACAAATTTCATCACTCTGGCTGGTTTTATGTCGAGCTATCAAAAAGATATCGAGGCAGGTACAGTGATTACGATCGATCAATTTCAATTCACCGTTTTAGAATATGATCATGCACATATCGACTATTTCAGCTTGGTGATTTTACCAACGAATCCATAAAAAAAGTGTTCTTCCCATAATATAGGAGGAACACTTTTTTTGAATCTAATAACTGATTTCAGCATCTTCAATTGAAAATTGCTGTTGTTCGGCATCTAACTGTTTCAAATGTTTCACAGCGCGGATATAAGAGTAGAGCAAGACAATGACAGAACCAGCCCAAGCAAGTGGTGAAGCAAGAGCAGCACCTGGGTAGCCCCAGATCCCAGTCAGAATGATCGCAGCGAAAGAACGCATGATCAGCTCCATCATCCCTGCAATCGTCGGTACTTTACTTTGACCAAGCCCTTGTAAAGTGTAACGTAAGATAAATAGGATAGCTAAGATCCAGTAAAGGGAGCCGTTGATGTTGAAATACGTTTGCGCCAAATCAAAAACGACAGTTTCATTTGGGCTGACAAACAAGCTCACCAATGGTCGGCCAAGGAAAATGACAATTGCTCCGGCTAAGAAACTAAAGCCAATACTCATGACTAATGTTTGACGAACGCCTTTTAAGATACGTCCATATTGTTTCGCTCCATAGTTTTGTGCTGCAAAAGTTGCCATCGCAATCCCAAAGGACATCATAGGTTGAACAGCAAATTGATCGATTCGACCAGCTGCGGCTTGGGCAGCTACGACATCTGTACCTAAGCTGTTTAATGCAGATTGCAAGACGATTGCACCAATCGCAATGATCGAAGATTGGAAAGCCATTGGTAAAGCAACATTTAAATGTGTGCGGATCTCTTGTTTATCGAACGAAAAATCTTTTTTACGTAATTGAAGCATCGGAATCTTTTTCTTGATATAGACGATACATAATAGACTAGAAGCAATTTGCGCAATCACTGTTGCAATAGCAGCACCTTCTACTCCCATACCGAAGTTGATAATAAAGATCAAATCCAAGACAACGTTGATAATTACCGCAACGATCAAAAAGAGTAAAGGCGTTCGACTATCACCAAGTGCGCGAATAACATTTGACAATAAATTGAAGCTGACGGCAGCAAAGATTCCCCATAGGATGATCACGATGAATGTTTGTGCTTCATCGATGATATCTGCAGGTGTTTGCATCAACTGGAGCATCGGACGAATAAATACTAAGCTAAGGACGGTTAAAATTACAGTAACAATGACACTAATCATGACACTTGTAGCAAAACTTTTTTTCAAACCACGGAAGTCTTTCGCACCATATCGTTGTGCTGTAATAATGGCTAAACCAGCGGTTAGACCTTGAGCAAAGCCAATAATCAAGAAAGTTAATCCACCGGTAGCTCCTACAGCTGCTAGTGAGTTTTTCCCTAATGTCTGCCCAACGATGATCATATCGACCATGTTGTAAAACTGCTGAAAAACATTGCCTATCAATAAAGGGACAGTAAATAGCAAAATCAGTTTGGCTGGGCTTCCTTTTGTTAAATCGCGCATCTTGTAAACTCCTTATTTCTTTTAAAATTTAGTTAGTAGTATATAGTGTTTACCCTTGGAATACCAATTAGAATCTCATGATAAATAAATAGCTAAAATGCTTTATGTTTTCTGAAAATTTTCAGAGAAGGTCATCATAAAAGTAGCCAAGAAGTGAGTCTGCGATGAAAATCAAAGAGTCAACTACTTGGCTATCGTGCAAAACAAAGGGTTTATTTTAGTACTGTTTAATTTCACTTGGGAGAAGAATGGTTTCTCTGGTCCCATCATCATAGGCAAATACTTGCGCCGGATACTGTGGAGAATAAGGGAATGGCAAATCGATCCCCATCTCTACGGTACTGCCCGCTTGAGAAAAATGCAAGGTTACTTTTCCATGATTGTTCATTAAATCAAAAGCTAAAATATTATCTAACGGAATAACACCCTTAAGGTCTAAATCAATAATGAACCAGATACTATCGATCAGTTCATCTGGTAAACTTGATACCACACCTAATGATGCGTATCGATTACGGTTATTATCAAAACTTTCAAACATCGGCTTAGCCTCCTTTGTCTAAAAAACCGAAATGACGAGAACAACATATTATTATCAGGATAAACGAGTTATACTTTTTTAACGTTGGTTCATTCTAATAAACATTTATACAAAATGCAACAATATTTGCATACTTTTTTTCAAAGTATAAGAAACTTTTAAGAGGACTTCAAGAAACCTTATTATATAAGGGTTTTTGCGCTTATCAAAAAAACAAATAAGGGTTGATAAATAGGAATATACCATTCTTAAAACAATTTATTTTTAAGTGGGAAATAAAAAAAAACGAAGCAATGACACAAGTCACTGCTTCGTTGATCAAAAGACGTTTATTCTTCAGTTGAACCAATCACTTCTGGTTCTGCTGCTTCACCAGTTGATTCTTCTTCTTCTGTTGGTGCAACAACTGCGGCGATTTGTTCTTCTCCATCAGTAATGATCGTGTATGCGTCATTTTTCGGTAGATCCGCTACAGTGATCGAATCACCTAATGCTAAATCAGTGATATCCACTTCGATGTTTTCTGGTAATTGATCTGGCGTAGCAGAAACAATCACAGTATATAGGTTTTGAGCCAATACACCACCAGATTTCACACCAGTAGATTCGCCGACAAGGACAACTTCTGTTTCGACTTCTGTTTCTTCTGTCATATTAACAGATAGGAACTCCACATGTTCTAACTGGTTGGTAAATGTGTTTGATTGGACTTTATGAACAAGTGTGTTGACTTTTTTTCCTTCAATATTCATTGTGATAACTGTGTTTGCGGCATTTTCACGCAATACTTTGCTAAATGTCGCACTATCAAATGAAATGGGTGTGCTTTCTACATTGTAGCCATAAACGATTGCAGGAACTTTTCCTTCATGACGCAATTTGTTTCTCAATGAACGGGGACGTACTTCTCTTTTACTTACTTCTAATGATACTGACATAACCAAAATTCCTCCTTAAAATGTGACTGTCTGCTTTGGTGTCAGACAGATTTTATTTAAGTGAATGTCACATGGTCTCTTGCACATTATCAGGTAGCGCGAAAAAAACGCAAAAAGACAGATGCGCGCATCTGCCCTTAAAAAGTCAGGATTCAACTTTTCTCCACCAGGTCATTACGCTGTGTATGAGAAATCCAATTCACTTTACTCTTTAACCGTAACGCGATTCACTGAGTAAGTCAAGGAAACAACTTAGCGTTTCCATTTTGCATGGTGTATGATTCAGGTTATAATGCTTATGTAGCTAGGAAAGGAAGCAGTTATGCGGTTAGATAAATTAATAGAAAAAGAATTAGAAACATCACGTAAAGAGATGAAACGACTTTTTGCGATGAAACTCGTACGTATCAATGGGAAAGTGGAACAGAAACAAAATCGTAATGTGGATAGTTTGCTCCACTGTATCGAAGTGGATGGCGTAAAGCTACATACAAATGAAGTATACTTTATGCTGAATAAACCGAAAAGAGCAGTAACAGCGGTGACAGACATTCACAAAACGACCGTTATCGATTTGTTGGCTTCAGCCGACCGCACCCAGCCTTTGTATCCAGTGGGGCGATTAGATCGTGATACAACAGGGTTATCGCTAATCACTTCCAATGGCCAATTAGGCTATGAAATGTTACTGCCTGAGAAGAAAGTGAAGAAAACATACGTAGCAGTCGTCAATGAACAAGTGACAGAAGCTGATCAAGTTGCTTTTGAAAAAGGGATCATCTTTGATAGTGGCTATCAGTGTTTACCAGCCCATCTGGAAGTCTTGGATATCCAACAAGATCAAAGTATCGTACGACTGACGATCCAAGAAGGAAAATTCCATCAAGTGAAAAAGATGTTTTTAGCTTGTGGAAAAAAAGTGACTGCGTTACAACGTATCAGCATGGGCCCCTTACAACTAGATCCGCATTTGACTGAAGGATCTTATCGCTCATTGACGTTAGACGAACTAAAAAAATTAAAAAAATATTTTAAATAGTAATAATCATGAATTGATCGTTCATTCAATGAATTTTTTTTACACTCCTATTAGGAGTAAAATAGGAGTGAGAGGTGATGTTCTATGTCTGAAATCAAAGAAAAAAATAAAACCAACGAAAAAAAGAAAGTCCAAGTGAATATCAATAAGAATCTAGCTACTGACGTCGAAAGCATTTTAGATTCATTAGGAGTAAATCCATCAATCTTAATCACTGCTTTATATAAAAGGGTAGCTGCCAGAGGAGAAATTCCATTTGATTTATCTTTAACAAGTAAAGAGAAGGTTGAACTGCAGTTAATGAGAGTTGCGGAAGAGTCTGTTGAAACTAATCCGCCAGAAAATAGCGGTGACCACGAAGATCTAGTGTCATGGACGAGAGATCTAGATGAATAGTCATGACGTGTTCTTGATCTATATTCCCTTTAACGATGGCAGTGGAGGGAAAACTCGTCTTGCTATTGCTATCCGTGTTCGAAGCAGAGGTTCATTCTTGACTTGATTCTTCCTATTACAAGTAAATATGAGAATAAATCAAAGGCGATCAAAAAGCGATATTATGAAATAAAAGACTTAGATTCTGCAGGATTAAACAAGAAATCTTGGGTAGATACAGGAAACCGATTTGAATTGAAGAGTAATTTCAATCCCTACAGAGTCATTGGACATTTCTCAGAAGAAGATATTATTGGACTTTCTAAAATGATTTAGTGTCATTTAATAAGCAAGTGCACAGCCGGCGGTTCTAAGGCACTTGTTTATTTCTTTTATAGATAAACAATCAACAACCCATGAAAATGCAAATAAACGAAATATCAAATATAGAAGAAATAGGAGAATCAGATGAAATATCATACATTATTATTCGACGTAGATGATACGTTGTTAGATTTTCAACAAACAGAAACAGAAGCCTTGCACCAATTGTTTGCGGAACAAGGCATTGAACTGACACCAGAGATCAGAACAAGTTATAAAGCATTGAATCATCATTTATGGCGAGAATTCGAAAAGGGGCAGATGACAAGAGATGAAGTGACAGGCAACCGCTTTGGTCTGTTGTTCCAACAGTTCGGCAAGACCGTAGATAGCCAAGCAATGGATCAACGTTATCGACATTATTTGAATCAGGGCCATCATTGGATTCCTGGAAGCCATGAATTACTGGAAGCAGTGTCAAGTGAAGCAGAACTTTATATAGTGACGAATGGGGTTTCTCAAACCCAACATCAACGATTAACAGATGCTCGGATGATTCATTATTTTCGAGAAATTTTTGTCTCAGAAGCGATTGGCGCACAAAAGCCAATGAAGGCTTTTTTTGATCACGTGTTTGCTAATATTCCTGAGTTGGACAAAGAACGAACGGTGATTATCGGTGATTCACTGACTTCTGATATCAAAGGTGGAAATGAAGCAGGGATCGATACGATCTGGTTCAATAAAAACAAGTTGCCTGAAATACCAGAGATCCAACCAACCTATCGGATTGATTCTTTAGAAGAACTTTACCCGCTCTTGGAAATCTCACCTCATTAATTTTCAGAAAAATAGTGCATTTTCCTTTTTTTTCGCTATAATAGATTAGAATGAAAAAACGGATATGAAAGAGGTTTTAGTCAATGACAAAAAGCAAGCCAATTATCATTGGTGTGACGGGCGGATCGGGAAGCGGAAAGACAAGCGTCAGCCGAGGGATTTTTAGTCACTTTCCAGACCACTCCATCATGATGCTTGAACAAGATTCTTATTATAAAGATCAAAGTCATCTTAGCTTTGAAGAACGGTTGAATACAAACTACGATCATCCTTTTGCCTTTGATAATGAACTGCTGATCCAGCACGTTGAAAAACTACTGAACTATGAAGCCATTGAAAAACCAGTCTATGATTATGTTGCCCATACGAGAAGTCAAGCAACAATCATCCAAGAACCAAAAGAAGTGATTATTTTGGAAGGTATCTTGATTTTAGAAGACGAGCGTTTACGTGATTTGATGGATATCAAGATCTATGTAGATACAGACGATGACATTCGGATCATTCGCCGGATCAAACGTGATATGGAAGAGCGCGGCCGTACCTTAGATTCTGTGATCGAACAATATTTAACAGTCGTTAAGCCGATGTATCATCAGTTTATTGAACCAACAAAACGTTACGCTGATATTATCGTTCCAGAAGGTGGCGAAAATCACGTAGCTATCGACTTGATCACAACGAAAGTTGCTAGTTTTTTGAATCACCAGTAAAAAGATAAGAACAGGTGTTAGAACTGAAGTAGCTGTTATGCCTATCTTCTAAAACCAAATAAACGGCGTTTTATAAGTAACTTCTGCGGGTAATCAGCCATAAAGGAAGTGCTCAAATCCGAGAAATAAGCGTGAAAAACCGAAAATTTTTCTTCAAATTTTTGGGATTTCACGCTTATTTCTGAAGGAGCTACTTCACGTTGTTTATTCGGGCTTAGGAGACACAAGAGGATCAAGCTTCTGCTGCTCGAAGTTGCATACGACGATTTTGTCGTTGTTCGTTACTTGTTCTTTTATGAAACATAGAAAAATGAAAAGTGTAGGAGAAGCGTATGGCTGAGAAGAAAACATGGGTACATAGAACCATCCAAGTCGCACCACTCGTTGGATTAAGTATTTTTTTCATATTGATCATGTATGGCTATCGACATGGCATCTTTCAATCGGCAGATTCTTTGCAACAATTCATGCAACAGTTTGGGAGCTATGCGATCATTTTATTTATTCTTATCCAAATCATCCAAGTGATCATTCCGATTCTGCCAGGAGGGATTTCTTCTGTTGCAGGGATGTTGATGTTTGGAAATGTCTTTGGGTTGCTGTATAGTTGTATTGGCTTGATTATTGGTGAAGCAATCGGTTTTTTATTCGTGCGTTATTATGGTACGAGTTTTGTCCGTTTTATCTTATCACCAAAAAAATTCCAAAAATTTGAACAGCTAGTCATTGAAAAAACAAACAATATCAAAAAGGTATTGATCGTTACCTTACTTTTACCTTTTGCGCCAGATGATTTGATTTGTCTCGTCGCTGGATTGACGAAGCTTTCATTTAGAGAATACATGCAAATTGTTATTCTTTTAAAACCTTGGTCGGTCGCTGTATATAGTATGATCATGTTGTTTTTATTCCAGCAAGCACAAGGGCATTTTTAGTTCATTGAATGGAGGAAGTAAAATGTTGGAGAAAGTAGTAGTAACTGAGAAAGAACTCGATGAACTCGTGACAGTTATCCATGAAGTATGGCCCGAAGCCTTTACGCCGATTATCGGTCAAAAGCAAGTCGCTTATATGTTGGAGACGTATCAATCGAAAGAACAGATCGTAAAAGAATGTGCAGCAGGGGTCAACTATTTCTTATTGAAGTTAGAGGGAAAAACGATTGGCTATACTGCTTATGAAAAGATGGGTTCTTCGATCTATTTAAGTAAACTCTATATTCTTCGAGACGTACGAGGGAAAGGTTTGACCTCAGAAGTCTTTCGTTGGTACGAACAATTAGCAAAAGAAACAGAAGCACAGGAGATTTTCTTGCGTGTCAATCAAGGAAATCAACAAGCAATCGCAGTCTATCAACATCAGGGATTTGTCATTGAGGGAGAATTGATCAGCGATATCGGCGAAGGATTTCAAATGGTTGATTATAAAATGAAAAAAAGACTCGCATAAAATGGTTGCTTGTGTTAAAGTATACGTTATGCGACGGGTCGAGAAGATCTCTGAACGTTAGAGGTCTAATTGATTTTGGCGGCACATGATCCACGGATCACCTACCGGATGTAGGCGTGCTGGACAAGACTTTTGTGGAGAAGGACTTGTCTGTCTGATTCTTTCAGGCACCAGTGAGTGGCGAACAGAAATGTTCAACGCTCAAAAATAAGCAGGGATTCCCAAATTTGCTAGTCAAATTTTGTGGAGTTCCTGTTTTTTTTGTCTTTAGGTGGGTGCGTATCTGGGTGCTTCTTTCACAACCTCTATAGGGTGTTGGCTGCTTTGCTCCTATGGTATAATCAGTTTTGTACCCACAGGCATGTGTGTATGTCTATAGAGATGATGTGTTGACATGACAAGTAACTCATGTTTAACACGTAAGGAGTTTTTAGATGATTGATAAAATCAAACGATTTGGGCGGAACTTTACCCAGACGACACCTTTTATTTTGAGTAATACGGTTATCTTGGTGCCGTATCTTTTATTTTTAAGTTTGAGTGATGGGAACCAATGGTTATCGATTTTACCCTTCACTTTGTTCTATACCTTTCGGATGACAGGTCTGTTTTTAGTTAGTAGTATTCGCTTTGGTCTGGATAGTTATACCTTGTTGATGATTTCTTTATTGATGGGTGGCGCAGGTTCGTTGATCGGGATTTTTGGCGTCCTTTATTTCCCGCTGTATTATCTGTCAAGTGTACTTTTAGGACTAAGTGCGGCATGGCTGATCCCCACAAATATCACAGTGAATTACCATGAAAAACAACAGGGATTCACGAACATGTCAGCAAATAAATTTCCATTTGCGATCCTGTTGTTGCTTGTTTTGTTTCGGGTGATCGAGCTTCCCGGGTCGACGCAAGTCGTGATGACATTAGCGTTATATACATTGTTCTACATTATGGCATACCATACGATCAGTCATTATCCTCGCTATGAATTGGATTTTAAAGAGATGAAGTCGAATGTGGTAGTGACCAAAGAGTTGCTTTTATTTATCGGCTTTTTCGTTTTGTTGTTTCTTTTGAGAAATGCTCGTTTGTTGATTGATCCTGCATTATTTGACGTAGCAATCTATGGATTTATGCTGTTGTTTCTATTTGCAGCTTTTTATCTTGGAAGGGCTAGAAAGCAGTGGAAATTACCCACTTGGTTAAATAGTTTTACTTTTCTGAATGGCATGTTAGGTAATTTTCTTTTTTTATTCGGGACACTTTATATCGGCCGCGTCTATGGTTTCGACTATTTAGGCGTATATATGTATTTACCTTATATTGCAGGCATGGTGTTAGCCAAAATCATTGGCAATCAAGCAATCCAGATTCCCACGATCGAACCAGTCCTCATTCAATTAGCCGGATTAGTTAGTTCGTTGATGGTTCTGTTACTTCCACAAATCGGCTTTGTGGTTGGTTTGTTCTTATTAAGTTTTTGGCACGCGGTAGTAGGTAGTTGGTTGAATCGTACGTATTATGAGATCGATACAGAAATACCGATGGATAATCGTGTGATCAAAAAGTTTACGACACAAAACAAAGGAAGTGTGACCCATCAATTTTTATTGATGTCATTGCTGTTGGTGATGGCAAGATGGTTGGACGAACCTGTGAGTGTATTGCTCCAATTGACTGGTAGTCTGAGCGTACCAAAAGCGATGATCCAATTGTTAGTTTACGTAAAATGGATAAATGTCAGTGTATTGATCCTTGGAGTAATCGCTGTTTATCTTTTATGGAGGAAAGAACATGCAAAAAATATTCATTGATGGTGACGGCTCTCCAGTGAAAAATGACGTGATTGAAATTGCGGCATCTTTTCAATTAGAGGTGATGATCGTGACAAGTGTGGATCACTATACCAATAAAGAGTATCCAAGCTATGTACAGTTTGTATATGTCGATAAAGGGGCAGACAGTGCAGATTATAAAATCGTCGGGCTGATCAAAAAAGGTGATTTTTTGATCACTCAAGATTATGGCTTAGCTTCATTGGTCTTACCTAAAGGTGTTCGAGTCTTTCATCAATCGGGGAAGGAATTTGATACCACGAACATTGATGGATTATTAGAACAACGTTATCAAAGCAGTAAGTTGAGAAAAGCGGGCATTCGGACGAAAGGGCCGAAGCCTTTCACTCATGGAGATCACCAAAGGTTCAACGAAGCGTTGATCCGAGCGCTTGAAGAAATTTGAATAGAATATAATAGGTGAACATTGCTTCTAACTAAACAGAAGCAGTGTTCCTCTTTTTTATTGCTAAAATAAGTACGATATCTTTGATTGATTCTATAACAAAAGATATAATTATGAAGATTATTTAATTATATAATCATATATTTTTAACCAAAAAAGAAGGGAGTGCAGAAAATGAAACATGTGAAGGCGTTGGTGGTAAAAGCAATCATGATTTGGGCAATTTTGTGGATCGTTTTAACGGGACTGTATGGTGTTAGTTTCATGGATTCAACGATTGTCGGAGTAATCATTGTTGTCATGATCTATGTATTAGGTGATTTATTGATTTTACGAAAAGTAGGAAATATCGCGGCTACAATTGCAGATGCTGGTTCAGCTGCAGCCATTCTATGGTTATATCTTTATTTTATGAACGATATGACGGATATTTGGATGAAGGTTTTAGTACCGGCGGTATTGATCGGGATCGCTGAATGGTTCTTCCATAAGTGGTTGCTCTCGCAAAGAATCGTACCAGATGAACGAAAAATGAAATAATCAAACCAAAAAAGCTAAAATTATCAAATAGATAGGGAGTAAAAGGCTACAGACTAAAAAACAGGAATAGTGCGTATCCTTAACTCTAATCATCAAGCAATGAGGTTGTGTCAAAAGTACACAGCTAAAAAAATAAACGAGAACATCCGAAAATAGTTTCATATTTTGGGATGTTTTCGTTTATTTTCGTCTTTTTTTATAATAGTTGATCAGTGTATCAATGGCTAAAAAGAGAATGACCACAGCTGCGATCGTATACGTGAATATACCTAATAGTGTAATAAAATTGATTTGGTCGTCTGGTGCAGCTTGGACAAGCAACGAAGAGCCGACGATCAATGCGGCGAGTATCACACCAAATACTAAACGGTTCACCATACTTTCGATCCGGTTCATCAGTTGGTCTTGTTTTTTTAGTTCCAAATTGATTTTTCCTTGTCCAGAACGCCAAGTTTCTAGAAGGTGATAGACTTGTTGCGGGATTTTCGGTACGGTTTTGATACCATCGAGTATATCTAAGCCCGCTTGCTTCAAGGTATCTTCGACAGAGAGATGTGCTAAGAAATATCGTTGTGCAATGGGCGTAGCGACTTCCATCAAAGATACTTCAGGATCAAGTACACGAATCACTCCTTCTAATGTGCTAAACGCTTTAAGCAATAACGTGATATCACGATCGATTTGTAAGTTGTTCTGGTGGCAAATCGAGACGATCTGCGCAAAGACTTCTTGCAAGTCGATTTCTTCAAGGGGGAGGTCTAAATATTGCGTCAAAAAGTTAGCGAGTTGTTGATGGAATTCACTTTCATCAAAAGGCCCTTCTTGTTGACATAAGTTGATGACGGCTTTTTCAATACGGTAAATATCTCGTGTATAAATCGCTAAAACGATTTCCATCAGCTTTTGTCTTAGCGAAGCGGAGAGACTACCCATCATACCGAAATCAATATAACTGATTGTATATGGTTGTAATGGTTCAGTGACAGTAGCAGTCGTTTTGAAAGAAATCGAGCCTAGTTGTTTTTGGTGTTCTTTTGTGTCTGTCGTTACATTTTCTGAAAGTTCTTCAACGCTTAAAGGATGGAACAATAAATTCCCAGGATGTGGATCGGCATGAAAAAAGCCATCGTCAAAGATTTGCTTCATAAAATGTTCGATCAATCGTTTAGCCACTTGTTGTTTCAATTGAGTATTCGTAAGTGTCTCAATGAGGCGTTCATCCGTTTCTTCAAGATTCATCAATTGGTTGAAGTTCTTTCCAGACATTTCTTCCATCACAATAACTTTTTTTGTGCAAAGTGCCTCATAGATTTTAGGGGATCTAATTTCATACCAATGGTTGTTTAGGACATAGAAACGTGCGCCATTTTGACTTTCTTTGTAGAAGTCCAATTCGTTTGTCAATGAACGTTTGACTTCTTGCAACACGCCTTTTAAATCGATTACGCTTGTTTCAGGAATATATTTGATCAAAGGAATCGCCCGTTCGAATAACTGTAAGTCCATCATGATTTCCTTCGCAATATTTGGATGTTGGACTTTTACAACGACTGCATCGCCATTCTTTAACGTTGCACGATGTGCTTGACCCATAGAGGCAGAAGCGAAAGGTGCTTTATTGAAGCTAGTAAAAATCGTTTCTAAGGATGCGTCTAATTCCTGTTCAATCGTTTTTTTCGTCGTGACAAAGGGATCACTTGGTACATTGTCTTGCAATGTTTTGAATGTCTTAGTAAACTCAGCAGAGAGTAAGTCATCACGGACAGAAAGCATTTGCCCAATTTTTATAAAGGTTGAGCCAAGTTCTTCAAAGGCTTTTTTTACTTGTTCAGGATTTTTTTGTTGGATCAGATTAGGCAGAACATTTTCTTTGATGAATACGTGAATGATTTCTGTTAAACGGCTTCGAGAAGTAGTTTTGGTCATAACTATGCCTCCTTTCTCTTATCATAACGATAAAGAAAAAAAGCGACAACTATTCCGCTGTTTTTTGAATAAAATGACATGTGCCTCACCTTTTTTCAAATAAGCTGTTTGCATCTTTTGTTTTTGTGCTAAAATATGAAGTAAAAATGAATGATATCGAATACAGGAGGAAAATCTTTTGAAGATTACTTTATTATATGGTGGACGCAGTGCGGAACACGAAGTTTCGATTCTTTCAGCGTTTTCCGTTTTAAATGCTATTTATTATGCTTATTATCAAGTACAGCTCGTATTTATTAGTAAAGACGGCCAATGGGTCAAAGGCCCGTTGTTGACTGAAAAACCTACAAGTGAAGAAGAATTGCACTTGACGTGGGACCCAAGTGGGAAAATGACAGAAGGATTTACGGGTACTGTCATCAATCCAGGAGAGATCAAAGAAGAAGGAACCATCGTCTTTCCAGTTCTTCACGGTCCAAATGGCGAGGATGGCACGATCCAAGGATTCTTGGAAACCTTGAATATGCCTTACGTCGGTGCGGGTGTACTGACGAGTGCTTGTGCCATGGATAAGATCATGACAAAATATATTTTACAAGCAGCCGGTGTACCGCAAGTACCTTATGTTCCAGTTTTGAAGAATCAATGGAAAGAAAATCCTAAAAAGGTATTTGACCAATGTGAAGGCTCATTGCTTTATCCGATGTTCGTGAAGCCAGCAAACATGGGGTCAAGCGTGGGGATCACTAAGGCTGAAAATCGAGAAGAATTACAGAATGCCTTAGCAACAGCTTACCAATACGATTCACGTGCCATCGTTGAACAAGGAATCGAAGCACGGGAGATCGAAGTCGCTGTTTTAGGAAATGAAGACGTCCGCACGACCTTGCCTGGTGAAGTGGTAAAAGACGTGGCATTTTACGATTATGATGCGAAGTACATCAATAATCGCATCGAGATGCAGATTCCAGCAGAAGTACCAGAAGAAGTCCATCAAAAAGCACAAGAGTACGCAAAATTAGCGTATACGATGTTAGGTGGAAGTGGCTTGAGCCGTTGTGATTTCTTCTTGACGAATAAAAATGAATTATTCCTTAATGAATTAAATTCAATGCCTGGATTTACAGCATTCAGCATGTACCCATTGCTATGGGAAAATATGGGCTTGAAATACGGTGACTTGATTGAAGAGTTGATCCAATTAGGCTTGAACCGTTATAATCAAAGACAAAGTTTCTTTGACTAATTGAAACGTAATCAGCACAAGTATGAATGTGTCGAAGTAGTATGTATAGCAAAATAAAGGTTGTGGATGATCATCTGGTACTGATTGAAAGCGAAAGATTTTTACTATTCGACGCTATCAGTATTGGCGATTTCCACCACCTTTTTTGTTCCTATTCCTATAGGACTACTGGTCTAAATCGAAAGGACAGAAAATGGATGAACATAACAATACAAGAAATTGCTCAAGCAGTTGGCAGTCATCATGAGTCAACCCAATCAATCACAGGAGTAGAATTTGATAGCCGCAAAATCAAAGAAGGCGATTTGTTCGTTCCTTTAGCTGGCGCAAGAGATGGGCATGAATTTATTGAACAAGCTATCGCAAATGGGGCAGTTGCTTCTTTTTGGAGTTGGGCAGCCGAAAAGGCACCAGAGGGGATCGAGATCATACCAGTTTCTGATCCTTTAAAAGCAATGCAAGAGTTGGCGCAATACTATTTGAAAAAAGTTGGGGCGGATGTAGTGGCTGTTACCGGTAGTAATGGGAAGACGACCACAAAGGATCTAACAGCTTCTGTCTTAGCGCAAGGATATAAAACTTATAAAACACAAGGAAATTACAATAATAATATTGGCATGCCTTATACGATCTTGCATATGCCTCAAGATACTGAAAAAATCGTTTTAGAAATGGGAATGGATCATGCCAATGAAATTACGGAACTCTCGTTGCTGGCACAACCAAAAGTTGCAGCAATCACGATGATCGGTGAGGCTCATATCGAGAATTTAGGGTCACGAGAAGGTATCGCCAAAGCAAAAATGGAAATTGCTGACGGGTTGCTACCAGACGGATTATTGATCGTACCGAATAATGAACCATTGTTAGAACCGTTGGTTGCTCCATTGTCTCAAAAAATCAAGACGTTTGGAATCCAACAAGGCGATATTTCTGCACAACAAATCATCGAAGAAAAGCAACAAACGACATTTATCGTTGAAGGCGAATCATTCACGATCCCTTTACCTGGTAAGTATAATGTGACGAACGCGCTGATTGCTTATGCGATCGGGCAGTTTTTCGAGTTGTCTCTGTCGGAAATCCGACGAGGTCTAGCAACTGTCTCAGTGACACAAAACCGAACAGAATGGCTGACTGCTGGAAACGGGGCAGCGATCTTAAGTGATGTTTATAATGCCAATCCTACAGCCATGGGATTAGTCTTAGATACTGTAGCAAGCCTCCCAGCAGCGGGACGAAAACTTGCCGTTTTAGCCGATATGTTGGAGCTAGGAGTAGACTCGCCTCTCATGCATGCTTCAATGAGTGAACATATTTCTTCAGACATCTTCTCGATGATCTTTTTGTATGGAAAAGAAATGCAGGCGTTAAAAGATGCTTTGGCTCAGAAATATCCTGATTTGCCGGTTTATTATATCGAAGAAAATAAAGAGCAATTGATTGCAGCGGTGATTGCTGAGATCCAGCCAAATGACACGATTGTACTAAAAGGTAGTAATAGTATGGGCTTGATTGAAGTGGTCGAACGACTACAAGAAATGAAATAAAAACTGTAAACTTGCAGAAAACAATAAATTATGCTAGAATAACCTATTGCCGAAAGATGAAGAGAAATTGGACTGGCTTGATGATGAAATGCGAAAGCCAGATGTCATAACAATGATAAAGCTGAACGCGACCCGTTTGGCTTTTCTAATGCCTAAACTTCGCAAAGTGATTTTTCGGTGGTGCCACAGGGGCTAAGAATGGATGGGAAACGTGCGTGGCCACTGTCAAAAAAGCAACAGACACTTTGACCGAACAAAAGACGGGGTAGCAAACTATAGCTACATCCTCAGTTAACAACCATATAGGAGGATTCATTTGAAATTTAAAGAACTAGAATTATCACCAGAATTATTAAAATCAGTAGAACGTGCAGGATTTGAAGAAGCGACACCGATCCAATCAGAAACGATCCCACTTGCCTTGGAAGGCAAAGATGTGATTGGACAAGCACAAACAGGAACAGGTAAAACTGCTGCATTTGGTTTACCGATGTTAGAGAAAATCGATGCAAGTCGCCAAGAACTACAAGGATTAGTTATTGCACCAACACGGGAATTAGCGATCCAAACACAAGAAGAACTGTATCGTTTAGGACGTGACAAACGTGTCCGTGTCCAAGCCGTATACGGTGGTGCCGATATTGGCCGCCAAATCCGTGGATTGAAAGACCGTCCACATATCGTGGTTGGTACGCCAGGACGTATGTTAGACCATATCAACCGTCACACATTGAAACTTGGAACAGTTGAAACATTAGTGTTGGATGAAGCAGATGAAATGTTGAATATGGGCTTCTTAGAAGATATCGAAAGTATCATCTCTAAAGTACCAGACCAACGTCAAACACTATTGTTCTCAGCGACAATGCCACCAGCAATCAAAAATATCGGTGTGAAATTCATGAAAGATCCAACTCACGTGAAAATCAAAACCAAAGAAATGACTGCTGATTTGATCGATCAATACTATGTACGCGCAAAAGAATACGAAAAATTCGATGTGATGACTCGCTTGCTCGATGTACAATCACCAGAATTAACGATCGTCTTTGGACGTACAAAACGTCGTGTCGATGAATTAGCTCGTGGCTTAGAAGCTCGTGGCTATCGTGCAGAAGGTATCCATGGCGACCTTTCCCAACAAAAACGTATGAGCGTATTACGTTCATTCAAAAGTGGACATTTAGATATTTTAGTTGCTACAGACGTAGCTGCACGTGGTTTAGATATCTCAGGAGTTACTCATGTATACAACTATGATATCCCACAAGACCCAGAAAGCTATGTTCACCGTATCGGTCGTACTGGTCGTGCAGGTAAAGGTGGTATGTCAGTAACTTTCGTTACACCAAACGAAATGGGTTACTTACATGTTATTGAAAACTTAACGAAAAAACGTATGACAACTTTACGTCCACCGACTGAAAAAGAAGCATTCAAAGGACAACTAGGCGCTGCTATTGAACAAATCGAAGAAAAACTTGAAGAGAATGGCTTAGATAAATATCTGCAAACTGCGGATAAATTATTGGAAGAATACTCTGCTCAAGATTTAGTCGCTTTATTGTTGAAAACAACAGCCAAAGATCCATCAGATGCAACACCAGTAAAAATCACACCAGAACGTCCATTGCCTATGCAGAAAAAAGGCTACAACAAAAATGGTAAACGTGGTGGCGGAAGTGGCGGCGGAAACAACCGTAATCGTCGTGATAATGGCAACTACCGTGGCAACAAAAATTCAAAAGGTAGCGGTAGCTACAGCAAAAACCATAACAAACAAAAAGACAATGGTGGAAAACGCACAAACGACAAAAAACGTGGTTTCGTGATCCGCACGAACAACGACTAATACACATGTAAAGTGGTGGTCTTAGAAGGACCATCCGAATAAGCCCGTCAGATCCAAAAATAGCTTACCTATTTTTGGCCTTGGCGGGCTTATTTTGTATTGTTTATTTGGCAATGATAGATAATGAAAAAAACAAACATACTCTCTCTTTCATTACATAAAGAAGTAGAGATCATAGGGTAAAAACCTACTAATAATGGGAAGTCTAAGAGTATTAAGTATAAATTTAACGTAGTTCCTCTTTTTAGTAGGTAATTTAGATAACTTTAACAAAAATGTTATTTAAAAAAATAAAATATTTAGCTTTTTAAGGATATAGCAACAAATTTTTGTTTTTTTTGTTTATTAAGTAAAAATAATTTCTTTTTTTATGCGTGATCCATGGTAAATTAGAATTAATACCAATAAAATGATTTTATAAACAAACAAGGCGGAAAATGATTTATATATCAGCTGTTTTTCGAATTGTAAGTCTTATTTTTTTGAAAAACATTCGTAAAAAAAGAAATGAAGTGACTTGAACTGTTTTCTTTACATCAGAGATTTTTATCAATCAATTCTCAATGGTTTTTTATTGGAGAAAATGAAGAAGTGGGTTTTCACTAGGAAACAACTTTCATTTTTGTTATTTCTAGACTTATTGGTGGTAAATTGTCTAAAATTTGGTAGAATTAGAGTGTTCTAAAATTTTTTGAAAAGAGAATCGTGTATGATAAAAGGGATTGGGATTGATGCAGTTGAACTGTCGAGGATTGCTAAGATCATTAAAGAAAAGCAAAACTTTATTGATCGTGTACTGACACCAAGTGAAATCGAAATGTTTCGTTTGCTGCCATTTCATCGTCAGGTTGAGTTTTTAGGCGGTCGTTATGCATGTAAAGAAGCTTTTTCAAAGGCTTGGGGAACAGGGATCGGTAAAGTTACCTTTCAAGAGATCGAAATTTTAAAAAATGGATCAGGACAACCAATTGTAACGAAATCTCCACATGAAGGAGCAGTCTGGGTCAGCATCACACATACAGACGAGTTAGCTTTTGCACAGATTATTTTAGAAGACTAGAAAGAAGGAAGAACAATGGTTATTGCTTGGCATCGTCCGACAAAAGCAATTGTACATAAACAGGCAATTACAGAAAATGTAGCAAATGAAATAGCTCGATTGAATGGAAAAGAATTGTTTGCTGTTGTCAAAGCAGATGGTTATGGTCACGGAGCAATCGAAACAGCAGAAGCTGCAAAAAAAGGTGGAGCTTCTGGTTTTTGCGTAGCTACTTTAGATGAGGGGATCGAGCTGAGAGAGGCAGGTTTCACACTACCTATTCTTGTATTGAATATGGTTCCGATCGATGCGTTGACACTTGCAGTCATCCACGATCTATCTATTACTGCGGGAACAAAAGAATGGTTGGAAGCTGCGGCTACTTATATAGCAGAACGCCATCTAGAATATTTATTGAAATTGCATTTGAAAGTCGATACCGGAATGGGAAGAATTGGCTTTCTCAATAGTGCAGAAGTGAATGAGGCAGTGGAAATCATCCAGGATAGTCCCAATTTAGAATGGGAAGGGATCTATACTCATTTTTCTACAGCAGATCAAGCAGATACCACCTATTGGGAACAGCAGAACCAAAAATTCAGTGAGATCATCGAAAGTCTACCTACTTTACCAAGATATGTCCACAGCAGTAATAGTGCTACTGCATTATGGCACGAAAAAGCTACAGGCAATATGATCCGCTATGGGGTAGCAATGTATGGCTTGAATCCATCCGGTCACGCGTTAGCGGAAGTGTATCCCCTACAACCAGCGCTTGAACTTGTATCTGAATTGATCCAAGTGAAAGAGTTGCCAGCAGGAGAAGGTGTAGGTTATGGAAAAACCTATACGACTTCAGCTTCAGAATGGATCGGAACTGTACCAATCGGTTACGCAGATGGTTGGTTACGGAAAATGCAAGGTTTCTCATTATTAGTGGAGGGGAATTATTGTGAGATCATTGGTCGTGTATGCATGGATCAATTGATGATCCGTCTGCCCTATCAAATGCCAGTAGGAACTAAAGTTACGTTGATTGGGGAAAATCAACAGGCTAAAATCACAATGCAAGATGTAGCAGATCAATTGGGTACGATCCATTACGAAGTCGCATGTGTGCTAGGGCCCCGTATACCTAGAGAATATCAAGAGTGAGGAGAGGCGTATGGTAAAAAGAGGAGATATTTATTTTGCTGATCTTTCTCCGGTGGTAGGATCAGAACAAGGTGGGACAAGACCGGTCTTAGTGATTCAGAACAATTTAGGTAATCATTTTAGTCCAACGGTCATCGTAGCAGCAATTACTGCGAAAATGGCGAAACCTAAATTGCCCACACATATAGGAATCAAAGCGACCGGAACAGGGATCGAAAGAGACTCAGTCATTTTACTTGAACAAATCAGAACGATTGATAAGTCCAGATTAAAAGAAAAAGTCTGTCATTTGGAACGATCGATCATGTTAGATGTCGATCGTGCATTAAAAATCAGTGTTGGTATCGAAGCGCTTGTCCCAGTGTCAAAATAAAAGACAAAAACAGCACGTTTATACATAAAAAATAGCACCGTGTGTTTAGTCAATCATTGCGCGATTCAGCGCTTGGCAACAACAAAAAAGAGGAACTTCAACGGTCTGGGACATTCGTCCTATCGCACCACCTAAAAACGAATAAACGGCGGGAACAGAAGTAACCTCTTCGAAAATAAGGCGCCATCCACAAAAATTTGAAAAACAATTTTCGTGGATGGTGCCTTATTTCTCGAAGCTAAACACTTCGATCCCGACCTCTGGCTGTCGTGCCTTTTTTTGTTTGTGTGGTTCAGTTTTGCCGGATTTTCCAGTTCTATCGGAAGATATGGTTTATAAAATAACAATATATATATATTGAAAATAAGATTATAATTTTATGAGTAACCAATTTAGACATTTTTTTAGAAACTATGGTAAGCTTTTTATAACAGATTTATGTGACTACACATAAAAAAATTATCGGGATGCTACATTTGGTAGTGAACTAGCGGATAAAAGAAGATTAATTATTTGTTAAGCAAAAGATGACAATATTCGGACAGTTTGATTTAACTGTCAAAAAATTAGTTGCTTGATTGAAAATAGGATTGAAAATCGTATGGTTTTCATGATAAAGTGATGCAGCTGAAACAAAAAAAGGTGATGAATATGAAATCAATAAAAAATACAATAAACTTATATTTACTTGATTGGAAACGAATTTTTAAAAATCCTGTTGCGACTCTTTTGATCATCGCAATTATGATCATTCCTTCATTATATGCTTGGTTCAATATCAAAGCATTATGGGACCCTTATGGCAATACTGGGGAATTACCGATTGCTGTTTATAGTGCAGACAAGCCGGCTGAGTTTGAAGGACAAGAAGTCGCCATCGGAAAAGAAGTACTGAAATCATTACATGAAAATAAAGATTTAGGTTGGCAGTTCGTTGACTCTAAAAAAGAATTAGAAGATGGTGTACGGTCTGGGGAATACTATGCTGGTATCTATTTGCCAGAGAATTTCTCGGAGGATTTATTAAGCTTTACGAGCGGCGATATCAAAAAGCCGGAGATTGAATATACAGTCAATGAAAAAATCAATGCCATTGCACCAAAAATCACAGATAAAGGTGCATCTACGATCCAATCACAAATCTCCAGTGAATTTATTCGGACGGCGAGCGAAACTTTACTAAAAGTCTTTAATGAAATTGGGTACGATATCGATACAAACCTAGTAAGTATCAATAAAGTAAAATCAATGATTCTATCCACAGATGAAAACTTGGATACGATCGATGGCTATACCCAACAAGTACTTGATCTACAAAAACAACTACCAGATATCAAAGACAAATTAGCGAAAGCAAATGAATTTGTTGATTATCTCCCAGAAGTGGATGAGATGGGACAAAAGGTCGTTGAATTGAACGATAAAATGCCAGAATTAAAGGAACAAGCCAAAATCATTCTTGACCTTCAACAAAAAATCCCAGAGATCCAAGATGCTGGACGACAAATTGCTGAAATCGACAACGATTTTTCATCAATCGAAGAAACGATGAATCAAGGAATCGAGGAAGCAAAACAAGGATTGACCATCATCCAACAAGTCCAAGACATCTTACCTGATGTGAAAAATTTAGAATCACAAGCGAAGAATCTCGCAGCGGATACCAAAACGGGCGCTGAACAATTAAAAGAAGCAGTACCAGGTATCACGACAAGCGTGAAGACAACGATAGACGCGATTGGTCAAGTAGCAACGACGACTAGTTCATTAGCGCAAACGATCGAAACAGCTGTAGAAGATGGACAACTAACAGATGAAGAAAAAGCAAATATCAATAACTTGTTAACTAATTTTATCAATGGTATTACAGCACAACAACAAGCAACGGATAAGTTGATTTCATTTTTGGAAGATCTACAAGCGAACGCTGGAAATACAAAACTACAACCGATTATTGATACGTTGAAGAGTGTAAAACCAGCATTAACTGATTTGCAAAATCGTTTAACACGATTAAATGAAGCTGTTCAGGCTGGGGATGTTTCTCAAGTTACGAAACTTTTACAAGAAGTCAGAGATGCTGCTAATTCTGTCAACGGCTTGATCAATAGTATCAATGTTGACGAAGTCAGCACAACCGTTCAATCGATCTTGACACAAGTGATCGATACGATCAGTACAGCGCAAGGTGCGTTGAGTAAAGCAGATCAAATCGACTTTGATTCGTTATTAAATTCAACCAAAGCAACCGTGACAAATGCGGTGGCGATCTTAGAGAAATATCAAAAAGAAATGCCTGCAATCGGTCAAGAGGTCCATGATGCAAATACGATGCTAAACGGTAATATGGAAACGATCGTAAATGGAATCAATAAGGGAGCTGACCTATACAATAACGACTTACCTGTATTAGAAGAGAAACTTGGTTTAGCTGCTGATTTTATCCAAAATGATTGGCCAACGATCAAAAATGAAATCAATACCACAATGACCACCGTCAACGATAAAATGCCAGAAGTCGAAACAGCAGTGAATGCTGCGGCAGACTTGATCACGAACGACTGGCCAAACATCAAAGCGGGTATCCAAAAAGCCGCAGACGCAATCCGTAAAGGAGAAGAAGAGGTTGATCTTGGGGAAGTCATCAAACTCTTGAAATTAGATGCGACAAAGGAAAGTGAATTCTTTACGATGCCTGTGGAACTACAAACTAATTCGTTGTATCCAATCCCTAATAATGGATCAGCAAGTACACCGTTCTATACTGCGCTATGTTTGTGGGTAGGTGCGGTCTTACTTTCAAGTGTCGCTACAACAGATTATTATTTAGATAAAAAAGCGCGTAAAAACTATACAAAACGGGAACAGTTTGGCGCCCGCATGTTGACCTTCTTGACGATGGCGATCGCTCAAAGCTTGATCGTTACTTTAGGGAACATGTTCTTGCTTGGTGTGTATGTAGTGAATCCAGTCTACAGTGTACTGTTTGCTGTTTTGATTGCTTTGTCATTTATGATGATCGTCTATGTTTTAGCAGCACTGTTTGACAATGTCGGCAAAGGGATAGCCATCATTATTCTTGTCTTGTCCATATCTGGTGGTGGTGGGAACTATCCAATTCAAGTTTCAGGGAAATTTTTCCAAATGATCAATCCTTTCTTGCCATTTACTCATGCAGTCAACCTCTTACGTGAATCAGCTGGTGGTATCTATTGGCCAAATGCGCTACACGCGATTTTGATATTAGTCGGCATATTTATTGTCGTAGGAATCGTTGGTACAGTATCCTATCCATTTGTGAGTGAAAAAATGAAGAAATTCAAAGAAGCTGCGCATGAAAGTCGAATCTTCCACTAGAAACGTGATGCCATCTATTCGTTTCTCGTAAAGGTTTTAAGTCTCAGTTTTTAAGTGAAGACGAGTTTAGGATAACGTTATTTTCCTAAGCTCGTCTTTTTTCTATACCAGAGAAAGCAAGTGGTTTAATTATGGAAATCACTCTAAAAATGAATTAAAAAAATATGGGGATTTTCTATCGATATTTTTCCCGAATTTTGTTGACATTTAAAGGTCAAGGGCGTACTATAACATCTTGTTTACTATAAAAAATGACACCTGTAATTCGTAGGGGAAAAGGTGTGTAAAGGAGCATAGAAATTGGATTACTTAAAAAGGTTGTTAGTAGGGAAGCCGTTGAAGTCGGCGGAAAACGACGAGCATAAATTAACAAGGTTTGCTGCGTTAGCACTACTATCTTCCGATGCGTTGTCATCGATTGCGTACGGAACAGAACAAATCGTTGTGGTATTAGTGGCGTTGTCTGCTGCTGCGATCTGGTATTCATTGCCAATTGCTGCATTTGTTATTATTTTATTGATTTCATTAACTCTTTCTTATCGGCAGATCATTCACGCATATCCACACGGGGGTGGGGCTTACGTTGTTAGTAGTGAGAACCTCGGTAAAAATGCTGGACTGATTTCGGGCGGGTCTTTATTGATCGATTATATGCTGACTGTTGCGGTTTCCGTCTCAGCCGGTGCAGAGGCGATTACTTCTGCTATACCCGCTCTATATGGGCATCAAGTAGCGATTTCAGTGACTATCGTCCTCTTGTTGATGATGTTGAACTTACGTGGACTGAGAGAGTCAGCTTCGTTTTTACTATTCCCAGTCTATACATTTATTCTCGTCATCTCCTTATTGATTGTCGTTGGTTTGTTTAATATTGTGACTGGAGCAGTACCATTACAAGCAACAGCTCTTCCAGGCGCAGTTGTTCCTGGAGTATCTGTAGCCTTGATTTTACGAGCATTTTCTTCTGGTTCTTCTTCATTGACTGGCGTAGAAGCAATCAGTAATGCAGTACCGTTCTTCAAAAAGCCACGCGCGAAAAATGCAGCAATGACTTTGACGATGATGGCATTGATCTTAGGCTTCTTTTTTGTAGGGATCACGTTTATCAACTATTGGTATGGGATCGTTCCTGAAAAAGAAGTGACTGTTCTTTCTCAAATCGGTCAAGCTGTGTTTGGGCATGGAATCTTGTATTATATCTTGCAATTTGCGACAGCCTTGATTTTGGCGGTTGCGGCAAATACAGGTTTCTCTGCTTTTCCAGTTTTAGCGTATAATCTAGCAAAAGATAAATTTATGCCTCATATGTACCAAGATCGTGGAGACCGTTTAGGCTATTCGAACGGGATCATCACCCTTGCGTTAGGTTCTATCGTGCTCTTGTTTATTTTTAATGGTTCTACGGAACGATTGATTCCATTGTATTCGATCGGTGTCTTTATTCCTTTTGCGTTATCGCAAACAGGAATGGTCATCAAATGGAAGAAAGAAGGCAAAAAGTGGTGGACGAAATCCATTGCGAATATTACTGGAGCATTCATCTCTTATGCTATCATCGCAATTTTATTTGTTTACCGCTTAGGAGATATTTGGCCATTCTTCATCATCATGCCGATCGTCATGTTCGTGTTCTATAAAATCCATGATCATTACCAAAAAGTAGCGGAACAGCTCCGTTTAGAAGATGAAGTGAATTTGCATGAATATGAAGGGAATACAGTCTTGGTGCTTGTAGGAAATGTTACACGTGTAAATACGGGGGCATTGAATTATGCACGTTCAATCGGTGATTATGTCGTTGCCATGCACGTATCGTTAGATGAGGATATCGAAAAGGAAAAAGAGATCCAAGCAGAATTTAAAAAGCATTTTCCAGATGTTCGTCTTTCAATCGTCCATTCTTCTTATCGATCGATCCAAAATCCGATTTTGCGTTATGTGGATATAGTCAGCAAAAATGCGGCGAAACAAAATTACACGACGACAGTGTTGATTCCACAATTTGTACCGAATCGCAGATGGCAGAACATCTTGCATAATCAGACGAGTCTAAGATTACGTTTGCGTCTTTCTTGGCGGGAGAATATCGTTGTAAGTACGTATAGTTATCATCTGAAAAAATAAGCACATGTGATATAGAGACAATTCTTTGACCTTAGAACAGTATTTTGGTGTTCTAAGGTCTTTTATGGTTATGTGATATTGGAGTAGGTGTTCAATTTAACCGAAAATGTATTCACGTTGTATTTATTTTTTTGTTTATAGTATGATGATAATAGATAGAATGGAGGCGAAAATTATGAAGACTAGGAAACAAGGGAATGCGATTGTTTTGACTGTGCCTACTAAATTTGGTATAGAAGAGAATGTTGAGTACATTGCTGTTAAGGGGGAAGACGATACAATCACGTTTATAAAAAAGAAAAAAAATATTTTTGATGAAGCATTTGAAAATGATGAAACAATTAATGCAAGTGCTGGATTTCCTGAGGATTCACTTGTAGGAAAGGAAATTATTTAATGGTATATACTATTAATGGCTATACGCCTAAACAAGGAGATTTCGTGATTATTAATTTCAATCCTAGCATAGGTAGAGAGATTAAAAAAAGAAGACCTGCAATTGTTGTCAGTGCGAACCATTATAATGCAGTAACAGGGATGTGTGCGGTTTGTCCAATTACTGATACGAAATATAAAAACTATATTGCATTAGATAAGAGTCATAAACTACAAGGATATATCAATCCTTTTCAAATCAAAACATTTGATTTTATGGAAAAGCAGAGAAATGTACGCTTTGTAGAGAAAGCCACTCTAGCTGAGTTAGGTGAAGTGGCACAAATCATTGATATGGTGTTTGATTTTTCATCATTATTGTCAGAGTAAGTAGCAACTCATTTATTTATAGTTTATATAGAACTGTACATACCAGAAGATTTAGTCAATGATTATCAATCTGAACTTCAGTAAAAAAACACCACCAAATCAAGCGTTTATTTCTTGAACTGGCGGTGTTTTCAATTGTTTAAAGATAGAAATCTATTGGGTTCAATTATGCATTCTCTATGTTCATCATCTTGAATGCTTTGCCGCAGGGTCTAAACGGCGTTCGATGATCCCTAAGACCCAGTCGGTGATGATTGCCATGAAGGCTGTTGGCAAGGCTCCGGCTAAGATGATCGACGTACCATCTGTGGCATTGGTCCCACGAATGATGATGTCTCCTAATCCGCCAGCTCCGACGAAGGCACCGATGGCGGTGATCCCGATGGCAACGACCAAAGCATTTCTAATGCCTGCCATAATGACTGACACAGACAACGGTAGTTCTACCATAAAGAGACGTTGGCTGGCTGTCATCCCCATCCCTTTACCGACATCAAGGATATTTTTGTCGACTTGGATCATCCCAGTGTACGTGTTCTTGATGATCGGTAGTAGCGAATATAAGAAAACTGTAACGATCACGACATTTACTCCTAAACCTAACCCGATCATCAAGATCGAGATCATGGCTAACGAAGGAATCGTTTGGATGATATTTGCAAAACGGATCACCCAATTGGCTAACTTACGTTTTCGTGAAATGAGAATACCAACGGGGATACCGACGATTGCTGCAAAAAGTACGCCATAGATCGAAATGAGAAAGTGACGTAGGAACTGTGAAAAGACATACGTACCATTCTCTTGAAAATAATAAATAAATTGTTCAAGCCAATTCATGTTTTCCATTATCGTCACTCCCCTCCAAAGTATTGGTTTTCTTTTAAAAAGCGCTCTGCGACGACAGAAGGCTCAACCAAATTATTGTCTGCTTCATAGTTCAATTGTTGCATTTTTTCAGTGCTGATCGTATTACTTAATTTTGTTAATGCTTCTGCTAATCCCGGCGTATCTTTTAATAGTTGATTATCTACAACCGGTGCAGCGTCATAAGGTGGGAAAAAACTCAAGTCATCTTCTAGCATGACTAGATCATAACTAGCGATACGACCGTCTGTGGAATACCCTAAAACGATATCCATTCGCCCAGCTTCTACGGCGTCATAGACTAGACCGATCTGCATAGGCAAGATAGAATCAAATGAAAAGCCATATGTTTCTTTGAAGCCGTCATAGCCATCTCCTTTACGATTGATCCAGGAAGTATCCACTCCAGCGACAAGTTCATCGGCGACATTTTTCAAGTCACTGACTTTCTTTAAATTGTATTTTTCCGCAGTATCTTTGCGAACAAGAAAAACGTAGGTGTTCTCGAACCCATAATAAGGGAACCAGGTTTGATCATACCTTTTTTCAAATTCACGTTTTACGATATCGAACGCTTTTGCGGGATCTTTTTCAGGTGGCAGATTAAGGGTAGTCGTCAAATCTGTCCCTGTATAGCGAGCGGCAGAAATCGAAGCATCTCCGTTGATCATCGCTTGATGATTGATTGTTGTCGTCGCTAAATTATTGATGATCGTCGTATTTTTTTCTGTATAATGTTCGATCATCCCGGCAACGATACTGGCAATGATCTGAGCTTCAGAAGTGATCCCACCGGTGATAGAAATCGTATCTTCATCCGTATTACTTGCCAATCCTGGGAAGGAGCAACTTGCAAGTAATAAGACGGTCAATACGAGAACGACACTATTTCTGATTCGTTTCATTCGTCATTCTCCTCCCTCAATGCGATCGGAGTTAACCGATTCTCCAATAGTCCTAATAAGAAATCTGCAAGCAATGCTAAGATTGTTACAGGGATCGTACCAGCGAAAATCAAATCGGGTTGATAATTATTCAAACCGCTAAAAATCAAATCGCCTAGCCCACCTGCGCCGATGTAAGAGGCGAGGGTTGCCCATGCAATCACATAGACTGCTGCTAACCGGATACCTGCCATGATCGTCGGCATAGCGATCGGCAATTCGACAGAAAAAATCGATTGGATATTTGTCATCCCCATGCCTTTTGCGACATCGCGGTAATTCCAATCCACATTTTTCATCCCAATATAGGTATTTCTTAAAATAGGTAAAAGGGAATAGATAAATAGGGCAATGATTGCAGGCAATTTACCGACACCGAATAATGGAATCATAAGTGCTAATAGGGCAAGAGAAGGGACTGTTTGTAACGCACTGGTCAGTCCAATAACGATCGTTGCGACTTTAGGAAAACGCGTCAAAAGAACACCTAAAGGAACAGCAACGGCAATCCCGATGACCAATGCAATTGCTGAAATATAGAGATGTTCGAGACTTTTTGAGAGGATCTCAGCGCCATGTTGTTGAAAAAATTCGGCCATTGGTTAAACCTCCTTTGTTTCAGATGGCGTACCAATTGCATCAGTAAGCGATGGTTCTTCGCCCCAGATCACGTCATAGACGATGTCGACAAGAGAGGCTCGAGTTAAAATACCAACGACTTTATTTTGTTCATCAACTACTGGCACATATTTTAAACCACGTTTTAAGATTCGTTGTAGGGTATCACGTAAATAAGCAGATTGTTTTACATAAAAAACATCCTTGTTCAAGATATCGCCAACACTCGAGACTTTTCCACGTTTCTTATCGATTGTTTCAACATCGATAAATCCTTTTAAGGTATTTGAATTATCCGTCACTAAAAGCGTATCGACGCGTTTTTCACGCATCAATTTGATGGCTTCTTGCAATGATTTTTCTGGCGTGATCGTGATGGCTTGGTTCAGCATGACTTCGCCTACTTTTGTGGTATCTGGTTTGGCTTGAAGTAAGCGATCTTCACCGATCAATTCTTCGACAAATTCATTGGCAGGGTGGCGTAAAATATTTTGTGGCGTATCAAATTGAATGACTCTACCTTCACTCATGATCGCGATACGACTGGATAATTTGATTGCTTCATCCATATCATGTGTCACGAAGACGATGGTTTTTCCTAGACGTTCTTGCAGATCCTTGACTAAATCTTGTAAGGAATCTCTTGTGATAGGGTCCAATGCTCCAAAAGGTTCATCCATCAAAATGATGTCTTGATTCGCCGCTAACGCGCGAACGACACCGATACGCTGCTGTTGACCACCAGATAATTCATGTGGGTAACGATCAAGCATTTCACGAGGAAGTTCCACCAGGTCGATCATTTTCTCTGCTGTTTTGTTCCGTTCTTCTTGGCTGACCTTCAATAATTTTTGGACAAGAGTGATATTTTCCCGGATCGTCATGTGAGGCATCAAACCGATACTTTGGATCACATAGCCGATTTGTCGTCGGAGTTCAACGGGATTGATTTCTTGGATCGACTTTCCATCAATCAAAATCTGACCTTCTGTCGGGTCTGTCATGCGGTTAAGCATTCGCATCGTAGTGGTTTTTCCGCTCCCACTTGTACCGATAAAACAGATGAATTCGCCTTTTTCAAAAGAAATATTGACGTTCTCGACCGCGACTTTTCCACCTTTATAAATTTTTGATACATTCTGAAATTCGATCATCATTGCACCTCTTCTTTTCTTTTCCATAAAGAATGTTCTTATAATAGTATGCCTAAAATAACTAAGGAATACAAATTTGATGATTTATTTACTATACAAATAACTAGACTAGTAGGCGTTTTTTGAAATTATAAATAAAATATAGCTGAAAAGATAACGCAACTAATCATAAATGAATGGAAGGATAAGATTTTTGCTTTTTGGCATTGTCGGCATAAAATGGTAAAATAAAAGGGCCAAACAGAGAAAGTGAGTGACGATATGTTAACAACAGAAGATTTCGATTTTGAGTTACCCGAAGAACTGATTGCCCAAACACCATTAAAAGACCGGGATCATTCCCGATTACTTGTAGTTGACCGTAAGACAGGTGAGATGATGGATAAACATTTCCATGAAATCATTGAGGAATTAAATCCTGGTGATGCGTTAGTGATGAATAATACACGCGTATTGCCTGCGCGCTTATACGGTGAAAAAGTAGAGACGGGTGCCCACTTAGAAGTATTGCTTTTGACCAATACAGAAGGTGACACCTGGGAGACACTGATCAAACCAGCCAAACGTGCCAAAGTAGGGACAGAGATCATTTTTGGTGACGGACGTTTAAAAGCAGTTGTGAAAGAAGAGCTGGATCATGGTGGACGAATCATTGAGTTTGCTTATGAGGGGATTTTCTTAGAGAATCTAGAAGCGCTTGGCGAAATGCCGTTACCGCCTTATATCAAAGAACGTTTAGAAGATCCAGATCGCTATCAAACTGTCTATGCAGAAGAAAATGGCTCAGCAGCTGCACCAACTGCTGGCTTACATTTCACGACAGAATTATTAGATGAAATCAAAGCAAAAGGCGTGGAGCTTGTGTATTTGACACTGCATGTCGGTCTAGGAACCTTCCGTCCAGTGAGTGTCGATAAAATCGAAGAGCATGAAATGCACAGTGAATTTTATCGTTTGACCGAAGAAGCTGCTACTCGTTTGAATCAAGTTCGCCAAAATGGCGGGAAAATCGTGGCAGTAGGAACGACTTCAATCCGCACATTAGAAACGATTGGTACGAAATTTGATGGGGAGATCAAAGCAGATAGTGGCTGGACCGATATCTTTATTACGCCAGGGTATGAGTTCAAAGTAGTTGAAGCTTTTTCTACGAATTTCCACTTGCCAAAATCCACTTTAGTGATGCTAGTCAGTGCGTTTGCTGGTAGAGAATTAACATTATCAGCTTATCAACATGCCATCGATGAACGTTACCGTTTCTTCAGTTTTGGAGATGCGATGTTTGTAAAGTAACTTTTTAAGATAAAAAAGACCCCGACTCTCGATTAGTCGGGGCTTTTGTGCTTCGGAAGGAAACAAATAAATAGAATTAGTGTAACTTTCCATAGAACATGCAAAGTACGGTGTTGAATTTCTTCTTGATAAACAAAAAATCTTGTTTTCTTTACATCTTCAACAGTTGAATCATCTCTTGTTCCTATTCAATTTTCAGATGTTCATGTTATTTAATTGTTACGTATCCCACTACTTCTTTTTTTGAACGATTTTCGTTTCAAACAGTCATACGCATTCACTATTTATAATGGTTACTTCACATGCTCGTTAAGGTGAAACTTGTACTTCTAACAACTTTGTTTGCTTATACTACTCTATCGAGAAATTCTTCTATCTATTTGTCTTTTCCTCCTTCCTTATGGTTAAATCATACCACGTTTTGGTAGCGTTTGCAATCGATATGTATTGATTATTTTAAAATTTTTCTCTACATATATATATGCGATATAGTTGAATTGATTAAAAAAATGATGTTATACTAAAATCGTACCTTAACATAACGTTCATTTTTAAAAGAAAGGGAGTATAGGATGGATAGTTACAAAAAAACAATAGAAGAAATAGCAGAAGAAACAAAAGTAGATATAGATCAAGGGTTGTCGATGAGTGAAGCAAAGGAACGAAGTCGGCAACAAGGAAAAAATCAATTCGAAGAAGCTCCCAAAGAATCACTCTTCAAAAAATTTATACGAAGTCTTTCAGATTTTACCACAATTGTTTTATTAGTTGCCGCAGTCATTTCATTTTACACCGCATTTGCAACAGAACATGGTGACCTATTCGAAGGACTCTTGATCATTGCGATCGTTATTATCAATTCAGTTCTAGCGATTGTTCAAGAAGGAAATGCAGAAAAAGCATTAGAATCTCTCCAAGATATGAATAAACAAACCGCTACGGTCCTTAGAGATGGGAAAGTAGAAAAAGTAGATGCTGAGAATCTAGTCGTTGGAGATGTGCTGATTTTAGAATCAGGATCAGCGATTGCAGCAGATGCTCGTTTAGTAGAAACATCACAATTACGCGTAGAAGAATCAGCTCTAACCGGTGAAAGTGAGGCTGTCGAAAAAGACGCAGGTTACATAAGTCAAGAAGATGACTCTCTCGGTGACCAATTAAACATGGTCTTTAAAGGCTGTACCGTTGCCGCTGGTCGTGGGAAAGCGATCGTCACAGCGATTGGTATGCAGACCGAAATGGGAAAAATCGCCGGATTATTAAATGACCATACAATGCAGAAAACACCACTACAAGTCCGTTTGAATCAATTAGGGAAGCGAATCAGTGTGATTGCATTAGCAGCTGCTGCCTTAGTCTTTTTGATTGGTGAACTTCAAGGGGAACCGTTACTTGAAATGTTCATGACTTCGATTTCGTTGGCTGTTGCCGCAGTACCAGAAACATTAACTGTTATCGTTACATTGACACTTGCTTATGGTGTACAGAAAATGGCGAAAAAACATGCGATTATTCGTCAGCTGCCAGCTGTTGAAACGCTCGGTACTGCGAATGTCATCTGTTCGGATAAAACCGGTACACTGACACAAAACCGGATGCGCGTACGTCGTGTGTGGAGTAAAGAAGATGAAGTAACAGATGTCGAAGATTCAATGACAAATAGCGCGATGGAAATTTTAAAAATGGCTGCATTATGTACAGATGTGACGGTTGAAAAAGAGGACGATGAATTGATCGTCAAAGGTAATCCAACGGAAGCAGCAATTGTACGTGCAGTTGAGGAAAACTATCATACAAAAGAAGAATTAGAAGAAAAATACCCAAGGGTTGACGAACTTCCATTCGACTCTGATCGAAAAATGATGACGACTGTCCATAAAATGGGTGATAAGTATATCTCTATCACAAAAGGCGCATTTGATGTCTTAGCACCAAAATTTACGTCTGGAGATGTTGAACAAGCAGAAGTGGTCAACGACCGTTTTGGGAAACGTGCCTTACGTGTAATTGCAGTAGGTTATCGAACGTATGACGAAAAACCACAAGAAATCACTTCAGAAGCTTTAGAAAAAGATCTACGTTTGATTGGCTTGATCGGTATGATCGATCCGCCGCGTCCTGAAAGTAAAGGCGCTATCAAGCGTGCGAAAAAAGCTGGTATCAAAACAGTGATGATCACTGGGGACCATGTCGTCACTGCCAGTGCGATTGCCAAAGAATTGGGAATTTTGACCAATAGTAACGAAGCTCTTTCAGGTGCGGAACTCCGTGCGTTATCTGATGAAGAATTGGATGATCGAGTAAAAGATTTATCCGTCTATGCTCGCGTAACCCCAGAAGATAAAATCCGAATCGTCAAATCATGGCAACGAACAGGTGCTGTGGTCGCAATGACAGGCGATGGTGTGAACGATGCGCCAGCATTGAAAGCGAGTGACGTTGGATGTGCAATGGGGATCACCGGTACAGATGTAGCGCAAAGTGCCGCTGACATGATTTTGACCGATGATAACTTCGCTACGATCGTTGATGCAGTTAGCCAAGGACGTTCCGTTTATCAAAATATTCGAAAAGCGATCAACTTCTTATTAAGCTGTAATATCTCTGAGATTTTTATCGTATTGATTGCGATGTTAGTTGGTTGGGGGGCACCATTTACAGCCGTTCAACTGTTGTTCGTAAACGTTGTCGCTGATGGACTACCTGGTTTCGCTCTAGGAAGAGAACCAGCAGAGGAAGGGATCATGAATGAAGCACCAATTCCTAAAAATGAAGGGATTTTCGCTCGTGGTCTAATGAAGAAAATTGCCATCAATGCAGGAATATTTACGGTAGTCACTTTATTTGGTTACTACTTAGGAAGCTTCGTTGATACGATCAGCCCTTGGGTTGATGCTAGTCAAGAAGTTGGCCAAACCGTTGCATTTCTAGTATTGGCTTACTCTTCGATCCTTCATGTCTTTAATGTTCGTAGTAGTCAATCGATTTTCAAAGTGAACTTAGCAACGAATAAATCGTTAGTGGAAATGGCGATTCTTTCCCTTCTTATCACGTCAGCAGTCGCTTTATTACCATTCACGCAAGAATTATTTGGGTTAGTTCATATTAGTT
This sequence comes from Enterococcus sp. AZ140, assembly GCF_051714405.1. Lineage (NCBI taxonomy): Bacteria > Bacillati > Bacillota > Bacilli > Lactobacillales > Enterococcaceae > Enterococcus > Enterococcus sp. AZ140. The sequence continues at coordinate 251,530 of NZ_JBIORU010000001.1, forward strand.
TGAATCATTGGTTCTTAGTAGGAATCTTGTCGATCATACCGATTGGGGTCAATGAATTGATCAAGTTCCACCAATTGCCAGATGAGGAAGAGACAGTAGAAGCACCAGAATCTGAAATGTAAAAAATAAACACCAAAAAAGGATTGGAGATTTTCCAATCCTTTTTATTATGGTGAAAAAGCTGATTAAACTTGTTTTGGTAATTGTTCGTAAAAAGCAGCTTTAGTTGCAGTGATGTATGGATTCAACCATAGATAACCGATACCGACTGTGGCAATTGCTAAGATGTGCCATCCGATAAACGATAAGTCTAACCAGAATAATTTTCCTTTGTAGCCATCCATCAATTTGCGGCTTGCAGTGATCGTATCAAGGATTTTTGGTTTTTCGCCTGTTTCTGTTACGACATCATAGTAAATGAAATAACTTTGAGAATAGGCATACCCTTTGATGATCCCAGGAATGACTAAAAGCAATGCCCATAACGTAGTGAAAATCGTTGTCACTAGTGCTAACAATAGAACGCCACCGAAGAATACGCCTGAAAAACCGCGGAAAGCATCTTTGAATGGTTCGATCGTTGTTCGTTTCCCACGGATAATGTCTAAATAGGTCCAAGAAATCCCACTCATGAACAATGCACTGATGATCGTAGAAACGATCCCTCCGCCTGAACTACTGCTACTTGAACCACTCACCATTTCTTGCATTGCGCTACTGTCTTGCATCGTTGCAATCAGTAAAGCAGTAGGTAAAGCTAAAATAAGAATAATAGCAATTGTGATCAATGTTGGAATCAGATTTAATAGAATTGCTTGCCCCCAACGTCCCTTTAAGCTTTCTTTTGCTTGTTGTTTTAATTCCCCAGAAGATACCATATTTTCCACTCCTTTTTTTTGATAGTCTTAGTATATCAAAGAAGGACTGATTTTGCTCTAGGAATCCTCTTTCGTTATTGAAAGGTTCACAAAAAAAGCAGGTTAAAAAAACCTATAAAAAAAGAGAAGCTCTTGCAAAAAGCAGTTGAAAAGATTATGATGGTGGGAGTTGCAAACGCGATTCTATAAAAGAAAGTAGGGAATTGAATGACAGAACCTGCCATTCGTTATCGTTTAATAAAAAAAGAAAAACATACAGGCGCCCGCCTTGGTGAATTGATTACTCCTCATGGAACTTTTCCAACGCCGATGTTTATGCCTGTGGGTACATTAGCTACCGTTAAAACTATGTCGCCGGAAGAACTAAAAGAAATGGGTGCAGGCGTGATTTTGAGTAATACCTACCATTTATGGCTTCGTCCTGGAGAAGATTTGGTCGAAGAAGCAGGTGGCTTGCATAAATTTATGAATTGGGACCAGCCGATTTTAACTGATTCTGGTGGATTTCAAGTCTTCTCATTAAGTGATATGCGTAACATCGTTGAAGAAGGTGTGCATTTCAAAAACCACTTGAACGGCTCAAAAATGTTCTTGTCTCCTGAAAAAGCCATCAACATCCAAAATAAATTAGGTTCTGATATCATGATGAGTTTTGATGAATGTCCTCCATTTGATGAGAGCTATGATTATGTGAAAAAATCAGTTGAACGAACTTCTCGTTGGGCAGAGCGTGGATTGAAAGCTCATGCGAATCCAGATCGTCAAGGATTATTTGGTATCATCCAAGGAGCTGGTTTTGAAGATTTACGTAAACAAAGTGCGAAAGACTTAATCAGTATGGATTTCCCTGGGTATTCCATCGGAGGTTTATCTGTCGGTGAACCAAAAGCTGAGATGAACCGTGTCTTAGAATTTACGACGCCATTGATCCCAGATCATAAACCACGTTATTTGATGGGAGTAGGAGCTGCGGATTCATTGATTGATGGCGTGATTCGTGGAGTCGATATGTTCGACTGTGTTCTACCGACCCGAATCGCTCGTAACGGAACATGTATGACATCGCAAGGCCGATTAGTCGTAAAAAATGCGCAATATGCCCGGGATTTCCGTCCAATCGATGAAAAATGTGATTGCTATACTTGTAAGAATTATACGAGAGCGTATATTCGTCACTTGATCAAATGCGATGAAACATTTGGTATCCGTTTAACGTCTTATCACAATCTATACTTCTTATTAAACTTGATGAAACAAGTACGACAAGCGATTATGGATGATAACTTATTAGAGTTTCGTGCAGCCTTTTTCGAAGAGTATGGGTTCAATAAAGAAAACGCAAAAAGTTTCTAGCAGGATTTGTGAAATTTAGTTAAAAAACTAGTTTCTAGCGCCTTTTTCTGCTAAAGTGTTTAGTGTAGATATTTAGTTAGTGAGGTGAAAAAAATGGGTTCATTACCAATGTTAGTGATGTTCGTTGCCCTATTAGGGATGTGGTTCTTTATGTCACGTACACAAAAGAAACAACAACAAGAACGTCAAAACTTGCTTGATAGTATGAAAGCTGGCGATGAAGTAGTCACGATCGGTGGACTTCATGGCGTAGTCTCAGAAATCGACGAGACAAATCGTACAGTTGTTTTAGACTGCGAAGGGATCTTTTTAGAATACGATCGAGCAGCCATCAAAACGGTAAAACCAGGTACAGGCGCGATGACAAGCACACCAATCGCACCAGTAGAAGAACCGACAGAACCAGAAGTAATTGAAACTGTTGAAGTTCCAGAAACACCTGAAGAGAAAAAAGAAGAAAAAGAATTGTAAACACCGGTTGTTAGCCACGCGTTGGCTAAATGTATACGGAGTTCGATCATTCTTTATCAAAAAGACTGTCGTCATTCCTATCTCGTATAGAGAAAAGAAGGCGATCAGTCTTTTTTTTTGTGACTTTGCTAAATAAATCACGTCTGCCATTATGGAACGGTTACTCGATAATCGCTCTTGTGGAACGGCCTGTTTCTAAAGAAAAATATAACTGTGAAAAAAATCACAAAAAAGTATTTACATCGAAAAAAAAGTGTTGTATGATGTGTATGTGAAATAATTAACAAATAACCATGACTCAGTAGGAGGAACATAATGGCTAAAATAATGGAAAAAGAAGAGACGAAAACTGTTGATGTACAAGCGATGATCGACGACTTGGCGACAAAAGCAAATGTTGCGTTGAAAGAAATGGAAAGTTTTGATCAAGAAAAAGTAGATCACATTGTGCATGAAATGGCAATGGCTGCATTAGATCAGCACATGCCTCTAGCAAAAATGGCTGTAGAAGAAACTGGCCGTGGCATCTATGAAGATAAAGCAATCAAAAATATGTATGCTTCAGAATATATTTGGAACAGTATCAAATATGACAAAACTGTCGGAGTAATCAATGAAGACACTCAAAAAGGATTGATTGAGATTGCTGAACCAGTCGGCGTCGTTTGTGGAGTAACACCAACAACAAACCCAACTTCAACAACGATCTTTAAATCAATGATCGCTTTGAAAACCAGAAACCCAATCGTTTTTGCTTTCCATCCAAGCGCTCAAAAATGTTCCGCTGAGGCAGCAAGAGTCGTTCGTGATGCAGCCATCGCAGCAGGTGCGCCAGAAAACTGTATCCAATGGATCGAGCATCCATCGATCGATGCGACTTCAATGTTGATGAACCACCCAGGAATTGCGATCGTATTAGCAACTGGTGGTGCAGGCATGGTAAAATCCGCTTATTCAACTGGTAAACCAGCTTTAGGTGTTGGACCGGGTAACGTTCCTGCATATATCGAAAAAACAGCAAAAGTAAAACGTGCAGTGAATGACTTGATCGTATCAAAAACATTCGATAACGGAATGATTTGTGCTTCTGAACAAGCAGTCATCGTAGATAAAGAAATCTATGCAGCCGTAAAAGCAGAATTCCAAGCACACCAAGTTTACTTCGTTAAACCAGCAGAGCTTTCAAAATTAGAAGATGCTGTCATGAATGAAGGTAAATACGCTGTAAATCCTGCGATCGTGGGACATTCAGCAATGGATATCGCAAAATTAGCAGGGATCAATGTACCAGAAGGAACAAAATTATTAGTGGCAGAATTAGAAGGCGTAGGGCCTGATTATCCACTTTCACGTGAGAAACTTTCACCAGTTTTAGCAATGGTCAAATCAAACAGTACAGAACATGCTTTCGAATTATGTGAAGGAATGTTGAACCTTGGTGGATTAGGACATACAGCTGTCATCCATTCAGAAAACGAAGAGTTGCATGTTCAATTTGGACTACGCATGAAAGCTTGTCGTATCTTAGTCAACACACCATCAGCAGAAGGCGGAATCGGAAATATCTACAACGAAATGATTCCATCATTGACACTAGGTTGTGGTTCATACGGAAAGAATTCTGTTTCAAGAAACGTATCAGCAGTCAACTTAATCAACGTCAAAACTGTAGCGAAACGGAGAAATAACATGCAATGGTTCAAATTACCACCAAAAATCTTCTTTGAAAAGAACTCTTTGCTTTACTTGGAAAAAATGGAAAACGTTGAACGTGTCATGATCGTTTGTGACCCAGGTATGGTCCAATTCGGCTACTGTGACACTGTAAGAGAAGTATTAGCACGTCGTAAAAATGATGTGAAAATCGAGATCTTCTCAGATGTTGAACCAAACCCTTCAACAAACACAGTTTACGCTGGTACAAAAATGATGGCGGACTTCAAACCAGATACAGTGATCGCTCTTGGGGGCGGATCAGCAATGGATGCGGCAAAAGGCATGTGGATGTTCTATGAACACCCAGATACTTCATTCTTTGGTGCAAAACAAAAATTCTTAGATATCCGTAAACGTACGTACAAGATCGACAAACCTGAAAAAACTCAGTTTGTATGTATCCCAACAACATCAGGAACTGGTTCAGAAGTGACACCATTTGCGGTAATCACAGATAGCGAAACACACGTGAAATATCCGTTAGCTGACTACGCATTAACACCAGACGTGGCGATCGTTGACCCACAATTTGTTATGTCAGTTCCTGCTTCAGTTACAGCTGATACAGGTATGGACGTCTTGACACATGCCATCGAATCTTATGTATCTGTGATGGCTTCTGATTACACTCGTGGTTTAAGTTTACAAGCAATCAAATTAGTCTTCGACTACTTGGAAAAATCAGTGAAAACACCAGATATGGAATCACGCGAAAAAATGCATAATGCGTCAACAATGGCTGGTATGGCCTTTGCCAATGCTTTCTTAGGGATTTGTCACTCAGTTGCGCATAAGATCGGTGGAGAATACGGTATCCCTCATGGACGTACAAATGCGATCCTATTACCGCATATCATCCGCTACAATGCGAAAGATCCACAAAAACATGCGATGTTCCCTAAATATGACTACTTCCGTGCGGATACAGACTACGCAGATATCGCGAAGTTCTTAGGTTTGAAAGGGAAAACAACAGCAGAGCTTGTAGAAGCATTAGCAACAGCTGTTAGCGACTTAGGAAAATCTGTTGGTATCGACATGAGCTTGAGAGCGCAAGGCGTGACGCAAGAAACATTAGACACAACAGTTGATCGCATGGCTGAATTAGCGTATGAAGATCAATGTACAACAGCCAATCCAAAAGAACCATTGATCAGTGAATTGAAACAAATCATTATCGACGCATATAATGCGTAATTCATAACTAAAAGTTGTCCCAACAACGAATCAAGCATGAGAGAATCTTCTCACTTGGTTCGTTGTTTTTTTTGTTTTTCGTATGATTTCTATCCATTGACATACTAGAAGAATTTCCAGAAACAATTTTTTATAGACTCTCAGCGAGTTGCTGGAAGATAAAATATCGTAGCTTTTTTTTCTGATATCTAAAAAAAGAAGTATTAGATAACTCGAATAATAGGCATTTTGATGAATATGCTATGCTACTATTTTTCTATAAAAAGGAGATGAGATCTTGAAGAAATATATTGTTACTTTGTTGATTGCATGTGTCGTTTCTCTTGGATTATCCTTTCTTTTGGAACGAGAAATCTTACGTAACATTGGCATTGGCTTACTTTTGATCGGAATTGCACTTTCTGGCACAGCAGTTTCAGGGGATCGGATGCGAGCGAATCAGGAGAATAGCGAGTTGGGTTTTCGTAAGAACTACTTTTGGTTTCCTTTACTTGCATGTTTGCCATTTTTTATGGTGTATACATTTTTATAAACGGTTGATTTTGAAGCCATGACGAGCGGTAGGCGTCATGGTTTTTCTTTTGATAGGGCTCTTTTTTACAGAAAACCCATTAATAATCTCGTTATGTCAATTTTAGATAGTTTTTGTTCAAATGATGCTATTTATTGAGAAAGCGTTTACTGATATATTAACAGCATAGAATGAAAGCGTTTAAAAAGGAGAGGGAAAATTGATTATTAAAGAGGAACTATTTGTACAGAAAGAAGTTGTAGAAGGAACGATTGACCGATTAGTGGAGAATTTGACGAAGATCAACGATGATTCAGGTGAATTTTTATTGGATTTTGATGGGTTAAAGGTGGATGACAAAAGTTGGTCTGTTTGGAATTGGCCACAAGGTGTAGGGCTATACGGTATCTACAAAAATTATCAGTTGACTAAAAATCCTCGTGCGGCGGAAGTGGTGAAGGAATGGTTTGAAGCACGGATGCAAGAAGGCGCACCGCCAAAAAACGTCAACACGATGGCACCAATCCTCACGATGGCGTATTTATATGAGGAGACGGGTGATACACGCTACTTGCCTTACTTGCAACAATGGGCGGAATGGGTCATGAATGATATGCCTCGGACAGAGGAAGACGGATTACAGCACGCTACATATGGACCAGAAAATAAGAATCAATTGTGGGATGACACGTTGATGATGACGGTTTTGCCATTAGCCAAAATCGGTAAGCTCCTAGATCGTCCAGAATACCTAGAGGAAGCCAGATACCAATTTATGATCCATATCAAATATTTGATGGATAAACGTACAGGTCTTTGGTACCACGGGTGGACCTTTGAAGGTAATCATAATTATGCGGAAGCATTTTGGGGACGAGGAAATTGTTGGTTGACGATTGCGATTCCTGAGATCATCGCGATTCTGGAACTGAAAGAAGGAGATGCTTTCCGTAAATTATTAATCGAAACGCTAGAAGCCCAAGTGCAAACCTTAGCAAAATATCAATCAGAAAGTGGCTTATGGCATACCTTGATCGATGATCCAACCTCATACTTAGAATCATCTGCGACAGCAGGTTTTGCTTACGGTATTTTAAAAGCAGTGCATGAGCGCTACTTGCCAAAGAAATATTTAGAGATCGCCTATCGTGCCATTCAGGGATTGCTTGAGCAAGTAGATGAAACTGGCGAAGTCCAAAATGTTTCGGTAGGTACAGGGATGGGCGATGATCTAGAGTTTTACCGTACGATCGGTAAGACAGCGATGCCTTATGGCCAATCGTTACTTGTATTATGTCTGACAGAATTACTTGTGTCGTATTGTTGATAGAAAGGAGAAAAAAATGAAAAAAACACTTGCTTTTGCTTTTTGTTTACTGGGAATCATCGGTTTGAGTGGTTGTAGTAGTCAGTCAAGTGTTGGTGTTGTCGCAAATGCAGAGGAAGAAGCAACGATCACTTTACGTTTTGCTTATGCCAGTAATAGTCAGCCAGTCATTGATGCAATGAATAAATTCGGAGAGTTAGTAGAAGAAAAAACAGCTGGCTCAGTCAAAGTAAAATATTTTCCTGATGGTCAATTGGGGGGAGAACGTGAATTGATCGAACTGACTCAATCAGGTGCGATTGATTTTACGAAAGTCAGTGCTTCTGCGTTAGAAAGTTTCTCTAAAGTCTATTCGATTTTTTCAGTTCCTTACTTGTTCAATGATGAGCAACATTTCTTCAATGTCATGGAGAACGAAGAGATCATGCAACCCATTTATCAATCAACGACAGATTTAGGTTTTTCTGGTCTCACCTATTATGATTCAGGGCAACGTAGTTTTTATATGGTCGATGGCCCGATCCACACACCGGATGATCTAAAAGGGAAAAAAATCCGCGTGATGCAAAGTGAAACGGCCATTAGAATGGTGGAACTACTAGGTGGATCACCTGTGCCGATGGGCAGTGACGAAGTATATACTTCGCTACAGTCAAACTTGATCAACGGATCAGAGAACAATGAATTTGTTTTGTATACAGCCGGGCATGGTGGTGTAGCCAAGTATTATTCCTATGATGAGCATACACGAGTACCGGATATCATCATCATGAACGATGCGATCAAGGAACGTTTGACTGCTGAGCAACAACAAGCAATTGAAGAAGCGGCGAAAGAATCAACGATTTTTGAAATCGAAGCATTCGCTCAAGCAATCGAAGAAGAAAAAAGAGTGGCAACGAAAGAATATGGCGTCCAGTTCAATGAAGTGGACAATACGCCATTTCGTGAAGCAGTCGCACCGTTGCATGACGAATTCAAAAATCATCCAGATTTTCAAACGCTTTACCGAATGATCCAAGAAGAAGGGGTGTAATCGATGAAAAAAGGAATCAGTCGGCTGTTAGAATTTTTAGGAGCATGTCTGTTGATTGGTATGATCATCATTGTCTTGTGGCAAGTATTCTCGCGAACGATTTTGGGTAATCCAAATACTGTAACAGAAGAATTAGTGCGTTTTGGATTAGTCTGGTTTGCGATGCTATCTTCCGCTTATGTAGTGGGTCAAAAAGGGCACTTAGCAGTTACACTGTTAAGTGAGAAACTGACTGGTAAGAAAGCAAATGTATTGGAGATCGTCGTTCAGTGTCTTTTTCTGGCTTTTGCAATCACGATCATGGTTTATGGTGGTTGGAATGCTGTGACATTGACGATGGGGCAAATTTCCCCTTCATTAGGGATTCCGATGGGCTATGTCTATTTATCGGTGCCGGTCTCAGGTGTTTTGATCATTATCTACAGTTTGATCAATTTGATTGAAGCAATGAATAGGAAGTCTGTCGTTCAGGAAAAGGGATAGGAGGAATTTGATGGCTTTAGAAGCAGGTGCAATTTTATTTTTTGTTTTTGTCTTTTTATTGATTGTTGGAATGCCCATTGCAATCAGTATCGCTTTTTCATCGATGCTCACGTTGTTATTAGTGATTCCCTTTGATGTGGCAGCGTTTAGTTCTGCGCAAAAAATGGTCGGGAGTATCAATAGTTTCTCATTGATTGCCATTCCATTTTTCGTTTTTTCAGGAATCATTATGAACCATGGTGGGATTGCTAAAAAATTAGTTGATTTTGCTATGTTGTTTGTTGGTCGGATCCCTGGGTCTTTGGCCCATACGAATGTTTTAGGAAACGCATTGTTCGGCTCAATCTCCAGTTCGGCGATTGCTGCTTCGACAGCGATTGGGGGCGTGCTGATCCCGCAACAAGTCGAAGAAGGGTACGATCGTAAATTTGCGACAGCAGTCAATATTGCTTCGGCACCTACAGGGATGGTGATCCCACCAAGTACAGCATTTATCATGTATTCTTTAGTTGCCGGAGGCGCTTCGATCTCAGCTCTATTTATGGGTGGCTATTTAGTGGGAGCTTTGTGGTCGTTAGGAATCATGCTCGTTGCATTTGTAGTGGCGAAGAAAAATAAATATCCGACAGTACCAAAAGGACAAGGGAAGCAAGTCGGAAAAGTGTTAAAAGAAGCAATCCCAAGTTTAGCTTTGATCGTTATCATCATTGGTGGTATTTTGACAGGATTCTTCACAGCTATCGAAGCATCTGCGATTGCGGTATTGTATTCTTTATTGATTTCCATGTTTTTCTACAAGACAGTGAAACTGCAAGATATACCAAAGATGTTGGTACAATCCGTGGCGATGTCGGGAACGATCATGTTTTTATTAGCGACGTCTTCCATGATGTCATTCGCTATGGCATTTACTGGGATACCTCAAGCAATCAGCAGCCTGATCATTGGAGTTACTGATAATCGCTTCATTATTTTATTATTGATCAATATCATTTTGTTACTTGTTGGGATGTTTATGGATGTCGCGCCAGCGATTTTGATTTTTACGCCGATTTTCTTGCCGATCGCGACAAGTGTTGGTGTCGATCCAGTCCACTATGGCTTATTTTCGATCATGAATCTTTGTGTCGGTTCCATTACCCCGCCAGTAGGTACCGGACTATATGTAGGAGCGAGTGTTGGTGGAGTTAAAGCAGAAGCGATGTTGAAGCCACTGTTACCATTTTACGGTGTCATATTAACAGTTTTATTGTTGATTACGTATTTCCCACAAATCGTAATGTGGTTACCGAATCTATTAGGATGAAGGAGAAGGCATGATGAACTTAAACTTAGTTGCCAGAGGTCATGACTTGAGCCACGTACAAACCGTGGATGATTTAGCAAAAAAAGCGCGTCAACAAAACATTTCTACGCTACAATTAGCATTAAGTCGTTCATTTCCTACACTTGCAGCAGATGGACAAGCCATCAATGCTGGAATGGGGCAATATATGAAAAATATTCTCGCAAAAGAAGGCATAAGTGTCGGTATTTTAAGCTGTTATATCAACATGATCCACCCTGATCTATCTGTTCGTGAAACGGTGCTTCGTCAATTTGAACGATATCTCCAATATGCTGCAAGCTTCGGGGCGACGATGGTCGCAACCGAAACGGGGAGCGTGAGTGAAGCGGGTTATACAGAGGAGAACTTTTCAGATGAAGCCTTCTTACAGATCGTTGAAGCCATTCACCGATTAGTACGAGCTGGAGAAAAGCATCGAATGATGGTGGGCATCGAACCAGGCTTGAATCATCCGTTGTATTCATTGGATCGTGTGGCAGAGTTAGTTGCTAAGATCGATTCGGACTATCTAGGCATCCTTTTAGACCCAACCAATCTGATCACTGCAAAAAACTATCATCAACAAGTAAGTTTAGTCGAAGAAGCCTTTGAACGGTTTGGAGAAAAAATTTGCGGATTGCATCTGAAAGATTATATTGTTTCTGACAAAGAAGAGATCATCCCGGTAGATCTAGGGACAGGCATGATCGATTATGAAGCCATCGTAAACATCGCACAGAAACATCGTCCCTATCTTTATATCGTCTTAGAAGAAACAAAGGATGATGCACTAAAACAAGGTGTAATCATGTTGGAACAAGCCACAGGATAAGAAAATAATAGAATACCCGATTGTTCAATAGTGAGCAATCGGGAAAAGGGGGATAGAGATGGAAAAGAAACCGATCAATGGAAAACAAGTGAATACGATGATTTCGGATCAGTATGAGATTTATCATGTAAAAGATATCGTTAGCCAAAACAAAACGGTTTATCATCATCATGATTTCTATGAAATCCATGCTACTTTAGAAGGAGAAGCCATTTTTTATTTAGATGGTCGTCAGTTTGCGATCCAACCAGGAAATGTTTTGTTGATCCATTCAAGAGATCTGCATCGGATCGTTCGTCAGTCAACTGACGTATTCGAGCGTGTCTACATGTTTATCACCCCTGCATTCCTAGAGAGTCGTTCCACCAAGTGGTCCAATCTATCCGCCTGTTTTTGGCCGATCGGTGAACGCCGCAGCCGGATATTACATATTGAACCACAAGTACTAAAAGAAAAACTTTCTTTTATCGACCAAACGTTGGATCGAAAAGATTATGGTGCAGATATTCGTTATGAACAAGCGCTAGTTGAATATTTGATTTTTCTCAACCGTATGGTACAGATCGAAGAACATATTTCGGAAGAAAATTTCACTGTACCGAATGAACGGTTAGAAAAAATGCTTCAATTTGTCGCAAAGAATTTGAGTGAACCGCTCTCCCTCAAACAAATGGAAAAAGAATTCTTCATCAGTAAATATCATGTGACTCGCGAATTCAAAAAACATACTGGTTTTACATTCCATCAATACGTAATGAAGAAAAAACTACTTTATTCAAAACAACTATTAAGAGAGTACGGCAGCTCAAGTTCCGTTTATAGTAAATGTGGTTTCGCTTCTTATCCTCACTATTTACGCGCATTCAAAACCGAATTTGGCGTAACTCCCAAAGAATTTTTGAAAAAAGATCTGGCAGGAGAGTTTGTTCATTATACGCATTATGAAGAAGAAAACAAAGATCCCTTTTAAATTATTGTTCTTTCCGATATAATTTCCTATATAGAAATAGGAGAGTGGAATATGGAAAATAAAAAACCTTACGGAACTGTTTTAATTAAAGCATCACATATTTTAGATTATCTAGCAGAGCATCCAGATGCTTCATTACAAGAAATTGCAAAAGGTATCGACATGACGTCATCTACTGCATTAAAAATTTTAGATACGTTATCCATGATTGGTTATGTAAATAAAAATCAAGAAAAAAATTATCGTTTAGGTGGGAAACTGGTCCGATATGCAAATAAAAATATCGATCAAATCGATCTAGTTGAACGTACTTTGCCATTTTTGGAAAAACTACAACAAACAATTGATGAAACCATTCATCTAGGTATTTTAGACAACAACGAGATTCTCTATGTCAATAAGTTGGACCCTAAAAATCAAACGATCCGTATGTCTTCAAAAATCGGTATCACGAGACCTTTATATAGTTCAGCAATGGGGAAAGCCGTCTTGGCACATTTTACGGAAGAGCAATATCAACAGTATATCGAACAATGTCCTCTGGTCCCCTTCACTGAATATACGATTACCAATTCTTTAAAACTAAAAAAAGAGATCCAACAAGTTAAACAAACAAAAATCGCCTTCGATGATGAAGAAGTCGAAAAAGACATTTTTTGCATCGGTACCTCTTTAGTTCATGAGAACCAGGTGGTTGGAGCGTTTAGTGTCAGTATGCCAAAATACCGATTAAGTGAAGAAAGCAAGGCTCAAATCATTCAAACGATCCTGCAAACGAAAGAAGAAATCGAAAAAACTTTTGAAAAAAGTTAAAAAGCGTTTGCATTTTTTTATTCCTGCCGTATAATGAAGATGTAAATTTCTTTATTGTAAACTATAATTTCCAAATAAGAAATGGGTGGGAAGATGAAAAAAATGGATATCTTATCTCGTTTGAAACAAGCGGGAGTTATTGCAGTCGTACGAGGAGCAACAAATGAAGAAGCACTGAATGCTTGTCACGCGATTATCAAAGGCGGACTAACTGGCATTGAGTTGACTTTCACCGTGCCACAAGCAGATCGAGTAATTAAAGAACTAGTAGAAACCTACAAAGACCATCAGGATGTGGTGATCGGTGCAGGGACAGTGTTGGATGCTATTACTGCGCGTTTAGCGATTTTAGCAGGTGCTGAGTATATCGTCAGCCCCTGTTTTGATCAGGAAACCGCAGAACTATGCAATTTATACCAAATCCCTTATTTACCAGGATGTATGACGATCGATGAAATCAAAACAGCGCTAAAAAGTGGCGTAGACATTGTCAAACTATTTCCTGGAAGTGCTTTCGGACCAAGTATCATTTCTGCATTCAAAGCACCGATGCCTTATGTCAATATCATGCCTACTGGTGGGGTCAGCCTAGAAAATATGCAAGACTGGTTTGATGCAGGTGTGATCACTGTTGGTGTAGGTGGCAACTTATTAGCTCCAGCAGCACATGGAGATTTTGAGGAAGTAACAAAAGTCGCACAACAATATGCGGCAAAAATGAAAGAAATCACGAGGTAATCGCTCATGGGAAGAGTCGTGACACTCGGAGAAATCATGCTACGCTTGTCGACAGAACAGGGACAACGGTTACAAGACAGTGATCATTTTTGCGCGCATTATGGCGGTGGGGAAGCGAATGTCGCGATCTCATTAGCAAATTATGGACATATGGTTTCGTTCATGTCAAAAGTCCCAGAACATTCACTGGGTCTGGCAGTCGAAAAACACTTACGAAGCTATGGGGTAGATACTAGCCTACTGCTGAAAGGCGGCCCTCGGCTTGGCACATATTATATGGAAACAGGGATCGGTGAACGTGCGGCTTCAGTCATTTATGATCGTGCTGGTTCCAGTTTCGCGGTGATGGATCGCTTGGAATGGTCACTAGAGGATTGTTTTAAGGGAGTCGATCTATTCCATGTTTCAGGAATCACACCGGCATTATCAGAAAATTGGCGATGGCTGACAAAAGAACTTATGGAAGCAGCCAAACAAGCAGGCTGTCAAATCAGTTTTGATATCAATTATCGAGGCAAGCTGTGGACACAACAAGAAGCGGGTGAAGTGTTAGAACAATTATTACCGCTCGTGGATATTTGTTCAGCGGGTGAGATGGATGCGCTTTATTTGTTAGGGATAGCAAAAGCACCTGAAACGACAGTAAACCCACTTATTTATTATTACGAAAAAATGCAAGAAAGATTTCCCAACATCCAAACGTTTTACTCAACCAAACGTACGGTGCATTCAGCGAGTGAAAATGATCTACAAGGTACCTTGTGGATGAAGGATAGCTATTTCGAATCGCCGCTTCATCAAGTCACTTCGATCGTTGATCGTGTGGGTGGAGGAGATGCGTTTGCTGGGGGATTGCTTCATGGAATTTTAGAAGAGATGCAACCACAAGAAATTATTGATTTTGCGACAGCAGCCTCTGCGTTGAAACACACGATTCATGGAGATTGCAACCAATTCAATCAAGCGGAAGTTGCTAGTTTTATCACTAGCGGTTCTGGAAAAATCATTCGATAAAGGAGAGTCTATCAACATGCAAGAAATGGAAACACGTTATACACATAGCCCAGAGGATATCCGTCATTATTCAACAGAACAATTGAGAAATGAATTTTTGGTAGAGAAAGTATTTGTTCCAGGGAAAATCAGTCTTACTTATACGCACAATGATCGTATGATCTTCGGCGGTGTAACACCAACAACTCATCCATTAGAAATCAAACTAGATAAAGAACTAGGTGTTACTTATTTCCTAGAACGTCGCGAGCTTGGTGTGATCAACATCGGCGGACCTGGATTCATTGAAATCAACGGTGAAAAAGAAGAAATGAAGAAACAAGATGGGTATTACATCGGTAAAGAAACAGAGCATGTAGTTTTCTCCTCGGTAGATCCAGAAAACCCTGCAAAATTTTACATCAGTTCTGTGCCAGCACATCACAAATATCCAAATGTAAAAATCAGCATCGATCAAGTGAAACCCATGGAAACAGGCGAAGGTGTCACATTGAATGAGCGCAAAATCTACCAATATATCCATCCAAACGTATGTGAAAGTTGTCAATTACAAATGGGTTACACCATTTTAGAACCGGGTAGTTCATGGAACACGATGCCTTGTCATACACATGAACGTCGCATGGAAGCTTATGTTTACTTTGATTATGCAAATGAAGACACACGTGTGTTCCATATGATGGGTAAACCAGATGAAACCAAACATTTAGTCGTAGATAATGAACAAGCCGTGATTTCGCCAAGCTGGTCGATCCACTCAGGTGTTGGCACAAGCAATTATTCGTTTATCTGGGCAATGTGTGGTGAAAATATCACCTATACAGATATGGATATGGTATCAATGGATCAATTGAAATAGGAAAGGAAGATAAAAATGTCATTCAATATGGATATGTTTCGCTTAGACAATAAAGTCGCTTTAATCACCGGTGCGGTATACGGAATCGGTTTTGAGATTGCTCGCTCATTAGCAGAAGCTGGAGCAACGATCGTCTTCAATAATTTAACGCAAGAATCAGTAGACGAAGGAATTGCCAACTACAAAGAAATTGGCATTGAAGCAAAAGGCTATGTTTGTGATGTGACGGATGAGTCAGCAGTACAAGCAATGGTCAAACAAATCAAATCAGAAGTTGGTCCAATCGATATTTTGGTCAACAATGCAGGCATCATCAAACGTACACCAATGATCGAAATGGATGCGGCGGATTTCCGTCAAGTCATCGACGTAGACTTGAACGCACCATTTATCATGTCGAAAGCAGTCATCCCAGATATGATTGAAAAAGGTGGCGGGAAAATCATCAATATTTGTTCAATGATGAGTGAACTTGGTCGTGAGACAGTAAGTGCCTATGCTGCTGCTAAAGGCGGATTAAAAATGTTGACGAAAAACATTGCTTCAGAATATGGGCAGTACAACATTCAATGTAATGGGATCGGCCCTGGTTATATCGCGACGCCGCAAACAGCGCCATTAAGAGAAACACAAGAAAACGGGGAGCGTCATCCATTTGACCAATTTATCGTTGGCCGTACACCAGCCGCTCGTTGGGGTGATCCAATCGACTTAGCTGGACCATCTGTCTTCTTAGCATCAAGTGCGTCTGATTTTGTTAACGGACATATCTTGTATGTAGATGGCGGTATCTTAGCTTATATCGGAAAACAACCATAATAAACAAAGAATGACGAGTGCATCGTATGCACTCGTCATTTTTATTTGCGTCGACCATATTTTGATAATGGGATGTCTCTGGCTTCGCACCATTCTTTGACAGGGCCAGAAAAAATCAAGGATTGTTTGGTTAAATCACTTGTTTTTGTTGCACCGACCATAGCATAGAGCATTCGTAGTTCTTCTTGCCACTGTGCCATAAGAGCAATCGTCTCCTCGATCCCGTGTGTCATGTAGTGCGTCAAGATCGTTCCGGAAATCCCTACAGCGTTCGCACCAAGACACAATGCTTTAAAGATATCATAAGCATTTCGTATGCCACCCGAAGCAATGATTTCGGCGGCTGTATTTGCTTCGTTCGCTTCAAGTAAGGAGGACACAGTAGATTGCCCCCAATCCGTCAAATAAGCCAATTCCCGCTTTTTACGACGAGCATTTTCGATTTGTGTGAAGCTTGTTCCGCTACGTCCACTGACGTCAATCGTCTTGATACCTAGTTCAGACAGTTCAATGATGGTCTCCCTCGTCATCCCAAAGCCCACTTCTTTTACGATCACTGGCACATCAAGAGTTTGTTGGATTTCTGAGATCAGTTCTTTCCACTGCGAAAAATCGCGATCCCCTTCAGGCATGACTAATTCTTGTGGTGCATTTAAATGGATCTGTAACGCATCCGCTTGGAAGAGTTCTACAGCTTCTTTGGCACGTGCGACTGAGGTGCCAGCACCGACATTCGCTAAAATCTTCCCTTCAGGATAGACCTCCCGCATCACCGTATAAGAATCTGCCAAGGAAGGATCTTTCAAGGCGGCGCTGACAGAACCGGTAGCAATCATCAACCCAGCACTTTTAGCAATCTGTGCAAGGTCGTGATTGATCTTTTTTGTTTTTTCACTACCGCCAGTCATGGCATTGATATAGAAAGGACTAGAAAGCGTAAAACCTGCAACTTCTGTCTTCAAAGACACTTCACCAACCTTGCTTTGTGGAAGTGGACGATGGACAAGTCGAACGAAGTCAAATTCATTTATCTGTTTGTTGTGAAATGCTTTAGCTAATGATACATGTTCATCTTTTCGATTCATAACTTGTCCTCTTTCTGTTGATGGTAGACATGTAATGGAAGCGGGGTGATCTCAGCTTCTTCCCAAGCACTCATCAATGGAAGGATACCTGATTTTTGGTCCACGATCACGATGCCACAGTCCCCACCGCCAGCGCCAGAAGATTTCGCCGCACCTTCAAATTGTTCAGCTAAACAACACAGTTTATTTAATGCTGGTGTTTCAATCAACACGCCAGTGATAGCAGACAGATCACGCAATAATTCACGATTTTTACGAATCATTTCTTGGATCAAAGCAACGTCGTTTTCTTTAAAACCTTGGATCATCGTGTTGACGCAAAGCGTACTATCTTCAAGGAATTGTTGATACGCCGCCATTTTATCTTCACGAGAGCGATGTACTTGGTCCACTAAGTCGGAAGTAGAGGCAGGACTACCAGTCCAACCAATCAATAAACGGAGATCTTCCGGAGTGTGTAAGGATTCAATAGATAAACCAGGCCAATCGAGCGCTAATAATTCACTGATCGTTTTACTTGATTCTTGTTCTTTGAGCCATTGGTGGTCAAAAGTGGAGAAGGCGATCCAACCACCATAACAGCTAGCCGCAATATCACCACAAGAACCATTGTCCTGGACAGCTAGATTAGCTAAGGCTGCAATTTTAAAAATCTCGAGCTGGGATAAATTCAGTGCGTAAAATTGGTTCAATGCTCGAACCGTCGCTACCGCTACTGCGCCACTAGAACCTAGTCCATACTTCCTGCCGTTTGAGCTATCCAATTCACTGGTTACCTTCAAATCATAAAATGAAAGAAGAATGTTTTTTTCCTGTGCATATTTCTCAGTTAAACGTATAGCAGCAAGGATATAATGGAACGGGTTTTCACGGATATCTAGAACGAGTTCGCCTTTTCGTCTTGTCCAACGCACAGGCATCTCGCTATATTGTGCAGATTGGATACTTCCTACTTTGCGAGCAGCTTCCACTGTTACTGTGACGAATTGATCGACTGCCACGATGATTGCAGGATGCCCCGTTTCGACAACTGCGTATTCTCCAGCGATATAAAGTTTTCCAGGTGCAGATACTTCAACCATAACAATCTCCCTTTATTCAATAATCGTGATTCCTTGCCCAGCATGAGCAAGAATCACTTGTTGACGGCTAAATAATTCAATGAATTTTGCTTGAACAGCCGTTTGATTTTTCTTTTCAACTAATACTTTGACGTTTGGGCCTGCATCCATCGTGAAATAGCAAGGAATGCCTGAAGCACGTAGCTCACGAACTGCTTGCATCGCCTTCAGACTATCTGGAGACCAGTAGGTGAAGGGTGGATTAGCCGCTAACGTGGTGCCGTGCATTTTTAACCCATTTCGCTCCATGATTTCGCCCATTTTTTGGAACGACTTTTCAGCGATTGCTTGTTTCAGCTCCCGTAAATCTGTTTCGACTGAATCAAGCCACCCTTGATAAAAATGCGAAGTTTCCACTGTTCGACGCATCCCATCACGACTAGATACATCTTTTTGTTGGTCATTGATCAATACAAATACCATGGCGAGTTTGTCTTCAAATCCATTAGAAGGGATTTGTTGCGCATATGAAGTTTGGTCATCATGACCTTTTTCCCATTCCACGAAGCCACCAAAAATACTACGACAAGCAGAGCCAGAGCCGCGACGAGCCAGTCTGGATAGGGCTTGTTTATCTAATTCTAGTCCTAGCGCTTCATTACAGGCGCCAGCTAACGCAGCTAGGCCGCTTGCAGAGGAAGCTAACCCTGCGGCTGTTGGAACAAAGTTATGGCTGATCACTTTTGCGCGTTTGTTTGTATTCGCTTGTATGCGTACAAGATCAAGGAAGCGACTGATTTTTTTGGTGGCTGCTTCTGTTTGTAATTCATGATCTAAATAGAACAGATCGTCTGTGAACGAATCTGAAAAAATCACTTCGGTTTCTGTGTAGAAAGCATCGAGAGTGAGAGATAAACTGTTGTTCATCGGAAGAATCAATTCTTCATTTTTTTTGCCCCAATATTTGATCAAGGCGATATTTGTATAAGCACGGGCTTTACCACTAAGCATAGGTATGTACTCCTAATCCTTGAATCCAAGTTTCAGCTGCGCCTGCTTGTATTAGTGCGTGGCTGATTTCTTGAGCTTCTGTTTTTGTTTGTGCTAAGGCAATCATACATCCACCACGTCCGCCACCGGTCAATTTTGCTCCTAAAGCGCCAGCAGCACGTGCGGTAGCGATCAGAGTATCTAAAAAGTCATTACTGATCGTCAAACTTTTTAGAATGTGCTGGGCATCATTCATTGCTTCAGCTAACTTTTCTGGCGAATTGTCGATAATTGCTTTTTTAGCTTGTTTCGTCAAGTATCCTAGTTGTTGGATTTTTTGTCCAGTTTTCTGCGCATCTTTCTCAAAAAGGTGTGCGACATCTTTCACCGCTGCACGTGTTTGTCCTTTGATTCCCGTATCAGCGACAATCAAGAAAGCATCGATATTCAACGCAAAATAATCAAAAGGATGGCCTTTTGTAAAATAAATCGGTTCGAATCCACTTGTTGCGGCAGCATCGATTCCACTGGGATTTCCATGTGCGATTTTTTCAGAAAGTTGCACATGTGCCAATAATTGTTCTCGTGGTAATGGCAACTCATAGGCGGAATAAAAAGCTCGTGTGATCGCAGTGGCTACGGCTGCACTGGAACCCATCCCACGTTCTGCAGGGATGGTGCTCTCAATCGTTAAACGCAATGTGTCTTGCACATGGTAGTGAGTTTTCAGACCAGCAATCAGCTGTTTGATATTATTCAACGCATGTGGTGCATCATGTAAATTTCCTATATAGTAGGAAGAAATAAGTTGATCTTTATTGAATGATTGGAGTGCTTCAAGTGTAGCTGTTACTTTTGTTGCATAAAACGGAAAGGCAATGGCAGGCTCGCCGTAAACGACAGCATGCTCACCCATTAAAATCAGTTTCCCACTCGATTCCCCTTGGCCATGAATTGCCATAATACAACTCCTTCTTTTCCTCTAAGAGTAGCTTTTTAACAAAAAATAAAGCGCCTATTACTATGTGCGCAATGTTTGTCCAAAAAAACAGTCCTTCTTTATTTTACTAAAACCAGTCAAGAAGTAAAATAAAGAATACGATTTCTCGGCAAAAAACGTGATTTTCTTAATAAAATTTTGATTTTTCATAGGAAAGAATCTTGTCGATTTCGTTTGACACCACAAGATATTGGGGTTATATTTAGAAACATGAGAAAAAAACACTGTATTTAGTGGGAGAAGTGAGTTGGAGGGAAATGAGTGTGATTGTTTTAGCAGGAACGATAGGAGCAGGGAAATCAAGCTTAACAAAAATGATTGCTGACCATTTTAAGAGTCAGGCGTTTTACGAATCAATCGATGACAACGAAGTATTGCCTTTGTTTTATGCAAACCCTGAACAATATGCGTTTTTATTGCAAATTTATTTTTTGAATAAGCGATTTGCAAGTATCAAGCAAGCGATGCAAGAGGATAACAATGTGTTAGATCGTTCGATCTATGAAGATTCATTATTGTTTCATTTAAATGCAGATCTTGGTCGAGCGACAGCGACAGAAGTCCAAGTCTACGATGAATTATTGGCGAACATGATGGAAGAATTGCCCTATGCGGCATCGAAAAAACATCCTGATCTTTTAGTTCATATTCGCGTATCTTTTTCAACCATGTTAGAACGGATCGAAAAAAGAGGGCGGGCATATGAACAACTTTCTTTTGACCCTAGTCTCTATGAGTATTATCAAGAATTGAATCGCCGTTATGATGAATGGTATGAAGCTTACGATGAAAGTCCAAAGATTCAAATTGATGGTGATCGTTTGAACTTTGTGGAAGATGAAACAGCAAAAGTGCAAGTGTTACAAATGATCGAAGAAAAACTAACAGATATCCGTGAAGAATTAAGTGTCTAAAACTGTTCTGACGTTAGCGAAACTTTTATTTGCTCAAATAAAGAAATCACAAAAAAGGCAACCACGAATGAGTGATTGCCTCTTTTTTTACTTAAATCGTTGTTTAGTCGAACAAAGGGTAGTGTGTTGATTTATTTAGGGTAGAATAATGAGTGAGCAATTCCTGGTGCCCAGTTTGTATCACCGTAGTTCAAGTGAGACTGCCAAGTAATATAAGTCACACCATTGTGGACTACCTCTTCACCAGCTGTATAAGAAACAGGTGAGAAGAAGCTTCCTACTGTCCATTGACGTCCTGTAACGACTTCACCGCCGCCGTTTCCGCCATCGCCACCGTTTTCGTCACCGCCGCCATTTTCATCGCGATCAGTTGTGATTGTTAATGTGTTACTTGCATCTGAAACATCGCCTTCGTTGCTAATTGCGCGTACTACAAATGAGTATTGTGTTTCAGCTTTTAAGCCTTCTACTTCAAAAACAGTTTCAGTTGTTGAACCAATTACTTGGCCATCACGCAAGATTTCGTACTCTTTGATTCCTTTTGAGTGAGTAGAAGCTCCCCACATCAATGAAACGCTAGAACTTGTCTGACCCATTGAGTGTAAGTGGCTAGGTGCAGTTGGTTTTTCTTCTGTAGTTTCAGATAAAGTTGTAACAGATAAAGCTGTTCTTTCAGAAACTAGCCCTGTTTGTCCAACTGCTTCGATTTCATATTTATATGTAGTTTCTGCAGTTAGGTTTTGATCGCTGAAATCTGGTGAAGCTGTGTTTCCTAATAATTGACCATCACGGTAAACGTTGAATGATGAAGCATTCACTTGTCCATCCCAAGTCAATTGAGTTGTTGAAGAAGTTACGTTAGTAGTACGAACGTTACGTGGTGCTGTTGGTGCTACTGGGATTGCTGAATCACCTTTCAAGTTCACATCGATTACTTGGTAGAATGCCATTCGTGTATCGTCGATATCCCAAACTGCTAGAACAACATGGTAACCAAGACGATCATTAGGGATATTCACTGAATGTGATGGATTTGTTGAAGCTTGAGCCCCACCATGGTTGATCGTTGTTAACAATTCAAAATCGCTACGATCTAACTGATCATTTGGATTCCAATCAGCTTTTGTGATGTAGTAATGCCATTTAGTTGTGCTGTGTGATTGTGTATAGCGCCAAGTGAATGTATTAGGACCTGTGTTCAAGTCTTGTTTTGTCCACATAGTCGAAGTTTGACGGTCTAAGTTGAAGTTGTTTCCAACTGCACCGCTTGCAGAAGCAATCTGTCCGTCAGCAGGACCAGCTGCTGGGTAGCCTTTCAATGCTTCTAATGATTGTGGTTCATAAATCACTGGACCGTATTTTGCTAATGCTGCATTATGGTTCACATTACGGTCTAAGTGACCTTGGTATGAACGACTGATCGGTGACTGCACATAACCGTGAGCTGAAGCGTCTTGGCCTCCGATAGATAAACCTACTCCTACTAAAACGCTAGAGCATAGAACTGTTGCTAAAATTTGTTTTTTCATGTTTCCCTCCATAGATAAAATGATATTTTAGATAACTAATAAGGTCGATGAGTATGACTCGTACGATGTGTCTTGTTGTTATCTGTATTTAATATTATCAGAGAATTGGACTATTGGATAATCTGTTTATACCGAACATTAGGTAAAATTGGGTCTTGACTTCAGATGATAGTGTTTTTATCCAAAACATGAATAAATATTGATTTAAAGGCATTTTTGTTGTCTTTTTTATTTGCTATTAGTTATTTATTTTGTATAATAAATAACTACGAAAAAGCAAAAAGATAAAATTTGATTCTAATTGAGAAAGCTTGTAGTGGCGTTTATAGTTATTTTTTAACGTTTGCTTATTTTTTTAAATATATCTTTTTATTGGCTATTTTATTCCTTGTTTATGGATTTGACCATCAATTTTTTGGTCTGAGATTGTGATAGGAGTGTTCGGTCTTATTATCGAAAAAAGTCAATTTAGAATATCGTTTATTCGGATTCAAGAGTTTCGAGATGACTAACTACCACCTCTCAAGCAATTCTAGATATTTTATCTATTTATAGAAGGAACTGGATACGAAGAGGGAGAGAATGTGTTTTGCAATCTGTGATAATGGATAAGCGCTTTGAAAAAAACAGCACCTGTAATATTCGTCTCGAATGTTACAGGTACTAGCTTATTTTTGAGGCAAAGAAAGTTGTTCTAGCCTCATTCTTATAGGGTTTTGTTTACGTGGAATGTTTTCTATATTATCGTTTTAATTACGTTGATAAGGTTTATTTTATTTAGGATAGAATAAAGCATGAGCAATTCCTGGCGCCCAGTTTGTATCACCATAGTTCAAGTGAGATTGCCAAGTGATGTATGTCACACCGTTGTGAACAACTTCTTCGCCTGCTGTATAAGAAACCGGTGCGAATAAGCTTCCTACTGTCCATTGACGTCCTGGAGTGACTTCACCACCACCGTCGCCGCCATTGTCATCGCGATCTGTCGTAATAGATAACGTATTGCTTGCATCAGATAGTTCATCCGTATTGCTGACTGCGCGAACCACGAATGAGTAGGCAGTGTTTGCAGCTAATCCAGACACTTCGTATTCTGTTTCTTTTGTTGAACCAATCAATTGATTGTTACGGTAGATGTTGTATTGTTTGATTCCTTTTGAATGAGTAGAAGCGCCCCACATCAATGAAACACTTGAACTTGTTTGACCCATTGAGTGTAAGTGAGTCGGTGTAGTTGGTTTTTCTTGTGTATTTTCTGTTGCAGTTTTTACTGTCAAAGCTGTTTTAGCAGAGACTAAGCCAGTTTGTCCAACTGCTTCGATTTCATAGTTATAAGAAGTATCCGCAGTTAAGTTTGTATCATTGAAATCTGGCGATGATGTATTTCCAATCAATGCGCCATCACGATAAACATTATAAGATGCGGTGTTCGCTTGACTATTCCAAGCTAATTGGACAGTTGAAGAAGTTACATTCGTCGCACGCACGTTTTGTGGTGCTGTTGGTGCTACTGGAATCGCTGAATCACCTTTCAAGTTGACATCGACTACTTGATAGAAGGCACCGCCTGTATCATGAATGTCCCATACAGCTAAAACAACATGATAACCGATACGGTCGTTTGGAATGTTGACTGTGTGGTTACGATTATTTGCAGAAGCAGTTCCATCATGTTGGATTTCTGTGATCAACTCTAAATCGCTACGTTTCAGTGGTGCATTCGGGTTCCAACCTACTTTAGTAATGTAATAATGCCATTTAGTTGTACGGTGAGATTGTGTATAGCGCCATCTGAATGTATTCACGCCTGTATCTAAGTTTTGTCTTGTCCACATTGTTTCTGTTTGGTTGTCTAATACAAAGCTTCGTTGAACAGCTCCGTTGGCAGAAGCGATGCGACCGTCGACAGGACCTCTTTCTGGGAATCCTTTACCGGCTTCTAATGATTGCGGTTCGTAAACCACAGGACCATACTTAGCTATTGCAGCAGCTAAGTTGACGTTGCGGTCTAAGTGCCCTTGATACGCACGACTGATCGGTGATTCGACATACCCGTGAGCAGAAGCGTCTTGTTCTCCAATCGCTAAGCTTGCTCCAAATAAAATCCCCGAGCATAAAACTGTACCCAAAATTTGTTTTTTCATTTTTTCCTCCATATGTAAATAAGATTTAGATAACACATATTAAACGATGAGTTTCGTAATTATCATTTTTTTGTGTTATCTGAAATTAAGATTATCAAAAAAAATAAGTAGTTACGAATCAGTTTATACCGATGTGTAGGTAAAAAAATAATAGGAGCATAAATAATACGATTTGTTATAATGTTGATTTTTCAAGGGTTTCGTCACCGTGTTTGGAAAATGAGAACATTTTTTTTATAAAAAATTATTTCTTGGGATTAAGAATTGAATGATTTTGTTCAGATTTTATTTTAGTTATATTAAAATAAAATAAGTGAAATTATATAAAACAAAAGTGAGGTAGTAGCAGAAGGGTGACAGATTCGATTGGTGATAAGTGAAGCAACAAAAATGTCCAACTACTGAGCTATGTGAGAAGAACTGCTACGATTAAATAGAAAAAACTGAAGAAATGATTGACAAAAAGAAATAGATTTGGTATGATAATTAAGTTGAGAAATAAAAGCAGAAGCACCCGCTTCTCGCCTTAGTTGATACAGTCACTGGGCTAGATAGTTTTCATCTATATGTAGTATAGGTGGAGTACGTGCGGGTTCTATCAAAAGAACTCGTTTTTTTTATTGCCGTTCATTCGGTAAGCTTTTCTTTCTCTCATAATATTTGGAGGTGAATGACCATAGCAAAGGATATGATGGTTAACGACGGCATTCGTGCACGTGAATTACGATTGATCGGTTCAGATGGTGAGCAATTAGGAGTTAAGTCAAAAGCAGAAGCATTGCAAATTGCAGAACAATCAAACTTGGATCTTGTGTTAGTTGCTCCAGGTGCGAAACCACCAGTAGCGCGAATCATGGACTACGGAAAATACCGTTTCGAGCAACAAAAGAAAGACCGCGAAGCGCGTAAAAAACAAAAAGTGATCAATGTAAAAGAAGTTCGTTTAAGTCCAACGATTGATTTGAATGACTTCAATACAAAACTTCGTAATGCACGTAAGTTCTTAGAGAAAGGCGATAAAGTGAAAGCTTCTATCCGTTTCAAAGGCCGTGCCATTACCCACAAAGAAATTGGTCAAAAAGTCTTGGATCGCTTAGCTGAAGAAACTGCTGATATTGCAACAGTGGAACAAAAAGCGAAAATGGACGGACGCAGCATGTTCTTGACGCTGGCACCGAAAAACGACAGTAAGTAATTTGAATGACTAACTGATTGTTGGACAGTCAATAGTCGGATAACGAAAGATTTTGAGGAGGAAATATAGTCATGCCAAAACAAAAAACACACCGCGGATCAGCAAAACGTTTCAAACGTACTGGTAAAGGCGGATTGAAACGCTTCCGTGCGTTTACAAGTCACCGTTTCCACGGCAAAACTAAAAAACAACGCCGTCAATTACGTAAAGCGCGCATGGTTTCTAGTGGCGATTTCAAACGTATTCGTCAACAACTAGCAAAAATGAAATAAGAACGTAAAATAACTGAAATTTAAAGATTTATTTTTATTAGGAGGAATTATACATGGCACGTGTAAAAGGTGGAACAGTAACTCGTAAACGTCGCAAAAAAATGCTGAAATTAGCAAAAGGTTACTACGGTTCAAAACACACTTTATTTAAAACAGCAAAAGAACAAGTAATGAATTCATACAACTACGCATATCGCGATCGTCGTCAAAAGAAACGCGACTTCCGCAAATTGTGGATCGCTCGTATCAACGCAGCGGCTCGTATGAATGGCTTAAGCTACTCAAAATTGATGCACGGTTTGAAATTAGCTGAAATCGACATCAACCGCAAAATGTTAGCTGACTTGGCTGTCCATGATGCAGCAGCATTTACTGCATTAGCTGACCAAGCAAAAGACGCTTTAGCTAAATAATTTAACAGCGTAAACCGACTTTCTATCAAATGAAGTTGGTAAATAGAAATGTTAGAATGTTTGGAATAGACAGAAGATGATTATTTTCTGTCTGTTCTTTTTTTTATAGCGAAAAATATTTTTCCGTGTTGAACCATATAGGATAAAGCCTAGTAAGTTTGAATTGTAGAAATAAATGGGTTTCATGATAAAATAGATAGGAACATTCGTTCCCTTTTTGGAGCTTTTGAAGTGGAAGGGAATTACTAATTGATAAAAGTAAACATAATTTGCTGATATTTAATGATCTTATGAAGTTTACAGAATTAGCTTTATATAAATCTTTTAGAAAATAACAAAATTGACACATATAATGCTGGGAAATTAGTCAAAAAAGAAATAAAATCTTCTAGCATGATTAAACTTTTCCAGTGAAGACAGCATTTTCGATAAGATTGATCCTCTACTTACAACTGATGAGTCTGTTTTTAGATAATAATATTGAATGGGTGGGAATTATGAAACTAAATTTATCTGACCAACTCGCATATTTAGCAAATGATAAAAATATTAGCTGTGATATTTTAACAGTTACTGAAGCACAGAATATACTTGAAAATACCAATTTTTATTATAAAATTACTTGTTACAAGAGAAATTTTAGAAAAGATAGCAACAATAAATATATTGATTTAGACTTTTTTCATTTATATGATTTATCAATAATAGATATGAGAATGAGACATTTATTTAATAAATTATGTTTAGACATAGAACACAGTTAAAAAAAGAACTTAATTAAGGACATAACGAATAGTACTGAGGATGGGTATGCTATCGTCAATGAATTTGATTCCTTTGAGAGAGTAAAGTTTAATTTAAAACAACAAGTACTAAGACAACATTATGGAAAAAATTACATAAATGTTAATTATAAGCCGATTTTAAAAAGAACAATTTATAATGTATCTGACCCAAATGATTATGATTATCAAATATCACGGAAATATTTTAATAGCAAGATTGTTCCAGTTTGGGTATTAATAGAAAAATTGAATTTTGGGCAATTGATAGACTTTATAAATTTTTATGTTGATAAACAGAAAAATAATTATGCTTATTATAAAACCGCTGAGGAATTACTGATAATGATCAAACGTATTCGAAATGCTTCTTCTCATAATCGTCCTATATTGATGAATATTGCAAATAAAAATCACTCAGGTAGTCTTGTTGTTTCTTCCAACGTAAAAAGTTTTCTTACAAAATATCAAATTAATAAGAATGTTAGTAGGAAAGAAATTTCACTATACAATAATTTACTTGAACATACAAAGATTCATGATATCTTTTGTCTGATTATTTTATATAAAGAATATATTGAAAGCGAAAAAATGATTTTTGCTAGAAGAAAAGAAATTAGAAGCTTTATTCATCGTGCAAAATTGAATAAAAAGCATTACTCAAAGCATAATAAAATGAAAAATATTTTTTTGTTTTTATCTAAATCATTGAATAGCATTTAAAATTCTTCCCAAAGTCATTTCATTATGCTATGATTAATACACAAAGGAAAGGTGTCGGTCATAGCCCATAGACACTGCGTACTAAGGAGCAAAAGAAATTTTGTGAATTAGGCGTTATGGCATTATCATAATATAAAAAAGCTTACTAGAAATTTGTTCCTGTTAATTCCTAGTAAGCTTTTTTGTTTTGCCTCAGATGATTTTTGCTAGTCAACTACTCATAAAATCTCCTAGAAATTTCTTCTTTTCTGTCTTTCGAGACTATATTCCCCACGAATGAATAACCGCTCAGGCTTTGTGGATTTGTTGAGATCTTGAATGAGAAGGCTTCGACAAACATTCATTCTTATTGTTTTCTATTAAGATCTTTTATGTATGTTCATTTTGTAGTGAACCTATCTGAAGCCAAAGAAACTATGAGGCAAAAAATGGTAAAAGGTGTTGTTTAATTTAAAAGCATCCAATGATTTAAAATGTTATAATAATATTCATAAGTAATCACTTAAATAATTGTTGGAAGGGAAGAACAAAATGAATCGAATAATCGATAGTATCTGCAAACATAAGAAGATGATTGTGATAGTTTCTGTTTACGTAGTCATGGTCATCTTGAATTTTTTAACGCCATTGATTGCAGATGATATTGAATACATGTACAAAACAACAAGTTTTTCAACTATTCTCCATGACGAATATATGCAATACATGAATTGGACAGGTCGATCAGTGGTCCATATCATTGCGCGTTTATTTTTATTGATGCCAAAAATCGTATTCAATTTTATGAATCCATTGATTTATGTTTTACTAACTATTTTGATCTATAAAATATCAACTAAAGATAATAAGAATTTTTATGTGTTTAAATATTTAATGATCAATTTGTTGATTTGGTTATTTGTCCCAACTTTCGGACAAACGATCTTATGGGAGACTGGAGCGGCGAATTATCTATGGGGTGGCATCCTCATTATTAGTTTCCTTTCTATGTATCACCGCTATTATACAAATGGCCGAGAATTACCATTTAATCAACCGTTACAGATTATTTTTATGACAGTTTTAGGGATACTTGCCGGATGGTGTAATGAAAATACATCTGGTGGAGCAATTCTTGTTGTTTTAGGGTATATCTATTTTATCTATAAAGAGAAAAGACCGTTTAAGGTATGGTTGTTTTCAGGCTTAGGTGGAGCAATCTTTGGATTATTGATGATGGTTGCGGCTCCAGGGAATGCGATACGAGCAACGTACTTTGACCGTAGTGCATGGTCGCTTCCTCACAAGCTATATTCTGGTTTTTCTACAATCACACGAACTCTTTACGAAAACAGTTTGCAATTATTTGTTTTAGCGGCTATTTTAATTGCATTAGGTATTATTTTTAACCAACATAAAAACTGGTTCCGACTTTCGTATGTATATGTACTTGCCGGACTAGCAACTATCTATGTATTGTCTCTTTCACCAACAGGACTTAACTGGGGGCGTTCATTTTTTGGAGGCGCATTGTATATTATTATTGCGATGTTAATCGAATGGCCAGATAAATTAACGAAGACGACAGCTGGAAGTTTTTATAGTGTGATCAGCTCAGTTCTCATTGTTCAGTTTTTATTTTCCTTTGTCTTAGGTGTGCATGGGATCATTCAGTCTTATCGTGATATCAACGAACAATATAGGTATGTGGAGAGCCAGAAAAAGCAAGGGAATCTGAATCCTTTGATCGCTGATTTCAATGCAAATGAAGGGATGCCCTATCCAGCATATTCTAGCGCGCTGTCACACGTTGGCGCGAGTATAGACTCCCAGATCAACCGTTCAAATGCTAAATATTTTGGCTTAGAGACGATTCGATCGGTTTCTAAAGATGCTTGGAATACGATTTATAAAAATGGAGATCCAACCTTGATGAACATTTGGGATTATCAGGAATATCTAAAAGAATTAGAAGACTCAGATTATACAGTTCTGATTGCTGGTGCAGGGGAGTCCCAACAAATGAGTGAAGCTTTAGCAGTGGAAATAGCAAAACTTTTACCGGATCTTGATTTACAGAAGTTTACTTATGATTGGAATTTTACTGGTATTCATCAAGCGAATCAGAGTCCTATTCTTTCGCAAAATGAAAATTATAATGAGGTTACTCAAAAACTCACTGATAAGAACATCTCAATGGTTTCTAGTTTTACATCTTATGAGGAGCAACAATTTTCTAGAATTAAAATCGACGGCGTCGATGTATCAAGAAATAAAACAGGTGTCAATATTATTGTATTGTCTGAGGACGGTCGGATCATGGATGCGGTAAACATCGCTTCAAATGAACAGGGAGTGACCGTTTCAAGATAAATATAGGATTTAAAGTAAAACACGTCTAAGCTTGCTTAGGTGTGTTTTTTTATATCTATCAATCTTCAATAAAATTTCTGTTATCTATAAATAGATTGAAATAACCCAATAAATAAAGTACATGATATTTTTTTGAAAAGAGAGGTGATCATTGCTTATTTTTTATCTTAGATAGTAAATCTATTTATATAGTTAGCTAAATGAAATGTTTTTTGAAAAAACATTTTAATAGTCCATAATGAATCTTCTTTAATCATATGTCCTTGTTCTGTCGTCAATATTTAATGAAAGCGATTTCTCTGTGAGGTAAAATGAAGCAACTGATATATCAGTGAGATGAAATAGAATGGAGTGAGTCTATGAGCGAAATGATTATTGGCGTGTTGTTGATTTTGTCGTTCTTTTTTATGGTTTGGTATTGTGTCAAAGGACTTAATTTGATGGTTGGTTTAGCGATCATGGCGACGATTTGGATGGGATTGGCGCTGATTGGTAATTTTTTCTCACCGAATGCCGCAATGGAAGGACAGTCAGTCATTGATGTGTTGACCCATGTATATGCTACGGGTCCAGCGGAATATGCGAAATCGATTTTAGTGAATGTATTCTTTGGTGCTTTTTTTGGTCGAGTATTGGTAGATAGTGGGATAGCGGCTACATTGATTCGAAAAGTTGTGGAGCTTGGCGGTGATAAACCGCGGATCACGATGAGTCTTTTATGTCTTGTGACGGCAATTATTTTTATGTCGATGACCGGGATTGGCCCAGTGATTTCAATTGCCGTGATCGTTTTACCGATTTTGATGTCGTTAGGAATTGCTGCACCTGTTGCTCTATTTGCATTCATGGGTTCGATCATGGCAGGGATCTTTGCGAATATTGTCAATTTCAAGCAATATCAAACGATCTATGCGGGATTTAATTCTGCGGCTGAAAATTATACATACAATGATTACTTTCAAATCGGGATGATTGGCATGGTCGTGAGTTTGGTGATCGTTCTACTTGTAGCTAATATATCAATGAACCCGAAGAAACGCTATGCAATGGCGGCTGAACTTCCACGAGAAGGTGGAGAGGCGCCAATGATTTCTTGGTTGGCAGTCGTTATACCTGTGTTAGGAGTGGTGGTGTTAGAAATCCCGATTATTCTTGGTTTTATGTTGGCTGGGATCTGGGCGTTGCTATTTACAGGGAAATTACGTGGGGGATACAAGGAGATCTGTCGGCAATTCGCTAAATTATTTACAGATGGAGCAACAGATGTGGCACCAATGGTTGGCTTTTTGATGACTTTAGCGATGTTCAATAATTCGGCGGTGTATGCTTCTTCTTATTTCTCTGCGATTTTGGGAGACTTTATTCCCCAGACACCTGTTGTGTTGGCACTTGCCTTTGCATTGTTGACGCCTCTAGGTTTTTTCCGTGGTCCGTTGAGTCTAGTCGGTTCGGGATCAGCGATTTTAGCAGTAGTTTTAGCAGTCAATCCGACAATGCCTGTGGCCTTCTTATTTCCGTTATTTGCGACGACGACCATTGCGCCACAGCATTTAGATATCACTCAATCCTGGATTGCATGGGGATTAGGGTATACAAAGGTTTCCTCTCGTGAATTCATGAAAAAATCGATTCCGACAGGGTGGGCGATCGGTGTGATCGTCTGTATCTTGACGTTGATCCTTTATGGTAATTTTTGATAGGTATAGAAAGTAAAAAATTTGGAGGATGCAAAATGAAGCGTGCAGTAAGAATGGGCATTGATGTAGGCGGTACCCATACAAAAGCAGTCGCAATCGACAATGCGACACATGAAATCATCGGTAAATCATCTGTTAAAACAACGCATCACCATCCAGAGGGTGTAGCTGCAGGGGTCGTACAATCGTTCCAAAATTGTTTGCAAGAAAATCAGATCAGCCCCGAGGATGTTGTTTTTGTCGCGCATTCTACAACGCAAGCAACGAATGCCTTGATTGAAGGAGATGTGGCAAAAGTAGGAGTGATCGGAATGGCTAAGGGCGGGTTCGAAGGTTTTTTGGCAAAAAGACAAACTCGATTAGCACCGATTGATTTAGGGAATAATCGAAAAATAGACATTGCAAATGCGTTCTTGCCAATCAAACAATTGACAAATGAACGAGTGTTAGAGACGATTGCTACACTGAAAAAAGAACAGGCGGAAGTTTTAGTTTCTTCCATGGCTTTTGGCGTAGATAATAGTGAACCAGAACAAGTCATCTATTCACTTGCCTCGGAACAAGGGATACCAACAACGATGGCTTCTGAAATCACAAAGCTTTATGGTTTGACGAGACGCACACGAACGGCAGCGATCAATGCCTCGATTTTGCCTAAAATGCTGGAAACAGCGACCTCAACTGAACGTTCCGTTCGAACTGCCGGTGTCAATGTTTCTTTGATGATCATGCGTGGTGATGGTGGTGTAATGGAAATTGCTGAAATGAAGAAGCGACCAGTATTAACGATGCTTTCAGGTCCAGCTGCCTCTGTCATGGGTTCTTTGATGTATTTACGTGCCTCGAATGGTGTGTATTTTGAAGTTGGCGGGACAACGACCAATATTGGTGTTATCAGGAATGGGCGTCCAGCCATCGATTACTCAGTGGTCGGCGGTCATGCGACCTATATTTCATCGTTAGATGTTCGTGTCTTAGGTGTGGCCGGTGGTTCAATGGTTCGGGCAGATCGCACAGGGATCCTTGACGTGGGACCACGTTCAGCCCATATTGCTGGATTGGATTATGCTGTATTCACACCGATTGAAAAAATCAATCAACCGAAAATCGTTTTTTTCTCACCCATTGAGGGAGATCCGGCTGATTATGTCAAAGTGATTTTGGCAGACGGAAAAGAGGTCACTATTACCAATACATGTGCAGCGAATGTTCTTGGGCTTGTCCAAGAAGAACACTTTTCTTATGGTGATCCACAAGCCGCAAGAAAAGCCATGGAAGCTTTAGCAGCTTATTGTCAGACTTCTGTGGAAGATATCGCTGAGCAGATCATGGCAAAAGCTTATGCCAAAATCGAACCAGTGATTTTGGAACTGGCAGAAAAATATCAATTGGAAAAAGAGCAAATCTCCTTGGTTGGGGTAGGCGGTGGAGCAGCGTCCTTGATTACTTATTTTAGTCAGAAAATGGGTGTTAAGTATTCAATACCAGAAAATGCGGAAGTGATCTCATCTATCGGTGTGGCATTAGCGATGGTGAGAGATGTGGTTGAACGGATCATTCCTTCGCCAAGTAAAGAAGATATTCGAGGATTGAAAAATGAAGCGATGAATAAAGCAATCGAATCTGGCGCTACACCAGAATCGATTGAAGTCCATGTTGAAATTGATCCACAGACGTCGAAAGTGACGGCAATTGCTACAGGTTCAACGGAAGTCAAAGCGACTGATTTAACAAAGCAGATCAGTGAAACAGAGGCGTTGACATTAGCTGCAGAAGATTTACGGATGTCCCTCAAAGATGTTCGTTTATTAGCGAATACTGACTACTTCTATGTGGTTGGGGAAAATAGTCCAGAACATTCAATCGGCGCATTACGGATCATCGACCAAAAAGGATTCATCAAAGTTCAAAGAGGGTATGCAAAATGTCTGAAAACTACAGCTGAACAGTATCTCTTCGCTGTCCAACAATTATGGGAAGAACTTGCGGTCTATCAGACTGAGCTGATTGCTCGACCGGAATTTTATCTATGTATCGGCGCGCGTGTCGCAGATTTTTCAGCGACAGAATTTGAACAACTACAACTCTTGATGGAGTTAGAAATCGCGATGTTGGAACCAGCGGAAGAAGTGATCGTGATTGCGGGAAATATCAAGCAAAAGTAAACTAGATGAGTTGATTTCAAAATTAATGACGATTTCTGATAAACAGTGGTGTGATTATCAATTTAAACGAGAGATTTTAGTAGGGAAACTCTCACTTTCTGAGCAACGAGCGTGGGGAGAGATGGCGAGACAATGTGGAGAAAGGTTAGCAGAAGTAATTTATCGAAAGTACCATACAAGAAATATTCATGCGCTTTGTCGTACATTAAATGTCGCTATCTCCTATGGAGAAACAGCATGGCGGAATGATCGTTTGACACTCGCCACTTACGATGAAACAACGGGGATCTGTTTAATGACAGAACCAATCCAGAAGTTTGAACAGGAAAAGATCACTGCGCTCCCGTTGGAAAAAGTTACCTCTTTGATTTTAGCGCATGAATTGTATCATCATCTTGAAACATGCGATCCTACATTGTATACCCAACAGAAAACTGTAGAACTATGGCGATTTTTTGGGTATCGCCATCAGTCTAAGATCCGAACATTGAGTGAGATTGCAGCGATGAGCTTTTCGGAGAAGTTGAATAACGTAGGATTTTCACCATATGTGTTAGAAGTCGCTATGATTTGGCCGTATGATCCTCTACTCTGTGAGCGACTTGTTCAGTCATTGTAAATCTATTTGAATAAGGCAAAAGAAGGCGCAAACGTTCCTAAAAATTGCGGAGCGTTACGCCTCTTTTGAATCATCTTTCAGAGGATGCTTCAAAATAATTCGGATAATGAAGGATCACTTGTTCTTGTTCCTCAATGATCATATGGAGGTGGAGGTTACAAAGAAATCCCACTTCATCAAGTGCGTGTTCTTTCATGGCTCTCAATAAGATTTGATGTTCATCTAATACACGGCCCCAATCTAATTCAGAAATCGTCAAACGCAACCAACGGAAACGATCTAAGTGAGTGCTATAGCTTTCAAGCCAAGTCCATATTTCTTCTTTCCCCGCAACTTTGTAACACATTTGGTGAAAGGCTTTATCCAAAAGAAAGAAGGTTTTTTTGTCTTGTGCCAAGATGGCTTGATCCGTCTGTTCTAAAATCATCTCCAAGCGTTGATGAGCGGTATCGTTCATTTTAGCACTGCACTCTTGTAAAATCGGTTGTTCTAATTTTTCTCGCATGTAACGTGCCAAGTCTGCGGAACGTATGTCGATTTTTGAGATATATGTACCGGATTGAGGAATCGTTTTGATCAATTCCTGATTTCTAAGTTGGATCAATGCTTCCCGAATCGGCGTGCGCCCGATTGCTAATTGTTCTTCTAAGATTCTGTCAGAAAGCTTACTCCCCGGAGCTAATTCAGAATAGATGATTTGTTGCCTGATAGCTTCGTATGCTTGTTGTTGCAAATTGTTCCCCATAGAACACCCCTTTCAAAAAGCTATACCTAGTATAGCATATCCTTTCCTGAGAATAGAGTAAGGGAGGGGACGAGCTGATCAGCGAACAGAAACACAAAAATAGAGCCGCAAACGATTGGTTTGTCGACTCTTTTCAATACATATCCATGGGGCGAACATCTCATCCTTTCACGAAAGCAACAGTCAATCTGGGCGAACTTCCTGCAGTTGTTTGACACGACCACCGATTTGATTGGCAAAGGTTTCTGATTCTTTTTTGTCTTTGAAGACAAGCAAGGTTTCCGGGTTTTTTTCACGTGTGCGACAGCCAGTTTTATCAATATAACCGTGTAGTACTTTCACGACATACATTATAATCACCTGCTTTTTTTCTTTCCATTATACAAATCGGGGGTTAAAAGGCAAGAATAAACACTTATTTTTTCTTTTATTTCATTTCTGTTGCAGAATCAGGGGCTGCGTCGATGTTTGCGTAAGTTTTAAACAGTCGATCCAAGTTAGGATTGACACGACCTAGTTTGACTAAACGTTGATTTTCTGCAAGTAAGAAACAGTGCTGGCTTGTACCGGTCGTCCGTAAACGCTGATCTTCTGTGTCGTAGATCTCATAACGGAAATTCAAGCGTGTGCCTGTGTAGCTTTCGATAATCGGTTGGATCAAGATTTTGTCCCCATAACGGATCATCTCTTTGTATTCGCAACTTACGCCTAGTACAGGGATAATGATGCCTTGTTCTTCGATTTTCTTGTAACTAAAATCCAAGTGTTCTAACAAGGCAACACGTGCTTCTTCGAACCAGCGGATATAGTTGCTGTGGTGAATGATACCCATTTGATCGGTTTCATAATAAAAAGGCTCTCTAAGGTAGCCGGTATATTTTTCCATTGTTATGCTCCTTCTTATCTTTGACTAAAATAATGCATCCATTCTGGGATGTACTGACTGATTTGAGTCGGTAAAACGACATACTGCTCTTTTGCTAATTGATCGCCGATAAAGCTATGCAAATAGACAGCAGCACTGATCGTTTGGTCATTTTTTGGAAACTGAGCTAAAAAACCAGCAATCATGCCAGCTAACGTATCCCCCATACCACCTGTTGCCATAGCTGGTGAACCTGCTGTATTGTAATAGATGCCATTTTGCCCATAGATCGTTGTTTGATGACTTTTTAAAACCAGGGATGCCCCTAATTCTTGTTGCTTCTGCTGATTATTCTCTTCAGATTGCTCATCTAAACGCAATCCACTGACGCGTTGCCATTCCACTTGATGGGGGGTGAGAACGGTATGCTCTGGATAAGGAAGCTCCAGCGAATGCGTAGCGAGCAGTGTCAAAGCAGAACCGTCAATGACTAACCATTGTTTTTCTGTTTGATTTGTCAGGACAAATTGCAGAAGTTCAAGGCTTTGTTGGTTGGTTCCTAATCCCGGACCAATCAGTAAGACATCGGCATCTTCAAAAGCCGAATGCCATGTTTCTTTATTTGTCCAATCCCCTACCATTGCCTCTGGTAAATGACTATGGACGGCCACGTGATTATTAGGATCTGTTACAACAGTTGTCAAGCCAGCCCCACTATGGACAGCTGCTAAAGCGCTCATGATGATCGCACCGCCAAACTGTTCATTTCCGCCAATCAGTACGACCTTTCCATACGTACCTTTATGGGATTCCACAGGACGAGGAGTAATCACTTGTTGGAGTAATCGTTCATTTAATTCCATGAGAAAACCTCCTTTTTTTCATTATAGCCCATAATATTTAGGGAAAAAACTGTTTCGTTTATCCGTTGTCTGATTTTTTAAACAATTTGTCTGATTTATGTTATGATGAACTCGTAGACTGAATGAGTGGAGGAGTAACTTTATGACAATCAATTGGCAAAAAGAAGTCGAAGCACGCAAAGAAGACTTGCTTGAAGACTTAAAAAATCTTTTACGCGTAAGCAGTGAACGTGATGATTCAAAAGCAACTGCAGATGCCCCATTTGGACCTGGGCCTCGTGACGCATTGAAACACATGCTTGCTTATGGTGAACGTGATGGCTTCGTTGTAAAAAACGTGGACAATTACGCAGGACACATCGATCTAGGTGAAGGAGACGAAACCTTAGGGATTTTTGGGCATATGGATGTTGTGCCTGCTGGCGATGGTTGGGATACTGATCCTTACGAACCAGTGATCAAAGACGGAAAAATCTTTGCTCGTGGGTCAAGTGATGACAAAGGACCAAGTATGGCTGCCTATTATGCGATGAAAATCATCAAAGACCTAGATTTAGAATTATCGAAAAAAGTTCGCTTTGTTGTAGGTAGTGATGAAGAAAGTGGTTGGGCAGATATGGCTTACTACTTTGAACATGAAGAAGAACCTGATTTCGGTTTCTCACCAGATGCGGAATTTCCGATCATCAACGGAGAAAAAGGCAATGTTTCTTTCGCATTCCGTTTTAAAGGCGATAATGCCGGTGACTATGTATTGAAATCATTTACGTCAGGTTTACGTGAAAACATGGTGCCAGGAACAGCGACTGCAAAAATTGAAGTACCAAGCGCAGATGCAGCAGTTGCTTTAGAAAAGGCATTTTATGAATTTATTGAAGCAAACCCAATCAACGGGTCGATCGAAGCAGAGCATACATTTGTTACGATCAACGTAGTCGGAAAAGGGGCACATGGCGCAAGCCCACAATCTGGGATCAATGCCGGCTCTTTCTTAGCGAGCTTCCTTGATGATTATGAATTTATTGGTGCAGCTAAACAATTCATCCATGTGGCAGCTACTTACGTCCATGAAGACTTTTATGGTGAGAAATTAGGCGTTGCCCACGAAGACGAAAAAATGGGTAAACTAACAATGAACGCTGGGTTGTTTGCGTTTAAAGAAAATGGTTCAGAAGACGATAACTATATCAACATGAACTTCCGTTTTCCTAAAGGCACAACCACAGATGAATTAGAAAGCAAATTGAACAAAACAGTAGCAGACGAAGGTGCATCAGTTACCCGTGGTGCCCGTGTGATGGAACCACATTATGTACCAATGGATGATCCGTTGGTTGAAACATTATTACAAGTCTACGAAGATCATACCGGCGAAAAAGGCTACGAACAAATCATCGGTGGCGGCACATACGGACGCTTATTAAAACGCGGTGTTGCGTATGGCGCAATGTTCCCAGGCTACACAGATACAATGCACCAAGCAAATGAATTTATGAGTCTAGACGACTTATTCCGTGCTACAGCGATTTATGCAGATGCTATCTATCGTTTGGCGAAGTAAAGATTGAAAATATGTTTGTTCGTAGTAAAATAATAATTGCAAAAGTCAGAAATAGTTGTACGCTTATTTTTGATCAAACATGATAAAATTCAATAGGTAATAAGTGATAAAGACTTGAGTGGCATATGGCCTTCGGAGAAATGGATTCTCTGAAGGCTTTTTTTGACTCCGAATCTTGCTTATTTGGATAAATGAAGAAACATTCGGTCAATGAATCGATTATTTATGTGTTATAGTTGTAAAGGTTATTTACAATTAGTTGTTTATCTAATATTATAATAAGTGTATACAAATTTCCGGAGGTGAAATAAACATGCCTAAATATATAGAAATTGCCCACTCCTTGAAAAATAAAATCATTGAAGGGGAGTTTAAAGAAGGCGAGCTATTACCAAATCAAGAAACATTAGCAAAAACCTACAATACGAGTCGAGTAACGATTAGAAAAGCGATACAGTTATTGATTGATGAATCTTTACTGTACACAAGACGAGGATCGGGGACATATGTGAGAAGCAACATTAAAAAGGACAAGGAGAATGTGACCCAGATCAATAGCGTATTCGGGACTTCTGCTCAAGAAGGGACGGAGGTGACCAGTAAAATCATCCGCTTTGATGTGCGCTTTCCAACTTCTTATGAGTCTGAAGAATTGAAAATAAAGGCGACTGATCCGGTCTATGATATTAAACGAGTGAGATATGTAAATGAAGAGGCGAGAAGTATAGAGACATCTATCATGCCTCTTAAGTATATCAAAGATTTGGATGAAGAGATTTTAAAGGGGTCTATCTATAACTATATTAGAGAAGAGTTGGGTTATGTGGTCAGTGCGGCCCGTCGAGTGATCATTGCTTCAAAAGCAAATCATTTAGACAGTGAAGAGTTTGAGATCGAGGTAGGAGAACCGATTTTAGAAACCAATCAAATCGTCTTTTTTGATGATGGTACGCCATTTGATTTATCTAAGACAAGATATCCCTATACATCAGGGAAAATAGTAGCAGATATCAATTAGAAAATGACGTTTGTAAGACTGTACTTGAAACTATCAAGTGTGGTCTTTTTTATTTTTTATAAAAATAAGTATACACTAATTTTAATTAAGTGTTTACAAAAGCGTTTTCAAGTGATATTCTGTATTAGAAATTGATATACAACTATAGACAATTCAGGAGGCATAAATAAATGGATGTGAAAAAAAGGGAAGCTTTGATGGGAAAATTTGTTTTAACAGCACAAAAAATCGGCAATCAAATTTATTTGAGAACACTACGTGATTCGTTTGCTACTATCATGCCTTTATTCATTTTAGCAGGTATTGCTATTTTAATTAATTCGGTCGTGTTAGATCCGTCAGGTTGGTTCCAAAATATGATCAGCGCGGACACAATGGCATCTTGGCAAAACTGGGGATCGATCATTACGAACGCGACCCTTAATATCACTGGGATTATACTTGTGATCACCATTGGCTATTTCTTGTCAAAAAATAGAGAATATGATAACCCAATTGGGGTTGTGATCGCTGTTGTTCCAGCATTTTTGACGTTGCTTCCAACTATGATCGAGACAATGCCGATCAATGGGGAAACGGCTGTGGAAATCAGTGGGGTCATCAGTTACGGGAATATTGGTTCAAAAGGAGTCTTTGCTGCCATCATTACTGGATTATTGGCAACAGAGCTATACATTCGTTTGACACGTTCTAAGAAATTGCAAGTCAATTTAGGAGATAGTGTACCGCCAGCAGTAGGAAAATCTTTTAACACGATGTTCCCATTGATCATTGTCGTTTCATTGTTTGCCTTTGCTTCATTTTTGATCCAACTAACAGGAAATGATTTTATGAGAATCATTGAACAATTCATTCAAGAGCCATTACGTGGTGTAGGAACTTCATTTTTTGGCTACTTATTTTTAGTTTGCTTTGGCAACTTGCTATTTTCTTTCGGTATCCATCAATCTGTCATCACCGGTCCGATACTAGATCCATTATTGATGGTAAATATGAATGAGAATATGGCAGCTACTGCGAATGGAGAAGCTGCTCCTCACATCATCAACTCAGCGTTCCACCAAGTATATGGCGCTTTGATGGGTGGAACTGGTTCAACGATTGCTTTAGTGATCGCAATATTGATTTTTAGTCGCTATCAAGCATATAAAGATTTATCTAAGTTGGCGTTAGGTCCTAATATTTTCAACATCAATGAACCTGTGATTTTTGGATTACCGATCGTCTTCAATTTACCGATGATCATTCCTTTTGTATTATCACCGATCGTAGGTACGACTATTGGTTATTTAGCAACATCAATGGAGCTAGTCAATCGCTGTGTGGTGACCATTCCTTGGACAACACCACCGTTTTTAAGTGGCTTTTTAGCAACAGCAGGTGATTGGCGAGCAATTGTTGTTCAAGCAGTCATTATCGTCGCGTTAGTCTTCTTCTATCTGCCATTCTTAAAAATCAGTGAACGGGTTGCTCGTACAAATGCTGAGATGAGTCTTTCTTAAACGATTGCTAAAGGAAATTGACAAATTATAAATAGAACGATGATTGGAATGATAAGATGGTAAAGGAAAAATTTTTCT
Organism: Enterococcus sp. AZ140; assembly: GCF_051714405.1. Classification (NCBI taxonomy): domain Bacteria; kingdom Bacillati; phylum Bacillota; class Bacilli; order Lactobacillales; family Enterococcaceae; genus Enterococcus; species Enterococcus sp. AZ140. The sequence continues at coordinate 293,447 of NZ_JBIORU010000001.1, forward strand.
GGGGAGATTCCTCCTCAAGTATGCAAACTGAAGGTGCTTGGAACGAAGGTGGAAAAGGGTTGTCTGTTTATGACGTTCGTGAAGCCACTGAAACTACCTCAGATTGGAAACATGGGATTGATCGCTATCATAGATATGAAGAAGATCTTGATTTGATGCAAGAAATGGGCATGAACTTTTATCGTTTCCAAACTTCTTGGTCGCGTGTCAATCCAACAGGTGATGGGGCATTCAATGAAGAAGGACTCTTATTTTATGATCGTTATATCGATGCGATGTTAGAACGGAATATTGAACCGATGCTATGTCTCTATCATTTTGATATGCCGCTTCATCTTGCGCAGAATTACGATGGATTTATGAGTAAACATGTCGTAGATGCTTTTGTGGAATACGGAAAAAAAATGGTAGATCGCTACAAGAACAAAGTCAAATATTGGGTAACTTTCAATGAACAAAATTTGTATTCAACACCGTTGGCACTATTATATGGAGGAACATTGAATACGGAAGATACAGCGGATAATATTCATCAAATTGCGCATAATATCATGGTCGCACATGCCAAAATCGCCAACTACATCCATGAAACGACAGATGGGCAAATTGGTGGGATGTTAGCCTATTCTAATATGTACCCTGCGACTAATCATCCCAAAGATGTATTGGTTGCGAGAGAATGGGATGAATTTATCAACCAGAATCTTTTGGATGCCTTTTGTGGACGTGGTTATTCGAAGCAAGTTTTGGCGTTTGAAAAACAGCATTTGAACGTAGATATGACAGAGGAAGAACTTGCTGAGATTGGAAAAGTAACAAGCGATTATTTAGCATTCAGTTACTATTGTACCGGAAGTATCAGCCATAAAAACATTCCAGTAGATATTGCGCCAAATTATTATTTGACTTATGGTGAAGTGGAAAATCCATTTGTTTCAATGAATGAGTGGAATCTAGGAATTGATCCTCTTGGCTTTAGAGATATCATCAACAAGATGTATCAAAAATACAATCTACCGATTTTCCCTGTTGAAAATGGGATAGGCACGCAAGAAACATGGGATGGCAATACACCTATTCAAGATGACTACCGAATTTATTACCATGAACAACATATTAAAGCGATGCAAGATGCCATGCGCATTGACGGCTGTGAAGTACTAGGCTATCTTGGCTGGGGATTGATTGATCTACCTAGCTCAAAAGGTGATATGGAAAAGAGATACGGGATGGTCTATGTCAATAGAGGAAATCATGATCTGCGTGATATGAAACGTGTACCTAAAAAAAGTTTTCATTGGTTCAAAGAGTTTCTTCAAAAAGAGCAAGGCTGATAGAATGAGTAAATAATAGCAAAATAGATAGTTGCATGTATTCACTGAATCAAGTGGATACATGCAGTTTTTTGTATATTTTTATTTGTTTGAAGAGTGAAGTGATGAATCAATAATACAGTTAGTCTGCTGAATGTTCACAAGCGACTATCTAGGTGGGATTTTTTACTTTATAGTGTGGAGGAAATAATTTTTTTATTTTCAAAAAAAATTCGTTCATTCTTTCGACATTTATCCAATAGAATAATTACTAAAGGAGGAATGACGATGGAACACGAAACATTCGAAGGGCTTAAAGAAAGAAAAAAGCGTAAATTAGCAACAGCTAAAGAGCAAGCATTAAATGAAGTCGACAGAAATAAAGAAGTAACTAAAGATAGTAAAGAAGTATTACACAGTGGTGATTCTCAGGCTATTAGGCAAAGCGAAAAAAATAAAGAGAGATAAACTTTCAAAAATCTAGAATATGAATAGAAGATTCTTGGACGTCCCACCATCCTATTTGATTGATGTTACTTTTTAGATTTGTATGGTTACAGTGAATCTTATAAAACAAACTTCTTCAAAAGAAAGGAGAGCGAGATGAAAGAAAAAGATCTAGAAAAGTTAAAAGAGAAAAGAAGACAAAAAATCGAGGGTATCAAACAACGTTCTTTTACAGAAATCAATAAAATCAAAGAGAAAAATATGAAGAAACTTAAACTAGAAAAAATGGACTTTAAAGAAAAAAGAGCAAAAGATCAAAAAAATGAAGGCTATGTATTATAAAATTTTAAGTCTCTAGAAGCGTTTTTGCAGAAGGCGTCAACAAGGTAAAATCAGCCTCCACAACCAAAATTCTTCAAGTTTTGGATGTGGAGGCTCTTTGCGATGAACGTAAGTTTAAGATAAAACAGCTGCTGCAAGTGCCTGTTGTACGGCGATGATATTCTTATCTTTTCTAAATTGTAACGATTCAGCGGGTAGTTCTGCGCTAGAGATCCAAATTTTCAATTCAGCATCTAAATCAAAATGCCCACTTGTTTCAATCGAAAAACGTGAAATCGAACGGTAAGGGATCGATTTATATTCGCTTTTTTTACCAGTCATTCCTTGTTTATCGACGATAATCATCCGACGGTCGGTGAAAATAATCAAATCACGTACTAATTTGAACGCTAACTCTACCTGTTCCATTGGAATCAGGATCTCTTGAACTTCTCTTGTGATATTGGTTGTATCTTTTTGGGTAGCGTTACCCATCAAGCCATCAAATAGCCCCATAAAAACACTCCTTTAGTCGTAGGATAAAATCATTTTAGTAATCTACCTCATTGTAACAAAGCTTTTGAATGAACGAGCAATTTATTCTTCAAAAGAATAAAAAAATTGAATTTGTAAGGCTGAGTCAGACAAAGTCATGTTAAACAGATGGTTTGAGCTTTGACTTTATTAGTGTTACGGTTGTTATGTAATTAAGAATAGAGGAGGAAAACTATGGGGAAATATGATTTACCGCAAGTAGAAACTCATCTTTATATTAATGGCAAATGGCTTGAAGGCTCTGAAGGAACAGTTGATGTCGTCAATCCAGCAACTGGTGAAACATTAGCAAGCGTTCAACAAGGTGGCGAAAAAGAGACAAAAGAAGCAATCAAGGCTGCCAACAAGGCTTTCGAAGATTGGTCAAGAACAGCACCAAGCGAACGAGCAAAATTAATGAATAAAATGGCTGATCTTGTAGAAGAAGACAGTGAACGTTTAGCAAAAATCATGACGATGGAACAAGGAAAACCGCTTGCTCAAGCGACGGCAGAAATCCAAACAAATGTCGAGAACCTTCGCTGGAATGCAGCACAAGGCCAACGAATCATGGGAGAAATCATTCCTTCACCTGAAGGGAAACAATGGCAAGCACGTAAACAACCAATCGGTGTCGTCGGTGCCATCACACCATGGAATTTTCCTTCTAATATGATCATTCGTAAAATCTCACCGGCAATCGCCGCAGGATGTACGGTTATCTTAAAACCAGCAAAATCAACACCTTTATCAGCACTTGCGCTGATGGAACTATTCCACAAAGCTGGCTTTCCAGATGGCGTTGTAAATATCGTCATGGGTGATTCCTCAACGATCGGGAAGATTTTATCTGAATCGGATGATATCCAAAAAATCACATTCACAGGCTCAACAGAAGTCGGACAAATTCTAAATGAACAAGCAGCACCTACCTTGAAAAAAGTTTCCATGGAGCTAGGTGGACATGCGCCATTTATTATTTTTCCAGATGCTGATGTAGAATTAGCAGTCGATACATTGATCAAAACGAAATTTATCAACAATGGACAAGTATGTACGTCACCAAATCGAATTTTTATCCATAAAGAAATCAAAGAACAAGCAACAAAATTGATTGTGGAAAAAATCAGAGAAGTGACTGTTGGAAATGGATTAGACGATCCAACTACGGGGCCATTGATCAATGAAGAAGGCGTAAAAAAAGTTGAAGAACAACTAGAAGATGCAGTAGCTAAAGGAGCAGAAATCTTGGCTGGCGGTCATCGTCTAACGGACGGAGAATATGCAAATGGCTTCTTCTTTGAACCGACAGTATTAGATGGTGTGAAAAAGGAAATGGATATTTTCTACAATGAAACATTTGGACCAGTGATTCCAATTATTACGTTTGAAGACGAAGAACAAGTAATCAAAGATGCCAATGATACGATTTTTGGTTTAGCATCGTATTTCTTTGCGACAAATATCCATACGATCAACAATGTAAGCAATAAATTGCAATATGGCATGGTAGGCGTCAATGACACGGCCATCTCAAATTCTGCGACGCCATTTGGGGGAGTCAAACATTCAGGATTTGGCCGTGAGAACGGAACTTTTGGGGTAGAGGAATATGTCGAAGTGAAGTTTGTGACGATTGCATCAGAGAAATAAATGATAAGATAAAAAGAAGAGGGATGATTGCATAAAATCATCTCTCTTCTTTTTTATTTTGGTGATACTCATGATAAACATGATAGAGGTTCAGTTCGTACTCTTTCTTTGCATTTGTAACGACCGTATCTAAAATCATACCGGTAACTAGTGAAAGTAAAGCTAGGATCATCAATCCTGTACTTAATATGGCTGAAGGGACTTTAGTAATAAAGCTCGTCAACATAAATTCCCGAATGACAGGAATCCCAGTGAACAGACCAGCTAAAAAGAAAATGACTGTCCAGATATTGAAAAATAGGATAGGTTTATAATCTTTACACATTTTAATAATCATCATAATGACTTTGAAGCCATCAGAAAAGGTATTCAATTTTGATTCGCTACCTTCTGGGCGATCACGGTAATCAATAGGGAGCTCAACTAATTTGAATTTTTTATCTAAGGCATGTATGGTCAATTCCGTTTCGATTTGGAATCCCGCACTCATGATTGGGAAGCTTTTAACAAAAATACGGTTGAATCCACGATAGCCAGTCATCACGTCTCTTATTTTTGTTTTATATAAACGAGTGATCGTATTTTTAACTAAATTATTGCCAAAATCATGGAAGGCGCGTTTATTTTCTTCAAAGTAAGTGCCATTAGAAAGACGGTCGCCAATAACCATATCAGCTTCGCCAGAACGTAATTTTTCTAAAAGTCCATGTACGGCTTCGGCTGGATATGTATCATCTCCGTCTACCATCAAATAATAATCAGCATCAATGTCAAAAAACATTTGACGTATGACATTTCCTTTACCTTGACGAGGTTCTTTTTTTACAATAGCACCCGCGGCAACTGCTAAGTCGTAGGTGTTATCCGTTGAGTTATTGTCGTATACATAAATATCTGCTTCTGGTAACTCTCGTTTAAAGTCGGCAATGACTGTGGGAATCGTTGCTTCTTCATTATAACAAGGAATCAGGACAGCAATTTTTTCTGTGTGATTCATTTTTCACTCTCCTAAATAAATTGAAAAAGTTTAAACTAAGCATAACCTATCATGTACGTTTATACCAGTTTTTACGCAAAAAAAGAAGCTCTTATCCATAGGAAAGCCTATTTCTAAGAGAATCTTTTAAAAATGAAATCAAGCATCTGTTCCTTTTTTTCTAGAAATATCTAAAACAGTACCAGTATAGGCATCTGCTAAAAATTCATAATAGACGACTTCCCCATCTTCTATGCGAGAAATCCCACCACGATAAGCTTTTGAATGGATTGCAAATTTACGTGTCGGTTCTTTCTCAAAAGAGATCCAGGAGCCTTCAATCGAACCTTCGTCTAAAAAGGCTTCTTTGATGGTAGCTAAGACTTCATCAGCGGACATCGTTTTGTTACGGTTGTACCATAGTGCAGTTGCCACGCCACTTAATAATCCTAAACCAAGTCCGACAGCTAAACCACCTTTGAAATAGGCCTGTTCACTTTCTTCATACATACTGCTTGCCCTCCTTTACAATTACACAAGTTTCTTTGGCTTTATTTTACCACACTATCGGATTTTCTTTGAAATAAATAACCGTTTTGAAATAAAATACGGTATAATGATCACGATAGATTTGTCCAGATGCTATTTTTTTAAGACAAATCAAAGCTGAGATTGAAAGGAGACAAGTCTGAATTATAGACGATCATTATTATGGATGAAAAAACATTTCAACGTATCAAAGAATTAACAGAATTACAAGGAACAAGCGGTTTTGAACAAGATATCCGCGCGTACATGGAACAACACATGGAGCCACTAGTTGATGAATTACAATTAGATGGATTAGGTGGAATCTTTGGATTGCGCCATCACCAAGAAGCGGATGCCCCTCGTGTCATGGTGGCAGCACACATGGACGAAGTTGGTTTTATGTTGACACAAATCCAAGATAACGGATTGTTCAAAGTGGTTCCGCTAGGTGGTTGGAATCCTTATGTAGTGTCGGCTCAACGCTTTACATTGAAGACATCAACAGGGAAAAATTACCCATGTATTTCTTCTTCTGTGCCACCACATTTATTACGTGGTACAAGCGGTCAAAAGTCAGTCGAAGTAACAGATATTTTATTTGATGCTGGTTTTGAATCAAAAGAAGAAGCAATGAGTTTTGGTGTCCTACCAGGAGATACGATCGTACCTTTTGCAGAAACGATCAAAACAGCAAACGGCAAAAATATTATCAGTAAGTCATGGGATAACCGTTACGGTTGTACGATGGTCTTGGAAGCATTAGAAGCCCTAGAAAAAGAAACATTAGGTCATACGCTGATCGCCGGCGCTAACGTCCAGGAAGAAGTTGGGTTACGTGGATCAAAAGCTTCAGTGAACAAATTCAAACCTGATCTATTCTTTGCGGTAGACTGCTCTGCAGCAGATGATACAGTAACGAAAAAAGGTACATTTGGTCATCTAGGAGAAGGCACCTTGATGCGTATCCAAGATCCAGGATTGATCATGTTGCCACGTTTACGTGAATATTTACTAGATATTGCTGAAACAAACAATATTCCATATCAATACTTTGTATCAAAAGGTGGTACCGACGCGGGTGCTGCTCATACACAAAATGAAGGAATCCCAAGTACCGTTATCGGTGTGGTTGGGCGCTATATCCATACGCATCAAACGATGTTTAGTATCCGTGACTTTGAAGCAGCCAGAGAAATGTTGATCCAAACATTGAAGGGCTTAGATAAATCAACGGTGAATACGATCGTTTACGGAAAATAAGTAATCAACGAGTGAAGGCTATCCGCTTTTGCTCGTTTTTTATTTTTTAGATATAGTTTGGTCAGTTTTTTGTAAAGGTGTATAATTTAAGTAGAATATAGAATAAGAAAGAAGTGTAAATCTATGATTACTCCTAAAAGTCTTGAAGAAGTAGCCGGTTATGTTGAAAAAGGCAATCATATCTTTTTCTTTACTGCCGATTGGTGTGGCGATTGTCGCTTCATCAAACCACAAATGCCAGAGATCGAGCGTCGCTTTTCAGATTGGACATTTGTCGAAATGGATCGTGATGCGTATATCGACTTAGCAGCAGAATGGAATATTTTCGGTATTCCAAGTTTTATTGTCATCAAAGATGGGAAAGAGCTAGGTCGTCTGGTCAATAAAGATCGTAAAACAAAAGAAGAAATCGAACAATTTTTAACAAAAACGATTCAGCAGTGAGAAACGAGAGGAGTGGGAAAAATGGAACAAGCATATAAGAAAATATTAGTTGGAATTGACGGAAGCGAGCAAGCGTTTGCTGCATTCAAAAAAGCCGTTGAGGTAGCTCGTAGAAATGAAGGCACAGTATATGTGACGAATGTGATCGACCAACAATTTTATCAATTTATGGGGTATACGCCTATTGACCAATCCTTGATCGATCAACAGACTGAATCAGCAAAAGAATTGATTGAAGAATGTAAAAATTACGGAAAATCCGTTGACTACCAAAAAATAGAAGGTATTGTGGCTTACGGTTCGGTCAGAGAATCTATGGCAGTAAAACTACCAAAGAAATATCAAATCGACTTGATTATGATTGGTCAATCAGGGTTAAATGCCGTTGAACGTTTTATGACTGGTAGTGTGGCAAGCTATGTGATTCGACAAGCTCCGTGTGATGTCTTAGTCGTTTCAGAACCGAGAGAAGCCTAGTTTTTGATTCAATAGGCAGATCCTTGAACAAAAAAGACGAGGAAACGAAAGATGGTGCATTTCGTTTCCTCGTCTTTTTTTGAGATCCGTGCTTTCTTTTTATTCCGGCAAGCTTTTCTAAGAGAATTTATCATGCAAGAACCGCCTTTTTTTGTTAAGATAAAGCAAGAGAGTTTGGCGCTGGACTATGTTGGGTTTCCCGAAAGTACGATGTATTCAGTTGCCATAAATAAAAAACAACTTCAACAAATGATATTGGAGGAAACAAAATGATTTTTGCTTATAATCGCGCACATGTGGGCGACACACTAATGGTGATCGTAGCCGACGATAAAGGGACGGAAAATACCGCTATTCGCAAATGGAATGTTGCGCAGATCAAAGATGAATCTGGCCAAATCGTTGCATGGAACTTTTTCCATATCTCAGATCATCTAACAATTGAAGGCAATGGCCAAGTAACAATCTCAGAAGAACAACTAGCTGAATTGAACCGTTTGATCAAGGAAGCTGGCTTTGAAGAAACACTCGAAAAAGACAACCAACCGAAAATCGTTGTCGGTTATGTCAAAACTTGTGAACCTCATCCAGATTCAGATCATTTATCTGTAACTGAAACTGAAGTAGATGGTGGCGAAGTTTTACAAATCGTTTGTGGTGCACCAAATATCGAAGCAGGTCAAAAAGTAGTCGTTGCCAAACCTGGTGCAATGATGCCAGACGGTATGATGATTTGGCCTGGAGAATTAAGAGGGGTCAAAAGTGACGGCATGATTTGCTCTGCAAAGGAACTTCACGTACCTAACGCCCCAGAGAAAAAAGGCATCTTAGTTTTACCTGAAGATGCGATAGTTGGCGAAGCATTCAAAAACTAGCATGAATAAAAAAACGACTACCTCCATTGAGGTAGCCGTTTTTTTATTAATTATTTGAGCCATTGGAACTATTTGAATTTCCTTGATTTAATGCAGTATTATCAATTGTCAATTTGATATCTACAGTTTTTTCTTCTTCGCCACGGTAATAAGTGATCTTCACAGTGTCACCAACTTTTTTACCATAAAGCACAGACTGTAATTCAACACCAGATGAGACTTCTGTATCATCGATTTTTGTGATGACATCATATTGTTCTAAGCCAGCTTTTTCCGCAGGCGTTGCTGGTTGAACCGAACGAATGATCACGCCATTTGTTACAGAAGATGGTAATTTCAAGATCTGTTCCTGTTGTTGTGTAGAAACGGCGGAAAGATCGGTCATTGTGATACCCAGTGCAGGGCGTGTTACTTTTCCATCTTTTTCAAGTTGATTGATGATATTTACGACATCATTACTTGGAATCGCAAAGCCCATTCCTTCAACACTTACACTTGAAGAATCAGAAGTCGATGCAATTTTACTTGAATTGATACCAATGACTTGGCCTTCGATATTAACTAGTGGACCACCAGAGTTCCCCGGGTTGATCGCTGCATCTGTTTGGATAGCATTGATATTCACTGTCTCATTAGATTCATTTGTACTTGTCACTTGACGATTCAAGGAAGAAACAATTCCTGATGTCACCGAGTTTGCGTATTGAGAACCTAGAGGAGAACCAATCGCAATCGCAGGTTCGCCGACTTTCAATGAAGCAGAGTCGCCAAATGAAGCAACAGTATCGACTTTGTCAGCACTGATTTTTAAAACAGCTAAATCAGTATAAGCATCTGTACCGACTAATTCTGCTTTCACTTTTGTTCCATCTTTTAGTAAAACTTCTAGTCCTTGTTGTCCATCGACAACGTGATTATTCGTCACGATATAAGCGGAATCGCCCTCTTTTTTATAAATCACACCGCTACCTTCACTGTAAGCTTGCAATTCGCCATCTTCACCACTACTTTCTTGTTGTTGGCCAAATAATGAACCAAACGGGTCAGATGATGAACTTTGTTTTTGTAGGTTGATAACAGAAACAACTGCTCCTTGCACTTTATCCACTGCAGAAGTGATATCTGAATCTACATTGACTTTTACATTTTCGACAACTGTTTCGCCTGATGCATTTTGTGTCCCACTGCTAGAAGAAGTCGTTACTGAGTTACCACCTCCAGTTGCTGCATAAAAAATACCGAAAGTCAGTAATCCGCCAATCACGCCACCAACTACGCCAAGACCTAGCTTTCGCCAAATGCCATTAGATTTTCTTTTTTTCATTTTTGGTGTCACATCTCTTCTGTCCATGTGATCTGCCTCCATTTATTATTTTCTAGATAAGTTAAGTATAGACTTATTTACTAAATTTAGTCTACTTCCAGACTGTGAACTTTTTATGAAAAACATTAGGAAAAATAATTGTTTTCAGATGAAAAAATTAAATACAAACTTATACACAGCAATTGTGGAAAAGTATTTGTAAAAAATGCGTATAAATGCTCATAAAAGTTATCAACAACTTGTGGAAAAAGTGGAAAAATCTGTGCGAAACATATGTTTGCTTAAGAAATACTTATGAAATAAGCAATAAAACCACGATAAACTGTGGATAAACCTGTGGAAGATGTGTATAACTATGTGGGAAAACTTTTTTAAATCACTTTCTTGAATAAGCATCCTCAATTATAATAAGGAAGGAATAAATCGACATGGAAGAATGAGGAAAGGAAATAATTATGAATATAAAAATCATCTCAGTAGGAAAATTAAAAGAGAAATATCTGATTCAAGGAATCAATGAGTACGTTAAGCGACTTAAAGCCTACGGGAAAATCGAACTAATAGAAGTACCTGACGAAAAAGCACCAGAAAATCTTAGCGAAGCCCAAATGCGCCAAGTCAAAGAAAAAGAAGGCGAGCGTATACTCGGAAAAATCAAAGATCATGAATTTGTCTACGCTTTAGCGATCCAAGGCGAAAATCCTACTAGTGAAGCCTTTGCAAAGCAAATCGATCAATTAGGCATCCAAGGAAAAAGCCAGCTCGTCTTTGTCATCGGTGGCTCATTAGGATTAAGCGATGACGTCATGCAACGCAGCAATGCCCAAATCTCCTTCGGCAAAATGACCTATCCGCATCAACTGATGCGCCTGATCCTCGTTGAACAAATTTATCGCGCGTTTCGAATCAATACGGGGGCGCCGTATCATAAATAGGGATATTTATTAATAAAAATTTGAAATATAATTGTATATAAGAATTAAAAAGAGTGGGGATAAATATGAAAAAGATGGGTAAGTGTATTTTATGTGAAAAATACACTGAACTTACTAAAGAACATGTACCACCTAAAAAATCAGGGAATAATGGAGGTAAAAAGACCAGAACTGGTAATTTAGATGATTTCCTTAGGGGCGACTTTACAAAAGGTGATTTTCCTAAGGGGATTAAAAGGAAACCTCAAGGAAATGTTTATTATACGTTATGTAGTAAATGTAATAGTTTTTTTGGTAGTGAGTATGTTGAGGAATATATTAAATTTGCAGAAGACAATAAAAATTTCCTTTATAACAATACAAGTTTAAAGAATGGTAAGTCTGATTTAACACATTCAATAAAGAAAATGAATTCACTTAGAGTTGCAAAAGCAATTGTGGCAATGTTTTTTAGTTTAAATGGGGATGAAGATTCAATGGATAAGCCATTCTTAGATTCGGTACGAGAATATCTTAGCAATCCTAAAAGTACTTTATTTCCTCATGAAGACTACAAAATTATAATGAATTATTATTTTCCAATAGGTGCTCCACAGAATTCTAAAATCAAAATTCCTAATGACATTATAAATGATGGTGAAACTCACAATGTAATAAAAGGTTTTATGCCCCTTGATCTATCAACTGGGAGAAAAATTAGATTTTCAGAAATTCAGTATGAAGGAATTGGTTTTACTCTTATAGATTTAAAAAATTCTACTTTTGAAATAAAAGAAGGATTAGATTTAAAAAATCTCCTTTGTGCAGATGATAAAATCAAAAAAATACAATTGTACAAAGTCCCTATATTAACACCAACAGTACTTACAATGTTGGAGATGGAAAATAATATTAATTTTATTGACTCAGGTTCAGATTTGCTGATTAGGTGGCAGGTAATAACTAATTTTCTTATGGAATTAAAAAAATACAGTAATACTCAAACAAATTTCTCTTGAAGTTATAAAGAATACAATAAATATAAATTTCCTTTAGACCACATCAAAATCAGCAATCGAAGGAAAATAAACGAAGAAAATGGTACGTAAAATCTAACTATTAGAGCAAAAATAGGAAGCTGCTTTGGAAGATAGTCCCGAACTATTTCCGATGGTAAAAGCTCGTTTAAATGAATTGACTGAAAAACGAAGACAGTTACAAATTCGAGAAAATGAAATCTTAGGGATCTTTCAGCAACAAGGGGAACCGATTCAAGTCAAAGCTGTCCAACGGATATTGACTAGTTTGGATTGCTTTCTTACCCAGAGTGAGAAGAAGTAAGTTAAAGCTTTGTATCGTACCTTTATTGAGCAAATCACCTTTGATCCTAATCAGAAGGAGATATTGCCGATTCCGATAAGATTCACACCTACTGTGATTTGACAATTAAATGAGTAATATCAAATAGCCGTATCCAAACTAAAGGATATGGCTATTTTTGTGTTAGGTATATACGTCACGTAGCTTGTTATCAAGAATAAGATTCTTTCTTTTTTTGCTTTTTCTAAAACTGAGTATGCTAAAATAAGAGGGTATATAGCAACTTTAAATAAGAGATAGGAGTGTATCTTTTTGGGTGCAGAATTAAATCAAAAATTATTTAGTGCGGCAGATAATCTCCGTAGCAAAATGGATGCGTCAGAATATAAAAATTATTTATTGGGGTTGATTTTCTATAAATATTTATCCGACCGTTTGTTGGAACAAGTGGTTCTTTTAGCAGATGAATCCTTAGAGGAATATGACACGGTAAGCAAACAAACAATGTTGTATCGTGAATTACTTTCAGATGAAGAATCAAAAGAAGATCTGATTGCCACAATCGTTGATATTTTGGGGTATGCGATTGCGCCAGAGTATCTTTTCAACGTCTTAGCCGATCAAGCAAAACAAGCAACGTTCCAGTTGAATGATTTAAACAAAGCCTTTGTGCAATTGTCCTCTACCTACAATCAATTTAATGGGTTATTTGATGATGTGGATCTCCAATCAAAAAAACTAGGAACAGATGAGCAACAACGAAATGTGACGATTACCGAAGTCATTAAGAAATTGAATGACGTGGAAGTTTTAGGTCACGATGGGGACGTGATCGGGGATGCTTATGAATTTCTGATCAGTCAATTTGCTTCAGAAGCAGGGAAGAAAGCCGGAGAATTTTACACGCCTCATATGGTTTCTGATATGATGGCACAAATCGTGACGTTGGATCAAAAAGAACGACGATTCTTTAGTGTTTTTGATCCAACGATGGGCTCAGGTTCATTGATGTTAAACGTACGTAACTACTTAACACACCCAGATAACGTTAAATATCATGGGCAAGAATTGAATACAACGACATACAATCTAGCAAAAATGAACTTGATTTTACATGGTGTCGACGCCGAAGAAATGAATCTCCGCAATGGGGATACGTTGAATAAGGACTGGCCAACAGATGAGCCTTACACATTTGATGCAGTAGTGATGAACCCACCTTATTCGGCTAATTGGTCAGCAGATACGACTCTCTTGGACGATTCTCGGTTTAATCGTTATGGGAAATTAGCGCCAAAATCCAAAGCAGATTTTGCGTTTCTTCTTCATGGTTTCTATCATTTGAAGGAAACAGGGACTATGGCCATCGTCTTGCCACACGGAGTTTTATTCCGTGGCGCTGCAGAAGGGGTCATTCGTCAAAAATTATTAGAAGACGGCGGTATTTATGCTGTGATTGGTATGTCTGCGAACTTGTTCTTTGGTACATCGATTCCAACGACGGTGATTGTATTGAAGAAGAATCGTCAAACTCGAGACGTATTATTCATTGATGCTAGTCGTGAATTTGTTAAAGGGAAAAATCAAAATAAACTATCGGAAGAAAACATTCAAAAAATTCTCGAAACCTACGCTGAAAGAAAAGATGTTGAGAAATACGCTCATTTGGCAACCTTTGATGAAATCAAAGAAAATGACTATAACTTAAATATCCCACGCTATGTAGATACGTTTGAAGAAGAAGAACCAATTGATATGGTTCATGTCGGAAATGACATCAAGAAGATACGACAAGAACAGCAAGTGTTAGAAAAAGAACTTTTAGAAGCTATCTCTTCCCTGCAAACAACACCTGAAAATGAAGCGTGGTTACAAGGTGCGCTGGAGGTGTTCAAACATGAACAATGATACACAACCAGAAATTCGTTTCCCAGGATTTACGGAAGATTGGGAACAGCGAGAGTTAAGTGATATATCGACAAAAGTACAAACCAAAAATAAAGATAGAGAATTTACAGAAACCCTAACCAACTCGGCAGAATTTGGAATTATATCCCAAAATGATTTTTTTGATAAAGAAATATCAAATAAGAATAATATTGATGGATATTATGTGGTTAAACCAAATGACTTTGTTTATAACCCACGAATCTCCAATTTTGCTCCTGTTGGTCCAATTAAAAGAAATAAATTAGGTAGAACTGGTGTAATGTCACCACTTTATTATGTTTTTTCAACAAACAATATAGACAATCAGTATTTAGAAACCTATTTTTCTACTTCATACTGGCACAAATTTATGAAATTAAATGGTGATTCAGGTGCTCGTGCGGATAGGTTTGCTATAAGGGATTCTGTATTTGTTAAAATGCCAATTCCTTATCCTTCACGTGAAGAACAAGAAAAAATAGGACAATTTTTTGAGGTTCTATCAAATGCTATCGATCTTCAACAACGTAAGCTAGATTTATTAAAGGAAACCAAAAAAGGATTCTTACAAAAAATGTTCCCTGAAAACGGAGCAAAAGTGCCAGAAGTTCGTTTTCCAGGATTTACGGGAGATTGGGAAGATCGGAAGTTGGGGGAAGTGGTAGTTTTTTTGAATGGTAGAGCTTTTAAACAACAAGAATTACTTGATTCTGGAAAATATAGGGTTTTAAGAGTAGGTAATTTTAATACTAATGATAGATGGTATTATTCAAACTTAGAATTAGAGGAAGACAAGTATGCTAATAAAGGAGATCTCTTATATTTATGGGCAACAAGCTTCGGTCCTGAAATGTGGAATGAAGAACGTGTAATCTACCATTATCATATTTGGAAACTTAAATTTTTATCTAAGGAATTGGACAAACAGTATCTATATACTTGGCTATTGACTGATAAAGAGAAAATTAAAGAATCAACTAACGGAACGACAATGGTACATGTGACTAAAGGTGGTATAGAACAAAGGACATTTCAGTTTCCACCGGATATAAATGAACAACAAAAAATCGGTAACTTCTTCAAACAACTCGACGACACGATTGCTCTTCATCAACGTAAGTTAGATTTACTAAAAGAAACGAAAAAAGGCTTCTTGCAAAAGATGTTTGTTTAGGAGGGAAGATAAATGAAAATTAGTCATCGTGAGGAAGCGGAAGTCGAAGAACAGTTGATTCGTGTACTTGGAGAAGGGCATAATCAGTGGACGTATCGTCCGGATCTAAAATCAGAAGAAGATCTTTGGAGCAATTTACGCCAAAAAATCATGTCAAATAATCAAGCAGAACTGAATGATTCTCCTTTGACCGATAAAGAATTTGAAACGATCAAAACGGAATTACTGCTGCGAACGAAAACCCCCTTTGATGCTGCGAAATGGTTAAAAGGTGAAAATGGAATGGCTCGGATCACGATTGAACGAGAAGATCCACAATTGGGTTCTGTCTCACTTATCCTTTATTCCAATCAAGACATTGGTGGAGGAATCTCTACTTATGAAGTGGTCCATCAAATTGCAAAACGTGGAAGGAATATAGACGCACGGGATCGACGTTTTGACGTCACCTTATTGATCAATGGCTTACCGATTGTCCAAATCGAGTTGAAACAAGTAACCGCAAAAGATGGTGTTTATCAGGCGTTTAATCAAATCAAAAAATATGCAGAAGAAGGCATGTTTCGGAACAATATCTTTTCGACCTTACAGTTGTTTGTGGTTTCTAATGAACAAACGACCCGGTATTTTGCAAATGCCTTACCGAAGGATTTGCATCCTAAGTTTTTATTTAGTTGGCGAACGAAAGACAATAAAAAGGTAGAAAACTTATATGAGTTTTGTAAACAAGTGTTAAATATCCCGGATGCTCATCGTTTGATTGCGGATTATACAATCGTCAGTGAAGATCAAGACAATAAAACCTTGATGGTGTTACATCCTTATCAAGTGCATGCGATTCAAGCCTTGTTTATTGCCGCAAATAAACATCAATCAGGGTATGTGTGGCATGCGACAGGTTCAGGAAAGACGCTGACTAGTTTTGTATCTACTAAGCTTTTAGCACGAAAATCGGGGATCGATCGGACGATTATGTTAGTGGACCGCAAAGATTTAGATAATCAAACGACAACGGAATTTACAAAATTTGCTTCCGAATTTAATACTGGGATTTCTTCTGGTAATGCCAAAGCGAATAGCTTGATCGTTGGAACAGGAAGTGCCAAAGAGTTAAGTGAAACTCTGTTGGCAGATGCTAATGCAAATGTTGTGATCATTACAACCCGTCAAAAGCTAGATGCGGCATTGAAATATGCAAAGAAACAAGAAGAGAAAAAAGGAACCAATCGCTTCCAAAAATTAATGGGGCAACATATCGTGTTTGTAGTAGATGAGTGTCATCGAGCGTTAAGTGCTGAAAATATGGAAGAAATCAAAAAAATGTTTCCGAAATCCACTTGGTTTGGCTTTACAGGTACACCGATTTTCCCTGAGAATCGGAAACAAGCCAAAGGGCAATTGGCACGTACGACCCATGATCAGTATGGGGAAGTCTTGCACACCTATACCATCAAGAATGCACTAGAAGATGGCTCTGTCTTAGGATTTCAAGTAGAGCATGAAAATACCGTTGAGCCGACTTCATTAGAGAATAAAATCTATCGGAAATTAAAAGAAGTAGAAACATATGCAGAGTATTCATCAGAACAGATCAATCGTATGATCGATCAAATGGAGCCTGTCAAAAAAGAAAGTTATTTGGACCCAGCTGTTTTTGAAGCAGATGAACATATCCAAAAAGTCATTCATAAAATGTTCCGTCCAGATAATGCCTATACAAAATTTGATTTTCGAAATGGCAGGCCAACGAAATCTGCAATCTTAACCACGAGTTCCATTGACATGGCCAAAAAGTATTATCGGGCCATCAAAGAGATGACGAAAGAGCCTGATTGGTTAACAAAAGAGTTTCCCAATCAGCCCATTCGTGAAGGACGAACGATGGAGGATCCTGATTTCCCAAGGATCGCTATTACCTATTCATTAGAAGAAAATAGCCGAGATTCAAGTGCCCAACAAGAAGAAATGCAAAAAATTATTGAGGAATATAATCAGTATTATGATACTGCCTGGTCATTAGCAGACATTGAGCGTTATAACGGAGACATCAATAATCGTTTGGCACGAAAAAGAGCGGAATTCAAACAATTTGGGAAACAAATTGATTTAGTGATCGTAGTGGATCGTCTATTGACAGGTTTTGACGCCCCTACGATTCAAACCCTATTTGTGGATCGTAATCTAGAGTATGCAGGATTGATCCAAGCCTTTTCACGTACGAACCGTACGTATCCAGAAAAAACAAAAGGACTAATTGTTACTTTCCGAAAGCCAGCGACAATGGAGAAGAATGTCGAGGATGCGACAAAGCTGTATTCAGAAGCAAAAGAAGAATCGGGTTTGATTTATCCAAGTTATCAGGAATCCAAAAAAAGATTCAAGCAAGCATATGGTAAGTTAAAGGAGGTTTCATCAATGGAATCCATTGATGAACATACGCCACTTGAAATCCGTATCGAGTACGTCAAAGCATTCCAAGAATTGAATCGTGCGTATGAATCGTTAGTGACTTATGACGATTACAATGATGACATGGTGAAATCTTCAACCTTGAACAATCAAATTCAACTTTTGGAAGAACAAATTGGCGTGTACGAGACCGTGAAGGGTTCATTAATAGAGGAAGAACCAGAAAAAGAGGGAGAAGATTTTTCAACGATCGAATTTTATAGTGAAAATACCACTAAGTTGTATGATATTGATTCTACTTATATTGATCAATTACTAGGAACTTATGCTGCGAATAGTTCAGATGCACGAGAAGAAATTGAAAAAGCTTTGGCTAAATTGAATAAAACAGAAGGAGTCAAAGAAGTTTACCGACAAATTTTAAATGCATTTGATGTGGGGACTTTAGATAGTAATGAAGATATCTTTGTCATTAAACGTCGCTATTTTACACAAGCAAGTGATGATTTGATTCATGCCTTTTCCAATGAGTGGTTTGTTTCTGAGAAAGAATTACATGCTTCTAATCTGCAATATCTGCCAGGTGAAGATCCAATTCCTAATATGAAAGCAATTATCAACAGTAAGGATTACGAAGGATATAAAGCCAATCATCCCGAAACAAATAAATATAAATATCTACAGGAAATGAAGCGAGCATGGCGTAAAATGTTAGATGATGAGTTGATTCCTCTTGAGAATGAGTTGAGGTAAAAGGAAAGAGTGAAAGAAAATGGATGTCAATAAGTAGATACTATTATGAAAGTTGTTAAAATTTCAACTAAAAAAGGTAATAAATTAAACTAAAGAGAAGTTAATGATGATGAGGTGAGTGCATTGACACAACAGAATAACTTGCTTGGAGAAGTAAATTTAGATAATTTCTCTAAATGGTATCTTGAGAATAAAGAAGAATTATTGAAAAACGCCGAATCATGGAAAAAGAAGAATGATGTGTTAGCAAATGAATTCCTCAATGAATGGCCACTTGAAAGACTTAGCACGATGACCCTTGATGAATATGTTAGTGGGAAAGGACCTCAAAACAAATCACTATGTTATGAATTAGAGCATGGAAAATATGCGAAGCTCTACCTTGGAATCAAAGGTGGAAATGCGGGGAAATTTGGTATTTATTGGAGTAAAAAAAATCAAGCATATTGTGATCAGAATAAGGAAATTATTTTGGCGAATGTTCTTGATGATAAATTTGTCAAGTTAAAAAAAGATTTAATCACAATAATAAAAGCAGGAATAGCAAGATCTTTTGATGATGATGCGTTTACCTATAATAATACCTTTTATAGTAAACCAGCTATGGTAATGAAATTATTATGTGCTTACTCAAATGGTCCGATTTTTTCTGGTATCAATATGAATAAGGATAAGAAGGAAGTTTGGGAAAAGCTTGTCTCATCAGAACAAAATGGTGGTGCATATAAACGAAACTTTGATATTACTACTATGCTCTCAAATAAACATCCTGAACTAGATGGAGAATTGTTGAGTAGTATTCTTTGGAGTTATAGAAATGTAGTAATAGATAACGCTAAACTTTCATCACATTCTAAAGAAGGTGCTAGAAGGATGAATACTTACCAAAGCCATTATTCTAATCAATTGGAAATGGCAAAAAACCTAATTCTACGAGGAGCTCCTGGTACAGGAAAAACATTCCTTGCCCAAAAAATAGCAGCTGATGTTGTTTCAAATGGCAGAACTACACAAATCAATGAATTGAGCGAAGATGAAAAGAGTCGAATTGGATTTGTCCAGTTTCATCCTAGCTATGATTATACTGATTTTGTCGAAGGTTTACGTCCAACTACATCCGATGATGGCGTTGTTAGTTTCACCTTGAAAGATGGAAGCTTTAAGAGCTTTGTTGAAAAAGCAAAGAAAACAAAGAAAGCAAATGAACAAGATAATTTTGAAGAAGCTTGGGCTAAATTTTTTGATGCGGTAACGGAAGCTAGTATAGAGGGAGAAGGCTACAATAAACTTAAAACATTGACAGGTAAACCAGTACGCAATCTTCTAGCCTATGAAAGAAATGAAATTCAAGGTATTTATCCTGCTAAAACTAATACTTATCTAAACCATGACCAAATTTATAATGTCTATCGTGGATTGCCTGGTACGCCAAAAGGTGGATTTGATGCTTATCGAAAAGCGATTGTAAAACACTTAAAAGAAGAATTTGGCTTAAAAAACTATACGGCATCAACGGTAGATTCTACGAATAACCAAAACTATGTGTTTATCATTGATGAAATTAATCGGGGCGAAATTTCCAAAATTTTTGGCGAATTATTTTTCTCAATTGATCCAGGGTATCGTGGGCATAAAGAAGGTGTTTACACACAATATTCGAACCTTCATGAAAATCCAGAAGAAAAATTCTATATTCCTAATAATGTTTATATTATTGGGACAATGAACGACATTGACCGTTCTGTTGACACTTTTGATTTCGCTATGCGCCGGCGATTTACTTTCTTAGAAATAAAAGCAGAAGATTCAGCACAAAATATGCTGACTCAAGAAAAAACAAAAGAACTTATGACGCGTTTAAATGAGGCTATCGTTGCCAAGGAAAAAGGTGGAATGTCAACTGATTACCAAATTGGTGCTAGTTACTTTTTAGGTATCGATAATGGTGAGGAGACAATGGAACAATTATGGGATACTAAGTTATATCCATTATTGAAAGACTATTTTCGTGGTGAACATAAGGCGACAGAAAAATTAGAAATACTAGGAAAGGTATACTCTAATGACGGTGATTCGGATGAAGCTGAAACCTCTACACGATAATCAAGAAATTAATAACTCAGTTGTGCAACATCCAATCATTACGAACTTGGTTAATCGTGACTTAAGTAGTTTAGAGAAAGAAAGTTTTATTATCTTTCCGCAAAAGTTAAATCAATCCAAGGACCTAAGTAAAGATAATTTGATATTTCAATCAAGAAATGGAAAAATTTGGACTTGTAATGTCGTAGGTATCCTTAGAGATTCAACAGATGAATTAAGAATTCATACTAGATTCGCTAATCAAATGAATCGTGAAGATTTCTTTTTACGTTATATGCTTCAGCGTGTTTTGAATTACAACGTGATTAATGATCATTTTAGTGCATCTGAAAAGATGACATACTACGATTTGTTGGTATTTCTCTTTCCTTATTATCTGAATGAAGCAATGCGTAAAGGGGTATACAAGGAATATGTCAAACGAGAATACAATAATGCCAATCTCAAGGGAGCTATTGATGTTGCAAAACACATCCGTTCGAATGTTCCTTTCGTTGGAAAAGTTGCTTATCGAACACGAGAGTTCAGCTACAATAATCGTCTGACCCAGCTTATTCGTCATACCATTGAAAGAATACAAAATGAGTATGATTTCTTACTTAGTGGAGATGAGGATACGAAAGAAAACGTGGTTCTAATCAAACAAACAACACATGATTATGCTAAATTAAACCAATTTGATATCCTTCAAGAGAATATCCTTCATCCAGTCAAACATAGTTATTACGAGGAGTATTCGGCTCTTCAACAAATCTGTATCCAAATTTTATCGGAAGAAAAATCAGGATTTGGAAGTGATAAAAATCAGATACATGGGATCATTATCGATGTGTCTTGGCTATGGGAAGAATACATTGGAAAAGTCACTGGTTGGAAACATTATGGCAGAGATAAAGGGTTAGCAACAATGCATTTATTTCAAGATCCCAACCGTTCCCCACGATATCCAGATTTTACATTTAACAATGTACCAATTGATACAAAATACAAAAAACATCTTGATACTAGAAATGACTATAATCAGTTAGTCACATATATTCATATAATGAATTCAGATCAAGCAGATATAATGAAAGGCGGCTTTCTACAACCTACTTCTGATCCCCTTCCTGAAAATCATGGGTATAAAAAAATAGGCGTATTAAGCGGACTAGGAGGAGAAATATTCACATATCATTTTTTCATCCCACAAGTTTCATCAAGTTATTTGAAATTTGTAGAACAGATGAGAGAGGTAGAAGCAGCACTACAAACTACTTTTCGATAAGTAGTTTGTAGTGCTTTTTACAAAAAAAAATCTTTATTAAATAATTTGTCAAAATTATGAAAAATATAACGAAATCACGATTGACTGTCAATAAATGACGGTCTTTTTTTAATGTTATTTTAACGATTATGAAACCAAAACGACGTTTTATGATATGTTTTATTTTTCAATTGATTATTATATTAAAATAAAAATATAAAGAAGATGTAAAATTAATTTTATCAGTTATTTTATTTGATCTATTAGCTTAGTTTTTATGAAATAATAAAAACCACTTCAATCGTTTTAAATATGAAAATAATTCAGATGAAATGCGTATTTAGTTTAAGAAGGTCAACATATAAAGGACAAAAGCCTATCGCTTATAAAAATAATGTTGCAAGAAATCAACCATCAAATATCTAAGAAGGTGAATGAATGTCAATAGATAATGAAATGATCTATGAGAATCAAAAAGAAATTCGGAAAGTGGAACAGCAACAAGATGAATTAGCAAATGGGAAACGTAGGTTAGAAAACCAGCTCCTTCAATTAGAAAAAGAACTTCAAAGAGGTTTTCGCCAATTATCTGAATTGAATCATGAAGATATCCAACAAGGTATGGCCAATGCAATTTGGATGCAGAAGGAGTATGAAGCAAAGCAACAAGCATTTCAACAACAATTTCATCAGGCATATGAAGAACTTGATTTTTCGTACAGGAAAACTTTACAAGGATTAGAAGTAGAAAGAGAAGAGTTGTTTGCAGAAAGGAGAACATTTGAGTGGGGTTAGTTTATGTGAGTGGGGAATCATCAGAATTTATGTCAGCGTTAAAGAAGAACTTAGCAAGTAGTAAAGAAACGATCAATCAACTAAAGAGAGGCAGTCAAAAAGTCGTGTCAGCTGTTAACGGAAACGAATTATCTGGTGCAGCATATACAGCAGGAAAAGGATTATTTAGTGAATTGATCATTCCGACAATTACACGAACAGCGAATGCGATTGAAAAAATTGAACAGGAGCTACAAAGGTATAAAGTCGCGGATCAGATTGTAGCAATGGAAGGATACTTGGATGAGAACAAACTGAACCAGCAACTGGCGACGACACGAGTTATGAAAGCATCAGTAGACACGACTTCTGCTTTTGTCCGGTCCCAAGCACAAAGTAACCCGTTCGTCGGCATTCTCGAAACATTGCTAAATGTCCAACGAGATCTAGATCGTATGTCAGAAAGCTTTCAACAAGATATTGATCAATTACAAAATAAACTAAAAAAATTACATAATTTCAATACTCAAACTAGTGGATTATTCAGTCATAGTTTGGATGAACTAAAACTGGCGATGCAAGGTGTATTAGTGTTAAAGAATACGAGAGTGAGGATAGATGGTTCATATTTGTTACCCGAGGGAATAAATAAAAAGTGGTTTACTTCTGATCAAATGGATATAGAAAATTATGATGAAGTTATTTCAGTACTTCAAACAACAGGGGGTGCTCTGGCTAGTGAGAAAACAGAGAAACTATTTATACAAAAAGGAATACAGCATGGTCAAAATGCTTCCGACTATATCTGGAAAAACTGATATTCATTGGAATTACCAGACGGAAAGATTTTGGGAGAAGTTCCTGGAGCCACTCTAGCTGCAAGGGAATCGGCTGAGAATACAATAAAAGGGGTGTTTAAATATGGAGGCAAGGCAATAACAGAAGGAGCAGGATTATTAATTGGTGTAGGGATAGATATAGTTTCAGGCGATAGTGCTGAAGAGGCTTGGGGAAAAGGAATAATTACAGGATTAGCGAGTGCAGGAGTAATAAGTGGTATAAAGCTTAGTACGGGAGCATTAGCTGCAGTTGGACTAATTTCTGCTCCTGTAAGTATTGGTATAGTAGGTTCTATAGCTGTAGGTATAGGTGTAGGTATTGCGAATGATATTTTAAGAGAAAAATTTAAATTTGTTAGAGATTTTGAAGATAGTGTGGGACAAGCAGTAGTATCTGGATGGGGTGATTTCACTGAAGGGGTGAGTGGTTTTATTGGAGGCCTATTAGATGGAATATAACCGTAAAATTATTGGTGGAAAAATATATAATATTGCATTTCAAAAAAATAAAATTATTCGCGGATGGTTGTTATTAGTAACAGAAAACAATGAGGAATTTGTTGTTCGACAGAATTCAAATTTGTTAAGGTTGGGCAACTATCATCTGAAAAGAGAAATATATAAATCTAATACTTCTTTAATGAGTTTTTCTGTAGACTGTAAAGAGATAGAGAAAGATTATAAGAAAAAATCGAACAGTAATTACATAGGTAGTGCGATTGCTTTAGTATTATATCCAATAATAAGAAAAATAGTTCCAGTTGAATGGTTATGGGGAAATTCTGATCAATTTTTTAATTTTTCTACAGGTATAAAAAATCTATTGTTTTTTTGGCTAACTATAATAGTTTGCTTGTACTTTTGTTCATTCTTTAGAAAAAGAGTTTTTCTTTTTAAAATGATGAATAATAATTCTGCTGTAAATTTTGTGGGAAGGATAAATCTCATTAATAATTCTAAATATGCAAAAAAAGTATGGAAAATAAATAATATAGTTGGTCTAGCTTTGATTATTTGTTTTACAATCATTTTTTTGTTTATAATACCTTTTTTAGTACAAGAAAGATTGCTAAGTTTGTTGAGTTTTTATATAGTTAAAATTTTTTTGTTCAATGGTAAAGTTTATTTCGTTAATAATATTGTGAAATATATATTGTTAGAAAGCGTATCTTGACTAAATGATATGAAAATAGAAGATGGCGAGATTAGAAATTTATGCTTTGATAAAAAAAGAGTAATTTCAGGTTGGTGTCTATTGATTTCAGATAATAATGAAGAATATTTAATAAGACAAAACAATTTCATGGTAGGTTTAAAGCAATATAGGGTTAGTAGAAAGATATATCAAGCTAATATTTCTTTATGTAAATTTAGTATTTCTGGTTTAGAAATGGAAAAGGAAATCAGGAAAAAATCAGAAAAAAGTTATTTAGGAGTAGCCATTGGACTTCCTTTAAGTAACTTAGTAAGGAACTTTATTCCACAGAATTGGCTTTGGGGTAAAAGTAATTTGCCAATAGATATGTTGGAAGGAATCATCAATTTATTATTCTTCTGGTTAGCATTAGTCATCTGTCTTTCTGTTGTCTCTTATTGGCGAAAAAATAGATTAAAAAAGGAATTAGAAAAAAGAGGTAGTTCTTTAAAGCTTATAGGTAAGGGATATGCAATTACTCCATTGATCATTACACAAAAAAAATTAAAATGGTGGTGAGAATAATGAAAATGATTCATTACGTAAAGGTATTAATAGTAGGGATAGGCTTGCTTATATTTTATGGCATATTTATGCTAGTTCTTCCTTTTTTGATACAAGAAAGATTATTATTTTTTCTTACAGTGTTTATTCTTGTGAGTACTATATATAATGGCAAAATATATTCAACAAAAAAAGTGAAATATAAAATAATATTTGATAAAGATGATCGGTAAATATGTATATCTTTCTTTTGTATTAAATTTCTTATGGAATAGAAGTCGGAAATACAGAGATTGAGCCTACTAATAGCAACAGCTATAATAACTAGAATGGAGAATACATATGGAACAAACTAACTTATTGCCTTTGGGTAGTGTTGTGTACATGAAAGAAGGAATTATGCCATTACTAATTGTTGCGCGACAACCGATTTTGAAGATGCAAGAGGAAATTTATTACTTAGATTATGCTGCAGTAAATCAACTAACTGGTTTAAATAATATTGAAGAAATAGCGTATTTTAATAACGAGGACATTCGCGAAATTTTATATCAAGGATATATGAGTGAAAATGAAAAAACAGTTTTAACAGCCTTGGAAGAATGGAAGGAAAATAATTTGGACATCCCTAAAGGTAAAGTTGTTAATCTAAAACAAACTTCTAAGAAAAAAGAATACGGGGATTTAGGCAAAAAATCTTTGTTGGAAGGAGAAACATTTGGTTTTTAAATTTATATTGAGTTAATGAGAATGCTAGCAAGGCTTATTAAGCCCATCAAATACAATTTAAAGATGAGGAGGAAGATCGTTTTTGTTGGTTTTGTATGAAAAGTGAATAAATAAAAATGGCAATATAAACACACTGAAAATTGATAATGAGACTAACGGCTTTCGATCCTATCAATAAAATTATTTTTTGGGGAGTAGACAATAAAAAAGAAATAAAGTTTTTACTATATGGGAATAATTACTAGGAAGTATATTCAGATAAGAAAGAAGAAAATAGTTCCACTTTAAAAATATCAGGAAAAAGCTACTTTAAGAGTAGAGCTTTTTGGACAAGTCAAGTTCTTATGGCAGGAATAGTGACTTTTGAAACCATTTTAGATAGATTACTTATTTTTCCAGTTATAGTCAGTTTACTTCTTGTGTTATGTCTAGGATATGTGTTAGCACTCGTTTTTATAGAAATAATGATGACTAATTCATTGGGAGTGTAGTGCTATTAAAAGGCGGAACATCAAACTTATTATTGTTGGATGGGCACAGCTTTTTAACAATGAAGGAACAATTGGTTATTTTGACTATTCTGCTTTAGGTTATCCGCAAGGTGTAATAGCGGAATCCAATTTTGCATTTTTAATGATGAAGATATAAAGAAAGTCTTATTTGAAGGGTATCGAGATGAGCAAGAAGTAGCGTTTTCTGATTCTTATGCAGAAAACACGAAAAATGTGCCTTATCCTAAATTAGTGATTGAAAGAGAGATTGAAGAGGAACCAGAAACTTTTAGGTTTTAAAAATTTAGTTATTAATATGGAATAACAGAAATAAAATACTATAGAGCTGTTTTGAAAGTAATCAAGTAATAGCTTATAGTGATAAATTTTTTCAGAATCAACTGAGAAACTTGAAGGAGGCTTTAGATGATAGGAAACAACTGTGACCAAGGTATTAAAAGAATTAATGGCAGATATTATCTACTGGAATTACATGATGGCGTGTACATTGTTGATTATTTTAAGTTAATGAGGCTGAGAAACTTTTTTCCGTTTAGTACCTTTTACAACAACGCTCGGAAAAAAAGTTGGACTGCATATAAAGTAACTGGATCAGCAGAAATTTTTGAAGGTAAAAAAATTTCTGAAATACAATTTTATGTTCCTGAATCTTACGGAATTTTTGGAACCTGTGTAATTAGTCCTTTTCTTATATATTTGGGCTATCTTCAGTCAATATATTTAGCTCTATTAATTGGTAGTTTTCTTAGTACATATGGAATAATATCAACCTGTCGACTATTACATAACAATAAGAAAGTGAAAGAAATACTTAAAAATAAGACGCTTGTACAGTTAGTACTTGTTGAAAATAAAAGGTCAAAAATTTATATATTTCTGAGTAATTTTTTATCATGTGTATATGGTATGTTTGTAGGCTACCTATTTATATCAGCAATTTTATCAGGTGACTTTTGGGAGGTTATTTTTGTTTCATTAGTATCACCTACAATTTCGTTAATATTTGGAAAAATCATATCAAATTTTAGAGAAGTTCCAGATTTAAATATTAAGTATAAAGTAGTAAGAAATGACGATTAGTAAAAAATTTGTCAAATTGAAAAGACAGAATAAACAGTTGGAAAAACATCAGGTGGTGTATTCGAATGAAAGAGAATGTGGTGCCGTTACTATGTAGAGCAACAAATGAATCCATTTATTTTGATTTTAAAAATCAAAAACTTTTTATACAAAAATTTACAGGGAATCATGAAGAATATTCAAAATCGCTAGTAGTAGTACTAGGATTATTTGGATCAACTGTAATGATTCCTTTCTTTGCTAAAAATTTAGATTTTATGGCTAGCATACCATCAATTATTAATTACATAGTGTTTTCCGCAATAGGTTATTCAGTCGCTAAAGTTGTTAACTTAACGATAATGAATAAAATAAAAGGGGAAAAAATATATAAAGATTTCGACAGAAAACAAGTAAAAAAGATAATTGCTAATCAAGGGGATCTACAAATAATTTGGTGGACTCAATTAGTTTTGATAACTGGCTATATAATAGGTTTCTTTATCTGTTTATTTAGTGGGATGCTCCCCATCGATATAGCGATAATAGTTTCGCTTGGTTGTTTTTTGATTATTTTATTACAGGATTCTGTTCGGCCATTTACATATAAGAAAGCGATAAAAATACTAAAAAAACAAATGACAGAAGGAAGATTCATGGTTCCTTAATCTATATCGTGGAAAGAAATAAATAGTTGAATATTAAAAAACGATTGAGGCTAAAATCCTTTATCGTTCCTAAGAAACTTACTTCTCGTACTTTACTTATTTGTAAACTCTAAAACAATAGTTTCTTTTAACACAACCTTTATTTTTTTGATGAAAAATGAGCGATTATGCATTTAAAAGAGTCAGTTATGAAAGTAATAAATATTTGGTTATTTTATATTAGAATTACAGTGTAACATCGCTATAAAAATAGGCGAGCCTTTATATTTAAATTGGGATTTTATTTGTAACTAAAAAAAATAGTTTGTTAAAAGAATTTTTTATTATCTTTTATAAGGAGTGAAGAATATGGAGAATAATGAGAGTTTAGCACTGAAAGTCGTAAATGAATCATTGAAATTACCGCTTGTAAAAGTGAATCGCTCAGAATTTTTAGTGAAAGCATTTGGAGAAAAGGTAAAAAATATTGACCAACTGATTGAAAAAGGACCACAAACATTTTTATCTAAAGAAAAATTGGATCAAGTTGCTGACAGTAGAATACACTCGATAGTCGCTCAATCTAGTACTTTGTCTTTTGCGACAGGGCTACCTGGAGGACTAGCAATGGCAGCCACGATTCCGGCTGATATTACACAGTTCTACGGATATTCGCTAAAATTGGCACAAGAAATTTCTTATATTTATGGGTATAAAGATATTTGGAATCAACAAGGTGAGCTAACTGAAGAAGCTAAAGAAACATTGATATTGTATTTAGGTATTATGTTGGGTGTTACAACTGCAGGTTCCGCTGTTAGGATCTTATCGGGAAAATTATCTACACAAGCGTTGACCAAAATACCACAAAAAGCTTTGACTAAAACTATTTATTATCCAGTAACAAAGAAAGTTCTAGCAGTCTTTGGAACAAAACTAACAAAAACGACATTCGCAAAAGGTGTTTCTAAAGCTGTTCCTTTGGTAGGTGGTGTTGTGTCTGGAGGTTTAAACTATTTCTCAATGAAACCGATGGCTATGAGGTTAAAAAATGAATTAAGAAAAGGGCTTGATTATTCTGAACAAAAATTAAATGAAGATTTGAAAATCTTGCAAGGTGAAGAGATCATGACTACGGAAGCAAATCTATCGAAAAGCACGAAGGAAGACGATAATCTAATAGAACAAATTGAAAAAGCGCATGAACTATTAAAAAAAAAAATCATTACAGAAGAAGAATTTATAGTAATAAAGAAAAGATTACTCTCAAAATAGTAAACTTGTTAGAGAGAGCTGTTGGGTAGTGAAACATGAAATCCTACCAAATAAAGAAAAATTAGGAAATCATTCATTGTTCCATAGGAATCTTGTAATAATTATTTGATAAGGTATCATCGTGGGGGATTGAGAAAGAGGGTTCAGATGAAGAAAACTTATCAAGTGATTTGTCTATTGATCATGGCTTTTTTGTTTTTTACGCCCGTTCAAACTTTTGCCGTAGCAGGTGGGCATGGTGGTAGTTCAACCGGTGGGGGCTCTGGTGGCGGTTCGATAGGGGGAGGTTCCAATTCCTATTATCGGAGGAGTCGGACGACTAATAGTAACAGTACATCAGAAGATTTTCTCTTTGTTGGCTTATCATTAGGAAGTATATTTGTTTTTTCTTTATTTAAAAAAAAGAAAACGCAAAATATGGATATCAATGATTTGTTATCAAGAATGCCTGGAACAAAGCGTGAAAAGAAAAAATTGCTTTCTGAGATTAACAGAATCTTTTATGCAATACAAAAATCTTGGGAAGAAGAGGCTCCTGAAAAAGTAAGAAATTGTTATACTTCAAGATTATTTGAAGAGCATCAGCAAGTATTACAAAAAAATAAAGATGAAGGTGTAAGAAATCATACAACGAAAATAGCCATTCAAGAATTGGCTAACTACCGACAAATCAATGATACTAGTTTCTCTATTCGAATCGATTTTAGTTGTTTCGATTACTTAGTCGATCGAAAGAACCAGCAGTTGATTTCAGGAGATAAGCGGGAAAGGCTTTATTTTTCGCAAGTATGGTATTTCAACTACTCTGAAAAAGACAAAATTTGGCAAGCAGATTTTATTCAACCGATATTTTTAGATTGATAGCGTGTCTTTAGGCGAAGAACTAGCCCTTAAGATAAATCTATCACTAAATTCATTCTTTTTATAAAAAATATTTATAGGAGTCATCATTGTAATTTGTGCCTAAGATTACAATGATGTTTTTTATTTTTCCAAATCAAAATCGTTCGTTATTTTTTTAGGGACACATAGATATGTAAAATAACAAGAATTTTCTGAAAATTATCCTTTTGTTTCTCTCATGAAGATGTTAGAATGGTTGTTAAACTATAAAGGGGTGGTTGTTTGTTAGAGAAATTCTTGGACATGTCGTTAGTTCAACGTATTGGTTGTGGTATTTTAATTGGTATAATATTAGGTATTTTTTTACCGACTTGGGGATTTATTGCTTTATTGGGAACGTTGTTTGTTAGTTGTTTAAAAGCGATTGCGCCGCTTTTAGTGTTTTTCTTAACTGCAGCTTCAATTGCAAAACATAAAATGGGGAATGAGACATTCGTAAAGCCGATTTTAGGATTGTATCTAGGGGGGACTTTTTTAGCGGCTTTTGTGGCGGTGATCACTAGTTCGATTTTTACGGTGCCGATTACTTTGCAGGAAACTGCTTCGGAACAAGCGCCTCAAAATATTGGGACTGTTTTATCAACGATGCTGACCAATGTCACTCAAAATCCGATTCAAGCAATTATTGACTCTAATTATTTAGGTGTGCTATTTTGGGCGGTATTATTAGGATTGGCATTGCGGACACGTACGGAAGCAACGAAAGAAGTTATCGATCAGATTTCGGTCGCATTGTCACAGGTCGTTCAATTGATTATTTCTTTCGCGCCGATCGGTATTTTGGGGTTAGTCTATGAATCAATTGCAACAACAGGTCTTTCTGGACTGACCGAGTATCTCCAATTAGTTCTTGTGTTAGTAGGTACGATGCTCTTTGTTGCTTTGATCATCTATCCATTACTTACTTTTTTGTTTATCAAAGAAAATCCCTATCCATTAATTTTCTTTTGTTTAAAAGAAAGTGCAATCTCTGCTTTCTTTACGCGTAGTTCTGCGGCAAACATTCCGATCAATATGATGTTGGCAGAAAAACTGAAATTAACAAAAGAATCTTATGCCATTTCGATTCCATTAGGAGCAACGATCAATATGGGGGGAGCAGCAGTGACGATTACAGTGATGACGTTAACGACTGTTCAGGCACTAGGTATCGAAGCTTCTTTTGGCTTAAAATTGATTTTAAGCATCTTGGCGGCTTTAGCTGCTTGTGGTGCATCTGGCGTAGCTGGGGGTTCATTACTATTGATTCCTTTGGCTTGTAGCTTATTTGGCATCTCAAATGATATTGCGATGCAAGTGGTAGGAATCGGATTTATTATTGGGGTCATCCAAGATTCGGTTGAAACAGCTCTGAATTCTTCCAGTGACTTACTATTCACCGCAATTGGTGAATTAGGTGCTAGAAAGAGAAATGGGGAGAATGTTTCGATCAAAAGTCGTTTGAATGAATTGCAATAGATGAATCTTTCTACCATCATTTCAAATTACATTTTTTTTAAAGTCAACAGCAATCGTCTGTTGGCTTTTTTCATATCTTTTATTGTGAGTAGAATTATTTAGTTGTTTCTGAGTATACTAAAAAAAGACTTCGATTAGTAATGTGCATACTATCTCATTGTTTTCTAATGATTTATTTGGTCTTCTAATCGGTTGTTTGAAAAATTATAGTAAATATAGAAGGTGATGGAAAATGAAAGTTATGCACTATCAGGAAAATAAAATGCGCAGAATAACCATTCTCAATCGACTGTTGAATTTTGAACACTTAAGTTACCAACAGCTTTCTGATGAATACTTTGTCTCACGAAGTAGTATTGCCAATGATCTTTCTTATGTGAAGGATATTTTTACCAAAGAAGGATTGAGTTTGACATTTGATCGTTCGGGAACATTTTTTGAAGGAAATGAAATTCAAATCCAACGTGTGTTGAAGCGGACCATCCTTAATCATTTCAATGAACTAGAAGTGGTAGCAGAGCTGGTAGATCAGCAGCTTTTAAGAAGAATCGAGCAAGCTTTTCGTCAAGGAATCAACGAAAAACAAATGGAGATTCCAGAGAGTTATTTCAAAAGCATTGTGATTTCAATTTTATTGATTGTCCAACGCTCAAAAGAGGGTAAAAAAATAGATTTGATTGGTAAGAATCAGTATGGAAAATATTTCTTGGAGTTCAACAAATACCCGCTTGTGTATGAACTATTAAAAAAATTAGAAGACCAGAAAATTTATCAGTTCACGCAAGAAGAGGTCCAATATTTAACTTATATTATCGTAGGAAGTGGCTTGAAATTCTTTATGAAAAGTGAAAATATCCCTTTTGCTTTTCGTGGGAAAATTCGACAGTTGATACAAAAGGTTAGCGAAGGTATCCAGATTGATTTAACGCAAGATAACCGTTTAGAAGAAGATCTTCTAGTACACCTGTATCAATTACTTTTACGAATTGAAGCGCAAACAACGATCGTCAATCCATTGATTGATGAAATCAAACAAAATTATCCGTCCATTTATGGGGTTGTATGGTTTGCATTAAAAGATTTTCGTTGGCCAAGTGAAGTGAATCTGTCTGAGGATGAAGTTGGGTTTGTCACCATCCATTTTCAAGCTGCTATCGAGAGAATCAAACGATTGAACAAATTATTATTTGTCTGCCCGAATGGGATTGGAACTAGTTCATTTGTTTCAGCCAAAATACGAAGAATCTTACCTGAGATTGACAGCATTGAAACTGCCTCTATTGACAAGTTGACTTACATGGATCTATCAGAAATTGATTTTATTATTTCTACAGTAGATATACCCAAGCAAGAAAAGCCTGTCGTCAGAATTTCGCCCATGGTGACTAGTCGTGATATGAAACGAATCATGAATCATTATATCGATTTAGTGATTGATCATGAGCATATGAAAGAAAGGCGGATATTACCTGAAAAAACAAAACACTTGCTTGCGGCCAATATTTATTTTGGTCATTATGAGTCAAAAGAAGAAGCAATCCATTTTCTGATTGAGCAGCAAAACTTTAAAAATGACTATAAAAAAGAACAATACACCCAGTCGATTTTTGACCGAGAAGCAATCCAATCTACCTATCTCGATAACGGTTTTGTGATTCCTCATGGTAATCCGTTATTCGTAGAAGAGACTACTATTGCGATATTAGTAGCGGATAAACCAGTTGATTGGGGAAAGCAAAAAGCAGATATCATCGTATTATTGATGATCCGAGAAGAAGATGTGAAAGAAGTTGAAGCAGTGATGAAACTGATCATGCAAGGGATTGGTGATAAAAACTGGTTCATCTCAAAAATGTTGGAGGTAAAAGAATGAGTAGAATTGATCCATTATTGGCAAAAGAGCAGATCCAAGTAATCGATACAGTGGAAAATTGGGAGATTGCCGTTGAGATTGCAAGTGAGCCTTTGTTAAAAAGTAAAATGATAGCGCATACCTATTTGGATAATATGATCAAAAGTGTAGAAGAACATGGTCCATATATGGTTTTAACCGACTATTTTGCCCTCATGCACGCCAAACCAGGCGTAGGAGTGAATGAACAAAGCATGAGTCTTTTAGTCGTAAAAAATGCAGTAGATATGAAAGAAAAAGCGGTGAAAATATTTTTGATCTTAGCTGCAAAAGATAGTGAGAGCCATCTGGAGAAATTGCAAGAAATCATGTCCATATTTATGGATGAAGTAAAGTATCAAACTATTTTATCGGGAAATAAGGAACAAATAATCCAATTACTAACCTAAGGAGGAAGAAAAAATGAAAATTTTAGCAGTATGTGGATTTGGTGTTGGAAGTTCAATGGTTTTAAAAATGTCGATTGATAAGGTGATAAAAGAGCTAGGGCTTAAAGCTATAGTAGAGAATACTGATTTATCCTCAGCAAAAGCGACTCAAGCAGATGTTTATTTTACTAGTAATGAATTACTTCCAGAACTGAAAGCTTCGGTCAAAGCGCCTGTTTATCCAATCAAAAAATATATGGATACAAATGAAGTGAAAGCACAATTAGAACAATATTTAGCAAACAAGGAGGGCTAGACTGATGAATTTTATTAGCGATCATATTTTGAAAAATCCACCTGTTCTTTTAGCCCTGATCGCGATGATCGGTTTGATCATCCAACGAAAGTCATTTTCAGAAATCATCAAAGGTTCCTTGACCGCAGCCTTTGGGATGGTGGCGTTAACGGCTGGGGTAAATATGTTGGTAGGGACGATAGCTCCTATCAATACAGCGGTCCAGACACAATTAGGTGTGCAAGTTACTGAAGGGTTATCTGATGTGACTTTTACAGCAGAATACGGTGGTACAGTCGGTTTAGCTATGTTCTTAGGATTGATCATCCATTTATTGATTGCTCGGTTTACACCAGTCAAAACGATTTTTCTGACTGGGCACATGCTGTGGTGGTTCCCATTTGTATTTGTAGCTGCCGGAGTAGAGGCTGGTCTAACTGGCACTTTACTGATTGGGATCAGTGCATTATTGTCTGCTTGCTATTGGTCATTCATGCCATGGATCATGCGCAAATATGTTTGGGATGCTACCGGTGATGATTCTTTCTTGATCGGTCATCCGACAGGGATCATATCATTGATTTCAGGATTTGTGGCAAAGCGTGTGGGAAATAAAGAAAAATCGACAGAAGATATCAATGTTCCAGAGAACCTTTCATTTTTCCGTGAAATTTCGATAACGGGTGCACTGGTCATGTTTCTTATGAATGTGGTAGTTGGGATCATCGCACCAGTTTTGATTCCAGAAGGTGGGAATCTTGTTATGTTTGCCATTGAAGCTGGGTTGAATTTCGGTGCTGGATTATTGATCATGTTGTATGGTGTTCGTTTATTGATTAATCAAATTATTCCAGCTTTCCAAGGGATTGCTGAAAAAGTGGTACCAGGTGCGAAACCTGCTTTTGATGTCCCGATTCTATTCAATTATCGTCCGAATGCGGTCATTATTGGGTTTATCGTTGCGATGATCACTTCAACGATTTTAGTTGTCTTAGCAAATTCATTCCAGTTATTTGGTGTACTGATCGTACCATTGGTCATTACAAGTTTCTTTGAATGTGGTGGAGCTGCAGTCATTGGTGAAGGCCAAGGCGGTTTTCGTGGGGCAGTTCTCGGAACGATTGCAGCATCTGTCGCAATGGTTGCTTTAGTTGGTTTTTCTGCCATGATTTTCAGTACAACGATCCAAAGTTGGATCTTGATTTTTGGCGGAAACGATTTGTCATTGTGGGGAATGATTGGACGAGGAATCAGCAGTTTGTTTGGAGGGTTTTAAATGTTTCGTTACATGGATAAAATCAGAGAACTATTAACAATTGTCGAAGAAAAAGAAAGGCAATCCATTGGAGAAGCGATTAAATTATTGACTCAAGCAAATTTACAAAAACATTCTATCTATATTTTTGGCGCCAGCCACGCGGGTATTTTAGCAGAGGAAATGTATTACCGCGCTGGAGGAATGATGACGATCAATGCAATATTTGGACGAGAAGTGATGTTGGATCGAAATCCAGTAACCTTTACGAGTCAAATGGAGCGATTAGAAGGCTATGGAATGGCCATAGCCGGAACGATTCCTTTTAAAGAAAATGATGTATTGATTCTTCATTCAGTATCTGGCAGAAACCCGATCATTATTGATTTAGCTAAAGTGGCAAAAGAAAAAGGAGTAAAAATCATCGCACTAACAAATGTATCTTACTCGAAATCTGTAACTAGTCGCCATTCATCAGGGGAACGATTATTTGAAATTGCGGATATCGTGATCGATAACCACGGCGACATCGGAGATGCCTGTTGTGAACTAACAGGGCTATCACAAAAGATCGGGCCTTCTTCTACGGTGATTGGAGCGTCCATTCTCAATACGATCATTGTAGAAGTTTGTGAACAGTTGATTTCTGAGGGAGTGAAACATCCACCGATTTTCTATTCTGCCAATATAGACGGTGGCGATCAATTGAATGCTGAATTATTTGAAACGTACAAAGAGACAATTCATTATCCATTCACTTAAACTAGCGCGTCGTGAGCCATTGATTTTAAAAAGATAACTTTTTTGAGAATATAGTAAATAAGCTATGTCAAAGCAAAAAATCCTCTGATCCTAACTCACTGAGTGTGACAGAATCAATAGGATTTTTTGTTTTGCAATTAAATTGAAAATGTTATTCTGTATATAAGAATAAAAGTGTTTTGGAGGAGTACATGTTTTTTTTACGACGATATGGGCTTTATTTTTTATTTCTAGGAGTGTTGAGTGATTTTTCAACACCTTATATTTTGGGCTTGTTCTATCCTGGTTTAGATCAATTGAGGCTGCCAATCAGTGTGTTCGGTGACGTCACAAGTCCAGTGAGAACATTCTTTCTTGTTTATTCTGTTTTTTCAGGAATCTTTTTTATCTTATCCTTACCTGCGTTGTATGCTTCGTTTGAAAAAGTATCTACTCATTTAGCGAAATGGTTGGTTGTTTCACTAGGTTTCTATGCGATAGGCGATTGCCTTTTTACAGGATTGTTTAGTCTTAACACCCAAGCTACTTCGTGGGATTTCTCAACGTGGGTACATAATGTTGGTTCTAGTTTAGGTTATAGTGGCTTTCTTTTATTTCCGGTTTTTGCTTTATTGCTCTATCGAAAAGAAGCGAATCAACCAATCAGTCGAATGTATATCGTCTTAATAAGCTTGAGTCTGCTGAGTGCGATGATTTACGGACTGGCAAGGATCCCAGTGCTGAATCACCTTCCACTATTGGATAAACTAGGTTTTTGTCAAAGATTGAGTTACTTCTTCAATTATTTAACGATCGTATCAGTAGGTATCAACCAACTAAAACGAGTGACAAAATAGCTGTTTGGTTGAGCGAAATGATTATTTCTAAACAATCGAATAAGCGAGCTTCCTGAAGGTTTTTTTCAGAAAATGAGCCGCGCAAGCCAAAAATAGGAGAGACTATTTTCGACTTGTGCGGCTTATTTCTCGAAAGTAGGTACTTCTGCTACTTTCTTGCTTGAAAAATTAGTACAGGCGTTCTTACTTTTTTGCCAACTTAATTGGCAGAAATCTCTACTTTTTATTTTGGAAGCGCCAACATATACTTGGTTCAGAAAGGAAAATCAATCATATGAAAACGAGAACGATTGAGTTACTTCAAAGATTTAGAGCATATCATTATCCAATCAAAGCGGAACAATTAGCGTTAGAGTACCAAGTCAGTCAACGAACGATTCGTCAAGATGTGTTGGATGCCAATAGTTGGTTGCGAGCCAATCAGCTGGCAGAGATCCAAACGGTTCGTAAGCAAGGGTTTCTATTGCGTTTAAGCGATGAGGAAGAAAAAAGACTGGCAGAAGCATTGGTGACTTATCAAGAGGAGTTGTTGAATCGTGACGAGAGGACCTTTGATTTAGTGTTATCAATTGCTTATGAGCAACAGCCAGTTTATTTGAATCGTAAGGAAGAAGCATTCATGATCTCGAAAAGTACGATGGACGAAGATATGCGTCGTTTGCGAGCGGATTTGATCAAATACGGTATCGAGATCGTGAGTTTTGGTAGACAGGGATTAGTCTATAAAGGAGCGGAGCGCTCCATCCGCACGATGATTTATGACTTGATCAATAAGAATCTAGGAAGAATTGATTTTTCAGCAAGAAATGGTACGAAAATCACTGCGGCTCAAAGAATTTTTCAACAGTATTTTCCACCTTCGGAGATTGTAAAGCTCGAAGCCATCTATACAGATACTATGATCAGACAAGAAGATGATATCTACAAAAATCAACTGTTGCTGTTTACGATGATTTGGGTCCAGCGAGTCAGAAAGCATGAACTTATTGCAGCCATCAATTGGAAAAATAGTAACGAAAAAAAAGACGGTTTCACTGACTTTATTGAAAAGGTGATCGCTGAGTTTCGTTTGACAGACGTTCCGCCGGTTGAAAGAAACTACCTTCGTTTTACGATCGAGACATTCAGTTCAAAAGATATCAGTAATTCGTTGGAATGGGTCCAAGCACAACTGTTGACGATCCAACTGATCCAATTCGTCGAGGAACAGACCCGTATCCCATTTCACTTAAAAGAAGAAATCCTGTGTGAAAATCTTTATAAACATATGACAGCTTTGATCATTCGCATCAAACATCGAATCCAAGTCACGAATCCTTTGAAAGAAAATATTCGGGCCAATTACCGCCCCATCTATGAAGCCGTTGAGTTGTTTGTCCCAACAATCGAGGAAGTCATTGGGGGAGAGATAATCGAAGATGAACTTGCTTTTCTAGTGATCCATTTTTCGACGGTTGCTAGCACGATCAAACAGAATGTCACGTCCATGTATAAAGCAGTGGTGGTTTGTCACCATGGACTGGCGACAGGCAATCTATTAGCAGAAAATTTAAAAGAGAAGTTTCCACAAATCGAAGTTGTCGCGGTATTGAGTTCTAAAGAAGCGGAGTTGGTGGATAAGTTAGATGTCGATTTGATTTTCAGTACGTTTCAATTATCAGATCAGAACAAACCACTGCTTGTGTTGGAGCCTATTTTAACCGATGCGAATCGTCCGATCATTGCAGATTTTTTAAATGCTCACCAAAAGGTCCAACGACTGATTCCGACAGAGAGTGGGCAAACAGAATTGTTTACCGACGTCTTGCGGATCGTGGAAGAAAGTGGAGGCAAGATCGATCGGCCAATCTACACCAAATTAGAAACATTATTTGAGCAAAATCATTTAGAAATCAATAAAAGGGAGATCCAACCAATGCTAAAAGACATTTTGACAGATAATCATATATTGATCCAAGAACACGTAGACAATTGGCAAGAAGCGATTGAACGAGTGGCTAAACCATTGTTGAAAGAAAATATCGTTGAGTCAAGTTATGTTGATGCGATGGTCCGTGCAGTAGAAGAGTATGGCGCCTATATCGTTATTGGCAAGCATCTGGCATTAGCCCATGCCAGACCAGAAGATGGCGTCAATAAGTTAGGGGTGAGTGTCGCGACGATTCGTCAGCCAGTTGATTTTGGCAATGAAGAGATGGATCCGGTTAAAATCATTTTCTGCTTAGCAGCGGTGGATTCATATTCTCATTTAACGATCATGAAAGAGTTGATCGAGTTGATCAATGACGAAACGAAATTGACTCGTTTGATCGAAAGTCCTAATGTAGATTCATTTAAAAAACTACTATTTAAGTAGATAGAAGGAGAGAGTGGAATGAACAAATTGAATATTTTATTTGTATGTGGCGCAGGGTTAGGAAGTAGTTTTGCCGCTCAAATGTCAGCTGAAGATGTATTGAATAAATTAGGAGTGACAGCTAAGCTGGATCATTGTGATATTTCGTCAGCCGTTTCGATGAAGCCGGATGTGATCATTACCGCAGAGAATTTTCGTTCACAATTTGAGAAATTTACCATTGATCCGACAACAGCCATGATTTACTTGAAAAATATCGTCTCAAAAGTTGAGATCGAAGAGAAGTTAACACCAGTTTTACAAAGTAAGGGAGCTATCTAATCAAGAAAAATAGGGGGAGAAAACATGGGCGTTATCAATTTTATTATCGAAAACATTTTGACTCAAGCGTCGATCACGATTGCCTTGATTGCGATGTTAGGGCTGATTCTGCAAAAGAAATCAACGGGTCAGATTATCTCGGGTACATTGAAAACATTGCTAGGCTTTCAAGTTTTAAGTGCGGGTTCGAGTATCATCGTCGGTAGTTTGACGTATTTTGGGCAAATTTTTACCGAAGGGTTCCAAATGGAAGGGATCATTCCTTCAATTGAAGCAATCAATGGTCAAGCAATGAATGAACTTGGTCTAGGTAGAGACATCGCATTAACATTTTTAGCTATTTTTGTCTTTAATATCTTACTTGCCCGTTTTACGAAGTGGAAATATATCTTCTTGACTGGTCAAGCAATCTTATGGATGGCGACGATGACCACTGTATTTGGGTACTTTGCTGGGTTACGTGGATTTGTCTTGATTTTAGTTGGTGGTTTCATTGGGGCAGTTTTTGCTATTGCGATGCCAGCGATGGCGCAACCAATCATACGCAAGGTCACTGGTTCAAACGATATTGCTTTAGGGCATTTTTGTACGATCGGTTATTTATTTGAGGCTGGGGTAGCAAAAATTTTTGGTGAAAAAGGCGAGAATAAGAAATCGATTGAAGATATCAAATTGCCTGCTCACTTTGAATTTTTACAAGATACGTATCTATCGGTCATGGTGGTGATGGTACCTCTTTATATCGTGACTGTGTTGTTTGCAGGAGAGACGTTTGCGGCTGAGCTATCAGGGGGCCAAAACTACATCATGTTTGCCTTTTTACAAGCTATCCAGTTTGTTGTGGGTGTATACGTCTTACTTTCAGGGGTACGCTTATTACTAGGCGAAATCGTTCCAGCGTTTCGTGGGATTGCGATGAAACTAGTTCCTGATGCGATTCCAGCGTTAGACTGTCCGGTGTTCTTCCCTTATAGCCCGAATGCGGTGATTTTAGGGTTCATCACAACAACGATCGGTACGGTCATTGCGATGTTTACGTTACCGATGTTTGGATTAGCCATGATTCTGCCAGGGATGTTGACGAATTTCTTTGCTGGTGGGACAGCGGGGATTTTTGGTAATGCAGTTGGTGGACGACGAGGAGCAATCATTGGCGGGATCGCTCATGGTTTCTTTATTACCTTGTTGCCAGCATTACTAGTAACGATTTTCAATTCAATGGGATTTGTCAGTGCGACAGCGACAGATGTCGATACAGTAGTGGTAGCGCTACTTTACGCTTGGCTCTTAAGTCCGATTTTAAAAGCATTCTAATGTGAAAGTAGGGATCATGATGTTTGGTTTTTTGAAAAAGAAAAAAGAGCAACCTGAAGTAATACAGACGCTTTCTAGCGTAGAAAAAGAAGAACTTCAAACAGCAATCGAACGACTCAAGAAAGATATCGACCAGACAGAAGAAACAGACCAACTAGCTGTTCTTTTTGAACAAGTAGGACTAAAACTCGCTGAGTTAGGGGATAACGATCAGGCAATCGAACAGCTTGAGAAAAGTTTATCACTGAAGAAAAGTATCAATGATGGGTACAAGAAGTTGATGTCTTTATATAATGCAAAAAGAGCAGAAGCTGCACGAGCTGGGAACGATCAAGGGATTGATCATTATATGGGGAAAATGGACGAGATGCGACAAATTGCTAAACAACTCACGATTACAGGGAATAAATAAGAATAAAGGTGGCTATAAAAAATGTATACGACATTAAAAGAAGTAACAAAAACAGCAGAAGCTTTGAATTTTACCGTGGGCGCATTCAATGCGCATAACTTGGAGATGTTGCCGGAAATGTTACGGGCAGCCAAAGAAATGGGTGCGCCGATCATTATCCAAACAAGTGTGGATACGGCGAAATATATTGGGATGAATGTCTTAGTCAATGTAGTGAAAACGATCGCTGAAGAAGAAATGGTGGATGCTGTCCTTCATCTGGACCATGCGCGTGATTTCTCTGATATCAAGCAAGCAATCGATAGCGGTTATACTTCAGTAATGTATGATGGTTCCCATTTACCTTTTAAAGAAAATATCTTGAAAACAAAAGCAGTCGTTGAATACGCCCACGCTCGTGGTGTCTCAGTGGAAGGGGAGCTAGGAACGATTGGTGGGACGGAAGAAGGAATCCATGTGGCAGAAGATGATAAAGTGTATACGAAACCCGAGGATGCGGTAGAATTCGTAGCAGCAACTGGAGTAGACGCATTAGCAATTGCTATTGGAACAAATCATGGACAATTCAAATCAAAAACAGAAGTCAATCTACCACTCCTGAAAGAAATCGACGCAGTAGTCGATGTTCCCTTGGTCATCCACGGCGGTACTGGAGTGAAAGAGGAAGATTATCCAGAGTTGATCAACCATGGAATCCGTAAATTCAATGTTGGGACAGAGCTACTTGTCAACTGGACGAAAACAGCAAAAGAAAGCTTTGGTGAAACAGAAGTCAGCCGATCATTACGCCACAACGTGATCCCAGCCAACGAAGCAGTAAAGGCAATCATCAAACATAAAATCGGCCTGTTTTTGAATACAGGAAGTGAGATCTATGCAGGAAAGAGCTAAAATGAAAAAATATTTGTTTCTTTTGGCAGGAAGTCCTGGGACAGGAAAAACTTATTTGATGGAACGACTCTTCGAACGGTTTCCAACGATGTATCGTCTTACCTTAGATGAAGTCAAAGAGTATTACGCTGAATCAATTGGGTTCGATAATTTAGCTGAACGAGCAGAGCAAGAAAAAAACAAGGTTTATCCATTCTTTTATCAGGCATTGGAACTGTACATGGAAGCAGGGAAGAAAGTGATTGTTTCAGAGTATCCTTTCAGTGACAAACAAAAAGGACCGTTAGAAGCCTTATCAAAAACATATGGATATGAAGTGATCACGATTCGCTTGCACGCAGACTTTGATGTACTATGGCAACGACGTTATAAAAGAGATCGTGATCCTGAACGTCATTTGAGTTATATCATGGACCATTATCATTATGGGGATACGTTGGACGATCGATCGTTAGGAACCAATCATATCACCAAAGAAGAATTTAGAGCTGTTATAAATGATCGACAGTATGAACA
The DNA here is from genome assembly GCF_051714405.1 of Enterococcus sp. AZ140. Lineage (NCBI taxonomy): Bacteria > Bacillati > Bacillota > Bacilli > Lactobacillales > Enterococcaceae > Enterococcus > Enterococcus sp. AZ140. The sequence goes on from NZ_JBIORU010000001.1 coordinate 336,583, forward strand.
CTTTGAACTTGGAACGCTTTATACATTCGATGTGACTGATTTCACCAAAGTGGATTATACACCGCTGTTAGACGAATTAGAGTGGCGAGTGGCAAATGATCAATAAAAATTAATGACAAATTGATTGATTCGACTGGTGTTGAATGGTTGGTAGGGATGTTGCGCACGATTTTGAATGTCAATTCTGATGTGTATTCAGCAATCCTAGTGGCGAAATCAGTCGATGAAATCGATTATGAGATTTTTAGCCGTGGCTAAATGAATGAAAAGAAAGGGGTTGCAATTTTAAAAAATACTTGTTATAGTAAATGTAAATAAAACAGGCATGTGACTGGTAAAGCAGGCAGGACCTAAAGAAAGACACACAAAGAATCCTTTGTTGTTATTTCTTATGGTCTTGCCTGCTTTTTTCTTTTTTGTCTGCGCAGCGAAAAAGAAAAACGAAAGAAGGAGTGGAAAAAATGGATTATCAAACTTTAGCAAAGCATATTTTACAATTCGTTGGCGGAAAAGAAAATATCATTCATTTGGAACATTGTTCAACTAGACTTCGTTTTACGTTGAAAGATGTCAAACAAACAAATCGTGAAGAGTTAGAACGCTTAGATGGGGTCATCGGTGTTCGTAGCAATGCTCAATTCCAAGTAATCATTGGGAATGAAGTAGTGGAAGTTTATGACGAATTAGCCAAACTGATCGGAGAAATCTCTACAGATCAGAACATAAACAAAGAAAAGAAACCTGTTGGAACAATTTTACTTGATTTTATCATTTCAGTTTTTCAACCGTTGATTCCCGCGATTGCAGGTGGCGGTGTCTTAAAATCACTTTTACTGCTCTTATCTTTATTGGGTGTGATGGATGCAAACTCATCTACTTACCTTCTATTGAATTTGATCGGAGGAGCGCCTCTTTATTTCTTACCGATTTTAGTTGCGATGACGACGGCAAGAAAGCTAAAAGTCAATGAGATCGTAGCTGTTTCAGCAGTGAGTGCCTTGCTTTTACCAGAGATGGCAACCCTTCTAGCAGACGGAACGTCCTTTCTAGGGTTCTCAATTGAAAATATTGCGTATGCTTCTCAAGTCTTCCCAGCAATCTTAACGGTGTTGTTTTATAGTATCGTTGAAAAATATGTCACGAAGATTTCTCCGAAGCCGATTCGTATTTTCTTTGTTCCGATGGTTGCTTTATTAGTGACTGTCCCAGTTGCACTGCTGATTTTAGGTCCTTTAGGCTATAACGTTGGTGGCGCATTCTCATATTTGATCGTCGAGTTATATCAACGATTAGGCTGGTTAGCAACAGGTTTACTTGCTGCAGTTTTACCATTGATGGTCGTTACTGGTATGCACAAAGCGATGATTCCTTATGCTGTTTCTTCAATGGGAGAGTTAGGAAAAGAGATGCTCTATTTACCGGCTTCTTTGGCACATAATATCGCTGAATCTGGTGCATGTTTTGCCGTCAGTCTAAAAACAAAAAATATGAAATTGCGACAAACAGCGATTTCTGCAGGAATCTCAGCTTTATTTGGTATTACTGAACCCGCATTATACGGGGTCACGATCTTACACAAACGGGTATTGAGTATCGTGATGTTTTCTAGTTTCATCGGCGGGATATTTGCCGGGATCATGGCTTTAGAAGCTTTCGCATTGGTTGGACCAGGGATTGCGAGTATCACTATGTTTGCTAGTGCAGATCAACCGATGAACCTTGTCTGGGCATTTGTCTGTACAGCTCTTTCTTTTGTCGTGTCGTTTGTAGGTGGCTTGGTATTTTTTAAAGATCAAGAAGAAGCAACTTCACAAGAAGAAAACGAGAGTCGTAGGGGAGGAACTTGGGGGATCGTGAGCCCAGTCAAAGGTCAAGTGATTCCTCTTGAAACAGTCCCAGATGATGTCTTTTCTAGTGGGATGGTTGGCGAAGGTGTCGGAGTCATTCCAGAAGAAGGTATTGTTTTTTCTCCTGAAGAAGCACAAGTGACCATGCTATTTGAGACAGGTCATGCCATCGGCTTACGAACGGTGAGCGGAGTAGAATTACTGATTCATGTAGGAATCGATACAGTCAAGTTACAAGGTGAAGGCTTCCAGGCTTTTGTTAAAGAAGGTCAGATGGTACAACCAGGCGAGCGTTTGCTTGCGTTTGATATTGAAAAAATCAAACAAGCAGGATTTGATCCAGTCGTTGTGGTGGTCGTGACCAATCAGAAGGAGTATCACATCGATCATCAAGTAGAAAATCAATCAGTGACACCCGAAACTGAGTTATTGATGATTTCTGCTTTAGTAAAATGAAGAAATGAAAGTGAGGAATAGAAAAATGGATACGACACAAACAGGTTTTCCCGAAGGATTTCTATGGGGAGGTGCAATTGCAGCAAACCAAGTAGAAGGAGCATGGAATATTGGTGGAAAAGGACTATCTGTGGCAGATGTTGCAACTTATAAACCTAATGTAGACAACAAAGATTACGCAGCCCATGTAGGTGTGACGATTAAAAAAGTAGAAGAAGCAATAGCCGACCCTACAGACAAGTGGTTCCCTAAACGACGAGGGGTCGATTTCTATCATCGTTACAAAGAGGATTTAGCGTTATTTGCGGAAATGGGGTTTACTACATTACGTTTGTCGATTGCTTGGTCCCGACTCTTTCCAAATGGGGATGAAAAGACAGCTAATCCTGAAGGTGTCTCATTTTACAAAGAAGTTTTTAAAGAAATGAAGCGCTTAGCGATTGAACCAATCGTGACCTTATCTCATTATGAGATGCCACTAGCATTAGCGATGAAAGGCAACGGTTGGATTCAACGAAGTGTGGTGGATGACTTTGTTCGATTTGCAGATACTTGTTTTGACGAATTTGGGGAGTACGTTCATTACTGGTTGACGTTCAATGAAGTGGATAGTATTTTTAGACACCCATTTACGACTGCCGGGATTTTGACTGATACGATCGAACCAGACAAAATCGAAGCGGCTATCTATCAAGCGTTACATCATCAATTTGTGGCAGGGGCTTTAGCAACGAAACATTGCCATGAAAAGATCCCTGGTAGCCAAGTTGGTTGTATGTTGACCAAATTGATGACCTATCCGTTGACGAGTCGACCAGAAGATGTGGAACGAACATTGAAAAAGAATATGAACAATCATTTTTATGCGGATGTTCAAGTCAAAGGTACGTATCCGCCACTCGTGTTGAAAGACTTAGCCAACCGTCATATCACGATCGATATGTTACCTGGTGATAAAGAATTATTGAAAGAACATACGGCAGACTTCCTATCGTTTAGTTATTATATGTCTATGTGTGAATCCGCAGATCCAAAGGCAGAGCGGACACCGGGGAATACCGTTTTGGGTGTTAAAAATCCTTATTTAGAAGCGACAGATTGGGGCTGGCAAATTGATCCTTTAGGCTTGAAAATTTCTTTACTAGAATTATATGACCGGTATCAAGTACCCTTGATGATCGTTGAAAATGGCATGGGAGCTTTTGATGAAGTGATAGACGATGAAATCCATGATCCCTATCGAATCGCTTATTTTACTGCACATTTCAAAGCGATGAAAGCAGCCATCGATGAAGGGGTTGATTTGATTGGGTATACAAGTTGGGGACCTATTGATTTAGTCAGTGCCGGAACCTCTCAAATGTCAAAACGTTACGGATTCATTTATGTAGATGCGGATGATGAAGGAAATGGAAGTTATGATCGCTTGCGTAAAGATTCATTTTACTGGTATAAAGAAGTTATTAGAACGAACGGTCGATCCATCGAGTGAAGGAACTGTTCGATGCGCTCAAGGAATAACCTTGAGCGAAGGAGGATATCATGAGGAAAATACTAAAGGTGCTTAACTCCAGTGTGGTATTGATCGACAGCAATCAGCAAAAAATGATTGCTTTAGGAAAAGGGATCGGTTTTGGCAAAAAGCCCGGTGAGATCATCTCGGATGATTCGATTGATGAAATCTATCTGCCCTATGATGAAGGCAAAGCCATGCAATTATTGGATTTGATCAAAGAGGTTCCTTTGACCTATTTTGAATTAACGAAAGCAATGGTTTCCAGTATGGAGAAACGACTAGGGAAACGGTTAAACTCTAGTATTTATTTAACATTACCTGATCATTTACATTTTTCAGTTGAACGTATGACCAAAGGAATCATCATCACCAATCGTTTATACTGGGAGATCAAGAATTACTATCCGGAGGAATATCAAGCAGCGGAGGAAGCCTTGATGATCTTCAATGAAAAATCCGATGTCGAGTTACCCATTGAAGAAGCGGCAAATATCGCCTTTCATGTCATTAATTCATTGTCTCAAGAAAGTCAGGGAACCGATAGTATGAAGCAAGCGAAAATGATTGGTGGCATCGTCAACTTAGTAAAATATTCGATTCGAATCGAAATTGCTCCAGACTCGATCCATTATAGTCGTTTTATTACTCATGTTCGTTTTTTCGTTGAACGGTTGTTTGCGAATAAAATGCTGGATGGACAAGATGATGGGCTATATCAGCAAATGTGTACCTTGTATCCATTGGCGATGGAAAATGCAGACAAAGTAAGGCAATATATCCAGAAAATGATCCAACAGGAAATCACGAAAGAGGAAGTTACCTATCTAGGTGTGCATATCAATCGATTGATGCGGCACCCTGATTGAAGATAAAATAGATAAGATGATGTAATGAAAAGCAGCAAGCCAGTGATCCTTTCTGGTAGCTGCTTTTTTTTATAAATAGGAGGAATAGGATTTTTTAGCGAAATATATGTTTATAAAGTACCAGAAAACCTGTTTTTTGGATCGGATCGTGTGGTAGTTCACAATTGTATCTGATTAGTTATATAACGTAGTTGATTTGAAAATTAACAAAAATAATCGAGGTTATATTAAAAAAACGGGCTGTTTTTAGTGTATAATACTCCTTAGTGTCGTACGACAACCCATCTACTAGGGCTTAAAATGGATAGATAACGCTTGCGTTTGTGAGCAATCAATCAGGCTATTTGAAATAAATCAAAGGAAATGGGAAAATGAGTCAAGTAAAATAGTTTTTCAAACGAATGATTAGTCATAACTAGCGGACATTGTGAATGATTGAATGATCGTGAGGGGAATTATTTGCTTATTCGTCGTATAACCAAATTAAAGGGGGAGAACAAAGAAATGAAGATAGCAATTGCTGGTGCAGGTGCAATGGGGAGTCGATTTGGACTCATGTTGCAAAAAGGTGGAAATGACGTGACATTGATCGATGGTTGGAAAGACCATGTAGAAGCGATCAAAGAAAATGGATTGAAAGCAAACTTTAATGGCGAGGACATCGTTGTCGATATCCCAGTCGTTCTTCAATCAGAAATCAATGACGTAGAAAAAGTTGATTTGATCGTCTTATTCACGAAAGCAATGCAACTAGAAAAAATGTTGGAAGATATTCGTCCAATGATCAAAGATGAGACAAAAGTCCTTTGTTTATTGAATGGAATCGGCCATGAAGATATTATTGAAAAATTTGTACCAATGAAAAATATTTTTATTGGTAATACAATGTGGACGGCAGGCCTAGAAGGTCCTGGACGTGTGAAATTATTCGGTAGTGGTTCAGTAGAACTACAAAACTTAGGAGACGGACAAGAAGAAGCTGCGAAAGAATTGGCAGAAACTTTAGCTAAATCTGGTTTGAATGCGAAGTATTCAAGTAATATCCATTACTCGATCTATCGTAAAGCTTGTGTCAATGGCACGATGAACGGCTTATGTACGATCTTAGACGTGAATATGGCAGGACTTGGTCGTACTTCTACGGCTCATGATATGGTTGTTGCTATCGTAAATGAATTTGGTCAAGTAGCAAAAGCCGAAAATATTGATTTAGATGTGGAAGAAGCAGTCGCACACTGTGAAACTTGCTTTGATCCTGAAACGATCGGTATGCATTTCCCATCAATGCATCAAGATTTGATCAAAAACAACCGTTTGACAGAAATCGACTATATCAACGGTGCGATTTCACGTAAAGGAAAAAAATACGGGATCGCTACGCCTTACTGTGACTTTTTGACAGCGCTCGTGCATGCAAAAGAACAGATTTTACAGGCGAAATAGGAGGAACAAATAAATGGATACGACGAATAAATTAACGCCAAGAATTTTTTTGAACAAAGTATTAGCTGGAACGGCAACAGGGATCATCGTAGGACTGATTCCAAATGCTGTTTTAGGAGCTATTTTAAAGTATTTCAGTGAATATCCTGTTGCTGTGACGATCGCACAACTAGCTGTGATCTTCCAATTAGCGACACCATTGATCATTGGTGGTTTGATCGGGTTACAATTTGGGTTTAATCCGATGCAAATGATGGTAGTAGCTGGTGCTGCATTTATCGGCTCTGGTGTTGTCCGCTTTATGCCAGATCTTGGTGAAGCAGGGGTATATGTAGGATCGGGTACAGGAGATATCATCAATACCATGATCACCGCAGCAATTGCTGTTGGTCTGATCCTATTGATCGGTAACGCTTTTGGCTCGGTCGCAATCGTATTGACACCAATCGTTGTCGGTGTGGGCGCAGGTCTTATTGGGTTTTATTTATTCCCTTATGTGACAGCGATCACCTCTGCAATCGGTGAAGGTATCAATAACTTTACGACATTGCAACCTCTTTTGATGTCTATTTTGATCGGTTGTTCATTTGCCTTTTTGATCATTTCACCGATTTCAACAGTTGCGATTGGTTTAGCGATCCAATTGGATGGAGTTTCTGCAGGAGCTGCTGCTATGGGTGTTGCAGCCACAACATTTGTGTTGATCGTCAATTCTTGGCGTGTCAATAAATCAGGTGTCACGATCGCGATTGCGTTAGGTGCGATGAAGATGATGATGCCGAACTTATTCCGTAAACCGATCATCTTGCTTCCATGTTTAGTAAGTGCGGTTATCACAGCGATACCTGTCGCACTTTTCTCTGTATCAGGAACACCAGCTTCTGCGGGCTTTGGGATCGTAGGTTTAGTTGGCCCTCTTGCTTCATTAGATGCTGGACTAAATATCGTGATGGTGTTGATTTGTTGGTTCGTCGTACCAGTAGCGGCTGCTTTATTTACGCAATTGGTATTTGAAAAAGTCTTGAAACTTTACGACCGGGAAGAAGTCTTCAAATTCTTAGGTTGATCAAAATTATAAAAGAAAAGAACGCAAAACAGAGAAATCTCTGGATTGCGTTTTTTTTTGAGAAGAAGATGGTGTTATCTGCTATACTGACACTAAATGAAAACAATGGATCATTTGATCCAATAGAGGGAGAATACATGAGAAATATAAAATTAACGATCGAATATGATGGAAAAAGATATTCTGGTTGGCAACGACTTGGTAATGATGAAAAAACGATCCAAGGAAAGATCGAAGCGATCATTTCGCAAATGACCGGTGAAACGATTGAGATTATCGGTTCTGGTCGAACAGACGCTGGAACACACGCCAGAGGTCAAGTAGCTAATTTCAAAACAGCTAGTACAATGAGTCGAATGGAGATGCTGGATTTTCTTAATCGTTATTTGCCAAGAGACATTGTGGTAAAAAAAGTGGAAGAAGTACCTGAACGTTTTCATGCTAGATATAATGCAAAAGGGAAAAAATATAGTTACTACGTTTGGAATGCTCCAATTCCAACAGTGTTTGAAAGAAACCATAGTTTTGATTATCCGAAGGCACTTGATTTGGCGAAAATGGAAGAAGCTTGTCGGAAACTAGAAGGAAAACATGATTTTATTGGATTTTCAGCATTGAAAAAAACAAAAAAATCAACAGTACGTACAATTGAAGAATTATCGATCCAACAAGAAGGCAATATGCTTCATTTTACATTTGTAGGAGATGGTTTTTTGTATAAAATGGTACGGATCTTAATGGGAACGATTTTAGATATTGGTTCAGGTAAAGCTGATTTATCTTTGATCGATACGATTTTTGAAACGAAAGTCAGACAGCAAGCAGGCGAGACAGTTCCCGCACATGCGCTTTTTCTAGATGAAGTGTATTATTAAGAGATGTTAAATGATTCCAAGAAAATAGGGGAAAAGCAATCTCAGCTTTTTCCTGTTTCCTTGGATCGACAGTGGACACTTTGGGAGGGGGAGACCCGATGAAGAAAGAGGAAGAAATCACCACTCTCTACAATTTGATTTTAAACCCAAATACGCGAGACTGGGAGCGGCAACAACTAATGACAGCGAAAGAAGAGTTAGCAACTTCTGTTTCTCTAAAAGAGGTACTTGAAAAGTTGGAAGTTTCTTTGCGACCATTGGCTTTACGACAAAATCTAACTCCAGATGTCATGGATTTCTATTTGCAGATGGTCGGTGATCCGTTAGGAGAAGTGCGGTATGATTTTTCTAAACACGAACTGACAGATCCGACAGTTCAAGAACGGGCAGTGTTTGCTGGCGGTTGTTTTTGGTGTATGGTAGAGCCTTTTGAGCAAAAAGCAGGGATTGTTTCTGTGATGTCTGGGTACACAGGCGGGCAGTTTGATTCCCCTAATTATGACCAAGTCAGTGGCGGCTATACCGGTCATGTGGAAGCAGTGGAGATCATATTTGATAAGCGAGTGATCAGTTATCAAGAGCTAGTCGAGATTTACTGGCAAGTAACGGACCCGACGGATGAATTTGGACAATTCCAAGACCGCGGAGAACAATATCGTCCAATCATTTTTGTTCAAAATGAAGAGCAACAAAAAACTGCTGAAGCGTCGAAACAAGCATTAAGCGCATCAGGTCGCTACAGAAAACCGATAGTTACAGCTATTTTGCCAGCGACAGCTTTTTGGCCGGCAGAAAATTACCATCAGCAATTTTATCGGAAGCAACCAAAGCGTTATAAAAAAATAAAACAGACCCGCCGTCAATTAGCATTTTTGCAAAGAATGACGCACAATTGGAGAAAAAAATCCAAGAAATAAATAAGTTAACACAATTATGATAGCGTTTTCCCTAAGAGCTGATGCATCACCTGCGAGTAGACGAGGATACATGCGTACTTGAAATAGAGAGGGATCAAAAAGCTGGGTTAGTAGTCATCTGCTATCCTTGAAAACTAAAAAACGGCATTCCAGAAGTAACTCCTTATTTTTTCGGAGTGGAAGACTTCTGTGATAATCATAAAAAATAAGGAGTGAATGAAATGTATGTAGCTGATAAAACGCGTTACGAAAACATGGAGTATCGTAAAAGCGGTCAATCCGGCTTAAAGCTGCCCTTACTGTCTTTAGGGTTATGGCAAAATTTTGGGGAATATGATCCCATCAGCAATCAGCGGGAAATTTTAAGGGGGGCTTTTGATTTAGGCATCACCCATTTTGATCTAGCCAATAATTATGGTGGGCCTGCTGGAGCAGCTGAAACAAACTTTGGGCGACTTTTCAAAGAGGATTTCAAATCCTATCGAGATGAACTGATTATCTCTAGTAAAGCAGGCTATTATATGTGGGATGGCCCTTACGGCGATTGGGGGTCTCGTAAGTCGATCATTGCCAGTTGTGACCAGAGTTTGCAACGTATGGGTTTGGACTATGTGGATATTTTCTATCATCATCGTCCAGATCCTGAAACACCTTTGGAAGAAACCGCAGAGGCATTGATGCAATTAGTTCGACAAGGAAAGGCCCTTTATATCGGTATCTCTAACTACAATGGAGCGGACACACAGCGAATGGCGGAAATTTTACGCAAAAAAGATGCACCTTTCGTGATCCATCAAATGCGTTACAATCTGTTTTCAAGAGAATTACTTGAGACGGACTTAGTACCTGTTCTTGCTGAAAATGGACTAGGTGCAATCACGTTTAGTCCATTGGCACAAGGCTTGTTAACGAATCGCTACTTACATGGTATTCCTGAAGATTCACGTGCGCATCGAAAAGAAATCCCTTTTCTTTCAGAAGAGCAGATTGCACCGACACTACGTAAAATCACACAGTTACAAGAAGTGGCGGAAGCGAGAGGACAAACCTTGGCTCAGATGGCATTGGCGTGGAATGTGCGACAACCATCAGTGACAAGTGTCTTAGTCGGTGCTAGCCGTTTGAGTCAGTTGCAGGAAAGTGTCAAAATGAAAGATAATCTCGTCTTTGCACCAGAAGAACTAGCAACGATCGAAACGATTTTGGCAGAAAATTAACGTGTGAGAAAATCACATGGAAGTGGATACAACAAAAGCAAGCGTGTCTGGTGTATTAGCCCTCATGCATATTCTAAAACCGAATAAACGGTGGAAACAGGAGTAACTTCTTCGAAAATAAGGCGCCATCCACAAAAATGTGAAAAACCATTTTCGTGGATGGCGCCTTATTTCTCGAGGCTAAACACCTCTGTTTCGACCTCCTCTTGATTCTGCTAGCGTATCTTGTATTTGAGAGGTGATGTAGGGACAGACTGCGCAGCTTGTTTTTCTTCACTTCTTTTTTACTTGGTACAATAGCTTACCTTCTTGTTCTTCTAAAGTGAAGGTTTTATCGTCTTGCTTTTTTTGTTCCTTTTCTATTTGTTCCAAATTCGTTTCCGACGCAGCAGAAGGAGCCTTAACATACAACATACGTCCATTCTCTCCGGTTTGTATTAAAGATTCGGGGGACGAGTGGCTATCGGTTCCTGTTTTGTTTTCCGACACTATCGCTGTTTCTAGTGTTAGCTCACTTATTTTTTTTGTGAATGGTTCATGTAGTTCTTCCTCAGTTTCCAAATCAATCTCTTCCGCTAATGGTAGTTGATAAATTTCATCTAATAAACTTTTTGAGAAAAACCAGCCATCCTTCTTGTTTTTACCCATAGCTTTTCAACACTTCCTTTTATTTAAAAATAACTTTTCCTAGTATTCGAGAATGACTGACAAGACCAAATGTCCGGCTATCTTCAGAAATATCCGGATTATCGCCTAAAACAAAATAGGTGTTTTCGGGAAGATAGGTCAAATGGTTCATTTGCGCAACTGCTTCTGGACTCAGCCGAAAAATCTCTGTAGGAGAATGTGGCTCGTTTCCCAAATGCAAGGTCAGTTCATTCTCATGTACTTTTATGGAATCTCCTGGGATTCCGATGATTCTTTTAACGATTTCATCCGTAGAGGATCGCTGAATAGCGATGATGCTATAACGTGTAAGTGACGAAAACTTGTCCACGATCACTATGTTGCCGTTGACTAAAGTATCCTCCATCGATGTTCCAGTAACTTGATGAAAGTGATAGCGATGAAGTGAATAAGTAAAAACGACACATAAAAGCAGACATATGAAGATATATGGTCCTTTCTTTTTCTTTTTTTGAAGTTGACCATTCGCCCAGATATACAAGAAAACAGCCCCCTTTTTTTACTTGATTGGTCCTTTTGGTTATTCCAAACGATTTTTTAGTTCTTGGACCTGTTCAACCAACTCGAGAAGGGTCTGATGGTCATTTATTCGTGCATTTTCTAGTTCAAATAGCATGTAGACGCAAAACGCCAATGCAATAGTTAGCAAACTGTTGATGATCAAAAGATAAAAAAATTGTTTTTTCAATAATTTCAGTTCATAAATACTGATTTTTTTATATAGAAGCGGTTGATCGCCGGCTGTCTTTTTTAGCAAAATCAATCTCACTTGTTTTATCATTTGGATTCCCAAGAAAAATAAAATAGCCAACACAACAAGGGATAAGATACTGTTGACAAGCATCAGTCATGCCTCCTTTATAAGTGGTTCTTTTGAAGATGGTTTATCCAGTGGAGCAAAGCATTTATACAATATGGAACAACAGTATCGGAACCAATAAGAAAAAAACGATCGGGATCAAGGTCTGTAATGGTTCGGCGACGATCTTAGATGCCACGGACATTGACCAAGAATTAATGGGATGGACGGGAGAGTCTGCGAGAATCGTGCCATCTATGTTTGTACGGTTTTTTTCTAAGCCTAATTGTGCTAATTCAGTAGCAGATAATGTGTTTAGACTTTTCACACTACTTAAATTCCCTTGAACGACTCGGCGAAAACGTGTGCCGATGTCACCTTCACAACGCACTAAAGTGATCATAGCTTGTGGAGCTTCTTTTTTGATTTCGAGTAACTCGATCTCTGTATCAACGACGACATCGTTGTAACTCACTTCATAGATAAATAGCTCGTTGAAATCCGTCGCATAGATCTTTGCATTGAGACGAAGTTGAGCGATTTGATGAAGCAAGACATTTTGTTCAAATACATTATGTGATAAGAGGACATAATTTCCTTTACCGAGTTGTTGATTTTGCGTGTAAGTGGCTACGCCATTCATCAAGTTGTCATTATTCATACCGGCAAGTATCGGTAAGTCAATCGCCACTTCTGGGATCATTATTTTTCCGATGCCCCAGTCATTGATGCTTTGTTGGTAATTGATCTTCGCTTTGGAAAAGTTACTGAGATTGACACTCGCAATGTCGATTTCAGAGTAGTTAGCTTCCGATATTTTTGGCAAGTTGAACGTTGAAAGGTCTGTATTTTGTCCTATATCAATGATCGCCATTTCTTGTTGTTTCTGAATTTGTGTATAGCCATAGATTCCGACACTTAGTAAAGCAACCATTGAAAGAACTAAAGTAATAAAGAGTCCTTTGGTCAAGAAATAAAGGCGAAGCAATTTTTTTCTGGATTTTTCTTTGACAAAGGGATCTTCAGAGCGGAAGCGTTTGACTAGATAACGAAAACGAACAATAAGTAGGAGAGCGATAGTGAAACAAACACTGAAAGAGCCTAATACAATGGTTTGGTAACTCCAAAAATTTCGTTTTTCAACTTGTCGATTAACGGCTTCGTTATAAGGGATCCGGACACCATTTACTAATAATCGATACGTATTGATTCCTGGTGGCGTACAAGTCAGTAAGGTGACCATATCCTTTCCAGGGATGATTTTGGCTTTATTGACTTCAGTCGGCAAGACTTCTTCAAAGGATTCGATTTGATAAGCGAGGCGCTCGCCTAGAATCGTGAGAAAGAATAGATCGCCAATTTGAAGATGGATGATATCAGTAAATAGAACTTGGTTCTGGATACCGCTATGACCAGTGATGATCGACCGTGTGTTTTCACCGCCTACTGGAATCGAACTCGCTTCGTAATGACCTAAGCCACGATTAAGTGTCAAAAAATCAGTGCCGTGATAAAAAGGCATGGTTTCGATTGCCAAAGCGGGAATGTCTAGTGTACCCATTACCCCAGCGGTATTGATCAATGTTTGGTACTCAATTTCATCGAAATCAACCAAGTCTCCTTGTTGTTCTTTATAAATCAATTCATTGTAACGTTTTGCTTGCTCGAATTTATGCCCTAATTCATCTTCCGTTAGCTGTTCTAATGCTTGATGATAATTGATGGAAGCAGTACTACGTTCACGATTTGCGAGATAGTTAGCAAAAATCGGATAGATCAAAGTGAGCGTTCCTAAAATGATCAATAGAATAGCAAAGAACAAAAGAACAGATTTCTTTTCTTTTTCAATCAAGGTTGTTCACCTCATTTTCATTTCTTTATTTTGTTTTTAGATTTGCGAAAAAAGCAAAGTCAGTGATCTTTTCTGCTTTCGGAAATGCAAAAACAAGAGTTGTAAAAAATTCTGAAATAAGCGGAAATCCACAAAAATCAACACTCGATTCTTGTGAATTTCTTCTTACTTCTTAGGTTAGAAACAATTGGTTCTAGACTGTTTAAGGCTTTTTTTTCCCTTTTGGTTTAAAATTCACGATTGTGACGATTCCTAGTAAGATGATCAATGCCAGTGTAAAATAAACCGGAAAAAGTGAACCGAGATTCCCACTTGTTTGTGGAATCCTTTTTGTAGTTGCTTGCCCTTGTTTCGGTGTAGTCGATCTTGGAGTAGCTCCTTCTGTAGGAGAGACGACCACGCTTGATTTTGGATAAATAAACAACTGATCTAAACGAGTGCCATCGGCAGTGATTGCTGGTAATTGGACAACGACTGGCTCAGCTGGGGAAGACAAAGCATCGTTTGCAAGTTCGGTGACTTCATAGAGTCCTTCAGTCAATGGAATAGTCGCTTGCCCGTTTGAACCCGTAACGATTTCGATCGGTTCAAAACTTGGGATTTCCGTAAAAGGATCACTGGCATCATTACTCGGTGTGACCTTCTTGATTTGATAACGAATCCCAGGGAAGGGGGTCAATGCCTTTCCCTGTTCGTTAGTTAACCCCGTTTCTAAGGAGCCAGTTGGTTCAGAAGGAAGTAGGTGATTATCAAGATCCTGCTCTGAAAGCTTATATTTTACAATGGTTAATTGGAAGGCTTCTTCTGCATATACCACAGAAGTAGACCATTTTCCGTTTGAACCACCAAAGAGGAATAGTAGAACCAACAGGAGGCGAATACATAAAATGGAGCAATCAGCTTTTCTTGGATTCATCGTTATTTCCTCCTATTTTTTTTCGCTTCATTTCCTCCAATTGGTATTTTGTACCTAATCCGATTAAACCAATCAGGGATAAACTAGCAGCTGCGATGAGGACCCGTTGCATGATCGAACTGTTCCCGGCAAAGGGTAATTCAGTGATCCGTTCATCTTCGGCAAAGAGGTGAACGATCGTGTTGTTTTCATCCAATGTGACCTCGATTTTTTGTTTCAATAATTCATAACCATCAGGTGCTGTTGTTTCAATCAACTCATACGTACCGAAAGGAACTTCTTCAAAATGAATACGCCCATTCGCATCAGTTGTCTTCGTTTCGATGAGCACACCTGTTTCTTTGTCTTGAAGGACAAACTCAGCGCCAGCCAGTTTATTTCCTCCAATCAATTGATTTTCGTCATTGATATCTGGTTGATCATCCTGATCATCATCTACAGTGGTACCTGCTTCTAACTTATACAAATAAATCTCTCCAAGTGTACTGACAAGCCCTAGATTCAAATAAGGAATATGATAGATAGAATCATCTGTCGTGATCATTCCCGGTAAATTGGCTAAAGGTTCAGCGATATACTCATTGGTTCGGAAGGTGGTTTGATTTGCTTTTGAGTTGATGGAAGGATCTTCACCAACCATTGGTATCGTTACTGCAACTTCTTTTCGTTCGATTTGATCGCCGATTTGGAATTCTACTACATAGGTTCCTTCTGGTAGATAATTAAAACTGTAATGACCATTTGCATCTGTTTTTAGTGTGGAATTTCCGTTGCTGTCAACAAATGATGTTCCTTTCAAGTTATGCTCGACCAACTGATCGGCTACTTCGCTTGGGTGAGTCAGGCTTGTTCGATAGAGTTTGACAGGAATATTTGCTAGCTTTTCCTCGCCATCATCGGCTAGACCATCGCGATCTTCGTCTAACCATACGAATCCGCTCAACTCTCTGCCATATACTCGGGTAATGGTTTCTTGTGAATGGACCGGTAAGTCGATTTGCGCATTCATATGGGCGGTATTTCGATATTGGTCACCCGGTAATTGGTCAACTGGTTGGACGGTGATGGAGAGAGTGACCGATTCACCAATCGGAACAGTTGGTTTGGTGATCATAAAACCTGTGGCATATTTGATTTCTTCGTCAGGTGTCGAACCGGGTGTGTATTCCGTCCATGTAGCAAGATCGATCTCATTTGGGTTCGTCTCATCTTCTATTGGTTCGGTGGTGTAATACATCGTATATCCTTCTGTGTCGACATCTACTGAAAGAACTTTTAGCGTGCCATGGAAAGAAGAGCCACGAGAATCACCGTTATACGGTAAGATATCCATCAGACGAAAATCTTGAGCTGGCTGTAAGGCACTGTTAGCAGAAGTGATCGAATAAGTGAATGAAGTATCAGCATCCGCTTCGGTCAAAGGATTCATTTCTTGATTTCCTGTTTCGATTACTGTCTTATCCACTGTTTTAGTAATTACTAGTTTTTGGGATAATTCAGTAATAAATTGATCTTGCGAAGAACGAGTTTCTTCAGTACGGATATCAAAAATATCTGGTGTATCAGATGTCCACATTTCTCCAACTGTTTGGATAACAAGGGGGGACGTTAATCCCATATTGTTAAATGTCAATTCTGAGATATCACTCATTGCTTGGAAATTAACCTCGGTACCGGTAGCCAGAGAAGAATTGGGAAAGACCCAACGTAACGTTGTTGTGCCATCTTCGTTTGTGGTGATCACGGGATCAGGTAACGGATTGTTGTGGGCATCTTTAGACGAGCCGAACAGATAATGGATCCCTCTTGGTAAGGTGGTATTCAGGGCGCTATCATACGAAGTTTCTTCGGCACCAGTAAGTAATCCTCTGACTTTAATATCGATCTTCTCTTCTGTTTGATACAGAGACTTGCTTACTTCTGTATTTGTATCAATACCAAAGTTCAATATAAATGCATTAGTTCCTACAAAAGGAGCATAAGCATTTAGTGAGGTATTATATGGTGATAGAATATCGCTACCATCCGCTTCCCAAGTCGCTGGTATAAATGTAATATTGTCTGGTACACTTTGTTTGACCACGGTTCCTGCACTATTTTTTATTCCAAATATAGATAAATGAACATAGGGATTGTTTTCTTCATCGAAAGGACCTGGCTGACCAATAACTCTCACTGGAATCCCATTCCAAGTAGAAAATAATCCTTCATTTATATAGTAGCTAAAGCGTGCGGCACTGATTGTTCCAGCAGCCTGTGCTTCCTGTGACGTTTCGTACCAAGTGTATTGAGCAGCTACAGCATCTAAATTTGAATGGGTAAGGTTCGGCATAGCATTTCCATTATTGCGAACACCATAAGACAAATAATGACGATTAGAGTAATCTGGTTCATATCGTTGAGTATAAGGTTGCCTAGTATCATCATATTCAAAACCATTCGTATTCCATTGGAAGATCTGTTCGGTAGTGGAGTTAGGAGGATGGTATTCACTAATGAACCATCCTCCTAAGTAGGTTTCTTGTCCTCTCATCAGTACTGGTTGTCCAATATTATAACTCCAAATGCTATAACCCATATCTTGATTTGTTGCTACCGTTCTTCTCCCTGTATCGGGGTCAGGTTCCCCCAAATCAACGATATTCGGACCACCTGTCATGGGTCCTGAAGGTGGAGCGTAGTTACTGAAATTCAATGTGGTATTATTTTCTGACACTTGTCCATCATAGCTAATAGTAGGGATACTTAAGTGTAAAGTATAATACTCCCAAGCATTCGCCTCTCCTAATGCATGTAATTTCGCGTCATCCCAATTGAAAATAAATTCTGTACTGATAAATGTATCGTTTGAAAAAGTAGTCCCTGATGTAGTATATGTGTAAGGATTTTTTGAGCCAGTATAATTTGAGATTTCCCAAGTTTCTTTGTAAGATCCTAATTCGATTGACACATTTCCTGAATTGTATACCCCAATTGCCGTTCGATCGCCAGAAGGTTCAGAAAAGTAAAGGGCTTCCGTATCTCCATTGGGGATTTGGATTGGATAGATGAGGCGTGTTGGATCAAAGGTCGCCGTATATGGACTTCCGGCGGTAGTTGCTTGCCAATTTGCTTCTGACCGATCCGTATGGGTAACCGAATAAAAACGTGTTTGTGCAGCATCATATTCATCCTTACTAACTGGTGTAACCGTGTCGCCTGAAACACTAGTGACTTCTTGGACAAGATCAAAGGAAATCGGGCCTTCTGGGTAGGCGGAGCCACGTAGATCTCCGGTAATTCTTTCTGGTAAACGCTCCAAATTGATGACTAAACCAATGTTGTAAACCAAATCTGTATTTGTTGCATTAGGATCATAGATTTGATAGGTTGTTTGTTCGCCACGAACAAGTTGAGCAGTGATTGACGGTTTGGAAGAAACCGTTGTTTCAGGCACATTCAATTCGGAAAGATGTTCTTTTGTATACGTTTGATTAAAGGTTTCGGTTTCGCCTGTATCGACATTCACTGCATCAATAATCTGTAATTTGAAAGTTGGTTGTATGACTGTACCTTGCTTTGCCCCAAACACATTGATAACGATAGGAACAAATACTTGTCCAGATGCGCCAATCGTTGATTCCATGATTCCTTCAGAGAGTTTCGAACCATCACCAACGCCGCTGTCTGCATAAGTCCCATTGGCAATTTCTCCATTAATAAACGGCGCATCATTGATCAAGGTAGTCGCGTTAGGCAATGTGCTAACGACACGATAGCGGATATTCGTATAATGATCAGTCGCCAATGTTTGGATAGAAAAACCAAGTCGGTATAAGATTTGATCGTTGGAACGGACGATATTATTATCCGGAGAACTATCATACCCAGGTGCATCATGGGAATCAAAACTATCTGTTCCAGTTGCCATCGTTAACTTCGCATCTTTAATCGTGATGGGACTACTTGCTAGTTCTTCCATTGTGTGGAGTTCTTCGGTCAATAACTTAGGGGTAATGATGGAATCTTCCGCAGGAAACTCTTCTTCAAGAAGTTCTTCCATTGTTAAATCGGTTTCTTTCGTTTCAACCACTAAGACATTGTCCTCAGCGATGGCTTCCTCAAATGGAGGAAGTGTGGTGTCGCTGGCTTCCTCTTGTCTTTCAGTTTGTTCTGTTTGCTCCTCGTAGTCTGCTTTTTCAGAAGAAAGTGTCGTTTCTTCAGTGATGGATTCAGCAGTTTCTTCTACTGTTACATCAGATGAAATTAACCATTGAAATAGCGTTTGATATTGTTGAGAATAGACATCCGTTAATACGATACTCATATCTTTCATTGGTTCTCGAAAAACGAGAGTGACTGGCTGATCTTTGACTAAACGTAAGTAAATAGTCGCTTGTTCCGAGGTCTCGTCGGATGTCACACCAATCACATCACTTACTTCTGCCGGTTCAACCATAGTAACAAGGGAATCGGCCATGGTCTCGGTAGTTGAGGTGGTAGTTGTTTCTGTCGTTTCTAGACCAATGCCTAGACGAGCCAGCTCCTCTTCTTGAACAAAATCTTCGGTGGTATAGATCGGGATGGTTTGCTCCTGTTCCTCATTTAAGGTAGTGATTGTATAATCCGTACTAGATGGAAGAACGAGTAAACGATTTTCGCTACTTCTGATCGTGACCATTGCCGGGTCGTCAGAAATTTGTGTATCTTTGGTCAAATATGTCTGATCGCTATTAATGACTTCGACTAAATTTGCTTCTTCTTTGGCTCGAAGAGGACCACCTACAATAACGACTTTAGCGATTATACCAAGGATAATCGCTAAACCAATCACTATTAGAATAGGAGGTTTTACTTTGAGTCTAGAAAATCTAGTATTCATTGCAGTCTCCTTTCACTCTGGACTTACGTCTGTTTTCGCTTTTTCTGGATAACGACAACTGTTGTACCAACAATGATGGCTGCAAGTGCAATCGCGATGATCAGATTTCTTCCTATACCGCCAGTAAAAGGCAAGCTTGTTTGCGGTTTGTTAGTGACTCTCAGCTCAATCGATGCATCATCTGCGGTCGTTAAATCGACAGTTACTCTTTGGGCGGCCTTCAATAATTCATAGCCTGTAGGCGCTTGGGTTTCCACTACCCAATAATCGCGTGCGACTTCGCTGTTTTCGACATAGTTATTATTATTGGCATCTGTCCAATCTAAAGCTAATCCATCAAAAGTAGCGTGGCCATTTGCATCAGAAGTCGAAGTTAAGAAAGTGACCCCTGATGGTAAATTGGCATCTTCTGCATAGCTATTTCCATTACTAGCAATGAAAATTTTATTGTTCGCATTACTTTCCGAGATGGCAATTTTGAATTCAGCGCCAGCTAAACCAGTCCCGCTATTTTCTGAAATTTTCTCGATATCAAAGCCACCAGTATAGTATTTCGGGTTCGTCGTTTCTGGTGGTGTCGTACTTTTTGGTCGTTGGCCTGGAAGTTGATGATTGACGGTAAAGGTATTTTCAACAATATTGTTCCAATATTCTGGAACATGCGTAGTAAGCATCGTACGGATATCGGTATAGCCATTTGCGACTGATCCAGCTTTGATGAGACCAGCTTCTGTCAAAGTAGTTGTCAGTCTATTTGTCTCAGCATCAAATGAGACCGTATAATCGGCAGGCGCCAAGTCTGTCCATTCACCACCAGCTTGTCTCACTTGCATTTTTGCGCTATCTGGAATATAGGTTAAATCACTATTTAGTTCGTCTACCATTGAGAAATTTGGTTGTAATAGTCCGCTAGAATCTCGATAAACAATGGGTTGGCCAGCGACCATTTCAACAGTGTCCACCGCCTGTCCGGCAGCATCTAAAATGTCGATCGTCCCAGTTTGACTGGCGATTTGCCAGAGACCAGCAGGGATATTGGTAGTTAGCTCCCATCGAAAGGTTTGCCCAGCTTGAACAGAATCGCCTTTTTCATCATTGATTGTTTTGTCAGGATGCAATAAATCTTCTAAAATATTCTTTGGTTCAACTTGTACATCATAGATCAATGAAGATAGATCGGTACGACTGGTTTGCGGAATATGCACAAAGAAAGGATAAACCGCTGTTTCGATTTTTTTTCCATCGGTTGCAGCTAAATTTGCGCCTGTACGTTCATCAGGTAATTCAGTAACTAAATAGATGCCATCATTGGCTCGACCAATGCCTAAGTCAAGCGTTGCTTTTCCGCTTGTGTCAGTTGTAATCGTCTGGGCGTTGAAAGTGGGGTCGATTTCGTAATCGGTACCCAATTGTTGTTGTTTTGGATCAGTTAAAGAGCTACCACTTGGTAATTTTCTCACCCGTTCCACTTTGAAATTGATTCCTGGTATCAACTCTCTATCTGGGTTGGTGATAGTACCATCTCCTCGTGGTTCTAACTCGCTGAAGTCAGTGATCGCATACTTCCAAATCGTTAAGCTTCGCCTAGATGTTTCATTAGCAATTGCGTTATCAACTGTTTCAGCTAAGGCGATTGGTGCATGAGTTAGTCGCAATGAATGGTCAATAGAAGGTAGACCGATTGATAAAAGTGTCGTAGCAAATACTAATTTCGATAATGTCTTTATTATGGATTTCTTCTTCATTTTCTCCCTCCTCAACTATCAAGTAATACATGTCCAAATGTATGCGTACGTTAGATTTACTGAGTGATTGAACATGTACGCTTGGTTACATACATAGCTCAAGAGTAGAGGATGAAAATGATTTCCAAATCAAAAGTTTCATAAATGATACTTTTATCATTAAAATAAGGTGAATTTATAATGATAAAACAGTTAACTGGATTTTGCTAAATGAGTGTACTAAATAAAATATTCGTGTCAATGAAACATCGGATTTACTGAAAAAAAGTGAGCAAATTTAGCTTCTAAGTAGATGAAAAAAACAATCAGACTAATGGCTATAGAAAGCGTAGTCTGATTGAATAGTTGATCGAAATTACTCGGACATTTGTGCAATGACCTCCACTTTTTCCCATAAGGTATGGAGTGTTTTGATTTCGAATACACCTTTTTGTTCGTCTCTAAAGACATAGGCAATGATTTTTTGTAATCGGGTATATTTTTTTTTTCCTCGTTCAAATTCTCCGTTAAGTGTTAGTTTTGCGGCATACAAGAATAATCGCCAAATCCGAAAGCGATAATTGAAACGGTGAGGTGTTCGCTTCAAAATAAATGTCGTTGCAATAGTGACATTGCTTTTACGACAAGAATCTAAGGCTGTTTCGTAATACCCAAAATACAATAGATCCAAGACTAAGGGGTCTAATACTTCTTCATGATTCGTTCTGCGGTATAAAAAGCGTTTAAAAAAATAATCATATTCTTCAAAATTAAGCGTTTCCGTAATTGAAGAAAAAAGTTTAAGTTCGATGTTTGTCCATAGATCAATCCCATTTAAATAAGTTTTTACTTGTTGGATCAATGTTTCGTATTCTTGACAATCGCCAATGAACTTGCTGTGGATTAGACCAGCGCGCCAATATACATATTGATAACCTAAACCATCGGTTTTAACAAATTGGTCTAACGCTTGCGTTTTTATTTTTGCAATCTCAAGATAATCAAACGTAGCAAGGGCTTCAGCCAACTGGTTTTCTAGAATTTTAGAACCTTGTTTGATCAAAGGGATGACTTCTTCAAATTCCGTTAATTCGATTCCAAGAATGTCAATGATTTTTAGAAAATTGGTCAGACTGATTTCGCCTTCTCCGCGAACAAAGCGATAATAAGTAGGTCTTGTGATGCCTGTAGCAAAAATCGTTTTTGTGGAAATCTTTTTTTCTTTTCTAATATCATTCAATAATTCCCCCAAAGCAAGAGGCGTGTTTACATTGTTGATCACCGGATTCACCCTTTCTTTTATCTTTTTAATTAAAAATGTTATTTAATTTTTAAAATAAGTTATGTTTTTATTCGGAGGATAAATATCCCTCTAATTATTTTATATATAAATATTATAATGATAAGGTAAATTTGTTTTTAAATTTATTTTTAGATAACATTTAACATTTTGTTAATGTTATTAAAAAATAATATTTAATTATCTTAAGTGTAAATTTTTTTGATGTAGTGATAAAGTTATTTGCTTATGAATGAATCGACCAGTTTTCAAGTTAAGAAAATTTTAAGAATTAATGCATCATTCTGCTTTCTGTGAAAATTTGTACAAAAAATTCTTAAATCGTACCTCATAAATCGTAGAAGAGTGTCATATATGAAACTCTCTGTCACCGTAGAGCTATTACAGTTTAGGGTAAGGATAATTAAGCTATCAGCTGCTTGTATGTAGGAGATAAATAGGATCGCTGAAAATCAATGATTTAGTAAAAGGGGTAATTTTTATGGAAAAGGAAAAAATCTTATATAAAAATGGCAAGAAAATAATTATTAGGAGTACGAGTATCACAAAGCGTAATGTTTACAAAAGAAAGATTGCAGGGGCATTGATGGTCCTTGGCACGGTAGCAAGTAGTTTTAGTCATAGTATTGCTTCTGCTGATCAAATCATCACGAATACGCTTGAAATAGAAGAGACCCCTAGTCCGTCAATCGATGAGATGGTCTTGTCAGAAACGACCACGAACTCAGATAGTGATCTACTTGAAGCGGAAGAGGAGGGAGAGGTATCTAAAGAAGATCTTGAAGTGATTCCTCCTTCACCTGTCCCAGAGATGCCACATCAACCGGCACCAGAGACCTACCCGCAACCATCTGTACCAGAAACACCCAAGCCGCCAATACCAAGACCGCCAACAATAACACCTGAGACGCCAACAACGCCTCCACCGACAGGATCAGAAACCAATGTTAGTGAGGGCTCTGGCATAAATGATGTTGGGTCAGTTCCGATTCAAACGGAACCCGAGGGGGAAGCATGGAGGTCTACATCTGAATCATCTTTAGAAGCGGTACCTATTGAGGCGGTGCCAACTGAAACGGGAGAAAGTGTAACGGAAACCAAAGGACCGACTGCCCGAACCGAACAGAGTAGTACCTTTTTTAGAGGTTTTTCTACCAATACGACTACGGAAGCTTTTATTCAAGAAATTGCGCCGGGGGCTAGAAAAGTTGCTTTAAGCAACGATCTATATGCGTCTGTGATGATCGCTCAAGCCATTTTAGAATCGGGTAGTGGAAGTAGTCAATTAAGTTCATCTCCTCATTATAATCTCTTTGGAATAAAAGCTTACACCGAGGAAGATTCGGTGGAATTTTTAACACAAGAAGATGATGGGACAGGAAACTTATACACGATCAGTGCACGTTTCAAATCTTATGAATCCTATGAAGAGAGCTTTTTAGATTACGCCAAATTATTACGAGAGGGATTAACGCACGATGCTGATTTCTATTCAGGTGTCTGGCGTTCGAATACTTCTTCCTATCAAGATGCTACAAGGTTTCTAACGGGCAGATATGCCACAGACACGTCCTATTACCAAAAATTAGATGCGTTGATCGATGTCTATGACTTGGAAAAGTTTGATATTGAAATCGATGAACTAATGATGGGCGAAAACGGATTTATCAACCCGTTGGAACACTTTACGATTACGAGTCACTACGGTATGAGGGGCGCAGAGTTCCATCGGGGGATCGATTTAGCTGCCAATGCCGGAGCGCCGATCTTTGCCAGTGAAGCAGGGACAGTTATAAAATCCGAATATCACGCTTCGTGGGGAAATGTCATTTCGATACGTCATGAGAACGGATTATTTACATTGTATGCGCATCAAAGTGTCAATGTTGTTGAGCCAGGGCAAGTGGTTCAAAAAGGGGAAGTAATCGGTTTTGTGGGTTCGACGGGAAATTCTACAGGACCACATTTGCATTTCGAGTTATCGACAGATGCCAGTATGGAACAACGATTTTTAATCGATCCGCTTGAAATCATGCGACTATGAAAAGGAGGAACCTATGAACTTTAATGCAGAGCAATTAAGGAAGATCACTTTCCCCACGGTTTCTCTCGCGGGGTACAAAAAGCAAGATGTAGATGATTTTTTGACACACGCAGCAAATGATTATGATGCGATGAAAGAGACCAACACAGAATTAGAGAAAAAAATGACACTTGCTGAAAATCAAAAAGAGAATTTAGTAAAAGTATTTGAAAAAGAAAAAAGTGATTACTTGGCTGAGATCAAAGAATTAAACGCTAAATTGAATGAAGCAAGTAAAGATGAAAGAGACGTGCATGCCAAAAAAAGAAGTTTTGAAAATGCCTTGATCATTGCGCAAGATGCAGCGTTGAAAATTGAAGAAAATGCTGAATTAGAAGCCAGACGTCTGGTGGGAGAAGCAAGGGCTGAACAAGAAAATATTCTCAAAGAAGCAAAAATCGAAGGGAATAATATCAAAGCCGAAGCCTATAATTTATTAGCTGAAGTAAATGGAAAAGTCAGTGAAGCGAACACTTATTATGAAGAACAGATGACGAAGCTAGAAAATGAAAAAGAAAAAAGGACCAAAGAAATCATGCAGTTGGAAAGGGAAGCGAATAACGTTCGCTTGCAAATCATTTCAGAATATCAACGTGCCATCAATAATTTGTCTGAGGGGAAATGGCAAAACTGGATAAATGCAGTCAAACAAACGGTTAGTGATGGCAGTGAATAGTTCAGACCACCTTTCGACTTCCCCTACTTTCACCACGAACTTAGTCGGAGGATATAATAAAGCAGAAGTTGACTCTTTGTTGGAAAAACTAAAGGGAGAACAGGAAGCAATGAATCATAGGATTCAAGAGCTAACCCGTGAGAATACAAAGAAAACAACAGAATTGATCAATTTGATCCAAGCCAATGCGACCGTTTCTTCTATATTAAAAGAAAAAATGACTAAGATAAATGTGTTAGAAAAGTCTTCCCCGACCAAACAGACTGAAAAGTTAACGGATACGATTCAAACCACCCAAGCAAAAGAAGCACTGTCTATTGAAAAAGAAAGCATCCATTGTTTGAAGAACGAGTTGAAACAGAGGCTGCATGAATTCGAAGATTTTCGAACAAGGAATATCGAAGCATGGCGCCATTCGATGGCTCTGCTGAATGAAGAGATAAACGAAAGTACAAGGAAACATGAGAGGGATGTTGGATTAGTTCAGCAAAAAAAAGTTTGGAGGTTGAAGAGGTGACAGGATTCGATAAAAACGTATGGGCTTACAAACGACAAAAATTAGAAGTCTTGGCTAAGAAACGTGTTACTTCTATAGAAGTATTACAAGAATTGAAATTTATGAAAAGAATCGATACGATTGAATCAAAAAATAAATCAACGAAGTAACTACTTGTTGATTTTTCTAGCAAACAATCATTGAAATCCACCAAGTGAGGAGTAGCCATACTTTTTACTTGGTGTTTTTTGTACTCTGTTCTCTCTTTTTGCACACTAAAAATAGTGTGCGATACGAAAATTAGAGTGTGCTTGATAAAAAAACAACATGAAAACCCTTTTATACCAACTTGATAAAGCGATTTCAAAGTTGGCACGATACTTGCATTATATAAAAGTGTAAGAAGAAGAAAAGGAAGTGTTCACAATGGAAAAAAGAACAATCATGCTTGTCTGCTCTGCAGGAATGAGTACAAGTTTATTAGTGACAAAAATGCAAAAAGCAGCAGAAGAAAAAGGCGTAGAAGCGGATATCTTTGCAGTTTCAGCATCAGAAGCTGATAACCAACTAGAATCAAAAAATATAGACGTTTTATTATTAGGGCCACAAGTACGTTTCATGCAAAGTCAATTTGCTGAAAAACTAGCACCAAAAGGGATTCCGTTAGATGTTATCAACATGCAAGACTATGGCATGATGAACGGGGCAAAAGTATTGGAACAAGCAGAATCATTGATCAATAAATAAAAACAGGAAAAAGAGGGAAGAAAATGGAAGATCAAAAAAATTTAGAAGCGATCATGGGCTTGATCATGTTCGGCGGCAACGCAAAAAGCGATGCAATGGAAGCGATTGCTGCTGCGAAAAAAGGTGACTTTGAATTAGCAGATGCAAAAATCAAAGATGCAGAAGAATCATTGGTCCAAGCACATCATTCGCAAACAGGATTATTAACACAAGAAGCGCAAGGGGAACACATGGAAGTTACTTTGTTGACCGTTCATAGTCAAGATCATTTGATGACATCGATCGCGTTCACAGATTTAGCAAAAGAAATCATTGATCTATACCGTCGTATAGAGGCTTAAATAAAAGTTTTTTAAAGGAGAAAAGAGGAAAAGATATGGATAGCTTTGTAGCATTTATGGAGAAACACTTTATACCAGTCGCATCAAAAATCGGTGCGCAACGCCATTTAGTGGCCATTCGTGACGCTTTTATGGTCAGTATGCCATTAATGATCTTAGGCGCTTTAGCTGTAATGATCAATAACTTGCCGATCCCTGGATTCCAAGAATTGATGAATTCGATTTTTGGTGGTGAAGCATGGAAAGGATTCGGTGCGGCTGCTTGGAACGGAACGTTTGCGATTCTTTCTGTTTTGATTGCGTTCTTATTAGCTTATCATTTAGCAAACGGTTACCGTAAAGATGGCGTATCTGCCGGAGTGATCTCATTAGGTTCATTCTTCGCACTAGGCGGCGCTTTAGGTATGAGCTCAAACGGATTATTTATTGCAATTATTGTCGGAATTATTTCAACAGAGATTTTTGTTCGTTTAAGTGGAAATGAAAAATTGATCATCAAAATGCCAGACGGAGTGCCACCAGCAGTAGCAAAAGCATTTGCGTCATTATTACCAGCAATGATCACGATCTCATTTTTTGCACTAATCGCTGCAATTTTTGCAGCATTCGGTGTTGCTGATATTGTCGGAGCATTCTACACAGTGGTTCAAGAACCATTTATGGGTCTTGCTAACTCTTACCCATCTGCATTATTGCTTGCATTTATTACACCGTTCCTTTGGTTCTTCGGATTACATGGAGCAAACATGGTCGATCCATTGATGCAAACCATCAATGCGCCGGCGATCCAAGCAAACGTCGAAGCGATTGCTAACGGTCAAAGTGCACCATTTATCGTCAACAAACCTTTCTTTGATAGCTTTGTCAATTTAGGTGGTACAGGTGCGACACTAGGATTACTGATTGCGATCTATTTAGTAGGACGTAGAAACAAACCTTATATGGTCGTAACGAACTTATCGATTGCACCAGGAGTATTCAATATCAACGAACCAACAATGTTTGGTCTACCAATCGTTTTGAATCCAGTGATGTTTATTCCATTTATTTTAACACCAATGGTTTTAGTAACTGTTGCGTACTTTGCGACATCAACAGGACTTGTACCAGCAGCTACAGTAATGCCACCATGGGTAACACCACCAGTGATCGGCGGATTTTTAGCAACAAACAGTCTTTCAGGCGCAGTGTTATCTGCGGTCAACTTACTGATTTCAATTCTGATCTATCTACCATTTGTTAAAGTAGCAACGATCCAAGAAATGAAAAAAGATGCATTGAACGCGTAAGAAATAAAAAACGGAGAGCAAGTGATTGCTTTCCGTTTTTTTTGTTACTACTGTTATCATTGCTATTTTTTAGAAAGCAACGTATAGTTTTTGTAAGCATTTTATTTGAATAGGAGGATAGCGTATGAATACAACAGATATTCAAAAAAGGATCGAACGATTCCAAGCATATGGGAACACACTTCCAGGAGCTAGGGTATATTTTCGTGAAGATTGGGAAACGCTTTATTTTGATTTGGATGGTAAACAGTTTGGGATGATGAGTCCAGAAGCGAATGAAAAAGCATTGATCACGTTAAAACATTTTCCAGAAAAAAACGAGGAATTACGAACGATGTACCCTGAGATCATTATACCTGGTTACTATGCCAATAAGAAACATTGGAATTCGATCATGTTAGGCAAAGATGAATTGTCAGACGAGGAAATCGAGAAAATGATTTTGATTTCTTATGAATTGGTACTAGCTAAATTCGCTAAAAAGAAACAAGAAGAAATCAAAAACTCAGTGATAGAAAGTGATTGAAAGCTTGAAGGGACATCCATCATTTTCTAGTCGATGAAAAAGGTCTGGAAATAGGGGCAACCTATTTCCAGACGCTTAATAAAATTTGTGCAGATGGACTAAGAATGTTTGGATCGATGATTCGCCTCTACCTCTTTGTCACAGAAATAATCAACATCATCGGACGTCTTAATTCGTCTTTCATACCAGGCATATCTAACATATGTGACGGTGGCATTGGTTCAAGCACATGGTTGATTTGAAAGCCATTAGACAATAATGTCTCAAGATAAGTTGTAATCGTTCGATGATATTTTTTTACAGAAGATCCTAGGAAGTTTGTGTCACGCTCCCCTTCGTCAAAATAATGATTAACTGGAAAGTGCATGATCTGACCATCGTCTGTATAAATCCAGTCTTGTCGACCATCTGCTGTAAAAATAGGATGTTCAACTGAAAAAAGAAATTGACCATTTGGTTTTAGAAAGTGATGGACATGCTGGACGAGTTGTTCCCAATTTTCTACATAATGGATCGCTAAAGAACTGAACACGAAATCAAATGAGTCTTTGGCAAACCGGATCGTTGAAATATCGTCTTGCATATAACTGATCGTGGTATCGTTTGTTCGAACTCTAGCTTCTTCTAGCATCTTCTCAGACAAATCGACACCAATGATTTTTTTTGCCCCTTGCGAAGCAGCGTAACGACAGTGCCACCCATAGCCACATCCAAGATCAAGGACTGTTTGTCCATGGAGATTGGGGAAGATAGTTGCAAGCGTGGGCCATTCTCCGGCACCTTGTAAGCCATTTTTGCTACGAGGCATTTCTTTGTATTGGTCAAAAAATTGTTGATCATCGTAAATATTTGTCATAATTGTTTCCTCCATGTCATTATTTTATACCACTAAACAACATGGAGCTCGTCTCTTTTGTGTGCAATCATCTCGCTCACTCCTTTGATTTCTATTCTAGCTTAGGTTAGAAAAAGAAGCAAAAATCCAACCAACAGATAAAAGTACTTCGTGGTCTAATTTGACACTGCGTATAGAATGACTGGAGGTTGCAAAATTGAATATGTATCAATGGATCAAATTAAATGAACACCCAGAATTACTGGAAGAAACCGCAAGTTGGTTTTCCTCAAAGTGGGGCATTCCTGCTGAGGTTTATGCGGAAAGTATACGTACTGGAATCATCGAGAAGGAAAGTATTCCTCAATGGTATGTCATTCTCGATGCAAAAGGTGCAATCGTTGGAGGAGCAGGTGTCATCGAAAATGACTTCCATGACCGCCCAGATTCAGCACCTAATCTTTGCGCTTTATATGTTGAACCGGAGCATCGGAATCAGGGATTAGCAAAATGGATATTAGAACAAACCAGAGAAGAGATGCATCGATTAGGGTTCAAAAAACTTTATTTGATGACAGACCACACCTCTTTTTATGAACGATATGATTGGTCATTTTTAACTATGGTCAAGGAAGAAAGTGGAACAACTGCCCGGTTGTATCAAATCACTACAACAACATAAAGAGAAGCATGAGATGTTGAATCAAATCTCATGCTTCTCTTTTTTCGCTTGTTCTCTTCGTTGTTTCTTTTCATCGTAAATAAAGACATTTCGCACGATACGTAAGATGGGGCGAGTGGTCAAGAAGATGGCGCCTGCTAAATACAAGTAATTACTGTAATAATCAGGGATTTTCGTGAGCAAAGCAATACTCCCTAAGACATAAAAAATCCCTGTGAGTAAATCAACCGCTAAAGAAATCAATGTGTAACGATTTTGGAAATACAAGCGAAAACGCCGTCCGCGGATCTCAATATCTTCTTCTTTGCCAATCTCGACATCATGGGTATTTCGTTTGATTCTTGGCATATAAAATCACCTAACTAGTTTTTATTTCTACGGTTTCAAAACAACTTTGATATTTTTGTCTTCTTTTTTATCAAAAATCTCGTATGCTCGAGCCGCTTCTTCTAACGGCATCGAATGAGTGATGATTTGAGTTGGATCAAACATTCCTTCTGCAATCATGTCATAAATTTTTGGCATCAAATGGACAACTGGTGCTTGCCCATGTTTGACGTCAATATTGCGCATAAAGAATTCTTGAAGTGGATAGGAAGAAGCAGGTGTCATATAAACACCAGTGATTTGCACTGTCCCAAATTTTTTCACCGCTTTAGCAGCCATTTGGATAGGTGAGATCGTTCCACTTTGTAAGCTAACTAAATTTTTAGCTTTTTCTTTTGTTGGCTCTAAGCCATCCATTCCGACACAATCAATGATGACATCTGCACCGCCACGAGCTAACTCATATAAATCATCTCCGGCTTGGTTCACGTCGTCTAATAGATAGGTTTCGATTTGATTATAGCGGACTGCTTTGTCTAATCGGTGTTTGACTGGATCGACCGCAATGACACGTTTTGCTCCTGCCATTACAGCAAATTTTTGTGCAAATAAACCAACAGGACCTGAACCTAAGACGACGACTGTATCATCTTTTTTAACCCCTGCATTTGCAACGCTCCAATAAGCGGTTGGTAAAATATCAGATAAAAATAAAACTTTTTCATCAGGTAAATCATTATCTGGAACGATAAATGACGTAGAGTCGGCGAAAGGTACCCGAAGATATTCTGCTTGACCACCCCAGTGATTTCCGTTCAATTTACCAAAACCGAATAATCCGCCGTATAATTCTTCCTGATTGGAATTATCACACTGACTTTCCATATGGTTTGCACAAAAATGGCAATGGCCACAACTAATATTAAAAGGAATAACGACACGTTGTCCTTTTTTCAACTTCTTCACTTCAGAACCAACTTCTTCAACAATCCCCATAGGTTCATGTCCAACGACATAGCCTTTTTCCATAACGGATTCCCCATGGTGATAAAGATGGAGATCAGATCCACAAATCGCTGTTGCAGTGATACGGATGATTGCATCGGTTGGTGCTAAAATTTTTGGATCATCAACATTTCTAATTTCCATTTTTTGCTTTCCTTGCCAAGTGACTGCTTTCATCGTAGTGCTCCTCTCCTGTTTTCGTTAATAAAACTAACGATAGTTATTTATAAACTCATTCTAAGGGAATGTTACTTTTTTTCACAATGAAACGCGCTTTTAGTTTTAGTTTAAAACAGTAAAATAACTTTTGACGAAAAAAGGAAGTTGTAGTTTTATTGACTGAAAGTTATAATTATAGTAGTTGATTTTCAACAAAATAAAACGTAAAAGAACAATTTTTTGTGCTGACCTAGGAAAGGAGAGAAATGAGAAATAGTCGATTAATCAAAATAATTATAGGAGTTGTGTGTACAGTCTGGCTCTTTTTTTTGTCGATTGGCGGACTTTTTTATACGACTTTAGCAAATGAAGGATTTATGAATGAACAAATCAAACAAGCAAACTACATACAAAAGGTAACGAAAGAGATCAATGGTCGTGTCCAGAGCTATCACCAAGAAGCAAGAGTCACTCCAGAGGTGCTTGCCGACAGTATATCTGAGGAATTAGTCAAAAAGAATATCGAGCATTTTGTCAAAGAAACTTATCGTGACAAGCAACCAAGCTTGATCCAAGCAACGGAGTTGGAAGAACATATCAAAGAGACGATCCATACATATAAAACAGAACATGAGATCAATATTGAAGAAGGGATTGCGGGAGAAGAACTCGCTTTACATATGATCGGCGGGATCTTTGAACGAAGTGTCCAACCAAGTTATCTGCATCTTTTTATTCGAGGAATCAATGACCTGAGCCACCAGGTACTTCACTATGCTTGGGGCATTGTGAGTGTGAGCCTATTGATCTTAGCAGGATTCATTTATTTCAATCCAGGCTCTATCCGTTCACGTATCAAAAAATTTGCGTGTAGTCTGATGGGCGCTGGACTGATCAGTCTAGCATTTGCCACAACTTTATACTATGCGCAGATTTTGCAGACGGATGAGCAAATGGAGTCACTTCAAGGCTTGATGCGAACATATCTCACTAACTTTACCCTGAGTGTTTTATTGATCGGGGGAAGTGAGATTGTTGTGGGCGGCTTCGCATGGCTCCTTGCAAAAAGAGAAAACAAAAAAAGAACTGTCGGACAAAATCAAAAATAGCGAAAAAACAAAAGTCTTCCGCCTATTTCCATAGGTGGAGGACTTTTGTTTTAGGACTGAAGTCGCACAGAAAAGTGGACTCCTTTAGTGAACCTCAATCAAACATTTTTTTCGCTGCACGCATCAACGTAGGGATATCTTTGTCATAACGTGGTGTTTTCACCAAACGTGACATTGGAATACCTGCAAAATGGAATGCCGCAATTTCTCCTGAACGAACAGCACTTTGTTCGGTAAAGATCATTTGATAAGGCTGTTCCACGAACTCACCAGTAAAGGCAAGGTTTGTTGAATGTTTAGGAATGACTTTTGGTCGATCACTTTTCGCACGATTGTTAAATAAGGCAGAAGCATATGGCATGTAAACCGGAATATTATTGATGACGCTATCGTAGATTTCGGTTTCTTTTTCGCGAATGTTTACTGGACCAGGATCAACTTTTGAAAGCTGACCAAGCAATTCTTCCAACATTTCTTTTCCGTTCATTTTGATATACTCTTTGTCGACAAATTCACCACGACGTCTTGGATATAAGAAGTAGCCCCAAATCACTGTTTCATTCGGTTTTTGTGAAGTGAAATGCGGTTGGTGATGCACGACGATCGACATATTGACATCTTTTTGACCAAGTGGGGTAATCGGTGTTGTTGAAATAAATGAATTCAACGCATTCCCTGGTTCTTGTGTCGTGATACGTGTGATCTCGTTTAGCAACACATGATTTTTCGTTGTCAACGTAAAGCTGACCCATTCACTTGCGTCACGATCTGCGAAAAATTTATCTGGATTACCTAAATTGTAGAATTTTTCACTGGCTTTTTTCCACAAACTAGAAGCAGCACCGTAATCCATATTTTCCTCTGCGGGTGTTTCGTAGTCGCCAAGTGTTGCCGAATCAGTGATCGAACCATTTGTAAATAATACGCCAGTATCTCCATCAACGACGACATGTTCTTCTTCTTGTGTTTTTGTATTGATCATATTCAAGCCAGTCACAGTGATTTCATCTTGCATCGCTGTTTCTTTGAATTCCCAGTCAACGACACGACGATTCAAAATGATTTTACAACCTTGTTCTTTCAAATAATTGATCAGTGGCAACATGATGCTTTCGTATTGATTATAGCGTGTCCGATTGACCCCAACTAAATGCTCGATTTGAGTAAACTCATAAATCATTTGGTGCATATAGCGACGTAATTCTTGTGCAGAACTACGTGTTCGAAAAGCAAAAGTCGTTTCCCACATAAACCAGAAGTTTGTTTCAAAGAAATGAGGATCATCTTTGAAATACTCAGCGATCGTCACATTATCTAATTTTTCTTCTTCTGAATCAGGCATGGCGATTAGTTTCGTTAATAATACGCGATCTTTATTGTTGAAGCCCAATTTACCGCCATCAACGATTCCCTTGCCACCTTCCAACAAACGAGCTTTATCAAATGTCGGATGTTTGGCATCGAAATCTCGTGTATCTTCTTCGGCTGTCATGCCCGGTTCTGTGGCAGAAGGGATACGACTGAGTAGATCCATCAAATCGACATACGTACGGTAATTCAGCATACGTCCACCACGTGCAACGTAGCCTTTTTGATTTTCTAAGGGGTGATTTTTGTTCCAATATTCATCAGTAACTGTGTCCACAGGAGCGCCATCATTTGATCCATGGTCATCTAAGGAGTAGAAAGTGATTTGATCTCCACGCCATTTGCCTTCTTGGATCAAATAAACAGCTGCTGCCATATTCGCGATTCCTGCACCAATCATAATTGCTTTCTTTTTTTGCATCATGCGTTCCTCCAATATTTACCAATTCATTTTCAAAGCGATTTTTCTAGATTGATTCAAATTCATCATAAAGATGACTATCATCTTCTAGTAAGCCTGTTTTTTTGCCAAGATAAACAGCACCTATAGCAACTAGTCCTAAGCCAATGCCTACTTTCAACCATTTCTTGCTCATAAAAAAACCTCCTTTTGGTTTGTGAACTATTTCTACTTCAAAGCATAGAGCGTTTAGAAAAATAAGCCAAATGATAGGGTAAGTGAGTGACCAGAATTTTTGACAGTTCCGAGGAAGTGTCTGTTTTTTAGTGTATTTTGTAATAAATTCTTAACAAAGAGAAGTAAAAAAATTTGGGAATGAGTTATAACGCGTTTTAATTCATGTGAATCAGAAAGGTGTGGAAAAGATGAAGAGTTTAAAGGTGAGAAAAATTGCGAACATTGTCGGTAGCATTTTACCAAAGGAACTTGGGTTATATGAGGGGGATATTTTGAGCTATACGAAAGAAGGTACAACATTGATAATTGATACAAAGGAAGTGATGAGAGAACAAGACCGTAAAGAAATAGAACTTACTAAAAATATCCTTGAAATACATGAATAAGTATCTATATTATATCATTTTCATGAACGTACATATCATATACGAATCGAAAAAAAATATGCATATGTTACCGCATAGTTAAAAAGAAACATCATGTTTTGATCGGTAATATTTGCTCAAACTGGACGAAACTCCGTACTCTTAGTAGGATAGGAGTAGAAGAAAAAGTGGGGTGTAAAGATGTTTAGTGAAACGTTGGTCCATTTGTTGGAATGGGTGACTGCGATTTTGAATATTTTCTCGATTTTAGTCTTGTTGGTTGGTATTTTTTTAGTTTTAAAAAATTTGATAATGGAACGTCCATTGATCAAAGATTATGCGACGCGTAATCGGCGGAATGCGGATATTCGAAAGTTACTAGCTAGTTATATTTTGTTGAGTTTAGAAGTACTGATCGTGGCAGATCTCATTGAATCTGTCATTAAACCAACTTGGACAGACATTTTAAAATTAGCATTGATCATTATCATTCGCACGATCATCTCTTATTTCTTAAATTTAGAAATCGCGAGTCATGTATCGCATGAAAGAAGGGAAGTTTGATGGAAATCAGTTGGATGACACTTCTTTATCCATACCTTGAATGGTTGGTCTTGATTTTAGATATTTTTGCCATTGTGGTCTTATTATGGGGTGGCTTTCTTTCAATCAAAGATTTTTTGAAAGATTCCTTGAACCCGTCATTCAAACAAAATGAAAGGATTCATCAAAATAACGGAATCAAAAAAATGCTGGGTGGGTATATCTTGTTGAGTTTAGAGATATTGATTTCTGCTGGGATCATCGAGTCGATCATCAAACCGACATTACAAGACATTTTTCAGTTGGCCGCATTAGTCGTGATTCGTACGATCATCTCTTACTTCTTGAATAAAGAAATCGGTCCAGCGGATGTCTAAGTTTGCATAATCATCATAGGCAGAATGGGCAAATGATATTAGTGATCACGTCTCTTAAAATTGGATAAATAGTTTTTCAGAAAGTAACGATTATAAAAAAGCTAGAAAAACCAAAATCTTGTAGGATGAATTTTTGGTTTTCTAGCTTTTTTATGGAACTGTCTAGTTTTTCACACGCTTTATACGACAGAATAAATGTGTGCAAGAGTTACTATTACGAAAGTATGCCTCCCTCATGAACTATTTTTTACAAGCAGTATAATCGCTTGTTCCACTGTTTCGACTGAGATTGGAATAACATGTTCCATGGACAAGGCAACAGGGGTGTAGAGTGTACGTTCACACAACAGCCGGTTAGAAGAGGCTGCCACAAAATCGAGAGCTTCTTTACTTAATTGTTTATAAATCATTGGCTCAACGGAAATGTCACATGTCGTAACGGCCTCTAAAGCTTCGCGATAAATCAAGTATTTGATATCTGAGTTGGTCACGATCCGCACAGTTAATTTTTGTTTATCTAAGCGTAAAATACCAGTCAATTCAATAACGAATGACCGCAGACAATTTGGATTGATCTTTAATTGATAAGGAAGTGCATGGCTCCAATCGCTAACGATCCGTTTTACTTCTTCAAATAACTCTCGTTGTTCATCGGTCAATAAATGAAATTTTTCAGGTAAGAACAATTGATAGTTTTTCCAAGCAGAACGCAAAATACGTATCAAAGCACGCTCAAAAGCTTTGTTTCCAAGAAAAGGATGGTCAAAATGTTGTTCAAATCGTTGGATCAATTGTTTTGTCTCTGGATTATTTTCAATAAAGACCTGATGCAATTGGGCAAAATCCTCTTCGATTGCTTCATAAGAATCAAATCCATAATCACATAGATTGAAGAGTATCAGAATAAAATAAAATTCATTTGGTTGAAAAAATTGCTTAAACGGACTTTCTTCCCAAGCAGCAAGAACGAAATGATAAATCGGTCTCTTTTTGATTTCATCGATGAATGATGGATCGATTGATAGCGGGGCATCTTTTTGATAGAACAGACTGATCAGAAAGCCTGTTTGCAAAATCTCTTGGGTATCCCGATCATAGATTCGCCCACTTTTTTTAGTGACTGCTTGAATAAACTCTTGCGCTTGGACATCAAAGGAGCAAGGAAGAGAGAGGTCAGGCAATGTGCCTGTCCGATAGCTCACATTTAGCAAAACCAAGCGTCTTTCGATGTCAGTAAAGTGAGGGGAATGATGTTCAATGGCGATATCGCATGCTTGAAAGTAGTCTAACACTTGTTTCTTCAATGCATAAGCTTTGCTGACTGAAACAAATTCGAGTTCGGTCAATTGGATATAATCTGGTTCATCCTCTAAGTAAAGAAGGCAAGTTTTTAAAAATAAAGACGGCCGAGAGAGTCGTTGCATCAATTGGAAGCGAGAAGTTGTTGGTGCGAAGTATAAAGAATAGGTTTCTTTTTCTTTTGATTGATAAATGATTTGGTCGCTCAATTCTCTACTTAATGATTTGATATCATTCAACAGAGTGGTTTGACAAACATGTAACAAAGTAGCTGTCGTTGGAAGATCGACTTCCTTATTTACATAAAACTGTCCACAAAGAAAGAGTTGGCGTAAGAGATTTTTCTCAAGATAATGTTCAATCATGGGGAATCCTCCCTATTTGTATAGTCATGCACAAGCACTTAGCTATTATGCCATGTTTTTTGTAGATACGCATCTATCACCCAATCTTTCTTAGCAAACAAAATGCTAAATTTACTTATTTTTGTTATTGTATCTGTTTTAATTAAAAAAATTGGGAACTGATTGATAAAAAGAACCAAATAGAAAAAACAAATATGACTATTTTTCAACGAATAAGTACATTTGATTTCTTTTTTTTGTTCGTGACTTAAACGTTATAATCAATAAATTGAACCATTCTTAGTAGGAAGTTTAGTCACAACGTTCGTTTTTTTGAGCTAAAAATACAGAATAATCAGACTTTATTTTTTTTGTCTTCAAAGTAAGAAATATAAAGATATGTTATTAAAAAAATTTTTTTTAAATTTGAGCGTATAGTCAAACACGTAAACTGATCAAGCAACAACAGCCGGCTGAGTATTTCCTGTGATCAGGTAACAAGAGAGGAGAAATGAATCATGAAAGATATGGACATCAAAGCCGTCTTTATTGGCGACAAAGCAGAAAATGGCCAAGTGTATAGAATGTTATTGAATAAGATGTTGGATGAACATTTAGGTTGGCGTGAAAATTATTTACCAGCTGACCTTCCCGCAATCAGTGAAGCAGACAAATCAACAACGTCTTATCTTACGACTCGACAACATATGATGGAGGTCTTAGATGAAGTCAGTGAACGAATGCGTGCCGGTTCAATTCCTTGGCATTCAGCCGGACGTTATTGGGGACAAATGAATGCAGAAACATTGATGCCAGCTTTGTTGGCTTATCACTTTGCGATGCTTTGGAATCCTAATAACGTGGCATTGGAATCCTCAATGGCCACATCACAAATGGAAGCAGAAATCGGAGAAGACTTTGCGAAGCTGTTCAGTATGCCGAATGGTTGGGGACATCTGACAGCGGATGGTTCAATTGCGAATTTAGAAGGTCTATGGTATGCCCGTTGTATCAAATCGATTCCTTTAGCGGTCAAAGAAACTTACCCTGAAAAAGTGAAAGACCTATCGGATTGGGAATTACTTAATCTATCTGTAGAAGAAATCTTAGAAATGATCGAAACATTTACTGATGAAGAATTAGACAATGTCAAAGCTGCATCTTCACGAAGTGGGAAACACATCCAAGAATTGGGCAAATGGCTTGTTCCTCAAACCAAACACTATTCATGGATGAAAGCATTAGATATTTGTGGTGTCGGGTTGGATCAAATGATCGCGATCCCCGTTGATGACTGCTACCGAATGGATGTCCAAGTATTGGAAAAGACGATTCGTGAACTAGCTATCCAACATATCCCCATCCTAGGTGTGGTCGCTGTTGTAGGTACAACAGAAGAAGGACAAGTCGATCGTGTCGATCAAATCGTTGAACTTAGAGAAAAATTGAAAGATGAAGGCATTTATTTCTACCTTCACGTGGATGCAGCTTATGGTGGCTATGCTCGTTGTTTGTTCATGAATGAAGCGTATGAATTTGTACCTTACGCATCATTAGCAGAATTTTATGAAGAACATCATGTTTTCCATCATGAAGTGAAAATCGAACGAAGTGTTTATGAAGGATTCAAGGCAATCAGTGAAGCCGAATCAGTGACTGTTGATCCCCATAAGATGGGCTATGTACCTTATGCAGCAGGAGGAATCACGATCAAACATAAAAGTATGCGGAATATCATCTCTTATTTTGCTCCCTATGTGTTTGAAAAATCCGTTAAAGCACCGGATATGTTAGGTGCCTATATTTTAGAAGGTTCAAAAGCTGGGGCAACGGCTGCGGCAGTTTGGACGGCACACCGAGTTCTGCCTTTGAATGTCACTGGCTATGGTCAATTGATTGGTGCATCGATCGAAGCCGCTCAACGTTTCAGAGAATTTCTTGATCAATTAAGCTTTACTGTCAATGGGAAAACAATCGAAGTCTATCCATTGAATCATCCAGATTTCAATATGGTCGATTGGGCATTCAAAGTCCAAGGCTGTACTGATTTAAAAGAAATCAACCGTTTGAATGAAGAAATGTTTGATGTCTCCTCTTATATGGAAGGTGATGTGTACGCAGAACGCTTCATCACTTCTCATACGACCTTCACGCAAGCGGATTATGGCGATTCTCCAGTAGCATTTGTTGAAAGCATGGGTGTTCCAAAAGAGGAATGGCAAAAAGAACAACAAGTTACTTTGTTGCGAGCTGCGATCATGACTCCGTATTTAACCGATGACAACATCTTTGCTTATTACACCGAAGCCATCAAACACGCAATGGAAGAAAAATTAAAAGAAGTTCTTGCGTAGTTTTAGTGATAGAAAGAAGGGTCGATCATGACAGACTCAAAATCAACCAAACAACTGTCAACCTTAACGTTTATTGGGATGACTTGCGCTTTAGTCGCAAGCGTCCGCAATATTCCTGATGTCGCTGCCACTGGTTGGACGATGTTGTTTTATATGTTAGTTGCTGTACTCTTTTATGCGTTTCCGATCTCTCTGATCTCAGGAGAGTTTGCAGGGATGTTTCCACAAAAGGGAGGGCCAGAACTATGGGTCTCTCAATCCCTCGGTAGAAAATGGGGATTTGTCGTCTCTTGGCTTTTATGGGTTCAAATGTTTCCAGGGATGGTCATGGTTGCCTCAGCACTCGCCCCATTGTTTGGCAACATGGTCAATAACGTCCCACTAGGCTTGAATAGTAAATTCACATTACTCGTGATTTTAGTCGTTTATTGGATCATTACACTATTGAACTTAAAATTCGACATGGCAAAAATTGGCGGGAAAATCGGTGTCTGGTTGGGGTTGTATATCCCGTTGGCATTGATGCTCCTATTAGGTGTCGCAGCATGGATCAAGGTCGGTATCATGCCAAATGGAACATTAGGGAAATTTTCTTGGGATCTTTTAGTTCCCGATCCAAGTACTGCAAAATCATTCGTTTATTTTGCACCGATCATGTTCATTTTTACTGGAATCGAAATGTCTTCTGTTTATATCACTCGATTGGCACATCCCGTTAAAACTTATATACGCGGTATTTTCGCTGCGTTAGTCTTTTTATTTGTGGTAAACACGCTGAATGCGTTAGTCGTTGCCAATGTGGTACCAAAGGGTCAAATGGAGTTGAATAATATTGCCCAATCCATTTCGATCGATTGCCAAATTCTTGGCTTGCCACATATGATTGTGAACCTATTCAGCTTACTTGTATTTGTCGGTGTCGCTGTACAATTGTCTGCTTGGGCTTCTGGTCCAGCCAAAACTGTTACAGAAAGTGCAAGAAAAGGCGCGTATCCTCCTCGTTTCAATTTTTGGAAAACCAATGAATTTGATGTGTCAAAAGCGGTGATCTTGACACAATCCATTATCATTTCTGTGTTTGCACTATTTTATTTATTGATTCCAGGAGTCAATCAAGCATTTTTGATGTTAGTAAATGCAACGACAGTGATTTATTGTATCGTCTATCTTATCATGGGTGTCGCATTCTTACGTTTTAGAAAAACAAATCCAACTATCCCTCGTCCATTTCGAATCGGTAAAAAAGAGGGAAATGGGAATCTCGGTGCATGGCTTGTTGTGTTAGTCTTATTTTCAGCAATCGTTTTTTCTGTCGGACTTACATTAAAAGCTGGTACATGGATCAACTTTGTGGCTGTCGCATTGATCAGCGGCATTCTTTTTGTTGCCCCATTATGTATCGAAAAAATTAGAAAACCTTCTTGGGAACAAGAAATAAAAAATAAATTGAGTGAACAAAAATCAACGAAGCAATCGGAGTAAAGAGAAAAATTTCGTTTGAAAAGCAAACCTAGAAACCTGGTTCATATTAAATCACACTAATTATTTCATGTTTGCCTGAAATAATCGACATAAGAAACCCTCCTTCTTACGTATAATAAGTATTATCAAATGAAATACAGGAGGGATTGCCGATGACATGGTACAAAGAAACTGCTGAACAAACAATGAATAAATTAAAGACGACCAAAGATGGTCTTTCAAATCAAGAACGTACCAGTCGTTTAGAAATACAAGGACGAAATGAAATAGAAGTGAAAAAGAAAGTCAGTCCGCTTCGGAAATTTTTGAAGCATTTTACGGATTTGTTGATGATCATCCTTATGGTGGCTTCTGTCTTGAAGTTTTTAACGGGTGATTATATTGAAGGTAGTATTATTTTACTTGTAGTGATCATCAATAGTTTTGTTGGTTATTGGCAAGAAAGAAAAGCAGAAGAGTCACTCAATGGGCTAAAAAGTTTAATGAGTCAAGACGCAGTGGTTCTTTCTGAAGGCGTCAAGAAAAGTATCCCTGCCACTGAGATCGTGCAAGGGGATATAGTTAGTTTAACAGCTGGAGATGTCGTGCCTGCCGATATTCGTTTAGTCGAAACATATGGTTTGATGATCGAAGAAGCTGCGTTGACCGGTGAATCCGATGCGGTAGAGAAAATGAGTGAGCCGTTAGTCGATGAATTAGGCGCAGGAGATCAACTCAATATGGCTTTTTCAGGTACACTTGTCCAAGCTGGATCGGCGCTTGGTGTCGTCGTTGAAACAGGGAATACGACAGAGATTGGTAAAATCAATCAGGCATTACAATCAGTTCAACAACAAACGACCCCTTTGGTTCGCAAGATCCATCAGTTGAACAAGCAAATCTTCAGAGGAATCGTTTTTCTAAGTTTATTCTTGATTTTCTTTACCTCATTTAGGTATGGCTTAGAATGGAACTTTTTATTCTCAACGATCATTGCGTTGATCGTTTCTATGATCCCCGAAGGCTTGCCAGCGGTATTGACGATGATCCTCTCACTGGGGGTCAATGAAATGGCACAAGAACAAGCGATTATCAAAGGACTACCTTCCGTTGAAACACTTGGTTCAATGACGGTGATCTGTTCAGATAAAACGGGTACGTTGACTAAAAATGAAATGACTGTTGTGGAAACAATGACAGAAGATGAGACACGCTTACTTGAAATCATGAAAAATTGTCAAGAAGTGCAAACGAAAGATGATCAAGTAGTTGAAACGTTGAGTGGCAATCCAACTGAGCTGGCTTTATTACGATACACAGCTGAACAGAATCTTCCCCTAAAAACGGCGCTTGCTAAACTGCCATTTAGCTCAAGTTATAAATATATGGCAACATTGCATGAAGAACAGGACCATGCAGTAGTGTTTGTCAAAGGAGCGCCAGAAGTTTTATTATCGAAATCTTCTTTGTCACAATCAGAACAGCAACAATGGATCAACCAAGCATCACAACTAGCAAAAAAAGGCCAACGTGTATTAGGGTTCGCCTACAAGCAATTGCCTATTGAGCAAGAATTAGAGCATGCACAGTTGCAACAACTGACATTTGTTGGGATTGCAGGAATCATTGATCCACCAAAAGAGAGTGCGATCCAAGCGGTAAGAGAGTGTCAGCAAGCAGGGATCTCGGTGAAAATGATTACTGGTGACCATAAAGACACAGCCCAAGCAATTGCTGATCAAATCGGGTTGAAGCATACGAGTAATGTCCTTGAAGGAATCGATATCGATCGACTCTCTGATCAAGATTTAGCGAAGAAAGTGAGCAAAGTCGATGTCTTTGCTCGAACGACTCCGGAGCATAAATTAAGGATCGTAGAAGCTTTGCAGAAAAATGGCGAAATCGTTGGGATGACCGGTGATGGTGTCAATGACGCGCCCGCATTGAAGCGAGCAGATGTGGGAATCGCTATGGGGATCAAAGGAAGTGAAGTCAGTAAACAAGCCGCAGATATGGTCTTAGGCGATGACAACTTCCATACGATCGCTAAAGCAGTCAAAGAAGGACGTCGGATTTTAGATAATTTACAAAAAACGATCAGCTTCTTCTTACCTACATCTTTAGCACAAGGTTTGGTGATTATCTGGGCATTGCTTGCGAATCAGCCATTGCCTTTGACGCCGATCCAAATCTTATGGGTCAATATGGTGACAACAATCACGTTATCCTATGCTTTAGGTTTTGAACAAGCAAGTAAAGACACGATGAGTCGGCCACCAAGAGATCCTAACCAAGGGATTTTGACTAAGTACAATGTTTTCCGGATTTTCTATGTGTCCCTCCTGATCATTATCCCAGCTTATTGGTTGGCAATGCAGTTTGAAGGTCAAGCCTTACAACAAACTGTTCTTTTACAAAACATTGTTGCTGC
Source organism: Enterococcus sp. AZ140 (assembly GCF_051714405.1). Taxonomy (NCBI): domain Bacteria; kingdom Bacillati; phylum Bacillota; class Bacilli; order Lactobacillales; family Enterococcaceae; genus Enterococcus; species Enterococcus sp. AZ140. The sequence continues at coordinate 380,379 of NZ_JBIORU010000001.1, forward strand.
CCAAGCCGTCTATATGATCAATTGCCGTGAGCAAGTCGATGCTTCATTGAACAAAGGCTTCTTCCAAAATAAATTCTTATTTATTTCATTAGGTATTTTATTTGTCCTCCAAACTGGAGTCATTTATCTACCCTTTGCGCAACAAGTCATTGAAACAACAAGTTTGAGCTTTGCTCAACATTTACCAATCCTTGCAAATGTACTTTTATTATTTACAATCGTAGAAGTCGAGAAACGAATCAGTAAAACATGGATCAAAAGAAAAGAAAGAGAAGCTTTTGCCGGTAACTGAGAATCCAATGAATAAAGTCAAAGCGGCAGTCTTCCCCTAGGTTACTTTAGAGGAAGACTGCCGCTTTTTATGTTTTAATACTTGGAGCTGAACGCTTCTTTCACAACCTGATAAACGGTGTTCGAAAAGCTGACCTTCAACATTAAGCTGAAAAATCAAAAAATATGGAAAGCTATTTTCTGATTTCCCATCTTACTGCTCAGGTCAAAGCGCTTTTCTCACAACCTAGATAAACGGTGTTCAAAAGCCAGCTCCTTCAATATTAAGTCAAAAATTGAAAAATATGAGAAGCTATTTTCTCAATTTCTGCCTTAATACTTGGAGCTGAACGGTTTTTTCACAACCTAGATAAACGGTGTTCAAGAAGCAACACTTCAATAATAAGCCAAAAAAATCAAAAATGAAAAAGCCATTTTCGCTTTTTCTGTCTTATTACTCAGTGCTGAACGCTTCTTTCACAACCTGATAAACGGTGTTCGAAAAGCTGACCTTCAACATTAAGCTGAAAAATCAAAAAATATGGAAAGCTATTTTCTGATTTCCCATCTTACTGCTCAGGTCATATCGCTTTTCTCACAACCTTACAAATAACTTCTAAATGTGAGTTCGGTCAATTGGTCGAGCTCGTTTTTGGTTGGTATGGTAGAGATGTAGATGATTGGTATTGGGACTTGATCGAGGGGGGTGTTTGAGACGAACAAGTCGTTTTTATGGAACGTGATGTCAGAAAGTTGTGATAATTCTACTGGGATCAATTGAACTCGTTTCCCAAAGTAATCATTTAATTCTTGTTGCAAAAAGGCTTTCCAAGAGGGTTCGCCTTGAAAGAAGAAATATAGGTTCAATTTATTGGGACGAACGGATAAGATCGCTTGCTGGATCAAGAATGATAAGAGGCGCAAAAAGTATTCGTCTTCTTGAACAGGTAACTCTTGTTTCAGTTGCTCAAGTAATTCTTGTTTGAATGGGTACAACTGTGGATATTGTTGCTCATATTCTTCCAAGAAATAGTGATACTGCAAATTCAACTGCTCGATCAAGATAGGTGATTCATGATATTTCAACAATAACAAGATCAGGTTATCAGCAAGTTTTGTCTCGTTTAATTCTTCTAAGTGCAAGGTATCAGCTAAATCTTGAACGAATTGTTTGATCTTGCCCGAAAAAGGATAACTTTGCAAGATATCTGCCACGGGTTCTTGGTATTGATTGTTGTAATTCCAACTTTCTAAAAAGCAAAAGAAAGCAAAAATCAATTCATCTTTTTGTAAATAAACGCCTTCTAATTCGTAAAGTTCGGTCAATTCCGTAGCATACGTGGAGAAAAGAGTATCTTCAGGTTCAAAGAAAGAGTCCTCGATACGGCAGTTTGCCTTAACACGTATCGTGTTGATGAAAAACCAGCAAATGCCAAAAATCTCTTCTGTTTCAACAGAAAAAGGGGTTTGCTTCAAGCGTTTCAAAAAACGAAAGTAATGGGATTCATGGATGGAATAATCTTCAAAAAAATAATTATTATGAGTAAATGGCATCAAAAGACGATGATAAAACAAGCGGATCGCATTCTCAGAACCACTCATCGTACTTGTATATTTTGTCAGCTTGATCTGTAACCCATAACGAAGGAGTTGGCGATTGACTTTTCTTGTATGGCGTTTCAGCGTTTCGTAAGAAAGTCCATTGGCTGCTAAGAAATTGGTTGTGGAACATTCCTTTGTAAACAATAGTTCTTTGATCAATTGTACACTGACGGATTGCTTTAGAAACAATTCCCACAGATCATTGGCAAGTAGATTTTTTTGATTGAGCAAACGAATCCCTGACTGATCACTATCGATCAACCAGCCATCAGGTAACTGTGAACGGATCACTTGTAAATCGGAAAAAATCGTACGCTCTGTTGTATTGGTTTCTTCAGCAAGCTCATTGACAGTGATTTTGGGATGGTTTAAAAGTAGTTCAATCAACGTGACTTGTCGTTGTAAATCCTTTTCAGTGATGATTTGGTGCATGAGCGAGTACATCCAACATCCCTCCTTTTAAAACAAATTATAACACAATCCTTGACTTACATAAGCGGTTTCTTGTAGTTTTGGAGTAAGAGATAACAGCGTGGATTTATTGAAAGGAATGAATTGTAATGACAACAAAAATCGAACAATACAAACGCTTATTAGCGATAGCAGAAGCAGGTCTATTCTACGGGAAAGATCCATTTGACGAAGAACGTTACCAAGAATTGAAATCGATTGCTTTATCATTATTAAGTAATGGCGATAAGGAAATCGAAGAACGCCTTGAATTGATCTTAGAACAAAATGAAGGGTATCCCACACCAAAAGTCGATGTACGTGCCTTTATCAAACAAGAGGATAAAGTACTGTTAGTGGAAGACAGCCATACAAAAGAATGGGCATTGCCGGGCGGTTTTGCGGAAATCGGCTATTCACCAAAGGAAAATATTGAAAAAGAGGTGAAAGAAGAAACCGGGCTAACGGTGACGGTGGATCAACTACTGGCGATTTTTGATACCAATACCCGAAAAGATATTCCACAAGCCTTTCAATACTATAAAGTCATTTTTGGATGTTCAATCATTGGAGGTTCTTTTATCACGAATAATGAAACTTCAAACAGCGCCTTTTTTGCATTGGATGATTTACCTACTCTTTCCCAAAAACGGACGACAGAAGAACAGCTTGCGATCTTAGCGAAAGGTCATTTGCCTTATTTTGACTGATCAATATATTTTTGTTGCATTTGCAACAAAAATCAGTACAATAAAAGTACAACTAAAGGAGAGAAGAGATGGCTGAGATCATAAGAGAAATCGGCGCGATAGCACGAGCGTTAGATTCGATCAGTAATATTGAGTTTAAAGAAGTCGCTTTGACGAGGGGGCAATACCTGTATCTCGTTCGGATTTGTGAAAATCCAGGTATCATTCAAGAAAAAATAGCCGAAATGCTTAAAGTCGATCGAACGACAACTGCCCGTGCGCTGAAAAAGCTGGAAAGCAATGGCTTGATTCGACGTGTAACGGACGAACAGAACAAGAAAAACAAAATGTGTTATCCAACAGCCCAAGGAGAAGCACTTTATCCGATGATCATCCGAGAACACCATCATTCTACGAAAGTCGCTTTAGCTGGCTTGTCTGAAGAAGAAATCCAACAGTTGGAAAGATTATTGACACACGTAAGGAAAAATATCAGCGAAGACTGGAATTTTGTAAAAAAGGGCAATAAACGCCTGTATTGAAAGGGATGTTGGAGTGGAAAAGGTAGAAATCAGACCGATTGTGGGAAGTGAAGTGGAACGCCTTCAAGCAATCAGCATTGAAACGTACACAGATACTTTTGGCGAATATAACACGCAGGCAGATATGGATGCATATCTTTCGCAAGCATATGATTTGCAGCGATTGACAAAAGAACTGATCCATCCAGAATCAGCTTTTTTCTGGGCACTAGATCATGGCGAAATTGCGGGTTATCTAAAACTGAACACAGGAAAAGCACAATCCGAGGAAATGCCTGAGGATCATCTAGAAATCGAACGGATCTATATTCGACCACCCTATAAGAAAAAAGGGATCGGCACTCACTTGATGAACTGGGCGTTGGCTCAAGCGAAAGCACAGGGAAAAACAGCTGTGTGGTTAGGTGTGTGGGAACATAATGATCCCGCCCAAGCTTTTTACCGTAAGCATGGGTTCATACGCCAAGGACAACATGTGTTTTATATGGGAGACGATGCACAGATCGATCATATCTTAGTCAAAAAAATCAATGAGGTGTAACGAATGAAAAAATTTGTAGCAGATCCATCATTTTGGGAAGTGTTCCCAGAAGCAAAAATCGAGATCCTAACGGTAGAAGGGATCAATAACGAAGTCGTTGAAGAAAACAAAGCAGATTATTATGACAAATTGAATCGTGCTGCTAAAGAAGCAAGAAATTATTTAACAGAAGAACCTTTTAGTCAAAATGAAGTGATTGCACAATGGCGTCAAGCGTTTACCCAGTTCAAGACAAAAAAAGGCGCACGTTCATCGATCGAAGCACTGCTAAAAAGAGCCAGTCAAGGTCGCGAATTTTTCCCGATCAGTCCGTTAGTGGATATCTATAATAGTATCTCTTTGCGCTTTGGCGTACCCTGTGGCGGAGAAGATCTTGACACGATCGTTGGGGATCTTCATTTGGGTAAAGCCCAAGGTGGAGAAAATTTCTTGCCATTAGGCGCAGAAGCAGATGCGCCCGCATTACCAGAAGAAATCATTTATTATGATAAAGAAGGCGCAGTTTGTCGCTGCTTTAACTGGCGTGAAGCGCAACGGACTATGTTAACAGAAAAAACGACGAACGCTGTGTTGGTGATCGAGGCAGTCAACGCACAACAAGCAGAAGTTGCCGGAAAAGCAATGACTGCTTTACAAGAAGACATTGAACGAACATTTGGTGTAACGAGTACTAGACAAACAGTGACGAAAGAACAACCAGAAATCACTTTGTGACCGGACACGTAGGAAATAACCAAAACGATGGAGTCACTCGTAATCTTCAAACAAAGCAAACTTGAAGATTGCGGGTGATTTGTCTTTTGATCGCTTAACACGAAAATAAGCAACCTTCGCTCAATCATCTTGTGCTTAATAGCAGTGACTTCCACTAAGTGTGTTTCCGCTTTCGTGCTATAATGAAAACAAGCTTTTATTTAGAGGAGGCGTTGTCAAATGATCCATAAATCTCGTGTCATGCTATACGTCGAAGATGTCGCGTTAGTCAGTCGGTTTTTCGTTGAGCAATTGAAGGCAGAAATAGTAGAAACGTTGGAATTGCCAGAGGAATATCAAAGCATTGTCTTGCGTATGTCGCAAGAATTGGAGTTGGCTATTTTTCCTCGGACATTCGTTGAACGATTTTCACCAGAAGTGTTAGGACCACCACCGTCTATGATTTTCTTTACAGATAAGTTTGACGAACTTTACGAACAAATCGAAACAGCTGGTGAAATTTTGGAGAACAATGGCTTGTTGACGTTTAACTTTTCCGATCCTGAAGGAAATTTTTTTGTGATTGCAAAATTAGAATCGACAGAAAAAGTAGATGAAAGGGAGACAGAATATGAAAATCTCGATCACTGAAACACTTGAAGATTATTTCAAAAAGCAACGGATGAAAAAGAGTGATAAATTGAGAATGAAGAATTTGAAATCTGGGAAAAATCCTGCCAAAGGATGGAATAAAATGGTCGATACAGGCTTCGGTGGTTTAAATTCTTTAGATTATCGTGGGAAAGGGAGTAATTTACCGATCAGCCAAATCGACAATCAGCAATTTCGTGCGGAAGAACAAAAGCGAATCGGTAAAGAAACCCATAGATAGAAGCTTCTTCAACTATTGTGTACTTAGTTTTATTTATTAGTAATCGACATACTCTTCTCTAAATGAAAGCGGAATAGGTAAATAGTAATGTTCGGATTTTTGATTAAATCCGAATTTTTTGTTTACTTATTTCTTTATTTGGGATAATATTAAACACGTTGTTTTATTAATAAATCTAATATAGTAAGAACTTTTTTATAAATGTTCGGTTTTAGGGGGATGAACGATGAAGGAAAAGATACTTTCCTACTTCGAGATTGACGCACTGAATACGACGGTGAAACGTGAGATACTGGCTGGGTTTACGACATTTATCTCTATGGCATATATCTTATTTGTCAATCCAACAGTACTTGGTGCTTCGGGGATGGATGAAGGGGCAGTGTTTACTGCGACAGCATTAGCCAGTGCCATTGGCTGTATTTTGATGGGGGTCGTTGCACGCTACCCGATTGGAACAGCACCTGCGCTAGGAATCAATGCCTTTTTTGCTTACTCGGTCTGTTTAGGTATGGGGATTCCATGGGAAACAGCATTGGCAGGAGTGTTTGTCGCTTCGTTGATTTTTATTTTGATCACCATTTTTAAATTACGTGAGATGATCATTGATGCCATTCCAACAGACTTGAAGTTTGCGATTTCTGGCGGGATTGGTTTGTTTATTGCCTTTCTAGGCTTGAGTGAAGGTGGCTTGATCGTGGCAAATGAATCAACTCTTGTTGGCTTAGGTTCATTGAGTGTCGGTTCCACTTGGTTGACGATTTTTGGTTTGATCGTTACTGCGGTATTGTTAGTTCGTCGCGTACCAGGAGGGATTTTTATCGGGATGGTAGCTACCACACTTCTAGGACTAGTTACTGGACTGATTCCTATGCCTTCACAGCTTGTTGCGGCAGCACCTAGCTTGAAACCCACTTTCTTAGTTGCATTGAAACACGTTGGTGATATCAATAGCTTACAAATGTGGGTAGTCGTTTTGACGTTCTTGTTAGTGACATTCTTTGATACAGCTGGAACATTGGTTGGCCTAGCAAACCAAGCCGGTTTCATGCAAGATAACAAAATGCCACGTGTTGGGAAAGCATTAGCTTCGGATTCTACTGCGATGTTAGCTGGTTCATTGTTAGGTACATCGCCAGTTGGGGCTTTTGTTGAGTCATCCGCAGGGATCGCCGTTGGTGGACGATCTGGATTAACTGCAATCACAACAGGGATTTTATTCTTGTTCGGATTGTTTTTCTCACCATTATTATCAGTCGTGACTTCACAAGTGACTGCACCTGCGCTGATTTTAGTTGGTGTGTTGATGGCCCAATCATTACGTCAGATCGAATGGGGAAAAATGGAGATTGCGATTCCTGCTTTCTTGATCTTGATCGGTATGCCGTTGACTTATAGTATCTCAGATGGGATTGCATTAGGATTCATCTTTTATCCAATCACCATGCTAGCAGCAAAACGTGGCAAAGAAGTCTCACCGATCATGTACGCGCTATTCTTTGTCTTTATAGGATTCATGTGGATCTTGAATGTTTGATTGATTTAGGTAGAACTTGAGTGTTCATTCGCTTTTAAAAGAGTGTGGGACAGTCCAATCGCCCTTTCTCGAAAATAAAAAACGAGTCTGATTTTGATGTGTTTTTGTCAAAATTGGACTCCTTTTTAGTCATATACACACTTTTTATCCATGTGTTCCCCTAATTTCCTTAGATCTAGTGCCATGAGCGCCAATCTGATATCACTCGCCCACGTTAGTGAAAACGTTAGCACACCAAGTGAGCCTTTAGATGACCGGTCACTGGTTCGACGAGTTTGTGACAGAAGTGTTTTGACCTGAGCAGTAAGATAGAAAATTGAAAAATTACTTTTTATATTTGACAATTTTTTAGCTTAATGTTGAAGGAGCCGGTTTGCAAACACTGTTTATTTAGTTTTAAGGTATGAAACAAAAATGAATTTTATTTTTTGTCCCACCCACAAATCGAACCGTTGAAAAATAAGGACTAGAATATGACGACATGAAATGAATCGATCTTTACGATAATAATTGTTTAAAATATATGTGGTCTTTTGAATACACTGATAAAAACTTTGTTAATTACGTAGCAGCAACCCTACAGTCCAAGTTTATACGATTAGTTGAAGAGATAGTTCTAAAAAAATTGAACATACAAAGGAAAAAGATAAATGAGGTACCATTTGAATAAAACAACAAATCATGATATGATTGTTTTGCAGAAAAAGAACATGTGAACACTGAAGCCCTAGAGTAGTAGGATACTCTAGGGCTTTTCTTTTTTTGGCTAATGCCGCCGTATTTGTTTTACTTCTTGTTACGAGTATTTAGCCAGTACTCGTATGTGGCTACTAGTAAACCGACAAGGATGTGGAATTAGGCATACACGAATACTTTTTCTTGCTCGTAAGACCGTAGGATAGACAACTATTTATTTGTTTAAAATATTTTTTTAGATTTAGGCAAATTAATCAAAGTAAGTATATTTACGATTATGACATTAAAAATAACTTTTATGACATCAAAAGCTACGTTTATGAAATCCATATTTATAATAAAATAAAATGTGTTTTTAGATGACAAAATTGTAAGTTAAAATAACGTGATTTTAAGCAAGAAAATATAAAAAATATGCTATCTTTTAAATAAGGACAATTATTTATTGTTCAAAAAAAGAGAGAAGGTTTAAGTTTTGAAGAAATTAACAGCAAAAGAAATGTCACAAGTAGTAGGTGGAAAATACTACGGTAATGGAGTCTCATGTAATAAAAAAGGGTGCAGTGTTGATTGGGGAAAAGCTATTGGCATTATTGGAAATAATTCTGCTGCGAATTTAGCTACTGGTGGAGCAGCTGGTTGGAAAAGTTAATTTAAGCCTTTTATTTTAGTGTATTATATTTTTAGAATACTCATTCAAAAATTCTATGGATGAGTATTCTTATTTATAGGTGATTCTTTGAGACAAAAATTAATAAAACAGTATAATGAAGTTGATTGTGGTATAGCCTGTATGCAGATGATTTTAAATAATTTTCATTCATGGATTTCAGTGGAAGTTTTAAGAGACTTAACTGAAACCGATTCTGAAGGTACCTGTGCATTAGGTATAGTTAACGGATTTGCTAAATTAGGAATAAATTGTGAAGCCTATAAAGCTAATAGTGATGTATGGAAAAAAAATGAGTTCAATTATCCCGTAATTGCTAATATAGTAACGAATAATCAATTTCTTCATTATTGTATTGTATATGGTATGAAAAAAGAGAAATTGTTAATAGCTGACCCTGCGATTGGAAAATACAAAGAATCAATAGAAAAGTTCAACAATAAATGGACTGGTGTTATTTTAGTTGCTGAAAAGACACCTGATTTCCAACCCATAAATAATACAAAAAAAAGTTTTTTTTCTTCAATAAGTTTATTAAAAGATCAATATAAAAAAATTTTATTGGTGATATTATCTTCATTAATAATAACAATTATAGGAATACTATCAAGTTGCTATTTTAGAATTTTAATAGATTGGTTACTTCCTGAAAAAGACTTTTTAAATCTATTTATGATATCAATTAGCTATATCATAGGCATTTTTATAACAAGTATATTTGAAATTACAAGAAGATATAATTTAGAAAAGCTAGGACAAGATGTAGGTAGAAGCATTTTATTTAAATATTTAGAACATATTTTCATTTTACCAGCTTCCTTTTTTTCTAAAAGAAAAACTGGAGATATTGTCTCTAGATTTTCTGATGCTAATAAAATTATAGAAGCTTTAGCTAGCTTTACCATATCTATTTTTTTAGATTTAAGTTCAGTCATTGTTGTGGGGATTATATTGATCAATATTAATAAACAATTATTTTTAATAACGTTAAGTTCTATTCCATTTTATATACTAATTATATTAGGATCAAATAAAAAAATGAGTCGATTAAACGGAGAAGAGATGCAAAAAAATTCAATAGTTGATTCTAATTTTATTGAAGGATTAAACGGAATATATACTATAAAAGCACTTTGTAGTGAGAATAAGATTGTAAATCAAATATATAGAAGTTTAAATGAATTTTTTGATGTATCACTAAAGAGAAATATGTATGATTCTATAATTCAAAATTTAAAAATTTTGGTTTCTCTTTTAACCTCGGCTTTTGTATTATGGTTTGGTTCGTATTATGTTATCAATGGAGAAATTACAATAGGAGAACTAATAACTTTCAATTCATTATCTATATTTTTCTCTACACCTCTACAAAATATAATAAATCTACAAGAAAAATTCCAAAAAGCACAAGTTGCAAATAATCGGCTTAACGATGTATTTTCTATAAATAATGAAAATAAAGACAAGTTTATTCATTTGGCTAAATTAACTGAAAAAGCAACGATTACATTTGAAAATGTATATTTTAGTTATTCTACTAAATATCCTAATGTGTTAGATAATATGAGTTTTTCTCTACCTGTGAGTAAAAATATAGGAATAAAAGGTGATAGTGGTGCTGGGAAATCAACTTTAGCACAACTTCTAGCTGGATTTTATTCTCCAGATAATGGAAGAATTTGTATAAATGAGCAAAATATTGAAAATATTAATAGAAAAGATTTACGTAAGTTGATTACCTATGTGCCTCAAGAATCTTTTATTATGAGTGGAACTATTAAAGACAATTTATTTTTAGGTTTAGAAAGTATTCCTGATGAACAAGAACTCGAAAAAGTACTGAAAGATACTTGTTTATGGAGTTATATTACTGCGCTTCCTCTAGGACTTGATACGTATTTAGAAGAAAATGGTGCGAATTTATCAGGTGGTCAAAAGCAAAGAATTGCTTTAGCAAGAGTTTTATTATTAGGAAGTAAAATTTTATTATTAGATGAAGCTACGAGTGCTTTAGATTCTAAAACTGAAATGTTGATTTTTGAAAAATTATTAAAGTACCCTAATAAGTCAATCATTATGATATCTCATAATGATAAATTAATAGACAAGTGTGACTTAATCATTGATTTAGACGAAAGGGATTCATAAAAAGGAATCAAGGAGGATGAATATATGAGTAATTTAAAGTGGTTTTCTGGTGGAGACGATCGACGTAAAAAAGCAGAAGTGATTATTACTGAATTATTAGATGATTTAGAGATAGATCTTGGAAATGAATCTCTTCGAAAAGTATTAGGCTCCTATCTTAAAAAGTTGAAAAATGAAGGAACTTCAGTTCCGTTAGTTTTAAGTCGTATGAATATAGAGATATCTAATGCAATAAAAAAAGACGGTGTATCGTTAAATGAAAATCAATCTAAAAAATTAAAAGAACTAATATCTATATCTAATATTAGATATGGATATTAGTGATTTCTTTATTCAAAATGCTAGAAAAAAGTAGATTTAAGGAAATTCAATTAGATAGAGTTAATTTTTATCGGTGTCGTTAAAAATACTTATAAATAGTTATTGGTTGTGGGAATGTATAACGATTTTAATTGAATCCCTATTGTTAATTCTAATATCCTGAATAAGTTACTAAAAGTTACAAACAAGTAAGACAATTAATAAAAGGGGTCAGAAGCTTTTAAGTTTTTGATCCTTTTTAACTAGCTTATTTTATAATTCTTTCAGCTGTTCACTTAATTAGGTTTAGTAAGATATTTACCTAGAGTCCAACAGAGTATACCTTGTTGGGTTTTTAATATAATATATAACTTGTTTACAGAATAAAAGGTCAAGGATACTGGGCAATGAAATCAGATAATATATTTGATTTATGTATATTTATTATTTTTAGGAAAAGAATAAAGGAGTTGAAAGTAAATGGAAGGTGTTATAAACACATTCTATATAATAAATTCTAATATAAAAAAGAATTTATTAAGTGATTATACTTTAGCAACTATTGAAGTAAGTAGTGGGAATGTATATAAAAAAACATTATACCCAATCAATTAGCACAAGAAATTCCAACGATTTACAAAGATATAGAGAAAATATTATCTAATGAAAATGAATTGTTAAATTATAGAGATTTAATTTTTTTTGATAGTAAATTATTAATTTCATGTGTCTCAGTTCTGTTACCAATTAAATTGGAAAAAGAGTATGTATTTCCAATAATGTATTTATATCATGATGGAAGAAAAATCATTAGAATGGCACATTCTTTTAGTGAAGCGGATATTAAAACAAATCATACAGTTCTACCTGAAACTTCATTCTATTCGTATCACTACCCACACGGTTTAAAAGCTTATAAAGAAGTAAGAGAAGAGTCAAATAAAGAAAAGATTAATGTACAAGATGTAATTAATAGCTATATAAAAACTTTCTTTGAAAAATGTGAAAAAAATCAGTTAGTTCAAGATTATAATATTTTCATAATCACTAGTGATGAAAATCAAAATAAACAAACTGAAAAAAAATTATACTCAATAAGTAAATCTCCATATCAAACAATACCTAAAGAACAAGAAATTGAGCACAATAAATTTTTATTAGATAAAATGACAGTTTTCTCAAATTCAAAGAAAAGCGTAATTGCTATCGGGAAAAAGAGAATTCAAGAAATGAAAGCAGGAGAATTAGATACTGATATACAAATACTCGGGAATATACAAGGTGTATTAGAACTAATTTTATTAAAAAGATTTGCCAATCTCATATTTAGTTCTGATTCTTGGGCGAACAAGAATATTTTAAAAGCGAAGAAAAAAAGACGAGAGTATCTTATCTCAGAAAATTTAACTATGTTTTCAAATTATTACAGTGGAGTTGAATTATATTACTACTTTAAATCAAAAATCATTCCTTTAGAAACTGAACAAATGTTGCAAGAAATTGATAATATGAACTTGGACATAATAAATAGTGAGATTGAAAATAAACTAAATAATAGTGAGTTTCTAATATCTAGTTTAGGAGTGTTACTATCTGTTATATTTTCTTACGAACCTATAAAAAATGTAACTACGGATTTGGGTGTAGCGGATCAAAAATTTTATTGGTATATTGGAACAAATATAGTGGTAATACTTTTTATTATTTTTAATAGAGTCAATTCGAAAAAATAAGTGATGTACAACCAAAGATTAAATCTCATTTTTTATTCGATAGACGGTTTGTCTTGTAACATTGTAGTCTTTAGCAATCTTGGAAATAGCAATTCCCTGATTTAGATCCTCAATGATGCTTTTATAAACAAGGCGATGTTGGGGATCTTTTGCGTCCGCACTGTATAGCTTAGGACTTCCTTTATAAACACCATTCGCATTAGCAATCTTAATCCCTTGCGCCGGGTGTCGCTTAGATTCAGTACGCTCTTGATCAGCAATCATGGCCAGGATCTGAATGATTAAATCCTTGATGAACTTATCCATGTGAGGATTTCCGATTGGCTTTCCGGAAAATCGGTCGTTGAGTCATCGTTGCGCCAGATTGTTTCTCAATGAAAATTTTTTCTGCACCGAACTTTTTCATTTCTTCGATTTGGCGTTGTTCATTTTGATCAATCGATGACACTCGAATATAAGCAAGTTTCAAAATTTTCACCTACTTTCTCGAACTATTTAAAATCCGCCCTAATCATACACTGAAACTAGATTTTTCAATGATTTCTCGGTGTCTATTTAGGGCGCACTCTAAACAGACATGTTGATAGCAATCTATACTTATTTCAATCAACAGTTTCTGTTTTAAGGCGCTAATCCATTGATTGAAACTTTCCCCTCGCTCTTTTTTATTTCAAAAATCCCGGATTTTATTGTTATCGGTAACATGTTTGTACCTGTTTACTCTTGTTTTTGTAAGCGTTACAATTCTTTAAGAATAGGACAAAACAAATGGAGGATCATATGGAGAAAAAATGGTGGCATCAATCAGTTGTATATCAAGTGTATCCACGTAGTTTTCAAGATACGAATGGAGATGGAATTGGTGATTTAAGAGGGATTATTTCAAGATTAGATTATTTAACCTATCTAGGGATCGATACGATTTGGCTTTCTCCTGTCTATGAATCCCCAAATGATGATAATGGTTATGATATCAGCGATTATGAAGCAATCATGGCTGAGTTTGGGACGATGGCTGAAATGGACGAACTGATTGAGGAAGCGAAGAAATCAGGCATCAAAATCATTTTGGATCTAGTCGTCAATCACACTTCTGATGAACATCAATGGTTTATCGAATCTCGCAAAAGCAAAGACAATCCATATCGAGATTATTATATTTGGCGTGATCCAGTAAATGGAGACGTGCCTAATTCGCTACGTTCGATTTTTAGTGGACCAGCTTGGGAATTTGATGAAACGACGGGTCAATATTATTTGCATCTATACAGCAAGAAACAACCTGATTTGAATTGGGAGAACGAGCTGGTCAGACAAGAAGTTTATGATATGATGAATTTTTGGATCGATAAAGGAATTGGTGGATTCCGTATGGACGTCATCGATACGATCGGCAAATTACCGGATCAAGAAATCACCAATAATGGTCCTCGACTCCATGAATATTTACAAGAAATGAATCAAGCAACTTTTGGAGATAAAGATTTGATGACGGTAGGAGAAACTTGGGGCGCAACGACAGAAATCGCGAAGCTTTATTCTGACCCCAAACGAAATGAGCTATCCATGATCTTCCAATTTGAACATATGACTTTGGACCAGCAAGCAGGCAAGGATAAATGGGATCTAAAAGCTTTAGATGTCTCTGAACTGAAACAAGTCTTGTCCAAATGGCAGACAGCATTAGGTGATGAAGGTTGGAATAGCTTATTTTGGAATAACCACGATTTACCGAGAATTGTTTCACGTTGGGGAAATGATCAAGAATACCGCGTGGAAAGTGCAAAGATGTTTGCTATTTTACTCCACATGATGAAGGGGACTCCTTACATTTATCAAGGAGAAGAACTAGGTATGACTAATGCTCCGATCCAGGACATTTCAGAAGCCCAAGACATCGAAACAATCAATATGTATCATGAGCGTTTCGCATCTGGCTATCGTAAAGAAGAGATCTTGCAGTCTATCAATGCCAAAGGGCGTGACAATGCGCGTACCCCAATGCAGTGGGATGAAACAGCACATGGTGGATTTACGACAGGAACGCCTTGGCTATCCGTCAATCCAAACTACAAAACCATCAATGCGAAACAAGCAATCGCAGATCCATCTTCGATTTTCCATACGTACAAACGCTTGATCGAGTTACGCAAACACAATGAAATCATTGTCTGGGGAGAATATGAATTGTTGGCAGAAACTCCAGATGAAGTCTTCGCTTATTATCGTACACTCAATGAAGAACGTTGGTTGATCGTTTGTAACTTATCTGAACAAACACATGAATTGACTGTGCCACAAGAAACAACGGAACTGATCATTGCAAACTATGACCGAGAAGTGCCTATGGGAGAAGTTGAATTACGTCCTTATGAAGCGTTTGTGGTGAAAATTGGATAATGAGTGATAGAAGTGCTTAGCTCCGAGAAATAATCGTGAAATACCAAAAATTGTTCTTCGAATTTTTGAGATTTACGCTTATTTCACTAGTCGTTATTTCTAGAACATCGTTCATTCGGTTTAAGTGTGCAAGATTCCTAATATCTTCCAGCCTATTGTTGCATTCTTTAAGATAGGCTGGAAGATAGTGTATAAAAAGCTATGTTTCTTTCTTTTTTGATCAGTCAATTAAGTCAGATGATGAAGCCTACATTAACAAGAAGTATAAGACAAAATTCAACCAATTTATGCTTATTGGCTTACGCTTTTATGTACGTTATTATTAATAATAAAGAAGGATGTGAATAGAGATGGAAGTAATTACACCAACGAAGGCTCGAAATAATTTGTATAGCTTGATTAAGCATGTTGTGGCACACAATCAACCGGTTGAAATTATCAATACTAAAAGTGAAGATGAAAGTGTAGTAATTATTAGTAAGGCAGATTGGAATGCAATTCAGGAAACGCTGTATTTACAAAATACAGGCGTGCTCAATCAGATTAAGCAATACGAAGAGGAAGAAACGGAAGAGTTAAATAAGATTGATTGGGATACATTATAGAAATAAAAAAATGCAAAAAAAATTTTACTAAACTTAAAATTGCTGGGTTACATAAAAAGTTTGATGAATTACTCAAGGTCATTCGAAAGAATCCTTTTCAGTCACCGCCACCGTATGAAAAACTAGTAGGGATTCCGTATCACTCAAGAAGAATCAACATTCAGCATAGACTAGTTTATAGTGTGGATATTGAGAGGAAAATAGTAACCATTCTTTCCGTCTGGTCTTATTATGAGCGTGGGTTGTTTTAAAGTGCGTAAACTGAATTGCTCATTTCATGATATATGACTGTTTAGACACTACAGTGGAAATTTGCCCTTAGTTATTTTACACATTCTAAAACTGAATAGATGCTTCTACATATCATTGTATTTTTATAGGTGATCATTTGAACTACATATGAATGCTATCCTCCTCTTTGACAAATCAACTAAATCATACTATGATATGTACGCTAACAGGAGGTGTAAAAATGGGGAAATCAATTGAACGTTCGTTAGAAGAATGTCTTTTTTTTAGTGTGAAGAAGCTCGATCGAGTATTGAATAAGTTAGCTGATGAAGCCTTCAAGAAAACGAGACTTGCACCTACTTATGGATTTATCTTACTGATTTTGAAAGAAAAAAACGGTATTCCTCAAAAAGATATCGCGCAGATGTTGTATTCAGCGCCTTCAACGATTGCACGTTTCGTAGAAAAATTAGAATATAAAGGCTATGTCAAAACGGTTACAGAAGGACGGTTATCTTTGGTATTTTTAACTGATGAAGGTCGTGAATTTGTCAAAGAGATCGACAGTAGTTGGGATGAGTTGCACCATGCATATAAAGTTGTTTTAGGTGCTGCCGAGAGCGAGCGGCTTTCTCAAGAGCTGAATGAAGCGACCAATAAATTACAAAAAAAATAAAATTTTTTAAACATAACAGTTGCATGTACAACTAATCGTATGGTTAAATAAATACGAGAAAAAATAAGTGACATTCGTCATATTGGAGGAAGAAGAATGGCAAAATTCAATGAATCAATCACATTTCCATCAGGTAGTGAGCTGAAAAATCGGTTGATGCTATCACCAATGACTACAGAACTTAGCTTTTTTAATGGGGTAATCACAAAAGACGAGATCGAATACTATGCACAACGCTCAAAAGGATTAGGAGCAGTGATCACTGGTGCAGCAAATGTGCAAGACATCGGTAAAGGTTGGCCAGGTGAATTGAGTATCGCCCATGATGAAATGCTTCCTCGTCTAAGCGAGTTAGCACAAGCCATTCAAGGCGAAGGCGCCAAGGCAATCGTGCAGATCTTCCATGGCGGTCGTATGACAAGCCGTGCGACATTATCAGGAGAACAAACAGTATCTGCTAGTGCGATTCCGGCAGAACGTCCAGATGCCGAAACACCTCGGGCATTAAGTGATGAAGAAGTTAGTGAAACGATCCAAGCATTTGGCGAAGCAACACGCAGAGCCATTGAAGCAGGATTTGACGGAGTAGAATTACATGGTGCGAATACTTACTTGATCCAACAATTCTTTTCTCCTCATTCGAACCGTAGAGAAGATCAATGGGGTGGTTCTTTAGAGAAACGTTATCATTTTATTGAAGAATTATTGAAATCTGTCTTCCGAGCAGTTGAAACACACGCAACCAAACCATTTATTGTTGGCTATCGTTTTTCACCAGAAGAATTTGAAACACCAGGTATCCGTTTTGAAGAAACGATTTGGTTGATGGAACAATTACGTGAAACGAAATTAGACTATCTGCATGTTTCATTGAACACCTATGATCGTGTGGCTCGTTCTGAAACTTATAACGAAAAATCAATTCTTGAATATGTCCACGAAGCGATTCAAGGGAAAATTCCATTAGTAGGTGTCGGGAATGTCCGTAACCGCAAAGATGTCGAGTCTGTGTTAGCTCATGCGGAACTCGTAGCAATAGGTCAACAAATGTTGGTAGATCCTGAATGGGCGGTCAAATTATTAGAAGGTCGAGATGCTGAATTTGTGACGAAACCTTTTTCTGAAGCATACAAAGACTTGTATTTACCAAGTCCGTTGTATAATTTTCTTGATCAACGCTATGGATCAACCATCAATATCTAAGAAAGAAGCTGAAAAAATGAAAGTTTTGATTGTTTTGACAAATGTAGAAAAATACGACAATATCGAGCGTCCAACAGGTTTATGGTTAAGTGAATTGACTCATTTTTATGATGTATTAGTCAAAAACAAGATCGAAGCTGATTTTGTTAGCCCGAATGGCGGATACGTACCATTGGAACCAAAAAGTATATTAGATATGGACCAAGTGGATTGGACCTATTACCAAGATGAAGACTTTCGTAATCGTGCGTTAGGTCAAACGTTACGTCCGGATGAAGTGGACCCAACAGAGTATACGGCGATTTATTATGCCGGTGGTCATGGAACGATGTGGGATTTCCCCGGATCAGAAAAATTAGCAGAGATTGGTTCTGCGATCTACAAAAATAATGGGATCGTATCAGCGGTTTGTCATGGTGTCGTAGGCTTATTACCTGTCGTTGATGAAAACGGACAGTCCATTTTAGCTGGACGTAAAGTGACTGGCTTTAGTAATGAAGAAGAGGAATTAAACGGAACAACGAATAACGTCCCATTCCTGACCGAAGATTCATTGAAAGAAAAAGGGGCCGATTATCAGGCAGGGAAAGCTTTTACTGAAGTTGTTCATGCAGATGGGCGTTTATTAACAGGACAAAACCCACAGTCTGCACATTTATTAGGAGAAAAAGTCGTTGCTGAATTGACGAAATAACGTGGAGTTTGGAGAGAAAATCAATGATGGAAACACGGACCTTGAACAACGGATTGACAATTCCTGTACTTGGATTTGGCGTCTTTCAAATCTGGGATCAAGAAGAATGTGAGCAAGTCGTTTTAGAAGCGCTGAATGCTGGCTATCGCCTGATTGATACTGCGGCTGTTTATTACAATGAAGAAGCCGTTGGTCGGGCAATCAAAAAAAGCGGGATTCCAAGAGAAGAGATCACTATCACAACAAAATTATGGGTCACTGATGCTTCTTACGAGGGCGCATACAAAGCGTATGAACGTTCTTTACAAAAATTAGGGGTAGACTATATTGATATTTTCTTGATCCATCAACCTTACAATGATTATTATGGTGCATGGCGTGCCATGGAAGAACTCTATGATGCAGGCAAAGTAAAGGCGATCGGAGTCTCCAATTTTTCAACAGGTCGTTTGACTGATTTGATTTTGAATCATCGGATCAAACCAGTGATCAACCAAATCGAACAACATCCATACCGTCAACAAAAACAACAAAGAGAAACAGCCACGCATTTTGATGTCGTGACCGAAGCATGGAGTCCCTTTAACCAAGGAAAAGATGGGATCTTTGATGAACCAGTTTTAAAGGAATTAGCTGAAAAATACCATAAAACTGTCCCACAAATCATCCTACGTTGGCAAACACAACTAGGGATCATCACGATCCCTAAGTCTGTCCATGTGGATCGTATGAAGCAAAATATCGCCATTTTTGATTTCCGATTATCAGAAGAAGAATTAAATTTGATTGAACAGCTCGATCAAGCACCAGAGTCGACCGGCCCTCGTGAACATCGAACCTTAGTTGAAAATCTGCATAATATCTCCATTGATCAAGCGGATCAATAAGGGATACGTGGACCCATTGACAATAAGTCATATAGATACGATGGTACTTCTCATAAGAAATAGGTGAAAAAATTCGTAGTTTGCCAAGTGAGTTTGATAAATGGAGTGAAGTTGATTTTCTCTACTATGGATTTGATTTTCATAGTATACTAAGAGACAGAAACATTGGTAGAACAAGGAGAGAGAACCGATGGATAATACAGCTCTTGCAAGGTTTATTACCTCACTAGGTAGTCTAAATAATTACGGTAGTACGGTTTTACAAACGAAAAAAGCACTTGATCAAAAATCGACGAAACCTTTGCGACAAAACAAAGACGATATCGCAATTTTTACAGATGCGTTAAAAGGAATCGATGTAATAAAAAAAATAGGATTCTCTACGGATGGGATCATTGCAGTAAATACACAGTTTGATTCACCATCAAATGAACAACCGGGTTTGCCCGGACATTTGAGAAATGCTTATTATAATGAAGAAGATCGCATCGCTATTATTATCGATCAACAAAGTCAGGAAGCGTATTTGCCACCGGAGATCGTTACGCGAGTCGATATTGATCAAATCGTAGAAACATTCAAGAAGTCGAAAAAGGAAGAAATAGATGCTTGGCGTGTGTTTGCACGATTATCAAAACTTCAAGCATTCCAAGATGGTAACAAGCGAACTGCGTTAATTGCAGCTAACTCGGCCTATGGAACATTTGAAAATGAAAATTACCTCACTCTTCCTTTCAATGATTTAGATCGAGTGGAATTTACATTGAATTTGATGCGTTATTACCAAGCAAAGACACCAACAGAGGAAGAAAAAGCGTTTGAACGTATGTTAGACACACTACCATCACCTAAAGAAAGAGAACTGGCATTACATGCACCTATTCAAGAAAATAAAAATTTTGATGCGAGTACGTATCGCATCAAAGAGCAATTGAGCAAGCCAGATATAGTAAGAGAATAAAGATGTGAATAGAGACTTGTAGTAATCCAAAAGAGTTTTTGGCCTTACTACAGGTCTTTGTTTATTCACAATAAATAGAGGAGCCAACTTTGATTTGTATAAGTGTGATATCCATAGAATAGGAGGATAGATTACCTTGCACGATTAAAAAGATTTTCATCAGTGTGGATCTAGTAACGTAGATTTTAGAAAAGTTTCCACCAACTTTTGAATTTCTCTTTGTCTGAAAAAAGGAATTTCTAAGTACAGCACCCTATTATCTAAACACCACTGTCTCTTTATTTCCATATTTCTTAGTATGTTTTGAAAACGTTTAGTAGTAGCTCTTTTCTTGAAGTAGTGATGAACACCATGATATTCAATAAAGTACCATTGATTATTTTGTTGAAATGAAAGATCAATTCTTAAAGGACGATTCTCGACTGTAGTAAGATTTTTGAACGTTCGCTCTCGATAATACTGAATATTCTTAGAGTTAAGTATTTGAGCAATAAGTTGTATCTGCCAGCTAGGTTGTGAGTGTAATAGTGGAAATTGTTTATACATTTTTTGTGCATCAGGATGATAAGACGTACCCACAATAAAAACTTTTTTCTTTTGACCATTGATATGAATAGAGGAATTCGTATGGATATGGAGCCTATCCTGATAATAATAAGGGAGGTACCAATCATAAATTTTTTTCATGACTTTCCCGTTTTTTACAAAAGCAACGGTTACGATGTTGAAATTTTCTTTGATATACACTAGTTCATTCATAAGCAATCAACTCTTTCTTATACATATATTTGTGGATTTCTCTGCTAAAAGTAGTGATATGTAATAGGAGGTACTTATGGAATACTTAAGGCGGAGAGAACAAACTAATGCCATAGCTCCTCAACAGATGAAATTTATTTCTATGTAAACATGGTAAACATGCAATCGTTTTTTCTATTTTGCTTCGTCAAAAAATGTCTTCTTTTTGTATATTATATATATACGCAAAACAAACTAAAATCAATTTTTCACCTTATTGCTCAAGTAAAAGTACTATTTTTACAAGTGAGAAAAACGCTATTATAAAAGTAACTTCTGAGGGAAATAAGTCGGAATATTAGAAATTACCGGAGCGGATTTTTACAAGTCTAAGCTCTTTTCTAAAATCTCCAACTCCAAGAAGTAATTTTAGTTAAATAGTGGATAGATCAAAAAAGTTGCTAAAAATTAATCACCAAAAACTATTGAATTTAGAAATAAACATGTCACCTAAACTGAAATTAGAAAAACTCAACAAATTATATCTGAAAAAGTAAGATAGACAGCAAAGAGGTAGTTAAGAAAATCAACTACTGATTTTTGCATCATTTCTCTTTTATGAGTTTGATATAATCAAATATATGATGATATTGAAATATTTTGAGTTTGTTTCACTCAATAGGAGGAGATAATATGAAAACAAAAGAGAAGGCAAAAAAAGGAAGAATACAAGTCGGAATTGATAAAGAGCTAAAAGAAAACGCAGAACAAATATTAGAAGAACTTGGTTTGAATGCGACAACAGCAATTACCATTTTATATAAGCAAGTTGTATCAAGAGGTGAGTTTCCAATAGAAATAAAATTGAATGAAGAAGAAAGACAAGCAATCAAGTTGCGCCAATTAACACAAAGTATGCCTGTTCAATTGCTTGATACAGATGAAAAGCTAAATGAGTGGCTAAATGAATACGAATGAAATAGTAACGGTTTATGTGACTTACACTGACAAATAAGGTGGAAAGAAAAGACCTATATTGGTTATATAAGATAAAAATGATTGTATTGAATTTTTTAGTATCACTAGTCAATATGAACATAAGTCAAAAAAGATAAAACAAGTATATTTTCCTATCAAAGATTGGAAAAAGTCAGTTCTACATAAAGCTTCATGGATAGACGTTGGTATATCAAGAGCAATACCTAAAGGAAATGAAAAAATAAAATACGCCAAGGTAGGTACGCTAACGAAAGAAGATGGCGCTCGATTGATGGAATTCATCAAAAACTTACAACAAAACGAGAAGTTGTAACAGAAGTGCTCAACTCCGAGAAATAAGCGTGAAACCCGAAAATTGTTCTTCAAATTTTGGGGTTTCACGTTTATTTCTGTAGGAGCTACTTTTGGAACATCGTTTATTCGGTTTTAAGGTATACAAGGTGACTAATGTCCCAGAATTTTTTCTACTAAAGCAGCTGAACTAGGGAATATCACAAAAGAAAGTATAATAATAAGTGAGAGGAAACACGATTGACCCAGCGCCTTCAGATGGCTATTCTTCTAGTAGAATTAACGAAAATAAATAAAAATAATTGATATAAAATAAACGAATAAAAAATAGGATGAATATCGTTTATAATGCAAGCGTATTATATATATGCTTACATATTTACTTTTTAGAGAGGTCTCTATCTACATAAATAATCAAATAAAGAAGGAATAGCTATGGAATATGAGGTTGAAGTCAGCCAGGCAATTCGAAATGTATTTACGGCGAATCAATCAAAAAAGTATCAAGAAATAATTATCTATAAAGTACATGAGTATTTGACGCACGATTTTTATCGAATCAAACCCGTTGAGATGTCTGTAAAAGAATCGATTTATGAAATGAAAATCCATTTAGGAAAGGAAAATTTCCGTATTGCTTTTAGGGTAAATGAGAAGAAGGTTCAGGTTTTTTATATTAGTCAAACGTTGAAAAAAGAACGATTTGATAAAGAAGTGAATAAAATAGTTGTTCGATCAAACAAAAAACACTGAGTGACTAAATCTATGATAAAGGTAGAGAAATAGTAAAATGAACATGATCTATAAAAAGCAATTAAAACAATTTTTGAAAAGAAACGTTAAGTCAAAGGACTGTGTCACTTTAAAAATCCTTACCTTCAAAAAAGATCGCTCGATACGCATCACGTATGATCAAGCACGATATAGTATTGTCGAAGATGGGTTTGAAAGGAGACAGTATCAGTTTGACTCTTCAGATGAAGTAATAAAAAAGGTGTTGAAACTAGCAGATATCGAATTTAGGAAGAGCCACAGACTTTATACGCAATTAAAGAAAGAATAAAATCTATAGTAGGTAGAAGCAACCAGCAGAATATGAATAAAGCAATTGACACGCTGTTTATACTCGCTGTTTCCTTTACTGATTGAAACGTTTTCTAAGAAATGATACTCTAAGGATAACAGATGAAAAAGAGGAGAATAACATATGAGGATCGTAATCGTCGGTGGCTCATTTGCGGGCATTCAGACAGCTATTTCTTTGCGCAACGACTGTCCAGAAAGTGAGATAATCATTATTGAGAAGCAAGCGCAGATAGGCTTTATCCCGAATAGTGTCAATTTGATCTTAAAAGGGGAATTTCATGAAGAAGCCCATCATTATTGGATCACTAAAGAGCAATTGACTCAAGAACATCAGATAGCAGTATGGGTAGAAACAGAAGTGACTGCGCTAAACAGCGATAAAAACCAAATCCAATTAAATGATGGGGAAATATTGTCTTTCGATTGTCTTGTGATTGCGACAGGCTCACAACAACGTTTCCGTTTTAGTACACAAGAAAACGACACGATTTGGACAATCAAAGATCCTAAAACTTCGCAACAATTCCAACAACGTATCGGAAAGGCAAAAAAAATCGCAGTGATCGGTGCAGGGCAAGTTGGCTTGGAACTCATCGAAGGATTAGCGAACCTGGGAAAAGAACTTCATCTGTACGAAAGCCAATCGACAGTTTTATTCCGATATTTTGATCCAGAGATGATCAAGCCGTTGTATCGCGAGCTGAACAATCGAGGTATTCGATATTTCTTAAATGAACAAGTACAAGAAATCATTGAAGCAGAACAAACAAAGATCTTCACGGAAAAAAGAAGTGAGACGTATGATTTAGTCTTGTTAGCAAATTACACCCGACCAGATAATCAATTATGGGAAGAATCCTTGCGACTGAATGATGATGGGACGATCTGGGTAAATGACTACCTGCAAACATCCCAGGAAAATATTTATGCGATCGGCGATGCCATCCAAGTAACCTATCGACCAACGCAAGAAAAGATGTACGTGTCTTTAGTCAATAATGCGATTCGAACGGCGAAGATCGCCAGTAAAAATATCAGTGGGCAACAAAAGAAGGATTTAGGTACGTATCGTCCAATTGGTAATCACTGGTTTGGACATTATTTTGGGAGTGTCGGTTTGACAGAAAGCGAAAGTATCTTTTATGCTGGAGAAATCAACACACAATATTTAACCACCAGAGCTTCTGCTGCGAATCAGGAGTTGATCCAAATAAAAGTGCTATTGACGGAAGAAGGAAAACTGATTGGCGCGCAATGTCATAGCCAAGCAGTGATTTTCTATCTTTTAGACCGACTGACTTTAGCAGTTGAGGAAGGATGGACACTCGCAGACCTGGAAGCGCGCGAATTCTTCTTTCAACCAGAGTATCGAGCGCCAACAGCTCTTGTAAAGGTGGTTGATTCTTTCGATGAAGATTGAAGAATTTTTAGAAAAAAAAGAGCAAATCCAAATTGAGATTTTACGAATGCTTGTATTAGAAGGTGGTTCCGCTTCAATCAATGAGTTGCGCTCCTCTGTGAAATTATCAAAATCTGCCTTCGACCAATATATCGAAGACCTTGAATTGATCGGTCGTATGATGAAAACAAAGATTTCTGTCCGAAAAAATGAATTTCAAGTCGTCCTTGAATTAGATGAGCATACGAGTTTAGAAAAAATCATGCTTTTTTTGGTACAACAAAGCGTGAAATATCAGATCTTGACGTATCTTCTTGAACACCAACAAGCTTCAAGTGTTCGTTTGGCAACAGCTTTTACGATCAGTGAATCCTCTGTCTTTAGAAAAACCAAAGAATTGAATCAGCTATTGAAAGAGTTCTCTCTACAGATAAAGAATGGACAAATCCAAGGAGAAGAGCTCCAGATCCGTTATTTTTATTATTCCTTATTTCAATTTTTCCCAGAGTCACAAAGACCACAGTATTTACAAGATACTCCAGATAAACGTCCGTTGATAGTAGGATTGGCGCATGTGTTGAATACAACTTTTTCCCCACAATCATCGACAAAAATTGCGACATGGATCGGTATTACACGGAAAAGGTTACTGTCAGATAAGATGAAGTTTTCTGGTACAAAAGAGAAAAAAGAAATATATCAAGAAGATCAACTGTACCAGACCATCCATCCGGTGATTTCCTTATATCTTAGTCGAACAGCAGCTGATGTTACGGCGTATGAGTCGATGATGTTTTATAGTTTTCTCGTTACTTTCTCGGTACTGGAGGAAGAGACATTTTATCAATACGAGTTGACTCGTAGCAAAAAGTTACCTACAGCGGTGTTGGATACGTATATTCGAGAAACCATGCTATGGCATTATCGACCAAGGCGTCTAAAAATCAAGGAAGAGAAAACAATTGGGTATCACTTGGCACAAATCAATAATGAGTTATACTTTTTTTCTGGCTATTTAACCATCTATGATCCGCCACACTTACTCATCCAACAACAACGCATGTTGGGTGATTCGTTGACTCAATTACTTGAACGATTGAAAAAAACGACAGTCGAACAGCTTCCTATGAAAAAATTGACCAATCAAGTTTTGGATAATCTGATGAGTCAATACGCGAATATTTTGATGATGATCGATTTCTATATTGAAAAATCTGTGGTTATTGGCATCGATCTACAATCCTTACCGATCTATCGGGTTGCTTTCCAACAGTTCTTGATTCGAGAGTTAAAGGGGATCAGCGGGATCGTGATCGAAGAAGTCCAACCAGAAAAAAGTTATGATTTTGTGATCACCTTCAATCAGGATAAAAAAGGTCAAGAGTACTATTATCTATCGGAGTTTGCTTCAAGTTATGATATTTTAAGGTTAAAGCAAAAAATCGAGCAAGAAAAAAAAGCCAAAAATTAAAAAACTGTCAAAAAAAAAGTGAATTGCTATTTTTTTGGCAGTTTCTACTCCTTAAATAGGTGTACCATAAAAGTAGTTAAAGAAAGCGTTTGCAAAAATGGAGGAGATCATAATGACAGAATCAACGTATATCATGGCGATTGACCAAGGGACAACAAGCTCACGAGCGATTATCTTTGATAAAAAAGGAAGACACATCGGTAGTTCGCAAAAGGAATTCACACAATATTTTCCCCGAGAAAGCTGGGTAGAACATGATGCGAATGAAATCTGGAACTCCGTACAATCAGTTATCGCAGGTGCGTTTATTGAATCTGGTATCAAGCCAACACAAATCGCCGGTATTGGTATCACGAATCAACGTGAAACAACAGTGATCTGGGAAAAAGATACAGGACGTCCGATTTATCATGCTGTAGTTTGGCAATCGCGTCAATCAGCTGGTATTGCTAACAAATTAAAAGAAGATGGGCACCAAGAGTTTTTCCATAAGAAAACTGGCTTAGTCATTGATGCGTATTTCTCTGCTACTAAGATTCGCTGGATCTTAGACCATGTAGAAGGTGCACAAGAGCGAGCAGAAAAAGGCGAGTTGATGTTTGGAACGATCGATTCTTGGCTTGTTTGGAAGTTGACAGATGGACAAGCACATGTAACCGATTACTCGAATGCGAGTCGTACGATGTTGTTCAATATCCATGAATTGGATTGGGACCAAGAAATCTTAGATCTACTGAATATTCCACGAGTGATGTTACCGAAAGTAACCTCAAATTCAGAGGTTTACGGTTATACACAAGGGTATCACTTCTATGGTAGTGAAGCACCGATTTCTGGGATGGCAGGAGACCAACAAGCAGCATTATTCGGTCAAATGGCTTTTGAGCCAGGAATGGTCAAAAATACGTATGGTACAGGTTCATTTATTGTGATGAACACAGGTGAAAAACCACAATTATCTAAAAACAATCTGTTGACGACGATTGGTTACGGAATAAATGGAAAGGTTTACTATGCGCTAGAAGGGAGTATCTTCGTTGCCGGTTCTTCCATCCAATGGTTGCGTGACGGTCTGCAAATGCTACAAAAAGCGAGTGATTCAGAAGATGCAGCGAAGCGTTCGACTAGTGATGACGAAGTTTACGTTGTACCTGCTTTTGTTGGACTTGGCGCTCCTTACTGGGATCAAGCAGCACGTGGTTCTATGTTTGGTCTTACTCGAGGAACAACGAAAGAGGATATCATCAAGGCGACATTACAATCCATTGCCTACCAAGTTCGAGATATCATCGATACGATGCAAGATGATACAGGCATCCAGATTCCTGTGTTAAAAGTTGATGGAGGTGCAGCCAATAATGAATACTTGATGCAGTTCCAAACAGATATCTTGAATGTACCGATCCAACGTGCCGGTAACTTGGAGACTACTGCATTAGGTGCTGCCTTTCTTGCAGGATTAGCAGTTGGTTATTGGAAAGATACGGATGAAATTCGTGAGTTTTATGAAGCTGGTAAAATCTTCGAGGCGGAAATGCCAGAAGAGCGTAGAGAAAAACTTTACACTGGTTGGAAAAAAGCAGTGAAAGCAACTCAAGCATTTGAGTAAAGGGAGGGAACACAAGATGTTTTCAAAAAAAACAAGACAAGATAACATTGACCACATGAAACAAGAAGAATTAGATCTTTTGATTATTGGGGGCGGAATCACTGGTGCAGGTGTAGCGATCCAAGCAGCAGCTTCAGGTATTAAAACCGGTTTGATCGAAATGCAGGATTTTGCAGAAGGAACTTCTTCACGCTCAACCAAGTTAGTTCATGGGGGGATTCGTTACCTAAAAACGTTTGACGTTGAAGTGGTCGCAGATACAGTAGGCGAACGTGCAGTGGTACAACAAGTGGCACCGCATATCCCTAAACCAGATCCAATGTTATTGCCGATTTATGAAGGAGAAGGCGCGACGACATTCAATATGTTTTCTGTAAAAGTAGCGATGGATCTTTATGATAAATTAGCAAAAGTAACTGGAACGAAGTATGAAAACTATACGTTGACACCTGAAGAAGTTCTTGAACGTGAGCCGTTTCTTAAAAAAGATGGCTTAACAGGTGCCGGTGTTTACTTGGATTTTCGGAATAATGATTCCCGTTTAGTGATCGATAATATCAAAAAAGCGGCAGAAGACGGAGCGTATTTGGTCAGCAAAATGAAAGCTACCGGCTTTATCTATGATGGTGACCAGATCATCGGTGTCAAAGCGCGTGACTTGTTAAGTGATGAAGTGATTGAGATCCGAGCAAAAATCGTGATCAACACAAGTGGACCATGGGTGGACAAGATCCGTAACCTGAACTTCAAGCGTGCGATCTCACCAAAAATGCGTCCGACAAAAGGCGTCCATTTAGTAGTCGATGCGAAGAAATTGCCTGTGCCACAGCCTACTTATTTCGATACAGGAAAACAAGATGGTCGGATGGTCTTTGCGATCCCTCGTGAAAACAAAACGTATTTTGGGACAACAGATACCGATTACCAAGGCGATTTTACAGACCCTCAAGTAACACAGGAAGATGTGGATTACTTACTAGACGTGATCAATCATCGTTATCCAGAAGCAAATATCACTTTGGCTGATATCGAATCAAGTTGGGCAGGATTACGCCCGTTATTGATCGGCAACGCCGGTTCTGACTACAACGGTGGTGACAACGGTTCAATCTCTGATAAGAGCTTCCGTAAAGTCGTTGATACGGTAACGGATTATAAGGAAAGCAAGGTATCACGAGTAGAAGTCGAAGATGTGTTGAATCACTTAGAAAGTAGTCGTGATGAAAAAGCACCATCAACTGTTTCTCGCGGTAGTTCATTAGAACGTGAACCAGATGGACTAGTTACTTTATCTGGTGGTAAAATCACCGATTATCGTAAAATGGCAGAAGGCGCGATGAAATTGATCCGTCAACTGTTACAAGAAGAGTATGGTGTAACCGTAAAAGAAATCGATTCGAAGACTTACTCGATCTCAGGCGGGGATTTTGATCCGACAAAACAAGAAGAAATGGTTCAAGAATATACAAAAATCGGTGTGGAAGCAGGTCTTGATGAAACAGATGCTGCCTATATCGCAGATTTCTACGGAACAAATGCGAAACACATCTTTGAATTAGCGAAAGAAATGAGTCCTTATCCAGGATTGACTTTGGCAGAATCTGCACGTTTGCGTTACGGTTTAGAAAACGAAATGGTCTTAGTTCCAGGTGACTATTTGATTCGCCGTACCAACCATCTACTTTTTGAAAGAGATCAGTTAGATGCCATCAAACAACCGATCATTGATGCGATTGCTGCATACTTTGAATGGACAGATGAAGAAAAAGAACGTGAAACGCAACATTTAGAGCAACTGATCGCTGAGTCAGACTTACGTGACCTGAAAGGAGAAAAATAAAATGAATGCAGACATGACCCAAATCATGGGAGAATTTATTGGAACGATGATTTTGATCCTTTTAGGGGACGGCGTATGTGCAGCAGTGAATTTAAACAAAAGTAAAGCGCAAGCCTCCGGTTGGATCGTCATTGCATTTGGTTGGGCAATGGCTGTTACGATGGCAGTATTTATTTCGGGATTCATGGGACCCGCTCATTTAAATCCTGCGGTAACACTTGGGATGGCAATGACAGGTGCGATCGGTTGGAATTTAGTTTTCCCATTCATCATCGCGCAATTACTAGGTGCGATCGTCGGTGCGGTACTTGTTTGGTTATCTTATTTGCCACATTGGTCAGCAACAAAGGATCAAGGGGCAATCTTAGGAACCTTTGCGACTGGACCAGCCATCCGCAACTATCCTGCTAACTTTATTACAGAGTTGATCGGTACGTTCGTTTTAGTCTTAGGACTATTGGCATTTGGTCAAACAGAATTTGCTGGCGGAACAAATGTCTTTGCTGTTGGAGGATTGATTTTAGCTATCGGGTTATCACTAGGTGGTTCCACAGGATATGCGATCAATCCAGCTCGTGACTTAGGTCCACGTATCGCTCATGCGATTTTACCAATCGCTAATAAAGGTGGTTCTGACTGGGGTTATTCATGGGTACCGATTGCAGGACCAATGGTTGGGGCAATCGTCGCAGTAGGCATGTACACGTTGATGGTTTAATGAAATAAATTTTCTATATTAAAATAAATGGTTCTCTTGGTCGTTATTCACAAACCAAGAGAACCATTTTTAATTGATCAGTCAAGTCATAATAACAAGAGAGTCGATAAACTTACATCAAGCTTTGATAGATGTCGATGATCTCTAACACGTTCGTTTCTCTTGGATTTCCTGGGGTACAGACATCATTGAACGCATCTTCAGCAATTTTTGCAATATCCGCTTCTTTGACACCTAGTTCGGAGATCGTCGCAGGGATGCCAACTTTTTTCGACAAAGCATCAATCGCTTCGCAAGCGGCATCACGAATGTCCTCGATGGAACGAGATTCTGCGTCTTTGATGTTCAGCGCCTTCGCGATTTCTCGATATTTATTGCCTGTAAACTCTTTATTGTATTTCATGACGGTTGGTAATAAGGCAGCGCAAGCGACGCCGTGGGGGATGTCATACCATGCGGATAATGGATGCGCCATTCCATGGACAAGACCTAAACCAACATTTGAAAAACCCATCCCTGCAAGATATTGTCCTAAAGCCATATCCTCTCGGCCTTTTGGATCACCATTCACGGAATCGGCTAAACTACGACCGATGATCTCAATGGCTTTGAGATGGAACATATCACTCATTTCCCATGCACCTTTCGTGATCAATCCCTCGATAGCATGTGTCATCGAATCCATCCCAGTTGCCGCACACAAGGCTTTCGGCATGCCCATCATCAAATCACTGTCAACAAAGGCGACGATTGGAATATCATGGGGATCAACACATACAAATTTACGAGAACGCTCTTTGTCGGTGATCACATAGTTGATCGTGACTTCAGCGGCCGTACCAGAAGTCGTCGGAACAGCTAAGATCGGCAAGCTTGGATGTTTTGTATCTGCCACACCTTCTAGACTACGGACATCAGAAAACTCTGGATTCGTTACGATGATTCCAATGGCTTTGGCTGTGTCGATCGGCGAACCTCCGCCAATTGCCAGGATCACATCCGCTTTTGCTTCTTGAACGAAAGTCACGCCCTCTTTGACATTCTCGATCGTTGGATTAGGTACGATACCGTCGTAGATTTCATAAGCAATCTCTGCCTCATCTAATAAGGTGGTGACTTTTGCTACGACACCGATTTTATGCAGCTCTTTATCAGTGATCACCACTGCTTTTTTGAAATTTCTGGCATGAAATTCCGTTGGGATAGCTGCGATAGCCCCTTTTCCATGATAGGATGTTTCATTTAAAATCATTCGATTTGCCATTTGGTTTACTCTCCTTTAGGTAGGTCGGTTTCAGAAATTATATATTCTGGTGGATAACGCAGTTTTTTGAAATAATAGGTGCGATCTTTTTTATTGAATGTCCGCACCACACGGCAAGGATTTCCTACTGCTAAAGAATTAGCTGGAATATCCTTCGTGACGACACTTCCTGCCCCAATCACTACATGATCACCGATTGTCACCCCGGGCAGTATGGATGTATTTGCACCGATCCAGACGTTGTCGCCGATCCTAACAGGTGCCCCAAATTCTGCTTGGTACTCTTGTCGTAAAACAGGATCTAAGGCATGGCCGGCTGTGTAGATCCCAACATTTGGGGCAAGTAAGACATCCTTACCAATCGTGATCGGAGCAACATCAAGTAACGTGCAATTATTATTGGCTAAAAAGTTTTCTCCAACGGTGATGTTGATTCCATAGTCGCAATGAAAGGGTTGTTCAACAAAGAGTTTGTCCCCAGTTTGCTTGAACATTTTTTTGATCAATTGCTGACGTTCAGATAATTTTCGAGGATGGATATGATTGAATTCATAAAGGAGATCTCTCGTGACCAAACGAAGCTGCAATAATTCTTCATCTTGACGATAGACCTCACCAGCAATCATTTTTTCGACATTGGATTTCATTTCGCACCTCACGATTGTTAATCGTTCAAATAGCCAGCACGTGGGACAACCCCAAACGCATCAGCCAGTAATTTCAAATTATCATCTTCTAGCGTCTGCTTGATGCCACCTTGTGCCATGACGATCGTATAGACTTGGGCAGCTTTTTCAGCTGTTTCAATCAAACCAAATGTTTCATCCATGTCTTTTCCAGAACCATAGATCCCATGTTGTGGCCAAACGACTAAACGGGTTTCTTTCATTTTTGCAGCAGTTGCTTCGCCGATTTCATTCGAACCAGGAACTAACCATGGAATGACCGAAATGCCTTCTGGAAAGACAACTAAGCACTCTGTACACATTTGCCATAATGTACGAGTCAATTCGCGTTCAGAAAGTGGATGACTAAAAGTCATGGCTAACAAGTGTGTTGCGTGACAATGCATGACGATGCGGTTATCTGGATCGACACTTAATCGAGCGATATGGCTCATGAAATGACTTGGTAACTCAGAAGTCGGAACAGCATCAGGGCTTAATCCCCATAAAATGTCGATCGCATGACCATCTCCAGTCACACGGATCAGTCCAAGATTTTCTTCTGGCTCTGCCTGTACATTTTTAAAATATTTTCCAGACCCTGTCACTAAGAAATACCTTCCGGCTAATTCTTGGGCATCAAATGGCAACGGCAGTGTTCGTAAAACTTTCGTAGGGTCGATAAAAGGTAAGACTTGCGCTTCTTCTAATAAATAGGTGATATTCCCACCATTACGTTCATCCCATCCTAGGCGGTACATATTGGTTGTTGCTTGAATCATCTCTTGTACAAATGGAGCAGTGAGCATCGCTAATTTTTTCACGAGTGAGACCTCTTTTCTTTTTCTGATGAATAGAAAGAACATGTAGTATGTGGTTATTTTGTAAATCAACAGAAAGAACCTCAAAATCAGTTAGACGGATTCTCGAAAGCTTCTGTTGATAGGTGAAGGGCTTTTTTTACAACTTGATAGATAGTGTTCATGAAGCAACACTTCGGTCATAAGCCAGAAAAATCAAAAATGAAACAGCCATTTTCGATTTTCCTGTCTTATGCCTTAGTGCTGAACGCTTCTTTCACAACCTTGATAAACGGTGTTCAAGAAGCTGACCTTCAACATTAAGCTAAAAAATCATAAAATATGAGGAGCTATTTTTTGATTTTCTATCTTACTGCTCAGGTCAGAACGCTTCTTTCACAACCTCTTACTTTGTACGTCTTTTTCGTATTGTAGGACTTCTTGGTACCAGTCCATGCCTACTGGGACGTTGTTGATTTCACAGAAGTAATTCCAAACGTCGGCGTATGGGAAGTCTTTTAATTCTTCAGTGAAGGCTAAGCGTTTGGTGAAGTCGAAGTTTAGTTCGGCTTCTTTTAATTCTTCGATTGGTTCAAGCATGGCTTTTAACAATGCCTTTTGCGTATTTCTTGTGCCGATTGCCCATGCGGCGATCCGGTTGATGGTTGCGTCAAAGAAATCGAGTCCGATCGCTGTTTTTTCAAGTAAATGATTGCGGACTAATTCTTTGCCGATTTCTTGTAATTCATCATCCATGATCACAACATGGTCTGAATCCCAACGCACAGGACGAGAGACGTGGAGCATGATCCCTTTTGAGAATAAGGCTAAAGACGAAAGTTTGTTGGAGATGACTTCAGTTGGATGGAAGTGACCTGCGTCTAGGCAGATCAATTTGTTACGTGTCAATCCATAGCCCATATAAAATTCGTGTGAACCTACTGTGTAAGCTTCAGCACCAAGTCCGAATAGTTTGGATTCTACGGCATCTTGTGTATATTCTTCGTTGAGTTCTTCTGAGAAAATCTCATCTAAAGATTCCATCAATCGTTGGCGTGGAGATAGGCGGTCGATTGGATTGTCTTTCATTCCATCAGGCATCCAAAAATTATCGATACATGTTTGTCCGATTTCTTTTCCCATATACTCGGCGATTTTACGAGCGCGTTTCCCATGTTCGATCCAGTAATCCCGTACTTCTTTGTCTGGATGAGCAAGTGTCAAGCCATCTTTCATCATTGGGTGAGAGAAGAAGGTTGGGTTGAAATCAAGACCGATCCCTTGTTCTTTTGCCCATGCGACCCATTTCTCGAAATGTTTTGGTTCGATCTCATTTAAATCGACCGGTTCGTCTGTATCTAGATACATGGCATGTAAATTCAATTTATGATTCCCAGGAATCAATGAGAAAGCTTTTTCTAAATCTTGGCGTAATTGGTCCGGCGTATGTGCGGCTCCAGGATAGTTTCCTGTAGCCATGATGCCGCCAGTCAGTTCTCCATCTGGTGTCAAAAATCCTTTGACATCATCGCCTTGCCAACAGTGCATCGAAATCTTCACTTCTGCGAGTTTCTGCAAGACCTCCTCGGTATCGACACCGATACTCGCATATTTTGCTTTGGCTTCTTCGTAACGTTCTTTGACATTCATCATATTGAATCTCTCCTTTATATTAAAAATTCTTTGTATCTAGCAAGTGCTTGTGTCATTTCCTCGGTATGTCGAGGATGAAAAGTGGCTAATGAAACGGAATCTCTGATCGCTTCACGCGCCAGTTGCAACGTACCGTAGCCGTTCGTCGCAATCATTTGGACCATTAGATTGCCAATAGCGGTCGCTTCATCTGGTCCTGCTTCGACTTCGATATTGCAAATATCGGCTGTCAGCTGATTAAGGAAGGTATTGTT
The DNA here is from genome assembly GCF_051714405.1 of Enterococcus sp. AZ140. Taxonomy (NCBI): domain Bacteria; kingdom Bacillati; phylum Bacillota; class Bacilli; order Lactobacillales; family Enterococcaceae; genus Enterococcus; species Enterococcus sp. AZ140. The sequence continues at coordinate 415,586 of NZ_JBIORU010000001.1, forward strand.
TGAACCCCCACCGACAATGTGTAATCGATGAAATTTTTTTCCGGTGATCCGTGCTAAGTTCTCTAGTTCGACAGCGTAGCATAGAGCTAAATTGTCATAGATACAGCGAGCCAGCTGACCAGGGGTTTGAGGGATAGATTGGTTTGTTTCTTTACAATAATCTTGTAATTCTTGAATCATATTTTGGGGATTCAAGAAACGTGGGTCGTTGACATTGATCAATTGTTGGAAAGGCGCTTCCTGTGCTGCCAGTTCTGCCAATTCAGCAAAACTATAGGCACCATCTTGCAAACGAGCAACTTCTTGGATCAACCACATACCCATGATATTTTTTAAGAAGCGAATGGTTCCTTGCACACCCCATTCATTTGTAAAGTTAGCGTCAAATGCTTCTTTTGTTGAAATGCCTTCAGGAATCTCTACACCCATCAACGACCAAGTGCCTGAACTGATGTATGCCCACTCTTTACCAGTCGCGGGTGTGCCGACAACTGCTGAAGCAGTGTCGTGAGAAGCAATCGTGATAAAGGTCGCTTTTGGCAGATCATAGGTTGGAAATTGGGCAGTTTGTAATTCGCCTAGAATCTGTCCAGGCTCGGTGATTCGTGGGAAAAGCGAAGCGTCGATGCCTAGAACAGCTAAAATATCTGAGTCCCACTTCCGAGTTTCTAAGTTCAGAAGCTGCATAGTAGACGCATTAGTCTTTTCGGTGACTGCTTCTCCAGTGAAGAGGTAACCGAGTAGATCAGGCATCAATAGCAAGCGATGGGCATTTGTTAACGTTTCTTTTTCTTCAACAAGTAATTGAAACACCGTGTTGAATGGTTGCAGTTGGATACCTGTTTTTTGGTAAAGTTCATCTAGTGGCATGTTTTGTTCAAATTGTGGGATGGCATCTTTCGTTCGCTCATCACGATAGCTCGTCGGGGCGTCGATCAAATGACCATCAACATCAAGCAAGCCATAATCGACACCCCAAGTATCGATGCCGACATAACATTCTGCGATACCTTGTTGCTTGGCTTTTTCCAAACCTTTTAAGATTTCAGTGACTAGATGTGTGAGCGGCCACTTTGCGACACCATCGATTTTTTCAAATCCATTTTTGAAGCGATGGACTTCCTGTAAGTCAAAACGGCCTAATTCATTAAGATTGGCATGGATCAAACGACCACTTGAAGCGCCAATGTCGATAGCAAGATAATTCATCAAAATTCCTCCAATTTGTTTTTGCTTGAATCAATGAAAACTAGACTTCATTTGGGAGTGGCTTCTTTTTAAGAGTAAGGAGAAGAAAAAGAATACCTAAAACGGTCATCAAAATGCAGCCATTGATAAAAATATTTTGTAAAGCATCAGAACCGATACCGAATCTTTCTAAAAGTCGATGTCCATAGGGTGAAACAAAGTTACCGATATTTGCTAGAACGAGAATAAAGGAAGTGGTACTTGCTTTTGCTGCCTGCGGAACTGAACGAGTAGCATCATTGAAGATGTAAGGAACGAACAGAGCAAAGGCGATACCGTTCAGTGCAGCCCCTATACCGATCATAAATAAATGATTGGCTGTCAAGATGAGGAATAAGCTTGCTGCCATGATGAAAAAAGAAATAGGCAACGTCCATCGTTTCAATCCTTTGTAAATCAACCCGAATAAGAAACCAGCAACCATGTTAGCAATCTGCATAAAAGAAAGAAGCGTTCCGGCATCTGATTCTGTTCCTAGATTTTCAGTCACGATGAAGGTCGAAAGCTTAACGACAACGATCATGTAGAAAATACAGAGAAAGAAGATCAAAATGCCATACATGAGAGTGGTCGGACGGAGTGTTCCTTTTTCTGATGTTGCTTTTTTAGAAGCGAAGTTTTCTTTTTTCTGGGGTGGTTCAGGGACGAAAGCCATAAATAAGAAGATGATCGGAATGGTGATCAAGTAAACTAAGAACGCTTTTTGCCAGCCAAAAGTGAGGAGACGTCCGGCAGTGAAGGTCATGACTGCAGCTCCTAAACCTTGAAAGGCGGATTGGAAGCCAATCAATGTGGCAGCTTCTTCGCCTTCAAAAAATTCGCTGATCATACTGACTGCCAACGAGTTGAAGAGACCAAAGCCAGCACCTAATGCTGCGCGGGAGATCATCAATAAATAGAAGTTGGCAGTGAAGACAGGTAACACGCCAGCAACTCCAGCAAGCAACAACCCAAGTAAGACAGTTTGTTTCTGTCCGATGGCTTTGGCAATCAAACTACTCAAAGCAATAAAAATCACAACAGTTAGTTGAGGAATGGTCATCAGTAGTTCGACGGATGAAGCCGATTGATCATTGAAGTAGCCTAACATCATCGGTAAAGCGGATGCGATAGCAGTATTTGACGTTAAAACTAAGGAAATGGATAACAGCGACAGTTTCATCAACCAAGTCTTTCTCATAGCTTGTTCCTCCAGATGAAGATGTATTTGTTGCACTCATCATATCTTGTAACCCTTTTCGCAACAATGTCAGTATGTTACTATATTGGTGTCAAATTTACATATCAAGGGGGAGTAAAACGATGAATCCGTTTGTACAAAAGATCTTTCTGCCGTATACACCCGAAGAGTTAGAACAGCGAAAGACGGGGCAATGGATCAAGGAATTTGAAGGAGAAAACTTAGACGAACAAGACCAGCAATTCAAATTAGACGATCACCATCTTTTTCAAGAAAATAATATTTTGATTCGCCAACATCGACGCTTCGCTCATTATCCACTACATTCCCACCATTTTTTAGAATTCAATTATATGTATTGCGGTACTTCAGAACAGATCGTCAACGGTCTGCCAATCACTTTGAAAGAAGGACAATTATTACTTTTAGATACAAATAGTCGCCATGAACTGATGCCTTTGGGTGAACATGATATTTTGCTGAATTTCTTATTCAAAACAAATGATATCAATATCAATCTTCTGAAAAAAATCGATAATCGTAGTGGGGGTTTGACGTATAATTTTTTGATGAATGCCATTTTAGAACCCGGCTATAATGAAACACATCTTTTGTTACACTTAGCTAAAGAACCAGAGATCCAAGTCACGTTGGATCAGATGATCCTCGAATATTTTTCAAAAAAACATCTGGGAAATGAAATCATGAACGCTTTTTCACAAGTGTTATTTTTACAGCTTTCTAGAGTCTATCACTCACAATTAGCAAAGATCTACAAAAAAGATGGACAAAGCAACTTAATGATCAAAATTCTGCAACGGATCGAAAGTGACTATCGAACATTGAACCTAAAAACGTTGGCAGATGAGTTAGGGTATAATCCCAATTATCTGTCTAATTTGATCAAGCAACAGACAGGCAAATCCTTCAAACAATTGATTACGAATCAACGATTACATGAAGCACAGGATCTAATTTTATCTACCCGTTTCTCGATTGAGGAGATTGCGGCCAGTGTAGGTTTTTCCAATAAGACACATTTTTACAAAAAATATCGAGAATATTTTGGGGATACGCCAATCGCCATTCGCAAACGACGCTGAAATAGTTATTTATACATAAAAAGCCAACTGCGAAAAGGTCGGGACAGAAGCATTTAATCTCGGAAAATAAGGCGCCATCCACAAAAATTTGAAAAACAATTTTCGTGGATGGCGCCTTATTTTCCGAAGCGGTTCCTTCTATTCTCGCCGTTTATTCGATTTTGGGTGGTGAGGTTTAATGTCCTACTCTTAGATTGCGTTTGGCTTTTTTCATTTACTAGAAGTAGAAGCTACTTATTTCAACTTAGTTAAAACATCTTCTGGAACTTGGTTTTCATCGATCGTCGTTGGACCAGAGGTCACTCGTTTTTGACTTACCTCTGCTTTGACATAACTATTTGGCTCAAGGGGTGTTGGATGTTCTGAGGAGATCGTGTAACCTAACTTGATCGTTTTGCCATCTTTAGTCACAAATGTAAAGTCATAGTCATACGACTTCAACCCCCGAACTTTTTCACCGCTATCATCCACTGTATCAGTCAATGGTGGCACTGCTTCTGGTACTTTTGCATAAGCTACTTGACTTTTGTAGGTCTGATTGTAATATTCATACCCTTTGTAGCCACCAAACAATAACAATAAGAGAGCGATTGCTCCAATCAATTTTTTCATCATATCCATCCTTTTATGTTTCTTGATATATCCAATTATCGCCGATTGATACAGTGTTTGAAAATCGAAAAACGTGACAATTTTGAAATATTATTAAAATAATACCATTCAGACTAGTTCAGTATCTGTTTGACATTCTGGCAACCGCTTGCTATAGTAAAAAAGAAAAATAAATAAAACCTAGATGAACGAGGTATTTTGATGAGTGTAGTAGGTATCTAATCGAGTAAGTTGAATAACCAATAAAGCAGTAGGCTTATTTGGTGTGCTTATAGATGGTACCTGTCTGAAACATTTCTTGTAATCAAATCAAGGGGAGGACATGTCTTATTTTAGCTGTGTCCTGCCCTTTTATTCTATTTTAGGTCTTTATTTATTTTGGGGACAGGTATCTCTTCAAGAAAAGGAGAGAATATGAATCATACAATCAAACAATTACAATTTGAACAAATCAGAAAAGAAGTGATTGCCCGAGCAATCGGAGATCACACGAAAGAACGTCTGGCAGAAATGTCGATCCCGACAAATCTGCAGACCGTAGAAACAAGACAAACAGAAACGAAAGAAGCCCGTACGATTTTAGAAAGTAGCCAGCACGTGCCCTTTATGGGGCTAACACGAATTGTGGCATTAACTGACCAAGTGAAAAAAGGCTTGATCTTAACCCCCGCTGAATTGATTGAATACGCTGATTTTTTAAGAAGCAGTCGAATGATCACTCGCTTCTTTGAAAAAAACCAATATCAAACGCCATTACTGTATGCGTACAGTAAAAATCTACCGGATCTTCAATCAGTAGAGGACTTAGTTTATGAACAAATCAAGAACCAACAAGTCGCAGATGAAGCATCAAAAAATCTACGTAAAGTACGAAAACAAATCCAAACGGTAGAAAAAGAAATCCAAGATCGTTTGCTAAAATTCTTGCGACATCCTGGGAATAAAGAAATGATCCAAGAAGCGATGATTGTTCAAAAAGGGGAACACGCAACGATCCCGATCAAAGCGAGTTATAAAAATAAAGTAGCCGGAACGATCATTGAACAGTCGAATAAAGGTACGACGGTATTCATCGAACCAACAGCAGTCGCTAAAGCAAGCGCACAACATCAATTATTGAAAGCAGAGGAAATTGCTGAAGAATATCAGATTCTAGCAAGTTTGACTGGGGCATTAGCTGAAAATGAACAGGCAATCGATCAAATCATCGAAACGGTCACCGTTTTCGATATTATTTTCGCACGTGGGAAATACAGTAGAGAGATCAATGGCATCACACCTATCATCAATAAATCAGAACGCATCCATCTGAAACAAGCGAGACATCCACTGTTATCAGAAAAAGCTGTTCCCTTAGATTTTGATTTGGGTGCAGAATATCGTGGATTAGTGATCACAGGTGCAAATGCTGGTGGGAAAACAGTTGTTTTGAAAACAGTCGGATTGCTGACGTTGATGGCAATGTTTGGTCTGCAAGTACCAGCAAAAGATGGGACAGAGCTTGCCGTATTCGACGAAGTTTTTGTCGATGTCGGCGATCAACAAGATTTAGCGAATGCATTGAGTACTTTTTCTGGGCATATGCAAAATATCGCACAGATTTTGAATAAAGTGGGTAGAAATACCCTAGTTTTACTTGATGAGATCGGTAGTGGAACAGAACCAACGGAAGGTGCAGCTTTAGCAATCGCCATCATGTCTGCAATGTATGAGAAAGGTGCGCTGATGGTTGCAACGACCCATTACGGCGAAATCAAAGAGTTTGCGGAACGACATGAAGATTTTGTGCCGGCAGCAATGGCTTTTGACCGAGAAGCCTTACAACCAAAGTATCAATTACAGGTAGGAAAAACAGGGGAAAGCCAAGCATTGTGGATCGCTAAAAAAATGCAAATGTCAGAGGACTTGATCCAACAAGCTCAGCAGTATCTTTCTACGAAAGACTATTCAAGGGAAAAACGCTTATTCAAACAACAAGTGAAGACGCAAGAAGTCAAGAACGAAGAAAAGGTTTTATTTTCAAAAGGGGATCGGGTATATGCCACCCAATACAAAAAAGAAGCATTAGTCTTTGAAGACACTGGCGAAGAGACGATCGTGATTTTTGTCGATAACCAAAAAGAAACGGTCCTTCGACAGCGTGTCCTTTTAAAAATGAGAGCAGAAGAACTTTATCCTGTAGGCTATGAGATCGATCAGCTATTTACAGATTTTAAAACGAGAAAATGGGAACGAGATATCGAACGAGGTTCAAAAAAAGCCCACAAAAAATTATTAAAAGAAACCCGTCAGCGTCAGGCTGCACGAAATGGAAACTCCGAAAAAACATAATAACAGATTCACAATGGCATACGAAGGATTGGAAGAGCTCGCAATAAAAAACTGACAATTAATTGGTTCCACGTGGAAAGTACGGTAAAATAGATGAAATGACATTTTGGGAGTTGTTAAGTAATGAATGGAGCATCTGATTGGCGAAAAGAAATTCGCACGATTCCGAATCTACTATCGATTATAAGAATTCTTTTATTGCCTTTTTATTTGTATTTTATGAGTAAGCAAGCTTTCTATCTGGCTGGATCGATCATCCTCTTTTCAGGAGTCACAGACTTTTTAGATGGATACATCGCCCGAAGATTCAATCAGATCACAGAACTTGGAAAAGTTCTTGATCCAATCGGTGATAAGTTGACGCAATTGGTCTTGATCATCTCCATGGCATGGGAACGTCCGTATATCTGGCTCGTTTTAGCTTTATTTATTGTGAAAGAAGCATTTATGCTGATTGCTGGGATCGTTGCTTTGCGTAAACAGGTCAAATTAGATGGAGCAAAGTGGTATGGTAAATGGGCGACAGCTGTGATTTATGTAGGGATGATTCTGCTGTTACTTTTCCCGGCGATTCCTGAAGGATGGGTCATGGTGATATTTGCAATCATTACCTACAGTTTGGCTCAGTCCTTTGTTTTATATGCTTTGGAGTATCGTAAACTACTGAAGCGCTAGGTAGTTTGGTGTATCTTATTGTTGTAACGGCGAATGAGAAGAGCATCGTTGCAATTTAAGTGAAGAATTTATCGAAAATCAATCGAAGTCAAAATTGGCTGAGATTGATTTTTTTTTGTTTAAGATAAAAAAATCAACTGAATGCAAAAAAAATAGCTGGTAATATGCCGAAGCATAGATGTAGCAATGATTCAAGAGTAAATATTTCAAGGAGTTAGGCAATATGTGAAGTTGAAATTACACAGAGAAGACTATATGATTTTATTATAATCTATTCGAGAAACAGGTAGTTCACAAAAAATAAGGTCGATTCAATCAGTCATATGTACATATTTTAGGTTTTACTATCAATCATCAGAAGGAGAGGTAATTTATGAATTTATCGAATATTCAATCTAGTGAAGAATACTTAAAACATTATAGAGAATTTATGGAAAACTGTTTTTCCATCAACTATCCACTTTTAGCTTCTTTTTACAAAGAACTTCATCATCGTTTTTTAGAGGTCGTCTCTCAAAAGGACGGACCTGTGTTTGAGCAATTACAAGAGTTGTTAGGGATCGATGCACAGCTACAGATACTTTACGAAATGGCGGAATGTATCGAATCGTTGAAATTAGAAATGAATGAAGAGAAAATCATTGAAATGATCAAGAGAGATAGCTTTTCTTTTTATAGAGAACGGATAGGGTTAACGAAGAAAGATCCTATTCCGCGCGGATTGATCTATCTGAGTGAAAAATAGCCAGTCAATCTTACAGCTGTTTCTCTATCAAGGGAAAAGATTCGACATAGTTTTTAACTTAATTCAGGCAGAAGTCGCTCATCCTCTATAGGTGGGTGATGAATGCCATTCGGTATGAGGGTTACCGTTGGTAACTCGAAAACCGACATATAAGGCATATTGCCTTTTTATTTTGTACTATGTTATAATCAGTCTATATAAGAAATGAGCTGATATAACAATGGAACTAGATACTAATAATCATTCAGTGTTTCTTCTCTATTATCATCTTGTACTGGTAACTAAATACCGTAGACAAGTGATTGATGATGAAATATCTGAATTTGCTAAAATAACTTTTGTACGAATTGCAGAGTCATATCACATCACTCTCGTTGAGTGGAATCATGATGAAGATCATGTTCATATTATGTTCAAAGCACAGCCAAAAACAGAGCTGACAAAGTTCATCAACGCTTATAAAAGCGCTAGTTCACGCTTGATAAAGCGTGACTATCCTAGAGTAAAACAATATCTTTGGAAAGAAATGTTTTGGTCTAAAAGTTTCTGCCTGTTGACAACTGGTAGCGCATCAATTGATGTCATCAAAAAGTATATTCAGAATCAAGGTAATAACCACAAATAGAGAGTTGGTGAGTCTTATGGAGCGACTAAAAGCATATAAATTCAGAATTTATCCAACAGAAGAGCAGGAAATTTTCTTTGCTAAGTCTTTTGGTTGTGTCCGTAAGGTCTACAATCTAATGCTTGATGACCGAATGAAAAATTATGAAGAAACTAAAAATGATTCTTCTACAAAAATAAAATTTCCAACACCAGCTCAATATAAGGAAGAATTTCCGTTTTTGAAGGAAGTAGATAGCCTTGCTTTAGCGAATGCACAACTTAATTTAGATAAGGCATATAAGAATTTTTTTAGAGATAAATCCGTTGGGTTTCCTCGATTCAAAAGTAAGAAGAATCCTGTACAAAGCTATACTACTAACAACCAAAAAGGAACAGTAGCTTTGATTGATAATAAATTCATCAAAGTTCCTAAGTTGAAGTCTTTAATCAAGATTAAACTCCATAGACAACCTAAAGGAATTATCAAATCTGCCACAATCTCACGTCATCCAAGTGGTAATTACCATATTTCTTTGTTGTGTAAAGAAGAAATAGTTGAACTTCCTAAAAACGATTCTTCTATTGGAATTGACCTTGGTATAACTGATTTTGCCATTCTTTCTGACGGTCAAAAGATTGATAATAATAAGTTCACGTCAAAAATGGAAAAGAAACTAAAACGTGAACAACGTAAGTTGTCAAGACGTGCATTATTAGCTAAACAAAAAGGTATCAATCTGTTTGAAGCTAGAAATTATCAAAAACAAAAACGTAAAATAGCACGACTACATGAAAAAGTAATGAATCAACGCAATGACTTTCTAAACAAGTTGAGCACAGAGATTATCAAAAACCACGATATGATCTGTATAGAAGACTTAAATACAAAAGGTATGTTGCGTAATCATAAACTAGCAAAAAGTATTTGGGATGTTTCATGGTCTAGTTTTGTGACTAGGTTACAATACAAAGCTGACTGGTACGGTCGAAATATTATCGAAGTGGATAAGTGGTTCCCATCTAGTCAAATCTGTTCGAATTGTGGACACAAAGACGGCAAGAAATCTCTAGAAATTCGAGAATGGACTTGTCCTGTTTGTCATGTTCATCATGACCGAGATATCAATGCTAGTATCAATATTCTGACCGAAGGTCTAAGACTACATTCTATGGGATTAGCTTAGATCCAATCATCAAAAACCGTAGGAACTACGGGGATAGCTTGGTAAATAAGAGAAACCGCTGTGAGTAAAGAAATACGCTTGCAAGTATGCTCTATTCCCAAGAAGCTCCCACTTCAAGCGTTAAAAACCGGTAGGTTTAGCTAAGTGGTGAGTAGTTCACTATACAGAAAAGCTGTGACCTAAGTGTTCAGCCCTGAGAAATAAGCGTGAAACCCAGAAAATTCCTCTTGGAATTTTGAGGTCTCACGCTTATTTCTGAAGGAGCTACTTCGCATTATCGCCAAATAATTACTGGATCTTCTGCTTGCACGATCCTGTCACTCTGGGATAAGAGAAAATCTACTGCGGAGGCGCCGATTTTTTTAGGGGAGAAATCAATAGTTGAAAAGGCTAATATCTCACTATATGGTAGATTTCCTTCACCTATGACAGTGAAATCTTTTTTATGAATGAATCCTGCCTGTTTCATTCCTGAAATTACACCGGCTGCTGTATCATCGCCATTGACATAGATTACCTCTGGAATAGAGGCGTGAGTTGTGATCTCTATTGCGAACGCATAGCCATCTGCATAGGTTTCGATACCAGTGAAATAGTTTTTTCCTTCAATCGCTTTTCCAAAATACGTTTCATAAGCAGTCAATTTATTTTTTGTAGTCTGGCTTTGTGAGGCACTGCGTTTAGTAGTAAAGATGACTCTGGAAATACCACGGGTATGCAGGGTAAGAAACAATTGATCATACGCTTTTTTTCGATCCGGATAAATCATGGCAAGGTCGTCATTGTCCATCTTTTCAGTTGAGACGATTTTTCCTTTGAAGCGAAGAGGTTCAAGTAGTTCATCATTTTTTGTTCGTGACGTCAGAATAAGACCGTCGATCATTTTTTGCTCTAGTAGTGTGTAATAGTGACTCTCCGTCTCCTTTTCGTAATAAGTAGGGAGTAATAATACTTGATACCCTTTACTTTTTGCCTGATACAAGATACTATCCACCAATTGATTATAGCAAGAACTATTGTTAGGCAAGGTAACACCTAAAGTATAGGTTTCTCCTTTACTCAATTTTACAGCATTGCCGTTCACCACATAGTTCGTCTCTTCAATAACGGATTGGACTTTTTTTCGTAAATCATCGGATACGTAACGGTCGTTATTTATCACTCTGGAAACGGTAGATTTGGATACTCCTGACATTTTTGCGATTTCTCGAATCGTAACGATGGGATTTTCCTCCTTTTCTCTTGACTTGGGACGCGTCCCAGTAGGTATACTTTTTCTGAAAGGTGGGAATGGAATGACAATCAAAATGATCGCTGTAGATATGGATGGTACATTTTTGAATGATCAAAAGAAATACAATGAAGAACGCTTTAAGAAACTTTTTGACTTGCTACAGGAAAAAGAAATAAAGTTTGTTGTAGCAAGTGGAAATCAATATTTCCAGTTGCGTTCATTCTTCCCTGATCTTTATAAAAGTATAGCATTCGTAGCAGAAAATGGGGCAAATATTTTAATTGGTGAAGACCATGTGTACAATGCAGAATTACGTCCTGAAAAAATCGTTCAGACATTAGATGTATTGGAAGAGTTAGCGCCAATGAACTTGATCTTATGTGGGAAACAGAGTGCCTATCTCTCTAATACGGTTTCTAAGGAGTTGTTTGAACGTGCAAGTTTTTACTACCCTAAGCTTGAAAAGGTAGAAGACCTGTATACGTTAGCTAAGGGAGAAGAAACGATTTTCAAGTTTGCTTTATCCTTCAATGAGCAAGAAGCGGCAGAAAAACTAACTGCCTTAAAGCATTCTTTAGGAGAGGGATTGATACCGGTCTCTAGTGGTCATGGAGATATCGATTTGATCATCCCTGGTGTCCACAAACTAAACGGGTTACGCTTGTTAGGCAAAAAATGGGGAATCAGTGAGGATGAGATTGCTACGTTTGGCGATAGCGGGAATGACTTTGAAATGATCCAACAGATCAAGCACAGTTTTGCTATGGAAAATGGACAGCCCAAGATCAAAGAAGCAGCTACGACGATTATCGGATCAAATAATACAGAGGCTGTACTCGATACGATCCAAGCAATTGTAGAAGGGAAATATACGTAACTTAGTGGTGGCAAATTACCGAAACATTGAGCTATAAGAAATAAGGCATCATCCACGAAAATTGTTTTTCAAATTTTTGTGGATGATGCCTTATTTTTCAAAGAGGTTCCATTTGTTTCCGCCGTTTATTCGGTTTTAAGTAGTGCGAGACAGAAACTTGCTGCGTTTATTTTTTGATGATCATATTGATGGCTTGTTCCATTTTTTTTGCTTGTTCCTCCACACTGTTTTCTGGATGCTCCAAGCAGTTTTTTAAATTTTCAGCAACGATCATCCCCATGACACGATCAATACTTGAACGAACAGCGCTTAATTGTGTAATGATATCCATGCACTCTTTTTCCTCGTCAATCATTTTTTGGATACCACGAATTTGTCCTTCTGTACGTCTCAAGCGATTTAGAATTGTTTTGTTGTCAATAGTCATCATAGAACCTCCCACTCTTTTTTTGCAAATAATACCCTATATAGGTATTATTTGCAAATGAAAACTGCAAATTTTTGAAATTAAAAGTTTTAATGGTTGACATAATCACATTTATCGTGTTGAATATACCCCGGTAGGTATATTTTTCTAAAAAAAGAGGAGAGAATGAAAATGGGATTATTTCAACTTAGTCAATCAATAACAGTAAAGGATTTGCAAGATAAATTAAAAGAAAACATCCAATTGATCGATGTTAGAACACCGGCTGAATACCGAGGTGGGCATATTAAGCAAGCGGAAAATATTCCTTTACACCGTATTAGTACGTATAATGGGGATAAACAAGCGCCGGTATACGTTATTTGTCAGTCAGGAATGCGTAGTAAGCAAGCGACGAAAGAATTAAAAAATCTTGGTTATCAGGCAATCAATATTCGTGGCGGGATGAATCAATGGTTTGGGGAAAAGATTGGAGGAAGATAAAAAATGAAATTTGTGATAATTGGCGGTGTTGCTGGAGGGATGTCTGCGGCTACTCGTTTAAGACGACTGCAAGAAGATGCAGAAATCGTTGTTTTTGAAAAAGGGCCCAATGTTTCTTTTGCTAATTGTGGCCTTCCTTACTATCTTTCTGGTGAAATCGATGAAAGAGAAAAGCTCTTGATCCAAACACCTGAAAGTTTAGCTGCACGCTTTCGTTTGGACGTTCGAGTGGATCATGAAGTCACAGCGATTTTTCCAGAAACAAAAGAAGTGGAAGTTTCTCATGGAGGGGAATCTCGCAAAGAAACGTATGATGCCCTTTTGCTTTCTCCAGGAGCTAAACCCTTTATACCTGAGATCACAGGCTTGTCTGAGGCAAAAAATGTATTTACTGTGAGAAATGTTCCAGATGTTGATGCTATCATGGGAAAATTAGAGGAACAACCTCGTAAAGCGGTAGTTATTGGCGCCGGTTTTATTGGGATCGAAGTAGCAGAAAATCTAAAAAAACGTGGACTGGATGTAACGATTGTCGAACGGACTCCGCAAGTCGTACCGACGTTGGATGAAGAGATGGCTTCTTTTATACAAAAAGAATTAGAAAATAATGATGTTCAAGTTTTAACCAATTGTGCCGTTACTAGTTTTGAAGAACAAGGAAACATGCTTCGTCTAGAAAATGGCGAAATGTTAGAGTCAGATTTGACGATTCTTTCGGTGGGGGTCCAACCAGATAGTCGTTTAGCTGAGATGGCAGGTTTAACGTTGGGATTACGTGGCGGTATCGTTGTGGATGAGCATTATCAAACGAGTGATCCGGCAATCTTTGCAGTAGGAGATGCGATTGTCGTGAAACATCAAATCACGAAGGAACCTGCATTGATTTCTTTAGCTTCACCTGCGAATCGACAAGGACGACAAGCTGCTGATAACATGGCTGGGCGGCCACGCCTGAATCAAGGCAGCCTTGGAACGGCTATTGTTCGAGCATTTGGTCAGACAGCTGCCTCCACAGGTATCACAGAACGACAAGCAAAAAAAGCAGGTTTATCTTTTCAAGTCCTCCATGCTTCAGGTAAAGATCATGCTGGCTATTACCCTGGTGCAACGGACTTGTTGTTGAAATTGATCTTCCATCCGGAAACTGGGGAAATCTATGGAGCTCAAGGAATCGGTCAAAAAGGAGTAGATAAACGAATCGATATTCTTGCGACAGCCATTAAAGGGCATTTGACAGTCTTCGACCTGCCAGAGTTAGAACTGACTTATGCACCGCCTTTTGGTTCAGCGAAAGATCCAGTAAATATGCTAGGTTATATTGCGATGAATGTCATCGAAGGATTGAGTGAGATGATACAGTGGCATGAATTGCCAGAAGAATTAGCACATGGGAAACAATTGCTTGATGTTCGGAATAAGGAAGAATTGCAAAAAGGTTATTTCCCAAAAGCTAGCCATATCCCTTTATCTGAATTGCGTCAACGATTGGACGAATTGGATAAAGAACAAGAATATATCGTCAGTTGTCATAGTGGATTACGTAGCTACTTAGCAGAAAGAATCTTGAAACAAGCGGGATTCACTGTGAAAAATTTAGATGGCGCTTTTTCTCTGTACCAAGCCGTCAGACCAGATGAATTATGCTATCCTCAAGGGTAGAACTTGAGGGTGTGACCGACGAGCTTTGTAAGGGAAGTAGTAAGCTTGGATGATCGTTTTTCTATTTTTAGAACTTGGCGCTTTTTTAGGCTATTTTTTTGAAGGATAGGAGCTGACGAATGACAAAACTCCAACCTTTCATCGATACAACTAGACAGAATACGTCAATTGTTTATAGGCGATTCCTCAGTTTTTTTCTATAATGAACAACTAGTGAAAATGAAAGGGGATGGCAGAGATGCACAAAATGAAAAAAGTACTTTTTGCTGCACTGATCTCCAGCAGTTTCTTTCTTTGTCAGACAGTCCGGGCAGATTCAAGTCAGCCAGCATCAGAAACCAGTGAGTCACAGATCCAGGAGAGTCAGGAGCCACTAGACTCGTCACATACACCTCTTAACGAAACTGATCCATCAGATTCGACTCGTTGGGAGAAGTTGGAGCAACAACGTAAAGAAGTGGAAGATACGTTGGAACAAGCGAAACAACAACTTATCGAAAAACAAAGGGAAATCGATCAAACAGTGAACGATTTAGCAAATCAAGCAGCGAGTGATCGCGATGAGTTAGCTGAGAAAATAGCTGAAGAGCGAGAAAAAGCCGAATTAGCAAAACAAAAAATAGCATCTGCGACCCAACGGGCAACCGAAGTACAAACGGAATTGCAAGATTTAGCGACGTCTACGGTTGCGTCAGTGGATCAGACACAAGCGGATATTCAAGCAGCTCGTACGGAAATCCATGAAAAAGCAGCAGAAGCTCAAGCGGCAATGGCCGATTTCGAAGCAAGAAAAGCAGATTTGTCTGCCAGTATCGAAAGAATCAAGGCGACCTTGCATTCCGCTGGAAAACGTTCGGTAGAAGCGGGGACAGTTACTGAAACAGAAACAAAAGTAGTGGAAGAACAACCCGCGAAGACATTACCAAAAACGGGCGATCGTCGGTCAATTTATTTGTCGGTGATCGGTAGCTTGTGCTTGCTGGTTGTTTTTGTCGGTGCTGTGTATCAAAAAAGAGTTTGAGAATGACATCTCAAACTCTTTTTTGTTGTTTGAAAACAACGGATTGATTATTGGTCTATATTTATTTTAAAAAATAAATGGTCGGATAATAGATTTTCACGTTCGTTTTCGTTGCTTTTACTGGTTTTTTAAATGTATTCAATCAATGCTTCCTATTTTTTTGGATAAATGGTATACTCGTTTTATTGTTTTTAGATATTTTCTAGAAAATTTACAAAAATAACGATAAACGCTCTTTCACGAGCGGAGAGAAAATAGGAGTGGAAAGAATGAAAGCATATATGCAACGAATGGGTCGCTCATTGATGTTGCCAGTAGCAGTCTTACCAGCGGCTTCTTTACTGGTTGGTCTTGCGAATTGGTTCGTAGGAGTAGGCATCAGTAATGCGGGAACGACCTTCTTAATGAATGCGGGGCTAGCGATTCTTAACCATCTTGCCTTATTGTTTGCGGTGGGTTTGGCATTGGGAATGTCAAAAGACAAAGATGGATCAGCTGCTTTGGCAGGATTGGTCGCTTACTTGATCCCTCAAACCGTTTTATCTGCGGATTCAGTACAAGGATTATTGCATCTGGGAGATCTCACTGAAGTCAATCCGGCTTTCAATACAATGGATAACAATGTATTTGTTGGAATCGTGGCAGGATTAGTCGCTGCTGCGATGTATAATCGGTTTAGCCAAGTGAAATTACCTATGGCCCTATCATTTTTTAGTGGGAAACGCTTAGTTCCGATCATGTCTGCCTTGAGCATGTTGGTTATTTCTGCGATATTATTATTTATTTGGCCGACTGTTTATGATGTACTGGTTTCCTTTGGGAAGGGGATTTCTCAATTAGGGTTTGTCGGTGCAGGACTATACGGTTTCTTCAATCGTTTATTGATTCCAACAGGCTTACATCATGCATTGAATTCTGTTTTTTGGTTCGATGTGGCAGGTATCAATGATATTGGAAACTTTTTAGCTGGACAACAAGCGTTAGATAGTGGAAAAGCAATAATTGGACAAACCGGTATGTATCAAGCTGGGTTTTTCCCAGTCATGATGTTCGGTTTACCTGCTGGGGCCTTTGCTATTTATCAAAGTGCACGTCCAGAAAAGAAAAAACAAGTCGCTTCTTTGATGCTAGCAGCTGGTTTTGCTGCGTTCTTTACAGGTGTGACTGAACCATTAGAATTTTCATTTATGTTTGTGGCGTGGCCGTTGTATGTTATCCATGCCATTTTTACAGGAATTTCATTAGCAATCAGTGCCTTTTTCCATTGGACAGCTGGTTTTGCTTTTAGCGCTGGTTTTGTGGATTACTTTTTGTCGTTGCAGAATCCAGTCGCCAATCAACCATTGATGTTGCTTGTTCAAGGAGTATTTTTTGCAGCTATCTATTATTTTGGCTTCCGCTTTGCCATCAAAAAGTTCAATTTGATGACACCAGGAAGAGAAACAGAAATTGGCGAAGAGACACCTGATATTGCTACGGGAACTAATGAATTTAGTCAACTAGCTGCGGTGATCTATGATGCATTAGGTGGAAAAGAAAATGTACAAGCAATCGATAATTGTACGACACGTTTGCGTCTACAGGTAAAAGACACAGCAAAAGTAAATCAAGAAGCGATTAAACAAACTGGCGTCCCAGGGGTAAAAGTAATTGATCAAACAAATATCCAAGTCATTGTAGGCACACAGGTCCAATTTGTAGCAGACGAAATGACGAAACTCCAACAAGGTAGTAAGCTAAAGAGAGAGACCGCTCAATCAATTCCTCACCAAGATGTGCCGGTTTCTGCTTCAAAGACAAGTAAGGAAACATTTGAACTCTATGCACCGGCGCTCGGTAAAATCATTCCGATCACTGAAGTCGGCGATCCTGTTTTTGCAGAAAAAATGATGGGTGATGGCTATGCAGTCTTGCCGGAAGCAAAAGAAATATTTGCACCAATCAGTGGAACGATCACTAGTATTTTTCCGACGAAACATGCACTGGGGATCGAAACAGACAATGGCCTTGAAGTATTGGTGCATATGGGAATCAACACCGTTGATTTACAAGGAGAACCCTTCACTCTTTATGTCAAACAAGCACAACGAGTGGAACGAGGTCAATTATTGGCAGTTGTTGACTTAGCGATGCTAGAAAAAGCAGGTAAACAAACAGATATGATCGTTGTATTTACAAATAGTGAGAAAGTTGAAAGTCTAACCATTGAAAAAAGAGCGATGGTTGAGGCGAATGAGGTGATTGGACAAGTCCAGTCATTGTGAAACGTGTGTGAGTAAAAAAACGAGTGGATACCCTAGAAATTTGGCGGGTCTTCACTCGTTTATTTGTTTCGTTTTTGTTAAATCAATCGAACAGCCGTCCCGCTACAAGTGACCATCAACATCCCATTATCTGAACCTAAGACTTCATAATCCATCTTCATCCCGATGATCGCATTTGCGCCAAGTGCTTCTGCGCGTTGCGCCATTTCAGCTAATGCTTCTTCTCTTGCTGTCAATAATTCCCCTTCATAACTTTTTGAGCGTCCGCCAAAAACGTTACGAATCCCTGCACCTAAATCTTTTAAGACGTTGATTCCCGTAATGACTTCACCAAAAACAATTCCCTCATAAGACTCAATGACTTGATGTTCTACGCTATTTGTTGTTGTAATGATCATTTTGATCACTCCTTTCTTTAAGGAAAGTATAGCAAATATCTCTTTTTAGTCCTATCTTTATCTTCACATAAATAAAAAAACTATCGTTCATTATATCGCATTATTTCCATTACCCATAGGAGTTGATATATACTTAATACAGTATCAAGAAAACCCTTACAGAAAGGGTGCTAAACTGAAGGAGGGGAATTCGTTGAAGAAAAGTATCTTACTGCTTTCCCATAGTAAGAAGGTCACGGATGGTATCAAAGAAATGATTGAACAAATGCAACAAACCGATGACGTAGAAGTATTATCACTTGGCGGAATCGAAGAGGGAGAACTCGGTTCTGATCCGATGAAGATCGTTGATGCCGTCAATCAATCAGCCGATTCATCTGCTTATTTTGTTTTTGCTGATCTTGGTAGCGCAGTGATGAATTCAGAATTGGCAAAAGATTTATTGGAGGAAGCCCAACAAAAAAACTACTACTTGGTGGATGCCCCCTTAGTAGAAGGAGCCTTTGCGGCTGCTATTACAGCAGGGACAACCGACAATATCGAACAAATCATAGAAGAAGCACGACAAGCAGGGAAGAAAGGGTGGATGTAAATTGAAAAAAATCATGAATGAACCTGGGGATATCGTAGAAGAAATGCTAGAAGGGATCGTAAAGAGTTATCCAGAGCTAGTACATCGTGTAGAAGATTCTCGTGTAATTGCGAAAAATCAGTTGAACGAACAAGTCGGGTTAGTTTCTGGAGGGGGTAGTGGACATGAACCAGCTCACGCAGGTTTTGTCGGAGATGGCATGTTAAGTGCAGCAGTTTTGGGGGATGTTTTTACCTCACCGACACCTGATCAAATCCAACTAGCGATCAAAGAAGCGGACCAAGGACAAGGTGTGTTATTGATCATCAAAAACTATACTGGAGATATATTGAATTTTGAAATGGCAAAAGAGTTAGCTGCTATGGATGAAATTGACGTCGAAGAAGTAGTGGTCGATGATGATATCGCGGTAGAAAACAGCACGTATACGGCAGGGAAGCGTGGCGTAGCGGGGACTATTCTTGTCCATAAGATTTTAGGAGATGCTGCCAAAAATGGCGCGAGCTTGACTCAACTGAAGGAATTAGGAGAGCGAGTGGTTGCTGCGACCAAAACAATTGGTGTCGCATTACGGGCTGCGACTGTCCCAGAAGTAGGGAAGCCGGGTTTTGACCTAAATGAAGACGAAATCGAATACGGTGTAGGGATTCATGGCGAACCAGGTTATCGTCGAGAAAAACTGCAACCCTCTAAATTGTTAGCGAAAGAGTTAGTCACGAAAATTTTGAGTGAATATACTGAAAAACCAAAAGAAGTCGGTGTCTTAGTGAATGGGATGGGTGGTACACCATTGATGGAACAATTTGTATTCATGAATGATGTGTTGACGTTGTTGAATGAAGAACAGGTGGATGTTACTTTCCATAAAGTCGGTGATTTGATGACTTCATTGGATATGCAGGGACTATCATTAACAATGGTTGACTTAACAGAAACCACTTGGAAAGAAGCTTTAACAAGTCACGTAGAAACGATTGCATGGTAAAGGATGATGAAAAAATGAAGTTGACGGTAAAAGAGATCCAAGCATGGCTTAACCGCTTTGCTGAAGAGATCAAAGAGAAAAAAGCGTACCTAAGTGATTTAGATACCCCCATTGGCGATGGGGATCATGGGAATAATATGGGAAGAGGTGTGACAGCTTATGAAGCAGCTTTTCAACAGAAGGCACCTGACACTATCAGTGATACCTTCAAGATGTTTTCTATGGCAATGATTTCCAAAGTAGGAGGCGCCTCGGGTCCTCTTTACGGTTCTGCGTTTATGAATTTGATGAAAGCAACAAAAGGAGTAGAGCAGATCGATTCACAAGAACAATTAGGTGAGTTCATCCGTGAAGGAGCGAACGGCATCCAAGCAAGAGGAAAAGCGGAACAAGAAGATAAAACCATGTTAGATGTTTGGTTCCCTGTAGCTGAAGCACTAACCGCAGGGAATCTTACGAAAGAAGTAATTGAGCAGGCAAAAGAACACACAGCAGGTTTAGTCGCGAAAAAAGGACGTGCTTCTTATTTAGGTGAACGTTCAATCGGTCATATTGATCCTGGTGCGGCATCTAGTGCCATCTTGTTTACTACGTTATTAGAAATAATCGACGAAATATAAAAAAGGTTGGATAGAAGGATCTAACCTCGATAAATCAGGCGCCATCCACAGTGGTTTTAACCTTATGTGGATGACGCCTTTTTTAAAACCATTATTTTTTGGTCCGTCCTTTATCCTGTTTAAGGTGAGACAAGTGGTTGTTTGTTAGATATTCCCAATGCCACCGCCCAATTCTGGACGATTGATTTCATCAACCACTGAGACTGTTACCGTTTTTTCGACTCTTGGATCTTCTGTTACGCCAAATGTCACGGCAAATTCGCCAGTTTTGTTTGCTTCAATCGAGGAATGCTTCACGTAAACATTTGCCTTTTGCCCAAGGAGAGTCACGGCATTTGCGCCGGTTGCTTGGATCAGTGAGAGGTCATCCGTTTGACCTAACTGGACAGTTGCATCGAATGCTTGCAAAAAGAATCTGGAAGGAACGTAGTTATCCGAAGTGACGGTAAGATTGACAGTTTTAGTAAATAAACTTGAGTCTCCTTTGAGACCGAATGTAACAGTGTAATTTCCTGGCTCGAACTTGATTGTGGAGTGTTTGATTTCTACAGGCAAGGAATGTCCTAAAATATCAGTTGCCTTGGCATTAGTCATGATGATCAACGTTTGTTCGTCCAATTGGTCGATCGAGACAGTAGCATCCGATGCGTCGACAAAGTAAAGACTTTCTTGCTCGTTCCCTGCGTCATTAGTAACTGTGACTTGGACTGTCTTACGGATCTTTGGTTCTTCTTTGATCCCTAAAACGATTTGATACGTACCAGGGGTATCATTCACTACATTTGATTTCTTGATCACAACATCTACTGGAGAGCCGCCAGAAGTCAGCGCTTGCGCATTTGTTGCTTGAAGGATAGCTGCTTCATCTACTTGCCCCACCGGAACCGTTGCATCATCAGCAGTTAATTGATAAATACCATAAGTCGGACAGTCTTCAAGTTTATCGACGACAGTGACTGTGATCTCTTTTTCTACTGAAGACATGATGGTCGTGCCGATCGTTGCTTGATAGATGCCTGGAGTGTCTTGTACATTGGCTGACTTGATGATCGGAGGGACTTCTACGCCAATCGAATTTGTGATGCGGGCATGAGAAGCTGTTAAAATATTCTCGTTAGACGTTTCGCCAACTTCCAATACAACATCTGACCCACTAATGGCAAAGGCGCCAATGAAGTCAGTTTCGCCAGCTGTTGGATGTATTTCCTCAGCGCCGACAGGTTGAGAGACATTCAAGCATGAGACTGCACATAAAATCGCACTAGCAGATAAAGCAATTTTCAAAATCATCGATTTCATTTTTTATTCCTTCTTTCTAAAATAATTTTTGATACCTATAACAATATAACAGCTGTTTGAGTTATTAACGTAACGACAATTATGTAATTAAAGAAAAAAATGGTGCGTGCAAGAAGAAGAACATGTTTCAACAGATCGAGCAATGGAATCAATAAAGGTTTCTGCAATTAAATCCATTTCCGCCTAGTTCAAGATTAAAAAACGATGTTATTTTTTATCGTTCGGATGATCAAGAAAAATTTTTTTGTTGACAAAAAAAACAGTGCGTTCTAAGATAGGAGATAGATGAATAAGGAATTAGACGATGAATAAAACGAAGTAGTGGATAAAGCCAATGTTTCAGAAAGCTAGTGGTTGCTGTGAACTAGTACATGCTTTAGCGCGAATTACATTTTAGGAGTCTATGGCATGAAGCCACGCGACAGCGTTAAATGTTAGAGAGATATGTTTGGAAAACAAACATATAATTTGGGTGGTACCGCGAATTTTCGTCCCTTGACTTGATTGTCAAGGGATTTTTTTGTTGTCTGCCCGTTAATAAATGACATGCTGGCAGGGACCTGCTTTCATAAAAAAAGATATGGAGGGAAATGTTATGAATATTATTGATGAATTAACTTGGCGTGATGCCATTAACCAACAAACCAACGAAGAAAGACTTCGCGAGCTTGTTGAAGAAAAGAGTATCTCGCTTTACTGTGGTGTCGATCCAACAGGAGATTCGATGCATATTGGGCATTTGATCCCGTTCATGATGATGAAAAGATTCCAATTAGCAGGGCATCATCCATACATCCTGATTGGTGGAGGAACTGGAACGATCGGTGATCCAAGTGGACGGACAAGCGAACGTGTCTTACAAACGATGGAACAAGTCCAACATAATGTGGATGCATTATCGAACCAAATGCGCAAACTTTTTGGGAAAGATGCCAATATTACATTTGTGAACAACTATGACTGGTTATCAAATATTTCTTTATTAGAATTTTTAAGAGACTACGGAAAAAACTTCAACATCAATACGATGTTAGCGAAAGATATCGTGGCAAGTCGTTTGGAAGTCGGAATTTCATTTACCGAATTTACTTACCAAATCTTGCAATCGATCGACTTCTTGCACTTACACAGAACATATGATGTGCAATTACAGATCGGTGGAGCTGACCAATGGGGAAACATCACTGCTGGTTTAGATCTGATCCGTAAATTGGAAGGACCAGAAGCGGAAGCCTTTGGGTTGACGATCCCATTGATGCTAAAAGCAGATGGAACAAAGTTCGGAAAAACTGCCGGTGGTGCAATCTGGCTAGACCCTGAAAAAACATCCCCGTACGAATTCTACCAATTCTGGTTGAATCAAGATGATCGGGATGTTGTGAAATACTTGAAATTCTTTACTTTCTTATCACAAGAAGAAATCAATGAATTAGCGAAAAAAGTGGAGACAGAACCTGAAAAACGTGAAGCACAACGCCGTTTGGCAGAAGAAGTGACACGTTTTGTCCACAGCGAAGAAGACTTACAAGAAGCGCAAAAAATCACAGCTGCATTGTTCTCTGGAAATATCAAAGAACTAAATGCGTCAGAAATCGAACAAGGCTTTGGAAACATGCCGAATGTAGAGATTTCAAGTACCCCTGAAAATATCGTGGAACTACTTGTTTCCACAAAAATCGAGCCATCAAAACGTCAAGCGCGTGAAGATGTGTCGAACGGAGCTATAAGTATTAACGGTGATCGCGTAACCGATTTAAATTTTGTCATTGATCCAGCTACAGAATTTGATGGTAAATTCGTAGTGATCAGAAAAGGGAAAAAACGCTACTTTTTGGCCAAAGTAGTTGATTAGAATTTAGTAATTTTTTACCTTGTAAAAGGTCTATTCCATTACAAAATTCCAATTTTTGAAATTTATCCTAATAGTTACGCCGGTTGTCGTTAATACAATCATGAGGAGAGAATTTACATTTGTAAATTCCCTCCTTTTTTTAATTTTTATCAATTGTACCAACAATTCAAACAATTAAAAACATTAAAATGAAATGAGGAAAATAGGAATAGTGATATTTACAGAAATAAAAAACAGGTGTAATCTAAGCCTCGACAAAATTTAAAAAATTATTTTAGGAGGGTTTCTAAATGGAATCAAAGGTAAATGATTTAAATTTGAATGCACTATTCATTGGAGACAAAGCAGAGAATGGCCAAATCTATAAAGCTTTGTTAAATGAATTAGTGGACGAGCACTTAGGATGGCGTCAAAATTATATGCCACAAGATATGCCGATCATTACGCCGGAAGAAAAAAGCAGTGAAAGCTTCGCGCACACGATCAATAAAACAAAAGACGTGTTAGCTGAAATCTCTACGCGGATGCGTACACACTCTGTCCCATGGCATAATGCAGGTCGTTATTGGGGTCATATGAACTCTGAAACATTGATGCCATCATTATTAGCCTATAATTTTGCGATGCTATGGAATGGAAATAACGTCGCATATGAATCTTCTCCAGCAACAAGTCAAATGGAAGAAGAAGTTGGAATGGAATTTGCTACATTGATGGGGTACAAAAATGGCTGGGGCCATATCGTTGCAGATGGCTCATTAGCAAATTTAGAAGGTCTTTGGTATGCGCGCAACATTAAATCATTGCCACTTGCAATGAAAGAAGTGGCACCTGAATTGGTTTCAGGTCAAACAGATTGGGAATTGATGAATCTTTCAACGCGGGAAATCATTGATCTGTTAGATCAAGTGCCAGAAAAAATCGATGAGATCAAAGCACATTCTGCACGCAGTGGAAAACATCTTCAACAATTAGGTAAATGGTTAGTCCCACAAACAAAACACTATTCATGGTTGAAAGCAGCAGACATCATTGGTGTCGGTCTAGATCAAGTGATTCCAGTGCCTGTGGATCACAACTACCGCATGGACATCAAGGAACTTGAAACAATCATTCGTGAATTGGCTGCTGAACAAACACCGGTTTTAGGTGTCGTTGGTGTCGTTGGTTCTACTGAAGAAGGGGCAATCGATGAAATCGATAAAATCGTTGAATTACGTCGCAAGCTAGAAAAAGAAGGCATTTATTTCTACCTACACGTAGATGCAGCTTATGGTGGTTACGGACGTGCGATCTTCCTTGATGAGAACAATGAATTCATCCCATTTGATCAATTAAAAGAAGTACACGCAAAACATCATGTCTTCACAGAAAATAAAGATTATCTTTTAGAAGAAGTACACCGTGCATATCAAGCAATTGAAGAAGCAGAATCAGTGACGATCGATCCACATAAAATGGGCTATGTTCCTTACTCTGCTGGAGGTATCGTGATCCAAGACATTCGTATGCGTGATGTGATCTCTTACTTTGCAACCTATGTATTTGAAAAAGGAGCAGATATCCCAGCATTGCTTGGTGCCTATATTTTGGAAGGATCAAAAGCCGGAGCAACTGCCGCAAGTGTTTGGGCAGCGCATCATGTACTACCGCTTAATGTGACTGGTTATGGTAAATTGATGGGAGCATCGATTGAAGGCGCACATCGTTTCTTCCACTTCTTGAACAATTTAACCTTCAAAGTGGGCGATAAAGAAATCGAAGTTCATCCATTGACTTATCCAGATTTCAATATGGTTGATTATGTATTCAAAGAAAAAGGAAATGACGATCTGGTAGCGATGAACCAGTTGAACCATGATGTGTATGACTATTCTTCTTATGTCAAAGGAAGCATCTATGGCAATGAATTCTTGACATCTCATACAGACTTTGCAATTCCAGATTATGGCAATAGCCCACTTCAATTTGTAAAACAATTAGGATTTACAGAAGAAGAATGGGAACGTGCTGGAAAAGTCACAGTCTTACGTGCCAGTGTCATGACGCCTTATATGAATAAAGCAGAACATTTTGAAGAATATGCAGAAAAAATCAAAGCAGCGCTTCAAAGCAAACTAGAAAAAATCTATGCAGATCAGTTAGTGGCAAACGAAACAAAATAAATGTAAATCTTTTGATGAACGAAGAGAGAGTAAGTAGAATGAGCGCTCATTTCTCGTTCCAAACGAACAAAGGATGAGCCTCCTTTCTCTTATCAAATATTTCACGTTGACGTGCCTTTGAAGCTTGATGATCCAAGCAAAGAATACTCAAAGCACAAGTTGGCCATACGTTTGCTTTTAGTTGCTGTTAATGAAAAGTTTCAAAGACACGCCTATTTATTTATGAATAAGGAGAGTGTCAAAATTGAGTAAAGCTCAAGTAAGTAAAATGGGGCTAGGAACATTCATTGGTTTGACCATGGCGCTATGTGCCACTGTTCGTAGTATCCCAACATTGTCAGCTGTTGGTTGGACATTGATTTTTTACACGATTTTTGCCGTCTTGTTTTTTGCTGGACCCATTTCAATGATTTCAGGTGAATTATCAACGATGCTGCCACAAGAAGGAGGCCCGCAACTTTGGGTCAAAACAGCACTAGGTAGTAAATGGGGATTTGTCGTTGCGTGGTTACTTTGGGTGCAAATGTTCCCAGGAATGGTCATGGTCGCTTCTACCTTAGGTCCATTGTTAGGGAATACGTTTGGGAACGCGGCTCTTGGCAACAATCACTACTTCGTTTTAGGGTGTATCTTGGTCATTTACTGGATCATCACCTTGCTCAACTTGAAGTTTGACATGGCGAAAGTTGGCGGGAATATTGGTGTTTGGTTGGGTGTTTATATTCCTGTGGTGATCATGTTTGTTTTGGGGATCTTAGCGTTTTTCAAAGTGGGACTTGTTTCAAATGGCTATTTGGGGGATTTTTCATGGTCGAAAGCATTGCCTGATCTACAACACAGTGATTCATTGAAATATTTGGCAGGGATCACATTTATTTTTGTGGGAATCGAAATGAGCTCAGTGTATATGCCTCGTTTGAAAGATGCAACGAAGAACTATACTAAAGGGGTCTTTATTGCATTGATCGGACTAGTTTTATTGAATGTCATCAACGCCTTGTTTGTTGCAAATGTCGTACCAGAAGGAACAATGGAATTGGCAAACATCACACAACCAGTATTGATCTATTGTGATATTTTAGGATTGCCAACGATCATCGGTAATATCTTCAGCTTTATGGTCTTTATTGGTGTGTTATTACAATTGTCTGCTTGGGTAACTGGACCTTCTAAAACGATCATCCAGGTAGCACGTGAAGGATTCTTGCCACCAAAATTTGGCTTTCATAAAGAAAATGAATATGGTGTTTCAAGAAATGTGGTGTTGACGCAATCAGTAGTTATTTCCCTCTTTGCGTTACTTTATGGCGTCATGGATGATGTAAGTGCGGTCTTTCTTACATTGACGAATGCAACAACAGTGATTTATTGCATCGTATATCTCTTGATCGCCATATCTTTAGTGAAAATGAGAACTAGCCATCCAGAATTGCCTCGTCCTTATCGAATCGGTAAAAAAGGAAATGGCTTTGCGTGGCTGGTTAGCTGTATGCTGATGTTGGCAATTATCGCCGTTGTTGTTTCAACGTTAGGAACTTCAACATTAGCGGATGCATTGCTTGTTGCGGTCATCGCAATCGTGATGTTCGTTATTCCGCTGATCATCAATCGCGTGAAGAAAGCAACCTGGTTGACTGAAGTTGAAGCAGACTTAAAAGAATAACAGGAAAAATGATCTCTTAGAGAATATAAAACAACACTTATGAAGAACTGTTTTCTTCGTAGGTGTTGTTTTTCTTAAAAAATCAAGAGCAAAAAAAATAGAGCCGTCTCAACTTTTGGCGAAGTAGACGTGCTCTAATGCTCTATCGATGCCATCCGCTTTGAACGGACTACATGGGGCATGTTTAGGCATGCCTCTTTAACCACATTTTAAGAGATTTTTAGAAAGAATAGAAGAGATTTCTTTTTTTGATTATTTCTAGTCAAATACAAATGTGGACTTATCGTTAATGGATCAGTTGATTACTAGTAAAATAAATAGCAAAGTATCTTTTGTCCGAAGACAAGATGCTTTGCTATTTTTATTTGATTTGCCTAGGAATGGATGCCCTATTTTTCTTTCAATGGAACGACCGTTTCGCGTTTGATCAAACGATGGGGGATCACTAAACGTACACCATTGCTCACTTCTTCATGGATCAGTTCTTGTAATTTTTGCATCGCGACTCGACCTAACTCAGAGATATCGATGTCGATACTTGTTAAGTAAGGATGCATCAATGTAGAAAAAATCGAGTTATTGAAGCTGATCATCGAAAGGGTTTCCGGGATGATATAGCCATACATTTGGGCGAGTTGCATCGTGCGTAAAGCAAAAATATCATCGATAACAACTAGCGCTGTCGCTTCAGCTTTTTTTAAGATCGTGTCAAAATCCAAGTAATCTTCAGCCTGTTCCAAGGTCACACTTGGATGGGCGTTCAGTCCTGCTAACATCATCGCTTTTTGATAACCGAAATAGCGTTCAAAGTATAAACTTTCATGTGTTGTATTGGTCACGAAAAGAATATTTTTATGGCCATTATCGATCAAAAATTCGGTGGCTTGCTTTCCTAACAGTTGATTGTCGTTATCAATGTAGATGATTTCGTTCTCATGATGGTATGGTTGTCCGATCAGTGTGAACGGAATCTGTTGTTCATAAAGATAATCGATGACTGGATCATCACTATCGGAGTAGACTAGGATAAAACCATCAACTTGTTTTTGTAAATGCATCCGCTGAACGTTCTCTAATAAGACGTCGAAACTTTTTGCGGTAGCAATAGCTGTTGTCACACCGTGATGTCGTGCTTCTTCGTTGATTGCTTCCATGATTTCTAAATAAAACGGATTGCCAAGACGCTCTTTGGAATCGAGTGGTGGAAGAATGACACCTACAGCGCTTGATACACGTTTACCAAGATTTCTCGCTGTGATATTAGGGACATATCCTAGTTCATCCATGATTTTTCGTACTTTCTTTTTCGTTGTTTCGGAAATACTTGGATGGTCATTGATCACGCGAGAAACAGTAGATGTCGCTACGCCTGCTTTTTTTGCAACATCTTTCACTGTAATTGCCATAAGTTAAATCACCTTTCTTTTTCATCGTCCATCGTCTTGTTGAAACCAAGTTAAATAAAACTGGTTAAGTGAATGTACTAAATTCATAAGTTGTTTGGTTGACACGTTCTTGTCCAGGGCGTAGCATAATCGAGCCGAACTCCGGGAAATGAACGATATCTGGTATTTCTTGTGGTTCGATCGCTAAGCCAAAATGAGAATGCATGTTTTGACCGTTGATCTGTAAATCTGCATCGAACCCAGTTGTAGAAAATAATACCATACTTTTGTTCGTAGTTGCTATATTCATTTGACGACCGGAAGCTTCTTCTGATAAAGTTAAGCTATTTTTGGTGAGTTTAGGCGTATTTAATAAAAAAACGTCATCAAGACCTGAAGGATACGTGGATAAAATCTCTGTCAGTGTATTTGGTTCTTGAAAATTGATGGGTAAGTCCGCTTTGTCTAGTGTTTCCCCTGTAGGTAATTTGTCATGATCCAAAAGTAACAAGCTATCTAATTGAATCTGGAGTTGATGGGAATCAATATCACGTTTTCCATTTCCAGATAGATTGAAATAGGCATGGTTTGTCGGGTTGCAAATCGTTTCTACTACACTGTTGGCTTTAGTGATCATCACTAATCTATTTCCTTCTAATTGATAGGTCACAGTCGCGGTGATGGGTCCAGGATAACATGAAAATGTATCTTTTAAATAAAAGACGACACCCACTGCTTGAGGTGATTTGAATACTTCTACCTCCCAAAACTGAAAGGACCAGCCGTTTGTTCCGCCGTGAATATGATGGTTGCCATTATTTTTTTCTAGTTGGTGAGGTCCCCATTCACCATTTCTGATCCTACCTGCCACTGGACCAACCGTTGCACCGAAAAAACTTTGATCAGATAAAACATCTTGAAGGTTGTCGTAAGAGAGTAAGATATTTTCCATTTGTCCAAATCTATCTGCTGTGAATATTTGATGCAAGCGAGCGCCATAATTGAGAAGAACGACTTCTAGCTCGTCGTTCTTCAATGTGATTTTTTTTAGATTTGTTTGTTTGATGGGGAGGACAGAGATGCTTGGTTCAGACATCTTTGCGCCAAACGTGTTGTAGATAGTCGAGTGTTAACGAAGACGTATCAGCGACGATCGGAATGTCCTCCCCAAGATCTTCCTTGCGTCCAACTCCTACAGGATAAGCACCACTTGCGATGATCGCTTGGATGCCTGCTTTTGCATCTTCAATACCTAAACAATCAGTCGCCTCTAATCCGATTTCTTTGGCTGCTAATAAAAAGATATCAGGGGCGGGTTTGCCACTTGCTACTTTGCTAGGATCAGCAATCGCATCAAAGTAATCTGTCAGTTGCATTTTATCTAGTAATAATGGTCCGTTTTTACTAGCAGAAGCCAAGGCGATCTTGATGCCAGCTTTCTTTAATTCTGTTAATAAAGGAACAATACCCGGAAATACGTCTGCTGGCGTGATTTCTTGGATCATTTCTAGATAATACTCATTTTTACGTTTAGCTAAAGCAGCGAATTCTTCGTTTGAAAAGTCATTTTCTTTCTTGCCATAAGCAAGAAGCAATGTTAATGAATCTTCTCGGCTGACCCCTTTTAATTGTTCGTTGAAATTTCGGTCGATTGAAATCCCGATTTCTTCACCAAGTTTTTTCCAGGCGCGATAATGGAATTCTGCTGTGTCGGTGATGACACCGTCTAAATCAAATAGGACACCTTTAAACATGTGCATCGTCCTTTCTTAATGGAATCGTCAATTGATCTGTTAGCTCTTGTGTTTGTCCATACACAGTCAATTCCAGTGCCTCACCATTCAGTAATGTAAAGGTGACTTGTTCATCAGAAACAGCGATGAAAATCAAGCGACCGCGGTAATTGATATGGAAAGAATAGGCATTCCATGTGTTTGGTAAAAATGGTGCAAAAGATAATTCGCCATGGGCGGTTTTCATTTGTGCAAAACCTTGAACGATAGCCAACCAACTACCTGTCATTGACGTGATGTGCAAACCATCTTCCGTATCATTGTTATAGTTATCCAAATCTAAGCGAGCAGTACGTTGGTACATTTCGACCGCTTTTTCTTCCAAGCCAAGTTCAGCAGCTAAAATCGCGTGGATACTTGGAGAAAGAGAAGACTCGTGAACGGTCATCGGCTCATAGAAATCAAAGTTCCGTTGTTTTTCCTCTTTTGTAAATTCTTCATTGAAGAAATAGATGCCTTGTAACACATCCGCTTGTTTAATGAAGCAAGAACGCAAGATCTTATCCCAAGACCATTTTTGGTTCAATGGTAATTCGCTAAGTGGTAAATCCGAAACTGGCATCAAATCTTTGTCTAGGAATGTATCATGTTGGACAAAAATTCCTTGTTCCTCGTCGATCGGGTAGTACATGTTTTCGACAATATCTGCCCATTTTGCTAATTCTTCTTCGCTGATTTCAATGGTTGTTTCTTCTTTGAACGCTAAATAATTTTCACGAGTATAACGAAGGACCCAAGCGGCAATCGTGTTCGTGTACCAATTGTTATTGATATTGTTTTCGTATTCATTCGGACCAGTCACGCCGTGGATCATATACTTGTTTTGACGTTTGGAGTAATGAACACGATCCGCCCAGAAACGAGCAATCTCAGCCAATACTTCAAGTCCTTCATTTTTCAGATAAGAGGTATCGCCAGTATAATTTGTATAATTATAGATCGCGTAAGCAATCGCACCGTTACGATGGATCTCTTCAAAGGTGATTTCCCACTCATTGTGGCACTCGACACCTGTAAAGGTCACCATTGGATAAAGCGCCCCTTTCAATCCTTGTTGTTGGGCATTGTGGATGGCTTGTGGTAACTGATTGTGACGGTATTTCAATAAATTTTTTGTGACTTCTGGGTCAGCTAATGCCAGATATAATGGCACAGCGTAAGCTTCTGTATCCCAGTACGTCGCACCGCCGTATTTTTCGCCAGTGAAGCCTTTTGGTCCAATGTTCAACCGTTCGTCTTCTCCGTAATAAGTAGAGAACAATTGGAAAAGATTGAAACGGATGCCTTGTTGCGCTTCGTCGTCACCTTCGATCACTACGTCAGCCAATTCCCAACGTTTTGCCCAAGCGGTTGTTTGTTCTTTTTTGGCTTCATCATAATGAGTAGTTAACTGATCAAATTCATCCATAAGTGTTGCCACTTGTTGTGCTTCAGGGATATCACGACTTGTCAAAATCAAGACTTCTTTATCTACGACCACAGGTTCGTTTTGTGTTAGATCATACGAGAAGACACCTTGTAACGCTAATGTTTGTTCTTCAAATAGAGGTGTCGCTGCTTCTCCGTTGATAAAATGACGCATGCCTGCAGTGACGGTGAATTGCTCAATGTCAAATGCATTAGGAATGGTCTTCGTTGTCAAATAACCGATCGAGTCTTTTGTGCCACGGTCGATCTGATTCCAGAAATGCTCATCGTAGTTACTATCTTCATTTTGGACATTTCCATCCAGTTTCGAAACAAATTTTACAGTGGCAGAGCCGGCGATCAATTCAACCTTTACACGAATATAAGCCGCTTCGCTTTTAACAATACTCAAGAAACGTTCAAATGAGAAACGGACTTTATTTGTAGCTGTCGTAATCGTAAACTGACGTGACAAGACCCCGTTTCTCATATCTAATTCCCAAGAGAAATCTTCTGGATCTAGTGAAGCTAAGTCAATCAATTGGTCGTTGATGTAAATATCCATTGCAATAAAATTTACTGCATTGATGACTTTTCCAAAGTATTCAGGATAGCCGTTTTTCCACCAACCCACACGAGTTTTGTCAGGATACCAGATGCCTGCTAAATAAGTGCCTTGGTGATGATCGCCAGAGTACGTTTCTTCGAAGTTTCCACGCATTCCCATGTAGCCGTTTCCAATACTTGTCAATGACTCTTGCAAGCGCAAGTTTTCTTTATCTAATGTTGTCGTGCTGATTTTCCAAGGGTCGATTTGGAATAAGCGTTTGATTTGTTTCATGATTCTCCTCCTAAATGTTTCATTTCTTAGGTTTATAATAAACGCAACCGGTTGCGTCAGTCAATAGTAAACTGATAAATACTCAATTTTTTTTATTGGCGAATACTTCGCAAGGGGATAGAAAGCATCATTGCCTTAGTTTTTCTTTATAGTTCTTATTATATTAGCTGTATCATGCTTTTGGATAAAAAAATAAATAAAATAAAAATAAAGCATTTACAAAAAAAGGAATTACCTCTATAATACGAATTAACGAAACCGATTGCGTAAAGGAGAGATAGAAATTGAAGAAAATGTTTAGTTTTGATTTTTGGCAGAAATTTGGAAAGGCTTTAATGGTCGTTGTAGCAGTTATGCCAGCTGCTGGTTTAATGATCAGTATCGGGAAATCGATCCCATTGATCAACCCGAACATGGCAGCACTTGTCACTACGGGTGGCGTTCTTGAAAGTATTGGTTGGGCAATTATTGGGAACTTGCATTTATTATTTGCATTAGCGATAGGTGGTAGTTGGGCAAAAGAACGAGCAGGTGGTGCATTCGCTGCCGGAATCTCGTTTGTTTTGATCAATCGGATCACAGGAGCGATCTTCGGGGTCACAACAGAGATGTTAGCAAACGAAGACGCCTTCACACATACGTTGTTCGGTACACGAATCATGGTGAAAGGATTCTTTACGAGTGTCTTAGAAGCTCCTGCATTGAACATGGGGGTATTCGTAGGGATCATCGCTGGGTTCGTCGGTGCGATGGCTTATAACAAATACTATAACTACCGTAAATTACCAGATGCACTTTCTTTCTTTAATGGGAAACGATTTGTTCCTTTTGTAGTGATTCTTTGGTCAACGATCGTAGCTCTTATTTTGGCAGCAGTTTGGCCAGCTATTCAAGCAGGAATCAACAACTTTGGTTTATGGATTGCACAATCGCAAGATAGCGCACCAATTTTAGCACCATTTTTATATGGAACATTAGAACGGTTATTACTACCTTTTGGTTTACACCACATGTTGACGATTCCAATCAACTATACGCAATTAGGTGGAACCTATGAGATTTTATCTGGCGCACAAGCCGGTACACAAGTATTTGGTCAAGATCCATTATGGTTAGCTTGGGCAACTGACTTAGTGAACCTGCGAGGTGCAGGAGACATGGCACAGTATGAATTCGTCTTGAACAATTGGACACCGGCACGTTTCAAAGTCGGTCAAATGATTGGTTCTTCTGGTATTTTGATGGGGATGGCGCTTGCGATGTATCGCAATGTCGATCCAGACAAAAAAGCAAAATACAAATCCATGTATTTCTCAGCTGCTTTAGCTGTCTTTTTAACAGGGGTAACAGAACCACTAGAATTTATGTTTATGTTTGCGGCAGTTCCACTGTATGCGATCTATGCAGTGATCCAAGGAGCAGCTTTTGCGATGGCGGATATTTTACCGTTGCGTGTCCACTCCTTCGGGAATATCGAATTATTGACGCGAACACCATTAGGGATCAAAGCAGGACTTGGCGGCGATTTGATCAACTTCGTCATCTGTGTCATTCTCTTTGGCGTAGTCACTTATTTCTTAGCAAACTTCTTGATCAAGAAATTCAACTTTGCGACACCAGGACGTAATGGAAACTATGACAATGATAGTGAAGAAACAACCGCTGGCACGACAACAGGAGCGGCGGATCAACAAATTATCCAAATCATCCATTTATTAGGTGGAAAAGAAAATATCAAAGACGTGGATGCTTGTATGACGCGTTTACGTGTAACAGTGGCAGATCGAGGTAGAGTTGGTTCAGAAGACGCGTGGAAACGTGCTGGCGCAATGGGCTTGATCGTCAAAGACAATGGTGTCCAAGCAGTTTATGGACCAAAAGCAGATGTGTTAAAATCAGATATTGAAGATTTGTTGCAATCAGGCGCAGATATTCCTGAACCACAAGTCAAAGAAGTCGTGATGGAAAAAGAAACAGCGACAGCAGCATTAGGAATCGAAAAAGAATTGTACGCAGTAGCCAAAGGAGAAGTGATTGCTTTAGCAGCGGTCAATGATCCAGTCTTTTCACAAAAAATGATGGGTGACGGTTTTGCAGTCATTCCTGAAACAGATGCGATCACTGCTCCAGTAGCGGGTAAAATCGTTAGCGTATTCCCAACGAAACACGCCATCGGGATGGAAACAGCTGAAGGCGCAGAAGTACTGATCCACATGGGAATCGATACTGTCCAAATGGCGCAACCTGCATTTGAAGTATCTGTGAAAGAAGGACAAGAAGTCACACCAGGTATGCCGATTGCTCGAATGGATCTGGCGAAAGTCAAAGAACAAGGAAAAGATACAACGATCATGGTCATTTTCACAGATGATAAAGTGAAAGAAGTGGCGATCACTACACTTGGTTCTGTTGAAATGGGTACAGAAATCGGAAAAATCAAGCTATAATAAATAAAAGAAGTGATCAGAGATTGTGACGAAAAAGCGAGACGATTGAGGAGAGATTTCTTCAATGATCAGCGCTGACGTAACAGTCTCTGATTTTTATGTAAAAATAGAAAAGAGGTTCAAAAAAAGTGAAAATAATGACGTTGAATACCCATAGTTGGTTGGAAGAAGAACCAGTAACTAAACTACAAGACCTTGCAGACAAGATTTTAACTGAGCGCTATGATGTCATTGCTTTACAAGAGGTCAATCAACTGATTGAAACAAAAATCGTAAATGAACAAGAGCTAGTCGGTTTTTGTCCAGTAACGAATCAGACCCCAATCCACAAAGATAATTTCGCTTATTGCTTGATCCAACGACTGGCAGAAGCAGGAGAATCCTATTTTTGGAGTTGGGAAATGAGTCATATTGGTTATGACAAGTACGAAGAAGGAAACGCTATTTTATCAAAGGCTCCTTTGGATAGTCGGGCATACATAGTGTCTGAAACAAAAGAAAAAGAAAACTACCGTACACGCATGATCCTTGTTGCCAAAACAGTTATTGACAATCAATCAATCGTTGTCGCAAGCTGTCATTTCTCTTGGTGGTCAGATATAGAAACGGGCTTTGCCTACGAGTGGCAATTCTTACAGAAAGAACTCCTAACTTATCAAATACCTTGCTTGTTGATGGGTGATTTTAATAATCCAGCAAGTGAGGAAGGGTATCGCTTAGTTAATGAAGACAACCAATTGAACATCAAAGATTCATATATTTTAGCTGAACAAAAATCTGAAGAAGCCACGATCGAGAAAAAAATCGATGGCTGGGAAAACAATACAGAAGCACTGCGAATCGACTATATTTTCGTTCCAACGGAGAGTAAAGTCAGTACGTATACGCGCGTCTTTGATGGGACGAATGGTCCGATCGTTAGTGATCATTTTGGAGTAGCTGTGGAAATGGATCTATAAAGTGAGAGTGAAAATAGAAAAAGGCGAATAATAAAAAAGCACATCTTTTAAAAACAGTCAGCTGTTTTAAAAAGATGTGCTTTTATAGCATTGCTGACTATTATTGGTGGTCTAGAAAAACATTTGTAAACCAATATTAGAATAGCCAGATAAAAATTGAGATAAGTAGCCTTGCTTTGCAGTTATACCAAGCTGTTTAGAAGGAATATTGATATAATCGAAGTAACGATATAAAAAGAGCAAGCTAAAATAAATAGGAGTGAAAATCCATGATAAATTATCAGACCAATGCACAGATACATAAAAGTGAACTTGAAAATCTATATGCCAGTGTGGGATGGACTAGTTATACGAATGATTTAGATAGGTTAGAAAAAGCAATCGCTCATTCCTTATCCGTAATAACTGCTTGGCATCAAGATAAATTAGTAGGATTGATCAGAGTGGTTGGTGATGGTCAGACAATTATATATATTCAAGATCTCTTAGTTCATCCTGATTACCAAAATAAAAAGATAGGAACTTATTTACTGGCTGAGATTTTACAGGAATATAAAGACGTAAGACAGAAAATTCTTTTGACTGAAGATGCTCCAGATGTAAGGCACTTTTATGAGGGATTTGGATTTGTTTCTTGCGACAAAGGTAATCTCGTATCGTTTTACAAAGAGTTTTAGTTGTTGAAGATAGGATAATTAAAGTATTTCACTATTTTGATAACGATTTCAAAGAAATGGTTTTAGTGTTTGTCAATGAATACTATGATTAAGGAGAATGAGGTTATGAAACGAAATAAAGCGGAAGTTTTATCAGATAAACAGAATGAACCCACAGAAGAATCAATAAAAATGTTTACTAGTGAGGATGCTTACGGACGACTACCTAAGATAGAAGAGATATTAAATAATCGTTATGAGGTGAAACGTGAGTTTAGATTTTGGGATAGTTGACAATTTGGTTATTGGCATAAAAAAAAGTGGCTATTTGATATTATTTTTAAAAAGAATGGCTTGATCGTAACAATGACGATAACCGATAAGAAAGTGAGTGAAATGGAACGGCTACAGGCCGAATTACAACCGGAGATCCAAGAAAACTGGAAAAAAAGAAAAAAATTCGGTCCATCTAGTTGGCCCTTGCTATTTGAATTAAAGACAGAAGCAGACATCAACGATTTGATGAAGATTGTGGCGATCAGATAGCTATTTAAAAAATAAAGAAGAAACAAACGTATTTATAAGTAAGCGGCAGAGTAACCATATAGAAAATATGGAGAATATATCTTACGGGGTACTAGAGAATGAAATTTAAAGTTATTAAAATAAAAATTTAAAAGAATGTTCATTTGATTAATTGTACAATTAATTCAGATAATACTAAAGGGGGAGTGAAAAGTCATGGAAGCAGTCGCATATTCTAATTTCCGACAAAATTTACGTAGTTACATGAAGAAAGTCAATGAAGACGCAGAAACTCTGATTGTAACAAGTAAAGATGTGGAGGACAAAGTGGTTGTCTTGTCAAAAAGAGACTATGACTCTATGCAAGAAACATTAAGAACACTTTCTAATAGTTACGTGATGGAAAAAATTCATCGAGGAGATGAACAATTTTCTAGAGTTTCGTTTAAGACACATGATTTAATCGAGGTTGAATCTGATGATTAATGCTTGATCTGATGATTCTTGGGAGGACTATCCTTATTGGTATGAGCAAGGAAACAAAACGAATATAAAAAAATTAATAAGTTAATAAAGGATATCGACCGTTCTCTCTTTGCTGGATTAGGAAAACCTGAACCGCTAAAGTATGTTTTATCTTGGAAATGGTCAAGAAGGATTACAGATGAACACAGACTGACATATATAGTTTAGAATGAGACGATCTTTATTTATTCTGCAAAAGATCATTACTAACCAATCGATTGTATGCAGAGAAAGGATGATTTTCATACTTTCAAATTTTAAAACATAAGTGGGGCTGTGACAGTCAATCTGTCACAGCCCCGCTTAGTCGTCAATTTATCATATATGTTTTGAACGTTCTAAAAAAATGATAGTCTAGCTGATTTTCACATTTTTTTCTTTCCTAAAATTAAACTTTTGTGAAAGATAGATGCCTAAAAAGGATAGCCAACCGGCAATAGTCGCAGCAACAACGAAGTAGAAATAGACTGGAAGGTCATAATAAAGAATGATCTCGTTAATGCCATTATGCTGCTTGACGATCGGTGTCCCGATATCGGTCAATTCAATATCCGTTAATTTCTGTCCATTTTGCATCAAGACGGTGCGATCATAAACAATGACTGGTACATGAACAGTTGGTTCACCAGTGTTTTTCCATTTGATGCTCAACCGACCATCAGGATGGGATTTGATAAACGTTGTTTCATTTTCCAAAATTTCTTCATTGTAGCGATCGTATTTATTCGCTGTCGTTTGTTTATAGATCGGCAAATAGTCTGGTGTTGTCTTTTGGAAAACAAATAAACTTTTCGACATATCACGACTATAGAAGGTTTTTCTTGCTTCATCAGGTGTATCGAACAAATACGTATGACGACTGACAAAGGTTTCATCTTCCCATTTATCGAGGTGACGGTATAAGTTTTGGATGGTCTGAACAGAACTGATCAGGATCAGTAAGGTCGCAGCTATCCGTAACCAGGTTTTGTGTTCCCAACGATTGGCGACAATCGCAAAGTAAAGTAAGAAAAGCAAGGTAAATGGGACAAAGAAACGAAACGGAAACTGGATCAAGCTAATAAATGGTACTTCGTTTTCAACTAATGTATTCCAAGGGATCAGGCTGGTTGAAAGTAAGAAGAACACAACACTTGTGCGCAACAAAAGTTTTGGAAACAGTTCTTCTCTTTTTCGGAACAATAAGAAACATAAAAATCCAGCAAATAAAACGACAGGTAGGATTTTCGGATAATTCAACCAGTAACTTCCCTCAAGATTGATTGATTTCTCTGTCATGCGTCGATTGACGAAAGGTGGAAGAATCTCATTACCACTGTAAACCATCGCCATACCTACCCAGATGTTTGCCGTTAGGATAAAGTAAAGCAAAATTGATTTCCCTAATTGTAAAAGAGCTTTTCCCTTGTTGGTTTGTGTGAAGAAATAATACCCATAAAAAGGAATATACATCAATACTAGCATCACAGAAGATAGCAGATGGATCTGCGTCATCAATGCAATCGCTGCAGTTACTTTAAGTACAGGGAATTTTTTATGCACGATGAAATCAACGAGCGGGATCATACATAAAGGATAAAATACTGTTCCCCAGCTCGTAAAACCTTGATTGACAGCCCAATATTGGATCGAATAGGTCGTCATGAACAGGACTGAAACCGGTACACTTACCCATTCACGTACTTTTACATAACGCAACAAAGTCAACATGGACCAACCTGCGATAAGGAAGAGGATAAAATTCGATAAAATCTGGTAATGATACCAACTTCTAGCAACGAGTACGATCAACCCTTGAAAGTATGAGAATAAGGGACCGTAGATTGCATTGACGATCCGACCGCTTTGTTGAAAGCCATACATCGATGGGAAGTAGTGTAAGTCTCCGTGAATAATTTGTTGGGCTGCATCATAAAAACGATTGTAATGAAATGGCGCATCAGCCCCGATGATCAATTTGTGTGATAATATATTTGGCAATACGAAAATAATTGCGAAAATAAAAATCAAAAAATATGGTCTATATTTTTTCAACTGTTTGGCTCCTTTTCATATAATAACTAAACTTATCATAAAGGTTAATGAAAAGAGAGGCAAGGAATTAGAAAAAATTTGAAAATAACATGAAATTATTTATGTAAATCATAAAGAAATCAATTGGAAAAGTTAAATGACCACATTTATTTACAATAAAATAAAGGGTAGAAACAAAAGCCTCCGTTTATAATGATCAAAAAGCCACTGGTCTTCATCAATTGAAGGAGTGGCTTTTGATTTTATACGAGTGAGGTAGAGTGATTATTTATTGATGCGACGGTAGTTTTCGTCGAAGTAACGACCTTCACGAATGTCTTTTGGCATGCCTTCATAAGGTTCTTCGCTAATTACATCTTCATTATCAACACCCGCATCACCCATATAAGTAATTGTCGCAAATTCTGGAACAACTAGTTTTGGGTATGTTTCATATTTTTCACGAGCAGCTTCCATTTCCGCAATATGTTCGTTTTGGAAAGTGACAGTGATCTCTGGATGTTCTTCGACCCATTTAGGGAAGAAAATCGTGCCATGGAGTTTTTTCTCATTTGGCATAAAGTCTAAAGCAACGTCTGTACCAGTTGGTTCAGTCCAAGTGATTTTAAAAACACCATCTGTTAATTTTACAATATCTGCTTCTTGATCTTTGACCCAACGACCTTTGACCATTCCGCCATGAATACGATAGTCAACGGTGTGGTCATTTTTTGCATACCATTCATATTCCCAACCATTATCATACGTATAGATAAAGTGAGTTCCAATAAAATCTTCTAAGTTTTTGAATTGTTTCATGTAAAACATCTCCCTTTAAATTAAAACATGTAATAATTTACATGTTTTTGATTACGTGATTATGATAGAATGATTTTGAGAGAATGTCAAGGAGGAAATTTTGATGGCTAGAAAAAATACATTACGCTATATATTACTGGGATTACTGAGCAAAAAAAATCAAACGGGGTATGAATTGAATCAAGCATTCAAAAATGAAATCGGTGAATTCTGGCAGGCAAAGCATAGTCAGATCTATCCTGAACTGGCCAAAATGGAAGAACTAGGAATCATCAAACATGAAGTAGGGATCACTGGAGTCAAGCTAGAAAAGAAAATTTATCAGCTGACTGAAGAAGGGCGTGTTTTGTTAAACGAATGGATCCATACCTCGCCAAATGAACTTCCAGTCAACCGAGATGAATTTGTCTTGAAACTGTATTTTGTGAAAGATATCAATGATCCAACATGGATCGAGATTCTTGAACAGCAAAAGGAGCTTCATGAAGAAAAAAGACAGCATTTATTCGTCCGACAACGAGTGATTTTCCCGACAGAAAAAGACCAACATGAAAATTATGGCCATTATCTGATCTTGTCTCACGCAATCAATCGAGAAACCGAATATATCAACTGGTTGACACAAGTATTGGAACAAGAAATAAGAAAATAAATGGAAAGTTTATGACAAACAACTTAAAAAGGCGCCATCCACAAAAATTTGAAAAACAATTTTCGTGGATGGCGCCTTATTTCTCGAGGATGAACACTTCTGTCTAGACCTCGTGGTGGCTTTTTATTTAACTGTAGCATGTCGGCTACAAGTTTTAATGGAGTAAAAAAATCAACCTGCAATCTTTTCTTATTTTTCCAGTACTTTTTTAGGATCGATCGTTTCATCTGCTGGAAGGATCTTATAAGATAGTTCATCCGTTTCTTCGTCATGAATAATACATAGCTGTTCCAGATCATTGAAGTCGCCAATTAAAAGGAGTGTATAACGTTCATCAATCAATTGGATGTCCTTGATGGACTTTGAGAAAACTTTTCGGACATGGTGCATTTTGTTTAAACGTTCCTGAGCTTTTTCAGCGGCTTTGGTCAACGTGTACCCTTCATCTAAAAATTTTTTGATGATCTCAACTTTGACTACTGTCGGTAATCGGTATTTTCTTGAACAATTCGCGTCAGCAGTAACGGATTGGATAAAGCCTTTTTGTTCCCAGTATCTCAATTGTCGTGGTGAAACTCCGACGATCTCACTCAATTCACTGATGCCTACTAATAAATGGTCATTTTCCAATAATTGTTTAAGTGAAGCCCCCACCATTCGTCACACTCCTTTGTTGGTTGTTCCCTTAATTATACTTTTGTTGACTATCGTGTCAAGTAGGTTGACAAAAGATAAAAATAGGAATAAAGTATCTTAGTGATTTCAGAAAACATTCAGAAAGAAGGAGAAACATGAGTAAGAATCAACCCGTAGATATTTACGGAAAACCATATAATCGTACACTATTAGTTGTCGTGTTATTGATTGGGACATTTTGTACAGTCTTGAATCAGACTTTATTGACAACTGCTTTTCCAGCATTGATGAAAGCTTTTGATATTTCAGCTTCTGATGTGCAATGGTTGACAACAGGATTTTTACTAGTGAACGGGATCATGATTCCCATCACTGCTTGGTTGATCAATAAATTTAGTTCTAGAAAATTATATCTGTCTGCTATGACGATTTTTTTGATTGGAACGATCACCTGTTTTACGGCTCCTAACTTTAGCACACTACTGATTGGACGATTGATCCAAGCGTGTGGGGTAGGGGTATCTATGCCATTATTGCAAAATATTATGCTATCGATCTTCCCACCAGAAAAAAGAGGTTCTGCTATGGGAATGTCTGGGATCGTTATCGGATTAGCGCCAGCATTAGGTCCAACATTATCTGGTTATATCATTGATAACTATCATTGGCGCGATCTGTTTGGAATGGTTATTCCAATCGTCGTTCTTGTCTTAGTACTCGCATTCTTTTTGATGAAAAGTGTGATTCCTTTATCTAATCCAAGTATTGATATTTTCTCTGCTATTCTTTCAACGATTGGATTTGGTAGTTTGCTATACGGATTTTCAAGCGTAGGAGACGCTGGTTGGGGAAGTACAAAAGTAATCAGCTTCTTGATTGTCGGTGTGATTTTTATCGCCGCATTTGCTTGGCGTCAATTGCACTTAGAACATCCTTTCCTAGAGTTACGTGTCTTCAAATCGCCAACCTTTACGATTGCAGCGATTTTAGCTGGCGTAACGAATATGGCGATGGTCGGTGCGGAAATGGTCGTGCCATTGTATATTCAAAATATTCGTGGAGAATCGGCATTCCACTCTGGCTTGATGTTGCTTCCTGGTGCATTGATCATGGGTGCCATGATGCCGATCACTGGTGCGATTTTTGATAAACACGGGGCAAAACGTCTTGCGATTGTTGGGATGTTCATCCTAACAGCAGCTACAGCACCTTTTGCCTTCTTGACTGAAACGACACCTGTTTTGTATATCGTCATTCTTTATGCGATCCGAATGTTTGGGATCTCAATGGTCATGATGCCGGTGACAACATCAGGAATGAATGCTTTACCTAACAATTTGATCAGCCACGGAACAGCGGTGAACAATACCTTCCGCCAAATCGCAAGTTCGATCGGAACTGCGATTTTGATCAGTGTGTTGACGAATGTTACGAAAGATAATCTACCAACGGATGCTGTATTGAAAAGTACACCTTTAGCCTATAAAGATCAAGCAATCAACGCGACTTTATCTGGTTACCATGCGGCCTTCTTTGTCGCAATCATATTCGGCTTGATTGGTTTTGCGATTGCTTTCTTCTTAAAAAGAAAAGAACCAGTAGTGGTGGAAGTGGGGGATAACGCATGATTATTTTCGTATTGATTGCCAGTGTCATTGCTTTTGCTTTGACGAATGTGTTTGCAAAAAAAATGTGGCAAACACTTCTTTCACTCGTCTTTGGCTTACTGTTTGTTCTCTCGTTAGGGCTGATCGTAGGAAATATCACTAATCATTTTGGTATGGAAGAAGTGACAGAAACAAAAACGACTCCGATCGTTTCTAGTGCGGACCAGTCAGAAGTAAATATGCTACTCTATCAGTCATTAGGAGATGGGACAGAAAAAGTCTACTTATATCGCACAGATGACAAGCAAAAAGAACCAAAAGCAACTGGCACAAAAAATGAAACAAATAAGGTCGAACAAACGGACGGCAAAGCAGAAAAAGTCAGTGAAACAACTTATTGGGTTTATAAAAATGACCAATACAAATTCTGGTTCAACTTGGCGGATAATAACCATGAATATGAACGCCGGGTCAATACGTTCAAACTTCCCGCTGATTGGATTGAATTAAGTACCGACCAAGCTTCTGAATTGGCAAAACGTGTCGAAGAACAAAAAAGCACGATGGAAGCCGATGCCCAAAAATTTGTCAAAGAAGGCTTGATGAAGGCTATGGCCCAAAATCCAACGATGTCTCAAGAAGAACAACAACAAGTATCAAAAGACTTAGCG
Organism: Enterococcus sp. AZ140; assembly: GCF_051714405.1. Taxonomy (NCBI): domain Bacteria; kingdom Bacillati; phylum Bacillota; class Bacilli; order Lactobacillales; family Enterococcaceae; genus Enterococcus; species Enterococcus sp. AZ140. The sequence continues at coordinate 459,745 of NZ_JBIORU010000001.1, forward strand.
ACAACCTATCAAAAACAAGCATTGGCAAAATTAGTTGCAGAAGTGAAGAAGTAGATAGTTTAATAATATGATAAAAATAGTGGATGAAGTATTCGGTAATATACTTTATCCACTATTTTTTTATGGAAGTAGGAATGAAGAAAAATTAGATTTTTACGTATTTAGAGAGTAGAGGATAGAAAGTTCGTTAGCAACAAATTTAATTATCCTATGCCCAATTACTACAAGTGATAAAAATAGACCATTTCTTGTGCCTATTCAAAGCGATAAGTTCAAGCTAGATGAAGTAAAGAGAAGCAAAGTAAATACGCTTCAAGTATTCTCTCTTGACTATACCGAAAAAGCTAAAAGAAATGTTAAATACATTGATACATTAGAGGAAGAAGCTTTTTTTGATATTGCACAAAGATTTCTTAAAAATTTTTCTTTCCCTATTTAGAGATCGGGTGGTTGAGAATCAATTTATCTTAGGAAGAAATAATTGAATTGATAAGTAGATATATAGGCCCTTTTGAAACCGCGAGCTACATAGTACGAACAAAAGAATAAAGCAAAAACACAGTTGGTTTTGACAAGTAATATCAAAACCAACTGTGTTTTTTTCGATTATATTTTACTATTCTGCTCTTAAAGCAATCGCTGCATCTTTCTTCGCTGCCATACGAGCTGGGATGTGTCCGCCTAACATCGTTAAGATCGTTGATACAACAATCAAAATCAAGGCGTGTACAGGATTTAGTTGAGCAACATTTTCTAAATCAGTCATATTGTACAAGAGACTATTGATTGGGAAAGTCGCTAGCCAAGCAATCAAGACCCCTAGTAAACCAGAAGAAATCCCTAAGATACAAGTCTCAGCATCGAATACCCGTGTGATATCTTTCTTACGCGCACCTAATGCTTTCAAGACACCGATTTCCTTCGTCCGCTCGATCACAGAAGTATAAGTGATAATGCTGATCATGATCATACTTGTAACGAGTGAAATACCAGCAAAAGCAATCAGGACATACGTGATGGCATCCATCAATCCACCAGTCAATTCGGTCATCGTTCCAGCTAAATCAGAATAGATGATTTTATCTTCATCTGATTTTCCTTTGTTGAATTCATCTAAATAGTTTAGAATTTCTTCTTTATCGCCAAAATTATTTGGGTAGATCATGATGCTTGAAGGTAAGCTGTCTCCACCTAAATAGCTGATCAATGTTTGTTTTGCTGAGTCATCTACTTTTTCGGTCGTCAATACGTTCATATCGCTGTCTTTTTGCGCTTGAACGATTTCAGAATTTTTGTTTTCATTGACGATTTCTGTTGTCAATTGGTCGCTGTAAGCAATACCCGGAGATAACAGATTCATCGTAGAAGAAGATTTGACCCGTAGAATACCAGAAATCTTAACTTCTCTGGAGGCATCTTCGTACATCGCTTGGTAATCCGTATTAGGAATGAAGTTTCCTGTCGGTAATTTTGTATAGTACGTATCATTGTTCACTAATTTGAAAGTAGTGCCGACGATTTTGTCAAAATCAAGCGTTTCGCCGTCTTTCACATCAAAGCCTAAATTTTTCAACGCATTGATATTGGTATTGTTATTGCCATCGACGATCAATACGACATCATTTGCAGAGGTCGGATAACTACCAGAAAGTAATGAGTAATTTGATTCTAAGAAATTGTCTTTTTGGTCGTCTAGTTGTGTTGGGAAACTAGAAACACCTACGCCAGTCATGGAAGACATCGCACTTGAGAAGGACAGTGATTCAGAATCTGGGTTTTGATTCGAAAAGCTAACAGGCTGTACTTCGCCGTCAACATCTCTTAATAAATTGATACCAGTCGTGCGGGTAAAACCAATATTATTACTTAAATCAGGGTCGATACTCGTTACATAATCAACATATTCTTGGTCGATATTATTTGTATGTTGTGCCCGGTCTTCATCGCTGATTTTTGCGGTAACAGTTTTTGTATCTGGATATTCGGCTGTGTTGGAACTCAAGCCATCCGATTCAGAAGGAGGACTAGTGGTGACTCTGGAAATCGTAATTGGAAAACGAGCCATCGTTTCTGACTGTGTTTGATCAATTTGTTTTTGGAATCCTGTAGATAGGGCTAATACGATCGCAATCCCAATAATCCCGATACTTGAAGCAAAGGAAGTCAAAAATGTCCGGCCTTTTTTTGTGCGAATATTATTGAAAGATAATTTTAATGCGGTCCAAAAGCTCATCTTTGTCCGACGTAGATTAAATTGATCATCTTTTGGACGTTCGATATGTGGATTAGAATCAGAAACGATTTTTCCATCTGAGAACTCAATGATCCGATCGGCATATTCATGTGCCAACTCAGGGTTATGTGTGACCATGATCACTAGTTTCTCATTGGATAGTTCTTCAATCAACTTCATGATTTGGACACTTGTTTCTGTGTCTAAAGCACCGGTTGGCTCATCACATAAAAGGATGTCAGGGTCATTGGCTAAAGCACGTGCAATTGCGACACGTTGCATTTGTCCACCAGATAATTGATTGGGTTTTTTGTGCATGTGGTCGGTCAATCCAACACGATGCAATGATTCCTCCGCTTTTTTCCGTTTTTCATCTTTAGAGACACCACTTAACGTCATCCCAAGCTCGACATTTTCAATGATCCCTAGATGACCAATCAAGTTATAGCTTTGGAAAACAAAACCGATGGAATTATTACGATAAGCATCCCAATCGCTGTCTTTAAAATCTTTTGTGGACTTCCCGTTGATGACCATATCGCCAGAGTCATAATTATCCAAGCCGCCGATCACGTTCAACATGGTTGTTTTACCAGATCCACTTGGGCCTAAAATGGCTACAAATTCTTTTTTTCTAAAAGCGACGGATACGCCGTCTAATGCTTTTGTCGTTGTTTCACCAACTTTATAATATTTCTTTATCTCTTTTAATTGTAACATTGTCACCCTTCTTTCCGTTTGAAATATTCGTTATACTAATAAGTATAACAGAACAACGAACGTAGTATAATGAATGAATGTTAACTGAATATGAACAATCAGAAAAAAAACTGAAATTTTTCAAATAATTAAATGAGGAGAAATGATGAATCGAATATTACTAGTAGAAGATGATGAGCGTTTGCAACAACTTTATCAATCCGTTTTAGAACGCGCTGGTTTTTTGGTTTTCGCAGTCGCAAATGGGACCGAAGCTTTGAAGCAATTAGAGAGTACTCAAGTGGAGGTGATCATCACAGATATTATGATGCCTGTGATGGATGGGTATGAACTGTTGGAAACTTTACGAAGCAGTCGCGTAGAAACACCTGTGTTGATCATCACAGCGAAAGCAGATTTTGAAGATAAAAAGAAGGGATTTCAACTGGGAACGGATGACTATATGACGAAACCAGTAGATGTCAATGAAATGGTGTTGCGGGTAGAGGCCTTGTTACGGCGAGCGAAAATCAATCATAGCCATCAATTGAACATTGGACAAACTAGCTTGAACCAAGAAACGTATGAAGTGATTGAACAAGATCGAGCAACCTTACTTCCGCAAAAAGAATTTCAATTGTTATACAAATTGCTTTCTTACCCGAATAAAATTTTTACCCGCCAACAGTTGATGGATGATATTTGGGGCTTGGATACGAATACGGAAGAACGGACGATCGATGTGCATATCAAACGATTACGCACGCGTTTTATTGAAAATGATGATTTTCAGATCATAACAGTTCGTGGCTTAGGCTATAAGGCGGTGATTTAATGCGTAAAAAAATCTTTTCACAATTATGGATTTATTTCGCCTGCATTGTGTTTATTTCCATTTTAGTTACTTTGTTGTGTTTCTTAGGTTTTATTTTCTTGCTGTCACACAAAACAGTCCCTGCTTCAGAGCAACAAGCGACATGGTTTCCTTTAGTCGTTTTTGCAGGATTTAGTATGATGGTGGGCACAGGGATCTCGATCTTTGTCGGTCGGCGGATCTTACTGCCAATCAGTGATTTACGAACCAATATGAGCAAAGTAGCAACGGGTGATTTTTCGATTCGGATGGATGAGCAACAAAAAGTCGAAGAGGTACAGCAACTATATAAAGATTTCAACGTGATGGTCCAAGAATTGAGTAGTATCGAAACGTTACGAAATGACTTTGTTTCCAATGTTTCTCATGAATTTAAGACGCCTCTTGCCACGATCCAAGGATACGTCCAGTTATTGCAGGCGCCTAACATTTCAGAAGAAGAAAAGCAAGTTTTCTTGCAACGAATCATTGAGAGCATCACTCAGCTTTCGCAATTGACAGAGAACACACTGAAATTGAATAAATTAGAAAATCAGCGAATTAAATTAGAAAAGCGCCCGTTTCGTTTAGATGAACAGATTCGTGAAGTGATTGTTTTTTTACAACCTAAATGGGAGCAAGAACACCTTCAACTGGAGATCGATCTGGAAAGTGTCAACTTTGTCGGTAATGAAGAATTTCTATATCAAGTCTGGCTGAATCTCATGGACAATGCCATCAAGTACAATCAACCACAAGGGAAAATCAAGATTCGCCTAACACAAAATGCCACTCAAGTAATCGTTGAAGTGACAGATTCTGGCGTGGGAATGGATCAAGAAACACAAGCACGACTCTTTGAGAAATTTTATCAAGGGGAATCCAGTCGTCAATTTTCTGGGAACGGGCTGGGCTTATCACTAGTCAAAAAAATCGTTGAATTGCATCATGGAAAAATCAGTTATAACAGTATCCCAAAAGTAGGTACGACTGTCATCATTCAATTAGACAAAGAAAACACGCAACCAAATTCTCCGATGGAATAAGATCCAGAGAAGTGAACAGTTAATGATCTATAGGAGCAATAAACCAACAAAAACAAAGAAAAAAACGCCACTTCTGATTTAATCGTTCTAAGGTGTATTTTTCAAGTAATATATACTTGGAAAAGTGTACGAAGACAAGTCGTACATAAGTGAGCATTCGTATATTTTTCTAATAACCGTTATTGGAGGAATGATAGGAATTGAAAAAAAAAGTCGGTTTATTGCTCGGACTTTTGACGTTAAGTATTGGACTGAGCGGAGCCAATCCCATAGTCATTGCAGAGGAAACAACTCATTCTCATGATACTCCCGTGGCATTATTGAAACAGGATTCGGTCTTAAGCACACTTGAGGCAAATGCAAGTGCAGAGGATGAAAAACAAACCGATCGTGGCATCGGTTATTATTGGAAATGCCATACCTGTGGCTATCATAGTAAGTGGCATCTATTCCCTGGAACAGCAGTTTCTGCTGCCAATAAACATGCACAGCAATACAATCATGTCACCTCTGTTTATCCAAATTAGCAACTGACTATTTTAGAATGGAGTGTAGCAAAAGATGAATGAAACGTGGTTGAGTAGGAATAAAAAAGAATTGATCCGTTTCTCTCTTGCCGTTTTTCTAGGTTTTACGCTAAGTTTTATCGTGTTTGCTTTGTTGTAGGTAAGAGGATAATAAGAAAGTATTCAAAAGGAACAAAGACCAGAAATCATTACGGTCTTTGTTCCTTTTTTGTAAGCTGAATTTTAATGATAATTAGCGTGGTTTTCGCGAATATTGAAGTAATTAGTGGGTATGATTGTTAATTTTACTTGCAAACAATATTATACGTGATATAATATTATCAAATATAAAATATTGCAAACTATAAAGAAGGTGAAGTAATGCATATCCAAGTCCCAACAGTTTTACTCGATGGTACGGTTTTAGCAGCTTTAAGCAGAGAAGACATGTACGGTTACGCATTAACGAAGATCGTCCAAGAAAGTTTATCTGTCAGTGAATCAACGATGTATCCTGTTTTACGCAGATTAAAAAAAGAAGAATACTTAGAAACATACGACGAACCATTCGAAGGTAGAAATCGCCGATATTACCGCTTAACTCCGAAAGGACGTCAACATTTAGAAGAAATCATTGATAAATGGATCGTGTTTCGAGATTCCTTAAACCGATTACTGGAGGAGAATACGAATGAATGAATATTTAGATGATGTGTTGGACGAACTTCAAGAAATACCTGAAGATGATCGCTTTGATATTATTCAGTATTATGAAGAATACTTCTTGGATTCTGGCAAAACAGTAGAAGAAGTCGTGGATGAATATGGCTCACCAAAGCAATTTGCCCTGAAACTGAAAATCAATTATTACTCGGAACAAGACGACGATGAATCAGAATACAGCCAAAGTCCTAAACGGAAAATCCGTTTGATTTGGATGATCGTCATAGGGTTGTGTGCATCACCTTTATTGATTCCTTTAGCATTAGCGTTTATTCTAGCGATTTTTGGTATTCTGATTGGCTTAATTGGCGTGATCATTGGAATCTATGTCGTATGTATCAGTATTTTAGGAGTAGGTTTATTTTCGATCATTTCAGGTGTTGCTGTCTTGCAACAATCGATTGCTAGTGGGCTGTTCTTTGTAGGACTAGGGTTACTTGCCACAGGAGGTGCTGTCTTCTTTGCACCATTACTGTTAAAAGGAACTAAATGGTTATTCCAAATGATGATGAACTTTGTCAAATGGGTAGGACGCCGGTTTATTACGAAACGAGCGATCCATACGACGAATAGTGGGGTGTAAAAAATGAAATTAAAGTATATCTTAGGCGCAGGGTTAGGACTAATGGTCGTTGGTGGCTTGATGGCAGGATTAAGTTATGTTTCTGGCGCTCAAACGAGTTTGACTTGGGAAGGCGGACCAAGAATCATAGAAATGTCTCGTGAAACAAAAGATTTTTCTTCCGAAAACATCGAAAAAATCGTTGTCCGAGCAGATCATCAAAATATCGTGATCCAACGAGGCGTGAACTTTGGGGTTGAAGCGTCTTATGATAAAACGCAAAAACCAAAGATCAATCTGGAAGATAAAACATTGGATATCTCAGCTGACGGTCAAACGCCAGCAGCGATGATAAACGTGACAGACACACGTTCGATGTTGAAAATCACGATTCCTAGAGGTGTAACCTTAAAAGAACTAGTGGTTGAAGGTAGAAACAATGAATTATTGTTAGACGAATTCAGTAGTAAGAAAATCAATTTGAATACAGCAAACACTTGGACATCGATCAATGAAGTAACAGGAGAAGCTCTTACTGCAGAGAGTCAGATGGGTTCGATCAATTTGAATGAACTGTCCATGAAACAAGTAAAACTAGAAGTAAGTGATGGTAGCATCTATTTTAATGATAATGAATCAGCAATAAAAGGTGAAGTTATCCTTCAAAATAGTAGTATTGATTTCTATGATAATGAAGATCAAGGATTGGCTGTCATACTAGATGGTGATTCTTACATTACCAAAAATTATGAACCACTAACAACGAAGACTTACAACCGAGGAAATAAAGAGCTCAAAGTGACTGGCCATAATAGTCAAGTGAACTTGACGAATGAAGATTATGAAGAGCCTCCGATGGATGATGAAGATTACGGCGAGTATGATTAATCGTTGAACAGTCAAGACTGTCTTTTTCTAAATAACGAATAAATAGTTGAAGAAGCGTATAATTCTTTATGGAATAAGGAATTATACGCTTTTTTATTTATTTTACATGAAATATCATCGCCTATCATTCAATAATATAGTAGAATAAGGAAAGGGAAAAACGTACATATATGGGGAAAATAGGGTGAATATTGAATGAAAACAGAGGAAATCAAGCGGGAAGAATTGAAAAGTGAATTAGGGAAATTGCATCATTTTTTAACAGAACTGAGTACCAAGTATTATGATACAGATAAAGAAAGGGTAACGATCCAATATCCAAATAATTCCGAAGGTCGACAACTTGAACAAGTGTACAACGAAATGTTCAAACATCTATTGAAAGTGAAAAAAGAATTAGATTATTATTCACTGCCAATCATCGATACGGGTATTTTAAAATACGATCAAACAAGTGAGCGATTTGTCTTCAAGTCGGTTCGTGAGAATCTTGAATTATCCGCCGGTATGGACCTAGAGATCTTAGTGGAAGACTATTTTACTGAAACAAAACAGTGGGTCCGTACACGATTAGAATATTTGCCAGAAGCATCAGGTGGCGTACACGAAAACGGTTGGTATATCACGGAAGACAAAGAATTGGAACTAGAAGGAGCCATGGCAAGGATTCGTAAAAAAACAGAATAGAACCAAAAAAATTAGGAGTGAGTAAATGAAAGAAAAAAAGGCTTTCACTATCAATGGCTATATAGGGCTATTTATTATTCTTCTAATGTTTGTCGTAGGAATCTTACTATTTTTCATAGGGGTTGCTCGATTTTTAGTTGGATTTTCAGTTGTTGGGATTTTCTTGTGGTTGCTCGTTTTCTTAGCAATCAGCGGACTGACAGTAGTCAGCCCCAACCAAGCAAAGGCCATCGTCTTTTTTGGGCAATACATCGGAACGATTCGTGAGAGCGGTTTTTTCTTAACGATTCCTTTTGCACAAAAAATCAACTTGTCGTTAAAAGTTCGAAACTTCAATAGTTCACTGTTGAAGGTCAATGACTTAGATGGAAATCCAATCGAGATTTCCGCTGTCGTCGTTTTTAAAGTAGTAGATACAGCTAAGGCGCTTTTTGATGTAGCAAACTATCATCAATTTGTTGAAATCCAAAGTGAAACCGCCATTCGTCATATCGCCAGTCAATATCCATATGATACATTCAACGAGGATGATCTTACTTTACGTGGAAATACCACTGCGATTTCAGATGAATTGGCAAAGGAATTACAAGAACGTTTATCGGTGGCGGGGGTCGAAGTTTTAGAGACGAGATTGAATCACTTGGCTTATGCAACAGAAATTGCCAGCGCGATGTTACAACGGCAACAAGCCAAAGCCATTTTATCTGCCCGTCAAACCATTGTTGAAGGCGCAGTGACGATGACACAAATGGCTCTGGAACAAATCGAAGCAGGTCAGGATATCACCTTTACCGATGATCGAAAGATCCAGTTGATCAACAATCTACTTGTATCGATCATTACTGATAAAGGCACACAACCAGTGATCAATACAGGTAATAACAAAGAAAAATAGCTGAATGAGGAAAGCATTCGTCAGTGGAATGCTTTCTCCAACGAATATCGGTTTGAATCAATAAAAAGGAATTTGGAGTGGCTTACACCTCCAGATTCTTTTTTTTATGGGACATATGACAATAATGAAAGAGTTTTGATAGTAAAAAGAAAGGAATTTTCACGGATACTTGACTATACTTAATTTATCAGAACAGGAAAGAAGGAGTCACAATGAAAAAATTATTGATTGGGTTGGGAGCATTTATCATCATCGCTTTTGGTGGCTACCGTTTAGCAGATCATTTGATCATGGGTGGCGAAAGCTACTATGTTCAAATCACAACGGATGGTGAGAAACAGGTGGATCACGCTGACGGTGGACAAGAAATCATCAGTTATCGTTATGAACTACCTGGGTTTAATAAAGAAGGTAAAGAAAAAACAATGGACTTCAATGGTTTTCAAGAGCGACCATTAAGAAAAGATGCATTTTTGAAAGTGACTTGGAATAAAAATAAAGGCGTGACGTCTTATGAGGAAGTACAGGCAAAAGACATTCCATCAGCAGCACAAGAAAAATTAAGTAAAGGAACGGTCAATAATGGATAAAATCGTAGAAATCAAGAACGTAACAAAAGTTTACGGAAAAAGTAATGAGAAACAGACACAAGCATTGAACGGTATCAGTTTTAGTGTGGAAAAAGGCGAATTCATTGGTATCATGGGGGCTTCTGGATCAGGTAAATCAACCTTATTGAATATCTTATCAACATTAGATAAACCAACAAGTGGCACGATCCATATCAACCAAGCAGATGTCACGAAGTTGAAAGGAAATCAGTTAGCCGATTTTCGAGCAAAAGAAATCGGCTTTATCTTCCAAGATTTCAATCTTTTAGAGAACTTGACTGCACAAGAAAACATTGCAGTTCCGCTTTCTTTACAAGGCGTGAAACCAAAAGAAATCAAGAAAAAAGTCAATGCGGTGGCTGAACGCTTATCAATCAGTCACATATTAGACAGCTACCCCGCAAAAATCTCTGGTGGACAAAAACAACGGGTAGCAGCTGCGCGTGCATTGGTGACTCAACCAACGATTCTTCTAGGTGATGAACCAACAGGCGCATTGGATTCAAAAAGTGCGAAAGATCTTTTAGACACGATGGAGGAGCTAAATACGAAAGATAATGTCTCCATTTTATTGGTGACACATGATGCTTTTTCAGCAAGTTACTGTCAACGAATCTTATTTATTAAAGATGGCGTGATCCATCAGGAAGTTAAACGCGGAGAACAAAGCCGTTCAGACTTTTATCGTCAAATATTAACGATTCTAGGTAATCTAGAACAGTAAGGGGGAAACTGAACATGCTTTGGAAATTATCACTTACTGGGATCAAGAGTCGGTTAAGAGACTATATTGTTCTATTTTCCGGTTTAGTCATGGCTTCAGCCATCTTTTATATGTTCGAGTCAATGGCCAGCAACACCGATTTTTTGAACAATAATTCCACTTTAGCGATGACAGTCTTTATCTTTCGCTTTGGGTCGGTATTATTGGGGATCATCACATTTGTTTACATTCTTTATGCCAACTCATTTTTGATGACGATGCGACAAAAAGATTATGCGATGTTTATGATGCTAGGAGCAAAAGGCCGGAAAATTGCTCAAATGATTTTCTCTGAGACCTTGATAGTAGGAACAGTCGCTACTTTGGTTGGTTCAGCGCTAGGTATTGGTTTAACAAGCGTTGTCCATCGACTATTAGTTGCCCAGTTAAATATTAAAATCACTCATTTTACACCGTTCAATATGAATGGATTATTGATTACTTTGCTGTTTTTCATCGTACTATTCTTATTAGCAGCGTTTGTCAATGCATTCTCGATTGTCAAAAAACCAATTTTGACTTTACTACGTGCGGATCAAACACCTGCGCAGATGAAACAACACAAATTCTTGTTTTTCCTTGAAGTAGTTTTAGGAATCATTTTTATCGGTGTCGGTTATTATATGATGGCAAATATCGGAACCTATCAGTTGATGGGAATCGCCGTCGCGTTAGTTACAATCGTTTTAGGAACGTACTTTATTTTCCATTCGGTCATCATTTTCTTCCTTAAACTATTGAAGAAAACAGAAAATCTTTCGATGAAAAAACTGAACAACTTTACGTTATCACAGTTAAGCTTCCGTATTCGTGAATACACACAAATGCTTTCAATGGTTGCGATGTTACTCGCATTAGCTTTAGGTGCATTAACAGTCGGTCTAGGCTTTAAAAACCAGATCACTCAGTTGACGAATGAAGTATCGAACTATGATCTAGTATTGAATCAATCAGAATTGATCGATCAATCTAAAGTGGCGAAACTTTCACCAACGATCAACGCGGTCTATCAACAAAAAGAAGACGAAAAAACAGTGTACTATAACTATAGTGAGTTTGAACAAAATCCATTTTTGATCATGGAAAATCAAACACCTAACACTGGTGAAAGAAACGTCAAAACGAAAAAAGTAACCGCAGAAGAATTAGCGACAAACTTAAACTATCAAGATGAGTTGCGCTATTACGAATTGCCAGAACAACGAGAAAAAGAAATCAAATTACTGCCAGCAGAAGAATTTGCTCAATTAAATCTTCCACAAACCAGTATGCAACTGATCCAAGCAAAAGATTTCCATGAGAGTATTGAACAAATTGGTGATCTGGTAGCAGAAAACAATAAAAATAATGAATCATTAAAAGATGGAATGTTTAGTTTCACGCAAAAATATGATGCGTACCAAATGATCAACGGTATGTTCTCAGGCTTTGAATTCATGGGCTTCTTCTTAGGGATCGCCTTCTTGACAATGTTAGCAAGTTGCTTGATGTTCAAGATCCTCTCAGGTAGCAAGAGTGATGTCGTTCGTTACGAGATGCTCGGTAAGATCGGTGCTCGTCAAGCATTGTTAAAACAATCGATTCGTCGAGAAATCGGTATTCTCTTCTTAGCACCAGGGATTCTAGGAGCCATCCATGTATTATTTGGACTTCAAATGTTTACTGTTTTGATGGATGATCCATATCACAACTTATGGATACCATTTACAATATTCTTTGTTCTCTACTTCATCTACTATGTTGTAACTACTTGGTTGTATACAGGCATTGTTTTGAACAAAAAAGAATAAGAATGAATTTAGATTGAAAAAAAGCGAGAAGATGGTTTGTAGAAGAACCTCCTTCTCGTTTTTTCTGTTGTCTTCGGTAAAATTTAGAGAAACATGATAAAATAGTAGAAAGAACATTGAATTCGATGGGAGGCTATTGATTATGAGTGAACTGGCTAGATTTTTCAAAGATGGGCAACTGCAACAAATCCCTAGAAAAGAAAAAAATAAACGTTTGATCTTTGATCATCTTTATTCAAAGTTTGAATTTGATAAAGATTACTTAGAGAAGGAGGTCAACGCAATTCTAAAAAGTATTTATCCGGATCATGCGATATTACGTCGCTACCTAGTGGATTATCATTATCTAGATCGAGAAAAGGACGGTTCGATCTATAAAAAGGCAGTGAGAGAGACAGAACCCAATACATAAAAAGCGCATCTCTTTAAAAACCAAATTGGCACGAAAGAGATGCGTTTTTTAGGAACTTTTATTTGTTTGTTTTTGCCAAGCATCATATTTCAACAAAAAATATTCGATCACGAAAAAAAGCGTTGAAGTTGTTTCAAAAGGTGTAAGGATATCTTCTTGATCTTGTAGTTCTGGATTCAAGAAGAAAATCGTTTCATCACAAAGTTTTGAGACAGTTGAGTTCCTAAGTTTTGTGATACCAATTGTCTGGATATTTCGTTGCTTCAGTTGCTTCGCTAATTTGACGACTTCAGGAGACTCACCATTTAGCGTGATCAACAGGACTAAGTCTTCTGGCTGAATGATTTGGTAAAACTGCTTGTTGATGGAAACTGCACCGAAGTCATAGAGTATCAATCCGTTGTGTACGAAAAGCAATTTCATATAACTTGAAACTAGTGTTTGTATATCACCTGATCCATAGATGAAAATCCGATTCGCATTAGCCATCATTGTACATAGATCAGTGAAATCTTTTTTCTTGAGGTTCTCAATTGTTTGGATATGATTTTCCAAGATTTCCTCCTCAAACTCGGATAGACGCACATTTTCCTGTGTAAGTTCATTTTTTAGATGATATTTGAATTCTGAGAAACCATCAAACCCTAATTTTTGGCAAAACCGCATGATTGTTGTGCGAGAAACGTTGCATTGTTTCGCCAGTTCGTTAATAGACATTGTTAAAGAATTTTTTTTGTGATTTGTGATATAGGACCAGATAAGAAAATCATTTTCAGTCAACCTTGACTGAAACGTCGTAATTCGGTCTTGTAACATCTTTTTTCATCATTGCCAAAAATCTATAAATCGTTAGAACTCACCATTAAAGTTTTCAGAACCATGTTTCTACTACGCTTGTTTGGTCATCTGTGAATATGGATCTGACGAATAGTGGTTATTTTTTTGATGGATCGATTGAATGTTCGATTCTAATTTATAGATATTACAGGTTTTGACAAATCAGTTTCCCCCTTTTTCATTTGATATTTTTGAGAGAGTTCACGCTGTAATCGACGGAAACGTTTCTCAATCTTGTTAGTTTTATTGCTATTTTCATAGGCCTTGCAAGGTGATACAACTGCTAAATCTTTGTTACCTAACTCAATAACCAATTCTTTATCAGTCAATTTTTGGTTGATCGACTGCCTTCACTCACCCTTTGCTTACTTGGAGGATTTTCCAATTGCGTGTGTCCTTCTTGTTCTCACCTCACTATTAAGATACGCCTTCATGTACCGTTTATTTGATTAACTACTACCTGACCTCCTGTTTTATTCTCGAAGATAGGATGTGACGATTCACAAATTTTGTGACAAAAACCTTTTTCCTGTGAGGAGTTTTTAAATCATCTTAAAGTGTTTCAGGAATCCATTTTAATAGTAAACTAAGAATCAGTAAAGCGCTTACTAAAAAATATGAAGGACTAAAAAACTATGATGAAAAAAATTCAAAGATTTGGTGGAGCAATGTTAGCACCTGTCATGCTATTTTCTTTTTTTGGTATCGTTATTGGTTTTTCTTTACTTCTTTCCAATCAAACGATCATGGGAGATATTGCTGCGCCTGATACACTCTGGTATAAGTTCTGGAATGTTGTAGCAGCCGGTGGCTGGACACCATTTTTTCAATTACCACTTTTATTTGTGGTCGGATTACCAATCAGTTTAGCTAAAAAATATGCAGCTCGAGCAACGATGGAAGCATTAGTGACCTATATTGCTTTCAATTATTTCGTCAATGCAATTTTAACGTTATGGCCAAATTCTTTCGCTGTGGATCTATCTCAAGGAACAGCCGTTGGTTCTGGGTTAACATCGATTGCTGGAATCATTACTTTAGATACGGGCATGATCGGAGCATTGTTGATCTCAGGTATCGTGGTTTATTTGCATAATCGCTTTTATGAAAAAGAATTACCAGAGATGTTGACGATTTTTAGTGGTTCTGTTTTCGTTACGATGATCGCTTTTTTTGTCATGATTCCTCTAGCACTTTTGATGTGTGTCGTATGGCCAATCATCCAAGAAGGAATGAGAAGCATGCAAGGTTTTTTTATCAATTCAGGAAATTTTGGTGTATTCATCTATCAATTTTTGCAGAAAATCCTTATTCCAACTGGCTTACATCATTTTGTGTACGCCCCATTTGCTTATGATAGTGCGGTAGTTGAAGGAGGGATGGCTGCTTATTGGGCATCAAATATCGGCGAATTCCAAACAAGTGCACTTTCGCTTAAAGAACTTTATCCTTTTGGGGGTTTTTCTTTATCAGGCATGTCAAAAGTATTTGGAACAGCCGGCTTAAGCTTAGCCATTATTCAAGCCGCTCGTCCAGAGAAAAAGAAGAAAGTCATTGCATTGATCGCCCCAGCTGCCTTAACTGCGATTTTGACAGGAATCACTGAACCTATTGAGTTTACGTTCTTATTTGTTGCTCCAGCTTTATGGGGTGTCCATGCGCTATTAGATGCGTCCATTGCTACAGTTTCTTACGCTTTTGGCGTCGTTGGTGATTTTGGTGGTGGATTGATCAATTGGTTAGGATTAAATTGGTTGCCTCTTTGGAATTTTCATGGTTCGACCTACCTCACCCAAATCATGATCGGACTTACATTTACTGCGATCTGGTTCTTAGTATTTACCTTCATGATCAAAAAATTCAATTTAAAAACTCCAGGACGTGAAGAGGATGTATCAGAGATACAACTTTATTCAAAAGCTGATTACGAAAACAAAAAGAAGACACAGCAAGGTGAACAAGAGAAAAACCTACCTAAACATGCTAGACAAGCACAAGCCTATCTAGTGTTAGTAGGTGGAAAAGAGAATGTACTGGATGTGACGAATTGTGCCACACGGTTACGACTTACCGTGAAAGATACAAGTAAAGTAGCCAGTCCTATTGATTTTCAGGAAGCTGGGGCCGCAGGACTTGTCAATCCAGGCAATGGTGGTATCCAAATCATTGTTGGGTTAACTGTTCCAAGAGTGAGAGAATCATTTGAAGAATTGATCGTAAAATAAGAGGAGGATAATTATGAATAAGAAAAAAAGTTCAATCTTGATCGCCGGTGGAGGGAGTACATATACACCTTCATTAGTGATGATGTTAATAGAAGACCGAGAACGATTTCCAGTCAGAAAAATCAAATTTTATGATAATGATGAACAAAGGCAAGCAGTTATAGCAAAAGCATGCGCGATCATCCTCGCAGAACGAGCGCCAGAAATCGAATTTGATTATTCAACAGATCCCAAAGAGGCATTCACAGATGTTGATATCGTCATGGCACAACTAAGAGTTGGAAAATATGCCATGAGGGAACAAGATGAAAAAATTCCATTTAAGCATAATGTTGTAGGTCAAGAAACATGCGGACCAGGGGGACTTGCATATGGGTTGCGCTCGATCGGGCCAGTCTTAGAACTAGTCGACTATATGGAAAAGTATTCACCGGATGCTTGGTTATTGAATTATTCTAATCCAGCAGCAGTGGTCGCAGAAGCAACAAGAAGGTTTCGCCCCAATTCAAAAATCATCAATATTTGTGACATGCCCGTTTGTTTAGAAGATATCATGGCTCGAGTGATTGGGCTACGGGATCGAAAAGATTTTGAAACGTCTTATTTTGGCTTGAATCACTTTGGGTGGTGGACAAGCATCAAAGACCATGACGGCAATGACTTGCTGCCGAAAATAAGCGCCCATGTAAAAAAATATGGCTATACAGAACAAACACAACAAGGCCAACACAAAGAAAAAAGCTGGTTGGAAACCATGCTAGCAGCCAAAGAGTTACATGAAATTGAGCCGACCTTTTTATCCAATACGTATTTAAAATATTATTTGATGGCTGATGAAACAGTTGCTCATGCTGATAAACAGTATACAAGAGCGAATGAAATCATTGATGGACGGGAGAAAATCGTTTTTGAAGAATGCCAGCGGATTATTAATAACCAAACAGCCAAAGACACGCTTTTTGTCTCTAATGAGCATGCCTCATTTATTACAGATCTAGCTTGCGCGTTGACATTCAATACGAAAGAGCGCATGATCCTGATCGTTGAGAATAATGGTGCCATCTCTAATTTCAATCACGATGCGATGGTCGAATTGCCTTGTATCGTAGGGAAAGACGGTTATGAAGTACTATCGATTGGTGAGATCCCTACTTTCCAAAAAGGTTTAATGGAACAGCAAATTGCATCTGAGAAGTTAGCAGTCGATGCTTGGGAACAAAAATCATATCAAAAATTATGGCAAGCCTTCATCATGAACAAAACGGTACCTAGTGCAAAAGTAGCGAAGGAGATCCTTGATGAAATGCTTGAAGTCAATGCTCCTTATTGGCCGGAGCTTCACTAGGTATTACTTATAAAAATGAAAGGGGTCGGCTGGAGGAGATCCTTCAGCCGATCATTTTGAAAGTAGATATGGCAGTAAAGAATAAATTTCAACTCGTCTATTTTTTTCAGTATGCGTTGATGGCTACTTTGATGACACAGATCGTGCCGTTTTTGACCGAACAAGGCTATGATGCGGTCCAGAGAGGCTGGTTTTTGGCTTCTTACAGTGTGACCACGATGATCTTCCAGATCTTTATTGGCTATTATTCTGACCGAAGCAAGCAGATAAAAAAAGTTGCCATGGTAGTTTCTGTACTATTCGTATGCTTTGCGATCAGTTTTTATTTGATAGGAAAAGACATCTGGCTGGTACATCTGATCTTACTGGCTATTGCGGGAGGGCTATCCAATACAGGAGCAACCGTCCTAGATAATTGGGTGTTATCAGAGTCAGAGATGCGAAACAACCTTGCGTCGATCAAAGCAATAGGTTCTTTAGGTTGGAGTGTGATGAGTGTATGTATTCCGGTATTCATTTTTAATAATAATTATCAGTGGCTGCTCGTTCCTTTTCTCTTTTTTCTAATCAGTTATTTGTACATCGCAAAAACAGTGCCTCAAACACCTCACGATACAAAGGAACCTAAAGAACAAAAAAATGAGGGATTTAATCTTTCGGATATGTATCAGCTGTGCAAGAATGGGGAGTTTTTATGTTATACGTTCCTATTTTTTCTTTTATATTTAACGATCGTCGCCAATAATACGATCGTGATTGACAAGTTACTCTTAATGGATAGTGGAAATACGTTCGTAGGATTAAAGTGGGCGATTCAAGGTTTCTGTGAAATTCCAGCGTATCTTTTATTGAATCATTCGGTAACAAAATGGAAAAATGAGCGATTGCTTTTTATTTCTGGTTTCTTTTTGGTCCTGCAATTTTTGATTTATGCAACTTCACGAACGCCGCTAGTATTGCTTGCTGCCAGTTTCTTGCAGTTTTTCACTGTACCAGCTTTTACTATCGGTAGTCGAATGATCATCAGTGAGATTACCCCTAAAAATGTTTTTTCCTCCGGACAACTTCTGTCTATAAGTGTTTATATGGGGCTTTCTTCCTTTGTTTCTCCATTACTAGGCGGTGTCTTGGCCCAACAGTTATCATTGAACCAAGCACTTTACTTTTTTAGTCTGCTACCGATCTTTGCTTTTCTTTTTTATTACTGCTACAGGAAGTATCAGAGAAATAGTTGACATGCTTAAACTACTACGTTCAGTGGCTTATCTAAAAATTGGGGAATTCCTTACTTTTCCTTACTTTTTTGGTATAATCGAATAAAGGAGAGGAATACTTATGGATAAAAAAGTGCAAGTCTCAGCTAAAATGACATCTAAAAATCAAATCACTGTCCCTAAGAGTGTGCGTCAAAAATTAGGCTTGAAAGAGAATCAGAGAGTTATTTTTGAATTCACACCTGAAGGTGAAATTAAAGTGACTAGTGAAAAAAACAATCTGGATTTTGAAGGATTTTGGAAGCATGAATTGGCTGTGGCGGAAGAATACGCGAGTTATGATACAGAAATTGTTGATTTTGGAGAGGATGTAGGTGAGGAGAAAATCGAATGGTAAAACAAGGGGATATTATTTTTATAGATTTGGGTCCAACAAAAGGGAACGAACTAGCAAAAAAACGCCCGTGTGTCATCATTAGCAATAATAACTATAATAAGATTTTCAATACCGTTTTAGTCATGCCCATCAGTAGTTCAACAAAATATTTACAGGAAAAACATCAACGCTCCGGTGCATTTCAAACAATTTCTGATACAGTGATGAATACAATCAAAGGAACGATATTATGTCAACATATCCGAAGCATCGATTTATCTCAACGCAGTAATCTTCAAGTGGTTGATCAAATTGATCCTCAAACGAAAGAAAGGTTATCAGAAATTGCCAAATATTTTTTCTAACCAATAATGCACCTTTCCAACGCCTATTTAGGTGGAGTAAGATACATAAAAAGAACCAGAACTCAGAAGTATTCCATCCACTTCTGAGTTTTGGTTCTTTGATGTGTGTCCATTTTTGCTATCTCAAAAATTGTTTCATCCGAAAGACACGATCAAGGTTCAAGCGACTAGCAAGTGGCTGATCGGTTTCTCTGACCGTTACAGAAAGTTTCTGTGGGATCTCTCTCACTGAAAAATGATGCCATAGGTCCCAGAAAGAAGCAAATCTTAATTCTGATAGATATAGAAGTGAAGGGTTTCTTTGATTGAACAACGAAATGGTCATTCTAGATGAGGTAGACGAAGAATTTCGCCAACGAGTAGGAACGACAAAGGAATCCATTCGCTCATTTGTTTCAGAATCCTGTTTTTCTTGTTCTTTTGGTTCGTCGTATTGCGTCAAGTCATAGGCTTCAATGATAGCATTCAATTTCCTAGAATATTGTCGATCTGTCGCATAGCGCCCTTCTAAATACTTCGTTGCTTCTCGGTAATCTTTAGTCTCAGATTTCCAGGTTGGTTTGTAAAAATCAGCATTATGAGATAAGCCGTTTTTGATCAAATCTGCGTAGTCTTCTAAGCTTTCTTTATAAGATGGGTATTTACGAAATGCTGCACGGATTTGATAGTTTTGCCCAGCTGCTGTTTGTTCTAAGGTGTTGAAGGAAATACTACTCCCTTTATAAGCGCCCTTGATCCCAAAAAGATTATAGTTCGGTGAACGAGAAAGCAAGCTGTTGCCAGAACCACTTTCTAGAATAGCTTGTGCCATCATAACAGAAGCATAAATATTTTCTTCTTGCCCAATTTCTCGAGCATCTTCAGCAATTTTTTCGACAAACTGATCTGTTGTTTGATTTTGTGCGAAATGGAATGAATCGTTGATCCCATCTAAAATCGGTGAATTAGCTAACGAATTTGTCGCTCGTGGTAAACCAGCTATATTGACACGTAAGGCAAAGTCGGGTCTGTAATCCTTGATGGAAGTGATCCGCACATGGTCACCCGGTTGAGGGGCATGGATGTAATTCCCATTACCAATATAAATACCTACATGATGGGTAGTACCCGAAGCAGGTCCCCAAAAAACTAGATCGCCCGGTTGAGCATTCTCGACAGGGATTTGTGTACCCGCGTATTGTTGTTCCCCTGTCCAACCTCCAATCGAATGGCCAGTTACTTTTTTATAAATGTAATAAGTCAAACCAGAACAATCGAAAGTCGTAGGACCTTTGGCACCCCAAACATATGGTTTTCCCAGCTGGCGATATGCTTCTTTTACAAGTGCTTGTTGGGTGCTTGTTGTGTTGGCCGGTAAAATTGCTTCGATCGGTGTTTTTACAACAAAATCAGATGATTCTGAAGCTGGGTTTTCAATTCGATCGGGCGTCTGAGGCCGATTAGTGTTTGTTGTCTGGTTTGAAGATGAGCCATTATTGTTTGTTGATCCAGTAGAACCACTTGTATTCCCATTATTATTTGAAGAACTTGGTGGTCGTGAAGGATTTGTCGTATTTCCTGTAGTTGAATTTCCGTTGTTGTTGCCATTATTTCCCGAATTGCCAGTATTGCCATTATTACCACTATCCG
The DNA here is from genome assembly GCF_051714405.1 of Enterococcus sp. AZ140. NCBI lineage: Bacteria > Bacillati > Bacillota > Bacilli > Lactobacillales > Enterococcaceae > Enterococcus > Enterococcus sp. AZ140. The sequence goes on from NZ_JBIORU010000001.1 coordinate 480,404, forward strand.
GAATATCTGGAGTAACTGGCGTTGGCTCAGAAGAATCCGTCGTTTCTTCTTCTGGAGAGGTTGGTTCAGAAGGGGAAGTCGACGACTCAAATTTTGCGGAGATCGTTAAATCAGTCACGCCGACTGTAAAAATTTGTTTGGTATAGTCGATTTCTTGCGCACCTTCGATTTTGACAGAAACTAATTGTTCATTCGTTTCAGGTGTGATCATATATGTAACTTTGGTTCCTTCTTTTAAGTCTTTGACTTTGCCAGACTTAGAAATCTCTAGAAAATCTTCTTCTGTGTACTCTCTTGTTTTGATCTCAGATTTTTCTTTCTCTTCATCAACGATCTTCAATTTGATTTTTCCACGTAAATTCCGAGCAATCGATAGCGTCCGAGTGGCTGTTTCGGTCGATTCTTCCGTTGATTCCTCTGGATTATCGGAAGAATCTGTTGAAGAACTTGATAGCGTGGAATCATTAGTACTTGAATCGGTCGTAGCTGAAGGTGACTCCGCAACGATCGTGCTTTCGGATGTCTGTGTTCGCCTGATTGTAGCAAATGCAGGCTGTGTAGATAACAAAGTTGGAGCAATCAGCCAAGATGCTGCAAGTAGGCGTATTGCTGTTTTTTTCTTCATAACGAAATACTCCTTTTCTTTTTCCACAGTTGCACTAATAAAGTTGCATCTGTTCTGTCAGTTGCTTGATTTCGTGAATATATTCAATCATGATTCACGAATAAAAAACAAATAAACATTGGACAAAAGTATTAAGTAGCTATTCATTTCGTTTGAACATTCATTGTTTGATGTACCCTATTTCATTTGTGGGGGCACAAATTTTGGGGGAAATGAGTACACTTACTATAAGTTTACCAAAGATTTATCAATTCTTCAAAACATTTCGTTAAATAACGAACGTAAAAAAAAGCCCTGGTTGCTGGCTTTTTATGGAAGAAATAAAAATATAAAATAACGCATTATTTTAAAAACCAATGATAACAGGTTCAGTCATCATTGATTCGCAACAAATATTCGTGTTATTGTGGGGCGGAGAGATCGATCGATTGAGTTGAGGAACGTTGGATCAACTCTACGGGCAATAAAAGTTCTTCCCATGATTTATCAGGGTGTTGGATGCGTTCTAAGAGTAAACGAGCAGTCGCTTTACCTAACTCTAAAATGGGTTGAGCAATGGTCGTTAATTTAGGCTTCATGTATTCACACATATCAATATTATCATAGCCAATGATGCTATAATCTTCGGGAATGAGTTTATCTTGCTCCGCTAATCCGCGATATACACCAAAAGCTAGTTCGTCATTCAATGCGAAGATCGCTGTAGTAGCAGAGGAAAGTAAATCAGGAACGATTTCATAGCCCCCTTTTTTTGAAAAGTGAGTAGGGAACCAATGAATCTGTTTCTCAGAATGATCCACATGTTTACACGCTGCTAAGAAACCATCTATCCGATTTTGGACATTTTGCGGTGTCTGTTGTGGATAGACTAAAGCAATTTCCTGATGACCTAAGCCTAGTAGATGCTCACCGGCTAAGTACCCACCTTGATAATCATCTGTTAAGACCGCATCACTAGAACCTTCTGCTTTTTTCTGATCTAATACGATAAATGGTTTCCCTTGTTTCTTCAAAGAAACTTGAAGGGCTATCGTTGAGACAGCCGAAGAGGCAATAATAAACCCGTCGACACCACGTTGCGTCAACTCAAGTAAATAATCCGTTTCTTTTTGATGATCAAAATCTGCATTGCATAGAATCGTGACAAAATTTTGTTGATAAAGATAGTCTTCGATCCCTTGCATCAACGTATTGAAAAAAGGATTGGTGATATCAGGGACAAGAACACCGATGGTTTTTGTTTTCTTTGTGATCATTTGACGTGCAATGTAATCGGGTTGGTAACCTAATTCGTCTCTTGCTTTTACTACTTTTTTGACCGTATCTGGATGGAATTTTGCTTCATTGCCATTCAAGATCAGTGAGACAGTTGCGATGGATACGCCTGAATGTTTCGCAACGTCTTTGATCGTCACTTTTTTCTTTGCCATTGCTATACTCCTATCTCTTTCTTAGTGTCATTTTCCCATGAATACGTAAAGAAGTAAATGATGATTCTGTGATATTCGTCATCTTGCACACTCTAGAACCGGATAAAAGGTATTCCAGAAGTAAAACTTCAATAATAAGCCAAAAAAATCAAAAAATGAAAGAACCATTTTCTATTTTTCTTTCTTATGCCTCTGTGCTAAACGTGCCTTTCACGACCTCTTTTGAAAAGGTTTTTTTCACAACCTTTCATTTCAGTGTTAAAATATAAGAGATTTACCAAATAGATAAATAAAAGGGAGAATGAAGGTGGAAGTTTTATGAAATATGTAGAAGTAAAAAATGAATTTAAGCGTTACCAGATGGGCGAAACAACGATTACAGCGAATGACGATATTTCATTCTCCATTGAAAAAGGAGAATTAGTGATTATTCTTGGGCCTAGTGGAGCAGGGAAATCAACGGTATTGAATATTTTAGGTGGGATGGATACACCGGATGAGGGACAGATCATTATTGATGAAACAGATATTGCTCAATTCAATGACAAACAATTAACGGCTTATCGCCGGACAGATGTTGGCTTTGTTTTTCAATTTTATAATCTTGTTCCTAACTTAACTGCAAAAGAAAATGTTGAATTGGCAACAGAAGTTTCGCCAAATGCGTTAGATCCTGTAGAAGTTTTGACACAAGTTGGGCTTGCGCACCGGTTGAATAATTTCCCATCACAATTATCAGGGGGCGAACAACAACGTGTGTCGATTGCACGAGCGCTTGCGAAAAACCCAAAATTATTACTTTGTGATGAACCAACTGGCGCATTGGATTTTGAAACAGGAAAACAAGTATTGAAATTGTTGCAAAATGCTAGTCGTGAACATGGCAATACCGTTTTGATCATTACACATAACTCGGCTTTAGCACCAATCGCTGACCGAGTAATCCATATCAACGATGCAAAAGTCCGTGCAGTCGAATTGAATGAACAGCCTTCATCTATCGATGAACTTGTTTGGTAAGGAGGTTTGCCATGAAAAATAGAACTTACCTCAAAGCAGGATTTCGTGAAATACGCCAATCAAAAGGACGCTTTATCGCGATTATATTGATCATTTTACTCGGCACGCTCTTATATGTAGGCGTCAAGACAGCTGGTCCTGTGATGCAAAAAACGATGGATGAATATGTCAGGGCAGGTAAACTCTCTGATCTACAGATCATTTCGACAGCAGGATTGACGAAAGAAGATGTTGCAGAAGCAGAGAAACTCTCAGATGTAACCGTTGAAACGGGCAAACAACTATATTACGCGAATGCCAATAAAAATGAAGTTGTCCAAGTATTCTCTTACGCTCCAGATATGAAACAAAATGAGTTGACGGTGATCAATGGTCGCTTGCCACAATCGGATGATGAACTTGTACTAGATGAGAAGGCAAAAAATCAAGGATACAGCATCGGTGACACCTACACGATTGAATCAGATGACTTGAAAGAGACGGCATACAAGATTACAGGTTTTGTCCGCTCGCCGTTATTCATCAATAATTTAGAACGAGGTTTTGCAAATGTAGGGAATGGGAGTATTGATTACTTTGCCTATGTCCCCCAAGATAATTTTAAAACAGATATCCAATCCGTATTATATCTTGACTTTGCAAATGTCGACGATTTAAATACGTACAGTGAAGAATACCAAGAAGAGATGGAAAAAAACATCGAAAAGCTGGAAGGGTTGTTTGAAGAGCGACCGCAACAACGTTTAGAACAGCTGAAGCAAGAGGGCAAGGATGCTTTAGGCCCTGCAAAACAAGAAATCGCAGCCGGAAAATCACAAGTGGCTGATGCGAAAAGTCAATTAGAAGCAGCGAGAACGCAGATTGATCAACAACGTCAAGTCTTGGAGCAGTTACCTGAACCGCAGCGAACACCGGCATTGAGTGCTTTAGCGGAACAAGAAAGTCAATTATCAGAGCAAGAAGCACAATTGACAACAAAAGAAGCGGAGCTAACAGAGGCCGAAGCATCTATTGCGGAGAATGAAGAAAAAATCAATGAATTAGCCAAGCCAACTTATCTTTTCCAAGAGCGATCGGAAAATGTCGGCTTTCAGGAATTTGGCGATCTAGCTGAACGCATCGCAGCCATCGCAAATGTCTTTCCAGTCTTTTTCTTCTTTATTGCAGCATTGATCACTTTTACCACGATGACACGGATGGTAGAAGAAAATAGACGAGAAATCGGTACATTGAAAGCCTTAGGATACAGTAAATTGGAGATTGCCAAAAAATATGCCATTTATGCTTGTCTCGCTTCAGGTATCGGAATCATTTTAGGAACGATATTAGGAACCAATCTTTTGCCACGGATCATTTTTGAGCTTTCAAACGAACGTTATGATATTGGCAGTGCGGTGATTTTCTATGATTGGCCACCAATCATCCAAGCAGCTATTGCGTTCTTCATTGCTGCTTTTGGTGCAGCGATGTTAGTTCTATTCAAAGATCTACGCGAACGACCAGCTGCTTTGTTACAGCCTAAAGCACCGAAACCGGGGAAAAGAATTCTTTTAGAATACATTACTCCTCTTTGGTCACGTTTAAGCTTCAATCAAAAAATCAGTTATCGTAATCTTTTCCGTTATAAATCACGGATGTTCATGGCAATCATCGGAATTGCCGGTTGTGCAGGATTGATGGTCGCAGGAGTTGGGCTAAAGGATTCGCTTAGCTCGGTTTCTGCCAAACAGTTTGGACCAATCATTGATTATCAAGCGATCGTAACGACCAATCAAACTGATGAAACGAGTCAAAAAGAAATCAATGACGCAATGGATGATCAAGCGAAGATCACTGATCGTTTAGCGATTGATTCGCAAACGATTGAACTACGTAAAAAAGGCCAAGCATCACAAAGTTTGACTTTGATGGTACCAGAAAATGAACAAGCATTAGAAACGTTCATCCATTTGAAAACAACGGACGATCAATCGGTAGAACTACCAGATCATGGGCTTGCGATTACACGTAAAGCGGCTGAATTATTCGATTTATCTGTCGGTGATACGGTGGAAATGTATGATGACGATCAACAAAAATTACATGGAACGGTGGCAGTCATTTTGCAAAATTATTTGGGTAATTTTGTCTATATGAGTCCAACGTACTATGAAGAGATTTCTGGACAGCCAATGACAACCAATGCGTATTTACTCAAAACAGAAAAGATGTCGAAAGAAGAAGAGGATACACTCTCAGAAGAATTATTGAAAACGGGGGCGGTTACTAATACCTCTTTTATTTCGACACAGATCAAGAACCAAGAAGAATCTCTTTCAAATTTAGATGCAGTGGTCATCATTTTCGTCGTTCTATCTGGTTTATTGGCGTTTATCGTTTTATACAATTTAACGAATATCAATATCTCTGAACGAGTACGTGAACTTTCTACGATCAAAGTATTAGGCTTTTTTGATAAAGAAGTCACGATGTACATCGTTCGAGAAAATATCATCTTTACTTTATTAGGGATCATTGGAGGATTTGGGATCGGTTATGTGCTGACCGACTTTATTTTACGCCAAGCTTCAATGGAATCAGTGATTTTCCCGTTAGTTATTACCTGGGTTGCTTATACACTATCCGCTGCTTTGACGATTCTATTCACGGTGATCGTGATGATCGTCACTCATTTCAAATTGAAGCATATTGATATGATCGATGCATTGAAATCAAATGAATAACGAGTGGGGGGACTAAGATGAGTATTACTGTGAATATCCTATATAGCGGTAAAGAAGGCAATGCAAAGGCATTTGCCCAAGAAATGACAGAGCGAGGAATCGTCGAACGCATTCGTGCGCAAGAAGGAAATGAACGTTATGAGTATTTTATTCCTTTAGAAGATGCTGAATCGATCTTATTGGTAGATCGCTGGACAGATCAAGAAGCAATCGATCGTCACCACAAATCAGAGATGATGGTGGAGATTGCTGAATTACGAAAAAAATATCAGTTGAAGATGAAGGTCCAACGTTTCATCGATGAACCAACAGAATAGATCAATCGATAGTTCTGATCCGTTTATTGCTTATTCTTGAAAAAGAAGATCGCAATAAACGGTTTTTTTGTTGAAAGATAGAGGAGAATAGATAAAGAGAGCTTCGAGGTAAAGCCAAAAAAGGATAAACGGTAAAGTTCCCCGTTTATCCCTAGGATTATTCAGTTGGATGAGTTGAATTAGCTGTATCAGTAGTGTTCTTAAAGCGAATAAAGCTACGGATCATCTCCCGAATGATCGTATACGTCGGCAATACGAGGATCATTCCTAATAAGCCAAACAAGTTCCCAGCGACAAGTAAAAGAAAAACAGTCGCAATTGGATGGATATGAATCATCTTATTCATCACTAGAGGAGACACCAAGTAAGATTCCCCAAATTGAATCAAGGTGATGAAAGCTACTAAGAGTAAGGCTGTTTTCACGTCTTGACTTAATGCGTACAGTAAAGCCGGTGCAGCACCAATAAACGGACCAAAATAAGGAATGATATCCATCAATCCACAAATCAAGGCAAGTAATAACGCATTTGGCAAGCCTAATACTTTAAAAACAAGATAACTCCCCACACCTACATACGTACAGACTAAAAGCTTGCCACTAATATAGGTCGAAGCTGCTAAATGGAAATCATGGCACCAATCTCTGACTAACTGATGGAATTTCTTAGGCGTGTAGCGTGTCAATATAGCTGGAATCCTGTCGCCATCTTTGAACATATAAATCAGTAAGAGTGGAATCGTAAAGAGAATGATCGCAGAGCGCGAAACGATTTCGAATACATTGACTAAACTTGAAGTGGCACCTGAAACAAATTGTAAAACAAAACGTGTCAATTGGTTCAATTCCAGTGTATCAATAAATGGGAGCAAGCGTTCTTCTAATAAGGAACCATCTAGATTCTCTGCCAAAACATAAAGAATTTGAGGAACCTGACCGATAAATTTACTGATTTCCAAAATGATGATCGGTAAAATCACTTGTACGGTCAAATACACAGTTAACAAAATCAGTAGCATCATCAGTGTGACCGCAAGCGTTCTTGATTTTATATATTTGAGGAGTTGATTGTATATTGGAAGAAAAATATAAAATACGAAAACTGAAATCAAGATTGGCAAGAAGATACTTGCCATGATCGCTTCGAGTGGCCTGAAAATAAAAGTGATCTTAGAAAAAATAAAAATAGTGATTCCTGTCAAGCTAAGTAAAACAAGTGTTGCAAATAATTTGGAACGTTTTAAAAAAGTCATAGTAGAGATCCTCCGCTTTTTGGCTTTTTATCGTTTAGGGTATGTATGAAAAAAGCATGTTACTTGAAGACTGTTCAATCGATTTTAGATGCTACAAGCTGATTTATATCACGACCCTATACTTAAATATAACATAACTAAAAGAATTTATTTTCTTGAAAAAGGAATTTGTAAAAAAATAAATAGTTAAATGAATTGAGCGCGGCGTGAATGATCGATTTAACGTAAAATATTTGCTGGAAAAATGATGGCACACATTTCCTAGCGTCATTGATTTACAAACGCTTACGTTTCATATATAATTGGATTATCAACTTGTATATATAAGTTAAAAAACAGCTGGAGGTACAGGCTTATGGCGTTTACAGAAAAAGTGATTTATCAGATTTATCCCAAGTCATATCGTGACACGAATGGTGATGGGATTGGTGATTTACCAGGAGTCAAAGAAAAATTGCCTTATTTAAATGAATTGGGCATTGATATGATTTGGTTGAATCCCTTTTACCCAAGCCCGCAAAAAGACAATGGGTATGATATCTCTGATTATCAAGCAATCGATCCATTATTCGGTACGATGGCTGATTTTGAAGAGCTAGTCGCTGAAGCAAAAAAATATCAGATCGACATCATGCTAGATATGGTATTGAACCATGTCTCTATTGAACATGAATGGTTCCAAAAAGCATTAGCTGGAGACAAGTATTATCAAGATTTCTTTATTTTAAGAGATGAACCAACAGATTGGGTATCAAAATTCGGTGGGAACGCTTGGGCGCCCTTCGGCGAAACAGGGAAGTACTATTTACATTTGTATGATAAAACGCAAGCTGATTTGAATTGGCGTAATGAAGCAGTCCAACAAGAATTATTCAAAGTTGTTCGTTTTTGGATGGATAAAGGTGTCAAAGGGTTCCGTTTTGATGTAATCAACGTGATCGGAAAAGACGAGGAACTGAAAAACAACGCGGAAAATGAAGGGAAAGCCGAGTACACAGATAAACCAATTACTCATACGTATTTACAACGCTTAAATAAAGAAACGTTTGGCCAAGACCCTGAAATCCTAACGGTAGGAGAAATGAGTTCAACGACTATCGAAAACTGTCTTTTATATACGTCACCAGAACGAAATGAATTGTCAATGGTATTTAATTTCCACCATTTGAAAGTCGATTATGAAAATGGCAATAAATGGACAACTCCGCCATTTGATTTTGAAGAGTTAAAGCGTTTGTTCCATACTTGGGGAGAAGAAATGAGCGCAGGAAATGGCTGGAATGCACTATTTTTGAATAACCATGACCAACCACGTGCCTTAAATCGTTTTGTCGATGTCGAACAGTACCGTAAACAAGGGGCAGAAATGTTGGCCACGATGATCCATTTAAATCGAGGTACTCCGTATATCTATATGGGAGAAGAAATCGGGATGATCGATCCTGACTTCGATTCGATTTCTGACTATCGGGACATTGAAAGCTTAAACGCATATAACCTGTTACAAGAACAAGGATTCACGCCAGAAGAAGCCTTTCGACGAATTAAAGCAAAGTCACGAGATAACTCACGCACACCGATGCAGTGGACAGATGAACCACAAGCTGGCTTCACGTCAGGGACACCTTGGTTACCTTTAGCATCGAAGCATGAAACAATTAATGTAGCAAACGAGCAAAAGCAAGAACAGTCGATTTTTGCCTATTACCAAAGACTGATCCAACTAAGAAAAACATATCCAGTGATTGCTAATGGTGATTACAAAGCCTATGCACCTGAGCATCCACAAGTCTATGGCTATCTTAGACAAACCGATCATCAAAAATTATTAGTTCTGACCAATTTTTACGCGAAAGAAACGTCGGTGGAATTACCGGAAGAATTTGTAGGTGCGGAAGTATTGATCAGTAACTACCCAACGACAGTTGAAAAAGAAATGAAGTTACAACCTTATCAAGCAGTCGCACTATTAGTGCAAGAAAAGTAGAGGCTGTGACAAACGAATAGTTTGAAAAATGAGGCCGGGACAGAAGTGTTTAGCCTCGAGAAATAAGGCGCCATCCACGAAAATTGTTCTTCAAATTTTTGTGGATGGCGCCTTATTTCCGAAGAGGTTACTTCTGCTCCCGCCGTTTATTCGGTTTTAGGTGGTGGAAGAGTGCTAATGTCCCACTTCCTATTTATGGGATTTGCTCATCTCTGAAAGGTTGCTCGATGAATACCGTATAGTTTTTTAGAAGATAGGAGTGGACTCATGTCTCACGCCTATCCTTTTTTGTTACTTAAAGTAATCCTTCTCTGAAAAATCAGCTTTTTGATAAACGCCTTGATCCCCATAAAACTTATTGTAACGCTGTTTGAATTTTCTAAAGAGAAAAACAACGAGTAGTTTGATCAATGTATAGATCGGAATACCAAAAATGACGCCCATGATTCCTAGAAGATCTCCCATGACTAATAAGACAATCAAAATCGTGATGGGGTGGATCTGTAACCGATCACCCATCACACGAGGGACCACAAGATCTCCGTGAAGCAACTGGACAACGAACCAGACGATCACAAATTTTACAGCCATGAACGTCGAATCTTGAAAAGCAATGAATAGTCCCGGAAAGAAAGCGATGAATGGACCGATATAAGGAATAATACATAATAAACCAGCAGCGATAGCCAGAATACTTGCAAATTCTAAGCCAATCAATAAAAAAGTTACCCAGTAAACGGCGCCTAGAATGAAAGAAGCGATGATTTGTCCTTTTAAGAAAGCACCTAATTGTTGGTTCGCAATTTTAGTCAAAGTCCGAAAATCTGTGCGAAATTTTGGTGGAACGATACCTAAGACCGATTGATAAAAATTGTGCGGATCTTTTAAAAGGAAAAAGGCAATGATCGGACCAGTAAATAAAGTGATAAAGGTCGTTGTGACCGCTGAGAATAGATTTCCTAGACTTTCTGCACCGCTCTGCCAATAGTTACCGATGAATGAAGTAAAGTTATCGGTGAAATCATCGATCGATGCAAAGAATTGATTGAATGAATCAGAAAATGGTGTCTGTGCTAAAAAGTCCTTCAACGTTTGTTGGAAATCTTGGAATAGGTCAGGTAGTTGTTGAATCAATGTGGTTGCTTGCTGTTCTAAAAACGGAAACAGCCAGACACCTCCTAAGCCAATCAGCAATAAAATAATAACAAAAACTAAAATGACTGACAGATTACGTGAGAGTTTCTTGCTGAGACGTTTGATCAAAGGTTCTAATAAATAATATATGACCAAAGCAAAAAGGACTGGTGGTAAAGTCGTGATAAAAATGACAACCAGTGGTTTGAATATAAAAGCAATCTTTTGGAAAAAGTAAATGACCAACGCGATCATCACAAGTAATCCTAGAACGTAATACGAAGTTTTCCCTCCTAAAAAACGAATCAGTCGGGAAGATTCTTTCGGTTTTTTTTCCACGATAGTTCTCCTTTCTCTTGAAATAAGTAGTTGGTTTTTGGGTTGGGCTATTCTCACGAAGCAACTATTGAGATCGAATGAAGCCTTTTTAATAGACAGCCAAACGATGAAAAATATGAGAAGCTATTTTCTGATTTTCCATCTTACTGCTCAGGTCAAAACGCTTCTTTCACAACCTAGATAAACGGTGTTCAAGAAGCAACACTTCAATAATAAGCCAAGAAAATCCAAAATGAAAAAACCATTTTTGATTTTCCTGTCTTATTACTCAGTGCTGACCGCTTCTTTCACAACCTTGTCCTACTCCAAGTTATTATAATCTGAAACGGGTATAAAAAGAAAATGATACAGTTGAAAAATCAATCGAATTTCGATAATAAAATAAATTTAGTAATAATGCTTGACGGTTGGTTTGATTCTATGCTAAATTAATTCCTGTTGCTAAAACGTAACTATTACGATTTGTGTTTATTAATCGTAATCAAATAGAGAAAGAAGATGAGAAGGAGCGAATAAAATGAAACGTTGGATCAAGGTGGTAGGAGGATTACTGTTGACAGGGATCCTTGCAAGTTGTGGCACAGGAGATACTGCAACAAATACAAATGCACAAAATGATGAAAACTTGAATGTAATGACGACATTTTATCCAATGTACGAATTTACGAAGCAAGTAGTTGGTGAGGAGGGAAATGTTGAATTATTGATTCCAGCTGGAACAGATTCACATGACTACGAACCTTCTGCAAGAGATATGGCAAAAATCCAAAATGCTGATGTTTTTGTTTATAATGATGAAAATATGGAAACTTGGGTTCCAGCAATTGAACATACTTTAAAAGAGGGCGATGTACTTCCAATCAAAGCAACAGAAGGAATGTTGTTATTGCCTGGGGATGGTCATTGCCATCACCACGATCATGACGATGAAGACCACGATCATGAAGACCATGATCACGATGATCATGCGGATGACCACGACCATGATCACGATCACGGAGACCACGGTCATTCACATGAATTAGATCCACATGTTTGGTTAGCTCCTAATCTAGCGATGAAGCAAGTAGAAACGATTCGTGACCAATTGATTGAGGCATATCCTGAAAAAGAAGAAGCATTCACTGAAAATGCTGCCTCTTATTTAGAAGAATTAGAAACGCTACACAACACTTTTAAAGAAACATTAGGTCAAGCAAAACAAAAATCATTTGTGACCCAACACGCTGCGTTCAATTATTTAGCTCTAGAATATGGTCTTAATCAAGTACCAATTGCCGGTCTTTCTTCAAGTGAAGAACCATCTGCTGCAAGAATTGCCGAGTTAAAAGAATTTGTTGAAGACCATGGGATTGAATATATCTATTTTGAAGAGAATGCCAAAGACAGTATCGCTCGTACTTTAGCTACTGAAGCAGGCGTATCGTTAGCAGTATTGAATCCTTTAGAAGGATTGACAAAAGAGCAAATGGATAACGGTGAAACGTACATTTCAATCATGGAAGCAAACTTAAAAGCGCTCCAAAAAACGACGGATACTGAAAATCCATTAGAAGATACATTGAAACCTGAAAAAGAAAAAACAGTTTATAATGGTTATTTTGAAGATTCAGAGGTCCAAGACCGTCCATTGTCGGATTGGAATGGTATCTGGCAAACTGTCGATACGTATATGGCAGATGGAACGTTTGATCAAGTATTTGAATATAAAGCCAAAACAAATCCAGATATGACAGCTGAAGAGTATCGTGAATATTATGAAATAGGCTACAAAACAGATGTCGAAAAAATTGAGATCAAAGATGATACGATGATTTTTACTTTCAAGGATGGCGAAGTTAAAGAATCGAAATACCGTTATGCTGGTAAAGAAATCTTGAACTATTCAGCAGGTAATCGCGGTGTCCGTTTCTTGTTTGAAGCGGAAGATCCTGATTCTGGTGCGTTCAAGTATGTACAATTCAGTGACCACTCGATTGCGCCTACCAAATCAGACCATTTCCATATCTATTTAGGAAATGAAAGCCAAGAAGCGTTACTAGAAGAAATGGACAATTGGCCAACTTTCTATCCTGAAGAAATGACTGGAAAAGAAATCGCGCAAGAAATGATCGCGCATTAAACGATACTAAAAAACGAAGAATGAATGGAAAAGAGGATTTTACGACTTTTTCATTCATTCTTCGTTTCTTTATTAAAAAGAAATTATTTATTTTATTGTCTTTCAAGAAATCAACTTCTTTAGCCCACGAATCGAAACAGGGATCACTTCCCCGTTGGATAGAGTCACTTCTCGTGTTTTCTTATTGATTGTTTGGACATTTTGGGTATTGATGACATAAGATTTGTGACAGCGGATAAAGTGTTGACTTTTCTTTTCGATATCTTTTATCTTCTCGTAAAACTGCATTTGGGCATGTGTCAAATGGACCTCCAGTTTATGAGGAGTACCTTGAGCAGTAGAAAAGTATTGGATATCTCGAATAGGTAAAAATTTGATTTCATCATTGAATTCAATTCTAAAAATATCCTTTTGTAATGGCGCAGTTTGGAAATCTTCGAATATCTTACTTAAGATACGTTCAACATTTTCTTTAAGATCAAAAATATCTTCTTTGATGATATAATCAGTCGGCTCAATGTTGCTTTTCAAAATCGTCATGGAAAGATCGGTGTGTGAAGTAACATAAATGATTTTTCCAAGCGAGTCCAAGTCACGTACTCGTTTTCCAATGGCAATGCCATCTAATTCACTGTCTTTCAGTTCGATATCCAAAAAATAAATACCAAAAGAAGACGTACGTATCCTTGCTGCATTGAGGAGTTCAATAGGATCAGAAGTTGCAATATGGACATAACTATCCAAATTTTCAATCATGATCCGATTCTTGATTACTGTAGAGATGACTTCCAGTTGTTTCGGATCGTCTTCACAAATGTAAATGGGAATCATAAAATTACTCCTTTAATTGTATATGGATTGTTTGTGAAAATCGCTGATTCTCAATCGATGTTTCAAGAAAAAGATAAGGATTCGTTTTTGTTAACTCATCAAGAATAAATAAACCTAATCCTTCATTTTTGGGATTTGTTTTCGTCGAGAAGCCTTTTTGTTTTAACTTACTCAATGGAAACGTATTCGTAGTAGTGTTGATGACGCGTATCATCAACGACTGTTTTTTCTTGATGATCAGCACTTCGATTTTTTTCTTTTTGGTTATTGTTGCACCTTCGATTGCATTATCAAGAATAATACCAAGCATTCTTACCAAATTGATCGTATATTTTTTACCAATGACGATTTCATCTGGAACGGTCAATTGGACAGAGATACCTTTTTCTTGTGCCATCATTAATTTTAAAGAGAATAGACTTCTTATTTCAGGTACCTTCATTTTGTCTAGTAAGCTAAGGTTTGCTGGGAAGAGATTCATCATTTCACGTGTAGGTAAAATCGTTTGGTTGTAATATTTTTGTAAGCCCTCAAGATCGCCTTCAGAAATATAACTATTCAAAGAAAACAACAGATTTTGATAATCGTGTTTAAATTCTCTAAGCTCTTGATAATTTTTTTCTAGATCTCTAATGTAATCTTGCTGCAATTGGATGCGTTGTTCCAATAATTGATCTGCCATCTTTTTATTTGATATTTTCCAATAGTAAATCAAGATAATTAGGCCGACACACAGATAAAGGATAAAAAAGCTCGTATTTAATGCTAGTACTTTTGGCGTTTCACCAGAAAATCGTGTATAAAAAATAATGATATAGTAGGTAAGTAAAACCAATGAACCGATTGTACCAATCATTCGACGGTCAACACTAGCGGACCAATTATCTAAAAACTTTTTGAATCCATACGCAAATAATAAAGATAAAATCGCTGATACAGTTATATGGAAATATTGTAATGCATCTCCAGGTTCAATGACAGCAGATTCCAATACTAAAAAATCCGCAACGCTCGTCAAATGATCGCCTAAAATGGAAGCTAATAATCCCAAAGGTAATGCGTAGATCATATGTTGGCGCGAGGATGAAAAGAAAAAGAAAAGTAGACTCAACATGGCAATTGCGACAAGTGCAGAAAAAATACCTAAAATCGGGTAAAGTATTCCCAACAGGGCTGCTGCCAAGAGACTAAACGTAGAAAATAGGTATTTATTTTTAATTTGGGAATTGATGATTAAGATAGAACTTGTGTAAATCAGATATTGCAAGGCTATGGACCACAAAAACATAAAGCACAGCTCCCATTGCGTTTTCCCAAATTATAGCATATTTATAATATTATTTTTTTAATTTTTCAGGTATTTTAAATTCTGAGCTCATACCGAAGCAACAGCCAGATACAAAGAAATCAGAAAGGTTAGTTAATTGTTTAACGATTGTTTTTTTCATAAAAAATTCCTCCAATATTCATCATGTAATTTGTAACTGGAAGCAACGTAGCTATTTCTAAAATAATCCCAAGTAGTAAATAGGTAGAAAAGTAAGAAGCAGAGAAAAATAATGTGAGTACTGCAAATAAAAGATACATGAAAATTGCTTTTTTTAGTAGGGGTGGGCGTTTCTCTGGTGCAATTGGGTTAAGGGCTGTGCCTCTTGATCCATAGCGAAGCAAAAGGAAAAAACAAACAATTAACAAAAGGACCATCATAGGGAAAGAGAAAGTCAATTGATAATGTTTCATTACTAAGGGAACCCCCCACAAATAAAGCAAAGTCCAAAGTAAGCAAACAAATTCAGAATCGGAATGGAGACCGTAAGCATATCTGCGAATACAGATATATGAAAGGAAAGTCATTCCTGTTTCTGCCCACGTGCCTGTCAATAAAGAAAATACAAAAACGACAGCAAGTTTTCCAAGATTGTTCAGCAAAACTTCCAGAGCAAACTTCACTTGGATGTAAGTCATATCTTCTTCATCTTGTTTTCCGTTGAATAATATTGCCAATATTCGATTTACCACTTTATTTTTCATCTCTATACGTACCTCCGAATACTATAATAAGCGAAAAGACATAAAAAAAGTTTTTCGATTCATAAAAGGACGTTTTGACATCAAAATCGTTAACTAAGTGAATTTTGTAACATATTTGTTATATAAGAATGAAAAGCTTTTTCTTATGTAAAAAATAAAAGACATGTTTATCTCTAAATAATTAAAAAATTTCCTGTAAAACTATCAAATCATCTTTAAATTTTCAACTAAACGTACGATTACACCAAAAAAGAGTGAGATTATTTAACAGTTTTGATGCCAAAAGAACTTTTTATGATATTTCTGTGTTATGTTTAAAAATTTATGTTAAAAATTAGTAGAGGTTGCGAAGATAAATGTAAGTGGCACGTTCTTATATTTTTGTTTTACCAACTTCTTAATAGAAGGCAGCAACTCCCCTTCCCCTTATGTTGTTGCCTTCTGATATCAACAACAAGGTAGTCTATGTTAAAATGCAAGCCTTTAAGAAGGTGGGTTTGTCAATAAAGGTAACAGATTCGAAATTTTATCAAAAGAAGTTGTGCCGTATGCACAACATAATGGAGGAAATAGCATGGAAAATGAAAATCTATTTGAAGTCGGTAAAACGTACGCATTTGTATCAGATTTATTTTGTTCTCCAATTGAAGCAGAAATTGAAAAAATCTATGAGAATAGTTTGATGGTTCGTGTTCTCAATTGCGCAGATGAAGACAATGAAACTGCACACAATTTACACTGGCAATTAGTCGTTCGTAAGTCAAGTGCAGTGAAAGAGTACAGCTACTAATAGTAACTGTTCATGAATGAAAAATAGTATTCTGATAAATAGCCAGTCAAATCTTGAATGATGGAAAATCATTTTTGGATTTGACTGGTTATTTTTACTTTGAAAGGTAAAGGAAAAGTGGGTTTTGCTTTTTTGGGGTTCTCATGTAGTTTTAGGAACTCATCAAATACATCAGTTGATAGTAGAGTTTCTTTTGTTTCTTCCTAAGACCACGATCGTAAAAGGGTGAAGCCCCATTTTATTTTTTGTAAAGGTCTGGTAGTATAAAGAAAATAAATGGAGTAGAAAATAAATAAAAGAAAGATGGGGAAGATGATCAATCAAGAAAATGAGAAAGAAATTCTTCGATTGCAAAGAGAAATCAGCCATTGGGAAAGAAAATATAAAAAGCTCCAACAAATTTTTCGAATGCAAGAAGAAATAATTGCTAGTTATGAAGCTGCATATGGGGAAGCACCAGGGTTGGTAGAAGAACAACATGAGGAAGAACAGCCAAATGAATCATTTTTTGAACATATTGAGAAGCGTTCTTATAATCGATTCAATAATGAACAAAAAGCAGCAATCACTTATGATATGAGCAAACACTTACGAATCATTGCAGGTGCAGGAAGTGGAAAAACACAAACGATATGTGCAAAAGCTGTATATCTGATGAATGAAGAACAAGTAGAAGAGCAAAGGATCTTAATGATTACCTTTACTCGAAATGCTGCCAATGAATTGAAAAAACGGGTGGATAATTTTAGTCAAAGAAAAACGAATGTAACGATCGGAACTTTTCATAGTATTTTTTATCGTCTGTACAGTGATATCAAACGGCAGTTTCCGGATCTTTCTGCCGAAGGGATTCAAGGTGAGTTTTCTAAAGACACACCATATAAAGTAAATCTTTTACTGCAGAAACTAATAAAAAAATATCAACTATATTCTTTCGATCAGTATGGTGAGAAAACGATTGCTAACAGATTGGATTATTGGCAAAACATGAATCTCTCCCAACAGGAGATCATCCAATTGATCAAAAAGAGATTTGATTCCATTGAAAAAGACCCACGTCAACCTATCTCTGAGCGTATGGATCAATTAATGACTGAACTATATGAAGAAAAACAAAAGCAACGACTTTTTGAATTCAATGATGTTCTACAAAATTTGAAAAATGCCCTCTCTCATGTAAATGTCAGAAGATATGTAGGTCAAAAATACGATTACTTGTTTATCGACGAGTTTCAAGACACGAATCCTTTGCAATGGGCAATCGTTCAGTTGATTACGAAAGACTCGCCAATCAAGTTGATCATCGTTGGAGATGATGATCAAAGTATCTATGGCTTTAGAGGATCAGAACCTGATTATATCAAACAGTTTGAAAAAGAATATCCAACAAAAACACTCTTTCTATTGACCAATTATCGTTCGCGAGCGTCGATCGTTCAAGGAGCTAATCGATTGATCACGTACAATAAAAAGGATCGCATACCTAAAGCGATGGTACCAGCACAAAAGGAACCAGGCGTATTACAGGCATTATCATTTAAAACGGTACAAGAGGAAAGTGACTGGTTGATTCAGCAAGTATATGCTTTTATAGAAGACAAAGGAAAATACAAAGAATCTATTATTTTATATCGCTCATTATCACAAACACAAGCATTGGTGCAACGTTTGATCCAAACAGATATTCCATTTGTACTAGAAGCAGATACCCAATATGCGGGAATCTATGGAATTAAGCTTTTTTATCAATTTTATCAAAAGTTTATCGGTTGGTATGATGCGGCAACACCGATAAAAGTGCAAGCACACCAACAGTTGTTACGACAGTTGATGATTAATTGTTATCTGAAAACAAATGAATGTGACCAATTTTTCTCTAATAAAAACAGTGACCAAGATATTGTCGCTTATATTTTAAAACGGCGGCCTAATTTAGAAGCTAGAGAAAAAGAACTAAAGACATTTGTAAGCGCGCTGGAAACATTTGATCAACCAACGAAGCGGTCATGTGTTTCACTGATTGAGGCCTATTGTCGCTTGCCAAGACCGAATAAAGAAATCGAGCAAGGTGACAAAGAATGGTTGCTGGAGACTGTCAGACAATATCCAACGATCCCACAATTGAAAAAATTGTATCTTGAGATCCAAGGAATTGCAGCAGAACTAAAAACAAGGTTGATTGCTTATCGTAAGGGGAAACTAGATGCCTTATGTATCCAGAGTATTCATAAAAGCAAAGGTTTAAGTTATCGTAACGTCTTTTTAATCGGTTGTAATGAAGGGATGATTCCTTACAATGGCGCGGTAGCAAAAGACAAAAGACTGAAAAGTGAGTTGAAAATCGAACCATTAACGACGATTGAGGAAGAGAGGCGTCTTTTTTATGTTGCAATGACTAGGGCAAGGAATCGTCTTTATTTATGTGTACCTGAGTTTAAAGGGAAAAGAAAATTAAAACCTTCACGTTTTATTAAAGAAACAGGTTGTAAAGTTAAAAAAATCAAATAAATGACGAAAAGCAAAGCGAGTAAAAATACACTTGCTTTGCTTTTTTATTCAAAAAAATAAATAACTGTAATTATTTATGTAAATTTTAAATAACCGTTGTTTATAAAAAGAATATAACCTTTATGTGATTGTTTAAATAACAATTTTCTGAACAAAAACAAATTTTATTTATTTTGGGGATAGCGTATGACTGGCATTATTTTGATATTACGTTTAGAATGGGATTACAATTAAAAAGGAGTGAGAAAATGATAAAACTATACACTTCGCCTAGCTGTACATCTTGCAGAAAGGCCAAAGCATGGTTACAAACGAATCATCTTGATTTTGAAGAAAAGAATATCTTTGCAGAACCTCTATCAGAAAATGAGATACGACAAATATTGGCCGCAACAGAAGGTGGAGTCGAAGATATTATTTCTACTCGTTCAAAAGTTTATGAGAAATTAGGGATCGATTTTAATGATTTATCCTTAAAAGAAATGATCCGCTTGTTCAAAGAATACCCATCTTTACTTAGACGTCCGATTCTACTTGATGAAAAAAGAGTATTGATTGGATTCAATGAAGATGAAATACGAGCATTTATTCCTAGAGAAATACGAGGTGTCGCAAGAAACTTGATTTATATGAAACATAGTGTCTTGTATTCGTAAGAATAGGAGGAGACGTTGTGAATATCAAAATCTATAGTTCAACGAATTGCACCATAACGGTTAAAGCCATCCAATGGTTAGAGAAAAAGAACTTATCTTATCAATTTGTTGATCTAGAAAGTAGAGCTTTAAGTAATAAAGAAGTCAAAGAGTTATGTAGTTTTGAAAATGCAGATATTGAACAATTATTTACTACATGGTCATTTGAATTCAAAAAAATTAAAGCTGGACTTCCAAAAAAACAGGAAGATCAACTTCTATTTTTGTGCAAAACGCAACGTCATCTTTTAAGACGTCCTTTGATCATCATCGATGATGCGCTGTTTGTTGGCTACGATCAACGATTGATGGAGCAATTGATTTTACATGAATAGACTGTATCCAATTGTGTTACATACTGAAAAAGACAATTGGGATCATCGGTTTTTCCTTAGTAACAAGCCAAAGAATCAAAATCTCACTTGCCTGTTCTCTGGTTTTTTGGCTTATTACCAAAGGCGCGTTGCATATTTTTCGTAAAGAAACTAGTGATAACTAGCAAAAAGTGTAAGAGGCAAATCGTATATTCCAAAATAAAACATTTCGACTTTTTCGTATTTCTACTATAAAGAGGATCAGAATTGAAAGTATACCAGATAGATTTATCAGAAATAGTGATTGACAACTAAATAGAATAAATGGTATATTTTTTTTTGTTGTTTTTTGTTTATTACTGATTTTAATAGTGTAAATAAAACTTTAAATAATGCTTGACGAATAGAAAAACACATGTTAATATAACTAGTGTTGTTTGAGAAATTCATCAAGGAATGTTGTCTCTCCAAAAGAAGAGATGAAAAAAGTTGTTGACAAATAACAAACAACAAGTTATTATAAGTGAGTTGCTAAAACGACCTCGTGAAAAACGAGTTCAAAAAACTTTTGAAAAATAGTTGACAATCATCCGAGAGTTTGCTAAGATATAAAAGTTGCTACGGCAACCACAAACGATAAGTTGAGGCAGTTGTGTTTCAATTATCACGTAGACCTTTGAAAACTGAACAAAGTAAGACAAACCAAATGTGTAGGGCGTCTTGATTCAATTCAAGACAACAAACATTTTTAACAAGCAAGCAATATGCTAGCAAACAAATTGAGCTTAACAATCGCAAGATTGTTCTAACTTTTATTTATGAGAGTTTGATCCTGGCTCAGGACGAACGCTGGCGGCGTGCCTAATACATGCAAGTCGAACGCTTCTTTTTCCACCGGAGCTTGCTCCACCGGAAAAAGAGGAGTGGCGAACGGGTGAGTAACACGTGGGTAACCTGCCCATCAGAAGGGGATAACACTTGGAAACAGGTGCTAATACCGTATAACAATCGAAACCGCATGGTTTCGTTTTGAAAGGCGCTTTACGGTGCCGCTGATGGATGGACCCGCGGTGCATTAGCTAGTTGGTGAGGTAACGGCTCACCAAGGCCACGATGCATAGCCGACCTGAGAGGGTGATCGGCCACATTGGGACTGAGACACGGCCCAAACTCCTACGGGAGGCAGCAGTAGGGAATCTTCGGCAATGGACGAAAGTCTGACCGAGCAACGCCGCGTGAGTGAAGAAGGTTTTCGGATCGTAAAACTCTGTTGTTAGAGAAGAACAAGGGTGAGAGTAACTGTTCACCCCTTGACGGTATCTAACCAGAAAGCCACGGCTAACTACGTGCCAGCAGCCGCGGTAATACGTAGGTGGCAAGCGTTGTCCGGATTTATTGGGCGTAAAGCGAGCGCAGGCGGTTTCTTAAGTCTGATGTGAAAGCCCCCGGCTCAACCGGGGAGGGTCATTGGAAACTGGGAGACTTGAGTGCAGAAGAGGAGAGTGGAATTCCATGTGTAGCGGTGAAATGCGTAGATATATGGAGGAACACCAGTGGCGAAGGCGGCTCTCTGGTCTGTAACTGACGCTGAGGCTCGAAAGCGTGGGGAGCAAACAGGATTAGATACCCTGGTAGTCCACGCCGTAAACGATGAGTGCTAAGTGTTGGAGGGTTTCCGCCCTTCAGTGCTGCAGCTAACGCATTAAGCACTCCGCCTGGGGAGTACGACCGCAAGGTTGAAACTCAAAGGAATTGACGGGGGCCCGCACAAGCGGTGGAGCATGTGGTTTAATTCGAAGCAACGCGAAGAACCTTACCAGGTCTTGACATCCTTTGACCACTCTAGAGATAGAGCTTCCCCTTCGGGGGCAAAGTGACAGGTGGTGCATGGTTGTCGTCAGCTCGTGTCGTGAGATGTTGGGTTAAGTCCCGCAACGAGCGCAACCCTTATTGTTAGTTGCCATCATTTAGTTGGGCACTCTAGCAAGACTGCCGGTGACAAACCGGAGGAAGGTGGGGATGACGTCAAATCATCATGCCCCTTATGACCTGGGCTACACACGTGCTACAATGGGAAGTACAACGAGTCGCGAAGTCGCGAGGCTAAGCTAATCTCTTAAAACTTCTCTCAGTTCGGATTGTAGGCTGCAACTCGCCTACATGAAGCCGGAATCGCTAGTAATCGCGGATCAGCACGCCGCGGTGAATACGTTCCCGGGCCTTGTACACACCGCCCGTCACACCACGAGAGTTTGTAACACCCGAAGTCGGTGAGGTAACCTTTTTGGAGCCAGCCGCCTAAGGTGGGATAGATGATTGGGGTGAAGTCGTAACAAGGTAGCCGTATCGGAAGGTGCGGCTGGATCACCTCCTTTCTAAGGAATATTACGGAGACTACACACGTTTGTCGATACTTTGTTCAGTTTTGAGAGGTCTACTCAAAATTTAACCCGGGGCCTTAGCTCAGCTGGGAGAGCGCCTGCTTTGCACGCAGGAGGTCAGCGGTTCGATCCCGCTAGGCTCCATTAACAACGTATGTTGTTATATACTTGTTCATTGAAAACTGGATATTGAAGTAAAAATGTAAGTAATACAAACCGAGAACACCGCGTTGAATTTGAAAGCTAAACAAATCGTTTAGCCTTAAGCAAAATAGGCGGCCAGAAGTGAAAGCTTGCTTTCACGGATTGGACGATCTTTTTGTCGAAAAGGCTGATTTGTGTGCTGGATAGAGTTTTTTAATAAGTTCAATTGCTTATTTTTCTTGATTGGACTTCTATCGCTAGAAGAAAGATCAAAACCCAACCGCAAGGTTGATAAGGTTAAGTGAATAAGGGCGCACGGTGGATGCCTTGGCACTAGGAGCCGATGAAGGACGGGACTAACACCGATATGCTTTGGGGAGCTGTACGTAAGCTATGATCCAGAGATTTCCGAATGGGGGAACCCAGCATCTTTTATAGGATGTTACGTATACGTGAATACATAGCGTATACGAGGTAGACGCAGAGAACTGAAACATCTAAGTACCTGCAGGAAGAGAAAGAAAATTCGATTCCCTGAGTAGCGGCGAGCGAAACGGGAAAAGCCCAAACCAATGAGCTTGCTCATTGGGGTTGTAGGACTCCGATATGGTAGTTCTTTCAGATAGTCGAATGACTTGGAAAAGTCAGTCAGAGAGGGTGAAAACCCCGTAGATGAAATTTGGAAGGCACCTAGGAGGATCCTGAGTACGGCGGAACACGAGGAATTCCGTCGGAATCCGGGAGGACCATCTCCCAAGGCTAAATACTCCCTAGTGACCGATAGTGAACCAGTACCGTGAGGGAAAGGTGAAAAGCACCCCGGAAGGGGAGTGAAATAGAACCTGAAACCGTGTGCCTACAACAAGTCAAAGCCCGTTAATGGGTGATGGCGTGCCTTTTGTAGAATGAACCGGCGAGTTACGATTGCATGCGAGGTTAAGTTGAAGAGACGGAGCCGCAGCGAAAGCGAGTCTGAATAGGGCGTTTGAGTATGTAGTCGTAGACCCGAAACCATGTGATCTACCCATGTCCAGGTTGAAGGTGCGGTAAAACGCACTGGAGGACCGAACCCACGTACGTTGAAAAGTGCGGGGATGAGGTGTGGGTA
The DNA here is from genome assembly GCF_051714405.1 of Enterococcus sp. AZ140. Lineage (NCBI taxonomy): Bacteria > Bacillati > Bacillota > Bacilli > Lactobacillales > Enterococcaceae > Enterococcus > Enterococcus sp. AZ140. Next base: position 504,155 of record NZ_JBIORU010000001.1, read on the forward strand.
GCGGAGAAATTCCAAACGAACTTGGAGATAGCTGGTTCTCTCCGAAATAGCTTTAGGGCTAGCCTCGGAATTGAGAATGATGGAGGTAGAGCACTGTTTGGACTAGGGGCCCATCTCGGGTTACCGAATTCAGATAAACTCCGAATGCCATTCATTCATATCCGGGAGTCAGACTGTGAGTGATAAGATCCATAGTCGAAAGGGAAACAGCCCAGACCACCAGCTAAGGTCCCAAAATATATGTTAAGTGGAAAAGGATGTGGGGTTGCACAGACAACTAGGATGTTGGCTTAGAAGCAGCCACCATTTAAAGAGTGCGTAATAGCTCACTAGTCGAGTGACCCTGCGCCGAAAATGTACCGGGGCTAAACATATTACCGAAGCTGTGGAGTACACCTTTAGGTGTATTGGTAGGAGAGCGTTCTAAGGGCGTTGAAGGTAGATCGTGAGGACTGCTGGAGCGCTTAGAAGTGAGAATGCCGGTATGAGTAGCGAAAGACAGGTGAGAATCCTGTCCACCGAATGACTAAGGTTTCCTGGGGAAGGCTCGTCCGCCCAGGGTTAGTCGGGACCTAAGCCGAGGCCGACAGGCGTAGGCGATGGACAACAGGTTGATATTCCTGTACTCGTTGTTTTTGTTTGAGCAATGGAGGGACGCAGGAGGCTAAGGAATGCAGACGATCGGAAATGTCTGTCCAAGCAGTAAGTCTTGATAGGAGTCAAATGCTTCTAACTTTAAGGACAAGCTGTGATGGGGAGGGAAATAATAGTACCGAAGTTCCTGACGTCACACTGCCGAGAAAAGCTTCTAGTGAGAAAACAACGACCCGTACCGCAAACCGACACAGGTAGTCGAGGAGAGAATCCTAAGGTGAGCGAGAGAACTCTCGTTAAGGAACTCGGCAAAATGACCCCGTAACTTCGGGAGAAGGGGTGCTGATCGTCAGATCAGCCGCAGTGAATAGGCCCAAGCGACTGTTTATCAAAAACACAGGTCTCTGCAAAATCGTAAGATGAAGTATAGGGGCTGACGCCTGCCCGGTGCTGGAAGGTTAAGAGGAGTGCTTAGCGTAAGCGAAGGTACGAATTGAAGCCCCAGTAAACGGCGGCCGTAACTATAACGGTCCTAAGGTAGCGAAATTCCTTGTCGGGTAAGTTCCGACCCGCACGAAAGGCGTAACGATTTGGGCACTGTCTCAACGAGAGACTCGGTGAAATTTTAGTACCTGTGAAGATGCAGGTTACCCGCGACAGGACGGAAAGACCCCATGGAGCTTTACTGTAGTTTGATATTGAGTGTCTGTACCGCATGTACAGGATAGGTAGGAGCCGTAGAAATCGGAACGCTAGTTTCGATGGAGGCGCTGGTGGGATACTACCCCTGCGTTATGGCCACTCTAACCCGCACCACTTATCGTGGTGGGAGACAGTGTCAGATGGGCAGTTTGACTGGGGCGGTCGCCTCCTAAAGAGTAACGGAGGCGCCCAAAGGTTCCCTCAGAATGGTTGGAAATCATTCGAAGAGTGTAAAGGCAGAAGGGAGCTTGACTGCGAGACCTACAAGTCGAGCAGGGACGAAAGTCGGGCTTAGTGATCCGGTGGTTCCGCATGGAAGGGCCATCGCTCAACGGATAAAAGCTACCCTGGGGATAACAGGCTTATCTCCCCCAAGAGTCCACATCGACGGGGAGGTTTGGCACCTCGATGTCGGCTCGTCGCATCCTGGGGCTGTAGTCGGTCCCAAGGGTTGGGCTGTTCGCCCATTAAAGCGGCACGCGAGCTGGGTTCAGAACGTCGTGAGACAGTTCGGTCCCTATCCGTCGCGGGCGTTGGAAATTTGAGAGGAGCTGTCCTTAGTACGAGAGGACCGGGATGGACTTACCGCTGGTGTACCAGTTGTTCTGCCAAGGGCATTGCTGGGTAGCTATGTAGGGAAGGGATAAACGCTGAAAGCATCTAAGTGTGAAGCCCACCTCAAGATGAGATTTCCCATTTCTTTAAGAAAGTAAGATCCCTGAGAGATGATCAGGTAGATAGGTCAGGAGTGGAAGTACAGTGATGTATGGAGCGGACTGATACTAATCGATCGAGGACTTAACCAAAATAAAATGAAAAAACTCGGAGAGTTTCTTACTGATACTTCAAATCCAGTTTTGAGTGAACAAGATTTACTCAATATAGATAACACCAAGTGTGGTGGCGATGGCGAGAAGGATACACCTGTAACCATGCCGAACACAGAAGTTAAGCTTCTTAGCGCCGATTGTAGTGAGGGGTTGCCCCTTGTGAGAGTAGGACGCCGCCACGCAAACGAAAACAGTTGAACGAAAGTTCAGCTGTTTTTTTGTTTACTTTTTGGAAATAGCAAAAAGTATTGTCAATATTCTAGCCAAAAAAATACATGGTCTTGAAAAAAATTTTTTTCAAGGTCATGTACTTTATTTAAGTCGATCTAAGCTTTTTCTCTAAATAGAAATGAGTTTCATTTGACCAATAATCTAAAATGTTGATTGTCCAATTATTGCATCTTGACTAAAGAATGGCTTCGATTGCTTCTTTCATTTTTAATGGTGAAGTTTTTGGCGCAAAACGTTCAATTACTTGACCGTCTTTATCAATAAGGAATTTTGTAAAATTCCATTTGATTGCAGGTGTCAAAGTACCTGGTGCTTGTTCTTTTAAATAATCAAATAGAGGATCAGCATCCCCGCCATTGATCACCGTTAGTTGATGCATGGGAAATGTAACACCATACGTTGTTCGGCAGGCTTCCGCAGCATCATTTGCAGAAGCTACTTCTTGCTTGAATTGATTCGATGGGAAACCTAATACTACTAACCCTTTTTCCTGATACATCTGGTAAAGCTCTTCCAACTGTTCAAATTGTGGCGCCAAACCACATTTTGTTGCAGTATTAACGATGATCATAGGGTGGCCCTTGTATTTGTCCAATGAGTAAGTTGTCCCATTTTCTAATGTGACGTTAAAATCATAGATATCCATTCGTTTTTTCCTCCTATTTGTTGATGTATAATAAAGGGTTTGCTGACGTAGTCTCCTAAACTGAAAACATAATGAGCGAAAGTCAATGCCTTCGATCATTAGCCAACATGGAAGACTAAGAGATATTATTTGAGTTTTCTCTTAAAGTTCACGCCAAATTGTCTTTCTCATAACTTACCAAAACAAGCCGTAAAAGACAAAGATTTGGTATGTTCTTTTGTCTTTTACGGCTTATGACTATGAGATGGAGGTCACTTTCCTCAATCTCTATTATGATTAAATAAATGTATGGTCTGTTTATACTCCGACGTCTGACCATTCATCTCGTTTTGCTAAAAATTCACGCGCTAAAGCTTGTGCGCCTTCTAACGTATGGTTTGCAGCCCAGCCACATTGGATTTCGTTACTTGCTGGAACTTCTGTTGCTTGTAGCACATCTTCCATCGTTTTTTCTAAAACATCTAAAATATCGTCATAATTTTCATGATTGATGACAGTAAGATAGAAGCCTGTTTGGCATCCCATTGGTGACCAGTCTACAATATAATCTGCATGATTACGGATGTTTTCGGCAGTTAAATGTTCTAAAGAATGCAAACCTGCCATATCCATGTGTTCTTTGTTTGGCTGTTTGAAACGGACATCATATTTGATGATCAAATCGCCATGCTCGCCTTTTTTGCGATCAGCTACACGAACATAAGGGGCTTTTACTTTACGGTGATCTAAATTAAAACTTTCGACATTCATTTTCATATTGAATTACTCCTAACTATCTGATGATTCTTTTTAGGGAAATGAAAATCCTCTAAAAAGATTGGGTCGATTTATCTAAATTCTAACACTTATTGCAGGTCAGGTGTAGAAAACTGATTGATTTTTTTTCAATTCTTTAAAGATAAAATGGATCAGTGATTTTTCAATTGAGTAAAGGCTTGGTTCAAATCATCTAAAAGATCTTGGGCGTACTCGATTCCTACGGATAAACGAATCAATCCGTCTTTGATTCCAGCTTTTTCGCGTTTTTCTTTAGGTACAGAGGCATGAGTCATCACAGAAGGAATTTCCACTAAACTTTCGACACCACCTAAGCTTTCAGCGAGGATAAATAGTTGCAAAGCTTCTACAAAAGGAATGGCATCTGCGTCGTTTTTCAAGGTAAAGGAAACCATTCCGCTATAGCCGGACATCTGTTGTTTCGCAATTTCATGATTATTATGAGTTGTTAGACCAGGGTAATAGACTGCTTCAACTTCAGGATGGTTCGCTAATAATTCTGCTACAGCATAGGCATTTTTTTGATGTTCTTCCATACGCACACTAAGAGTTTTGATCCCGCGTTGCATCAACCAACTATCTTGTGGACCTAATACGCTACCGATGGCATTTTGATAGTAACCAATTTGTTCCGCCAACTCTTGGTTGTTTGTCGTAACTAATCCAGCAACGACATCACTATGCCCGCCTAGATATTTTGTGCCACTGTGTAAAACAATATCAGCGCCTAATTCTAAAGGTTTTTGAAAGTATGGTGTAGCAAATGTGTTATCCACGATTGTTAACAGGTCATGATTTTTTGCAATAGCAGCCCCTGCTTTCAAATCGGTGATTTTAAGTAGAGGATTACTTGGTGTTTCTAGGTACAAAGCTTTTGTATTGTCTTGAATTGCTTCTTCAATCTGTGCAAGATTACTTGTATCAACGATTGTATACTCTAACCCATTTTTTGTAAGAACATTATCAAATAAACGGAAAGTTCCACCATAGACATCATCGCCTAAGAGAATGTGATCTCCAGATTGAAATAAGGAAAAGACTGCATGGATTCCTGCTAGACCTGAGGCAAAGGCAAAGCCACGAACGCCACCTTCTAAGTCTGCGATCAATTCTTCTAAAGCAAAACGTGTTGGATTACCTGAACGTGAATATTCGTATTCTTTCGGTTGTCCAACTGCATTTTGGCGGTAAGTCGATGTTTGATAGATCGGTACGCTAACTGCACCGGTTGTCGGATCTTCACTAATACCACCATGGATCAATTTTGTTTGAATATGCATAATTATTTCCTCCAATTTCTTCATTGAGTTTATTGTGTCGTTTGTTTCTTACAGATAAATATTTTTTGATAAGTAACGATCGGACGTGTCTGGAAATATGGTCAGGATAGATTGTCCGTTCGGTAGACGTTGTGCTTCTTTTATGGCTGCGGCAAAAGCGGCTCCGCTCGAGCTGCCTACTAATAATCCGTGTTCTTTTGCTAGTTGACGTGTGTAAGCAAATCCTTCAGCATCAGAAATCGTTTCAAATTGATCAATTGTCAACTCACTAAGAAAAGGGGGGACAAATTCAACGCCGATGCCTTCAATTTCGTGCCCATGTGAAGGACCACCATTCAAAATCGATCCTTCTGGCTCAACACCAATCAAGCGAAGTTCAGGTAAACGATCTTTTAGAAATTTTGCGGTTCCAGCAAACGTACCACCACTTCCAATACCGGCAACAAAACTATTGATTGACCCTTCCAATTCTTGAAATAATTCAGGCCCCAATGTTTGGTAATAAGTGGCTGGATTGTCTGGGTTTTCAAACTGCAAGGGAACATAACTATTTGGGATTTCAGAAGCTAATTGTTTACTTTTTTCGATCGCACCAACGATTCCTTCTTCTGTAGGAGTGTGTACGATTTTTGCGCCTAGTGCCTGCATGATTTTTTGTTTTTCTATACTAAATTTTTCTGGTACGACAAAAATTGTTTTTAAATTGAATTTCAAAGCTGCCAGACCTAAACCAATCCCTGTGTTACCAGCAGTTGGCTCAATGATCGTTGTTTCTTGATCGATTTTTCCGCTCTCAAGACCGGAAGTCAATAAATACAAACCTAAACGGTCTTTGATACTACCTCCTGGATTCAAGTATTCCAGTTTTGCATAGATCACGGAATCTTTTGGCATAGGAAAATCTTGCGCAGTAAATTTATAGACGGGTGTATGCCCGATTGCTTCAGTAATTGATGAAATGATCACGAATCCAAACCTCCAAAAAAGTAAAATAAAAAGGAGCTGACTATTTAATCAGCTCCTCGTAAGATCATAAATTGAAAAGACTAAGAAAGAAAACACTTTCACTACAGAAAGAGATCTTTCATTCAACTATGAAGGGCAATTAATAGACATGGCAAACAGTATGCTGTTTTTATACACCATACAACAACAACACTTCAATTGTTTTAAGTAATTGATTGCCATGTTTATCCCTCCAATAATGATTTAATTAAAAATAGCATGAAAAAATAAGAAAGTCAAAGACTATCATTTGAAAAGCAATAATTTCCTAGTTTTATAGACGTTTGTCTGATACAATAAGGGTGATTATGATTAAGAAAAAAAGGAGCAAAAAATAATGATCTCAGCAAGCGATTTAAAAGCCGGAATGACATTTGTCCAAGACGGAAAATTGATCAAAGTAATTGATGCAAGCCATCACAAACCTGGTAAAGGAAATACTGTGATGCGTATGAAGCTAAAAGATGTTCGTACTGGTGCTACTTATGATACGACACTAAGACCAGACGAAAAATTTGAAAAAGCACACATCGATACAAAACCAGTTCAATACTTATACACAATGGATGATACAGCATTCTTTATGGATCTAGAAACATACGAACAATATGAGATCCCTGTAGAAACTGTAGCTGAAGAAATGAAATTTATCTTAGAAAACATGGAAGTTAAAATCCAATTCTTCGGTAGCGAAGTGATTGGTGTCCAATTACCAACAACAGTTGTCTTACGTGTCGTTGAAACACAACCATCGATCAAAGGTGCGACAGTGACTGGTTCTGGTAAACCTGCAACAATGGAAACAGGCTTAGTAGTCAACGTACCTGATTTCATTGAAGCAGATGAATTACTAGAAATCAATACAGCAGAAGGTTCATACGTAAAACGTGCAAAATAACCGAGTGTAGTAAAAAAGCTTTTAAGCAAGATGCTTAAAAGCTTTTTTTTATATTATTAAGCAAACAATGTTTGTAGTTTTAAATGATGGACTTCTAACAGTCGTTGATACAGATTTGTCTCAAAGTCTCTATAATGACAAAAATCAAGGACTGTATACTTAGAAGAATCAAGACCATTAGGAATCAGCAGGGGGGAACCAAAGATGAAAAAGTCATATTCTTCAGTGATGGGAAGCGTGAGTCGCTCGATATCTACAAAGGGGATCTTCTTGCCTAAATTCAAGATTTCTGCGGAGATCAGATGCTCAGAGACGTTGACAAACCCAACTTTCAATTTATAGTTTTCATCGATTTCTGAATAATACGGATAAAGTAAACAGGCTTGTAGAAAGGCTAATTCACTTACGCATGATTTCAGCCATGTGTAGTTTTTTCGTTGTGCGACCTTTTTCCAAAATCCTTCGATTTTGATTGTCAAGATACGTAAAAGTGGATATTTATCTTGAATATAAGAAGAGATAAATAGTGTGGTCAAAGGGATTTTTTGTTTGAACATGCTAAAGTTACCGATGGATAGATAGAGATTCAAAAGTAAAGCGGGCTCTTTTTTAAAATGGAATGTACCGATAAATGTCTGACAATGCTCCTGAAATTCCTCTAAAATAGTTTTGATCTCATTGCTCGGTTGTTGATAGGAATGGTGAACGATCGGCACACGGATATCTTGATCAGAAGTAAGGAACGGCCAATAATAGAACAAATAAAACAAAGAGTTTACTTCTAAGATATCTAAACGAAGATCCGCAATTTTGAAGAAGTCGTAAAAAAAGTCAATGTTTGTTTCACTGGGAATAAAGGAATCTCTCGATAATCGATAGATATCCGTAAAATGATTATTTTCGATCCTCAGCAAACAAATCAGACAATGGAGACTAGCTTGTTTTTTTCCTAAGTCGAACTTATTTTTGAGCTGTGGACCTTCGTGCTTATAAATCAATGCGCGAACTTCTTGGCTGTAAGGAATGCTATCGAGACTTTCCCCTAATGAAACAAACCAAAAGAAATTGAAAAAGATGATACGAATCAGCGTTTCAGAACCAGATAAGATAAGATTCGACAAATTCAAGTTGATATTGTATTCCTTCAGATATTCAGCCAATTTTTTTGTTTGTCGAAAACATGTTGAGCGGCTGATAAAATGGCGATTGCAAAAAGCTGCAAGATCTTCATCTTGTTCAGTCAGAAGACTGATCAATAATTTATAAGGAACACTTTCTGTTGATAGGAAATGTTGGTATTGGGTATATTGAACAAGTTGTTCAGGAATGGATAACTTGTTTTTAGTATGTAACAGTTTAATATCAGTAAATTGTTCTAAATCATCTTGTATAGCACATAGGATTTTTTTGAAACGGGTCGGACTGAAATAGAAATCTAAGTTTTCTCGTACATGATCTAAACTATATTCCCCCGGCCATAAGGTCATTATCTTTCCATACACATTTAATTTCATTCTTGCATGGTCATCTAATAAAATTTTTTCAATCAATTCTTCACCTTCTTTTTATATTTTTATTATTAATACCGTATTTATTTTTCCTTGTAAATACTTGTCTCAATTTTCTAAAAAAACTCTACCGGATTTAGAAATATTTTTTTAAAATTTGTCTCAAAATTATTGCTCAATGAGTATATTTTGTGAGAGAAAAGAATAATAAATCGGTTTTAAATAACTAATCATTCAATGTATTCGTTTTACTATATCAAATTTAAAGCTCCTTAAAATAACTGTAATTTAATAGTTAGAGACAAAAGAGAAGAGAACTAGAAAGATTAGTGAATTTTTTCTTTTTTTTATATTATCTAATTGAATTTTAAAGTTTTTCTAAGGAGGTATCCATAAATGAAGAAGCGAAATTATTTCATCGTTTTCTGTCTATTTTCTCTATTTTTCGTCACCTATTTCTATTTCCAAAAAGGAAAGACTGTGGCAGCTAATGAAGAGGCAACCATTGAAGTCTTAAATAATGAATATGGCAAAGTAAGTATTAGGAAAATAGATCGTCAGCTAACGGTCGTGTATCGATTAAATGAGCAAACACAAGAAAACAGATTTTTATTCCAGTTACATCCAAAAGATGCACCTGAAACGAATCTGCTTTCCTCTTATGTTTCTCAGGAATATCAAGAATACACAGATGAGCAACAACGAAAATGGCTAGCAGGTGATTTTTCTCAAGCCATTGAAGAAAAAGAATTGACCATTGAATTGCCGAGTACGAGCAAAGAATTTCAACTCAATATTCAGATAGAAGAAAAAACGGGTCAGTTACTTTTATCTGACCCAGCTTCCTTTTCATTTTCTATAGATAACGAGAATCAGGAAACTGCACAAACGAGTGAACCAACGTCTGAAACCACGACTTCTTCTGAAAACAGTGAGGTGTCGGATGATTCATCGATAGCTAAAAACGAATATCGTCCGTTTGAACAACCAAAATTATTCAATGAACAGTTGAAACCGAAAGGGTTAGCGACGATTGAACCGGAATATACCACAGATGAGCAAGGAACCTATCCGCAAGCGATGTGGCAACCGGAAAATGACGAGAATGTACGAAATCATCAAGGGAATCGTCATGGTCAATCACAATGGGATGGATTGACGAATTGGGATGGTGACCCAACCAATCAAAACAATTCTTATATTGAATATGGTGGGGAAAAAGAAGAAGCCGATTACGCAATCCGTAAATTTGCCAAAGAGACAGCGACTCCTGGATTGTTTGACTTGTATCTGAATGTTCGAGGAAATACCCAAAAAAATATCCCTCCTTTAGATGTCGTTCTGGTTGTTGACTGGTCTGGCAGTATGAATGAGGACAATCGTATTATTGAAGTGAAGAATGGGATTGATCGATTTGTCGATACCTTATCAGAAAGTGGTGTAACGGAAAAAATCAATTTAGGTTATGTTGGTTTTTCTAGTGAAGGCTACGACAATCGAACGATACCGATTGCAGGATTTGATTCTGTAAAGGAAGAAATCCAAGCAGCCACACCTGATTCAACAAGTGGTGGTACGTTTACTCAAAATGGTTTACGTCAGGCAGGCGAGATGTTGTCTGAACAAAATGGTCACAAAAAGGTGATCGTTCTTTTGACTGATGGTGTTCCGACATGCTCCTATCACGTATCAAGTGTGGTGACTGAAGAGGACGTTAGTTATTATGGCGCGACTTTTAGCAATCAAGTCGATCATCCCGAATATACTTCAAAAATTTCCCCGCCTTATCTTGTACCTGTTAGAGACCAATATTCACAATGGCGTTGGATCAATTCAACGTTTACAGCAACGATTGGTGAAGCAATGGCATTGAAACAACGAGGAATCGAGATCCATGGCTTGGGTATACAGTTGCAAGGAGATGAAACTGAAGGCATCACGAAAGAGGAAGTAGAACGTCGAATGCGTAAGATGGTTTCCACTGGCGAAGACGGCACGGCATATTATGAATCTGCCAATGAGTCTACAGATATTGCTGATTATCTAGCCAAAAAAGCTGTGCAGCTTTCTGGAACAGTCGTTGATGGAAAAATCACTGATCCAATCATTGATCCATTTGTTTATCAACCAGACAGCGCTTCTGTTACAAGTGTAGGGACAACCCCTCTATCGATTGAGCCACTTCTCTCTATTGATGGGCAAACGATCAACGTCGATAAAATCTATTTAGAAAAAGGGCAAGAAATCCAACTACATTATCAAGTGAGACTCCAAACAGAAAGCAAAATGTTCGAGACTGATACTTGGTATCAAATGAATGGGCAAACAATCTTCCAACCAACGAGCAACCCAGATGTTCTTGCTAAATTCGGTGTGCCGTCAGCCAAAGCACCAGGTGTATCTCTTGATTTTTTCAAAGAATGGGAAGAATTTGATCAAGATACGACGACTCGACCAGAGAAAGTGATTTACGAAATCAAGCGAACAGGAATCACCGAAACATCTAGTTGGGAAAGTGGCTATGTACAATTAAGTAAACCGGAAGAGGAGAACACCAATGTTTGGGAGCGAACCAATATCACCAAACTTCTAGCGTCCAGTGAAGCGTCTCGTGAAACCCTCAGCTTGCCAAAACACAACAATCAAGGGCAAGAATTTCACTATGAAGCGGTGAATGAGTTAGATGTACCAGGATATCAATCAGAAAAAGTCAACGCAACGACTTGGAAAAATAAAAAACAATTTGTTCCTTTAGATTTAAAAATAACCAAGAAAACTTCGTCAGCTGACCATCTCCTAAAAGGAGCAGTGTTTCAACTAACGATTGAAGGTCAGGAGATTCAGCTGATCGACCATGAGGATGGTACCTATTCATTGCCAGAAGGCACACGCCTTGAAAAAGGAAAATCTTATACATTGACAGAAATCAGTGCACCTGCTGGACATGAAAAATCGGAAAAGCAGGCGTGGGAAATTGCTATTTCTGACAATGGGGAAGTAACAGTGGACAAACAACAAGCTACAGTCACTGATCAAGTGATCCAATTGACGATTGAGAATCCATTTGCAGACCTTCCGATAGCCATAAGAAAATATACCGAAAAGGACAAACAAAAAATCAATCTGGCAGGAGCAACTTTTGCTTTACAAATAAAAGGAGAAACAGGAACCTATCATACACTGAAAGAGGAAGTTACCGCGTCATCAGGATTGGCAGAATTCGTGATACAAAAAGCGGGTGAATATCGCTTAGTAGAAACAGCAGGACCGCTTGGTTACGATACGATTCCAGGAAACTATGAATTTAAAGTTGACCCTTACGGTACGATTCTCTATGACGGAGAAAATGTAGAGGAAGATACCGTTTGGACATTGACGCATATGAATCAAATCAAACCTTTTGATTTAACAGTCCTAAAGCAAACGGATACAGGACAGGTGTTAAAAGGGGCAGTCTTCCGACTATCCGGTTCAGATGGACAGGTTGAATTACCAAACGACGATAAAGCAACTGATACATTTGTTTTTGAGAACCTAAAACCGGGTGAGTACACGTTGGAGGAAATCAAAACACCAGAAGGTTATCTGGGGTTAGAGCAACCCGTACAGATCGTTATCCAAACGGATGGAAAAGTAACTGTAGATGGTGAACCATCAGAAATCCAGTTACAAACTGATCATACGAACAACCAAATCCATTTGGTCATCACCAATCAGGCATTGATCCCACTGCCTGAAACCGGAGGATCTGGCCGACTTGGCTTCCTATTATTAGGTATCCTTGCGATTGTTTCATTTGTCGTTTATTTAAGGGGGATGAGACGAGGAGGCATTTCAAGTTGACCAAGTATTATTGGTTCTTGCTGTTGTTGCCTTTTCTGTTAGTTGGTGGTGCCAAAACGTGTATCGCCCAAACACAAGAGATGGTCCAGTTGATTGTCCATACTACGCAACCCTCATCAGATAAACAAACGGAATCTCATAAAGCGAGTTTTGCGGTTTACGATGTGACAAAATCATTTTATCAATTACGTAAAAAAGGATTTACTGTCGAAGAAACACAACAAATCATTGCGCGACAAGGTACTTCAGCAGGTTCTTTTCTAATGGAAAAACTGGTGAAGTCGAACAATGATGGAGAAGATGTAGCAATCTTTGATCTACGTGAGTCAACGAATCAAATAGGTAACGTTTATTTAGTGAACGAAACCACTCACATAGCAGATGCGTTTGTAGGATCACAAAATGTAGTCGTGGTTTTGCCTCTTTATGATTCATATGATCACCCACAAAAGGCAATCCATCTCTATCCTAAAATGAACCAAGAGCCATCTGCGATCGTCTTTGAAAAAAAGCTTGTAGAGGAAAAAAACACTTATTCGATTGGTGAAAAGATCTACTATCAATTGGATATCCAGTTTCCAAATGGAATAGCAACTGAAGAAACATGTGTAGTCACTGACAGTGCGACGAAAGAGTTGGAGTTGCTAACTGAATCGCTCAAAGTCCATAGTGAAGAAAAACGCTTGGAAAATCTGACGTTTCATAGCCATAGTCAAGGATTCAGTATTGCGTTTAACGGTCAAGACTTGCAAGATCTGGCAGGTAAAACAGTGAGGATCAACTATCAGATGCGTTTACGACAAGATGCAATCGCTGATCAATCGATCATCAATCAAGCGACATTAGATATCGGAACAGCATCATTGTCACGAAGTACACGTATTCGAACAGGAGGGAAGTGGTTTCAAAAAGTTACAAAAGATAAGGAACAACAGGTGCTAGAAGATGCAATGTTTATGATCAAAAACCAACAGGAAGAATACCTGCATTTGAAAGATGGAAAATATTGCTGGAAAAAACGAGCAAGAGATGCAATAACGCTGACTTCTGATCGAAATGGCTTATTTTCCATCAATGGCTTAGCAGACGGAGAATATTTACTTGAAGAAATCAAAGCACCAAAAGGGTATAAAAGAAATCCTTATGCTGTCTCGTTTGTCGTAAAAAGTATGTCATATGCCATCAATGGACAACCTAGTGAACCTTTGAAAATCACTAATCAGAAACAAGAAACGAGTTTTCTTTTTCCAAAAACAACTGACGAAAAAATAAGTGTTGGTATGATTGGTGGCATATCGATCATAGGTAGTTTCATTATTTATCAAAAGAACAGGAGTAAAGAAGAATGAAGAATAGAAAAAATTTCAAAAAAGTATTACTATGTCTTATTTCATCACTACTTACACTGGTGGCATTACTTCCTAATCCACAAGTGTTTGCTGAAGGAATGGATGCACAATTGGTGATCCACAAAAAGAAAATGTTAGATTTCCCACAACAAGAGATCCAAAATACAGGGAAAGAAATGACTGAATTCAACAACTATCAAGGGTTGGCAGATGTGACGTTCCATGTGTATGATGTCACCGAATCATTTGCTGAAGCAAGAAAAAATGGCGCGACGATTGAAGAAGCAAAAGCGATCGTCCAATCACAGACTTCTGGCACAGCTCTTCTTTCTGGTACCACAGACGCTCAGGGGGATCTTTCTTTAGCATTGCCAAAAAAACAAGCTGGAAAAGATGCAGTTTATGTGATTGAAGAAGAAGCAAAATCAGGAGTAACAGCTGCTGCAAATATGGTTGTGGCATTTCCAGTATATGAACTGATCAAACAATCCGACGGTTCATATCAATATGGGACAGAAGAACTAGACGTAGTTCATTTATATCCTAAAAATGTCGTGGAAAATGAAGGAACGCTGAAGGTCAAAAAAGTAGGTTCAGCAGAAGGTGAAGCACTAAACGGTGCGGAATTTGTCATTGTGAAAGAAGATGCAGGTGTTGCCAAATATTTGCAAGGTGTAGCACAAGGAATGTATACATGGACAACTGATAAATCTAAAGCAAAACACTTTGTGACTGGCAAAAGCTATGAAATCGGTGAAGAGGACGTTGCTGAAAATGAAGCAGAGAAAGGTCAAATGCTCATTACTGGATTAGAAGTTGGCGAATATGTGTTAGAAGAAGTAAAAGCACCTGAAAATGCAGCGATGATCACTGAGCAAACGAAGACACCATTCACAATTGTTGTTGGTAGCCAAACGCCAGTTGAACTTATAGTGAAAAATGATACGACGAAAGTAGAAAAAGAAACGCCGCAATTAGATGGGCAAGACGTAGCAATCGGAGAACCGATCAATTATGAGATCAGCGTCAATATTCCTCTTGGGATCGCGGATAAAGAAGGATCAAACAATAAATATACCACCTTCAAATTGATTGATACACATGATCCAGCTTTAACATTCATGAACCAATCAACGGGAGAAACAGGTTATGCACTTTACGATGGTGAAACGATCATTGATTCAACAAATTACCACGTAACTGAACAAACAAACGGCTTCACAGTAACGATTGAACCAACTTATATTCCTTCATTGACTCCAGGTGGTACGTTGCGTTTTGTTTATTACATGCATTTGAATCAGTTAGCAGAACCAACCCAAGGCTATAACAACGAAGCAAATGTTGATACTGGACATATGACAGATCAAACACCACCAACTGTGGAAGTACTGACAGGTGGGAAACGATTCATTAAAGTAGATGGAGCAGTAGCTGATATCAAACCATTAGCAGACGCTTCGTTTGTGGTACGTGATCAAGATGAAGCAACAGCGAAATATTTGATCATTGATCCAGTAACAAAAGCAGTAGCGTGGACGACTTCACAGGAAGAAGCAACGATTTTCACGACAACAAGTGATGGATTAGTGGATATCACAGGCTTGTCTTATGGTACGTATTATTTAGAAGAAACAAAAGCACCAAACAATTATGTGAAACTAACTGAACGAATTGCGTTTAAGGTCGATCAGCAATCTTATGCTGTTGCAGGTGAATTGGTTGCACCAGAGAAAGTACCAAACAAACACAAAGGGACATTACCAGCAACTGGTGGCAAAGGCATTTCATTGTACATTTTCTTAGGTGTGGTTTTACTGACAATCGTGGGTGCATACTGGCTAAAACGACCAAAAGTTAAATAGTATCAAATGAAGAACAAGTGACTCGCTGAGGAGAATAAAATGAAACAAAAAAAATGGCGTCTGTTAGATCTAATCATGTTCTCGGTATTTTTTATCGGTGTCCTCAGCTTGGCGTATCCTTTTGTCAGTGATACGTTGAATAATTATCTCGACCAGCAGATCATCAAAAATTATCAAAAAAAGGCAAAGTCTGAACATGCGACAGAACTTGCTGAATTACAAAAGCGGATGATCAAAAAAAATGAACAACTGGCATCAAACGTAGCGATGCCAGAAGCAGACCCATTTTCCAAGAAAAAAAAAAATGATCAAAAATCTCAGAAATCGTATATCGAATCACATACCGTTGGTGTTTTGACGATCCCCAAAATCAATGTCAGCTTACCGATTTTTGATCAAACAACGACGAAACTATTGGAAAAAGGCGCTTGTCTGCTCGAGGGCACCTCATACCCGATCGGAGGCAAATCGACACATGCGGTACTTTCCAGCCACCGAGGCTTGCCGCAAGCAAAATTGTTTACAGATTTACCTCAATTAAAAATAGAAGATCACTTTTATATTGAAATCAATGGACAGTATCTTGCGTATCAAGTCGATCAGATTAAAACCGTAGCACCGACAGAAACAGAAGCGCTACAAATCCAAGAAAATCAAGATTTAGTCACACTGGTTACTTGTACTCCGTATATGGTCAACAGTCACCGTTTATTAGTACGCGGACACAGGGTCGCTGTTGAACCAGAAGAAATAAAAGAATCGTTAGAAAAAGTGAAACGGGCGAAGCGTACTGCATTTTTACTCGTAAATGGCTTGATCAGTGTGTTTTTGTTGCTATTTCTTATCATGATGATAAAATATTTTACAAAAGTTATTAAAAAATAATATAGTTTCGGAAACTAGATGATAAAGTTTTTGTAAACAGAACATCTTTCATGTATAATGAAATTGAACAAACGAAATGGAGTGGATCAAGATGGAGATAGAATTTAGCCGAAAGTACCAAATCGTCAATGAAGTATTAAATGCGGTGACCCATGGGATTGCAGCTTTGTTAAGTCTGCTTTGCTTCAATTTGCTGATGGATCGCGCCCATACAACCTTAGATTATGTCGCTTTTGCGATTTATGGTAGTTCTCTTTTTCTGCTATTCTTTTCTTCTACGTTATTTCATAGTTTGATTTTTACGAAAGCAAAAAAAGTATTTCAGGTATTTGATCATTGTTCGATCTACCTTTTGATTGCTGGAACCTACACGCCATTTTGTCTGCTAGTCGTGCAAGGAACGACAGGACTAGTTTTGCTAAGTGTTATTTGGGCGACAGCAGTGATTGGCATCATCTATAAATGTTTGACTTTAACAAAGACAAACAAGGTATCAAAAGTTTCAACGATCATTTACAATGTGATGGGGTGGGCAATCATCGTTGTGCTACCTAAGCTCTATCAGAATATCGATTTGACTGGCTTGCTACTGCTAGTTGGCGGAGGAATCGCCTATTCTGTGGGATCACTATTTTATAGCATGAAAAGCAGACGATTCACCCATGTGATTTGGCATCTATTTGTCATGTTAGGTGCAGCGTTGATGTTTTTAGCAATCTATGTAAGTAATTGATTTAAGGAAAATATGATTCAAAAAACTGACCAATTTATTGGTCAGTTTTTTTGTCTATTTCTAAGAGAATTATGTGAAAATAAATAGTGGTTTTTTATTTTTTGTTTTCTGTATACAATAAAATTGAAAAATTAAACATTTTTGCTGAAAATAGCGATTTAAACTAGACAATTCAAACAATTTTGTTTAATATTATTCAAATAAAATTCAAATTATAATCTAAGGATATTTCAATTTGATGAGAAAATAATTTTTTGAAAAGAGGGAAAAGAGAATGACAGAATTAACGATCGGCGAAATTCCAGTGAGTCAATTAGCAAATGAATATCAAACACCCCTATATGTGTATGATGAAAAAAAGATGGAAGAAACGATAAAGTCGTTTAAGCTGAACTTTGATTCTGATTCTTTTCAAACAAAGATCTTGTATGCGTCTAAAGCCTTTCAAACGGTAGAATTACTCCATCTAATTGCTGAACAAGGGTTAGGTCTAGATGTCGTAAGTGGTGGGGAGATTTATACCGCGTTACAAGCTGGATTTCCTTTAGAAGATATTTATTTCCATGGCAACAACAAAACGATTGATGAATTAAGATATGCCATTGAAAATGATATACGCCATTTTGTTGCAGATAATGGGATGGAAGTCGAAGTCTTGGAAGAGTTAAGCCGAGAATATCAGAAAAAGCTACAGATCATGTTGCGATTGAACGTAGGGATCGAAGCACATACCCATGAATACATCGTCACCGCACATATCGATTCAAAATTCGGCATGCTTTACGATAGCGATGTTTGCCAACAAGCGATTGCACGTATCCAACAAAGTGAATTTCTTAGATTGGAAGGCTTTCATGCCCACATCGGCTCACAAATCTTTGATATGACTGCTTGGCTGGCTGAGATCGACCAGCTGGTTACCTACCTTGAAGATTTTCAACAACCGCTTTCTTTAAATCTGGGAGGGGGCTTTGGTATCCGTTATACCGAAGCGGACACACCTTTACCAATTGCAGAATCAGTCAAACATCTGGTTACACACACAGAGCAGACGCTAGCTGACAGAAACTTAACGATCGATCGCTTATTGATTGAACCTGGGAGAAGTATCGTTGGTGAAGCCGGAACAACACTTTATACAGTCGGCTATATCAAAGAAACACCTCACAAGAAATATTATTTTGTGGATGGTGGGATGACAGATAATATTCGACCGGCACTTTATCAAGCTGAATATACCTGTGATTTGGCAAATAAACTAGACATTGAAAAAACAGAAAAAGTGACAGTTGCCGGAAAAATGTGTGAATCAGGAGACGTGGTGATCCAAGAAACACAGTTGCCTCCTGCAGAGCCAGGTGATCTTCTGGCAGTGTATGCCACAGGCGCCTACGGATATTCGATGAGTAGCAATTACAATCGTGCACTGCGACCAGCAGTTGTTTTTGTCAAAGATGGCGTGTCGAGAGAAGTCGTGCGTCGGCAAACTTATGCGGATCTATTGAGAGGAGAAGTCTATGCAGATTTATAAATATAATGGTTGTGGCAATGATTTTATTCTCTTAGATTACGATGAAACGATCGACTATAGTCATTTGGCTCAAAGCTTATGTGCACCCACGGCTTACGATACGGATGGATTGATTGCTGTTAAAACCGAACCTTTAGAAATGATCTACTACAATAAAGACGGTAGCCGTGCGCCGATGTGTGGCAATGGTATCCGTTGTTTTGCCAATTATGTCAGCGATCAACAATTACTTGAAGCGCCACAATTTGCGGTCAAAACGCTTGCTGGGATGATCCATGTGACAATCCATTCACGAAAGCCTTTTTATTGCACAGTCGACATGGGTTCGCCGGACTACCGACCAGAGAAAGTAGGCGTAGCGCAATCAACACCTATCATCAAACAAACGCTGACGATTGATGAGCGAAAGGTAGAGCTGACTAGTTTATTCATGGGGACGATCCATACAGTTGTTTTTGTTGAAGATGCGTTGGCTGAATTAACCAAAGAGACTGGAGAAAAACTCTGCCATCATCCCTTATTCAAAGAAAAAACAAACGTCAATTTTGTCCAATCTGTCAATGAAGAAGAATTGATCGTCCGCACGTATGAACGTGGGGTCGGTTGGACACTAGCTTGTGGTACAGGTTGTTGTGCAGCGTATGTCGTCGCAAGAGATCAAGGCTACCTTTCCGGCTTACAAGCGACGATTCATTTAGAGCAAGGCGATTTACTGATTTCTGGCGATAAAACGATCACGATGGCGGGACCAGCCACATATGAATGGCATAAAAATTTGGAGGTAGAGGCATGATCAAAGGTTCGATTGTCGCGTTAGTGACACCAATGACGGAAACAGGTGCAGTGGATTATCTAGGCTTGGAGCAGCTGATTGCGTTTCATCTGAAAGAACAAACAGACGGCTTACTGGTCCTTGGAACAACTGGGGAATCACCCACACTATCTGAGGAGGAAGAGGAAGAGATCGTACGATTCACCGTTGAAAAAGTCAATGGACGTATCCCAGTGATTGCTGGTGCAGGATCAAATGCAACGGCGAAAACGGTCAAGAAAGTCCAACGCTTTGCTGAACTTGGGGCAGACCAATTATTAGTGATCACCCCTTACTATAATAAAACGAGTGATGTAGGGTTACTGGCTCATTTTAAAGCGATCGCAGACGCTTCCTCGCTACCAATCATCTTATATAACGTACCGTCACGAACAGGGATGACGATTTCGTTACCTGTATTAACAGAACTAGCGAAGCATCCACGAATCATCGGCATCAAGGAAGCCTCTGGTGATATGTCCTATACAATGGAAGTGGCGCAACTGATTGATGAATCATTTGCACTATACAGTGGCAATGATGATTTGATTTTACCTATTCTAAGTATTGGTGGTATCGGTGTGATCAGTGTTTGGGCAAATATCCAGCCAAAAGTAGTCCATGAAGTAGTTCATGATTACTTAAACGGAAACAGTCCTTCAGCAAAAGAAAAACAATTGACTCATTTAGCGTTGATCAATGCCTTATTCAGTGAAACCAATCCAATTCCAGTGAAAGCAGCAATGAATCATTTAGGCTTACCTGCTGGACCATTAAGACTACCACTGATTGAATTAGGCGAGGAGAAAAAGCAACAACTTATCGCACTGTTAACAGAAAACGGAGGGGCAAGCACATGAATATAGGGATCATCGGAAGTGGAAAAATGGGTAAGCGAATTGCAGAAGTTACCGAAGAATATCAACATCAGCCATTGAGTTTGACCGAATCCTTACAAGCAACGGAGGAATTATCGTTTGATCAGACACCAGCAGTCATGATCGATTTTTCTCATCCAGCTGGTTTGGATAAAATCTTGCGATACAGCAAAGCTCACCAAGTCCCACTGGTGATTGGCACAACAGGCTATACCGAAGAGCAATTTGCTGAAATCGCCCAAGCAGCTCAAACGATCCCTGTACTCTACAGTGCTAATTTTTCATTAGGGATCATGGTGATGAATCGCTTGATCAAACAAGCAGCTAAAGACTTAGCCAGCTGGCAGATCGAATTAATCGAAAAACACCACAGCCAAAAAAAAGACGCACCTTCTGGCACAGCCAAGCGCTTAGTAGAAACACTACAATCTGTTCGAGAGCTGACGCCTGTCTATCAATGGGCGGACAAATCACGAGAAGACCAACAAATCGGTGTCCATAGCCTACGTGCAGGCTCTTTTCCAGGAGAACATGAAGTCCTTTTTGCAACCAAAGATGAAGTTCTTTCAGTGAAGCACGAAGCCTTTTCAAATCGAATTTTTGCAGAAGGGGCAGTTCAAGCAAGTATCTGGTTGGCCGAGCAGTCAGCCGGTTCATATCAATTAGAAGATTTATTTGAACCTAGAGGAGGAGCCTAAGTTGAATGCACAAGAAATCATTCGTTTTATTCAAACAGCAGAAAAAAAGACCCCAGTCAAAGTTTATTTAAATGTATCAGAACCTGTCGAGTTTCCGAATGCGAAAGTATTTGGTGAAGTGCATAGTCCAATCGTTTTTGGAGATTACAAAGACATCGCGCCGGTACTAGAAAAAGAAGCGGAAAAAATCTTAGCGATCGAACTAGAACAAACTGCTAGAAACAGTGCAGTTCCTTTACTGGATGTCAAAGACATCAACGCTCGCATCGAACCAGGCGCTGTCATTCGTGATCAAGTGACCATCGGCGATCAAGCAGTGATCATGATGGGCGCTGTGATCAACATCGGTGCTGAGATCGGGGATCATAGCATGATCGATATGGGAGCAATCCTAGGCGGACGTGCGACTGTCGGTAAGAATTGTCATATCGGTGCTGGAGCTGTGTTAGCTGGAGTCATCGAGCCAGCTTCCGCTCAACCAGTAGTGATCGAAGATGGTGTATTAGTTGGTGCGAATGCAGTGATCGTCGAAGGCGTTCGTGTTGGAAAGAATGCAGTCGTCGCAGCAGGTGCAGTCGTTTTAGAAGACGTTGCCCCTGAGACGGTCGTTGGTGGTACACCGGCACGTGTATTAAAAATAAAAGATGATCAAACCAAAGAAAATACCGCATTGATTGCAGCACTAAGAGAATTGTAGACAAAGAAAGGATGAAAAACATGCGCGAAATAGATACCTGTATTGTCGGAGCGACGGGATTAGTCGGTCAAACTATGTTAAGAGTATTAGAGGAGTACGATTTTCCAGTAGGAAAACTCAAGCTTTTAGCATCCAAACGCTCTGCGGGGAGTCTGTCTGTGTTTAAGGGAAAAGAGTATGTTGTCGAAGAACTGACTGAGACTTCTTTTTCTGGGTATGATTTGGCGCTTTTTTCAGCTGGAGCATCCGTGTCTCAAACATTTGGCCCAATTGCACGTCAAGCCGGCTTAGTAGTCATCGATAATTCTTCAGCGTGGCGAGAAGATCCTACGATCCCGTTGATCGTCCCTGAAGTAAATCTAGAGGATCATACGTTAGATCCATTGATTGCCAACCCAAATTGTTCGACGATCCAGTCCGTGTTACCACTGAAAGCACTACAGAATACCTTTGGTGTGACACGTGTCAATTACACGACGTATCAAGCTGTTTCAGGTTCAGGGCAACAGGGAATCGCTGATCTACAGGCGACAAAAAATGGTGAACCAGCAACTTTTTATCCCCATGACATCAGTCAAACGGTCATTCCAGAAATCGATCGCCCAATGGAAAATGGGTATACCAAAGAAGAACAAAAAATGATCAATGAAACGAAAAAAATCTTGCATCAACCAGATTTGCCTGTATCTGCGACTTGTGTGCGTGTTCCCATCGAAAATGGCCATGGTGTCTCGATTGCTGTTGAGTTAGAAAAGGAATTTTCATTGGAACAAATCCGTGCTTGTTTCAGTCAGTTTCCAGGGATTTTGGTTGTCGATAACTTAGCAGAACACCAATATCCCACAAGTACATTAGCAAGAGGCACAGATCAAGTATACGTGGGGCGTATTCGTCGCGACCTCTCTGTTGAAAATGGCTTACTCTTTTATACCGTAGCTGACAATATTCGCAAAGGCGCTGCGGCTAACGCGGTGCAAATTGCTTTGGCGCTTCTACAAGAGGAGGTCCTTTCATGAAAGTCGCAAAATTTGGTGGAAGCTCGATGTCTCATGAAGAACAGTTCCGTAAAGTCCGTGAGATCGTGTTAGCTGATCCTAATCGAGAAGTCGTTGTCGTTTCCGCTTTAGGAAAAAGAACCGATGAAGACGATAAAGTGACCGATTTACTCTATTTGATCCATGCGTATCTTCAACATAAGGTTGATTGGACGCCACTATGGGAACGGATCACACAACGTTTTATTCAAGTAAGGGATCTTCTGTCACTCGACTTTCCGATTGAAAAAGAATTAACCGCGATCGAAACACATCTAAAACAGGAAAAAGTGACGATCGATTATTTAGTCAGTCGTGGGGAGTATCTGACTGCGCAATTGATGGCGGAATATTTAGGGTATACCTTTGCAGACGCAAGTGAGCTGATCTACTTTGATTATGAAGGGGGCATTGACTTTCCGCGTACAGAGCAAGCAGTACGCGAGATGTACCAGAAACACCA
Source organism: Enterococcus sp. AZ140 (assembly GCF_051714405.1). Classification (NCBI taxonomy): domain Bacteria; kingdom Bacillati; phylum Bacillota; class Bacilli; order Lactobacillales; family Enterococcaceae; genus Enterococcus; species Enterococcus sp. AZ140. The sequence goes on from NZ_JBIORU010000001.1 coordinate 527,413, forward strand.
AAAGTTGATCGTCCCAGGATTTTATGGTGCCAACCCAGCAGGAAAAGAAAAATTACTTGGTCGTGGGGGCAGTGATATTACCGGCTCCGTTTTAGCAAGTGCCTTACAGGCAGATCTTTATGAAAATTGGACGGATGTTTCAGGCATCATGATGGCAGACCCAAGAATCATTGACTCACCGAAAGTCATTGAAGAGATCTCTTTCCGTGAATTACGAGAAATGGCTTATATGGGTGCCAATGTCTTGCACGAATCCGCGGTCTTTCCTGTACAAGAAGCTGATATCCCGATCCAAATCAAAAATACGAATCGACCGAATGATCATGGAACAAAAATCTCAAATCATGAAGTCGAAAAAGAAAATGGGTTGACGGGGATAGCAGGAAAAAAAGACTTTCTTTCGATCACCTTGTTCAAACGACATATGTCAGACGAGATCGGTTTTATTTGGAAAGCCATGAGTATTTTTGCAAAACATGGCATCTCGATCGAGCATATCCCCTCTGGCATCGATAATATCGGTGTCGTCGTTTCGGCGGAATTGATCATGGATAAATTGTTTTTGATCACGAAAGAATTACGTGAGGAATTAGGCGTAGAGGAAATCGAGATCATCGAAGACTTGGCTTTGATTTCTGTTGTAGGCGGCCCACATAAGGAACCAATTGGACTTTCTGGAAAAGTATTATCGATTTTGAATGAGTTAGAAATCAGGACCTCGATTTTATCGCAAGGTGCGCAAGAGTTGAATTTAATCATCGGTGTACCCAATACACAATATGAAACCGTGGTAAAAGGAATCTATGAAGGGATGGTGAGGCGACATGTTGGCAACACACCGAATGGCGTTACATCAAATTCCTGAACTTGGCTTTCATGAATTTAAAACGAAAGAATACCTTTACGAACAAATCAAAAACTGTGGTGGCGTGATCCATGAAATCGATGAGACAGGCTTATTGGTTTATTTTGATCAGCAACAAGACACAACGATTGCTTTTCGGACAGATATCGACGCGTTGCCCATCACTGAAGCCACAGGGTTACCTTTTGCGTCTACACACCCAGGATTCATGCACGCCTGCGGACATGATGGTCATATGGCAATGCTCTTAGGATTGACCGATTATATTGCCACGCACCGTCAAGAGATGCAGCACAATATCGTCTTGATTTTTCAACCCTCAGAAGAAATCGCTGGCGGGGCAGAAAGTGTGATCCGTTCTGGGTGGTTGGAACATTACAAGGTACAGGCAATCTTTGGTTTTCATTTATGGCCAGGCTTGCCAGAAGGAAAAGTATTTTCACGACCAGGTGCGTTGATGGCGCAAAGTAGTGAAACAGATATCATCGTCCAAGGCAGATCTGCGCATATCGCCTCAAGTAGTCAAGGCATCGATAGTTTAGAAGCAGCTGTGCGTTTTATGAAACAAGTCTATGACTTTGATGAATCTCTGCCAGAAAACCTTGAACATCTCTTGAAATTTGGTCAGATCACAGGTGGGACGATCCGTAATGTCTTAGCGAATGAAGTCGTGATCTCAGGCAGCATTCGTTCATACAGTCGTAAGACCCAAACGGACTTAAAGATGCAACTAGCACGACTAGCAGAAGAATTCCAACAAACTTCCCAAGCAAAGATCTCCTTTCGCTATAACGATGGATATCCTGCTGTTCGTAACGATGAACAGTTGTATGCAGCACTTGCCCACTCAGAGTTATTACATGAGTTGGCTGAGCCTGTCTTACAAGCGGAAGATTTCGGCGTCTATACAGAACACTATCCTTGTGTCTTTTTCTTCTTAGGTGTAGGTGATACGCCTGCCCTTCATGATGCAACATTTGATTTTGACATGGCTGTTTTAGAAAAAGGCTTGGAATGGTACCAAACAATCCTTTACACCAAGGAACTTTTCTGAAAAAATAAGGATAGTAACCAAAAGGGGAGAAGTCTATGAATCTACACCATCGTTTTAATCCAAGGCTGGCTAAAATTGAAGTCTCGCAGATCCGTATGTTCGATCAGCAAATCTCAAGCATTCCAGGCATCATCAAATTGACATTAGGTGAGCCAGACTTTTCAACACCTGAAGCAGTCAAAGAAGCAGGGATCACAGCCATCAAAGAAAACTATTCTCATTATACCGGGATGAGAGGTTTACCAGAATTATGTGAAGCAGCTTGTTTCTTCCAAAAAGAACGTTACGGTCTTTCTTATGATCCGCAAACGGAAGTACTGACAACGATCGGAGCCACAGAAGCTATCGCGACAGCTTTATTAGCGGTCTTAGAAGAAGGAGATAAAGTATTGATCCCAGCACCTGCATATCCCGGCTATCAACCAATCGTTGATCTAGCAGGTGCCGAGTTGATCACGATCGATACATCAGACACTGGCTTTATTTGTCAGCCAGAACAACTAGAAGAGGCGTTTGCCAAATACGGAGACGAAATCAAAGCAGTGATTTTGAATTACCCAAGTAATCCAACCGGAACATTGTTATCTGCGGAGCAAATGAGCAAACTTGCAGAAGTCTTGAATCAACACCCAGTCTTTGTCATCAGTGACGAAGTTTACGCGGAGTTGAACTACGTGGGAAATCATGTCTCGATGGCTACGTACTTGCCTGAACAAACGATCGTCGTGAATGGACTCTCTAAATCCCATGCCATGACTGGTTGGCGCATTGGGTTTCTCTTTGCTCAAAAACCAGTGATCGATGAATTGATCAAGGTCCACCAATATTTAGTTACTTCTGCCACAACGATTTCTCAAAAAGCTGCGGTCGAAGCCTTGACAACGAGTATGGACGAAGGGGAAAAAATGAAGGCCCGCTACGTCGAACGCCGAGATTATCTATTGCCGCAACTTACGGAATTAGGCTTTCAAATCTCTCAACCTGATGGTGCGTTTTATTTGTTCTGTCGCTTACCAGAAACCATCCAGATGAATTCGTGGGACTTTTGTTTAGCACTCGCAGAACAAGGTAAGGTTGCCTGTATCCCTGGCTCAGCTTTTGGACCGGAAGGCGAAGGCTTTATCCGAATCTCTTATGCAAGTGGGATGGATGACCTACAAGAAGCGTGTAAACGTATCGGCACATTTTTAGCACAATTAAAACAATAATATTAAAATAACGAATAAAATTTTTAGGCAAGCCTTTTCATTTGCATTATCATTCTTAGAATGATATCGTGAAATTGTTTAGAATGATTCTAAACAATTGTTATGAGGAGGGTTTTGTCAATGGAAAAAACGAAAGTAATTATTGTCGGTGCATCACATGGAGGGCATCAATCCATTTTAGAATTACTATCTAGATACGGAGAAAATGTAGATATCACTTTGTTTGAAGCAGGCGACTATGTTTCATTTATGTCATGCGGCATGGAGTTATATTTAGAGGATCAAGTCACTAGTGTGAATGATGTCCGTAATTTCAGACCGGAAAACTTTCCACAACCAAATGTGGGGATTTTAAATAACCACGAAGTTAAGACAATCAATGCAGATAAAAAAACAGTGACAGTTACACGTAAAGAAGATGGACATACGGAAGAGTATGCTTACGATAAATTGATCTTGAGTTCAGGTGTAAAACCAAACTCACTACCTGTTCCAGGAACAGACTTAGAAAATGTATATTTGATGCGTGGCTACAATTGGGCAACGAAAATCAAAGAACGCATGACAGACCCAGCAGTGAAAAAAGTAGCTGTGATCGGTTCAGGTTACATCGGGATCGAAGCAGCAGAAGTTTTCTTGAATGCAGGGAAAGAAGTAACGTTATTAGATATGATCGATCGTCCTTTAGGTACTTACTTAGATAAGGAAATGACAGATATCTTAGAAGCGCACTTAAAAGAAAAAGGCATGAACATCAAAACTGGCGTGAATATCAAAGCCTTCACAGGTGACGGTAAAGTCGCAGCCATCGAAACAGACAGTGGCACGATCGAAACAGATTTGATCATCCAAGCTGCCGGTGTCAAACCGAATACCGAATGGTTGAAAGGCATCGTTGACTTAGATGAACGTGGCTGGATCATCACAGATGAATACCTACAAACAAACTTACCTGATGTTTATGCAGTAGGAGATGCAACACTTGCTTACTCGATCCCAGCAGGCAAAAAAGTGCCGATCGCATTGGCAACAGTTGCACGTCGAGAAGCACGCTATGTCGTTCAACACTTATTCGAACAAACACCAAGCAAACCATTTGGTGGCTTAGTCGGCTCATCTGCGTTACGTGTGTTTGACTATCATTTTGCTGCAAGCGGCTTGAACAGCTTCACAGCTGATCGCGCAGGCGTAGCAATCAAAACAGCCTTCTATGAAGATACGATCCGTCCAAAATTCGTACCAGAAGAATTTGGGAACGGAAAAGCAGCTGTACAATTAGCCTATGATCCATTTACGCATCAATTGTTAGGTGGCGCTGTTTTATCAACGAAGGACATCACTGCACAAGGCAATGTCTTAGCATTAGCAATCCAACAAAAATTAACGATCGAAGACTTGGCAGAAGCAGATTTCTTCTTCCAACCAGGACACGACCGTCAATGGAGCTTACTAAACTTAGCCGCACAACAAGCACTAGGTGAAGAGCCATTTGTGGAGTAAAAACTACATTTATGTAATAGTAAATACGGAATAACAGGTGGATGGAAACATTCAGCCTGTTGTTCCGTTTTTTTATTTATTTGTAAGAGTTGTTTAGGCTGAAGGGAAATATTGACGATTATGCTTTTAAAACAGCTTTTTAGGAATGCAATAAATTTTTTTGGTATTTTTTGATATGATTAAGGTAGAAGTTATTTTAATTTGTTAAAGTAATATTTTAGTGCTTTACGTATATATATTTGTAGAGAGGGATCGGTTACTATTTATACATAGAATGGAGAGATGAAAGCTGACCTACGTTCGAATATTCAAAATAATCCAACTGGTTTTATTGGCGCTAAGCATCTATTTTGCAGCAATGAAAAATACGATCTATACCATACTGATTATGCTATCCCTATTTATTGAATATACCCAATCCGAGCAACCTAAAAATCCTTACAAATCGGGAAAAAATTCAATCTATCTACCGAATCAAACATCTAGAACGGAAGTGGTGTTTGCGCTGATTCCCACGATTTTAGTTCTTATGATTTGCTCCATTTTGGAATTAGAATTGTATCATTTTTAGTAACAGGAATAATTTGAACCACATCTATTTAGTTAGTAATAAAAATGAATACATAAAAGTATCGATCGTATGAGAATTTTAGAGAAGGTGAACCGAGTGAGTCAAATAATTGTTCTCACCTCCTATCTAGTGATTGGGAACAAAAATAAAATTCATTTTTGTTTCTAACCTTAAACTTAATAAACGGTGTTCCAGAAGTAACTCCTTCAGAAATAAGCCGAGAAATCCAAAAATTTGAAGAACAATTTTCGTTTTTCTCGGCTTATTTCTCGGAGCTAGACACTTCTGTCACAACCTCATGGAGGTATAAAAATAATAGAAAATAGTTAGAAAACAGGACAGAAAATCTACAAATAAAAGAAGAATAGAATGGAGAGATAACAATGACCTACGCTAGAATACTCAAAGGGACTAGTTTAATTTTATTAGCTTCAAGTATTTATTTTGCGGCCCAGCAAAATACTATTTACTTCACACTGATTTTATTATCAATACTTATTGAGTCTGCTCAACCCAACCGCCCTAAAATTCCTTATCAATCGGAACGAAAAGCCATCTATCTACCGAATCAAACATATGGAACGGAAGTGAAGGTTGAATTTGTTTTGACAGTTGTAGTTTCGATTATTTGTTTTGTTTTGGCATTATGACAAGACATGAATGTAGATGAACGTCATGAATCAAACGTAAATAAAATTGAATGAACTCTTTCGTAAAGAAGCACCAATCACCGAAAAAACTTCACATTTTCGGTGATTGATGCTTCTTATACTTGTTCCTCAATCCCCCTTCTTCACCCGTATCGCATACGAATCCAGCAAGATCCGCGCAATCACAGAAAGTGGCAGGCGAGAGCGGACTTCATATTCAGGGAAAAAAGAGATTTCGGATTTGAAGCCGATCAAAGATAATTCTGCTAATCGGTTCAAGCGACTTTCCCGTGATGCGGTGATCAGGATCGAACTGATTTCCTCGCGGTAGCAATTCTCCGCTGCTGCTACGAGTTCTTCTGTTTCACCGTTTAAGGAAATAAAAAGAACGACATCTTTTTTGTGCAATTTGCGACTAACGGTTTTGATGATATTTGGATCGGTATGAAGGACACAATACTTATCGAGTAGTTGGAATTTTGTTTGTATTTCTTCTCCAATCATTTCTGAAAATCCTCTGGCAAAGATAATGATTCTTTGTGAACTCCAGATTTTTTGAATCGCATCTTCGATTACCCCTGTATCCAATAGATTGATGGTACGCACGACTTCCTGTTCGTTTTTTAGAATGGAGGTTTTTATTTCTTCATCTACTTTATCGACCGTAGCAAAATTGATGGTGGTATTCTTTTTTTCCTTTAAATGGTGCTTAAAAGAAGTATAACCTTCGTACCCTTTTTTCTTCATGGTACGAACAATAGTCGTAGTGGATACGTTGGCTCGTTCGCTTAGTTTGATAATCGAGAGATTTGGGATTTCTTGGATGTGATTCATCATGTATTCCCATAAAAAATATTCTGCCTCGCTTAATTTAGGTTCCATTTAGTCCTCCCCCTTTTCTTTTTATTCTACCACTGATGTAAACCCTTACTCGGATGAGTTTTATTTTGTAAACATTTACCTAAAATTCCGCTTATTTAGAAAACATGTACATCCAAAAACAGGTCATACTGTAGATAACGTGAGGAGGGATACAGGTGGCTAACGTATATACATGTACGATGAATCTGGCGATTGATCTGTTTATTGAAGTGGAACGACTCAAACCGAATGTTGTGAACCGCTCAATCGATGATGATATCCAAGCAAATGGGAAAGGTGTCAATGTTTCATTGATTTTAAAAAAACTCGGGATACCAAATACTGCGTTGGGCTTTAGCGGAGGATTTACTGGGGCTTATATTGAGGAATGCTTGACGAAGGAAGGGATCGACGCTCATTTTGTTTCTATACCCGGAATGACTCGCATCAACGTATTTACACAAGTGAATGAGGAATCAAGTGAATACAAGTTGGTCAATCGTGGACCAGAAATCGACCAGTTAGCGATGGAAGAATTGCTTGAGACAATCAGTCATTTGTCAGCTGGAGATTATCTTTGTGTTTCTGGGAGTCTGCCAAGAGGGGTACCAGAAGAAATCTTAGTAATGATCAGTAAAATCTGTCATGAGAATCAAGTGCGCTTGATCTTAGATACGAGTGCTAAAATCGTTAAACGATGTCTAAAGTATCAACCATTTTTACTGAAACCGAATGAGCAGGAATTGGCAGAATGGTTTGATGAAGAAATAGCAGAAACGGAATATGTAAACTATTGCAAGAAACTATTAGCCGCAGGTGCACAAAATGTATTGCTGTCATTAGGTGGAGCGGGTGGGATCTATGTGAACGAAAATTATTGTTTGACAGGAAACGCCCCGCAAGGAAAAGTCGTTAATACCGCTTGTGCCGGGGATACACTCCTAGCCACTTTTCTGGCAGGATTGATCAAAGAAGAAAATAGTGCGGATTGTTTCAAGGACAGTTTAGCTGCGGGTAGCTCGACTGCGTTTCAAAAAGGATTGACTGATTTTACAGATGTCGCAGAGTTGAAAAAAGAAATCACCATTCATAAGGAGGAATTCAAATAATGGCTAAGTATCGATTAATTGCTGCAACTGGTTGTCCCACAGGTATTGCCCACACGTATATGGCACAAGAAGCACTGGAACAGGCAGCAAAGAAAAAAGGCATTTCGATCAAGGTGGAGACCCATGGGCAAGTAGGGATAGAAAATCGTTTGACAGATCAAGAAATCATTGAAGCGGAAGCAGTGATTATTGCGGCGGATAAAGATGTTCAGCCTGAAAGATTTGCCGGGAAAAGGATCATTGATGTTTCTGTTTCGAAAGGGATCAAAGAAGCCGATCAATTGATTGCTGCGGCTTTGAACGGTGAAGGAGTGATTTCTGAAAAAATCGAAATGGCAGAAGGAGATAAGGAAAAACAACATGCACAACAGAGTGTTGGTCACAGCATCTATAAGAACTTGATGAATGGTGTTTCCCACATGTTGCCTTTTGTGGTCAGTGGGGGAGTCTTGATCGCCATTTCTTTTTTATGGGGAATTTATTCTGCCGATCCTGCCAATGCGCAATACAATGAATTTGCTGCGAGTTTGAATCGAATCGGTGGTTTTGCGATGAGTATGATGGTGCCGGTCCTTTCCGCGTTTATTGCTGAAGGAATTGCAAAACGTCCTGGATTGGTTGTTGGGTTTGTCGGCGGATTGATTGCCTCAGATGGTGGTACAGGTTTTTTAGGTGGGATTATCTCAGGTTTCTTGGCAGGATATGTGGTGTTGGGATTAATAAAAGCGTTACAACCTTTGCCTAAAACACTAGATGGTTTAAAAGCAATTTTCTTATATCCCGTACTAGGGGTGTTGATTACTGGATTGATCATGACAGTCATTTCAGGACCGATGGCTAGTATCAATGAAGGAATGATGGATTTTCTAGCAGGGTTTGAAAACTCAAGTCCTTTAGTATTAGGGGTGATCGTCGGTTGTATGTGCGCATTCGATATGGGTGGGCCGATCAATAAAGCAGCCTACGTTACTGGAACTGCCCTGTTAGCACAAGGAAATACTAGCTTTATGGCGGGAGTTTCTGCAGCCTGTATTGCTCCGCCGTTGATTACTGGCTTTGCGGTCTTGCTTTTTGGGAAATACTTCGAGCCAAACGAAAAGAATGCTGGTCTAGTGAATTTCATTCTAGGCTCAACACATATTACGGAAGGTGCTATTCCTTTTGCGGCAAAAGATCCGCTTCGTGTTTTGCCAATCATGATGCTTGGTTCGTCGATCGCCGCTGTATTGACCTATTTCTTTCGCGTGCAAGTACCAGCACCCCATGGCGGATTTCTCGTTTTACCAGTAGTGACGCATGGCTTACTGTGGGTTCTTGCGATTCTTGCTGGTTCTATTGTAGGGGGAGTACTACTAGGCTTGGTACAAAAAAGAAAGTCACTGAGTGTGTGAAAGGGAGAGGATTCATTTGATGGAAAATTTATTTGTTTATACCAATGTGGCGGCGAATACTCGTGACGCGGTGTTTGCGTTTCTTTCAACAAAAATCGTTGAGGTAGGAAAAGCGACCAATGAACAGGCGGTCGAAATCGGCTTGAAACAACGCGAAGCAGAAGGAACGACTGGTATGATGGATGGCTTTGCGATCCCTCATGCGAAAAGTGAAAGTATAGAAGAACCAACGATCATTATTTTGAAATTAACGAATGCAGTCAACTGGGATAGTTTAGACGGTCAACCGATCAAGTATGTGATTGCGTTGTTTATTCCAGCTGCAGAAGCAGGAACCAGTCATTTGGCGCTTCTTTCACAAATGGCACGAATGTTGATGGATGAAGGCTTTAAACAAGCATTTATCACTGCTTCCACTCAAGAAGAAATTGTTGGCTTGATTGATTCTAAGTTAGAAGGGATGTTGAAAAAATGAGGAAAGTATCAGAGGGGAAATACCAAGCATTAGTAAACATGAGTAATCCAGACGGGATCATCGGGGCTTTAGCGATTGACCAAAGAGGCGCATTGAAAAAAATGATGGCGAGACATCAAGAGGAGGTCAAAGTGGATGATTTGATCCATTTCAAAGAACTCGTGTCCGAAGAATTGACACCTTTTGCTTCTTCGATTCTTTTAGATCCAGAATATGGGTTGCCCGCTGCCGAAAAACGCGCCAAGACAGCTGGACTATTGTTGGCTTATGAGAAAACAGGATATGATACAACGATGCCTGGACGTTTGCCAGATACCTTAGCTTTTTGGTCAGCCAAAAGACTAAAGGAAGCTGGAGCAGATGGCTGCAAATTCTTGCTTTACTATGATGTAGACGAAAGCGAAGAAATCAATGAACGGAAACAGGCATATGTAGAAAGAATCGGTTCAGAATGTCTGGCGGAAGATCTTCCTTTCTTTTTAGAATTGCTATCTTATGATGCAACGATCCCAGATACGACCTCCAAAGAATATGCCATGATCAAACCGAAAAAAGTCATTGAAATGATGAAGATTTTCTCAGAGCCGAGGTTCAACGTAGATGTCTTGAAGGTAGAAGTACCTGTCAATATGACTTATGTTGAAGGTTTTGGAAAAGAAATCATTTATTCCAAGCAAGAAGCATCCGCTTTGTTTATCGAGCAAAGCCAAGCCACTGACTTACCGTTTATTTTTCTGAGTGCAGGTGTCAGTGCCGAAGGATTCCAAGAAACGTTGCATTTTGCCAAAAGCGCTGGCTCTTCGTTCAATGGCGTTTTATGTGGGCGAGCTACATGGGCAGATGGTGTGGCACCTTTTGTGGATCAAGGAAGACAGGCGGCAATAAAATGGCTAGCTGAACAAGGGAGAAACAAAATTGAGGAATTAAATGGAGTATTGAGGAAGACAGCTTCTTCTTGGCAAAATAAGATTAGTCGCTAGTTGGTTAGTCATCTTGAAATAGCAAAAGAGAAACACTTTGAGCGCCTAGACGTGGGTAATGAAGTGTTTCTTTTTTTTGTTATTTTTCATTGGAATTTAGCGGAATGCAAGAAAAAGAACCGTTGGATTTGTTCATTATTTTATAAATTTTCTAGGATAAACAAGCTTTTTAAGGCTAAGCCTTATGCTGCTTTTTATGAGGTTTATGCTGTTTTTTTATTTTAAGTGGTATTTTCGAGGTATTTAAAATGTTTTTATATATAGTTAATGAAAACGTTGTTATATAGCGGTTTTTAAGTAATTTTTATGTTGACAGGTAGTTATTATTACTTTACGATTGTCTTGTGGTTATAACCAGTTGGAAGGGGTAAAGAAATGGAAAATTCTCGTAAAGGGAAACCGTTATATTATCAACTAGTTGATGTACTAAAGAAACGAATTGAGGCAGAAATGATCCCTCACGATAAATTGCTGTCTGAGAGGGAGTTATGTCTGTACTATGGTGTGAGTCGGACGACGGTTCGATTGGCATTGCAGGAATTAGAAACACTTGGCTATATTTATAAAAAACATGGAAAAGGAACGTTTGTCAGTGACTTATCGCATCAAGCAGCGAGTTTAGCAGGTGCTTACAGCTTCACAGAAGAAATGTTGGCATTGGGGCGTACACCGAAAACGATTATTTTAGCTTTTGAAAAACAAGCAGCGACAAAGCAGTTGGCTGAACGATTGAATCTCAATCTAGGAGAAGCAATCTTCAAAATCAAGCGACTACGTTTAGCGGATGATGTCCCTTTGATGGTTGAACGGTCTTATTTACCAGCAAAACTGTTTCTTGGCCTTGATTTGCCGATTTTGGAAAGCAAGCCTTTGTATGATGTTTTTCTGGAAGATTTTGATCAACATGTCCAAGTGGCAGAAGAAGAATTCTATGCCAGCATTGTTTACGCAAATGATGCCGAATTACTGCATATATGCGATGGGGCACCAATTTTACATTTGAAACGGACGACCTTCAATAGCAAAAACGAGATCATCGAATACACAGATAGTGTCGCAAGAGCAGACCAATTCCATTATAAGATCCGTCATGTTCGGAGTAATCTAGGAGGAAAATAATATGTTTGAACTGTCGAAGGATGAATTAGAAAAAATAGGTGCAAGGATCACTACAGAAGAAATCAAACAACAACCAGATCTGTGGGAAGAGGTTGTGGAAATCTTAGAAGAGAAGAAAAATGAATTAGCCCTTTTCTTTGATGCACTTGAAAAACAGGCAAACAAGCAACAAATCCAAGTCATCTTTACCGGTGCAGGCTCTTCTCAATATGTAGGCGATACGCTTGTTCCTTATTTGAATGAGCATGGAGACACCAAACGATTTGCTTTTCATAGTTTTGGTACGACCGATATTGTTGCTGCTCCAAGAGAGTATTTGTTTCCTGATCAACCCACGTTATTGATTTCGTTTGCTAGAAGTGGCAATAGTCCGGAAAGTCTGGCAGCGGTCAAAATCGCCGATCAAGTCGTGGATACGTTGTTCCATTTAGCGATTACGTGTGCAGAAGAAGGACAATTAGCACAAGTCGCACGTGAACAATCGCAACATTTCTTGTTGTTGATGCCAAAAAAAGCAAATGATGCTGGTTTTGCCATGACAGGTAGTTTTACTTGTATGTTATTGAGTGCCCTTTGGCTGTTTGATCAAGCGAGCCAAGAAACAAAACAAAAGTATGTCACTTCCTTGAGTCATATCGGCAAAGATGTTCTGAAAAGAGAGCAAGAACTGATCCAAGTGTTAGCAGTACCATTCAATCGGGTCGCATATCTTGGCTCAGGTAGCTTGGCTGGTGCCACAAGGGAAGCACAGTTGAAAATCTTAGAGTTGACTGCTGGAAAAATCGCGACGATCTTTGATTCTTCGATGGGCTTTCGTCATGGACCAAAATCCTTTGTCAATGAGCAAACTTTAGTGATCGGGTTTGTGACGAACCAAGCGTACACACGCAACTATGATTTAGATATTTTGGAAGAAATCAATGGCAATGCGATTGCTGCAAAGGTGTTAGCCATTGCTCAATCGACGCAAAGAGACTTTTCTGGAGCAAACTTTTTCCTAGAACCAGTCGCGCTAGAATTACCTGATGCCTATCTATCCGTAGTGATGATTTTGACCGCACAAATCATTGCTCTTCAGATGTCGATCAAAGTTGGTAATACGCCTGACACACCTTCACCGACAGGAACGGTGAATCGAGTAGTCAAAGGTGTGACGATCCATGAGTACCAACATGAATAACAAGGAGGTCAATAAAAATGATGACACCAAATAAGAAAAAAGCGATGGAACAATTAGCAACAAAAGACGGCATCATCAGTGCATTAGCAATCGATCAGCGGGGAGCATTGAAGAAAATGCTGTCGGCTTTAGGAGAAACACCCACAGATGAACAATTGATTGAGTTCAAAGCGTTGGTTTCTAGTGAGTTGACGCCCTATGCTTCAGCTATTTTATTAGATCCTGAATATGGTTTACCCGCTGCCAAAGTACGTGATCAATCCGCTGGTTTGCTCTTGGCGTATGAAAAAACGGGATATGACGTATCGACTCCTGGACGGTTACCGGATCTATTAGGAGACTGGTCTTCCTTGAGATTAAAAGAAGAACAAGCAGATGCAGTGAAATTTTTACTTTATTATGACGTTGATGAAGATCCAAAAATCAATCATTTGAAACACGTCTTTATTGAACGTCTAGGAAGTGAATGTGCAGGAGAGGATCGACCGTTTTATTTAGAACTGTTTTCTTATGATGCAGGAATAAATGATAGCGCTTCATCTGAGTATGCAAAGGTCAAACCGCATAAAGTGGTTGAAATGATGAGAGAATTTTCAAAGCCTCGTTACCAAGTAGATGTTTTGAAAGTCGAAGTACCAGTCAATATGAACTTTGTCGAAGGTTTTGGTGACAAGGAAATCGTCTATAGTCGAAAAGAAGCAGCTGACTTTTTCAAGGCGCAAAGCGAGGCGACGCATTTACCATTTATTTTCTTGAGTGCTGGTGTATCTTCTGAACTATTCCAACAAACGTTAGTCTTTGCTCATGAGTCAGGTTCCACTTTCAATGGTGTCTTGTGCGGAAGAGCGACTTGGAAAGATGGCGTCAAAGCTTATGTAGATGCTGGGAAAGAAGGAGCCGTCAAATGGTTACGGACACAAGGTAGACAGAATATTGAGAACTTGAATCAAGTAATCAATCAGACAGCGACACCTTGGTATCAAAAAACAGGCGAATAATGTAAGCGTTACCTTTAGTTTGAGAATGAACAATTTATTTGTAAAGGAGAATGAACAATGGCAATTATTGGTGTAAGAATCGATGGACGTTTGATCCATGGACAAGTCGCGAATCTTTGGGTAACGAAGTTGTCGATTACTCGGATATTAGTTGTAGATGATGAGGTCGCAATGAATACAGTAGAAAAAAGTGGCTTGAAATTAGCCACACCAGCAGGAGTAAAGTTAAGTGTCTTACCGATTGAAAAAGCCGCAGAGAATATTCTCGCTGGGAAATATGACTCCCAACGCTTACTGATCGTCGCAAAAAAACCTGATCGATTATTGAAACTTGTTGAACGAGGCGTGCCGATCAAGGAAGTCAATGTAGGGAATATGTCTCAGACAAATGAAACCAGATCAATCACCAAATCGATCAATGTGGTGGAAAAGGATATTGAGGATTTCAAACAGTTACATGCGCGTGGGGTCCATTTGACCGCACAAATGGTACCAAGTGATAAGTCAGAAGATTTTATGAGTCTTTTGAATAAATAAGGGGGTTAAGTAGATGTCCATTCAATGGTGGCAAATCTTATTATTATCTTTATATGCAGGTTATCAGATTTTAGATGAACTACAAATTTATTCCTCAATGAGTGCCCCCGTTTTTGCCGGTTTGTTCACCGGATTAGTCATGGGGGATTTACAAGCTGGATTGATCATCGGTGGTAGTATGCAATTGACCGTTCTAGGTGTGGGGACATTTGGCGGTGCTTCAAGGATCGATGCAAACTCCGGAACGATACTAGCAACTGCTTTTTCTATCTCATTAGGGATGAATCCAGAACAGGCAATTGCGGCTATTGCAGTTCCTGTCGCTAGTTTAATGATCCAATTGGATATTTTAGCTCGATTTGCGAATACGTACTTCGCTCATCGTATCGACCAACATGTCGAAACAATGAATTATAAAGCAATTGAACGCAATTATTTATTAGGTGCTCTTCCTTGGTCCTTGTCACGTTTGATCCCCGTCTTTTTAGCCTTAGCATTTGGTGGCGGACTCGTTGAAAACGTCGTTGCTGTGCTAAACGGCGATTTGAAATGGTTAGGGGATGGCTTATCTGTCGCAGGAGCCGTTTTACCAGCAGTCGGTTTTGCTATTTTACTACGTTATTTACCAGTCAAGAAACATTTTCCTTATCTGATTTTAGGTTTTACGATCACTGCCTTGTTAGCTACATTGTTCTCAAATGTCCAGTTACTTGGAACGAGTGTCGCAAGTGTTGTCAAAGATTTGCCAGCAGCCTTCAACTCATTACCGATGTTGGCAGTGGCAATGATTGGCTTCTCGTTGGCAGCGATCAGTTATAAAAATAATCAACGAACAGAGAATCAGCAAGTAGCAACTCCACATTCAACCTCTGAGGAAGGAGAAATCGAAGATGACGAAATCTAATTACAAGTTAACGAAAGAAGATTTTACACAAATCAATCGCCGAAGTCTATTGACCTTCCAATTAGGCTGGAATTATGAACGGATGCAAGGTTCAGGGTATCTTTACACGATTTTGCCGCAACTGCGAAAAATCTATGGAGATGATACACCCGAATTAAAAGAAATCATGAAGACACATACACAGTTTTTCAATACTTCAAACTTTTTCAATACGATCATTACAGGAATCGATTTAGCGATCGAAGAAAAAGAGGGCATTGCTGCAAAAGAAACCGTCTCTGGGATGAAAGCTGGATTGATGGGACCTTTCGCCGCAATTGGCGATTCCATTTTCGCCGCATTGATCCCGACCATTTTTGGGGCACTAGCCGCCAATATGGCGATCAATGGGAACCCCGCGGGTATTTTTATTTGGATCGTCGCACAAATCGCAGTCATGGTCTTTCGATGGAAACAATTGCAATTTGCTTACAAAGAAGGGATTTCTTTAGTGACCACGATGCAATCACGATTAACAGCCCTCACAGATGCCGCAACCTTGTTAGGGGTGTTTATGGTCGGTGCATTAGTTGCTACAATGGTGAATGTGAAAGTTTCCTGGGCGCCGAGCATTGGTGATGTGACGATGAACATGCAAAATAATATTGACATGATCCTACCTAAATTATTACCAGCAGCCATCGTTGGTGGGGTGTATTGGTTATTAGGTAAAAAGAATATGACCTCCACAAGAGCAATTTTTATCGTCTTGATCATCTGTGTCGTTTTATCCGCTTTAGGTGTGATCTCAAAATAGGAGGGTGTTGAAAATGAGCAAACAGTTAGTTCTTGTCAGTCACGGACAACTTTGTGAAGGACT
This sequence comes from Enterococcus sp. AZ140, assembly GCF_051714405.1. Taxonomy (NCBI): domain Bacteria; kingdom Bacillati; phylum Bacillota; class Bacilli; order Lactobacillales; family Enterococcaceae; genus Enterococcus; species Enterococcus sp. AZ140. Next base: position 543,674 of record NZ_JBIORU010000001.1, read on the forward strand.
AAAGGCAAGTACCGAAATGATCATGGGGCCGCAAGCTCATATTCATACAGTGCCTTTATTGCCGGAAGAAGGAGCAGAGGATTTCAAAGAAAAATTTCTTGCGGTGGTTTCTTCGTTGGAAGACTATGTTGTCTTTTGTGATTTGATGGGCGGGACGCCAGCCAATAGTATTGTCCAATTGATCATGGAAGGCGAAGCGATCGAATTATATGCGGGCATGAATATGCCAATGGTCATCGAGTTTATCAATAGTCAAATGGTTGGATCGGAGCCGGAATATGTTCGCTCTGGTGCAGAGAATATTTTGAATGTGAACCAAGTGATTGTTGCATTGGCTGAAGATGACGAATAAATCAATGTTTGACAACGTTTACAAAAAATAGTATCTTTTTAGATAGGATAGTGATTATTCAGTTAAGCTAGACCTGATCAACGGCCTTTTTAGGTGGTTGATTAGGTCTTTTTTTATACTCAATAATAAAATAACAGTAAGGCTATCATATCAAACTGAAAAGGGGCAATGACTGATGAGTTTTCCGAAGAATTTTTTATGGGGTGGCGCAACAGCGGCAAATCAATGTGAAGGAGCATGGGCTGTCAATGGTAAAGGAGATTCGATCAGCGATCACAATCGTGCAGGCAATCGTGAGATGGGGAAACGACGTACCTTTGATTTGGTGATCGATGAAACCAAGTATTACTATCCGAGCCATACAGCGATTGATTTTTATCATCGCTACAAAGAAGATATCGCATTATTTGCGGAAATGGGCTTTAAAGCCTATCGTTTATCGATTGCGTGGACACGGATTTTTCCTAATGGTGACGAAGAGCAGCCAAATGAAGAAGGGTTGAAATTTTATGATGCAGTGTTTGATGAGCTACATAAATATGGGATCGAACCGATCGTGACGATCTCACATTTTGAGTTACCGTTTCATTTGGGAAAAACGTATGACGGATTTTTAGACAAACGAACGATCGAGTATTACGAACGTTACGCAACGACACTTTTTGAACGCTACAAAAGCAAAGTGAAATACTGGTTGACCTTCAATGAAATCAATTTTGGTGTCTTAGAACATGGCAAACAAATCAATGGATTATTTAATCGAACTTATACGGAAACAGAAAAATATCAAGCCTTACACAATGTCTTCCTTGCTTCTGCTCGAGCGGTGATTGCTGGACATAAAATCAATCCTGATTTTCAGATCGGCTGTATGTTGGCGTATATCACGATGTATCCTAAAACCTGTCATCCATTAGATGTATTGAAGACGCAACAAATGAATGACCGGTTAAATTATTTCTGTGGCGATGTCCAAGTCAAAGGAGCCTATCCTTATTACATGAAACGCTACTTTGAAAAAGAAAAAATCGAAGTGGACATCACAGAAGAGGATTTGGCACTCTTGAAGGAAGGCGTTGTCGATTATTATACGTTCAGTTATTACATGAGTACGTGTATTGCAGATGATTTAAATACTCGGTCAGATAAAAGTGGCGGCAATTTATTTGGCGGGGTGGCTAATGAGTATCTTGAAACAAGCGAATGGGGCTGGCAAGTTGATGCGGTCGGGCTGCGATATACCTTGAATCAAATCTATTCTCGCTATGAAATCCCAGTGATGGTCGTAGAAAATGGACTCGGGGCTGTCGATAAAATTGAACCAGATGGCTCGATCCACGATGACTACCGGATCGATTATCTCGCTCAACATATCCAAGAAATGGGGAAAGCAATCGATGATGGCGTGGACTTGATTGGTTATACTTCTTGGGGCTGTATTGATTTGATCAGTGCAGGAACTGGTGAAATGAGTAAACGATACGGCTTTATCTATGTCGATCGAGATGACGAGGGCAACGGAACGCTGACCCGCTCGCCTAAAAAATCATTTTACTGGTATCAAAAAGTGATTGCGACAAATGGTGAAAGCGTAGAAATGAAATAATTCGGTAGAAAATAGCCCACCTCCAATCGACTGGATGTGGGCTATTTAGTGAGAGATTTTGTAGGTTATGAGTCCAAAACCAACGATTATGATCGGTTTGATCTAGACGAAGTCAACTCATGTTATAGTAAAAAAAGTTGCTTCTGGCAGATAGTGGAGGTTGGGGAGCAGAGGTAACAGAATAGGACGCTCTTTTAACCAAATAATTAAAAAATATCCTAAGAAAAAGAGAAAGGGTGTTATTGTTAGATGATAACCGCTAGGATAGAAGGAGAGAAATAGTGAGAAAAATCAAAAATATCCAAATCATTCGATTGATCAAAATCATCCAGTTCGGTCTTTATTTTATGTCATTGTTTTTGTTTGCAAAATCCAGATATAAAGTGGCACTCTTTCCTTTATCAGGTGGGATGATATTAGAAGTACAACTCCCTAGAGAGTTTGGTTGGGGATTTGTAAAAAATAAGAAAAATGTCTTTCTTTCTTCGAAAAAAACATGGGTCGAACCAATGATTGCTTTGATTGTTTTAATATTTTTGGTTGGTTTCGCATGTTATTTCCTGTAAAGCTTCGAACAAATCGAGGAGGAGCAGAAACGATGGATCATATTTTTGTGAAAAGCGAGTTTGCACCGCTAAAACGAGTCGTTTTAGCACAGTCTGAATTTGGCTTTCCTACGAAAGAATTAACCGGTGTCGATTTCTTGACAGAAGAAAACCATGAATTATTTAGTGGGCCTGAAGTGATAGGCAAAGACTTTAGTGAAGCTTTCCCAGAACAACAAAAAGCTTGGGAAGTCGAACGGAAGAATTTACAAAAAGTACTAGAAAAACATGAGGTAGAAGTCCTTTTACCAAGAAAGTTGACTTCTTTTGAAAAAGAACTAGGACTAGAGTATGGCTACAGTAACTTTTTCACCCGAGATCCCTTTTTTACGATCGGGGAGCTATTGATTGAAGGTTCATTGAAACTTCCACATCGTAGAAATGAGATCCTACCAATTCGTGAGCTACTCATGAATGAATCAAATGAGAATGACTGCTTGTATTTTTCTATTCCTAAACCGGATATTTCGCAAGGCATCGATTCAGAACAAGGGCCTTTCTTAGAAGGTGGCGATGTTTTAGTATTAGGAAAAACGATTTTTGCAGGTAACTCAGGGTTAGCATCCAATACTCGTGGTATTGAATGGTTAAGAAATCTAGTCAAACGATTTGGCTACAAAGTGATCGAAGTGCCACTTCATCCGACGATCTTGCATTTAGACTGCGCATTAAGCCTTGTCAAAAATGGATTGATGATCGTGTGTGAAGAAGCGTTCCTAAATGGTATCCCAGAACAGTTAAGCCATTGGGATCGGGTAGAGGTGTCTTTAGCACAAGCCTCTCGATTGGCGACGAACGGACTACCGATCAACGAGACAACGTATATCACAGATCCAGAATTTACTTTTATTGGTGAAGAATTAGAGAAACGAGGAATCACAGTCGAGTATATTGACTATAAATTGACAAGGATCTTTGGTGGTTCTTTCAGATGCAGTACGCAACCGCTTCTGAGGAACTAAGTGGAAACGATCCTAAAATATGGGAAAAGGAAGGTCATTGCAGAAATGGTAAAAATCACAAATTTTCGCGATATCGGTGGCATCAAAAATAGAAATGGCAAAGAAGTTTTAACAAATGTTTTCTTGCGTTCAGGTGAACTATCTAGTTTGACAGAAGAAGATGCTAGACATTTAGAAACCACCTATCGTTTAAGTAAAATCGTTGATTTACGCGGCGAAGATGAAATTCAGGCTCGACCAGATAAAACGGTTCCACAGACGAAATATATCCATATCGACATCATGAAAGATGTGGCAGACGAAGGCGCTGGGCTGGAAGATTTTGTGAAAATCGGCTCACCTGAAAAAGCCACGAACTATATGACAAAAATATATGAAGATATCGCATTGAATCCGACTTCGCAGAAAGGGTATGCTCGTTTCTTCCAAGAAGTACTTACTTTGGATCAAGAGGAAAGTCTTTTATTCCATTGTTTTGCTGGGAAAGATCGAACGGGAATCGCAGCCTTGCTAATATTAGAGTCATTAGACGTTCCTCGCAAGGCAATCTATGTCGATTATTTACGTACGAATGAACTACGTAAAAAAGAAAATGCGTTGATTTTGGCGCAAGCAAAAAAAGTCCACTTGAATGAGGGAAATCTAGCTGCTTTAGATGTTGCGTTGAATGTGGACAGCAGTTACTTGGACCGTTTTTATCAAGTGGTAGAACAGGAATATGGGTCTATCCAAACCTATTTGAAACAAGCCTTGGCTATCGACCAATTAAGTTTACAGGCATTGAATAATCAATTTCTTAAAGGTTGAGTTGCTATTTTTCATTACTTCAAAAATTTAAACATCGATTTTTCAAAAAATTGTAAGAAACCAACCATTTATAATCAACTGTATCGATAGACTTGCTGATCTAAGAAATTAGGTCAGTTTTTTTTGTCTTCCAATAATCCAAGGAACAGTTGAAAAGGGATTCGGTTTATTTTGAGGAATAAATATCTTTTTTTAGGGGAATGGAAGTGGATCTCAGGTTGTGCATCACATTGTCTTAATGGTTATAAAGATGTGTTTTTCTAGGGTAATGTAATTTTTGCTTTTAGTTTATTCTAAGTAAGGGTTTGAGATGTTTTTATCTTTTCTTTCAAACGTTATTTTATTTTTGGTTAATCATTCTTTTATATCAGGGAGATAGGCGTGAGTACAGTAATTTTTCTGCATTAGAAAAAAATAATAGATGGATTAAAATTAAATGAGGTGATATATTATTGAAAAAGAGAGAGCTTTTTTATTAATAGCTAAGAGATTAGATACATGATTAAGATATATTGTTTTTTTGAGAGGCTATAAGCTATTAATGAGAAATTCTTTCACGTATATAGAGTTAGGGTGGGTGGCTACATGAGAAAGAAAGGTTTGTGGAAAAAACAACTTTTTTTTCAATGTTGTGATGATGATGATGCTTTTGCCAGTTGGGCAAGTAATTGCGATTCATGTAGAATCGGAGGAATCACCAGAAGCACATAGCAATGACGAATTGGTTTTAAAAGACGATGTGTTCCCTTTTAATAATATTCCGCAAGAAAACGGGACAGAAGAGATTTCTCAATTTGAAGAAATGGAAAATGATAGGCTCTATGAGAGAGCGGAGATAAGTACTGAACTTATAGAAGCGCCTGAGTGGACTATTGGACAAAGCGATGTAGAAGCGTTTGTTAATGAGACGGAAGGGTTTGATCCTGCAGTCGTTGAATCTGTTCAACTAGGAACGATTCCATGGACAGTCGATGCTTCTGGGACACTGACTCTAGGTTCTGGCATCTTCGATGAGGAAAATAATGTTGGTGGTCGATATGGAGCGACGGATTATTTTAATCATACGTCCGCGAATCAAGAAATGATCAACAGCATCGTTATCACGGGCAGGATCGAATTACGGGGAAGTTTGATTGGAACAAGAAATAGTGTCTTATCGAATGCTGAGCAGGGGGAACATAACCAAGGATTTTTTGAAAAATTTACGAAATGTCCAAACAATTGAAGGAATGGAGTATTTAGATACGAGTCAAGTAACAAATATGGAACGTATGTTTACCCAGATGCGCAATTTAAGAGGAATAGATGTGAGTCATTTTGATACAAGAAATGTAACGAATATGAACAGTCTGTTTTATCGAATCTCATCGGTTTGCTCTTTCATGTTATCTGGTCAAAAAGAATAGCTGAAAAATATCATCTTCTTATTGATCAGATATTCCGTTTATGAGGTAACTAACAAGTTCTTCTGTGTTGCATCAAAAAAAGATCCGTTCGACTAAGAAACAGAAAGTCGAACGGATTTTCTTTTTATTGATTGACTAGCAACCATCATCTGCGTCTTGGTTTTAGACTGTTTAGACCATGTCTAAACATTGCATCAAGAAGCGGTGACCAAGCGTTGGTTGTAAATTTAGCTTCTTTACCAGTCGCTAAGCGATTCATTTGTTGTTCATAATAAGAAAGACTAATAATGCTCCCGGCTTTTTTGTCGAGATTTTTCAGATGTGTCGTTAGACGTGGTAACTGAATGGCTTGAGCATGTCCTTCTGCTAGTTGATTTGGCAACTCTGGATTCATTGCTAGTGCTCGTGCTAGTCCAACCATCGCAATTTTTTCTTTAGTGATTACTTCTTCCATTGTTTCTGGTTGTGTCAGTCCACCAGTTAGAATGATTGGGGTTGTCACTTGCTGTTGGATATCTTTAGCAAAATCAAGGAAAAATGCCCCTTTCCCAACCTCCATGAATTTTGTTTTTTCGTAATTACCACCAGAAATCTCAACAAAATCGATCCCTAGTTCCGCCATTCTTAAAATAACTTGACGCGAGTCTTCTTCACTAAACCCTTGAGCAGTAAAATCTGTGGAATTAAGTTTTAAACCAACAATAAATTCCGGTGTAGTGGCTTCTCTTAGCCCTTGGTAGATCTCAAGAAGGAAACGCATCCGATTTTCCAAAGAACCACCGTATTGGTCGGTTCGCTGATTATCTGCTGGAGAAAGAAATTGGTTGATGAGATAGCCGTGTGCCCCATGGATTTGTACCCCAGAAAAACCAGATTCTTCCGCTATTTTACCAACTGTGACAAATTGTTCCACCAGTGTTTTGATCTCTTTAGTAGTTAGTTCTCTTGGAGGATTAAAAAATCCTTGAAGTTCTTCACCTATCGGTTGAGCAGTAGGGGCAACCGGTTGTGAGTTCATTGTTTTGGGTGACTGTTTGCCGGGATGATTGATTTGTAAAATAAATTTTGTATGGTTTTCTGTTCCAGCTTTGGCCCAGGCTTTTAAAATTGATTTATCTGTATTTTCATCTATAACAACATTTCCAGGTTCACCTAAATGATCACGATCGACCATGACATTTCCTGAAATTAAAAGTCCACTACCGCCTTGAGCCCAACGGTGATAAAGATGAATATGTTTTTCAGTTGGGTTATTTTCTTTGTCGGCAAGTGTTTCACTCATTGCAGATTTGACGATTCGATTTTTTAAGATTGTTTGATTTGGTAAAGTGATTTCTGATAATAGCATTGAATTCTCCTTTTATTTCAGTATTTTTTTTAAAAGTTTCAACGATCGATTTGAATAAGGTGGGAATAATCCAGGAACGTTGAAGGTTGAACGATTTTCATAGACTCCTTTTTGATGAGAAAAGGTAAGAAAACTATATTTTCCGTGATAGCCACCGATACCAGATTCTCCTACACCACCGAAAGGTAAATGAGGATTGGCTACATGTTTCAGAACATCATTGACCGTCACATTTCCTGATGAAATAGCGGTCATGAGCTGTTCTTTTTTCCGATTCGATGTTGTAAATAGATATAGTGCTAAAGGTTTTTCATACTGTTTAACTTGAGAAATCGCATCATCGATGGTATCAAAAGTCAAGATTGGTAAGATCGGCCCAAAGATTTCTTCTTGCATCGTTGCGGCATCATGACTAGGTAAATCCAAAATTGTGGGTTCAATATATAAATCTTCCCGATCTGTTTCACCGCCAAATACGACAAAGGAGTGGTCAGCTTCTAACATCTGTTGCAATCGGATAAAATGCCGATCATTGATGATCCGACCATAATCGGTGTTATTTCTGATATCAGAACCATAAAATTCTTTGATAGCAATAATCATTTCTTTGATCAATGCTTCTTTTCGCTTGCGGGATACTAAAACATAATCTGGTGCAATACAAGTTTGTCCGTTGTTCTGCAATTTTCCCCAAACGATGCGCTTTGCTGCTACTTTTAGATTTGCGGTATCATCCACGACTGCGGGACTTTTTCCGCCTAATTCTAAAGTGACAGGAGTCAAGTGTTTGGCAGCAGCTTGCATTACGATTTTTCCTACTGGGACACTACCAGTAAAGAAGATATAATCGAATCTTTGTGCGAGTAATTCAGTCGTTACGTCCACACCACCTTCGACCGAGGCAATGTATGTTTTGTCAAAAGTTGAATGAATCAATTTTGTCAGAACTTTAGCCACATTTGGTGCTAATTCGCTTGGCTTCAAAATCACCGTATTCCCTGCGGCAATTGCTCCAATCAGTGGTTCAATCGCTAAATGAAATGGGTAATTGAAAGGAGCAATGATCAACACTTGTCCATAAGGTTCATATTCAAGATAACTTTTCCCCCACATATAAATCGGTGTATGAACGTTTTTTCGCTTAGCGTATTTCTTTAATTTTTTGATCATCTCAGAAATACTTTGATAGACAACACCAATTTCAGTGACATATGCTTCGTGTGCTGGTTTTCGTAAATCTTTGTACAATGCTTGCGTTAATTCAATCTCGATTTCTTTCATTCCTTGTTTCAGTTTCGCTAATTGCGCCAAGCGAAAGTCGATCGATTTTGTTTGCCCAGTTGCGAAAAAGTGTTGTTGCTCTTTTAACAGTTGATTGATCACTTGTATTCTCCTTTATGGTTGATTTGGCAGTCGTTGCTATAGCTCAATCATACGGGTATAAATTTGTACTTGTCAAATTGTTTTGTTTTTGGTTCGACATTCTCGATTTGCTTGTCGTATGTTGTTTGACTAGTATTTTTCGCTGAACTCTGCTATAAAAATAATAACAGTGAACATTTTTTCGCCATCCATATCAATGAAGAGGAGTCCATATTATGAGAGAATTCCAGATAGGCTTCATTACGAATCCAGTGACCGTGCGTTGGGTACGAATACTTAATCTGATTGAACGTGAACATGCGTTTACCCTTATTCATCTTTCAGAACAGTTAAATATTACACAAAGAACGCTGATCAAAGATATCCAAGCGTTAAAAGATCACTTTGGAAAAAGTGCATCGTTTCATTCTGGAAGAAATGGCCACCGTTTCGAAGAAGTGGATCGCTTGCTTTATAAAGAAAGAAAAGAGCAATTGTTAGAAAATGAAGTGCTATTTGAGATCATTGGAAATATCTTTTATGGGGAATTGAGAAATGTGGGTGACTTAGCCTATGACTATAACTATGCAGAAAGTACCTTACGTCGTTTTTTGGCTCAACTTCAATCTTCGTTGAATGATTATGGACTGACGCTAAACTTAAATCCTGTGACGATCGTTGGGGATGAAGGCAGTATTAGAAAATTCTTTTTTGATTTTTATTATGGCGGAGAACACAATCCCCATACTATCCGGCCACCCGAAGGCTTACATCAGATGATTCTTCAAGAACTGAAAAGTCACTTCGAAGAGATTGAATTAGGAAGTGGGATGACGGTCACTGCCTTTTATTATGTCTTGTATATCACGATGGTCAGAGTACAGCAAAACCACTTTATTTCTTTACCGAATTGGATCAAAGAGATCAATCAAAAAGAAAATGATTTTCAATTGCTTTACTCTTTGGTACCACTGATAGAGAAAGAATATGGTGTTTGTTTACCTAAAGAGGAAGTTTCGTGGATCCATCTTTATATTTTGTGTAATCGACCAATCGATGAGATACAACATGAAAAGCTTTTTTATGAGCGTTTCAATCAATGGCCTGAAATCAGCAATGTCGCAAAGAATTATTTTTCTTCCGATAAATATGATAGTTGGAATCGTGAACTTTTAGAAGCTTTTTTGAGTGCTTATCTTGTCGCTCGGCGAATCAATGAAGCGATTTGTCCGGAACTAAATAAAGAGTTGTTTGAAGAACGTGAAATGGTTAAAAAGAATTATAGTGAAACTTATCTAGAAAATGACAGGTTTTTAAGAAAGAATCAGAAAAGATTAGGATTAGCTGATTCCTATTTTGAGGATATCGTCAACAGTTTTACGCTTTATATTGATTTACTGATTCACTATTATCAGCCAGTAAGAACTATTTTATTTTTGATTGAAGGGGATTATTTAGTTGTCCAGTCGATTCGTCTAAAAGCAACACGAATGTTAGGAAATCAGCATCAGGTGATATTTATGCCACTCAAAGGATTGACAAAAGAGCGACTAGAGTCTGAACATGTTGATCTTGTAGTTACCAATTATCGACCCTATCTATTTGACTATGTATTGAAAAAAGAGCCGATTTTGATGAATCCGATCCCTGACAGCAAAGATTGGGAACGAGTACTTGATCAAATAAACCCCTTTATAGATAGAATGACGAGTGAAATATACTAGTTGTTTTTTAGCAAGAGTCTATGAGTGCATAAATCAAAAAAATTAATAGTATTTATTCAAGTTTAGGACATAGCGAAAAGCTAATGTCCTTTTTTTTATTTTAGTAAGTGTTTTTTCCAAATTTCACGTTTTTATGAAAATTGCGATTTTTATTTAATTTTTAGTCAAGGTAATCTATAACATGTAAGAAAGAGATAGCAACTTATCTTCTTACAACTTGTCGATTCATGGAATCAATCGTTTTTGATAGTAAATTTAAGGGGGAGGGATATGAAAAAAATCAAGCCACACTTGCTTATTATAAGTATGTTCGTGGTACTTATCCATGCACCACATACTATGTATGGTTCAGAAGTCAAAGAATCAACAACGGAAGGTTCAGTCAGTTTTAGTGGCATTTATCAGCCAATCGGGGCACCTGATCCTTCACCTGATTACATTGCAAGACCTATCGATATTGAAAATGATCAGAATGTAGATAACCATACGAATTTGCCAAAAACCAACACAGTGATAAAGGATGTTTATCGGTGGCTTGGTCTAGGTATAGTAGGCTTTCTCTTATACTGGCGGACGTCAAAAAAATAAAAAATAGAAAATGAAAGTAGGAAATTATCACATGAAATTTATCCATTTAGCAACTGTTGCAGCATTAACAACGTCGATTTTAGCTGGAGGCGTAACAATTTTTGCGGAAGAGACAGAAGAAGAAAAAGTTGAAAGCAAAGAAGTACGAAATGCAATCACAGATGCAGAGATTGGCTTTACTGCAGTTGACGAAGACGGCGAAGGAGATGATACGGAAGTTTCTCCACCGGAAGATAATCCAGGGGTAGAAATCCCACCGGCTCCAGGACCAGATGGAGACAACAAAGGACCATTGACGATTGCTTATGTACCAACAATGAACTTCGGTTCACAAGTGATTTCAAACCAAGATCGTGAATATAGCATGTTAGCAGAAATGCAACAGCTTGAAGGAACAGAAGGCGACGAGAACAAAGTACCTTATGTCAGTTTTGCACAAGTCCAAGACACTCGTGGAACGAATGCTGGCTGGGATTTGAGTGTTAGTTTAAGTGACTTCACATCAGGAACTCAAAACGGAACATTGACAGGAGCCCAAATTTCATTGAACGATCCAAGAATCGACTATCGTGGAAACAACCAATCAAATGCACCAGTTGCCCATGCGAATGGCTTAACTTTACTTCCAGGAGTAGGTGCTGTGCCAGTGATGCAAGCGGCTGAAACAAAAGGAGCTGGAACTTCTTCTGTGGTTTGGGGGAATCAAGAAGATTTGATGGCGCAACATGAGGCTGAAGGTGATGCAGCAGTTAGAAATGAGTCAATTGTCTTATCTGTTCCGGGTTCAACAGCGAAAGATGTGGCGACGTACCGTTCAACATTAACTTGGGAGTTATCTGCATTACCAGATAATGAACCAGATGAAGAGACTGAAACAGTTTAAGGAACAACAATATTTATTGTGCAAGGTGAGAGGTAGCGTTACATCGTTTTGTAGCGCTACTTTTATGAAAGAAAGGAAGCAAATGAATGCCAAATACGATTCGTATACTAGCTAAAACAAAAAAGAAATGGTCGATTACTCTGTTGTTGCTTTTATCTTTGCTTTGGTTTTCGCCCTCCGTAGGTGCCGAAGAAGGAGAATTGAATTTCTATGTGACACCGGAGTTTCCAGAAAGCCAAGTTGAAGGAAAACTGAACTATTTTGACATACAAGGGCAACCTGGAAGTACGCACACCCTTCGCTTGAAATTACAAAATATTCGAGAAGAAGAAGCCATTATTCAGATCACACCGCATACGGCATTTACAAATGTCTTGGGGGTCGTCGAATATGGGAAAAATGCCGATGAAGCGGATTCTTCTTTAAAGTATGGAATGGATACGCTGATCGAGACACCTGAGCCGATCATACTTGCAGGAAAAGAAACAAAAACAATCACTTTAGAACTACATATGCCAGCAGAATCGGTTGAAGGTTTTTTAGCTGGCGGATTAAGAATCGAGGAAGTGACACCGGAAGAGGAACAAACACCAATCGAACAAGAAGGTGTAGCTATCCAAAATGAATTTGTCTATGTAGTAGCCGTTTTAGCTAGTAACGATCGTTCCTCGGTGCAGCCAGATTTGGCATTGCTCGATGTCTTTGCAGATCAATTGAACTACCGGAACGTCATTAGTGCGAATCTGCAAAATTTCATGCCGACATTTGTCAATCAGTTAGCAGTGGAAGCAACGGTTCATAAAGTAGGCGAAGAGGAGCCTCTTTATGAAGCACAACAAGAACAAATGCAAATGGCGCCAAATTCGAATTTTAATTTTCCAATTTCACTAGAAGGGGATCGATTTCAAAGTGGCGAATATCTTTTAAAGCTAAGGGCAACTGCAGGAAAAGAAGAATGGTCATGGGAAGAAACATTTATTATCGAAGCGGATGAAGCCCAAGCATTGAATCGTGCAGATGTCACGATCGATACGAGTATCAACTGGTGGATGATTGGGGGGATCATAGTGATTCTTTTATTACTAGTGCTAACTGTTTGGCTATGTTTAAAACAAAAAAGAACGAATCACAAGACTGTATGATTCGTGAGAAGGAGCAAGGGTGAATGGGATTAAATTTAAGAAAACAACTCGCTCTTTTGAGTACATCTATCATGTTAATTCAAGTACTTCTGTCATCTACTGGGACAGTCTATGCGGTACAAAAAAGCATTGTCCAGCAAGCATCTGAAGAATTATCCCACGAGAGATTATTGGAAAAAGACTATTTGGGTAATCTCAGTCAATTGAACGAAAGTCTACCAGAAATACCAGAAATTCAACAATTTTCTTTTGAAGCACAGACGTTTTCCTCCACTGTGGATCAAGCATTTCTTCTGACCTTTACGAGTAAATTACCTGCCGATCATGTCTTACTACGTCTTCCACCAGAAGGGGAAATTTTAGAAGACCAACTGGCAGAAGGCATAAGATTGGTACATTCTCACGGTGACTATTGGCATGTGCATACAGCGCAGGAACAAACAACTTTCACGTTGCAAGTTGCTTTTGTAACTGCCGGTGCGTACTTTATCACCTTAGATTATGATGCGGATCATTTTTATGTTGTCGTTGAAGAATCACACATAGAAATTGCTGAATCAACTGTAGATGTAGTAAATGAAGAAGATACTGTACCTGAGAACGAATCGGAAACGCAAGAATCAACGATCGAAAAAATAGCACATAAAGAAGAAAACATTATCCAACCAATCAGCGTTCAAGAAGCATACCATACGATTCCTGAATCACTTATAAGTGAGGAAGAGCAACGAATACTGGAAGAAACAAGAGATCCACAAAATCGCTCAACTAGTAATGTAAGAAATTGGAGTCAGTTTAGGAGTGCATGGAATAATTTTAGGACGACAGAGATCTATCAATCGGGAAATATCATTTTTTCTAGCTCGATTTTAGGAGATTCTTTGAATACAAGAAATTCATCCATTCATCTTAGTAAAGCACCTGCAACTGGCGGACATCTAGGATTTCAGGATTCTTCCACAAATATGGAGATGAGTGGAAATGCGACGTTGACTGTAACCGGCTTATATGTCCAACGTTTAGCGAGTAGTCGTAGCAATCCAATTATTAGCCACACCGGAGATGGATTAGTGATCATTCAAATGTGTATTGTTGATGCTTTTAGTGGAACACAGCCTATGATTTCTGGAAAAAATGTTAGGTTGGTCGGTTCTACTAGTGTAACGAATACTAGATTCGCAAATGTGCCTGCCATTTCCATTCGCGCAGGTGGCGTATTGGATATTGGTTACAGTAACGCTATTCAGGGAGAGATTGTTTCAAGGAATATCAAACCGGTACAATTAGCTGCTACTAGCCGAATCTTGATAAAAGCGAATCGTTTTTCCATGACTAACTATAGAACGAATGCGATTAATTCGTGGCATCAAGTTGATGTAGAGCTTGGCGGTGTTGATGGTGAACAGGTCATCCGTGGTCAAGCAGATCCCGATGATTTCACGGAACGATATTTACAAACATTTCATAATTCCGAATATACAGGGTTAGTTTTTAACGGATCTGGTTCAGGCTGGGTTCCACCTCCTGTCATAGAAGGAACAGTAACAGTCAGACATGTAGATGTGTACCACAACGAATTAGCCGAAACAGAAACGCTCACTGGTCCGATTGGTGAAAGTTATGTGACACAACCAAAGGAAATAGCAGGATGGGTATTGAATGAAGTACCACACAATACTTCTGGTGTGTTTATGAAAACAGAACAAACAGTTACTTATGTTTACGAAGAAGAAATTGATTCCTATGATCCTGTTCATCCAGTTGATCCGATCAATCCAGATCAGGAAGTTCATCCAGAGAACCCGCCAGAATTGCCAGAAGAACAAGGTGCTTTGAGTATTGATTTTGTTTCCAGCTTTGATTTTGGTCAACAATTTATATCAACGCAAGATCGTTTGTACTATGCGAAACCTCAGCGTCTCTTAAACGACCAAGGGGTGGAAGCAACGGAAGAAGAGCGCCCAAACTATGTTCAAATAAGCGACCGTCGCCCAGAACATTTACGAAATGGTTGGCAACTAGCCGTTACTCAGAGTGGGCAATTTGTCAATCCAACCGGTAATGAATTGATAGGAGCTACGATCAATTTGGACAATCAAGCACTTGCGACAGCACAAGGAGGTATCGCTCCAACAATCCAGCAAAATGAGCGTCAGGAACTCATTCCGAATACAAGGAGTGTGCTACTGAAAGCAGCAGGCGGAACCGGTACTGGAACATGGATCTATCGCTTTGGTGATTTGGAGACTATGGGAGAAAGCGTAGGTTTACATGTGCCGGCAGGTGTGAATCCAGAAACGACAAGTTATTCGACAAAACTTGTCTGGGAATTGAGCAGTGTACCTGACCAATAGGGAATATACTCTTTTTGCCTTCACAAAATAAAATCAATAAAATCAGTTTGATTTTTAAGAAAATTAATTAAATGATCAACAAATAATTTTTCTGTTATTTTAAACAGAGTTTAAATTATTTGTTGATCGTTTTTTATTGTATAAAGGATCTTGAAGGCATAAAATAGGTGGAAACTCCCCCAATATTCATAGTGTTTGAAGTGATTGGAATTTTTTGTGTGTGGGATTGTAAGAGTTAGAGAATCATCTATAAGAAAAGAAAGCACACTAAAAATTAATGAATAAAGCGTGTTCTTAAAAAATAAAAAGTTGATAACCACTGAGCGAAAGGTCATAAATCCAGTCTGTTGGTCTAAGTTTTTTGTTATGGATATGCAGTAGTTTATTAAAAAATAGGAATAAGAGTACGAAAGTTATAAATAGCTTTTGCTTTTAAATTTAATCCAGTTATTTTTTCAATTTTTCACTTATTTATTATTAGTATTTCTCCATCATTTTTGTTATACATGTTTACAATCTATTTTTTTTAAGAATAGATATAAAAAACAAATGGGGTGCTAAAATGCGAGAATTACAGCTAAAGTTTATCACGAACACGATTACGGAGAGGTGGATGCGTATCTTAAATGTAATCGAGCAACAAAATATATTTACAATCGTTGGCCTGTCGCAGCAACTAGGTGTTTCTAAACGCACGATTCTAAAAGATGTCAGTGAACTGAAAACCTATTTTGAGAAGAGTGCGATTTTTGAGTCAAACACGACGGGCTATTTTTTTAAAGAAAAAAATCGACGACTGTATCATGAAGACAAAGAAGCATTGTTACAATCGGAGATTTGGTTTGAAATTATCAGTGACATTTTTTATGGAGAGCTAGTATCTGTCGGAGAATTAGCTGATCGCTATAATTATTCAGAAAGTACGATGCTACGATCAGTCGCTCAAATCAAAGAGCTTTTAAAAGAATATCAGCTTTCACTTAGCTTAAAACCAGTGGATCTTGTGGGAAAAGAAGAGAATATCCGCAAGTTTTTTTTTGATTTTTTTTATGAAGGAGAACCAACACCGTATACGGTCTATCCTCCAGAAAGTATCCACCAGATGTTTTTAAATAAGCTAGGTGAGCGTCTTGGTAAGTATGAGATAGGAACAGGGATCATGGTCACAGGATTTTATTACTGTTTGTATATCACGATGATCAGAAATAAGAATGGGCATATCATCTCTTTACCTCGTAAGATAAAAGAGATTGATTTTAGCAATGAGACAGATTTTTTATTGATGTCTGAATTGATTCCACTGATCAAAAAGGAGTATGGTATTTCGATCCACCAAGATGAAATCATTTGGCTTTTTCTGATTATAATCAGCAAACGAACGATTGATAATATCGAGCACGAGACTGTCTTTTTGGAAAAGTATAATCAGTGGTCTGAAATAGATCTAGTGATTGAATCTTACTTCCAATTATTCAACATCGACCGGAAGACTAATCCTATATTATCCACCTTTCTTTCTGCCTTTTTTCTGGGGAGGAAAATCAATAATGAAATGGCACCAATACTGAATAAATTATTAAGTGAAGAAATTATTATCATCAAAGATCTCTATGGTTTAGCCTATGAGAAAAATCGGAAATTTATTCATGAAAACCAATCATTGCTGTCTTTCTCAGAGAAATATTTAGAAGATATCATAGCAAGTTTAACGATGTATACAGAAATCTTGTTCTCTTATTATTCACCCAAGAAAACAGTGTTGTTTCTTTTGGAAGGTAATCATTTACTCGTTCAGTTGATCAAAGTCCAAGCCAATCAACTGTTGTCGAAGCAGCATCATGTGCTGTTTGTTCCGTTACATGAATTGACAGAAGAACGTTTGAACGTTGAGCATGTTGATTTGATCGTAACGAATTATCGTCCTTATTTATTGGATTACCAGTTGAACAAGGACTATTTGTTGATTAATCGAGTCCCTAATAGAAATGATTGGGTCAACATTTTTACTCAGTTGAATCCTTTACTCAATAGTATGCTGTAAGAAGTAAAAAACGACATTAATCGATGAAGTAACTAAAGAGATTAACTGATCTCCGCGGTTCTTCATCGATTTTTTGTTGTGCAAATAAAAGAGCGAATCTATCAAAGTCACATAGTGAAAGTGGGAACAAGCCACTTCACTAGTTAGTGAAAAATATGAATTTCTTTTCTTTTTGGGCTACGTTAATCTTATTTATGCAGAAAGTAATGATAATTACTATTATGTAAGAAAGGTTATAGGAGGAGGGAAATGAATCGTAAAAAAAAATACATACTAAGCCTGAGTATGTTACTTATTCAATGTTATGCACCTTTGGTTGTATACGGGACAGAGGTTCGATCAGTTGAAACAGAGGGGGCAGTCGGTTTTACAGGCGTGTATGAAATGCCTGGAGATCCAGTACCAGCTCCAGAAGTTGAAATCAAACCAGACTTCCCGAAAGAAATCGCTCAACAACCGTCAGAGGAGAGAGATGCCAGTCACAGAAGATTGCCAAAAACGAATGCACAACAAATGAGTAGTTGGATAATTTTAGGGGTTTTTCTTGTGATAATGACACTTAGTTTTTGGTTTTGGAAACACAAAAAGAAAAAACAATCATAGAAAGTAGGACGTGTATAAATGAAATTAGTTAGATTAGCAACAATTGCAGCCTTATCATCAACAGTTTTTGCCGGAGGTATGACTGTATTTGCAGAAGATGGTTCCACAGACACATCAAAAGAAGTACGTAATGTAACAACTAATGGAACGATTGAATTTACACCAAATGAAGATGAAGAGCTAGTCGTTGTTCCACCAGTAAAAGAACCAGATGTCGAGATTGAGCCTGAAGTGCCAGGAACAACTGGGCCTTTATCAATCATGAAAGCTGTCACAATGGATTTCGGTTCACAAGTCATTTCAAATCAAGATCGAACATACAATATGGTTGCAGAAAAACAACAAAAAAAGGGGACAACTGGTGAAGAAAACAAAGTTCCGTATGTCAGTTTTGCGCAAGTACAAGATGTCCGTGGAACGAATGCTGGTTGGAATCTGCAAGTACGCATGACCGACTTTAAAGCAACGAATACAACAGTGAATGATACATTGCTCGGTGCAGAAATTTCATTGTTGGATCCAAGAATCCAGTATGAAGGAAGTACGCCTGGTAATGCGCCAGTAGCTCATCCAGCTGGAATGAAATTAATACCAAATGCTTCTGCGGTATCCGTGATGACAGCAGAAAAAGATAAAGGTGCAGGGGTATCTTCAGTTGTTTGGGGGAACCAAGCAGACCTAGATGCACAAGAGGCGAACGATGAAGTTGAAGTAGTAACAAATAATGCGATCCAATTGTTTGTTCCTGGTTCTACAGCAAAAGATGCGACACAATATAAATCAACATTGACTTGGGAATTATCCAATACACCTGATGTTAGTGGTGTAAATTAACAAGAAAAAAAATATGAGTAACATAACGAATCATAATCATTAAAAAGCAACCGATTTTTGTTTATAGAAGTGAATGTGGTAGCGTTACAATTTTGTAGCGCTACCTCCTTTAAAGAAAGGGGTAAGTTTATGAAAAAGACAAGTACATATCGAAAAAATAAAATCCAACAAGTGGGGATCGTATTACTCGTCATGATTGTCAGCCTGATGGCTCCCATGTTGGTTGGAGCGGAAGAAGGAACGTTGAATTTTTATGTAACGCCTGAGTTCTCAGAAAATCAAAAATCAGGAAATGATCGTTATTTTCAATTGAATCTTGCACCAGAAACGACAGAAAAGCTAACGTTGAAACTACAAAACGCAAACGCAGAAGCCAAAAAAATCAAAATCACCCCACATACTGCTTATACCAACGTGATGGGGGTCGTAGAATACGGACAAGATGCGGAAGAAGCAGATCCAACGCTCAAACATTCGTTGGCTGAGTTGATTGAACAACCAGAAATCATTGAGCTTGCTGGAAATGAAACAAAGACCGTTACGCTTGATTTGAACATGCCTAAAGAAGAATTTGAAGGATTGTTAGCTGGCGGATTACGAGTGTCAGAAGTCAAAGAAGAAGCAACAGAAGAAACGAGTAATGAAGAAGGTGTCGCCATCCAAAATGATTTTGCGTATATCATCGGTGTGGTTGTGAGCAACAAACAAGATGCTGTACAACCGGACTTAGAGTTGTTAGATGTTTTTGCTGACCAACTCAACTATCGCAATGTGATCAGTGCGAATCTACAAAACTTCACCCCGACATTCGTGAATCGCTTAGAAGTCGAAGCTACGGTTCAAAAAGTGGGCGAAGAAGAGATTTTATACCAAGCCAGTCAAGAACAGATGCAAATGGCACCCAATTCCAATTTTAATTTCCCGATTTCTTTAGAAGGTGATCGTTTTCGCAGTGGTGACTACGTATTGAAAATGACGGCACGTTCTGGGGAAGACGAATGGCAATGGGAAAGAACCTTTACGATCGAAGCAGATGAAGCACGAGCATTGAATCGAGCGGATGTTATGGTCGATACGAGTATTAATTGGTGGATGATTGGTTCAATCATGTTACTTGTTTTATTGCTTGGAATAATTCTTTACCTAATCCATAAAAGAAAAAAAGAGCAACCGAATAAGAGTAATGAGAAGGAGTGAATACAATGCCCTCAAGATTAAGAAGAACGATGCTTTTTTTAGGGACGACAATTTTAGTGATACAAACAGTAACTATACCGATAGGCATGGTCTACGCAGAAACCACGATGGACAATGTGGAACATGAGCCAATGGAACGTCCTGCTATCCAAAACTCCTTAAAAGAACTATCCAGTAATCCTAACTTTTTCTTTTCTCAATCTCAATTGCAAGGAACGATAAAAGTTCCGCTACAAGTGACGTTCTTTTCTGATCAAGAAGTGTCAGAGGCACGAGTGATCTTACCAGAAGAAGCAACGCTTATCCAAGACCAATTGTCGGCAGGGATTTCAATCGAACAAGGAGAGCAGCCTCATGAATGGATCGTTCAGTCAAAACATGCGCAAAATACGTTTGTTCTTCCTTTGGTATTTGACAAGACAGGAAACTATGAACTGTCTGTGGAAGAAACGACGACTCAGCTAAAAATCAGTGAGCCAGAAGCAATCAGTGATGAACTTCCAGCTGAAGAAAGTGACTCCCCTGATGAGGAGCTAGGCGGACAAAAGGAATCAAAAGAGGGAGAACATATAATAGAAGAAAATCAAGAGGATGATCAGACATCCGAAGAAGTAGATGAGCCTAAGGAAGAAGCTCCGCAGAATCAACAAACAAAGGAGAAAGAGCCTTTCGTAAGTGTTTCAACATGGGAAGAATTTCAAAAAGCCATAAGTAACGATGATGTACAAAAAATTATTTTGGAAAACGACATAGTCAGAAACGCTGGAGCGGCAGGTACGATCAACAGAAATATAGAAATTGACGGACAAGGATGGTCGATAGATTTTGCCAATAATACTGCTGGATTCACACTTGGAGCAGTGAGCGTAGAGACGACAATTACTTTAAGAAATATAACAATAACAAAACCGGGAACTACAGCAATTTTTACAGGTACAGCAGCCAACAGTCAAAGATGGACATTAAATTTTGAAAATGTTCATACAGGAAATGGGAATGTATCTGGTTTAGTTAATGCACCGAATGCAAAGGCAGGATATATAGGTGGCGAAAATACTTATAGGTCGACTATGAATGCGCGTGATGATGCTGTCTTCCGAGTCAATAATTTTTTTGCTCGAAATGGAAGTAAAGTAAGTATGGACCTGCAAGCAAAGTTAGCACAAATTTCAGGCGTATTACCGGTAGTTCAAATTACGGATGAAGACACTACAGTTTCTATTAATACAACTTCAACAAGCTCTGGTAGATACGGAGGGGTTATCAGACTAGATTCAAATGAATCGCTTATTGAGGTTAACAATGGAGCATCTTTGAAAATAGAAGCCCCTCAAACTAGTGCGCTTCTTTATGATACTGCTACGAATTCAAGAATTTTGGTAGACAATGGCTCTAAAATGGAACTTTACTCTTCTCTTCTTGATGGAAATGATGCAACAGTTAGATTTTATGGGGCTGCAAGCCGAGGTTCTCGATTTGATATAGATAATAATAGTACTGTTATTATTGAGGCTGAAGAAGGAGCTGCTCCGGCCGTAAGATTTCGTGCGGATGGTCAATTCTTTGTAAAAGGAAATAGTAAATTACAAATGTACAATGGTGGAAACGGATCACCTAATAATTCGGCGAATCAAGGGATAGAATTTGCTAATGATGGTGGAGTTTTTGATTTGAGTGGCGTGGGAACAGAAGTAAATATTGTCTCTGATTTTGGACCTGCTATTGGTGGTAACAGTTCGATGGAAATCAATGTTAGGGAAGGAACTAGTTTTACAGCAATTGGAAGATCGAGCACTGCATCAGGTGCAATATTTAATGGTTCAACTAGTAATATAACTATTGATAATCCACTTTTTTTTGATTTTAAAAATACACGTCCAAATGGAGGCAACATATATAATGTATCGTCATCCTCTATATTTGATTTGAAAAATTCTAATTTTGCAGCATGGGCTAATGGTTCTAATTTTGATCTTGAAGCAGAAAAGTATTGGAATATGGTTGATTTTGAATTAACGGGAAGCAATTTTAATACTATTAGAAAGACTAGCGATCCGGAATCATTTAATACAAGTACTTTTGGACCGGCTGGAATGACTGCATATAGTAGAATTAGTGCAAATAACGCACGTGCTGTTGTTGATGAATTAAGAGTTCCTACTAATGCAGATAAGTCTATTTTTGGTCATGTAAGTATTCCGGAAGGGAGTGACTATAGATCAGCGTTTGGAGGCGAGGTGGAACTAGAGATAGAAATTGAACGACTTACTGGAGAAAAAGAAACACATAGAGCAATTACTAAAGTAGATAGTATCTATGGTGAAGAAGATAGAGAGGGGATATTTGAAGTAAAATTACCGAATCTTTTAAATGAGGGAGATCGGATTAGCGTTCTATCTGCTTTTCGTGGTGTTGGTGAAGTTGGAGTTCCAAGTTTACCGGAGGATATCAAAATAGATAGTGTTGTCGTCTTTCCGATTATCCCACCAAAACCAGCGGAGTTTCCTTTGAATACCATCGGAAAAACAGCTACACATGTTCAGGGATATGTTGAAAACAAAGAGGTTGAAATAACCGCAACTCATAATGGACAAATCTTTGACACTTCTGATGTAACGATAGACAACGAGGGTAACTTTATCCTAGATTTATCTGACTTAACTTTAAAAGAAGACGATGAGATTCAGGTCTTTCTAAGAGATGCAGAAGGCTCGGCAGAAGCCGCAGGTGTGATCAATCCACCAGAAACCAATAACGTGCGTGGAAATATCAACCCAGCCGCTGAATTAACATTTCACGATGTAACTTTTGAACCGGCTACGACATTAATCGTTGAGGATGTAGGACCTTTCTCACCGGTAGATCCTTTAGATCCAGAATTAGAAGTGGAACCTGAAAATAAACCAGAATTGCCAGAAAATCAAGGGCAACTAAGTATTGACTTTATTTCGTCCTTCAATTTTGGCTCACAAGCTATTTCTGTTCATGAACAAACATATTATGCCCAACCTCAACGATTGTTGAATGAAGATGGGACAGTGAAAGAGAACGAAGAGCGGCCAAATTATGTTCAAATCAGTGATCGTCGACCGGACAATGAGCGAAGTGGTTGGCAATTATCGGTTACCCAGAATGGACAATTCAGTAATCGAAATGGTCATGAATTGCTTGGTTCGGAAATCCAATTGAGTAATCAACAATTGGCGACAGCACAAGGCGGAAATTCGCCTGAGCTACAGGAAGAATCCATGCAAAGGATTTTACCAAATACGAAACAAATCTTATTACAAGCAGATGAAGAATCTGGAACAGGAACATGGATCTATCGTTTTGGGGATGCAGAGACAGCAGATAAAAGTGTTGGTTTGTATGTCCCTAAAGGAACGAATCCAGAAGCCAAAGAATATTCAACGACACTTACTTGGGAATTAAGTAGTGTTCCGGGAAATTGATAAAGAAATAGAGCTATAACAGTAGTATACAATTCTGAGAAATAAGCCAGAAAACCCGAAAATTATTGGGTTTCTGGCTTATTTTTGGAATACTATTTACTCAGTTTTAGAGACTGTGAGATGACTAATATCATAGCGCTTTTTTTCCCTTCTTAATACGGAGTGAAAAACAATGACTATTATTATAGAAGAAAAGTTTCTATAAAAGATGTAAGGAAGGAGAAAATCCTTTACATTAGAGCGACTATAACGTATATAATCTAAATAAGGTGTGCTGTAACTAACATCGTTGACTGTCTCAGAAAAAAGAATCAACGACAAAATAAAGCATGCAAACATGGAGAAAACGATGATAAAGAATAAATTGCAACAATACAAAATATTATTGATTTTATTGATTCTTGTAGCGGTTTCACTGATTGTTTTTTTGAATCAAATCATTTATGCGTGGTTGATCGTGGAGATTTATGCGTTTCTTCTTTGTGGGTACTTAGTGATTTTTGATCAAAGGGAGGCAACATCTAAGATTGCTTGGATTTTAGCCTTATTATTTCTGCCAATCGTTGGAATCATTTTATACTATTTGATTGGTCGTGAGCCTCGTTTACGGAAGTTGCCGAAACAGCAAGTAGCGAATGAGCGAAACGTACAACAAACTGTTTTAAAGATCCTTCAGGAACATTCAGAGATCATCCATGCCAAGCACGATCTGTCTAACGAGATTTTCCATCTTTCAGAAAAGTATCCAACGAAAGACAATCAGCTAACTTTGTTAAAAGAAGGGGACGAAGCCTTTACAGCATTGTTGCAAGATATCAAGCAGGCAACGCATCATATTCACCTTTTTTACTATATTGTAAAAGGAGATGAAACCGGCGAAGAACTGACGGCTGCCTTGATTGAAAAAGCACGACAGGGAATCGAAGTCCGTTTTATGTATGACAGTGTTGGATCGATTGCTTTTCCGAATCGGTTATTAGATGCGCTGCGAGAAAATGGTGTGGAAGTACGGACTTATGATCTTTTGAATTCACCGTGGTTGAGTAACAAAGCGAATTGGCGAAACCATCGAAAAATCGTTGTGATTGATGGCAAAATCGCACATACTGGCGGTATGAATATCGGAAATGAGTATAGTGGTCGCGGTAATAAGTTCTCTTATTGGCGAGATACGAATGTTCGGATCGAAGGGCCTTCTGTATTAGAGGTACAAGAATGTTTCGTTTATGATTGGTTGTTCCTTGATGAAGGAACGGAAACGATCGGTCATTTTATCAAACATCAAGATACGTATTTTCCATTAAAGACGGATACACCCAAAGGCTCGGAAATCGTACAGGTCATTTATGGCGGTCCTTATGATCAAGAACGAATCATCAAAGATTCTTTTAATGACTTGATTGGTAAAGCAGTTGATTCGATCAAAATCGCTATGCCTTATTTTATTCCAGATGAAGAAACATTGGGCGCACTTAGACGAGCAGCACGTTGTGGGATCAAGGTGCAATTGGTCATACCGGGAAAAGGGGATCGTGGCATTTCATTCCATGGGACGAACTCGTTTATTGATGACTTATTATCGGCGGGGGTCGAAGTGTTTATTTATGATACGACCGCATTTATCCATTGTAAATATATGATCGTCGATGATGTAGTGGCAACAATTGGCTCGACTAATTTTGATATTCGCAGTTTTTATCTCAATCATGAGTTATCGATGTTCATTTATGGACCATCAAGAACAATCGATGAATTGAATGATCATTTTGCGGAAGATTTAGCCCATGCGAAAAGAGTCAAAAAAGAAGAATGGCAACGGCGAAGTGGATGGACGAAAGTCAAAGAGAAAATCAGTGGTTTATTTGTCCCGATTCTTTGATTGTGGAGAATAAACGGATTGTAAAAGCAATAGTTAGCCTGAGACAGAGTAGACAAAACGATTTTTTGGTTTTGTCTACTCTGTTTTTCATTTTATGTTTTCTTATTGTTTTATAACAATACAATGCGCAATGAAATAAGATTTTTTATGGATATGCTACTATAGATATAGATATGAAGTGTTTTTTTACAGTTGATTCATATAAAATGTCCAGCTGTAAAAATTTGCTTTGAGACTTAGAAAGCAAGAGGTACTGTTATGGAAAACAAACAAAAATCAGTCATTATTCTTGGTGGAGGCCTTGGGGGCTTATCTGCAGCAGTGTCTTTGGCACAAGCAGGATTCAAGGTTACTTTATATGAAAAAAATGATCATCTAGGCGGTAAATTAAACCGTTTAGAAGCGAATGGATTTGGGTTCGATCTAGGGCCATCTATTTTGACGATGCCTCAAATCTTTGAAAAATTGTTTATTGCAAGTGGCAAACAGATGGCAGATTACATTCCGATTGAACGGTTGGATTTGCAGTGGCGCTCTTTTTTTCCTGACCATACATCGATTGATTTATACAGCGATCTAACGAAAATGGCGCAAGAAAATCCAATGTTGTCTGCAACCGATATGGCAGAGTATCAAGCATTTTTAGACTACGCAAAAGAAATCTACGATTATACAGAAGTCGGTTATTTTGACAAAGGGCTTGATTCAACGATGGAGATTTTAAAAGAACATGGTGTGATCAAAGCGTTGAAAGGATTTGATTATTTTTCTTCGATGCATGATGGAATCGCAAAACGAGTGAGTCATCCTAAAATGCAAGAGATGCTTGGTTATTTCAGTAAGTACGTTGGTTCGTCTCCTTATGATGCACCAGCGGTTTTGAATATGATGATCTATATGCAACATGCGCAAGGGATTTGGTATGTGCCAGGTGGGATGCACAAGATTGCGGAAGGGATCGTGAAACTTGGGAAAGAGATCGGTGTGACGTTCCATACCGGCGTTTATGTTGAAAAATTAAATATAGAGAATGATCAGATCCGTTCTGCGCGATTGGCAGATGGCACGGTGATCGAAGCAGACTATTTTGTTTCGAATATGGAAGTCATCCCGGCTTATGAACAGTTATTAGATGAAAAACCAGCGTTTACTGAGAAGTTAGAAAAGAAATTTGAACCCGCAAGTTCAGGGTTTGTCTTGCATTTAGGTGTGAATAAAGAATATCCGCAATTAGCACATCATAATTTTTTCTTTTCAAATGCGGAGAAAGAAAATTTTGATCAAAACTTCCATCAGCACCAGTTGCCAGAAGACCCAACGATCTATTTGGTCAATGTGAATAAGACTGATCCTTCCCAAACGATTGAAGGACATGAGAATATCAAGATTTTACCGCACATCCCTTATTTACAAGATCAACCATTTACAGAGGAAGAATACGATGCCTTTCGGGAGCGTATCTTGATCAAATTAGAAACGATGGGATTAACGGATTTGAGAAAACATATTGTCTATGAAAATCGTTGGACCCCAGAAGATATCCAAAAAAATTATTTATCACATCGGGGAGCAATCTACGGTACTGTCTCAGATCGTAAAAAAAATCATGGGTTCAAACATGGGAAACATAGTGAGCGCTATGACAATTTATACTTTGTCGGTGGAACGGTCAATCCTGGAGCTGGTATGCCAATGGTTACTTTGAGTGGGCAACAAGTAAGTGATAAGATCGTGCAAAGAGAAGCGAATAGATAGGAAGGAAGGGGTATTTTGTTACTGATCATGATCGTCCTTTTCGTCGCTTGGCTTGCAGGGTGGTGTATCTTTTATCGATTGCCGTTTCTCGCGAAAACAGCACCAACGACTCGACTTGCAACAAGTGTTTCAATCATTATTCCTGTACGTAATGAGGTTAACACGATTCCAAAATTGCTTCGATCAATCCAGAAGCAGACGATCCAACCACAAGAGATCATCGTAGTAGATGATGCTTCCACTGATGGTACAGCTGAAATCGCCAAGCGCTTAGGTACAGTAGTTTTTTCAAATGATCGTGAACAGCATGGAAAGGCGGCTGCCTGTTGGTTAGGTGCAACGCATGCTAAAAGTGAGACTTTCTTATTTTTAGATGCGGACACATTCTTCCAAACCGAGAATAGCTTGGAAAGATTATTGGCTGAATACGAAAAAAGAGGAAAGCGTGGACTAATGTCGCTACAACCTTTTCATCAGACCTTTCGCTTTTATGAACAGTTTTCTTTTATTTTTAATGTGATCATTCTAGTAGGATTGAATACTTTTTCTGTGTTTGGGGAAAAAGTAAAAGCAGCGGGGGCATTCGGTCCGTGTATCTTGTGTTCAAAAATAGATTATTTTCAGGTGGATGGGCATAATGATATGCCTAGTGGGATCTTAGATGACATGGCTTTAGCTAAGCGCTTCCTAAAGAAAGATCTTCCCATCCATTTATACGGCGGAAAAGAGTTGATTGCTTTTCGCATGTATCCAGAAGGGTTCAAGCAATTGATCCAAGGGTGGACAAAGGATTTTGCAACAGCTTCAAGAGCCACCAATCCCTTTATTTTGTTCGGGACCATATTATGGATAGCTGGTGGAGTTGGCTCTGTATTGGCTTTTCGTACGGATCAATGGCAGTTTGCGCTAGTCATCTACTGTCTGTATGTATGCCAATGCATCATCTTTGCCAAACGTGTTGGGAATTTCACCCTTGCTTTCTTGTTGTTTTTCCCGATCTTTTTTCTCTTTTTCCTTTTCTTGTTTTTATGGTCGTTGATCCAAACGTATCTGTTGAAATCAGTGACTTGGAAAGGAAGAAAAATCAAATTTTAGGAGGGTTTTATGCCGCTGATCCATTTGACCACTGGAGTATTAGTCATGCTCGACATTCTTGTCTGGTTTATATTCCATTTAGGAATATCCTACGGTGTCCGCCAAATCGCTGACTCGTTTTTTGAAAGAAAGCATCGTTGGTTTCGTTCCTTTTCTTTTGAAAAGCGAGGGAGTTTTTGGGAAAAAAATTTCCGAATCAAAAAATGGAAAGATAAGCTACCAGATGGTACGGTGATTGCTAAGAGAGGATTCGATAAATCAAGGCTTGGCAAGACTGATTCTGCTGCACTGAAGAAATTCATCATCGAAACGCAAAGAGCAGAGCTGACACATTGGCTATTGATCCCGCCAGCGTTCCTGTTTTTTTTGTGGAATCCAAGATGGGCGGGGTGGGTCATGGTTTTTTATGCGCTTCTTGTCAATGTTCCGTTTATTATGATTCAACGCTATAATCGACCACGATTAGAACGAGCGTTGATCAGAAAAATAAGGAATAACTAGGTGTTCGATATGTGTTTATGTTGTTGTTATGGTGATTTTATGTTGTCTTTATGTTAAAATAAAATTGAAAAATAATAGGGGTGATAACATGGAAACGACAAAAAAGAAACCAATCCATATATCAATTGATGAGGAGCTGAAAAAGGATGCTGAGCAATTATTTGATGAGTTAGGTATGAATATGACAACCGCAATTACAGTTTTTTTGAAACAGTCTGTCAATAAACAGGCAATTCCTTTTAAAATTGAAAAAGGAAATCCGGCCACTTTGCAAGCGCTAAAAGATGCAAAAGATGGGAATATTCATGGAGGATTCAGCTCTGTTGATGAGTTGCTGGAGGATTTGGATGCTTGATATTTTTTATACCTCACAATTCAAGCGAGACTATAAAAAAGCGAAAAAGCAAGGGAAAGATTTAGCCAAATTAAAAAAGGTGCTATCTCTTTTGCAAAGCCAACATAAATTGCCCAAAGTGTATCGTGATCATCATTTGACCGGCAATTATGCGGGATTTAGAGAATGTCATATCAGCCCAGATTGGCTATTAGTATATAAGATTGATACTGATCAATTACTACTAATACTTGCTAGGCTAGGTTCCCACAGTGAATTATTTTAAATGAAATGTGACGGAAATAGACAACTCCAAAAAATAAACGAGAAAATCTAAAAACTGTTTTTAAGTTTTGGATTTTCTCGTTTATTTTGTTTTAAGCGTTACTAGATAGCTAATGGCAAGTCTTTTTATTATGCGAAATCTAGTTTCGAGTTACCTCTAAAATCAAATAAGACAAAAAAGGACCTATCTGCTTGTTTTTGTCATGACGTGTCGCCAAAAGTGAAAGTATTCTTCTTTTAAATCGATCGTAGCAAGTTCTGTCCAATAAATAAACTGGTCGTTTATATAAAAACCTTCTTCTGTCATCATGGACTGGATTTTTCCTTGGTAATGTTTGCCGCTTTTTGTCAGAAGAGCAATTTCTTGCTTGGCGATATAAGCGGTGATGATCACTGTTTCAAAATGGGTATAGATCGTTTTCATAACGAACGCTTCCTTTTTTATTTAGTCGTTTAGTCATTGTCGGTTGGGAATTCTTGGTAAAATTCATCTTTGATCAACTGAATCTCTTCTTGTTTGTGCGATTGAGGCATACGATTGCTGATTTTTCCCATGGTAGCAAAAGTAGAGAGATGCGACCATTTTTCTTCTTGCTTTAATTCGATATGGCGAATATCTTGCCAAGGGATTTGAGTGTCATCGATCGTCACCTCATCTTCATCACTTTCTCCAAAAAAGACGCCTTCAATATTTTCTAAATACCTGCCAAATTCATCCTTTGTATTTAATTGAATCGTTACTTTTTGCTGATAGAGAAAGGACTGTAACAGGACTTGGTCGATTTCCTCTCGCGTCATTTGCGATTGGGGAGGGAGGTCTTTTAGGGCGTCTTCAGCGTTTTCATCGATCCCTTTAACTAATTCATCCATGGCAAAAGCGGTTCCCCATTTCAAGCCAAAGGGGCGATCGCGGTATTCATTGTAATCGAGAAATTCTTTTTTCGTGCGTCGCATGTCCTTCACCTTCAATACCAGCCATTCCACCAGCATGACCGCCTACAAGCGAACTGCGGGCGATTGCTCGACCACCTTCCAGTAAACTATGTGCATGGACGATTGCTTTGAATCCATATTTTTGTCGAATCTTATCCACGACAAAGTCAATCTTTGCCGCATTGACTTGCTCTTTAGGATCATCGAATAGATTCAATTGCAAGCCAGTCGCATAAACTAAGCGAGAACAATTGACGCCGATACTTCGGATATCTTGCCGTTGATAATGTCGATCAAAAATCATCAATAGTGCTTCTGCTAAGACATGACTGGCGTTGGTCGGCTCGATTTTCATCTGTTGGTGAAACCCGGTTTTTCCTGAAACATCTGTGTAGCCTAAAGAAAAACCGACCCACAGACTAACTACTTGTGCTTTTGCTTCTTCTCGACGTAAGCGTGTGCCTACTTGATCCGCCATTTCCTTGATCACGATTTCAATCTCTTCTCGGCGAGTATAGTCCTTATTGAGGATTTGACTATTTCCGATGCTTTTTGATTTAGGGGTGTAGACTTCGCCAAGAAAGCTTCGATCGATTCCCCAGGCATGGGCATAAAGTTGTGTACCAATTACCCCCATTGCACTTTTTAAACGATAGTAATCCGCATGTGCAAGCTCATAGATGCTATGGATGTTCATTTTATTTAAACGAATCGCTGTTTTTCGACCGATCCCCCAAAAATCTGTAAGCTGAGGAATCCGCCAAAGTTTTTCAGGGACGTCTTCATAACGCCATTCGGCGATCATGTCTCGGGTATCCTTCGCTTCATTATCCAGAGCTAATTTTGCCAATAGTGGATTATCACCGATACCAATCGTGGTATAGATCCCTGTCTGATCATAAACGTCTTGACGAATTTTTTTTGCAAGTGCCCGGGCATCAGGAGCATCGAACAAATTCAAGCTATTTGTGATATCTAAAAAACTTTCGTCGACCGAATAGACATGATGGTTACTCTCGTCTGCATAGGTTTTATAAATTGCATTGATTTCTTTGTTCTTCTCCATATAATAGGCCATTCGTGGTGGGGCAATATATAAATCACTGGGATAAGGAAAGGGCAAATCACGCGCACGACTGATATTCGTGATCCCGTAGGCTTTTTTTGCAGCTGGGCTAGAGGCAAGGATCAACCCGCTACCACGTTCTTCCCATGAATTTCCGGGATACGACATAACAACTAGTTTGGTTGTTAAAGGGTCTAATCCAAGTGAGACACATTCAACAGAAGCATAGAACGACTTACAATCAATACATAAAATATCTCTAGAAGGTTCTTTATGATAGTCAAATACAGGATTTTGATTTTTAAACATAACAGTCACCTCTTCTACATGATTAGAACACATGTTCGCGTTTTTTGTCAACGAAAAAATCAATAGGAACTTTAAAAAAACATCGGTCTTCTAAAGGATCATTGGCATAAAGAGAAAAAGATTTGAAAAAGTAGTTGACTTATTTCAGAAAGAAATCTATACTTAAACCAATCTTAAATCAGTTTGGAGCGATTTCTTATGAAAATCACATTGAATTCACAACTGAATACGTATTACTTTAGCTATTTTAGATAGGTTTGTATTCATGACATTCATGGGTGCAAACACAACGTTTGTATCTATGATGGCTAAGGATGTTTGAGATGACTTGTCCGCCACATAGATGAAAATCTATAGTGGCTTTTTTGTTAGAATTGGTGAAGGCCCACTGTAGATTTGTCTACGGCGGGCTTTTTTTATACCTAACGAAAGGAGAACCACATCAGTTCATTTTCCAACGAGTTATTTTAAGTAAACAACGAACGATTTTCCATTGTCGATCAAGTATTTAAACAGTGATAAAAAAATAAAAATAAAAAAGGATGTTATCTTATGATTTTAATTATTAAACCAGGAATTGAAGTAAACCAACTAGAACCAGTACTTTCACGTATCAAGGAAGAGGGCTTGGACGTCCAGATCAACCATGGCAAAGATCGTCTTGTTTTAGGATTGATCGGTGATCCAAAAATTATCCAAGGTGTACCATTTGAAAGATACGACACGGTGGAGCGTGCAGTAAAAATCTCTAATACGTACAAACTGACTTCTCGAGAATTTCATCCGCAAGATACAGTCGTTGATGTGGATGGTTTGAAAATCGGTGATGGTAGTTTTGTGACGATGGCTGGTCCTTGTTCAGTAGAAGGCGAAGAACAAATCATGGAAACTGCTCGTATGGCAAAAGCTGGTGGCGCAACAGTCCTACGTGGAGGAGCCTACAAACCTAGAACGTCACCCTACGCTTTCCAAGGATTAGGAGAAGAAGGACTGAAAATGATGCGTAAAGCAGCGGATCATTACGGCTTAAAAGTCATTACCGAAGTCATGGATGAAGCCCATATCGATGTCGTTTGTGAATACACAGATATCATTCAGATCGGTGCCAGAAATATGCAAAACTTTCGTCTATTAGAAGCTGTTGGGAAAACAGGAAAACCAATTGGCTTGAAACGCGGGATTTCAGGGACGATCGAAGAATGGTTGAATGCGGCGGAATACATTGCGGTACAAAACAATCCAAACATCATCTTTATCGAACGTGGTATTCGTACTTACGAAACAGCGACACGTAATACCTTCGATCTAAGTGCTGTACCGATCATTAAAAAATTAAGTCATTTCCCGATCATCGTTGATCCAAGTCATGGTACAGGGGTTTGGGATCTCGTATCACCAATGGCAAGAGCCGGTGTTGCTAGTGGCGCAGATGGGATGATCGTAGAGATCCACCCTGATCCAATCCACGCATGGTCAGATGGACAGCAATCATTGAATGAAAAGAACTACCTAAGAATGATGGAAGAAGTCGAGATTTTAGTTGAAGCAATGAATAAAATCAAAGCCTTATAGAAAAGAGGAGCGTCATGTTAGAAGTTGTCTTACCAGAAAAAAGCTATGAGATCATCATTGAACGAAATGCACTCAATCATGTGTCTGAGTGGATCGAAGGAATCTGGAAAAATAAAAAAATCGCGATTATCAGTGATACGAATGTTTTTCCGATATACGGCGAAAAAATTTGTCAACAGTTGCGGGCAAGCTACGAAGTCGTCCATTATGTTGTTCCAGCTGGGGAGAGCAGCAAATCATTCGACATGGCAGCTCACCTCTATGCGTTTTTAGCAGAAGAACAATTTACGCGTAGTGATGCGGTGATTGCGCTTGGAGGGGGAGTGATCGGCGATTTAGCCAGCTTCGTTGCTTCCACCTATATGCGAGGGATTTCATTTGTCCAGATCCCGACTTCCTTACTGGCACAGGTCGATTCAAGCATTGGAGGAAAAACAGCAATCAATGCACCCATGGCGAAAAATATGATTGGGACATTTGCACAACCAGACGGGGTATTGATCGATCCAGAGACGTTAATGACGTTATCAGAGCGTAGAATCCAAGAAGGGATTGCTGAGATCATCAAGTGTGGCGCAATCAGTGATGAAACGCTATGGCAAGATTTGGCAAGCTTAACAGGAGTTGCTGACTTACTGGCTAATAGTGAAAAAATCATTGAAAAGGCGTTGCGTGTGAAGAAACAAGTTGTTGAAGAAGATCAATTCGATAACGGGAATCGTTTGTTACTGAACTTTGGCCATACGATCGGACATGCCATCGAAAATACTGCTGGTTATGGTCAGATCAGTCATGGCGAAGCCGTAGCGATCGGTATGGTGCAAATCACCAAACAAGCCGAAAAGCTGGGACAATCACCAGTGGGTATCACTGCGCAATTGATCCAAATGATCGAAAAGTATCAGTTACCGATCAAGTACCAACCTTGGGAGGAGCAATCCCTTTATGATGCGATCACCCACGATAAAAAGGCACGTGGAAAGACATTGAAAATCATTTTATTAGATAAGATCGGACAAGCAAGGATCCAAGAAATTCCGCTTGAATCCGTGAAAGACTATTTAGAGGAGGGGAATTAAATGCGTTTTTTAACAGCAGGAGAATCTCATGGTCCACAGTTAACTGCCATTATTGAAGGTATCCCGGCAGGATTAGAAGTTTCACTTGAAAAAATCAATGAAGACCTTGCGAGACGACAAGGCGGTTACGGTCGTGGTGGCAGAATGAAGATCGAGAAAGATCGTGTCCAAATCACCTCAGGTATTCGACATGGTAAAACGCTTGGTTCGCCAATCACGATAATCGTGGAAAATAAAGATTGGAAGAATTGGCAGACGGTGATGTCAGTCGAGCCAATCGAAGAAAAACATGTCACACGTCGCCGTGTAGCGAAACCTCGTCCGGGACATGCCGATCTAGTCGGTGGGATGAAATACCAACATCAAGATCTTAGAAATGTGTTAGAGCGGTCTTCCGCTAGGGAAACGACGATGCGTGTGGCAATCGGTTCTTTAGCAAAACAGATCCTAGCAGCACTAGATATTGAAATTGCCAGTCATGTAGCGGTTCTTGGAGGAATCAAAGCAACGATACCTGAAGTGCTACCTGTAGCAGTCATCAAAGAAAAAACAACGATCTCCGAAGTTAATATGGTCGATCTTGAAATCGAAGAACAAGTCAAAACATTGATTGATGAGACGAAAAAAGCAGGTGATACCTTAGGTGGTGTCGTCGAAGTCCGGGTTGAAAATGTACCGGCTGGTTTGGGTAGTTATGTCCAATGGGATAAAAAATTAGATGGAAAATTAGCACAAGCCATGCTGAGTATCAATGCCTTCAAAGGGGTGGAATTTGGTATTGGATTTGAAACAGCCACTTTACCAGGCTCTAAAGTCATGGATGAAATCACCTGGGATCAAGAACAAGGCTACCGCCGGACAACCAATCATTTAGGTGGTTTTGAAGGTGGGATGACGAACGGCGAACAAATCATCGTTCGTGGTGTGATGAAGCCGATCCCGACACTTTACAAGCCATTGATGAGTGTCGATATCGATACGAAGGAAGCATACAAAGCAAGTGTCGAGCGTTCAGACAGTACGGCTGTACCCGCAGCTTCGGTGGTTGCTGAACACGTTATTGCAACAGCACTTGCCGTGGAGATCCTTGAACATTTCCCAGCGGATAACATGAGTGAGCTGAAAAAATCTGTGGCCAGTCATCGGCAGATGATCCAAGACTTTTAGTAAGGAGAGCGATATGAAGAAAAAGGTATTCGTCTTAGGTTTAGGTCTGATTGGTGCTTCGCTTTGCCGAGCCATCAAAGGATCGAATGTGACTCTTTATGGATGGGATCATTCAGCAGAAACTAGAAAAATTGCAGAAGAAGTCCAATTAGTGGATCATCTGGTGTCTGGGATCGAAGAAGCGAGTCAAATGGATGTTATTTTATTAGCGGTTCCTGTACAAGTTAGTTTGGATTATTTGCAACGATTAGCAACACTTCCGTTAAAGGAAACGGTATTGGTCAGCGATACTGGCAGTACAAAAGCAGCAATCATGACAGCGGCTAAGGAATTACCTTTTACTTTTATTGGTGGGCATCCAATGGCAGGCTCGCACAAATCAGGAGTCAAAGCCGGCAATCCCAATTTGTTCGAGGAAGCTTATTATATATTGACCAATGATCATGAGAGTGAGCGCGTGGATGAATTGATGGAACTATTGGAACCGACGCGAGCGAAATTTGTGTTGATGGAAGCCAAAAATCATGACGAGATCGTCGGTGTCTTAAGCCATTTGCCTCATATCGTGGCTGCTGGTTTAGTGCAAACCAGTGATGAACTCAATCAGAAACATCCAAGAGCCTCCCAACTTGCCGCCGGAGGATTTCGGGATATTACTCGAATTGCTTCATCTGATCCTAAAATGTGGACAGATATCTTATTAACGAATCAAGAAATCATGTTGTCCTTGTTAGCAGAATGGCAATCCTCCATGGAAACATTGAAAACACAACTTGCGAGAAATGATGAAGAGGCCATTTATCGATTTTTTGCACAAGCGAAGCAGACAAGGGATCAGTTGCCGAAGAAACGACAAGGAACGATTCCAGCATTCTATGATCTATACGTTGATATTCCGGATATTTCCGGTGCAGTTGCTAAGGTGACAACGGCTTTGAGCCAAGCAGATATTTCAATCATCAATCTAAAAATACAAGAAACTAGAGAAGATATTTTCGGAGTCCTTGAATTGTCCTTCAAAAATCAAACCGATTTAGAAAAAGGACAAGCATTGATTCAAGCGGAAAATTTTCACTGTTGGATCAGGAGTTGAGACAATGCAATTACTTAATGCTACACATGGAATCAAAGGTGAGCTAACGGTTCCAGCAGATAAGTCGATTTCTCATCGCAGCATCATGTTTGGTGCAATCAGTCATGGAAAAACGACGATAACGAACTTTTTAAAAGCAGAAGATTGCTTGAGTACGATGTCCATATTTAGACAATTAGGTGTGAGAATAGAAGAGGAAGAAGAGAAAATCCATGTTTATGGTCATGGCGTAGAGGGATTACAAACACCAACAGAACGTTTAGATGCAGGTAATTCTGGTACAACGATCCGTTTACTTTTAGGGATTTTAGCTGGAAGTAAGATTTCGGCAGAAGTGTCTGGAGATGACTCGTTGAATCGTCGCCCGATGGGGAGAGTGATGAATCCTTTACGTGAAATGGGTGCGGATCTTAAAGGGATCGAACATCCAGATCTACCACCTTTACGAGTGACTGGTGGGCCTTTGAAACCAATCGAATATGAGATGCCGATTGCTAGTGCGCAAGTCAAATCAGCGATTTTATTCGCGGCACTTCAAGCAGATGGTGAGACAACGATCATCGAAAAAGAACGCTCACGGAATCATACAGAAGAAATGATCAAACAATTTGGTGGAGAAATCAGAGTAGAAGATAAAGTGATCACACTTGCTGGCGGGCAACGGTTAGTTGGACAAAACGTGGCGGTACCTGGGGATATTTCGTCAGCAGCCTTTTATCTAGTCGCAGCAAGTATTTTGCCAGATAGTGAAGTCTTATTGAAACAAGTAGGAATCAATCCAACACGAACAGGGATTTTAGATGTATTGATCAAAATGGGGGCTTCGATCCAAGAAATGCAGATCGATCAACAAAATCAAGCGGCTGACTTAATGGTACGTTCTGCCAACTTGCAGGCGTGTACGATCGAAGGAGAAATCATTCCTCGCTTGATCGATGAATTACCGATTTTGGCATTAGCTGCAACACAAGCACAAGGCACGACGATCATTCGGGACGCACAAGAATTAAAAGTGAAAGAAACAAATCGCATCGATGCGACAGCGGAAGAATTGATAAAAATGGGCGCAAACATCGAAACAACAGATGATGGGCTGATCATTCATGGTCCGACACCTTTACATGGGGCAATTGTTGACAGTCATGGGGATCATCGCATTGGCATGATGTTACAGATTGCCGCATTATTGACCGATGAACCAGTTGAATTGAACCATCCAGAAGCGATAAATATTTCTTATCCTGACTTCTTCACTGATCTAGCTGGTCTGATCAAGGAGAAAAACTAATGGCTGCAATTGTGCTGATTGGTTTTATGGGCGCCGGTAAAACAACGATCAGTCGCAAGCTTTCTATGCAGTTAAAGAAACCATTGATCGATATGGATACAAAATTAGTCGAGGAGTTTGGCTGTTCGATCAGTCAGTATTTTGAATTACATGGCGAAGCTGCCTTTCGACAGGAAGAAACGAAGCTGTTGAAAAACTCGTTGCAAGAAGAAGCGATCATTGCGACAGGTGGGGGAGTTATCCTACAAGAAGAAAATCAACGACTGCTGACAGATCATCTGGTGGTTTACTTAAAAGCTGATCCCGATCTTTTGATCAAACGTATCCGCCAAGATCACAAACAAGCCCGTCCGTTGGCACTCGATAAAGATGATACAAAGTTAAAAGAATTATTTTTTTCGCGGAAAAAACACTATGAAACATTAGCAGATCTTACGATAGAAACAACTGGTAAGTCACCAGCAGAAATTGTCTCAGAAATCATAAAGCAGGTGATGAATCGATGAAAATTGGTTATCTAGGCCCAAAAGGTTCCTTCACATATAGTGCAGTAAAGAATTATTTCAACGAAGGCGATTGGTCTCCGTATCAAGCTTTAACAAATTTGATTGATGCCCAGATCAACGATGCGATCGATTATGCGATGGTACCGATCGAAAATTCCATCGAAGGTTCCGTATTGCCCACATTAGACCATGTCTATGAAACCTTACCAACGATCCAAGGAGAAATCGTTTTGCCCATCAAGCAACAATTGATGGTGCATCCTGAGCATCAACAGACGTGGCAAGAGGTAACAAAAATCTGTAGTCATCCGCAAGCGTTGGCACAATCGCAAGTATTTTTGAAGCAACAGTTCCCTGACGTGGAAATCGAGCAAATGGGTTCGACTGCCCAAGGTGCCCAACAAGTTGCCGAGCATCCTGAACAAAAAATCGCGGCAATCGGACCTAAAGAAGCTGCGGAACAGTTTGGTTTGACCATCGTTCAGCAAGATATCCAATCGATCCGCAACAATGAAACCCGTTTTTGGCTACTAGGTTCCTCACCGATGTCATCTAAGTTACCAGTCAGTACTTACAAAGCAACACTATTTGTAGACTTGCCAGAAAATCGCCCAGGTGCGTTATATCAAGTACTTGCGGTATTTGCAGAACAAAAACTTAATTTGACCAAAATCGAGTCTAGACCGCAAAAAACCTCGTTAGGTGAATACTTTTTCGTGATCGAAGTAGAGATTGAACAAGCAGATACAAAATTGAACGAAGCAATCAAACTACTGGAACAGCGAGCATTTCCGGTCCAATTGATTGGAGAATATCCAGTGTACCGTAGCTGTGAGGATAAAAAAGCGACATACAGAAAATAAATCAAAGCAGCTGAACCTAGATAGCTGCCTTGGTTTTTTTTATTGAATAATTTTTCTATATTTGATTTTACACGTATAACACGTGTTTTTTCTTTTCTTCACGTGTTACACGTGTTAGTATAGATATGTCAGGAGGTATTGTAACAATGCCAATGACACAACAGGAAATGGTCAAACTCTTGATTTCCATAGGTGGGTTAAAAGTTAAAGGTGGAAAAGGTTCTCATATAAAAGTGAAACTACCAGGAGTAAATCGACCAATCATTGTTCCTTCCAAGCTACCTAAAGGGACAGAACATGGGATACTAAGGCAGGCAGGGTTAAAATAGCTTTGTTCCTGCTTCTTGAGAGAGGAGGAGAATCATGCTTGTTTCATATCCGGCATTATTCTATTTAGAAACAAGTGAAGTCTATGACTCGGTATTTTCTGTTTTCTTTCCAGATTTTCCGGAGATGGCTGGTACAAGCGGATCTGACATTCCTGAAGCGCTCGAAAATGCCTCTGATTACTTAGGTATTCTTTTGGCGGCTGAGATAGAAGAAGACCGAACATTACCTGAACCATCTCTTATCAATTCATTGTCACTTATAGAAAATAACCCTTTTAAAAGTGACTCTGAGTTCATATTAGAATATGATGCTGAAAAATCATTTATTTCAATGGTCTTTGTCGATCTAACAGAATATTTAGGCTCAGAGGAACCTGTAAAAAAGACGTTAACGATCCCAAAATGGGCAGATAAGTTAGGCAAAGAAATGCATCTAAATTTTTCAAAGACATTGACTGAAGCCATTGTTCGTGAAAAACTAGGTGCTTAACTTTAAAAGAGAAACTATCATTTTTCTTTTAAATAAAATAAGTTATAAATCATAAACAGATGATTTGCACACTTTTCTGAAATCCTTTAGGCTAGAATTAAGCGATAAGAAAGGAAGAGGAAAAATGGCAAAAAAAATTGCAGCAATCGTAACTGATTTAGTCGAAGATATTGAGTTGACTTCACCAAAAGAAGCATTGGAAAATGCGGGGAATGAAGTGACAACGATTGGTTTTGAAGCAAACCAAACGATCAAAGGCAAAAAAGGTGGCGAGTTCACGATCGATCGCAGCATTGATGAAGTTTCTCCTGAAGATTTCGATGCGCTCTTGATCCCTGGAGGATTCTCACCGGATCAATTACGTAAGGATCAACGTTTTGTTGATTTTGTTACTTACTTCTTGAAAAATGACCAACCGTTATTTGCTATCTGTCATGGCCCACAATTGTTTATCCAAACCGGTCTAACAGAAGGCAGAACAATGACTGCTTACGATACTGTTCGTCCAGATGTGGCTTACGCTGGCGCCAATGTCAAAGATGAAGCAGTGGTGATCGATAATCAATTAGTTACTAGCCGTACACCAGATGACTTGCCTGAATTCAACAAAGCAATTGTTGAGATCTTGGGTTAAACGACTGAACACTTTGTAGCGTTGCAAGTCAAAATAGTGATACGAGTAATAAAAAAATTTTAGAATGATTGAGATAGAAAGAATGCATATAGCTTCTTTCTATCTTTTTTTGTGAAAAAGAAGGCTGATTGACTTTACTTGTTTTATACTATCTTTTTTACATATATATTGATAAAATAAAAAAAAAGAGTTTATAGTGAGTATAATATGTTCGGAGGTGTAGAAGATGAAAACAAAAAAAGAAAGAATTCAAGTCGCTGTTGAGAGTGATTTAAAAACGGAAGCTGAAGATATTTTGCAAGATTTAGGCATGAATCCAACAACTGCAATTACTGTTTTTTATAAACAAGTAATCGAGGAGGGTGGATTGCCTTTTGAAGTAAAGTTGTCTGAACGAACAAAGCAAGCAAGAAGAATTGCTAGACTAGCAAAAAAGTCATCTAATATAACTAGAATAGAGGACAATGAGACTTTAGAAGCTTGGTTAAATGATGATGAATAAAATCGTATCAATGTATGTTGCCTATGTTGGAAGTGAAGGTGGAAAACGAAGACCTGTTTTGATTGTGGAAAATAATAAGAATGAAGTATTCTTTTATGCAATAACTAGTAAGTTTAGAAATAAATCCGATTCGATAAAAAAATTCTATTTTCATATTGAAGATTGGATAGACTCTAACTTAAAAAAAGAGTCTTGGATTGATACTGGAAATTTATTTATTCTTTCAAAAAAATCAACTTTTTTTAAGTGTAAAGATATAGGAGAATTATCTAAACATGATATGACTCGACTCGAAGCATTTCTTGAAGCTAACAGTGAGGATAACTAAAGAAATTCAAGTAACTCTAGCTGTTTTATTGGGTCAAGATAGTTTTTTAGATTCATATACTTTTACGATAATAAGGTAGGAATTGAGAAACGATTTTCTCAATTCCTACCTTATTACTTATTGCTATATATGTTATCATGCTATTTTTCTAAACCTGTTTCTTGAAAAAAGAAGATTATGAAATAGAGGTATCTGTTGTGATTTTCGTCGTACCACTTCCAATATGTGCCACATAGAACTCTGGCTCATATCCTACAACCTCTAAATAACGTGCATGGACATTTTCTTTAAAGGCGGGGATTTCCTCTTCTTTGACTAGAGCGATGGCACAGCCACCAAATCCTGCGCCTGTCATTCGTGCGCCTAATACACCAGGTTGCGCTTGTGCAGCATCTACAAGTGTATCTAATTCGATGCCTGTGACTTCGTAATCATGACGGAGTGAGTAATGAGAATCATTCAATAATAGACCGAAAGCTTCTAAGTTTCCTTGCTCCAATTCAGCTTTTGCTTTTAATGTTCGTTGATTTTCAGTGACGGCGTGACGTGCACGACGGATCAGTGTATCATCACCGATCAAGTCCGTATTCGCTTCGAAAGTCGCTTCATCTAATTCGCCTAAAGCTTTGATGTCCAGCTTCGTTTGTAGACGTTTCAAGGCTTCTTCACATTCACTGCGGCGTTCATTATACTTCGATTCTGCTAATTCACGTCGCTTATTCGTGTTCATGATAACCACAGCGTAGTCATCTAATTTAACTGGGACCATTTCATAGTGTAATGTATTCGTATCTAGCAAGATGGCATGGTCGATTTCTCCAAAACCGATCGCAAATTGATCCATGATCCCTGAATTGACACCAATGAATTCATTTTCTACTTTTTTTCCAGTTTGAACGAGTGTCAAACGATCGATCGCTAAATCAAACAAATCTTCCAGAACAACCCCCACTAATAATTCTAACGAAGCACTGCTAGAAAGTCCG
This sequence comes from Enterococcus sp. AZ140, assembly GCF_051714405.1. Classification (NCBI taxonomy): domain Bacteria; kingdom Bacillati; phylum Bacillota; class Bacilli; order Lactobacillales; family Enterococcaceae; genus Enterococcus; species Enterococcus sp. AZ140. The sequence goes on from NZ_JBIORU010000001.1 coordinate 585,934, forward strand.
GCACCATTAGGGATCGTTCCTTCAATCACCAATTCAAAACCGCTCTCGATGGTATAGCCAGCTTCTTTTAGTTTCAAGATCATTCCTTTGACATAATTTGCCCAGTTGTCTTTTTTATCAAATGTCAGGTCATCAAGCGTGAATTCGATCACGCCGATTTCCTCAAAGTTTGTTGAGTAAACTAATACTTTGTTGTCTTCTCGACGTGCAGCAACGCCGTAAGTGCCATAAGTGATCGATGCAGGAAAAACGTGTCCACCGTTGTAGTCCGTGTGTTCACCGATCAAGTTGATTCGCCCAGGTGAAAAATAGTTTGATGTTGGTTTTTCACCAAATAATTCATTGAATTTCGTTGTTAAATGTGCTGTTTTATTCATCTGTCTTGTTCCTCTCTTGCTTCAAGTTTGAATTCTGTAATCGTCTCAAATGGTGTTTCCGGTACCAAAGATATGTCGCCAAAAGAAGGGTAACGTTCTGCTCCTGGAGCGATTTGTGTTTCAAAAGTGATGCCGCCATGGTTCGCTAAACGTTGCCCGCGCATTTCAGGTGTATCTTCCCCAAAGTTGGCAGTGAAAATGACGATACTCGATGCATCCGTCCTGACACTGACTTTGATTGTTTCATCTGGACTTAAAAGAGAAGCGGCTGTTTTATCTAAGCCTGTGTCCTTTAAGAAGAACGGATGATCGATTCCATCAAATAATTCTTTTTGTGGAAAGTCACTGGTGAAAACAGTCGTTAGTTTTGTTGGTGTTTGAAAATCAAACGGTGTTCCAGTCACTTCTATTTGTTCACCTGTCGGAATGCTGTCCGGTCGTAATTCAGCAAACGCGTGACTGTTGACCCACAAAGTATGGTCATCGATTGGTTGCGTCACATCACCACTCAAGTTGAAATAAACATGATTGGTTGGGTTGAATAGTGTCAATTGATCACTGACTGCTTTCGTTGTGACACGCCAAATATTATCTTCTGTAAGGGTATAGCGAACTTCTACGGATAAATTCCCTGGAAAACCACGCTCTTTATCGGGACTAGTCGTGGTAAAGATCACAGTGGCTTCTTGTTCGCCATCAATGATTTCGTATTGCCAGATTTTTTCTTCAAAACTTGGCGCACTACCATGTAAGGAATGACCAGTTGCGGGATCGACAGGTAGTTGATACGTCTGGCCGTCGAGGATGAATTTGCCTGCATCGATCCGCCCAGCAGTTCGTCCGATCGTTGCTCCGATAAAGGCATCTTTTTCGAGATATTCTTCTGCTGAATCAAAACCTAGGATCAACTCTCTATCCATGAATGTCAAACTGACGATCCGTGCGCCTAAATCGGTAACAGCGAGGGTCGTACCCTGTTGATTGGTTAAAGTAATCAAATGTGCAGATTGTCCAAATGTTTTTTTAGTAATGTCCATTTAAGTAGTCCTTTCTTGGTGCTGGATTAGTAGTTGGTGTAGGCGTAATTTATACCTAGTCAAATTAACTATACCATTAAATGAAGCGTTTACAATCAGGTAGTTACTATTTTTACCATTCAATCATATCAAAGAAGAGCACTTGCTTGAATGTATTTCTGTGAGCAGTATTTAACTTTTTGTTGCATCTATAGTAGAATAAAGAAAATACGAAAGAGGGTACGTCAATGGAAAAAGCGATTTTTTTGAAAAAAGAACATCAATCCATCTCACAAGAACTATACTTTGACTTTTGCGGTTTTTCTAAAACATTGCCCTTTCATTCATTTGGACCAGCTATTCGTCAAGATTATATTTTGCATATCGTGATGGAAGGAAAAGGAGTCTATCGCGTAAAAGATCAGCAATATCAATTAAAAAAAGGTGATCTTTTTTTGATTAGACCGGGTGATTCTACTTTTTATTTGGCGGATGGTGAAGATCCTTGGGTCTACTGTTGGATTTCCTTCGGTGGGGCAGTAGCCGATAAAATCATTCAACATTCTTTATTCAAAGATGATCAATACACGATGGTTTCTTCAGAAATTGCTAGATATGTGGAGATTATCTTGGCATGTATGAATTACTCGACAAAAAATCTAGTCGATGAGCTGCAATTAAATGCGTTGACGTATCAATTGCTCGCGCTCTTATTAGAAGATGGTGGCTATGTTCATTTAGGAGAACAAAAAAGTTATTCAGCCCTCGCTGTTGATGCGGTACAGTATATCGAAGAACATTACAGCGAGCGTTTGACTGTTGAGGAGATCGCAAAAAAATTATCCGTTAACCGAAGTCATCTCTCTCGTGTGTTCAAAAATCACATGGGGATCAGTATCAAAGAATATATGATCGGTGTTCGCATCAATCGGGCAGCGTTTCTCTTATCTCTGACGGAAGAATCCGTTGAAGCAATCGCTTATCAAGTCGGCTTCAATAGTTTGGTCGTATTTAGCCGCATGTTCAAGAAATTCACTGGTGAGACGGCGACAAACTATCGTAGACGAATGAATAACGAAAAGATCAAAGGAGTTTCCGCAGAACAATTAAAAAAGCAATTAGAAGAACAAGCCATCATTTCTTGGGCAACCTAAGACATAAAGGCATTGTTGACTGGGTTTTTCTTGGGATATGCTAGACTAGAAAACGGGAGGAAAAAGCTATGAAAACATTGATTATTGTCAGCCATCCGACAATTGACACATCGTTGAACCAACAGTTTTTTAAAGAAGCATCCAGCCAGCTATCGACTACTTGGCATCATCTAGAAGCTTGTTATCCAGATGGGAAAATTGATCTTCAAGCAGAACTTGCTTTATTGAAAGAGCATGATCGGATCATCTTCCAATTTCCTTTCTATTGGTATAGCGCGCCAGCCCATTTGAAAATGTGGCAAGACCAAGTGTTAGAAGCGGCAACAGCAGTCTTATCAGGTAAAGAATTAGGGATCGTCTTAACAACCGGCGTGAGTGAAAAAGAATACCAAGCAGGTGGGAAAGAAGAGTATACGATCTCGGAGTATTTGCGTCCTTACCAACGAATTGCCCATAAATTCCAGATGACCTTTTTACCTCCGTTTGTTTTAGCACAGTTCATGTACTTGACTCAAGAACAACGATTTGAACGCTTGATCAGTTATCAGCAATATCTCACATTAGTCGAAAAACCTTCATTGATCAATCGGATCGATTGGTTTATCGAACGATTTGCGCAAAATGAACGCATCAAGGAAAAAGCACCGATGAAGCAGCAGATGATCGAAACGATGTTAGAAGAAGCCAAAGAAAATATTGAAGATCTGACATTTATACTACAAGAGATGAAAGGAAAGACCTTATAATGGATCAATGGTTGACAGAACAATTAGCCGAATTGAGTACACAAGCGGATTATGAGGGCAAAGCCTTACTTCATGAAATGTCACGCTTATTTGTCGAAATCAATGAACGGATCGAGCAGTTGCAAGGAGAAATCGATGGAGAATCTTGGAATCATCAAAAATGGTGATTTTTCTTCAGTAATAACATAATAAAAAATGTTCATAACGCTTATTATTTGCTACAATGGAACTACAAGAAAGTTGGTAACGCTATTTTTTTTACAGAAATAACAGGTGGTGAATGAAATGAATGAAGAAAATGAACAGCGTGGCAATGTTCGATCAGCTCGAAGACAACAACAGAAACAAGCATCACGCATGCGTATGATGAAAATCGGTGCCGCTGTTGCAGTAGTCTTACTACTGGTTGGTGCAGGTACTGGATTATATCTCCATAGTAGAAACAATGCCAGTGAAAACTCGGTAGCAAAGACGAGTGAAACGACGCAATCGTCCACAGCTTCAACTACTGCTTCATCTGAAACTGAAGCAACACAAGAAAGCAGCGAAGCAACAGAACCTTCAGGAGCTATTTCTGAACAACTACAAGCAGTCGTTGCAGATTATTCGAAGAAAATCGAAGATAAAACCCCAGTGTTGATCGAAGAATACCAAGCAGAGATCCAAAACAATCAAGACGGTGTCAATGGTCTTTCGGTCATTGCCAACCGAAAAGCAAGAGAACTTCAAGCCTTGTCGGATGAAGGAATCAGTAAATTAAGAGGGATGTACCAAGATGCTTCCAACAAGGAGGATATCGACCTAGATACCATGATCAATCAGCTATCTGCAAGTTACACGGCGCAGGTCGCTCGGATCTCCGACATTTATCTGCGAACAAGTGCGGAACTTCAAGCAGCGACACCTAGTAGCGAATCCTCTTCGGAAGAGACGACACCTTCGACGGAAGCGACACCAGAAACAACAGAAACGTCGGAGTCACAAGCCAGTCAGTACACGGCACAGTCCACAGAAGATATGAGCAATCAAGCCAATCAAGCAGCTACAACCGTTGTACGTGAAGGCGAAGGTCCAAATCAAATTGCGCAACGGACGGGTGTGCCAGTTGAGACGATCTTGTCCTTGAATGGCATGACGATGGATGATTTCTTCTTTAACCCTGGTCAAGAATTACGTTTGAATTAGGAAGATCAAGAAGAAAGATTCAACTTCAATTGATTAGATGAAGTCACAAAAATGGTTCTTTTTGCCAATTTTTGTGGCTTTTTTGTTCTAAATACATTTCGTTCGCCACTGGCTCGTCATGAGTGGGTTGTGATTGGTTGTTTTTTTGTTAAGATAAAGAAGTGAAAGTAACCCGTAAAGGAGAAGATCATGAAAAAACGAGAATTCATCGTCCAAGATTTATTGAGTAAGATCTATCAAGAAGAATTCAAAGATGGAAAATTACCGAATCAACGAAAACTAGCGGAAATCTATCATGTTTCTCGCTTTACGATCCAACAAGCGATCAAAAACCTAGAAGAAATCGGTATTGTCCGTGTCGTTCAAGGATCAGGTATCTTTATCCATGAAAAATGGGTCAAAAATCCCTTGATCTTCAATTCTTTGACACGTACCCCTTATGATCGGATCCATTCAAAAATGATCAGTTTAAACAAAGCACCAGCAACGGCGGATGAGCAAAAAATCTTTCAACTTGATGAAGGCGCCGAAGTTTGGACATTTGAACGTATTCGAGTCGTTGATTATAAAATCGAGCAGTTAGAAATGTCAAAAATGCCGGTAGCAATGTTTCCCGACCTGTCCCAAGAAGTCATCGAGCATTCCATCCAAAAATATGTGGAACAAAAAGGCTATCGAATTTCTCACTATATCACGAGTTATGACCCAATCACGACTTCCAAAGAACAATCAAAAATATTGCTATGTAAACGCGGTACACCAGCCATGCAAATCACGAACCGAGCCATATTAGAAGATGGACAAGTCTATGAATACAGCAGCATCATTGCTATCGACTACTCTGTGACTTACATCCGCCCCTTTGACCGTGAGATCCATCGGTCGAGGATTGATTGAGGATTTGAGTAGTCTCAAAATAGCTTAAGGAAAAAACTTCTGTAAAAATATAGCTTTTTTGAAAGTTAAGGGAGAAAATATTAAAACGAATTAGTTGATAGTGATTGTGAAGAAAGCACTGATGAAGCGTAAAACGCAATCATCAGTGCTTTTATTACAAGTGCTTGATAAGTGAAGTAAGTTATATCTATTATTTATAATAGAAAATATAAAACACAAAAAAATAACTTACAATGAGTATGAACCAAATAAGTCTTTCAACTATTTGAGCAATTGTTGATTGATTGTATGTAAAAATAATACCAAATTTATAGTTCCTGTTACTGCGTATAAAAATACTCTGTAGACCTAGAGAGAGCATGATAAGTAACTTCATGATCAGATTCGATAGCTGGTAGGATTGATCGTTAGTTGTTAGGAAAAAAGTATACAAAGTTAAAAGTTGTAACAACCAAATAACTTGAATAAGTTTACTCCCAGCTTGGGTTTTATTCGACATAGATGTTCATTCTCCTTAAAATTATTATTGTGATTTAAGTTGATTATATGCCTTTTTTAAGTCAATATTCAATAAGTGTTTAATGAGAATGTGGCATTAAATAAAAGATTAAGAAGGTCTGAGAACTCTATTGATTTATTTTTGTATTAGTATCTTTTACGTTGTAAAATTTATTTTATGAGGAGTGATAAATGATGATTAATGTAAAAGCTCGTAAAATAGGGAATTCTATCTCTATTTCAATTCCTAAACAGTATCAGGTTGAAGCTGGATCAAAATATGTCGTATATAAATCTAAGAATGGAGGATTAATATTCACACCCAAAATAGAAAATCCATTTTTATCGGATAAACCATTTCAAAAGGATGAAGATGAGGGATGGCAAACAATAGCAAAAGAGGAGATTGGGAAAAATCTAGGAACCTCAACAAGGTGATTTGATCTGGCTTAATTCTACGCCTTCTTTTGGCAGGGAAATAAGAGGGAAGCACCCGACTTTAGTTGTTTCCTCAAATGCTTACAATAAAAAAACGAACTATATTATTGTCTGTCCGGTAACGACTGGGGGGAATAACTTTTCTGGGTATGTTTCTTTGAATGATTACAAGAAACGTGGAAGAGTGCACGCTAGACAAATTCATAGCTTTGATACTGACCGGATTATTAGTAAAGAATTTATTGATCGTCTAAGAGGAGACGATTTTCTTCAAGTCAAACAGATTTTAGATTATTCTTTAGAAATTGATTTTTGAAAATTATGTTTTACATAAAAAGCTGCTAAGGTTTACACGTGTATTCATTATTGTAATAAGAGGAATACAGCGGAACCAAAAAAGCTATCCTTACATGTTTCGTGTAAGGATAGCTTTTTTGGGAATTAAGGTGTCACGATCGTCCCGTCTGGTGTACGGCTTTGTGTCCATTCATGTGGGCGATAGACAACTGGAAATTCTGCTGCCTGTTCTTCATTGAATGTGACACCGATCCCACTTTGTTCGATCGGATAGAAAAAGCCTTTTTTTGGTGTGGGGATATTTCCGAAAAGTTGTTTCGTATTTTCAGGAACATCGATGTTTTCTTGGATCGCCGCATTGTGCAAATGGATGTTCAAATGCGTATTCACTGCTAAGCCGATCGGTGTGATATCAGATGGCGTATGCCAAGCGATTCGTATCCCCATCGCTTCGCAAAAGTGTGCCAATTTCAAGGCAGGCGTGATCCCGCCGATTTGTGAGACATGGGCACGCATATAGTCGATTTGACGATTGCGAACTAATTCTTTCCATTCCATTGGATTATTGAACAATTCTCCAGTAGCAATCGGGGTCGTTGATTGACTTCGCAATTGAGCCAACCATTCATTTTGGTTTGGCGGTAGAATATCTTCTAAAAAGAAAAGATTGTACTTTTCTGCTTTTTTTGCAAAACGGATCGCTTGGTTAGGATGCAAGCGTTCGTGAACATCGTGTAACATTTGGAAACGATCGCCATATTTGTTTTGGATATGTTCAAACATGGACAGCGTAGTGGACATGTATTCTTCTTGATCGAAATAAGAGCCAGCAAGTGGTTGTTCAGGTGTGGCTAAATTCGTTGGATTTCCCCCATAAAAACCTAATTGACAACGAATATAGCGATACCCTTGTGCGAGAAATGTCTCGATTTCACGATCAAGGTCTTCTAAATTATCTGCGACAGCGTGCGTATACGCAGGAATTGCTGTTCGAGCTTTTCCGCCGAATAACTGATACAATGGCATATCAGCGATTTTCCCTTTGATATCCCAGAGCGCCATATCGACACCTGAAATGGCGTTATTTGTGATTGGCCCATTCCGCCAGTAAGAATTGACATTCATGACTTGCCAAAGGTCTTCGATTTGATTCGCATCGCGTCCAATCAGTAAAGGTTTTAAGTATTCTTCAACTACGGTCTGGACAGCCAAAGGACGAAATTGGAAAGTGCCGCAACCGAAGCCGGTCACGCCTTTATCTGTTTCAACTTTTACGACTAACAAGTTGTGACGATCTGGTTTGATTGCGTAACTTTTTATATTTGTAATGATCGTTGGTGTCATTTTTTTCACTCCAATATACATAAATATGAATCGTGTGCATCCTCATTGAAACATGGGGAAGAACATCCTGTCAATTTGGTCTAATAAAAACATCTAAACCGAATAAAAATCAGTCCAATTTTACGTTAGTATTTTTATAAACGTTGATATTAAAGCTTTTTCATTGGTTATTTACTAAAAAGGACTGGTTTTACAAGTGGCGTTCCACATGCTACTATTTGGGTGAAAGCGGAAACAAGAATCATTGTTTGATGAGAATAAGGGGGAGAACAAGTGAAGCATGAAGAAATAGCAAAACAAATCATACAACATGTGGGTGGAGCAAGTAATATCAACAACGCTTGGCATTGTATGACACGATTACGGTTTGATTTAAAAGATGAGAAAAAAGTGGATTATGCTGCGTTGGAAAAAACACCGAAAGTGGTGGGGACAAAATATCAAAGCGAACAACTGCAAGTCGTGATCGGTACAGAAGTCGCTGACTATTTTGCACCAATTGCGAAAGAATTAGGGTTAGATGAAACAAGTGAACGAAGTGAAGGAGAGAAAAAAGGCGTCGTATCCTTATTTATGGATACTGTTTCCGGTGTATTTGGTCCGATCGTACCAGCAATTGCTGGGGCAGGAATGATTAAGGGTTTGATGGCCGGTTTAGTGGCATTGAATGTCATTTCGAACCAGACAGATACGTATTTGATCATTGATATGATTGCGAGTGGCGTATTTACTTTCTTGCCATTTTTCGTTGCTGCTTCTGCCGCTCGGATCTTCAAAACGAATCCATATTTAGCGATTGCAATCGCTGCAACTTTACAATTTCCCACCATGACGACAGCGGTTGCTGAAGGTTCGATCTCTGCTTTTCAACTGTTTGGCATTATTCCAGTTCCTGTCTTTAATTATGCAGGAACAGTTATCCCAATCATTTTTGCGGTATTGGCACTCAGCTACATTTATCGTTGGGTGGATAAGCTATTACCACAAGTGTTACGAACGGTGTTCACACCAACCATTTCACTATTCGTTGCAGGTTTATTGACACTAACAGTGATTGGTCCAATCAGTATTCATTTAGGTAACCTCTTAGCAGCTGGTGTGGCATGGTTATTCTCAATCTCGCCAGTGTTAGCTGGTATCGTGGTCGGTGCGATTCGTCCAATTGCAATCTTTACTGGGTTGCATCATGCGATGACCCCAATTGCCTTACAAAATTTTGCGAATCAAGGCTATGATATGTTGATGCCGATGATGTTTATGGCAAACATGGCGATTACTGGGGCGACAGCGGCTATTTACTTGAAAGTGAAATCAAAAGAAGAAAAATCATTGGTTCTATCTTCTGCTGTTTCTGGTCTATTAGGAATCACTGAACCTGCACTTTTCGGGATCTTATCAAAATACAAGAAAGCGTTTATGGCAGCTACGATCGGTAGCTCGATCGCTTCAGCGTTTATCAGTTTCTTTGGTGTTCGGATCTACGGCTATATTTTATCAAGTATTTTTAGCTTACCCGCCTATATTGGTCAGTATTTTGTGTTTGCGGTACTTGGGATAGTGATTGCCTTAGTTTCCTCTTTTGCGATTACTTATTTCTTAGTACCAAATGAACAAGCAGAAGATACGGAGTACACGAACGAAGTGAATCTACACGCTGTAGCTAAAGGAGAATATATTCCTTTAGAAGATGTGCCTGATGAAGTTTTTTCAACGAAAATGATGGGGGATGGTTTTGCAATCGAGTCAATCGATGGTGCCATCTTTGCACCGGTCAGCGGAAAAGTCACTACGATTTTCCCTTCCAAACATGCGTTAGGAATTAAAACTAGTAATGGCGTCGAAGTATTAGTCCATATGGGAATTGATACTGTCAACTTGAATGGGGCAGGATTCGATGTCCTTGTAAAGGTCGGTGATCAGGTAACCGTTGACACTAAAATTGCTCAAATGGATTTGCCGTATATCCATAGTCAAGGGAAAAAGAGTATGGTCATCGTTGTGATCACGAACATGGATCGCGTGTCGAAATTCTCCGGGGAACGAAACCTAGAAGGGCAGCACCAAGCTGGAGCGCTCTTGGAACGTGCCTTGTTGAATGGGTAAAATGAAAATAGCATGATCAAGAGAACATACGCCATCTTCAAAGATTGGCGTATGTTTTTTGTTGTTGATAACCTCAAGTTTTTTTGAGTATATCGTTATCTATTTTTTGTTTTAAAGTTATTTAATTGGTTGAGTAAAACATGAATAGATTTTATGCGATTCCATGATTCGCTAGGTGTTAGGGGCTTTGGTAATACTGGTTTATCAGCTGTTTTTTACTGTTTTATGAGTGTTAGTGGTTTTTAATGCAGTGGGGAATGGTATGGTGGATAGGTGAAGGAGGGAAAATACAAAAAAGATTCATTCAGTGTGTGGAATTCTTCGGGTTGTTTTATTTGATGTTTTTTTAAAAATAAATTATCCTTATTTTAAGAAGTGGTAAGCGCTTTTAAAATAAGCTTAGGAGGCGATAGATATGACTGATTTAGATGGAGGAATCACTATTCCAGACGCACCAACGATTACTGATGAACACAAGAAGCTGGTAGAAGAAGCACGCAAAACGTTAGATGACAGTAGTGAAGCTATACCATTTGCGCTATTAGGAACACAAGTAGTTGCTGGGACAAACTATTGGATCTTGTGCAAAGTCAACATGTTTGGCCCCACACAGAGTAAAAAATTAGTGACTTACAAAATCAACAAAAATCCACAAGATGAAGTGACGCTTTTGGAAGCGACAACATTCGAGTTTTGATTGATCCAACTTTTTAAAATACTTCCCCACTTTCCCATACGGTCGATAAGAGAAGATGTTCATTCTACTATCAACTATATGGGATTTTTATTGTCTCAAGAACTGTCTTTACTGTGATAGAAAAACCATCTTTCCATCATTTACAGAATCAATCCGCTATATCCGTTGAAAGATCAGCAACGACTTCATAATAATGATCCCCCCAATCGCAGATATGTTGGACGATCGTTGAGAGTTCGCGCCCGATCTCGGTCAATTGATACTCTACTTTTGGCGGGACTACGGGATAGACTTTACGTGTGAGTAAATGATCGCTTTCTAATTCTCTTAATTGGCGAATCAACATGCGTTGGTTGATGTCTGGTAACATTTTCTCAATCTCACTTAATCGTAAAATCGGTTGTTGTAAAAAACACCAAATCAAGACGATCTTGTATTTTCCACTAAGGACGTGCATGGCTAAATCTTTCGTATTGGTAAACTCTTTTTCATGGTATTGATACATAAAGGACCTCACTTTGATTTATTTATTCGACAGCAATAGTTGCTATTATACAAATCTCACCAATAGAAGTAAAGAAATTGAGGATACTGACAAGTTTGTCAGTTTTGTTTCTCAACACAGCCTATGATACGATGAAGTGGAAAGATTACGGATTCGCTCAATAACAAAGAACCAGACGAGCGGAATAAGAAAGAAGGACGAAAAATGAAAAGTAGAGCTGCCGTAGCATTTGAACCAGGAAAACCGTTAGAAATCGTTGAAATCGATGTTGCTGATCCGAAACCGACGGAAGTCATGGTAAAAATTTTGTACACTTCTGTCTGTCATACAGATGCGTTTACCTTATCAGGGGAAGATCCAGAAGGAGTTTTTCCTGCGGTCTTAGGTCATGAAGGCGCCGGTATCGTTGTCAAAGTTGGTGATGATGTGTCATCTGTTGAAGTGGGTGATCATGTGATCCCGTTGTATACCCCAGAATGTGGGAAGTGTGAGTTTTGCTTGTCAGGAAAAACCAATCTATGCTCTGCTGTCCGTGAAACGCAAGGAAAAGGTCTAATGCCAGATGGTACGACACGTTTTTCTTACAAAGGCGAGCCGATTTATCACTATATGGGTACAAGTACGTTTAGTGAGTATACTGTCGTCAATGAAATCAATTTGGTGAAAATCACAGAGGATGCTCCGTTAGATACCGTCCCACTATTAGGGTGTGGTGTAACAACAGGATTAGGCGCTGTGGAAAACACGGCGAAAGTTGAAGAAGGAGCGGTCACAGCTGTCTTTGGACTAGGAGCGATTGGTTTAGCAGTAATCCAGGGATTGAAAAAAGCCAACGCCAAACGAATCATTGCAATCGATAGGAACCCTGAAAAATGGCCGTTAGCTAAAAAAATGGGTGCAACGGACTTTGTTGATCCTAAAACACATGATCGTCCGATTCAAGAAGTCATCGTAGAAATGACCAATGGAGGCGTAGATTACAGTTTTGAGTGTATTGGTAATGTGGAAGTGATGCGTTCCGCACTTGAAGCCTGTCACAAAGGCTGGGGCGAAAGCATCATTATCGGTGTAGCCGGAGCTGGAAAAGAAATCCACACGCGTCCGTTCCAACTAGTGACTGGTCGTGTCTGGCGCGGTTCGGCTTTTGGCGGTGTCAAAGGGCGAAGCCAATTGCCAGGTATGGTGGAAGATTACTTGAACGGTCGAATTGATTTAGATTCATTCATCACCCATCGTTTAGATTTTACACAAATCAATGAATCACTTGAGCTGTTGCATCGTGGAGAATCCATTCGCACCATGCTCACTTATGGAGGTGACACGGATGGAACTACAGAAAATTGAAACACATCGGTCGTTTGGCGGGCAACAAATCAAATACCGTCACCTGTCAGAAACGCTACATTGTGAGATGACATTCAGCGTGTATCTACCAGAAACCACTGTTGAAAATCAAGAAATCCCACTCATTTGGTGGTTAGCTGGTTTAACAAGTACAGATGATAATTTTAGTATCAAAGGTGGATTCCAACGCTATGCAGCAGAACAGCAAATCGCCTTCGTCATGCCGGACACATCGCCTCGGGGGGATGTTGCTGACAGTGAAGATTGGGATCTCGGTCAAGGGGCTGGCTTTTACTTGAATGCAACACAAGAACCTTGGAAGAAAGACTTCCAAATGTACGACTACCTTACGAAAGAGCTGACTGAGATCATCTACTCCTTGATCCCAAATCTTTCTGGAAAAGAAAGTATCATGGGTCATTCCATGGGTGGGCATGGTTCGTTAGTGATCGGTCTGAAAAATCCAGCACGCTTTGCTTCGATCTCTGCTTTTGCACCAATTTCGAACCCCTCAAACGTACCATGGGGACAAAAAGCATTCACCGCTTATCTAGGTCCTGACCAAGCGACATGGAGTGAATGGGATGCCACTGAACTGATCAAAAAAGAAACAATCAGTCAACCGCCTATCCTGATCACACAAGGAATGGCTGATCCATTCTACGAAGTCCAGCTCAATGAAGAAGCTTTTTTAACAGCAGCAGAATCAGCGAAACACGAAGTTTTCTACCAAAAAGAAGAAGGCTATGATCATAGCTACTTCACCATTGCTACATTTGTAGAACAACATATTGCTTTTCATGCGAGCTATTTGAAACAGTGAAAAGACCATTGTAAGAGATGGAATTTGAGTCAGACAAACGAGCAACTAACTGGAAAATCAGAAGAAGACAGAAAGATGCAACTATAAGCAATAAGCAATGAAACCTGAAATTTTTTTTGAGAGATACCTCTTTAGTTTGACTAGATCGTGCACAGAGCCACTAAAGCCAATTAGTGAAAGGAGTTCTGCCGGATACTAGTTTCAATTGTTTATAGCGGTGTAATTCTGTGAGTCAAAATTAAAAAACAAAATTAACAGGTTTACTTTTTAGAATAGATGTGTTAACTTAATTAAAGTTTCGGAGGATCCAAAGGGATTAGATAAGAATATTCTTATCTAATCCCTTTTTGTGTTCTTGCATTAAAAAATATTAGGAGGCGCATATGAAAAATCTATTCAAATATTTAACGATTACTTTGGGGCTGTGGATACTATCAATTAGTATCAATATGTTTTTTGGCCCACATTATATTGCTGCTGGAGGAACGAGTGGTCTAGGAATATTACTTGAATACCTTGTTCGAGTAGATCGTTCACTCGTCGTGCTTGCATTAAATTCAGTTATGTTGCTATTAGCAATCATTTATTTAGGTAAACAAGTATTTATGAAAGTTTTATATGGTAGTTTAGTTCTACCGTTATTGTTAACTTATGTACCTAAAATAATGTTTACTGAAAATAAAATTTTATCGATCGTTTTGGGAAGTCTAATTTTTTCTGTAGGTATGTCCATTGTTTATTCACAAAATTCTTCTAGTGGAGGAACGTCCATTCCACCGATAATTTTAAAAAAATATTTCAATATAAAACTCTCTACAGGCTTGTTTTTCATAGATGGTATAGTCATACTGCTAAATTGGAGTATTTTTGGTTTTGATCAATTTTTACTTGCTTTGACTTCGAATATTCTAGTTTTGCTAACGATGAATCTATTCTCGAAGCTATCCAACAAAACTGTGAAAAACTGTTGGTTTTCGAGTTGCTAACGGCACCCCTCATTCCGAACGGCAGTCATCATCCAGCTAGAGAGGATGGGCGACTTCTGCCTAATTACGTTAAATAAAAAATCAATCCTTTTACCCTAATAGCTAGATAACAATTATGATTGATTTTTTTCCCGTGAATAGTTGTGATGGCAAACATCAGTCGTTTCTAACTCTTAAATAGAGAATAATTCACCGGACTCATTTACAATGGATGCTTACAGTTGAAATTCTAACAAAAAATTTAAACTATCAGAATAATCGGATGATAAAAAAAATCATGTGCTATAAGAGTAAAAAGAGCAAATCTTGCTACTTTTTCATGTCTAGTTCCATTTAGTAACAAAACAATATAGTTTATCATTCCGCTTGCTTATGTTATTTATATTTAAGTATAAAGAAAAGCGTTCATTTAAAAATGAGGTGGAAAACTTGAAAGATCTACAATTGGCATTTATCAGTAATCGGACGACGAGCCGTTTGTTTCGAATATTGAGTATGATTGAACGAAGACGTTTGTTTACGATTGGAGAAGTGGCCGAAAAAATCCAAGTGACACAACGAACGATTGCCAATGATATCAAGTACATCAAAGACTATTTTGATGATTGTATCAGTTTAGAGTCAGGCAATAGTGGAATCCTTTTTGAAGAAAAAAAACCTTCGATATACCAAGAAAAAAAACAACAATTATTAGAAAATGAATGTTTATTTGAAATTATCGGCAATATTTTTTTAGGGGAATTGTCAAATATCGATGAACTTGCACATTTCTATCATTTTTCAGAGAGTACCTTTCGGCGATTATTGAATCGATCAACCACAGTTTTAGAGAGTTATGGACTAGAGTGGGTATCTAATCCTGTGTCGATTGAAGGAAGAGAAGCTAATTTGCGAAAATTCTTCAAAGATTTTTATTATGAAGGAGTAGAAACGCCCTATACGCTTGTTCCTGATATTGAATTACATGAATTGGTTTTAAAAAAATTAAGCAATAAATTGGGCCAAGATGAGGTTGGATCTGGAACTACGCCGGCAGCCTTTTATTATACTTTTTTTATCGCAATCAAACGTGCAGGACTGGGTTTTTCTATAGAGATTCCTAGAAAATTGGCGAAATTAGCATACAAAGCAAAGAATTTCTCTCTCCTTCATTCTTTGAAAGAGGACATCAAGAAACTTTATAAGGTCGAATTATCAAAAGAAGAATTCGCTTGGATTTATTTAGTCACTATCTGTAAACGTACCCTAGACCATGAAGAATCAGAGAAAAAGTTTTATAAAGATTTTCATGAAGGCACAGAAATTTCTCAACTCACGAATCGATATCTAAAGGAATTTGATTTCCCCCAAAATATTGATCAAAAAATCACAACATTCTTACGCTCGTTTTTTCTCTCTAGAAAAATAAATGATTTGTTATCACCTGTGTTAAATAAAGAGGCGATAGAGATAAAAAAAGCAGTCATACGCTCAGATAATGAGAATTATCAGCGGAATTTAGGTTTTTTAAAAAAAGAAAGGAAAAACTACTCTATTTCTTCAAAATACATGGAAGATATAAGTGTGAGTTTAACGATTTATAGTAATTTGATTTTCGATTTTTATTTACCAAGTAAAACAATTTACTTTCTTCTGGAAGGGGATCATTTTGTTTGTCAACAAATTATAACTCGTGTACGCCAACAATTTGGGAGTAAACATACATTAGTTTTTTTACCGCTTTATTATCTAGCAGAAGAAGTATTGAACGCCGCACATATTGATTTGATTGTGACAAACTACAATCGCTATCTTTTAGATTACATCATTGAGAGCGATTTTCTCTTGTTAAAAGCTGTTCCAGATGATCATGATTGGCAACGACTAGAAAGAAAAATAAATCCTTATCGTAAAACCTATAATTAATGTTTTTCTTACAGTTGCTAATAAAAATAGCGACTGTTTTTTTTCATTTATTTCAGACGTTAATGAAATAGATGATTTTATTTCATTAAAAAATCAATGTAATCTTAGTGAAGTAATAAACATGCAAATTGACTTACAGAATTTTTGGGAAAAGAGTTATCTTCGAGCCCATAAGAAATGACAGTTGATAAAAAGAATGTCTAAACGTTGCTCGCTATAAGTTTCTAATAAGAATAATGCAGTAGGTCAAATACTAGGAGGAGTGGTATGAACATAAATACAATTAGCCGAATCGTTGGAAAGTTATTATTGATTATGGTTTTGCTTTTGCACCATCTCCCGTTTCAACTCACTTATGCGGCTGATCAGTCAAGCTCTTCTGATAATCATGAAGTAACAGCGATTTCGGAATATACAGAAAAGACAGAAGAATCAGAAGAATTAGAAAATAGTAAAGAGGGAAGTAATCGTACGACTGAGTATCGTTTAGAATTAGTTGCAAGTCCACCAGCTGGTGGTAATCCTAGACGAACTGATTCGTCAGGATCGAATGTGGTATGGCTCCGTGTCGGAGAGAGCCTGGGGAATATGAATGCATTTCCCAATCCCGGTTACCGATTTTTACGCTGGGAAGTCGCTTCAGGTCCAATAGTTATATTTCATCCAACTAGCCAGGAACTTGCTGTAAGCCAAAATGGAGCTGGAAACTCTGTGATTCGTGCAGTCTTTGAACCAGTTCAAGGTGGAAATGTTACTGTAAAGCATGAAGATGAGGAAGGGAATCAATTAGCTGATTCTAGCGTGCTGACTGGATTAGTTGATCAAACCTACACAACCGAAGCGTTAAGCATTAGTGGTTGGCAATTGAGTAAGACTCCCGAAAATGCCTCTGGAACTTTTAGAGTAGAAGAACAAACGGTTGTCTATACCTACGAGCCTGAACAGAATCTATGGGGAACGGTTCCTTGGTCGTATGAGGAAGGAACTGAAACAATCAGATTATATAGTGGAGAAGCTGGCGCAGTAGCAGATGCACCTTGGAAAACCCATTCTTCAGTTAAGCAAATCATCGTGGAAGATCAAGTGATATTACCGAAAAATTCACGGGCTCTGTTTATAGACTTGCGAAATCTGGAAATAATCGAGAATATTGATAGAATGGATGTTTCAAATGTCGAAAACATGCAGATGATGTTTTCCGGTACATCAAATCTAAGAGAATTAGATTTACGTAATTGGGATACGTCAAATGTCACAGATATGGGTGGCATGTTCCAATTGGCAAGCTCAATCACAGAACTAGATTTAGGTAATTGGAATACCTCCGCTTTAGTTTCTACTGTGTATATGTTCAGTGGTGCAACGTCTTTAACAAAATTAGATATCAGTAATTGGGATATAGCAAGAAGCATTTTTGTTGTAGCTATGTTTAATAATACACCTTTAAAGACAATCGTTCTGGGAGAAAAAACGGTTTTCCTAACCGCGTCATCAGTTGGTTCGACAAATTTGCCACAGATTGAAATAACTGATCAATATACAGGACGGTGGGTTTTAGAAGAAAGTTTAACGAGCGAAACGGGGGTTATCGCGTTTGAAAACTCAACCGAGTTTATGAATAACTATGATGGCACTTATCCAGGTACTTACATCTGGGAGCCAGTTCCGCCTGAACAACTCATTGCCAAACTGGACCCTGTGAGTGACCAATCTGTAGCGATTCACGGTCATGCCACAGAATTGGTGGATCATTTGACGATTACCTATAAAAACACAGAAGGAAATACGATTGTTCTTGAAAAAGATTCTCCTCGTATTGTCTGGGGAGACTATCAAGATAACCAACAGAAAGTTCGTTCCTTCCAAATCAACTTAGCAGAAAATGAACGGCTCGAAACGGGGTCAAAGGTCGAAATCAAACTGTCAAAGCCTTCTGGGGATACAACTGGGGATGTGACAGAAGAGCAAATAGTCATCAAAGGGATTGATTATCGGAGCAATAACTTTACGTTAGATCGTTCAAAGATCAATGAGTTAGAGACAGTCGAAGGATTACATGCGCTCATTCTCCAAGAAAGTCGTGCGCAAGCAAGAAACATCTTATCCGAAGAAGACATAACCAATGATTTTCGCATCATTGAGACCGATCTTTCGTTAGATAGTGAAGAAGACGGAAGTTACTACGCTATTCTTGAAGTCGGCAATAAAGCATATCAGATGACGATCGGTATCGATCTGACCTCAAAAGTTGAACATTTGCGGGTAACGATCCCTGTCAAAATGATCTTTGAATCATTGTATGACGGAGAAGAATCGAAACGCCAGTTTGAGAGCCAAACCTATGAGATCCACAACCAATCTTCGGTAGCTGTCGATACGTATATCAACCAAGTTGCTATTGATGATCCTGCTGGAATCGTTCTTTTGAAAGAAGGGGAAGATCCACTTGACTATGTAGAAAGTGATGTGGAGGATCCTAGTTATGAGGATATTACGAAGCCATTGTTGCGCTTGAATATTCAAACTCCAGAGGTCAAAAAACAGTTATACGCAACGATGCCAGAGCAACATCTGATTCGTTTATCAGAAGGAGATCGTACACCGCTTTCCTTATCAGGAGATTTTTATGGGGATTATCCACGGTGGGTTGATAATCCTGAGATTGAGCAAGGAGGCTATTACGAGAACACGCTCGTGCCTAATTACCGAATCGTGTTACGATTCGTCCCACGAATTTAAAGAAAAAATAGTTATCAAGGAGGTGAATCCATTGGAGGAAACGAACCAAGCACAAAATAAGAATAAGCGTAAATGGCTCTTGTGGTTTTTGCTATTTTCGTTGATTGCCGGTGGTCTTGCCTATTATTTCAATCAATCAAAAGATCAGGTTCCATTGATCAGTGCGGATCTTTTACCAGCAGTTGGTGATGCCTCTGATCAACGCTTGGCGGAACGTGCGCAAGAAGTAGCCGATGCCAATTATTTTACATTACAAATCAATCCAGAAGCCGTCTTTGAGAACGGACAGAGTGAAGGCTCGATCGAGATTGTCAATCCTGGGACGAATGTTTATCCGATCGCAGTTGATATTTCTTTACTCTCTACTGGAGAGTTGATTTATTCTTCGGGAGCCATCCATCCAAACCAATTCGTAGAGAATGTAAAATTGGAAAAACAATTAACTAAAGGAGAGTATCCTGCTAAAGCCACCGTTAATATTTATGATCCTGAAACGAAAGAAAAACAAGGGGTCACTGAGGCGGAAGTAATGATTATCGTTAAAAACTAAAAAAAAAGAAAATGAGGGAATTTAGATGAAAAAAATAGTAGCAGCACTTCTAAGTACAGCAACAATCGTAGGGATCATGGCAACTGGGACAATCGCTAGAGCGGAGCAAGTGATTGACGGGCGTGAAGGAGAGACGTCAGGAGACGTTCTTGTACGTGGGATCATCGGTGAATTCGATAATACGACACCTGGACCAAATCCTGAGGATTTGGATCAATGGATCAATGTGACGATTCCAACAACCGCCTTATTTTACACAACAAAAGCCTCAAATCATACCACAATTACGTCACCTGAACACACGATTACGAATAATTCTGCTGTTGGCGTGATTGCTTCCGTTTCTGGCGTAGATACACCAACGAATATGGCTGAAGTAGACTCATTGAAAGTGAATACGATTGATTTGTTTGAAGATGGCAAGCCAACAGAAACGGTAGCTGAACTTTTCAGACTCCAAGGAAATCAAGGGACGAATGAAGGAAAATTTACTTTCACTGGTAAAGTCACGCCGGTCAATGCCTCAGCAGAGTTAAACCCAACATTTAAATTAGTTTTGAGTTTCTCTCCTAATGTAGCGTAAAAAAGAATCACTTAAATCCCAAAAAGAAGGGATCAATCGTATGCAAAGAAGAATGAAGTTGTTCTATATCACGGGACTATTCTTTATTATCGCTAATGGATTGCTTACTGAGGTAGTTGGTGCAGATACGACAACGGGACAAATCACTGTCACTGGACGAATTGGAGAAGACACTAGCACAGAAAAAAGTGTAACGATCAATGGATCACATGGAAACGAGGACAAGAAGCACACCCTTGTCGCTGATATTTCCGAACTAAAACAAGGGAAGCTACCAAAAACAAACGCTTTGAGCGGTCAGCGTTTCTTGTGGCTAGGCTATTTACTCGTTACCGCCTGGCTTGTTATTTCGACTAGAAAGAATCATTGCTCAGGTAACAAACGTCCGAAAAAGAATAGTTACTAAAAACAAAATAATAAAGAAGAAACAAACCAATAGGCCTCCGTCATTGAAAGGGGCTTGTTGGTTTGTTCGTTTCATGGTGGATGTATATGCCGAATGAGCACAACTTCTAGTTGTAAAAACAGAAAAATTCTTGCTTTGCAGAAAAAACATTTTTGATATTCCATTTTGCTTTCAGGTATGATCGCTTTATAAAAGGAAGGCGTGTTAGATATGAAAAAAATTATGCAGCTCAATTTGGTATTTTTTTTAGGAGGAATAATAGGCTTACTCTTTGTACGTTCAACAACAAGTGAAGCGACAATGCATGATTTCCAAACAAATCTTGGAATCGGAGTGAAAGAATCGGTCAATGGGATTTTGCTGGAAGATGGTGAATCATTAGCCGATAACGTCCATCATTTTATCAGTGAAGATGGGGCGTACTATGTCGTAAACAAGGAAAATCGTAAAACAGTGGAGGTAAGAACGTGGTACCAATTTCGAAATGCCATCAACGATCAAAATGTCAGCGCTATCAATGTGTCAGCTAGCTTCAATACGACCTTTCATTCGTTGGATACGATTGATCGCCCATTGACGATCAATTTTATCAATGCTGCTCGTATAGATTTGGAAAATAATCATGCACTCAAGCTGGCAAAGCATTCTACTTTAGAAATCAAAGCGAACGCCAAGTCGCCTATATTTGTTAGTCAAAATCAATTAAAGCAACCATTTATCCAAAGTTCTTATGGGAGTACGATTCGTCTAGAAGGTGAGGTGATCATCGGAGATGGTTCAACTGAACTGAGAGAGCAACCCTTTATTCGAACAGAAGGATTGATCGAGGTTCCGTCTGGCTCCAATGTAAGGATACATGAAGCAATCGAAGCGAATGATTTATTTGTGATCAACTATGGTCGTTTAGAATTACGCGCACATGAAATCACCCCCATAAAAATGGGGATCAATGGGACGATTAGAGTCGGTGAATTTTCTTCGTTAAAAGTGACGCATGGGGGGAGTCATTCAGTGATCAAAATGACTGGCGGGGAGATTTTTTTTGATAATCCGTACAGTATACATTTAAAACAGACTGGCTTCGGCGGGCTTGTCGCTCCATTGATCGATTCTTCTGCCGTACTCATGGAAATCAATGCCGTAAGAAATGCCTTTTGGGAAAATTATAATATGAGTTTTTGTCCCACTCATGTTTGGAATAGTCAATTACAGACACGACTTGGTGGCCCCCATGGTTCACAAGTTCTTCGTTCTAATTCAGTTAGTTTTGAAAAACATTTTTTAGGATTTGGTTCTTATCGTGAATACACTGCTGGAATGGAGATGCCATTATTTCCTGATACATTCCCGGAGTAACATGATTGAAATAGAAATCACAACAGCTTTTGAAGAACCTGGAAAGAATCAATTAAAAAATTTCGTATAGTCACGAAAAAACACTTTTGATTCAATATGAGTTCTTCGTTAATCTTAAATTATCAAATGAATGGAGGAAAGAAAATGAAACGAATGACTCTGATGAGTACCTTATTATTAAGTGGTATGCTCCTTGCTGGCCCAATTTCAGTAACGAATGTCGCTGCAAGTGAAATCGTACCAGAAGCACAATCATCGACAGAAGGCGAAACTGCTGGTGGTGTTCTTCTGAAAGATGGAGAAACGTTATCAATGTATGGGGAAACATTTACAAATGATGAGGATGTGGAATTTTTTGTAGATAGTCAAAATCGCAAATCTGCATCCGTAAGAACATGGTCTGGATTTAGAAGTGCTATCAATGATTCAAATGTATCAGTGATCAATGTCACCTCAAGTTTCAATAGCGCTTTAACTAGTCTAAACACAGTGAATCGAGCGGTGACGATCAATTTCCTCAATAATTCGACTATCAATATGAATAATAATCATTCTCTACATGTAGGGTTTGGTGGACATGTTCATTTTCACTCTAACTCGAATCGACCAATTGTTACAAACGGAAACCAAGTCAGACAACCATTTGTACAAGGTGTTTCTGGTTCAACAGTAAGTTTTTCTGGGAATACGTTGGTTGTTGGGAATGAACAAACAAGACAGAGACAGCAACCATTTATCCGAACAGATGGTCTAGTGCAAATCGACTCTGGCTCCCAAGTGATCATGAATGAAGCCATCGTGGCGAATCAATTGAATGTGATCAACAACGGTAGTTTGACTGTCAATTCGAATATTTTATCACCTGTACAAATTTCAACAAATGGTCGGATGTATGTGGGGGAATTCTCAACATTTAAAGCAGATCATACTGGTGGCGAGCCAGTAGTAAAAGTCCTTGGATCTGGACATTTAACAATTGATAATCCTTACCAAATCCATTTAAGACAAACGGGTTCTGCCGCTTATTCTAGTCCATTGATCCATACGTTAGGAACAAATATCCAGATCAATGCCGTTCGAAATGCTTTCTGGGCGAATAATAATTTTGGACCAACACCGACTCATGCTTGGACAGCTCATCTACAAACACAGTTAAGTGGTGCAAATGGGAGTCAAGTGGTTTCTTCGAACATCAATAGCTTTACACAGAATTTCTTAGGGTTCAATGGTTATCGAGAGTATACTGCTGGAAGTGCTAGTCAGCTGTACCCAGATACATTTCCCTCAACTGAATCAATGAACGACTAACGTTATCACGTTTTTACTCCCTCAAAGATTATTTCAATTTGAGGGAGTTTTTTTGTCTTAAAAATCGATACATATTTGCAAATCTAAACAACAAGCATTTCATGATACAGGTGCTGATAAAATAATCGTAAGCCAGGGTTAGGAGTAATCGTAGACATAGTTAAAATCTGCTTAGCAAAGACCCATTCGAAAGGCCATTGGAGTATGGTGGATTTATCATTCGTATATGGATGAGGGAAAGCTCGTTTTATCAGCTAAAAAATATTGATTGATGATTTTCGGATTGATTTTTTCGAGTAAGCGATTCCAATCAGAAGCAGAAGGAATAGACCGAAAAAGAATACATTCTGTTACTTCTTGGAATTCTTCTACATGTTCAGGATGATTAGTGATCAAAAAATCAATCTTGTTTTTAAGAAGATAGTTCTTGTTTACTTCACTAGCGTTTGGATAGAACACATATTGATATTCCATAAAATATTTATTCGATATGGCTTCAATGAACTGTATGACATGATTATTGCCTTCAAAAAGAAAGGCAATATTTTTTTTGTTTTTCCAGTAGCGTTCTCGAATGGTTTCAACGTAGATCACTAGGCTAGAAGCGAAATCTACTAAAAAGTCATGAGAGTATAGCGAATGATAAGCCGAGCTGTTTTCTAGAAAATATTGGTACTTACGACACTCATTCGGGAAGATTTTTTGAATAAATCGATTGATATCTTGCGTATTTCGATTAGCAGAAATGCACAAATATTCTTTCAGTTTCGCGGTTGTAAAAAAAGATTCTAAAAAGATCAGATTGACGAGCTTATTTTCATCGCTACAGTCTAATATCTCTAGAAACTCTTTTGCAAGTCGTTTGCTTTCTGGCCACTGATTGTATGTTGAACAAAATTGTTTTTCAACAATGATATCACTCATTTTTCTCTGTGTAATAATGCTACAGAATAAGAAAATCAGTTCATCTTCAGGCAAACGGATGCCGTAATATTTTTCAATTACGTCATTTATTTTTTCGGCATGTACTTGTTGCATCCGATCAGTCAGGACACAGCGTAAGTGGTTATTTACGTTCACAGTATTTCCCTGCATGAATCGCTCAACCGAGATATAAAGTAAGTAAGTGTATAAGAAAAATGAGGTGTTTCGATAGAAGTCATTCTTATACAGACAACTGATTTCATTCACCGCTTGCTGAGCGGAAACAGAAGGGAAGATGGTGTGCGGAGTGATTTCAGATTCATAAAAGAACGTGCAAAAAAAATGTCGTATATCTGCTTCTTGACCAATGATATTTACGGGATCATGCGTGATATCCAAATCAAAATGAACTAACTGTGCTTGGATTTTTTTGAGGTATTTCAAGAGGGTCGTTTTAGAGAGATGTAACTGATCGGACCAATCGTCAAGGGTATATAATTCAGCAAAAAAAATTTTCTCAAGAATTAAAAAAAGTGGCTCGTTCTCAAGTAAAGCAGTTTTTTTCTCTTCGTAAGTAACTAATTTTAGTTGTTTGAATACATACCCCTGATGGGTAGATTCAATTGTGATCGAATCTTCAAAATAATCTCGGATCTGACAGATATCTTTACCGATTGTTCTAGAAGTGCTCTCAGTAAGTATTGCTAAGTCATTCGCGTTGCAACAAGCATTCTTTTCAAATTCATTGAGGATTTGAAGCCATCGTATCAGGGGTTTATTGGTAATGAAATTCAGTTGGAATGTTTTCAATGTACCCACCTCTCGTAGATCAGTTTAGTTTAGGGTAGTTGATTCTTTGTTTTAGGTGTAGCTAATTTTAAGTAAATTATATCTATTAAGTATAATTAGTAAATAGTAATAATTTCAGAGTATGGTGAAAAACGCTAATTGCGAAAGAATACGTGTGTTGTTTAAAGTATATAATGTACTCTTCTAAAAAACAAACTTGAGTCATAAAAATGTTATTTAGAAGAAAATAAATGTAGTTACATAGAATAGGAGGAATGAAATAAATGTGAAAAAGAAGCCTTGGTATTTGTTATGGACCATTTTATTGTTTCTTGGGATGCTTCATCAACCAGTTCAATTCTTTGCGGCAGAAGGCTCCTCTGTAGAAACGAATAAGAATGTAGGGTTTTACGGAGAAATCGATTATGAAGGGGACCCTAAACCACAACCACCTTCTGAAGAGCAGACGCAACCTTCGGATAAAGATGAGCAGTTAAAGGTAAAAGGACAATTACCAAAATTAAATCAAATGTTACAACAATTTGGATTATTGGGTTTATTGATCCTATTATTGGTCATTCGAACCTGGCTAAAACGAAGAGATAAGAAAATAAACAGGCAAGTTGCACTATAAAGTAGATGTAAAAAAAATAAAACAAATAGGGAGAACGAATAAATGAAAGCATTAAAACTAGTATCAATGTCAGTGTTATTAGCAAGTCTAGCAACAGGAAGTATGGTTGTTCATGCAGACGATACAGCTCAGGATGGAACACTAAAAACGAATGGACAGATTCAATATCGTGAAGCGGATGAGGACAACGGTGAAACAATTGATCCAAACCCAGGACCAGAAGAAGTCATCGTACCTCCTACTCAAGATGGTGCTTTCGCAATTGCATACGTTGGCGATTATGATTTTGGTTCACGTCAAAATTCAGCATTAGATCAATCTTATCCAGCTGCCGCTTGGTGGTTTGACATCGATGAAGAATCAACTGATTTTCCTAATCCTGATATGAATAGCCCATGGGTCAATGAAGCGACAAAACAAGCTGCACGTGCACAATTTGCTCAAGTACGTGACTTACGTGAAGACCTAACAGGTTGGAACCTGGCATTGAAACAAGAAGCACAATTTACGAATGGGGAAAGAAGCTTAAATGGTGCTCAAGTCAAGTTTGCGAATGGGACAGCTCAAAATACAAGTGACGAATTACCAACGATAAATTCAGGTTTCACGTTGATTCCGGAAAATAGCCGCGTGATCATGACTGCCGGAAGCAACATAGGCTATGGACTAAGTACTGCCATGTGGGGAGATAAAGCCAACTTAGTGCAAGACAGTGAAGTAGATGGAGGATTGGCTAATCCTTCTGTACAATTAAGTGTACCTGGCACAACACGTACAGATGCTAATTCCAAATATACGACTAATTTATTATGGACATTGTCTGCAACACCGGCAAATATCAATTAACTAGCTAGAGATTTGAAAGGTTGATAAAAAACAACGATGCAGTCAGCATCGTTGTTTTTTAGAAAGGAGATAACTATGCCTTTATTGAACAAGTTTACAGCATCTTTTCTGGTTATGCTTTATGTAATGATCGGGTTTGTTGGTTTTTCTCAAGAGGTATTTGCCAATGGTGAACTAAATTTTAGTGTTCGCACAATGACGCCTGAAAGTCAATTTGGGGATGATAAAGGCTACTTTGATGTGGAATTGCAACCAGGAGAAACAGAAGAACTCACGTTAGTGGTGAAAAATGTTAGAAATATCCCGATCGATCTCTCGATCACAGCTCATACTGCCTACACAAATATCAATGGTGTGGTTGAATATGGCGGAGAAACTGACCAACCCGATCCTACATTAAAAGTGGAAATGAAGGACTTACTGGATGTCGAAGATGAACCCATTCGTTTAGAAGCAGGAGAGGAAAAACGGATCGTTACAACCCTCACTATGCCTCAGGATGAGGTAGAAGGATTATTAGCCGGTGGCTTACAACTAAGCGAAGTGGCACAAGAAGAAGAGGAAGAGGATTCTGAGGATAAAGGAATGCAGATCATCAATTCTTTTTCTTATGTAATTGGTGTCGTAGCGAGTAATGATCGTACACAAACGATTGTTCCAGAATTGGCGCTTTTAGATGTATTTGCGGATCAAATAAATTATAGAAACGCCTTTAGTGCGACGATTCAGAATTTCTTACCTACTTTTGTGAATGAACTAAGTGTGGAAGCCGCGATACGTAGAGAAGGATCTGATACGATTTTATATCGAGCATCAGAGGAGATGATGCAAATGGCACCTAACTCCAATTTTAATTTTCCAATCTCACTCAATGGCGAACGTTTTAGAAGCGGGACATATGTGCTGAATATGACGGCTCGCTCTGGCGAACATGAATGGACTTGGGAAGAAACTTTTGATGTGACAGCAGACGAAGCAAGACGCTTGAACCAATCAGATGTTTCCGTTAAAGATACCAACTGGTGGTTGATTTCAGCAATCGTTCTAATCGTGATCATTATTAGTGTACTCGCCTATACGACATACAAAAATAAGAAAAAAGCAAAACTAATGCAAGAAAAATACATGGATACACTTTCAGAAAATAAAACAGATGACTAGAGGAGGAGGACCAATGCGTCAAAAAGTATGTAAAATGATGACTAAAATAAGTATTTCAATCTTTGCACTATATACTTTGGGTATACCTTTCCTCGCTGTTGCGGAGACAATCGATCAAGGGAGTCAACCTATAAACACGCCGAACAGTAATAGTCAATCAACAGAATTAGCTGAAGTGAAGGATACCCAGTCACTGGCACCCGCTTTTTCTTTTGAGCAAGCGGTAATAAAAGGAACTGAAAAAACAGTAACTAGCCTTTCTTTTATAAGTACAGAAGAAGTGGACAACGTAGCAATCAAACTTCCGTCAACTGCTGAGATCATTGAAGATGAATTGTCATCAGGGATGAGTAGCAGTTATGATGAAACGTTCGACCAGTGGCTCTTATCATCAGAAACTCCGAAAAAGGAATTTACCGTACCTGTGATGTTTGCAGAAGCAGGAACCTATTCAGTAACTGTAGGAGAAACGGCGACTGTTAAAGTAGAAATCACGAAGGCTGAGCCGAATCATTCTTCAGAAGAAGAAAAGTCAGAAAACAACGAACAAAAGGAAGAAAGAAATCGCTCGGAAGAGAAACAGGATGAAGAAAATATCTTTCAAGGAGAAACGGTACCAGTTTCGACTCGTGCAGAATTTTTAAGTGCACTCGCCAATCCAGAGGTTTCTACCATTAATTTAGAACGTTCGATCGATATAGGTTCAGTTATCAGTCCAGAAAACTTAGACATTGCTCGCTCGCTGAAAATCAATGGACAAATGAATACTTTGAATATTGGCACCGGACAAATGCGTTTATTGACGACTACTGAGAGCAAAACTTTAAGAATTGAAAATACTTTTCTTAATAAAACAGATACCAATCCCTTTGTTATCGGGCAATCGACTGGTGAAAATTGGACCCTTCAAATGGAAGATGTTTCAAGAGACCGCTCATCGATCAATTATTTTAGAGTAGCTGATATCTCAAGCGCAGTGGTACGAATAACTGGCGGTGAGTTAACCATAGATAATAGGATCAATCTACCAGGCGCGTTGTTTACGACAAAAGAATTTATCGTAGAAAATCAGGCAGTCGTGAAGCTAGGGAATACTCAAAATTCTGCGTTGGCATTTACGCGTGCGAATGCAAAACTGACCGTCGCAGACGGAGCAGAACTGTTTATTACGAATAGTGGAACAACGGCTTTGCAAAATTCCGTCTATTTTACGGAGAGCAATGCGACAGTTTCTGTAAAAAACAACGGTAACTTACAAATACAAGCGGATGGTGCAGCATCTACTTCGACAGACGCTACAAGTAGGAATGCGCTCTCGATGACAGGGAATCAATCGAGCATTGAGCTGGAAAATGGAAGGTTAAATGCGACAACTACAGGTGGACAGGCAATTATCATGACAGGGGAAAACCCAACAATCGATGTGGCATCAGGTAGTCAATGGCAAAGTCAATCGAATACAGCGCATTCCATCAACCTTACAGGTGCAAATGGCGCATTCAACATAGCTAAATCAACGGCAGTAATCCAATCGACTACAGGAAATAGTCTAGTCATGTCTGGAAACGATGCAACTTTTGAAGTAAGTGACGCAAGTAATGTAACGATCAACTCTAGTACAGGCAATCGGCTGACAATGACTGGTATAACGCCGACAATGACGATCAATGACAGTGATTTGAAGATGACTGCGACAACCGGGGCAGGTATTCGATTGTTGAATCAAGAAGCGACGTTAACTGTTGATAATAGTGCTGTTGCTATTACAAATACAGGGAACCGAACCGAGGATATCAATCAACTCGGCACCACCACATTAGGTAAAAATTCTACGTTACGTATGCAAAATGGTGCAACGCTAGACGTGCAAGGTGCGTTAGTATCTACCGCAGGTGCGAATAGTTTGATTGGACTTTACGGGGAAGAGTCAAAAGCGACTCTTTCAGAAAATGCTCAACTGAATCTGACAGTCAACAGTGGAACAGGCAATGGCATATATTTACAAGGAAAGAAAGCGGGTATTACATTTGCAGATTCTAAGGCTGACATACAGACCGTGACAGGAAGAGCAGTGGAACTATCTGGGGCTGAGCCATCTGTCCATTTAGATAGAAGTGACTTGACAACGAAATCAACAAGTACCGGTGGAGCTATTCTTCTGACGGGTGAAACTAGTTTATTTACCCTAGATAACCAAAGTAATATGAGTGTAGAAAATGAAGGCGGAGCAATTGCTAATGTCTCTCTTCAAGGAAATCAAGCAAAAATGGTTGTTGACAACCAATCACAACTATCTGTCGCAGTTCCAAGTACTAATTCTGCTGACACCGTCATAACGAATAATAGTATCTATTTAAAAGGAAATGCTCCTACTATGGAAATTACTCGAGGAGCTAGCGTGGATGTATTGGTCCGCTCGGGTACGAAGAGAGGGATTCGCTTAGACGGTGCGAATGCTGTTTTATCACTTAATCAAGGCGGAAAGTTAACTGCGGAAACGCAAGCAGCAACAGCGATACAATTGAATGGTGATTATGTCAAACTCCTCGCAGAGAATAAAGAGACAAGTATCAATGCGAAAAGTAACTATATCGCAACAACTGTAAATGGTGTATCCACTGTGAAGTTAGGCGAAGAAGAAACAGAAAAAATTGGGCGTGAGCCAATTTTAGGAGCATCCGATTCAGCAAATATCACACTTTGGGCGAACTCATCCTCTGCATTAGTCTTGCAAGGAATCAATGGACAGTTCAATGTAAATAGCAAGGCGACATTAAAGTTAGATTCAGGTCCTTCTGGACAACTTGAAGCAAATAATGCGAATGCTACTTTAAGATTCTTACGTTCAGGTCCAAATAATACAGGAACGACGCACGGTGGCTATCAATTTAATATCAATGGTGGGGATATGACCGTGACTAAGAGAAAAGGTAACGCAGGGGGTGCGGCGCAAATGGCGCCAGCAATCCGGATGTGGGGCAGTAATAATCAAGTGACTGTTAGTAATGCGGGGCGATTGTTAGTAGTCAATGAGGGGACTGGTATTGCTCATAATGGGAATACAGGTGGTGGAAACCAAGGAATCCATTATACTGCTGGATCAAATAATGGGTTTTCTGTCAATGATCCGGGTTCAGAAGTAAGAATCTATGCGAATGATGGTCCCGCATTGGATATGAGTGATGCGACAGTAGCCGGTGGAAATACAGCCGGTGGAAATGGTGAGATCAGAGTGAGTAATTTAGGTTATTTTGAAGCTTCCGGTCGTACGGCAAGCGCAAATGCAGGTATTTTTCGTGGTCGTTCAACTACTGTGAATTTCGATAATCCGCTATTTATGGACTATCGGAATAATCGTGTAGGTGGCGGGAATATTTTTAGTAATATTGCGAGCTCCACTTTAACTGCTACTGCAAGTGATTTTGCTGTTTGGAAAGATGGTACAGACTTAGATGCCGATCCGTATCTTCACTCGAACAATATGGATTATACTTTCTCTGGCACTAACTTTTCTACGCTCACTTCAATGGAACCAGCAGAACGTTTCGATTTTGAAGCATTTGGCTCAGCGGGCTTGACTTCTTATTCTCGACTCAGCTCAAACAATGCACGTTGGGCAATCGTGAATGAATTGAGAGTACCGACAAATGCGGATAAAAAAATCCACGGGTTGATCCGTATGCCAGTTGGTCTCCATGACAGCCGCCCCGCGTGGCAAGATGAAGTGAAGGTAACTGTGGAAATCAAAAGAGATGGGGCAGTGATTCAGACATACGAAACCTTGACACATGGTCACACAGCGGAAAAACCAGGTATTAGTATCTATGATGAAGAGCCACAAGGCGGCGTTTTTGAAATCGAACTTGACGAATATTTACAAGCAGGCGATCTTGTACGTATAACAGATGTTGAGGTTTTAGCAGGTGAAATGGAAGGCGATTTTGAAAATGTGTATGAAGTGGAAGATGTCACCGTATTTCCTATCACACCACCTTCACCTGCGACTTTCTCCAATCATTTAGTTCCGGCAAATGCGCGGGTTATTTCAGGTCATTCCGACGATCCTGAGGTAGAGGTTACGGCGACTCATAATGGAGAAACAATCGATCCTACACTCATTACCATAGATGATAAAGGGGATATCAGGATTGCTGTTGAGAAGTTAAATTTAGCAGTAGATGATGTCATCCAAGTCTTCTTAAGAGATCACCAAGGTTCTGCTAGTGAAGCTGGTGTCATGAATCCACCAGAGACGAATAATCACGTAGGAAACATCAATCCGAAAACGCCATTAGCATTTCGGGATGCAACGTTTGTTCCTGCTACCACATTGATTGTCGGTGGTATGGTCGATGGAGAGCTAACGATCGATCAAGCAAGTAATTGGGACTTTGGGACCCAACCGCTTACGACTAAAACACAAACGTACCATGCATTACCGAGTCAGATAGGCGGTACGGAGCAGGAAACTTCAAGACCGAATTTTGTTCAGGTGACAGATGAGCGACCGGTATCAGAAATAAGTGGCTGGAGTTTGTTCATCAAACAAGAAGAACAATTTTCTAATCAAAAAACAGGTGAATTGAAAGGTGCCCAACTTAGTTGGAAAAATGGACAAGCCATTTCAAGCACTGGAGAAATCGGCAATGAAGATAATTTAGGTATCATCAGCACGAGTGGGATCTTGATTCCTAATAATAATAGTATTCAATTGATCGATGCCAATCTATTCATAGAGAAGCAGACATGGTTTTATAATTTTGGGGATGATTCGAATAAAGAGAGCAGTATCTTTCTAAATGTGCCGAATACAGCAAATGCAAAAGCAACAAACTATACGACGCACATCAATTACTCGTTTCAAGCCACTCCTAAAAATCGAATAGAATGAACCAGTCAGTGGTGATTAAAATTGACTGGAAATGAAAAAAATAAAAAGGAATTCAATTGATCGGTACATTAAGGTCAATTGAATTCCTTTTTTAGATGTAAGATGTAGCAAGTGATGATTATAAGTATAAATGCACTGAAAGAGTCGTCCGAAGACCATCTACTCCGAATCGGTGTAGTTGTATTTACTTGTTTGGATCACTACATTATGCAGTAGAAAAAATGAATAACTGTAAGTTTAACTAATGTTGCGTTCTAAATTTTTGTAATAATTGAGGATCAATTTTATTTAGTAATTTTTTCCAATCTGAGGCATCAGGTACTGTTTTTAATAAAAGACATTCAAGACCTAACGAAGAAAATGTCAAGTATTCATTGTAATTCGTGACTAAGAGATCGATCTCATGATTTTCAATATAAGAGGCGCATAGCTCATTTGGACGAAGAAAGTAGATATTTTGAAAGCCCCCTAAATATTTTCGAACTAAGGCTTCGAGATGTTGACTGATATACTCATTTCCTTCAAAAATAAATGCGATATTCGTAGGGTTTTTCCAATATTTTTCTTTGATTGACTCAGTGAATATCGTTAAACTAGCACAGATATCATCCAAATGATCATCAGAGAACAAATGATGGAAGGAGGAATTTTTTTCTAAAAAAGCTCGATTTTTTTTATATTCATTGCTAAACAAGGTTTTGGCATACTCATTTGTATCTTGGATATTTTTATTTCCGCTTTTAGACAATAGACTACGTAGCTTGATGGACGTGAAAAAAGATTCTAATAAGATTAACTCGTGTGCTTGTGTGTGCGTATTTCTCTTGATCATTTGATAATAGTCACTTGTAAGCGCTATTATTCGAGGCCATCGATTATACCTTTCACAAAAATATTTTTCCTGTCTCGGATTTTCGATACCTCTACGGCATAAAACAGAAATAAAAATAAAAATGGCTTCTTCTTGTGTTAGGTCAATATTAAAATAATCTTTTACAATCGAATAGGCAGGTGAAAGTCGGTGAAACTCTGGATCATTAAGGACAATATCTTTTAATTCAGGGTCGAGTTCCACCATACAACCACATAATATCCGTTCAATAGAGAGGTATAATAAATAACTAAAATAACCAAATGAAGAAACTTTTTGATTAGGACGCTCCAATAGGTTAACAATTTTAATCACTACTTCTTGCGTCGCAATTGATGGAAAAACCGTGTGGGGTGTAATATCTGATTCGTAATAGAAAGCAAAATAAAAATTTCGAATATCGGCTTCTGATCCGATCAAATTGACGGGATTTAGCTCAAGGGTGATATTGAATTCTTTTACTTGATCTGCAATTTTTTTAACGTACGTGATCATCGTGCTCTCAGAGATATGAAAATAATCTGCCCAATCATAAATAGACTGAAGTTCGTTGAAAAAAATTTGTTCAAGAATAATAAAGAGTGGTTCATCTTCGAGAATCGCTCTTTTTTTTTCTAGGTAGGTTTCTGAAGAATGGATGTTTAAAGAATAACCTTGTTTCGAGGATTGGATATCCGCGACGTTCTCGAAATATTCTCTCAAATAATTGATGTCGTTGACTAATGTCCTGGCTGTACTGTTTGTCATGCCAATCAGTTGGGCTGTCGTACAGATTCCAGTAGACTCTAACTCTTTCAAGATTTGGAACCAACGTAATTTTACTTTATCTGTTATAAAATTTAATTGAAAATTTTTCAATAGAACTTTTACCTCCTATCTAAATCTTTCTAGGGAATAGAAAATAGAGCATAGGCTTGCATCCATTGCGAAAGTTAAAGATATATTTTTGGAATTTTCCAATTTCTTATTTGTTAACAAGTGAGATAGAAATTCAAAAAAAGTTAGAATATTTTCAGATGTATATTTTTAATAAAAGAGTAAAGGAGAATTGCTTTTATCATAGTATTCATTTAGTTAGGAACTCATTAAATCTAAGTTTCTTACATGTTGAATATGAGAGTAATGTTCAAATTGAGTAGTGGACATTCATATAAATTAAAAGTAGCTTATGTTATCTTTTGAGTGAAAGGTTAACGTTTTTTATTTGCTTATTGGAGCGTTCAATTTTACATGGTTATTTTAATCAGTATCAAATGAGTTGGTTTTACTTCTATGATCAGTTTTTGATAGTGGTTCAAAGTGTTCAGTAGATAAACGAGCTACTAATACCATTCATTACGGATATTCGTCCTTTCTATTTTTTTTTAGCAATCCACTTTTGCACTAGCGTAAGGTTAAAAAACAAATCGCTTTCAGATTGATAATTAATATTACCTAATAACTATATTAAAATAACTTAATGACAACAATCGATAAATTTCAGAAAACTATGAAATTATTCAATTGAAGTATTATTTGAATACTGTAAAATTGCATGAAGAAGTTAGAAATTAGGCGTGTTATTAGTTCAATTTGTTTATTAATTATTGCGACGAAAGAGGCTTGTTCTTAAGGTAGTCTCACATAAACAATTTTAAGTAATGGGAAAAACTGATTTGGATCTAGTAAGATGTTCTCTGCATTAAATGTTATTATGGAACACATCAAATATAGAATCTGTTACTTTCATTAATGAGTAAATATAAAAATAATCTGTGAAGAAAGATATATTTTTTTGTAATTATTTTCTTGAGTGAAGTATCAAAATGTAAGCGTAATTAAATTTGGTGAATCTGACAAATAAATCTTAAAAGAAACATTAATGTGGTTTTTAATGTTTTAAGGAGGGAGTGAATGGAAACGAAAAGAATTGAAACGCCTGAAGAATACTTGGCCTATTATGATCAGAGAGTAATCAATCATTCTTTTATCAGTAAACATCCAGAAATGTTTGAATTTTATCTTGATTTACGAACAAAATTCCTAATGACTTATCAGCAAACAGATGCCACTCTTTTTCTGAAATTAGCAATATTATTAGATATTGATGCACAGCTACAGATCCTATTAGAATTGATCAAAAGTACAAACAAAAGTTTATGTGAAGAATTAGGGATGACAGAATCAGAAATCATTTCAATGATCGCCAAAGATAAAAAATGTTTTTACAGAGAACTAACAGGTCTTGACATGAATCACTCAGTACCATGGCAGTTGATTTATCTTAGTGAATCTTGAGGAAGCTTGATTGCTCTCATTAAGATAGAAAAAATTCAACGAACTAGTCGCAGGTAAAAAAACAAAGGTCGGGACAAGAGAAGTTATCTCTATCCCGACCTCATATACATATAAAAATTAATAGATTATTTCCGTGTCTTGATCATATCAAAAACGTCATAAGCAACAAATCCCATTGCAAGCAAATAAAGCGCCCAAGTAAAGATCGAATTTGTGATGAATTGGTAGTATAGATTTAAACTGCAAAGGGTGTATAATGCCAAGCGTAGGAATGTGAATGGTTTGGAATGATAATTAGTCAAAATAAAAGCCTCCTGAAAGATACATATCCTATTTAAACAATAAAATACTCGTTACCTATAGTGTACGGTGAAAGCTATTTCATTGTCAAATTCCTACAGGGATCAAAGCCAATTAGCTCGCAAGAAGATACGAGTAAAAGCAGGTTTATCTATGAAATAAATCACGTTGTTTTTTCTTTATTCTGTTATGATAAGGATAGTAAAACAAACAGATAGAAAGGAGCTGAATGTATGGCAAAGAAAATTGCTTCACCAGAGTTGCCCGAATTAGTTGAGGGAACCTTTTATTTAGAAGATGAAACAACCTTTTCAGGTATTTTTTCTGAAGGGGAAGACCAAAGCTATCTTAGTTCTCGCAATATCGTGTTGAAGAATAGCCATATCAAAAAATTAGCGATGCAAAAATCTCGGTTGGAGCGGTTTGAATGTAGCGATATCATTTTTGAAAAGTGTGATTTCTCAAATTTAGAATGGTTTGGTGCAAGCTTTCATCGTGTGCATTTCAAGCAATGCAAATTGACTGGAACCAATTTTTCTGACAGCTTTTTAAGAGACTGCGTCTTTGAAGAATGTGTGGCAAACCTGTCTTCTTTTAGCTACACGAATATGAAGTTCGTTCGATTTAGCGACAATCAATTGAAAAATACTGATTTTTTCGATAGCAATTGGAAAGATCTAGTAGTAGAAAACAATGACCTTTCAGGCTCAAATTGGGTCAATACGCCACTGAAAGGATTAGATTTTACAACGAATACATTTTCTCAAATCAACCTGTCATTGGAATTACTTCGCGGACTGATCGTCAATCAGGAACAAGCAATCATTATTTCGGCGGGGTTGGGATTGGTGATTGAGTAGATAAAACAGAACGAACAATGTTAAGAAATTAGTCAATTTGATCGAATACATCCTAGAATCAACCTAGAGCATAGTTGAATTATTTCATGACCACTAAATTTAGTTTATTGGCAGAAAGGAGAACTTACCGATGGATTTGACAGAAAAACTTGTCGATTTTGCTGCTACCTTGGAAGCCGTCCAAATGGATCATCCGTTTGGAAAATTTCCAGATTATATCGTGTTCCGCCATCAATCAACAGGTAAATGGTTTGGTTTGATCGTATCTGTTGAAAAAGACAAATTAGGTATAGAAGGCGAAGGTCAAGTTCCCCTCGTCAATGTCAAAGCAGATCCAGAAATCATCTCCATCCTGAAAAAGAGTAAAGGCTATTATCCTGCTTATCATATGAATAAAAACCATTGGATAAGTGTAGCTTTGAATGGCGCAGTCGGAGAAAAGCAACTCTTTTATCTATTGAAAGAGAGTTATGATTTAACGAATGAGTGCTAAAAATAATAGTGGAAGATTTCACTTTCATCAAAACAATCCAACGATCACTTGGATTGTTTTTTTTTGTGAAATTTAAGCGCTATCTTTTTGTTCAAAAAAAATTACCAAAAAAATTACACAAAAAACAGATTAGCTTTAGAAAGAGAATAGGTCTGTTATGTATGATAGTAAATATAACAAGAGAAACATAACTAAAACAAATAGAAGAGGATGGTTTTTTATGATGAAAAAAGGAACAAAGTATAAAGGTTATCTGGTATTAGTATGTTCTATCGGTCTTTTAGCAGCATGCAGTTCAGAGACTAAAGATACGAGTGAGTCAGAGATACCAAAAGTAAAAAGTGAACGAAAAGTAACCATTGATGGAAAGGAAGGGACGGAAAAAGTTTTGGATAATGGAACGATTGTTCAAGAGTTTGATGAACAAGTGTCGGAAAAAGACGAGGATTAAGTAGTGGACAGGATGTCGTAAGCGCTTTTTTATGACTAATCTGAATGAAGGAGTAGGTACATGAAGCCTAAAAAAAGAAAAAAATTCAACCGAAAATGGTATTTGCCAGTAGCAGTCGTCACCGTTTTACTAGTGGTTGGTGCAATCAGTATAGTTGCTTCTAGTGGGAAAACAAAAGAAGAAAATTCAGAAACAAATATTGAAGCCCGGTCTGTCAAATCCCTTATTGATGAGGTGAAAGCGGCGAATTTGATTTTAGCAGGAAAAGTCATGCCAAATAATAGCAACAAAATCAAAATTGATCCAGAACGAGGAACAGTGAAAGATATTCTGGTAAATGAAGGAGATGTCGTAGAAAAAGGGCAACCTTTGTTTACATACCAAACGGATCAACAGAGAAAAGTTGTGGAAGCTGAAATGGACGTAGAAATCAAAGTGAGAGCAGTAGAACAAGCACGAGTGACTGCAAATCAAAAATGGACAGCACATAACCAAAAAGTAGCAGAGCTTGGAAAAGCAAGACAAGATTATGCGAAGGAAAAATCCGAAGAGTTACAAAGTACGATCAAAGCATTAGAAGGAGAAATCACTGGTCTACATGCAGAAGCTATTGCTGGCGACAATGAAGTGAAGAATGCCGAAACAGAATTGCGAAAAGCCCAATTACTTCACGAAAGTGAAAAAGAACGACTGAATGAAGACACAGTGACAGCTGATCACCCAGGAAGAATCAAATCATTGAATCGTGACTTAATCAATCAATCAAAAGAGCGTCAAAAAGAAGAAAACTTTATGGAGATCCTTGATGATTCGAACTTATACGTTGATGGCCAAGTCACCGAGTTTGATCGTGAAAAAGTCGCTGTCGATCAGCGAGTAGAAATCATGGATCGTAAAGATCAAGCGAACACTTGGCAAGGAAACATTGTACAAGTAGCGAACTTAACGAATGATGCAAAACAAGAGGACCAAAAAGAAGAAAACCCTAATTTGTCTAAGTTTCCTTATAAAGTTAAGATCGATCCAAAAGAAGAAATGCCACTGATTGGTTCCAATGTGTATGTCAATGTTTTACCGAAAGATTTTGTGTCAGGAAAAGTGATCATCAACCAAAGATACCTCATGGAAAAAGATGGAAAATATTATGTATGGAAAGTAGAAAATGGTCGGATCAAAGAGCATGAAGTAAAGGTAAATCCGATGGATAATGAACTCGCAGAAATAGTCGAAGGATTGACTGTTGAAGATCAGCTTGCTTTGCCTCAAACAGGAATGGTCGAGGGAATGGAGGTTGGTGCAAGTGTTGACGCTTAACAACATTCAGAAGTCATATTGGCAAGGCGGGAAAGAACTAAAAGTCCTTAAAGATATCTCTTTGCAAATCAATGAAGGAGAACTGGTCGCAATCATGGGGCCATCGGGGTCAGGAAAGTCGACATTGATGAATATCATTGGTTGTCTGGATACAGCTACATCAGGGGATTATATTGTTGAAGGAACGGATGTCAAAACGTTAGCGGACAATTCATTAGCTGATTTCCGTAATGCAAAAATCGGCTTTGTTTTCCAGAATTTCAATCTCATGCCAAAATTAACCGTTTCGCAAAATGTGGAAATGCCATTAACGTATAAAAAAGTCAATAAAAAAGAGCGGCGTAAGCGTGCTTTGGATATGTTGCAATTAGTAGGGTTAGAAGATCGAAGTGACTTCAAACCGATGGAATTATCAGGAGGACAAAAGCAACGTGTCGCAATTGCGAGAGCTTTAGTGACTAACCCTAGTTTTGTTTTAGGGGATGAGCCGACAGGGGCACTTGATACAAAAACCAGTAGCCAAATCATGGACCTCTTTAAGGAATTCCACCAAGCAGGAAAAACAATTATTCTAATTACCCATGAGCCAGAAATCGCAGCGTTATGTCAGCGAACGATCACTTTACGAGATGGTCAAATAATCAGCGACGAACAAAATGAAGTGAGGTGATCGAGAATGGAAGAAATCAGATTTGCCTTACAATCGATTTTTGCTCATAAAATGCGTTCGGTATTGACTATGCTAGGTGTCATCATTGGGATTGCTGCCATTATTTCGATTTTCAGTATCATCGGAGGAAACACCGAAAAAATGAAACGAGAAATGATTGGTAGTAACAATAATACGATGAATATCCAATATGACAGAAAAAGTGCTTTTCAACAGAACACTATGTCAGATGGAATCCTATCTGAAAAGGAAGAGAAAAAACCGTTATATTTTCCATTTTTAGACGAGGATGTCCTAAAAAAAGTCAATGAGATACCAGAGGTCATAGCAAGTGGTTTGTCTTATCAAAAGGATGGGAAAATCTACAGGAAAGCCAAAGGGACCGACGCCAAAGTTTCTGCTGTCACTTCTTCTGTTGAGGACTTGGAGCAGTTAAACTTCATCAAAGGGGAAGGATTTACTGCCCAAGCATTCAAAGAGCAACAACAAGCAATTTTTCTGGAAGATTCCTTGTATGACGAATTATTTCCAAATGAAGAAGGGATCGGACAGTTTGTTGAAGTGAATGGGGTGCCATTTAAAGTTCAAGGTGTATTTCAGTTAGATCCCAATAGTAGTAATCTATTTAGCTTTGAGAAAAGAGCTTATGTTCCTTTACAGCAAGCACATAAACTATCTGATGAGTTGGATATTGTTCCCCTTGTCACGATCCAAACAAATAATACCGACCAATTACAAGGCGCTGCAGAAAAAGCTGCAGAGATCCTCAATCAACAGGTTCCACCATCTGATTATGAGTATGGGGTGATGAATCAGAAAGAATTTGCCAGAGAATTGGAACGAATGAACCAGTCAAGTTTTATTCTTTTGTCTGGTATAGCAAGTATCTCGTTATTAGTGGGGGGAATCGGTGTGATGAATATCATGCTGGTCTCTGTCACGGAAAGAACGAAAGAAATCGGAATAAAGAAAGCACTCGGCGCAAGAAGAAAAGTGATTTTAAAACAATTTTTAGTAGAAGCGGTCGTCCTGACTTTGATTGGTGGGGTACTAGGTGTGCTTGTTGGTTTGTTAAGTGGCTATGCCATTACGCTATCACTGGATTATCCTTATATCGTATCCGTGATTTCCATTGTCGTTAGCTTAGTATTTTGTTCCCTGATGGGTGTGATATTTGGTCTATTACCGGCGATGAAAGCATCGAAATTAAACCCTATCGAGGCATTACGCTTTGAATAAGGAGAGAGCTATATGGAAAGAATTTTAGTTGTTGAAGATGAATATATGATCAATCAGATCGTGACGGAATTTTTAAAAGAGCGTAAATATGAAGTTTATTCAGTAAGGAGTGGCGAACAAGCATTGGAAGTTTTTGCTGAAGAAACATTTGACTTGATCCTATTGGACATTATGTTGCCTGGGATAAGGGGGACGGATGTTTTAAAGAAAATTCGGGAAACGTCGGATGTGCCGATCATCATGCTGACTGCCTTGGATGATGAATATACGCAGTTGCTCAGTTTTTCCCATTTGATCAGTGACTATGTCGTCAAACCTTTTTCCCCACTTATTTTGATCAAACGGATCGAAAATGTGTTTCGGATGAATCAAGGAAATCCCCACATCACTATCGGGGAGTACGCCATTGATCTCGATGGTGGTCTTGTAAAATACCAAGAGGAAGAAATCCATTTAACAAGAAAAGAGTATGATATTTTAGTGATTCTAATAAGAAACAAAGGGAAAATCATCACGCGAGAACAATTAGTGTATCAAGTTTGGTCGTATGAATATCATTTGGAAAATCGAATATTAGATAATCATATAAAAAATATCCGAAAGAAAATGCCACTTTTATCAATAAAAACGATCAAAAATAGAGGCTACCAGCTTGAGGACACCCCATGAGTATCATGCTGAAAAATTTTCTGTTTTCTGGGATCATCATTTTTCTAGTTTCGATTCTTTCATTGATTGTCTTATATTTTACGATGCCAGTCTACTATGAACGAATGAAGCTGAACGAAATAAACAAGGAATTCAATCAAGTGGCAAAGAGTATAGAGCACAAAGATTTAGCTACAATGCAAAACGCTGTTGATCAATACTGGCTTGAAAGAGAACAAAATCTTGATATCATGCTGTTGGATAATAATGGCCTAGTTCTTGGTCCTTTCTTTGACGGGAATCTTGACTATTCAGGCATCAGTCTTTTATCTGATGAAAAGAGAATTTTTCAAGAGATTACTGACAAACAAGGTAACACTTATTATTTATTTGGCATATACTCGATGCAACCAGTCGCAGAAGCAAGTCAAGTGTTACTTCATTTATATCCATTTATCATCATCGTCTCACTAATCATTGGGGGGATCGGCGCTTACTACTATAGTATTTATTCGACAAAAAAAATCAAAGAGATATCCAAAGTAACAGAAAAAATGATCGAATTAGATGCGGATATTCGTTGTGATGTCAAAGGTACGGATGAAATCTCACTTTTAGCGCAAGATATCAACCATCTCTATGTTTCTTTGATCCAAACAATTGAAGTGTTAGAGCTTGAAGTAGCTAAAACGAAAGAATTGGAACAAGCAAAGTCAGAGTTTATGCAAATCGCTTCTCATGAATTGAAAACACCTGTTGCTTCATTGATGGGGCTGATTGATGGCATGATCTATAATGTCGGAAAATTTAAAGACAGAGAGCGATATTTAGAAGTTTGTAAAAATATTTTGCAAGAACAAACAGAAATGATCAATAATATCCTCTTTGCCTCAAGAAACAATTTGCCTTCAGATGATGTGGTCTATGAAGAAGTCTCAATCAAAGAAATGATCGAACATAAATTGACTTCTTTCCGGATACTTGCTGAAGCAGAACAGAAAAAACTAGTCGTCAATCTAAAAGGGGAGAAAATCATCGGTAATAAAAATGATATTGATAAAATTTTAGATAACCTACTAAGTAATGCCTTCAAATATACGAAGCATGAGGGAGAAATCAGTCTGTTTTTTGATGGTAAACAATTAGTGATTGAAAATGAAGTGAATCAGATACTTACGGAGGAGGAATTAAGTAAGATTTTCCAACCTTTTTATCGACCGGATTTTAGCAGAAGTCGAGATACTGGAGGTTCTGGTTTAGGATTGTTTATCGTACAACAACTTTTTGAAAAATATGGCTGGGAGTATTCATTCAAGTCAACTGCTAATTCCAGAATGTGCTTTTCTGTCATTTTTAGTGGAAGAAGCCTAAATTGATCGATGGTATCGCTAAAGGATAAACGGTCTGTCGCCACAAGATTTATTGGATATTTTTGTGATGGTAGCGAAGCTAATAGCCAAATTGCACAACTGCTATTTGCCAGGGACTTTGATTTTTTATTTTTACACACTCAACTGGAATGTACAAAACCACACTATACCATACCACTAAATAGTAAGAACAAAATGATCAAAAAACTCACAACGTACTAGAAACTCTTGTAGAAAATTTAGTCCCTGGTAAGTAGCAGTTGTGCAATCAGGTTGTGATAGATTAAAAGAAGTCAGGACTACGTTCGCGCAGTCCTGACTTCTTTTTGTATAGT
This sequence comes from Enterococcus sp. AZ140, assembly GCF_051714405.1. Lineage (NCBI taxonomy): Bacteria > Bacillati > Bacillota > Bacilli > Lactobacillales > Enterococcaceae > Enterococcus > Enterococcus sp. AZ140. The sequence continues at coordinate 629,264 of NZ_JBIORU010000001.1, forward strand.
TTCTTCTACTATTCCTTGATTTTTCTTTCGCGTACAAAATAGTAACCCGTCATATAGATCAAGAAAATCAAACCAATCATCAATGAGATTCTTGTTTCGGGATTGATGAACATAAAGATTAATACCACTGCCAAAAAGGCCAATGACAAGTAATTGGTATATGGGGATAAGGGCATTTTAAATGGATGTTCAAGCATTTCTATCGGATGTTTTTTTCTGAATTTGATTTGACTGATCAAAATAACGATCCAAGGTACCATCCCTGGTAAGATACTGGAACTATAGACAAAAACAAATAAATCCTGTGATTGGGAGTAGACGAAGGGCAACAAATAATTCAAAATCAACCCAATCAAAATACCAAATGAGATGGCTACTACTGGGTAAAATGGTACTCCATGACGTGTAAGTTTCAAAAACTTTTTAGACATTTTGCCGTTGATGGCTAATGTGTAGACCATGCGACTGGCGCTGAAAATACCGGAATTACAACCAGATAACGCAGCTGTGATGACAACAAAATTGATCAAACCAGCAGCAAACGTGATCCCGATTTTAGAAAAAGTTTGAACAAACGGTGATCCTAGTTCGCTCAATTGATTCCAAGGATAGATGCTGACAATGATGAAGATCGCCCCAATATAAAAAATCAAGATCCGCCCGATCGTTGATTGGACAGCGTCTACAATCGTTTTTTGGGGATCTTTCGCTTCACCAGCAGTCATCCCGATCAACTCGATTCCTTGGTAAGAGGCAACGACGATCGATAGAGCAAAAAAGAATCCTTTCACGCCACCAGTAAAGAAACCACCATTTTTCCATAAGTTTGAAATCCCGATTGCTTCTCCTTGGTTACCGAATCCAAATAAAATGATGCCTAAACCGGCGATGATCATCAAAATAATTGTCACTACTTTAATAGTAGAAAACCAAAATTCTAATTCACCAAATGCTTTGACAGAAACAAGGTTGGCGAACATCAAGAAAAGGATCACAACGATTCCTGGAATGATCTGGGGCAAGTCTGGCCACCAATAGTTCATATATTCCCCTACAGCAATGACTTCACTGATACCGACCACGATAAACTGAAAAATATTGCTCCAAGCCGTCAAATAACCTGCGACGGGATGGATGTATTCACTTGCATAATTAGCGAAAGAACCGGTGGAGGGATCTAGATACAACATCTCGCCCAATGCACGCATGATCAGGTACAAAAAGAAGCCTGCTACAGCATAAGCAACCATTACAGAAGGTCCTGTCCAACGGATGGTGGATGAAGCACCCATGAACAGACCGACACCGATCGTTCCTCCTAGCGCAATCATTTGAATATGACGTGCACTGAGACTACGAGTTAATTTTTCTTCTTCCATACAAAAACTCCTTTTTTAAGTTGAGTGATAAAGTAAAAAATAAGTTTATTCTATAACTAGTAAACAAAATAACAACCATTACTTTATAGCTCTTGTTTGTGATTTTACAGAAAATTTTCAAAAATTGCGAGAAAAATCTAAAAAATCAAAAAAATTAGCTATAACACTTGTAAAAGATTTTGATATTAGTTAAACTAAGTTTGAATAAAAAGTTAGGTACACCGAAAAGGAGTGGTAAGAGGTGTCTAAAAATGAAATATCCGTTAAAGATTTGACGGTTGCTTATCAAGGAAAGACAGTATTAAATCATGTATCAACAGTTATCCAATCACAAAAATTTACAGGGATCATTGGACCGAATGGCGCTGGGAAATCTACTTTTATGAAAGCTTTATTAGAATTAGTTCCTAAAATTTCCGGAGAAATCACTTTCGACGGTCGCTCCATAAAAACGATTCGCAAAAAAATTGCCTATGTCGAACAGCGTAGTGAGCTGGATCTTTCTTTTCCGATCGATGTATTAGGGGTAGTTTTGTTAGGAACCTATCCATCCTTGCGCTTGGGACAACGTCCTGGAAAAAAAGAAAAGGAACGAGCAAAACAAGCCTTAGCGAAAGTGGACATGACAGAATATGAAAATCGACAAATCAGTGAATTATCTGGAGGACAATTACAGCGGATATTTATTGCTAGAGCTTTGGCTCAAGGCGCAGAATGGATTTTTTTAGATGAACCATTTGTTGGGATCGATGCGGTCAGTGAAAGAAAAATCTTTGCTATTTTAGATGAACTGAAAAATGAAGGAAAAACTATTGTGATCGTCCATCATGATCTGCACAAAGTCGAAGCCTATTTTGATGAAGTAATTTTATTGAATAAAGAATTGATTGCAGCTGGATCAGTTGACGAAGTATTTACTTCAGAAAATCTACAGTTGGCTTATGGGGAGATCATTGGACAATTAGTTAAAGGGGTAATGGAAAAATGATTCAATCGTTTATTGAGGGGTTAATGGATTATCAATTTCTACAATACGCATTGATTACATCTATGTTAGTTGGATTGGCTTCAGGGGTGATTGGCTCTTTTATTATTTTGAGAGGGATGTCTTTGATGGGGGATGCGATTTCTCACGCGGTACTGCCTGGAGTCGCGATTTCGTATATGTTTGGTTTTAGTTACATTCTAGGAGCCACTGCATTTGGGATGTTGACAGCTGGCATCATCGGATTTGTCACACAGCGTAGCCGTTTGAAAAATGATACAGCTATTGGGATCGTTTTTAGTTCGTTCTTTGCATTAGGTGTCATCTTGATTTCTTTTGCGCAAAGTGCAACTAATCTGTACCATATCTTATTTGGAAATGTTTTAGCAGTTAGAGAAAGTGATATGTTGATGACTGCCATAGTGAGTGGGATCGTCTTATTGTTTGTATTTATTTTTTATAAAGAACTGAAAATCACTTCTTTTGATCCAATGATGGCAAAAGCTTATGGGTTGAATACGACACTTGTTCACTATTTGTTGATGTTCTTCTTAACACTGGTTGCCGTTGTGAGTTTACAGACAGTAGGAACGATTTTGGTCATCTCGATGTTGATCACACCAGCAGCAACTGCATATCTTTTGACCGATCGATTGGCAAAAATGATTTTTATTTCGGCAACAGTCGGCGTGTTAAGTGCGATCATCGGTGTGTTTTATAGTTATAGTTATAATTGGCCTTCTGGGGCGACCATCGTGTTGACCAGTGCAGTATTCTTTACGTTGGCCTTTTTATTTTCACCGACTAAAGGGATTGTTTTTTCAAGAAACAAAACGAAAAAAAATGCCGAGTCGTAAAAAATCTAACGAATAGAAATGGAGTATGTACATGAAAAATAAACTGAATATCTTATGGTTAATGGGAGCTGTCTTATTTATTTTTGCAGGTTGTGGCAGTTCCGCAGCAGAAGAGAAAGAAGAAAACCTGACCGTCGTAGCAACAAATTCGATCATCGCCGACATGGCGAAAGAAGTTGGAAAAGAACATGTTGATGTGCATAGTATCGTCCCTGTTGGAACTGACCCACATGAATACGAGGTATTACCAGAAGATATCAAAAAAGCAAGTGATGCTGATGTTATCTTATACAATGGGTTAAACTTGGAAACAGGGGATGCTTGGTTTGAAAACTTGATGGATACGGCAAATAAAAAAGAAGATGAAGACTATTTTGCAGTAAGTAAAGAAATTGAACCACTTTATTTGACCGGTGGAGAATCAGAGACAGAAGCAGATCCACATGCGTGGTTGGATCTTTCAAACGGAATCAAATATGTACAAGAAATCGCACGCATCTTTGCTGAAAAAGACCCAGACCATGCTAAGCAATATGAAGAAAATGCAGATGCATATATCGAAAAATTGAAAGAATTAGATAAACAAGCGAAAGAGAGTTTTGGATCGATCCCAGACAATAAAAAACTATTAGTAACAAGTGAAGGAGCTTTTAGATACTTCTCACAAGCATACGATCTACCAGCAGGGTATATTTGGGAAATCAACACAGAAAGCCAAGGTACACCTGAACAAATGCAATCGATCATCAGCCAAGTTCGTGCTTCGGATGTTCCAGTCTTATTTGTGGAAACAAGTGTTGATCCGAGAAGTATGGAACGTGTCGCAAGTGAAACAGGCCTTGAAATCTATGATGAGCTATTCACTGATTCCATTGCAAAAGAAGGAGAAACTGGTGATTCTTATTATGGAATGATGAAATGGAACATCGAAACGATCCACGATGGTCTATCTCAAGAAAAGAAATAATCACTAATCGATCTAATAATTTAAAAAGAGGCAAAAGTGTGTAGCCTCGATAAATAAGGCGTCATCCACGGAAATTGTTCTTTAAATTTTTGTGGATGGCGCTTTGTTTTTGAAGAGAGTCCTTCTATTCCTTCCGTTTGCTCAGTTTTGGAGACGTGAGGGCTAATGCTTCCGCAATTTATACAAATAAAAATTCGTTCGTTTATTGTTTTAAAGATACCAATTTTAGTGAAATTCCGTTATAGTTAAAAGAGAGGAAAGGAAGGTGAAGCTATGAATTTTACTAGCAAAGACAAACAATTGATTGCAAAAGAAATAACAAAAAAAATCAACCAACTAGAAAATAAGGAGAAAGATCAAGATCTCCTATTTCTTGAAGCAGAAATGGCGAAAGCGTTCATAGCAAGCCCAGAAGAATTGGAAACAGAGGAATACCCTGGGAAATGGTTATTTGATGATTTTCAGCCATTAGATGAAGAAACAGGTATTGGCTACTTTGTCTTTCTTTCATCCGTCGGTTTTACGCCTGGCGTATTAGTCAAACAAAAGAATGAACTAAAGGTTCAAGCATGGCCCGCATTGTTTTCTTTGATAGGAACAGAGGGTGTGATTCCAAAAATCCAATCTGCATTTTTCAAGAGTGCATTTATTGCAAATAGCAAACTAATGAATACGTATTATAATCGTTTAGTAGAAATTGCTCGCCCAGGAGAGATTCCACAAACGTTCACTTATGGGCAACAAAAAAATCTATACGAAGATGTTGTTTATTCACGGGATCTATCTGTGTTCTCAGCAAGAGAACAACTCCGTTTACATGAACTACTCCACACAAAACCTGTTTCGTTGAACTTTTTCAATGCATTAGACCAACGTCGAAAATGGGTATCTGTGAATTTCTGGGAAGTATTTGCTGCTAGAAATCGTTGGATGGAAGAAAGAAAAATCCCAGATCAACAGATCCAATTCGTTCAATTGAAAAAAGAACGATTATATTACGGATTATATAGTCGTGTCTGATCGAGGGTGGTAATGATGGCACTAACATTAAAGGAAGAAATCATTCAAGAAAGTAAGCGAATCGGGATTGATAAAATCGGGTTTACTACAGCAGAGCCATTTGATCATTTGAAAGAATCGTTGGTAGAACAAAAAGCTGCTGGACATACTTCTGGATTTGAACACCCTAATATCGATGAACGTTTATATCCGGAAATGACGTTTGATCGGCCGAAATCAATTATTGCAATTGCTTTAGCGTATCCGACAAAGATCCATGAAAAGATGCCTAGAGATGAAAAGCGTGGACAGTTTGCTCGTGCTTCTTGGGGCATCGATTATCATGATGTCTTACGGGATCGTCTGCAACAATTGATTTCATTTATTGAGTCACGAGCGACACATTGGCAAAAGGAAGAAGAATGGCGCTTGGCGCCGCAAGTAGATACAGGTGAGTTGATCGACGTAGCTGTGGCGCAACGTGCTGGATTAGGGTTTATCGGTCGAAACGGATTATTGATCACAGAGGAATTTGGCTCGTTTGTCTATTTAGGTGAGATCGTGACCAATATCGACCTAGAACCAGATGCTCCTGGTGTCTTTGGGTGTGGCGAATGTACGCGTTGTGTGTCGGCTTGCCCAACGGATGCACTTTTAGGTGATGGGCGAATGAATGCTAAACGCTGTTTGTCTTATCAAACGCAGACAAAAGGCATGATGCCAGAGGAGTATCGAAAGAAGATGAGCAACGTCATTTATGGTTGTGATATCTGTCAGTTGGTTTGTCCTTATAATAGAGGGAAAGATTTTCACTTTCATCCAGAAATGGAACCAAAAGTAGACGAAGTCTATCCGAAACTAACGCCCATGTTAACGATCTCTAATAAAGAATTTAAACAGCAATACGGTCATTTGGCTGGCTCATGGCGTGGAAGGAAACCTCTTCAACGAAATGCGCTGATTGCCTTAGCCAATTTAGGAGAACGTGCCGCTTTGCCTCATATTGAAGAGTGTCTAAGTGATGTCCGTCCAGTGATTCGCGGGACAGCAGCGTGGGCAATCGGTAAGTTAGGAATCAAAGATCCTGAAAAATGGCAAGAAGTATTAAGTTGCGCACTGGAAAAAGAAACAGACGAAGAAGCAATCCATGAAATGAACCAAGCAATCCAATTGTTACAAAAGAAAAAAAGCCCTAAAAAATGACTTTTTTACTCAAATACGTCATTTTTTCCAGTAATTGTTGTAACAATTACTGGTTTTTTTGTGTTTATTGCATCAATTTTTGGAAAAATGAGAAGAATTTCGCAGAAAAATACAATAAATTGAAAAAAATTTATTCTGAATATTACAGAATGTAAGTTTTTTTAAAGTTTCTGTGAAAGGATTGAAAAACGATTCCAACGTTGATTTATAAAGCTTCTGCGACTTTAGTCCTAGTTTTTCGGAAAATCAAATATTACAAATATTAAAAATATGACGATTTTGTCATTAAATGTCATAATTCTTTCACCTATGAAATATTTCTAGATGATAAAGTTAGTGACGTTGAAACAAATCAAAGAGAAAAAAAGGAGCTTACTATGAATTCAATTAAAAAGATCGTTTTGGGGACAACTGTTGCCGCTGGAGCAACTGCAATGTTTGTAGGGACTACTGCTCATGCAGATGAAGTCTATACAGTAAAAGCTGGAGATTCATTATCTAAAATCTCACAAAAATTTGCAGGTGACAATTCACTGATCAAGGCTATTGCAGAGCAAAATTCGATTGACGATATCAACCGCATTTTCGTTGGTGAAGAATTAACAATTCCAACTGACGCTTCATCAGTAAAAACAACAGAAGTAGCACCAACAACTGAAAAAGTAGAAACTCCTGTAGTAACAGAAACACCAGCGCAAGAATATACATACGTTGCGCCTGTTGAAACAGTTGAAGTAGCACCAGCTACAACTACTGTAACAACAAACAGCAACTCTGCGAAAGAATGGATTGCACAAAAAGAATCAGGTGGTTCTTACACTGCAACAAACGGCCGTTACATCGGACGTTACCAATTAGATTCAGCATATTTGAACGGTGACTACTCACCAGCGAACCAAGAACGTGTTGTAGAAGAATACGTTGCTGGACGCTATGGTTCATGGGATGCTGCAAAAGCATTCTGGTTAGCAAACGGTTGGTACTAAGATAACCATCAATCATGAATCCAAAAAAGAGGGCTACGCAAGTAGGCCTCTTTTTTTTACTTCTTTTATAATCTTGAAAGGTACGTATCGATTGATTTTTGATAATGGTCGCCTCGCCAAATCCCTGTGTTGAGATACTCTGCAATCAAATAGCCGATATAAGGGCCAGTAGTCAAACCAGAGGAGCCTAAGCCACTTGCGGCGATCAAGCTTGGTTCATCTGGAACAGGTGCAAAGAACGGCGCAAAATCGGAGGTGTACGCCCGTGTGCCTACTCGCATGGTGTGTTTCCATGTAGCAAGTTGATCGGGTTCAGCTAAAAATGGTACTGTACTTTTTATCAATTGCTGATAAGCAGATTCGGTAGGAACCAAATCCCAACCCGCATCATTTTCATGGGTGGCGCCAACTAGTATAGTCCCATCGTTGAATGGGATAAAATCGGCTTCTCCTTCTAACATGGCAACAGGCCATTCTTGGCTGTTCGCATAAGGTGTTTGAAAAACGATCAGCTGTCCTTTTTGTGGTCGAATATCAGCATGAAAGCCAATCTGCTCCAGTAACGGCTTCAATGAAGGGCCAGGCGCTAGAATGACTCGGTCAAAGTCAAGTTGTCCAAAAGTACCAGAGATGACCCAGTGTGCGGTTTCTTTGCGTAACTGGACACGTTCAGAGATTACTTTGACCATTTGTTTCTCCAAGCGTGTGGCAAGGTGAGATAGATAGGCATGACCGTCTAAACGCCCCCCTCCAGTCACAAATAAAGCAGGTGATGGTTTTAGCAATGGGAGAACTTTGGCTGTTTCTTCAGCTTGTAACAGCGAAATATCGCCGATCTCTGGTGCGTCTTTCTTTCGTTGTTCGGCAAGTGCAGCAAGATCTTCCAAAGCTTCTTTTTGGCGAAAAATCAGTGTGCCGGATTGTTTATAGATGGAATCATCAAGTGATAGATCCTGGATTAGTTTTGGGAAAAAAGCCGCACCATCTTTTGCTAACTGATACCACTGTTTATTTCGTCTTTTTGAAAGCCAAGGCGAGATGATGCCTGCACTAGCGCGAGTGGCTTGTCCTTCTTTTGCATCAAATAAGGTCACCTCAAATTTAGAGGTGTCTAAATAGTTGGCTAATGTCATACCGATGATGCCACCACCGATAATAGCAATTTTTTCCATAGAAAAACCTCCTTTACTTATCTACCATCTCATAGAATCATTAGAGATACAATATTTTATCCAAGGATTTTTTTCTATTTCATCCGAACGATTGTATGGTGAAAACTGATTATTGATAAAGTTAGAGACAAAAAAACAAGGAGGAGTGAGCTTCATTCTCTCACACCTCCTTATCTATTAATTTTGTATTTGCTTAGGTTTTTGCACCATATAGCGGATAAATAGGATCAAACTAATGATCAACAAGCCAAGTAGGACACTTAAAGCAATTTTTGATCCTAACGTTGTTGCTGCTTCATAACTATCTGAACGATGATCTTGGAAAAAGTTGATGATCACAGCCACCAACGTAGTAGCGACAGCGCCAGAAAATTGTTGCAACGTATTGAATACGGCGTTGCCATCACCTTGTAATTCCATCGATAAAGCATTCATTCCAGTAGTCATCATATTGCTATAAGACAAACCAATACCGATCATATAGAAGAAATGACAGGCAATCAAAAAACCTAATGATGCATGACCTAAGATCAGGACAAGGGTAGTCCAGCCAACAAGTGAAAACAAGAGACCGATGAAAATTGGTTTTTTAGGTCCATGTTGGTCGAGTAGCTTTCCTGAAAAAGGAGATAACAGGGCACCAATCGTTGCACCTGGAAGCATCGCTAAACCTGCGACAAAGGCATTGTTCCCTTGGACGATTTGGACAAAGTTCGGTAGGACAAAAGAAACACTAAGTAATAAAAATTGATAAACTAAAAAGCTAAATAAGAATAAGCGGAACGTATGGTTTTTAAAAATTTCAAGTCGGATCAAAGGATGATCGGCTTTTTTTGTTCGTTGATAGAAAAGGATGAATCCTAAAATGGCGATGACTAAGGATGCCCAGCCAATCCAGTCTCTGAACATGCTTAGAAAAGTCAAGCTTCCACTGAACATCAGACTAATACCAAGGACGCTGAGTAAATCTAAGCGGCCAGATTTTTCCACCTTAAATTTAGGAATCGCGTATAAGCCAATCCCAAGTGAAAGGAGTAACACTGGTAATAGAAAGAGAAAAATATGACTCCATGAGAAATTAGCAGTTAAGATCCCACCATACGTAGGACCAATCGCTGGTGCAATGGCGGTTGTTAAAGTACCAAGACCCATCATCGTTCCTCTTTTTCCCATAGGAGCAAAAGTCAAGATGATGTGAAACATCAATGGCAAGGCTATCCCTGTCGCAGCACCTTGGAGTACCCGCCCTAAAAGCAGTAACAAGAAGGTAGGGGAAAAGTAATCGACCAATAAACCAGCAATAAATAGTAAATTGGAACTCAAGAAAAGAGTTCGCAGGCTAAAGTTTTTTGTCAGATAAGTTGAAAGTGGCACAATGATCGCAATCATTAATAAGTAAATGGTTGTTACCCATTGTACTTGGGAGGTACTGATTTGAAATTCCTGAATCAGCGTTGGGAAGGTCACGTTCATTGCGGTTTCGATCAAAACACCTGCAAATGACATGATCCCTGTGGCAAGTACAGCAGGAATTAATTGTAGTTGTTTTTGTTTTTGCATGTTTTTCACCTCTAAATTATTTCGTAAAAAAAGAGAGAGATTTCTATTCGAAAATAGAAACCGCCTCTCTCTCGACACGCTAGGCGTGTTATCTGTACGATTTATCGTTCGGCTTATTCTAGCACAAGTCTAAAAATAGTGTCAACCAGATTAGCCAATCCAATGTAAAAGAGTTATGATAGTAGTGAAGAAGAAAACAAGGAGGGCCTATGGAAAAAATCGAATGGAGAAAAACCGACCCTAGTTATCGTATGTCAAAGAAACCGCAATTGATCACACTCCCTGCTCAAAATTTTTTTTGTATCAACGGAATAGGTGATCCAAATGGAGAAGAATTTAAGCGTCGTGTAGGTAGTTTGTATGCTGTTAGCTATACGATCCGAATGGCACCTAAAAATGATTGGCTGATCCCTGATTACTCCCCCTATACTGTGTATCCTTTAGAAGGTCAGTGGGGACTGCAAGAAAAATTTTTGAACGAACCAGTGATGTTAAAAGAGCATTTTTCTTATCAGTTGATGATCAAGCAACCGGATTTTGTGACTCCTCAAGTTGCTGCAGAGGCGTTAGTACGAGCCAAAACCAAAATTCCAGAAGACCTAGCGAGTCAGCTCGTTTTTAAGACGATTGAAGAAGGCCTTGTGGCACAGATCTTACACATTGGATCCTACGACGATGAACCAGAAACATTTGAAAAGTTGGCTTTATTTCTCAAGGAAAAAGGCTATCGCCGAACTTCAAAAGAGCATAAAGAAATCTATATGAGTGATCCCAGAAGGACGGCACCAGAAAAATTAAAGACGATTTTGCGAGTAACCGTTGAACAAGACAAATCAGTCGAAGTGTCAGACATCAACTAAAAGAGAGAAAGATTCCCTGTTTTTTTGCTATAATAGATACGAAGAGGTGTTTTTTGTATGAAAAAAAATCAACGACAATCATTGATTCGCCAATTGATTACTGAGCATGCCATCGGTACGCAAGAGGAATTATTGAATCATTTGCAGATGAATGGGGTCAATGCAACGCAAGCAACGATCTCACGAGATATACGTGAGTTGAAACTTGTGAAAATCCAAGATGAGAATAAACAAATACGCTATGCGTTATTCAATCAACAAGCAGATTCTTTGATGGAAGATCGCTTGCGAAGTGCGGTCAAACGAGAAGTATTACGAATTCAACGGATTCAATTCATGATCGTTGTCTTAACCGAAAAAGATGGTGCGGATGTGGTAACAAACTGGTTAGATGAAGTGGATTATCCAGAAGTGGCTGCGACGATTGCCGGCGTTGATACGTTCATTATTATTTGTCGCACAGAAGAAGAAGCCCAGGCTTTCGCTGAAAAATTAGAGCAAATGAGAGAATAGCTCACGTTTAGTCTAATGATCAATGGAAGCGCTAAACATATTGACGTTGTGTAAATCGTACTAAATTCCATGGATACTGGACTTGCAAGAATGGTACGTAATGATTGGAAGGGTGTCTTTACAATCTGGATCATTCTAAAGCGCCAATCAATTTGAACAAGTATACAGGTGAAAGAGGGGCGAGCAGTCCAGTGATGACAAACATGATCATTTTTCTGACGATTTTAGTTTACGGCGTCAATTTTTTGGCATTTATGTATATTAAAATAAAAGAGATCAAAAATTACCTAGAAAAAATTGCGATTTATTTTGGTGTGAACATGACCTTGTTGTTCACCAGTAGTATTTTCCTATTTTTTGGTAAGATCGTCGAAGACGGAATATTGTTTATAGAATAATAGAAAAAACTGATGCCCATTAATATAAGGCATCAGTTTTTAAGTCTCATTTATTTTTTTTTGGAAGGGGTACCGTACATTTTAGGTGTTACCGGTTTTAATTTAGGTGCTTTGCCTTCGATCTTAGGTTCTTCCAACCATTGATATTCCCCTTCACCATCTAAAGCTTTACCTTTTGCCCAAGAACCTTCGCTACTTTCGTCACCTTCTGAAAAGTTATAGAAATCATAAGCAATATCTTTACGTTCTTCTTCTCTTGGGAAAGTCGTAGGAACAAGAATACCGCCTTCTGTTTCTTCTAATTCTTTGACAGCTGCTGCCCAAAGGTTTTGATGATAACTGTCTCTAGCCAATAAAACTGATAGTAGGTCTTTTACGCCACGATCATCGATCATTTCGTAAATACGTGCCACTTGTAGTCTTCCTTGAGATTCTGCGTTTAAGTTTGCACGAAAATCAGCAAGTAAATTTCCACTAGCAACAACATAACCACCACTCCAAGGATTACCAACGCTATCCGCAGGACGAGGTCCTAAGCCAGCTACAATAGCGTGTTGAGGATTCATGCCGGAAATGATCGCACCAATCGTTGGGTCTTTTTTCATTGCTTCTTCTTGATCTTCAACAGGTGCATCTTCAAGTAAGCGAGCAACCATTGTCGCTAACATTTCAACGTGTCCAAGTTCTTCTGTTGCAATGTCCATCAGCATATCTTTATATTTTTCTTCTCCACGACAGCTCCAACCTTGGAAAAGATATTGCATCGCTACACTCATTTCACCATACTGTCCGCCAATCAATTCTTGTAAATATTTTGCGATTAATGGATTCGGACGATCTGGTTTTGCCTCAAACTGTAATTCTTTTTGGTGTCTAAACATCAAATCTCCTCCTAATCATTTTTTAATACATTACTATTGTTATATGTAATGGAAAAAAATTCAAAGAAAACGCTCTAGATATTAAAGCTATTTTATAAACGTTGATTTATCAATGTTTTATTCTGTGAGAATGACTTCGTTAAAAGAAAATATTAGGAATAGCTCAATGAAATATTTTTGTTTATAAATGATAACTATTGATAATTTCCAATTATATTCTCATTTTTTTAACAGAAAGTAAGTAACGAGAAAGAAGAGATGGTCACATCAAAGAACGATTGTTTTTAAGTCCATCTTACTGCTCAGGTCAAAACGCTTTTGTCACGACCTTGATAAACGGTGTTCCAAAAGCTGACCTTCAACATTAAGATGGAAAATCAAAAAATATGAAAAGCTATTTTCTGATTTTCCATCTTACTGCTCAGGTCAAAACGCTTTTGTCACAACCTGATCCACGGTGTTCGAAAGCCAACTCCTACGATATTAAGTCAAAAATTGAAAAAATATGAGAAGCTATTTTCTCAATTTCCGTCTTAATACTTGGAGCTGAACGGCTTTCTCACGACCTGATAAACGGTGTTCAAGAAGCAACACTTCGGTCATAAGCAAAAAAAATCAAAAATGAAAGAGCCATTTTCGCTTTTTTTTGCTTATGCCTTAGTGCTGATCGCTTCTTTCACGACCTATTGTTACTTGTAGAATGTTTGCTTCTTTGATATGGTTAATACAAGAAAAACATCGGAGGTATATCATGGCTAAAATTATGGTAGTGGAAGATGAAGAGATCATTCGTCAGCTGATTATGGAAGAGTTGGAGAAATGGCAATTTGAAACCTATGGAACGTCAGATTTCAATCAGGTTTTTGCTGATTTTGAGAAAGAAGAACCGCAACTTGTTCTTTTAGATATCAATTTACCAGTGTTTGATGGTTATTATTGGTGCCAGAAAATACGAGAAATTTCCAAAGTCCCAATCATTTTTATTTCAAGTCGTAATACGAATATGGACATGATCATGGCGATGAACATGGGGGCAGACGATTTTGTGACGAAGCCGTTTCAAATCGATGTCTTGATTGCTAAAATCAATGCTTTGTTGCGTCGTTCATATAATTATGGTGAGTTGTCGAGTGAAATGATGACCCATAATGGAATCACGTTGAATGTCGATAATGGCAGTATGGAGATTAATGGTGAAATGATCGATTTGAGTAAGAATGAGTATCGCTTGTTGTTTATTTTAATGAAGCAACACGGGAAAATTTTGACTCGTGAAAAATTGTTGCGTGCGTTGTGGGATGATGAACGGTTTGTCGATGACAATACACTGACGGTCAACATCAATCGCTTACGTCGTAAAATCGAACAGGCAGGGATCACCGATTATATCGAAACAAAAGTCGGCCAGGGGTATATTGTTCCCTGAAAGGATGAATTACAACTATGAACTTTTTTAAGTATTTGAAAGATCAATGGTCGCTGATCGTCGGCTGGATATTTTTTATTTTATTGACAATATTTGTGATGTGGTTAGCCCCTAATATAACGGTCGATTGGGCCACGATTGCTTACTTAACATTGATCGAAGGTGTTTTCTTAATCTTTTTTTTACTTGTCTGTTACTTGAGTAAACGTCGGTGGTGGGCAAAATTGGCAAATCTACAAAAAAATTCTCCCTTGCAAAATTATTTAGATGGTGGACATACAGAGGAAGAGAAGTTGATAGAAGATTATATCAATCAACTGATACGTGAACATCAGGAAGTGATGCAAGAAGCCATCACGAACCAGCAAGATCAAAAAGATTATATCGACTCATGGGTCCACGAAATCAAAGTTCCCGTAGCAGCTTCAGAATTACTGTTACGCTCGATTGAGTTTGATATTGACGATCAAAAGTATACGCTGTTAGAAAACGAGTTGTCTAAAATCGATGAGTATGTCGAACAAGTATTGTATTATGCTCGCTTGGATAGTTTTTCAAGGGACTATTTGATCCAAGAATACAGTATCAAGAGCATCATCCAACCGGTCATTCGTAGCCAAGCAAATTATTTTATCCAAAAGAAAATACGTTATGAAGTGATAGGTGAAGATCAAACGATTTTGACTGATTCCAAATGGGTGGCTTTTATTTTCAAACAGATTCTTAGTAATGCCATTAAGTATACGCCGGATGAAGGCGAGATCAAACTATTGATCGAGAAGACGACAAAAGGCGTAAAATTTTCTGTCAAAGATTCAGGCATCGGTATACCGAAAGAAGATGTTGGACGGATTTTTGACAAAGGTTTCACAGGGGCGAATGGCCGTCTGAGCAAAACCCACTCTACTGGTCTAGGATTATACCTCGCTAAAAATCTTGCGGAAAAATTAGGGATTTCTCTCACTGTTGACTCGATCGAAGGAGAAGGGACGACTATGTCTTTGTTTTTCCCTATCTTGAGTTTTTACCAAGAAGAACGCTAAAAAAATGGGATTGCGACATGTTCACGCGTATTTCTGAAGGAACTACCGGTTGAACATGGTCTAATTTGGTTGTGATAGAAGTGTGTTGACCTTAGATGATGATTGGAAAAGTTTTAATATAGTTATACATCAGCTGTTGCCCCGAAAGTAGAAGAATTTTCGAGGTAACGGTTGATTTTGTTTATGGATTTATTAGTGACTGATTGAACTTCATAGAATCGTCAAGGAAGTTAAGTTAGAAAAAAGTGAGAAATAAAAAATAACTCTTGTGTTGTTAACGTTTTCGTTGATATGTTCTATAACATGTGACATTGAAAAGAAGGAGAATGGTTATGGAATTATTAATAGCATTAGTCCCAATGGTAGCGTGGGGGAGTATTGGTTTAGTCAGTGGAAAGATCGGTGGCGATGCCAATCAACAAACATTAGGAATGACGATCGGTGCATTTCTTTTTTCACTCGTTGCTTTTTTCATCGTTAATCCAACGATCACGCCATGGATCACATTGATTGGATTTTTATCTGGTCTAGCGTGGAGTGTCGGACAAAATGGGCAGTTTCATGGGATGAAATTCATGGGAGTATCTGTAGGATTGCCGTTATCCACTGGTTTTCAATTAATTTTGAATACGATTGCGGGCGCTGTCTTTTTCCATGAATGGACACAAACGAAAGATTACGTTTATGGTATTTTAGCGCTGATTCTTCTTGTAAGCGGTGCGTATTTGACTGCTCGACAAGATGATGAAGGAAAAGTCGATACAGATAATAAAATGCTTGATTTTGGTAAAGGATTCAGAGCATTGATCTATTCTACTTTAGGTTATGGTGTCTATACGATCATCGTCAACTGGGCGAATTTAGATGCGATGTCGATTATTTTACCGCAAAGTATCGGTATGATCTTAGGGGCAAGTTTCTTTGCTTTTCGAAAAGTAAAAGTGGATCAATATGTTTGGAAAAATATGGCGAGTGGATTGCTATGGGGAATCGGTAACGTATGTATGCTATTGACCGTTAAGTCATTAGGACTAGCAGTCGGTTTCTCTCTTTCTCAAATGGGGATCATCATTTCAACTCTAGGTGGTATTTTTATCTTAGGGGAGAAAAAGACAAAAAAAGAGCTTATATTTGTAATTGTAGGTTGCCTTTTAGTTATTTTTGGTGGTATCCTTTTAGGGTATATGAAAACAGCGTAAAGCTGTTTTTTTATATACTCAAAAATCAGGGGGAGGGAATTTAATGGATTTGTTTCGTAAGAAAGAAATCAGTCTCAATCATACGAGTGAGATGAAGAAAGAACTAAAAACATCCGATTTGATCATGCTTGGCATTGGCGCGATCATCGGTACAGGTATATTCGTCGTAACAGGAGTGGCAGCAAACCAAAATGCAGGTCCGGCACTATCATTATCGTTTGTTTTAGCAGCGATCGTTGTGATTTTATCTGGTCTAAGCTTTGCAGAATTTGCTTCGCGGGTACCAGTGATTGGCGGACCATATGCGTATCTATACGTCGTATTCGGTGAATTTGCCGCTTGGTTGACTGGATGGTTATTGATCGGTGAGTTCTTGTTGGCCGTTTCATCCGTTGCGTCAGGTTGGTCCGGTTATGTACAAGGGTTTATTGAAAGTCTTGGTTTTGGCTTACCAACGGCGCTAACAGGTGGATATAATCCAGCCAATGGTACATACATCGACTTAATTGCGGTGCTTGTTGTGATTTTCGTCACATACATTGTTTCTTTGGAAGCGAAGAAAGCGTTACGATTGAATAACATGATGGTTTATGTGAAATTTGGAATCATTGCATTATTTATTATTGTAGGAATCTTTTTTGTTAAACCAGAGAATTGGCAACCATTCACACCATTCGGCTTTGAAGGTGTCCTAGATGGCGCAGCACTAGTTTTCTTCGCATTCTTAGGATTCGATGCAGTAGCGATGGCTGCGGAGGAAGTAAAAAATCCTCAAAAAGATGTACCACGTGGAATCATTGGCTCGATCTTGATCGCAACCGTGTTGTACATCATCGTGACATTGATTTTAACAGGGATCGTGCCTTATACAGAATTAGGTGTAAATGATCCTGTGGCATTCGCGATGCGTTATGTAGGACATGGTACAGTAGGAGCGATCATCGCCGTTGGCGCGATCTTGACCTTATTGACTGTGACGATCTCCATGATGTATTCATTGGCTCGCTTATTGTTTGCAGTAAGTAAAGATGGCTTGTTACCACAGTTCATGACAGAAATCGACAAGAAACATCGCACACCGAAGAAAGCGACGTATGCAGCAGGTATCGCCGCATTATTCTTCGCAGGATTCTTCCCGTTGAATATCTTGGCAGAGTTGACGAACATCATGGCATTGGCTTATCTAATGTTAGTTAGTCTAGGCTTACTGAAATTACGCAAAATGTTTGGTAAACCAAAAGCAGGCGAGTTCAAAGTGCCATTGGTACCGATTTTACCAATCATTTCGATCTTATCTTGTCTAGTCTTGATGTCACGTTTACAAGCGGTGACTTGGTTAGTCTTTGGGATTACGATGGTGATCGGCCTAGTGATTTACTTTGGCTATGGTTACAAACACAGTAAGATGAATACCGAAAAATAAACAAATGAACAAAAAACCTTGTATTAAGCAACGTTGCTGATACAAGGTTTTTTCATTCTATTTGTTATTGCGTTAAATCGAGTAATTTTTGTTTCAAGTCTTCTTCCATATGGCCAAGTTCGACTTCTGCATGACGACGTTTTTCTTTTCCTTCTTGTTGGATACGAAGTGTTTCTTGGATCGTTTCGATCAAATCATTTTGTGTGGTTTGTAATGTTTCGATATCCACGATGCCACGTTCATTTTCTTTAGCAGTTTCGATGGCAGAGATTTTCAACATTTCTGAGTTTTTCTTCAATAAATCATTGGTTGTTTCAGAAACTTGTCGTTGTGCTGTAACTGCATCTTTTTGTCGAAGCAAGGTCAACGCAATCACCACTTGGTTTTTCCATAATGGGATGGCTGTAGCAATCGATGCTTGGATCTTTTCTGCCAATGCTTGGTTTGTATTTTGGATCAAACGGATCTGTGGCGCTTGTTGGATCGTGATCTGTCTGGCTAAGCGTAGATCATGAGTGCGCTTGTCTAGGCGATCAAGAAACTGTGTATAATCATTGGCGATCTGTACATCCATTTGATCCCCTGTTTCTTCTGCTTTTCGCATGGCTTCTGGAATGATCTTTGTCTGTAATTCTTCCATTTTTAATTCGCCAGCAGCGATATAAATGTTCAACGCATCAAAATAATCTTTATTTTTTTGATAAAGTTGTTCTAACATCAGATTGTCTTTTAATAGGCCATCTTTTTCTTTGTCTAATTTGACTGAGATCTTGTCGATTTGCGCACCGATTTTTTGGTATTTGGCAGTGACTTCATAAATCGATTGTTTGACTTTACCGAATACGCGTTGGAAAATATTTCCTTCTCCTGCACGTAATTCATCTGGATTTGCTTCTTGAAGGCGGTACATCAGTTCAGTCAATGAATCACCGACTGGGCCGATATCTTGTGCTTGTACGTGATTCAACATCGACTGTGAGAACTCACCTAATTTTGTTTGAGCAGCTGAACCGTAGCTGATGACCGATTGAGAATCAGTGACATCGATTTTTTCAGCCAATTGTTTGGCTTGTTCTTGTCTTTCAGCAGGTAATTTATCAATCAGCCGAGCAGCAGTTTGCTGTTCTTGAAGTGCATTGATTTCATTTTGTTGTGTTTGAGTCAATTTATCGACGGGTGTCGAAAAAGGATTATTCAATAAATCTTCTAAAGTATCATTTACAGGGGTTACTTCGTGTTTTGGTTCATGTGGATTATTTTCCATTAAAATTCCTCCTTATCGATTAAGCTAGAAAAAGTACCCGAAACAATCAGACGATGTCTAAGTGTTCCGAGTCCAAGAAATAAACGTGCTTATTCTTCTGGTACATCTTTATTATCACGCTTTAAGCTTTGTTTCGCAACAGATATCTCTACATCAATATCTTCCAAATCTTCCGAAACGAAATCTTGATAGTCTTTCGCGACTAATGAAGCAAGTTGATCAATGATCTGGGTACTTTCTTCCAGTTTTTGATAGGTCTGTTTGTTTTTGATCTCGTGTTCATTGATCTCAATATATTTGTTTGTCAAATCCACTAGGTTTGGCAAGTGGGTGTAAAGGAACTGACTCGCATCGTGCAATCGAGTGGGTTCTTTTACGAGTTCTTTGAACAAACCTTTTGCTGCTTTTACAGGTTCGTGACGAAGATCGATCGCTTTAAGCTTTGCCGTTTCGTACATATTTTTTTCTAGTTGTTCGATTTCATTTTTTGTTTGATTCATCGTTTCTCTAAAAAAAGAGATTTCACTCGGTGTCATGCCGTTTTCGCTATAATGGGTCGCTAATTTGTCAGATAGATTTGGTAAAGCTGTTTTATCCTTAGGTTTTTTACGAAAACCAAAAAGTCCCCAAATCAGCAAAACTGCGCCAATTAACAAGATCATTGATATGATCGATACATCATTATAACTGAAGAACAGTATCACTAAGAGTAAACCTACGATCCATTTCCAATTCTTTTTAATCATCCTAAAAACCTCCGTGTATATTCATTGTCCACTCTGCTCATCTACTTCTTTATTTTAGCACAACCTTCTTAATAAATAGTATCGGACTAAAGGTGGATTTTATGAGTTTATAGAATTTCTAAGGTTTGGATATGGTAAACTAAGTAAGAAATCAAAAAGAAAATTGAAAAAAACAAAAAAAGTAGTTATTATAGGACAAAAGAAAGCAGGGGAAAAGATGCTTGAATATGAACAGTTTGAAGAGAAAACGATTCAACGAAAAGAAATTTATCATGGAGCGATCATTGATGTCGCTGTGGATGATGTTCGCTTACCAGATGGAAATATCGGGAAGCGTGAATTAGTCTTTCACCCCGGTGGTGTAGGAATCATTGCTTTTGATGAAAAGGATCGTCTACTATTAGTCAAACAATTCCGCAAACCTTTAGAAAAAGTGATCCTCGAAATACCAGCTGGTAAAATTGATCCAGGAGAAAAACAAGCGCCTGTGATCACTGCTGCTAGAGAATTAGAAGAAGAAACTGGATACCGCGCAGAGCGTTTGGAGCATTTGACTTCTATGTATTTATCACCAGGATTTGCGAATGAACTCCTGCATATCTATCATGCAGTAAATATCGAAAAAGTGGAGCAGCCTCTCGCACAAGATGAGGACGAAGTATTGGAACTTTATGCGTTGACTTTAGCAGAAGCAAAACAAGCGATGTCAGATCAAGTCATTTGCGATGCAAAAACGATTTATGCGATTCAATACTGGGAATCAATGAACAAAGGAAAGTAGAGGGATCAATTGATGGTCAAAGGACCGCTAGTCACACGTAGCGAAATCCGTAAACGACAGCAAGAACAGGCGCAAGAATCATTAAAAAAACAAAGAAAAGCGGAAGCTACGTACAAACAAGAAGAAAAAAAAATCGCGAGTTTTTATCGTAAAGAACAAAAGAAAAATAAGCCGATCACGAAAACAAGAGCGGGCGAACGAGAAAAAACACGCAAATGGAATGCTGTTTTGATGAAAGGCTTGGTTATCGTCATTTTATTGTTAGCCATCGTTTTTCTGGCAGTTGCATTTATATAGAAAGAAGGAGAACTACTAAATGAAAATTGGAATAATTGGAGCAATGGAAGAAGAAGTAAAAATTTTAAGAGAGCAACTAGGACAACCCTTATCATGGGAAAGAGCAGGCGCTCTGTTTATCTCAGGCTCATTAGGCAATCATGAAGTCATCATTGTACGTTCAGGTATCGGGAAAGTCTTAGCATCGATCACAACAAGCCTATTGATCCAACAATATGGTGTCAACATGGTCATCAATACAGGATCAGCTGGCGGCATTGGTGAAGGTCTACGTGTAGGGGATGTAGTGATCTCTGACAAAGTTGCCTATTTTGATGCAGATGTTACAGGATTCGGTTACAAGCCAGGACAGTTACCAGGCATGCCTCTTTATTATGAAGCAAGCACGTATTTACGTTCAGAAATGAAAAGAGCCGCAGAGGCAACCAACTTGAATGCAAAAGAAGGCTTGATTGTCACAGGAGATACATTTGTTGATTCGCCAGTCAAAGTCCAAGAGATCCTAGCCAATTTCCCTGAAGCACTCGCTTGCGAGATGGAAGGGGCTGCAGTCGGTCAAACGGCGCAACAATTCAATATTCCTTTCTTGATCGTGCGAGCAATGAGTGATACTGCGGACCATTCAGCAACACAAAGCTTTGACGAATTCATCGAAGAAGCAGGGAAACGTTCAGCTGAAATGGTCATTGAATTTGTCAAACATCTTGTATAAGGAGTGAACCGAATGAAAGCATTGATTTCGATTGATTACACCTATGATTTTGTGGCAGACGATGGGAAATTGACGACTGGAAAGAGCGGTCAGGCAATTGAACCAGCTTTAACGAAGTATACAAAAGAGTTTATTGATGAGAAAGAATTTGTCGTATTTGCGATCGATGCACATGATCCCGAAGATGCTTTTCATCCGGAAAACCAATTGTTTCCACCACATAATGTAGTCGGAACCAGTGGCCGCGATCTGTATGGTTCGTTGCAAGAGATTTATGCGGAACATCAAACACAAGCCAATGTTTATTGGATCGATAAACGCCACTATTCTGCCTTCAGTGGAACAGACCTTGACATTCGTTTACGGGAACGTGGGATTACAGAGATTTATTTGACAGGTGTTTGTACAGATATTTGTGTCTTGCATACAGCAGTCGATGCTTATAACCTAGGCTATCAATTATTTATTTACGAAGACGCAGTTGCCAGCTTTGATCCAATCGGACATGACTGGGCATTGAAACATTTTCAAACAGCCCTTGGTGCGGAGATCATTAAGGGATAAAAAAGAGTGAATAAAGTGGATAAAGGCGTTTATATCGTACTTTATCCACTATTTCTATTAGTCATTAACTGAAACAAAGAGAAATAGATACATACAAATTGATCAATGGGGTGTGCATAAAGTCGTTTCTACGTGAAGGGAAGGAATCGGTATGAGAAAAGGGAAAGCAAATTTAGGTTTTTTAGGTTCACTGGGAATTTTAGGGTTTTTAGGATATTTACCAAATCTCTCAGGGTTATTTTCGCTCTTTGCATTATTTTCTTTGTTTGGCTTTTTTTGGATAACAAAAAATGGGGAAGGTTTGAAAGATTTTTTTACGAAAGAAAGAGTTTTAACCAGAAGTATTTTACTGAAAATTATAATTTTTTCACTGTTATTAGCATATATTCTAACTATAAAACTGGGAGAGTTACAAGCGTTCGTCACTATATTTATTAGTATGTTTTTTTCTCTGTTAATTGTTTTAAATTCATATCTGAGCAGAGACTAGTAGGAGTAGTGTCAGCTGATCGGTGAAGAAAGTGTAAAATCATACATATGTTCAACTATCAAAAAAGAGTATGGAATAAGTAGAAAAAACCTTATTCCATACTCCTTTTTTATTTAATTAGCGAATGCTAGTTTGATCTCTTAGTAAAAAACTACCAAATATGCACACGTTTTTCAGGTGCTAGATACATCGGATCTTCTTCAGTGATCGCAAATGTTTCATAAAACTCTGCTAAGTTTTGTGGCTGGATATTCGCCCGAAGTTTCGCAGGTGCATGAACATCGATTTGTAAAAGTAATTGTTGGTATTCTTTTTTCGCTTTTGTACGCCAGATTGTCGCCCAATTCATGAAGAAATCGGCTGCTGAATAATCGTCTTCTGTCATTGCAGCTTCTAGTGCACAACTTAATCCGCCAGCATCTGCAATATTTTCAGAAACGGTTAGTTTTCCATTGACTGTGCCATCAGCAAAAGGTACACCGTCAAACTGTTCGATCATGGCTTGCGCTTTTTCTTGGAAATGAGCGAAGTCTTCTTCTGTCCACCAGTTATTCAAGTTACCGAATTCATCAAATTTCGCGCCGTTGTTGTCAAACGCATGGGAAATCTCATGGGCAATGACTGCACCGATTCCGCCGAAGTTTGCCGAGCTAGATTGTTCCAAACTATAAAATGGTGCTTGTAAAATCGCAGCTGGGAAAACGATCACGTTTCGGAATGGATGATAGTACGCATTGACTGTATCAGCACTCATTTCCCATTCATCACGGTCGACAGGCTTGTTCCATTTACTGAAACGATCTTTTAGGGTTAGATGACTAAAATTCAACGCATTTGAAAGAAGGGTACCACCTTCATTTGCGGGAACTGTTTGGAACGCATCGAACAAGGCAGGGATTTTATCAGGGTAACCGACTTGGATGCCTAATTTGTTCAATTTCACAATTGCTTTTTCTCGTGTCGCATCACTTAACCATTCATTCGTTTCGAGTCGTTTTTGGTAAACATTGATCATCTTCTTGACCATTTCTTCGACATCTTTTTTCGCTGCTTCGCCAAAATACTTGTTCCCGTAGTAATCGCCCAACACATGATCAAACTGTCCAGAAGCAAGGTAGTAAGCTGCTTTCTTTTGTGGCATTGCTTCATCGGTTCCTGATAAAGTCCGAGAGAAGATCCCACTGACTTGACGGAAATCTTCAGATAGATAGCTGCTTAGTGAACGCACCGTTTTTACGATCATCCAGCTTTTAAGTAGTCGGAAATGTGGTGTCGTCAAAAGTTCAGCTAAATGTTCAAAGTAGACAGGGTCAGTAACGATCACTTGGTCTGGACGTGTGCCGATCAAGCCAGTGGTCAAGGTAGTTAAGTCAAGAGCATCGGTATATGCCGTAAATTCATTAAAGGCACGTGGGTTGTACATTTGGCTATAATCTGCATTTTCTTCCGCGCTTTTAACATGGGGCGCAATCAATTTATCGAATTGGATCGCTTGTTCGACGATTGCTTCTGCCTGACTTCTTTCTCTGCCTGTCATTTCTAAAAGTTGGACCATCATATCAAAAAAGACGGACAATAATTGAGCACCATTTGGATGTTCTGCTTCATAATAAGTTTTATCTGGTAAAAATAAAGAGGGTGGTGAAGCGAAAAAGGCATTGACCTGCGCATTTTTCATATCTGCATCCACATCTAAGACAACAGGCAACGGTAAACTGTCCAATGTCCATTCGGGAAATTGCTGATTTAATTCGTCAAAGGAAGTGAGTTGCTCGATCCTTTCGAGGATTGGTTGTAAAGGTGTCGCACCTAATTGATCTCTATATTCATAATCATTTGCTAGTTGATAATAAGCAAGGAAGTGACGCATTTTATCAGATGTAACTTTTGTTGGATCAGCTAACATCTCATCTGTATCTCGCATCATTAGTTGATCAATGCCATCAACTAAATCCTGAAACCCACCAGTTGCTGGCTTATCGGCAGGAATTGTTGCTGTTTTTAACCATTCTTCATTTACTGCTTCAAAAAAATCTTGTTTCAAACGTTCTTGGTTCATTGAATCATCGCTCCTTTTTAGTTCCGTGTGCCCATTATCTAACAAAAAAGCAGAATAAACAAATGGAATGTAAAATCTATTTCAAAGCGACAAATTTTGTAATCGGTTTCTTTTGCAAACAAGATCTAAAATCATTTTACATACGGATCAGGAAAAATGTTCAAAACGCGCAATCATCCATTAGTCACTCTGATTTATTTTTTTAGGACTATCCCTTATAATGTAGGTGGAGGTGATTGATTCTGAGTAAAGTAAGTGGGAAATGGCAAGAAATCACGCTCGATGGCAAAACAGAGCGAATCAGTGAGTTTCGTCTGCTAAAGAGAAGACGGGAGAACGAATACTATTTAGCAGTGATTTTTGAAAATGAGAGTTATTTGATCGTTGATCCTCATGGAAAACCAGTCGAATTTATGACAGCGGTAAATGCCTATTCAACAAGCATTGCAACATCCACTATGTGGCAAGAAGCCAGTATAAATGCAGAAGGAATTGACGATGAGCTGATCGATAAACTTCTGGCAAAGTGGGCGCAACAAGCGCCAACGACTTATTTAGTTGATTGTTGGGTAGGCTTGCCAGAGCAACGTTTCTTGACTTATAAAAAGTGGCGAACAACGTCTGGTTATCTTTGTGGCACTTATGCGGCAGCAGTGTTACTTGCCTACTATCAAGATTATCGTATGCCGAATCTGATTCCTTCAGCTATTCGTCAAAAAGATTCCCGCGATGCGAAAGAATTGATCCAAAAACTGCGTAAAACGATCCAACCTTTAGGCTTGCCTACCGTACCTATCCAAGTAAGTACAGGGATCTCAGCCTTTTTTAGAACACAACAACAACCGATTTATGCCAGAAGTACAGTAGTCGGTTCTTGGCAACGAGCAACAAAGCGGATTCGCGAAGGAAAACCTGTGATGATCGGTATTTTAAGATTGCTAGGCAGTACCTACGGCAATCATTGGGTCACTGCTTATGCTTACTATGAATCGGCTTCTGGTGAGCGTTATTATAAAGTCCATGATAATTGGGGAAACACAAATAAAGTGATTCCTGCAAGTTGGGGAAATGGAACAGTCTCACTTCCTTGATTATTTTCAGAAAATACCAGAAATACGGAACGAAATATGTTAAACTAGCGAAGAATAGAGAAGTTTGGGAGGATGTCATGAGTAAAAAGTATCAGGACGACACGTTGAAAATCTTTAGTTTGAATGGGAATCGACCGTTAGCAGAAAAAATCGCCAAAGTATTTGGAACAGAGTTAGGGAAAAGTGTAGTCAAACAATTTAGTGATGGAGAAATTTCAATCAACATTGAAGAAAGTATCCGTGGCGACCATGTCTACATCGTTCAATCGACGAATGCACCAGTCAATGATTACTACATGGAATTATTGATCATGATCGATGCGATGAAACGTGCAAGTGCCAAAACGATCAATGTGGTGTTGCCTTATTATGGTTATGCGAGACAAGACCGGACAGCGAAGCCCCATGAACCAATTACAGCAAAATTGATTGCGAACATGCTTGAAGAAGCAGGAGCGACTCGTGTATTGACCTTAGATCTGCATACGGTGCAAGTACAAGGATTCTTTGATATTCCAGTAGATAACTTATTTACAATGCCATTATTTGCGCATTATTACCGTGAACTTGGTCTGGTCGGCGATGACATTGTCGTTGTTTCACCAAAGAACAGTGGTGTCCAACGCGCGCGTAGCTTATCAGAGTATTTGAATAGTACGTTAGCGATCGTTGATCATGCGGACGAAGAAGTCGAAGGGACAGCAGCAAGTTACGTGATCGGGAATGTTCAAGGAAAAACGTGTATCCTGGTTGATGATATTTTAAATACTGGATTGACATTCGCTCGAGCAGCCAAAGTCTTGAAAGAAAATGGCGCCAAAGATATCTATGTTTGTGCTTCCCATGGGTTGTTGTCAGAGCCTGCAAAAGAGATCTTGGACGAAGCACCAATCAAAGATATCTGTATCACTGATTCTGTCTATACACCAGAAGACCGTCACCCTGAAAACTTGACGATCGTCACTTGTTCAAACTTGATGGGTGAAGCCGTCAAACGTATCCATGAAAACACGCCAATGAGCCCACTGTTCCGTTTGGAAGAGAAGAGCTTTAGATAAAAATGAAACACCATAAAATGACGGAATTTAGGTCATTTTATGGTGTTTTTTGCTAGGAACTTGGACATATCTACTAAAAAATCCTCTTTTTGCCTAAGTTTATTTTTGGTAACTGGCTATTTCTATGCTAGAATGTGCCTAGTTCTATTTGAAAGGGATGAATACATTGGGCAATATTTATTTAGATCATGCAGCGACGACGCCGATGCATCCGTTGGTAATCAAAGAAATGATGGATATCATGGAAGGGACATTTGGCAATCCTTCGAGCATTCATGGATTTGGTCGGATGGCTCATGAAAAATTAGAAAATGCTAGACAAATCGTGGCAGATAGTTTGCACGCCCGCCCGCATGAGATTATTTTTAACAGTGGCGGAACGGAAGGTGATAATACTGCGATTCTTGAAACAGCATTCTCACGTCAAAATGAAGGGAAACATCTAATCACTACAGTAATTGAACATCCAGCAGTCTTAAATACGATGAAGTATCTTGAAAAAAAGGGTTTTGAGGTTACATATCTACCAGTTGACCAAAAAGGAAATATCTCGATCGCTGATTTCCGTTCGGCTTTAAGAGAAGACACGATTCTAGTATCGATCATGTACGGAAATAATGAAATCGGTAATTTATTACCAATCAAAGAAATCGGTGAAATTTTACGAGAACATCCAGCCTATTTCCATACGGATGCTGTTCAAGCTTATGGCAATCAAACCATTCATCCTCAAGAATTAGGGGTCGATCTTTTGAGCATATCTGGTCATAAGATCAATGGACCGAAAGGAATCGGTTTTTTATATAAAAGAGATGGCGTAAATATCCCACCTTTGCTTTTAGGGGGAGAACAAGAAGAAAAACGCCGTGCCGGTACAGAAAACTTAGCGGGGATCTGTGGATTAGCGAAAGCGGTAGAAATATTAACGCTGGAAGAAAGAGAAGCACGTAATAAAAAATACTTGGGCTTCCAACAACTGATTCTAGATAAATTGACAGAAAATGAGATTGAATATGCAATCAATGGGGATTTGACGAATAAATTACCTCATGTACTGAATTTACGTATTCCAGGGATCGTCAACGATCTATTGTTGATGAAATTGGATCTACAAGGCTTTGCGATCTCGATCGGTTCGGCATGTACTGCTGGAAATATCGAACCTTCTCATGTACTAGAAGCCATGTATGGAAAAGGAACACCATTCTTGAAAGAATCCATCCGCATCAGTTTTGGCTATGGGAATACAGAAGAAGAAGTCCAACGATTTGCTGATGGTTTAGTCAAAGCAATCTAAGCGCTAAAAAACCTAGTAAAACGAGTTAGAAACTTTTATAATAAAGAGGAAACTAAACTTACTGAGGTGAAAAAGATGGCATTTGAACAAACAGCGTCCGTACTCGGTTCTCCAGTTAGCTACCGTTTACATCCAGATGCAAAAAGATACACATTACGCGACAATGGCTTTACAGAAACAAATGGCGGGAACTATCAATTGATTCGTCCGCTTGATGCAACACCACAAAGCAAAGAAGGTTTTAAATTAAAAATCACGGTTGCAAAAGACATCAAGACAATGAAGATGTCGATCACGACAGCCAATGGCTTGCGTGCAGTCGATATTTTTAAAGATCCAAAGCAAAAAATGAGTCAAGATAAGTTTTATTTCTTGATGGATAGCATGATCAGTCGTGGACTATTTGAAAAAGTAGAAAGCTAAGTACTCATGTGACACAATAAAGAAAAACAAAAAAGTACCCAAACACTAGGAAAATAAGTGCATGTATCGTCTTCATGTGACGGTGAGCATGCGTGACTGTCCTTCCTAGCGCTTGGGTACTTTTTTATTTATCGGTCAATGATCATTCAACTTTTGACCATTCATCTAATGTTTTTCCTTGGGCATCTTTTAGTTCTAGCCAACTATTTGTTCCGCCATAATACAGTAATAGGCTAGCTTCATTCACACTTTTGACGATGATATCCTCCACAACTTTCCCATCTTTGATCTGCTCTTGGTAGTCAGCCCGCATCTTATCTCCATATTTCGCGGCATAACTAACCGAACCATCTTTATTCAAAGGGGCATCAAGTAATAACGTAGCGCCAGCTTTGATCAACATCTCATTGCGACTGATCCAGTAAAGTGTTGCCTTGCTACCACGAAATTCCACAGTAAAAGGAATCTCGCTGATTTGTTTCGTCCACCGATGACGCGCTTTGGCAGGTTTCTTTTTCGTCTCAGGAAGCGGAGCGAAGCCATAGCCGAAAGTCGTCAACACAGTCGTTACCTTTTCGATCGTTGGGGCTAATTTTTTGGTTGCTTCAACTGGGATTTTTTCTTTGAAATCTTTGTCTTTTTCTAATGTTAGACCAGCTTCGGCGGCTTGATTATTCATTAGATACATAAAATAATCTGCTTCAAGATCCCATGGTAAATGGATAGTGATGACTTGGTCAAAGGATTTTGGGCGGATCTTTGTACCAAATGCCAGACACTTTTTGTCTAAGTAATAAAGATAAAAAGAATTTTCTATTTCTTTTACTGGCTTTGAACAAATAGAGAGTTGGATTTGTTCTTCCTCTAATTGGATCTGTGTTTCAGAAGCAGTGATCGTTGTGTGAAAGCTAACCTTGGTCATAGGTGTATCCTCCCGTTTTTTTCTACAGTGTACCATGTTTTTCAAGCAATAATAAAATAATCATAATTATAAAAAAATATAAGACAAATGAATGGTAAAATACAGAAAGAATACAAAATTAGGAGGCGTTATGCAGAAATACTGGAAAAAGAATATTAATTTATTTTTGATGGGACAATTTTTATCAGGAATCACAAGTATGGTCGTTCAATATGCTATTATTTGGTATTTGACGCAAGAAACAGGTTCTGCGACTATTTTAAGTTTTGCCACATTATTAGGAATGCTGCCGATGGTTCTATTAAGTCCATTTGTTGGGCCACTGATCGATCGCTGGGATAAGAAAAAATTATTGATTTATACGGATATCATTGTTGCGATCTTTGCACTTATTTTATCCATTGTAGGAACAGTGATGTCGACCTTTCCGCTCTGGTTAGTGTTTGTCTCTTTATTTATTCGTTCGGTCGCACAGACATTCCAAATGCCGACGATCCAATCAATTTTACCAACAATGGTTCCAGAAGAAGAATTAACAAGGATCAATGGGCGGTTGGGTATGGTGCAATCAGCGAATTATATCGTTGCTCCTGGATTAGGTGCTTTTTTATTTGCTGCGGTACCGATGAATGCTTTGATTCTTTTGGATGTATTAGGTGCCATTCTTGGTGTAGGATTGTTGATTCTTGTGGTAATTCCCAAGATGGACATCCAAGGAGAAGCGGTTCATTTGTTAGCTGATACTAAATTTGGAGTAAAGAAACTATATGAGAAGCGAGGGTTGTGGCATATCATGCTCAATGGGGCAGTTTTCATGCTGTTGTTCATGCCTGCCGCAAGCTTATATCCACTGATGACCATGGGTTATTTTAATGGCACAGTTGGGCAAGCGGGATTGATCGAAGTCATTTACGCCGTTGGGATGTTAGTCGGAGGCGCAGTCATTGGTTTTTCTGGTCATTTTAAGAATCGAATGCAGCTAGTGATCATCTCCTATATCGTTTTAGGGGTATCCGTCACAGCGAGTGGTTTATTGCCAGCAACCTCACAAGGATTTATTTATTTTGTTCTGTTGAATGCCCTTGCCGGTTTGGCTACGCCTTACTACAATACATTAGTCATGGCGATGATCCAACAAAGTTTTGAGCCAAGCATTTTAGGAAGAGTGTTGGGTGTGTTCAATTCACTGATGTCTCTGCCTGGTCCAATCGGTTTGATCTTTGCTGGACCACTAGCAGATGCTCTTGGCGTGGAGAAATTGTTTGTGATTGCTGGTGTCGGTACATTACTTTGCGCAATTGCACTTTACCTGGTTCCTTCAGCCAGAAACTACGATTTAGAATTACAAAGTAAACATAGCTAAGACAAAGCAATAAATTTCTTTTTTAAAGATAGGCATTGATTGCCTATTTTTTTGTTTTCACATACGATATTTATAAAGGAGAGTGAGCTTAGATGAATTATTTTATCAGCGATATGCATTTTTTCCATGAACGGTTGCTCGGTAATAGTGATTTTTCGCCGAGACCATTTAAAAATATTGCCCATATGCACCATCAATTAATCACTAGTTGGAATGCAGTCGTAAAGGAATCCGACCATGTTTATCATCTAGGAGACCTCGCGATGCACCCTAAGTATGAAAAAGGTAGCGCAGAAATTCTTTCCTTAGTCAAAGAACTGAATGGCACAATCCACTTTATCAAAGGGAATCATGACAGTCGGGCCTTTTTCAACTATTTGGAACAACATGATCCGTGGAAAAATGAAGGAAAGCAAAAGTTTCACTTTTATAATGTAGGTGTCATCATAAAATTCAATCATCAGCAATACTATCTGACCCATTATCCATTGTTGCTCGGAGGCAATGATAAAATACGCAATCTTCATGGGCATATCCATCACTACAGCGTACCCATCGGCAACGACGTCAATGTAGGAGTAGACGCACCAGAGCGAGAACTGATGGCAAAATCATTACCTTTTGGCACTCCTTTATCTGAAAATAATATTGAAGAAATCTATCAGAAAAAACAAGAAGAACTGGAATAGTTGAAGAAAATGTAACCGCAAGTACGAGATCGTAGTAAAAGCGGTCAGTCGATAGATAGTTGAAAAAGCATTCAAATACTACTCGTAAGGGGAGTACTTGAATGCTTTTTATTGTCGGTAGATGAGTTAGCTAAAGAAAAGTTACTTTTTCTATATAATACAGTTCACCCATTTTCCTTGATCATTCAGCCCTTTACCCACGGAAGCAGTCCCATCATTCAAACGTTTAAGATCATTCGTGATATTTGTTGAGTAGACGATAAGAACCTCTTCTTTTGTATATTGATTCAACCAGTCGATCGCGTAATCCACAGATTGGTTGACGCCGATATGATAGTAATAATTTTGGTAAATCGTTTTGGCTTCATCAATCATGGTAAAGTCATGGTTCAGTCCATACCCGTTTCTCTGAGAAGCAGGTGTAGTGAAAGAGCCATGGAATCGTAGATAAGTAGCGGAGCGATAGGTGCCATTTTCTAGCTTGATCAATGCATGGAAATTATTAAAGAAATAATACCAAGTCGGACGGTTCTTCGTGTAGGATACATCATAATTCAATGGATTCGGATAGGCTAGATCATAATTTTCATAGACACTTAAATTCTCCGTGTAATCAAATTTTCTTTGAGTAAATGCTGGAGGAGTATGTACTACTTGACTAACTAAATAGCCATATGAAGGATGTGCTTTTTGATCGATTTTTGAATAAGTCGGATTATAGCGTAGGTGATTACTATCCGTCGTGATATCTTTTGAGTAAACAATATCAAAGCTACACTGAGTATAGCGATTGATCCAATTCATCACGTAATTTGGGATATCCGCAAGTTCAATACCATTAGGTACAACAGGGATATTTTTATCTGCATATTTTTGCTTCGCTTCATCAGTCAAAGCAAAATTGGTGAACAAATCTAATTGTGCTACGACATTTCCACTGGCGTTTCTACCGAGTGTAAGAGATTTGTTGGTGTAGGGGCGTTGGTTGTTTTGGTCGATTGCTAAGAAATGATAGTCGTTTTCAAGGTAATAGAGGTTAGAGTTTCTACTGAAAATAAAGTCTTCACCTTCCATGGGGGAACCTCCCCCCGCCCAAGTGATATTCTTTGTATAATCATTGTATTCAGGAAACGAAGGACTAATTTTTTCCAGTTTATCGGAGCGCCAGATATCGTTAGGTGTAATCGATGGCGCCTCGATCGGATCATCTTTAGACTCAAGATCAATCCCTTGGAAATTTGGGTCATCTCCAGGCGTCAGGTCATCAATGTTGCCATCAGGTGTAGCGTTCATGTAAGCAGCCCATACGAGCATGGAACAGTACCAACTTTGTCTGCTAAAAGTACGATCCCGATGTCCGAGCGACAATGATAAAGAATAACTTTTTCCTAATTGACTTTTCATAAATAAAATAGCAGCTTGTTTTTGTAACACTGTTGCCTCAGGAACTCTTAGGATGGAGGCATTGGTATAATCAAAACGCTCGTCATCTAATACACCGTAGACAACGCCATCACTTTTGGCACCAAAGTTTCCTTTTGTTGCTTCAATTGTTCGAATATAGGTAAAGGTTTCTTCTTTTCCATTGATTATATGAGTTTCTTCAACAATATCATCGACAATCATTATATGATGAAGCACAATCACTCCGAGATCTAAAATATCCGCTCGATTTACCTCAAAAATGAGATCTCCAGGCTGGACCGTATTCAATAAGTCATAAGTACCATATTCCGGCTTCTTTTCAAAAGTAATATTATCTAGAGAATTTCCAATATTGAAGGACCATAGTGGCGGGATTTTCGCTAACCGTTCTGCTTCCTCGGTTAAATACGTGTCATTGACGGAATGTGCATATTCTTTTAAGTGATCCTCATCTAAATAAGGTGTCTGGTTGTAGTAACCAGCTGAAAATTCCTCAAATGTCTGCTCGAAGGAAGCGTATTCATTTTTGAAAAATTCATAATAATCCTCTAAAGACTGATAAGAGTCCGCTTCGGCATGTACCTGCATATTTGAGAATTGAAGTGAAACGATTAATAAAAAAGTTGTGAAAAAAAGTTTGAGCTTCATGATATTTCCTCCTTAATTTTATGATAAAATAATAACATACAAACATTTATAAAAACACCTATTTTTTTAATTTTATATGTTTTTTTATATGGATTTGTGGAAAAACTTTTATCTAATTATGTTTATCATTAAAAGTTTGTGTGAAGGATTTTTTTATTATTTATCTGCAAGTTAATCGATTTATTTTAAAGTTATTTTAACTTTTATTTTAAATAACTATTTATTGGTTTTTGATTGTTAGGTGTATAATTTTTTATTAATCCAAAAATAGCTTCGATTATTTTAAATGAAGCGAAGAAAGGAGTAGCTTATGAATGGGTACAAAATCGGCTTGTGTATGTCAATGTCCTTATCTATTCTGTGTATTATTGGTTCGCTGATTGATGGACGTGGACTAATGGGATTGTTGTTAGTTTTTTAACAATTATTCCAGGATTTTTTGGGATCTATTTTACAACTAAAATCACTATGGATAGGTATCTGAAATCTTTTTGTTTATCGTAAATTATTTATTCGCAACGCATCTTCATATCAGATATTTAATACAGTTTTTAACGAAGGTTCTATAGGTTACAAGAGATTAACGAATAAAAATCAGTTGAATCAATGAATGGTACTATCTAAAAGGTGTGAAAAGAAAGGAAGATTAGATGAACGGTTATAAAATCAGGTTAATTGTTTCTATGATTTTATCGATTTTATGTTTATTGGGAGCAATCATAGATTACGGAGGATATATCGGCTTCATCTTGGTGTTTGTGATCATTATCCCAGGACTTGCGGGAATCCATTTTACCACAAAAATCACTATGAGAAGGTACTTGAAATGGTCTCTGTTAGTCGTGAATTATTTATTTGCGACTACGCTCACCATATGGGATTTGGTCTATGTTTTCTTACAATTTTTTTATAAATAAAAAGGAACAGGCGTATCAAGAAAGATATTGAAAGAAGGAGAAAAAAATGATTCAAAATAAAAAATATTGGATTTTGTCGTTTGTATTATTGATACTTTCATGTCTACTTGCTAGACATTATTTTTTATCCTATAGACTATATCCACTTGTATATCAAAGGATTATTGTCTACGGTTGTTGGATACTAAGCGGATTTAGTTTATTTTTTTGTCGGGCGATCAGTAATAAATTTCTGAAGCGTATTGTCATTAGCATCAACATTTTCTGTATTTATGGTTGGTGGTTTATATATGATTTTTGAAACTACAGATATTCATAAATTTAAAAGGAGAATAAGATGACGAATAACCAATTCAGATTATCTATAGCGATGTTTTTTTCGATTTGTTGTTTTGTTGGAGGAATCGTTTATGGAGATAGTCCTCAGAGTGTCTTATTATTTTTCATTATGACATTTCCTGGATTAGCTGGGTTTTATTATTCGATGAAAGCCAATCTTGGACGATACAAATGGATGATTGTTTCTCTGAATTATTTTTTTGCTACATTTATTATTATTGGACAATTCATTCAATTAATTGTTTTAACTTTGAACAAAAAATAGAGTTAAATATTACTTGAAAGGGAGATTGAAATGAAAAGTACATACAAAAGATATTGTTCATTGATTATTTTACTCTTATCGATCAGTGTGATTACGTTCAGTATGGTTCAAGGAGGTCGCTATAGTATTGAATGGCGAGTAATATTGACATCGATTTGTTGGCTACTTAGCAGTATAAGTTTATTTTTTTCAAGGTTCATTGAAAGTAAAGCCTTAAAAAACTTAGTCATTTTTTTGAACTTTAGTTGTATCTATGGTTGGCTGTTTTCCTTTAGTTAAGACTCTATTTACTGGTGAAATGAACAGTAACTGTACATAGAAAAAAGCACCATAACGCCACAATAAATAAAAGATGAATAGGAGATCACCATGAAATTCCATAAAATAGGATTAGGTCTGTCGATGCTGTTGTCTATCTTATTTATGATAGGGAGCTTTCTATATCGAGAAGATCCACTTTCAAGTTTTGCATTTATCCTGTACATGGTAATTCCTGGACTTATGGGGATTTATTTTACGAACTGTCTTACGATGAGTAAATATCAGAAAGGATTTCTCTTAGTCGTAAATTATGGATTTGCGACCGCTATGAGTTTGATGCGTCTGATTGAGTTTATTTCTAGTAAGCTATGATCGTTAATTGTTGAAAAAAGGAGTGAGATGGATGATTTCGATTGAACCTAAAAGATTTAAGTTTTTTTGCCTACTATTTATGTGCTTGTCAGTATTTTTGCGAGTTTTTATTTTTTACCTTATTCACCATATCCTGGCGAGATTAAATTGATGATTTCCACGATTTGCTGGTTCTTGAGTGGGATTAGTTTATTTTTTTCGACAGGAATAACATTCGGTTGGGTAAAAGTATTGATCATTTTGGTTAACTGGTTCTGTATCTTTGGCTGGTGGTTTTCTACTAGATAAGTATTTTTTAAAAGGAGTGAGTGGAATGTTTGTAAAAAAAAGTATGCCGAATAAATATATTTCGTTCTATCTATTGGCGCTTTGTTTTCTATTAGGAAGTTTAGTTTTTATTTTCAAATTTTATTGGTTATTTGCAACAGTCCAATATTCTTGGTGGATCATCAGTGGAATCAGTTTGTTTTACTCAACTAGAATCCCCTCAGCATTCTTAAAAAGAGTGCTCATTGGGATTCATCTTGTTTTGATGTATGGTATTGTACTAGGGACTTTATTAGGTTTTGCCAGTTTTGGTAAGGTGGAGTATTTATTGTTTCCTATTGCGTACGTATTGATTGTAGGGGCACTTCACGAGTTAGAGAAGAAGAAAGCATTCTTTATCATGGGCTTGATCATCCCGATGTCTATTTCTACACTCGCATTTATTTATGCGCATTATTTGATTATTTTTCAAAGTCATTCCTTCGAAAGTTATTATTTGATTCCTTTACTGTTGTTGATGGTGATCTCTGGCTTGATTGGATTATACGCCGCAACAAAGCTTGAAACTAGCCGGCGAAAATTTTACTTATTGTTTATCAACTATTTGTTTTCTACATATTTCAATGTTGTGCTACTACTTTTGTTTTTGGTGAATGTAGTAAGAAACTGAATCACGAATAAAACGCCTCTCATAGCAAAGTTTTGGTATCTGAAAAGTACATAATAGGCCAACTAAAAAACGTCGCTTTTTTAAATTGATTATTTAGGGGTGAAATTTTCAGAAAGATGACGTATAATGTAAAATACTGAAAAGTTGCGACCTTCAACTCGTAGATGTTTCAGAATCTAATTGAAATGATGGTGATACCATGACAGACAACAGCAAAACACGCGTTGTCGTTGGGATGAGTGGCGGTGTTGACTCATCTGTAACAGCACTTTTGTTAAAGGAACAAGGCTATGACGTAATCGGGATCTTTATGAAAAACTGGGATGATACCGATGAAAATGGCGTCTGTACGGCGACAGAAGATTATAAGGATGTAGCGAAAGTCGCTGCCCAAATCGGGATTCCTTATTACTCGGTCAATTTTGAAAAGGAATATTGGGACCGTGTGTTTGAATATTTCTTAGCAGAATATCGTGCGGGACGTACCCCAAACCCAGATGTAATGTGTAATAAGGAAATCAAATTTAAAGCATTCTTAGACTATGCACTGGACTTAGGAGCGGAATATGTCGCTACTGGCCATTATGCGCAAGTCACACGTGATGAAAATGGCGTGTCACACATGTTGCGTGGGGTCGATAACAACAAAGACCAAACGTATTTCCTTAGCCAATTGTCACAAGAACAATTAGCAAAAACGATGTTTCCGTTAGGTGGCATGGAAAAATCAGAAGTACGTGCGATCGCAGAACGTGCCGGCCTAGCAACGGCGAAGAAAAAAGACTCAACTGGTATCTGTTTTATCGGCGAAAAGAACTTCAAACAATTTTTAAGTAACTATTTACCA
Source organism: Enterococcus sp. AZ140 (assembly GCF_051714405.1). Lineage (NCBI taxonomy): Bacteria > Bacillati > Bacillota > Bacilli > Lactobacillales > Enterococcaceae > Enterococcus > Enterococcus sp. AZ140. The sequence goes on from NZ_JBIORU010000001.1 coordinate 666,882, forward strand.
GCTAAAAAAGGCAATATGGTGACCCTTGATGGTGAAGTCAAAGGCGAACATGCTGGTTTGATGTACTACACGATTGGACAACGCCAAGGCTTAGGCATTGGCGGCGGTGGTGATTCACAAGAACCTTGGTTCGTGGTGGGTAAAGATCTTGCGACGAATACGTTATATGTTGGACAAGGCTTCCATCATCCTGCATTGTATGCAACAAGTTTGGATGCAAGCGAAATCCATTTTACAACGAATGAACCTATGCCAAAAGAATTCAAATGTACAGCGAAATTCCGTTACCGCCAACAAGATGTGCCGGTAACCGTGCGCTTATTAGAAAATAATCGGGCAGAAGTGATCTTCGACGAACCCGTGCGCGCAATCACACCAGGACAAGCCGTTGTTTTTTATGACGGAATGGAATGTCTAGGTGGCGGATTGATCGATCATGCGTATCAAGAAACGAAAGTTTTGCAATACGTCTAAGATAATCTAAAAAAGCCACAGGATTTTTTTACGAATCCTGTGGCTTTTTTGCTATTTATTGACGAAAGCATGACCATTACTTGTTTCTTCCTGCTTATGGATCTCCTTCGTATTATGGCGAACCAGCACAAAGTTTGCAAGTACAAGTAAGGAGGTGGATAAAAAGACACCACGATAACCAAAGATACTTGAAACGCTTGAGCCGATCAATGGGCCAACGACATTTCCAGTGGCTTGGAAGGATTGGTTGTAACTAAAGATTCTTCCGGCAGCTTGTGCAGGTGAGTATTTAGTGATCAATGCTTGGACCGCAGGAAGGAGGCAAGCGTCTGAGATCCCGATCAAAAATCGTAGTCCTGCAAGTTGCCATACATTCGTTACAAAAGCCATTGGGATGTAGACGATCAAGGCAAAGCCTAATCCGATGGCTAAGATTCGTTCACTCCCGATCCTATCACCTAAGCGGCCGAAACGAGGAGCGGCTATCAGGGTGGCAATCCCAGGAATAGAAGCAATGATCCCGCTGACCAACGTGACGTTGCCATGTCCATGTAATAATTGCCGGATATATAAACTAATGATCGGACTGATCGAATTATTTGATGCTTGAATGATCATTGTGGTAATAAACATGCCGATGACGACATGTGGGTATTTCAGGTCACGGAAAATTTGTTTAGCAGAAACCAACTCGCTTTTTTCTACTGGCACAAATTGTTCATGGACAAAAAATAAGCTAAGTAAGAAAACGAAGAACAAAATCGTCCCAGTAATAAAGAAGGTAGGGCGATACCCAAAAGCAGAAGCAGAAAGTCCGCCGAGTAAAGGACCAAGTAATGTTCCGGTCACAGAGCCGGTCGCCAAAGTGCCAAGTACTTGTCCACTTTTTTCTCTTGGGGTACCAGTGGCGACTAAAGCTGTAGCGTTACTGATATAGCCGGAAAAAATTCCCTGTAACAGACGTAATGCGACTAATTGATACACGCTGGTTACTAGACCCATCAAGGAAATCACTACCGCCATCCCTAGAGAAGCGCGCAACAACATCAACTTTCGGCCTTTTTGATCGGCAAGTCGTCCCCACCATGGAGAAATCAAGGTAGTAACAAGGAATGTAGAGGAGAAGGTCAAGCCACTCCAAAAGTTCAATTGTGACGTACTGTAACTTCCTAACGTATCTATGTAAAGCGACATAAAAGGCATCACTAGACTAAACCCAATCCCTGCCATAAATGTACCAAACCACAAAACAACTAGGTTTTTCTCCCATGTTTCTCTTTTTCTGAATACTGCCTCTTTTACTCTTGACACCACAATTAAAGCCTTCTTTCTGAAAATTTTCATCTACAATTATTTATTATAAACTACAATGTGTAGTTTATCAACAACAAGTCTTTTTTCTCTTCGTCTTTCATGGTAAACTTAAAGGGATTGAGTTTATTCCATAAGAGGGGAAATCAAATGAAAAAACGAACGCTGTCACAAGAGAAAATCATTGACTGCTTTCGAGAATTGGCAGAAGAGATGGCTGTACAGCAAATCACTTTCCAACATTTAGCTAAGGCATTGAATATCAAATCACCGTCGCTTTATAACCACTTTAAGAATATTCGAGAAGTGAAAACGGCGTTGACTGCGAAACTTTTAACGGAGTTGAATGATCAATTACGTCGAGTGTTAGTGGGGAAAAGTAAGGGAGAAGCGATCCAAGCGTACGCGCAAACCTATCAGTCATTTGCGTTTCAAAATCAGGCAGTCTATGAACTGCTGATCAGTGTACCGCATACAAATGAAGAAATTCTATTAGAGGGAATACACGAAACGAACCAAATCATTTTACAAATATTTGACGCTTTTTCTTTGTCGAAAGAAGAAAAGGTCCATCGAAGTCGAGAACTGCGAAGTATGATCCATGGGTATCTTTCGTTACGTTTTTTAGGGTACTTTACCAATGAACCGAATGTTTCTCCAGAAGAAAGTTATGTCTGGATGATCGACGACTTTATTGCAACTTTACCAATAAAATAAAAGGCATCATTTAAATTAATTTTCTGAACATTCATAAAAAGCCCCTTTTAAGCAAAATTTCTTGCAACTTTCTTGGAAAGTGACTAATATGTTTTTAAGATGACCTGAGAAAAGGAGCGCATGTATGTATCAAGTAATTACAATGTTCGGTGATAATGAGCCTTGGTGGTTCTTTGAAGATTGGCAAGAAGATATTCAAATGGAGGAAACTTTCACCTCTTTTGAAGAAGCACAACAAAACTATGAAGAAAAATGGCTGGCCATTAAAGACAACTATGAGTATATCCATGCCAAAAATAATTTTCTTAGCGCTTTTTGGAATGATGGCGATGAGCGCTGGTGTGAAGAATGCGATGATGATTTGCAGCAATACAAAGGACTTGCTTTGCTGAAAGATTATCAACCGATTACTTTGGAAAGCAGAAAGGATTTTTATGAAACAACTAATTCTAGCGGAAAAGCCAAGCGTTGCGAAAGACCTAAGCAAGGTGCTTGGTGCTAATCAAAAACACAAAAACTATTACGAAGGACCCAAGGTGATCGTGACTTGGGCCCTTGGTCATTTATTAGGTCTAAAGATGCCAGAAGACCTAAATAAGGAATGGCAAAGCTGGCAGATGGAAACCTTGCCGATGATCCCTAAAAAACTAGGGATCAAACCCTTACCAAAAACTGGTCATCAATTGAAAGCCATCAAGCAATTGGCTAGTCGTAAAGATGTCTCAGAAGCAGTGATCGCCACAGATGCCGGACGTGAAGGAGAACTCGTTGCACGTTGGATCTTGGAATACGTTCACTTCAATAAGCCGGTGAAACGTTTGTGGATCTCCTCTCAAACGGACAAAGCAATCAAGACAGGTTTCAGCCAATTGAAACCAGCTAAAAGCTATGATGCGCTGTATGAGTCTGCTTTGGCTAGGGCAAAAGCAGATTGGTTGGTCGGATTGAATGTGACACGTGCACTGACAGTAAAATATCAAGACAATTTATCAGCGGGTCGGGTACAAACCCCAACCTTAGCTTTAGTGCGTAATCAGGAAAAGAAAATCGAATCGTTCCGACCACAAACGTATTTTACGATTTCATTGACAGTCGGCAATGAACAAGCAAAAATGGTCCAAAAAAATCAGTTTGCTTTGAAATCCCATGAAGAAGCCCAAGCGTTTGTTAAAACCCTTAGTCAGAGTAAGGGAACAGTAGTCAACATCGAAGAAAAAACAAAGACAGAAAAAGCTCCTCTGCCTTATGATCTCACGGAGATCCAACGAGAAGCCAACCAACGTTATGGCTATTCTGCAAAGAAAACGTTAGGACTTGTTCAAAGTTTATACGAAACGCACAAGATCGTCACCTATCCACGAACAGATAGTAAATATTTGACGAATGATATGAAAAGTACCATGAAAGAAAGACTTCAAGCCATCAGCGATTTTGTACCAGAAGTGAAAACTTATTTGAAGAATGGGGCAGTGGTTCGTCAAACGAGTGTCTTCCAAGATAGTAAAGTAACAGATCACCATGCTTTGTTACCGACGGAAAATCGTCCACGCTATGAAAAATTAAGTAACGAAGAACAAAAAATCTACCAAATGATCGTGACACGATTCTTAGGCTTATTTGCAGAACCACATAAAATCAGTCAAACGAAAATCACTGTCGTATTTGGGAACGAACAATTTGTTTTCCGCCAAAACCGGGTGTTGGAAGCTGGTTGGAAAACCTCTGCTGAAAGTCATGTGGATTCGTTTGACTGGAAAAAAGACATGCGTATCCAACCTGATTTTACGATCAAAAAAGAATTGTCAGCACCGCCGAAACCTTTGACGGAAGCAAGTCTGTTAGGCTTAATGGAAAAACACAGTTTAGGCACGCCCGCGACTCGTGCGGAGATCATTGAAAAGTTGATCAAATCCGAATTGATGGAACGCACACCGCAAGGCTTACAAGTCTCACCGAAGGGCAAGCAGTTGTTAGAACTGGTCAATCCATCACTTGTGACACCAGATTTGACTGAAAGTTGGGAAAGAGATCTAGAAGCGATCGCGCTTGGAAAAAAACAAGCCAACGTCTTTTTACAATCCATCGAAAAAGAAACGAAGCGACTTGTCCAAGAAATCAAAACAAGTAAGCAAGAATACCAAGATTTTTCGATTACCCAAAAGAAATGTCCGGATTGTGGCTCGAATCTTCGTGAGAAGAACACAAAAGATGGCAAAATCTACGTGTGTACGAATCAAGATTGTAGCTATCGTCGTCGGAAAGATCCGAAAGTCTCTAACCATCGTTGCCCACAATGTCACCGTAAAATGGAGATCATTGAAGGCAAAAATGGCGCTTACTTCCGTTGTAAATTTGACGGGACGACAGAGAAGATGCTAGGGAAAAAAGAGCAGAAGAAAAAAATGACAAAACATGAAGAACGTCGCTTGATGAAGAAATATTCTCAAGCAGAAGAACCGGAAGAAAGCCCATTAGCAGCAGCCTTAAAAGCTGCGATGAAGGATAGTTAAGTTACAAGACTTCATACCTTGGCAGATGATCCACATGAGCGAGTAGTCGTTCAAAATCTGCAAAGGGAAAAATGATGGTACTGGTGTTGCTGTTTGGATGAAAGCCCACGGTATCTTTGCGATCGATCGAGGAGTCAATGACGACTTGGATCTCGTTTTCTAAATCGTTGACTAAGGCAAATGGATTGACGGTACCTGGCGGAACATGTAACAACTGTTTGACTTGGTCTTCTGACACAAACGATAATCGTTTTTCATTCAACTGTTCTGCCAATAACTTCAAGTCGGCTTGTTTTTCATCAGGTAAGACGACAAAATAAATTTGTTTGCCTTTCTTTGATTTGACCAAAAGATTTTTAACTTGTGGACCGGGTAAAGTAAAAGTTAGATTTTTGACAGAAGTAATGGCTGGATGATTCACTTCTTGGTAATTGATTGCCAATAGATCAAGCATTTCATAGGCCTCATGTTTCGTGGCATGACACATAAAAAACAATCCTCCATTCATATTTTATTTATTTTAGCACAAAAAAGATTGACAAATAAAAATGAATCAGGTAAATTACTCATTAAGTTAAATAAAAGACATCGAAAAGAAGAGTAGCAATTAAGTGTTTGAAGAGAGTCTCTGGTTGGTGAGAAGAGGCAATAACTGATTGTGAAACACATCTTGGAGTCGATTTTCTGAACAGCCAGTAAGAAAATCCGGGAAGCCCGTTATAGCTGCGGTCGTTGTTAGACGACCAGATAAGGTTAGTTTTGCGAGAAACTAATAAAAAAAGGTGGAACCACGTATTTTGCGTCCTTTGATCTTCGGATCAAAGGACTTTTTTTGTTTTTCATGTGGTTGGAAGGGACAGCTAACAATGTACCCCTTTAAAGAAAAGAGGAGGAAAAGAAAATGAATGATTTATTAGAAGTGATGCCACAGTTGTTAGTAGGGGCGCTGACAACCTTGAAATTATTTGCCTTTACCTTGATTGGTTCTTTGCCATTAGGAATTATTTTAGCCTTAGGGTTGTCGTTGCATTTTAAACCGATCCGTTATTTCCTACAAACGTATGTCTGGATCATGCGAGGAACACCGCTATTATTACAATTGATCTTCGTGTTTTACGGTTTGCCAACGATCGGGATCGTGTTTGATCGTTTCGAAGCTGCTTTGATCGCATTCGTTTTAAATTATGCTGCCTATTTTGCTGAGATTTTCCGTGGTGGTATCCAGTCGATCCCTAAAGGGCAGTATGAAGCAGCTCAAGTCTTACAGTTGAGTCCTTTCCAAACAGTGACAAGAATCATTATTCCGCAAGTAACAAAAATCGTGTTACCTTCTGTCGGCAATGAAGTCATCAATCTAGTAAAAGATTCTTCGTTGATCTACATCTTAGGTTTAGGTGATGTGATGCGAGCGGGTAAGATCGCGATGGAGAGAGATGCAAGTTTACTTCCATTGCTTGGCGTGGCACTGATCTATCTCGCACTAACAGGAGTGCTGACGATCGTGTTGAAGCAAATTGAAGAAAAATTAAATTATTACCGCTAAGAAACGAGGAGGGAACAGCGATGATTGAATTAAAAAAGATTAGTAAATCATTTGGTGACAAACAAGTGATCAAAGATTTTGATTTAGTAATACCGGAAGGACAAACATTAGCGATCGGCGGACCGTCAGGAGGCGGTAAAACAACGATGTTACGGATTTTAGCCGGTTTAGAAAAAGCTGACAGTGGTGAGTTTTACCTGGATGGCACGAAATTTGACCCTTTTGAATTGAAAACAGAAGAACAAGTGGTAGGCGTCGTGTTTCAAGATTTCCAGCTTTTTCCACACTTGAGTATTTTTGACAATATTACTTTGGCACCTAAAATGGTGTTGAAACAAAGTAAAGAAGAATACACGAAAAAGGCGGAGGAATTAGCGGACTCATTAGGGATTCGTGATTTATTAGGAAATTATCCTTATCAATTATCTGGAGGACAAAAACAACGTGTGGCCATTGCTCGTGCGTTAGCGATGAACCCGCGAGTATTAGCGTATGATGAACCGACGAGTGCATTAGATCCAGAGTTACGCCAACAAGTAGAGAAGTTGATTCTTTCATTAAAAGAAGAAGGCGTGACACAAATCATCGTGACCCACGATTTAGTCTTTGCTGAAAACGTTGGGGATCAATTGATCAAAGTTATGCCAAGTAAGTAGGAAAGCGGTGGGGAGAAAATGAAAAAATTCAGCTTTTTGATTTTAGCTTTGATTGGTTTTTTCTTTTTAACTGGCTGCACGAATGAGCGGACAGCGACAGAAAGCTGGTCAAGAATCAATGAAGAAAAAAAGATTATCGTAGGACTAGACGACAGCTTTGTACCAATGGGTTTTCGTGATAAAGATGGTAAACTGACAGGATTTGATATTGAGTTAGCGAAAGCTGTCTTTGATGAATATGGCATTACTGTTGAGTTCCAACCAATTGACTGGTCAATGAAGGAGTTCGAATTAAACAACGGAACAATTGATTTGATCTGGAACGGGTATTCAAAAACGCCAGAACGTGAAGAAAAAGTCTTGTTTACAAAACCATATATGAAAAATGATCAAGTGTTGATCACACCAAAAACTTCTGGTATTACAAGCTTTGAACAAATGCAAGACAAAATCTTAGGGGCACAAAACGGTTCTTCTGGTTATGATATGTTTGTCAGACATCCAGAAATACTCAAAGACTATGTGAAAAATCAAGAGGCAGTTTTGTACGCAAGCTTCAATGAAGCATTGATCGATTTGAAAAGTGGCCGTACAGATGGTGTGTTGATCGACAAAGTCTATGCCGAGTATTTTTTGAACATACGAGACGAATTAGACAATTTCAATGTGATCAAAGGGGACTTTGATGGAGAAGATTTTGCTGTCGGTGCGCGAAAAAATGACGAAATACTTGTGGGAAAAGTCAATGATGGCATAGCCGAATTGGTTGAAAACGGAAAATTTAAAAAGATCTCAGAGAAGTGGTTTGGTGAAGATGTCACACCAGAATAGGTAACAGGATGACATGAAGGATCGAATCATAGGGGAAGTCAAAATAGTGGAACAGCATCTGCTGCTCCGCTTTTTTTGTTTGTTTTGGACTTATTTTTTAAATGACTAGACTTTTATTTAGAAATGTCAAAAATCTACTTGGTAATGAAAAGGGTTTCGTGTTATTCTAAAGAGGTAAAGATTGAACTAGGAAAGGAAGATGTTCATGGAACACCAAAAATTAACGGCATTTCCTGATGATTTTCTTTGGGGATCTGCTTCAGCTGCCTATCAAGTAGAAGGCGCATGGCAAGAAGGCGGAAAAGGTGAGTCCGTTTGGGATCGCTTTGTTCGTATTCCAGGTAAGACATTTAAAGGAACAAATGGCGACTTAGCTGTTGATCATTACCATCGTTATAAAGAAGACATTGCCTTGATGAAAGAACAAGGTTTGAAAACGTATCGCTTCTCTGTAGCTTGGACACGTATTTTTCCAAATGGCCGCGGCGAGATCAATCAAGAAGGCTTAGCTTTCTATATGGATTTGATTGATGAATTGATCAAACACGACATTGAACCAATGTTGACTTTGTATCATTGGGATCTGCCACAAGCATTGCAAGATGAATACCAAGGATGGGAATCTCGTCAGATCATCGAAGATTTTACGAACTATGCAAAAACATTATTCGAAGCATTTCGTGGCAAAGTCCACTATTGGGTTAGTTTGAACGAACAAAATATTTTTACTTCACTCGGTTATTTATTAGCGGTACATCCTCCAGGAGTGACTGATCCAAAACGAATGTACCAAGTGAACCACATTGCCAACTTAGCTAATGCAGCAGTGATCAATGCGTTCCATGAAATGGATATGCCTGGGAAAATCGGACCAAGTTTTGCGTATACGCCAAACTATCCGATCGACAGTGATCCAAAGAATATTTTGGCTGCTGAAAATGCGGAAGATTTGATGGCACATTATTGGATGGATGTTTATATGTGGGGCAAGTATCCAATCGCTGCGATGAAATTCTTGGAAGAACAAGGGTGGGCGCCAACGATTGAAGAAGGCGATGAGGAGCTATTAGCATCTGCGAAACCTGACTTTTTAGGCATCAACTACTACCAAACAGCAACGAATGCCTTTAATCCATTAGATGGTGTCGGCGCTGGTAAGATGAATACTACAGGTAAAAAAGGCTCATCAGAAGAAACAGGCGTGCCTGGCATGTACAAAAAAGTAGAAAATCCATTTGTCGAACGTACAAATTGGGATTGGGAAATCGATCCAGAAGGTTTACGTATTGCTTTGCGACGAATCACGAGTCGCTACCGTATCCCTGTGTTGATCACGGAAAACGGTTTAGGTGAATATGACAAATTGACAGAAGATAAAAAAATCCATGATGACTACCGTATCAACTACTTGGAAAGTCATGTCAAAGCCATCAAAGAAGCTATTTCAGATGGTGCAGAAGTCTTGGGCTATTGCACATGGTCGTACACAGACTTGCTGAGCTGGTTAAATGGCTACCAAAAACGCTATGGCTTCGTTTATGTAGATCAGGATGAAACACAAGAAGGATCACTTGATCGCTACAAAAAAGATAGCTATTACTGGTACCAACAAGTAATTCGTGAGAATGGCGCGAATATTGGGAACCAATAAATATTGCACGAATAATACGTACTAAAGTGGATGGCACAGTAAAAAAAGGAACAAAAGAGGAGGTTCTGCTCATCTTTTGTTCCTTTTTTTGTTTGTCTTTTAGCTTTTACATCACCTAGAATTTCTGTTGATCACTAGTCTAACATAAATTGTTGAAGCACCGTTACACCAAAATCAGGTGCAGTCAATAATGCTGCGCCGATTGCGGCATCCGTCAATTTCCCACTATACGAATTTAGTGTAAGTAGTTTTCCACTTCGAACGTTTCTGAACTTGTACAAAGGAATGGTTCCATAGGCATTTCCTGCGCTTACTACTCGCCATTGTGCCCGTTTATCTGAAGCATTTAAAACCCCAGTGCGTACAATAGAGAAGCCATTCCATTTACTATCTGATTCATACATTGAAAAATTATTTGCTCGATTATGGATGACAAAGGAATTGTTAGCTTCATAGAATACAAATCTCCATTGTTGGTTCGTATTCCTATGTTCATTAAAATAGATGACATCATCACTACTTGCTGAATCATCTAGCGCTCTACTATTATTAAGAGAATTAATGATGTGATAAGAATTACCTACCCTATTAGCCAATTCTTTTTGCTGTTGGTAGTCTCTGTCATCATTCACAGCAGTGAGTCCTTTCGAATTTATAGCAATTGTATCAATGAGTTGTTTCTTTTCCCAAACATTGCCAATCACTCGATAGATTTTCATCTCATTTTTTGAATGATCGACTTCTGCAGTTAAGTAAGTTTTTTGAGAAGCACTGCCAGAAGAATAAACTGGGACTTTGCCAAAATACTGTGGGTAAGAAACCTTACCGATTGTTTTGTGATAATGCCCTGCAAAAACGGCTCGCAACGTTCCATTATCATAATATTTTTCTACCATTGCCTTGAATCTTCCTTGGGGATCACTTCCCAATTTCCAATCATTTGGTTTATGTATATAAAGAATAGCCGGTTGGTTTGCACTTCTTGCTTCTTCTAACTGTCTCTCGATATAGTCCATTCCAGGTGTTAACCAATAGGTAGGACCAGTCCCATCAGAGCAAGAAAGATGCATCGTGGGATAATTGTTGGCTGTGATCATTCTAAAATCCCCGATTTTTTGTGAATAGTTTAGGCTACCAACATGCTTAGATTCGAAAAAGTAATCTTCTTTCCAAGTATCTTTTGAAATCCAATTATGAGGTCTATAGGTATGCATCCTGTTAAAGGTTATCCGCCAAGCTTGGTTGAGGAAAGTATCCTCGAAATTATTTTCAATATCATGGTTTCCTAGGCCATAAGAATAAGGCATTTTTAGTCTACTGAATAATTGATCCATGCGACTCCACTGAGAGCCTTGACCGTAAGCAGTGACATCCCCATTGACATAGGTATGTATTACTTTATTGCCGATGCTTGTTGAATAATCATTGATACTGTCATACTGATTTAAAATTAACGCAGCGGACTCCGCTCTGAGATCGCTATCTGATTGATAAATACCATCGTCTGTTTTTGCTGTCCATGGAAATTGAGGATCAGAGGTAACTACAAACGCATAGTCGATGTCTGCGAATGCCGTAGTGCCAACCATAATTGTACCTACTAGAATACTCGCACTCAAAGTAATGCTTTTGATCATTTTATTTATTAATATTTTAGTACGCTTTTCAAATTTCATTTCTACTCCATTCTCTTAAATTAATTTATTTTTTAAAGTTTGTTTCACTTTTATTTTGAAATTCTACACTCGAAGGCTTTTTTGATTCTTGTGAGTGCTATGACAAAACAAAAAGTGGTGTGATTTCCTATATTGTCGTAACCTCCTTTAAAGTTGATTGTTTATAAAAAAGTATATCTTCCTATAATAGGTACTGTTCATAGTGTGTGGTGTTGCAACAAATAATTCTTCTTACAAAGACATAAAAGAATTTCTATCCTCACCTCAACGAAAGAGCGAAGACCATGGAGGCAAAAGGGGTGGCGAGGATCGTAGGAAGAGTTTTGAAGAATCAGATAAAAAGAAAATCAGCAATCGGGCAAACAAAACTTTTGTTCGCTTGCTTTTTTTTGTATAATGGAACTTGATGAAAAGAGGGATATATCATGGCAAAGAAAAAACGTCCTGCTAAGAAGAAGAGAAAAACTAAAAAACAAAAACAGCAGCAGGAGCAAATGATTGCGATCGGTGTTGGCTTTGCTTTTATACTATTTGCCGTCTTTGGCTTTTTGAAATTAGGCTTTTTAGGCATTTTAGTGGCGAATGGCTTTCGCATAGTCGCTGGAAATACGTATCAGATCCTCTGTGTATTATTAGCAGTTTTAGGATTTTGGATCATGGTCAAAAATAGAGAATTCACGATGGGTAAGAGTCGTCGTTGGCTGGGAGTCGGTCTGTTTTATTTAGGTATCTTACTCTTTTTACATGCCAATCTTTTTGGAAAATTGAACAGCGGAGAACCCAATATCATTGGAACGACTTGGGATCTACTATCGGCAGATATTCGTCAAAGCCAAATCACCACGAATGTCGGTGGCGGTATGTTAGGTGCATTTATTTATAATCTGACATTCTTTTTGATTGCTCAACCGGGAAGTTATTTCGTAGCTGTTTTATTGATTCTTGGCGGAGCAGTATTATTCAGCAATGTTGAGGGTCACCAATTATTGAATGCCTTACAAGTCATGGGAGATAGATTCCAAGAACTGTTAGAAGGCGATCCAGAAAAACAGGCACGTAAACAAGCTGCGAAAGAAGAGCGGCAAAAGCAACGAGCAGAAGCGAAGGAAGCAAAACGTCTTGCTGCGAAAGAAGCAGCCGAAGCTGAAGCTGCGGAAATGGAACAAAAGCGAGCCACTCGTCAAAAGAATCAGGTCCAAAAGGAAACTTCTCCTATTTATGAAGAAAGTGAACCTGAACAATTAAGTTTTGTGCCGATTGACAGTTTCCAAGGAAATGTCCAACCTCCTGTTATGGAACGTCCTAAACAGGATGAGATGAGCCATGTACATGAGTCTTCCGAAGATGAGTTATTTGAAGATGATGGCACTGCATTAGAATTTGAGATCGAAGCAGAAGAAGAAAATCAAGCATACGAGCTACCTTCAATCGATTTATTAGACTCAGCGCAAACCGTGGATCAAAGTGATGAGTACAAGAAAATTGAAAAGAACATTGGCGTGTTAGAACAAACTTTCCAAAGTTTTGGTGTCGATGCGAAAGTCGTCAAAGCAAGTTTAGGCCCATCTGTGACGAAGTTTGAGATCCAACCAGCTGTCGGAGTAAAAGTAAGTAAAATCGTTAGTTTGACTGATGATATTGCCTTAGCTTTAGCCGCAAAAGATGTTCGTATGGAAGCACCGATCCCTGGGAAATCACTGATTGGGATCGAAGTGCCGAATAGCAAGATCAGTATGGTTTCGTTTAGAGAGATCATCGAAGCTCAACCGGATCATCCAGACAAGCTATTGGAAGTACCTCTAGGACGAGATGTTTCGGGGCGTGTCCAAACGGCCGATTTATCGAAAATGCCTCACTTGCTCGTTGCCGGATCGACTGGTAGTGGGAAGTCAGTAGCAATCAACGGCATCATCACAAGTATCTTGATGCGAGCAAAACCTCATGAAGTCAAACTGATGATGATCGACCCGAAAATGGTTGAGTTGAATATGTATAATGGTATCCCGCATTTGTTGACGCCAGTTGTGACCAATCCTAGAAAAGCAGCACAAGCATTGCAAAAAGTCGTTCAGGAAATGGAAGAACGTTATGAGAAGTTTGCTGCAACTGGTGTGAGAAATATCTCTGGGTACAATGAATTTGTCCAACAAAAAAATCTAGAAAATGGAACCAAACATCCGACCTTACCATTTATCGTTGTCATTGTTGATGAATTAGCGGATCTGATGATGGTTGCAAGCAACGAAGTCGAAGATGCGATCATCCGTTTAGCGCAAATGGCTCGTGCCGCAGGTATCCATATGATCTTAGCGACACAACGCCCAAGTGTGGATGTTATCACCGGGATCATCAAAGCCAATGTGCCTTCACGAATGGCGTTTGCTGTTTCCAGCGGAACAGACTCACGAACGATCATTGATTCTAATGGGGCGGAAAAGCTCTTAGGACGAGGGGACATGCTCTTCTTACCAATGGGTGAGAACAAACCGATCCGTGTTCAAGGCGCCTTCATTTCAGACCATGAAGTGGAACGTGTGGTTAACTTTGTCACCGATCAACAAGAAGCCAATTACGAAGAAAAAATGATGCCAACGGATGAAGTTGAATCAGCTGGTTCAGCTGAACAACCTCAAGATGAACTATTTGAAGAGGCAAAAGCATTAGTTATCGAAATGCAAACCGCTAGTATTTCTCTGTTGCAACGTCGTTTTAGAATCGGCTACAATCGGGCAGCTCGTTTAGTCGATGAATTAGAGGCTCACGGCGTCGTAGGCCCTTCAGAAGGCAGTAAGCCTCGAAAAGTTTTTATTGAACAAATGGAAGAGTCAATGGAGCAACCATTATCTGAAAATCAGGATATATAAAATGAAAGCAAGAAATCTTTTCTTATCGAATTGATTTTTTGCTTTTATTTTGCGTTTAGTCCATAAAAATATTTTTTGTGAAAAAAAACAGGTAGTAACAAAACGACTATTATAAAATCATTCATGTTAAAAAAATGATAAGCTTAAAGTCACAATAGTTTTTTTAGATGAAAGGAGATTCACTGAATGAACGATGAGACAACGAAAAAGATTGATCAAGTAACGAATGAAGTTTCCGAAAAAATCACGAATGAACAATTAACAGAAACAAGGGATGAAGCGACTGGAAAACCAGTCAACGAACAACCTAAAGTACGAGCCAAAGAACCAATCGAAGAACCAGTCAAAGAACTGGATGCCGATGCCGATGCCGATGTAGATGCAACCGAAGAACCAATCGAAAAACCGATCGAAGAACCGATACAACCAACGAGTCACCCAAAAAAAGCAACGCGTGATGAACCCCAAGTCGGCTTGGCAAATTCTGAGTTTCAAAGAGGCAATCAGGAAGTACCGGAAGAAATCAAAAAATGGAATTGGGGCGCCTTCTCTCTTAACATCATCTGGGGAATTGGGAACAAAACGTATCTTCCATTACTGTGTCTGATTCCACTATTCAATCTTGTTTGGGTGTTTATTTGCGGATTCAAAGGCAATGAATGGGCATGGAGAGATGGAAACTATACGGATATTGAAACATTCAAACAAGTCCAAAAAACTTGGAGTCGAGCTGGCATAGCGATGTTTATTATTCAAATTGCGATCATCCTTTTATATCTTGTTTTCGTCGTATTCATTCTTTCTAGCTTATGGTATATTCGTGATTCTTTTATCCGGGATTCGTATAACTATGATCCTTACATTTATGATGGTTATTACTACTAGAAAGGAGAAAATAAGATGCATCAAAAAATGATCAAAACTATTTTTATATTGAATATCGTTCAAACAGTGATTTATCTTTTTGGTTTCTTTAACCGAGTAGCAGAGCAGTCAGGTCTGGTTCCTCTCGTCTATGTGACACGTCTATGGGGGAATTTTTATGGAATTATTTTTTGGTCGATCCTAAGTATGATTTGCGTGATCGGCTTCACTTTAACCTTATATTTATTGCTTTCAAAAGCAGTAGATTCTAAAAAAACAGTCGGGTTGATCATTTCTGCTATTGGTTATGGTTCCCCACTGCTATTCAGTTTTTTCTTGATCATTCCAGCAACCTTGTTGATTTTAGGGCTTATCTTTATTAAATGGATGATTTTAGATCCAGAAAAATCAGTAGAAGAATACGATGAGTGGCATGATACCCATGCATGACCTAAATAAGATTTAGTACAAGTTTTTAACGATTATTTAGTTTCTTTTGTGAACTATTGCATTAATAAAGGGAATCAGTTATAGTATGTAGCGATACTTTGAAAAAAAGAGGGAATAATCGTGGAAAAACAATCCATTTATGGCTTAACAAATAAAGAATTGACTGCTTGGTTTTTAGAACATGGTGAAAAGAAATTCCGTGCCTCACAAGTATGGGAATGGCTCTATCAAAAGCGTGTCACAAGCTTTGAAGAAATGACGAATCTTTCAAAAAGTTTGATTGAAAAACTATCAGAAAATTTTGAGATCAATCCATTGAAACAAGTGATCGTGCAAGAGGCAAGTGATGGGACAGTCAAATACTTGTTTGAGTTGCCAGATAAAAATATGATCGAAACGGTGTTGATGAGACAAGAATATGGCTTATCTGTGTGTGTAACTACACAAGTCGGATGTAATATTGGCTGTACTTTTTGTGCCAGTGGTTTATTAACGAAAAACCGAGACTTAACTGCGGGTGAGATCGTGGCTCAGATCATGATGGTCCAACATTACTTTGATGAACGTCAACTGGGGGAACGGGTATCCCATGTCGTAGTGATGGGGATCGGTGAACCATTCGATAATTACGACAATGTGATGGATTTCTTGCATATCATCAATGATGCGAAAGGTTTAGCGATCGGCGCTCGTCACATCACGGTGTCAACTAGCGGGTTGGCAAACAAAATCAAAGAGTTTGCTGAAAATGGATTACAAGTCAACTTAGCGATTTCATTACATGCACCAAATAATGAAGTCCGTACGTCCATGATGCGTATCAATCGCCGTTTCCCAATTGAAAAATTGATGGAAGCAGTGGATGAGTATTTAGAGAAAACAAACCGTCGGATCACATTTGAATACATCATGCTGAATCAAGTAAATGATCGGCCAGAACATGCGCAACAACTTGCTGATCTGTTGAAAGACAAGAAAAAATTAACTTATGTCAATTTGATTCCTTACAACCCAGTAAGTGAACATGATCAATATTCAAGAAGTCCAAAAGCGGATGTATTGAAATTTTATGATGTGTTGAAAAAGAACGGCATCAATTGTGTGATTCGCAAAGAGCATGGGACAGATATTGATGCAGCTTGTGGGCAATTGCGTAGCAAACAAATGAAAAAAGAAAAAACTGTAGCAAAATAAATATTCTTAAAGTTAAGTTTTCTTTCCTTCTCTTTTTCCCGTTTGGCTGATAGAATAGGCTGAAATTGGAATGGAGGGGAATAGGATGATCATCAGTGAATTTGATCGTAGAAATATCGGTTTGAAGGATCAGCTAGCTGACCTTTTGCGATTGACTTGGCCGAAGGATTACGGTGAACAACCAATGAAAGAAGTCGAGCAACTGCTGGCGACGGATCGAATCGCTGTCTCAGCGGTGGAACAAGATCGTTTGGTTGGTTTTATCGGTGCGATTCCGCAGTATGGAATGACTGGTTGGGAAATTCACCCTCTAGTAGTAGAAACTTCTTATCGAAAGCAGTATATCGGTAGCCGCTTAGTTGCTTATGTGGAGAAAGAAATCGCCTCTAAAGGTGGTGTGATGGTTTATTTAGGAACAGATGATAAGGATGGGGACACGAGTCTTAGTCATACGGATCTTTTTGATCATCCGTTGGATAAACTGAAATCAATCGAAACTTTCAACAAGCATCCTTATACATTTTATGAAAAAATGGGCTATCAAGTCGTTGGAGCGCTTCCTGATGCAAATGGAATCAATCAACCAGATATCATTCTGGCAAAACGACTTGGAGAAATAAATCAATGAATGAAGCACCAAAATGATTTTTTAAAATCGAATAAAACATGCGAGCCTCCCCTAGTGTGGAGGCTCTTTTTTTTGGCAAAAACCGAACATTCATATCAAATGTTCTTATAACGACCATTTTTTTATGATTATTTTATTCGAAAGAGGATTAGATAAAAATCCTTGATTTATCTCATTTTTTCAGAAAAAAATAATAAAACGTTCATGGAAAAGTCATTATTTTTTAGAAAAAGCGAAAAAAACTGTTGCAATTTTAATAATTATTCATTAAACTCATAAACAACTCAGAAAATACTAATTATTCTGAAAATTTCGATAAAGGGGTACGGAAGATGAAAAAGAATTTAACTTTTGGTGTTGTGGCCTTATGTGGGCTTGTACTTGCTGGTTGTTATGGTGGCAGCAGTGCAGATACAAGTGGTAGTGGTTCTTCAAGCAGTGGATCAGCAGATGGAGGAGGCGTCTTCAACTTAGTAGTACCTCAAGAAATGCCGTCAGCCGACCTATCGGTTGCAACAGATACAATCAGTTTTACTGCACTAAATAATGTGTATGAAGGAATCTATCGTTTAGATGAAGATAGTAAACCTCAACCAGCCGGTGCAAGTGAATTGGCTGAAGTTAGTGAAGATGGATTGACTTATAAAGTCAAATTGCGTGAAGACGCAAAATGGTCAAATGGGGAGCCTGTCACAGCAGCTGATTATGTTTACGGTTGGCAACGTACGGTAGATCCAGCGACGGCATCAGAATATGCGTATCTTTTTGCACCAGTTGAAAATGCTGAAGCAATCACAGCAGGCGACAAAGACAAATCAGAATTAGGCATCAAAGCAGTTGGCGATTATGAATTGGAAATCAAATTAGCCAAACAAACACCATACTTCCAATACTTACTTGCTTTCCCTTCATTCTTCCCACAAAGTCAAGCAGTGGTTGAAGAACATGGAGATGCGTACGCATCATCAAGTGACAACGCAGTATACAACGGACCATTTACTTTAGCTGATTTTGATGGACCAGGTACTGATACAGAATGGACATACAAGAAAAACGAAGAGTACTGGGATAAAGATGCAGTTAAATTATCAGAAATCAAAGTCAGTGTCGTAAAAGAATCTTCTACTGCATTGAATCTATTCAAAGATGGACAAGCAGATGATGTCATCTTATCAGGTGAATTAGCACAACAAAATGCGAATGATCCAGCTTATACGTCAGTTAAAGAAGCACGTACAAGTTATATCGAGTTCAATCAAAGAGAAGATGATTCACCATTCAAAAATGTGAACTTAAGAAAAGCCATTTCTTATTCAATCAACCGTGAAGCATTAGTGAAACAAGTCATGGGTGATGGTTCAGTTGTTTCAACAGGCTTGATTCCTGCAGACATGACTAAGAATCCTGAAACAAATGAAGATTTCGCAGCAGAAGCCGGCGAATTAGTATCATATGATCAAGACAAAGCAAAAGAATATTGGGAAAAAGCGAAGAGTGAATTAGGGATCGACTCATTAGAATTTGAATTGATGGCATCAGATGATGACTCAACGAAAAAAGTAATCGAATATATCCAAAACTCTATCCAAGAAAACCTTGACGGTGTGAAAGTAAAACCTACACCAGTACCATTCTCTGTTCGTTTGGATCGTTCATCATCTGGTGATTTCGATACAGTATTAGGTGGCTGGGGCGCAGACTATGCTGACCCAAGTAGCTTTACTGACTTATTTGTAACAGGCAATTCTTACAATCGTGGTCAATGGTCAAATGCAGACTATGACAAAGCCGTTGAAGCATCTGCTTCTAAAGATGCTGGTGACGAACAAGCGCGTTGGGCTGACTTACAAGAAGCGAATAAAATCATCGCTGAAGATATGGGTGTCGCACCAGTTTATCAAAAAGCTGAAGGTCATTTAGTTAATCCAAAAGTCAAAGGTATCGTTCATCATGCTGCTGGCGCATCATGGGATTACAAATGGACATATATTGAAGAATAATCTGTCCTAAAAAGAAAAAAGAGTGTCTGGGATGTATTACAAATCCCAGACCTCTCAATTTTCTGATCCTAGTTATTCTTTTGGCCGTTCATTTAGACAAGTGAGATGAGCGCAAAGACAATCGAAAACACAAGCAAAATTCCAGCGATGATCAGCCAAAAGGTATACATACCGTAGCTGACCGAAGATAGGGAAGTAAATTCTGGTTTTTCCTTCCGGTTTCTCGTTCGTGCTAAGTGAAACGAACGTTGAAAGTGATCAAAGAAACCTGAGGAGAACACCCATAAAAATCCGCCGATAATCAAAAACGGCAACGCACATAAAAATAAATCATTGGATAATTGAAGAAGGGTCAACTGATCAGTCAAAATATTTTTAAGTAACACGAGGACGATCACTAAACCGGCAAACAAATAAGGACGATATTTTTTTTTCATTATTTTGCTCCTTTATCATTGGTTCATTAAATAATGTAGCGAAACATTGATCAGAAGTCAAAAGCTAGGGGGAAACATTCGTGAATAGTTATATAAAATATGTATTAAAACGTGTCTTCTTTATGGTCATCACACTTTGGTTGATTGCAACCATCACATTCTTTTTGATGCAATTATTGCCTGGTACACCTTACACAAACCAGGAACGTTTAAGTCCTGAAACAATTGAGATGTTGAACAAACAAGTTGGTTTGGATAAACCAGTCATCGTTCAATATGGGATCTATCTTTCTAATTTGATCCAAGGAGATTTTGGTATCTCTTTCCAATTCAAAAACCAACCAGTTGCTAACTTATTAGCAGGACGAGTAGGACCTTCATTACAGCTTGGTCTACAAGCAATCATTTTCGGAACTTTCTTTGGAACGATCCTAGGAACAATCTCAGCAATGAAACAAAATACATGGGTCGATACGTCTTCTACATTAGTCGCGATCTTAGGACGTTCTATCCCTAACTTTGTTTTTGCTGTATTGTTACAATACATTTTTGCCATCCAATTTCGTGTATTGCCGATCGCAAAATGGGATGGGTTCATGTATACGATCTTACCAACGATTGCACTAGCCATGTCGCCATTAGCCGACTCTGCCAGATTCATCCGAACAGAAATGGTCGAAGTCTTGCATAGTGATTATGTCGAATTGGCTCGAGCAAAAGGCTTGAGTCGTTGGGAAATTGCCTTCAAACATGGTCTACGTAATAGTTTGATCCCGTTGATGACCTTGTTAGGCCCATTAGCAGTCGCTTTGATGACTGGTTCATTAGTTGTTGAAAATATCTTTGCTATTCCGGGGATCGGTGAGCAATTCGTTAAGTCGATCACAACAAATGACTATCCAACGATCATGGCTGTTACGATCTTGTATTCATTTATGTTGATCTTAGTTATTTTAGTCGTGGATCTATTGTACGGACTAGTTGATCCGAGAATCCGAGTTTCTGAAGGGAGTCGAAGCTAGATGGAACTGATACCAAAACGCTACGAAACAATTGCAGAAATTCCTGCAGATGAATTTTTACCATTACAAAAAAACACAGAAGAAGAACGTGAAAAAATCGAAGCTCCTTCACTGAATTTTATCCAGGATTCTTGGCGTCGATTGAAGAAAAACAAAGCGGCAGTTATTTCCATGGGATTACTGATTGTGATCATCTTTATCTCGATCATCACGATTTTCGTTTCACCCCATGATCCAACCGCTCAAAATGTCGATTACATCAACTTACCACCACGTATTCCTGGTATCAATATCGACGGACTAAACGGAAAAGCAATGGTGGCTGGGGAGTTAGTGGATAAATATGCACAAGCAAACGTTCCAGCAGATGTGAACTACTTTTTAGGAACAGATGGTCTAGGTCGTGATGTGTTAAGTCGTTTGTTCATGGGAACACGTATCTCTCTACTGATTGCCTTCATTGCTGCGTTACTAGATGTAACGATCGGTGTTGCCTATGGTTTGATCTCTGGTTTGTTAGGTGGTCGTGTGGACAATGCGATGCAACGTTTCTTAGAGGTCTTATCTGGTATTCCTAACTTAGTCGTGATGATTTTGATGTTGGTCGTCTTTGAACCAGGGATCTTCTCGATCGTGGCAGCGATGGCGATCACGAACTGGATTCCGATGGCTCGGATCGTCAGGGCGCAAACCTTGAAATTAAAAGACCAAGAGTATGTGTTAGCAGGAATGACATTAGGTGAATCCAAATGGAAGATCGCCTTTAAGCATATCTTGCCAAACATTTCGAGTGTGATCATCATCCAAATGATGTTCAGTATCCCATCAGCGATTTTCTTCGAAGCTTTCTTAAGTTTCATCGGCTTAGGCTTGACACCACCTTCTGCTTCATTGGGAACGATGTTGAGTGATGGATACAAAACATTCTTATACTTGCCGTACCTATTATGGATACCGGCAGCAACTTTATCGGTGATCATGATTGGTTTCAACTTATTAGCAGATGGCTTACGTGATGCCTTTGATCCTAAAATGAAAGAGTGAGTACGATGACGAAAATTCTTGAAGTAAAGAACTTACAAATCTCCTTTGATACCTATGCTGGAAAAGTCCAAGCAATCCGAGGCGTCGATTTTCATTTGAACAAAGGTGAAACATTGGCAATCGTTGGCGAATCCGGTAGTGGGAAATCTGTAACGACTAGAAGTATCATGCGTTTACTGTCAAGTAACGCATCGATCGATTCTGGTGAGATTTTATTCAAAGGACAAAACATTGTTGATAAAACAGAAAAAGAAATGCAAAAGATTCGTGGGAAAGAAATTGCGATGATCTTCCAAGATCCGATGACTTCATTAGATCCAACGATGACGATTGGTAAACAAGTAGCAGAATCTTTACGTAAGCATAATAAAGTATCGAAAAAAGAGGGGCAAAAAGCCGCTTTAGAATTATTGAATCTTGTAGGAATCCCGGAGGCTGAGAAACGCATCCATAGCTATCCTCATCAATTTTCAGGGGGACAACGGCAACGGATCGTGATCGCGATCGCGTTGATTTGTTACCCAGAAATCTTGATTGCAGATGAACCAACGACAGCCTTAGATGTGACGATCCAAGCACAGATTTTAGAGTTGTTGAAAAAAATCCAATCAAAAATCGACACGTCGATCATTTTTATCACCCATGATCTTGGTGTCGTAGCGAATGTCGCTGATCGAGTAGCAGTGATGTACGGTGGAAAAATCATTGAAGTGGGGACATCTGAAGAGATTTTTTACAATCCACAGCATCCGTATACATGGGGCTTACTTGGCTCTATGCCTACATTGGAAAGTGGCAATGACCGCTTATATGCAATCCCAGGTTCTCCACCGGATTTATTGAATCCGCCAAAAGGAGATGCCTTCTATCCACGAAATGAATTTGCATTGAAAATCGATGCGGAACAAGCACCACCGTTTTTCGAACTATCACCAACACACCAAGCAGCGACTTGGCTATTAGCCCCACAAGCTCCAAAAGTGACACCGCCAGAAGAGATTCAACGGCGCTGGGCGATTTTTCAAGAAAAGCAAAAAGCACATGGCCAAGGGGGATTGAACAATGAACAAAAAACTGCTCGAGGTTAAAGGCTTAAAACAGTATTTCAATGTAGGAAAGAAAAATGAAGTCCATGCGGTAAATGACATCAGTTTCCACATTTATGAAGGAGAAACGTTTGGTTTAGTTGGCGAATCCGGTAGTGGAAAGTCAACGACTGGGCGAACGATCATCCGTTTGAATGAACCGACGGGTGGCGAAATCTTATTTGATGGTCAAGATGTGACGAAGTTAAAAGGCAAACAAGCCATGACGAAATTCCGCCATGAAGTCCAAATGATTTTCCAAGATCCATATGCTTCATTGAATCCACGAATGAAAGTACGCGATATCATTGCAGAAGGAATCGATGTCAACGGACTAGCTAAATCACCCGAAGAACGTGCAGAAAAAGTCAACGAGTTACTAAAAACAGTTGGCTTAAATCCCAGCCATGGCACACGCTATCCTCATGAATTTTCAGGGGGACAACGTCAACGGATCGGGATTGCACGAGCATTAGCAGTCAATCCGAAGTTTATCATTTGTGATGAACCAATCTCTGCTTTAGACGTATCGATCCAAGCCCAAGTGGTCAATCTTTTACAAGATTTACAAAAAGAGCAAGGATTGACTTACTTGTTTATCGCGCACGATCTATCCATGGTGAAACATATCAGTGACCGTATTGGTGTGATGCACAATGGCTTGTTGCTTGAGATGGGAACCAGTGAAGAAATCTATAATCATGGAGTGCATCCATATACGGAAAGCTTACTATCAGCGATCCCATTGCCTGACCCTGATCATGAACGCCAACGTCGCCGGATCAAGTATCAACCTGAACCAGATGATGGACAAATCCGCACGTTAAGAGAAATTGCTCCTGAACATTTTGTATATGCAACAGAACAAGAAGTTGCTTATTATGCGAAAAAATTAAAACGGCAGAAAGAAGCCTTGCTAGTCGCAAACTAGGGGGAGAAGCCGATGCTAAAAGCCTTTAAATTTCGAATCTATCCCACTGATTCACAAAAACAGTGGTTGATCCAAACATTTGGTTGTGTGCGTTTCACTTACAATCATTTATTAAAAGCCAGACAGGCGTATTATTTAGAAACACAAGAGATCGATTATACGCTGACACCAGCTTCTTTAAAAAAGCAATATCCGTTTTTAAAGGAAGTCGATAGTTTAGCCTTAGCGAATGCCCAATTAAACTTGGATCGTGCATTTCGTAATTATTTTAAAGGACGCGCAAGCTTCCCCAAACTAAAAAATAAAAAAAGTATTTGGCAGTCGTATACGACGAATAATCAAAAAGGAACCATCTATTTAGAAGAAACATACCTCAAATTGCCAAAGCTAAAAGAGAAAATTCGCATCCATGCACATCGTCCGATTGAAGGAACGATTCGTTCAGCAACGATCTCATCTCGATACAACGAGATCTTTTATGTCTCCTTGCTCTGTGAAGTTCCCCAAAAGACGATGAAAGCGTCAAATAAATGGATCGGGATAGCCTATGATCCAGATCGTCTAGTGGAGATGTCCACACCACTTGACATCACGATTCCTAAATTCAAACAAGTTGATCAACAACTTCTGCGGGCAAAGAGAAAGCTTGTGATCAAAGGACGATCAGCACAGCATCGACGCACACACGTTGAAAGAGTAAAAAATTATCAAAAGCAAAAAAGGAAAATCAAAGACCTTTATTTAAAACAAAAATTTCAACGAGAAGACTATTTAGAACAAATTTCAGGAACAGTGATCCGTCATTATGATTATTTGTTTGTCGAATCGATTTCAGCAGATTGTCCGGAAGGTGATTTTTCTATCCAAGACTGGCATAAGCTATTAGCAAAGCTCCAATATAAATCGCAATGGTATAGCAAAAAGTTAGTATTGATCGATATGAAAGAACAAACAGATCCTTCCACAAATAAAAAGAGTCTGGAATTAGTTGAAATCGGGAAACAAGTCCTTTTTGAATAAAAAAACTGGTAGGGGCGCCAGGGTTCGCCTTGCTAATAAAAAACATCTATTGTTTTTGTTTCTAGGAATTTCTTTAAGAGAAGCTCACTAATTATGACAAACCAAAAAAGAGGAGAAGAGCATTCAATGCCCTTCACCTCTTTTTATTCTGTATGTCCAGGTTTTAATTGATAGATCTTTGAGGGACGTCCGATACCGACAGGACGTTCACCGATTTCATCGAAGTATTGTAACATAGCTTTTTTGAAATTGGAATGATCGATCATTTTAAAATCGATCCCTAAGAATTTAGCGAATACTTTGCGTGCTTCAGTGATCGTGAAGTCTTTTCCTAGCACTTGAAGCACTTGGGGTTCATGTTCCATTTTGTTGACGACACGGTTGAAGGCTTTGACAATGATCTCGCTATGGTCAAAGGCTAATGTGTCTTTGCCAGAAGACTCGCTCGTCGTCAAGTCTAGAGTGATTGCTACATCCCCACTCGATAAATGCAGTTTGTTTGCATTGCGTTCAAGTGAAAACCACTGAACTTCTTTGGCATCGTCTCCAGCGATCAAAGGTTCTTCACCGATAAAGGCGAGATAGCTGACTGTCACGACCCAGCCACGAGGATCACGATTCGGTGTACTGAAGGTATGCAGTTGTTCAATATTTTCTTCGGATATGATGACGCCTGTTTCTTCTTTTGTTTCTCGCAAGACGCTGGCACCAGTCGATTCATTTTTTTGGACGAATCCTCCGGGAAGTGCCCAAGAATTTCGGTAAGGATGGCTTTTACGTTGGATAAGTAAAACTTTTAATTGATCTTCTTCTTTATTGTAGCAGAGTAAAACGATATCGACGGTCAAGGAAGGTTTTTCATATTCAGGACGTTCTTGGTCTTGGTACCAAGATAAGAAATCAGTTTCAGAGGCCTCTTGTTCATAATATGTTTTTTCTTCTTCTTTTGAATGAAAATGTTCCACTTTCTCACCTCCTATTATGTTAAGGTACTTTTTACTTTATTGTAGCAGAATCTCTCTGAAAACCAAAGATTTCTAGACAAATAAATCCAACTCAGAGTTGAAAAAGAAACGGTAAGAGTAAATTAAATAGGAAGAAAAGCAAATAAAAAGGGAGAAGCTTCTGTTTTTCTTCTCGAATGGCGAAAAAGCCACAGAGGACGATATACCCTGCTAGGATCACTCGAAGGATCAAAGTGAGCAAAAGAAAAGTATTTAATTGCCCATGTAGATTGAAATAACCATACAGATGTAAATAGTAAAAACTAAATAATAGATGGATGAGAGAAAGTAAAGCAATGCTGATAATCATTCGTTTGTGTTTTTTTGTCATTAGTCTCAAAACCTTTTCTTATATGATATTGCTTATTATAGCATGTTTGTAAAGTAAAAATGAGAGAGTAGACGATCCTGAAGAAAAAGGAGTGAGAGTGTGGGTAGAGAAGGAAGTGGTTCATCACGATAACGTAGGTTCTTTATAAATGTTTTCATGAAGGAAAAGGACATCTTTACATTTCGGGAGTTATCAAAAAAAGCTAACAGCGTATTCATTTTATGGTATACTAGCAAGGAAACGAATTCGCACCATGCGATAAAGGAGGAAGTACCCCATGGCAGAAAAGGAAACTTTTTATATCACTACGCCCATCTATTATCCAAGTGGCAAACTGCACATTGGCAATTCTTATACAACGATTGCATGTGATGCTGTTGCACGTTATAAACGTTTGATGGGCTTTGATGTGTTTTATCTAACTGGGGTAGATGAACACGGACAGAAAATCGAGAAAAAAGCAGAAGAATTAGGCGTAGAGCCACAGGAATATGTAGACAAAATGGCTGCAGATGTCAAAAAACTGTGGAAAACATTAGATATCAGCTACGATAAATTCATTCGCACAACTGATGATTATCATAAAGCAGCAGTTCAAAAAATCTTTGATCGTTTGCTTGAACAAGGCGATATTTACTTAGGTGAATACGAAGGTTGGTATTCTGTCTCAGATGAGGAATTCTTTACAGAAACTCAACTTGCAGAAGTATACAAAGATGAAGACGGTAAAGTGATCGGCGGGAAAGCGCCAAGTGGTCATGAAGTTGAGCTAGTCAAGGAAGAGTCTTATTTCTTCCGTATGAGTAAGTATGCAGATCGCTTGTTAGAGTACTACGAAGAACACCCAGAGTTTATCCAACCTGAATCACGTAAAAATGAGATGATCAATAACTTCATCAAACCAGGTTTAGAAGATCTAGCAGTTTCACGGACGACATTCAGCTGGGGAATCAATGTTAAAAATGATCCGAAACATGTAGTGTATGTCTGGATCGATGCGTTGTCGAACTACATCACCGCACTGGGCTACGGTTCAGAAGACGATCAATTATTCCAGAAATATTGGCCCGCAGATGTCCATATGGTTGGAAAAGAAATCGTTCGGTTCCATACGATCTATTGGCCGATCATGTTGATGGCATTAGATATCCCATTGCCGAAGAAAGTCTTTGGACATGGCTGGTTGTTGATGAAAGACGGCAAGATGTCTAAATCGAAAGGCAATGTCGTTTATCCAGAAATGCTCGTAGAACGCTATGGCTTAGATGCTTTGCGTTATTACTTATTGCGTGCAGTACCATTTGGTTCAGATGGCGTATTTACACCAGAAGACTTTGTGTCACGTGTGAACTACGATTTAGCGAATGACTTAGGGAATCTTTTGAATCGAACGATTGCAATGATCAATAAATATTGTGATGGCATGGTTCCTGACTATGCGTCATTAGTGACACCGTTTGACAGTGAGTTATCAACAACTGCTGCGAATGTGGTTGGTCGTTATCATGACGCAATGGAAAAAATGGAATTCAACACTGCTTTAGCCGAAATCTGGGTATTGATTTCTCGTGCCAACAAATATATCGATGAAACAGAACCTTGGGTCTTAGCAAAAGACGAAGAGAAGAAAAAAGAGTTAGAGAGCGTGATGATCCACTTAGCTGAATCGCTACGTATCACTGCGATCCTCTTACAACCGATCATGACAGAAACACCAACTAAAATCTTCAATCAATTAGGGTTGGATGCCGAGACGATGAACCTTGAAGGATTACACTTCGGTGAATTCCCATCTGGGACAAAAGTCGTTGCAAAAGGTACACCGATTTTCCCACGCTTAGAGCTGGAAGAAGAAATTGCGTATATCCAAGCAAAAATGTCAGAAGGTACTCAAACAAATGAGGACTCTGTCAAATGGGACCCAGAAGAAACAGAGCTTGTTTCGACTAAAGAAAAACAAATCAAGTTCGATGTATTTGAAAAAGTCGAATTAAAAGTAGCAGAAGTCATCAACTGCCAAAAAGTCGAAGGGGCAGATAAATTATTGCAATTCCGTCTAGATGCAGGAGATGACCAAGACCGTCAAATCTTATCCGGTATTGCCGAATTTTATCCTGATCCAAGTGAATTGATCGGCAAAAAATTAGTGATCGTTGCTAACTTGAAACCACGCAAAATGCGCGGGCTGATCAGTCAAGGAATGATCCTTTCAGCAGAAGCAGCTGATGGTTCATTACAAGTGATCGAAGCACCAAAAGGTATGCCAAACGGTTCTGAAGTTGGCTAATCAATGACTGTAAGAACTATTCTAAGCAAATAAGCTTAGAATAGTTCTTTTTTTTATAGGATCACTTTTATGTGAATCTGTAAAAGTAAATGTAACGAGGTTGTGCCAACACCGTTTATTCAGTTTTAGGGTGGACAATATGAACGAATCCACCCGTTTGCAGATGGCAACGGACGTATGGGACGTTTGCTGATGTTCAAAGAATGCTTGAAGCATAATATCATGCCTTTCTTGATCAAAGATGTCCATTGTGAATTCTACTACATAGGTTTAAGTAATTGGGGAACCGAGAATGGTTATTTACTTGATACTTTAGGTATGTGTCAAGATAGATATGAACAGTTTTTGAAAAAAATGAAATTCACAGGATCGGTTCATCAATAAAATAGCTTTATAGATAATTGAAAAAAGTCGAGCGATGATAATCATCGTCCGACTTTTTTTAGTTTTAGCCGTTGTTTGACTTTCGTTGGCAATAATGCTGCGACGATTGAAAATGGAATACATAGAATATACCAAGCAATCAGACGGCTGTTGCCGTAACGTGCATAAATCTTGGTCAATAGCGAGTGAAGGATCACCAGCCCTAGGAGCAAGCTGATCGCAAAGAACCATCTTGTATCCCAATCAGTCAAGTGGCGCAAGGCGTTCATGGCTAAAGGATAGCCGTAGAAAAAAATCCCGACCATCGTGACGCGCCAATTTTTGACGATCGTTTGAACATTCAATAGTAAAAAGATGATCGATAGTAAAAAAGCAATGGGCGGAAACAAGCCGACGAGAAAGGAATAGACGATTCCCCACAACAACATCCCAGGCCCTTTGATCAAGGCGGCAATGAGAAGAAAACCAGCCATCAATAGCAATTGCTGTGTCAATGTCGCAATTGTTAGCCAGCCAAATAAAATCAACAATAACCAATGTAGCTTGGATTGTTTTTGTTCTTTTTGTGGAAAGAAAGTAGTACCTTTATCTTTTAGATAAGATGCTAGTTTTGGATCGATCGATTGAAAATCCATAGGGTACCTCCTGACATTTCAAGTAGCTTCATTCTATAAGAAGTAAGACAAGAATACATCCGTCTTTAGAGGGATATTTTCACTACAAATTTCTGAAAAGAATGGTAAAATGAAAAGTTCTCAGTTATACTGAAAAAAATAAAAAAGAAATACGAAATGAGGAAGAGGATGAAGGGAAAATTAAAACGCGAGATCAATTTGTTTGGTGCATTATCCACAGTAATGGGAACTGTGATCGGCGCCGGCGTCTTTTTTAAAACAGCAGCGGTAGTGGCAAGTACACAATCAACAAGTTTGACGTTACTCGCGTGGTTGTTAGGGGGATTCTTAACGATCTGTGCGGGGCTAACAGTCGCTGAATTAGCCACTGCCATTCCTGAAACAGGTGGAGCGGTCAAGTATATTGAAGCAGCTTACGGTAAGTTACCAAGTTTTTTGTTAGGCTGGGCACAAAGTTTGATTTACTTTCCAGCCAACATTGCGGCATTATCGATCATCTTTGCAACACAGCTGATCAATCTCTTACAGCTATCTCCTGATTATTTATTAGTGATTGCTATTATTACAGCACTTTCTATCACTGGATTGAATCTGTTAGGGACAAAAGTTGGTGCGTACGTTCAATCGATTACATTGGTAGTCAAGTTGATCCCAATTGCAGTGATCATTATTTGGGGGCTTCTGACACCAGGACAGGGTACTGTTCAATTATTTCCAGTAGAAGCCGGACAAGGTGTTTCATGGGCAGAAGGACTTAGTGGTGCTTTGTTGGCGACACTTTTCGCTTACGATGGCTGGTTAGGTGTCGGAGCCATGGCTGGAGAAATGAAACGTCCAGAAAAGGATCTACCAAAAGCGATTATTTTAGGATTGAGTTTTGTGACATTCGTTTATCTATTGATCAACTTCGTCTTTTTAAAAACATTACCGATTGATCAAATTGCTGGGAACTTGAATGCTTCATCTGATGCGTCAGCGGTCATCTTCGGTGAACTAGGAGGGAAAATCGTTACGATCGGTATTTTGATCTCTGTCTACGGCGCACTGAATGGGTACACGTTGACTGGGATTCGTGTCCCATATGCAATGGCATTAGAAAATGAGTTGCCGTTCAGTAACCAGTTGACAAAGCTCTCAAAAAAATTCACCGTTCCTTATGTACCTGCATTGTTCCAACTAGCGATTGCATGTATCATGATGAGCTTGGGTTCATTTGATTTTCTGACAGATATGTTGATTTTTGTCATGTGGCTATTTAGCTTATTGATTTTTATTGGCGTATTTATTTTAAGAAAGAAAGCCCCAGAGATGCCTCGTCCATACAAAGTACCCCTTTATCCAGTGATACCGATCATTGCGATTTTAGGAGCCATCTTTATTTTAGGGATGACACTGATCACACAAACGAATTTGGCATTAATCGGAATCTTAGTCACATTGTTAGGTGTACCTGTGTTTTACTACAAAAAAAGACAAACTGAAAGTAACTAACTGATAATGAAAAGACAAGAAGTGAATCAAGTCATTTCTTGTCTTTCTTTGTACGATATCTCATGTTTTTTAGTCTTTGAGACTTCTTTAACGCTTGCTTATATGCTAAAGTAATGAATGAAAAGGAGAGATAAAGATGATATTTGATTCTCATACTCATTTGAACGCGGAACAATTCAATGATGATATTCCTGAAACGATCCAGCGTGCAGAAGAACTAGGTGTGACTAAAATGGCCGTTGTAGGCTTTGATACACCAACGATCGAAAAGTCCTTGATACTTAGTCAAGATTACCCAAACATTTATAGCATCATCGGTTGGCATCCTACAGAAGCTGGTAGCTATACGAAAGAAATCGAAAACAAACTTCAAGGACAATTGACTTTACCAAAAGTGGTTGCTTTAGGTGAAATCGGACTGGATTATTATTGGATGGAAGATCCCAAAGAAGTCCAAGATAAAATCTTTAGAAGACAGATCGCCATCGCAAAAGAAATGCGTCTACCGATCAGTATCCATACGAGAGAGGCCTTGGAAGACACTTATAAGGTGTTAAAAGAAGAAGACATTCGTGATATTGGTGGAATCATGCATAGCTTTAGTGGTGATTATGAATGGGCACAACGTTTCCTTGATTTAGGGATGCACATTTCTTTTAGTGGTGTCGTGACATTCAAAAAGGCGTTAGATGTGCAAGAAGCAGCGACAAACGTCCCAATGGATCGTCTATTAGTGGAAACGGATGCTCCTTATTTAGCGCCAGTGCCCTATCGAGGAAAAAGAAATGAACCAGGGTATACTCGTTACACAGTCGAAAAGATCGCTGAACTTCGTCAATTACCAATGGAAGAAGTAGCGGCACAAACATGGAAAAACGCCCATCATTTATTTGGATTATCAGAGCATGACTAAGTTAAAGATCCAAGAAATCATTGTTGTCGAAGGGAAAGACGATACGAGAAGGCTACAAGAAGTGGTTGAAGCCGACACGATAGAAACGATTGGTTCAGCGATCAATGAAGAAATCTTGATGCAGATCGAACATGCACAGGAAACGAGGGGAATCATTATTTTTACGGACCCAGATTTCTCAGGTGAGAAGATCCGTAAAACGATCATGGAAGTGGTACCACAAGCAAAACATGCCTTTTTGCCCAGGAACCAAGCTGTACCGAAAAAAAAGGGAAGCTTAGGGGTCGAACATGCGAGTGATGAAGCGATATTAGAAGCGTTGAAAAAAGTCGTTACGCCAGTCGATGATGAGACCCAAGCACCGGAGATCACTAGACAAATGCTGGTTGCATATGGATTGATTGCCGGAGCACATGCAAAAGAAAAACGTGAGATGCTAGGTGATGAATTACGCATCGGCTATACGAACGGAAAACAATTGGAAAAACGATTGAACATGTTCCGAATTACGTTAACTGAGTTTAAGCAGGCAATGAAAAAAGTGGAGGATCATTATGAGTGAATATCGGGATATTGCAACACCCACTAGAACAAAAGAAATTTTATTGAAGCACGGCTTCTCTTTTAAGAAGAGCTTAGGACAAAACTTTTTGACAGAGCCGAATATCCTTCGGAAAATCATTGAAACTGGTCAAATCGATCAGCAGACTAATGTGATCGAAGTAGGGCCAGGAATTGGCGCATTAACAGAGCAAATCGCGCGTCATGCCAAACAAGTAGTCGCATTTGAAATCGACGATCGATTGATTCCTGTCTTGGCAGATACCCTTTCACCTTATCCGAATGTCACAGTCATCCACCAAGATATTTTGAAAACTGATTTAGCAGAGGCAGTCAATACTCAATTCAACGAGCAGTTACCATTGAAAGTGGTAGCTAATTTGCCTTATTATATTACGACACCAATCATGATGCACTTTCTTGAATCAGACGTAGTGGTTGACGAAATGATCGTGATGATGCAAAAAGAAGTCGCTGATCGCATCTCAGCCAAACCGGGAACAAAAGCATATGGTTCTTTATCGATCGCTGTGCAATACTATATGGAAGCAAGTTTGGCGTTTATTGTGCCAAAAACAGTATTTGTGCCACAACCAAACGTGGATTCAGCGATCTTGAAATTGACAAGACGCGCAACACCAGCAGTTTCCGTAACGGATGAAAAAGCCTTTTTCCGTTTGACAAAGGCTGCGTTTCAACAGCGTAGAAAAACTTTATGGAATAATTTGCAACATGCCTATGGGAAAGACGAAGCAACTAAAAGTTGGTTAACCGCAAGTCTAACGGAGGCAGGAATCGATCCGAAAAGACGAGGAGAAACACTTTCTTTAGAAGAATTTGCTGCTTTGAGCAATGCTATGGAACATCTAAAAAAATAAAATGAGGAATAGAAGGCTGAAAAAGTCTTTTCGCTCTAAGTCTGAAGGCATCACTTGAGAAAACCATTTTGGGTATTCTTCAAGTGATGCCTGACTATTTTAGGAAATAAGGTCCAAGATCAAATTATTCGATTTTAGAGAGGGTGGTATTTCAGGCGCCTTGTTTCTCTTGATGTGTCTTGACACATTAGAAAGTTAGCGGTACAATAGGTCAAAACAAATGTGTCAAGACACATCAAGGGAGTAAAAAAATGAAAACAAATTCTGTAAGAAAATTGACAATTTCCGCTTTATTGATCGGGATGGGCGTTCTTATTCCGATGATCATGCCTAAGATCGTAATTCCGCCTGCTTCATTTACACTAGCTTCACATGTGCCATTATTTATCGCAATGTTTTTTTCACCCGGTGTAGCTGTGGCAGTGGCGCTAGGTACAACATTTGGCTTCTTCTTGACGACACCTGTGATTATTGCGCTTCGTGCATTGTCTCATTTGGTATTCGCTCTAATCGGTGCATGGTATTTACAAAAAAAACCAGGGATCGTCTTAAAAGACGGGCAATTCACATTAATGAACTGGCGTTTTCAAGGGTTTAACTTATTGATCGGCGTGATCCACTCGATCATCGAAATGCTAGTGGTGAGTGTGTTCTTCTTCATTGGGAATATGCCGGAAACATACTATGCAGAAGGCTACTTCTATACCGTATTCATCTTGATGGGGATCGGTGGCTTGATCCATAGTTTGGTGGATTACAATATCGCTTACTTCATTGCCGGAACATTGAGTAAATTCTTTGATGTCCCAGTTTTCACTGCTGCCAAGAAACAGCAAAAGAAAGAGATCGTGCAAGGAACGATCAAAAAAGTCGTTTAGCAATGCCACAGATAAAGACTGAAAAATAACCAAAAAAAGACCCAAGATCGAACGATCGTTGGGTCTTTTACGTATCATCAAGTTCTGTTTCGTTTATGGGATCGTGATGACATCTTCTGTATCTTTATCAAAGAAATGGCCTTTATTGATATTGAAGGCAAGGTCGATCATTTCTCCTGGTTTATGGAAGTCACGCGCGTCAACTTTTGAAATGAACTCAGTTGTTCCAGTGCGAGTATAAAGCATGGTTTCTGCGCCTAGTAATTCTGAAACAACGACTTCTGAATTGACAACAGTTTCTGGTGAGGCATCCAAGACAACTTGTTCACTGTGGATATCTTCAGGACGAATACCAAAGACAAGTTCTTTTCCTTCATAACCTTTTTCAACTAGTACTTTATTTTTACCTTCAGGGATTCTCAATTTTAGTCCATGACCGTCTGAGATAACGCCTTGGCTTAATTTTACATTGAAAAAGTTCATGGCAGGCGAACCAATGAAACCAGCAACGAACATGTTGACTGGTGTGTCATAAACTTCTTTCGGTGAACCGATTTGTTGGATAAATCCATCTTTCATGATGACGATACGGTCTGCCATCGTCATCGCTTCTGTTTGGTCGTGGGTAACGTAAATGGTTGTTGTTTCTAAGCGTTGATGCAACTTCGCGATCTCGGCACGCATGGCTACGCGTAGTTTGGCATCCAAGTTTGACAATGGCTCATCCATCAAGAAGACTTTCGCATCACGTACGATGGCACGACCTAAAGCCACACGCTGACGTTGCCCCCCAGAAAGAGCAGCAGGTTTACGTTTTAAGTATTCAGTCAAACCAAGGATCTCTGCAGCATTTTCTACACGTTGTTGGATGTCTGCTTTATCGTATTTACGCAATTTCAAACCAAACGCCATGTTGTCAAATACCGTCATGTGAGGGTATAAGGCATAGTTTTGGAATACCATCGCGATATCACGGTCTTTAGGAGCAACATCGTTCATTACTTTGCCACCGATATTCAATTCTCCTTCGGAAATATCTTCAAGACCAGCGATCATTCGTAGAGTTGTTGATTTCCCACAACCGGAAGGACCAACGAATACGATAAATTCGCGATCTTTGATTGCCAAGTTAAAGTCAGTAACAGAATAGTTTTCTGCATTGTCATATTTCTTGTATACATTTTTCAGAGCCATTTCTACCATCGTATAAACCACGCTTTCTTTTTTTCTTTTATTTATGTGTTCAGTATAGTTGAAAGCGCTATCTATATTCAATGTCACAATGAACAAGAATTCGTAGGAACTTTCGTCAATGTGTACAAAATAATTGGAAAGTGCGTGGAAAGTGAGACAAAAATAAAATTCATTTTTGTTTCTATCCTTAAAAGCGAATAAACGGTGTTCCAGAAGTAACTCCTTCGGAAATAAGCCGAGAAACCCAAAAATTTGAAAAACAATTTTCGGTTTTCTTGGCTTATTTCTCGGAGCTGAACACTTCTGTCACAACCTCATCACCTACAAAATAGAATAAATGATGTTCATGAAGCAGATCCTTCAATAATGAGAGCAAACTCCAGCAATATGGCAATTTATTATTTTGGTTTTTACTGCGCGAGTTATCAAAGATTTACCGTGTATTCACTATCTTAGAGCAATACTTTGTAGATATTAAGAGATATAAAAAAGGAGGCAACCAAGAAAACAAAATTTGTTTTTCATGTTAAATTAAGTTAAACTCAATTTAACATAAGCTGGGAGATGATAATAATGGAAACGACTATTAGAAAGATTGGAAATTCTGTAGGAGCGATTTTTCCCAAAGATATTTCTCCAGAAGTTGGAAAAATATATACGATTATTAAAATAGGTGAAACATATGTATTAAAGCCCAAAAAAGAAGATATTTTTAAGACTCCAGAGGCATGGGCAGGCTTTAGAGATTCAATCACCCAAGAAGATAAAGAGTGGGATGAGATGAACCTTGAGGGGGAGAAACTATAAATGGATTATCCAAAGCAAAAAGATATTGTATGGCTGGATTTTGATCCAGCTAGAGGAAAGGAAATACAGAAGCGAAGACCAGGTTTGGTAGTAAGTAAGAATAACTTCAACCAATACACTGGTTTTTGTTTGATTTGCCCAATCACATCAACTGAAAGAAAATTTGATACATATATTAAGATCAAAGAACCACAAATCATTTCTGGACAAGTTGTTACACATCAGTTGCGTTCAATTGACTACACCGCTAGAAACATAATAAAAATTGAACAATGTGATATTCTGACATGGGTGGATGTACTAGAAGTCCTGGATATGTTTTTATAGAAATTTGAAAAATATCAAACCACAAAGAAATTTGTTACACTGGTAAAAAAGGAGTGAGGACGGATGAAAATAGCATTGATTGCACATGATCGTAAAAAAGAATTGATGATCAAATTTACAACAGCCTATAAAATCATACTTGAACAACATGAACTATTCGCGACAGGGACGACCGGACAAAAGATTGCAGAAGCCACAGGATTATCGGTCCATCGGTTCAATTCAGGACCTTTAGGCGGTGACCAACAAATTGGCGCGATGATCTCAGAAGATGAATTGGATCTGGTGATTTTCCTGCGTGATCCTTTAGCAGCTCAACCTCATGAACCTGATGTCACTGCGTTGATCCGCTTGGCTGATGTATATGATATTCCTTTAGCAACGAATATCGGTACCGCAGAAGTTTTATTACGAGGGCTTGAAGCCGGATTTTTGGAGTTCCGACAAGTGATCCATGAAGAAGGAAGTAAGATCCCTTTTCCTAATAAGATTTAAAATTCGGATTTTATGAGGATAGAGACAGTTGATCAAGGCGAATGTCTGCCATGTTACGAACTTAGGAATCGTTTTCGTTTAGAACATTAGGTTTTTTTATTTACAGTTCTTCCTTTTCTATGCTATAGTTTGTCTGGGATAAGTTCCCACTATTAACAGAGTAGAAAATAAAGCGTTAAGTGCTTAGAGGATGGGATGTTGCCTCTAGGACGAAGGACGTAAGTTCGCGGTTTTATTTTCGCATTCGCTGCATGAAACATGTAGCAGCTCTTAAAGGAGATGCTAGAAATGAAGAAAAATCGTTTAGATGCTCGTATGATTACGATCATGGGACTGCTGATCGCATTGATGGTCACGTTGTCTCGCTTAGTTTCATTTGAAACACCATTACTCAAAATCAGTGTAACGTTCATTCCCCAAGTAATCATGGGTATTTTATTTGGCCCATTTTGGACAGGGGTCGGTTCTGTGTTAGCTGATGTGGTGGGTATGGCATTATTTCCTAAATCTGTCTTTTTCATCGGCTTCACGTTGAATGCTTTTATTGAAGGAGCGATTTATGGGTTCTTTTTCTATCGCAAAGAGATCACTTGGAAAAATGCAATCTTAGCCACGCTCAGTGTGACAGTGTTCGTTAGCTTGATCCTGACACCATTATGGTTGGTCATCATGTATCAAGTACCGATGAACTGGGTATTCTGGGGACCACGTTTATTAAAAGCCATTATCTGGTTGCCGATCCAATCGACGATGATCTACGTGATTGGGCGCGCCATGCCATATAAAAGAATTTTGCGGAGTTTAACGACGCATACAAAATAAAAAACAAGCAGTCTTCCCATCCCAGAAGACTGCTTGTTTTTTGCATAGATCAGAAAAATCATCTGATTCGATGTTCACTATTTTTCAACCGATCCAGTAAATTGCGCTTGATAAAGTTGACGATAGCTACCATCTTCGATTTTCAATAATTCATCATGTGTACCCATCTCAACGATTGCCCCTTGATCCATCACGAGGATCTGATCGGCATTTTTGATCGTGGACAAGCGATGGGCAATCACAAAACTAGTTTTTCCTTCCATCATTTTTAGGAAGGCATTTTGGATTTTCTTCTCTGTCAATGTATCCACTGAACTTGTTGCTTCATCAAGTATCAACATAGGGGGATTACTGATCATCGTACGAGCGATCGTCAGTAATTGACGCTGCCCATCGGAGATTTTTAATCCCTGTCCACCAATGCGTGTATCTAGTTTTTGTGGCAAGCGTTGGACAAATTCATACATATAGGCTGATTTTAGGGCCTCATTGATTTCTTCATCACTGGCATCTGGCTTCCCGTAACGTAAGTTTTCTCGTAACGTACTGTCGAATAACCAAGTATCTTGTAAAACCATCCCAAAGCTCTTGCGTAGGGAATCACGGGCGATTTGGGTAATATCATAATCGTCGATCGTGATCGTCCCAGAATTGACATCGTAAAACCGCATCAATAAATTCACTAATGTGGATTTACCAGCTCCTGTTTTACCTACGATTGCCACTGTTTGACCTGGTTTGGCAACAAAGCTGAAATTCTCGATCAACCGTTGTTGTGGCTCATAAGAGAAAGAAACATGTTTGAAAGCGACCTCGCCTTTGATCGTTTGAGGATCAAGTTGATACGCAAAAGGTTCATCTGGCGTTTCTTCCGGTTGGTCGATCAATTCAAATGCTCGTTCTAAACCAGAAAATGCTGTTTGGATCTGTGTCGTGATCCCTGATAATTCAATAAAAGGTTTTGAAAACTGACTTGAATAGATCGTAAAGCTTGAAATGATCCCGACAGTAATCGTTGAATCACTTCGTAAGGCAAGTAAACCACCAATCAAACCAATGGAGAGATAGGCTAAGTGATCGACAAAACGAGAAGATGGGTTCGTTAATGAAGAAGAGAATTGCGCGCGCTGCCCTTTCTCATATAAGTCAGCATTCAATGCGCTGAATTGCTGTTGATTGACTTCTTCTTGTTGGAACGCTTTGATGATTTTTTGATTACCGATACGTTCCGTAACGAATCCTGAAATGTTCCCAATGATTTTTTGTTGGTTATCAAAATCATTTTGAGAAGCCCGTGCGACTAACCAGCTGACTAAGAAAATGATTGGTGTCGAACAAATGACGACAAGTGTCAATAACGGACTCAAGTTGAGCATGAAGATCAGTGAGAGGATAATGATCGCTACCCCAGAAAATAATTGATTGAACGCCGCTGATATCGCGATGGAGATATTGTCCATATCATTTGTGAAACGGCTGACGATATTCCCATGGGAATTTTGATCATAGTATCTTAAAGGTAAAAGATTCAAACGAGCAAAGGCATCTTTTCGTAGATTCGCAACGGATAGGTAAGCCAATCGGTTACTTAATACTTGGATCAGCCATTGACTGATGACATTAAGTAAAACGATCCCGCCAAACATCACCAGAAGTTGAACTAATCGAGTAAAGTTGACTTGTCCCACACCAACCATTTGATCGATACTTTGACCGATTTGTAAGGTCATTACGACGGTAGCAACACCATTGACGATTCCCAACAAGACAGCTAACCAAATTTCACGTGGATGGGCCGTCAGATAAGGAACAAAACGTTTGAGTGTTTGCCAAGATAGTTTTTTTGTTTTCATTTTATTCCTCCTCCTGTGATGCCACGATTTCACGATACTCAGAAGATTGACTAAGCAATGTATCGTGCGTACCCTGGGCCACGATTTTTCCTTGATCCATGACGAGGATATGCTCTGCTTGTTGAATCGAACGGATGCGTTGAGAAATAATGATGACCGTTGTGTTGAGGGAAGTTTGTAGTGCTTGGCGCAAGTTTAGATCCGTTTGATAATCAAGGGCACTCAAGGAGTCATCTAAGATCAATAAGGCAGGTTTGGCGATCAATGCACGAGCAATCGTCAACCGTTGTTTTTGTCCTCCGGAAAAGTTTTTCCCATTCTCCATGACTCTTGTGTCTAAACCTTTGGGTAATTGGCGAACAAAATCCTCCGCTTGGGCAATTGCCAAAGCTTCCCAACACTCTGCGTCTGTCGCGTCAGGTTTTCCCCACTGAAGATTTTCCCGAATGGTACCGGTGAATAAGACAGCCGTTTGTGGTACTTGCGAAATCTGACTTCGTAATGAATCTAAGGGCCAGTCACGAACGTCTTGTTCATCAAATAGCACAGAGCCTTCACTAACATCATAAAAACGTGGGATCAATTGTGTCAATGTCGTCTTCCCACTTCCGGTCGGACCAATGATCCCTAAGACAGTTTGGCGTTTCAAAGTGAAATTGATTCCTTGTAATGACAGACCAGATTCTGGCGTATAACGAAAATCTACGTCTTTAAATTGTAGAATTGTTTCAGAATCCATGACTGGTTCACTAGGAGTCTCAGCATCTGTAATGGTATTTTCGGTATCTAAGACTTCTTTGACCCGCTGAGCAGAAGCTTCTGCACGAGTAAAAATCACGACAAGATTGGAAACGACGATCAAGGCTAATAACATTTGATTCATGTAATTGATCAAAGCTAAAACTTGTCCTTGTTGTAAGGAACCGATATTTACCTTGACCCCGCCGACAGTCAATAGACAAATGATCCCGACATTCATGATCAATGTCGTTGCCGGAGAGAGCAAAGCGGAGATATTGGAAACACGTAAATAATTTTTTGCTAAGACATCTGTGTTTTCGTCAAATGTTTCGATTTCTTTATTGGTACGTGAAAATGCTCGGATCACACGAACCCCGCTTAAGTTTTGGCTAACAGTCTCATTTAGACCGTCCAACTTTTCTTGGACTTTTTGATAGAGGGGGATCGTCTTACGGATAATAAAGTATAAAATGATTGAAAAAATTGGTAATAAAGCTAAGAAGAATAGCCCGACTTGCCAGTCGATCACAAACGCCATCACTACTGATCCAATACTTAAAAAAGGTGCTCGGATCAATAAACGGATAACCATTGCGAGTGCAAGTTGTAACTGATTGATATCATTGGTCATGCGTGTGATCAATGTATCCGTCCCAAAATGATTTAATTCACTATGGGAGAAAGAGTTGATTTTTTTGATGAGTTGATTTCTAAGTTCTGTTCCAAACCCTTGAGAGGCAATGGATGAATAATATTGACAAATAATGGCACAGATCAATCCGATCACAGACATCGCGATCATCCAGATACCCATATTGATGATCACTTCACGATTGTTCATTTTTAGCCCATTATCGATCAGCGAAGCCATCAGTAAAGGTAAAATCAATTCAAAGACTGCTTCTAAAAATTTAAATACAGGACCTAGGATGATTTGTTTTCGATAGTCTTTCGCATAGCGCAATAACTGAATCATAAAAATTTCCTCCTAAAAACAAGTTACCCAATATTGTTCGAACGTCTATCGGCAAAAAACAACCGATTTATGATAAATAGATATCCTTAAAGCAACAAAAATATCTTGCAGCGAGAAATCTAACGATGATATAACTAGGTACTCTCATATTGTAGCTTATGAAATTTAGAATGAAAAGAGAACAAGCCTTTTCATAATCCACACATTTTAGTAAAACTTAAGAAATCACACCATAACGCTTAACGCGTTGTCGCTCTTGCAACGCCTATAATTGAATAAACCATAGAAAAAAATCACTACAAAAAAGCACCATCTACAAAAAATTGATGAACAACTCTCGTAGATGGTGACTTATTTTCCGTGGTTAAAGATTCCTGCCTCGGTCTCTTTCGGTCATTAATAATTTTTTATTTTTGTAAGTCAGCTAAAACTGTTTTACCTTTAACATCGACATCAATGACATTATAGAACCCATTTTTAGTATCAGCGACATCCCAAACAGCTAAGATCACATGATAACCTAAACGGTCATTGGGAATGTTGATCGAATGTGTCGGATTAGTAGAAGCTAGTTGTCCATCATTGCCTACTTCACCAATGAATTCCAAGTCGTCTCTTGTCAACGCATCATTTTGATCCCAACCGGCTTTTGTCATGTAGTAATGCCATTTCGTTGTTGCATGGTTGGCAGTGAATGTCCAAGTAAAATCATTTGCACCAGCTGTCAATTGTTGTTTTGTCCACAATGAGGCTGTTTGTTGATCCAATAAGAAATCACCTACCGCACCATTTGCAGAAGCGATTTGACCATCTTCAGGTCCAGCAGCTGGGAATCCTTTTGGTGCTTCAAGAGATTGTGGCTCATTGATAACAGCTCCGTATTTTTTGAATGCAGCATTCCAGTTTGTATTTTTGTCAAGGCTTCCCTGGTAGCCACGACTTGCTGGTTCAGAAACGTAACCATGAGCAGCAACATCAACAGAAGTAAGCGTGCTTGCTCCGATACCTGCTAAAATGAATCCTAAACCAATTAACGTACTCTTTTTCATAATAATTCCTCCGATATTTTTACTTTATGTAATGTACGATTGTTATCATAACTGATATATTTTTAATCTGAAAATTATGTATGTTATTGCAACAAAAAAATTTCGTTCATCGCGAGTGTTATTAGAAATTATACTATTTAGTCATTTTTTAGGTGAAACGCAAATGTTCGCTGGAGAAAGAACTGCCACTGAAGGAGTCGCGTTTGCACAGTATAGAAAGGGGAGACATGGGGATAAAACAAATAACAAAAGAATTTATTGAGAGGAAATGTAGAGAACGAATCAGAAAATCAAGGAAGCAACGTTAGGCACCTACACAGGCAGTAGGCTGGTGCGCCCTTGTAGGTGGTCCATATGACTGGTCAGGGTTTGTTGACTTTAGTAATCGGTGTCCCTGAAAGGAATACACGAAGACGCATTTCTTTAATGCGTTGCATTTCTGATAGTTCTTTGATCGATCATCGTCTGACTACGAAATGTGCAATGAACTGTTTAGAAACTTTCGTATCAAGTACGCCATTCCAGTGGAACCTATCGAATCAACCGAGAATAAATAGAGAGACTTAAAAACCGTGTATCTTCTCATTGGGAGTGAGGAGATACACGGTTATTTTAGGCAGTATTCACTTGGCGTTGTGGAGAGAGGCGATCGCACGTACTTTTGACAACGACTTTTGTGTGGTGATCATTGTGCGAAAAATCACATACTTCAGCGCAAAATTTTTCTTTTAGATTGATCATGTAGTCTTTACTCGTAGAAAGATCTAACCATTCAAAAAACGCAATACCCGTTTCTACTTCTTTTAAAGCTGTTTTTTGTCCATCAGCTAGTTTATCTAAAGCAGTAAACACTTTATAATGTGCAAGATCGAGTGTTTGTTTGTGTGTTGTCGCGATTTTTTTTAATTGGGCTAGAAATAATTTGCGTAATGTGGTTGATTCACGGTTAAAAGAAAGACGTACGCCGTTCAAAATAAAGTTAGAAAGAAGCTCAGAATAATAGGTATTATCTATGTAGGCTTTCATCTTTGTGACACTATTTTGGAACGAATAGGCAATATATTCATCATCAAAAATAAATAAACAATTCGAAAAAATAGT
Organism: Enterococcus sp. AZ140; assembly: GCF_051714405.1. Taxonomy (NCBI): domain Bacteria; kingdom Bacillati; phylum Bacillota; class Bacilli; order Lactobacillales; family Enterococcaceae; genus Enterococcus; species Enterococcus sp. AZ140. The sequence goes on from NZ_JBIORU010000001.1 coordinate 710,517, forward strand.
CAATTCAAAGTGCCCCCATGTATCAATCTTTTCAAGATACTTCTTTATAACACTGATTTCTTCTTTCATTGATGCGGTAAAAGAACTACTATACAGATAATTTGAAATCAATTTTCTTTGGGCATAGATCAAACGATAATAAATGTTTCCTGTTTTTTCAAATTCGTTGAGCAATTCTTGTTCTTGAGCAGATGTAATGGTTTTTGAAGTGATTAAATAATTCGTTAATTTTTGTTTATTAGACAACGAATTACTATTCAATAAAAACTGATATTCTTCAAGTGTGATATTCATCCGATCAAGGTAGTTTACTATTAGTTCAAAGCCGATTTTTGTTCCACGTGATTCGAAAGCTGCTAAGGTTCCTCTTTGTGAGATACCTGAAGTTAGTTGTTCTTGTGTCAATCCACGATCTTTTCTTAATTTTCGAATTAGAGCAGCATGTTCTGTCATGTTCATTTCCTCCAGAAGCTGTTTTTTGTACATGGCTATAATAGCATAATGTAGTTATGTGGATGTTATGTTTTCATATATGCGCCCTTTTGTTAAAAAAGTGCGATTTTTTTGTTTGGAAAGTTATTTTGTTGCAATACCAAACAAAAAAAATTTTGAAGGATAAGATATGTTTTAATCTGTTCTGTAATACAAATTTAGGAGGGAAAAAATGAATAAGAAAAGTTTATTATTCTCAGTTGGTCTTTTAGGTTGTTTGATTGGAGGCGGAACAGATGTGTTTGCAGCAGACGCAGCAGATACGATGCCAGATATCTCAAATCGCCAAGTTTCAGTAGGTTATTATCATAATTGGGTGCCTGAACAAGGTGCTGGTTACCAAGGTGGTCGTCCGGCAGATACTGATTTGGCAAAAGTAAATCCTTTTTATAATGTGATTGCTGTGTCATTCATGAAAGGTGAAGGTATCCCAACATTCAAACCTTACAATATGTCAGATGCTGAATTTAGACAAAAAGTAGCCACTTTGAATGCTGAAAATCGTGTGGTCATTATTTCACTTGGTGGTGCAGATTCACATATTGAATTACATAAAGGGGAAGAACAAGCCTTTGCCGATGAAATCATCCGTTTGGTTGAAGTTTATGGATTTGATGGCTTAGATATCGATTTAGAACAAACCGCAGTAGATGCAGGCGACAATAAAACAGTGATTCCAGATGCTTTGAAGATTGTCCGTGCGCATTTTGAGAAAGAACAAAAACATTTTATTATCTCTATGGCGCCAGAGTTTCCGTACTTAAGAACACAAGGTAAATATGTACCATACATTACTGCTTTAGAACAAGAATATGATTTTATTGCACCACAGTTATACAACCAAGCAGGTGACGGTATCAGTGTTGGAACTGAATGGATCGCTCAAAATAATGACAGCAAAAAATTTGAATTCTTATATGGAATTTCAAAAGCTTTCAACGAAGGAAGCGGTGGGTTTATCCAAATTCCAGCGAATCGTTTAGCTTTAGGTATTCCAGCAAACGTGGATGCAGCAGCAAATGGTTTTGTAAAAGAACCATCAAAAGTTTACGATGTATTCGAACAAATGGAAAAAGATCAAACACCATTAAAAGGTTTGATGACTTGGAGTATCAACTGGGATGAAGGAAGAAACTCAGCTGGTGTCGAGTACAATGAATCATTTGCGAAGTCTTATCAAGATCTATTCCAAGAAAAAACACCTGATACAGAAAAACCATCACAACCAACAAATCTAGCAGGCACAGCAACACATTCAACTGTTGCTTTATCATGGACAAAATCAACAGATGATCGTGGCGTAGCAGGTTATTACATTTATCGTGATGGCGAACAAATTGGCAGAGCAACAAACAATGCTTATACAGACACAAAATTGACTGCCAGCACAGAATACACTTATACAGTGAAAGCATTTGATGCCGCTGGTAACGTTTCAGAAGAAAGTAAAGCATTAGTGATCTCTACATTAGAAGAGCCACCAGCAGACTTAGAAGCTCCATCAGTACCATTGAACATTACGGCTTCATCAATTAGTGACAAGAGTGTTTCTTTATCATGGACACAATCAACAGATAACGTGGGTGTAGTAGGTTACTATGTTTACCGTGATGGTGAGCAAGTAGGAGAAACAGAAACAAATACATTTAGTGACGCAGGATTAACAGCTAATACGGAGTATTCTTATACAGTAAAAGCATTTGACGAAGCGGGCAACATTTCAGAAGAAAGCAAAGCTTTAGTTGTAACAACGGCGGATGCACCATCAGCAGAAGCATGGGATGCAGATACAATTTATGATTTAGGTGATATCGTGACACACAAAGGAAACACATATCGTGCAAAATGGTGGACACGAGGCAATGAGCCTGGAACTGAACAATGGGGACCTTGGGAATTGATTGGTTAATCGATCCATACCCGTTTTTATTAATGAAGCAATCGTTGATGCTGAATCAATCAACGAATAAGTGATTTGCTCAGTATTGTTAAGATTTTCGTGCATGTATAACGAGAATCTTAGCAATTGGGCAAACGCATGATAAAAATTCAATTATTTATTTATGTTTGTATAACAGAACATGAAAAAAACATATATTATAACAACTATTATAAAAATTCCAAGTCCTCTTTTTAGAGGGCTTTTTTTATTTTATCAAGTAACATGAATGAATTGAAATCATAACGTACAGGTAAAATGCTTATTAAATTTTTACACTGAGAAGGGTAGATCTATGGATTTTTTTCCATAATTTATCAAGCATAATACAGACATAGATTGGTGACCACTTGGTAAAGGAGGTTGATATATGAGAAATAAATATAAGGTAAATGGTTGTTTTCAAGCTGAGTTTTTGATGGAAAAACCATGATCCACCTGAGCAGGGAACCATGAAAGGAAGAATGATCAACCTGATACTATTGGTGGGATCAAATTATCTAGTTGTACAAAAAAGGGATGTTTTTTAGGATGATAAAGATGAAGCTGGCAAAAAAAATAAAGGTAGTTATGTGTATAGTAAGTATCGTTTTTTCTTTTTATAAAGTAGCCATCAGTCTACCGTATCATGCGTCTGCTGATTCGACAACTGACAGTAGTGAAAATGCGCCGAGTGAAAGTACCACGACAAAGGAAATAGGTTCTTCAGAAGAAATAAGTGAACCATCCAATAGTACTGCGCAAAGTGATTTCCAGTCCGTTTTAACTGTTCCTACAGTAGCGTCAGGCATAGCTAGTGTGGATAACTTCAATGATTTTCGAACCGCTTTATTGGACAGCACTATTACAGACATTTATTTAACTGGAGATATCAAGTTAACGGCATCTTTTAATATCAATTCGCCAAAAAATATTTATGGCAATGACCATACGATTGATATTAATCTTCAACTGATTGGCGTTGCATTAGCGTATACGACTTGCTCTATTTCTGATGTCACACTAATCAATCAACATCCATATTCTTTTTTCTGGTCCGAATTCCCAGGAGTCACGATCAACTATACAAATGTTACATCTTCTGGACAACAATTCATTTATCTGCCTTATGGGACAGCGAATTTGTATGAGAATATTACAGCCTCATCAGATACGCAAGAAGTGTGTGAAGTAAAAGAATTAAATATACGAAATGGAGCAAATGTAGCATTCACTAATACGAGTAACAGCTATCCAGTAGTAGGTAATAACAGCAGCACTGTCTTGAACATAGAAGATCATACAACTTTTACCGCACAATCAAATAATCCAACAGCAACTATTGCGATCGGTCAATCGCTATCAATCGCAGCGACTAGTAATTTTTCGATTGCTAATTCCAGAGGCTGTGCTTTAGGTTCATATTATAGCAGTGCACCATTCACGATCGCTTCAAATAGTGGGATAGGTACTTGGAAGCTAAATGGCACAGATCCACTTCCCGATATCGGCTATACCGGACCAATTACGACAAGTTTTAATTTAACTTCGATTGATATTGCACAAAATACCTTGAATGTGACGTCCAATAATCCCATGTTTCCAAAATATTTCCAGTCTAAAAATGTAAGAAAAATAGCTAGTGGTCCATTCACGAGTAAAGCACAAGTAATTACCAAGGATATCGATCTATTATTGGGTGAAGTTTGGATACCACCATATAACTTTGTGAGTGCAACAAATGCGCTAGGGCAGCCACAAACCATCAATGATGTCACGATTCAAGGCGAAGCGGATGGAGAGGAAATAGGGACCTATCAAATTACTTTTATTTGTGATGATGCGGAGTCTGTGGCGACAGTCAATGTATTTGATATTCAGCTTCATTCCTTACCAACGATCTATGCCAAAGATACATGGAATGAATATGATGGATTAGATTGTATCATCGAATCAGATAGTAGCAGCAATTCATCTCTTTCATTTTTCGAGACAAACGTCAGTGTCACTGCACAAAAAATCGAAGGCGCGAATATGATTGATATTGATCCACAAAAATTGACAGAAGAAGAAGGACAGTATGTTCTCACCTATACCTATAAGCATAAATCGGAAAGTATGAATGTGACGGTTGAGGAGAACCTTTTCAATGATCAATCAATCTATCCATCCATACTTGATTTTGGCCATGTCGCAATCCAATATACAAACAATCAATTGATTGCTACAAATGCCACAGGGAAAATCGATATCACTGACAAACGAAGTAACAATGGAGACGGCTATAAAGTAAAAGTCACTCAGGACCATGTGTTGACTGGAATAAGTAGTGGCTTTCAATTAACAGGGTCAATCATCCAATTTGAAACAGGGACAGCAACTAATAGTAGTGGGGGAGCAGTGATAAGTACTGGAAGTAATCAAACAATTGATATTCCTGTTGGGCAAGAAAAAGAAGTATTTCGAGTGGATAAAGGGAATAGTCGGGGACAGATCGTTTTGCCACTCACTGAGTTTAAGTTGGAGTTGCCAAGTGACAGTCCGAAAATAGCTGATTCTTATCAGGCAAAAATCACTTGGACACTTTCAGAAACGCCCTAGCCATAAGTCTCTAACGGACGATGGATAATGATAGCATAAGAGTGTTCAATCTGAGGAGTCAGAAAACGAGAGATCGAAAAAAGAATCAGGATTAAGTTGTGCGCGCATTCATAGAACGTTGTGCCAATCGTTGATAGAGATAGCTCACAATGGATCATTTCTGAAAGCGAAAAGGAACGACGTGCAGACTGATCACAATTGAAGTGGCAACAAAGTCGGCTAGCTATAAAATATTTTATACAATGAAAAGGAGCATAAGATAATGGTAATCACAAAAAAATTTGTCATGGCAGGTATGAGTATCTTAGTAGGAGCAAGTTTAGGGATAACATCGGTGAATGCCGATACAACAACCGATGGTACAGTGACTTTACAAGCACCAACTGGTGGAAATGGAGAAGATTTGAACCTAGCAACCAACAAGTTACCAACCAATCTGAATTTTGGTACTGCTAATATCAAATATGATCAATCCATCGAACAAATCGCTACAGTAGATGGTGATCAGGCATCTAACCCAACAACTACGGATATCCAAGTCACAGATAATCGTGGTGATCTAACAAAAGGTTGGAAACTAAAAGTAAAACAAATTGCCCAGTTTAAGTCCTCAGTCAATCAATCTGAGTTAGCAGGGGCAGAATTATCGATCAATACAGGAAATGTGACAAATATTGGTGGCGATCTACCTACAGGCGGTGTAATAAATACTCAAGACTATGTGATTACTCCAGATGTGGATGTGGAAGTATTCAAAGCGAGTCCAGGAGAGGGATTAGGAATTTCAACATTGCCAATCAATCAATACAAATTAAGTATTCCTGCTGCAGCAAAAAAAGAAGCGGATACCTATCAGGCACAATTGACTTGGACGTTTTCTGATACATTGTAAGAACTGCCCTTGACAGAAAGGAAGTGTCCTGTGAAAATCAAAAAAAATATAGCCATGTTTTTATTTTTACTTGTTTTGTCTCATTTATGTGACGTACCTGTGTTTAGTGATGAAAACTCAGCTTCTCAGAATATTCCATTTTTGGTGTCTACGCAATTGCCGGACAATCAAATAAATAAACAGGTCTCCTATTTTGATTTACAAATGGTACCAAAACAAGAACAGACGTTGCATCTTAAAATCGAAAATATCTCGGATCAGACGATCATGCTAGACACAACTTTATATCAAGGAAATACGAACAGTATCGGGGTCATTGAGTATGATAAATCGGTCAAGGGGTTAGCCAATAACGCGCAAGTCAATATAGAAGATCTAGTGAAAATCTCAGAAAATAAAATCAAAATTTCTCCAAAGCAAACGCATGAATTACAAGTGAAAATCAAGATGCCTGAAAAAGAATTATCTGGGATTACCATTGGAGCGATCCGGGTAGTCCAGAATAATGAAGCAAACAAAGAAGGCAATATTCAAAATAATTTTGCAAGAGAAATCGGGTTAGTTTTACAATCAAGTGATCCGGAGCAAATTCCTTCAACATTAAAACTTTTAGATGCGCAAGCAGGACAAGTGAATACGCGAAATGTTTTTACAGAGAAAATCCAAAATCCAAAACCCAAATTAATTCGGCTAACCAACCTCAAAGCAATCATTACGAAAGAAGATGATCAAGAAGTTATATATCAAGCAAGCCAGCTGGAAGGCTCGATTGCTCCAAATACGATATTGAACTATAGGATACCATTAGACGGTAAAGCATTATTACCGGGAGTGTATGTTGCGACATTTGAAGCGGATGAGGGGGAACATCACTGGAAGTTAACAAGGAAATTCACAGTAAAAAACAATATAAGCAAAAAATTAAACCAAACAGATATATTGATAAAAAGTCAGCCTAGTTTTTTTGCAAAGTACAAATGGATGATGATAACTGGGTGTGTCTTATTAGTGATTATTCTAGGTCTGTGTATTTATATAGGTAAAATCAAAAGGAAGTTAGTTGAACAAGAGAAGAGCTAAGCTAGTTTATAATAAGTAAAAGGGGGAGAACAGAAGTGATGCCGCGTTCTTCCTCTTTTTTTACAAAAAAATAAATTTTTTTAAATTTTATGAAACTTTTACTTCAACTTATTTTTTTAATGATATTATCCATTTAATTTAAAAGGTGGGTGGGGGAGTAATAGTGTTTAGAAAATATTTAGAGAAAGAAATTTTTCGAAAAGTAACTATTATTAATCTATTATGGGAAAAATCAAGTTTGACTTCGCTGGAGATGTCTCAACAATTGAATGTTTCTGTTTCAACGATAAAAGGAGACATAAAAGCAATCAATCTACAATTCGATGAGACTGATCCGTTGATTGAATCAAATCCAACAGGGTATTTGATCAGAAACAAGTATAAACGAAATAAACGAACGTATATGAAGAAAGTCTATCAATATTCACCATTTATCAAAGCGTGTATGTATTTCTTTAAAACCGATTTTTCGAATCCCCTAGGTTTTGCCAAGCAAGAATTTATCTCTTCCTCCAAAGCATATCAACTAAAAAAAGAGGTGATGTCCTATGTCGCCTCTTATGGCATCGACCTCAATGATAAGAAGGTAGAAGATGAGTATCGCTTACGGTTTTTAATTGCACTTTTTCAAATGAAGAGCGGTATTCAAGTAGTTAAGGTGTCAAAAACAAGTCAGTACAAAATAAATCATTTGTTTCAACAAATCGAAAAAGAACAAAAATGTTTATTTTCAGATTTCTCAAAAGAATACGCACAGATTTTACTTCAACTGATGTTTGATCGAAAAATGAAGTTAAAAGACAATCTAGATATAAAAAAGTTAGAGATGTATAAATGCACACCTATTTATCATCAGATAGAAGATCGTCTTGTCGATTTTTTGAAACAAATGTTTTTAAGCCCAGATGAACGAAATTTAAACTATTGTACGATCGTATTCAATTTTTTAAACCAAAATTTTTATGAAATAAATGCACATGAAAAGAATTATCAATGCTATATCGCTTTTACTAAAGAATTCCCAGTGATCAAGTATGAGTATCTGATCGACAAGATGGAACGTAATATTCCTAACTTTTCTAATAATCAACGAACCATCGAAGTACTAACTTTGATGTTTTTGCGGAAATGTCATTTTAATTTTCAACAGCTGATTCCTGAAGAACATGTTGTGGAAGGGACAGATATGGCAGAGATTCCTCAAGCTTTCTTTGAGAAAATCAAGCGGATCTTTATGGACTGGAATGATTTTTCAGGATTGAACCTAGCATTTTCAGATGATCATTTTCGGTATTTAGCAACAAAAATTTATTTTTTGACCTATCGGAGTAAAAATGAAAAAAGAGTCTTTTTACTGACAGGTGTTTGTACGGACTTCTTATGGGCACAGGAAATGTTAGAACAAGAATTTGGAAACACCCTGGACATTCAACAATTCAATCCGGAAACCATTCCCAGCAACTATAATAAACGTGACGTGATTTTATATAATATCAGCCATGAGAAACTATCCCAAATTGATTGCTTCAAAATGAGGGTATCCTTTAATTTTGATTTTTGTGAATTGTTTAACATAAGGAAAGAATTATTTGGTTATGATATTGCTATGTATAAAAAAATCATCGAGAAAGAATTACGATAAATAGAAGAGATGGGCAGAGGCAGCTGATTTTTAGAAAAATAAATACAAAAACGAAAATCGCTTGGTGAACGACGATTTTCGTTTTTTTATTCTTGAGGATTTTGTCTATTCTTGAAACTTGCACTTACATTGGTGGAGTAACTGACCACATAAGATGCACCTCCTTTAGTTCGACTGTTGATAAATAGACTATATCATTGGAATAGACCAAAAAAACATCTTGTATGGTATTGCAACATTATAATTTCTATTTAAGGTAGATCAAGAAAGAAAATGGTTGAATAAAATGTTTCTGCGGCATTTGACCTCTCATACCACCTAAACTGAATAAAGGAGGAAAACAAAAGTAGCCACTTCGAAACACTTCTATCCCGACCTCTTCTTAAACAAAAGCTAAAAACAATGAAAATAAGTCCAGTATTTTGTTAATCTATACTATAATAGAAACTAACTATGAATTTTGGAGGAATTTCCATGAAACAAAAAATTGCAGTATTAGGCCCTGGCTCTTGGGGAACTGCTTTAGCTCAAACCTTAGCAGAAAATGGACATGACGTCCGTATCTGGGGGAATGTTCCAGAACAAATCACAGAAATCAATACGTATCATACGAATAAACACTATTTACCTGAATTACATTTACCAGAATCGATCATCGGTTACACAGAATTGGCTGAAGCTGTCAAAGAGGTAGATGCAGTATTATTTGTCGTACCGACGAAAGCAATCCGTGCTGTAGCACAAGAATTGCTACAACATTTAACGACAAAACCAGTGATCATCCATGCAAGTAAAGGATTAGAACAAGACACGCATAAGCGGATCTCAGAAGTGATTGCTGAAGAAATCCCAGAAGAAAAACGTCAATCCATCGTTGTTTTGTCGGGACCTAGTCATGCAGAGGAAGTGGCAGTCCACGATATCACAACGATCACTGCTGCAAGTGTTGATCAAAAAGCAGCTACTTATGTGCAAGAATTATTTATGAATGATTATTTCCGAATCTATACAAATAATGATGTGATCGGTGTGGAAACAGGTGCAGCATTGAAGAATATCATTGCAATCGGTGCCGGCGCGATCCACGGTCTTGGTTTTGGTGACAATGCGAAAGCGGCGATCATGACAAGAGGATTAGCTGAAATCAGTCGTCTCGGTGTAGCAATGGGCGCGAACCCTTTGACCTTTATTGGATTGAGCGGTGTTGGTGATCTGATCGTCACTTGTACCAGTGTCCATTCACGAAATTGGCGCGCGGGTCATATGTTAGGTGAAGGACAGAAATTAGACCAAATCCTAGAGAATATGGGGATGATCGTGGAGGGTGTATCGACAACAAAAGCGGCGGTTGAACTTGCTGAGCAACTAGGTGTAGAGATGCCCATCACTCAAACAATCTATCAGGTCCTTTATCAAGGGAAGGATATCAAACAAGCAGCAAAAGAAATCATGTTGCGTGATGGCAAGATGGAAAACGAATTTCAGTAAATCAACAGAATGGAGTATATAAATACGCATATGGAGAATAAAATCGTAAGAAAAGCAGTCATTCCTGCAGCAGGTCTAGGTACACGTTTTTTACCTGCTACAAAGGCAATGGCAAAAGAAATGTTGCCGATCGTTGATAAACCAACGATCCAATTTATCGTAGAGGAAGCTTTAGCTTCGGGGATCGAAGATATTTTGATCGTTACCGGAAAAGAAAAACGACCGATTGAAGACCATTTTGATTCGAATATCGAATTAGAATTGAATCTACAAGAAAAAAATAAAATCGACTTGCTAAAATTAGTCGAAGAAACAACGAATGTCAATCTCCACTTTATCCGTCAGTCCCATCCTTTAGGACTAGGTCATGCGGTATTACAAGCGAAAACTTTTGTTGGAGATGAACCATTCATCGTTATGCTTGGGGACGATTTGATGGAAGATGAGATTCCACTGACAAAACAATTGATCTTAGATTACGAGAAAACAAAAGGTTCGACTGTAGCAGTCATGAAAGTTCCTCATGAAGACACGTCAAAATATGGGATCATCGATCCAGAAACAAAAGAATCTGAAGGCTTGTACGAAGTGAAACGATTCGTCGAAAAACCAACACCTGAACAAGCTCCGAGTGATTTAGCGATTATTGGACGCTACTTATTGACACCAGAAATTTTTGAATTATTAGAAACACAAAAACCTGGAGCTGGAAATGAGGTTCAATTGACGGATGCCATTGATGAATTAAATAAAAAGCAACCCGTATATGCGAGAGAATTCAAAGGCTCTAGATATGATGTCGGTGATAAATTTGGTTATCTAAAAACAAGTATCGAATACGGTTTAGGTCATCCTGAAATCAGCGAGCAGCTGAAACAATACCTCATTGATCTAAGTCATTCTCTGGACTAAAAACTTAACAATTAGAGAAATAAAATCTTGAGAAAAGAATAGTAAATGAGGTGTATTGCTTACATGGGGATTCTAATCAACATTGCACAAACGTTTCTTGATGGATTGAAATGGTTGATGGAGGGAAATAATTGGCTGTTTTTACTGCCAGTATTATTTATTAGTTTGTTTACGATGTTTTATATGGTCAGAATAAAAGAAACCTTTTTGATTTTTATTTGGTACTTAGCAACAGTGGCGATCGGTAGTTTGATCATCGTTCTTTTGTGGGGAGATCAACAGGCATTTCTTTTTGCGGCAGCTTTTCTTTTGCTGTACCTTTTTGCCTATATCCCGTATCTACTCAAAAGATTTCATGTCGTCAAAAAAGGCAAACATGCGGCTTCTCCGAACCGCTCAAAGGATGTGTCAGAAAGACGGACAAGATCTGACCGCTGATATTTTGATACTTGCACTTGTTTCGCACTTTCCTTACAATAGATGCAGATAGAAATAACTAAAAAAAAAGGCTCCTTGATAGTTAGCGGCAACTAACTATCAAGGAATGACCAGTCACACGTATACACCCTGACCGATCATTTTGCCATAGTCGATGCAGCGCACCGACCGCATTTATTGTACCTGATTTAAGGAAGATTTTCTACCTTATGAATCTAAAAAGCGGAGGAAGCGGGGCAGTTTATTTACTATGTCAAAACAGATGTATATTCAAGCGAGAAGTTTGTTTAATCCTTTCTAAAGACTTGCTTTTAGCGATACATCGTTCCTATCTTTTACACTGAAGCCGAAGAACATCAAGATGCTGCTACATCAGATCTTTTGCTTGATTGTAATGAATAAGTGGTTAAGGTAAAGATGAGACTGAGCAATTGCTTCGTCTCATCTTTTTGTATTTTTCTTTTTGATAGTTGTCTCTATTCTGAAATAGCAGAAGAAGAGGAGAAAAGAATGAGCTTACCCTATTTTGATTATTGTCAAAAACTTGAACAAAAATTAAGGATCGAGGAACCCTTGATGGAACAAGCAGGTCGTTGGATTGCTACACAGATTCATCGAGGAGGATGTTTACATATTTTTGCTAGCCGTACCTTACAAGGTACTGCCTATGAATTTTGGCAACAATGTCCAAAAATCTTGCCAACTCAGTTGATTGAACATCCCGCAGCGGGGATTTATGAGTCGCTGGAAGGAACTGGCCAAGCAATCATTGAACAAATCAATGCGCAACCCGAAGATATTTTTCTTTTCTTATCAAATGAAGGTAGAAATCCTGCAATCATTGAACTGGCGGAATGGGTCAAAGAACAAGGGTATCTATTGATCGTGATCACCGGATTTGACTTATCCCGAAGTATCAAGTCAAGACATAGTAGTGGTTTGCGCTTATATGAATATGCAGATCTAGTATTAGATAACTATGCAACGATAGATGATGCCGTCCTTACGGTTCCTAAGTTTGAGCCAGCTATATGTGGTGCGGCTTCCTTAGCCACCTTAATCCTATTACAGCAGATCGTTTATTTTTCAGTGTATTATTTGTTGGAGAGTCACTAAAGCGAGAAGGTTAAGAGGCCGAAAAAGAGACAAGAAAGAATCATGAAGATTCTTTCTTGTCTCTTTATACACGTTGATGAAAGAGTCTTCCCCAAAACTCTTTACACTCCAATTATAGTACATTTGTTATGAATATTGCAATGAAGATACCTAATGAAAATAAAAAGAGAGGAAGAGAGAGGCAGAAATTCAATCAAAAACATCGGTTCAAATAGGAAAGGAGCGAGGAATAAAATGTATAAATATTTGTTAATCACTAAAAAATCTTTGTTTATACGTAATTAGAAATGAAAATAAATAGTCGGAAATAGCGACATTGTAAAAATAAAAAAAGAATTTTAATCCATTTTTATAGGTACTATGGCTTTGAAACCAGTGTTTTTATTAAAATGTGTCTTGAGGATAACTAAAATCAATAGATTTTTTTAATTGTTTATTCATGTGGTATAGAACATTTTACTGTATAATCTATTTGCTTATTCATTATTGACAAAAACGTAGCAAGAAAGGAAGAACGAGTTTTGAAGAGAAAAAATTCTTCAGTAAAGAAAAAACGAGACTTTACCAAAATGACGACACCGCATACGTATGTCATTATTTTTGGTGTAGTTGTACTTGCCTGGTTATTAACATTTATCGTACCAGCTGGGAGATTCAGTACGCAAGATATAGAATACAAAGATGCAAATGGAGAAACCAGTACCAGAACAGTATTACGCCAAGATTCGTTTCGTTATGCTTATGAATTAGATAAGGCTTTTGTATTTGATCAACTGGAAGAATTACAAAATGATCCAAAGGAAAGAGAAAAGCTAGCTGTTCCTGAAGAAGGATTAGAAGAAGTCTTGGCAGCTGGTGAGAAAAACTTGACCCAGGAGAAACTAGATGAAATCTCACTGACAGATGATGTTTTATACGATGAATATGGTGAAGACATCTATGACACCTCAAAGAAATTGCATAAAACAGCAAAACTATGGGGGACCGACGATTTCGGTGGTTTCGGCTTTTTAAACTTCGTTTTTGAAGGTCTAGTATCAGGTGATAAATATGGTTCAGCAGTCGGGATTGCTGCACTTATTTTAGTCGTGGGTGGTGCATTCGGGATCATTATGCGAACGGGTGCCATCGATGCAGGTATTTATGCTTTTATCAATAAGACACGTGGTCTAGAACGTTTAGCTTTACCGCTCTTATTCTTTGCTTTTTCATTTGGAGGCGCAACGTTCGGTATGGCTGAAGAAGTCATTCCATTCTCAATGGTCATGGTACCTTTTGTGATTGCCTTAGGCTATGATTCAATCGTCGCCGTCACAGTCACCTATGTGGCGTCACAAGTCGGGAATGCCACGTCATGGATGAGTCCGTTCAGTGTCGCCGTTGCTCAAGGGATCGCAGGTATTCCAGTCTTATCAGGCGCCACCTTCCGATTGATCATGTGGGTCGTCGTGACTGCGTTATCGGCTGGTTACTTAATGATCTATGGCGAAAAAGTTCGGAAGAATCCGGAAAGTTCATTAACGTATAAATCTGATGAATACTTCCGTAACCACTTGAAGAAAACATCCGATGAACAAAAACCATTTACACTAGGCCATAAATTGATTTTAGGCGAAATGTTGATCGTTTTAGTTTGGATCGTTTGGGGAGTCACGCAAAAAGGCTATTATATCCCAGAAATCGCCTCTCAATTTTTTGTTATGGGACTCGTTGCAGGGATCATTGCTGTTTTATTCAAATTGGACGGTATGACGGTCAATGATATTGCCTCTTCTTTCCAATCTGGAGCAGCAGATCTAGCTGGAACAGCGATCGTTGTAGGGATGGCAAAAGGAATCTTACTTGTATTAGGTGGATCAGATGCTTCTGTACCTTCTGCGCTTAATACGATTTTACATGGTATTGGAACAGCACTGACTGGTGTGCCGGCAGTGATCGGCGCATGGGCGATGTACGTATTCCAAAGTTTGTTCAACTTAGTCGTCACTTCAAATTCTGGACAAGCGGCATTGACGATGCCAATCATGGCACCATTGGCTGATTTAGTAGGTGTCTCTCGTCAAGTGGCTGTATTAGCTTATCAATTAGGTTCAGGATTCATGGATGCGTTCACGCCGGTTTCTGCTAGCTTGATTGGTGTCTTAGGTGTGGCACGGATCGAATGGGCAAAATGGGCACGATTCCAAATCAAAATGCAAGGATTCTTCTTTGTTTTAGGAACGATCTTCATTATGATTGCAATCGCGATCGGACTTCAATAAAACAAATAAGAACTGATTTATAGCAATCAAAGAAGTTATGCTAAACGATACGTAACTCTGAGACAGTAAGCGAGAAAACCCGAAAGTATCTTCATATTTTTGGATTTTCTCGCTTATTTCCGAAAGAGCGATGGATTGCTTATTCAACAACCTTTTGAGTGTTCTAAAAGGTACAGACTATTTTATAAAGGGGAAGATCAGATATGAAACTCATTCGACAAATCGATGTCTATGCACCAGAATATCTTGGTAAGAAGGACGTATTAGTGGCAGGAGATAAGATCGTTGCCTTGGAAGATCAACTATCCGGCGGTTACGAAGAATTGATCGTGGAAGAAATTTCAGGAGAAGGAAAACTCTTGACTCCAGGTTTTATTGATGCCCATTTCCATATTTTAGGTGGTGGCGGCGAAGGTGGCTATCATAATCGCACGCCAGAAGTCACACTTAGTCAATTAACGACAGCAGGAGTGACAACAGTCGTAGGTTGTATCGGGACAGATGGCGAGGGTCGAGATATGACTGCTTTGATCAGTAAAGCAAGAGGGCTAGAGGCAGAAGGATTGACTACGTATGTTTATGTTGGTTCTTATCGGTTGCCGGTCAAAACGGTGACTGATGCACTGATCAAAGATTTTCTTACCATTGATAAGATCATTGGGATCGGAGAAATCGCTGTCTCTGATCATCGCTCTTCTCAGCCAACATTCGATGAGTTTGCTCGGGCAGTGGCGGATGCTCGTGTTGGGGGCATGTTATCAGGTAAAGCAGGGATCGTGAATGTCCATTTAGGTGGTGGAAGTCGAAAATTGGAACTATTGAATCGTGTGGTTGAAGAAACAGAAATCCCTATTACTCAGTTTTATCCGACGCATGCGAATCGGACAGCTGAATTATTAGCTGCATGTATCGAATTTGCGAAAAAAGGTGGAACGATCGATTTCACTGCAAGTGAAGATCCTGATTTTTGGGAAAAGACCGATGGTGAAGTTCGTTTCAGTAAAGCATTGAAGCAGTTATTGGAAGCACAAGTCTCTCTTGATAACTTCACCTTGACCTCCGATGGACAAGGTAGTCTCCCATATTTTGACCAAGAGAACCATTTTATCGGTATGGGCGTCGGTAGTGCGAAATCCTTACTGGTGGGCATCAAAGAAGCCGTTCAAAAAGAAGACATTCCTTTAGAAATTGCCTTACGAGCTGTGACGTCCAATCCTGCAAGAGTCCTTAAACTGGACCAAAAGGGAAGAATCGCTGTTGGTAAAGATGCAGATCTTTGTCTACTTGATAAAGAAACCTTAGAAATCGATACGGTGATCGCTAATGGCACCATCATGGTCCAAGAAAAACAAGTGAAAGTTTGGGGAACATTTGAGCAAATTCTTAACAACTAAATAACACAATAAGCATACTGTTTGTTTGTTTTTATAATTGGTGTTACTCTAAAAGTAGTTACAAAGACAAATTTTAGAGGAGGAAATATCATGGCAGATTTAGAAGGACGCTCTAAAGATTTGAAAGACAAAGTTGCAGGCGAAGGCAAAGAAGCCTATGGAAAAGCAACAGGCGATAGAAGTAAAGAAACAGAAGGTAAAGCCCAATCTGTAGGTGCGGATATCAAGAGTAAAGCTCGTAATATCGGCGATGAAATCAAAGAAGGCTTTGAAGATGTAAAAGAAAAATTTTCAAAAAAAGACCATAAATAGTCGACTTGTAAATTCTTAAAAAAAAAGCGTCCTACCAATAAGGTGGACGCTTTTTTAGCGGTTATCCAATGGCAATGGACGCGAATGTTTTATTTTTTAATTCAAAAACTTCATCACATTTTTTAGCCACTTCTAGTTCGTGTGTCACAATGATGATACAGCGATCTTGCTCATGGGCGATTTCTTGGAAGAGTTGAACGATTTCTTGTGAAGTCGTTTCATCAAGGTTTCCTGTTGGTTCATCCGCAATGATCAACTGATGTTCGCAACAAATCGCTCGGACGATCGCTACGCGTTGTTGTTGTCCCCCAGATAATTTAGTGACTTGTTGTTTTGCAAGTGTTTCATTTATCCCAACGCGTGCCAAGCGATCAAGTGCTACTTGGCGATACTCTTTTTGAGGAGTATTTGAAATTTCCATGGCGGTAATGACGTTATCAAGAGCGGAAAGGTAAGGCAATAAGTTGTACGCTTGAAAAATAATGGATACATCATTTTTGCGATAATTCCGTAGGCCTATTTTAGCTAAAGCTCGCTCTTCATAATAAACAGTCCCTTCTTTTGGTGTATCAAGTCCTGAAATCAACGAAAGAAAGGTCGTCTTTCCTGAACCACTAGCCCCTAATATGGCGTACATTTTTCCTTTTTCAAAGGATAGATTCACATCTTTATAAAGTGCTTCTGTTGGATTCTGATACCAGAAGCCCAAGTTTTCTGTACGTAACATCCAATTCCTCCTTTAGTTTAATAAAATTTTTCGTGGATTTAATCGTAGTATGCCGATGGAGGCTAGAAAAACTGAGAGTAAGCTGATCCCAAATGCAACAGCTGCTAGTAGGCCAAGTTGAGCTGGTTGAACAGTGATTTCAAGGTCGCTTACTTGCTCCGAAACGGTAAATGGATTACTAGTTCCACCTGATTGTCCGCCAGGTCCACGATTGCCACCACCAGGCATCTGCTCTCCTTGTTGCTCGGCAGGTGAGTCGGTTGACGTTTCAGTTTGTTGATCAAGCAACTGTTGACCGACAGCATTTGCAACGACATTTCCACTGAATGAAGCCACACCTAACGCGACGATCATACATATGGCCACTTCTGCAAACAATTGAAGGACGATTTTGCTTCTGGATTCACCTAATGAAAGCAATACCCCTAGTTCATGGCGACGCTCACGAATCGTGATCATGATGATCAAAGTCAAAATAATGATTCCAGCAACCGCAACGAGTAAAACGACATTTTGTGAAAAACTGGCCACGTTGTTAAGTGGTTCAAGCATTGCTTGGAACATGGTATCGTTTGATTGAAGACTGAACGTTGAAGTATCGATCAGGTTTTCTGCTTCATTGATAAAGTCTGTCATTTTATTAGGATCGGTCAGCGTATAAACCGCAGAATCGATTGTGTCATCTTCTGTCGAGCCATTCAATGTATTGGCAAACGTATAATAAGTATACAAAGTGTTCGCTGGATTCATGAAATTGAAATTCATTCCCATGCTACTACTTGTTTCACTTGACTCATAGATTCCTTTGATCGTCATTTCATAAGTCGTTTCTTCATCTTCCGTGCTAGTAATTATGAAAGTATCCCCTACGGATAAGTCATTCGCGCTAGCTAAAGTAGAGTCGATCACAACATTGTTCGTATCTTTGTCGCTATCAGTGATTCCTTCTCCTTCGATGATTTTAGCTGTGCCATCTGTAAAGCCACTGGTTTGGGCTGTATTGGATACCCCGCTGATTTGAAAATCTGCTTGGATCATTTGGGGTTTGCCACCTCCCATAGCTCCACCCATGTTTTCACCGTTTGGTGCAGCATCAGTTGCAGTATCAGTTTCTTCGGATGTTTCTGAGGTATCAGAGCTTGAAATGGCAGTGATCCCGCTATTTGCTAAAGCTGATGCAGAGCTTTCGAAGGAAAAACTTGCTACATTATCTAGTGCTGCGATCTTTTCTGCATCGCTGACTGAAACAGGTGTGAGGGAGAAACTTCCAGGATCTGGTCGTCCACCGGATTCAGTATCAGTTGCCTCTGTTTGTTTTTGAAAAGCCGCTTCACGATTTGCACTTAAAGTGACCGTCGCACCGACATCTTTTTGAGCTTGCTCTGCTGCTTCTTGTGCCGCACTACGTATGGTTAGTCCAGCAAGAACGAAGACAAGGATTGCTGTAAAAACAGCTAATAATAGTAAAGAACGCCCCCATTTTACTTTTGTACTTTTTAATGCTCGTTTGAAAAAATTCATTGGTTCGATCTCCTTTCGAAATGAGTACAAAAAGTAGAATAAAGGGAGTAGCTTAAGCCTACCTTAAAAAGCGGTCACGAATACAAACAGTTGAAAGCTAAAAACAGATCAAATGGAGCAGGAAATGAAAAACATTCTATAGTTATTGAGTAATTTATGTTAAAATAGACGAAGTATCTTCTAAAACAAAAGAAGAAAAAATGGTCTGGGAAAAACATGAAGACAGAAACAATCGTACATGCTAGCGATTTGTTTGATTTGTTGTATAATGATGTGGAGCAGTTGATCGAGCAACTGAAGCAATCCCGATTTTTTTGTGTCAAAAAAAGATCCTAAACGCCTGTAAGATTAAGATGGATTTGATTATCTAATGAAATCATCCGAAAACGAGGCACTCAGAAATTGGATCGTTTTAAATAAAATAGAGAATCGATATCGTCAAAATGAAGATGTCATAAGAAGAGGTGAAATTTGTGAGTACCATTAAGATTATCCCTTTAGGCGGTGTACGCGAAAACGGAAAAAATTTGTACATTGCAGAAGTAGGGGAAGCTATTTTTGTTTTAGACTGTGGTCTGAAATATCCTGAAAACGAATTATTAGGGATTGACGTTGTGATTCCTGATTTTACGTATTTAGAAGATAATGTCGATCGTGTAGCAGGTGTCTTTCTGACACATGGTCACGCAGATGCGATTGGGGCGTTGCCTTATTTATTGTCAAAGATTTCTGTTCCTGTGTTCGGAACCGAATTGACGATCGAATTAGCAAAATTGAATGTCAATCGCAATGATGCTGCAAAAGGATTCAAAGATTTTCATGTGGTAGATGAGCATACAGAAATCGATTTCGGTGAAACGATCGTTAGCTTCTTCCGCACCACCCATACGATTCCAGATTCAGTTGGGATCAATTTAAAAACCCAAGAAGGAAATATCGTTTATACGGGTGATTTCAAATTTGACCAAATGGCGATCCCAATGTACCAAACGGATTACGCTCGTTTAGCAGAGATTGGGAAAGAAGGCGTGTTAGCTTTACTAAGTGAGTCAGCAAATGCAGAAAACGCGACCCCTGTTGCTTCTGAGTTCCAAATTGCTGATGAAGTATTTGATACGATCAAATATTGGGAAGGACGGATCATTGTTGCTTGTGTTGCAAGTAATCTTCAACGCGTCCAACAAATCTTAGACGCCGCTGCTAAAGCAGGACGTAAGGTTGTGTTGACTGGGCAAGACTTTGAACGGATCATCCGAACAGCTATGCGCTTAGAAAAACTTCAATTACCAAGTGAAGACCTATTGGTCACATTAAAAGATATGAAAAACTATGAGCCTGAAGAACTGATCATTTTGGAAACAGGCCGGATGGGTGAACCAATCAAGTCTTTACAAAAAATGGCGAATGGCGCGCATCGCCATATCAAGATCAAAGAAGGCGATCTTGTTTATATCACAACGACACCAAGTATTGCGATGGAAACAATGGTTGCTAAGACAGAAGACATCATTTACCGAGCAGGTGGAATAGTCAAACAAATCTCTGACAACCTGCGGGTTTCCGGTCATGCAAATCCAAATGACTTACAATTGATGTTGAACTTCATGAAACCTAAATATTTCATCCCAGTTCAAGGAGAATACCGTGAACTGGCTGCCCATGCAGACTTAGCCCATGCAGTAGGTATCCCCTATAAAAATATCTATATCACAGGACGTGGGGATATTTTAGAATATAAAAACAAGCGGATGAGTGTGGCAGGTACGACAAGTGCTGAAAATGTGATGATCGACGGATTAGGTGTTGGCGATATTGGAAACATCGTCTTACGCGATCGTAAAATCTTATCGGAAGACGGTATTTTTGTTGCAGTAGTGACAATTAGTCGTCGTGAAAAGAAAATTGTCTCAAAACCGCAAATCACTTCACGAGGATTTGTTTATGTCAAAGCAAGTCGTGATTTGATCAATGAAAGTAGCAACATGATCGAAACCATTGTAGGCAAACATTTAGAAAGCGATGATTTCGAGTGGAGCAAGCTGAAACAAGAAATACGTGATCAATTAGGTCGCTATTTGTTTGAACAAACCAAACGCCGCCCAGTGATTTTACCAGTCATCATGGAAGCGACACAACGTCGCGGCAAAAGATAAAAAATGAAAAGCTGTACCAAAGGATGTTCAGATGATGGATATGTTTGGTATAGCTTTTATTTTATAGCAGTAAGAGCATTGGATATATTATGGAAAGGTGGAAGTGTCTGTAATGGAAAAGGAACTTGTTTTGGAAAAGAATCAAATGAAAGAGAAACAGATCATCGTTTTTGGCGTAACTTCAATGAGTACAGATAGTACCCTTTATACCAATTTGTTAGTAACAAAGATGAACAACTTAGCAAAAAAACAACATTTACTTGTGCATGTTGACATGCATAGCATTTCTAAGTTGGATCAGTATGCAAAGGCTGCCGATGTTATTCTATTATCTCCAGAGCTTTCTTCTATGAGAGAAAGTATCGTAAAAGATTATCCTACAAAGGTTATTGAAGTGATAGACATGAAAGATTATGGTCTGCTAAATGCTGAGAATATCTTTAAAAAATTTCTCCATCACTAACCCAAAAAAGAGAAAATTTTCAATATAGTTAGCAAACTTCATTTTTTTATTCTCATGACTCCTCTAGCTAAGAAAGTGTAGCTATTTTGTTTGATCTTGTAGGATCCACAAGGGTATTTAAACTTAAATAAAATACCAATAGTAGAAACTAGAGTCTTAATTTCTACTATCGGTATTTTTATTTTTTCCAGTTTTTACTACATCCAAAAAGTCGTAGATAATGAATACAATTGACAATAACGTAAAAGTAGTTTTTAAAATATTATTGTTTACTAAGTGAAGATAGGGATTGAGAATACAAATAATATATATGCTCAACCGAACGATCGTGAATGATTTTGAATTATATTTTTCCAAATAGGGCCTCCTTGATTTTTCAAGTGCTTATATTGCATTAGTTACTTAACCATTGATCATAGAGTTAATGGTATTTCTCTTTTATTTTATTGTCAAATGAAAGATTATGATGAATAGCGGATGCGCGCTTTTGTCTTATTCTTTTGATTTGAGCATGGTAACAGACCCGTAGTCGTTTTAGATTTATTCACAGTGGCTAACAATAAACAGGAACTGTCAACCCTAGACGAAACATTCTCTTATCTAGGCATTCCGTGTTAAGTACACGCTCACTTGAGACTTGGTACAACCTGTGTTATCTGTTACAATTGAATAGGATATACTGTACTACTAATTGTGTAAATGTTCGAAACGAAAACGAAAGAGTCAGTGACCAAAATGTTGAGGAGTGAGAAGATGAAGATTACTTATCATGGACATTCTTGTATTTCTCTTGAAATGCAAAATGGCCAGCAAGTGCTGATAGATCCATTTATTACTGGGAATCCTATGACTGATTTAAAAGTGGATGAAGTCCAGACGGACTGGATATTGATCACCCATGGACATGCTGATCATATTGGAGACATGTTGCCGATTGCGAAGAACAATGAGGCGACCATCATCAGTATTGTCGAAATCGCTGATTATGCACAACAGCAAGGAGCAAACTCTTTTGGGATGAATATCGGTGGCAAAAGGGAGTTTCCTTTTGGCACAGTCAAATTTGTCCATGCACAGCATAGTTCAAGTATTGAAATCGATGGTGTTTCGCGTTATATGGGCGAGCCTAGTGGTATTGTGATCCAAGCAGATGGGAAGACGATTTATCATGCGGGTGATACCGCAGATTTTAGCGATTTAGCGCTCTTAGGTGAACAGTTTATGATCGATGTAGCCTTTTTACCGATTGGCGACAATTATACAATGGGGCCTGAGGATGCGGCTCGTGCGGCGAAGCGAATCAAAGCGAAGAAAGTCGTGCCGATCCATTACAATACCTTTCCTGTCATTGAACAAGATCCGCAAGTATTCATCGATTTATTAGCAGATACCGAAGGAAAAATAATGAGCGTTTCGGAAACGCTGGAAGTGTAGGGGAAAGAGATGGCGACAAAACATGATTTGATTTTAGAATATATCGAAAGCCTACCAGTGGGGAATCGAATATCTGTCCGTAGTATAGCCAAAGAATTGAATGTCAGTGAGGGAACGGCCTATCGAGCAATTAAAGATGCTGAAAACGTAGGGTTAGTGTCAACGATCCAACGAGTAGGAACGATACGGATCGAACGTAAGTTGAAGAAAAATATCGAACGATTGACGTTTGGCGAAGTCGTGCGGATCATTGAAGGCGATGTCTTAGGCGGGGCAGTCGGTCTAGATAAAGTTTTGAATAAATTTGTCATAGGTGCGATGACCGAACACGCAATGGAACGCTATATCACTCCAGGTTCATTGATGATCGTCGGTAACCGTACAGAAGTGCAAAAGTTAGCACTTGAGGATGGCGCAGCAGTGTTGATCACGGGTGGTTTTGATACGACGCCTGAGATTGCCAAATTAGCCGATGAATTAGCTATGCCGATTTTACGTACGACCTATGATACCTTTACTGTAGCAACGATGATCAACCGAGCGCTTAGTGACCAACTGATCAAAAAAGATATCATGCTCGTCGGTGATATTTATCTGTCTGCCCAGAAAACACATTATTTGTTACAGACGGATACGGTGGCTGATTATCAACGGATTTCAGAAGAAACCCAACATTCTCGTTTCCCAGTGGTGAATCATCACATGCGTTTGATGGGGATCATTACGGCAAAAGATGTCGTAGGTAAAGCACCGACACAAGTCATTGATCGGGTCATGACCAAAGATCCAATCAGTGTCAAGAAAACGATGAGCGTCGCTTCTGTCGGACATCAAATGATTTGGGATGGTTTAGAAGTCATGCCAGTCGTTTCCGATGATTTGACGTTAGAAGGATTGATCACACGACAAGATGTCATGAAGGCGATGCAATTGGTGCAACGTCAACCGCAAATTGCTGATACGATTTCTGATCAGATTTCAGGAGCCATCCAAACGATCGATACAGATCGTGAAGGCAATCGATTGACGACGCCTAAGTTCAAATTTGAGGTTTCACCACAAATGGTAACAGGTGTTGGAACGATTTCTTTTGGGGTGTTAAGTGAAATCATTTCAGATGTTGCTCAAAAAACAATGATCATGAATCAACGAAGAAATATCTTGTTGGAGCAAATGAATCTACATTACCTTCGTCTGATCCAGATCGAAAGTGAGTTAGATATTCGTCCAAGAGTTTTAGAAATCGGTAGAAGGTCCGCTAAACTTGATGTAGAAGTATTTATAGAAAACACGATCGTGGCTAAAGCCATTGTCGTCTGCCAAGTGATGGAACGTTCGTAGAGAGTAGGAAAGAAAATGACCATACAAGAAGAGATTTTGAATGAAATCAAAAAATATCAAAAAATCGTGATCCACCGACATCAAAGGCCAGATCCGGATGCTTTAGGTTCACAAGTAGGATTAGCCGAGTTATTACGTAATAGTTTTCCAGAAAAAGAAATTCGTCAAGTTGGAAAAGACGTTGAAGGCTTACGTTATTTAACAGAAATGCAAGAAATCGACGATGCTTTCTATCAAGGAGCATTAGTCATCGTGACAGACACAGCGAATGCGCCACGTATTGATGATAAGCGCTATTCCTTAGGGGATCAAGTGATCAAAATCGATCATCATCCGAATGATGAACCCTATGGCGATTTACTTTGGGTGGATACGAAAGCTAGCAGCTGTAGTGAAATGATCGCTGAGTTTGCTTTGATGTTCCCTAATGAGCTGAAAATGAACAGCGATTCTGCTCGTTTATTGTATGCGGGAATCGTTGGAGATACTGGTAGGTTCTTGTATCCTTCAACAACAGGTCGTACGTTAGAACTAGCAGCAGAGTTAAGAAAGTATTCTTTCGATGCAAGCCAATTGAATCGTGAAATTGAACAAATCACTATGAAAGTAGCGAAATTATCCGGTTGTGTCTATCAAACGATCGAAGTTGACGAAAATGGTGCCGGAAAAGTAATTTTGTCACAAGAATTGTTAGGCAAGTATGGCATCGTCGATTCAGAGACCGCAGCTGTCGTCTCTTTACCGGGTGTGATTGACGAAGTGTTAGCTTGGGCGATTTTTGTCGAACAACCAGAGGGCTATTATCGTGTACGTTTACGTTCAAAAGGACCAGTCATCAACGAGATCGCCAAACGACATCATGGTGGCGGCCATCCCTTGGCAAGTGGCGCAAATGCAAAAGACCTGCAAGAAGTAGCAGAGATCTACAAAGAAATACAAGAAGCTTGCACCAATTATGCACGTTAAAAGTGTACTCCAAGTAGTCAATCGAGAATTTTAAGCAAACGTTACATGCTCTTTTATCTATTCCCTTTGGCACGAATAAATGGTGGGGGCAGAAGTGACCTCTTCGGCAATCAGGTTACTTCTGCCTTGACCTTTTACTCATCGAAGTTGATTGTCTTTTTATCAGGGATATGTGCAATCAAGGGCAGTGAGATTGAATCAGCGTAGGCAGTTTAGGATCTCCGATAAGAAGTTGCTCTTTTCAAACTGTTATTTTTCCGTTATAATATTGCTCAATAACGAACAAAAAGGAGAAACAACATGACAGTACCAAATTGCCCAGTATGTGGTTCAGAATATGCTTATGAAGATCGGGGATTATTGATTTGTCCTGAATGTGGAAACGAATGGACACCATCTGAAGAAACAGAAACAGAAGCAGAAGGCCTAGTAGTAATTGATGCAAACGGCAATCGTTTAACAGATGGCGACAGTGTGACCGTTATCAAGGATTTAAAAGTTAAAGGAGCTTCCTCACCTATCAAACAAGGAACAAAGGTGAAGAATATCCGTTTAGTTGAAGGAGACCACAATATCGATTGTAAAATCGAAGGGTTTGGTCCGATGAAGCTGAAATCAGAATTTGTCAAAAAGAATTAAAATATTCAATCTCTTTTCACAATTATTCTACTCGAACAATGGTAAAATAAAAGCAATGAGGAAAGGGTGAAACGATTATGTATGGATATGGTTTTTATGGCTTAGATCCAACGTTTCTTTTAGTTATTGCTGGATTAGCTATTTCCGGAATCGCTTCTGCTTACGTCAATAGTACTTTTCGTAAATACGACAAAATCAGAAGCAAAAATAATGTGACTGGTACACAAGCCGCCCAGTTCATTTTACAAAGTCAGAAAATCAATAACGTTGGCGTCCAACAAATCGCCGGTGATTTGACGGACAATTATAATTCAGGGAACAAGATGTTGAGTTTATCGCAAGCTACAGCACAATCTACATCAGTCGCTGCAATTGGGGTAGCTGCCCATGAATGCGGACACGCAGTGCAAGATGCCGTTGGTTATGCGCCGTTGAAAATCAGAGCTTCATTAGTGCCTGTCGCTAATTTTGGCTCGATGATTTCGTTTCCGTTGATCATGGTAGGTGTATTATTTAGTTGGAATACGACGTTGATCAATATTGGTATCTTCGCTTTTTCATTGGCACTATTGTTTCAACTTGTTACGCTACCAGTAGAATTCAATGCGTCAAGACGAGCGATCCAAATTTTAAGTGAAGGTGGCTTACTGACAGAAGAAGAGGTACCAATGGCGAAACATGTGCTATTTGCGGCGGCTTTGACCTATGTTGCTGCAGCGCTATCTACTTTCTTACAATTGCTACGTTTGATTTTGATTTTTGGCGGTAACCGTCGAGACTAGAACAAACCAATAAAAAGTGAGGGACAGTCGATTGGACTGATCCACTCACTTTTTATTTTGGAAAAATTAGTATTAATTTAAAAGTTCAGACGGAGACCGCTTGCTTCTCCTATCTTTTCTTTAAATCAAATCATTTTATTGACATAGAGTTGTTGAATTTTTGTGACTAAGTCTACCCATAAATCTTTTTCTTTACTAGGATCAAGGTAAAAAATTTTACTCGTTTGATGAAATTTATCAAACCAATCGGTGACGATCAAATCTGCTTGTTCTGGATTTTCTGTCAAGCGAATCATTTTTTCGTCAAATACTTGTCGTAATCGATTTTGGATATGATAATTTCCTGTCAGCGTTTTATTCATTTGTACATAGATCAATAATTTTTCATTTGTTTCCGACTGCAAGAGGTTATAAATCAAGTTACTCAAATAATAAATAATCAATGTTTTTTTTGGGTGGTCATGAAAAACTTCAGAGATAATTTGTTGGATTTGTTGTATTTGTTCATTCGATTCATCAATCTCAAGTGCTGGTTTAGGAAAATGCAACGAGTAGAAAAAGGGCGTTGTATTTCCCAACATCAAAATAGAAATTAAAGAAAGCATAAGATAGTAATTGTAGAAAAACCTTTTTTCAGATGATGCGATCACTGGAAAAGTTTGAGCTAACTCTTTTGTTAGTGAGGTGATTTTCATACATAGATGATTACGTTTATTCGTCAAAGTATAACCAATCAAACTCTTCTGCTGGCTTGAAATGAGATTAGGAAAAAAGCAATAAATCAAAAAATTGAAATGCAATAGTTCATCAATGGCGATTTCATGTGGTAAAAGATGAAACAAATGATGTTTAAAACTACCGGAGACATCTTGTACCTGTTGTAGCAATTCTAAAATAGCATAGACCTCACTAGATTCAGAGGTGATCAATGATGATTGTTGTGTACGAAGCGTAAAGATAGCAATCAGCAAATACAGGTTTTCTTGATATTTCAATGAATGCTTTGAAACGAGCAATTTTTTGGATAATCGCCGCTCTCTTTTTAGTTGGCTCAATTTGAATTTGTCAAAAGGCCATTCCAACCCTTGAAAAGCATCAGATAGAATAAAAAACAAATAGAGTCGGATAAATAATTCGTTTCCTTTGAACAAATAACAGCCCTGAGATGAAACAATCTCGATTTCAAAATCTTGAAGTGTTTCATTCAATTGGTGTGTTAATTTTTCTAAGTAAGAGTGGGATATGTATAATTGCTCCAATAAATATTTTTTCGGAACATACGCTTTGGGATAATTGACCATAAGTAATAAGTAGTTGAAACGATTGGATTCTCTTAAATAAAAAAGTTTGAGTTTGTGATAAATCATCATTTTTATTTCTTGGTATTCATCGGATATAGTTATTTCTCCTTTGTGTGTAGAGAAAATAAAAGTAGAAATGCTCAATTGCTGTTCAATCGTAGTATTCAACTTTCGAATCAATTCTTTGATTGTCCGTTTAGGTATAGTCAGTTCATCCGCAAGTTCTTTTAACGTACATTGACTTTTTTGAGCGATCGTATAGAGGACTAATAACTCTTTCTTTTTTGCATCGATTAACATGATGGACTCCTTTCTGACAATTAGTGTACTAGTGGTGACATAAAATGTGAGTGGAAAGTGTTTTCAATGTATGATATTCTCACATAGTAATAGAATTTGATTATATAACTTGTTATTTTAAGAAATGATAATCAGTTATCTATTCTATTGTTTATTTCTTTGCTTATTTTGTCAAGTTGGAATCATTTAAATAATCTTGGATAAGGGAATACAATGTTATTTAATTGAGGATATCGTTATTTTTTAAATCTTATTTTTGGCGAAGCATTAGATAAATCAAGCTTCTATTACAAAGAGACATATTTTAACCCCCGAAATATGTTATTATCGTTTTTTTTTTATCAAAACTTGTTTCTTCATGGTTTACATAAGTTTTTCCTACTAGCGAATGCGCTGGATCGTCATGGGAAATTAAAAAAAGAATCATTGCCGGATATGAATAAGATAATCGGAAAGGATGGATGGTTTCGTGGGAAGAGTGACGAATTTTAGTAAAGAATATTTACTATTCAAGAGTATGGTATATGCTGAAGAAAATGGGTTATCGACAATCACAGCGAGAAGTTTAGCTTCTTTTTGTGGCTGTTCTACTTACCCGATTTATGCACATTTTAAATCAATCCGTATACTAAAAGAAAAAATTATCGAAGAGATCACGATATGTTTTGATCGATATTTAGCTGAATACGTTATTGACGATTTTTTCAGTGTCGTTCATTTATTGAAGGAGTTTTTCTCGATTCATGAGAGTATTAGAGGAGTAGTTATCAAATCCGAATTAGACATGGCCTCGTTGTTCAAACGAACGTTCTCAGAATTTGTCAGAGAACATACGGGAATCAAAGAAGCATATTTATTAGAACTTCTTTGGCTGAACGCACTAGGAAGTTTAAATTCAGATAAATCATCAAAGGAATTTTTTGAGACAATGACATTGATTTGGAATAAGTTAGCAGAATTAGAAGATGATTTGCCTGAAATGCTAACAAATATCCAATACGTTCCGGTTAATTGACCTTACATTTCTTAGTATGGATGATTTACTTTAGTTGTTCGTATGAAGCATCTCCAAAAAGGGAGGTGCTTTTTTTTACGCATCAAACTAAGGTTGCTTGAAACCGAAAATGCCAAATGAGGCGTCGTACAAAAGCAAATAATAAAACAAGACAGTATGTGCTTTTTGTAATTTTTTTTGCTATTCATCGGGCAGGGCTCATAGCAATTAGTTCGCTTATCTATTTGACTGTGATATGATTGTAGTAGATAAAAAGGAGCTGATAATTATGAAAACATCAACAAAAGTAACGATTGGATTAAGTGTCGCAGCAGCAGCAAGTGTGGCAACAGCTGTAGTTGTTTCTGGCAAAGTGATCGAAAAAATCCATCATCTAAGTAACCGCACAAAAGTAAAAAAATTCGTGTATGACAAATTTGATGGGAATGAAAAGTTATTAGATGTCGTCGACCATTTATCAGATAGCGATTTAGATTCATTGATGGGCATGCTAGCAAAGATTAAATCTGGCAAAAAGAAAATTTCTGTCTACGGTGACTCTATCAAAGACTCAACAGAAGATGCAAAAGGTCGTCTGATGTCACTTGTTGAGAAAATGATCTAAAAACGATTCTCTTTGAATTGATCGAAAAAAGGAACAAGTAAGGCGATGTTTATTGCTGCTTGTTCCTTTTTTTATATGTGTAACAAAAGGAGATAACAAAAGAGTAAGTCATCTGCTTTTTTTAAATTGAAGCCTGTTTGTTCGTCAAACTTTTCGATCCGATATTGGAGAGTGTTTCGATGCATGAAAAGTTGTTTAGCCGCTGAACTGATATTCCCAAAATTTTTCCATAGTTCGATAATGATGTCTTCCATTTTAAAACTACGGATTATTTCTTGATATTCATTTGTTAGCTGACTGGATGTAACTAATTCTTTTGTATAATAATATAAGGCAATTTCTTGTATGGAAGTCGTTTGGTCGGCTACTTGTATGTGTGTTCGTTTATTCAGGAAAATTTTTCGTTCTTCATTGAACATAGCGGTTAGATTTTGTCCAGCTGAATGGAATGAACCGACAAAGGCTTGTGTCGTCATATCAAAATCGACATCAAGAGATAAAAAGATGCCTTTAAGATCTGCCGTATTCAAATAATTGGCATGCTTTCTTTCGATGATCAACGCATCTGTCTCTGTGTAAAGAAAAAAATCAAGAGCTTCGGGAAATAATCCGGAAATTGTTTCTCGCCATTCTTTTTGTAAGAAATCTGATCTCTTTTCAAAATGTAACTGAATGATTCGGCAGCTTTCTTCACATACATATACCTTTTCCTCAAATAAATATTGATACCAAGGATGGCTGTCTAAGGTGTTTGTTTTCTGGAATAACGCTTTCAAAAGTTTTTCTTCTTGAACGGACAAGGAACTTTTATCGATCCACAAGAAGTAATCTTCTACAACCAGTGAAAGAATTCGATCATCAGAAGAAGGAGAATTCTTTTTTTGTGCATTTGGGTATAATCCAAGTAACTTTTCTGTGTTCATTTACTTCACCTCATCCCCTAGTTTACCATAGGACATGGCGATAAGGAAAAACTCTTTGTACTTCATTAAAAAGCCAGTTATACTATGTTTGATAGAGAAGATAAGTAAATCTAAAAAAGGTAGGAGTACAAGTGGAAGAAGCAGAACAACAGCGAATAAAAGAAGAATGGATGCGTGTGGCTATTGAAGAAGCCAAAAAAGCAGAAGCGTTAGCAGAAGTACCAATCGGCGCCATCGTGGTTCACCAAGGACAGATTATTGGGCGTGGACACAATTTGAGGGAAACAACACAAAATGCAACAACACATGCTGAGATGATTGCGATCCAAGAAGCATGCAAGGCCATCGGAAGTTGGCGTTTAGAAGAAACACAATTATATGTCACGTTAGAACCGTGTCCAATGTGTAGCGGTGCCATGATTCTTTCTCGCGTAAAAGAAGTTTACTTTGGTGCCTATGATCCAAAAGGAGGAACCGCAGGGACATTGATGAATTTACTTGAGGATGAACGTTTTAACCATCAGGCCGAGGTGGAGGGCGGGATATTAGAAGAAGAATGTGGTGAACTTTTATCTGTGTTTTTTAGAAATTTGCGAGCAAAGAAAAAGAAATTAAAAAAGGACTAGCCAAGGATAATAAAATGCGGTATACTATTCCTTGCCGAAAGGCTAGGACAATGGTGGGCTTGTGAAGCGTGTCAGATCCGGAAGGAAGCAGCACTAAGCAGGTGCCGCCATGTGTCTGATTGATTGGATTTATTAAGCCTAAAGGGCTTTTTTTATTAGAGGCAAGTTTAAGGTACTTAGATTTTGTAAAAAAGTCTAAGTACCTTTTTTTGTGCAAAAACTTTCCATGTGAACAAAGGGGAACCCTATGGTATGATGAAAAAAAGTGAGGTGGAACTAACAGTGGAAGAAATCGTTCTTTTACACACGAATGACTTACATTCTCATCTTGAAAACTGGCCACGGATCAGAAGATTCCTTGAGCAAAAAAAGCGTGAAAATGAGAAAAAAAATAATACGACAACTCTCACGGTCGATCTTGGAGATTTCGTTGATCGTTGGCATCCTTTGTCAGAAGCAACGAATGGCCATGCCAATGTTGAACTAATGAATCAAATCGGCTATGATGCAGCAACTATAGGGAATAATGAAGGTGTAGGTAATTCCAAAAATGAGTTGAATCATTTATATGATCACGCGAATTTTGATGTGCTACTGAGCAACTTATTCGATAAAAATACTTTGCAACCACCAGTATGGACAAAGCCATATAAAATCATCGAAACAAAGCAACGAACAAAAGTTGGGTTAATTGCTTTTACTGCACCATTCCCTTTGACGTATAATCCAAATGGCTGGGATATCCGTCAGCCTTATGATCTGTTGCCAGAGTTAGTTGAGCAATTACGTCCACAGGTAGACGTCCTTGTTTTAATGAGTCATTTAGGCATTCAAGATGATTTACAGATTGCAAAAGAAATCCCTGCAATCGATGTGATTTTAGGATCACATACCCATCATCTTTTTATTGATGGGAAAGTCGTGAATGAGGTACAAATAGCCGCTGCCGGAAAATTTGGGCAATATGTAGGGGAAGTACATCTTTCATTGGAAAATAAAAAAATCGTCGGACACTACGCCAAAGCGATTCCGACAGATACAATGACTGCATTCGTAGAGGATGAGAAAGAAATCGCCGGTTATCTTGAACAAGGACATCGTCTTTTAGCCCAAAAGAAAGTGGCAGATCTACCATTTGACTTATCACTTGATTTATTTGATGAACATTCCTTTATCCAAATCGCTTTAGAAGCGGTAAAAGAAAGAGGGAACACAGAAGCATCGTTTCTGAATAGTGGTCTTTTTTTGAATAGCGTACCTAAGGGGCTGGTTGACCAAGATCAACTCCATAGTGCACTGCCACATCCGATGCATTTGATCAACGTCACGCTGAAAGGGTCAGATATGATTCGCTTAGTGTTGGAAATCGAAAAAAGTCGACTCTTCTTACGGAATTTCCCTATCAAAGGAATGGGGTTTCGTGGTCAGATATTCGGTGAGATTTTCTATAGTGGGATCACGTATGATGCGGTCAATCGAGAAGTTCTGTGGCAAAAACAACCAATTGAAGAGGAAAAGAATTATACCGTTACTACGGTCGACCATCTGATGTTTGTTCCTTTTTTCCCAACCATCGAAATTGTCGGACAGGTCGATTTTTTATTTCCTGAATTTATTCGCACAGTAGTGGGAGACTACTTAAATGCTCACTACCCAACCAATGAAAAAGAAGGTATAATAGAGAAATAGGTGGTGAAAGCATGTCGACGAAACAAAATAAACAACACAACAGTGACAAAAAAGAGAGTCAAGAAACGGTCGATCGCTCACAAGAACAAACAGTGACCGAAGAAGTGACGGCAGTTTTAGAAGAAATAATCGAGGAAACGAAGCCAGAGAAAGTCAAAGGAGAAATCGTCACATTGACAGATGAAACGAATCTTTTGATTGGTGATAGACCTTATCGTATCGTAACGGATTACCGGGAAGGTTTCAATGCTGAGAAGCTTGGTGAGAGATATAGCGAAGTGCTTTCCAGATACGATTACATCGTAGGTGACTGGGGTTACGAACAGCTACGTTTGAAAGGCTTTTTTGATGCCACGAATCGACGTGCTCACCCAGATCAGCGAATTGATGCATTAGAAGACTATTTATACGAATATTGTAATTTTGGCTGTGCATATTTTGTCATTGAACGTATTGGTGGAAAAAAAGAAAAAAATACCCAACGACGTAAAAAGAAAAAAAATCCGAATCGCAACAATCAAGCGCATATCGATGAAAAAAAAGCGCCCGTTGAATCGGTACGCAAACAACCTGTGATCAAAAATCGTAAACCAGCAACTACTAAGGCAACACCAAAGGGAACTGAAAAAACATCAGAACGCCCAACAAAATCAACTTCTAAAAAGAATTTTACTATTAGACAAAGGGAAGAATGATCCTATGAATTATAAAGGCTATTTGATCGATTTAGACGGAACGATCTATCGTGGAACGGAGCCGATACCGGCAGGAAAACGATTCGTCGAACAGTTACAGGAAAATGGGATGCCCTTTTTATTTGTAACCAACAATACGACAAAAACACCGGGAACAGTGGCACAACGTTTAGCCACTGAGTTTGATATCCATGTCTCACCAGAAACGATCTATACAGCATCTCTAGCGACCATTGATTTCATGAAATCAGACGCTAAAGGAAATAAAGTGTATGTGATCGGTGAAGCTGGCTTGACAGATTTGATCTTGGAGGCAGGATTTGTATGGGAAGAAGAACATCCTGATTATGTCGTAGTAGGTTTAGACAATCATTTGACTTACGAAAAAGTGGTGACCGCAACCTTAGCAATCCAAAAAGGAGCAACGTTCATCGGTACAAATCCTGATAAAAATATCCCTACAGAAAGAGGATTATTACCTGGAGCTGGCTCGGTTGTTTCTTTTGTAGAGACAGCGACACAAACCACACCAGTCTATATTGGTAAGCCAGAAGCAATCATTATGGATAAAGCAGTGGAACTTTTAGGATTGAACAAAGAAGAAGTCATCATGGTAGGGGACAATTATGAAACTGACATCCAAGCAGGGATTCGTAATGGTATCGACACACTGCTTGTGTTATCAGGCTTTACCAAAGAAGAAGACATCCCAGATCTGCCAACACCAGCAACCTTCGTTTTGCAATCGTTAGATGAATGGAGTTTCTAAAACAATGAAAAATAAACGATGGCAATGGGTGGAGTATGCGGGGATGGTCAGTTTGTTCCTGACGTTGCTCACTTTAGCAATTTCAATAACGATCAATTTCCGCCCACTATATGTGTTTGATATCGGGCATCTAGGTATCTTGGATTACACTACCGTGGATCAGCCAACATTACTCCAAAATTATGATCAACTGATGAGGTATCTGAATAATCCTTTTGAGCAAGTGTTGGCACTTCCCGACTTTCCAATGTCAGCGAGTGGCTTACATCATTTTTATGAAGTCAAGTTATTATTCATGCTCAATTATGCGGTGTTGTTACTTACATTGATCCCAAGTGGTTTGTTCCTTCGCCAGTTGAAAAGAAATCAGCGTTTGTGGCGGCTGATCCGCCCATTCCAAATCGGCATGATCCTACCATTTGTTTTTGGCTTTTTCATGTTGATTGGTTTTGATCGTTTTTTTATTCTTTTTCACGAAACATTTTTCAATAATGATGACTGGTTGTTTGATCCTCAGACTGATCCAATCATCAATGTGTTGCCTGAGCAATACTTCATGCATTGTTTCATTCTGTTTTTTGTGCTTATCGAATTATTTTTCGCTTTGATGGTTCTTGTTGGCAAAAGAGAATTGAAAAAGGGGAACAATTAAACAATCACTTTCGTGTAGCGCGTTGATTGCTTTTTCGGATATAGCAAAAAATCATCCATAAAAATCCTTTTGCGATTTTTATGGATGATTTTTTATTTTTATTTGATTATTGTGTCAAACGGCTTCGTTTTTCCGGTTCTTGGTGGGCCAAGCGGCTTGCGGCAGAGGCAGCAATTGCTCCCACGATATCATCTAAAAATGTATGGACATTTTTGCCATCGTGACTATTTAACTTTTTCAAGATCCCAGGTTTTACTTTATCGATATAGCCATAATTGGTAAAACCAATCGTTCCATAAACATTGACGATCGACAAGGCTAAAATTTCATCTATTCCGTATAATCCTTCATCATCTTCAATGATATGCTGAAGAGGGCTCATCAATTGTTTTTGTTCTGCCAAGATATCTAATTGGATGCCAGTAATGATCGCGTTATGGACTTCACGCTTTGTCAAGACTGCGTTAATACTTTCCGCACAATCCTCCAAGCTTAAATCTGAGATATAGTCTTTTTGTAAAAACATGACTAATTCAGCGATATCCTCAATCGTTACGCCACGTTCTTTTAGGAGATCTCGCGCTTTTTCTTCTAAGGTTTCTGTTTTTATGACCATTTTTGATTCCTCCGTCTCTTCTTTCTATCTATAATGGTAACGTAGTACGTACAAAAAGCAAGAATCATTTCTTTTATAAAAAAACAGCTAAGTTATTTTTGTCCAAATGTTTTATCGTAAAGGCTTGTACTATGACCAGGCTGCGTACGTTCTTTTGGATTGATGAAATGCAACGCGTTATTGACAGCAGTCGGTGCCTCTCCAAATCCCGTGGCAATCAATTTCACTTTTCCTTCATAGCTACAAATGTCGCCAGCAGCATACACACCAGGAATTGAAGTTGACATATCAGAGTGGACGGTGATCGCATTTCTGGAACTTTCAAGTCCCCAAGAAGATAAATGCTCTAAATTAGAAGTGAACCCATAATTGACGATCAATGAGTCAACCATGAGATCAATCGTTTCATCCGTCTTAGCTTTTTTTAGACGAATGTCTGACAACTCTCCATTTAAACCAGATAAACGCTCAATCAAATAAGGTGTTAATACATTTACAGAGGATTGATTCAACTGATTGACGCTATGTTCATGAGCCCTAAATGCCTCTCGACGATGAATCAAATAAACTTCACTCGCAATAGGTTCAAGCATCAGTGCCCAGTCGATTGCTGAATCCCCACCACCAGCAATGGCAACTTTCTTTCCTGCATATTTCATCAAGTCGTTCACGAAATAATCTAACCCATGGTTTTCGTATCGGTCAGCATGTTCTAAATTCAGCTTTCTTGGTTGGAAAGAACCACTTCCTAGCGTCAGGATCACAGCTTTTGAATAATGGATACCTTTCGTAGTAGTGATCTCGATGATCTCATCTTCTCTGGAAAGTGAGAGAACTTCTTCATTTAAATGAAATGTATGATTAAAAGTGGTCAATTGTTTCTTTAAATTATTAACAAGATCAACCGCTTTGATTGCTGGATAACCAGGAATGTCATAAATATATTTTTCAGGGTATAAGGTAGTTAACTGTCCACCAAGTTGAGGCAAACTATCAATAATATTGGTTTTCGCTTGGCGCATACCAGCATAAAAAGCTGCAAACATGCCAACCGGCCCTGCACCAATAATTGTAATATCGTAAATTTCCATTTGAAATTCCTCCCTTGGTGACACTATAACAGAATTTAATTGAGAATTCTTCTCAAATAGTTTAATTATGGAACGAGCAGTCACTAAAATATAAGGAGTGATCTAACATCTAGTTTATTTACTTTCAATATTAGCTAAAAAGAGTTATTTTACTAGTACGAAGTGTTTGAATCTAAGAGGTAGAATTTTATGATTAAAAGAATAACAAGCAATGCAAAAGAAGACGGAGTATTGACACTGTCTTTTCTTTTAGCAATAGGTACCATGTTCATCATCCCGCCAAACTTCAATTATTTTTCTTATATCGATTTTCACACATTGATTCTTCTTTTTTGTTTGATGTTGATTGTAGAAGGGATACGGCAACAACAGTTTTTCGATTATCTAGGCAATTATTTGATCACCCAGACAAAAAATACGAGAGGGATTATTTTGATTTTAGTGTTTCTCACGTTTATCAGTAGTATGCTGATTACGAATGATGTGGCACTGATCATTTTTGTACCATTTGGTCTATTGATAGTAGAAAGGATCGGCATGCGAACATTGATTCCTCTCGTCATAACTTTGATGACGATTGCGGGTAATCTAGGAAGTATGTTCACTCCGATCGGTAATCCACAAAATCTTTATTTATTCGCACAATCACACTTACAACTGTTCGAATTTTTACAGTTGATGCTTCCCTATACACTAGCTGCTGCCATATTATTGGTGGTGTTGATCTATGGGAGAATCAAGAATAATACCATCGATTTGGCGAATACAGAAGAGATAATGTTAAAGCGAAAACAACTCATTTTTTATTTTGGTCTATTTTTAATATGTCTTCTAGCTGTAAGTGGCATCATCCCTCATTATGTCGTATTAGTCTTAGTGAGTGTCAGCATCCTAGGCAATGATCGCCGACTCTTTAAACATATCGATTACTCCTTATTATTTACGTTTGTTTTTCTTTTTATATTCATCGGGAATATCAAACAAGTAGATGTTGTCCGAGCCTTTTTTGAAAAAAGTGTGGCGCATCATGAAGTCAGTGCAAGCATTTTTGCAAGTCAATTGATTAGTAATGTTCCTGCGGCGCTCCTGTTATCAAGTTATACAGAAAATATCAAGGGTCTGATCATTGGGACGAACTTGGGAGGATTAGGGACATTGATTGCTTCAATGGCAAGTTTGATCTCTTACAAATTAGTCATCAAGCAATATCCGGAATGGAGAAAAAAGTATTTATTCGTCTTTGCATTCTACAACATCGTTTTTTTGATTTTCTTGTGGCTCATCTTTACCGTATATCAATAGAATATGTTATGATTACACAGGAAGACAGAATTTTTTAGGAGGAAGAAAAAATGGCATTTCCACAACTTGATCTTATGAATGAAAAGGGGCCTAAAGCTCTTATAAAAACGAACCGCGGAGATATTACAGTAAAACTATTTCCTGAGTTAGCACCTAAAACAGTCCAAAACTTTGTTGAATTAGCAAAAAAAGGGTACTATGATGGCGTGATTTTTCATCGTGTGATCCCTGATTTCATGATTCAAGGAGGCGACCCAACCGGTACAGGTATGGGAGGTGAAAGCATTTACGGCGAAAGTTTTGAAGATGAGTTCAGCCGCGAATTGTTCAATCTACGTGGCGCACTATCAATGGCTAACTCTGGTCCAAATACAAATGGCAGCCAATTCTTTATCGTCAACAACACAAATGTGCCAGAAAACATGCTTAGTCAATTAGAAGGAGCAGGATTCCCTAAAGAAATCATTGAAGCGTATAAAAATGGTGGAACACCATGGCTTGATTTCCGTCATACAGTGTTTGGCCATGTACTTGAAGGAATGGATACAGTCGATGATATCGCAAATGCGCAACGTGGACCACAAGATCGTCCAGTACATGATGTAGTGATCGAAACGATTGAGATTTCTGAATAAAGTAAAATTTTAAACATACCAAGCTCAAAAAAAAACACCGAACAGCAAAAGCAGAAAATACTTTTGCTGTTCGGTGCTTTTTTGGTTGGGGTGGTAACAAAGTAGGGAAGACTAACATTTTTTGTCCAATGACTTCTTTCGTTTTCTAACTTAAAGCACGTTGGATACGTAAAAGCCCTTCTTTTAATACTGATCTTGGACAAGCGACATTCAAACGCATATGGCAATGACCACTTGGTCCAAAACTGATCCCAGGATTCAAGACGACTCTGCCTTTTTCAATCAGCTTCTTTTCAAGTAGCCGGTCATCGTTCGTGTAGGCAGAAAAATCAAGCCATATAAGGTACGTTCCTTCTGGCTTCATCACTTTGACATCAGGGAGATGCTTAGTAAAGAAGGTAATGACTTCTTGGACATTTTCTTCCAGATAAACTAATAACTCATTTAACCATTCCTCACCAGTTTCGTAAGCAGCTTGAGTGCCTAAGAGTCCGAAAGTATTGATTCCTTGATGTTGATTTTTTTCTAATTGTTTCGTAAAGCGACTTTTTAAATCATGATCTTTGATGAAGACCATTGAATTTTTTATTGCAGCTAGATTAAATGTCTTAGTTGCTGAAGTGAATGTGATCAATAATCGAGAAAGGGCAGGATCAATTGTTTGCATCGAGGTGAATCCATGTCCGGAAAAGACGATATCTTGATGGATCTCATCACTAAATAAGAAGACGTCGTATGTTAAGCAGAGTTCACTTAACTGTTTGAGCTCTTCTTTAGTCCAAACACGACCACCTGGATTATGCGGGTTACATAGAATCATTGCTTTTATCTTGTTTGAGACGATTTTTTCTTCCATATCTTGAAAGTCCATTTCAAAATGATCGGCTGTTTTATTTAAAGGACTGCGAATCAATTGACGCTCATTATTTTCAACAATTGCACCAAATGGAGGATAAACTGGATCATGAATCAACACTGCATCACCTGGAGCTGTAAATGCTTGAATCGCCAATGAGAGACTAGCTAAGACTCCACTAGTGAAAAGAATGTGGTCTTTAGTTAGAGTCACATGATGGCGCCTTTCTTCCCAATCAATCACTGATCGGTAGAGACCGTCCGGTACGATCGAATAACCAAAAATGCCTTTTTGCAGATAGTTTTGAAAAGCGGTTGTTACTCCTTGAGGGGCAAGAAAATCCATATCCGCTACCCATAAAGGTAAAAGATCATTCCTATGATAAGTTTGTGAGATGGCATCCCATTTTACGCTATCTGTGTTTAGTCTTGAAACTATTTCATCAAATTGTTCCATCTATAAGACCTCCATATCTAGATGCAAGAACAGAACTTCTTTTTTTTTAATATTTACAGTATAATGATAAATGCGAAGAGAGGGAAGTATATGACTTATAGAATAGGCGAAATAATCAAAGGGAAAATTACTGGAATACAACCATATGGAGCGTTCGTTTCATTAGATGAAGAGACACAAGGGTTGATCCACGTATCAGAAGTGCAATCTGGTTATACGAAAAGTATTCATACATTATTGAAGGTGGGGCAACCGGTGACTGTACAAATCATTGATATTGATGAGTATTCGAATAAAATCAGTCTGTCGTTACGTACCTTAGAAAAGAAAGTACCATCGATCCCATACCGAAGAAAACGATACTTCACTAATAAAAATAAAAAAATCGGGTTTGCAACGATTGAAAAACAGTTACCTATATGGATCAAGGAAGCGTTGATCCAATTAGATAAAAAAGAATCAAGGAAATAAAAGTGTATTTTTTCTGAAAATATGCTAAAATTCTCTTGTAAGCCATAAACAAGTTGATCGAGGTGGAAATTTTGGCAAACAAAAGAGTCGCTGGTACAATTATGTTGCATTTGGAGGATGGATCTAAAAAATTTTTAGTTCATTCAAGAGAGAATAAATTAGAGTTCGCATGCGCAGACCACTCAAATGATAAGACTGGTTTAGCAAACATACTTAGTTTCTTAAAAGAAATCGTTCATATTGATGTGAGTAAAATCAACTTGATGGAGTTGACGAATACCCATATCAATCAAGAAAATGTTCCACTTT
This sequence comes from Enterococcus sp. AZ140, assembly GCF_051714405.1. Taxonomy (NCBI): domain Bacteria; kingdom Bacillati; phylum Bacillota; class Bacilli; order Lactobacillales; family Enterococcaceae; genus Enterococcus; species Enterococcus sp. AZ140. The sequence continues at coordinate 751,399 of NZ_JBIORU010000001.1, forward strand.
TTGTTTTTGAAACGGAACAAAAAAATCAACAAGAACAGTTAGGCGAAGGTTATCATTGGGAAGATCCAGGACAAATGCGTACGGTACTAGGGATTTATGAAGTAGATGGTGTACCGATTTTTTAAATTGATTCAAGTACCTCTACCAAAGAGAAATGAATACCGTTCGCAGGTGTATAGTTGACTACTTGAGAATCAACGAATAAAATAGGAGATCATTTTTTGGAACCAAGCAGGACTTTCAGAGAAGTTTGAATATCTTTCAAACTTCTTTTTTTTGTCTATCTTAAAAGAAAAGTAGAAGAGAATGTTCAGGATTCAATTGATTTTTTACCTGTTTTATAAAAAAAGCACTTAAATACATGGATAATCCGAATGATCATAAAATGATTGGAAACCTTGTCTTTTTTTTACTTAAAAATAAGTATTGACGCTAGGTGTGTAGCATGGTAAATTAGAAAACGTTGATTCGAAAAAAAGTTCTTTTGAAAATATTCAGAAAAACATCGAAAAAACTATTGACCGCTGGATGAAACCATGTTAATATAACGAAGTTGAATTATTTCAGCGCTTTGTGAGGCGCTTGTATGTAAGAATTTAAAGCGAAATAAAGTGTTGACAAATAACATGCGACGAGTTATGATAAGTGAGTTGCTAAAACGACCTCGTGAAAAACGAGTTCAAAAAACTTTTAAAAAATAGTTGACAATCATTCGAGAGTTTGCTAAGATATAAAAGTTGCTACGGCAATCACAAATGATAAGTTGAGACAGTTGTGTTTCGATTATCACGTAGACCTTTGAAAACTGAACAAAGTAAGACAAACCAAATGTGTAGGGCGTCTTGATTCAATTCAAGACAACAAACATTTTTAACAAGCAAGCAATATGCTAGCAAACAATTGAGCTTAACAATCGCAAGATTGTTCTAACTTTTATTTATGAGAGTTTGATCCTGGCTCAGGACGAACGCTGGCGGCGTGCCTAATACATGCAAGTCGAACGCTTCTTTTCCCACCGGAGCTTGCTCCACCGGGAAAAGAGGAGTGGCGAACGGGTGAGTAACACGTGGGTAACCTGCCCATCAGAAGGGGATAACACTTGGAAACAGGTGCTAATACCGTATAACAATCGAAGCCGCATGGTTTCGTTTTGAAAGGCGCTTTACGGTGCCGCTGATGGATGGACCCGCGGTGCATTAGCTAGTTGGTGAGGTAACGGCTCACCAAGGCAACGATGCATAGCCGACCTGAGAGGGTGATCGGCCACATTGGGACTGAGACACGGCCCAAACTCCTACGGGAGGCAGCAGTAGGGAATCTTCGGCAATGGACGAAAGTCTGACCGAGCAACGCCGCGTGAGTGAAGAAGGTTTTCGGATCGTAAAACTCTGTTGTTAGAGAAGAACAAGGGTGAGAGTAACTGTTCACCCCTTGACGGTATCTAACCAGAAAGCCACGGCTAACTACGTGCCAGCAGCCGCGGTAATACGTAGGTGGCAAGCGTTGTCCGGATTTATTGGGCGTAAAGCGAGCGCAGGCGGTTTCTTAAGTCTGATGTGAAAGCCCCCGGCTCAACCGGGGAGGGTCATTGGAAACTGGGAGACTTGAGTGCAGAAGAGGAGAGTGGAATTCCATGTGTAGCGGTGAAATGCGTAGATATATGGAGGAACACCAGTGGCGAAGGCGGCTCTCTGGTCTGTAACTGACGCTGAGGCTCGAAAGCGTGGGGAGCAAACAGGATTAGATACCCTGGTAGTCCACGCCGTAAACGATGAGTGCTAAGTGTTGGAGGGTTTCCGCCCTTCAGTGCTGCAGCTAACGCATTAAGCACTCCGCCTGGGGAGTACGACCGCAAGGTTGAAACTCAAAGGAATTGACGGGGGCCCGCACAAGCGGTGGAGCATGTGGTTTAATTCGAAGCAACGCGAAGAACCTTACCAGGTCTTGACATCCTTTGACCACTCTAGAGATAGAGCTTCCCCTTCGGGGGCAAAGTGACAGGTGGTGCATGGTTGTCGTCAGCTCGTGTCGTGAGATGTTGGGTTAAGTCCCGCAACGAGCGCAACCCTTATTGTTAGTTGCCATCATTTAGTTGGGCACTCTAGCAAGACTGCCGGTGACAAACCGGAGGAAGGTGGGGATGACGTCAAATCATCATGCCCCTTATGACCTGGGCTACACACGTGCTACAATGGGAAGTACAACGAGTCGCGAAGTCGCGAGGCTAAGCTAATCTCTTAAAGCTTCTCTCAGTTCGGATTGTAGGCTGCAACTCGCCTACATGAAGCCGGAATCGCTAGTAATCGCGGATCAGCACGCCGCGGTGAATACGTTCCCGGGCCTTGTACACACCGCCCGTCACACCACGAGAGTTTGTAACACCCGAAGTCGGTGAGGTAACCTTTTTGGAGCCAGCCGCCTAAGGTGGGATAGATGATTGGGGTGAAGTCGTAACAAGGTAGCCGTATCGGAAGGTGCGGCTGGATCACCTCCTTTCTAAGGAATATTACGGAGACTACACACGTTTGTCGATACTTTGTTCAGTTTTGAGAGGTCTACTCTCAAAATTTTGTTCATTGAAAACTGGATATTGAAGTAAAAATGTAAGTAATACAAACCGAGAACACCGCGTTGAATTTGAAAGCTAAACAAATCGTTTAGCCTTAAGCAAAATAGGCGGCCAGAAGTGAAAGCTTGCTTTCACGGATTGGACGATCTTTTTGTCGAAAAGGCTGATTTGTGTGCTGGATAGAGTTTTTTAATAAGTTCAATTGCTTATTTTTCTTGATTGGACTTCTATCGCTAGAAGAAAGATCAAAACCCAACCGCAAGGTTGATAAGGTTAAGTGAATAAGGGCGCACGGTGGATGCCTTGGCACTAGGAGCCGATGAAGGACGGGACTAACACCGATATGCTTTGGGGAGCTGTACGTAAGCTATGATCCAGAGATTTCCGAATGGGGGAACCCAGCATCTTTTATAGGATGTTACGTATACGTGAATACATAGCGTATACGAGGTAGACGCAGAGAACTGAAACATCTAAGTACCTGCAGGAAGAGAAAGAAAATTCGATTCCCTGAGTAGCGGCGAGCGAAACGGGAAAAGCCCAAACCAATGAGCTTGCTCATTGGGGTTGTAGGACTCCGATATGGTAGTTCTTTCAGATAGTCGAATGACTTGGAAAAGTCAGTCAGAGAGGGTGAAAGCCCCGTAGATGAAATTTGGAAGGCACCTAGGAGGATCCTGAGTACGGCGGAACACGAGGAATTCCGTCGGAATCCGGGAGGACCATCTCCCAAGGCTAAATACTCCCTAGTGACCGATAGTGAACCAGTACCGTGAGGGAAAGGTGAAAAGCACCCCGGAAGGGGAGTGAAATAGAACCTGAAACCGTGTGCCTACAACAAGTCAAAGCCCGTTAATGGGTGATGGCGTGCCTTTTGTAGAATGAACCGGCGAGTTACGATTGCATGCGAGGTTAAGTTGAAGAGACGGAGCCGCAGCGAAAGCGAGTCTGAATAGGGCGTTTGAGTATGTAGTCGTAGACCCGAAACCATGTGATCTACCCATGTCCAGGTTGAAGGTGCGGTAAAACGCAC
>NZ_JBIORU010000001.1:757500-1037500 GCF_051714405.1 Enterococcus sp. AZ140
TGTTACTGAATTTAAATCATAACCACCTTTTGGAAGGTGGTTATGATTTGTAGAGTCGCTTTTTCACATAAAAATCAATTTATCTCTTCATTTTATCAAGTTACACAGGAATTTTAAACGTAACTATAGTACCGAAATTCTTATTTAGTTGTAATCTATGTCCAGGTAAACATGTGATGAAATAGTTCGAATATGCTTTAACTTTAAAATAAGATTAATTAAAAATTTGTTTATAGTTAGTTTTTTTGTTGCAATACTAATCAAAATGTAATTATAAGTCATAACTTTGAGATACTAAGTTTAAGCAAATCGTAATAAAGGAGAATAAGATATGAAAAAAATTACGAAACTGATTTTTGGAATTTTTTTAGCTACAACATTTGGTGCAATACTAGGTTCGCATACTGTAAGTGCAGATGAAAATACTGCAAAAGCTCAGATTGAAAGTCGCGGGGTTGACGTGGGCGGGATCTATCATAATCGAATGGTTTCGATTCAAAGCCCTGCTAATACAAGGAACGTTATCGACTGGAGTATGTCCAATATTAATGATGTGATTATGTTTAATAATACTAATTCGCGTAATCAAAAATGGATACTAATCTATAATAATGTTGACCGTACTTACCAAATTATGGGTGGACCTTTAAGTGCAGGTGGCCCAGGTGGAATATTTAGAGCAGCCTACTTATCAGCTGCATCAACAGGTTCAGGTTTTAAAGTAGACACTCGCTGGAATATAAGCAGCGATAAATGGAGAATGTATAGAGTAAATACGCATGCAAATGGCAATATAGTTTATATCCAAAATGTTAGTACAAGCCTTGTGATGGAAACGCCTAATGGACAAAATAACCGAGCATTGATATTATCACCTCTTAACGGCAGGGATGGTAGTGCTAATCAACGATATATTGTTCATGTAGAAGGCACAGTTTAAAAATAAGACAAAAAACGATTTGCTTAAATCAGTAGAGAGTAGGGCGATAATCAGAAAAATATCTGATTATCGCTCATTTTTTGAATTTAAGAACATAAAAAAGCACACAACCTTAAATGATTTAAGTGACGAAACTAAATCAAAAAAGAGTGTGCTTTATGTTTAAAAATTATCCTATCAATCAAACAACTTTCTCCCTGCCTAAGTAACAGTTTATCCAAGAAATTTATATTGCTTTTGCCTTCAAATCCCTAGTCGTAGCAATTTCTCAACACCGCATCAATGAATTAGAACGGTATAATTTACAAATCAAAACAGAAAACCAGTATGTCTTACCCTATGACTTATTCCTAAACCTAAGGAACATTCAAAGCTCAGCACCATTTTTAGAACAATATAAAGAGCTACTAGAATTGATGTAGGTTATGGGAGTGAACAAAATTATATGTATATCATTGATGTTCTACATAAAACACCTTTGATCACCTACAGTACGTATTACAAAGAAAGCAAAAAGAAGAACAAGGAACATTCATGCAACATAGAAATTGGTTCTATCTGAAAAAACAATATGAGTATATTTGTTCAGCAAACTAACCTACCTTATTTAAAGGCTATAGTCGGAGGAAAGATAAAAGGAGCTTTGTCCGAGATTTCAAAGGTTATGAATGCGAAGAATGTCAAGCTTGTCCAGTTTGGAGTCAATGTACCCGTTTGAAAAGTATGTAAAAAAGCGATAACTTCTAGTGAATAATTCTTAGCGCTACTTCAAGGCAGAATGTAAAAAAGAAGTTTTTGATCATCTAAAAGTTCATTTCACGTTCCGCTGTTTTTACTTATATGATAAATAAGGAACGACGATTGATGTCGGATTGGCGCTTATGCACTAAATCTGAGAAAGTTAGGGAAATACATGGAGAGAAACGTGCGGTTACCAGCAAAAACGAATTCATTTTTGACAAAATACATCAAAAATTGGATTCGTTTCTATTTTTCATGAAGGACTATCGTCATACTGTCTTTTTTTTAACAAAAAAGACAACGTCTCAACAACGTTGTCTTAATGAAGCCACTTGACGGGCTTGAACCGTCGACCTCTTCCTTACCATGGAAGCGCTCTACCAGCTGAGCTAAAGCGGCATTTTTACTACCTAAATAGGATAACTAATTTATGGTCATTTGTCAATAACTTTTCTCTATGAACAGACGACATTTAAAAGAAATTGAGTTGTTTTTCACAAATATAAAATAACGATGGTTAATTAGTAATTATTTGAAAAATTGAAAAAAAGTATTGCGTTATATGATGAAAATTGATATTATATTTATGTAATTTGATTCCGGCATAGCTCAGTTGGTAGTAGCGCATGACTGTTAATCATGATGTCGTAGGTTCGAGTCCTACTGCCGGAGTACTATACAAAATCCAGAAGAGTTCTTCTGGATTTTTTTGTTTTATAATGAGAATAGGCAGATTGAATCGCATGATTGTTCTGAATTTTCAGAATAGCACGTTGTAATTCAAAGGGTTAAAGAGTAAAATGGAGATATATTTTCAATCGGGAAGGATGATTAAATGAACGCAATTACACCAGATATGACAAAAAAATTTGCCGATCAATTTCAAACGAATAAAAAGCAACAAGCCTTACAAAATGCTGTTGTAAAGAATGGGATCACAGCTTCAGCAGAAAATATTGCTTCACATACAAAAAACACACCGGTATTTTCTGTAGATCTAGCGACTGGAAAAGTCTCAAACCAAAAACAATCTGGCCGTTGCTGGATGTTTGCGGCGTTGAATACATTCCGTCACAAATTGTTGACTCAATTCCACTTAAAGGAATTTGAATTATCACAAAATTATACTTTCTTTTGGGATAAATACGAGAAAGCAAACTATTTTTATGAAAATATTCTTGCAACTGGCAATGAAGCATTAGACAGTCGTAAAGTCGCTTTTTTACTGGCTGTTCCCCAACAAGATGGTGGACAATGGGATATGATCGTATCATTATTCCAAAAATATGGTGTCGTACCAAAATCAGTGATGCCAGAAAGCGCGAATAGCTCAAATTCTCGTGATTTGAATAACTACTTAAACAAATTATTGCGTAAAGACGCCGTTAAACTACGTCAATTAGTGGCAGAAGGAAAAACAAATGAAGAGATCCAAGTAGAAAAAGAAAAGATGTTAGCTGGGATCTATCAATTTCTAACAACTTCTTTAGGTACTCCACCAACTGAATTTGATTTTGAGTATCGAGATGAAGAAAAAAATTACCATATCGATCAACAATTGACTCCACAAATGTTTTACGATAAATATATAGGTGTAAATTTGGATGATTATGTAAGTATCATCAATGCACCGACCGCAGACAAACCGTATGATCGCTCTTATACGGTTGAAATGTTAGGGAATGTTGTAGGAGGAAAAGAAGTCAAATATCTTAATGTCGATATGACAACGTTCAAAAATTTAGCGATTGCTCAATTGGAACAAGGAGAATCTGTGTGGTTTGGGTGTGATGTTGGTCAATCTTCTACAAGAGATAGCGGCATCATGGCAACAGACGTTTATGAGATGGATGAATTATTTGATTTAGATTTTTCTATGACGAAAGCGGAGCGTTTGGATCATGGCGAAAGTTTGATGACTCACGCGATGGTCTTGACTGGTGTCGATTTAGTTGATGGAAAATCAACGAAATGGAAAGTCGAAAATAGCTGGGGAGAAAAAGTCGGAGATAAAGGATTCTTTGTGATGAGTGACGAGTGGATGGATGAATATACGTATCAAATCGTTGTCCGCAAAGATTTATTGACGGAAGAACAGCTAGCCGCATTTAATGCTGAACCAATTTTATTAGCTCCTTGGGACCCAATGGGGGCATTAGCTTAATTTCAATATCAATCAAAACAGATACAGAGACTTGATAGTTTTCTGTATCTGTTTTTTGTTGATTTCTTGATTTCAGGATTTTATAAATACCTGTGTTATACTTTAAAATGATATAGGAGTTGTTGCGGGCGTACTTGATCGATGAATCATCGATCTTGTGAAATAGCAAGGAGGAGTGAAAATGGATATCCAAGAAGTGTTAACAGAGATTCGTTTGAGTGGTAAAGTGATACCGATTACTGGGGGAGATGTGAATCAAAACTATCGAATTGAAGAACAGCAAAAATCCTATTTTCTAAAAATCCATCCTCATGTGACCAAACGCTTTTTTGAAGCAGAAGTGGATGGTCTGAAAGAGCTCGCACCACATGTACGAGTACCTGAAACTTATATGTTAGGCGAAACAAATGAAGGTGCCTATCTATTGATGGAATGGATCGAACCAGGGAAAGGTGATCCTCGAGAACTGGCAAAAGACTTAGTAAAAATCCATCGTTCAACTGCACCACAGTTTGGTTTTCGCAAGGACAACTATCTAGGGAGTTTACCACAGCTCAATACATTTGAAGAAGATTGGTGGACCTTCTTTTTCAAAAATCGCTTGGAGGCTCAAATCGACATAGCGGAGAAAAACAATCGATGGAATGAAACACGTGAAAAAGAGTATCAACGGTTAAAAAAAGAGCTACTAAATCGTGACGATCATAGGAAGATTACGCCTAGCCTCTTGCATGGAGATTTATGGAGTGGTAATGTTTTCTATGATAAGCAAGGAAGACCAGTGTTTATCGATCCAGCAGTTTCTTATGGGAATCGCGAGCAAGATATTGCGATGAGTCAGTTGTTCGGTGGCTTTCGTCCTGAATTCCTGGAAGCTTACCAAGAAAGCTGGCCATTGGAAGAGGGCTGGGAGAGTCGTTTGCCACTCTATCAACTCTATTACTTGTTGGCGCATCTCAATATGTTTGGAGAGAGTTATGGGACACAGGTCGATCATATATTAATGAAGAAGTAATTGGAGGTTTTCTTTTGGCACAAAAATATACAAAAAAACATGAAGTATCTTATTATGAATGTGATATCAACAAAACAATGACTTTTCCGTCCATGCTGGGTGTGGTCATCAAGACTTCGGAAGAACAAAGTGATCATTTAGGCCGAGGAACCGACTTTGTCAGTAGCTTTGGCTTGACTTGGGTAATCACGAACTATTCGATGAACATCAATCGCTTGCCTCATGTCGGTGAAAAAATCGATGTTACCACACAAGCGATGCAGTATAATAAATTCTTTTGTTATCGTAATTTTTGGATTCATGATGAGGAAGGAAATGAATTAGTTGAAATCGAATCAGTCTTTGTTTTGATGGATCTAGTGAACCGTAAGATGAGTAGTGTGAATGAAGAAATCATTGCACCTTTTGAAAGTGAAAAAATCAAGAAAATCAAACGACAAGAAAAAATCGAGCCAATCGAATCAGGCTTGATGTTGCCATATCGTGTGCGATTTTATGATATTGACAGCAATCAACATGTGAACAATGCGATGTACTTCAACTGGATCATTGATGTTTTAGGTTACGATTTTTTGACAACACATACACCTAAACATGTGTTGATCCGTTTTGATAAAGAAGTTGAATATGGCAATGAGATCGAGAGTCATTATGAACAAACGGTGTCTGGAACAGAGGTAAAAACGAGACATGAGATCAGAATGCAAGAGCAACTTTATTGTGCAGCGAATATCTTATGGGAGAAAAATGAAGAAACAAAATAAATCGAGTGAGATAAGATTGTGAGATATTTTGCTTCGATAAATAAGCGCGAAAAGAGGTTGTGACAGAAGTGTTCAGCTCCGAGAAATAAGCCGAGAAACCCGAAAATTGTTTTTCAAATTTTTGGGTTTCTCGGCTTATTTCCGAAGGAGTTACTTCTGGAACACCGTTTATTCGCTTTTAAGGATAGAAACAAAAATGAATTTTATTTTTGTCTCACTTTCTTTTTCACGCTTATTTCTAAAGGAGTTTCATTTGGAACTCCGTTTAACAATGATGTGATTGTAGCGTCTATTGAGTTTTCCATATGAAGAGGCGAGCAAACCCTGTATTACTCAATTTGATTTCTATTGTGTCATAAATTTGATCAACTGTTCTTCTGACAAGCCACCGTTAATGGCAATCAAAAGTTTTATTCTAGCTTTTTGGCTATTGATACTATTACAAAAAATAACGCCCATACTTGCGAGTTCTTTTCCGCCACCTTCGTAATCATAGACGGGTTCAGCGATTCCGTTGAAACAACGAGAAACCAAGACTACTGGTATTTTTTGGATCAAGAGTTTCTTTAATGCTGTTAATGCCTGCGGAGGCAGATTCCCAGCGCCTAAAGCTTCAATGACCAGACCGTCGACTTTCGAATGGGCAAGTGCTTCTAATAAATCACCTTGCATACCCGCATAGGCTTTGACGATTGGGATCGTTCCTTTGACTGATGCGATATCTAGTCTTTGCGCTTCAAGTAATTCTTGCATAAACAATATACGATTTTTAGTGATCAAACCGATTGGTCCTAACGTAGGAGTACGAAAAGTAGCAACATTAGTCGTGTGGGTTTTAGTGACATAGCGTGCTGAGTGGATCTCATCGTTCATCACGACCAAAACACCTTTGTCTTTTGCTTCATCACAACTTGCTACCCGAATCGCACTTTCAAAATTATATAGACCATCGCTACCTAACTCATTACTTGAACGCATCGCTCCTGTTAAGACGATCGGTAATTTATCACCAATCGTTGAGTCTAGAAAAAATGCTGTTTCTTCCAACGTATCTGTCCCATGCGTGATCACGACACCTTGGATGTCAGAAAGAACGGCTTGATTGATTCTTTCTTTAAGTTGTAACATATGTTTAGGCATGATGTGCGGGGAAGGGAGATTAAAGATATCTTCCATGATCAAATCAACATTTTCTGGAATCGTTACTTCTGCATCTAATAGTGGGTTAGCCACATCTGGACTCACGCCACCTGTTAAAGAATTTTCTTTCATGGCGATTGTGCCGCCTGTGTGTAAGATAAGAATTTTTTTCATTTTCAGAACTTCCTCACGAATAATTTTGCATAGGGTTTCTAGCTTATTGTATACTATATAAAAGAGTTTTGCTATGAATGAATCAAACAGAAAAACTTGGGAACAAAGATAAAATGAATTTAAACGAATGGAAGTGATTCGTCGTGATCAAAATTGGCTTGACTTCATTTAAAGAACATGACAAATTAACAGGAAAAAAGAATAATACTCTTTACGATTATGCGAGTGTCCTTTCATTAGTCGAATTAGATACCGCCTATTATGGTATCCCAAGAAAGTCATCTGTGGAGAAGTGGGTGAATGAAGTACCAGCATCTTTTCGCTTCGTGATGAAAGCTTACCAAGGAATCAGTGGTCAAGGCGACTGGCAGAAGTATTATCAATCCGAAGAAGAGATGATTGAACGCTTTTTAGATGTGATGGCACCGATGAGCGAGTCAGGAAAACTCTTTTGTTTTTTAGTCCAATTCCCTGCTTCATTTAAATGCACCAAAGAAAATGTTGCCTATTTAAGAAAACTAAGAAAATGGTTCAATGGCTATCCGGTAGCTATTGAGTTACGTGACTATTCTTGGTACAGCGACCAATTTCTGTCACGCACGAGACAGTTTATGACTTGTGCAATGTTTTCCTTAGCAATCATTGATGAACCACAATTATTGAATACGACGATTCCTTTTGATCCTTATGTGACAAATACGGATTTTACCCTTTTCCGTTTTCATGGAAGAAATGAGCAAGGTTGGCAAGCAAATGATCAGGATTGGCGAAAAAAAAGAACGTTGTATCGCTATTCTGAAGAAGAATTACAGGAATTAGCAGCAGCCATCAAAAAAGTAGACGGTGCAACAAAACATGTTGGGGTGATCTTCAATAATAACTCTGGTGGAGATGCGGCTGAAAATGCTTTGGCATTACAAAAAATCTTAGGGATCGAACCAGATGAGCTTAACCCAAAACAAATCGATTTGTTTTGAAGACCTGGCTGTTGTAACCACTCTATATAAAAAGTAGCAAGCACGCCTTACTAATAAGAAATGAAACTGTTCAACTAGAAATTTTTACTAAATAATAATCGGAAGAGGTGATGGAACGACATGATCAAAGCAGTTTTTTTTGATATCGATGGCACATTAGTCAACAACCAAGCAAAAGCGTTGGCTTCAACTAAAGATGCGATTGATCAACTACAAAAAAAGGGCATATTATGCGGTGTTGCCACTGGGCGCAGCCCAGTAAGAATCAAAGAAGTGATCGATGAACTTGAACTAGACATGTTCGTCGTCTACAATGGTCAATTAGTCTTTGACCGTGATCAAACGATCGTCGACCATCCTTTTGATAAAACAGTATTAGCGGATATCGTCCACTTTTCGGATGCCCATCACCGACAAATCATTTTTGGTGGGCGAGATCAACTAGATGGTTCAACGACAATGATGCTAGGACAATCGATCATCATCAAAAAAATCGTCAATCACTTACCCAAAAAATTCCCTGTACGTCTATTGAAAAAAATCTTGCAAGTGTTCAGTCCCCATCGGCAACGAAAACGATATGAAACATTAGCGATCTTGAACGAGCCGATTTATCAATGTATTTTATTGAGCCAAACATCTGAGCAAGAAAAGCTTGACCAACGATTCCCAGAGTGTTCGTTCCAACGTTCCAATCCTTATACGGTCGATATTATTCCTAAAGGGGGGTCCAAATTGTTAGGAATCCAACAATTTGCGACAAATAAAGGAATTGCATTGTCCGAAATCATGGCGTTTGGGGATCATTACAATGATGTTGAAATGCTAAAAGGAGTTGGAATTGGTGTTGCAATGGGCAATGCGCCAACTGGTGTGAAGCAGCAAGCTGATTTTGTCACGGCTTCGAATGAAGCGGATGGTATTTATAAAGGTTTGAAGCATTTTGGGATAGTTGATTGAATGTGTGTCAGTTAGGAGGACTAGAATCATTATGGAGCCAGAAACACCTTATCAAAAAGTAGAACGATTCCATCGGACGTTCGATCCAAGAATACCAGAGCGACCCACTGCATTTACAAAAAAACATGCCGATGACCGAGCGGGTTTTAAAATCGAAGAGTTAGTTGAATTTGTGGCAGCAGCCAGTGACGGTGATGCAAAAAAATTGCATGATTCCGTCCAATATTTGCATGATGCACTTGATCAAGCAGAAAAAAAGATTCTCACAAAACAAAATTGGGGAGAGGAAAGTCTCGTTGAGCAAGTAGATGCGCTGACTGATTTGCTTTATTTTACGTATGGCTCTTTTTCTTTGCTGGGCGTTGATCCTACGAGGATTTTTGATATTGTCCATCAAGCGAATATGGGAAAACTGTTTCCAGATGGAAAACCTCACTACGATCCTGTTACAAACAAAGTATTGAAGCCAGACAATTGGCAAAAGGATTATGCACCTGAAGAAAGGATCGCAAAGGAAATCAAGGAGCAAATGAAGAAGGCAGAGCGACTAAAGTTTGCCGAAGAAAATTCTTCAACGAGTCTTTGATAAGATCTTCTCATTTTAGTTGGTAGAAAGATAGCAAAAAAGATTTTTTATGTAGGTAGTGTATGACTGAACATAGTATGTTATAATATAAAATAGATGTCTTTTTGCACGAAAGACGTATTTACAATGTTATGCAAATCAGATTCGTCTGATCATAAACAAATAGAGACAGTAGATGCATATTGAAAACGGAGGAACCTTAAATGGGAAATAATGTTATCATCGGGATCGTCATTGCAATCATTATAGTCGCCATTCTGGCTTTTTTGGTTAGTTACGTAATGAAGAAAAAAAACCAAGATCGATTGGACGTCTTAGAAAAACGCAAGGAAGAATTATTCGACTTGCCTGTGATTGAAGAAGTTGACGATGTCAAAAAAATGCATCTAGTGGGGCAAAGCCAAAATACCTTTCGTGAATGGAGTCAAAAATGGAATGACATCTCTACCTCATCATTTGCCGAGTTAGAAAGTCAGATCTTTGAAGTTGAAAATCTCAACGAGAGCTTTAGATTCCTAAAAGGGAAAAAAGCAGTAGAAGAAGCCGAAGCAACCATGAACCAAATGGAAAAAGAAGTTGCGGAGATTCGTGACGGCTTAAAAGAATTGCGTGAAACAGAAGAACGTAATTCCTTAGCTGTTCAACAAGCTTTAGACGTTTATGAGGAACTAAAAGCAACGATCCGAGAAGAAGAACAGCAATACGGTCCAGCTTTACCTGAGTTACAAAAGCAAGTGAAAACGATTGAAAATGAGTTTACACAATTTGTTACGTTAAATACTTCAGGTGATCCAGTTGAAGCCCGTGAAGTGCTGGATAAAGCGGAAAAACACACGTATGAAGTGGATGCGTTAATGAAAAAAATCCCGCCATTATTTGAAGATTTGAATACGACTTTCCCGGCGCAAGTGGAAGAGATCCAAGAGACCTATGACCGCTTAATCAAAGAGGAGTATGTTTTTCCAGAAGAAAACCTGTCTGGCGATATCGAAACGATCAATCGTCGAATCGAACGTTCGTTGATCAATATTGAGAAAACGGAAGTTGAAACTGTTGAATTTGAAAATCGTGAAACGGCTAATCTGATCGATGCATTATACGATATTTTAGAACGTGAGATGGAAGCACAAGTATTTGTGACTAAAAATCAAGCAACGATCGAACAATATATCAAACATGCGACGAAAAACAATCGTCAATTGTTGATCGAATTAGATCATACCGCTCAAAGTTATACATTGAACCATAACGAAATCGGGCGTGTACGTGGTTTCCAAACAGAAGTGGAAGAAATCGAACGTCAAAACGAACAAATCAAACCACAGTTACAACAACATGAAGTGCCTTACTCAGAAGTAAGAACGTTCTATAAGAAAGTCTTCAAAGTATTAGAAGATATTGAAAACCAACAGGTTGAAATCAGCGATTCTTTACACGAACTAAGAAAAGGTGAAAAAGAAGCGCAAGAAAAAATCGACACATTCGAATTTAAATTGCGCAGTCTTAAACGGTTTGTTGAAAAACAACGATTACCAGGTTTGCCAAATGATTATCTAGAGTTTTTCTTTGTGGCAACAGAACGTATCGAAGAATTGAGTACTGTGTTGAATAAAATCAGAGTCAACATGGATGAGGTCGAACGTCTTGTAGCATTATGTGAAGAAGATCTAGAGTTACTCGATAAGAAAACCCACGATCTAGTGGATGCAGCAGCATTAACCGAGCAAATGTTGCAATATGCGAACCGTTACCGTCACACACATGAAGAAGTGAAAGAAGCCATTGAAAAGAGTTATTACTTATTCAATAAAGAATATCACTATCAAGAGGCTTTGGATGAGATCGGCACAGCATTAGAGCGCACAGAACCAGGTGCATTCAAACGAATCGAAGATTTTTACTTCAATCATCCTGATTTAGTATAATCCTGCGATCAAAAAAGACAACACAGGCAAGTGCCGAGTGTTGTCTTTTTTTGGAAGTCATTGATGCGTAACTGTTGGGCAGGGAATACATTGATTCGATCGATTTTTTTATAGAGTCCAACTCGGAGAAAACGCCACTTGAAAGCACAAGGGACAACCGTTATAATAGGTAAGAATTTCAAAAAAAGAAGGTTTAAATATGATATATTTCGATAATAGTGCGACAACACCGATCTATCCGCAAAGTTTGGATGCGTATGTCAAAACAAGTCAACGGATCATCGGGAATCCATCAAGTCTACACGATTTAGGCAATCAGGCGAACCGTCTGCTACAACAAGCGAGAAAACAAATCGCTGAACTGATTGCTGTGTCTCCTGAAGAAGTGTATTTCACGTCAGGTGGAACAGAAGGAAATAACTGGGTGCTTAAAGGAACGATGCTTGAAAAACTAGGTTACGGTAACCACATGATCATATCAGGCGTTGAACATCCTGCTGTCAGTGAAACAGCTGAGCAGTTAAAAAAACTCGGTATCGAAGTGAGTATTGCTCCTGTCGATAAAAGAGGGATCGTCCGCGTAGATGAGTTGAAAAAATTAGTACGTAAAGAAACGATTTTGGTTTCCGTTATGGCAGTGAATAATGAAGTAGGTGCGATTCAACCAATCAAAGAAATCAGTAGTTTTTTAAATGATTTTCCTAAAATCCATTTCCATGTGGATGCGGTACAAGCGATTGGTAAAGTTCCTTTAGAGGAATGGTTGACTGAACGTGTGGATTTTGCCACTTTTTCTGCCCATAAATTCCACGGGCCTCGTGGTGTTGGTTTTGTTTATTGGAAAAAAGGCCGACGTTTAGCACCGCTGTTCACTGGAGGCGGACAAGAGAAAAATCAACGGAGTGGAACAGAGAATGTGCCGGGGATCGTCGCGATGGCAAAAGCGCTGCGTTTAGCTCTAGATATCAAAGCACAAAAACCAAACCAAACTGCCTATCTTAAACAAGCATTGATTGAAGCTTTACATACGTATGATAAAGTAACGATTTTTTCTGAAGGTGAAGATTACGCACCCCATATTTTGTGTTTTTCATTAAAAGGTATTCGTGGTGAGGTATTGGTCCATGCATTAGAAGAAAAACAAATATTTGTCTCTACGACAAGCGCTTGTTCTTCTAGAAAGCACATGGCAAGTAGTACGCTGCATGCGATGCAAGTACCCAATGATTTAGCTACTTCAGCGATTCGCGTCAGCTTAGATGAAAGCAATACGATGGCAGAAGTCGAACAATTCATGATCATCTTTAAACAGTTGTACAAGAAATTTTCAGTCATCAATTAAGAAACAGAGGAGTGTTTTTGTGAAGTACAGTGAAATCATGGTTCGCTATGGTGAACTTTCAACAAAAGGAAAAAATCGTCGAAGTTTTATTATGCAGTTGGCACAAAATGTCAGACAGGCATTGAGCGATTTTCCTGAAATCAAGATCCACGCAGAGCGTGATCGGATGCATCTACTGTTGAATGGTGTAGACGGAGACTTAGTTATCCCTAAGTTAGCGAAGATATTTGGGATCCAAAACTTTTCACCTAGCGTGCGAGTAGAAAAAGAAGTACAAAGTTTAAAACAAGCGGTTCAGGAAATCATGCAAGAAATCTATACAGGAAAAGAAACATTCAAGATCATTGCAAAACGTAGTGATCATAGCTTTGAATTGGACAGCAATGAACTAAACCAAGCATTAGGAAATGCAGTCATCGATGTTTTTCCGGATATCCAAGTACAAATGAGAAAGCCAGATATTGCGTTGCGTGTGGAAATCCGCCGAGATGGGGCTTACCTTTCCTATGAAACGATCAAAGGAGCTGGCGGTCTGCCTGTTGGTACAAGCGGAAAAGGTATGTTGATGCTTTCTGGAGGGATCGATTCTCCAGTTGCCGGTTATTTTGCCATGAAACGTGGGGTAGAAATTGAAGCTGTCCACTTTGCTAGTCCACCTTACACGAGTGAACAAGCCTTGCAAAAAGCGAAAGACTTAACAGTGAAGCTGACACCCTATGTTGGTAAAATCGAATTTATCGAAGTACCGTTTACAGAAGTGCAAGAAGAGATCAAACGAGTGGTGCCCCAAGGCTACTGGATGACGATCACACGTCGGATGATGCTTCGTTTGACAGATGAGATCCGCCGTATTCGTCATGGACTAGTGATTTTAAATGGTGAATCATTAGGACAGGTGGCTTCCCAAACACTCCAAAGTATGGTGGCAATCAATGAGGTTACGAATACACCGATCATTCGTCCTGTAGCGACGATGGATAAATTAGAGATCATCGAAGTGGCTGAACAAATCGATACGTTTGATTTGTCCATTCAACCATTTGAAGACTGCTGCACGATTTTTGCACCGCCACAGCCTAAGACTCGTCCACGACTAGAAAAAGTGCATCAATACGAAGAACGTTTGGATATCGATGGGATGATCGAACGTGCTTTGGCAGGCTTAAAGATCGAAACGATCCACACAGAAACAGCAAAAGAACAAGTAGAAGAATTTTCTGATTTACTTTAAACGAAGGAATTTGTACTTCTTGTACGAGTCGATCATTCGAAATAAAAGATCCAGTCTCAAGAAGTAGACACGTGAAAGAGGACGAGACAATGGTTTAGCCTCGAGAAATAAGGCGCCATCCACAAAAATTGTATGTCAAATTTTGTGGGTGGTACCTTATTTTTCTTGTTTTTCATGGAGTTAAGCTTCCTCCTATTGCGAGGTTCCTTGTTCCATGCTAAACTAAAATTATGTGAAATGATTAACAAGGAGAAACGATATGCGAGAAAAATCAGAAACGTTACCCAAAGCAACAGCGAAACGGTTGCCTTTATATTTGCGCTATTTAAATATGTTGAATGATTCTGGTGTTCAACGAATCAAATCAAATGAATTTAGTGAGATCACACAAGTACCTTCTGCCACGATCCGCAGAGATTTTTCTCATTTAGGGGAATTAGGACGAAGCGGTTATGGGTACGATGTTCCCTATTTGATTGAAGTATTTGATCGAATTTTGAACACAGAAGAAGAAAAAAGAATCGCTTTAGTTGGTTTTGGGAATTTAGGAAAAGCATTGAAACACAACAATTTCAGAAGAAATGCAAATTTGAATATTGTTTGTGTATTTGACAATGATCCAGCCATCGTCGGAAAAGAAATCGAAGGTGTGATGGTTTATCCTATGGATCGCTTTAGTGAAATCGTTGAAAAAGAAGGAATCAAAGTGGCGATATCAACTGTCCCAAGTAAGTATTCACAAGCAGCCATCGACGAAATCGTCAAAGGAGGCATTACTGCGATCTTGAACTTTGCACCAGATCGTGTCAACGTTCCGCCACATATCCATATGCAATACATCGATCTGACAACTGAACTACAGACGTTGATCTATTTTGATGAAAATTATTCGCAAGTCTTTCCTTCCAAGTAAAAACTAAGTGGGAAGATCGTGCAAAAGTGGCGTTTTTATGTGAATCGAACAGCGATTCATCAAGAGCTTTTATTGACTTTGGCTACTAACCATTGTAAAATGAGTCAAGATGTTGATCAAGAGGAGTAACTAGTCCGACGTTTAGAGAGAGAGAACGAATGGTGGAACGTTCTTAACGAAAGCTAGTGAAGGTAGCTTGGGAGTTTTTGTCTTGAATCGAGTAGAGATGAACGAGTAGTGATCGTTAACTCACTTTGAGAGGTAATAGGCAACTATTACAAATTAGGTGGTACCGCGTAATTTATACGTCCTAAATACGAAAGTATTTAGGGCGTTTTTTTTATTTCAAAGGAGGAAGACAGTATGACGGAAGAAAAGAATCTATCGACAAAGTATAATCCGCAAGAAGTTGAAGCGGGGCGTTATCAAAACTGGTTAGACGAAGATTTGTTCAAACCTAGTGGCGACAAAAAAGCAAAACCTTATTCAATCGTTATCCCACCTCCCAATGTGACTGGTAAACTCCATTTAGGTCATGCTTGGGATACAACATTGCAAGATATGTTGATTCGTCAAAAAAGAATGCAAGGCTATGATACGTTATGGTTACCAGGGATGGATCATGCAGGGATCGCAACACAAGCAAAAGTAGAAGAAAAATTACGTGAGCAAGGTGTTTCTCGTTATGATCTAGGTCGCGAAAAATTTATTGATCAAGTATGGGAATGGAAAGAAGAATATGCCGGTCATATCCGTGAACAATGGGCAAAAATGGGTTTATCTTTGGATTATAGCCGTGAACGCTTCACCTTAGATGATGGCTTGTCTGAAGCTGTTCGTAAAGTATTCGTTAGCCTATACGAAAAAGAGTTGATCTATCGTGGCGAATACATCATCAATTGGGACCCACAAGCACGCACAGCTCTTTCTGATATCGAAGTGATCCACAAAGAAATCGAAGGTGCCTTTTATCATATGAGCTATGAATTGGCTGATGGTTCAGGTGTGGTGGAAATCGCAACGACCCGTCCAGAAACGATGCTTGGTGATACGGCAATCGCTGTCCATCCAGAAGATGAGCGTTACCAAGCATTGATTGGTAAGAAAGTCATTTTACCACTAGTGAATAAAGAAATACCGATCATAGCAGATGAATATGTCGACATGGAATTTGGAACAGGGGTTGTAAAAATCACGCCCGCACATGACCCAAATGACTTTGAAGTCGGTAACCGTCATGACCTGCCACGAGTGAATGTCATGAATGAAGATGGCACGATGAATGAATTAGCAGGTAAGTATCAAGGAATGGACCGTTTTGCAGCACGTAAAGCGATTGTTGCGGATCTAAAAGAACTTGGTCGTCTGATCAAGATCGAAACGATGATCCACAATGTAGGCCATTCAGAGCGTACAGGGGTAGTTGTTGAACCTCGTTTATCAACACAATGGTTTGTAAAAATGGCACCTTTAGCTGAAAAGGCGATCCAAAATCAAGAAACTGATGATGCAGTTGAGTTTTTCCCACCACGTTTCAACCAAACCTTCTTACGCTGGATGGAAAATGTTCATGACTGGGTAATCTCACGTCAACTATGGTGGGGACATCAGATCCCTGCGTGGTATCATAAGGAAACTGGTGAAATGTACGTGGGCATGGAAGCACCAGCAGACAGTGAAAACTGGTTACAAGATCCCGATGTGTTGGATACTTGGTTCAGTTCAGCGCTATGGCCTTTTTCAACAATGGGCTGGCCTGACGAAGACAATGAAGATTACCAACGTTACTTCCCAACAAGTACATTAGTAACAGGCTATGATATCATCTTTTTCTGGGTAAGCCGAATGATTTTCCAAAGCTTGGAATTTACAGAACGTCGTCCATTTGAGAATGTACTGATTCATGGATTGATTCGTGATGAACAAGGACGCAAGATGAGTAAATCTCTTGGAAACGGGATCGACCCAATGGAAGTCATTGAAAAATATGGTGCTGATGCGTTACGCTGGTTCTTATCCAATGGTTCAGCACCAGGACAAGACGTACGTTTTAGTTACGAAAAAATGGATGCTTCTTGGAACTTCATCAATAAAATCTGGAACGCATCTCGTTTCGTTATCATGAATGTTGAAGGGATGACCGTAGAAGATATTGATCTTTCAGGGGAGAAAACTGTAGCCGATCGTTGGATTTTGACACGTTTGAATGAAACAATCGCTAAAGTGACTGACTTATTTGAACAATTTGAATTTGGTGAGGCTGGTCGCCAATTGTATAACTTTATCTGGGATGATTTCTGTGACTGGTACATCGAGATGAGTAAAGAAACACTTTACGGTGAGGACGAAGTAGCGAAACAAACGAACCGTAGTATTCTTGTCCATACGTTGGATCAGATCTTACGCTTATTGCATCCGATCATGCCATTTGTTACAGAAGAAATCTGGCAACACATCCCTCATAAAGGAACATCTTTAGTAGTGGCTGATTATCCAGTCGTGCAACCGGAATACGATGATGAAGCTGCTTCAAAAGGGATGGAAGTACTGAAAGAATTGATTCGTTCTGTACGTAATATCCGTTCTGAAGTGAATACACCATTATCAAAACCAATCACGTTACTGATAAAAACAAATGATCCGAAGATCGATCAATTCTTAAATGAAAACACTAGCTATATCGAGCGCTTCTGTAATCCAGAAGAGTTGACGATCTCAAGTGACGTAACTGCACCGGATCTAGCAATGTCAGCGGTCTTGACTGGCGCGGAAATCTTCTTACCTTTAGCAGGGCTGATCAATATTGAAGAAGAAATCCAACGTTTAGAAAAAGAACTAGCAAAATGGACAGGCGAAGTGAAACGTGTACAAGGAAAATTAAGTAATGAGCGTTTTGTATCGAATGCACCGGATGATGTAGTTGAAGCAGAGCGTGCAAAAGAAAAAGATTATTTAGAAAAACAAGCAGCTGTCAATGAACGTATTGCGCAATTAAAATCAATTAAATAAAACGAAAGGGAGAGGTGACGGAAGTTGCCTCTCTTTTTTAAGTAAAAAGAGCTCTTCTGGATTTCATTGTTTCCTACGTAAGCTTTTTTGTTATAATGAAGAGGAATGGGGGGATTGTAACGTGAAAATCGAAGAAGCAATCAATTGGATCCATAGCCGATTACCATTTGGCTCACGTCCTGGATTAGACAGAGTAGAGGCCTTATTAGAGGTAGTCGGACACCCAGAAGAAAAAGTCAAAACGATCCATATTGCAGGGACGAATGGCAAAGGTTCAACAGTGACTTATTTAAGATATTTATTAGAAGAAGCCGGCTTGACAGTCGGAACATTTACCTCCCCATATATCGAATCCTTCAATGAGCGCATTTCGATCAATGGACAAGGCATTCCTGATGAATCATTGATTCGACTAGTAAAGAAATATCAACCGCTAGTTGAGCAGATGGATCAATTTGAAGCAGTAGCTGGCATTACCGAATTTGAAACGCTGACTGCTATGGCATTTGATTATTTCTTGGAAGAACAAGTGGACGTCGCGATCATTGAAGTGGGATTAGGTGGTTTACTCGACTCAACAAACGTAGCGAAACCTTTGTTGACGGGTATCACAACGATTGGTATGGATCATACAGATATTTTGGGCGACACGATCGAAGAAATCGCTGCTCAAAAAGCGGGCATCATCAAACAAAATGTGCCACTAGTCACTGGGAAGATCGTACCAGAAGCGATGGCAGTGATCGAAAAGCAAGCAAAATTAAAAAATGCGCCACATCACGCATGTGGAGAGGATTATACGGTTACCTACAAACATCCGGCAGAAGAATGGGGCGAGATTTTTTCATTCCAAAATGAGTATGGTAAGATCCCCAAGTTGACGATCCATATGATCGGGCAACACCAAGTAGAAAATGCCGGTATGGCAGTTGAAATGTATCAAGTGTATTGCAAATTGATGAATCTCCCATTCCGCGAAAAAGACGTGATGAATGTCTTGAAAAAGGCGCAATGGCCAGGACGTATGGAACGATTAAGTGAAGAACCCTTAGTGATTTTAGATGGGGCGCATAATACCCATGCGATGGCACGTTTAGTCCAAAATCTTAAACAAGAATTCAAAGGCTATCATATCCATCTTTTGTTCTCTGCTTTAAGAACAAAAGAGGTTGATAAAATGTTACATCAATTACAAGAAGTACCAGATGCAACAATCTACGTCACTACTTTTGATTATCCTAAAGCCATTGAGCTGTCGGATATCCAAGCAACGACTGATGAGAAAGTTACGATTGTTTCAATGTGGCAATTTGGGCTTGCAGAGATCTTGGAGAAGATGACGGCTGAGGATGTTCTTGTAGTGACAGGTTCACTCTATTTTATTTCGGAAGTGCGACGTTTGCTTGTACAGTTGGGAGGAAAAAATGAAAGTTAATGCAGTGATTTTCGATATGGATGGCTTATTATTTGATACAGAGATCGTATACTATGAGGCATCTCAGACAGTAGCGGATCGAATGGGATTTCCCTACGATAAAGACCTTTATTTACGATTTTTAGGGGTATCTGATGAAGAGGTTTGGGCAAACTACCATACTATTTTTGCAAGTTTTGGTCGAGAAACTGTCCAAAAATTTATCGACGATTCTTATCAAGAAACACTTGAGCGTTTTGCTTCAGGACAAGTGGAATTAAAGCCAGGAGTGTTGGAATTTTTGAACTTTTTGGAAGAACAGGATATTCCAAAAGTGGTAGCATCAAGCAATCAGCGTCATGTGATTGAACTGTTACTAGAAAAAAATGATCTACGCCATCGTTTTGACACGATCGTCTCCGCTGAAAATGTCAAACGTGCAAAACCAGATCCCGAAATCTTTTTACATGCCCAGGCGTTTTTAGGTACTGAAAAAGCGGAGACATTGATATTAGAAGATTCACAAAATGGGGTACTAGCAGCGTATGGTGCAGGAATCCCAGTAATCATGGTGCCAGATTTATTAGCGCCTTCGGATGAGTTAGCTGCAAAAACAACAGCGATTGTGTCTTCACTTCACGAAGTTCCGTCATTGATCGCAAATAAATAAAATAAATGACCTCTTTTTCCGTATCTTATTTTGAGCGCACGGGAAAGGAGGTTTTTTATGGAAAAAAATTTGCTTCAAACAGTACCCGCCACGTCTCTGCCAAGGGAGAGGATGGAGACTTATGGAGAGGATGCGTTATCAGATCAAGAGCTTTTAGCTATTTTGCTTCGGACTGGTCAGCATCCATATAACGTATTAGAAGTTGCGGGTACGTTATTGAAGAAATTTGGTGGTTTAGCGCTCTTGAGACAAGCAACACTAGCAGAATTAGAAGCGGTTCGTGGGATTGGTCGGGTCAAAGCCTTAGAGATCAAAGCATTGATCGAGCTGGGTCGACGGATACAAGTCGATCAGTTGCGTCAAACAACGACTGTCCATGCGAGTTATGAATTGGCAAAAGAATTGATCCTACAACTAAAAGATCAAAAACAAGAACATTTAGTTTGCATCTATCTTGATACAAAAAA
Organism: Enterococcus sp. AZ140; assembly: GCF_051714405.1. Classification (NCBI taxonomy): domain Bacteria; kingdom Bacillati; phylum Bacillota; class Bacilli; order Lactobacillales; family Enterococcaceae; genus Enterococcus; species Enterococcus sp. AZ140. The sequence continues at coordinate 777,933 of NZ_JBIORU010000001.1, forward strand.
TCAAATCTTACTAAAGAAAACCTTGTTCATCGGGTCATTGGATCAGACGATCGCGCATCCTCGTGAAGTGTTCCATTACGCAGTCCGCTATTCGGCAGCACGGCTGGTACTTGCTCACAATCATCCCAGCGGCAACGTTCTTCCATCCAAGCAAGACATGCGATTGACACGACGCATCCAAGAGTGTGGAGAGATGATGGGGATCGAGGTACTTGATCATCTGATCATTGGCAGCAAACAATACTTTAGTTTACGTGAAGAAGGATTAATGGAAAAAGAATGATGTAGCTTTCTTGCAAAAAAAAACAACCAAGTGTACAATTATAATGTAATTTTGTTTGGGAATAGAAGTTGAAACATCTGTTGCACCTCTATCGTACACGAGCAATGTTACAATCAAATAAGTGCTTTGGCACGAGGAGGGTATTATTAATGGAAAACGGAACAGTTAAATGGTTCAACGCTGAAAAAGGATTTGGTTTTATCTCACGTGAAGATGGAAGCGACGTATTCGTACATTTTTCAGCAATCCAAGGTGACGGATTCAAAACATTAGAAGAAGGTCAAGCAGTTACTTTTGACGTAGAAGATTCAGATCGTGGCCCACAAGCTACAAACGTTGAAAAAGCGTAATCTATACGAAAATATACTGTTATGAGGCTTGCTTCGTCATGGAGCGAACCAAATAATTGATGACAGAGGTTGAAACCAACGTGTTTCCCTCGAAAAATAAGATGAGACCCACAAAAATTGTTCTTTCACATTTTTGTGGGTCTCGCTTTTTTTATAAAAAACTGGGAGTAGGACATTAGTTCTCACCACCTAAAACCGAATAAACGGCGGGAACAGAAGAACCTCTTCGATAAACAAGGCGCCAGCCACAAAAATTTGAAGAACAAATTTCGTGGCTGACGCCTTATTTATCGAGGCTGAACACTTCTGTCCCGACCTCGGTTTTAAGTTAGTTTTGATCCGGTGTCATCACCATAGGGATGATCATTGGATGTCTTTCTGTACGATCGAACAAGTAAGGTTGTAAGGCACCGACCATTGCTTCTTTTAATTTATGTTCCGAACAGTCGGGGGCATTTAGCACCTCACGTAATGCGTGGAACAAAATACGTTGCGCTTCATTGATCATATCACCTGATTCACGCATGTAGACGAAGCCACGAGAAAGGATATCTGGTCCGGCTAGAATCTCTTTTTTCTTGATATCGACAGTTGTCACTGCAAGAACGAGTCCTTCTTCTGAAAGTAAATGACGATCTCGTAAAACAACATTACCGATATCACCGATTCCACTGCCGTCGATATAGACATCGCCAGCGACGAATTTTCCAGCTAAACGAGCAGAATCACTTGTCAATGCTAATACATCACCGTTTTCCATGATAAAACAATTCTCAGCTGGTACACCTGTGTCTTGTGCAAGAGAGGCATGGATCTTCAGCATCCGAAACTCACCATGCACCGGTACAAAATATTTTGGCTTCATCAAGCGAAGCATCAATTTTTGTTCTTCTTGACCACCGTGGCCAGATGTGTGGATATTATTGATTTTTCCATGGATCACTTCAGCGCCAGCTTCAGACAACAAGTTGATCAAATGGTTCACACTTGTTGTATTCCCTGGGATCGGTGAGCTAGAAAAAATCACTGTATCATCTGGCTGGATTTGGATTTGACGATGGGTACCATTCGCAATGCGGCTCAATGCAGCCATTGGTTCACCTTGCGAACCTGTACATAGGATCATTGTTTCATTTGCAGGCAAACGATTGATTTCATGCGCATCGACAAAGGTACCGTCAGGCACTTTGATGTAGCCGAGACGTTGTCCGTTGACGATCGCATTTTCCATACTACGCCCGAAAACAGCAATTTTTCTACCTGTTGCTACAGCGGCTTCCGCTGCTTGTTGTAGACGGAAGATATTAGAAGCAAAGCTGGCAAAAATGATCCGACCTTCGATTTTCTCAAATATTTTCAAAATAGAAAGGCCAATCGTTTTTTCTGATTTCGTAAACGTTGGAATCTCTGCATTGGTACTATCTGAAAGGAGGCAAAGAACGCCTTCTTCTCCGATACGAGCCATTTTATGCAAATTTGCTGGTTCTCCTACAGGTGTAAAATCGAACTTGAAATCTCCAGTAGCCACGATGTTACCAGAAGGTGTTTTGACAACCACACCTAAAGCATCCGGAATACTATGGGTCGTTCGGAAAAAGCTGACGGATGTTTTTCTGAAACGGATCACAGTGTCTTCATTGATTTCATTTAGCACAGCGTCACGAAGTAAGCCATGTTCGTCCAGTTTATTTGTGATCAAAGCTAAAGCTAGAGGGCCAGCGTAGATCGGGATATTTGCTTGCTTTAATAAGTAAGGTATCCCACCAATATGGTCTTCGTGTCCATGAGTGATCACTAAAGCTTTGATTTTGTGTATGTTTTGTACGATATAGTTGTAATCAGGAATGACGTAGTCAATGCCAAGCAGTTCATCTTCTGGAAACTTGATTCCAGCGTCGATGATAATGATTTCATCTTGGAATTGTACCCCATACGTATTTTTCCCGATTTCACCTAATCCACCAATCGCAAAGACGCCTGTCTCATTATTTTTGATGGAAAGTTTCATCTTAAAACTCCACTAATGTGAATGCTGGGTTTTCTTTTTCGTATTCTAGATGGTTACCTTCTAGAAGTTGTACGAATTCGATATTGTATGGGGTATTTTCTTCCACTCGTTGGCGTGCTTCAACATCGCTGTTTGCTTCGATGTATAGCGATTGTGTTTCTTCACGTTTTGGGTTACGGATTTTTGACTCTTGATAATAAACTTTGTAAATCATGGTTTATGTCTCCTTTATCTGCTTAAAGCAGTAATTTAGCGTATTTTTTGGACAACACAAAACGAGGGGACAAGCCACCTGTGTTTTTTTATACTTTAAGAAAAATACTTGATTCTCCTTAAAGAGACAAGCCTCGCATTTGCTTATCCAATTGGAATATTTTTTACTCGGATCCTCTGTATGAAACATACAATAGTTAATTGCTATTCTAGCATAAATCAAGAGATAAGTATAGAAAACGGTCACTGTAAAATGAAAAAACGTACGAAGAGAAAATATTTTTCAGAAAAATTTCTTTTTAAAAAATGTAGTGTTCTATAAAGTAGTAGATTGTGCTACTATTGAAAGTAATGGCAAGATAGAATATTTAAAGGAGATGATAAAGTGAAGTTAATGTGGCATTACACCATGCGCTACAAAAAATATTTGGTGTTGAATTTTATTTGTGTGTTCGGCTTTATTCTGATCGAACTAGGTCTACCAACTATTTTAGCACGCATGATCGATGTTGGAATCCTCAACGATGATTTTGACTATGTGAAACAACAAGGACTATTGATGATCGTGATCACTGTGATCGGGATCATAATGAATATATTTTTAGGTTATTTTGGGTCAAGGATCACGACGAATATCGTTGCAGACATTCGTGATGATCTGTTCAAACATATCCAAACGTATTCACATCAAGAATATGAAACACTAGGCGTATCATCATTGATCACTCGTACGACCAATGATGCGTATCAAATCATGTTGTTTCTACAAAATATTTTAAGAATCGGTTTTATGGCACCGATGATGTTTGTTGTTAGTTTGTATATGGTTATGCGAACAAGTCCATCTCTTGGTTTATACGTGATTGGCGCATTGCCATTCTTATTATTAGCTGTTGTTGGGATTGCTAAATTTTCTGAACCTTTATCAAAAATCCAACAAAAGAATTTAGACAGAATCAATAGTATCTTACGTGAAAACCTATCAGGTCTACGCGTTATCCGCGCGTTTGTAAATGAAAAATTCGAAGAAAAAAGATTTGAAAAAGTCAACGAAAACTATGCTTCAAGTTCTAAAAGTCTCTTTCGCTTAATGGCAGTTGCCCAACCTGGCTTTTTCTTTTTATTCAATATCGTGATGATTTTGATTATTTGGAGTGGTACGCTACAAATTGCAGATGGACAGTTGCAAGTAGGGAATCTAATTGCTTTTATTGAATATATTTTCCACGCGTTGTTTTCATTTATGTTGTTTGCGAGTGTGTTTATGATGTATCCGCGAGCAGCAGTCTCTGCTAGTCGTATCCAAGAAGCTTTAAATGCTACTCCTGCTATTGTTGAAAATCCAAATGGCATATCGGAAACAAAAACGAAAGGCTACATTGAATTTAAAAATGTGACCTTCGCTTACCCTGGACATTCGCAAGAACCAGTGATCCGTAACGTCAGCTTTACTGCTTCACCTGGTGAAACAGTGGCATTTATTGGTAGTACAGGTAGTGGGAAGTCTACATTGATCCAATTGATTCCACGTTTTTATGATGTTACTCATGGTGAGATCCTAATTGACGGTGTAGATGTGCGTAAGTACAAGTTGAGTAAACTAAGACAAAAAATCGGGTTTATTCCACAGAAAGCACTATTGTTTACTGGGACGATCGCTGAAAACTTGAGATACGGAAAAGAAGATGCAACGCAAGAGGAAATGGAACGTGCGGCTGATATTGCGCAGGCGACTGATTTTATTTCTAAAAAAGCGGACGGTTATGATGAACATCTTTCTGAAGGTGGCGCAAACTTCTCAGGTGGGCAGAAACAAAGGTTAGCCATTGCTCGAGCAATCATCCGCCGACCAGAAATCTATATTTTCGATGATAGTTTTTCAGCACTTGATTATCAAACGGATGCAAAACTTCGTGCAAGATTGAAAAAAGAAACAACTGAATCAACCGTATTGATTGTTGCCCAACGTGTGGGTACGATCATGCACGCCGATAAGATCATCGTATTAAATGAAGGAGAAGTAGTAGGTATGGGCACACATCGTGAACTACTAGAAAATTGTCCGATTTATTACGACATTGCCGCTTCTCAATTATCGAAGGAGGAACTAGCATGAAAAAAACCTTCGCTTCTTTTAAACGTTTAGCTCGCTATATCCGTCCTTACCGATTGACGTTTATCTTAGTGCTACTATTTACATTTTTAACGGTGGCTTTCAATGCGGCATTGCCTTATGTCGTCGGGCTTCCAACAACAGAAATCAGCAAAAATCTAGTGAATAATGAGGCAATCAATTTTTCTTATATCATCAACTGTTTGATTTGGATCGCGGTGGTTGGTACAGGTTATAGTATTTCTCAATTGCTTTCTGGGGTATTGATGACAAATGTTGTTCAGAGTGCCATGAAAGACTTGCGTAGAGATATTGAAGAAAAAATCAATCGTTTGCCGGTTTCTTATTTCGATAAAAATCAACAAGGAAATATTTTATCTCGTGTAACGAATGATGTAGATGCAGTTAGTGGAGCCTTGCAACAAGCCTTTATCGGTATTGTCAATGCTATTTTGGGCATCACGATGGCAGCAGCGATGATGTTTTATATCCAACCGGTCATGGCGTTGATTTCAATGATCATGATTCCAGCGTCAATTTGGATATCTAAACGAGTGATCAATGCTTCTCAAAAATATTTCCAAGAAATGCAAAATTCTTTAGGTGAATTAAATGGCTATGTTCAGGAAAACATGACTGGATTCAGTGTGTTAAAAGTATACGGTCGTGAGAAAGAAACATTTGAAGGATTTCATAAGGTCAACCATAGCTTGAAACATTTTGGGTTTCGAGCAGCCTTTATTTCTGGATTGATGATGCCATTAGTACAATTAACTGCCTACGCTACGTATATCGGTATGGCAGTTTTGGGAAGCTTTTATGTAATTTCTGGAGTCATTGTGGTTGGGCAATTACAAGCCTTTATCCAATATATTTGGCAAATCAGCCAACCAATGGGTAATGTGACGCAATTATCTTCCGTATTGCAAAGTGCATCCGCAGCCACGAAACGGGTATTTGAGATTTTAGATGAACCTGAGGAAAAAGAAAATAAGACCGATGTTCCTTTGCCAGAAACGATCCATGGAAATGTTTCGTTTGAACATGTCGATTTTGCTTATGATCCGAAGAAACCTTTGATCCAAGACTTGAACTTTGAGGTGAAAGCTGGACAAATGGTGGCAGTTGTCGGACCGACGGGCGCTGGGAAAACAACATTGATCAACTTATTGATGCGTTTTTATGATGTGACGCATGGCGCGATCAAAATTGATGGTATTGATACGAAAGCGATGAGCCGAAGTGATGTTCGTTCCATGTTTGGGATGGTACTGCAAGATGCCTGGTTGTACGAAGGAACGATTGCCGACAACATTCGTTTTGGTAAATTAGATGCAACGGATTATGAGATCGTTGATGCAGCGAAAACAGCGAATGTCGATCATTTTATCCGAACGATGCCTGATGGTTATGAAATGGAGATCAATTCAGAAGGAGACAATGTCTCGTTGGGACAAAAACAATTGCTGACGATTGCTCGTGCGGTTGTTTCCGATCCGAAGATATTGATTCTGGATGAGGCGACTAGTTCCGTTGATACGAGACTAGAGGCGTTGATCCAAAAAGCCATGGATAAAGTCATGGAAGGACGAACGAGTTTTGTGATCGCTCACCGTCTATCAACGATCCGTGAAGCCGATCTGATCTTAGTGATGGATCAAGGTCAAATCATTGAAAAAGGAACACATGAAAGTTTATTAGCAAAAGGCGGTTTCTATGAGAAACTTTATAACAGCCAATTTGCTGAAGCAGCGGAATAATGAAAAGAGGTTTCTAGGGGCGAACAGCCTTCTAGGACCTTTTTTCTTCAATAAATGAAAAGAGGGAAAAAGATGGCAAGGTTTATAGCAGATAATGCGACGGTTATCGGTGATGTAGAATTAGGAGAAGATGTCACAGTTTGGTACCAAGCAGTGGTTCGTGGCGACAGCAATTGGATCAAGATCGGTAAGGGAACCAATATACAAGACGGAACAGTCATACACGTTGATCATGATGCCCCAGTTGAGATCGCTGAAAATGTCACAGTCGGACACCAATGTATGCTGCATGGTTGTAAAATCGAAAAGGGTGCGTTGATCGGTATGGGAGCGACTGTTTTGAACCATGCAGTCATCGGTGAGAATAGTTTGATCGGAGCAGGCTCACTTGTGACAGAAGGAAAAATCATCCCACCGAATGTTTTAGCTTTTGGTCGACCAGCCAAGGTAATCCGTCCGTTAACAGAAGAAGAAATCCAAAAAAATAAACAGAATATCACACATTATATCGAAATGGGACAAAAACATGCAGATGGATTCTTCAAAGAATGGCAACAATCGTTTTAACACATGTTTTTACAGCAAAAAAAGAAGGTCTGTCATCCAAGGATGAAGGCCTTCTTTTTTGATCTTGATAGGTTGATTAGCTTAATGAAGCACTGTTTTCCATGACTTCATCGATCAAGCCATATGCTTTGGCTTGTTCAGCAGTCATATAGTTGTCACGATCTGTGTCTTTTTCAATCACTTCGATTGGTTGACCAGTACGTTCCGCTAAGATTTTATTCAAACGTTCGCGGGTTTGTAAGATATGACGTGCAGCGATCTCGATTTCTGTTGCTTGTCCTTGTGCGCCACCAAGTGGTTGGTGGATCATGATTTCAGCATTTGGTAAAGCAAATCGTTTTCCTTTTGTTCCGGCAGTCAATAAGAAACTTCCCATTGAAGCAGCCATCCCCATAACGATTGTTTGGACATCTGCTTTGACAAAATTCATTGTGTCATAGATGGCCATTCCAGCAGTCACAGAACCACCAGGTGAGTTGATATAGATGTAAATGTCTTTTTCAGAATCTTGTGCATCTAGAAATAGCAATTGTGCGATGATTGAGTTTGCTAGATCATCTGTTACTTGTCCACTCAACATGATGATGCGGTCTTTCAATAAACGTGAGTAAATATCGTAGGCTCTTTCCCCACGTGAGGATTGTTCAATAACTGTAGGAATTAAATTCATAATAAGGTTCCTCCTTGATTTGTTTAGAAATAGTGTAACATAAATTGATTTTGATTACCTACAAAGTAGTATACATTTTTGGTCAATAAAGGTCAAATGAAAAAACTTTCTGAGAGCTAGTCTCATAAAGTGAGTTTATGTTATGATAAAAAAGAAATCAATAAGAAGGAGGAACCGTAATTGGTAATTGCTATCACAGGTTTTATCGGTGTATTAGTAGGAGCGATCTTAGTCTACTTAGGGATGGCGATCCAAATGCGTCATCTTGAGAATAAAGAGCAACGTAGACGCGAATTGGAACTGAAAGTCAAAGAAATCGAAACATTGAATCAACTAAATAAAAAAATCAATGAGATTCTCCAAAAGCGTGCGAGCTTATTGGAAGAATATGTCAGCTTTGATGCTTTTGACGATTGTTATATCACAATCGATGACTTTGCGTATTTGCAATCATTTTCTGCACAAAATAATTTTTATTTACCAAATTATATTTTAGATGAATTATTCCAAAATATCGCTCATCGTAAAGTGATTCTTTCACCGGATGAAACGATGAAGATCGGCGGCTATGCTTACAAAGGTGGGCGTGTCATTTTGGAAAATTTCACAGATAATTTGACCGCAATGATCAATGAGAAAAAATCCCAGTTGAAAAATACAACGAGACAACCAATCGGCTTTTTCTCAAAAGATGATGTGTGGAGCTAAACAAAACATATTGTTTACTCAAGGATAAGAGAAACTAAACATTTTGATAAAGTAAAAGTTTGGGCACTTACAATGAGTCCAAGCTTTTTCTTTTTTGTTCCTGTGGTAAAATAGGGATGATCGGAGTGAGGACTATGGTACAGATTTATGCACATCGAGGAAGTAAAGGAACCCATCCGGAAAATACATTGCCCGCCTTTTCTGAAGCAGTAAGAGTGGGGGCGGATGGGATCGAGCTAGATGTCCATCTTAGTAAGGACGGTCAACTGATTGTTATCCATGATGAAACCGTTGATCGAACAACAAATGGCAAAGGCCTTGTTCGAGAAAAGACTCTCGAAGAGCTGAAAAAATTGAATGCAGGCAGTTGGTTTAGTAAAGATTTCCCAGCAGCGAAAATCCCTGCGCTAAAAGAAGTACTCTCGCTACTTCTCCAAAAAAATTATCGAGGAACATTGATGATCGAAATCAAAACGGATAAGTATGAGTATGAAGGAATCGAAGCACAAGTATCTGAACTTATGACAAAAAATGAGTGGCCGTTTCGTCATGCTTATTGTAGTTTCAACCTTCGTTCATTAGAACGTTTATCCGTCATCGAACCAGACGCACAACTGGATCTTTTAATGAGTGATTCAATGAAAAAATTAGATCTAGCTAAGACCTTACCTTTTATTGAAGGTCTTCACCCTAAAGCAACTTGGGCATTTGCGCATCCTCAGGAAATACAGGAGTTTCCAAAGCGTATTCGTCTTTGGACAGTCAATACGACAGAAGAGCTTGAAAGAGGATTAAAGGAACCTGTGGATGCACTCATCACAGACTTTCCTGAACGTGCTTGGTATGTTAAACAATTAATGAAAAAGTAGGAGCCATATGGAAAAAGTATTAGTGATCGTAGGACCCACAGCAGTTGGTAAAACAGCGTTAAGTGTGACACTTGCCCAAAAATTCAACGGCGAGATCATCAGTGGAGATTCCTTACAAATTTATAAACATCTGGATATCGGTACGGCAAAAATCAAGCCAACTGAAATGATGGGGATTCCTCATCATTTGATTGATGTGATCGAGCCAGACCAGCAGTATTCGGCAGCGGATTTTCAACAGGCAGGTCGCAAATTGATCAAGGAAATCACCGAAAGAGGACATTTGCCGATCATCGTTGGTGGCACCGGTTTATATATTCAATCGTTATTGTACGATTTTCAATTAGGAGCAAATGAAGAAACGGATGCTACTGTTCGAGAGAAATATGAAAAAATGGCTGAAGAACTAGGAAAAGAAAAACTTTGGGCTTATTTGAATGAACGCGATCCGCTTGCAGCGGGGAAAATCCATTGGAATAATCAGCGAAAAGTGATTCGCGCATTAGAAGTATTTGAGACAACAGGCTATAGTATCATGGCACCGAAAGATAGACCTGAGTGCTTGTATGATTATTATATGATCGGTCTGGATACGGAGCGTGAGTTCCTTTATAGTAGAATCAACCAACGAGTGGATCAAATGCTCACAGAGGGATTGATTGCAGAAGCAAGAAAGGTCTATGAATTAGGGGCGGTTCAAGCCAGTCAAGGGATCGGCTATAAAGAATTCTTTCCTTATTTTGAAGAAAACATCACTCTAGATGAGGCAGTCGAACAAATCAAATTGAACTCTCGGCGCTATGCCAAACGACAACTGACTTGGTTTCGTAATCGTTTGACGGCGCATTGGTTCGATCTCTTGAAAAAACCGACAGATCTAGCAGAGATCGAAAATGCCATCGAAGGTTGGCTGAAAGAGGTGAGCGCGTGAAAGAAGCAAAAGAAAAAGTGATCATCGTTGGTGTAGAAACAGAAGAAAATCAACGGTATTTTGCTGAATCAATGAAAGAATTAGCACAATTGACAGATACGGCGGCGGGTGAGGTCGTTTATACCCTTACGCAAAAGCGCCCTCAAGTAGATCGGCAAACGCTGATCGGTAAAGGAAAACTCCAAGAATTGACACAATTAGCGGATGCTTATGAAGCAGAGCTAGTCATTTTCAATCATGAACTGACTCCGCGTCAAAGCCAACTGATCACAGATGCGGTAGGCGCCCCAGTGATTGATCGAGTCCAATTGATTTTAGACATCTTTGCCATGCGTGCGCGTTCGAAAGAAGGGAAGCTTCAAGTCGAGTTGGCACAATTGGAATACTTATTACCTCGTTTAGCTGGGCAAGGAAAGTCGCTTTCTCGTCTTGGTGGAGGAATCGGTACAAGAGGCCCAGGGGAAACAAAATTGGAAACAGATCGTCGCCATATCCGCAACAAGATCTTAGGCGTAAAAAGAGAATTAAAAACAGTAGAAGCGCATCGAGAACGCAACCGCCAAAAAAGACAAAGCAGTGATGTGTTTCAAATTGGGTTGATTGGTTATACGAATGCCGGTAAATCGACGATCCTCAATTTATTGACGCAAGCAGAATCATATGCAAAGGACCAATTGTTTGCCACACTAGATCCACTCACTAAAAAATGGCGTTTTGCGGAAGGGCTTGAGCTGACTGTGACGGATACAGTTGGATTTATCCAAGATTTGCCCACACAGTTGATCGATGCGTTCCATTCGACCCTTGAAGAAAGTCAAGGCATGGATCTGTTATTACATGTCGTTGACGTGAGTTCTTCTGATCGGATCTTGCAAGAACAGACGGTTTTAAAATTAATGGATGAGCTAGAGATGAAAGAAATGCCTGTTTTGACGGTCTATAATAAATCTGATTTGATCGATCCAGCTACCTTCACGCCAACGCTATTCCCGAATGTCTTGGTTTCGACTCAAACACAAGAAGGGAAAGAACGCTTGATTGAAGCAATCAAACGGCAATTGATGGAGCTGATGGTCCCATATACAAAACTGGTACCGAGTGATCAAGGACAAACATTAAGTGAGTTGAGACGGCAGACACTTGTATTAGATGAACACTTCATTGAAGAACAAAATAGCTATGAAGTACGTGGGTTTGCGAATAAAAATTCAAAATGGCTAAAAAAAGATGAGTTATTTTAAAAATGAAATAATAAGAAAAAACGAGCTTGATCGACTTCATATAGAAGTGGATCAAGTTTTTTTATAAAAAAAACTGCTCCCTATGTAAGAAAACCTAACATGAGAGGTTGACAGTCTTTTTTGTGATTGGTATACTTTAGTCAATTGATAGGACGAAAGGAGACGTCAGATGGGAGAAAAGGAATTACGTCGTTCAATGTCAGTATTTCCAATTGGTACAGTTATGAAACTAACAGACTTGACTGCTCGACAAATCAGGTATTATGAAGAACAGGAATTTGTTCATCCCGAGCGAAGTGAAGGAAATCGACGCATGTATTCATTGAATGATATCGATATTCTATTAGAAATCAAGGATTATCTTTCAGAAGGATTGAATATGGCTGGAATCAAACGGGTCTATGAAATGGCACAGGCGAAAAAACAAGAAGAAAAAAGTAAAAAACCGCTGACCGATCACGACGTTCGTCAAATTTTCCGTGATGAGATCTTAGCTCAAGGCGGGTTAGCCAAAACAGGACATTATCAGTCACAAGGCTTGCAACAACGTCAATACTTTGACTGAATGAAATAAAAAAAAGAAAGAGGGATACCATGGTAAAGAAACAAATCACAGGCGAAGAAATTAAACGAATCATTGAGGATGAGAACGTACGCTTTTTACGTTTGATGTTTACAGATATATTAGGAACAATCAAAAATGTTGAAGTTCCAGTGAGTCAAATCGACAAAGTACTTGAGAATAAAATGATGTTTGATGGTTCTTCGATTGAAGGATTTGTCAGAATCGAAGAGAGTGATATGTACTTGTATCCTGATCTTTCTACTTGGATGATTTTCCCATGGGAAAGCGACCACGGCAAAGTGGCGCGCCTGATTTGTGACATTTATAATCCAGATGGTACTCCATTTGCTGGTGACCCTCGTGGCAATCTGAAACGTTCGTTAAATGATATGAAAAAACTTGGCTTTACCTCATTCAATTTAGGGCCTGAACCAGAATTCTTCTTGTTCAAATTAGATGAAGATGGTGGCATCACTACGACGTTGAATGACAAAGGTGGTTACTTCGATTTTGCACCAACGGATCTAGGTGAAAATTGCCGTCGAGATATCGTATTGGAATTAGAAAGCTTAGGCTTTGAAGTGGAGGCTTCTCACCATGAAGTGGCTCCTGGGCAACACGAGATCGACTTCAAATATGCGGATGTCGTTGATGCTTGTGACAATATCCAAACGTTTAAATTAGTCGTGAAAACCATCGCTCGTAAACATGGCTTGCATGCGACTTTCATGCCAAAACCATTATTCGGGATTAACGGTTCTGGAATGCACTGCAATATGTCTTTATTCAATGAAGATGGAAATGCCTTTTACGATAAAGACGGAGATCTAGAATTAAGTCAAACTGCGTATCATTTCTTAGGTGGCTTATTGAAACATGCGCGCGCGTATACAGCGGTCTGCAATCCAACGGTCAACTCTTATAAACGTTTAGTTCCTGGCTACGAAGCCCCTGTTTATGTGGCATGGAGTGGACGTAATCGTTCGCCATTGGTACGTGTACCGGAATCTCGTGGTTTATCCACTCGTTTAGAATTACGTTCTGTCGATCCAGCAGCGAACCCATACCTAGCAATGGCTGTTTTACTACAAGCAGGTTTAGATGGTATCCGTAATGAATTGACACCACCACCGGCTGTTGATCGTAACATCTACGTGATGAACGAAGAAGAACGTGAAGAAGCGCAAATCCAAGATCTTCCATCAACGATCCACAATGCCATCAAAGAATTGCGCAAAGACAAAGTGATGATCGATGCGTTAGGCAATCATATCTTTGCAAACTTTGTGGAGGCCAAACGTCTGGAATGGGCAGCCTTTAGACAAACCGTTTCTGAATGGGAAAGAGAACAATATTTAGAGCTTTACTAATAAAATCCCGTTAAATCAAAGAAAAGTATAGAAGAGGTCGTGACAGAAGTGTTCAGCCTCGAGAAATAAGGCGCCATCCACGAAAATTGTTCTTCAAATTTTTGTGGATGGCGCCTTATTTCCAAAGAGGTTACTTCTGTTTCTGCCGTTTATTCGGTTTTAGGTGGTACAAGAGGATTAATGTCTCAGACGCTTTTTTTCTTCATCACTGGAGTGTGAATTTTTTTGGTCTTGTGGCTCGTTTGCAGTGGATCCTGAGAAAACTTTCCCATTACCTGCTTTGATAGAGTATGGAAAGGAGTAAAAAAGGTGACATCCAAATAAAATTTTCCTATAAAGCGATTATTTGATCGTTTATGAGATTTTTTGTTCCAACTATTTCGATATATATAGTAATATTTTTTTCACTATTTTTATTCTGTTTCATAGGACTTAATGTATTGACGTCAGTGAAAGTGCTTTTATCCATCAAGTAGGTATAAACGTAATTGAATACTTGACTTTCGTTTAGATAGCTTGTAATATACACCTTGGGCACCCTTTTAGAGGGTCAGAAGTTTACAGAAATCAACGCTCCCTATTCTTTAGAAGGATAGGGAGCCTTATTTATTTTCTTAGACTTTTCCTGCAGATAAAACAAGAAGGAGTTTTTGAACATATGACAAAATACATTTTTGTGACAGGCGGCGTGGTTTCATCGATTGGTAAAGGGATCGTAGCAGCATCTTTAGGCCGTTTGTTGAAAAATCGTGGATTGAAAGTAACGATCCAAAAATTTGATCCATACATCAACGTGGACCCAGGAACAATGAGTCCATACCAACACGGAGAAGTTTTCGTTACAGATGATGGAGCAGAAACGGATTTGGACCTAGGCCACTACGAACGTTTTATTGACATCAACTTGAACAAATACTCCAATGTGACGACAGGAAAAATTTATTCAGAAGTCTTGCGTAAAGAACGTAAAGGGGAGTACTTAGGCGCAACTGTCCAAGTGATTCCGCATATTACGAATGAAATCAAAGAAAAAATCATGCGTGCAGCTAAAATGACTGACTCAGATATCATTATTACAGAGGTCGGCGGCACAGTTGGGGATATTGAATCACTGCCATTCTTAGAAGCATTGCGTCAAATGAAAGCTGATGTTGGCTCTGATAACGTGATGTATATCCATACAACGTTGATTCCTTATTTAAAAGCGGCTGGTGAAATGAAAACTAAACCAACACAACATAGCGTGAAAGAGTTACGTGGATTAGGTATCCAACCAAACATCTTAGTCGTGCGCACAGAGCAACCAGTATCTCAAGATGTCAAAAATAAATTGGCACAATTTTGTGACGTTGAACCAGAAGCAGTAATCGAATCACCAGACGTAGATACACTATATTCAATCCCGTTATTATTGCAATCACAAGGAATGGATCGGATCGTTTGTGATCATTTGAAGCTTTCAACACCAGAAGCAGATATGACCGAATGGAAAGCATTAGAAAATCGTGTCTTGAACTTGAAGAAAAAAGTTCGCATTGCTTTAGTAGGGAAATATGTTGAATTACCTGATGCGTATATCTCAGTTGTTGAAGCATTGAAACACTCAGGTTTTGCGTTTGATGCGGATATCGAATTGGATTGGGTAAAAGCCCATGAGTTAACGAGTGAAAATGTGGATGAACGATTGAAAGAGGCCGATGGGATCTTAGTACCAGGTGGTTTTGGTGATCGAGGAATCGAAGGGAAAATCGAAGCCATTCGTTATGCGCGTGAAAATGATGTCCCATTCTTAGGGATTTGTTTAGGGATGCAAATGGCTTGTGTTGAATTTGCACGTAACGTTGTAGGTCTAGAAGACGCTGCTTCAGCAGAAACGATTCCAGAAACTGCAAACAACATCATCGACTTGATGGCAGATCAAGAAAACATTGAAAATCTTGGTGGAACATTACGTTTAGGGCTTTACCCATGTAAAGTCAAAAAAGGCACGACGACTGCTACAGCTTATGATGGGGCAGAAGTGGTTCAAGAACGTCATCGTCATCGCTATGAATTCAACAATAAATACCGTCAACAATTTGAAGAACATGGCTTAGTCTTCTCAGGTGTCTCTCCAGACAATCGTTTAGTTGAGATCGTTGAGATCACAGATAAGAAATTCTTTGTTGGTTGTCAATTCCATCCAGAATTGATTTCACGTCCGAACCGTCCGCAAAAATTGATCAAAGCATTTGTTGGTGCTTCGTTAACGGAACGCGAATCAAAATAAAAAATACTAGGAATTGATCCGTCAAAATCAGCAAGTGTCAAATTATTAGAATTGTTATTAATAAATATTTTAAATGTTTATAGAGAACCTTTTACCTACGATATTTCGGTGGATTTTATTTATTTAATGAAAAAAGCGTCTTGAAAATTTTCATTTTTATTGATTTTAGTAGAAAACTAGTGAAATGTTTGGTAAAATAGGTTCGTTGGTTAAGGATCATCTTAACAAATTTAGTTTTCACAAAATTTAGGAGGAATTTATTATGCCAGTAGTATCAGGAGCTGAATTTTTACAAGCTGCTCGTAAAGGCGGTTATGCTGTCGGCGGGTTCAACACAAACAACTTAGAATGGACTCAAGCGATCTTAGAAGCAGCTGAAGCTAAAAAAGCACCAGTACTTATCCAAACTTCAATGGGTGCAGCTAAATACATGGGTGGTTACAAAGTATGTAAAGACATGATCACTAATTTAGTTGAATCAATGAACATCACTGTTCCAGTGGCAATCCATTTAGACCACGGTGACTACGATGCTGCATTAGAATGTATCGAAGTTGGCTATACTTCAGTTATGTTCGATGGTTCTCATTTACCATTCGAAGAAAACTTGAAATTAGCTAGAGACGTTGTTGAAAAAGCTCACGCTAAAGGAATCTCAGTTGAGTGTGAAGTTGGTTCAATCGGTGGAGAAGAAGATGGAATCATCGGAACAGGCGAATTAGCAGACATCGAAGAATGTAAACAAATGGTAGCAACAGGTATTGACTACTTAGCATGTGGTATTGGTAACATCCACGGTCAATATCCAGAAAACTGGAGCGGATTAGCATTTGATCACTTACAAGCAATTGCTGATGCTGTAGGTTCAGATGTACCTTTAGTATTACACGGCGGATCTGGTATTCCTCAAGATCAAATCGAAAAAGCTATCTCAATGGGTATTTCTAAAGTAAATGTGAACACTGAATTCCAATTATCATTTGCTGCAGCAACTCGTGAATATATCGAAGCTGGTAAAGACCGCGAAGGTAAAGGATTTGACCCTCGTAAATTATTAGCACCAGGTAAAGCAGCAATCGTTAAAGATGCTGAATCTCATATCGACTGGTTCGGTTCTGCTAACAAAGCATAATCGATAAAAGTTAGATCGAACGAGATAACTGATAGAAGAGAACAATGTGCCGATCCGGCGATTGTTCTCTTTTTTTATTTAAATAAAAGGAACGATACTCGTTTCTTCGTTTCATCTATGATAAAATACAAGCATATGTATAAAATTTGAGGAATAAACAAGGTGGGGAACAAATGAAAAAAATAATCATCGAAGGAAATCGTCCATTGACTGGTGAAGTAACGATCAGTGGTGCTAAAAATAGTGCAGTTGCCTTGATACCAGCAGCGATTTTAGCAGATTCTCCTGTGATCTTGGAAGGTGTACCTGACATTCAAGATGTTCATTCATTGATAGAAATTTTAGAAATCATGGGCGCAACTGTCCGTTTTGAAAACAATGTATTAGAAATCGATCCACGTGGTGTCGTTTCAGTACCGATGCCAAGTGGGAAGATCAATAGCTTGCGTGCTTCTTACTATTTTATGGGCACCTTATTAGCTAAATTTGGCGAAGCAGTTGTTGGTCTACCAGGCGGCTGTTATCTTGGTCCGCGTCCAATCGACCTTCATATCAAAGGATTTGAAGCGTTAGGAGCAAAGGTAACCAATGAACATGGTGCGATGTACCTACGAACAGAAAACAAAACGCTTCATGGAAATCGTGTGTTTATGGATGTGATTTCTGTTGGTGCAACGATCAATATCATGTTAGCAGCAGTGAAAGCAAAAGGACAGACGACGATTGAAAATGCGGCGCGTGAACCTGAAATCATTGATGTTGCGACATTATTGAACAATATGGGTGCCAAGATCCGTGGAGCAGGTACTGATGTTATCCGTATTGAAGGAGTAGAAGAACTGCATGGCTGCCGTCATTTCATGATTCCTGACCGTATCGAAGCAGGGACTTATTTGGCTGTAGCTGCTGCCGCAGGGAATGGCGTGAAAATCAAGAATGTGATCTATGAGCATCTTGAAAGTTTTATTGCTAAACTTCAAGAAATCGGTGTGAGCATGAAAATCAGTGAAGACGAGATCGAAGTCTATCCTTCAAAGAATTTAAAAGCCGCGAATGTGATGACTTATCCGTATCCAGGTTTTGCCACAGACTTACAACAACCGTTGACACCGTTATTATTGATGACAACTGGAACTGCTGAGATCGTGGATACGATCTATTCGAAGCGAGTGAATCATGTTCCTGAATTAGCACGAATGGGTGCTGATATCTCAGTAGAAGGTAATATGATCATCCTGAATGGGCCGAATAAACTCCATGGCGCTGAAGTTGTTGCTTCAGATCTACGCGCAGGGGCTTGTTTAGTGATTGCAGGATTGATGGCAGAAGGCACGACAACGATTTATAATGTCGAATATATTTTGCGTGGTTATGATCATATCATCGAGAAATTAACAGCAATCGGAGCAAGTATCAAAATGGTGGAGGAAGTGGAAGCCGAATGAGCGATTATTTGACAATGGCCGAACTGGAAAACAAAACACTAAAAGATGTTTACAGTTATGCAAAAGAATTCAAGATTCCTTATTACAGTAAGATGAACAAAAAGGAATTATCCCTAGCTGTTATTCGAGCTCAGGCTGAAAAACAAGGCTTTTACTATATGGAGGGGATTTTAGATATCGTTGGACAAGACGGCTATGGTTTTTTGCGTCCGATCAACTATGGTCCAAGTGTCGAAGATATTTATATCTCTGCCTCCCAAATTCGTCGCTTCAGTTTAAGAAACGGTGACAAAGTAGCTGGTAAAGCAAGACCGCCTAAAGAATCAGAACGATATTACGGATTGATGCACGTTGAAAGTGTCAATGGGAGAGATCCGGAAGATGCGAAAGAGCGCCCGCATTTCCCAGCATTGACGCCGCTTTATCCGGAGAAGCAACTTCGTTTAGAAACGACACCGCAACAAATTGCAACACGCATGATCGATATTTTCTCGCCGATTGGCTTTGGACAACGTGGGTTGATCGTTGCACCGCCGAAAGCAGGAAAAACATCTATCTTGAAAGAAATCGCTAATGGAATCACTGAAAATCATCCAGAAGTGGAATTGATCGTCCTATTGATCGACGAAAGACCTGAAGAAGTAACCGATCTTGAGCGTAGTGTCAAAGGCGATGTGGTTTCTTCCACATTTGATCTGCAACCACAAAACCACACGCGGGTTTCTGAATTGGTTTTAGAGCGTGCCATGCGTTTAGTTGAAGATAAACGGGATGTTGTCATCTTGATGGACAGTATCACTCGCTTAGCTCGTGCTTATAATCTAGTGGTACCACCAAGTGGTCGTACATTGAGCGGAGGGATCGATCCTGCGGCATTGTACAAACCGAAGAAATTCTTTGGCGCTGCCAGAAATATTGAAGAAGGCGGTAGCTTGACGATTTTGGCAACAGCATTAGTTGATACGGGTAGTCGGATGGATGATGTCATCTATGAAGAATTCAAAGGAACAGGGAACTTAGAATTACAACTATCTCGTGAATTATCAGAACGCCGTATTTTCCCTGCCATCGACATCAAAAAATCAGGTACTCGTAAAGAAGAGTTGTTGATGGATAGTGATCAGCTAGAAGAAATCTGGAAACTCCGTAAACATATGATTGGCGACTCATTAGAATATACGGAACAATTGATCCGTTTCTTGCGAAAAACTAAAAATAACCAACAATTTTTTAAAGATTTCCAAGATGTTTCTTTTGGCAAAAAAAATCCCACAAGAAATTTAAAAAGATAATTGCAAGCTTATAGGAAACATGGTAAGATGTAAATGTTGTAAATCGACAAATCAACTCTGGTTCAGCAAATGAAGCAGGGCAAAGGAGCGAATAGCATGAAAGAAAATATCCATCCAGATTACCATCCAGTCGTATTTTTGGATTCTACAACTGGTTTCAAATTCTTGTCAGGTTCAACAAAAACTTCACAAGAAACAGTTGAATGGGAAGACGGTAATACATACCCAGTCATCCGTGTCGAAGTAACTTCTGACTCACATCCATTCTACACTGGACGTCAAAAATTCACACAAGCAGACGGACGTGTGGACCGTTTCAACAAAAAATACGGTCTCAAAGACGAAAACGCTGCAGAATAATCAAACCATTGTTAAGTCAAGGTTTAACAGACTATCCTATCAGGATAGTCTGTTTTTTTGATCTTTTGTAATTCTTATGTAGAGCTCATAAAAACTGCAAAACGATTTGCTGTTTCTTCTGATTACTGGTTATGTGTTTACGAATAATCATAAATGTTAAGTTTATTCGTTTGTTATATCTAAATAATTTCTTGAGCCTTCACAAAATAATAATATGCTTCTGGACTAAACTTTTTAATCTTTCCCATTTTTTTAAAGAGTGGAACGCCAGTTAGTTCAGATAAAGGTTTAGAGGAATTGTAATGGTCAATATTAGTATGATTAGATTTTAACAGACAAGCTAAATATGCAGCTTTAGAAGCACTGACCACAGCTTCTTCTAAAATATAGTTTCTACTAATGATATGAGACTTGATTCTACGTATTCCATCTTCTAATTTTAAGAATGTTTCTTTATAGCTACTACCACGCCCTCCAATGATACATGCGGTCTTTAAGATATCGTCTAAAACATCTTCAGGATTCAAGCTACTCAATTCACGATATATAAGTTCTTGTTTAGCACATTTGTTGAATGCAGCTCTTATTTTACCTAAATCAATTGCTTGATCAAATAAACTTTCAATATCAAATAACTGCTTAATAATTTCCATTTCTTTTCCTTTATTGTAAGGAATACCAGTAGTATTTGGGGCAAATGCAGTTAACTTATCGCCTAGAATGTTTTCGATATCTGGGACGGAAACTGTTTTGTTTGGTGGTAAAGTAATAATAAAAGGACTTTTGATTGGAAGTTCTATTAAATGATTGTAGGGAGAGGGTTCAAATAAAATATCAAGTAACACATAGGATTCTGTACCATCTAATGGCGATGGATAGAAAAACTTGAAATGGGCCTTTGGAATCTCTGTTTGATAACGTGATTGTTCTTCAAATCGGGTAAAGAGAGAACAGGCAATAATTGAAATTTCTGATTTGTTTTAACAAATAATTGGGTGTAAATCAAATTATTACCCTAATATTTGTTTAGTTATCCAGTTTCTAATTTAATAATTTGAACTTATGATAAAATATTCAGTAATAGAATTAACGAGCCTTCTCTTGAACGTAAAACAAATGTTACTAATCTAATGAAAAAGCATTAAGCTATGAGAATACTTGTTAGTTCAATGATGAAATTATTTGTTTTTTATCCGTACAACTCTATTATAGGATCGCTTTGTTTGCTATTTAATAATCAAACGTGGGAAGCTCTATTGCCGATTGCAATCGCTTCCTGTAAGATTTTATTTAAGAAAATAATCATTTGAACCGGAACATTATAAAAAAAAGCGGGAAAAACCATGATAAAAAATGAACTATTGCAGACTCAAAAAGAATCACTCCACGAGATACTAAAACAAGATACTGCTCTTTATCAAATCATCCAAACAGTCTCTAAAATGGCGATACCAGAACTATATGTGGGAGCTGGATGTATCGTGCAATCCGTTTGGAATCGGCTGTATGCTCGACCGACCGGCTACGGAATAAGCGATGTTGATATTGTTTATTTTGATGAAGAATTAAGCGAAGAAAAAGAGCTGGACACGAGTAAGAAAATCGCAGAGGCAATCGGACATTCAACCTATTCGTTGGATATCATCAACGAGGCAAGGGTCCATCTTTGGTACGAAGAAAGATTTGGCTTTCCGATCCAGGCGTATACTTCTACAGAAGCAGCCATTTCTACATGGCCAACTACAGCTACAGCAATCGCTGTTTCTCTTGATGAGAAGGGACAGTTGCAAGTGTTCTCTCCTTACGGGCTAGATGATCTATTTGAAGGGATCATCCGACCGAATAAAAAAATGATCACAGAAGAAATCTATGATCAGAAGGTGGCAAAATGGACCAAGAAATGGCCAGAACTCAAAGTCGTTCCTTGGTAGCAGCTGCTTTTTAGGAAACTATTTTGAGGAGCGGCCTAGAAGAACTGGGATATATTGAATAGTGACAGACGAATGCGGTTGATTGAATCCTCTGATTGAAGGAGAAAAAAATGAAGGATAAAAAAGCTTTTTTGTGTTTGATGTTCGGTCAAGCAGTAGCGAATATCGGTGATACGATTTATACAGTAGCAATCATCAGTGCAGTTTTTTCTTGGACAAATTCAGCATTTGCTTCAGCCGTTGTACCAGTCGTCGTAACAGGAGCAATGATGTTGGCTAGCTTTTTGACACCCTTATTATCCATGAAAATATCGCTTGATAGCATGTTGAAATGGAGTCAAATAATGAAGACCATTATTTTGACCGTTCTAGCAGTCTATCTCTCTTATTTGCCTAAACCAAGTAACCTAGGCGTGATTTATCTTTTGATAGCTTGTATTGCATTTTTAGACGGATGTGCGGAACCAGTCAGTATGGCACTTATTCCTCGATATATCAAAAAAGATCAGTTGATTCGGGCAAATAGTTTATTTAGCACGATGCTTCAAGTCGTTAATATCGGCAGTTGGGCGGTAGGTGCTTCTCTACTTATTTGGTTTTCTGTTTCTGAGTTAGTTTGGATAGATGTTGGACTATTTTTAGTTTGTTCTGTTTTATTTTTATTTCTACCTAAAGCTGTTGAAAAAGCAGCAAATCACTCAAAATGGCAAGAGTTGAAAAAAGGTTGGCAATACGTTTGGCGAGAGCCTTTGATACGGATAGTCGTGATCATGGATACAATAGAAGGAATTGCCAATACCGCATGGGCCTCTTCTATTGTGCTGGTTTTTGTATCGGTATTATTGGAACAACCAGCTAACTGGTGGGGCTATATCAATACTTCTTATTTTATTGGCGCGTTACTCGGAAGTTTGATCGTGATGAAAAGTCCGGAATTTTTTGATAAAAGTAAAGGAAAAGCAATCGTAGGAGGCTCTTTTTTGGGTGGTGTAGCAACTTTGCTAGTCGTGTTGCTCCCTTATGCGTCATTTGTTTTGCTCTGTACGTTGATGATCGGAATCTTTTTCCAGATAAAAAATATTCCGCAAGCAACGATCATTCAGCAAAAGATTTCAGAAGAAAAGTTACTTTCTGTGTATGCGATATCAGGAGTTATCCATATGGGCACTTTTTCGACTGCGATGCTAGTTATGGGGAAAATTGCTGATCTTTTTGGCGTGAAACTCGTTTATCTTTGTTCAGGATTACTTCTTATACTTGTGGCGCTCATTGGTCAATATAAGAAAAATCTATTTGCTTGAAAAGCCTAATATTGTTTCTAACACGAGATCGGGGAGTCTCATTAAATAAGGCGTCATCCACAAAAATTTGGAGAACGATTTTTGTGGATGGTGCCTTATTTTCTAAAAGGGTTACTTCTGTTCCTACCGCTTATTTGATTTCGGGTGGTGGGAGAGGACGGATAGCCCAAACACGTTTTTTTATTACTGTGAGAAAATATGACAAACGTGCTGTTGTTTATTTTTTTTACCTCATTATTTGATAAGGATAGTGATATAAACAGCAATTTATGGGCTTTTTTAGATAGATGCATAAATAAAATAAATTTTCTTCCATTTTTTTTAGATGTGAAGAAAAATTGGTAAATAACACATTATTGTGGATGTTATAGTTATTTTGTAATAAAAAAAGATTTTAGGGGAGTTATTTTAAGGATGAAGAAAAGTTTATTATTTAGCACTGCGTTACTAGGGTTCGTTATGTTTTCGAATGTAACTAACGCAGAAGAAGTTATTGAATCGGGGGACATTGAAAAAAACGCTAGTTCTGAAATTGTTCAAACCAATCAAAATGTTTCTAAGAAACTAGAAATTAAACAAAGTGATAATTTAAATGCATATAAGTCCAATATTTTAAACAATACATATGGGCCGAGTTCCAATCAATCAACTGGTATTTATAAGCGTGCAAATGATGTGATTGAGATTTACGTAGATGAAACAACAGATCAAGAAAAATTGCCAACATATTCGATTACAGGAGCATCGCTCAATGATTATATCGAAGGTTGGACAAGGGGAATCCAATTGAACCGGGGGAGAAATGTGATTTCTGGTTCACAAGTAGGGCTTATACATATCCAAAATGAACAAGATCAACTCACAAGTTCTGGAAAAATCTCAATCGAGATCAAAGGCGGTATTACAGTTCCTCGCTTTATTTTAGGAGAGACCACAAATGATGATTGGGATAAAATCGTGGCAGCTCATCCAGGTGCCCCTGGTTATGAATTAGTAGGTAACCGAGTGTTGATCACTGGGTCAAATCGCTCAATCCACTTAGTTAGAAATCCAACAAATATTGTAGAAACACAAGAAAAAGTGATACATTCTCATGACAAAATTTCTGGATTAGACAATAGTACATCCAACCATCGCCTGCCAGTTGGTTTAGTGCAACACATGCGGGAAACACATTCTTCAAGTGCATATATGTATGCTTATTTGCAACATACAGGTTACCACACAGATACCATGCACTCGTTATTAATGCCTGAACGTCAAAATCAATGGGGGATGTATCATGAGATTGGCCACACGTATCAAATGAACCGGATGAATTGGAATGGTTTAACAGAAGTCACAGTAAATATCTATTCTTTACGTGCAGAAAAAGAATTTGGGTTACGCAGTCGTCTAGAAAGCGATAATCGTTATCCAACTATTTTCAACTATTTGAATGGAACAGGACAAAAACAATTTGACAGCCAAAGTGTCTGGACAAGACTAGGAATGTTCTGGCAATTGGAATTAGCATTTGGTGAAGATTTCTATCCAAACTTACATAAAATGTATCGAAACGAACAACGATCACTGCCGACGGAACAAGACAAACGTCAGTATTTTGTTGTTGCAGCTTCAAAAATCAGTGGTCAAAACTTGCAACCTTTCTTTGAAAAATGGGGCATCCAAGTGACTGCTGAAAGTCGAATCGAAATGGAAAAGCTACCAAGCTTGACTAAAAAAATCTGGGAATACCGAGATGAGATGACAGGTGAAGTAGGGGATATCGATGGTGGTACGAACAATAATGACAAAGAAGCACCGACGATCCCGACAGGTCTTGCGGCGAATGAGGTAACAAGTCATTCTGTCAAATTAGCATGGAACTCATCTTCAGATAACACGAAAGTCAAAGGGTACAATATCTATAGGAACAACGTAAAAGTGGGAACAACGGATAAGCCAGAATATTTAGATGGAAATCTAAAGAGCAATGAAGTATATGTGTATCAGGTAAGCGCTTATGATGAAGCAGGGAACGAATCAGCAAGAACGAGTTTCTTGACTGTTGTTACAAGACAAGAAGAAAAAGATGACGAAGCACCAAGCATCCCTACAGGTTTGACACAGGGAAGTGTAACGACTAATAGCGCACAGATCCTTTGGACTGCTGCGACAGATAATTTACGTGTAGCTGGCTACAATATCTATCGTGATGGGGTGAAAATCAATTCAGTAACAGGCTTGAATTTCACTGATACAAATCTAGCAAGCAATACTAGCTATACTTATCAAGTCAGTGCTTATGATGGAGCAGGTAATGAGTCAGGAAAAAGTCAGGCAGTGACAATCAAGACCAACGAGCAAAATGTTATTCAAGATACTTGGCGCAGTGACCAAATTTACACAGCAGGAGACTTAGTGATTTATAACGGCATCCAATACCGTGCTAAATGGTGGGTCAGAGGTGAACGTCCTGATACATCTCAAGCATGGGAGAAAGTAGATAAAACACAAACACAAGATTGGGTAGCGAACAAAGCATATTCTGGTGGGGATCAAGTCGTCTACAAAGGAAAGTCTTATGAAGCAAAATGGTGGAATACTAATAGCAATCCCGAAACAAGCAGTGTCTGGGTATTGAAATAATAAGTTGCAACAAATCAGTTTTACTAGAATAAAAAAACAGTAATGAAAAACAACACCTACTTCTTTCTTTAAGGAAAGTAGGTGCTGTTTTTATGAAATAAAAGAAGTTGACTCAAACTTACTTTAAGTATTTCTCAAATTAGTTAGATAGTGGTGTCTCTCTTGGTGTTCCAGTTTCTAAAGCCTGTTCTTTTGCTAATTCATTTTTATCATAAATCTTAACAAATGGATAATACATGAAAATGGAAAGAATGATCAATAAAATGTTCAATACGGCTGCCCGCCAGTCACCACCTGTAGCTAAGTAAGCACCAATAGGACCAGGGAGCGTCCATGGTGCGGTGATGGTAACAGCACTGACTAAACCTAGTTTAGTCGCAAACCAAGCGATGGTTGCGCAAACCATTGGAGCAAAGATAAACGGAATGATTAGTGTTGGATTCAATACGATCGGTACGCCAAAGATAACTGGCTCATTGATATTGAAAATAGAAGGAGTGATGATTGCTTTACCTAATTTTGAAGCATATTTTGATTTGGCTGTGAAGGCAAGTAGAATCGCTAAACCGATCGTACAACCTGCGCCACCGATCCAAACAAACCATTGATAAAAAGGTTCAGCTGCAATGTTGGGTAAAGCCTCACCAGCTGCTGCTGCAGTTGTATTGGATTCTAAGATCTGCAACCATAAGGGGCGAGCAAGTGAACCAATGATGGATACGCCATGGATACCGAATGCCCAGAAAAAAGTGATTAGAAAAATCAGCAACAAGACACTCGGCAACGTATCGGTTGCGCTGATCAAAGGGCTGACAATTTTTGAAACGGCAGTGTGCCAATCAAAGCCGATGTAATAGCTGATCGATGCCATGACTAAAATCACGATCAAGGTTGGCGTTAATGCTTCAAAAGAACGAGCGACCGCAGGAGGTACTTGCTCAGGCATTGTGATTTTAAATTTCGATTTATCCGTCAAACGATACACTTCGACTGCAAAAATTGAAGTAATGATTCCGACAAACATCCCACCACCGCCAAGATTGGCCATAGGCAAAACAAAACCAGAAGTACCAGCAGCTTCCGCAGCCTCAAGAGGAATATTGACAGGGATAAAGGTCAACAAAAAAGCAATTGTAGCGAGTAACCCACCAGAAACAACATCTAGTTTATAGGTTTTGGCTAAACTGGCACCGATGCCAAATGTCGCATATAGAGACATGATATACATGGTCATGCGATAAGGTAATAAAATAGTTGCTGCATTTTCGGACAAGAACCGATAGATCCCCCAACTGGGCGGTAAGGGCGGAAAAGCAATGATCAAGAAAAACGAACCGACGATAATTAGTGGCAATGTAGCGATGATCCCATCACGTATGGCACGTAAATGTCTTTGGTTGGCAATTGTAGCCATTGGACCTGCCAAATAACGCTCAATGATTTCTGTAAACTTTGTTAACATATTGACACTCCTTTTTTATCGATAGAATTTAGAAGATGATGCCTTGATACAACCATAGATAAGCGACGAACATCAGACAGACTGTAGCGATAAGAAATGTTCGGATACATCCTTTAGTAAAACCTGTATTAGTTGAAATAAAATAATAATTGCCAGTGATGACAGCAGCTAAAGAGGGAGGAAGAAAGAGAAAGACACCCAGTCGAACTTCCCAGTGCAATAAATAGAATAAATAGGGAATGAAGATACCACTGACGATACAAGCAAGAAGCAAGTAACAAGCCGATTTCATCCCAAAATGAATGATTGATGGAACGGTTTCTTTATTATTCATGGTGAGACTTCCTTTCGTTTATTTGAAACGCTTTCATAAATCAAGTATACATTTATGAAATTAAAAATCAATATATTTATCTATCTAACGTAATTTTATTTCTATACCTATGAAGTATGGACAAGTGTGTAAGTATTTGATGAAAGAATCAAAAAATATGGATCAGATAGAGGGAGCCCCTCATAATCTGATCCATGTTTTGGTTTGTGTTCTGTTTTCGTTTAATTAAAAGCTTCGGCCGCCGCCGCCAAAGGTACCGCCACCACTCGAATGAGTCGTGCTGCCACCACCACCGCTTCCTGGGGGTGGCGCTTTAGGGATACGACGAGTCGTGACAAAGGAGTTCGTTAAACGATCTGTTTTGTCCGTCAATTTGATACTTGCCTTTTCACGAAATGGGTATTTATATGTCCCTGATTTCAATTGGTATCGTGAGGCGGTGATCATATAAAAAGCGATGCTTAAGATAGCTGCCAAAGCCACCGCAATCACTATTTCGACGGTAGTCAAAACTTTATACCGAGTGATTTTACCTGTGGCTTCATCTATACGATAATGACCGCCAGGCACTCCTTCATCTACATAAGTAGAAGCTTTGGTCAAATAGGCTTGGGCTGCTGCATAATAGTTTGCATTCGTCATCTGATCATAGACATCATCTAAAATCGAATCGATCCGGCGATCCGTCAAATAGTCAATCATATTTCCAGAAGTGGAGATATAGATTTCTCGTTGCCCCATATCTAAAAGTAAAACAGAACCATTTTGATCATTTCCTATTGCGGTTCTTAAATAGTTGTCAGCGAAGTCTCTAGGTTCTGCAGTATTTGAGGTAGTCGTGACAATAAATACTTGTCCTTTGATCTTGTCATTGATTTCTTTCGCTTGTTGGCTCAGTGTGTTGACTTGTTCGCTTGTAAATAAATTCGCCTCGTCATTGATTGTTGGGGTAGCAGCTCCTACGATCGGTGTCCACAGTAAACTAATGGCTAATAAAAAGAAAATGGAGAGACTTTTTTTACTCATCATATCAAATAGCCTCCAATCATAAAGAGGATCGCTAAAACAGTGAATATCCCGAAAGAGGTCAAAGCGAGTTTTTTATGACTGATCGGTAATACACCGCTAACTTTACCCGTTTGGCCATTCATTGCATAATAATAGACTTTCTTGTTAGAATCGTTGCTACGGTAAGTAACAAGCCAGACCGGTAACAAGACATATTCATTTTTTTCGCCAGTGATTTCTGCAGAAGCACGTACTCCGGTCAAAGTAGTATAGCCATTGGCTGTATCTCGCAACAATTTTTCGGAATAGTCACGTAACTCATTTTGGATATCTGCTTTGATTGCTTGGTACTCAATGTCACGTTTTTCTGCTTGGAATCCAGCGAGATATTGACTTTTGAATCCGATAGCTTTAGCTAAAGGAAATGGTTGGACAGCTTCCACCATTTTTTGTTGAGTATTTTTTGACAAAGCATTTTTTACTAATTCTTTGAAGGAAAGCTTTCCTTCACGGTGTACGGCATATTGTTTTGTTTCGGTATACTCGATATCACCGACACGCCAGATTCTGACAACTGTCCCGTTGGCTTGTAAAGAACCATCTAGTTCAGCGTCGGTTGCCCAATATGGGAAATAAACGCCAGTTAATTTGTCGATTTGCTCCTGATTGAAAAATGCTTTTGGTACAAACCATTTTTTCTTCGTCCATGCGAGAAACTGTTTAATTGCTTCTTCTTTTTCTACAGCAAAAGGCAGAACTTTATTTGGTAAGAAGTCACCACTTAGTCGTCCGGATAGCACGACTGGATTATGACAGTAGTAACAATAGGTAGCAGCTGTAGTGGCTTCTGTGACGATTTCTGCACCGCAGTTTGGACATAAAAATAGTTCCATGTTGCTTTGTTCGTCAGTAGCCGTCTGTTCAGCTGTTGCCTCTGTATCAGTCATTCCACCAGCATCGGCAAATGCTTGACGTTCTGTTTCATCCATTTGATCGAGCTGTTCTTCTGCTGTAAAGGTGAACTCATCCGTTGCAACTGGTTGATCTTGAGTCCCATTGATGTCGCGGGCCGCTTTTTGTTCCTCTTCATATTGACTGACTTCTGCTTCTGTATAAATATTTAGGCAATAGTCGCAATGAAATTTTTGATCTTTTGGATCGAAGGTCAATGGTCCGCCACAATTGGGGCATTTATGTGTTAAAGCATCCATTCAGGCACCCCTTTCAACTAGTCGAGTGGGATACCTTTGAATGGTTTTCCACAATTTGGACAAAACTTAGGAATTCCATTTGAAAGATCCACTACTTCATGACATTCGCTACATTTCATTTCAAGCTTTGGTTGGCTATTTGCCACTGGTTTTGCAGCACCACAGTTTGAACAGAATTTCCCGGTGTTTTCGGTACCACAGACAGGGCAAGTCCATGTATCGTTAGTACCTTGAGCTGTTTGTTGGTTTTGTTTTTCTTGTTGTTGCTTGATTTGTTCTTGATTATTTTGTGCGGACTGAGCTAAGTAGGAGCCATTGGCATTCATGCCCATTCCCATACCCATAAAGCCAGTCATCGCACCGGCATCATTTTTACCTGCAGCTTCCATCCCACGAGCAATCGAACCTTGCACATAGCCCTCACGGACACTAGGATCACCTAACATGGCACCTTCATTGCGCATGTTGATGAGTTTGACCGAATCATCTGTGTAAGAGATGCTAGCAACTGCGACAGAAACAATCTCCATCCCACGAAGCTCACGCCAAGAATCGTCTAACGCTGTGCCCATATATTTGCTTAGTTCTAAACTTTTTGATGGGACATAGGAAATACGTTGCCCATCAGCAGACATTTGGTTGATCGCTGATTGAAGAGCAGTCAAGAATTCTGCTAAATATTGTTCATTGATATCTGCGATTTCAACTTGCGTCTTATTTTTAGGAATTGCATTTGTATAGAATAAGATTGGATCGGTGATATGGATCGAGTACGTTCCATGCGCACGTAAGAATAATTCTGCATTATAGAAATTATCAAAGTAATTTAATGGCGCGCTTGTGCCAAATTTGATTCCTTTGATCTCTTGTAGATTGATATAGAATACTTGTTGTTTTTGTGGAGTTACGCCACCAAATTTAAAGCGGTCAAAGGTTTCAGCGATTGCACCTTTCAATGAACCATTGAACATGGAAGGGGCAGCATCGTTTTTGATCGTATAATAGCCTTCTTCAGCTGTGTAATCGATGATTTTTCCACCATCTACCAAAAGCATCATCATGTTCGGATAGACATGAACGACTGTGCCATCTGTCAATACATCTTCTGTACCTTTTCGATTGGATCCTCTTTTATCGTCTTTACGTACCTTGACACCTTTTGTCATGACTGTGGTGTCGCTCATATTGTCTGGTTCAATGACTTCGATCCATTGATCTGCTAATCCGCCGCCGATCATGCTAGTTGCTGCTTTAATAAGTCCCATAAAAAGTCCTCCCTGTGAGCAAGTATTTTTTTACTACGTATATGTTTGTATTATACCATAGGAGACTGAAAATGCTCTCAGTCGAAAGATGTAGAAAACCAGAGCAACTATTTTCCACGTTCAGCCATACGTTTTAGAACTGAACTTTTTTTCAGAATCTGGATAAATACTGTTCAAGGCGTAACTCTTTGGACACAGCTCAAAAAAATCAACGATGAAATAGCTATTTTGACTGTTTCTGTCTAATAGTCTAGAGTTTAAGGTTTCTTTCGCAACCTAGACAAACGATGTTCGAAATTGGTATTTAGCCTTAACATCCCAAAATACGAGCAGCTTTTTTGAATGTTAAGGCTTATTTCTAAGTGTTGCTCACTTCTGTTACAACCGAATAAAGTATAGTAGTTTTTTTTGGCTAAATCACGTATAATAAAAGTTAGTGAATTTTTCAAAAGAAGGGGGATCCTTATGGCATATCAAGCACTTTATCGTGTGTGGCGTTCACAGCGATTTGAGGATATCGTTGGACAAAAAGCTGTGACACAAACATTGAAAAATGCGATTGTTTCCCATAAAACCTCACATGCCTATTTGTTTACAGGACCAAGAGGGACAGGGAAAACAAGTGCGGCAAAAATATTTGCCAAGGCGATCAATTGCCCAAACAGCAAAGATGGTGAACCTTGTAATCATTGTGAGATGTGTCAGTCGATCACGACTGGGACACAAGAAGATGTCATTGAAATCGATGCGGCAAGTAACAATGGTGTCGAGGAGATCCGTTTCATCAGAGATCGAGCAAATTATGCACCAACAAAAGCCGCTTACAAAATTTATATCATTGATGAAGTCCACATGCTTTCGACTGGAGCGTTCAATGCTTTACTGAAAACACTGGAAGAACCAAAAGAAAGTGTTATTTTTATTTTAGCAACCACTGAACCGCACAAAATCCCTGCAACGATCATCTCTCGAACACAACGTTTTGATTTCAAACGGATCAATGCAGCAGATATTACCGAACATTTAGAATATATCTTGGATCAAACAGAGATTGCTTACGAAGCGCCTGCGTTGACAGTCATCGCACGAGCAGCAGAAGGTGGGATGCGAGATGCGTTAAGTATTCTTGACCAAGCGATTTCTTTCAGTGATGGCACGATCACGTTGGATGATGCAATGCAAGTCACGGGGAGTTTGACGAATGAGATGATGGATGCGTATCTATCCGCTTGTTTTAGCAAAGAGATCCCACAAGCCTTACAAGAATTGAATCAAATTTTAGCGGCAGGAAAAGAATCACGGCGCTTTTTAGAAGATCTGTTGTCTTATTGCCGTGATCTATTGATGTTTCAGCAAGCACCAAATCTATTAGAGGAAACCTCACATGTCAAAACAGAAACATTCACGACATTGGCGAAAGAAATCCCGGCACAACGTTTGTTTCAAATGATCCAAATTTTGAGCGATACACAAAATGAGGTACGTTTTACAAATAGTGCGACTATTTATTTAGAGGTTGCGACAGTGAAACTAGCTCAATCTTCAGCAAATGAAAGTCAGCAAGTGCCTAGTGAAATCGATCAGCAACAAGTAAAACAATTGCAACAAGAGATCCAAGAGCTGAAAAAGGAAATCAAAGAAATCAAAAATGGCACGGTGAAAGTCACTGCGAATCAGCAAACGACGCAATCACCTGTTCAGAAAAAACAGCCAAGTACATACCGTATTCCTACGGAACGGGTGTATAATGTACTAAAAGAGGCGACAAGGAAACACTTGAATGAAGTAAAAGAAGTCTGGGATGATCTTTTGATGAGTTTGTCAGTGACCCAGCGAGCGATGCTCAAAGCAAGTGAACCAGTTGCGGCAGGACCTAATGGACTAGTGATTGCTTTTGATTATGAAATCGTCTGTCAGCGCGCAGCTAATGACGAAGAGCTTCAATTAGCGATCCACAACCAACTTAGTCGCATGATCAAAGATTATGCGCCAGAGCCTGTCTATATCACACGGGAAAGTTGGCCTGGTCTAAGAAAAAATTATCTCGTCCAAGCAAAGGATGGAGAAGCCGAAGAATCGTTTGCGTCTGATGATGAATCAGACGAGATCGAATTGCTTCCTCAAGAACAAACAAACCAAGAAAATGTAGTGACGAAAGCTGAAGAACTTTTCGGTTCAGCAGTCACAGTAATCGATGATTAGAAAAGGAGAGCGATAATAATGATGCGCGGAATGGGAAATATGCAAGGGATGATGAAACAAGTCCAAAAAATGCAAAAAGAAATGGGCGAAGCCCAAGAAAAACTAAATGAAACAGAATTTACTGGTAGTTCTACGAATAATCTAGTCAAAGTCGTCTTTACTGGTAATCGTCGAATGAAAGATATCCAGATCAATGATGAAGTAGTTGACCCAGAAGATACAGAAATGCTACAAGATTTGATCGTGATGGCTGTCAATGACGTATTAGAAAAAATCGATACAGAATCAGAAAAAACAATGGGAAAATACACTAAGGGCTTACCCTTTTAAATTTTCCTGAAGGGGAAATGAACATGCAATATCCAGAACCAATTGCCAAACTGATCGACAGTTATATGAGACTTCCAGGTATTGGTCAAAAAACAGCGACAAGACTGGCTTTTTATACGATCGATATGAAAGATGAAGTGGTCAATGAATTTGCTAAAGCTTTATTGAGCGTCAAACGCGATCTACATTTTTGTAGTATTTGCGGAAATATCACAGAAGAAGATCCTTGTGAGATCTGTAAAGATCCATCGAGAGATCGTGGCATCATTTTAGTCGTTGAAGAACCAAAAGATGTCATGGCGATGGAGAAGATGCGTGAGTATCGTGGCTTGTACCATGTGTTACATGGTGTATTGTCACCAATGGAAGGTACGGGTCCAGAAGATATCAATATTCCTCCTCTCTTACAACGTTTGCATGATGCAGAGGTCCAAGAAGTGATCATCGCAACGAATGCGACCACTGAAGGAGAAGCAACAGCAATCTACCTTTCACGATTGATCAAGCCTGCTGGTATCAAAGTCACACGGTTAGCACATGGCTTATCTGTTGGTTCCGATATCGAATACGCAGACGAAGTGACTTTAATGAAAGCGGTCGAAGGCAGACGTGAACTATGATTTTTTGCTACGAGTCAGATCGCGGTAGTTTGATCAACAAAGATTTTCAGATACAATAGAAAAGCAAGAGAAGAGATGGAGGAACAAGTGTGAACGGCTTATTTATTACGATCGAGGGACCTGATGGTGCAGGTAAAACGAGTATCATCAAAGAACTATATCCTCTTTTACAACAAGTAGCAAAAACAGAGATCATTCAAACTCGGGAACCAGGGGGGATACCAATTGCTGAACAGATTCGTGCAGTGATTCTTGATCCCAAAAATGATCGCATGGACGAGCGAACAGAAAGTTTATTATACGCAGCTGCTCGACGACAACACTTGGTCGAAAAAGTTTTACCTGCACTTTCGAGTGGGAAAATCGTTTTGTGTGATCGTTTTGTCGATAGTTCGTTGGCCTACCAAGGTGCGGGTCGTCGGATCGGCGTAAACGAGATTGCTGAACTGAATGAATTTGCTACAGAAGGAACGACTCCTGATTTTACTCTTTATCTTGATGTCGATTCTGACACAGGATTACGTCGCATCGCTAAAAATCGCCAGAACCAAATCGATCGCTTAGATTCAGAAGGATTAGAGTTCCACCAGCGTGTCCGTCATGCCTATTTGAAATTGGTAGAGGAACATCCAGAGCGTATCCATAAGATCGATGCAAGAAATAGTTTTGAAGAAGTGTTACAATTGAGTTACCACGCAATTATCAACCAATTTCCACAATATTTTGAAAGTCAGGAAGGTGAACGTAAATGAAAATCATTTTAGCAATCATTCAAGATAAAGATAGCAACCGTTTGTCCAATGAATTGATCGATGCAAACATTCGTGCGACTAAATTATCTTCTACTGGTGGTTTCCTTAAAGCGGGAAACAGCACATTTATCGTTGGTATTGAGGACGATCGTGTCGAAGAAGCATTAGAGATCATCAAAAAAACATGTGAGTCAAGAAAACAATTTGTTTCTACTCCAGTAACGTTAGATATTTCAATGGACGGTGGCGTTCCTTATCCTGTAGAAGTAGAAGTGGGCGGAGCAACAGTCTTTGTCTTACCAGTTGAAGGATTCCACCATTTCTAGGAGGAACTATGGCTCAAGAAAACATACTTGCGCAAATGCAACCTCTCGTGTATCAACAACTTCAACGAAGTTTTGAGCATGGGCGTCTCGCTCATGCTTATCTTTTTGAAGGTGAAAAAGGTACAGGAAAGCATGAGGTAGGCATTTGGTTAGCACAACATTTATATTGTACGAATATGAACAACCAACAACCTTGTGGCAGATGCAATAATTGTCAACGGATCAAAAATCAAGAACATCCAGATGTACTCGTTCTTGCACCCGATGGTCAGTCGATCAAGGTCGATCAGATCCGGCGCTTACAGACAGAGTTTAGTCGTAGTGGATATGAATCAAGGAAAAAAGTATTCTTGATCCAGGAAGCAGAAAAAATGAACGCGAGTGCGGCCAATAGTCTATTGAAATTTTTAGAAGAACCACCTGGTGATTTTCTAGCGATTTTAGAAACGGAAGCTATTGGTCGGATCTTACCTACGATCCAATCTCGTTGTCAGACCTTGCATTTCCAAGAATTGTCAAAGGATTCATTGATTCAAAAATTACAAGATCAGCAAATTTCTGCGGAAAAAGCAAAACTTTTGTCATTCTTGACAAACAGTTTAGGAAAAGCAGTTGAAATCTCAGAAGATGAATGGTTTAATGAGGCTAAGGACTTGACTTATCAATGGTTTGTCTACTTAGATAAAAGAGATACACAAGCCTTTATCTATGTCCAAAAACGATTGGTGAAAGTATTTAAAGAAAAAAATCAACAATTTACTGGTTTTTCAATTTTAATGTATTATTATCAGGAAGCTCAAAAACAGGCGATAACATCTGGGGAGTATGGTAAAGTCAAACGGCTGAATCAAACGATTGAACGTATTTTGTTAGCAGAACAAAAACTGCGTAGCAATGTGAGTTTTCAAGCCGTCGCTGAGCAATTTGTATTACAAACGATTTTTTGATTTGTCAATTTATATTTTGCGTAATCAAGGAGGCCACAAATGGTAGAAGTAGTAGGTGTCCGTTATAGAGATGCTGGTCATGTCTATTATTTTACACCCGGAGATTCAGAATATGCATACAATGATAAAGTGTTAGTCGAGTCTCAGCAAACTTTACATATCGCAACGGTTGCTATTCCCAAAAGAGATATTGATCTGGAAGATTTACCTGAAACCATCAATCCCATTTTGCATAAAGCAACAACTGCTGAGCTTAAAAAATGCAACAAAAATGAAGAAGATGCAAAAAAAGCTTTTTTGATTGCGAAAGAAAAAATTAGAGAGAGAAAACTAGAAATGAAGATCGTCCAAGTTGAATATACTTTTGATCGAAGCAAATTGACTTTTTATTTTGCGGCAGATGGACGTATTGATTTTCGTGAATTAGTGAAAGATTTGGCGGCCGTTTTTCGTACAAGGATCGAATTGAAACAAATCGGTGTTCGGGATGAGGCGAAGATGATCGGAAGTATCGGGCCTTGTGGGCGGCCACTCTGTTGTTCGTCTTTCTTAGGAGATTTTGTGCCTGTTTCGATCAAAATGGCAAAAGAACAAGGATTATCACTGAACCCAACTAAAATTTCTGGCTTGTGCGGTCGCTTGATGTGCTGTCTACAGTATGAAAGTGAAGCATATGAAGCCGCAAAAAAAGAACTCCCTGACTTTGGGAAAACACTTGAAACTCCTGATGGTAAAGGGAAAGTCGTAGGATTGAACCTGCTTAGTCGCTTAGTTAGTGTGCGACTGAACGGACGGGAGAATCCTGTTGAATATGAATGGGATGAACTAAAAAATTTCATCCAAGTAGGTGAGATGAATGGATAAGAGATCATTATATGATGGGTTGAACCAATTGGAGTCAGAGTTACGAAATACATTGACTGAATTAGTAGAGATGAAACATGCACTGCATGAAATCGTTGAGAAAAATACCACCTTAGAGATGGAAAATCAACGATTACGTGAACATCTTCGTGAATTGAACCAAGTGGCGCAAGCTCCAGCTGAAAATGCCAAACAAGAACTATCAAAATCCCGAATGAATCTTGAAAAGATTTACGAAGAAGGATTCCATGTTTGTTATGATTTGTATGGTTCAAGACGTGAAAATGATGAACCTTGTGCGTTCTGTTTAGAAGTGATCTATCGTGAAAGTGGACGCTAAATCAAAGGATCCAGTGGCTTCTATCACAGTCAATGAATACCGCAAAGCATTCTTGTTTTGCGGTATTCGTCGTTGAACTACCAGGATAAATTTTTTAATTAGAGTAGCTTCCTTTACTCTGTTTGATAAGGAGAATCATATGTATAACCAAAAGAGCTTTAAAGGAAATCACGTGTTTGGCACACTTTACCTCGTTCCAACACCAATCGGAAACTTGGAGGATATGACTGTTCGCAGTGTGCGGACATTACAAGAAGCTGATTTGATTGCGAGTGAGGATACACGCAATACACAAAAGCTATTGAATCATTTCGAGATCCAAACTCCCCAAAAAAGTTTGCACGAACATAATTATAAAGAACGTATTCCTCAATTGATCGACTGGCTAAAAGAAGGAAAAACGATAGCACAAGTAAGCGATGCGGGCATGCCATCTATCAGTGATCCTGGACATGAGCTTGTCGTTGCTTGTATCAAAGAAGATATCCCAGTTGTAGCATTGCCAGGTCCTACAGCGGGTATGACCGCATTGATTGCCTCTGGGCTTGTTCCGCAACCATTTTTATTCTATGGTTTCTTACCTAGAAAGAAAAAGGAACAACAGGACATACTAGCATCTCTTGTCGCACAGAAAGCAACATTGATTTTTTACGAATCACCTTATCGCGTAGCCGCAACGTTGACTAACATGTTGGAAGTGTTCGGCAATCGTCAAGTGGTGCTTTGTCGAGAATTGACGAAGATCCATGAAGAATACCTACGCGGAGACATCGAAGAATTACTTGGTTATTTAGAAAAACAGCCGATCAAGGGAGAATGCTGTTTACTTGTTGAGGGAAGCAACGAGGAAATCGTTCCAACTGAACAGCTTCAAGGTACCTTGAAAGAACAAGTACAACAATTGATCGATCAAGGAGAAAAACCGAATGCGGCAATCAAAACGATTGCAGTCAAAAACGGAATCAAGAAACAAGACGTGTATCGTCAGTTCCATGAATTGGATAATTAAATGAAATAAGAAGAACAAGCTACATCAACTATTCTAGATAAATGAAGCGGAGAGACGGAAATCAGGTTTAGATTTTCGTCTCTCCGCTTATTATTGATGAATCATTTCTTAAATTTTAGTTTTCGTATTTTGAAAAGAGTAGAAGGGAACAATACAGCTATTTAGTTTACTGCGATGAATCCACTCTTTTTTGATGCAGAAATTATTTCGACAGCTTGTTCGTTTGATTGCATCTAAGTGATATAAGAATGGTTAAACGGATTAATCTACAGGATCACGATAAGGTAAAATAGAGATATTCCCGCTTTGCCCGGCTTGCCCAGCGCTACCACTTTTTCCAGCACTACCACTTGTTCCCGGTGAGCCCGGCTTGCCATCACTTTTCTTAGACCCGCCTTTTCCAGCAGCCCCGCCATTTCCACCTTGTCCACCACTTCCTGGGGAAACGTCATGTATACCTGTAAGAATATATTCCACTCCTTCATCTATATAGATAACTATATTTGCTCCGTTTCCACTTTTTCCACCATTTCCGCCATTTCCACCTTTTGCTCCGTTTCCACCGTTTCCCCCATCCGTGCAGCTCTTTGAGTCTTCGCCGTCTCCGCCGTCTCCGCCACTGCCACCATTTCCACCATTTCCGCCATTTCCGCCATTCCCACCATAGCTGCCAAAAGGAGTATCTCCTGTAAGTTTTTTGATATAAAACGTACATTCAGATGAGTTGCCACCCTCTGTTCCGGGAGAGCCATCTGCACCCTCAGTCCCATTTCCACCCAATTTTTTATTAATATCGGAACCACCGTTTCCTCCGTTTGCTCCAGCTGCGCCATTCCCTCCATTTCCGCCATTTCCTCCATGTGTCCCAATGACGACAATTCCATTATTCAAGGAAGTATGCTCCAATTGAGTCATCTGTTCAGTTTGAAAGTGGACATGTGTGTGTGCACAAACGAGACTAGCGTTCTTTTCTAATGTCACCGACTTAAAAGAAAGGGAGACAGTATCGCCAGAATCAATCACAAAACTAGTGTTTTCTTTGATTGTGAGATTTTGCTCCTTGCTGCCATAATGCTGGAGAGTCATAGGGAAGATAAAGCGATTCAACATTTCCTCGTACACCTGAGCATCATTAGAATTACCATATACATAAGCTTTTAGAACAGTACATAGATTTTGACTTGTACGGTTTTCTTTTAAATTGATATCTGGTAGTACTTTGAAGCGTTCATCTTTGGTTGTTAACTCATTTTCAAATAGAAAATCGGGCGTTCCAGTCAATAGTTTGAGAGTCTGAACATCAGGACATTTGATTTGCTGATACGCTATACCAATTTTTTTTGCACTATCAGGAGTTAAAGTAAAAATATCAGAAGTACTCACAATATGATTGGATGGTAGAGTATTATCGGGAGTAGTTTTTGTCAAATTTTTTTTTAAGAATTTAGTTCTGAACTGATTGATTTTTTTAAACTCTTTTTCTAAAACGGGGCTAACGTTATTTTTTAAGTTATTTAACATGGTTACTCTCCTTTAATTTTAATTAAGACTGGCCAGTCTTTTACAAACAGATAATAGCATAATATAATGATGTTTTAAAATCATAAGAATTGTTATTTAATATTGAGCGTGTCCAAACGAATAAGTAGACTTGCACAAATAGGGACGTGTGCCAAAGAAAAGACAGCGCGTATTCACAGGATTTAAGGAAAGATCTTTTCTTGAAAGGGAACAAAAGTTCGTGTATAATAATAGTGGGGTGAGTCTGATGGAATTACAGTTTCCTTTACATAATGATACGTCTAGAAAAATCATTCATATCGATATGGATGCTTTTTTCGCGTCCGTTGAAGAACGAGATCACCCTGAACTTCGTGGAAAACCCTTAGTGATCGCCAGACATCCCAGTGATACTGGCGGGCGTGGGGTAGTGACGACGGCTAACTATGAAGCACGTAAGTTCGGCATCCATTCAGCAATGAGTGCCCAAAAAGCCTATGAACTTTGTCCAGAAGCGATTTTCAAACCGGGAGACCACCAAAAATATAGTGCGATATCAAAAGAAGTCAGGGAGATTTTTTATCGCTATACAGACTTAGTCGAACCAGTTAGTATTGATGAAGCTTATTTAGATGTCACGAATAATAAAATCAATTGTAAATCAGCGATTAAAATCGCCCGAATGATCCAACTTGATATTTGGCAAACGGTGCATCTGACTTGTTCGGCTGGTGTCAGCTATAATAAATTTTTAGCGAAACTTGCATCAGATTTTCAAAAACCTAAAGGAATGACGGTCGTCACCCCCGAAGAAGCTGTCGATTTCTTAAAAGCATTACCAATCGAAAAATTTCATGGTGTCGGCAAGAAAACTGTTCCTAAAATGCATGAATTAGGTATTTTTACAGGAGAAGATCTGTATCAATGTACTGAAATGATGTTGATCCAACAGTTTGGTAAAATGGGGTATTCGTTGTATCGAAAAGTACGAGGTATCCATGATTCGCCGGTCAATGTCACCCGCGAGCGTAAGTCAGTCGGGAAAGAGCATACGTATGGACAACCACTAAGAACAGAAGAAGAAGTTCTTGGTCAGTTGCGTCAGCTGGCTGAGAAAGTGGAAGATTCTCTC
This sequence comes from Enterococcus sp. AZ140, assembly GCF_051714405.1. NCBI lineage: Bacteria > Bacillati > Bacillota > Bacilli > Lactobacillales > Enterococcaceae > Enterococcus > Enterococcus sp. AZ140. The sequence goes on from NZ_JBIORU010000001.1 coordinate 819,244, forward strand.
CGGCGTGTTCAGAAACATGGAAAAACAGTTGTCTTGAAGGTCCGTTATACCGATTATTCTACAGTAACGAAGCGAGTGACATTACCAGAATATGTCTATAAAAAAGAAGCGCTGTTTTATCAAGCCAGTCTGATATGGGAAGAGATTTTAGGGATAGAGAAGGGGATTCGTTTATTAGGTATCACACTGACGAATTTAGATCCGATGACTTATGAGAATATTGTGTTACCTTTGTGGGAAACGCAAGCGATAGAACCAGAAATAGAATAAAGAATGCGCCATCTTAGACTTTGAGACAAAAGCGGAATTCACTTCTGTCTTGGTCTTTTAGATGGAGCATTCTTTATTTTGTTCAATCAAAACTGAGTATAGTTAAATCAGTTCTTGTTTTTTTATTTGTTCATATGTTTGCGTAGCATCTGTACATTTTTCCCAGATGACGACTTGTTTTTCAGCAAGCGATCGTTGCACGTCAACGATGCGCTGATTGCTGCTTCCACGAAATTGTAATTTGAAATCTCTTTTTGACCATTCAAAACGGCCATCAACGAGAATATCGATTTTCGAGAGCAGTTCTAGTTTATCTTCCGAATCTTGTAATAATTCATCGAAGGTATAACCAGTCCATGACCAGATATCTTTGCTGTGACCAAATTCTTGCCGGATTCGATCAACTACACGTAGGCAAACATTCGTATTCAAAAAAGGTTCACCGCCTAAGAGTGTCAATCCTTGGACGTAATCGTTACGTAGATCAGCCATGATCTGTTCTTCCAGTTCTGGAGTGAATGGTTTGCCGTAACGAAAATTCTGAGCGGCTTTGTTAAAACAACCTTCACAGGCAAATAAACAGCCACTTACATATAAGCTATTACGAACACCTTCGCCATCCACAAAGTTGAACGGTTTATAATCGGCGATATAGTCATGACTATAATCTTGAGCCAGCCATTCTTTAGGTTTAGGATTTCTCATAGTAAAACTTCTTTCATTATAAAATGGTATCCGTTATAAAAAATTCTTGACGGTCGTAGGAGACATAAGAAAATAGCCAGAGGAAGGGATGCTATCTCTCGTATGACTTGGAGCTGGGCGCTTTTCTCACAACCTTATCTACGGTGTTCAAGAAGCAACACTTCGGTAATAAGTCAAAAAAATCTAAAATGAAAGAACCATTTTTGATTTTTCTGTCTTATTACTCAGTGCTAAACGCTTCTTTCACAACCTTATCCACGGTGTTCGAAAGCCAACTCCTACGATAATAAGTCAAAAGATGAAAAAATATAGAAAACTATTTTTCCATCTTCTGCCTTATTACTTGGAGCTGAACGGCTTTCTCACAACCTTACTTCATATGTTTCACGCGTGATGAGATTTCTTTGTGTCTGCCGTGGACCATTGGGCGGGCTTGTGGGTTTCCTAGGTAGCCGCATGTTCGTTTGACTACGTCACATGATTTTGGATCGTGATTGCCGCATTCTGGGCATTCAAAGCCACGTTCAGTTGGTTGGAAATCTCCTTCAAAACCACATTGGTAACAATGATCGATCGGTGTATTGGTTCCTAAATAGCCTACTTTGTCATAGGCAAAGTCCCAAACAGCTTCTAATGCTTTAGGGTTTTGTTGCAAGACTGGATATTCACAGTAATGGATAAAGCCACCAGAACAGTATTTTGGATAGTCTTTTTCAAATTCAAGCTTTTCAAATGGCGTTGGATTTTTACGCACATCATAGTGGAAACTGTTAGTGTAATATTCCTTATCTGTGATATTTTCAACGATACCGAATTTCTCTGTATCTAAACGGCAAAAACGATCCGTCAAGCTTTCACTTGGTGTGGAGTATACGCTGAAGTGATAGCCATATTCATTTCCCCAAGCGTCGGCATTGGCTTTTAGTTTTTTCACGATATCTAGAGTGAAATCTTTGGCTTCAGCATTATTTTCCCATTCACCGCCAAAGAAAGAAGCAGCGACTTCATAAAGTCCGATGTAGCCTAATGAAACAGTTGCTCGACGATTTTTAAATAATTCATCTACGGCGTCTGTACGAGATAGTCGTTTACCGAATGCACCATACATGTAAAGGATCGGTGCATTTGCTGGAATCGCTTCTTTACAACGTTCGACACGATAAACTAAGGCATCTTTCATAATCGACAAGCGATCTGAAAGTAATTGCCAGAATTTTTCTTGGTCACCGTCTGCTTCTAAGGCGATCCGCGGCAAGTTCAACGTAACCACACCTAGATTCATTCTTCCGACATTCACTTCTTCACCGTTCTCGTCTTTCCAACCTTGTAAGAAGGAGCGACAGCCCATTGGTACTTTGAAGCTTCCTGTCAATTCAACGATCTTGTCATAATTTAGAATATCTGGGTACATTCTTTTTGTGGCACATTCTAAGGCTAATTGTTTGATATCATAGTTTGGATCAGTTGGTTTCAGATTGATTCCGTCTTTTAGTGTAAATATCAATTTGGGGAAGATCGCTGTCCGTTTCTCACTGCCTAATCCATTGATTCGGATTTGTAAAATCGCTTTTTGGATTTCTCGTTCAAACCAATTTTTACCTAGACCGAAGCCGAGTGAAGTAAAAGGCGTTTGTCCGTTGGAAGTGAAAAGTGTATTGATCTCATATTCCAAACTTTGCATGGCATCAAAAATATCTTTTTTGGTTTTTGCTTTTGCATAGGCTTCTTGCCGTTCGGGTGTGTCGATCCATTCTTTGGCATCAATTAAATGTTTTTTGTAATTTAATTGTGCAAAAGGAGCAAGCAATTCATCTGTGCGATCGGCAGAACATCCGCCATATTGGCTAGATGCAACATTGGCAATGATCTGTGAGATCTGTGCCGTTGCTGTTTGGATCGATTTTGGTGATTCGACTTCTGCATTTCCAATTTTAAACCCGTTGTTCAACATACCTTTGAAGTCGATCAAACAGCAATTTGTCATTGGTGTATACGGATGGTAATCGAGATCATGATAATGGATATCGCCTTTTTGATGGGCGTTGGCAATATGCGGTGGAAGTAATTTCAATCCGATCGATTTCCCAACGATGCCAGCAGTCAAGTCACGCTGCGTATTGAATACATTACTATCTTTGTTCGCATTTTCATTGACAACACTTTGGTCTTTATTGATCAGTTTCTCGATCGAAAAGTTGATGTCAGTTGCTTTACTACGAGCAAAATCACGTTTTGTTCGATAATGGATATATTCTTCTGCTAAGGCATATTCGTTTTTTTCTAACAAAATATGTTCAACGATGTTTTGGATCTCATAGATTTTTACGTTATTTGCGAAGCGATCTTTGACTTCTTTGATCACAAGTTCTGCGATTGATTGGATCTTTTCGTACGTAATAGGAGATAAGGAACCGTGAATTTTCTTTTCTGCTTTGATCAGTGCGGCATTTATTTTCTGTTCATCAAATGGCACCTCGCGTCCATCGCGTTTGATGACAGTCATTTTTTTGGTTTCAGGCTGTTTTTCTAGCACAGCCATTTCTTGATCTGTTCGTTTCATTTTCTTCAGCTCCTACAAAAAATAGTTCTTGTCTATCATAAAACAAATTGAAGAAAGGAGCAACTAATTATCTGCTACATATAGTGTTTTGTCGCTGTATAATTGAATGAGTATACTATATATGGTGTATATTATCTTGTGAAAAAAAGTGAAAACGTGCAGTATCAGCTTTTGAAAAATACGAATTATTTTTTTTTGAATAAAAAAATTGAATAAAAAAATTTCCAGGATAATTTTCGTGAGTGATCAGGTGACAAAATCAAAAGGGAAAAAAAGGAAAGGATGTGCTACTATTCAATTAAGGATAAAGGTGGAGGACTAGCATGAGTAAAATAATCGAAGTAAAACATTTAAGTAAAAGTTATGGAAGTAGTAAATCACCGGTCAAAGTATTAGACAATGTTTCTTTTTCAGTTGAAGAAGGAGAGTTTATTGGGATCATGGGGCCGAGTGGAGCGGGAAAGACTACTCTGATGAATATCTTATCAACGATCAATCTACCGACGATGGGTAGTGTGATGATCCAAGGAAATGAAATCACAAAAATGAAAAAACATGAATTGAGTGATTTCAGACGAAAAAAAATCGGCTTTATCTTTCAAACGTTCAATCTTATTGATACATTGAATGGTAAAGATAATATTTTACTTCCTTTGGCTGTTGAAAATATGGCGAAAGATGAAATGGACCGAAGAGTTTTACATGTTGCCCAGCTTTTGGGGATCGAAGAATTACTAAAACGTTATCCTGATGAAATGTCAGTTGGACAAAGACAACGCATTGCGGCAGCTAGAGCTTTAGTAGTAGAACCAGAGGTGATTTTCGCAGACGAACCAACCGGATCATTGGATTCAAAATCAGCAACAGAATTGTTGAATTATTTAAAAACAGTGAACGAAGTTGAAAAATCAACGATCTTATTAGTGACACATGATCCTTATACAGCTAGTTATTGCAACCGTATTTTATTTATCAAAGATGGGGTGATTTTTTCAGAAGTGATCCGCCGTGGGACGAGAAAAGAATTCTTTGAAAAAGTCATCGATATGCAGGCGACGATTGGAGGAGGCGGTAAAATCAATGCTTTATAAATTAGCCGCAAAAAGTTTTTTAAAACAATCAAGGGGCTACCTTGTCTATTTCTTCAGTTTGACCTTATCGACGATGATCTATTACTCATTTAGCGCGATGACCTATGACCAATCACTGATTCGAAGGGCAAGTCAAGATGTTTCGATAGATAATATTTTAAAGCTTGGTAGTTGGATCATTACTGTTGTCTTACTCTTTTTCGTACTCAGTGCTAATCGCTTTTTTCTCAATCGGAGACAAAAAGAGATTGGGATCTATCAATTATTCGGAATCAGCAAATTCCAGATTTCATCAATCTATGTGTTGGAAACGATGACCATTGGTTTTTTTGCTTGTATGTTAGGGATTTTATTGGGAAGTATTTTCTCAAAATTGTTTCAAATGATTTTAGTACGAATGATGAAGATGGACATTACTAGTCGTTTTTTTATTTCTATCCCGTCCATTTTTGAAACCGTTGTGGTATTTTTTGTTATTCTTTCGGCAGTTTCTCTTTATTCACTATGGAAGATTTGGAGTTATCCCATGAATCGTAGTTTTGGGGAAAGAGAACAAGTGGAAAGTTCAATGTTGCGTATTCGCACAAGGCATCGTTTATTGGGCGTGATTGGAGTATTGATGATTTCTAGCAGCTATTTCGCTGCATTGAACTTCAGAGAAACAATTAGCCAGCTATTTGAAAAAAAAGTCAATCTAGGATTGATGATTGCTTTTCCCTTTTCAATATTGTTTGTCTGCATATTAGGGACCTACCTGTTCTTTCGTTATTCTTTTCGATTACTGCTCCATTTGTTGAGTGAATCGAGATTTAAGTACCGGGGAACCAATTTTTTGTTGATTGGGAATACACAAATCCATCTGTTAAAAGGCTGGCGAATGAATTCGTTGATCACATTAGTTATTGGCCTATCTTTGGCAATGATCGGCGGAATGATTGGAATCTCGACGCTCATTGCTCATCGTGAGGAAATTGATGCGCCTGTTTCTTATCAATTAGATACTCAAACGGCAGATAAACTGCGACCAATCTTAACAGAAGAGAATCAGAAAATCAGCGACGAATTAGTCTTTCATTACAAAGTAGTAGGGAGCTATTATAACCTGAGTATCGGTTCGGTATCTGGTGGCAATGAAATCAAGCCAGTCAATTTGATTTCAGAAAAAGAATACCGCGCCTTTCGCAAAATCAAACCTAGTCTGCCAAACATCAAACTTACAGAGAAAGACCATGCAATTATGTTAGATTCAGTAGAAACGATGTTTCGTAATTTTTCCAGTTATGGGAAAAAGATCTATCTGCCGGATAAACAAGAACTTTTGATCCAACAGGTTCTTCCTGGATTTTTAGGAGATGAGGGCATGACCTATTATGGACCGACATTGGTCGTTGCTCAAGAAGTCTTTGACCGTGTCACTGGATTAGAATATCAGATCATCAATTGGAATGTGACTGGCGGTAATCAAGAAAAAATGACCGAACGATTAAATAAAGAAGTAGCTACTAATTGGACACACACGATTTATTATAGTTATGAGATTACTGACCAAGGAATAGTTGGGACGATCCATACAGATGCTTCTAAAGAAGAGGAAAACGAATATTCAGAAAATAAATTGACAGGACAAACATCACGTTTGAATTATAATGCGCGCTATCCTAGGTTGCGTGCTATCGACCGCCAAATTGGGATTAATATCTTTGTTGCCCTTTTTGTTGGAATGATCGTGATCATCGCAACCGGTAGTATCTTGATGGTGCGACAATTATCCGAAGCTGAAATTGAACGAACCAATTATCAATTGCTGACAAAATTAGGGATTGCTCAACGCAAAACAAATCGGATGATCTATAAACAAAATGCGTTGATGTTTTTTCCACCGATGATTTTGGGCATCACTCATGCAGTATTTGCCATCAATGTGTTTTCTCAATATGTAGAAGGGGCAGACTATTGGTTGGCATACTTTGTCTGTGGCTTATTGATCGTCATTTACCTACTCTTTTACTTTATGACTAGTCGTTTATATTGTCGGATCATTGAGGAATAAGAAAAATAGAGCAAAAAGGGGATCTTATTCTAGCTGAACGAAGGACAGAATCGAGTTGTACGAATTTATTTTCGTACGGCTCTTTTTTTGTTCTCTTTAGTTAGTGACAAAACTGTTAGCTGTAAAGCGCATTCTGTTAGTAAAACAAATGTTTTTTTGTGGATAGAATGAGTAGAATTTGACTAAGGATCTAAATAGGAGGAAAAAGAGATGAAACAATGGTGGCAGCAACCACAGGTTCGATATTGGCGAACTTTTATGCTTCGAACCCTTGTTTATTCGACGATACTATTATTACTCATTTATTTGTATCATTACAAAAATATTCAAGGTGGAACATTTATATATAACGAATTCTAGGAGGGAAACGATGAAGAAAAAAGGAATCGTGGCTGCGATCGATTTTTGGGGAATAGCAGACCCAGATAGAATCGCATATCAGACAGCAGAGGAGCAACACACATATCAAGAACTGAAGCACTCCTCAGATGCATTAGGCTATTACTTAGAGAAGCGTTTGACTACGAAGGGGCCAATCGTCGTGTTCGGCAATCTAGAGTTTGAGATGGTGGTATCATTCTTGGGCGTAGTGAAAGCAGGACATGCGTATCTACCGATTGATGCCCAAACACCGAAGGAACGGATCGAAGCGATTTTACGTGTCGCACAGCCTAGTATGATCATTAGTTTAAGTGACTGGGAGATTGAGACAGATATACCAATCATCCAAAAAGATTGTTTACGCTCGATCATCGCCTCAATAGTTGGTTATCCATTTGAGCATGCAGTGAAAGGTGATGAAAATTTTTATCTTATTTTTACTTCGGGCACCACAGGAGAACCCAAAGGCGTGCAAATCAGTCATGATAACTTGGTGAGCTTTGTCGATTGGGTCTTGCGCGACTTTCCAATCAAAGAGGGACAAGCTTTTTTAGCACAAGCACCTTTTTCTTTTGATTTATCTGTGTTCACTTTGTATCCAGCATTAGTTTCTGGTGGGATCATCAAGCCTTTATTCAAGGAAAACGTCCAAGATTTTCAAAAATTATTTGCTATTTTACCACAATTAAAACTGGATATCTGGGTATCGACTCCTTCGTTTGTCGATATTTGCTTGATGGACGCATCATTTGACGAGGGGCATTTACCAGAGCTGACTACGTTCATTTTCTGTGGCGAGGAATTGACGAAGAAAACGGCGCAAGCGTTACTCGAACGGTTTCCTTCAGCCAAAATTTTCAACACGTATGGGCCGACAGAAGCGACAGTAGCCATTTCTAGTATATTGATCACAAGAGAAGTATTGGCTACGTATGAACGATTACCAATTGGCTATGTCAAGTCCGATACGACCGTATCTATTTTGAAAAATGGCGAAAGTGATCGTGGCGAGATTTTGATTACTGGTCCTAGCGTGTCAAAAGGCTATTTGAACAATCCTGAAAAAACGAAGGAAGTGTTCTTTCAAGTAACTGGGCATCAAAACTATCGAACAGGAGATGCAGGATATTTAGCAGAGGACGGTTTGCTTTTTATTGAAGGAAGAATCGATCAACAGGTGAAATTACATGGCTACCGCATTGAATTAGGTGATATTGAACATGCGTTGCTTAAAGATGAACGAATCAATCAAGCAATCGTTGTTCCCAAATATCAAGGGTCGAAAGTCCAACAATTAGTGGCGTTTGTTGTACTGAACCAAGCGATTCCGGATACTAACTATCAGTTGATACGTTCGATCAAACAAAGGTTGACCGATTTTCTAATGGACTATATGATCCCACAAAAAGTGGCGTTTATTGACCAATTGCCACAAACGAACAATGGGAAAATTGATCGAAAAGCATTGACAGCTGAGGTGAATAGGTGATGAGTCTCCCACATATGATTCCTTATGCGGAGCCGTATTATTTTCTATTACTGAGTTTCGCGTTAGCGCCAATCATTTTTTCTCTACTATTTTTCCAGAAACGTTTAGGAACTTATCAAGTTCTTGTAACTTTCTTTTTCTTGTTCATCAGTTTTGGAGGAACGTATTGGCAACAAGGGCTTGCTTTGATTGGCTATGTGGTCTGGCAAAGTATACTTGTTTGGTGTTATTTCACTTATCGAAAAAAAAGAAATCAGAGTGTATGGTTTTATCTAGCGGTAGTTCTAGCAATTCTACCTTTAGCGATTACGAAAGTCACACCATTTCTAACATCTGGTAAGGGATCACTGCTTAGTTTTCTGGGTATTTCCTATTTAACATTCAAATCGGTACAAATGATCATGGAAATGAGAGACGGTATGATCAAAACCTATCATCCTTACCGTTATATTCAGTTCTTGTTGTTTTTTCCAACCATTTCTTCAGGACCAATCGATCGTTATCGAAGATTTGAAAAAGATCAGCTCCAACCACCAACAAAGGAACAATATCTGGAAATGTTGGAAAAAGGGGTCCATCATTTGTTTATGGGTTTTTTATACAAATTCATCATCGGTCATTATCTCGGACAGGTACTGTTACCCATCGTATCAAAAGGTGCCTTGGCTCATGGCGGAATCTCATGGTGGCTATTGGGTTACATGTATGTCTATAGTTTGTATCTCTTTTTCGATTTTGCTGGCTATAGTTTGTTTGCAGTTGGTACGAGTTATTTGATGGGCTATGATACCCCGATCAATTTCAACAAACCATTTTTAGCTTGGAACATCAAAGAGTTCTGGAATCGTTGGCATATGTCTTTGTCCTTCTGGTTCAGAGATTACGTGTATATGCGGTTGATGTTCTTCTTGATGAAGAAAAAATTGTTCAAGAGTAAGATCGTGACGTCAAATATCGGATACTTTGCATTGTTTCTATTGATGGGTGTCTGGCACGGTTTGACATGGTACTACATTTTGTATGGTATCTATCATGCAACGCTGATTTGTGTGACAGATGCATGGATTCGCTATAAGAAAAAACGGAAGAAAAAACTTCCTTCCAATCGCTTGACCCACGCATTTTCTGTTTTCATGACGTTTCAAGCAGTATGTGCTAGCTTATTGATTTTTTCAGGATTTTTAGATCAACTATTTTTTAAATAAATGACGAGTTTAAAGGAGAGAATAGATATGGAAGAACAAGTTTTAACGATTTTAGCAGAGATTACAGGTACAGATGAAGTGAAAGAAAATAAAGAAATCGATTTGTTTGGTGAAGGTTTATTGGATTCACTAGGGTCTGTTCAATTATTAGTTGAGCTGGATGGACAGCTTGATGTACAAGTTCCTGTATCAGAATTTGATCGGGAAGAATGGGCAACACCAAACAAAATCATTGATCAAGTCAACGAATTGAAGGGATAATGATGAAGAAAAAGCTGTTTGCGATTTTTGGTCCAGTGATACTTGCGTTTATACTGATTGCGATTTTTTTCACTTCATCTTATCGCGTGAATGTAGCTGACCCAGAAATCATTCATAGAGCAGCCAGTTCGATGTCAGACAACGTCTTACGAGGGGATGTAATCAAAAATACAGCTTTTGCTGAAAAAAAGTATGTGCCTTTTCTTGGTTCGAGTGAATTGAGTAGGATCAGTCCTTTTCATCCTTCTGTTTTAGCCCAGAAATATCAACGGAGCTACGAACCATTTTTATTAGGTGCCCCTGGGACTCAATCGCTGAGCCAGTTCATGATGATGCGCTCAGCTAGTAAGGATCTCAGAAATAAAAAAGTAGTGGTCATCGTGTCTCCTCAGTGGTTCGTAAAAGACGGGGTGAAGGAAGACTATTTCAGTACCCACTATTCAGAGTTACAGACATTGGATTGGCTGTTTTCAATAAAAAAAGTGACCGCTTCAGATCGCTATTTCGCGCGACGTTTATTAAGTTTTCCAATCGTTTCGAAAGATGAGGACATCACGCGGATTTTAAGTACAGTACAAAAAGGAATCAAACCCAATGATAAAGAATTAGCAGGCTTGGAAGATAAATGGAACATCTTGAAGCGTGAGGATGAATTATTTAGTGGGATTGGTTTGACGGATAAACAAAAACAGATCGATCAAGCGACTAAACCATTACCGACGAGCTATGAAAAAGAACAACTAAATAAGCTCGCTACGCAGATTGGTGCTAGTAAAACTAAGAATAATCCTTTTGCTCTAAAAGATGATTTCTACAATACCCGAATCAAACACCATTTAGCTGAGTTGAAAGACTCACAGAAAGACTGGGATTATCGTTTTTCAAAGGAATATTCTGATTTTCAATTATTATTGCAGCAACTAGCAAATGAACATACTGAAGCATTATTCATTCTTCCGCCAGTGAATGAAAAGTGGAGTGATTATACCGGTTTGTCTCAAGAAATGTTGCAAGGATTTGCTAAAAAAATCAAGTATCAATTAAAGAAACAAGGATTTCAACACATCGCAGATCTAACCAAAATGGCTAGTGTTCCCTACTTTATGGAAGATACGATCCATCTTGGGTGGCAAGGCTGGTTGACTGCAGATCAGTATATCCAACCTTTCCTAGAAGAGAAGCAACCTGTGTCTCATTATCAGATGGATGATGCTTTCTATAGTAAGGATTGGCAATTGCAGACCCCAGATACACTACCAGAAAAATAAACGATGCATTGGAACCAAAAGAAAAGACGAATGAAGAAATTCGAGGAATGACCTGTAACGTCCCAATAGAGGGGATGTTATGGGTTGTTTTTTTGATGTTAGCAGATTCAAAAGAAGACTGGCGTTATAATATGACTGCATAAATCAAACAAATATGCTGCCCAAAAATCAGTGAACAATGATATAATTCTACTATTAAGTATGGAAAAGAGGGAAAGCGTTTGAATAAAAATGAAGAACAATTATTGATTGATTTAACAACTGCACGTGGCGTACCAGGAAATGAAGAAGAGGTACGAAAAGTCTATAAAAAATATGCAGAGCAGTTCACAGATGATATTTTTTACGATGGTCTAGGTAGTATCATCGCAAAACATGATTCTGGCAAGGGCCCTAAAGTATTTATCTCCGGACATATGGATGAAGTTGGTTTTATGGTTACAAAGATCACAGATAAAGGATTTATTGAATTTCAAACACTTGGTGGTTGGTGGGGCCAAGTCATGTTGGCACAACAAGTAGAAATCAAGACCCAAGAGGGAAAAATCATCCATGGCGTGATTGGTTCAAAACCACCACATGTCTTGACTGCTGAAGTTCGTAACAAACCTTATGATATCAAAGATATGTTTATTGACATCGGGGCGACAAGCAAAGAAGAAGCGACGGAATGGGGCATTCGTCCTGGTGATATGGTCACTCCTTATATTGAATATCGTCGAATGAATGATGGAAAATTCTTGTTAGCAAAAGCATGGGACAATCGTATTGGGACAGCTGTTTCTTTACGTGTACTTGAAAATCTAGCAAAAGAAGGACATCCGAATGTCTTATTTGCTGGAAGTGATGTACAAGAAGAAGTTGGTTTAAGAGGTGCGCGCACAAGTACTCATTTGGTCGACCCTGACATTGCGATTGCTTTAGATACAGGTACTGCTGGAGATACACCAGGGATGACACCGAAAGAGGCAGACTCAGTTTTAGGTAAAGGACCACAAATCTTGATTTTCGATGCTTCGATGATCCCACATAAAAAATTATTGAATTTTGTGATCCAAGTGGCAGAAGAAATGGCTATTCCATTCCAATATACTGTCATCACCGGTGGGGGAACAGATGCGGGCCAAATGCATGTGTCACGTAATGGTGTGCCATCTATTGCAATCACGGTACCCGTTCGTTATCTGCATTCACATACATCGATCATCCATGAAGAAGATTACTTCAATACAGTGAAGTTAGTTACTGAAGTAGTCAAACGTTTGGATAGTGAAAAAGTAGCAGAAATCAGGAGTTATGAGTAATGAAGAATGTTTCTGAATATCGAAAAAAAGCCCGGGCATCTTTAGAAGGACAGTGGGGGATCAATGCTTGGATCATTTTCCTTTCAGTCTTTATTGGGTTGATCATCCAGCAGCTTTTTGTAGGTATCTTCCCAACAGATAGCACACAGGCAAACATACTCAATTTTTTACTCCAACACGTATTGATCTTTGCGTTTACTTATGGGGTCTATTATATCTCATTAGTTGTGGTCAGAGGTGGGCGAGCAAAATCCAATCTGTTGTTTGCTGTTTTTCAAAAAGAATATTTTGTACCGATTCTGCTTATCAATCTTTTAAATACCGTATTTAATTGGTTAATCAACGGTATTATACTTTTGCCTAGTTTTTTGATTGGCGGATTCAATACGTATATCAATCTACTCTTTAATGGAAATGCATCACCGCAAGGGATGATGAATGATTTTACGATTGATCTGAGTTTTGCAGTCTTTACAACTTTACTATTCTTCGTGTCGCTATTTGTGATGACGATCGTTGCAGGATTATTCCAATTTGCTGCTTGGACAAAGTTTGACTATCCGAAACTGACAGTTATCCAAAGTTTGAAATATGCCTGGTTTTTATTGAAAGATCGTATTGGGACCTATCTTCTTCTACAACTTTCATTTATTGGTTGGTATATTCTCGGATTTATTGCGCTGTTCTTTGGTTTACTTTGGGTAATTGCTTATGTCAATGTGTCGATTGCACAATTTTACGAACAAGCTCGTATTGAAAAAGGCAGCCCAATGGAATACTTTCACTTCGAATAAGCAGTTTTTCTTATGAAAATAAGAAATTGTGGTAGCATAAGTTTTTGAGGGGGAATCAGTCATGAAATTAACCGTTTTAGGTTGCTTAGGTGCATATCCTTATAAAAAACAAGGAACGACGAGTTATCTGTTGCAAGCTGATCAATTTAATTTGTTGATTGATGCAGGGAGCGCAACGCTTGTGAAATTGGAAGACCATCTTGATCCGCTTGCTTTAGATGCTGTGATCATCAGCCATTATCATCATGACCATATCGCAGATCTAGGTGTTTTGCAATATGAATGGCAATTGCATCCAAACAGAGATCAGGAAAAGCTATTACCAATCTATGGACATACGAAAGATGCCAGTCATTTTGAACAATTGACGATGCCAGGAGTGTCCCAAGGAGTTGCATATGATCCAACCCAAGAACTTGAAGTCGGACCATTTTCGATCACGTTCTTGGAAACGATTCATCCAGTGGTTTGTTATGCCATGCGTATTGTCGAAAGAGCCACCGGAAAAGTACTTGTTTTTACAGGAGATTCTGGCTATTTAGAGAGTTTTATTCCCTTCGCTAAAGAGGCGGATCTCTTTTTGGCAGACACGTATCTTTTTGCAGGAAATGAGCGACACAAAGCGCATTTCACTTCAAAAGAATCCGGAGAAATCGCAAAAGCGGCAAAAGTCAAAAAACTGGTTTTGACACACTTGCCACAATTCGGTGACCTAACACAATTAGAGAATGAAGCAAAAGAAGCGGCTGGAGAAGAAATCGAAGTTGCTTTAGCTGAAGTCGATAAAGTGTTTGATATATAGGAGGACGAGCAGAATGATTTTTGTACCAAATGAAAACCATGATCCAAGAGTAAATTTAGCAATCGAGACCTTTTTACTCCAAGAGATGCCATTAGAAGAACCAATCTTGCTTTTTTACATCAATGAACCGTCAATCATTATTGGTCGAAATCAAAACACGATCGAAGAAATCAATCGTGAATATGTTGAAGAACATGGCATCCATGTGGTACGTCGTTTAAGCGGTGGTGGAGCAGTATATCATGATTTTGGTAACTTGAATTTCAGTTTCATCATGCCAGATGATGGGGATTCGTTCCGTGACTTTGCGAAGGTGACTAAACCAATCATCCAAGCGTTACACGAATTAGGTATTTCAGGTGCCGAATTAAAAGGACGTAATGACCTGGTAATCGATGGCTTGAAGTTTTCAGGGAATGCTATGTATGCTACAAATGGTCGAATGTTTGCACATGGAACGATCATGTTCGATTCAGACATTGATGAGGTAGTCAATGCGCTGAAAGTGAAAAAAGAAAAAATCGAATCCAAAGGAATCAAATCGATTCGTTCACGAGTTACAAATATCAAACCATTCTTACCTGAGGAAAAACAAGGGATGACAACCGAAGAATTTCGTGAAGACATTCTTTTGAAAATTTTCGGCGTATCTTCAGTAGAAGACGTAAAGACCTATGAATTGACAGAAAAAGATTGGGAAAAAATCAATCAAATTTCTGAGCAGTATTATCGAAATTGGGATTGGAATTATGGAAAATCACCAGATTTCAACTTTTCACGCCAAAAACGCTTTTCGATTGGGTCGATCGAGGTACATCTGAATGTCTCAGAAGGGATAATCGAGGATGTAAAAATCTTCGGCGATTTCTTTGGTCTAGGAGATATCAAAGATGTTGAACAAGTGTTGACAGGTATAAAGTATGACAAAGCTACTTTACAAGAAGCAGTGGAAACGATCGATATCAAGAAATACTTTGGTGCGATCGAAGCACAAGATTTATTGGAACTACTGTACTAAATGAGATTGTGACAGAAGCGACTTGATCTGAGTAGTGAGATAGAAAATTGAAAAATATTTTTTTCATATTTTACAATTTGTTAGCTTAATGTTGAAGGTCAGCTTCTGGAACACCGTTTATTTGGTTCTAGGGGATAAGATGACCAATGTCTCATACCCGACAAATCTGTAAGATAACATAAAGACCTTCAAAAACAGTCGGTTGACTGATTTTGAAGGTCTTTATTTAGCCAGGAGATATATTGATTTTTAAGCGATCGACCCACTTATCTTTTTCTTGGACCAAGGTGCTGCTGTATTTGTCGAGCGTGGTCTGAATCATCATCAAGTCATACTGTTCTTGTCGTATCAATTCTTCTGTCACATGTTTGGAAAAAATATTTTTCTCATAGTGTGTACTGTGCTCACAGTGGATCTGGATGTGAGAATTGATTTCTTGGATCGATAAATAGATTTCTCGATGCAAAGGATTTTCAATGGCTTGTGTTTCGCGAAACGAATGCTCTAAAATATGGATGAGTAATTGTGTGAAATCTTCATCATGGATCGGTAAAGAAGCTGGGATGTGGGTGTGAAAATCAACCTTGATATTCTTTTTAGCAGCGACTTCTTGATATCTAGCCAAAATCAAATTTGTTAGTTGGTGACCTGTCGGAAAAAGAGACAAATCCAATCGTCTTGTTTCGTCTACGATCCGTTCTAAGTAAGTTTTCACTTCGGCTTGTTCATTTGTATCAATCAATTGACTCAGTTCTTCCATTTGTACAACAAAGTCATTTTTTGCTTGATCGATTTGTTGGATCTGTGCTTGGATTTTTGCATAATGTGTTTCGATCAGATCTGTTTTAGTTTGTAAGAAAAGACGTTCTTTATGGTAACTATCGATTTTCATAATATTCTCCATGATATTGTATCCGACAATAACAATCAGGAGAATCGCAAATAAGAGCGTGGACCAGTTGATGATCGAATGCCCAATCCCTAAGGCAGTTTGAATATAAAACATACAATGAAAGATAGCGATCAAAACGATCCAAGGACTACATACAGTGAAAAAACGATTTTGTTTATATGCTTCACCGATACTTGCTATAGAAGTAACTAAAGTGCTTACAACACTAACAACACTAGCAAAGGGCATCAACTCAGGTAATTCAAAATCTGAAAATAATGCATAAAGTAAGATGTTGACAAAAACAAATGTTTGGAAATAGCAGAAATAACCATACCATTTCTGATAGTTTGTCATTTTGGACTGATAGTAAAAAATAATCAGTATAGAAGTCAAGATTGCAAATAAGTGTGAAAAAATCGAATGTACGATTGGTTCAAAAAGAACACCGCTCAAGATATCTTCCGAAATCGATTCAAATCCAAGCACGAAAGAAAATAGGCTCAAAATCAATAATGAACGATCTAATCTATTATGCCTGTAGAGAATATAGCTAGTCCAGATCAACAATCCGATGGCAATAACGAAAGCCAAGATCATCGCGATGACTTGTGGGATCGATTGTGAAAAAATGAAGCTGATCATTGGACTGGTGGTCCCCAAATAAACTTTGGGTGTTAGACCAGCATAATTTTGATAAGGCGAAGAAACAACGATTTTCAACGTCTTGCCTACATAGGGCTCTGGTAGATCGATGATCGATAAAGACAATCCAGGATTGTTTCGTGCGCTTTCTTTGGAGCGACTGTAGAGTAGCGCGTCATCTAATGAGACACTTAACCATTGATGATTGCCTTTGATCAAGAGATTGGCATCCGCCAATTCTTTATGTAGAGTAGTTTCCATTATAAATGGTTCATTCTTGTCGATGGACGGCATGTAGTCGATATGGTTACTGTCGAACTGAAAATAAGGATCGTGCTCGGAATAATAGACCCATGAATCATCAATCTGAGACATTTGTTTATTGTCGATTGGCGTGAAGAGGTAATGAAAAAAATAAGCGATACTTATTATAAATAACGATGCAAATATAATAAGTACGCTCCATTTGATTTTCATAGAGAATGGTATAATTTTATTACGTCTGTTATTAAAAAGAACCATAGACAAATCTCCTTTAATAAATTATCTAATTCCAGAGTAAACTTTTTTCATTTAACAGTCAATTTTTAGCTATTTTTATCGTTTTTTTGTTTGCTTGTTTATTTTTTTATAGAGAATCCTCAAACTGAGTATTAATATTGTCAAAAAAATTTCGTTATTATATTATAGATTTAATAAAATGTTTCTTAAGGAGGTTCAATGTGCCTATCTATAAAAAAATAACTTTTTTCAGTTCGATTTCGTTAGTGGTTCTTTTAGCAATCATTTTGTGTGTCGTGCTACTCCCTCGAGTATTTGGGCTGACACCGCATATCATTGATGATCAAGCGATGGCATCGTCTTATGCAGAAGGAAGTCTGATCTATGTACAGAAAAGAAAGACAGATACGATTTTAGTTGGAGATGTGATCACCTACTATGAAAATTCAGGTAAACATATCGTGACAAGAAGGGTCGTTGCTATTGAAGATCAACACCAGTATTTTTACACGAAAGCTGATGGAAAAACGCAAATCGAAGTTGAAGCAGTACGAGATCGTAATATTATTGGCACGCCTATATTCAAGATCCCGTACATAGGGTTATTGTTCTCACGGCATGCGTTCAATTGGATGAAATGGGTATTCCTAGGAATCGCTGTGTGCTTGTCTTCCATTACAGCTTGGCATACCTACCTTGAACTGAAACAACGTCGAGAGAAAGAAACTGATTTTTTTTCTGACATGTAATAATCATATTTTTATTTACCAGCTTCTCCCTCTTGTCGAAAGATAGGTTTCTTCGTATAATGTTTGGAAGAGGAGGGGAAGTATGCGTAATGAAATGATGCATCGTCCCGTTGTAAAAGAAGAGTTATTGGATTTTATGCGGACAAAACAAAAACAGTTAACTGGAGAATTGGGGAAAGTTGAAGAGGAAGCACATGCGGCGGAAGTGCCGATCATTCCTCATGAGACGGTCGTCTTTTTGCAGTTTTTATTAGGACAGATCAAACCAAAAGAAGTACTTGAAATTGGAGCTGCGATTGGTTTTTCCTCTAGTCTGATGGCACAAGTCATTGGAAAAGAAGGTCATGTGACGACGATCGATCGCTTTGACGTGATGATCAGAAAAGCGAAAGCAACGTATGAGCGTTTAGAGATGACGGATCGAGTGACATTATTAGAAGGCCAAGCGGCTGATATTTTGCCAACATTGACAGGTCCGTATGACTTTATATTTATGGATAGTGCAAAATCAAAATATATCGAATTCTTACCTGAATGCCTTCGTGTATTGAAAAAAGGCGGCGTCTTGATGGTTGATGATATTTTTCAAGGAGGGACGATTCTTCTGTCAGATGAAGAGATCCCAAGAGGAAAACGAGCGATCCATCGTAAATTGAATGAATTTCTACGCGTGGTCATGGAACATCCGGATTTGACCTCTACGTTGTTACCTTTGGGTGATGGTGTGATTTTGATCACGAAAGAGGCAGAAACAATCGACTTATAATTGCCAGATTTTTTAGTAAAGATTCAAAAGAATGCTAGCTAAGCTAAGCGAGTAGCTAAGTCAATTTCATTGATAGCAAGGCAGAAGTTGAAAGTAGGAAATCTATCCAATCAAGTTCTGCCTTACTATGTTGAACGAAACAGACTTTCATGTTCTATGTTAAAATGACAAGTCGATCGTAGCAAAAAATTATAATATGAAAATCGTGGCTGTATTTTTATAGTAAAATCTGTAAGAAAAAAGTACGATAAAAATTTTTGTTTCATAAAATAACTATTTTGTATTGACATAAGCTTTCAATTTATCTATAATTATTTTTGTTCCGCTAAAGCTGTCATAGTAGCTCAGCTGGATAGAGCATCCGCCTTCTAAGCGGACGGTCGGGGGTTCGAATCCCTCCTGTGACGTAAAAAACCGTTAGAAACGTTTGTTTCTAGCGGTTTTTTTGTCTCTTGTGCTAAATAAGATTGATTCATCGCTGAGCGTTGAGGGTGTTAACATGATCGGATAAACAATCGATGGTTCAAATTCCAAAAAGTAAAATGATAAAAAGTAAAATCAAATCATATAAGATATGCGCAAGCATAGGGATCAATAAGTTTTGTGTTTTTAACCAGGCATAGAGAGAAGGGGCATGAGCCAAACCAATAACAAAAATACATTGATAGAGATTCCCATCGTATACGGCATAATGGCTGAGACCAAAAACCAATAGAGAAATCGTACTAGCGCCCCAAATAGAAAATTTAGTACGCATAAATGTAGAAAGTAAAAGAAAGATCAAAACAAAAATCGCAGCAATATAAAGTTCTTCTCCAATCAGGCTCACGCTAAGCTGTGATAAATATAGGATTATTCCACCAACGTTTAACCCTTCGTACCAGTTATCTCCACCAGCATTTGCGGCCATGGTTTGATTCAGCAGTTTTCCAGTCAAGATAAAAATATCTGAAAGTAGTGAACCAAGGATAAGGATAAAAGCAATCCAACGCCAATCTCTCTTATTGAGTTTTTTGAATAAAGTGTTTGTGTTGTTCCAACCAATCAGTATGATTAAAGCAAGCGCTCCCCCTATAGGTAAAAAGGTCCAATCTAACCTACCTGAGAAGATCGGATAAGATGTCATCATTCCCCAATCAGCAAAAATTAAAATAATGAGTGCTAAGAGTGACCGCCACAGATTGAATTTGACAGTTTTAAACATTGCGAACATTAAATAACTCCTCCTATAAATAAAATCAACAAAGGGCGATTGTAACATTGAGATGGAATATCGAGAAATAATTTGCTGTCATTTTTAGCGTTTGATTAGAGACATCATAAGTAGATAAAAATGGAATGAATACGAGTACTCAGTAAATTAGCCTTTTTTGACAATAGAATAATTTGCTTATCAAAAGGAAAAAAAGATCTTTTTAATCATTACCTATTTTTTTTGAAGTTTTTTCATTTGGATCAATATAGGGAAAGTAGATATCTATGATAAAATAAAGTAACAACATCAACTGGACGATTAATAAGGACTGATGTTCCTTAGATCGAAAATCGAATGGGTGTATTTCAAGAGAGGATAAAGGGGAGCGCTTATGTTAATCACCAAAAAATGGATGGATCGTTTAACAAGTCCGTATCGAACATCAGGAATGTTTCGCTGTTTAGCGGAATCTCAGAGTTTGGACAGTATCAGTAGTAAAGTGATTTTATTGATCGATGAGACCAAAGTGACGATTTTATTTTTGAATTTTTTTCAAACGAAGGTTATTGATCATCTCACGTATGAACGCGCAGCGATCGAAGAGGAACAAGTAACATTAGGTGGCGGTTTATCAGTTATCTGGCGTTTTTCCACTGGCAGTAAACATTGGCGGTTTCGAATCATCAAAAAAATCATCCCTTTAGGTGATGAACAAAGAGAATTTTTGATGCAACTCGAGTAAGGATATCACTTACGAAAAAAAGAAGAACACTAGCAACGATATTGTCGTTGCATAGTCGTTCTTCTTTTTTATTAAAACCGTGTGATGATGTCATCTAAAATAGCAATCAATTCTTCTTTCTCCACGTTTAGATTTCCATTGATCCACTCAGTCAGGACACTAGTAGTGCCGGAAATAGAAAAAAGAACCTCTACTTTATTTTTGATATCTTTCATATCTAATTGTTCTTCGTCCATGATTCTTTTTATCAGGATCTGCGTAAGTTGGACAGAGAGTTCATCATCCATGAAATCATTGAAGAAAAAGTGAAAAACAGCTTTGTTCTCATCTACATGATTGACTAAAGTATGGACGAATCGGCGAAAATCATATTGCTCTTTGTTGGGGTAAGTTTGATCGAAGATATCTGTCAGTGTACAAATCGATTCTTCAATGATTTTTGAACGCAAATCATAGATATCCTCATAGTGAGTATAAAACGTCCCTCTCCCGATATCTGCTTGTTGTGAAAGCTCCGCAATCGTGATTTTATTGATGGGTTTTTCTTTCGTTAAATCTAAAAAGGCTTGTTTGATTGCGTGCTTCGTTCTTTTGCTTCGACGATCCATTTGTATCTCCTTTTTTAGACAGTATCTTTCTAAGTGTTCATTATTGGACAGATGTTGAATCATTGCCTATAGGAAGTCACTTTTTAAGTAATTATAATAAAGTTACGTAAAGAAAGAAAGTTTTGTTTCAAAAGGAGTAGATGGATATGGAAAAATTAACGATTCGTTCAATTGATAGAAAAGACTTAAACAAAGCAAGTGAATTTGCAGCACAAGGGATGAATTTTTCGAGCTATACAGAAAATCCTATTGCACTTTATCTCTATCGTCAGTATGCACTTACAGGCGCATTGATGAAATCAACCGTCACATTAGGTGCGTATCTAGACGGTCAATTTGTCGGCTTTCTTTTTGCTCGCTTCGATGGGGAAACAAAAGTGCCTGTTGGATGGGGGAGACGCTTGTTTGTCAATATAGCAGAAAAATTGATGGGATTGACCGGATATCGAGAGGCGATAGGAACTTATGACCAAGCCAATCAAACAATGTATCATGAATTTGCATCCACTCATCCAGAAGGCGAAGTCACTTATTTTGCTGTTGATCCCACATTGAAGGGGAAGCGGATTGGTTCACGCTTGTTAGAAGAAATAGAGAGACGCTATAAAAATAAGCGAATATTTCTCTATACAGACTCTAACTGCAACTACCAATTTTACTTAAAAAAAGGATTTACCATTTTTGGTCGCCAACCAGTTGATCTAGGTGGAGGAGAATCAATGACCTGTTACTTATTAAGCACGACCTTATGACTAAATATACTGCTACAGGTCGGGACAGAAGTGTTTAGTCTTATTTCCGAAGAGGTTACTTCTGTTCCCGCCGTTTATTCAAGTTTTATAATATGCAAAAGGAGTAATATCCCCGTCACTTGTTTGTATTGTTACACTCTTGATTTTTGAGAGTAAGTTGCAGAAAAAAAACAACAGTTCCTTTATAATCAAAGAGAGATCGTTTTCGGTTGGTACTCATAGCAATGATCCAGCTAAAAAAAAGACGGTCGATCGCCGATTTTAGAAAGGAAGAAAACAGATGACATTATTATCTCAAATTTTAGTTACACTTGTTGCCTTGGAATTTCTTTATATCATGTATATTGAAACTTTTGCGACGGAATCTGCAACAACTAGTCGAGTATTCAACATGCCGAAGGAAGAATTAGGACGTCAGTCCGTACAGACTTTATTTAAGAATCAAGGGATCTATAATGGGTTACTTGGTGTAGCATTGGTGTACGGCGCTTATTTTTCAAATGCACCAAAAGAAATCACGGGGCTATTATTGATCTATATTTTGCTGGTGGCGGCTTATGGTAGCTTTACTAGTGATCGCTTGATCATCGTCAAACAAGGTGGTTTAGCAGCGATTGCACTCATTACGTTATTCTTTTAGAATATAAAAGAATAACTGCTGAAAAAAATTATGAAAGTTTGTGAAAAAACTTACTTTAATCAACAAAATATGCTATCCTGTAACGTGCATTTTATCAATTTTTTATGAAAATGGGGTAGTAGTGTTGTTAAAGAATTATATTGGTTTATTGAAAAAAGAATTTTCTGGTTATAATCTTTCAGTATTTCAAAAAGATTTATTGGCAGGTATTACAGTCGCGGCGGTTGCTTTGCCACTCGCTTTAGCTTTCGGTGTTTCAAGTGGGGCAGACGCAGCTGCTGGTCTGATCACTGCTATAATTGCTGGTCTAGTCATTGGTGGTTTATCTGGTGGGTTCTATCAGATTTCTGGTCCTACTGGCGCGATGGCAGCAATCTTGATGTCGATTGCCGCAAAACAAGGAATGCAAGGCGTCTTACTGGCTACTTTTTTGGCTGGAGTTCTTTTACTCGCTGCAGGTGTCTTACGATTAGGAACGCTGACTTCATTTATCCCTGCACCTGTCATCACAGGGTTTACCTCTGGTATTGCAATCATTATTGCTTTAGGTCAGATCGATAATTTATTCGGTGTTCATTCAGAAGGGGCCAATGTGATGGAAAAATTGGCTAGTTATCAAAACTTAGGCTTTGAAATTTCCTTGCCAACGATTCTAATGGGAAGTTTGGTCATTATTGGGATGTTGGTTTATCCTAAAAAATGGGGGCAAAAGATCCCAAGCTCATTGTTGGCAATCATCCTCACAACTGCATTGATGATGATCGTTGATTGGCCAATTGCGACCGTAGGGGAAATTCCCCAAACGTTGATCAGTAGTAATCGTTTGGTACTTGGTGATTTTAGTTTGTCAGCGATCCAAACAGTGATTGTACCAGCAATCAGCATTGCACTGTTAGGTATGATCGAAAGTTTGTTGTGTGGTGCTTCGGCAGGCCGAATGGCGAATCGTCAGTTAGATAGTAATCAGGAGTTGGTCGCACAAGGAATTGGTAATCTACTGTTACCATTTTTTGGTGGGATTCCAGCTACAGCAGCCATTGCTCGAACGAGTGTCGCAATCAAATCCGGTGCCCAAACCAGAGTAGCTGGAATGATCCATGCAATCGTATTGTTTCTATCCATGCTTATTTTTGCACCAATCATGTCGAACATTCCGATGCCAGCATTAGCAGGTGTATTGATCGTCACTGCTTGGCGTATGAATGAATGGGAAACCATCAAAGAACTATTCGCTAAAAGATACTGGTCAGCGCTTCTTCTATTTTTCTTGACGATGGGGTGTACAGTGATTTTTGATCTAAGTATTGCAATCGTTATAGGAATTATTAGTGGGTGTGTATTTTTTATTGTTAAGAGTGCAGCCATCACGATCTCAGTGGAGGAAATCGACTGGCAGCGAATGAGCTTACCGGAAACAAAAAAGTTGGATAATTGGGCAGTTGTTTATATCAGTGGTCCTTTATTCTTCATGTCCGCCGAACGATTGAAAGCGACGTTAACAGAATTAGCAGATAAAGAAGGAATCATTTTTTCAATGCGCGGGGTGCCAAGTATTGATTTGACGGCGCAAAGTTTATTTGAAGAATTTCAAGAAAAAGCTGCTATGAAAGAACAAACGATTATTTACACCTCGTTACAACCAGAAGTGGAAAAGCAATTGCAACATCTTTGGGAAAAACAAAAGACAGAACAACATCTTACGGTGGCTCATGCGCTGACCTCTTTACACAAACAATATATGTTAGACAGTGAAATATAGTCAGTGGATTCGCTAAAAAAAATTGTGGCTGCCGCCTGTTCTAAGGTAAAATAAGTTTATAGACGTTCGGGAGGTAGGAATGGATGAATATCAAACAAGTGAGTGAAGAAAAAGGAATCTCTGCGGATACGTTACGCTACTATGAACGAATCGGTTTGATCCCACCGGTGAACCGAACAAACGGAGGTATCCGAGACTATACGGAAGAAGATTTACGTTGGGTCGATTTCACCTTATGTATGCGTAGTGCGGGTTTATCGATTGAATCTTTGACTGAATATATTCGTTTATATAGCGCGGGTGATGAAACAATCCTTGCTCGTAGGGATCTTCTTATGGAAGAAAGTGAACAATTGGCAAAAAAAATTGCAGAGATGCAAGCTTGTCAGGAACGTCTCCAAAAGAAAATCGCGCGTTATAACCAAGATTTGGTCAAAGGAGATCCAATCTTAGCTTAATTTAGTCGCTAAAACCAAGAACCAACCAATCGATCATGATTTGAAAGACTGGTTGGTTATTTTGTTGCTTTTACTTTTTTTCAGCAAGTATTTTTCCAAGTTCTTGCCAATCTTCTAAAATCGTTTCTGTCAGTGTTCGATTATAAAAAATGGCCGCTGGGTGGAAGAGGGGAAGAACACGATACTGTTTAGTGGAAAATTGATAAGCATCATGCTGTGGATTCAACTCTAAGACTGGTCCGGTATACAGTTTTCCATGATTTTTTGAAATCGTATAGCCGTTACCTAATAAACGTTGTAGCCCAATATTGCCTAGTGTGGCAATCAAAGAGGGCTGTATATGTTGCAGTTCGTAATCTAAGATTGGTGCATGAGCAAAAACTTCCGTTTTACTGGGCGTTCGATTCGGATAAACGATCTCTGATTTTTTTGTCCGTCCATTAATGCGTTGGACGATTCGATAAGGACGGCTCCTGACAGCGCTAGTAATATACACTTCATCTCGAGATAAACCGACTGATTTTAGTGCGTTCATCAACTCTTTGCCAGCTTGACCGCTAAATGGAATGTGATTCTCAATTTCTGTTTTACCAGGGGCTTCGCCAACTAACATCAATTTGGGTCGGATAGGACCTTGCCCAGCGACAAATCCTTCCACACGGTGTCCTTGAATACGCCGAGTTGCTTCGTCAATCAAATGTTTTGGGTAATCCATAGTATCAACTCCTATTCTTGTCCATTATAGAAAGAAATCGTTCAATTGACGAATGATTGGCAAAATAAAAAAGTTGTTGACTATTATAGTAGGATTTGTTATTCTAGTAATGTTGTAATTGTGGTCTCCACAGCTACAACCGCACAGAATGAGTTTGATTAAGTACAGGACACCCTGTCACTCTGGATGGCGAGTCTAAGTATGAAAATAAGGAGGTGCTTTAAAGCATGTACGCAATTATTAAAACAGGTGGTAAACAAGTAAAAGTTGAAGTTGGACAAACAATCTACATCGAAAAACTTGACGTTGAAGCAGGCGAAAAGGTTGTATTTGACGAAGTTATTTTAGTAGGTGGCGAAACTACGAAAGTAGGCGCTCCAACCGTTTCTGGTGCAACAGTTGAAGGTACAGTTGAAAAACACGGCAAACAAAAGAAAGTCGTTACTTTCAAATACAAACCTAAAAAACACTCACACCGTAAACAAGGTCACCGTCAACCATACACAAAAGTGGTTATCGACGCGATCAACGCTTAATCTGCGTTTGAGAAAGAAGGCCTAAACAATGATCAAAGGGACTTTTAAACGAAATGACGCTGGTCAAATCGTTTCATTTACTTTGACTGGGCACGCTGATGCCGGTCCTTACGGAAGTGATATCGTTTGTGCAGGTGTTTCTGCTTTAGCGATCAGCACTGTCAATGGGATTTCATCATTAGCTGGTTTTGAACCGATTGTTGACATGAATGAAGAAGAAGGCGGCTATTTGTACGTCGAAGTAATTTCACGATTGACACAAGAGCAAAACAATATTGCGGAAATCTTATTGGAGAATCTCCTATTAGGTTTACAATCGATCGAAGCTGAAAACCCAGAATATATCCAAACAAAAACAATTAATGATAAATAGGAGGTGCAGACCATGTTGTTAACAATGAATCTACAATTATTCGCCCACAAAAAAGGTGGCGGTTCTACATCTAACGGCCGTGACTCAGAATCAAAACGTCTAGGTGCAAAACGTGCTGACGGACAAACAGTTACAGGTGGATCAATTCTTTACCGCCAACGCGGAACAAAAATTTATCCAGGTGTGAACGTAGGTATTGGTGGAGATGACACTTTATTTGCTAAAGTTGACGGTGTTGTTCGTTTTGAACGTAAAGGCCGCGACAAAAAACAAGTGTCTGTTTATCCAGTAGCTCAAGAAGCTTAATGAACAGTTGGCTCTATTCCTTGCCTAGCGAGGAATAGAGTTTTTTCATTTTTTCTGAATCAATAATGATTTCCGGCTCAAACAGAGTCAGGCTTTTTTTGCGTTAGGAGAATGATTGGCTATAAAAATAGTTGGTTTACTATTTTCGCTAGTTCTAACTGGAAAAAGATATCGCGCAAAGTAAAAAAGAGATAATCGTTATCTGTTATCTGAAAAAATAGTACACGTTTAGACTTGTCTAAATTGCTTAATAAATAAACAACAAATGTTCTTTTTTATTTTAAGCGTATCTTGTTTTCTTTTTTGATATAAATAGTTGACGAATAGTGATTAAATCAATAGTATTAGGTTTTAAGGACAAGAGAAGAGGGGCGAAAATATTGGCAAAACGAATTGACCGAATTTATACGTATGTCAAAGAAAAGACCGCTCATTTATCTATAGATGAAAACGATCAAGGTGTAACGACCCAAGAGATCGCGGAAGTTTTGGGTATTCAACGTACCAATAGTAGTAAAGATCTCAACAAATTAGTACGTGAAGGAAAACTAAAAAAAATGGATGGTCGTCCAGTTCGGTATGTCTATCAAGAAAGACCGACCATTGAGAAACCATTATCCAAATATGTACCTAGTTATAAAGAAGAATTGACTCACGTGAAAAAACCGAGTCTTCAAGTAGATACGAAAGATATTTTTGCCAAAATCATTGGCGCCAATGGTAGTATGAAAAATTCAGTGGAACAAGCAAAAGCTGCCATTTTGTATCCTCCCAGAGGGTTGAACTGTTTGATCACTGGACCGACTGGTTCTGGAAAGACTTATTTTGCTCATGCGATGTTTCATTTTGCTAAAACCAACCATGTGGTGGAAGAAGACACAGAGTTGATCGTCTTTAACTGTGCGGACTATGCTAACAACCCTGAATTACTGATGAGTCATCTTTTCGGGTATGTCAAAGGTGCGTTTACAGGTGCGGAAGAAGAAAAAATGGGAATCATAGATCAAGCGGATGGCGGGATGCTTTTTTTGGATGAAATTCATCGACTCCCACCCGAAGGACAAGAAATGATTTTTTACTTTATGGACCATGGTACCTATAGTCGATTGGGCGAAACAACGAAATCTCATGAAGCGAATGTTCGAATCGTCGGTGCAACGACTGAAGATCCAGGTTCGGCATTACTTGAGACATTTGTACGCCGTATCCCGATCAATATCAAGTTGCCTGCTTTTGACCGACGTCCAGCGAATGAAAAAATCGATTTAGTCAAAATCATGATCGCTCACGAAGCGAATCGTACGCAAAGAAAAATTTCTTTAACAGAAGATGTTGTGAAAGCGCTAATAGGCAGTGTTACTTATGGAAACATTGGACAGTTGAAGTCGAATATCCAATTAGTTTGTGCGCGTGGATTTTTGAATCACATGAATAAACCTGAAATATCGATCACGATCGATGATTTGACGGAAGGGATTCGTAGTGGGTTGATCCAATTGGCAAGTAATCGGAAAGAGATGGCAGAGTTATCTAAGATTCTTGATCCAAAAATCACGGTTTATCCGAACGATGATGTGATGCAGTTACAAGCGGACTCTTATGAGTTACCTTACAATTTATACGATATTATTGGCGATAAAGCAGCATTGCTGAAGTCAGACGGATTGGACCAAGAAGCCATCAATCATTTTATCTCAACGGATATCAATATCCATTTAAAGTCATTCTACAAAGATCATGGATTTTCATTTAATGCAGACAATAAGTTAGCAGAGTTTGTCGATCCTAAAATCATTGAAGTAACGAATCAGATTTATATGATGGTCAAGCAATCTTTACCATATGAGTTTCAACAAAATTTTATTTATGCGATGAGTCTGCATATCAGTTCTTTTCTAAAACGAATCCATTTAGGAGAAGAGCGGCATACAAATGATAATATCCGAGAAATGGCCATTGATTTTCCTGAGGAATACGCACTGGCGAAAGAAGTACGAAAACATATCGAAATGTATTTCCAAGTGGAGATCCCAGAAAGTGAAGATTACTATTTGACTGTATTACTTGTTTCATTACGAGCCAATCAAGCAAGTGGTCGGATCGGGGTCGTTGTGGCTGCACATGGCAATAGTACCGCAAGCAGTATGGTGCAAGTGGTTCAACAGTTGCTAGATGCGGATAACGTCCGGGCAGTGGATATGCCACTAGACATGGACCCTAAAACTGCTTTAAGTCGGATTGAGCGTAGTGTGCAAGAAGTAGATGAGGGGAGTGGAACGATTCTTCTGGTGGACATGGGTTCGCTTGCGTCCTTCAATGCTCAGATACAGCAAGATACGGGTATTCCTGTCCGAACAGTCGATATGGTCACGACTTCTTTAGTTTTAGAAACAGTACGTAAAGTGTCGGTGCTGGGAACAGATCTTGACTTGCTTTATGAATCCTTGAAGAATTTCCGAGGGTATGCTGAAGTCTCAAGTGGAAATGTTGCAGAAGCGGACGACAAACAACGAAAGGCCGTAGTGGCGATCTGTGCCTCAGGAGAGGGAACAGCACAACGAATCAAATCGTTGATCGAGCGTGCAGTCAGTAAAAGACAAGAAGCTCAATTGGAAGTGATTGCTTTGTCCATCGTTGATTTGAAAACTAAGCTACCAAAGATCCAAAAAAATTATCAAATCATTGCGACGACTGGGATCACGGACCCACATATCGATGCACCATTCATTCCTTTGGAAAGATTTATTGATCAAAACATTGAGGTGATTTTAGATCAATTACTGTTAGAATCAGAGTTAGATGAAACCGAAGATGTTTTATTAAATGAAGAAACAGCCAAAAGTACATGTGTGTCATTTATCGCAGATAATTTTACATTTATCAATGGAGAAAAGTTAATCGATCCTCTCTGGAAATTTGCAGATGGGTTAATGGATTCAGCAAGCATTGATGTAAAAGAATACGGATTTATGATCAACCTTGTTCTACATGCGGCGGGAATGATTGAGCGTGTCATCTTAAATGAACCGCTCTCTTTAGAAAATCAAGATAATCGTTCGATTAAAAACGATCCGCTCTATGTTAAAATTGTTGAGCCACTAAATGATTTAGAAGAAAAGATCAAAGTGAAGTTTCCGTTAGAAGAAGTGTATTATCTATTGAAAATGATCACTAACCATTTGGAGAAAAAAGAATACACTAATGAAGATATACACAAAAACGATACACTAAAATAGTGTATCGTTTTTGTGTATTGTATAAGAAACCATTAAATAAAGCAGTGTATCTTTAAAAAGTTGGCACGGTTCTTGCTTTTAATAAAGTGTGCTTAACGGAAATGCTTCCGACAGAAGTGGGAAGATGTTTTGAGTAGTGATTTAATAAAAAGGAGATTTACGAATGGATATTCGATTAGCACGTATAGATGATCGTTTGATCCATGGGCAAGTTGCAACTGTCTGGTCTAAATTGACTGGCGTTGAACGTATCATCGTCATAAGTGACGTAGTAGCGAAAGACAAGTTAAGAAAGTTTCTTTTAAAAGAAGCTGCTCCACCAGGGATCATGGCAAATGTCATCACTGTTGAAAAGATGATCCAGATCTTTGAGAGTGGACTCTTAGCGCGAACGAAAGTGATGCTTTTATTTACTAATCCTAAAGACGTTGAGAAAATTGTCCGAAGTGGTGTCCGAATTGATTCTCTAAATATCGGGGGAATGAGTTTTTCTGAAGGGAAGACCATGATCACAAATTTTGTGTCCGTCGATCAACGAGATATCGAAGCCTTTCATTTTTTGGATGGTCAAGGTGTGGAGTTGGAGATTCGGAAGGTACCCGCTGATCGGAAAATCTTTTTAATGGAATTACTGACCAAAGCCAAGAAAGCATAAAATTGTTGTTGCGTAACGGTCAAATGTATCTGTTGTAAAAGGCAAGCA
Organism: Enterococcus sp. AZ140; assembly: GCF_051714405.1. NCBI lineage: Bacteria > Bacillati > Bacillota > Bacilli > Lactobacillales > Enterococcaceae > Enterococcus > Enterococcus sp. AZ140. Next base: position 850,018 of record NZ_JBIORU010000001.1, read on the forward strand.
CTTATTTTTATTTTTGATTTTGTTACAACAAAAAGAAGTAGGAGGTATAAATATGGTAGGGATTATCCTAGCAAGTCATGGGCAATTTGCTGAAGGAATCTTACAGTCGGGTTCAATGATCTTTGGCGAACAAGAAAACGTCAAAGCTGTTGTTTTACAACCGAGTGAAGGTCCAGATGACTTGAGAGCCAAATTAGAAGAAGCAGTCGCTTCCTTCGATAACCAAGACGAAGTCTTATTCTTAGTTGATTTATGGGGCGGAACACCGTTCAATCAATCAAACACATTATTTGAAGAACACAAAGATAAGTGGGCAATCGTAAGTGGTTTGAACTTGCCTATGCTGATCGAAGCATATGCTTCACGTTTTTCAATGGAATCAGCACATGAAATTGCTGCTCATATCATTGAAACAGCAAAAGAAGGCGTGAAAGTCAAACCGGAAGAATTAGAACCAGTAGTAGAAACAAAAGCTGCGGCACAAGAAGCTGCACCTTCAGGAACACCTGGTAAGTTCACTTATGTTTTAGCACGTATTGATTCACGTTTGTTGCATGGACAAGTAGCAACTGCTTGGACAAAAACAACAAATCCAACACGGATCATCGTTGTATCTGATGCTGTAGCAAAAGATGAGTTACGTAAAAAATTGATCCAACAAGCTGCACCTCCTGGTGTAAAAGCACACGTTGTACCAGTTGAACAAATGATCAAACTTGCAAAAGATGATCAACACTTTGGCGGACAACGCGCATTGCTATTGTTTGAAAATCCTCAAGATGTCGTGCGTGCAGTTGAAGGTGGCGTACCATTAGAAACAGTGAACGTCGGATCAATGGCACATTCTCCAGGTAAAGTACAACCGAACAAAGTACTTGCTTTCAGTCAAGACGATATTGATTCATTCAATAAATTGAAAGAATCTGGCGTGAAATTCGATGTACGTAAAGTACCGAATGACTCTAAAGGAAACATGGATGAAATTTTGAAAAAAGCGCAAGAAGAACTAAAAAATCGTGCTTAATTAATTATCAGAAAAAATGGAGGATTACTATCATGGATTTAAATATTATTCAAGTGATCTTAGTCATCATCGTTGCATTTTTAGCTGGTATGGAAGGAATTCTTGATGAATTTCAATTCCATCAACCAGTTGTTGCATGTACGTTGATCGGCTTAGTAACTGGAAATCTAGTTCCTTGTCTTATCTTAGGTGGTACATTACAAATGATCGCTTTAGGTTGGGCAAATATCGGTGCCGCTGTCGCTCCCGATGCTGCATTAGCATCTGTTGCATCTGCAATTATTTTAGTTTTAGGTGGTCAAGGTTCAGCCGGCGTTTCTTCAGCAATCGCGATTGCTGTGCCACTTGCTGTTGCTGGTTTATTATTAACAATCATTTGTCGTACGATTGCGACAGCGTTTGTTCATTTGATGGATGCTGCTGCAAAAGATGGTAACTTTAGAAAAGTTGAATTATGGCATATTGTTGCAATTTGTATGCAAGGTGTTCGTATTGCGATCCCTGCTGGTTTGATCTTAGCTATTGGTGAAGGTCCAGTAAGAAGCTTGCTTGAATCTATGCCTGTTTGGTTGACAGACGGTTTAGCTATCGGTGGTGGAATGGTCGTTGCCGTAGGTTACGCAATGGTTATCAACATGATGGCTACAAAAGAAGTATGGCCATTCTTTGCAATCGGTTTTGTATTGGCAACTGTATCAGAAATCACTCTTATCGGTCTAGGCGCAATCGGTGTTGCTTTAGCTCTTATTTACTTGGCACTTTCTAAACAAGGTGGTTCAGGTAACGGCGGAAGCTCAAACACTGGTGACCCACTAGGCGATATCATCGATAACTATTAAAGGAGGCGTTCACGAAATGGCAGAAGAAAGAATTCAATTATCTAAAAAAGATCGTATTTCTGTTTGGTTGCGTTCGACTTTCCTTCAAGGATCATGGAACTACGAACGTATGCAAAATGGTGGTTGGGCATTCTCAATGATCCCAGCGATCAAAAAATTATATAAAACAAAAGAAGACCGTGCGGCTGCGTTGACTCGTCATTTAGAGTTCTTCAACACTCACCCATATGTTGCTTCACCAATTCTAGGGGTGACTCTTGCACTGGAAGAAGAACGTGCAAATGGCGCACCTGTTGATGATGTGGCGATTCAAGGGGTTAAGGTTGGTATGATGGGACCTTTAGCTGGTATCGGTGATCCAGTCTTCTGGTTTACAGTAAGACCAATCCTTGGAGCTCTAGCTGCTTCTCTAGCGATGGCTGGAAATATCTTAGGTCCAATCATTTATTTCGTCGCTTGGAATATCATCCGTATGGCATTTATGTGGTACACACAAGAATTCGGCTATAAAGCGGGTTCTAAAATCACAGAAGATTTATCTGGTGGTTTGTTGCAAGACATCACTAAAGGTGCTTCGATCTTAGGTATGTTCATCTTAGGTTCATTAGTTAACCGTTGGGTATCAATCGGCTTTGCGCCAGTAGTATCAAGCGTTAAACTTGACGAAGGTGCTTACATTGATTGGAGTAGTTTACCTGCAGGTGCAGAAGGTATCAAGAGTGCGTTGGAACAACAAGCAGCTGGACTTTCTCTATCTGACTACAAAGTAACAACATTACAAGACAACTTAGACAGCTTGATCCCTGGATTAGCTGCGTTGTTACTAACATTGTTCTGTATGTGGTTATTGAAGAAAAAAGTTTCACCAATCGTTATCATTCTTGGATTATTCGTAGTGGGTATTGTTTTCCACTTGATCGGATTAATGTAATCTAAGGCAATAAAAGACTAAATAAGCTGTGACAGAAATCAATCATTGATTTTTGTTGCAGCTTTTTTCATAGAATGCGACGAGACTTTACTTCAGCTTTCTTCTGATCGAATGGTGGACGATTGTGGAGAACCGTTTATTGGAGATAGTATCTATGCTCGAAAAGGTATACTATTTATGATAAGATGTCTTTGATATAGAAGTAAAAAACGTGAAATTAAAAGGATGGCTAAGCTGAACGAATAGCCAAATCATTGAAACGGTACGACTTCTAAGTACTGTAACTTTAGATTGATTAGAAATGGAGTGCTTGAAATGGTACAATCCCTGAATACAAAAGTTGACTTAACGATGAATGCGACATCTTATCTAGGTGTGGCAGAATATGGGAAGATCATGATCGGTGATAAAGGTTTTGAATTTTACAATGATCGTGATGCGCGGAAATTCGTCCAGATCCCATGGGAAGAGGTAGATGTCGTGATTGCCTCGGTGATGTTCAAAGGAAAATGGATTCCACGTTTTGCGATTCGCACAAAGAAAAACGGAACTTATTCATTTTCTGCAAAGCATCCCAAGGAAGTTTTGCGAGCAGTCCGTAAGTATGTTGACCCAAGTCACATGGTTCGCTCGTTAAGTTTGGTCGACGTAGTCAAGCGAGGCGTGATCGGTATTTTCAAGCGTAAATGATTTGTAGTTAGTCCTCATCGTTTGCCTGCTATTTATTTCTTATGATAAAATTAAAGAGTAAAGAGGGAGGTTATACGATGAGTTGGTTATGGACATTGATTGTTGGTGCAATCATTGGAGCGATTGCTGGAGCAATCACAAGTAAAGGAAATTCAATGGGATGCATCACAAATATTATTGCTGGTTTGATTGGTTCAACGATCGGTCAAGCGATTTTTGGCAACTGGGGACCAAGCGCTGCTGGTATGGCACTTATTCCATCTATTTTAGGGGCAGTGATCTTAGTTGCAGTTGTCTCATTTTTCTTTGGTAAAAGATCTTAGAAATGAAAGTCTAAAGCGTTTTGACTTGAGGGAAAAGCTCAAGCCAAAACGCTTTGTTCGTTTCTATTGAAGGAATTTATCTTTCCTATGCCTTTAAAAAAGAAAGTTTGCTATAATGATAAAAAGAGTGCAAAGAAAGAAGGAATTTACACATGATGTTACGAGTAGAAAAGTTACGCAAAAAAATGCGAGAAGCGAATCTAGATTCATTTTTAGTGACAAGTCCTTACAATCTCCGCTATTTGACTAATTTTACAGGAACGACTGGGTTAGCGGTCATCACATTAGAGAAAGCCTTCTTTATTACGGACTTCCGTTATACAGAACAAGCAGCTGCGCAAGCGCAAGGTTTTGAGATCATCAAAAATGTCGCGCCGATTTTTGAGGAAGTCGCTGATTTGACTCAAAAAGAAGGATTGAAGAATCTAGCATTTGAAGAACGTACAGTTTCATTTTTAGAGTATTCAGTATTGGAAGAATTACTGGATGCAGAGTTGATCCCAGTTTCTGACATGATCGAAGAATTACGGGAAGTAAAAGATGAAGATGAATTAGTGATCATTGAAAAAGCTTGTAGCATCGCTGATATGGCTTATGATCATATCCTTAAAATGATCCAACCAGGGATGACAGAGATCGAGGTCGCGAATCAATTAGATTTCTATATGCGTTCACTAGGTGCATCAGGTGTGTCTTTTGAAACCATCGTGGCAAGTGGTGTTCGTTCAGCAATGCCACACGGAGTGGCTAGCCAAAAGATCATTGAACAAGGTGATTTGATCACGATCGATTTTGGTTGTTACTATGAAGGATACGTTTCTGACATGACACGTACGTTTGCAATCGGCGATCCTGGAGAACAATTGAAAGAAATCTATCAAATCGTTTTAGATGCCCAATTGGCAGTTCTAGAAGCAGCGAAACCTGGAGTGACAGGTATCCAACTGGATGCAGTAGCAAGAGACTACATCAGCAAATACGGCTATGGAGAAGCATTTGGACACTCCACTGGCCATGGTATCGGTTTAGAGATCCATGAAGGTCCTAATGTATCTGCGCGAGCAGAGAAACCATTTGTTGTGGGCAATGTCATTACGGATGAACCAGGAATCTACTTACCAGGAATCGGTGGCGTCCGAATCGAAGATGACTTATTGATCACTGCTGAAGGAAACCGGGTATTGACTCACTCACCAAAAGAATTGATCATTTTGTGATAATCAGCGTTTTTCAATAAATGTAAATGTCAAAACTCAGACTTTGTTATAGAAAATGGGCTCATTTAATGATACACTATAAGAGAAATCAAGCGATTGTAAACGGCGCGTTTTTTCACGCATGACTGATTTACAGGCGACAGTTTTCCTAGGTACATGACTTCGCTTTTTGAAGTGAAAGATGTATCTAGGCAAAAGGAGGAATAAATAAAAATGGCAGACGAAAAAAACTTAGTCTTACATGCTAATCAAGATTTAGGAGAAATCGTGATTGCACCAGAAGTGATCGAAGTCATTATCGGTATTGCAGCTTCTAAAGTCGAAGGGGTCTACGGAATGCGTGGGACTTTTGCTAGCAATGTCACAGAATTGCTAGGTCGCGCAGCGCATGGTAAAGGTGTATATTTAGTCAATGACGAAGAAGGTTTGAAAGTTGACTTATATTGTTATTTAGAATATGGCGTATCAGTACCAAAAGTAGCGATGGAAATGCAGGATCGTGTTCACCAAGAAGTACTTTTCATGACCGACATTGCATTAGCTGAAGTCAATATCCATGTCGTAGCAGTTGTACCAGAAAAATTGGAGCAACCAGCAATCGATGAACTTTTTGAGGACGAAGAGGAAGAAAATGAATAAAGAGTTATCAAGACACGAAATCCGCGAGATGGCATTACAGGCATTGTTCCCATTAGATTTCAATACCGATCTGACGAAAGAAGATGCGATTTTTAATGCGATCGAGTTGGACCATCAAGAGATGATCAATGAAGAGCAATCAGAATTTGTTCCAGTATATCTAGACACACTAGTTGGTGGCGTCTGTGCAAAAAAAGCATCGTTAGACACGATCATCGAAAAGCATTTAAAAAATAATTGGCGGATCAACCGCATTTCCAAAATGGATCTGATTATTTTAAGAATCGCGATTTTCGAAATGATGTACGTGGATGACGTGCCTGCAACTGTTGCATTGAATGAAGCAATCGAGTTAGCTAAAACATTCAGTGACGACCGTTCACGTAAGTTTGTAAATGGTATGTTATCGAATGTGTTAAAAGAATTAGAAGCTGGGGCGTAAGTCCTAGCTTTTTTCTATGATAGTTAGTAAATCTGGTTATGTTACAAGTGGTTTATATGGTAGAATGAAAGCAAAAATATCTGGGAGTGATCGTATGTCAGAATTGATGAATGGAAAAGAATTAGCAGAAAAAATGCAAGCAGAACTTGCGTTAAAAGTAAAAGAGCTTAATGAACGACAGATCAATCCCGGATTAGTTGTTTTATTAGTTGGAGAAAATCCAGCAAGTCAAGTCTATGTTCGTAATAAAGAACGAGTAGCGAATCAACTAGGTATTTATTCAAAAGTAGAGCGGTATAGTCAAACAATTTCAGAAGATGAGCTTCTCCGTGAAATTGAAAAATATAATCAAGATCCACAGTTCCATGGGATCCTTGTGCAATTGCCTTTACCAAAACATATTGATGAAGAGAAAGTGTTATTAGCAATCGATCCGAAAAAAGATGTTGATGGTTTCCATCCGTTGAATCTAGGACGGTTGTTTGCAGGGAATCCAGATAAAATCCCTTGTACGCCTTATGGGATCATGAAGATGTTTGAAGCATATAATATTGATTTGACTGGCAAGCGTGCAGTAGTGATCGGTCGCAGTAATATTGTCGGTAAACCCATGGCGCAACTTTTGTTGATGGCTGATGCGACAGTCACCATTGCTCATTCAAAAACGAAGGACCTTCCAGCGCTAGCTCGTGAAGCAGATATACTCGTGGTAGCTATTGGGCGTGGCCATTTTGTGACAAAAGACTTTGTCAAACCAGGTGCGGTAGTTGTCGATGTGGGGATGAATCGTGATGAGAATGGAAAACTGATCGGCGATGTCAAATTCGATGAAGTCGCTCCTCTTGCAAGCTATATCACGCCTGTCCCTAAAGGAGTAGGACCAATGACGATCACGATGTTGATGGCACAAACGGTCCAATCAGCTGAAGCAGAGCGAGGAGAGTTATGACGCAAGAATATTTAACAGTTACCACCTTAACCAAATATTTGAAACGAAAATTTGAAGCAGATCCATATCTGGAAAGAGTTTATCTAACTGGCGAAATCTCGAATTTCCGTATGCGAGCGAATGCGCATCAATATTTCAGTTTAAAGGATGATCACGCGAAAATCTCTGCGATCATGTTCAAAGGTGCTTTCCAAAAGTTACGTTTTCAACCAAAAGAGGGCATGAAAGTGTTGGTGATCGGTCGGATCTCCCTTTACGAAGCCAGCGGTTCTTATCAAATTTACGTGGAACATATGGAGCCTGATGGCGTCGGTGCGTTATATCAAGAGCTAGAAGAACGAAAAGAGAAATTGATGAAAGAAGGTCTATTTGCTGGACCTAAAAAGGCATTGCCGAGATTTCCAAAACGCATCGCCGTTTTAACAAGTCCTAGTGGTGCGGTCATTCGTGATATTATCACGACGGTCAAACGCCGCTACCCAATCGCACAACTTGTTTTGTTCCCAACTGTTGTACAAGGAAACCAAGCAGCAGATGATGTCGTCCGCAATATCCAACGCGTTGAAGCGTTAGGAAATTTCGATACAATGATCATCGGACGTGGTGGTGGGTCGATCGAGGATCTTTGGCCTTTCAATGAAGAACGGGTGGCTCGTGCGATTTATCAAGCAAAAACACCGAGCATCTCTTCTGTCGGTCATGAGACCGATACGACGATTGCTGACTTAGTGGCTGATGTTCGAGCAGCGACACCGACGGCAGCAGCTGAGTTGGCTGTTCCAGTATTATCGGAAGAGTTGATGCGGATCAAGGAAAGACAAGCCCGCTTAGAGCAAGGGTTTTTACGCCAAATCCAACGAAAACAAGAGCGGTTTGCCCGCTCAAGACAATCCTATGTCTTTCGCCAACCTGAACGACTTTATGAGGGACAAACGATCAAACTAGACCAATTGCGACAACGCTTGTATCAAGCAACGCAACAAATTTACCATGCAAAAGAAAAACAAACCATGACTTTAAGTCATCAGTTGCAACAAGTTGCACCAATTTATCGAGTGAAATCAGCCAAGCAAGAAACAAGCTACTTAGAAAAACGACTAGAAGAAAAAATGTACCAATATATGCAACAACAGCAACAAAAGTTTCAACAGACGGTTCAATCACTTGATTTACTTAGTCCTTTAAAAATCATGGGCAGAGGGTATAGCTACACCACGTTGCATGATCAGGTGGCAAAAAGTGTCGATGAGATCCAAGTCGGTGATGAGTTAGTCATTCATTATGCAGATGGACAGGTCAAAGGCAAAGTGGAACAGATCAAAAAGGAGACAGAATAAGATGGCAAATCCAACATTTGAAGAATCATTGCAAGAATTAGAAAAAATCGTCATGCAATTAGAGCAAGGAGACGTTCCATTAAAATCAGCGTTAGATGCGTTCAAAAGAGGAATGGAATTAAGTAAGCAATGTCAAGATACTCTTTCTAAAGCAGAAGAAACCCTTACAAAAATGATGACTGAGACGAATGAAGAGATCACTTTTGACGAGAAAGAGGGGACACAATGAAACTAACCGATTTTTCTGCGACGCACCTTCCTTTGGTAGAAGAAGAAATGGTTTCTTTCATTACGGAATATACTTCGGATGAACGCTTGAAAGAAAGTATGATCTATTCGATCCATGCAGGAGGAAAAAGAATCCGCCCACTTGCTTTATTAGCAACCGTGGCTTCTTTTGATGCCAAGATCGATGCTTCAGCTTATCAAGTAGCAGCAGCATTAGAGATGATCCATACGTATTCATTGATCCATGATGATCTTCCAGCAATGGATAACGATGACTTGCGTCGAGGAAAACCAACCAACCATAAAGTCTATGGGGAGGCAATCGCAATTTTAGCAGGGGACGGATTATTGACGGGTGCCTTCCAGTTGATCAGCATGACCCACTTAGCGAACTCACCAAAATTGTTATTATTGCAACAATTGGCTGTTAGTGCTGGGACCCAAGGCATGGTTGCCGGACAAGCGGCAGATATCCAAGGGGAAACGAAAGATTTGACGCTAGAAGAACTAGCATTGATCCATGAACGAAAGACTGGACGTTTGATACGTTATGCTTTGCTAGCAGGTGGGATTTTAGCAGAACAACCAGAAGAAGTTTTGGTACAATTACAACAAATTGCCGCTCATCTTGGGTTAGCTTTTCAGATCCGTGATGATTTATTGGATGTGACTAGTACGACAGAAGCATTAGGGAAAACAGCTGGCAAGGATGAACGAGCGGATAAAAATACGTATCCACGCTTATTAGGGATCGAGCAGACAAGAGCTGCGTTGCAACGAGAAATCCATTCCGCCAATAGGATCATTGCCGAGTTAGAACAAGAAGTTTGTTCATTTGATGGAGAGATTCTGCGTCAGTTGGTCAAACGATTTGATGAGAAGTGAGGAAGAGGATGGAAAAAGAACGAGTAGATGTATTAGCCGTCAAACAAGGGCTATTTGAAACAAGGGAACAAGCAAAACGTTCCGTGATGGCAGGGTTGATCTATAATGAAAAAAATGAACGTTTTGATAAACCAGGAGAAAAAATCCCCGTTAGTAGTGAATTAAAAGTCAAAGGGAAAAAATTGCCGTATGTTTCTCGTGGTGGGTTGAAACTAGAAAAAGCATTAAAACAATTTGATCTAACAGTCAAAGATAAAGTATTGCTTGATATTGGGGCATCCACAGGAGGGTTTACCGATGCTGCCTTACAAAATGGAGCAAAAATGAGCTATGCCTTAGATGTAGGCTACAATCAGTTAGCATGGAAAATCAGACAAGATCCAAAAGTGGTCGTGATGGAACGTGTTAACTTTCGTTATGCAAAACCTGAAGACTTTGATCAAGGTGTACCAGAAGTCGCTGTCATTGATGTATCATTCATCTCTTTGAAGCTGATGCTACCGCCATTACATGCAATTTTGAAGCCAGAGGGTGAAGTCATTGCATTGATCAAACCACAATTTGAAGCAGGTAGAGAAGCAGTCGGTAAAAACGGCATTGTTCGAGAAGCAACAACCCATCAACAAGTCATCGAACAAATTTTGACGTTTGCCACAGAGCAAGGGTTTGATGTATTAGATCTAAGTTACTCTCCTATTACAGGTGGAGAAGGAAATATTGAATTTTTAGCGCACTTAAAAAAAGTATCAGATAAAGGAACAATCTATGCGAACGTTGATCCAGCTCACATCGTTGAAATGGCTCATGAACAATTCACGCATAAGCGGTAGTCTGGAAGTTGACAAAAAAGACTATGAGTTCTTCTTTATTAAGCGCTTAAAATAAGCTATCATTGAAAGAAGAAGGATTGGTGAAGGAGCGGATTGAGCATGAGAAAAAAAGATCGACATCGTTTGATTACTCGATTACTAAATGAACAAGATATACGTAAACAAGAAGAATTTGTTGAAATATTAAAAAATAAAGGGATTTCTGTTACACAAGCAACGATCTCAAGAGATATCAAAGAGCTTAAATTGATCAAAGTTCCCGCAGTTGATGGTGGCTATCGCTATAGTCTGCCTGCTGAAACAAGTGAAGATGTGAGCACAAAGCTAGAAAAATTATTGAAGGACGCATTTGTAGCAGTTGACCAGATGGAAAAATTTGTTATTTTAAAGACTTTGCCGGGCAATGCTTCTGCAGCTGCAAATTTAATCGATAAACGTTACAAAAAAGAATTATTCTCGATTATCAACGATGATGACAATGTGTTGATGATCACACGATTGGAAGAAGATGCTGTTCAATTAAAGAAAGATTTTCTGCATTACCTTTAATCTAAGGAGTGATTGCAATGCTACAAGAAATCAGTATCACCAATTTTGCGATTATTCCTGAATTGCGTTTGTCGTTTCATGAAGGAATGACAGCATTAACAGGAGAAACCGGAGCCGGTAAGTCAATTATTATTGATGCTTTGGGCTTATTAGCAGGTGGTCGCGGATCAAGTGATTATATTCGTCAAGGTGCCGATAAATGTATTCTGGAAGGGTTGTTTGAATGGCCTAAACAAGAAGGTTTTGAAGCTTTGATGGAGGAGTTAGGGATTGAGTCCGATGGTTCAAATCTGATCGTCCGTCGAGATATGTCTTTAGCAGGTAAGAATGTTTGTCGAGTGAATGGACATATCGTGACATTAGCGAATTTGCGACGCGTAGGTAGTTATTTAGTGGATATCCAAGGTCAAAATGAACATCAGGAACTATTACAACCTGAATCACATCTTGTGTTACTTGATCGTTTTGGGGACTCGACATTCCAACAGAAAAAAAGAGCGTACCAAGAAGCCTATCAAGCGTATCGTGAACTTGAAAGAAAAGTACGTAAGATCCAACAAAACGAAAAAAACTATGTCCAACGTATCGATATGTTGAATTTCCAACAAGAAGAAATCGCAGCCGCCCAATTAGAAGTTGGTGAAGAAGAAAAACTTCGAGAAGAGCGCGATAAATTAAGTAATTATCAAAAAATCGTCGATGGTTTAGCTACTGCTTATGGGGCGCTCAGTGAAGGCGAACAAAGCAGTCTTGATGGGGTGGGAATGGCTGTTTCCGAGATCCAAAGTATTGCCCACCTTGATTCAGAGTATGAAGCAATTTTTGATAATATCCAGAGTGCCTATTATTTATTGCAAGATGCAGTAGGGGACATGAGCAGGCAAATCGATCTGCTTGAACTGGATGAGAATCGTTTGGAAGAAGTGACGCAACGCATGGAAACGATTCGTCAATTGAAGCGTAAATATGGCGATTCAGTTGAAGCTATCTTAGCCTACTATGAAGAAATCACAGAAGAATTAGATTCATCTGATTTTACAGAAGGTCAACTTGATAAAATGAAGAATGAACTGACCCAAAAAGAAGAGTGGGCGTTTCAATGTGCAGAAGAACTCCATCAAGCAAGAAAAGCGATCGCCAGTGACTTAGAACAGTCAATTCTGCGCGAATTAAAGAGTCTTTATATGGAAAACACCGAATTTGAAGTTCGTTTTTCAACACAAGCAAATGGACGCTTAGATGAGCAAGGTTTTGATATTGTCGAATTTTATATCACGACAAATCCAGGAGAACCATTGAAGCCACTAGTCAAGGTAGCATCAGGTGGGGAATTGTCACGAGTATTACTTGCTCTGAAAACCATTTTTTCTTCGGAACAAGGTGTGACTAGTATCATTTTTGACGAAGTTGATACTGGTGTTAGTGGCAGAGTGGCACAAGCCATTGCGGATAAAATATTGAAAATATCCAAATATTCCCAAGTACTTTGTATCACGCATCTTCCTCAAGTGGCGGCGGTAGCGGATTATCAATATTACATTGTTAAAGAAGTCGTCGGTGGAAGAACACAAACATCCGTCGCCGAATTAGCCGCAACCGAAAGAGAAAATGAAATCGCACGAATGTTAGCGGGAAGTGAAATCACGCCTTTAACGATCGAACACGCCAAAGAGTTGTTACGTTTGGCGAAAAAATAAATAAAAAATAAAAATCACCCTTTGCCTACATTGGCTAGGGTGATTTTATTTTGCTTTTTTAAGGAATAGAGGTAACAAAACAGTTGAAATCTTTCCCAACAGAAAAAATAATTAGTTATTTTTATATTGTATTTTATTATACTTTTTTTATGATTTTGAGAGTGAAATTTTTAAATCCAAGAACTATCGATATTCAATCAATAGTTAATCCGCTTACAAAGACATACTTTTACTAATCATAAAAATTTTGGTCAATGATGAAAAGATAAATTCAGTAGTAATGTTTTCCCAGTTTTTGATTATGTTTGAAAAAAAAGCACTACACATAAATTAGTTTGAACGTATGATTATTGAAAATAATTCTTTTTGTTAGAATAAACGGTTTGAATGGTGAGGATAGATAATAGATACGTGGATTTAACAGTAAATGATGGCACAAAGAAATAGTATAAAATATTTTTTCGCTAATGTAGATACTTTTTGTGTATATTCATAAATCAAGAAAAAGTATCATTGATTATTGTAAAATGCTGGCACTAAAAGTACCTTGATCTCGTCTATGCAAATGAGTTGTTTCCGCTGAGGGTTTCTATTATAGAAATAGCAAATGCAGTATCTCTGGTTCACTGTCTTTGTTCAAATGGTGGTTACGTCACATGTTACTCATAGAAAATAACTATTAGGAAAGGAAGAGATAATTCGTCTAAAAAATTTTTTTGTAGATAGCTGTTTTAGAAACATCCGTACACTTTTAGAAGCTTTTCTAAGAAAGATGAATAGAATACCACAAATACATAAAAATGCGAGGAGTGTAAGATATGCCAGGAGTTGATTTTAGAGAAACAGGCGGCAGATTCATCAATCGAATGCATGACAACAATAAGACAAATGTTCAAGAAGATTTGAATAGATTAGCTATTCGCGCAGGGAATCAATCCCTAAATGTGAGAGCAAACCCAATTATTTCTTATCTTTATTATTCGACAGGTATTCTTCAAAATATAACACTACAGCCGATAAATCAAAGGAATGATCGAACTGTAGGAAATACAAGCACTTCATTTGGAGAAAGAAATCAAGAAAATCCTTCGTTTGATTTAAATACTAGAGCAAATGCAACTCAAAGCTATCGTAATGTATTACAGAGCATTCCCCAAGTCAGTATAGATCAAAACGTTCTAGCATCAAATGGGCTAGCTAATGTGACAGATACGGTTCCTAAACAATTTAATAGTGAGTATGTTTCTAAAAAGAAATTGAAATTTAAACGTAAAGAATCAAGTGAATATAAGGGCAATACATCTCGCAATACAAGTGATGTATTGCAACAATCCCTAAATGAAAGTAGAAAGATCAATCCAAGACAACAGCGTGCGCTCTCCAAGAAATCCTCCTATTTAATCAAGAAATTCACAAGTGAGTTACATGATCAGAGAGTAAAAATTCTGAATAGTATTCAAAAAGATGAAATGTTTAAGTCTGAAGTAAGATCATCCAACCAAGAGCAAACATCCCAAACAAAAGACAATGAGCTAACGAATAATGGGCATACTTCCTGGCAAGAAGAAAAGTTTCACTTGTCACAGGAAGGTGTAGATTCAATTAAGAAAGATACAAGTGAACTACATGATCAGGAAGTAAAAAGTCTGAATACTATTCAAAAAGATGAGACTTCTTTTGTTTATAAAATCCATAAGTTTGAAGCAAGACAATCCAATCGAAATCAGGGAACAGACTCTCGTAATCGAACAACTAATATGGAAAATCAGGGAATGACAAAGAAATTTGTAGAAGGTTCTCAGCAAGCCTCTTCATCCCAAACAAAAGATAGTCCAAATTCAGATTTTAGATTGCGAGAAGAAAATGAGTCAACAAGCACTGGAATAGCGTCATGGCAAAAAGGAAAGTATCACTTGTCACAGGAAGGTGTAGATACAACTCAGAAATCGACGATTGAACTACAGGATAAGGTAATACAAAGTTTGAAGAGTATTCAAAATGATGACATATCTAAGTTTGAAGCAAGACCATCCAAGCGAAATCAGGGAACAGACTCACCTAATCGGACAATCTATATGGAAAAACAGAGAATGACAAAGGAATTTGTAGAAGGTTTACAGCAAGCCACTTCATCCCAAACAAAAGATAATCCGAATTCAGAGGTCAGTTTTACAACGCATGGAGAAAAAGAAATTGACACAGTTAAACTGCGCAATCTCAATGATAATCCTGTATTTGAAGCAAGAAATATAAGAGGTGAAAACGAAGAAAGCTTAACACACGGTATAGGAGAAAGTCTAATCAAGTTCGGAGAGCAAGCATACCCTTATCGTTCTAAGGCTGAAATATATCAACAGGCGATTCCTACGCAACCGTCTCAAAATAAATCACAGGATCTGTATCACAGCTTGGCGAATCAAAAAACTATTGATTTAAAAGATACGCGGACAGGTGAATATATTTTAAAAATGATAGAATCATCGGATGGACAGAATTTCCCCGCAGAATTGAAGGATTTTTTGAAAGATTTACAGCAAGCTCCTTCATCCCAGACAAAAGACATTCCAATTCCAGACTTTAGATTGAGAGAAGAACATCATATAGCAAGCAATGGGATCGATTCTTGGCAAAAAGAAAAGTCTCATTTGTCACAGGAAAGTTTAGAACCAATTAAAAAAGAGTCAAGGGAACTATATGATCAGTTGGTACACGGCACGAGCAGCAAAAAAAAAGATGTGACTTCTTTTGTTTATGGAACGCCTAAATTTGAAGCCAGATCATCCAAGGGGGATCAGAGAGCAGAATCACTCGATCGACTAACGAATATAGAGAATCCAGGAATCTTTAAGAAGTTTTCAGATGGGCTAAGCATCGATCAATTTTCGTCAGCCAAAGAAAAAAACAACATTGATAAAAATCCACAAACGTTTATTGAAAAACAAAACGGAAATAAGCCAAGGTTATCTATGCTTGTAGGGAATGCTAAAGTAAAAAGTCAAAATATAATTAATCAAGAAAAACAGCGTCCAAGAGCAAATCGAAAAGAACCAAGTTTGAGCATATAGTTAATTGAAGACAATAAAAAGATGACTAAAAAATTAGGATAGTAGTACTTTTCTACCACAAACGTTATCAAGGCTAACGGGAAAACAGAATGTTAACTACGGTAAATAATTAATGCCAATTAAATAAATAGAAGGAGTGAAAGGAATGCCAGGAGAAAATCATAACGAGAGAATAGGACGATTCAACAACAGTGTTATAGACAAGCAAGATCCGCATGGGTTAGAGCGTGAGTTAAGGGCTCTGAGTAATCAAAGAAGATTTCATCTGAATAGAGGGAAATTTTCTGCTTTCACGGGAGCGGTATACGCAACCAGTGTGTTAAGTATGTTAACACCAGTGGTTGCGCATGGCCCTAATCGATTGAATGTACCAAAAGAAAAAAACAACGAAATGAAAAGAACTTCCGAACAATCAATGGATTATCTACGTACCTCCAACATCACAACTAGTCATACACAGAGCAATAACGTTTCCCCTCACAACATGACAATTGATTTAAAAAATACACTTAACCACTGGGACGTTGAACTTAACAATTTAATGGTTTCAAATAAAAAGGATATTAATAAAAATGTTCCTCAGAGATCACGAAGAACATTAAATCAGCGAAGCCAATTTAGAAATCTTACAGCAGAAAATGCTGCAGAACAAATTAAAAATACTTTGAAAGGTTTTGTTGAGGAAATCCAGAACCCCCCGACGTCGATTGGAGCAGCAAATCTACCCTTAGAAGAAATCCAGAAGCCCCCGACGTCGGTTGGTCCAGCAAACCTACCCTTAGAAGAAATCCAGAAGCCCCCAACGTCGGTTGGAGCAGCAAATCTACCCTTAGAAGAAATCCAGAAGCCCCCGACGTCGATTGGCCCAGCAAATCTACCCTTAGAAGAAATCCAGAAGCCCCCGACGTCGGTTGGAACAGCAAACCTACCTTTAGAGGAAATCCAGAAGCCCCCGACAGCGGTTGGACAAGTAAATCTACCATTTGGGGAAGCCCAGAAGCCTCAAACAGCGATTGGACCAGTTAAAAAAACGTTTGAGGAAATGTCCAAGCCTAGCACAGCACTTGAACGATTGGATCACCCTCCCAAGATAAACGAGGCATTTTGGGATAAAGTAACTAAAGTCTTTACTGATTTTTTCAAGCAATATGAAACACCAACTGATAGAGGTGGTGGGCAAGGAGCAAAGGATCAATCCATGTTGTCGTATGTTTCAAATTTGATGTCTTTTGCATTACCTGATCTCCAATTATTTACTATTAACCTAGGGAAAGCAAATAAAGACAATATATCACCCCAATCGTTTGATCAACCTACTTCCTCTGACCATAGTTTGGGACAAGAAAATTTTGCAACTCAAATTTTGGATGCAACAAAAACGCTAATCAATGTGTTTACGAACCATGATTTATCTAAAAGATTATCGAAGGAGATAGCAAGTTACAAAAACCTGAGGGATGAGCAAAATTCAGGGCTTACGCCAGAAGCGAAGATTTCAAGCCAATCCAATCAACGTCAATTTGATTCTCAGCCTGGAATGAGCAATTTCAAAAATACTGAGGTAATTCTTCATCCTCAGGCTACTGATATCCCTGTTTCAAGTAAGAAAGAATTAGAACAAGAGTACTTAAAAAGAAGAAGAGGGATGATAAAGCAATGGGATGAGCCAGATAGAGTGAAGAATCAAAGAGAAATGTCCGCAGATCGCGAAAATTCACATCTGGCAAACAGTGTGGAAAGAATGACGACTAATAAAGAGGTGGGAATCGATCCGAATAATTTCGATACGAGATTAGAAAAAAACTTTAATAAATTTAAAGAAGCTATGATAGGAACACAGAAAAATTCTCGGCAGAATTTGGCTTTAAATAATCGACATTCGAATCCATTGCCCAATACTTTGATGAATCAACAATCTACTCAAACAGCAACAGGTAAAAAAGTGTCAACCTTAGAGAATAGTGGGGCTCAATATCAGAAAAAGCAAAAAGAAGGAAGTAATCAAGTAAGATTCGAACAAGTGGGTCATTCAACACGGTCGGGGGCTGGAGTTCGAAATGAAAACAAGCAAAGTTTTTCGATGCTAACAAGTGATGCGAGAGTAAAAAGCCAACATAAAAATATATCGAATCAAGCAAGGCAGCAACAAAGAACAAACAAAAAAGAGGTTAGTTTAAGTATGTAGTCATCAATGTGACAGACTCTTGATAACAGCTAATAACAGGAAATGGAGGTTGCGCCAAATTTGGCGCAACCTCCATTATTTTTACATAACACTGATTACAGCAGTTAGAACGACTGAACCGATTGTCAAAATCAACATTGTCCAAATCACTAATTTTGTGACTTTCGCAAAAGTGCTTGTTTGTTTTTTTTCTCGCATCGTGATTACCTCGATTTATTATTGTTATCTTGATTTTACATGCTTTTCACTGATTCTACAAGAGGGCATCTCTATAAAAACTTACCTTTTTTTAAATAATAAGTGGTCAGAAGTGAAATGATCACGGTCAATAGTATCAACCAAAGGAAAGCATCATCCCTTTCGGCAATTGGTAGTTTAATGTTCATGCCGTAAATGCTTCCAATGATTGTTGGAATCGTTAAGATAATCGTTAAAGAAGTTAAAATTTTCATAATATTATTCAAGTTGTTTGAAATAATGGCTGAAAAAGTTTGGTTCATCTGTTCGACAAGCTTCAAGCGGATACGAGCGGTGGTCTTTGCTTGTTCTGTTTCAATGATCACGTCTCTGAGGTGATTCATCATCGCGTGATTATTTTTTACCGATTGGTTCTCGGCTAATTGTTGTAACGCTTCAAGATTCGAGGCAGTCGCTTCTTTGAAATAAACCAAGCTTTTTTGGATATCCATGATTTGATACAATTGTTTATTTTCAGTTGACACTTTTAGTTGTGTCTCCAACAGATCGCATTGGGCAAGTAAGGTAGAGAGATAGGTGTTATAGGACTGAGTGATCTGCCAAAGTAACTGCATAAAAATATTTAGAGTTGTCGAAAGATCGTTTCTTTGAAACGTTTGATGAAAGACTTTTTTCAAAAAAAGTGGTTCGTGATTCGTAATTGTGATAAGCTTCTTTTTGGGCGTGAGAATAATCGAAAACGGATAAGTATCTACTTGGAAATATCCGCTAGGACTAGTTTTTGGAAAAGGGTATTGTAATAATACTAATGCTGGTTTTGTTAGCTTTTCTTGATTAAATTCTTCTACCCGGGAGTTTTCTGCATCGTCTAAGACAGACGTGAGGTAATCTTTAGGTATTTGGAACTGTTTGATCAATTGATTGATTTCTTCTTCTGTTGGTCGCTCGACACAATACCAAATGGTTTCAGCCGTTTCTTCCATGGAATCAACCAATTTCTGGTCTTCAAGTGTGAAATACTTTATCATTGGGAACCTCCTCAATACTTCTTTCTTCTATTATAACCAATTCTTGAAAAGAACACATTGAAAGAGACTACCCACTGATCATCAATCTTGATTGGTCAAAAAATGGCTGCAACAAAATAATAAAACAGTATAAATTTAAACTAAATGAAATCGTTGTGTAAACTAAATCACGTATACTGAACGCAACGATAAAAAAGGAGATTTGTCGAATGGGCAGTTTTTCACCACTTGTATTGTTTTGGTACATCTTTCCGGCAATCGTGATTTTTGGTTGTCAATTTCTAGTAAAAATGTTTGCATTGACTCGTCGTTTCAAAGTCAAAGCACCTGATTTAGCCGTTCCTTTTTTGTGGGGAGGCATCCACGCATTGTCTCGTAATACCGCTACGTCTTCATTTTTGCCCTTTTTATTGATCACCATCCTTTTAATGGCAATCTGTATCGCGTTATTCCAAGCTTATTACTATGACGAACTTGTGTATTCACGTTATTTCAAAATGACTTGGCGTCTTACTTTTTTGGTGACATTAGTCATGTATATCGTTTTGATCGTCCTAAACATCCTTTCGTTTCTCTAATATGGCGCAATCAGGCTGTTAAAAGACTTTAAAAAATCTTTTAGCAGCCTGATTGTTAAAATTTTTTTTACTAATCAAAAAGTTATTCTCAGATTTCCCATAAAAGGTGGTAGAAAGTGGGGGATTGTGGTAGACTGATTTTAGTTAGTGGAGGATTGGGGGTAGTTTCGATGTTAATGGGCGAATTTCGGCATAATATTGATGCAAAAGGTCGCTTGATCGTGCCTTCAAAACTGCGCGAAGAATTAGGCGAACAATTCGTGTTGACTCGTGGATTAGATGGCTGTCTTTTTGGCTATCCGATGAGCGAATGGAACGAATTAGAGTCGAAACTCAATGATATGCCCCTAGCAAAGAAAGACGCTAGAACCTTTGTCCGTTTTTTCTACTCAGCAGCTACAGAATGTGAGTTGGACAAGCAAGGACGTATCAATATCCCTAATACATTAAGAAACTACGCAACAATAACGAAAGAGTGTGTCATTGTTGGTGTGTCAAACCGGATCGAAATTTGGGATGAAGCCAAATGGCAAGAATTTTCAGAAGCTGCGGAAGAAAACTTTGATGAAATCGCTGAAAATATGATTGATTTCGGATTATAAGAAATAGGAAGAGGCTGACCAATGACTGAAACATTTCAACACTATACAGTCATGTTAAAAGAAACGGTAGATGGACTTGCAATCAAACCGAACGGAATTTATGTGGACTGTACACTCGGCGGAGCCGGGCATAGCGAATACTTATTAAGCCAACTGAATACAGAGGGTCATCTTTATGCGTTTGATCAAGATCAAATAGCAATCGATCACGCAAAAATCCGTTTGGCTGAGTATGTCGAAAAAGGTATGGTCACTTTTATCAAAGCAAATTTCCGTGAGCTTGAAGAGCGCTTGACTGAATACGTACCTAAGGTCGATGGGATACTTTACGACTTAGGCGTGTCTTCGCCACAATTAGACGAAGCAGAACGTGGATTCAGTTATCATCAAGATGCGCCTTTGGATATGCGAATGGATCAATCGGCACCTTTGTCAGCATATCATGTGATCAACGAATATCCTTACAACGAATTAGTAAAGATCTTCTTTCGTTATGGAGAAGAAAAATTTTCAAAACAAATTGCCAGAGAAATTGAACGGGTGAGAAAAGATCATCCGATTGAAACAACCGGGGAATTAGTAGAAATCATCAAACAGGTGATTCCTGCCCCAGCAAGACGAAAAGGCGGTCATCCTGCAAAACGCATTTTTCAAGCTGTGCGAATTGCAGTCAATGATGAGCTAGGTGCGGAGGAAGCCTCTTTAGAGCAAGCAATCCGCTTATTGAAGGTCGGTGGCCGGATCAGTGTGATCACTTTCCACTCATTAGAAGATCGGATCGTCAAAAACATGTTCAAAGAATATAGTACGGTCAAAGATTTACCACCAGGGTTGCCGGTCGTACCTGATGAGTTCCAACCTGAATTAAAAGTGATAACGAGAAAACCGATGTTGCCATCTGAAGAAGAATTGGCAGAAAACAATCGTTCTCGTAGTGCAAAATTGCGTATCGCTGAAAAAATACGAGAGAAAGAGGAGTAGAAGAATGGCAGAACTAAAGAAAGTCCAACAATATCCATATGATTTACAAGAAATTGAACTACCAGAGCAACCTCTGCCAGATTCACCCTCAGAGAAAGAAATCGTTCTTCCTCAATCTCCAGCAAAACGCTTGAAGCAAATCTCTATTTTCGAAAAGCTTGCCGTAGTGTGTATTGCTTTTTCTGTCATCGCACTTTGCGTATTAACAGTGATGTTACGAACCAATATTAGTGGTATGGAAAAGCAAATCGGTGCGTTACAGGTTGAATATAACGAAAAAAATCAAGAAAAAATCAGTTTGGAACAAGAGAAAAGTGAACTTTCTCGTACCGAGCGTGTTAAAAAAATCGCAGAAGAAAAAGGGTTGTCAATCAATGACGACAATTTAAGGAAAGTGAAGTAAATGAGTCTTAAAAATAAATTCCGGCGGTTTATGGAAAAGAAAAATCTAAATCCGATGAACAATCGCAAAAAAGTAGGTATCATTTTATTTGCTACGAGTATTGGGTTGTTCTTTTTATTTGCCGTTCGTTTTGCCTACATCGTGATCGGTGGACATGTGGCTGGCACATCACTAGAAGAAAAAACGAACCAGCTTTATCAAGGTAGTGAAGAGGTCAAGGCAAAACGAGGCACGATCTTTGATCGTAATGGGGTGGCACTAGCAGAAGATGCCACGTCTTACTCGATCAAAGCCATTCTTTCCGAAACATACACGACTGGAAACAAAAAATTATATGCACAAGAAAAAGATTTCGATACACTTGCGGATATTATCAGCAAGAACCTTTCAATGGAAAAAAGTAAAGCCTTGAAGGTGCTACGCGATGGAGCCGAGCAAAATCTCTACCAAGTAGAATTTGGGAATTATGGACGTAATATCACCCAAGAGACGAAACAAAACATCGAAGCAGAAATGAAAGCAGCTGATGTTACTGGGCTTTATTTCGATAACCACCCTGCACGTATGTATCCTAGTGGAGTATTTTCTTCCCATTTTATTGGTTACGCGGTACCGGATGAAAAAGAAAATGGCTTGGTCGGCCGACTTGGGATCGAATCTGCTTATAATGATATTTTGAGTGGACAAAACGGAAAGATCTACTATCAAAAAGATAATTTCCAAAATCCATTACCAGGTACTGTAGCAGAAGAAGAAAAGGCAACAGACGGTAAAGATGTGTATACGACTCTTGATAGTCGTCTGCAAAGTTACTTAGAAACATTGATGGATCAAGTCAATGAAGAATATCAACCTGAAGAATTGACTGCGATATTGATGGAAGCTAAAACTGGCGAGATCACTGCGATGAGCCAACGCCCGACGTTCAATCCTGAGACGATGGAAGGGTTGACTGGTGAAGATGCTGTGTGGCGTAACATCCTTGTACAAGATTCTTATGAACCAGGTTCAACAATCAAAGTCTTCACGACAGCAGCAGCGATCGAAGAAGGTAAATTCGATGAAAATGAGTCTTTCCTATCCGGACAGATCAAAGTAGCTGATGCCACGATCAATGACCATGACTTTGGTAAAAAAGGAATGCTGACCATGCGTCAAGCTCTTTCATGGTCGAGTAACGTCGGTATGGTAATGTTGGAACAGCGTTTAGGTGGCAAGTGGTATAACTATTTGCAAAAACTAGGATTTGGGCAAAGTACTCACTCTGGTTTGGATGATGAAGTTGCGGGTGCTTTACCAACTGCTAATATCGTTGACCAAGCGATGAGTGCGTATGGTCAAGCGATTGGTGTTACGAATTTCCAAATGATGAAAGCTTTCACTGCGATCGCCAACAACGGCACGATGATCCAACCACGTTACATTAGTAAGATCGTTGATCCAAATACTGGAGAAGAAGTCTCTACTGAAACGGAAGTGTTAGGACAGCCATTTTCAAAAGAAACGACAGAAAAAGTTCGTGAGTATATGCGAGATGTCATAGAAAATGAAAATTACGGTAGTGCTTACGGAGTATATAATGTTCCGGGATACAATATTGCAGCTAAAACAGGAACAGCCCAGATTGCTTCTGATACAGGAGGTTATCTAACGGGTGATACCGCGTATCTGTATTCGATCGTCGAAATGGTACCAGCTGAAGATCCCGAATATGTCCTTTATCTGACAATGAAACATCCTAAGACGTATGACCGCACGGCTTTAGCAAAAATTGCGAACCCATTACTGAAACGAGCAATGGATTTCAAAGAAGCGGAAACAGCTACGCCAGAAGAGAAAAAGACGGAAAATATCACTGTTTCTGACTATCGTAATTTAAATCCTGATATTGCCGCTGCTGATGCACAAAAGAGTGGTTTGCAACCAGTAGTCATTGGCGATGGAAATAAGGTAGAAGCGCAATCCACAGCAAATGGGGATGAGCTGATATCGGGAGAAAAATTGATTCTATATAGTGGTGGTACTGCGTTGATGCCTGATGTGACAGGTTGGTCAAAGGCGGATATCATGAAATTAGGAAAAATACTTGGTGTCGAAGTGACGTTCCACGGTGATGGTTACTGTACAGAACAAAGCCTCGCACCTTATGAAAAAATATCTGATGAAACATTAAGTTTCCATCTAAAAGAATAATAGGAGAGAAGAGAGCATGGATTTGACACAAACATTAATTCCCATTGCGAGTAGTTGTGCAATGACGATTGCAACAATGCCGTTATTTATTGGTTATTTTCAAATGAAAAAACAAGGCCAAGCCATTCGTGAGGAAGGACCTAAATGGCATAATGTAAAAGCCGGAACTCCAACGATGGGGGGATTGGTGTTTTTAGTCAGTGCGCTCTTGACTGGTATCTGGGTAGGCGCTTGGCAACAACAGTTGACGCCTACTCTTTTCATCCTACTTTTTGTACTTGCCCTATATGGAGCAATTGGTTTTTTAGATGATTTCATCAAAATCTTCAAGAAAAGAAATATGGGATTGAACTCAAAGCAAAAATTGATTGGCCAAATTGTTGGGGGAATCATCTTTTATTTCGTTTATCGTGGTGAAGGATACCCTGGAACACTGAATTTTTTTGGAATTGATCTTCCATTAAGTTGGTTGTACGGATTATTCGCGATTTTCTGGTTAGTTGGCTTTTCCAATGCTGTTAACTTAACAGATGGTATTGATGGCTTAGTAGCTGGATTAGGAAGTATTTCTTTTTTGACCTACGCAGTTATCGCTTGGCACCAACAGCAGTATGATGTCTTAATTATCTGCTTGAGTGTTTTAGGTGGTTTACTAGGATTTTTCGTCTATAATCGCAAGCCTGCCAAAATATTCATGGGGGATGTCGGTTCCTTAGCATTAGGAGGATTGTTAGCAGCAATCTCGATCATGCTCAATCAGGAATGGACATTACTATTGATCGGTCTGATGTATGTCATCGAAACAGCTAGCGTGATGTTACAAGTATCTTCTTTCAAATTGACTGGTAAAAGAATCTTTAAAATGTCACCGATCCATCATCATTTCGAGATGAGTGGTTGGTCTGAATGGAAGATAGATACTGTCTTTTGGATAACAAGTGTAATTACTTCATTAATCACATTGTGGATCGTATGGTAGGAGATGACGAGAATGAAAAAAATAACAACTTATGAAAATAAAAAAGTCCTTGTATTAGGATTAGCAAAAAGTGGATTCAGTGCGGCCAAGTTATTACATGAACTGGGCGCACTTGTCACCGTTAATGACGGAAAACCGTTTGATGAAAATCCTGAAGCACAAGAATTGCTTTCTTTAGGGATCAAAGTAGTGACTGGTAGTCACCCAATTGAATTATTAGATGAAAAATTTTCAATGCTGGTCAAAAATCCAGGTATTCCTTACACACATCCATTAGTTGCAAAAGCTCAAGAAATGGGTATTCCGGTAATTACGGAAGTTGAACTGGCTTACGAAGTAG
Source organism: Enterococcus sp. AZ140 (assembly GCF_051714405.1). Taxonomy (NCBI): domain Bacteria; kingdom Bacillati; phylum Bacillota; class Bacilli; order Lactobacillales; family Enterococcaceae; genus Enterococcus; species Enterococcus sp. AZ140. The sequence goes on from NZ_JBIORU010000001.1 coordinate 875,150, forward strand.
CGGAATGCCCAATTATCGGCATAACAGGCACCAACGGAAAAACGACGACAACAACAATGACTGGGTTATTGTTGAATGCGGGGAAATCAGCAGGTATCACTCGTTTAGCTGGTAATATTGGCTTCCCTGCAAGTAGTGTGGCACAAGAAGCTAATCCGGAAGACAAGATTGTTATGGAACTTTCAAGTTTTCAATTGATGGGGATTACTGATCTTCGTCCTCACATTGCAGTGATCACGAATATCTATGAAGCACATATCGACTATCATGGCTCTCGTCCAGCCTACGTCAAAGCTAAATGGCACTTGCAAAAAAACATGACGTCAGAGGATTATCTTGTACTGAATTGGAATCAGAAAGAATTACAGGAACTAAGTAAAAAAACAAAAGCGAAAGTGTTACCTTTTGCGACAGATCAAGTCTTAGAAACAGGTGCTTATTCTTTTGAAGGAGTTATTTATTACGACAAAGAAAAAGTCATGGAGATCTCAGAAATAGGTGTTCCAGGGGCACACAATGTCGAAAATGCGTTAGCAGCTATTACTGTTGCAAAACAATACAATATCTCAAATGAAGAAATTAAAGAAACATTGAGTCATTTTCATGGCGTACCACATCGTACACAATATGTCGGTGAGGTCCAAGGACGTAAATTTTACAATGATTCGAAAGCCACAAATATCTTAGCGACCAAGATGGCATTAAGCGGATTTCAACCAGAAAAATTGATTCTGATCGCCGGTGGACTTGATCGGGGCAATAGCTTTGATGAACTCATTCCATCACTTGAAGGTGTGAAGGGATTGATCACTTTTGGTGAAACCAAAGATAAATTGAAAGATGCTGGTGAAAAAGCGGGCATACCAACGATCTGCACAGCAGAGTCTGTGGAAGCTGCGGTTCCTGTAGCTTTAGAAAATAGCAAGCCAGGAGATGTGGTTTTATTATCACCAGCCAATGCAAGTTGGGATCAATATCCTAATTTTGAGATCCGTGGTGATCGCTTTATGGAAGCCGTTAGAAAATTAAAAATAGAAAAGTAGAAACGAGCGATAATAACTATGAAAATTTTGGTAACAGGTGGAGGAACCGGTGGACATATCTATCCCGCGCTAGCCTTCGTCAATTATGTGAAAACACAAGAGCCGAACGCCGAGTTTATGTATGTAGGTGCAAAACGTGGTTTGGAAAACAAAATCGTTCCAACCACTGGGATTCCTTTTCATACCTTAGAGATCCAAGGATTTCAGCGAAAGTTTTCACTAGCTAATGTCAAAACGATCCAATTATTCTTAAAAAGTATCCATCAAGCGAAAAAAATACTAAAAGAATTCCAACCAGATATCGTGATCGGAACCGGTGGGTATGTTTCTGGGGCAGTTGTGTATGCTTCTGCTAAGTTAGGGATTCCGACAATCATCCATGAACAAAATAGTGTGCCGGGGATGACAAATAAATTTCTAAGTCGTTATGTGGATCGAATCGCGCTTTCTTTTAAAGATGCAGCAACTTTTTTCCCGGAGGAAAAATCAGTTTTGATCGGTAACCCGCGAGCACAAGAAGTTGCAGATACGATGAAAACAGATATTCTAAAAAAATTTGATCTTGATCCTGAGAAGAAAACAGTCTTGATTTTTGGAGGAAGCCAAGGAGCATTAAAAATAAATCAAGCTGTTACTTCTTATTTGGATACATTTGAAGCGACGGATTATCAGATCCTTTATGCATCAGGAGAACGTTATTATCAAAGCATTAAGGAAAAGTTAGGAGAAACAAAAGCAAATATCAGTATTCAACCCTACATCAATGAAATGGCAGCGGTGATGGCGGCAAGTGATCTATTGGTCGGACGAGCAGGAGCAACCTCCATTGCTGAGTTGACCGCACTTGGGTTACCAGCGATCCTTATCCCAAGTCCTTATGTGACAAACGATCATCAGACAAAAAACGCGATGAGTCTCGTTCGAGTTGGGGCGGCTAAGATGATTGCGGATGGAGAGCTGGATGGTGATTCGTTGGGTGCCGCGATAAATGAGATCATGACAGATGAATCACTGCAACAAAACATGTCAACTGCCTCTAAAACATTAGGTATTCCGGATGCGTCTGAGCGCTTGTATCAACTAGCAAAATCGTTAATCATAGAATAAGGTGGTGGTCATAGATGAGTAAGAAAAAAGAAACAAAAAAAATGCCTGAGAAGTCAAACGATGAAAACTCGCTGACGCCTTGGCAAATGGCCAACCGAAAATACTTAGAAGAACATAAAGAACACACAGATCATCAGACAGGAACAAGTGAAAAAAGCGAGCATAAAGAGGAACAAAAAGAACCTACACCTCCTAAAAAAGAAGAACTGCTTGTTGAAGAAGATGATTTATTAGACTATGAAGAAATCGAACATAAGAAAGACGGGGGACCGTATAATGGTTCGTTTATCGATCGCTTGCCTAATTTAAAAAATTATCGAAACAAAGTTTTATACAAAAGGCTAAGTTTAATCATTTCCATTCTTTTGATTCCTTTGTTATTTTTGATTTATTACGTTTCCCCGTTGAGCAAATTAGAGGGCGTTTCTATTTCCGGAAATGAAGTTGTTTCGAAAGAAGAAATATTGAAGGATACGCAATTGGCATTGAATCAGCATATTTGGGGACAGTATTGGCAGCGCCAAAGTTACATCGATCATTTGAAAAAAGAGCAGCCTCGAATAAAATCTGCTACGATCGGTTTTAGTAGTGTCAATACATTTGATCTGTCTGTCACTGAATATAAAGAGATTGCTTTGATTTTAACGGACGGAAAATATAGCCCTGTGATCGAAGATGGAACAGTGTTGGATGAGATAGTTGAAAGTCCAACAAAAAATCTGCCGATCCTAGAAGGATTTACTGACTCAACAAAAATCAAAGATTTAGCAAAAGAATATAATAAATTGTCTCCAGAGTTACAAAAAGCCATTTCGGAAATCAAATATACGCCGCGTAATACGAATCAAAATTTGATCCAGCTGAATATGAACGATGGGAACCAAGTGATCGTCAATATTACTAACTTAGCAACGCAAATGAATTTTTATGCGCAAGTAGCTAGCGAAATGGAAGAAAATGGTGTGATCGATATGGAAGTAGGGATTTTTTCTTACCCTTACTCAAATAATAGCGAAGAAGCGCAAGAAGATGGATCAGAAGAAAGTACAGATGAAAATCCGCAAACTGCGGATCAAACTTCTACTCCAGAAACAGGCGTTGATGAGTCTCAAATAAGTGAGAATCAAGACGAAATGAATCCAACGAATGAAAATACGACCCCATCTTCGTCAAGTTTAGATGAAAATTAAGAAAACCACTGTAAAATGTGATAATCTACTTTCTAAAAACTGGTAATTTATGGTAAAATTGGAAACAGTGAATATATCTATAAAGTATATTTTTAAAACGGACGTTATTGGTTCGCATGTATATGGAATAGTTAAGTAGGAGGGAATCCCATTCATGGCAAAAACAGGAATGTACGTAGGCCTTGATATTGGAACGACATCTGTCAAAGTTGTCGTGGCTGAATATATCGACAGCCAAATGAATATTATTGGAGTAGGGAACGCAAAATCAGAAGGGATTAACCGAGGCATCATCGTTGATATCGATAAAACAGTACAAGCGATACAGCGAGCAGTGCGTCAAGCAGAAGAAAAAGCCGGCATTCAAATCAAAAGTGTAAGCGTGGGTCTACCAGCAAACATGCTTGAAGTAGAAAACTGCCAAGGGATGATTGCAGTAAACGGAGATTCAAAAGAAATCACCGATGAAGATGTCCGCAATGTGGCTTCAGCTGCACTGGTTCGTTCAATACCTCCTGAACGTCAAATCGTGTCAATTTTACCACAGGACTTTACGGTAGATGGATTCGAAGGCATCAAAGATCCTCGTGGGATGATCGGTGTCAGATTAGAAATGTATGGTCTATTATTTACTGGACCAAAAACAATCATTCATAACATTCGTAAATGTGTTGAAAATGCGGGATTGATCGTCAATGAATTAGTGATCACACCTTTAGCGTTGACTGAATCAATTCTATCGGATGGAGAAAAAGATTTTGGTACAATCGTTATCGATATGGGTGGCGGACAAACAACAACAGCTGTCATGCATGACAAACAGTTGAAATTCACGAGCCTAGATCAAGAAGGTGGCGAATTTGTCACAAAAGATATCTCCATTGTGTTAAATACTTCCTTCAACAATGCAGAAGCATTAAAAATAAATTACGGGGATGCATATCCAGAACGTACCTCAGAGCAAGAAGAATTTCCGGTAGATGTGATCGGCCAAACTGAACCTGTTCGAGTCGATGAACATTACCTATCAGAAGTGATCTCTGCTCGAATGGAACAAATCTTCAATAAAGCAAAAGAAGCGTTAGATCAAATCGAAGCGTTAGAGCTGCCTGGTGGTATCGTATTGACTGGTGGGGCAGCTAGCCTTCCAGGTGTCGTTGATTTGGCACAGGAAATATTTGGCGTAAATGTGAAGCTTTATGTACCAAATCAAATGGGTCTAAGAAATCCAGTATTTACAAACGTGATCAGTATCGTTGATTACTCGGCGAATTTAAGTGAAGTATACCAATTAGCTAAAATCGCTGTTATGGGTGAATCAGCACCTGTTCATTATACAACCAATGAGCCGGAAGCTCACACATCTTATGAACAATACGATGTGGCAGAAGAAACAACGTATAACGAAGAACCAGAAGAAAAAAATTCTGGCGAAAACGTAACAAGTAAAATCAAAGGATTTTTTACCAATATATTTGATTAATCATCGTGGGAGGAAAAAAACATGGAATTCTCAATTGATAATAACATCAATGACGGCGCAGTCATCAAAGTAATCGGCGTCGGTGGTGGAGGCGGAAACGCTGTAAACCGTATGATTGAAGAAAACGTTAAAGGTGTTGAATTTATCACTGCCAACACAGACGTTCAAGCATTAAAAAATTCAAAAGCTGAAACAGTGATCCAATTAGGCCCTAAATACACACGTGGTTTAGGAGCAGGTTCACAACCAGAAGTTGGCCAAAAAGCAGCTGAAGAGAGTGAACAATCTTTACGTGAAGCATTAGAAGGCGCAGACATGATCTTCATCACTGCAGGTATGGGTGGTGGAACTGGTACTGGTGCTGCACCAATCGTTGCTGGAATCGCTAGAGAATTAGGCGCATTAACAGTAGGTGTTGTCACTCGTCCATTTACATTTGAAGGACCAAAACGTGGCCGTTTTGCTGCGGAAGGTATCGCACGTTTGAAAGAAAACGTTGATACATTATTGATCATCTCAAACAACCGTCTTCTTGAAGTCGTTGACAAAAAGACACCAATGCTTGAAGCATTCCGCGAGGCAGATAATGTCTTACGCCAAGGTGTGCAAGGTATCTCTGATCTAATCACTGCACCAGGTTACGTAAACTTGGATTTTGCTGATGTGAAAACAGTGATGGCAAACCAAGGTACTGCTTTGATGGGTATCGGAGTAGCAAGCGGTGAAGAACGCGTGATCGAAGCAACGAAGAAAGCAATCTCTTCTCCATTATTAGAAACATCGATCGATGGGGCAGAACAAGTCCTATTGAACATCACTGGTGGCTTGGATATGACGTTATTCGAAGCACAAGATGCTTCAGATATCGTAGCAAATGCAGCAACTGGCGATGTAAATATCATCTTAGGTACATCGATCAATGAAGAAATGGGCGATGAAATCCGTGTAACGGTCATTGCTACAGGTATTGATGAAACAAAAAAGGAACGGAAGTCTAGTCGTCCAGCTAGACAAACGTCAACTCAAACGCAATCTTCTGCTCAAAGCAATCGATTAGACATGGACCAAGCAAAACCAATTACTGCTGAAGATGAAAGCAGTTTTGGTGATTGGGACATCCGTCGCGAACAAAATGTTCGTCCAAAAGTGGATGAGTCTAATTACGAAACTATTGAGAAAAAAGAATTTGATACATTCAATCGTGAAGAAACAAAAACAAAAGGTGACGACGAATTGAATACACCGCCGTTTTTCCGTCGTAAAAAATAAAAGGAGGAAGAGCACATGATTGCTGACAACTTGCAGAATATCAAGCAAGACATTCAGGATTCGTGTGCTCTTGTTCATCGTGACCCGAAAGAAGTGACATTAGTAGCTGTTACAAAATCTGTAGAATCACTCCAAGCTGAAGAATTAATCAATGCTGGAGTCACACATTGTGCAGAAAATCGTGTCGATAAATTGTTGCAAAAAAAACAAGATTTGCTTAAATATTCTGAAGTAAAGTGGCATTTAATTGGTAATTTACAACGCAGAAAGGTAAAATTGATTGTAAATGAAATTGATTACTTTCATGCGTTAGACAGTTTGAAATTAGCAGAAGAAATCCAAAAAAGATTAGAAAAACAGCTAGCTTGTTTTGTGGAAGTCAATGTGTCTGGTGAAGTATCGAAACACGGTATCTCACCAGCGGAGCTTCTACCTTTCTTAGAATCTTTAGCAGCCTATCCAAATATACAGGTAGTGGGACTTATGACTATGGCACCGAAGGACGCTTCTGCTGAACAAATTCGTAAAGTGTTTGAAACGCTGAGAGAATTGCGTGATCTTGCCCAATCAAAACAATACACACATGCACCATGTACCGAACTGAGCATGGGGATGAGCCAAGATTTTCAACTTGCAATTGAAGAAGGAGCTACATTTATCCGTGTAGGAACAGCGCTATTCAAAGACGAGGAGGAAGAATAATGCCACTTTTAAACAGGGGAGCAATTGCTAATTTTTTCGGATTAGCTGATGAAGAAGAGTACGAATACGAAGATTATCCTGAACAACAACAGGTTGCTAAGCAGCCAACTAAATCAAACACACAGTATCAACAACATTCTCCAGCTGTTTCACAGCCGATTGAAAAAAAACAACGCCCAACGACGACATCTCGTCCGGTTGGTCGTGAGAATGCGCCGACGAACGAAACAAAAAAAATTATCGAATTACATCAAACTTCTACAAAAAATACGCAAAAAGACCAACGACAAACGAGACCATCTGTTCAACCTAACACACAGTTAGCAGGAAAAATCACAGTGATGGAACCTCGTGCCTACTCTGAAGCAATGACGATTGCTAAAAGGATCATTGCGGGAGAAGCAACATTAGTCAACTTTCGGTTAGTAGAAGAAAAGCAGGCTCGACGTATCGTGGATTTCCTAACAGGGACAGTTTATGCGTTAGACGGCGATATCAAACGAGTAGGTGATGAGATTTTCCTTTGCACACCAGCTGGTCTGGAAATCGATAGTTCAACGGCTCAATCTTTCGCAGATGGAAGTATGTTTGATCTGTAAAGAGGAGGAGCAAACATTTATATTCTTTTTATGTTACTTAATTTAATTTCACGTGCTGCATACTTTTATAGCATGATCCTAGTAGTTTATGCGTTACTATCTTGGTTTCCAGGAGGGTATCAATCTAGCCTTGGACGTATATTAGCAAAGATTTGTGAACCATATATCAGCCTATTCGATCGTTTGCCTTTAAGATTTGGACCAATGGATTTTACGATCTTAGCATCAATTGTGATTTTAAATCTTGCTGTCCAAGGATTGCAGCATATCGTTTTATGGATGATTACGTTCGCTATTTAGTGTAGAACAACCAGGGATATATAGGAGGGAATCAAGTGGATACGAATGTGTATCAGCATTTCCGAGTAGATGAACGTCCGTTTATTGACTCTGTCGGAGATTGGATCGAACAGGTCCAGAGTCAGTATGCACCTTATCTGACAGAATTTCTTGACCCAAGACAATGTTACATCTTGGAGACCTTGATTCGCCAAAATAGTGACTTGCGTTTTCAATTATACGGTGGCTATGAGCAAGCAGAACGGAAAAGATGCTTGATTTTCCCAGACTACTATGAACCAGTTGACGATGATTTTGAAATGTCGTTATATGAAATCCATTACCCAAGTAAATTTGCCAGTTTGAGTCATGGAAAGATTTTAGGTACACTAGTTGGCACAGGGATCAAACGTTCTTACTTCGGTGATATTATTTCAGATGATGACCGATGGCAAGTTTTCATTGCAGACGAAATCGATCATTTTGTCGTTAATCAAGTGACTAAAATTGGCAAAGTGGCTGTTCGCTTAGAGGAGATCAATTACACAGATATGATCTTGCCAAAAGACAGCTGGACTCAAGAAAGAGGTACGGTCAGTTCACTTAGACTGGATAGTGTGATTTCGGAAATTTATAATATTTCAAGACAGCGTTCAAAGCAACTGATCGAATCGGGGAAAGTAAAAGTGAATTGGACAGAAAATACAAAACCGGATTTTTTGCTTGAGTTATTAGATATTGTTTCGATCAGAGGATATGGTAGAATACAAATCCAAGACCTTGAGGGGAAAACAAAGAAAGACAAGTGCAGGGTGTTGTTTGGTGTATTACGTAAATAAAACAAGAAGGTGGTTTACTCATGGCTTTAACTCCATTAGATATTCAAAATAAAACATTCCCAACAAAAATGCGGGGATATAATCAAGACGAAGTAGATGATTTCTTAGATTTAGTTGTTCGTGATTACGAAGAAGTAACACAAAGAAATCGTGAGTTAGAAAAAGCAGTGAAGCATTCAGAAGAAAAACTTGAATACTTCAATGAACTGAAAGATGCGTTGAATCAATCGATTATCGTGGCACAAGATACAGCCGACAAAGTAAAAACAAGCGCAAGTAAAGAATCAGAAGTGATCGTGACTTCTGCGCAAAATAAAGCAGACGAAATGGTAGCAAACGCTGAAAAACGCGCACATCAATTAACAACGGATGCAGAAGAAAAAGCACGTCGTATTTTGACAGACGCAACTGAAAAAGCAAGACAACTAGCGACAGAAACAGAAGATTTGAAGAAGAAAACACGTGTATTCCATCAACGAATCAGCTTGATGTTGGAATCACAACTTGAACAAGTGAAAAGTCCAGAATGGGATGAGATTTTACAACCATTCTCTAGTTATGTAACAGACAGCCATGAAGTAATCAAAGAAGTTTTGGCAAAACAGCTTGACAATGAAATTGAAAGTGATGTACACTCTGAAACAGGAGTATACGAGTCTCCAGTGACTGCTTTTGATACGCAAGCAATCGATCTTTCGATCATTCCTGGAGAATACGAAGAAGAGTAGAACAGAAAAGCATTTTGACATTCTTAAAGCGAGCCAATGACAGTGTAAGATTGGTAAGACCCTGCAAAGTGAAAGATCCTCTACTTGCTTTATTTCTGAACGACAGTAAGAAATAGCGGCTGACCTCGTTATCGGTCTTCGAGAGTTACGATCGTAACTAAATTTGGGTGGTACCACGGCATGTTCGTCCCTAGGATGAACATGCTTTTTTGCGTTCTGTAAACTATAGTTAAGGAGTGTTTGTATGAAAATGAAAGAAACCTTGCAACTAGGAAAAACAAGTTTTCCTATGCGTGGGAATTTGCCGAACCGTGAAGGTGAGTGGCAAAAAGAATGGGAAGAAAATCAAATCTATCAACAAAGACAAGCGTTGAATGAAGGCAAACCAAGCTTTATTCTTCATGATGGGCCTCCGTATGCAAACGGAAATATCCATTTAGGGCATTCTTTAAACAAAATCAGTAAAGATATCATCATCCGTTCAAAATCAATGTCTGGTTTTCGTGCGCCGTACGTTCCCGGTTGGGATACGCATGGCTTGCCGATTGAGCAAGTGTTGACGAACAAAGGGATTAAAAGAAAAGAAATGACGATGGCTGAATACTTGGAAAAATGTCGTGAATACGCCCTTTCACAAGTAGACAAACAGCGAGAAGACTTTAAACGTCTAGGCGTTGCTGGTGATTGGGAAAATCCTTATGTCACTTTAGATCCTTCCTATGAAGCTGCACAGATCCGTGTGTTTGGTAAAATGGCTGAAAAAGGATATATCTATAAAGGATTAAAACCAATTTACTGGTCACCGTCTAGTGAATCCTCATTAGCTGAAGCTGAAATTGAATATAAAGATGTCAAATCTCCTTCAATCTACGTCGCCTTCACTGTGAAAGATGGCAAAGGTCTTTTGGAAGAAGATACTGCTTTCGTTATTTGGACCACGACACCATGGACATTACCAGCTAACCAAGGGATTGCTGTAAACCCAACATTTACGTATGTCTTAGTAGAAGCTGATGGCCGCAAATTTGTCGTTGCCAAAGATTTGATGGAAACGGTGCAACAGGCAATTGGCTGGGAAACAGTCACAGTCTTAAAAGAATTTGCAGGACAAGAGATGGAATACATGACAGCGACACATCCATTCTATGATCGTGAATCTTTAGTGATTTTAGGAGATCACGTGACTCTGGATGCAGGTACTGGATTAGTCCACACCGCACCTGGGCATGGTGAAGATGACTATATTGCTGGAAATCGTTACAAATTACCAGTTGTTTCTCCCGTTGATTCTAAAGGTGTATTTACTGATGAAGCGCCTGGATTTGAAGGGATCTTTTATGACAAAGCAAATCCAATGATCACGGATCTATTACAAGAAAAAGGTGCCTTGTTGAAATTGGATTTCTTCACCCATAGTTACCCACATGACTGGCGTACTAAAAAACCTGTCATTTATCGTGCAACACCACAATGGTTTGCTTCGATCAATGATTTCCGCCAAAACATTCTTGATGAAGTGGAAAAAGTTGATTGGATCATTCCATGGGGAAAAACACGTCTTTACAATATGGTACGTGATCGCGGCGATTGGGTCATCTCACGCCAACGTGCTTGGGGCGTCCCTCTACCAATTTTTTATGCTGAAAATGGCGAAGCGATCATTACCCCTGAGACGATTGAACATGTCGCTGAATTATTTGCGGCACATGGCTCAATCATTTGGTTTGAAAAAGAAGCGAAGGACTTACTACCTGAAGGCTTTACGCATCCAGGATCGCCAAATGGCGAATTCACTAAAGAAACAGACATCATGGACGTCTGGTTTGATTCAGGTTCTTCTCATGAAGCTGTTTTACGTCAACGCCCTGAGTTATCTTTCCCAGCAGATATGTATCTTGAAGGTTCAGATCAATATCGTGGTTGGTTCAATTCAAGTATCACTACAAGTGTAGCGATCAATGGTGTTGCGCCATACAAATCAGTTTTATCCCAAGGCTTCACGTTAGATGGCGAAGGTCGAAAAATGAGTAAATCATTAGGCAATACGATCGTTCCAGATAAAGTCATCAAACAATTTGGTGCGGATATTCTACGTCTATGGGTATCTAGTGTGGACTACGAAGCAGATGTTCGTGTGTCTATGGATATTTTAGGTCAAGTTGCTGAAGTTTATCGGAAAATCCGAAATACGATGCGTTTCCTATTAGCAAATACGGATGATTTTGATCCTAAGAAAGATGCAGTAGCGTATGAAGATCGTCGTTCAGTTGATAAATATATGACAGTTCGTTTAAATCAAGTCATCAAAGAAATCCGTGAAGAAGGATATGATAAGTATAACTTTATGCAAATCTATCGCACAGTGATGAATTTCTTAACAGTTGATCTTTCTTCTTTCTATCTTGATTTTGCAAAAGATGTTGTTTATATTGAAGCAGAACATGATCATCAACGTCGTTGTATGCAAACTGTTTTTTACGAAACGGCTGTTTCATTAACAAAATTACTGACACCGATCATTCCTCACACAACAGAGGAAATCTGGTCCTTCTTAAAAGAAGAGGAAGCTTATGTTCAATTAAGTGAGCTACCAGGATATGTTGAATATCCTAACCAAGATGAGTTATTAGATACATGGGCGGCCTTCATGGATTTCCGTGATAAAGTCTTAAAAGCACTAGAAGAAGCAAGAAATAGTAAATTGATCGGAAAATCATTAGAAGCAAAATTAACGATTTATCCAAATCAACAGGTGAATCAATTATTGACAGCAGTTGCTGCTGACATTCCTCAATTATTGATCGTCTCACCAGACTACTTTACGATTATGCCAGAAAACACTGAAGCGCCTGAAAATGCTTTAGTCTTTGATGATGTAGCGATTTTAGTCGAAAAAGCAGAAGGTGAAACATGTGATCGTTGCCGTCAAATCCGTAAAGATGTCGGAACTGATGAAAAATTACCACACTTATGCGGACGTTGCGCACAGCTTGTTGAAGAATTCTATCCAGAAGCAGTCGCAGAAGGTTTTGAATAGAAGTTAGTAAAAAACAACCAAACACATCTTGTGTTTGGTTGTTTTTATTACATCAAAGAGTATTTTTAAGCGAATAGCAAGTGATTGGTCACTAATCCAATTTACCACGTTCACGGTACCAATGATCTGGTTGCCAGATCCATTCGAACCCGTCTTTTTCTAAAAGCTCGAATGCTGCTTCAGGACCCATAGAACCAGCTTTATAATTCGGGAAATCTGGTTGTACTTGATCCCAAACTTGGCGGATCACGTCAACGATATGCCAAGATTGTGCGACTTCTTCCCAATGAGAGAAGTTGGTGCTATCACCGTTCAATGCATCTAACATAAGCTTTTCATACGCTTCAGGACTATTTTCGACCATTTCAGCACTATTACGATATTCCAGTTTGATTGGATCGGTGGCAAAGCCTTGACCAACTTTTTTTCCATTTAATGTAAATGAAAAACCTTCTGTTGGTTGAATATAGATAGTCAAAACATTTGGTGGTAACGTTGGATCATTACAAGGTTCGTCGATCGATGTTTTAAATACATTGACAGGTACTTGTTTAAAGACAATATTGATTCGTGTACCTTTTTCAGTAAGACGTTTCCCAGTACGTACATAAAACGGTACGCCAGACCAACGGAAATTATCGATCGTGAATTTTCCAGCAACAAATGTTTCAGTTGTTGATTCTGGATCAACGTTGTCTTCTTCACGATAGCCTTTGAATGTCTGGCCATCTAGTTGACCTGCAGCATATTGCCCACGTACAAAATTTTCTAAGACTTCTTTTTTTTCATAAATACGAATCGCTTTTAACGCTTTGATTTTTTCTGATCGGATTTCTTTTTCGGAAAAGGCAACGGGTGGTTCCATCGCAAGTAATGCTAATACTTGAAGGATATGATTTTGGACCATATCTTTTAACGCACCACTGTGGTCATAGTAGCCGCCACGATCTTCAACACCTAAACTCTCACCAAAAGTGATTTGGATGTTGTCGATGTAACGATTGTTCCATTGAGACTCAAAAATATTATTGGCAAAGCGAATTGCAGAGATATTTTGGATCATTTCTTTACCTAAATAATGGTCAATACGGAAAATATCGTCTTCTGGAAAGACTTGTCGAATTTTTTCATTCAATTCAAAGGCTGAATGGAAATCAGAACCAAAAGGTTTTTCGATAATCAATCGATTGAAGCCAGTTTCAGTGATGATTTTCTGAGATTTCAAATGTGAAACGATCGTTCCGAAAAATTGTGGAGCCATGGCTAAATAGTACATTCGATTACCATTCAAGTGGTATTTTTCATCTAAACGATCAGATAATTCTTTTAATGTTTGGTAATGAGAAGAATCATTGACATCATGAGATTGGTAATAAAAATGGCTAGCAAATCGTTCGGCTTCTTCGGCAGAAGGATTCAATGTTTCGATTGTTCCTTTAACCACTTCACGATAGTGTTCATCACTCCAAGGACGACGTGCTGTACCGATCACAGCAAAATGTTCACTCAAGTTGCCCTTTTTGTATAAACGAAAAAGGGAAGGATACAATTTACGTTGTGCTAAATCTCCTGTACCGCCAAATATAGTAAATAATACGTTTTTTTCATTCATTATTTGGGTAATCTCCTTTACAGTTTATCAACAAAAATTGTGCTGGCGGCTTTAAAGCTGACAGGAATTTTTTTAGTTTTATTTTGGATGGTGATTGGTCCTTCATAGGCCGCTACATCAGTAATTTCATAAGTTTCATCAATATTGACATCGATTGTGACTAAATAGTCTAATAATTCCTTTTCATCAAGGACACGAGCAATCCGAATTTTGGTACCGACTGGGTAGGATTCCAGTGTTTGACGACGCTCTTCATGGACAACCTGTTCCTTTTTAGGGATAATGCCTCCATGTGGGCAATGTTTAGGATGATTTAAATAACTTTCTAAATGATCCGCAAGCTGTTCAGAAGTCACATGCTCAAGGACCTCAGCATCGTCATGAACCTCATTCCAGTTGTAATCTAAATGTTCGACTAAAAAAACTTCCCATAATCGATGTTTACGTATCAGGCTACTTGCTTTTATCAGTCCGCTATCAGTCAATTGTACACCTTGGTAAGGAGAGTGTTCGACTAGTTTTTCTTTAACGAGTTTAGAAATCATTTCGCTTACTGAAGCAGGTGACACTGCTAGGCTAGAAACGATTTGTTTATTATTGACTTTTGTTGTGTCACCGCCTAATTCCAGAATGATTTTTAAATAATCTTCTCGGTTTGGTGTCATATGCGATCATCCTTTCATGGTAAGAAACCATCACTTGTAAGTGTAACAAAAAAAACACAAATTGACTATTTTATGAGAAAAAAATAGGACGGAAATGTCGGTTTTTTTATTTTTCGTATGCCATCGTTTGTCCATCTTTCTAAGTAGTTGTTTGAGATGTATAGTGATCAAATAGCCGCTAATTGAAAAGTACTTTGCTCTTATCATAGCATAATTTGTTCGATCGTTGTGACCTAGAGGAAATTGCATGGATGAAACTTGTAAAACGAGACAAAGGGTTTAGAAAACAGCAATTTTCTAAACCCTTTGTCTCGTTTTTATAAAAAAGAAGTACGTTAATGAAGTGATTGGCAGTGTATCATCTACTAAGCTAGGATAATCATGATTTTTTAGATAATAAATAAGCGGAATCATTTGCTTCATCGTACAGTAACATGTCGTTGTAAGAAAACGTTAGGTAAAAACCGTACTGATCTCTAACTATCAATTTTTCGGAGGTAACTTCGACTAATAGTGTTCCTAAAGAACGGTCATCAAGCCAAAACGAATAATCAGAATGGATGGTCAGTTCATGGTGTGTTTGGCTGGTATCCGTAAATGACCAAGTTCCACAGTATTTATTCAAATGATCGACCTGTGCTTCTTTCTTTTTATGATCGAGTACTTTTTTTCCAGCAAGTGTTGCGATACCGGCAAGTAGGATATAGATGATTCTTTTTTTCATTTTTTTCCACTCCTTTGTCTTCATTTATGATAAAAGCATATTTTGCTTATTGTTCCTTTTCTTATAGTTTACTAAAGAAAGTGCATGATTTCTCTAAGACTTTCGACTGGTTTTTCAAGTGTTTTTAGTAAAAATATGGTAGGATACAGTAGTAGGGAGACAGGTGATGACTATTGGACTACCAAGATGTTGAAATTGCTTACTTCATTGAACGACCAAATCGCTTTATTGCTTTTTGTTTGAACAAAAAAGTAGAAGTAGTCAAAACTCATGTTAAGAATACAGGTAGAGGCAAAGAGTTGTTGCTTCCTGGTGCAGAGGTGGCGTTAGTACACATTCCTGGAACAAAACGTAAAACTGCCTATGATCTAATTGCTGTAAAAAAAGAGCAGCAGTGGTTCAATATCGATAGTCAGTTACCAAACCGATTAGCGATTGATGGAATTTTAGATGGGACGATCCACTTACCAAATTTAAATGGTGATATTGAGTTCTACAAACGTGAAGTGACCTTTGGAAAGTCTAAATTCGATATTTATTTAGAAACAAGTTGCGGTCAAAAAGCATTTGTAGAGGTCAAAGGGATGACCCTGGAAAACAAAGCAATAGGTGCTTTTCCCGATGCACCGACCATTCGTGGACTTAAACACGTCAATGAATTGATCCGCGCGCATCAAGAAGGCTATGAGACCTATATTCTTTTTATTGCACAATTTGAACACTTGCATCAAGCAACGATCCATGAACAGATGCAACCAGAATTAGCTACTGCTTTTCGTTTTGCTCAACAAGCAGGTGTTCAAGTAATCGTATATAATTGTCAAGTAACAGAAAAACAAGTGGTATTGAAACAAGCAATCCCATTTGACCTAAATACAGTTTTTGAAGATCCTAATTTATAGAAAGAAGGCGTAAAGATGATCCATTTAGGTATAATCGGTACAAATTGGATTACCCATCAATTTGTTCAAGCAGCATTAGCGACACGTAAGTATGAACTAACAGCTGTTTATTCAAGACATTTAGAAAAAGCGCAACAATTTGGCGCAGAATATGAAGGCGATATCGCATTCGCAACAGATTTAACTGTTTTTTTTGAGTTAGAACACATGGATACGGTCTATATTGCTTCGCCAAATAGTTTGCATTTTCAGCATGCGAAGCAAGCAATTTTGGCAGGAAAAAATGTGATTGTAGAAAAACCGGCATTTAGTACACCAAAAGAAATGGAAGAGATCATTCATTTGGCAAACCAAGAGAAAGTCTTTTTCTTTGAAGCCGCGCGAAATATCCATGAAGCTGGGTTTAAAAAAATTGCAGAATTTTTACCTTTGAAAGATGAGATCATTGGCGCAAATTTCAGCTATATGAAATATTCTTCTCGTTATGATCAAGTATTAGATGGGGAAGAACCGAATATTTTCTCTCCGCGTTTTTCAGGTGGAGCAATGATGGATCTCGGCGTTTACCTTGTCTACGCAGCTGTAGGTTGGTTTGGCAAGCCGCAAGAAGTCCATTATTTCCCTAGAAAAATAGCTACAGATGTTGATGGATTAGGTTGGGGGATCTTGCGCTATGCTACTTTTGATGTAGCAATCCAACCGGGCAAAATTGGTGATTCATATCTACCTTCCGAGATTTATTTTGATAGTGGAACAGTGATCATGAATGGCGTCAATGCAATTGAGCAAGCAGAGTACCATGATCGTAACCATGAACAAATTGAAAAATTAGAGATCGTAGCTTCTGAAAATCCAATGAGTGAAGAGGCAGAAGATTTTGCGAATGTGATCATGAACCCTAAAGATCCACAATGGGGATTACAGTATGAAGAATGGGTCGAACTTGCACGAAACGTGAATCAAGTCGTTTATGATTTGCGAATCAGTGGTGGGATCGAATTCGATGCAGATAAAGAGGGAACTGAGTAATGACTGATTTTGTAAAACATTTTCCAACTAATTGGCAAAACAAATGGGCAGACAAAGGGTTCACTGTCCCATCGTTTATCCAACAAGAAGTATTCACTGACTTAAAAGAAGGTAAAAGCTTAATTGCTGTTTCTCCAACCGGTTCTGGAAAGACCTTAGCTTATCTATGGCCGTTACTATTGAATGTGAAAAAAGGAGAGGCAAGTACCCTATTGATCCTTGCTTCTTCGCAAGAATTGGCGATCCAAGTTGCTGAGGTCACCCGTGAATGGGCAAAAGATTTAGCAATCTCTGTCCAATCTGTTGTGGGCGGCGCAAATGTCAAACGCCAAATCGAAGGACTAAAAAAGAAACCGGAAGTATTGGTAGGCACACCAGGTCGTGTATTAGAGTTGATGAAACAAAAAAAAATAAAGGCTCATCAAATCCAAACAATCGTATTTGATGAGGCGGATCAGCTGTTTGATGAAGGAAATCGACCATTTATCGATCAAATCATGCATCAAGCACCAACAGACTATCAATTAGCTTTCTTTTCAGCTACAGCCGATCGTTCGATCGAGCAAATCGAAGCGTTGACTAAACAATCGCTGAAAGTCATCGATGTCACTAAAATGGATGATTCAAGAAAAGGACTTAGTCACTATTTTATCCGTGTTCCTGCTCGAAAAACAGAGGACTATCTAAGACGATTAGCCCATGTGGAAGGTTTCCAAGGTCTTGTTTTTTTCAACCAGTTGAGTGAGTTAGGCATGATGGAAGAAAAAATGAGTTATCGAGGAATCCGCGTGGCGAGTTTAGCATCTGATCAAAACAAGCTGTTACGAAAAGCGGCATTGAATCAATTCAAAGAAGGCAAAATCAGCATGTTGTTATCAACGGATGTAGCTGCTCGTGGGCTAGATATCGCGGAACTGCCTTATGTTGTCAATGTCGACGTTCCAATGACAGAAGAATCATATTTGCATCGTGCAGGTAGAACTGGTCGAATGGGGCAAGAAGGACAAGTCATCACCTTTGTGAATGAACATACACTAAGAGACTTAAAAAAAATGGCTCGACAAACAGAAACAGAACTCACTGAATTATTTATTTATGGGGGAGGCTTACAGACAGAAGCTCCTGAAAAAGCCCCAACAAAAATGCTCCCAAAAAAGAAAGAATTAGGAAAAAAAGAAGCAAGTGAAACAGTTACAAAAAAAGTTGCTTCTTCTCCTAAAAAAAAACACAAAAACAAGCATAAAAAAGATAAAAATAAAGGAGCAAGGCGCAAATAAGCGCCTTTTTGTGTTATTATATTGAAAATGGAAACAGGTCGTTTGGTTAAAGGAGAGTTAGCATGAACGAAAGACAGGAAGAAATCTTGGATTTACTTACGGAAAATCATAAAGGATTGACAGCAACGGATGTTGCGAAGCAATTAGAGATTGATCGTAGTAATGCAAGTCGTTATCTAAGTGATTTATATAAAGCGCATTACATCGTGAAAAGCACTGGCAGACCTGTAGTTTATTCTATGCCTCCCAAAAAAACAGCTTCAGATAAAGTTCATGTGGACGCTTCTACACAAGTCACTTTTGAAACCCTAGTAGGGGAGAATGAATCATTAAAAGTAAGTATCCAACAGGCTAAAGCAGCGATTTTATATCCGCCAAGAGGATTGCATACGATTATTTTTGGGGAGACAGGAACAGGGAAATCGATGTTTGCTGAATGTATGTACCATTTTGCAATCGATTCGGAAATGCTTTCTCCAGATGCCCCATTTATTTCATTTAATTGTGCAGATTATGCGCAAAACCCACAGTTGTTGTTTGGACATATCTTCGGAATAAAAAAAGGTGCTTATACAGGTGCAACACAAGATAGCCAAGGTTTGATGGCTAAAGCAGATGGGGGGATCTTATTTTTAGATGAGATCCATCGCTTACCTCCAGAAGGGCAAGAGATGCTCTTCACGTTTATCGACAAAGGCGTTTATCGCCCATTAGGGGAGAGCGCACAAGTCCATGAGGCGTCTGTTCAGATCATCGGAGCAACGACAGAATCATCTGAAAGTTTTTTGACGACATTTAACCGCAGGATACCGATGGCAATCACTTTGCCAAATCTGGCCTCTCGTTCATTAGATGAGCGGTATGAAATCATTTCCTTGTTTATCAAGCAAGAAGCGAATCGCTTGAATCAGCGGATCGATATTGAAAAAGAAGCGATTTTAGCTTTTATGTTATACGACGCAGAGGGAAATATCGGGCAAGTGAAACGTGACCTGAAATTAGTCTGTGCTAAGTCATTTCTTCATTACCGTATGCACCAAGAAGAAAAATTAGTCATTCGAAAAGAAGAGTTATCCCTGCAAGTCCAAAAAGGATTATTACGAATCAAAGAAGTCCCTGAACGATTAGATCGCTTCATGGATAGTAAGAGTCAATATTTGACATTTGAGCCAGGATTCGCTGATGTGGTTTGGTCTCGGGACCCAGAAAGAAACATGCAAGTGTACAATGATATTGAAGAAAAGGTGATGTCGCTTTCTGAAACGGGTGGCGAAAATATTGATCTTGAGGCGTTGATCTCGAAAGATGTTGATGCCTATTTTCAAACGTATGTCAAAGAATTGACGAAAAGTACGATTCCTAAAGATTTACTTCCAGAAGACATCTGGCGTTTGACAAATGAGCTATACGATGTTGCTGAGAAACGACTAGACCGAATCTATAACCAAAAAGCACGCTTTGCCTTTGCCTTACATTTGCAAAGTACATTGGATCGTGTGAAAGATGGACATATGATCGTTCATCCAGACTTGAATAATATACGAAAGAAGTTCAAAAAAGAATTTCAAGTTGCAATCGATTTGTCTACGATCATTGAAGAAGATCAACAAGTAGAGATACCATTTGATGAAATTGGCTTTATCAGTATGTTTTTATCGATCAACCTCGGAGAAAGTGAACCAGTCAAAGAAAACAAAGTCGACGTGTTAGTCTTGATGCATGGGCGACAAACCGCTTCAAGTATGTTGGAGATGGCGCAAGCTTTACTCGGAACAACGATCGGTCAAGCGTTCAATATGCCATTAGAGATGGAAGTTCAATCCATGTACGAAGAAGTATTGAAATATGTAAAGAATCGTCAAAGCAATTTAACAAATGGGTTGATATTACTGACTGATATGGGTTCACTGAATACATTCAGCGATTTGATCTATGAAGAGACGGGGATACGTACAAAAGCAATCACGATGACCAGTACCATGATCGTCATCGAAGCAATCCGGATGGCAAATGTTGGTAGAAGCTTAGAAGATATCTACCAAAGTATCCAAATGTCTTTTGAATCGATTGTCAAAGATCAATTTAAAATCGAAAAGCAGGAAATGAACGAACGGAAAAAAGCAGTGATCGTGACTTGTTTTACTGGAGAAGGGGTGGCAGCAAAACTGTATCAACGAATTGTGCCCGTTATCAATCAGGATAAAGTTGAAGTGATCCAAATGCAGTTTTTGGAACGTGAATCATTTAAACGCCACATTGATGCGTTATTGGAAGAATATGAGATCAAGGCGATTGCCGGAACTGTTGAGGTAGATTATCAAAATATCCCATTCTTTTCTGCCTATGACGTATTCGATGATGAAAAACTCAATACATTGAAACGCATCGCAGATGACGAAGTTCCGACAGCAAAAATTGTTGATTCATTAAAAGACTCATTGAATGCGATATCATCTGTTGAACGTTTGATTCAAGCTTTGCAAAAAGCGATCCAACAAATCCAAACAGACTTATCGATCATCGTTGAACCAGGTGTGGATACGGGTATCGTGATCCATGTTGCTTTTTTGATTGATGGTCTAATCAAACATGAAAAATTGCGTACATTTGATGATTTCCCCATTTTTGCAAAAATGTATCGCTTAGAAATGGATATTGTTCGAACGAATTTGATCGGGATCGAACGTAAATATGGTGTGAAAATCCCAGAACATGAAATTGCTTTTATCACACAAATGTTTATAGAAAATAAAATAAAAAAATGATTGAAATTACACAGTGTACACACTAACGGTTAGTGTGTACACTGTGTTTGCTTGATCAGTGTTATGAAAACGCTATTTTAGTTACTTAGTGTTTGGCATGCTTCTTGCATTATAGTTATAGTGTAAAACCAAATTTAAAGGAGTGGAAAAAATGGAGAAAAAAACAATCATGTTAGTATGTTCTGCAGGAATGAGTACAAGTTTATTAGTAACAAAAATGCAAAAAGCAGCAGAAGAAAAAGGAATGGAAGCAGATATCTTTGCGGTTTCAGCTTCAGATGCTGACAATAATCTTGAATCAAAAAATGTAGATGTTCTATTATTAGGTCCACAAGTTCGCTTTATGAAAGCACAATTTGAACAAAAATTAGCGCCAAAAGGAATTCCATTGGATGTTATCAATATGCAAGATTATGGCATGATGAACGGTGCAAAAGTACTTGAACAAGCTGAAAAATTAATGAAATAATCAATCGTGAAGCTGGAGGTAGAATAGTGGAAGATCAACAAAATCTAGAAGCCATCATGGGATTGATCATGTATGGTGGAAATGCAAAAAGCGATGCAATGGAAGCGATTTCTGCGGCAAAAAAAGGAGATTTTGATTTAGCGGAGCAAAAAATCCGCGATGCTGAAGCCTCTCTGGTAGAAGCGCATCATTCACAAACTCAAATGCTCACGCAAGAAGCACAAGGAAATCATATGCAAGTAACGCTGTTGACTGTGCATAGTCAAGATCACTTGATGACATCGATCGCATTTACAGACCTTGCAAAAGAAATCATTGATTTATATCGTAGAACTTACGTTGAATAACCAAAACACTTCTTTTTTGAACGGAAGAAGAAAAAAATTTTTGAACGGATTTTTTTAATTTGGTATAAGGAGTTATTCTTTATATAAAAACTTATAGGAGGAAGTAATAATGAATGGATTAACAAGTTGGATGGAAAAATACATCCTTCCAGTTGCCGGAAGAATCGGCGCGCAAAAGCACTTAGTGGCATTGCGTGACGCTTTTATCGGTACGATGCCTGCAACAATGGCTGGATCAGTAGCTGTAATGATCAACGCAATTATTCGTGATTTACCACAGCAATTTATTAGTACGTATGCTGACAGCTTAGCAGCAGACAAAGGTTTTTTTGCTGTATTGAATGTGATCATCGGCATCAATGGGTTCGTTTGGAATGGTACCTTAGCAATCGCCGGACTGATCTTTGCCTTTTCATGGGGATATAATTTAGCCCGTGCATATGGCGTGAATGATTTAGCAGGAGGGATCGTTGGTTTAGCAACACTGATCCAAGGAATCGCTTTTGGCCCGTCATTATCAGCTGCATTGAATGTCAATGTTCCACAAAATGTGGCAGATGCGATCAATGGCTCGGAAATTGGGGCAACGATTGCTGATGGCACTCTATCAGTTGGTTTGTGGGGATGGTTGAAATTAGATCATTTAAACGGTAACGCCTACTTTACAGTAATGATCATGGGTGCAATCTCTGTTATCATTTTCTGTAAATTGATGCTTGCTAATATCACGATCAAAATGCCTGACTCAGTACCACCCGCAGTTTCTAAAGCATTTGCAGCAATCCTACCAGCAACGATTTCATTATATGTCATCGCTATCATTAATTATGTTGTTGGACGTGTGGCAGATGGTCAACTGATCATTGATTTAGTACAAAAATATATTGCAGAACCTTTCTTAGGCTTATCACAAGGTATTGGTGCTGTATTAATCGTTACGATCTTCGTTCAGATTTTCTGGTTCTTTGGTATCCATGGTCCGAACGTATTAGCACCAGTATTAGAAGGTATTTGGGGTCAAGCACAATTGATCAACATCGATATCTTCCAAAAAGGTTACAATGGCAAAACAGGAACACCTGCAGTATTAGATGCGATTGAAGATGGTAAAGCTTACATGTGGGTACGTGGCTCATTTGATGCGTTTGCATGGTTTGGTGGATCAGGTGGAACAATCGTTCTATTGATCGCTATCTTACTATTATCAAAACGTGCAGACTACTTGACTGTAGCAAAACTTTCGATTGGACCTGGTATCTTCAATATCAATGAACCAGTGATGTTTGGTTTACCAATTGTCTTGAATGCGATCATGTTTATCCCATTCTTGGTTGCGCCAGTTGTTGCAACAACAATTGGTTGGGTAGCTACTTATCTAGGATTAGTCGCACCGGTATCCCAACAAGTGACTTGGGTCGTCCCACCGTTCTTGCTATCGTTCCTTGCAACAGGGGCAGACTGGCGGGCGCCGATTGTCACATTAGTATGTATGGTCGTGACCTTCCTGATCTGGGCACCATTTGTGATGTCAGCAAATAAAATGGATCCAGCAGCAGGGGAACCTAAATAATCAGTTGAAGTAGGGGCTATGGGCGATGACGATCCGTCAAATCCCTAGCCCTCGCTTCATTCGAGTAAAACTAAAAGTAATCAATAAAAAAAGAAAAGAGGAGAACAAATGATTTCAATCGCTAGTGCTATGCAACAAGATGCAATCAAAGAATTATTAGAAGGATACAACGAAGAAGGCATGACCTTTACCTTCAAAGAAAAACAAGGAATCAAATTATTCTTTGAAACAAGTGCAGAAGATAAAGAAGCAGCTGCCAAAACAGCAAAAGAATTGATCAAAGCTCAACCATGGGGCACGGTATTATATTTCCAAGCAGCAGCAGTCTAAGAAACAAGATAAGGGTGGTTCAAATGATAAAAAATGGATTGTTTTTGTGTAGTATTGGTTCACTGATCATACTATATAGTTTAAATCCGGGAACACAACAATATGACATTTATAGTATGGTCACTGGGTTGTTTTTTGCAGGACTAGGGATTTACTTCTTTTTAAAAGGTAAGAAAAAAGAAGAAGCAAAGGAGAAAAAGAACTAATGGAAATAATTAAAACACTAAACATTCCGGCATCGTTTTTCTATGATAAAGTGATGGATTCTGTTCTTTTTGATGTCCGCAAAGCCACTGGGAAATCAGTGACACGCAAACAATTAAAGAATCTTGAATACGTCAAACAATTCTCTCAAAATAATCGTGCACGCATTATCATTGAGGAAGTCATTGATAACCAATCTTATAAATTTCGTACCTCAACGACTAAAAATGATTTTGTCGTTCATTATCAAATCAAACCAATTGATGAAAAATCGTGTGAAGTCCACTATACGGAACAAATGGAATCACATGGTATGTTGCAGAAAATGAATGATATGATCTTAGGAACGATGTTGATGTATTTTAAAAAGAGACGTTTTAAAAAGATGCTAGGGATGATTGAAGAATCCTATTAAAAGAGGATGGTCAATCAAATCGTCCATCCAAGAGGATAACTAATGATCAAAATAAGAATAAGTTGTGGAAACAACGTTTGGATCAAAAAAATGAAGCGCTAAAAACCAAAATCGTTTGTTCTATTTTGGCTTTTTAGCGCTATTTTTTGTAAATCATTTTTTGAGAGATACTACTTTGTGAAAGTAATGAAGGTCCGCTTGCTATTATAAAGAAAATAATAGTACAATTGGTATAGATATTTAAAGGGAGAAGGGAAAGTATGACGAATGTTATAAAAGAATTAGGGAACCAAGCGCTAGAAGAAATGTACGCTTTAGCAACCTATGCTTTTAATTCACAAGATACAGACGAACGACGTGAACGATTTAAAATGATTGTTGAAAATTCATGGAACTACGGCTTTTTAGATCCAGAGGGCCATTTGACAAGTCAAGTAATGGCCACACCTTTTTCAGTGGATTTCTATGGAAAAAATTACTTGATGGCTGGGATTGGATACGTTGCTTCCTATCCTGAAGCGCGAGGGCAGGGCGGTATCAATCGGATCATGGAAAAAATTCTTGAAGACTGTCGAGAAAGAAATGTCACGCTGTCTTATCTAGCACCATTTTCTTATCCTTTTTATCGTCGCTATGGCTACGAACAATTATTTGATCGAATCAGCTATGAGTTGGCGAGCCGTGATATGCCAGCTGTAAAGAAAACAACTGGTTATATGAAACGGACAAGTTTTGAAGAATCAGTGGATGCCATACGATCCGTTTATACAAATATGCCGGAGAGTACGCGAGGCGGTTTGGTCCGAGAAGAATGGTGGTATTCCTACAAGTTTAAACAACGAAAAGAGAATCAATATGCACTGTATTACGACCGTGAGGGGAATGCTACAGGATATGTCGTTTATAAATTAGCCGCCCCTACATTTATCATCGTCGAAATGGGTTATCTGAATCATGAAGCATTGAAAGGATTGATGCGTTTCGTTGGTTCACATAGTGGCGCATTTGATTCGTTTGAGTATACATGTGGTTTTTCTGGCTACAGTAAAAATTATTTATTGGATAATCCATTTGCTAAAACCACGATCACGCCTTATATGATGGGGAGAATCGTAGATATTGAGAAATTTATGCAGACTTATCCATTCCGACATGCAATCAACTTTTCTATCCATGTGACAGAAGATCCGTATGCAAAATGGAACGAAGGATTTTTTGATATTTCTTATGTCAATGGAGTACTTGAAGTAAAGAAAGTCCAACAGACAGAATTACCTGTGGTCAGTGGAACGATTCAAAGCTTGACACAATTATTGTTAGGATATCAAACAGTTGAAGAGCTTGATTTCCATGAAAAAATCAAAGTAGAAGGCGCATTGGTGGCTGAACTTAGTCAAGCACTGCCTAACCAACAACCAATTCTCAATGATTATTTCTGAGTGAAGACAATCAGATGATAGGAGGAGCATAGAAATGGAAGCAATGACGTATTGTCAAAGTTGTGGGATGCCACTTGATTCAGTTGAGATTTTAGGGACAAACAAAAACAATAGCAAGAGTGAAGAATATTGCATTTACTGCTACAAAGATGGCGCATTTTTAACTGATTGTACAATGGATGAAATGATTGAAGAGAGTGTCAAGCACATGAATGAATCAGGCATGCTGAAAGAACAAGGCAAGACAAAGGAAGAAGCACGGGAATTCATGCATCACTTTTTCCCAGATTTAAAAAGGTGGAAACATCAATAAAGTTTATTCCAATAGCAAAAAATGGATGCTACCTCATTATCGAATAAAATGACTTCGCATAATGTATTTGGTAATAAGTAAAAAAATGGGATTTAACTTTTGACGCTATTTTTTAAAGAGCAGAAATATAATAGGGGATTGTGACTTGAGGGATCTCATGATTATTAAAACTGAATAAACAGTGTCCATAAGAAATAAGCCCGTCCCCCAAAATACAAGAACAAATTTCTGGGGAGCGGGCTTATTTATCGGAGCTGAACATCACTATCACAAACTCATGATAAGTTCTAAGACGTTCCTGACTGGAATCGAACCAGCGACCTATCGCTTAGGAGGCGATCGCTCTATCCTACTGAGCTACAGGAACAAGCATCAATACTATTATTTTAGCGCTTTGAAGGCATACATGCAAGCTGATTTTTAGAGCAAAACGTTTCCAATAAAGGAATCCTGAGTGGTAGAATGAGGGTGATAAAGGGGGTTTTGATTATGTCTGATAAGCCAAAAGAAGAAGTAATTGCAGAACGTTTAGATGAAGCAAAAAGAGAACGTGAAGAAATTACGAAAGAGGCAATCCAAAAACACGAAGAAGAAAAACCTGTAGAAAAAGAAAGTCGCAAATTTACGTTTACTAAAAAAGAAGATTTATTATAAACATATCTATGGAAAAACAAAAAAAGATCTGGGATTTCCAGATCTTTTTTTGTTTTATTATTACGCCCAGTCGCCATTTCTGAAGATCGGTACGCGTGAGCCATCTTCGCGGATACCATCAATATCCATTTTATCTGAACCAACCATGAAATCCACATGCGTCTGGCTTCGATTCAAGCCTGCAGCTGCCAATTCTTCATCGGTCATTTCTGTTCCACCTTGCACACTAAACGCATAGGCTGAACCAAGTGCTAAATGGTTTGAAGCATTTTCGTCGAATAATGTGTTATAGAAAATGATACCAGATTGTGAAATCGGTGAAGGATCAGGAACTAGAGCAACTTCGCCTAAACGACGTGCACCTTCATCGGTATCTAGTAGTTTTGCCAAGACTTCTTGTCCTTGTTCCGCTGAAAAATCAACGACTTTACCGTCTTTAAATGTAAATTTCATTCCAGTAATGGTCGTTCCTGCATAACTTAAAGGTTTCGTACTTGAGATATACCCATCAACGCGATGACTATCAGGTGCGGTGAAGACTTCTTCTGTTGGCATGTTTGCCATGAATTTTTCATCACGAGCATTATAACTTCCAGCGCCTTCCCACAAGTGATTTTTCGGCAAGCCAATTACGATATCTGTCCCTGGGGCAGTATAATGTAAAGCTGTAAATTGTTCTTTGTTCAATTCTTCTGCTTTTGTCGCTAGTTTTTCATCGTGATTTTTCCAAGCAATTACAGGATCAGATTCATAAATGCGAGTCGTTTTGAAAATCTCATCCCATAATGCGTCGACTTGTTCTTCCTCTGGTAGATCAGGGAATACTTTTGCTGCCCACTGTTTCCCAGCAGCTGCGACAACTGTCCAACTTACTTTATTTGA
Source organism: Enterococcus sp. AZ140 (assembly GCF_051714405.1). Taxonomy (NCBI): domain Bacteria; kingdom Bacillati; phylum Bacillota; class Bacilli; order Lactobacillales; family Enterococcaceae; genus Enterococcus; species Enterococcus sp. AZ140. The sequence continues at coordinate 903,023 of NZ_JBIORU010000001.1, forward strand.
TTGTGTCGCTTTTCTTAGATTCATCAATGCTTTTCCAACTGCTGATTGATAAGTGGCTACACGATCATTGTCAACTCCTGCGAATGCATCTGGATCAGAAGAAACAACGCTGATTCTGCTTGCACCTTTTTCAATCCAATCATCTGCTTGATCGATTTTATATTGTGGAACTGTAGAGATTCGATCATCTGCAGCGTGAGTCAAGAATTCTTTTTGAATGATATCATCTGTCCATTGAACGATCACCTCATCTGCACCTAATTGGTAAGCCTCTTTCGTGATCAATCGGGCTAATTCCGCTTGCTCTACATTGATTTGTAAGACTACTGTGTGCCCCTTCGATACATTGACCCCTGTTTCTGCAATTAAACGGGCGTATTTTTTTAAATTAACATTAAAATCAGCTGACATAATTAAATTCCTCCTCATCGTATTTTTTGTAATTCCTCATTGTATGATAACATTTTATTAGAAGTGAAACAAATAAACATCTGATAAAATAATCATTTGTTTTTAATTAGAAAACACAAAAAAGCGTTGATATCCGAGTATAATGACAGAAAAATTTGTAAAAAATAAAAAAACAAGTTTTGCTTATTGAAAAAAAATGGTACAATAGTATTAATCAATGGTGGAAGCGTTATAAAAAATTTCAAGGAGATTAGAAAATTATGGCAAGAAAAAAAACGATAACAAAGGAGCAGATTTTGGCAGCCGCCTATGAAGTTGCTGCCAATGAAGGATTTTCAAAATTCACTGCGAGAAACATTGCAAATAAAATGAACTGTTCTACTCAACCAATCTATCTAGAGTTTAAAAATATGGATGATTTGAAACACGCGCTATTTGAGCAAATCTACGATTATCTAAAATACGAAGTCTTTCCTGTAGAACATACCGGCAATACGATTGTCGATCTAGCGTTGAATTACATCCATTTCGCAAATCGTGAAAAGAAATTATATAGCTCACTTTACTTGGAAGAGTATGGCGGCGGAAGAGAGATGCAAAATTTCTCCTATAATTACTTTATGGACGTAGTGAAAGAAGATCCAAAATACATGGACTTGTCAGATGATAAACTAGTCTCGCTTCACAATGGGACTTGGATCATTGCAACAGGTATCGCAGCTTTGATGTCATCGAATATCATCCATCCGACGGATACACAAATCGAGAAGATGATCCAAGACAGCATCAATGCCATTTTAAGCTTAAAAGATCCGATTGAAGTAGACTGATCTGCTTATTTGAAAAATTGATCAACCCCATTTGATAGTAATGCCTTGATTTACAAAACGTAATGCTTCTAAATAAAAAGAAGGATGTGGTAAACACATCCTTCTTTTTGTGATTAAGATAACATGGATACAAGAGATTTTGCGAACGCTTCAAGATTTTCAATATCTTCTTCCTCAGCGTTTAAATCAACTTTCACGCTTTCGGCACCTTTAACAGCACCAGTTTTTGCAAAGGCAGCATCAAAATCGTCCACTGACTTACAAAACTCATCATAGAAAGTATCTCCAGAGCCACACACACCGTAGATTTTTCCAGGTAATTCAAGTTCTTGTAAATCTTCATAAAAATCAACGATTTCGTCCGGTAGATCACCGTCATCGTATGTATAAGTAGCAACTACGCAAATATCTGCTTCTTGAAAGTCTTCTGCATCTACTTGTGTGCATTCATTGATTTCAACATCGATATCCATATTTTCCAGAGCCTCTGCAACAATATCGGCGATTTCTTCCGTGTTACCAGTCATACTTGCATAAACGATTTTTGCTAAAGCCATAAGGCGCCTCCTAAATTTTAATGAATAGCATTTCAACAACTACCAATTATACCAAAAGTTTGAGAAAAAGGAAGCGAGATTTATAAAGGTACTATGGGATTTGGCTAAATACTTCCTACTATGTTAAAATAAAAAGGATTTGTAAAAAGGAGACGAGAATAGATGATAACATTAAAATCAGCACGTGAGATCGAAGCAATGGCAGAGTCTGGTGCATTATTAGCAGATGTCCATAAAAATCTGCGAGACTTCATTAAACCAGGAGTAACTAGTTGGGATATCGAAGTATTTGTACGTGATTATATCGAAAGTCACGGCGGAGTCGCTGCCCAAATTGGATTTGAAGGATATGAATATGCGACATGTATCAGTATCAATGATGAAATCTGTCATGGTTTTCCCCGAAAAAAACCACTAAAAAGTGGCGACTTAGTGAAAGTGGATATGTGTATTGACTTAAAAGGCGGAATCTCTGATTCTTGCTGGGCATATGTAGTCGGTGAATCCACACCTGAAATTGATCGTTTGATGGAAGTGACAAAAAAAGCACTATATATCGGTATTGAGCAAGCGCAAGTTGGTAATCGTATTGGGGATATTGGTCATGCGATCCAAACGTATGTCGAAGGAGAAAATCTAGGAATCGTACGAGACTTTGTTGGACATGGGGTAGGACCAACGATCCATGAAGAACCAACTATTCCTCACTATGGTGAACCAGGTAAAGGGCTACGTTTAAAAGAAGGTATGGTCATTACGATCGAGCCAATGGTCAATACAGGAACATGGAAAATGAAAATGGACCCAAATGGTTGGACAGCTTATACCAGAGATGGTGGATTATCTTGCCAATATGAACACACATTGGCTATCACCAAAGATGGTCCAAGAATCTTGACTTCTCAAGGTGAGGAAGGAACTTATTAAGTTCTTCTTTCAACGAACAGTTTGCAAACTGTTTAATATTAAATGGAGAAAGTTGTTGATGACCTTCTTCTTCAAATAATGGATAAAAATTGTAGGAAAGCTAGTAACTAAGATAGTAGGGTGGCAATTGGAAAAATATGTCTATTATTTTCTGGTTTGCCACCCTTTTCCTCAGTGTTATTAGTTTTTTTACAACCTAGATAAACGGTGTTCGAAAGCCAGCTCCTTCAATATTAAGGCAAAATTTGAAAAAATATGGAGAGCTATTTTCTCAAATTCTGCCTTAATACTTGGAGCTGACCGGCTTTTTCACAACCTATGATAAACGGTGTTCAAGAAGCAACACTTCAATAATAAGTCAAAAAAATCCAAAATGAAAAAGCCATTTTCGATTTTTCTGCCTTATTACTCAGTGTAGACCGCTTCTTTCACAACCTAGATAAACGGTGTTCGAAAAGCTGACCTTCAACATTAAGCTAAAAAATCAAAAAATATGGGGAGCTATTTTCTGATTTTTTAGCTTAATGCTCAGGTCAAAGCGCTTTTCTCACAACCTATGATAAACGGTGTTCAAAAGCCAACTCCTACGATATTAAGAGCAACATCGAAAAAATATGAGAAGCTATTTTCTCAATGTTGCTCTTAATACTTGGAGCTGACCGGCTTTTTCACAACCTTGAACAGGAGATTACTATGAATATTTTGAATAAAATAAAACAACATAAGAATTTAATGCGTTTTATTGAGACGACGCAAAAGAGGATCGTTGATTCTGAAATGGGAACGACTTCAGTAGTTGTGGCTTATTATTTACTCTTATCTTTGTTTCCATTGATTATTGCGCTTGGAAATATTCTACCGTATCTTCAAATCGATCAAGAAACTGTCTTGACTTATATTCGCCAAGTGATTCCTGAAACGATCTATCAGTTTATTGGACCGGCGGTAAAAAATTTGTTGACACAAAGTTCTGGTAGTTTGTTGTCATTGTCGGCTATTGCAGCTTTATGGTCAGCTAGTCAGAGTATCAATGCGTTACAGATTGCCATGAATAAAGCGTATGGAGTTGAAAATAGAGAAAATTTCATCATTGTCCGTTTCTTTTCCTTAATAGTTATCATCTTGTTCATGATTGCGATTAGTGGTGTCACTTTAGTACTTGGATTAGGACAAATGATTTTAGAGGCGATTCAACCGATCTTTAAAATACCTGTAAACTTTATTGACCAATTCCAAACATTGAAATGGCCGATTACTTTGGTGGCTTTATTTGTGATCATGTTTATGATTTATTGGATTGTACCAAATGCGCAATTGAAATTTAAAGCAGTGATTCCTGGTGCTGTATTTGCAACGACTGGTTGGATGTTGTTGTCACAAGTTTTTGGAATTTATGCTCGTTATTTTGCAACGCGTGTGAGCGGTTATCAAATCATCGGAAGTTTTATCGTTTTGATGCTTTGGTTAAACTTTGCTGCGACGATCATTATTCTTGGTGGAATCATCAATGCTGTTGTGCAAGAGTACATAACAGGAAACGAAATAAAAGAACGAAGAAGCATCACATCAACATGGCTTGGTAAACTAAAAAATAAATTTTCTCAAAAAAAGAATTAGAAACACGAGTTCTTATTGTAAAATAGCGATAGTGTTTTATAATTATTAATGACTCTTTAAATAAAGTAGGTGCCCGTATGCTGGTTTCTTTTAGTATTGTAATAAAGATTTTTTTGACAATTTTATTGTCTTTGATATTGACCCCCATTTTTAAAATAATTTCAGTTCAAACTGGAATGGTCGATAAACCGAATGAACGACGAATAAACAAAGTGCCGATGCCTTCAGCTGGTGGCTTACCTATCTTTGTTTCCTTCGTGATATCTAGTTTGTTTTTATTCAAAGATATCATCCCTAAATTTTATATTCTACCTATATTATTGGCTGCATCCGTCATCGTATTGACCGGATTACTTGATGACAAATATGAACTTTCACCTAAGCAAAAAAGTATTGGTATTTTATTAGCGGCTTTGATCATCTATTTTGTCGCTGATATCAGGATCGATTCTTTTACCTTACCGTTCTTAGGATATATCCAATTAGGTTGGCTTAGTTTTCCTGTCACCATTTTTTGGATTTTTGGGATCACTAATGCAGTCAATTTGATTGATGGTTTAGATGGCTTAGCAGCAGGGATATCTTTGATTGGCTTGATGACCATTGGTATTATTGGTTACTTTTTTTTACATGCCTCAACAGTTTATATACCTATAGTTATTTTTTGTTTAGTCGCAAGTATCATCGGCTTTTTTCCTTACAATTTTTATCCTGCCAAAATATATTTAGGGGATACAGGTGCACTTTTCTTAGGCTTTATGATGGCGGTTTTATCATTGCAAGGATTAAAGAATGTTACTTTCGTTTCATCGATTTCTTTGTTGATCATCATGGGGGTACCTGTTACAGATACTTTTTTTGCAATCATTCGTAGAAAAGCGAATCGAGTATCATTTTCTACGGCAGATAAGAAGCATTTGCATCATCGATTGCTCGCTTTAGGCTTTACCCATAAAGGAGCTGTTTTGACGATCTACTCCATCGCTTTGATGTTTTCATTTACTGCAATGATCATGAATTATACGGGAAGTCTTGGAACGATTGCTTTGTTCTTAGTGATGCTATTTGCTGCTATTTTATTATTTGAATTGATCGGATTGATCAATGAAAAATACCAATTCATTCTAAAAACATTACGGTTTTTAGGGAATAAAGAATACCGTACACAAGTGATGCAGAAATACTTTAAGAAATGGAAAAGACCTTAATGGAGAACAATAAAAAAAAGCCGATTTTAATTAGCATTGTGACAGCAAATAGTAAAAAAATATTCCAGACATTAGATACGATCATTGCGACGATCGGTGAAGAACCGGCAATTGAATTTCAAATTTTTGATAATAACTCGACACCTGAATACCAAGACCGATTACGCGAATATTTAAAATATCCGTTCATGAATATTTATTTCAATAATGAAAACCGAGGCTTTGGATTTGGTCATAACCATACCTTGCTCCAAAGCGCTGCAAAATATGCGGTGATTTTTAATCCAGATATTTTAGTAGATGAGCAGACGGTGATCGACCTGGTTGCGCTCTTAGAAACGCATCCTGAATGTGCGATGTTGGCACCTAAAATCTTGAATGAAGATGGGACGACTCAATACTTGATTAGACAGCGTTTAGCTCTATTCGACTATGTACTACGTTTCATTCCTTTCAAATTTGTCAAAAAAATGTTTGATCGGCGATTGAATCGCTTTGAATGTCGTGATTTGCCGGAGGATCGTGATTCTTATGTTCGCATGATTTCTGGTAGTTTTATGGTAGTAGATGTTGCGAAATTCAAATCAATCAATGGGTTTGATACTCGCTACTTTATGTATTTTGAAGATAATGATCTTTGTTTAAGTTTTGAAAAAGCAAACGAAAAAATCCTTTATACGCCACGTTATAGCGCCATCCATCTATATGGAAAAGGGGCACATCGTAACTTCAAGCTTTTTCGAATATTTTTAAATTCAATGATGAAATTCTTCCATAAGTGGGGGTGGACTTTCTTCTAATGACACCAGAAATAGCAGTAGTGATCGTATTGTATCACCAAAAAATCAGCCAATCGCCTTCTTACGATTATTTAAAAGCAGCTACCCAAGCTGGGACAGTAGAGTTAGTTATTTTTGATAATAGTCCTGTTGCACATGCTGATGTGCTTTATTCAGAAAAGAACGTCCATTATCATCATGATCCAGCAAATCCAGGCCTAGCGGTTGCTTACAATTATGCAATTGACCACATTTCAGATACAGTACAGACACTTATAACATTAGATCAGGACACTCAGTTAGGTACTAATTATTTAGAAACCATAGCCGAACTCACTTGGACAAAGGAGCGAGTAGCTGCGGTCCCCTTAGTATTTTCTGGTACAAAACAAATCTCTCCGGTGTGGGCAGACCACTATATCAATCGCCACTTCGAAGTGATCGAAGAGCCAGTAGTAACACGTCAACGGATTATGGCAATCAATTCTGGCGCGGCATTCTCGCTCACATTTTTAAGAGAGATCAATGGCTATAATACAGTGTTCCCACTCGATTTTTTAGATCATTGGCTTTTTTGGCAAATCAAACAATTAAACAAAGAAATTGTAGTTTTAGCCACTAGCATGACTCATGATCTCTCAGTATTAGATTATAAAAAAGTCAACGTAACACGCTATCAGTCGATATTGGCTGCTGAGTCGATCTTTTACCAAGAATACGACCGTCAGCATTTAATGCAACATCGGAAGCAGTTAGTATTAAGAATGACAAAGCAATTTTTGACTGTCAAGAATCGTCAAATCTGGCGAATGACTTTACGTTCGTTTGTTGATAATTGGAAGGTGTGAAATGATGCGATCGGTTTGTATAGCAACCTTTAATGGTGGCGCGTATTTAAAAGAACAATTGGATAGTATCTTAAAGCAACTTTCTCCAGAAGATGAAGTGATTATCTCGGATGATGGTTCAGTCGATGATACTTGGTCGATCTTAACAGAATATGCACATAATGATCCACGTATCAAACTTTTTGAAGGTCCTAAACAAGGTTTGATCAAAAATTTTGGCTTTGCGATTGAACAAGCTCAGGGAGACCTGATATTTTTAGCAGATCAAGATGATGTATGGTTAGATGGGAAAGTAGAGAAAATCACACAATACTTTAGTCTTCATCCAAAACAACTAGTAGTTATTTCAGATTTAGTGATCGTAGATAGCCAGTTGAATGAGATCCATTCCTCATACTTTACCTTTAGAAGATCCAAAGAAGGCTGGTTGACGAATTTGATTCGTAGTAACTATATCGGTGCAGGGATGGCTTTTCGCTCTTCATTAAAAGAGACGATCTTACCGATACCTGACAATGTACCGATGCATGATATGTGGATCGGTTTGCTGGCGGGGAATCATGCGGGCTTTATTCGAGAACCGCTGACTCTTTATCGGCGACACGATTTTAATGCAAGTGAAATTGAAACGAAGAGTAGTTGGCGCCAGAAAATCACTTGGCGGATTCATTTGATCCAAGCACTCATTCAGCGGAAATGGAAAAAATATCCCTAAAAAATATCCCTAAAAGATATTGTTAAATTCTCAAGAAATCCATGACAAATAGTAGGATTGATGAGATAATAACGAAAGTGAAAATTTAAAGAAAAAGGAGCGCTTATATTCATGAAAGGAATCATCCTTGCGGGAGGAAGCGGAACACGCTTGTATCCACTAACAAAGGCAACCTCGAAACAGTTGATGCCAGTCTACGATAAACCAATGATCTATTATCCAATGTCTATTTTGATGTTGGCAGGTATCAAGGAGATATTGATTATTTCAACACCTCAAGATACCCCACGCTTTAAAGAATTATTTGGAAATGGGCATGATCTAGGTATTCACCTTGAATATGCGGTTCAAGAGAGTCCCGATGGCTTAGCTCAAGCTTTTATCATTGGGGAAGAATTTATTGGCGATGATAGTGTTTGTCTTGTTTTAGGAGATAATATCTACTATGGTGGCGGACTATCAAAAATGTTGCAACGTGCTGCCTCTAGAGAAAGTGGAGCAACTGTCTTCGGCTATCATGTTAATGATCCGGAACGTTTTGGTGTGGTCGAATTTGATGAAAATATGCAAGCTCTCTCTATTGAAGAGAAACCAACAGAACCAAAATCAAATTATGCTGTCACAGGACTTTATTTCTACGACAACGATGTGATTTCAATTGCAAAAGAAATCAAACCATCTGAGCGTGGCGAACTAGAGATCACTGACGTCAACAAAGCATATTTAGAAAGAGGCAAACTTTCTGTAGAGATTATGGGACGTGGTTTTGCTTGGTTAGATACAGGCACGCATGAATCTTTACTTGAAGCCTCTACATTTATTGAAACGATTGAAAAGCGTCAAAACTTAAAAGTTGCTTGTTTAGAAGAGGTGGCTTATCGAATGGGCTATATCGACAAACAACAATTAGCTGTTTTGGCAGAACCACTGAAAAAAAATCAATATGGTCAATATTTATTAAGATTGGCTGCTGAATAAGGAGTTTTTAGTGATGAAAGTGACGGATACTAAATTAACAGATGTTAAAATTATCGAAATGGATGTTTTTGGGGACCATCGTGGTTTCTTTACAGAAAGCTATTCAAAAGCAAAATTTGCGGAACATGGATTAGATTTTGATTTTGTCCAAGACAATCACTCTCTATCTGCTGAAGCCGGAGTGATTCGTGGTTTGCATTTTCAAAAAGGGGCATCCGCTCAAACAAAATTGATCCGTGTCACTTCAGGAGCAGTCTTAGATGTGATCGTCGATATTCGTAAAGGTAGTCCGACCTATGGACAGTGGGAAAGTTATATCTTATCTGAACATAACCATCGTCAATTACTTGTACCCAAGGGATACGCACATGGGTTCGTGACATTGACACCAAATGTGAATTTCCTATATAAATGTGATAATTATTATGATGCCGCAGCAGACGGTGGGATCGCATTTGACGATCCAGAGTTAGCGATTGATTGGCCAATCGATCTTTCAAAAGCGATCATGTCTGAAAAAGATCATAATCATCCTACACTGAAAGAATTTGAAGCAGAAAACCCATTTGTTTATGGTGAAATCTAACATTTGATGAGGAGAAAGATTAAATGAAAAATATCATTGTTACTGGTGGAGCAGGCTTCATTGGATCAAATTTTGTACATTATGTTGTACAAAACCACCCAGAAGTACATGTGACAGTCTTAGATAAATTAACTTATGCAGGAAACAAAGAAAATCTAGCAGGATTGCCAACTGATCGTGTGGAGCTAGTTGTCGGAGATATTGCAGATGCAGAATTAGTCGATCGATTAGTGGAAAAAGCAGATGCAGTGGTTCATTATGCTGCTGAATCACATAATGATAATTCACTTAAAGATCCGTTTCCGTTTGTACACACGAACATCATTGGTACGTATACATTGCTAGAAGCTTGCCGTAAGTACGATGTTCGTTATCATCATGTTTCTACGGATGAAGTCTATGGTGACCTACCATTACGTGAAGATTTACCAGGTCATGGCGAGGGTGAAGGTGAGAAGTTCACTGCGGAAACACCTTACAACCCGTCCAGCCCCTATTCTTCAACAAAAGCTGGTTCTGATTTATTAGTGAAAGCTTGGGTTCGTTCATTTGGGCTAAAGGCGACAATCTCAAATTGTTCCAATAACTATGGACCTTATCAACACATTGAAAAATTCATTCCACGTCAAATCACCAATATTTTAAGTGGTATCCAACCTAAGTTATACGGAGAAGGAAAAAATGTTCGTGATTGGATCCATACGAATGACCACTCTTCTGCCGTATGGTTGATCCTAACCAAAGGGAATATTGGGGAAACTTATTTGATTGGCGCTGATGGCGAGGAAGACAACAAAACCGTATTGGAAATGATCTTAGAAATGATGGGTCAGCCTAAAGATGCCTATGAACATGTCAAAGATCGTGCTGGCCATGATTTGCGTTATGCGATCGACTCAACCAAGCTTCGACAAGAACTTGGTTGGCAACCAGAGTTCACTAATTTCCGTGATGGTTTAGCAGAAACCATTAAGTGGTACGAAGAGAACCAAGAATGGTGGCAAAAAGAGAAAGAAGCAGTTGAAGCAGCTTACGCTAAAAATGGACAATAAGAGGCGAGAAATCGAATTCCCTCGGACAAGCTGCGTAGATAAGAGTCAGAGACTTCCTCTTATCAGATGTTTTTCTTGCTTGAATAGATAGCTTGAGAGACTCAACCTCTTTTTAAATAGTCATTGAAGGGGCACTGCGTTTAACTGACGCTGCCCCTTTTTTCATGAAAAAGTTTTTAAGAGCGCGGGATGGATGCTCATCCTCTCGAAAAGCGAGAACCGATATGGTAGAATAAGCTTGGTTCTTAGAACGTGGTTGGCACATAAGTGTTCTGCCGTTGTTTGGGGATAAGGGGAAATAATGAGACCGTTATTTTTGTCCAATACTCCGAACAAACAGTTGAATGAATCGAACTTCAAAGATAAAGCGTTCATTAAAGACAACATGATAGCTAATGATATTTTTACAAAAAAAGTTTAAAAATAAATAAATCAAGGAGCGATTGCGTTATGTTTTTATTAACAGGTGGAAATGGTCAACTTGGTACCGAGTTACGTCATTTATTAGATGAGAAAGGGTTAGATTATGTTTCGACTGACGCCCAAGAACTGGATATTACGGATGCAGAAAAAACAATGGCTTATATCACAGACTTAAAGCCTGAAGTCATTTTCCATTGTGCAGCCTATACTGCTGTCGATAAAGCAGAAGACGAAGGAAAAGAATTAGATGAAAAAATCAATGTAGACGGAACGAGAAATGTTGCATTGGCAGCGAAAGCAGTGAATGCGAAATTGATTTATATCAGTACCGATTATGTCTTTGATGGTAAAAAAGAAGATGAAGAATATCTAGAAGATGATGCAACGAATCCATTGAATGAATATGGTCGTACAAAACTACTAGGCGAACAAGCAGTGCAGGAAATTTTAGAAGATTATTATATTATTCGTACGTCATGGGTATTTGGTGTATATGGTCATAACTTTGTTTATACGATGCAACGTTTGGCACAAACCCATGATCGATTAACAGTGGTCAATGACCAATTTGGACGTCCGACATGGACACGCACACTGGCTGAATTTATGGTTTATGTAATCGAAGAAAAAGTACCATATGGTGTCTATCATCTATCAAACGAGAATAGTTGTTCATGGTATGAATTCGCAAAAGAAATCTTAAAAGATACAGCAGTAGAAGTAGCTCCTGTTACTTCAGCCGAATATCCACAAAAAGCGACACGTCCACAATATTCAGTGATGAGCCTGAAGAAAACGGAAGATCTTGGTTTTGTTATTCCAACGTGGCAAGAAGCACTTGAACAAATGTTACAAGCTTCTGAAAAATTAAACAAATAAGGTTTTTCCTTAGAAAAAAGAAACAACGAAGAAATTGGAGAATTTTATGGAAAAACAAACAAGAAGTGCAAGGCGAGATAAATCACGAGAACCGGAGACAGAACAGACGAATCTATTTTTAGATATCCTATTGAAATTACGTTATGTGATTGGCTTATTGGTGATCGTTATCGTTGTGACCTTCAACTTGAATGGTAGCTCGATCGGTAGCTGGGATAACTATGTGTCCCAAAGAGATGATGGGAAAAAGACGGATGTGATTTTTGGTCAAAATCGAGAAGTTCGTTCAGATGAATGGCTAGTCCAAACGCCTTTTTATTTCTCTCAAGCAGAATCGGGTTATCCGGTCATCAATGAAGATTATTCATTGAATGGTCAAAATATGATTATTGCCTACAATTCACCAGTAAAAGATATCACTGTTATCGGTAAACCATTTAACTGGGGATTCTTCTTTTTGGGAAGGGATCGAGGATTGTCCTTTTATTGGGCAATGAAACTGGTAGTCATGGTTCTGTTAGGATTTGAACTCCTGATGATCTTAACGAAAAGAAACAAGCCACTTTCGTTGATTGGGTCATTTGCATTGACCTTCTCACCAGCTGTTCAATGGTGGTTCATGCAACACGTTGGCGATTTGATTTTCTTTACAATTGGTTTAATGGTCGCCTTTTATCATTATTTTTATCAACATGAAAAAAAGTGGCTGCGTGCATTGATGATGTTATTAGTGGTCATATTCGGTCTCGGATTTATCTTAGTTATCTATCCAGCCCATCAAGTGATGCTCGCCTATCTATTAGTTTTTTATTTTGTCGGTTTACTGATCTATTACCGCAAAAAAATACAATGGGATTGGTTTGACGCTGTATTGATTACTGCTGCGTTGTTGTTTATTGGTATTGTCATGTGGCATTTTTGGTCAATTTCTAAAGATGCGTTACTCGCCTCTTTGAATACGTTGTATCCTGGGAATCGAGTAAGTACAGGTGGTAAATGGAAATTTAGTGAATTTTTCTATTTCTTAACGAACTGGAAAATCCCATTCGAGGATATCAGTTTCTCAAATAATTCAGAAGTAGCACTATTTTACCATTTCTTCCCAACTGTCTTTTTAGCAAGTCCATTTGTCTTGTTTGGGAAAAAAGACGACGATCAAAAAATTATTGGTCGGATCTTAATGCTCTTTTGTCTCTTCGCGATTTTTTGGATCACCATTGGCTTACCTAGAACGATGGCTCAATTGACCTTGTTATCATTTGTCCCACCATTTCGTGCGATCTTAACTTTCAGCTTTGCTGCCTTTCTATTATCGATTTGGTTTATCGCGTACATTTGGAAACACGATGTCATCCCAACGTGGTATAAATTCGTCTTATTGATTGCTAATGCAGGTATCTATTACTATGCGTTACAAGGTTCCAAGATGGAAGGCTATTTCTCTGGCTTTGAGTTAATCAGTGTGATTGTTTTGGGAACACTCCTTTTAGCATTTGCACTGTTTCGACAACGCGTCTTTTTCTACCTTTCATTTAGTGCATTGATCATTGCTTCTGGTTTCTTTGTGAATCCAGTTGTCCAAGGAACAGGTGCGATTTTTGAAAAAACGTTAGCCAAGGAAATCCAAAAAATCGATCAACAGGATCCAGGTCAAGTATGGTTAACCGAAGATGAGCTCTATAATTTCACACCGGCTTTAGGAGTGAAGGCATTCAATACGGTCCGCTTTTATCCAGACAAAGCTGCATGGCAATTGATTGATCCAGAAGGGGAATATGAGCGTTTCTACAATCGTTATGCCCATACTAGAGCCTTTATTGCCAAAGAAGATACAGCCTTCAAACTAGATCGTCCAGACATGTTCTCAGTGACTCTGAATTTTGATGATGCTGAAAAGTTAGGCATCAAATATGTCGTAACCAAGCGTCCATTAGATGACTATAACCAGCGCAATGAAGCGCAGTTCACTAAATTATATGGACCAGACGACGATGGGCACATGATCTATGAAGTAGCGTATCCAAACTATGCTACTTGGCAAACACAGTCTACTGGTCAATAAAAAACTTTTAGTTTGAAGAAGATGTGTGCAAAAAAAAGGGATATTGGATCAGTTAAAAATCATTGTGATAACGCTGATCTAATGATCCGTTTTTAAAAAGTATTATTTCGAAGAGGAGGTGGAAACCATTCAAACATTTGTCGAAAAATTCATAAATAAAATGAGTACTGGGATCTTGTTACTGATGCTGATCGCTCTTTTTTCTGTCTGGACGATCGGTATAGGCACACCAGCTACTTTATTTTTATATGAACATAGCGCACAGTTCGTCACTTTTGGTGTATTTGTCTTAACAGGACTGAATATCTATAAAGCAAGAGGATTTGACTTTTTTTATCTAGGAGCAGCAGTTGTAATCTTCTGTTTCTATACGTATTTCAGTGGAATACGAGAAGGTTCTTTGGCAGGTAATCTGTTGATCCCAATCTTGATTCTGATTGGATTGAGTGTAAAGTGGATCGAATTTGACAAAGTAGATCGGGTAATTTATTTGCTTGTCTTCTCATTTTTCCTTGCTGTGACGGTATATCGAGTATTTACAGAGATTCAAGTACCTGAAGGACAAAGTATATGGAACCAAGATAATAAATTATCCGATATTTGGATCAATACAAATACGATCGGCAGCTCGTTGATGATGCTTGGACTACTGATCAGTGGTTTCGCCAGTTCATTTGAACGTTGGTATATTCGGATTCTTGGAGTACCAGCGATCATTGCTGCATTTTTAGGGATCTGGGTATGTCAATCACGCTCGGCATTGATTGCGATCATCATTTTTGCTTTATTGGATATCTGGCCTAAAAGATTCTTTAAATTTATTCGTGCACCTTTTATCGGCTATTTAGCTATTTTTAGCTTGGCGCTACCGATATCCTATTTAGCTGCTACTTCTGAAGAGATCAATCTCTTCACTGGAAGAGAGGGCATATGGCTGAAATTTTATCAAACGATTTCCGAGAGTACAGAGCAACTACTGGTTGGAATGAAGCCTTTTCTTTATTTTCGTGGGGATGAGGTTTTAGGTAATCACAATAGTTATAATTCTATTTTGAATTTATATGGATTGATAGGAATCGCAATTGTAGGGATTTTATTACTTGTTTTTGTTGGAAGACTAACACTAAAAGCTGATTATTCGAATGGACAGCTTACGTTCTTATGGGCATTCATGGCAGTAATGATCCAATCGTTTATGGAAGATACATTGACTTCTTTTCCTTGGGTACCTATCGGCTACTTGTTGTTAGCGATGGCAAGTCATCGTTACGATCAGCCACCAGGTAAGCAAATAAAAATACAAGAGGAAAATCAACTGTCAACTTCAAGACTTGCACGCTATCACTGAATTTGAAAATAAGGGGTGTGAGACAACAGCAACAATTATTTTGTCTGTCACCTTAGAATCGAATAAATGGTGGAAACAGGAGCAAGCACTTCGGAAATAAGGCTAAACACTTCTGTTCCAACCTCAATCAAAAAAATAAAAACGTGGGTAAGCCTTTTTTGGCAGGCCCACGTTTTTTGCTTCATTGCAATTAAGTATCATCTTTTGTAAAATAGTAACGTTGACAAAAAGTTTGCTTAATAGAAAATTAAGAAACAACGAATATCGCAGTCCTTGGCTCAATATGTGGTAAAATGGCTGTTGACTGTAATTAATTGAAACTGCTTGGAGGAACACAAATGTTGAAAGATTTGTTTTTATTTATGAAGGATATCTATCAAAATCGAAAGCTATTACTTCAATTCTCGTTAAACGATTTTAAATCGCGTTTTGCGGGTTCATTTTTAGGGATTTTATGGGCGTTCATCAATCCCGTGTTTACGGTTCTCATTTACTGGTTAGTCTTTGGCTTCGGCTTGAAAGCGGCAATGACTGACGGAAAGTATCCGTTTATCGTCTATCTGATCACAGGGATGGTCCCATGGTTCTTTTTCTCAGATGCGTTTACCTCTACAACACTTGTTTTCCGAGAATACACCTATTTAGTGAAAAAAGTGGTATTCAATATTCGTATCTTACCAACAACTAAAATCCTTTCAAACTTGTACTCACATATGTTCTTTATTTTGATTGGTTTAGTCGTAACAATGGGACATGGTATTTTTCCAACGGTCATGTCTTTACAATTGATTTATTATCTATTTTGTATGGTTGCTTTTTTGACCGGATTGACGTGGTTGACCGCATCGATTCAACCTTTTATACCAGATATCATGCAATTTATCACAATTTTGCTACAGCTGATTATGTGGACATTGCCGATTCTTTGGAGTCCTAGTCAATTTAATCCAGCAATCATAAAGATTCTAAAATTAAACCCACTGTATTATGTTGTTCAAGGTTACCGTGAATCATTTTTAAGTCAAGCTTGGTTCTGGGAACATGGTACTTATACAATCTATTTTTGGGTAGTTACATTAATCATGTTCGTAATCGGTTCCTTAGTGTTCCGTAGATTGAAACCACATTTTTCAGATGTGCTGTAAGGAGTATAGTTATGACAGAATACGCAATTAAATTAAACAACATCACTAAATCATATAATATGTATGCGAAACCGACGGATCGTTTTAGAGAAGCTTTGAATCCGTTCAAGAAATCGTACCATGATGTGTTCTATGCATTGAAAAATATTGATGTAGAGATCAAAAAAGGTGAAATGATTGGTTTTGTCGGTGAAAATGGTTCTGGTAAATCAACGATGCTCAAAATCATTACAGGCGTTTTGACTCCAACAAGTGGAACCATGGAGATCGAAGGAAAGATTTCTGCCTTACTTGAATTGGGTTCAGGTTTTAATCCAGAATATTCTGGGTATGAAAATATTTATTTAAACGGAATGGTACTTGGCTTTTCACGTGAAGAAGTCGATGCGATGGTGGATGACATCATTGATTTCGCAGATATCGGAGACCACGTTTATCAACCAGTTAAAACTTACTCAAGTGGGATGTTCGTACGCTTAGCTTTTGCGGTAGCGATCAATGTCAATCCAGATATTCTGATCGTTGATGAGGCACTCGCAGTAGGTGACTTGGAGTTTCAATTGAAATGTATGGAAAAATTTACGGAAATCAAAAATTCTGGGAAGACGATTTTATTTGTTTCCCATGATATCAGCTCGATCCGTCGTTTCTGCGACCGTTCTTACTGGCTAAAAAATGGTGAAGTTGTAGAATTTGGTGATACGATGGATGTGACAACCAATTACGAAAACTTCTTAAAGAAAAAATCAGTAAAAACAGTAGATCGTAACAAAAATCAAGTGGAGCGTTTTGCTGCCCCAGATATCGTCGATGTGTTAAGTGCTGAGTTACTAGATGAAAACAAGCAACCAATCGATATGTTAGAACAAGGGGAAGATCTTTATGTCAAGGTTACTTATGAAGTGAAAGATGATACCATCAAAAAACCTGTATTAGGGATTGCCCTACGAACGGTCGATAATTTCTATGTCTGTGGCTTGAATACCTTACTGGACGATATCACGATTCCTTGGGAAAAAGGAAAAAACGTCTTTTATCTCAAGTATAAGAAGTTAGGCTTACTTGCTGGCGAATACTATTTCGATGTGGCGGTTTTTGAAGAAAATGCCACTGTTCCATTAGTTTATAAAACGAAGTATATGAACTTATTTGTGACGGGTTCTTATATTGGTGAAGGGATCGTGGTCTTGGATCACCAGTGGAAAGAAGGAGATCAAAACAATGAAGTATGATTTCGAAATGGATTTAGATGAACAAAGTAGCGTAGGTAAGATTGTCGGACAAATCAAACCGGGAAGTAAAGTCTTGGAATTTGGTCCAGGCAATGGACGCATGACGAAACATTTGATCGGTGCAAAAAACTGTGAAGTAAGCATCGTTGAACTGGACAAAGAACTGTTTGATTACGTCAATGAAATTGCACAAGATGGTTTTTATGGCGATATTGAAAGTTTTGAATGGGCAAAATATTATGCTGGTCAAACGTTTGATTATATATTATTTGCAGATGTCTTGGAACATTTAGTGGATCCTTTGAAGACATTAAAAAAAGTCAGAGAGTTTCTAAATGAAGAAGGCGAGATTTTGATTACTTTTCCTAATCTCGTGCATAATTCTGTATTGATCCACCTCTTTAATAACGAATTGCCGTGGGCTTCGTTTGGGCTACTAGATGAAACACATAATTCATTTTATACCCACGAAGGCTTTCAAAAAGTATTTGCAAACGCTGATCTGCACATCAACATTGAAGATTATTTATATCTAGCAGTAGGGGATACTGAATTGAAGTCGGCATATACTGACTTACCAGAAGCAGTTCGTTATGATTTCAAAATGCGCCCATTTGGCGAAGTGTATCAGTACTTCTTTTCATTGAAAAAACACCCAAATGTGGAAGCTAAAATCAATTCACCGCAAAATTCAAATTATGTCAAAATGATGGAAATCATCAAAAAGAGTACGCAAGAAGAAACATTACAGATTCCGTTCAATAATTATACGGGAGAAAACCAAGTATTGACTTTTCCACTGACAGAAGAATCGGCAAGTTTTATTTTTCAATTTGAAAAGCAACCAAGTTACCTTGAGTTCAGTGTTGAAGTAGACGGAGTAAAGCTTGATTTTATCGCATCGAATGCGGTCATCAAAACAGCGACAGACTGTTATATCTTTGATGGATCAGAAGCACCAAGACTAGAATTGACCGATATAAGTGGAGAAACGATCAAAATCGCTTGCCATTATCGATTCATTGGTGAATTACCAGCAACGATGGCTGAAGTCCTTAGAGAAATCAAACCTATGGCTGCTGTTCAAAAAGAACTATCTGCTGAAAACGAGAGATTAACAAAAGAAAACCAGCACTTGCAAATAGAGAATAAAGAGCTGACGAATGTCTTGAAGACTACGGCTGATCGATATTTTGACTTGTTGCAGCCTAACAATTGGGCAATAAAGCCAAAAGGACGATTAGGGAGACCAAAAGAAACGGCAAAAAAAATCCAAGCCAAAGATCTTTCTCTTTGTATCGACGAAAAAAATTGGGATCCAGAAACAAAATTACTCAAAATCATTGGATGGGGAATTTCAAATGCGGAACGTAAACCTTTATCTTATAAGTTGTCTGTAGATCAATCACCATTCTTCGAGGTTCAGCAGATTGAGCGAGCCGAAGTGAATGAAGCCGAAAAACTTCCTCCCCACACAAAAGCTGGTTTTGAGATCCAGATAGCGTGTGAACAAGAAAAATCATTTTTGATCGAATTGATTGCAGAAAATGGGCAGTCTTGGCTAGTTGAAATATAAATAACTTATTAGATAAAGGAGTACCAAACCAGTGCAAAAAAAAGAAATTGCTGTATTTATCGATAAAATCACTCGTGAGCGGGCGACTGGCGATTTATTGATCGTTGGTTGGGCAATCGATGAAGTAACGAAAGAAATACCGACGATCCAAGTTGAAAAAGAAAATATTATAGCAAAAAATACACCAGTCGTGCGTTTAGATATCAATCATCTCTATGATTTGGATGTAAAAACGCAAAGTGGTTTTAATCTTCGATTATCTGGAAAGATGAAGGGAAAAGCAATTTTAGATTTTCAAACGAAAGATCATCAAAATGGAATAGCCGTCAAATTGAATGGACGCTATCCTTATGATGATGGCATCGAGTCGAGTTTAGAAAAGAAAAAACGATTGTTAAAAAAAGGCTTGAACTATGCTCGAACGCATGGCCTAAAAAAGGCTGTACGTCGTGTGAAAATGGAATTGAAACCAGGTTCGATCGACTATGCACAATGGATCGCTAAGCATGAACAAATCGACGTTGCAGCACAAAAAACAAAAGCCCAAGCCTTTGGCTATCGTCCGTTGATTTCTGTCGTGATGCCAGTTTATAACGTAGAAATCAAATGGCTAGAAAAATGTATCGATTCTGTGATTGCTCAAACATATGACCATTGGGAATTGTGTATCAGTGATGATGCCTCTACCGATCCTAAAATCCATAAATGTTTAGAACGTTATCAGCAAAAAGACCCACGGATCAAAGTTGTTTTTCGTGAAGAAAACGGGCATATCAGTATAGCCACGAACTCTGCGCTTGAGATCGCTGAAGGGGAATTCATGGCATTACTTGATAATGACGACGAACTTCCTGTCAATGCATTGTTTGAAGTAGTCAATGTCTTGAATGATCGGCCAGAACTTGATTTGATCTATAGTGATGAAGATAAGATCGATGCTGATGGCAATCGCTTCGATCCTCATTTTAAAGCAGACTGGTCACCCAATACTTTGATGGGAAATAACTATATTTCTCATTTAGGCGTCTATCGATTAAGTATCGTCAAAGAACTAGGTGGGTTCCGAAAAGGCTATGAAGGTTCACAAGATTATGACCTAGTTCTTCGTTTTACAGAAAAGATCCCAGCAGATCATATTTATCATATCGATCGTGTCCTTTACCATTGGCGTACGATTCCAGGATCAACAGCTAGCAGTGGAGAAGCTAAAAGTTATATTTACGATTCTGGTGTGAAAGCTTTGACAGATGCATTAGCTCGCAGGAATATCAAAGGGCAAGTGCGCCCAGGAAGAATCTCAGGGTTTTATGAGATCAATTATGATGTCTTACAAGAGGATCTAGTCAGCGTCATCATCCCGACCAAAAATGGGTATGACGATTTGAAAATGTGTATTGATTCGATCATCGAAAAAACGACTTATCCTAACTACGAGATCATTGTAGCTGATAATGGTAGTACTGATCCGAAGATGCAAAATCTTTTCGACTCATATAAGGAACAACTAAAAGAACGCTTTATTGTCGAATTGATCGATATCCCATTCAACTATTCCCGTATCAATAACCTTGCTGCTGAAAAAGCTAGTGGAAAGTATTATTTATTCTTGAACAATGATACGGAAGTGATCGCTCCTAATTGGATGACAACGATGGTCTCATATGCTCAGTTTGATTCAATTGGCTGTGTGGGTGCAAAACTTTACTATCCAGATGATACGACGCAACATGCGGGTGTACTCGTTGGCATCGGTGGCGTCGCTGGTCACGCGTTGAATAATTATGACCGCACACATTGTGGCTATTTCGGACGATTAGTGATCGACGTCGATTATTTAGCAGTGACCGCCGCTTGTATGATGGTCAAAGCGGATGATTTCAAAGCGGTAGGTGGCTTCGATGAGACATTACAAGTTGCCTTCAATGATGTAGACTTATGTCTTAAAGTCTATGAACTGGGCAGAAACAATGTGTATGCTCATCAGGTTGAACTATATCACTTTGAGTCAAAATCTCGCGGGTACGAAGATACGCCAGAAAAGCAGAAACGCTTTGCGGGTGAAATCAAAAAAATGCAAGATAAATGGCCAAAATATATCGCACATGATCCTTTCTATAATGACAATTTGACCAAACAAGGAATTGGCGATTTTTCATTACGACCAGAATGATTCTTGCATATTATGCTATGCCTTCAACAAAACTTGATGCCTCATCAAGTCTTGCTGAAGGCATAGTTTTTTGGAGACTGTTTTTGACACGACATTGTTGCTAAACCTACCATTAGAAACTTTGAAATTAGGTTACAATTTGTTTATCCACTATGTTTTTAAAGGTGGCTATGGTAAGATGATAGAGGTATTATTTTGTGGTTAGGAGTGTATACATGAATAAAAATGGAGAATGGAATGCTGCCCGTCGGATATTTATTATCATGATGGATGTCTTGGTATACAATGCAGCAGTATATATAAGTTTCTTATTGAAATTTCAAGGAGAGATCCCAATGCGGAATTTTGAGACCTTTCAACATTCTGCAATATTTATTTCCATTATTTTTATCGCATTGAATATTTTGTTAGGGGCATATGTATTTTATAATCGGATGATCAGTGACATCATATTTGTGACTGTCATCGGACAAGTATTGATGTCTCTAGGTGTAATGATCGTCACATTTGCTGGTCGTTGGTTTGCTTTTCCACGAGCAGTCATTCTTTTGTCCTTTGTGGTAGGAACGATATTGTTGAGTCTGTATCGTATTTTGATCTACAAATTATATTTGCGAGTAAGCAGAGATAAAAAAGTAGTGATCGTGGGGCTAGAAAAAGATGTCGCTCCAGCGATCCAAAACTTTCAATCCAAAAAAAATAATAAACATAAAGTAGAAGCGGTCATTATCGACCACTACTACGAAAATATCCAAAAGATGATTGATGAGATCGATATCGTTTATCTATCTTCTCATATCGAAGAAAATGAAAAAATCAAGATCTATCAATTGATTACGAAGAAAGAAAAGAAATTATTCTTGAACACGACATTTGAGAATTTAACGATGATCAATCCGAATATCATGAACTTTGAAGACGAAAGTATCATTGAAGCTTCTGGATTTAGGATCCAACCTGAATATGAACTATTCAAACGCTTATTCGATATTGTCGTTTCTCTTATTTTACTAATCCTTGCTTCACCATTCATGTTGCTGACAGCAGTCTTAGTCAAAGTGACTTCTCCTGGACCAGTGATCTACAAACAAGTCCGTATCACGAAGAATCAAAAAGAATTTTCTATCTACAAGTTTCGTTCGATGACAGCAACAGCAGAAGCCAAATCAGGACCTGTCTTAGCCAAAAGCAACGATGCCCGAGTAACACCAGTAGGTAAATTTATCCGTGCTGTCCGTTTTGACGAATTGCCGCAGATTTTCAATGTATTGAAAGGTGATATGTCGATTGTTGGTCCACGACCAGAGAGACCCTTTTTTGTGGATCAATTCAATGCAGAGAATCCTTATTATTATTTGAGACATAATGTTCGAGCGGGTATCACCGGCTATGCCCAAGTCTATGGAAAATATGTTTCTGACTATAACAGCAAGTTACGCTTTGATTTGTTGTATATCAAAAAATATTCGTTAATGATGGACCTAAAGATCTTATTGCAAACGATCAAGATCCTTTTTGATAAAATGTCTTCCCAAGGCTTAGAAGAAGATGAAAATGCTAGCTCATTACAGGAAATAGATTTTCCAAAAGAACGAATTTATCGCTAGATCGGGAGGCACATAAAATGATCGAACCAAAATTTAGCATTATTGTGCCAGTCTATAATGCGCAATCCACGATAAAGAAAACGATCAAAACATTACAGACATTGGACTACGATGATTATGAAGTGATCATCGTCAACGATGGTTCAACAGATGATACTGAAAAATTGATTGTCACATTGACTGAAGGAAATCCAATTTTTCAATTGATAACAACGGAGAATAATGGACCAGGTATTGCAAGAAATACTGGTATTGAACAGGCAAAGGGTTCTTATATTTTATTATTTGATGCCGATGACGAACCAAGTAGATCGATTTTAAAGGACTATGATCAGCTACTTACCGACCAGCCAGAAGCCGATTTGATCGTTAGCTCCTTCCTTTTTAGAACGATGGATAATGACAAAGTAGTATCTGAAAAAGTGAATCAGGTATCCGATACCATTTATCGCAACCATGAAACATTTTTAGAAGATATGTATCACTTGATGAACCAGCAACTAATGTATGTTGTATGGAATAAGTGCTATCGTAGAGAGATAGTCATGAGACAAAATATTCGATTCAGAAATTACCGTAGCTGTGAAGATCGTATCTTTAATTTAGAATACTATCAGCATTGCCAATATGTGATCATGAACCCAACCGTTGAATATACGTATGAATTCGTTGGAGGAAAGGGTATTACTAATAAATATCACCCAAATAAATTTCAAACCTTCAAAGAATTTTATCTGTTAGCAAACGATGTAACCAATCAAATAAACAAACCTGGAATGGCTGCACTTTTATTAAAAGGAACGACTTCAGTGATTTTTTCTATTTATGGCAATTCCAATCAAACATCTAAAGAAAAAAACAGAGAAGCAAAAAAAATTTTAGCAGATCCGGTGATCCTTGAAGCTAAAAATATAGCTTTGACAGATTCAACGGCAAAAAAGGTTACGAAGCTTCTGTATAAATTACCTGCACCGATTTTTTTATCGGCTGTTAGAATAGGTAGTTTTGTAGAAGAAAAGATGCCAGGATTGATGGCTTTCTTAAAACGATCGTATTAAAAAGCACGCTCAAATGTTTGAGCGTGCTTTTTCGTAATGTCTTTTTAACGAAATGGCAACTTGTAAAAAACACATGCTTATGCGAAAATATATAAGAAATCAAAAATGGATGAGGCTGTAATAATGTATAGTAATGATGTAGAACTAAAGAGTGTACAAAAAGTCGTACTTGAAATGTCAAAGTATTTTGTTGAATTTTGTAATGAGAATGGGTTGGTATGTTATTTTTGTGGCGGTGGCTGTATTGGATCGATTCGTCATCAGGGATTCATACCTTGGGATGATGACTTAGATTTTTTCATGCCTAGACAAGACTACGAAAAACTGAAGGTCCTTTGGGACGAACGTGCAAATAAGGATCGTTATCCGTTATTATTTGCTTCATTAGATTACAATGATCATAATTCATTTATGACTATTCGTGATACAGAAACAACATTTGTAAAAACATATCAAAAAGATTTGGATATTCCACATGGAATCCCTATCGATATTTTTCCATTAGATGGCGCCCCAGAAAGTGGATATAAGCAAAAGATTCAAAAAATATGGGCATTGATCTATGCTTTATTCTGCTCACAGGTGGTTCCAGAAAAACATGGTGGGATTTTAGCTACTGGTAGTAGAGCGCTCCTAACTATCTTTAACTCTAAAAAAACACGATACAAGATTTGGCGTTTCGCTGAAAAACAAATGAGTAAATATCCATTTGGTTCAACAAAGTATGTGACAGAGTTGTGTGTCGGACCAAAATATATGGGTAATATTTATAAGTTGGATGATTTTAAATCTGCAGTTTTTGTCCCTTTTGAAGATGTCAAGATGCCGATTCCAATTGGTTATGATCGCTACTTGAGACAAGTCTTTGGAGAGTACATGGAACTACCTCCAAAAGAAGATCGTCAACCGCACCACGAGGCTGTTGTTCTTGATACAAAAGTATCGTACAAGAATAGATATAATAAAAATGAGGAGAATTAGATGGTGAAGAAAAATACAGGAAAGTTGTCCCGAAAAATCAGCATTAAAAAGATCTTATCAGGAACACTTTTGTGCACGATGCTATTGAATAGTTTTGCTCCTAGTATGTCTGCAAATGAAATCCAGTTTTCAAAAGCCAAAACAGGTAAAGATATTTCAGCTGTCCAACAAAGTGATCCTACTACCGAAGAAACAACGGGTAGTACATCGAGTAGCTCAACTGAGAATATAGAGGAGAGTACTGCTACTACAGAAACAATATTAGAGAGCTCTACCACTACGGATGTGTCAAGTGAGTCCGTAGAAAATAGTTCGACTACAACAGAAACTGGAGGCAGTTCTTCAACAACTGAGAGTAGCTCTACAAACCAAGAAACGACAGAATCAACTGATGAGGCTGCAAAACAACAATCAACTGAAGATGTCGAAGTTGGTCAACAAGGAACAAATCATAAAAAAGGTACGTATGCAATGCAATCTGGTGGGATATCTTTGCGAGCAGCATCAGTGATTGACAAAGTTTATGCGAACAATCCTAATCTTCCAGGTAAACATTTTATAGATGTAGCTAGTTGGAATGGAAATATTTCAGTAGCTGAATACCAAAAAATAAAAAGTTATGGTGTGACATCCGTATCAGTGAAATTAACAGAAGGAACTTCATACACTAATCCATATGCTGAGAATCAAATTAACAATGCAAAAGCTGCTGGCTTGACAGTTTCTGCCTACCATTACAGTTTATATACATCAGCCCAAACTGCACAAGCCGAAGCAAATTATTTTGCTGATGCTGCAAATCGATTGGGATTAAATAAGAATACGATCATGTTCAACGACGCAGAAGACCCTACGTTGATCAACAACGGAAGAGACGCACATAATAATTCGCTAGCTTTTAACAGACAACTACAGGCAAAAGGTTTTTCTAATGCAGCTTTATATATAGGCAAATATTGGATCACTAACGGATATATCAATACTTCGGCTTTCGGTAAAGATCGGGTATGGGTAGCGCAATATCCTTATTCACCAGATCAATCAATGCAATGGAACAATGACCATGGCGCGTGGCAGTGGTCCTCTAATATGCACTTCCCTGGGATTGCTAATTATGAAAACAGACCATTTGATATCTCAATGAGTTACAGTGCATTTTTCAGTGCGCCTAATCCGGGTCCAGATCTAAGTAAATATTATACAACCAATCCAGGTAGAGTCATTGTCAAGCAAGATGATAACTTTTACAATGATGTGAATTTTACTGATCCAGGTCTGAGAGTCAAAAAAAATACTCTTGTGAATGTAAAAAGTATTCAGACAACTGCTAGCGGTATCCCTCGATTGTATACAGATAAAGGCTACTTAACGGCGAATAAATCATATGTAGTTGCGGCTCAAAGCAATATCGATTCATACTTCACAACGAATCCTAAAAAAGTTCGTTTAAAAGCAGATGATTATTATTACGCAGATACAGACTTCAAGCAACGTTTGAATAAAGTGTCAAAAGGTACCATCGTAGAAGTAGAGGATCTAGCGTATACCCAATCAGGCATTTTCCGTCTTAAAACAAAAAATGGTTATTTAACAGCTAATAAAAGTATAGTTGAACAATTTTTAGAAATGTCAGATTTATATTATACAACGAATCCTGGTCAAATCATTAGTTTAAAAAATGATCAATATTATAAAGACGTTGAGTTTTCGACAGCAGGTGAATCTGTCCCAGCCGGTACAGTCATAAAAGTAACAGGTATCGAAAAAACTAAAAGTGGGATTCCTCGTCTCAAGACGAATAAAGGTTATTATACTGCTAATAAAGACTACGTGATCGCTACAGTATCAGGCATTGATAATTACTACACGAAGCGTCCGACACAGGTTGTTTTAAAAGCAAATGACGCCTATTATCGAGACCTTGAGTTTTTGCACAAGGGAGCGGTGGTTAATAAAGGAACCTTGGTAAATGTAACCGGAGTTGAATATCGTGAAAATGCAGTTCCA
This sequence comes from Enterococcus sp. AZ140, assembly GCF_051714405.1. Lineage (NCBI taxonomy): Bacteria > Bacillati > Bacillota > Bacilli > Lactobacillales > Enterococcaceae > Enterococcus > Enterococcus sp. AZ140. The sequence goes on from NZ_JBIORU010000001.1 coordinate 930,019, forward strand.
CGTTTGATTACACCAAAAGGTTATTTAACTGCAAATAAAAGTTATGTACAAGAAGTGCCAAGTAATATCAACGATTATTACTATAGCAATATCAATCAAGTAGTCATGAAGAAGAATGATAGTTACTATAAAGATGTTTCTTTTAGCCAAAAAGGGGATCCCGTCTTAAAAGATGAAGTGATCAAAGTGCAAGATATCGTCTTCACTACCAGTGGCATCCCACGTTTAAAAACAGCCAAAGGTTATGTGACATCAAATAAAACTTACGTCACGACATTAGTTTCTAATAGTGACAATTATTTCTTAGAAAATCCTAGAAAAATCATTATGTTAAAAGAGGATCGCTATTATTCTGATCTTGCTTTTAAAAATCCTGGGGCGATTATCCCCAAAGGTAGAGTAATCGATGTATTAGGTGTAGAATTTACAACTACTGGGGTTCCTAGATTAAAAACTGCCAATGGGTATATCACAGCAAATAAAACATATGTGACAGCTGCAGCAAATAGCAATAACAACTACTTTGTGACCAATCCAAACAAAGTGCAACTTTTGGTAGATGACCATTATTATAAGGATCTGAACTTTACTCAAAAAGGAAATGCAATCAAAAAAGGAACAATTTTGACGATCCAAGGTATTGAATACACTGCTTCAGGTATGCCAAGATTGAAAACAGCCGATGGGTACATTACAGCAAATCAAGCATATGTAAAAAAAGTAAACTAATACAATAAAACCAGGGACATGAAAGATCAATGATTTTATGTCCCTGGTTCTTTCTAGTGCGTAAAAATTTAACTAGATAACCTGTGTCGATAGGACATTTTACCTAGCATAATATAGAAAACATTGAAACTTATTGGTAGTTGTGAGAAAATGTAAAAGGTTGAATGCAGTTTGACACTGGATTATTATTAGAACATTAAATATGACAAATACTTCATGTACTTGTAAAGGGAAGGAATTTAAATCGAATGATTACAGCTGTTATTATCGCCGGTGGAGTGGGCAAAAGAATGGGACAAGATATCCCAAAACAATTTATCAATATTGAAGGAAAACCAATTATTATTTATACCTTGGAATCATTCCAACACCATCCACAAATTGATCGAATATTAGTGGTTTGTAAATCAGGTTGGGAAGAAACGATGTGGGCGTACATCAAGGAGTTCAATATCAGTAAAGTTCAGTGGGTGATTACTGGTGGTTCAAAAGGTCAAGAATCGATTAATAATGGTGTACAATTCTTAAAGGATTATTCTGAGGACGATGACACGATCATCATTCATGACGGTATTCGTCCATTAGTTGATGAACTTGTTCTGTCTGATGTCATCGTAAAATGTAAGGAATTTGGAAATGGTGTCACTTCACTTCCTTATAATGAACAGATTTTTATCAAAAAAACAGAAGAAACGACGGAACAATATGTGGATCGTAATACATTACGACGAGTTTCGACACCACAAGCATATCAGTATGGAAAATTGCGAGCTGCATATGATCGAGCAGTAAAAGAGAATATTGGTATGACGGATTCTTCTTATACAAATACGATGATGGTGGATCTAGGTGAAACACTTTATTTTGCTGCTGGTTCAGACAAAAATATCAAGTTGACAACTAGAGAAGATTTAGATTTATTCAAAGCATATTTAAAGATGAAAGACTAGGTGGTGAAATAGATGGCTTTAAATACAAATCCGCTATATATAAATGATTTGCAAAAAGTGATCGACCACGTTGATGATATCAAAGACTTAAATGGAAAATCACTTCTGATGATTGGTGCATCTGGAATGGTCGGATCGTTTTTAGTTGATACGATCATGTTCGCAAATGATTATTTAGGAATCGATATTAAAGTATATGCGATGGGAAGAAATCGTAAGAAGCTAGAAGAGCGCTTTGAAAAGTATCAATCAAATGATTTTTTTGAAATTGTAGAAGGGAACGTTACTGAACCTTTAGATCCTTCTATCAAAGCTGATTACATTATTCATGGAGCTAGTAATACGCATCCTAGAGCATATGCAACAGATCCTATTGGAACGATCATGACTAATTTAGCTGGAACGGAACAAGTCTTAAAGCACGCAGTAGCTACGAATGCTACACGAACGCTATTTTTATCTACCGTAGAAATATATGGAGAAAATAGAGGAGATGTGGATAAATTTAAGGAAGACTACTGTGGGTATATCGATTGTAATACGCTAAGAGCTGGTTATCCCGAAGGTAAGAGAGTCAGTGAATCATTATGTCAAGCGTATATCGCAAAACACGATCTAGATATTGTCATTCCAAGATTATGCCGTACATTTGGACCTACGATGTTATTATCTGATTCAAAAGCTTCTTCACAATTTATTTTGAATGCAGCTCGAGAAGAAGATATCGTTTTGAAAAGTGAAGGCAAACAGTATTTTTCTTATATTTATGTTGGTGATGCAGTCTCTGCCATCCTCCATTTGATGATCCACGGTAAAAACGGAGAAGCATATAATGTGTCAGAAGAGGCTTTTGACCTACAATTAAGAGATCTTGCTGGAAAATTAGCAGAAATAAACAATAAAAAAGTTATTTTTGAATTGCCTGATGAAACTGAGAAAAAAGGTTTCTCAAAAGCTAGTACAGCAATATTAGACAATCAGAAACTCAAGGAAACTGGGTGGGATTCAGTATTTACACTTGAAGAATCTTTAGCTCACACAGTAAAATTAGTTAAGGATGAAGTTTAATGTGTACAATTAGTATAATCGTGCCTGTATATAAAGTAGAGAAGTATTTAAAAAAATGTGTTGATTCTATTATTGCACAAACTTTTACTGATATTGAAATTATTTTAGTCGATGATGGTTCTCCAGATGGTAGTGGGAAAATATGTGACGAATATGCGATTCAAGATAAACGTATAAAGGTCATTCACAAAGAAAATGGCGGATTGAGTAGTGCTCGTAATGCAGGTATTGAGATAGCTAAAGGAAAGTATTTAGGATTTATTGATAGTGACGATTATATTGCTGAAGATATGTTTGAAATATTATATGATCAGTTACTGGATTATGATGCGGATATAGCTACGGTAGGCATGATCGATGTGTATGAAAACAAAGAAACAAAGGTCAATAACTTAAAGCTAATTGAAGTTCTAGATCAAAAAGATGCAATACAAGCTGTTCTAGATAGCACAGATGTATACGCGTATGCAGTCAATAAACTTTATAAAAAAGAACTTTTCGACACTGTACGCTATCCTGTTGGTAAAATTGTAGAAGATGCTTTTATAATTATGGATCTATTACTTCAATGTGAGAGGATAGTTACTAATACTGAGCAAAAATATTATTATTATCGAAGAAATGACAGTATTACTGGATTGTCTTTTTCGACTAAAAATTTTGATGTGATTGATGCATGGGAAAAAAATGGTAAGTTAGTGAAGAACGCTTACCCAGAACTATCAGATTCAATCCATCGTAGAATATGTTGGGCATACTTTGATGTGTTAGATAAGATAGCGATCAGTGACAATAGTGAATCAAAAGAAATCAGAAAACCATTAGTAAAATTTTTAAAATCAAATTTCACATTTGTAATGAAAAATCCAATATTCACTAAAAGTCGAAAACTGTCGATGCTTGCATTAATGATAAGTAATTTATGTTATGATACATTAGCCAAGATAAAATATAATTATGTGACTAAGAAAAATAGTTGATGGCTGAAAAATGAATGTGACAGGAGAAGAATGAGTTTTATGGAAACAAAAAAAGATGATTATCTTCAAAAAGGTAAAAATATTTTTATAGTAGGGTTATTGATCATGCTCATCAGTAGGGCAGTTGGTGCGTATAGTTTACTTCCTTCTACAATTGATAGTGTACTGTTTTCGATATTAGCAATATTTGGTTCAATTGTTTTATTAGCCGATTTTTTTACTAGAGTGTTGAAAAAAAATCGTTGGACATATGATATCTTGCTCCTTCTATTTATCGTTATCATGTGTATTTCTAGCTTGTTGAACATGAAATACGGTTTATTTGGTAATCTCAAATTTATTGTTTGGCAAGCATTGTATTTCTTTATTGTCTATGATAATGGAATCAGTCGCAACAGGAATAAGTCCGATCAATTATTATCGATCATAAGTGGAACGTTGATAGTGATTTGGACTAGTTTAGTAGTCGTTTCATTAGGTATGTTTTTGACTCAGTACAATTATTCGATCCAGTTAAGCAGAGTTAATCCCCTTAGAATAGGTATGTTGGAAGGTAGATTGTTTGGGGTATTTTCTGATCCAAACTATGGTTCGGTGATGTGTGTAGTAACAATTTTTCTTAGCCTGTATTATATCTTTAGTAAGAAATATTCAAACAAATGGTTATTGACAGGTGTGTATGTTTCAATCTTTTTAAATATCAGTTACATTATTTTATCAGGTTCTAGAAATGGCTTGATTACGTTATTAGTGACAACTTTTGTTTTTGTTTTCTTTTCGATGTATCAGTATCAATTAAAGAAAAAGAAGAACCTTCTTTTAAACATCTTACTTTCAATATTAAGTGGAGTAGCTGTCATGGCACTTGTTTTTGGGGTAGCTCAGTTGATCAAAATCGGTTGGTCATATTTTCCACAGTTTTTTGAGAAAAAACAAACTGGAACGACAGCAGGTAGAGTCAATTTAACAAGGCCCGATGTGGCACAAAGTACAGATGTATCTAATTTACGTTTTACTATTTGGAAAAGTGCAGTAGAGATTTTTCAATCAAGTTGGTTATTTGGGACTTCCCCTAAAAATATGATTGCTTACGCACAAGATGTTTTACCAAATACTTATATTGCACAACGTAATTTTTCTGTACACAATGCGTATTTGAATACTCTAGCATCTACCGGGATATTAGGTGGTCTAACATTCGTAGCTTTTATTGTTACCAAAGCAGCTCGTGTCATCGCCTTTTTGTTCAAACCAATCACTAATTTATTGAATACACGAATGATTTATTGTATTTGTGGTATTTTTGCATTAGCATTTTCTGGATTTTTCCACAATGAAATGATTCTTGTTAACATTTCTGGCGCATTCTTATTCTGGTTTTTACTTGGTGAAGTAATCGGAAAGCTAAAAGCAAGCGATGGAATGAATCGATAAGAATGTGAGGAAAAGTTATATGATAGCGTCGCTAAAAAATAAAATCACTAGAATAATTTTTGTAGTTAAAAGCCTATTTTTACGAATAGGAAGATATGCTGTTTTTTATTGTTGTTATCCATTTTTAGTTATGCAACCTTTAAAAAGAAATAAAATTGTTGTTTCTAGCTATTTTGGGAAAGGTTATGGAGATAATCCTAAATATATTTGTGAATATTTATTATCTCAAAAAGATGATTTAGATATTGTTTGGCTATGTAAACCAGAAGTTATTCAAAATCAAGCAGATCTATTTCCAGATACGATAAGGTTAGTGAAAAATAAATCAGTTCGTGCATTGATTGAAATGTTTACTGCTAAGATCTGGATCGACAATTGTCGAAAAAGTTTTTATCCACCTAAAAGAAAAGGACAGTTTTATCTACAGACTTGGCATGCTGGATTTGGGTTAAAACGAATCGAGAATAATGCGGCTGACAAATTAAAACCTCGATATGTAAAATTAGCAAAAAAAGATTCTCAAATGTGCGATCTATTGGTTTTTGAAAGCTCCGATCTATTTAAAGATATCGGTAAAATGTTCTGGTACGAGGGAGAAATTTTTAGAGAAGGTGTTCCTAGAAATGATGTGATCGTCAACAACGATCCCACTATCATCCGCAAAGTTTATGATTATTATCAGATTCCAGCAGACCAAAAAATTGTTTTATACGCACCGACTTTTAGAGCAGGAGAACTGATAAAAGTCAGTCCTGATTTTTTAGAGCAAGTTAGGAAAGCTTTCTCAAATAAATTTGGCATCAACTATAATATGCTTATCCGTCTTCATCCAAATGATACGGAGAATAAAAAACAGATTTTAGGAGAATTAGATAATTCTACTCTTATTGATGCATCTGACTATAATGATATGCAAGAATTGTTGTGCGCAATAGATGTATTGATTACAGATTATTCTTCCACTATCGGTGAAGCATTAGTATCTAACAAAAAATGTTTTATCTATGCGTATGACTATGACCAATATCTAGAAAATAGAGGTCTAGTAATGGATTTAGCAGACTTGCCATTTCCGTTGATTAGAAATCAAGAAACATTTGTTGAAAGTATTGAGAATTTTGATTTAGACGATTATCTAGCTAAAATGAAAGAATTTAAAGAGGTTTTAAATATTTCCGAATCTGGTCATGCAAGTAAAACATTAGGTGATCGTTTGTTGATAGAGATGTCTAAATAGTTATAAACAAGACAAAATTTGGGGTTGTTATAACCGTTAATTTAGGAACCTATGAACCTCTTAAAACTGAATAGATAGAGGTTCATAGGTGCTTTTTTACATTTGGTCAAAAAGGCGTGCCAGAAGTGGAAATAAACAGAATCTTTGTGGCATTGTCTCAAACTCAAATTTATTCTGAAAGGTCGTATAAGTAGTATGAGTAAATACAAAAAATTAGTCGGGAATTCTTTCATATTCGCAGTAGGTAATTTAGGGAGTAAACTAATATCATTCGTATTAGTTCCGCTATATACATATTATCTAACTACACAAGAATATGGGAAAGTTGACTTAGTTACAACTACTGTCAGCCTATTGATCCCAATTGTTTCAGGAGGAATATCTGTTGCTGTTTTAAGATTTGCATTGGACAAAGATGTAGATAAAAAATCAGTTGTAACAAATGCTACGATCATTGCAATAATTGGGATTGTGATTACAGCGTTATGTTACCCATTATTGGCAATGACTGGTGCTTTTGATCAAATACTTCTAGCATTTATGTTTTTGCTGGCATTTCAAGTATTTACACAAATCATTGCACAATTTGCTAGAGGTAATGGACAAGTTCGTATTTTCGCATTTAATGGTATGATCAAAACTTTAGCGATCGGATTATTAAATATCTACTTTCTTGTAGTTTTAAAAATGGGATTGAATGGGTATCTGATATCATTGATACTTGCAGAAATCATTTCATTTATTTATCTAGCATGTACAACACCATATTTCAAAGATTTTTCTGTTAAACTTATTAATAAATCTTTTATGAAAGAAATGCTTATTTTCTCGATTCCGACTATTCCAAATGATGTCTTGTGGTGGTTTGTCAATAGTGCAAGTCGATATTTTATTTTGTATTTTCTAGGAGTAAGTGCCAATGGTATCTATGCTGTCGCTAATAAAATACCTTCAGTGATTTCCATGATGCAATCTGTTTTCTCACAAGCATGGCAGATTTCTCTTGTTGATGAACGAGATTCAGAATCTCGTGGAGAATTTCACGCCAACATTTTTAAATATTACTCATTTTTGTTATTTTTTACAGCTTCATCGATCATGGTGATTTTAAAGTGGCTTTTAGGTAATTTAGTTCAAAGTTCATTTTTCATCAGTTGGCAAGTAACACCATTTTTATTGATTTCTGCTATTTATTCAGGGTTTATTGGTTTCTATGGTCAGTTTTACATTGCAGAAAAGAAAACAAAAGGCTTGATGAATACTTCATTGATTTCAGGCTTATTGAGTGTCATGCTTAATTTTCTTTTCATTTCTTCTTTTGGCCTGATAGGGGTTGGATTTGCTTCGATGATTAGCTTGTTTGTTGGTTGGATGATTCGAATTTATGATACAAGTAAATTTATCACTGTAAAAATAAATGTATGGAATATCATATTAAATCATGTAGTTTTGGCTGCTCAAGTTGCATTGATCTTTTTATTCGATGGTGTATTGTTGATTGGATTAGAATTAATTTGCTTAATTGCTTTATTATTTGTTAATATGGACATCGTAAAAGGTCTTTTAAAGACTGGCAAACGCATTGTGCATTCAAGAAAATAAAAATATCCAAAAATAGAGGAGTGAGTTCAAATGAATTCTATTTTAATAACTGGTGGAGCCGGCTTCATCGGTTCTACATTAGCCAATCATTTGAGTGAAAATAATAAAGTGGTCGTTATTGACGATCTATCTATGGGAAATAAAGAAAATCTTGATTCTACCAAAAACATTGTCTTCGTTGAGGGGGATGTAGCTGATGAAAAAATAATGGAAGAGCTATTGAACAATCACCAGTTTAACTATATCTTCCATTTAGCTGCTATAGCTAGTGTTGCTGATTCCGTTGAACGGCCGTTGGAAACTCATCGAGTGAATTTTGATAGTGTCTTGATGTTACTTGAGTTGATTCGTAAGTATCAGCCAAATTTAAAGCGTATTGTATTTAGCTCTTCTGCAGCTGTTTATGGAGATGAACCAACACTACCTAAAAAAGAAGAGTCAGTTATTCGACCGTTGACGCCTTATGCTATTGATAAATTTGCCGCTGAACAATATGTACTTGATTATTGCCATTTGTATGATGTGCCCGGAACTGCGGTACGTTTCTTCAACGTATACGGTCCAAATCAAAATCCAAATTCGCCATATAGTGGGGTGATCTCGATTTTAGTGGATCGCTATAAAAAGCAACTTGCTGGTGAAAAAGCGTCATTTACTTTATTCGGCGATGGCAGTCAATCAAGAGATTTTGTCTATGTTGAGGATGTCGTACAAGCTTTATTGCTTGTTTCGAAAGAAGAAAAAGCATTAGGACAACAATTCAATGTTGGAACGGGAAATAGTACAACTTTACTTGAATTGATCCAGACGATCAATCAGATTCTTGAAGTTGAATTACTGTTGGATTACCAAGAGGAGAGAGCTGGAGATATCCATGACTCTTTAGCTGATATAACTAAGGTTTCAGCACTAGGTTATCAACCTAAACACAGCATACTTGATGGCATGAGAAAATATTTAGCAACAGAAATAAATACGACAAAATCATAAAGTTTCTATATCCAAGTAACAACTGAGAAAACCTTGTATCAAGCCAAATTGCTTATACAAGGTTTTCTCCATTCTTATTCAATTATCTCAGATGACAGGTCAACACATTCCTTATTCATCATTTCCCATCAATTTATAAATCTGATCTCTAAGATCGGTGGCAGTTGTTTTATATTTTTTATCGGCTTGGATATTACTTTCTAGTACAACTGCATTAGAGGTATCTTTTTTCATTGCTAATACCGCATGGAAACGATTGATGTTTCCTTGAGCAAATATGGTATCTCTTCCACTGTAGACCCCACCATTATATGGACGTCCACTCAAATTCTTTCCCCAAAGAGAAAAAAGTAAATCTTTTGGAATCAATTGCCCTTTTAATACTTTTGTAAAAAATTCATTCAAGTCATAGACGGACATACTGATATTTCCAGTTCCTAATTCATTACGTATATCTGTTTCAGATTCAGTCAAAGCTTGATGATAATCATCGTCTGGACTCATTTGATAAGAGACTGCATGTTCTGAAGTGTTTTTGACTTGGTCATAGAAGGTCGTCTGTTTTAATTGTAAAGGAGTGATGATTTGGTCATACACCAACTTTTCGTATGGCTGATGAGTCAACTTCATTAAAATACCTGTTAGTAACGTGAAATTCACTGGTTCATATTTGTAACTTTGATCATTGGTATATTCGAGATGGTCTAGGGCAAACTGGATCACCTCTTGGTCATTCATCGGTACGGTCGGAGAAGCTGTTTTTTTCAATCCTGATCGCATATATAATAAATCTTTGATCGTGATTTTATTGCTACCGTTGATTTGGGGATAAAATTTAGCCAGTTTTGTATCTAGAGAAAGTTTCCCTATATTAACTTGTTTTAGAATCAGTAGTGCAGTCATTGCTTTTTGGATCGAGCCAATTTGATAATACAAAGATGGAGTATTTGGTTGCTGTGCTTCTTCGTTAGCGTATCCGTAGCCCTTTTCAAGGATCACTCGATTGTTTTTACGAATATAGACAGATCCGACATAATCATTTTTTTGTAACAATTGGTCGATTTGATCGGCAAGGACCTGTTCATCTTTGGTTAAATCTAGGGAATCGTTTGCCACTTGAATCGAGGCGGATACTCTTGACTGGGCCATTTCATAGGTAGCCCAAGTGATAATCCCAATAGTGACGACTAAAATGAATAAGCAGATTTTTTGAGAAAAAGAAAAATGGGAAGCTTGTTTTCTTCTTAAATGTTTCCTTGTGTTCATGTACATCAATCCTTCCTGTCAAAGAGCTTAGTGATTTAAATAAGCAGATTATTGTTATTTAGTAAATAAGAATCATTTTATTTTCTATTTTAAGCCGAAGATAATCGATTTACTACTTACAATTTTGACATAAGAATTGTTAAAAATAATTCACCTCCGCCTGAATTTCATGTATAATGAATAAAGTTATGAAGTTGATAGTAAGGAGGAGTTGTTTTGTCAGAAAACAAACAACATCCAGTTGAGAAGAGACGACGACAAAAGAATGCAACTGATTCGACAGATGTAGTCAGTAAGCGAAAAGACCTACGTAAAAAAGAAGATAAAATCGTAGGGAAAATTATTTTAGTGATTGCGCTTACGTTGCTAATTATTGGATGTGTATTTGGTTTTACGGTCTATCGCTATATCGATAGTGGCTTAAAACCTTTAGACCCAGAGAATGAACAATTGGTTTCGATCGAAATCCCTAGTGGTTCTTCAAATAAACAAATCGGAGAGATTTTAGAACAAGACCATATCATCAAGAGCGGTATCGTATTTAATTATTATACAAAATTTAAAAATATGACTGGCTTTCAGGCTGGCTTCTACCAATTAGCCCCTAACATGACGTTAGATGAAATCGGTAAAGAGCTCCAAGAAGGTGGAACCTCAGAACCTACAGAAGTGGCAGATGGGAAGATCACGATACCAGAGGGATTTGATGCAGAGCAGATTGCAGAACGAGTAGCAAAAATCACTGGGAAAGATAAGCAGGAATTTTTAGATCTACTAAAAAACGAAGACTTTTTCACGGAGTTGACTCAAAAATATCCTGATTTATTAGAAAGTGCAGCTAAGGCAGAAAACACCAAGTATCGCTTAGAAGGTTACTTATTCCCAGCGACTTATGATTACTATAAAGATATGTCACTCAAAGATCTGATCATTCAGATGGTCGATAAAACGAATACCGTGTTACAACCATACTTCTCAACGATCAAGCAGCAAAATCATACGGTTCAAGAAATCATGACACTTGCTTCATTGATTGAAAAAGAAGGGGTATCTGAATCAGATCGTAAAAATATTGCCAGAGTTTTCTATAATCGGATTGACATAGGGATGCCATTACAATCAGATATTTCTATTTTATATGCGTTAGGCGAACACAAAGAATTTGTCTCTTATGAAGATACGGCAGTCGATTCACCATACAATCTTTATACAAATAAGGGATATGGTCCAGGACCGTTCAATAGTCCAAGTGAAGCAGCTATCCAAGCTGTTGTTGAACCAGCAGAGAATGATTATTATTATTTTGTCGCAGATATCTCTACAGGTGAGGTTTATTTTGCAAAAACATATGAAGAGCATATGGAATTAGTACAAAAATATGTAAATAATTAAAATTGAGCGTTATCTGTAACTTTATTTATTTTTAGAAAAACATTTACATTTTAGAAAAAGCATGGTAATCTTTTTTGGACTGTAGTCCGTAAAAGATTACCTTTTACGGTATTCCATAGAAAAAGGAGAAGAGTTATACATGGTAGAAAAAGTATATCCTATGACGCTTGAAGGAAAAGCGAAATTAGAGCAAGAATTAGAAGAATTAAAAACAGTTAAACGGGGAGAAATCATTGAACGAATCAAAATCGCCCGTGGCTTTGGTGATTTATCTGAGAACTCAGAATATGAAGCAGCTAAAGATGAACAAGCTTTCGTAGAAGGACGTATCACGACAATCGAGAATATGATTCGTTTTGCACAGATCATTGACAATGATGGCGTTGATTCGGATGAAGTATCTATTGGTAAAACAGTGACGTTCATTGAGTTACCAGATGGTGAAGAAGAAGAGTACACGATCGTAGGAAGTGCTGAGGCAGATCCTTTCTCAGGAAAGATCTCAAATGATTCACCGATTGCACAAGCTTTGATCGGCAAATATAAAAATGATGAAGTAACGATTTCAACACCTGGTGGCGATATGCAAGTAAAAATCGTCAAGGTCGCGCAAGCATAAGTTGAAATTTAGACACAGATAATCAATTATTGGTTTGTCTATACAAAAAGGTCTGGGACCATGACACAAAGTCCCAGGCCTTTTGCTGTAGAAAGCGATAGTTACATCTAAAGTCCTATAGCATCTCGAAACAAAAATAGGTATGATAAAAAAGAGAATGAAAAGGAAAGGAGAATAGCGATGAATAGCTCTTGGCGCTTTTTTATAGTAGTAGAAGCCTTACTATTGATCTTTGCAGTTTGGCAAATCGTAAATAATGTTGAATTATTACTATTAGTTTTATTTGGTATTTTTAATATCTATCTTGCATTGCGAAAATCACCGAGATCGGGATTTCAGAATTTTCAATTTGTACTAGGTGGACTAGTTATTTTCTTCAGTTTGATCAATAGTCCTGCGCTATGGGTAATGGCAGTCTTTGCTGTCTTGTTCATTGGTCTTAAAGGTGTAGAGATTTCTGGGATCGATCTAACAAAAAATGCTTTTTGGCGAAAAAAACAAATCATTATGGTTCAAACAGAGCAAGTGAAGTCCCACAACAATGAACGAAAAAAACAACAATTATTCGGTAACCAGCGAATTGGTAATGATGTGTATGAATGGGACGATATCAATATCGCACTTCTTTCAGGAGATACGATCATTGATTTAGGAAACACCTTGTTACCTAAAGATGATAATATCGTTATCGTCAGAAAAGGTATTGGTAGAACACGGATCTTAGTTCCTTTAGGGATTGCAATCAGTCTCGAGCACGCAACGTTAGTAGGAAATGTACAATTTGAAGAAGAACAATTCGCATTGAAAAACGAGTCGATTAAAATCTATAGTAACGATTACGATGAAAATCCGCGTCGTTTAAAAATCATTACGAACACATTACTTGGGGATATTGAGGTGATTCGAGCATGATAGAGAAACTTTCTCGACCGATGCTAGCTATCTATGCTTCGATCGCCTCATTTATCGTCATTTTATTTTCTTTTTTTACTTATTTTTACGCAAGCAACCAAACTCAATTTTGGCGTACTTTATTAAGTGCCAGAATTTTATATGTGCCATTGATCTTTCACTTACTCGCGATTTCGTCAGGTGTCGGCCTGATTGTTTTTTTGATTGTCTCTCTTTTACAAAAAGCACGTTATGGGAAAATCGAAGAACAATTACGAGCAATTTCTTCCGGCAATTATGAAGCAAAAGTTTTAAATGATTCCTTACCAAGCGCTTCTGACGATATATACGTGAAAGAAATTGAAAAAGAAATAACCAAAATCAAAGAAAAAATGGTTGAAGTCTCAAGTGAACTTCAAATATTGACGAGTCGACCTCAATATGTCGATGGACAAACAAAAGAAGAAATCTTAGAATTAGAAAGACATCGTTTAGCGCGTGAGCTACATGATTCAGTTTCCCAGCAATTATTTGCAGCGATGATGATGATGTCTGCTCTGACGGAACAAGCAGAAAAAAGTGATACGCCTGAAATGTTTCGTAAACAACTAAGGATGGTAGCAGATATCATCAATGCTTCACAATCTGAAATGCGTGCGTTGCTACTACATTTGCGACCAGTCAACCTTGAAGAAAAAAGTTTGAAGCAAGGGATTGAGCAATTATTAAAAGAATTAAAAAACAAGATACAAATTGCATTGAAATGGGATATTGAAGATATCACTTTGTCTGATTCGATTGAAGATCATCTCTTTCGGATCGTTCAAGAACTACTTTCAAATACGTTGCGCCATGCAAAAGCAAATGAATTAGAAGTGTATTTGCATAAAATCGATAATAATCTTTTATTACGAGTAATCGATGACGGTACTGGCTTCAATATAAATGAAACAAAAACCGGTAGCTATGGACTAAACAATATTAGAGAACGTGTAGCAGGTATTGGTGGGACAGTAAAAATCATTAGTTTCAAAGGACAAGGGACAAGTGTAGAAATTAAAGTTCCTTTAATAAAGGAGGCGGAAAAATGATAAAAGTATTACTAGTCGATGATCATGAAATGGTACGTTTAGGGGTTTCTTCCTATTTGTCGATCCAAGAAGATATCGAAGTAATCGGAGAAGCAGAAGATGGACGAAAAGGCTACGAAAAAGCCATGGAACTTCGTCCGGACGTGATTCTCATGGATTTAGTCATGGAAGAAATGGACGGGATCGAATCTACAAAAGCAATCCTCAAAGATTGGCCAGAAGCAAAAATCATTATTGTCACGAGTTTTATTGATGATGAGAAAGTATATCCGGCTATTGAAGCTGGCGCAACAGGCTACTTACTTAAAACATCGACAGCCCATGAAATCGCCGATGCGATCCGCGCGACTCAAAGAGGTGAACGTGTGCTTGAACCTGAAGTAACCACGAAAATGATGGAAAAGATGAGTCGGCGTAATGAGCCAATCTTGCACGATGATTTAACGAATCGTGAAAATGAGATTCTTATGTTGATCTCTGAAGGAAAGAGCAATCAAGAAATCGCAGACGAATTGTTTATTACTTTGAAAACAGTCAAAACACATGTTTCTAATATTTTAGCAAAATTAGAAGTGGAAGATCGTACGCAAGCTGCCATATACGCATTTAAACATGGGTTGGTAAAGTAAAAGAAAAAAATGAATGATTGTATAACTATATTGGGATACGGTTAACTATATTACAGATTATTTTTATCAAATATTAATCCTCTTATTGACAAAAAACAATTTTACCTGTAGGGTTTAATTATAAAAACTTGTTAGGTGAGGCTCCTAAAAGAACACAGGCTACTGCCCTCAAACGTCGAGAGACGCCACAGGGTATAACAGGCAACGTCGGCTTAAGGCGTGCTTAACGTAGCTATCTGGATTATATTTCCAGAATTACGTCTTTTAGTGCTAAAGCTCAGACGAGAAGTTCGTTCAGGTAAACACTGGTACCATTTTGATGGGATCTTATGAGACGGCTTCTTTTAGAGGCCGTCTTTTTTATGTACTTTCTGTTTTTCTAAACGAATCCATCCAACAAGTTTATATCGAAAAAACGATGTAACAAAGGAGAATACGAGATGAGAACATTAAATGATACAAATAACCTAGAAACACAATTGAAGATTCTTAATTATCTTGAGCAAAAAAAGCTTGAAGAATTGAAGAACTATTTAGCGACGATCGAGAAAGTGGAATTGATCCAACTATTTGTTACGTTACCTTTAGATAAGCAAGTACTGGTCTTTCGATTATTATCAAAAGACAAAGCCCTCGAAATCTTTGAAACATTTGAACCGTCTGTCCAACAAGATTTGCTTCGTTCGTTTACGGATGATGGAGTGATTGAATTTGTGAATGAGATGGCTCCAGATGATCGGGTAAGGTTGTTTTACGAACTACCAGCAAGTGTGACTAAAAAACTATTGGCAGAGCTTTCTGAAGAAGAGCGAGCAACAACGAATCGATTGATGGGCTATGAACATGAGACAGCTGGACGGATCATGACGACTGAATTTATTTCAATTAAAAAAGAAATGACTGTTGAAGAAGCACTGCATAAAATCAGAAGATTAGCGAAAGAAATGGAAACAATCTATATTTTGTATGTGACAGATATGGCGAAAAAAATTGAAGGAGTACTATCCTTAAAGGATCTAGTCATTGCAGAAAGTGATCAACGGATTGAAGAAATCATGATCAAGCACGTCGCTTATGTAACCACAGATACAGACCAGGAAGAAACTGCACGATTGTTACAAGAGTTAGATTTGATCGCTATTCCCGTCGTAGATAAAGAAACACGACTAGTCGGTATTGTGACAGTGGATGACGCCATCGATGTCTTAGAGCAAGAAACGACCGAGGATATGTTCAACGCTGCTGGTTTAGCAGACGTCGCCTCTGTAGAAGCTGATCGTAGTACAGTACTGATTAACGGGAATCTTTGGCAAATATGGAAAGTCCGGTTGCCTTTCTTAGCCATCACATTGGTTGCAGGGATGTTAGCTGGTCTAGTAATCGATGAGTTTGAACAAACGTTAGAATCTGTGGCTGCTGTTGCTATTTTTATTCCGTTGATCATGGATATGGGTGGAAATGTAGGGACGCAATCATCGACTGTTTTTGTTCGCGGATTATCTTTAGGACACATTGATCTCAACACATTTTTCAAGCATTTTTTGAAGGAAACAGGGATTGGTCTAAGTTTAGGGATTGTTGTAGGGATCGTATCTGGAATAGTCGCTTCTGTGTGGCAAGGCATACCATTGTTAGGTGTAGCTGTGGGGATCTCTCTGGTCTTTGCAATGACCTTAGCTGCCGCCCTTGGTTTTTTGATTCCTTTTATCTTATTGAAATTGAATATTGATCAAGCTGCTGGATCTGCACCGATCATTACATCGATCAAAGACATTGCTGGGTTGTTTATTTACTTTATTTCAGTTAACGTATTCTTAGGCTACCTATTGTAGGAATAATTAGTAATATAGCCATACCTTTTTAGTAGAAACATCAAGAAATATTCTATGATCTACCATAGTAGGCCTTCTTTTGATCCTCCATTAAAATGAGTCTTTTCCGTAAAGAAAAGCAGGGTTGCTTTTGTTTTTACAGTGGCTTTGCTATACTTGAAATGGAATGGAAAAAGGAGGAGAAAAGTGAAACAGAATTTTGCAATCGTAGGACTTGGACGTTTTGGTGGCAGTATCTGTCGTACGTTAGTCGAAGCTGGTCAAGAAGTTTTAGCTATTGATAGCAGTGAAGACCGAGTGAATGAATATATGAATATCGCAACACATGCAGTGGTTGCGAATGCACAAGATGAAATGACTTTACGATCTTTAGGAATCAGAAATTTTGATCATGTGATCGTAGCAATTGGAGAAGATATCCAAGCAAGTATTTTAGTGACCCTGATGGTCAAAGAAATGGGCGTACCGAATATCTTAGCCAAAGCACAAAATGAGTATCATGCTCGTGTTCTTGAAAAGATCGGTGCAGATCGCGTTGTTCATCCTGAGAGAGATATGGGGATACGAATCGCACATAATCTTGTTTCTAAAAATATTTTGGATTATTTAGAGCTGTCAGACAAATTCTCGCTCGCTGAGATTCGGGTATCTAATCCCAAGTTCTTTAATAAAACATTAGCAGAACTAAATTTCAGACAGCGATTTGATTTGACTGTGGTAGCCATCCGACGCTTCGATCGTTCTGTCGTAGTGTCACCAGCCGCAGACGAATATGTACGTGAAAATGATAATTTACTTGTTATCGGAGAAACAGAAGATGTAGATATACTTGATGATAAAATGAATCAATAAAAAGGGGCTCATCACATGCAATTAACAATAACGGACAAAGCAAAAGAATGGTTTCAAGCAGAGGTAGATTTACCTGAAAATTATGGTATCCGTTTTTTTGGGAAAGTATATGGCAAAACAGAAGTACATGAGGGATTTTCAATCGGTATGTCTGTGGAGTTACCGGAACGTCCGATGAAACAAGAAACGATCGATGGTCTATTATTCTTTATTGATGAAGCCGATGATTGGTTCTTCAAAGGCTATGATCTGGTTGTAGATTATGATCCTCAATTAGATGAACCAACATATCATTTCCAAGAAACAGCAGATGTATAAGGTGAGAGATAGTCTTTTATCTTTAGGAAAAAAGCCTGATGAACGAAAAGTAAGTTTTACTTACTTTCGGATTGTTAGGCTTTTTTTTAGACAGTCAAACGCTGATTCACTTTTACTGTGTTCATTATAGGAAAAAGTCATTAAAAGAATGAAGTGCAACATACTTCATTCTTTTGAGGGATTAAGCTAGACTGATAAGTAGAGAGGGTGGGTGTGATGACAAAAAAAATAATTTATTCAGTACGTTCATTTCGTGAAGAATTTATCGAAAAGATCAAAGAAATAGCACCAGAATATTCATTTCAAACGGAAGTAGCATCCGACGAACTTTCTGAAATAGCGATCAGTATCGGTTGGAATGGAGATTATCAAGAAGATATATTCGCTTCTGACAGCTTAAAATGGGTCCAATCGATTTCTGCTGGAGTAGATAATCTTCCATTAAACGAATTCGCTGACAAAGATATTTTACTTTCGAATGCGAGTGGTATCCATGTAGAATCGATCAGCGAGCATACCATGGGCATTATTTTAGGCTATTCTCGTGGATTGTTCCAAGCCCAACGAGCGCAGTTCCATAAAGAGTGGCTAGGATCAGATATCCATTATCAAGCATTGGCAGATCAAAAATTACTAATTATTGGAACTGGCCATATTGGAAAAAAATTGGCACAACATGCAGCTGTATTTGGTTTAGAATGTATCGGCATCAATACATCTGGACATCCAGTGGAAGGATTCAAAGAGACTTATCCATTAGAGAAATTAAAAGAAATCTTACCGAAAGCAACGATTGTGGTGAATATCTTACCTTTGACAGATCAGACAAAAGGGTTGTTTGACGCAAAAGTATTTGAAGCTTTTGATAAAGAAGCGCTATTCATCAATGTAGGACGTGGGCCTTCTGTAAAAACATCTGATTTAATAGCTGCGTTAGACGATGGTCAACTAGCTTTTGCGGCTTTAGATGTGTTTGAAGAAGAACCATTAGCAAAAGATAGTCCATTATGGGAAAGAGAAGATGTGTTGATCACCTCTCATATTGCAGGTCAGACACCACATTTCCAAACGAAGTTTATGGATATTTTTCTAACAAACTT
The DNA here is from genome assembly GCF_051714405.1 of Enterococcus sp. AZ140. Lineage (NCBI taxonomy): Bacteria > Bacillati > Bacillota > Bacilli > Lactobacillales > Enterococcaceae > Enterococcus > Enterococcus sp. AZ140. The sequence goes on from NZ_JBIORU010000001.1 coordinate 948,999, forward strand.
AAAATCCTACGTAGACAAAACAGAATTAGAAGTAAATGAAATCGATTTGAATGAAGGCTATTAAATGAAGAAGAATCTCTAGAAGAGGTGTGTAATGACTACCTCTCCCAGAGATTCTTTTATTTTGGTAATTGGATTTTTGGCCAGCCTTTGACTGCTTGAGCAAAAATGAATATGCCCGCAAATGCAATAAACGCTGTTGTATCAAAAGTTGGTGCAAAAATCATCAGGATCGTTGCAATAACAGTGGGTAATGATATCGCATAGATCATTGTTTTTAGACAATCGAGAAAAGTTACTTTAGCTAAACGTAATCTTGCATATACATAAGCCGCAAAATTTGCCATAAGTAAAGTGATGATCAGATTTAAAAAGCTAGGATAAATGGAAATCAAAAATACTAATGCTTTGATCCAAAAAGGGATCGTTGCTTCACTTAATGTACTACGTAAGCTTTCGCCAGTTAGATTTTTTAAAGCATTATTCGTATACTCAAATTCAAACTGATTATTGTTCAGCAATGCCGAAGTCGTGCCGGTATTCGGTAAAGCTAGAACCAATTTATCCTTTAGCAGACCGACACTTAGGAAATTCCCTATCAAATCTGAAGAGATATCTTCAGGGGTACGTTTTCCTTCGGGGTCAAAGGTAAAGATGATCGAATCCGTTTGATAAATAAAACCTTCATTTGTTGGCGAATCGATTTGTCCATCACGAATCTTAAAATCTGGAATTTCAGCTGCAATTTTTTGACCATCGGACTTGATAGTGTCCAGCACTTGAAAAATTTGGTAAGAAATAGGTAATGCCATTAGTACACTCAAACATAAAAGATAGACTAATGATTTTCCAAATGATACGTTTTTAGCATTTTTAAGCTCGGTGAATCGAGCAAATGAGCTAATGATTAGTTGTTTTGTTGTCATAATTACTCCTTCTGTAGAATTGTCATCACTAGCAATTCTAGCGGAGTATGCTATGAATTACAAGAGTTCTAAAACATTCTCTCACGATAGATAAGGTTATATTCTTATCGATCATTGTTTTCTAGAGATGAAAATTATTAGCAGATAGAGTATGATAGGAAAGAATGATAAATAAGGTAGGTAGAAAAATGAAGATTTATGTTCAATTTAAAAGCTATTTAGAAAGTAAAGGATATTGGGAAGTTTTCATCTATCTATTTTTTGGTGGATTAGCAACAGTTGTCAACTTCGTCAGTTATGCAATCGCGCAACAAATCTTCCAGTTATCGATGCCAGTATCGAATACGATTTCTTGGATTTGTTCTGTTTTATTTGCATTTGTCACCAATAAGGTATGGGTGTTTCGATCCAAATCTCCTAGTTATACGCATTTATTTATCGAATTTGGGAAATTTGTTTTTTACCGAATCGTTTCTTATGGACTAGACATGGGCGCTATGTTCTTGATGATCAAAGGATTGGAAATGAATGATTATGTCGCTAAAATCATTACACAGATCTTAGTCGTATTGGCAAATTATGTCTTTAGCAAATTATTTATTTTCAACAAGACAGAAATTATCGAAGAACCAGTAGAAACCAGTAAAAAATTGGAAGACTAGGCATAACAATTGAAGAATTCCCCTCACTTTGTTACTCTTTTAGTGTAAAGAGACCCAAAAAATTTGAGGAGGAATTTTTTTATGACTTACACATTACCAGATCTACCTTATGCATTTGATGCATTAGAACCATATATCGACGAAGAAACGATGCATTTGCATCATGACAAACATCACAATACTTATGTGACAAACTTAAATGCAGCAATCGAAAAATATCCTGAACTAGGTGAAAAATCAATAGAAGAATTGCTTTCAGACATGGATGCTATTCCATCTGACATTCAAACTGCTGTACGTAATAATGGTGGTGGACATGCGAACCATTCATTCTTCTGGAAAATCATGGCACCAAATGCTGGTGGCGAGCCAACAGGAGCAATCAAAGACGCAATTAACGAAACATTCGGCGATTTTGCAACATTCAAAGAAGAATTCAAAAAAGCAGCGGCAGGACGTTTCGGTTCTGGCTGGGCTTGGTTAGTACTTGAAGATGGTAAACTTGCAATCACTTCTACAGCCAACCAAGACTCACCATTGATGGAAGGCAAGAAACCTGTTCTAGGTTTAGATGTTTGGGAACATGCTTACTACTTGAAATACAAAAATGTACGTCCTGACTACATTGAAGCTTTCTGGAATGTTGTGAATTGGGATGAAGTGAACAAGCATTTCGCAGGCTAAAATAGCGTTCTTCCATTTGCCATGGAATTTAGAAAATTAACGGGGCAATGCTTGCGAGCGTTTTCTAAATTCGGTATAATGTTTTTGCAAGGGTTACTTGCAAGAACTTTTTTGGAGGCTATATATTTATGGAACACGGAACAGTAAAATGGTTCAACAATGAAAAAGGATTTGGGTTTATTACAGTAGACGGTGGAGACGATGTATTCGTACATTTCTCAGCAATCCAAGGCGATGGCTTCAAAAGCTTAGAAGAAGGCCAAGAAGTAGAATTCTCTATCGTTGAAGGTGCGCGTGGCCCTCAAGCTGCTGAAGTATCTAAATTATAAGATCATGTTGACGAAAAAAGAAGATACGGCTTGCCGTATCTTCTTTTTGTTTCTTTATTTTCTCTTTCTGGAAAAAATGGTTTTACAAGAAAAATTAGTTAATTTTGGTTATTGCCAAACATAATCTCTTTGATTTTTTGGACTAAGTGCTTATTATCTGAAGTAGAAAAATCATTGCGGATAGTAATATAAGGAATTTCATTTTCATAGCTGATTATTTTGGTGGGGGCCCCAGTTGTACGAATAATCAAGTCAGGATTCAGCAATAATTCATTTGTGAAAAGGACATTCAAATACAAACCTAAATGGTTTTGTAAAACTTTTACATATAATAATTCGATACTTAAAGGATAATCACTTTCTAATTTCACTTTGATCTCTTTATCAAAAAATGTGGGTGGGGCAATGACTAAAAATGCTTCGATCTCTCGCATATGGAGAGCTGCTAGAACGTTTTAACAACATTTACTTGAACAATCACTTATAACAAATAAAAAAAGACGGAGAGAACGGAGAAGTTGTTTCATTTCCTGATTTCTCCGCTTTTTTTTTGCTGGAAATGCTTAATAGGAAGGCATAAACAAAGTTAAAAAAAACTAGTTTTTTGATTTATTGAACAAAAAATCATAAAAATCCAATAAAACGTATAAAAAGAATCGCTTTCTTTCTTTTCTGTTTATGCGCCCTATGGTATGATAATTAAGAATTTTACAAAAAAATACATATGAATCACGAAGACAAAAACTATTTTTTAAAGTTTTATTAGGATTAAGTAGTTGGATTGCTGAATGATTGGGTGTATGAGAGAATAATCAAGAATATGTATGATAGAGGTGTAGTATGAAGCGGTGGCAAAAAGTGATATTGACTTTGTTGGGAATAATCGTACTTCTCATCGGCGGAGTTTCAGCTTATGGAATCAAGTTTATGGGAGAGGCGAGCCAAACAGTCAATCGGATTTCAAAACAATCTGATCGTGTATCAGCAAAACGTGACGATCGAGTAAGTATTGATGATCAAGAACCCTTTTCAGTATTATTATTAGGATTAGATACAGGAGGCCTTGGGCGAACAGAACAAGGGAGATCCGATACGATGATGGTCGTGACCGTCAATCCACAACAAAAGAAATCAACGATCATTAGCTTGGATCGAGATATCTATACGAATATCGTCGGTTATGGGACGGTCGATAAGTTGAACCATGCCTATGCATTTGGTGGCGTAGAGATGGCAATGGATTCGATCGAACAATTACTTGATATCCCTATTGACCACTATGTCACAATCAATTTGGATGGTATGAAGGACTTGATCGATGCAGTAGGTGGGATCGAGATCGACAATAAAATCGACTTTACTCTAGATGGTGTCCATGTTCCAGAAGGAAAACAAACAGTTGATGGTGAAACAGGGTTGGCATATGCAAGAATGCGGCATGAAGATCCTGAAGGTGATATCGGCCGACAAGCACGTCAACGAGAAGTTGTGACGAAAATCGTCAATAAAGTAGTCAGTCTTGATGGCGTAAGCAATTATCGAAAACTTTTAGATGCGGCAGGTAACAATGTGACAACTGATTTGGATTGGGATGACATGCTAGATATCGCAACGAATTATACCTCCGCTTTCCAAACAATCAAGCAAGACCAGCTAAAAGGAAAAGACACGACGATCAATGATGTGTACTACCAAATACTAGGTCAAAATGACTTATTATCGATCCAAAATCAATTGAAAAAACAATTAGAGATCAAGCCAAGTGATACGTTGCCTAACTTAAAAAATGATAATGCCTATATGATGTTTTATGATGACTCAGAAAATGGTGAAGGAGATACCACTGCTAATACCACAACCGGTGAGACATCTGAATATTCACAAGACACGTACAATCAATATGGCACCGATGGGTACGGTCAGCAGTCGGTCTATTCAGAAGACACCTCTCAATACTACGACCCAAATCAGTATAACCAGCAACAATATTATGACCCATATGGCGGTCAACAAAATGATCAAAGCACAGAGACTTGGACAGGCAATGGCTATTAACAAAGCTTTGTTCATATGATTTAAATAATAAATAAAACGAGTAAATATCGAAATTTAAGGATACATCCTTAAATTTCGATATTTTTTTGTTTTATTTTTTAAGTTATGTTATTTTTCTTTTGTTTTAAGTGTTTTTCTTATAACGGAAAATAATTTAAAATGATAGATAGATTTTATTTGATTACAGAAATGTCTTGAAAATGTTTGTTTATTAGATTTTTTTATGTTGATTTATTCAAAACCGAGTAGTTTTATATATTTTTATTTTTATACTCAAAATTAAAAAACACTAATTCTTATTTAAAAATGTTATATTTTTGATTTTTATTTGTTATGATATCGTTGTGCAAGAGGGAAATACATAGCACAAGATAAAATTGTTGATGGGGGATATACATACTAATGAAAAGAAATGTTCGTCTAAAGAAATTATTGGCTGGCGCTGCATTATGCAGTCTGCTAGTAGCACCTTTGTTTTTGAATGAACAACAAAGTGCAGCAACAGAACAAACAATCAAAACAACGCCTGATTTTGGTGTAGGTCAAGGTATTGAATGGCCAGAACAAGTCGTTGCACCATTTGTTGATATGACAGCTTATACATCAGGTACAGAGTTGTCGAATAATGGCGCGTTGAATCTAGCGGCAATTGCAAAGGAAACTGGGCAAAAATTCTTTAATTTAGGATTCATGCAAGCGAAAGGAATCAAAGATGGTAAGATTGATTGGGCATGGGGCGGATTTGCCGGATTGAGTGAGAATGACAGTGATCAATGGCAATATGAAGGTATCAAAAAAACGATCCGTGAATTAAGAGCGGTTGGTGGAGATGCTGCTGTTTCATTTGGTGGACTGAACACAGGTGCTTTCTGGGAAGTCAGCCATGATGAAGATATGCTTTATGATGCTTATATGGAAGTGGTTCAAGGATATGGCTTTACTCGTGTAGATTTTGACGTGGAAGCAGGGGCGATGGGCTATACAGAAAACTTACTCAATGCGAAAGCAGTCAAACGACTACAAGATACTACAGGAGTACAAGTAACGTTGACATTACCTGTTATGCCGACTGGTTTGATTTCGACTGGACTATCCGTATTGCAAGCTTATTTAGAAGCAGGTGTCGATTTGACCAATGTCAATATTATGACGATGTGTTATGGTCCGAGCGTCATTGATTATGCACAAGGATCATTAGATGCGGTCGACAATACAATGGTCCAATTGAAGAATCATTATCGCCAATATGCTGGTATCACTTTGACTGATGAAGAAGCGTATGCAAAATTAGGTACAACTCCTTCGATTGGTTTTGAGAACGAACAACATCCGTACTTCACGACAGAAATGTTCAATCAAGTTGTCGAACATGCAAGAGAACGTAAAATTGGTATGGTTTCTTATTGGTCGATGAACCGTGATGCAAAAACAGATGGTGGACAAGGACAAATAAAGAACCAATTTGAATTCTTAAAAGTGAGTGAAGCATTTGCTGAAGGTAATGAGGGCGGCGGAAGCGAAACTCCGGAAGATAAAGAAAAACCGTCTGTTCCGACAAATCTTTCTGTTGGGGACATTACAAAAAATAGTGCGCATATCAACTGGACGGCGGCGACTGACAATGACCGTGTGGCAAAATATAACGTGAGATTAGTAGGGAATGGACAAACGATCAATGTTACGACTACTTCTCTTTCATACGCGTTTGCAAACTTAAAAGCCGATACAGAATATACGGTAGAAATCAATGCAGAAGATCGTTCTGGAAATATTTCGGATACGGCAAAAGTTACATTCACAACTTTAGCGGATGTAGTAGATCCAGAGGAGCCGGGAGAACCTGGCGAACCAGGAGAGGCGCCTGCATGGGAGGCGACAAAGGTTTATTTAGGTGGAGAAGTTGTATCTTATAAAGGTGCTTTATATCGCGCTAAGCATTGGACGCAAAACAATGTACCGAGCGAGTCAGGTCAATATGGTCCTTGGGAATTGATTTCAGGAACGCCAGAAGGTGGCGATGAGATCGCCGCGTGGGAAGCGAATAAAGTTTATGTACAAGGAAATCGAGTGATGTATAATGGGATCGTTTATGAAGCGCAATATTGGACACAAAACAACAAGCCAAGCGAAGCTGGATTGTACGGTCCTTGGAAACAGGTTGGATAAACTACCAATTAATAGTTAATAACAAAAAGCTACGTGAATTGTTCACGTAGCTTTTTTATGCTAATAATAAGTCTGATACACCAATTGCATATAGTTGAGGTCGGTATTATCGGATAAAGTGAATAAAGTAATTTCCCCCAACTTTAAAAAAAGTGTAAATAGGGAAAAGAAATTCGAATTTTAGACATTATATTTGAATCTTCAAGTCAAGTCGTCAGTTGTTTCTAAAGTAAAAGCTATAAAAATCGATTTATTTTTATGTTTTAGTTATCACTTGTTTTAATTATTTTTTAATCTAAAACAAATATTTATTGATAATTATTATTTATTTTCAAATGAAATTATAGTAAAACCTCATTTAATAGCTTTTTTAAAATTAAAAAAACTGTATATTGATTAAAAATAGATTATAAAAAAATTACAAAACATTCATATTATAAATTAAAATATTACGTTTTTGTTATTTCGTTGCTATGATGAATATGTGAGATAGCTATCACTCAAAAAAATCGCAAGGAGGAATTGCAGATGAAAAAAATTGTTTTATTAATTGGAATGTTCATTTTAGGAGGAGCTTTTTTTACGATAAATGTCAATGCGGAAGCGGATAATTCACATCCTGTAAGTACAAATGGGAATCGACTTCGCTATAATACGCCCTATCGTTTAAGAGACAAGAATTTACCTCATCGAAATCCTGTGACATTTGAAGCGTGGGCGAGCTATGACTACGCAATATTCGGTCATTATGCAAGACCTGGTTATCGAGGTGGAACGCCGATTATTATTGAAAGCACAACTGGGAAAACGGGATTCATTGATTCAAATGATCCAATAGCTATTCGATCAACGACTTCAAATTGGGGTGGTTGGGTCTATTGGGATGTGACGAATTCTTATTTAGCTAATTCAGTCTGGTTGACAAACAGACGTGTGCCAATCGGTCATTTAGTTGGGAATTCCCGAGATCGTTCAGTAGGAATCGGTGGTATGACGTTTAGTTCAGATTTAGGGTTTCCGTTGCCTACATATTTGGAGTTGCGTGGATCCGATGCAAATAAGTCTTGGATGACATTTAGAACAGTAACGCAAAATCAGTTTATAATGCCACCTATAAACGTTAGAAGGACACCGTTTTTATTAACTGATGCATAAGGAGTATAGGTCTCGCTGTGTTCTTGAAGTATCACTTGAATGGAAACGTGTATTGAATAGTAAAAAGCGATGAATTGTTAAGTAATTACATAATAAGCTCGAACTGTTGAACAATAGAAAATAAATATGACAGAAGTGGTTAGTTAAAAATGGGCTCTTCGTCATGTTGTGTTGATGGATCCATGGTGTACAGACGTAACTAAATTGCACGATGGAAATGGGAAAAAGTCTATTTAAGTGCATTCATCGATCTCTACGATCATTCGATTATCTCTTGGGAACCAAGTCATTCAGACAATAATTTCCTTCTCAGGAATACAATAAAAAACAATGGATAAGAACTCAGGTGGACGACCATTCCCTCATAGTGATCGCGTATTTCAATACATGTCTTATGACTATAAGAGACTTGAAACAAAATATAAGATCAACAAAAGTATGTCTCGAGTAGGGTGTGGCTGGATAATCAACCGATTGAACATTTAAAGAACGAAAGTTTCATCAAGAAATCTATCAGGGCTTTGAGGAGATAAAGAAATCTGTAAGTGAATATATGCGATCCCACAATAACTACCGCTATTCGGAAGCTTTGAAGGAGCTTTCGCCGAATGAGTTTAGAAAACAAACTGCATGAAAATAGGAATCGAGGGACTCGATTCCTATAATAATACTATTTTTGTTTTTTCACTGTCTACTTGACAGGAGCTGCTTCAACATTTTACTAGGTAAGTTTTTTAATTCAAAATAAAAATCGCGTAATTCAAGATAGATGCAAAAAATACCCATAAATAGTAAGGGATCGTCAACCACATTGCGGTGCGATTGTGCAGCCATAAATGATAGACCAAAGCTGTTAGAAAAATCATTAATAAAGTGATATCGATAGCAGAAATCAAAGTATTTTGCACATTGAAAAATAAAGCTGACCATAGAAGATTGAAGATGAATTGAATTGTAAAGAGCCACAATAGTCTAGTGCGGTGTTTTTGATTTTGTGTATTTAAAATGAAGTACAAAGAAATGCCTATTAAAATATAGAGGATCGTCCACATAGGACCGAAAATCCAACTAGGTGGTGCAAAAGCTGGGAGTTGTAACGAGTAATAATATTTTCCTGGATTGCCGCTAAGAATGCCAGATAAAAATCCCAAAGCAACGATTCCGATAATGCAAACCCACAAACGATAATCTTTTAATCGATTGATAGTGTATACCATAACAAAAACTCCTTTCTTTAGACAGTTTAACATAATTATTTATAACAGCACCTATTTATGACTTGTAATTTTTTAAGTTATTTTAAGAAATGTTAATTTAGCGTACATATTGATCTATATAAGATAGTATCGAGGTGTTTTAACCGTTGATAAAGCATTTATACGTTGATTTTTAAGCGTTGTTGCAATACCGAACATTTTTGTTTTTACTTTTTTATTTAACTATAAAACGGAGATAAAACGATTAAATAACCTTAATTTCTTTTTTGTTTTCGTTATATTATTTTGAGTTATCTGATATTATAAAATTTGTAATCGATTACGAACAAGGGAAATGAATTAGTTGAATGGGGAGAGTTTGAAAAAATGAAGAAAAAAAGTGTAAAAAGATTATTAGCTGGAGCAGCTTTGTGTAGCTTATTGGTTGCACCGTTGTTTTTAAATGAAGAGCAAGGAGCGGCAACAGAGCAAACAGTTCGCGCAACACCTGATTTTGGTGTAGGTCAAGGAATCGAGTGGCCAGAACAAGTCGTAGCACCATTCGTAGATATCACGGCGTATACTTCAGATGAAGTGCTGTCAAATAAAGGTGCCTTGAATATGGCAGCAATTGCTAGAGAAACAGGTCAACGTTTCTTTAATCTAGGGTTTATGCAAGCTAGAGGGATCAAAAATGGGAAACTTGATTGGGCTTGGGGAAGCTTCAATGGATTGAGTGAAAGTGATAGTGACCAATGGCAATATGAAGGAATCAAGCAATCGATCCGTGAGTTAAGAGAAGTAGGCGGAGATGCAGCTGTGTCATTTGGCGGATTAAATTCTGGTGCCTTCTGGGAAGTAACGCAAGATGAAGATATGCTTTATGATGCTTACATGGAAGTTATCCAAGGTTATGGTTTTACACGTATTGACTTTGACGTAGAAGCTGCTGCTATGGGGTACCACGAAAATTTAGCAAATGCGAAAGCAGTAAAACGATTACAAGATGCAACTGGGGTTGATGTGACGTTGACATTACCAGTTATGCCTACAGGATTGATCTCAACAGGATTATCTGTCTTGCAAGCTTATTTAGAAGCGGGTGTTGACTTAACTAACGTGAATATCATGACAATGTGTTATGGATCAAGTGTTACAGACTATGCACAAGGTTCGTTAGATGCGGTAGACAATACAATGGTCCAATTGAAAAATCACTACAAACAATACGCTGGTAAAACATTAACGGATGAGCAAGCTTATGCAAAATTAGGTACGACTCCTTCTGTAGGATTTGAAAATGAACAACATCCTTACTTTACAACAGATATGTTCAACTTAGTTGTACAACATGCCAAAGAACGCAAAATCGGTATGGTTTCATACTGGTCAATGAATCGTGATGCCAAAGTAGATGGCGGACAAGGGCAAGTGAAAAATCAATATGAATTCTTAACTGTGGGTCAAAGATTTACAGATGGTTCTGAGATGCCTGAAGATACACAAAATCCATCAACACCGACAAATGTAGGTTCAGATTTCATTACGACACAGCGTGCGCGTATCAATTGGACGGCATCAACGGATAATGACCGCATTGCTCGTTATAACCTTAAATTAACTGGTGCAGGCGAAACAGTATCAGCGACAACAATGGCTGTTTCTCATACCTTTGAAAACTTGAAGAGCAATACGACTTACACAGTTGAAGTGATTGCAGAAGACCGTTCTGGAAATGTTTCGGATGCAGCAACTTATACTTTTACTACGCTTGAAGAATCAGAATCTACTCTACCCGCTTGGGACCCTGCAACAGTTTACTTAGGTGGAGAGCGTGTTACATATGAAGGGCTGATCTATGAAGCGAGACATTGGACACAAAATGATATTCCGAGTGAATCTGGTCCTTATGGTCCATGGAGACTTGTGACTAAATAATCCGGCGATTTCTTATTACTCCATAGATAAAATGATAAATCGTAAAAATTATTAATAACTTGTATTGTAAAATGATATTTAAGTTATTATTTATATAGATGTGTAAAAGAAGAGAGTCTTAAATAAGCTCTCTTCTTTTTGTTGAAAAAACAATATGTATATTGAAATATTAAGAAAATATTAAGTGTACAATAGAAACATTTAGGTGGTTAACTATCCTTATTGCTAGTTAAATCCTATTAAATCAATCTTTTTATTAGATGTTTTAAATTAGCTTATCCGCAATAAAGTTATAAAAGCATAACGTTTGTTTTTATTTTGGAAAACGTTTACAATGAACCTATCAAATATAGGAGGTTCAGTTATGAAAAAGTTTAGTGTTATGATGTTCGTAGGAATTGTTATGTTAGGTTTGTTTGGTTTTGGTACATCTGGTTATGCACATGGTTATGTAACATCTCCAGGGAGTCGTGCCTATTTCGGTACAGCAGCTGCAGGTAATTTGAATCAAAACGTTGGGCGCGCACAATGGGAACCACAAAGTATTGAAGCGCCTAAAAATACATTTATTGATGGAAAAATCGCAAGTGCAGGTGTTAGTGGGTTTGAACCATTAGATGAACAGACAGCAAATCGTTGGCATAAAAGTGTAATTAATGCTGGTCCTTTGAATATCACTTGGAACTTAACTGCACAACATCGTACAAGCACTTGGGATTACTATATTACAAAACCAGGTTGGAACCAAAATCAACCTTTGAAATTCAGCGATTTTGAATTGATTACAAAAATCGATGATAAAGCAACAGTTCCACCAAAAACAGTAAATCAAACAATTACTGTTCCTCAAGATAGAAAAGGCTACAACGTGATTTTAGCTGTTTGGAATATTTCAGATACAACAAATGCGTTCTATCAAGTAATTGATGTCAATATTCAATAGAAAAACCTTGAAGAGAAACCTTTTTAACTGATCATATAAAGAACACCTATGAAGTGACTCTCATTTTCACTTCATGGGTGTTTATTTGTATGTTCGAACCATTTAAAATCAATAGGACAAGGTTCGATGATGATCCCATTTTTTGGCGAACTTCAGGTTGTATTGTATGATAGAAATAAGGATACCAAAAGGGAAGGGTTACGGAGGAAATCAAATGAAAAAATTTTTACGGAAAAAAAAGAAAAACAAAGAATCGATTGAAGATACTGTAATCGAAAACGAAGAAACAAAAGTAGAAGAAACATTGGAGCAAACACCTGAGGAACAAAAAGAATTTGCTTCCTTTTTCGCTGAAACAATGAAAAGACTTCCTCAAAAAACATCCGCAGCTATTTTACGAAATTTTGATTCGTCAAAAAGCAAAGCGGAACAAACATTAGCAAAGAGCAAAACACAATTCGATCGTTTATTTGAAGAATTTTTAAAAGGGGTAGATGAACCGTTACGTAGAAAATGCCATGCAACGATTCATGCGGCCTCTTTGACAGCGGCGATCATCGGTTGTTCACCGATCCCTTTTTCAGATGCTTTTTTACTTGTACCAGTTCAGCTAACGATGATGGGACGTCTCCACAAGTTATTTGGACAATCATGGTCTGAATCATTAGGTAAAAGTGTCTCAAAAGAGTTGATCGTTGTTAGTTTAGGTAGAAGTGCAGTAGGGAATATCATTAAGATCATTCCGGCAGTAGGTACAGTGGCTGGTGCAGCGATCAACGCAACAGTCGCTAGTACGATCACAGAATCATTAGGCTGGATCACAGTAAAAATGTTGAATGATGGCGAAGATATTTTTGATGATGTCATGTCTTTCAAAGGGCAAGTTCAAACACTTTTTACTTTATTGAAACGAAAAAAACAAATGAAATAAGGTTTAATCAGAAATCATCGGATAAAAAATAAGCATTGACCTCGGAAATAGTTTTGACTATTAAGTAGAGGAAAATGCTTATTTTTTATAAGGATTCTGGCTGGCGCTATTGAATTATTTTTTTGTTAATTTCACGACGACTTCACAACGTGCTGTCTGAGGGAACATGTCGACAGACTGTAGATACTCGACGTGAAATACTTTCGCTAATTGGACGAGGTCTCTTGCTAAAGTCGAAACATTGCAAGAAATATAAACTAATTTTTGCGGTGGATTTTTTAAAATTGCTTGGATCAATTGCTCATCCAAACCAGTACGTGGCGGATCAACAATGATCCCATTCGGACGAAAGCCTTCATTCAACCACTTTGGTAAGAGCTCTTCTGCCGTACCCACTTCATAACGAGTATTCTCATAGCCTAATCGTTGTGCGTTTTTCTGTGCATCTGAAATGGCTTGGGGGATGGTATCCATTCCGCGTACTTCTTTTGCTTTGTTTGCCACACTCAAACCAATTGTCCCAACACCACAATAAGCATCTACGATCGTTTCTTCTGGTTGGATGGCTAAAGCTTTGATTCCCTCACCGTATAAGACTTCTGTTTGTTGAGGATTCAACTGGAAAAAGGCACGAGGTGAAAGATCAAAAGTTACTTCATTGATCCGTTCCTCAATGGCTTCTTTTCCCCAAAGGTGTTTTGTTTCGTCACCCATCACGAGGGAGGTTTTTAAAGGTTGCACGTTTTGCATGATCGAAACGACTTCAGGGAGTTGCTGATTGATCTCACGAATCAGGGCATTTTTTTGTGGGAATTTTTGACTCCTGGTGATAAAGACAACTTGAAGCTCGCCTGTCTGTATACCCACTCGAACCATGATCGTGCGGAAAATTCCGCTATCCGCACGTTCATCATAAATCGGTAAATCATATTTATTCAATAAATCGACGACTGTATTCATCACTTTTTGTGTCGCAGGCTCTTGCACTAAACAATCAGTAATTGCCACTAAGTCATGAGAATTGGCTTGATAGAGTCCAGCTTCGATTTTGTCTGTCTTTTTATTTTTTCTCAATTGAAATTGCGCTTTGTTCCGGTAACGCCATGGATCCTCCATTCCAATCGTTGGTAAAAGTGGATACTCACGATAACCGGCGGGTTTGAATTTTTCTAAAGCTTGCAAGAGCAAATCTTTTTTGAAATCGAGTTGTGCATGGTACGCTAAATGTTGCAACTGGCAACCACCACATTCATAGTAGACTGGACATGGAGCAGTCACACGGTCACTACTTGTTTTTTTGACTTTAACGAGTTGTCCTTCGGCATAGCGAGGGGTCGCTTTGGTGATCTTCACTAGGACTTCTTCTTTCGGAAGGGCATACGGAACAAAGACGATCATGCGTTTAAAGTAGCCGATTCCTTCTCCGTTGATCCCTAAACGTTTGATTTTTAATGTGATCGTTTGGCCGTTTTTAACAATTGCTTCTGGCATAGGTATCTCCCTTTTTATCATTATGTGGCTATATTCTAACATATTATAGCGAAAGTTGGGGATTTTCTATGTTATGATAGGAATATATGTTCGAGGAGGGATAGTTTGCTTTCTATTGCAAGAATCAGTAAAGGCAAGGGGCCTTTTTATCAGATCGATCTATCAGATGGCGAAATACTACAAGTATCAGAAGATATTTTAGTACGCTATCGTTTATTAAAAGGACAAGAATTGACAGAAGATAAATTAGCTGAAATCAAAAAAAGTACAGGTTATGATTTTGGTTTACAACAAGCATTAAATTATTTGAGTTACCAATTACGAACGGAAAAAGAAATTCGGATCTATTTAAAAGATAAAGAGATCGGACAAGAAGACCGTCATAAAATCGTTGAAAAATTAAAAGAATTAGGTCTTGTTGACGATTTGACGTTTGGTGAAAGTTACGTCCGAACGAATATGCGTTTGAGTGACAAGGGACCAAAAAAATTAGCACAACAAATGCAACAAAAAGGGCTCTCACCAGAAGTGATCGAGCAGTCTTTAAGCCAGTACCCATTTGAAGAGCAAGTAGAAAATGCACGGCAAACAGCGGAAAAGACTTACGAAAAAAATCGTGCCAAAAGTCAAAAGGATCTATTACGGAATATCCAACAGAAATTGATGACAAAAGGATTTACCAATGATGTGATCCAAGAAGCGATGCAAACCTTACCTCAAGAAACTGATCCAGAAGTTGAATATGAGCTTTTAGTACAACAAGGAGAGAAGATCTGGCGTAAGAATAGTCGCTTTGAAACTCAAAAGAGAAAGATGAAAGTAAAGCAGAGTCTCTATCAAAAAGGCTTTGATTTTGAGATGATCCAGCGCTTTATTTTAGAAAAGGAAGAAGAAGCAAGTGAGTAGAGAATGGGAAAACTGGTCCTTAGAAAAAACAAAAGAATTTCAAGAACGTTTTATTGAATGGTATGAGCTTGAAAAGAGAAATCTCCCTTGGCGTTACAATCAAGACCCTTATCGTATTTGGATATCAGAAATCATGTTGCAACAAACCAGAGTCGATACAGTCATTGATTATTTTTATCGCTTTATGGAGTGGTTTCCAACCATCGAAGCGTTGGCGCAAGCACCCGAAGAAAAACTGTTGAAAGCTTGGGAAGGCTTAGGTTACTACTCACGGGCCAGAAATATTCAAGCTGCTGCAAAACAAATCATGGAAGATTTTGACGGAAAGATGCCACGAACACCGGAAGAAATCAGTACATTAAAAGGGATCGGTCCTTATACGACAGGGGCAATCGCAAGTATTGCTTTTGGGCTACCTGAACCAGCGATCGATGGAAATGTCATGCGTGTGGTTAGTCGGCTGTTCTGTATTGAAGAAGATATTGCGAAAGCATCGAGTCGCAAAGTATTTGATCAAGCCATGCGGAAAATCATTGACGAAGAGCATCCGGGTGAGTTCAATCAAGCATTGATGGATCTTGGCTCAGCAATCTGCACGCCGACCTCGCCTAAATGTGAGGAATGCCCGATCCAAGCATTTTGTTTAGCAAAAGAAAAAGGGATCCAAACCGCCTATCCTGTCAAAACAAAAAAAGCAAAGCCGCGAGATGTTTATTATGTTTGTGCAGCGATTGAAAACGCAGAAGGTGCTTTTTATTTTGAACAACGAGATCAACAAAAATTACTGTCTGATATGTGGACATTTCCGATGGTAGAAGTAACGAAAGAGGTATACGAAAAACTAGAAGCAGACTGGCAACCTAAGAACGAAATCAGTTTGTTCGACGAGGTTTTAGTCGCTGAAGAAGGTGCTTCAGTATTGCCTTTTGCTCATGCGGACAAAATCGTATGGCAAAAACGGCATCTAGGGGAAGTGACGCATATCTTCAGTCATTTGAAATGGCATGTTTTATTGTTTTATGGTCGGTTGCCTAAGACTGAAAAAGACCTATCTGAGACTGGCAAACAGACGCAGTGGCTGATACCAGAAGCATTTGAACAAGTGGTTTTCCCAAAAGTACAAATGAAGCTAGTCGAGCAGTTGGATAAAAATCGAAACAATAGTAATCCTTTCTAGGCAAAGATGATTTTTATTGCTATAATAATTACGATGTCGGTGTAATGAACACCCCAACACAAAGCACAAAATGTTGCTAAGGAAGGATTGCGATGGGAGTTCCAAAAGAAGGAGAGTTTGTAACGATCCAAAGTTATAAACACGACGGCAAATTGCATCGAACGTGGCGCGATACCATGGTATTGAAAACAAGCGAACATTCAATGATCGGTGTCAATGATCATACTCTTGTAACAGAGTCTGATGGACGACGTTGGGTGACGCGAGAACCAGCGATTGTATACTTTCACAAAAAATACTGGTTCAATGTAATAGCAATGATCAGAGAAAAGGGGGTTTCCTATTATTGTAATCTGGCTTCACCTTTTTTATTAGATGATGAAGCATTAAAATATATTGATTATGACTTAGATATCAAGGTTTTTCCTGATGGCGAGAAGCGCTTGTTAGATGTCGATGAATATGAAATGCACAGTCAAATGATGAATTATCCAAGTGATATTGACTTCATTTTAAAAGAAAACGTGAAGATTTTGGTTGACTGGATCAATAATGGAGATGGCCCATTCTCAGAAGGCTATATTGATATTTGGTATGACCGTTACAAGCAATTGTCGCAAAAGTAAACGAAAACAGTAAGTAAGTGAAGGAATCTTCATCTTGCTTACTGTTTTTACTTGGATGCTTCACAAGTTTTTTTTCATGTTGAGATGTTGGATGCCCGCATCTTCGAAGACTTCACCGTAGGCTTGATAATCAAGCTTCTCATAAAAAGGAATAGCGGTCAGTTGAGCGCCTAATTTTATCGTATCAAAGCCTTGGTTTTTAGCAAAAGCCTCTGCTTCTCTTAGCAAGACTTGCCCCAAACCTTGTTGACGGTATTCAGCAAGGATTGCCATACGTTGGACTTTTATCTGGCCATTTTCGAGTGGCAGTAAACGAACAGTACCTTGCGCCTCCTGTGCATCTGTATAAAGGACGAAATGGATACAATGCGCCTCATCCTGATCGATTTCTCTCTCAAAGGGAACACCTTGCTCGACAACGAAGACTTGGTTTCTGATACGTACAGCATCGAGATAGATCGGACTCATCGTATCTTTTGTATGAACTACTTTCATCAAACAGCCACCTTTCCTTTCAGTAGTATACTGTAAAGTGATCGGAATGGAAAGTGCATAAAATAAAATCAAAAATAACAGATTTTTTCAAAAGAATGTTATATACTATCATAAAAAAGGAAAGAAGTGAATTATTTGTTCGATAAGTTAAAACAATCAAAGTTGATGTTCTGGTCATTTGAATTGCTGATTTTAGCAACATTGATCTTAGTCTCCTCGAAAATCAGCTTTGTCTTCCAACCAATCGGGACATTCTTCTCCACATTATTTGCACCAGTTTTGATTGCTGGTTTTTTATATTATATTTTGAATCCAATCGTTGGATTATTGATGAAAACAAAAATGAAACGGATCTGGGCAGTAGCAATTGTACTGTTATTGTTAGTTGCCGCTCTGGTCTGGATCTTGTTAAGTGTCATCCCAAGTTTAGTCCAACAAATATCTTCCTTGGCCTCTAACACGCCGAACTTTATTCGCCAAGTAGAGACTTGGTTAGCAGAAGTTGCACAATGGTCCGTATTCAAAGATGTCGATATCAATAAATATTTTGAACAACTGGATATTTCATATGGCACGATCATCCAACAATTTCTGAGTGGCTTATCTAATAGCTTAGGTTCGATCGTTGGAACGATTGCTTCAGCAACCATCGTTATTATTACCGCACCATTCATCTTGTTTTACATGTTGAAAGATGGCGAAAAACTTGTGCCGAACATCAAACGTTTCTTTCCAGAAAAACGAAGAGAACAAATCGTTGAGTTGTTAGGACAGTTGAATAAAACGTTAGCTAATTATATTAGTGGCCAAGCAATCGAATGCTTATTCGTTGGTACATTCACCTTTCTAGGTTACTTTGCTCTAGGCGTAGACTATGCCTTCCTTTTCGGAGTAATTGCTGGATTGACCAACCTCATTCCTTATTTAGGCCCATATTTAGGTTTAGCCCCTGCCTTTTTAGTGACAGTATTCAATGATCCATTCAAAGCATTGCTATGTTGTGTAGTCGTTTTGATCGTTCAGCAACTAGATGGAAATATCATTTATCCGAATGTCATTGGTAAATCATTGAAGATCCATCCACTAACGATCATTATCGTTTTACTTGTTGCGGGAAACATTGCAGGTTTACTAGGGATTTTTCTCGGTGTACCTTTTTATGCGATCTGCAAAACAATCATTTCTTATGTCGTCAAGATCGTAAAAGAAGATAAACAAAACGAGAACAAGAAAAAAATCGCGACGACTCTTGAATCTTAATGATCGAATGGCTATTTTTATTGCAAAGAAAATCGCTTTATGATACCATTTTAACGTGGCTACCTTTAGCCACGTTTTTTTCTTTAAAAAAATAAAAATTTAAATGAATAAGGAGAGAATGCGATTATGAATGCTGACCCTGAGAGTCAGTCGCTGTTAGCGCAAATTTTATTATTGATCATTTTGACATTGATCAATGCTTTTTTAGCAGCTTCCGAAATTGCAGTTGTATCGATCAATAAAAATCGGATCGAACAAAAAGCGGAAGAAGGAGATGTTAAATCTAAAAAGCTTTTAAAAATATTGCAGAACCCAAATAACTTCCTATCAACTATCCAAGTAGGAATCACTTTGGTCAATATTTTATCTGGTGCATCTTTAGCTAATACTTTATCCGTAAGATTAGCCCCACTATTAGGTGGCGGTGCCGCAGCAAGAAGTATTGCAAATATTATCGTACTGGCTATTTTGACCTATGTTTCGATTGTTTTTGGAGAATTATACCCGAAAAGGATCGCTTTGAATAAATCAGAAGAGGTAGCGAATTTTACCTCAGGTATGATCCGAATGATCGGTGTCGTAGCGAAACCTTTCGTGTGGCTGTTATCTGCATCTACCAGCTTGCTGGCACGGATAACACCAATGACTTTTGACGATGAAGATTCAAAGATGACCCGCGACGAAATGCGGTATATGCTTGAAAACGAAGGGGTATTGAACAACGAAGAGTTGGAAATGCTTCAAGGTGTCTTTTCTTTAGACACAAAAGTTGCAAGGGAAGTAATGGTTCCTCGAACAGATGCTTTTATGATCGACATTAATGACTCCATTGAAGAAAATGTCAACGAAGTACTATCGGAGAATTACTCAAGGATTCCTGTTTATAATGAAGACAAAGATAAAGTTGTCGGAATCCTTCATACGAAAAATTTATTAAAAGCTGCCCATAAATTTGGGTTCGAAAACTTAGAGATCAAAAAAATCATGCAGGAACCACTTTTTGTTCCAGAAACGATTTTTATTGATGATCTATTGTATGAAATGAAAAAAACACAAAACCAAATGGCGATCCTATTAGATGAATATGGCGGAGTCGTAGGTTTAGTGACATTGGAAGATCTACTTGAAGAAATCGTTGGAGAAATCGATGATGAATCAGATGAAGTAGAAAATCTCTACGAACAAGTAGGTGACTATGAATACATCATTCAAGGTCGAATGCTGATCGATGAATTCAATGAGGCGTTTGAAAGTAATCTCCACATGAGTGATGTGGATACGATGGCCGGCTACTTGATCACAGCTTTAGGCATGATTCCCGATGAAGGAGAAAAACTTTCATTTGATGTTGAAAACATTACCTTGATTTCTGAAGAAATGGAAGGTTCTAGAGTACTCAAAATTCGTGTGATCTTCCATGATCCAGAAGAAATAGAAGCTGAGCCTGAAGAAGAACGTCGCTATTTCAAAAAAGATTTTGAAGACGACGAACCACGAAGATAAAGCACCTTCGATGGTCTTTTAACGAAACGAAGAGCGGATATATTACTTGCTTTCTGAAGTGATGTATCTGTTCTTTTTTTGGAGATATCAAATGAAAAGAAAAAGTAAAACTGTTTCGCTTACTTTTTCAAATTGAATATCCATGCTATACTATTTGAGTTGAAGAAAAGGATAGAGGAACTATCGAATAGTCGAAGGGGTTCTCTTTTATGAAGCAATAGACAAATGAAGAATGGAGTAAATTTATGAACAATCCAGAATTAAAACAGCAAGTGGACAATCGACGCACATTTGCGATCATTTCCCATCCGGATGCGGGAAAAACAACGATCACCGAACAACTGCTTTTATTCGGTGGTGCGATTCGCCAAGCAGGAACGGTCAAAGGAAAGAAAACGGGTAATTTTGCAAAATCCGACTGGATGGAAATCGAAAAACAACGTGGGATTTCTGTTACCAGTTCAGTGATGCAATTTGATTATCACGGAAAAAGAGTCAATATTCTAGACACCCCTGGGCATGAGGACTTTTCAGAAGATACGTATCGTACGTTGATGGCGGTCGATAGTGCGGTCATGGTCATCGATAGCGCAAAAGGGATTGAAGCGCAAACGAAAAAACTTTTCCAAGTAGTCAAAAGAAGAGGAATTCCTATTTTCACCTTCATCAATAAGTTGGACCGAGATGGTCGAGAACCGCTTGATCTATTAGAAGAATTAGAAGAGTTATTAGATATCGAATCTTGCCCAATGAATTGGCCAATCGGTATGG
The DNA here is from genome assembly GCF_051714405.1 of Enterococcus sp. AZ140. Lineage (NCBI taxonomy): Bacteria > Bacillati > Bacillota > Bacilli > Lactobacillales > Enterococcaceae > Enterococcus > Enterococcus sp. AZ140. The sequence goes on from NZ_JBIORU010000001.1 coordinate 970,213, forward strand.
GTAAAGGATTGGAAGGATTATACGATATCCATCATAACCGAGTAGAATTTTATCGTCCTGAGAATTATCAAGATGAACGCTTGGCTCAATTAGATGAAGAGGGTCACTTACCGGAGGATCATCCACTAAGAAATAATTCATTGTACGAGCAAGTATTAGAAGAAGTAGAGTTGTTAAAAGAAGCCGGAGATTCCTTTAATGAAGAAAAAATTGCACGTGGGGAGCAGACGCCAGTATTTTTCGGTTCAGCTTTAACTAATTTTGGTGTTCAGACATTTTTAGAAACATTTGTTGATTTGGCGCCATCTCCTTATGGACATAAAACACGTGAAGAGCAAGTAGTCAGCCCGTACGAACAAGAGTTTTCTGGTTTTGTCTTTAAGATCCAAGCCAATATGAATCCAGCTCACCGAGATCGTATTGCATTTGTACGAATCTGTTCAGGTACATTTGAACGTGGAATGGACGTCTCATTAGAGCGGACGAACAAAAAATTGAAATTGAGTAATGTCACGCAGTTTATGGCAGATGCTAGAGAAAACGTTGAAAATGCTGTGGCAGGAGATATCATTGGTGTGTATGACACTGGAAACTATCAAATCGGTGACACATTATATGAAGGAAAACTAAAAGTAGCTTATGAAGAATTACCTTCATTTACGCCTGAGCTTTTCATGAAAGTAACGGCTAAAAATGTGATGAAACAAAAATCATTCCACAAAGGAATCAATCAATTGGTACAAGAAGGTGCCATTCAATTATATAAAACCTATGTGACCGAAGAGTACATCATCGGGGCAGTTGGACAATTACAATTTGAAGTTTTCCAATATCGGATGTTGAATGAATACAATGCAGAAGTGATCATGTCGCCAATGGGTAACAAGATCGCCCGTTGGATCGAGCCAGAAGATCTGGATGAGAAAATGAGTTCAAGTCGTAATATCTTAGCGAGAGATCGCTTTGATCAACCGCTATTCTTATTTGAGAATCAGTTTGCAGAGCGTTGGTTTGCTGACAAATATCCAAACGTAAAATTAAAAAGTTTGATGTAATCAGTGCTTCCCATTGCCTGTACAGTTGTTTCCTTTTAAAAATATTCATTTAGCATATAAACTAAAACGAACACACGACGATTCATGTTTTCAGTGAATTGTCGTGTGTTTTTGTTGGATTTTAACGTTTTTTTGTTTATTTTGAAAAAATCAATTAAAATCAAATAAAAAAATAGATTAGAATATTTTTGCGTACATATATATAAAATAAGCAAAGAAAGTAGGGGTCAAATGGAAACAGAAATCAAAAAAAAACAGCGTATTGAAAGAAAAAAAGCAAAAATGCGTCGAGTATGTCAAATGTTGGATATTGAGAATTGGGAAAAAAATGAACGGATCGTCACAGAAATACGCTCGATCATCCAAACGGATCGACCTGTAAAGGGGAGGGAAGTTGGAAATAGGAAAAAGAAAAAAAGGGAATGCCAAGTACCTTCGACAAAACCCCTTTGATTCATGATTTATTTTTTTAACCTACATAGCAATTGGTGCATTTAAATTTCTTTTTGGAATAGAGATTTCTACTAAGCCCGGTAACTCGATCACTTGGATGTCATCAGGATGGTACTCAGCGTCATGGATTTTTTTTAAGAAGTAACGTTGGATTTCTTCAATTTCCTTTGGTTGGATATTACGATTTTCATTCATCAGGACGATTTCGTTGTGCTCGGGAGCTTCTGTATAAATAACGGTTGTATTTCCTGCGGTATACACCTTAACCATATGTGCATCTGTATTTTCCAGCTGATTTAAAACTAATCGTGAATGACTGTTTGTTACATTAACTAGTTTCATGGCGCTCACCTCTCTTATGTATTTAAGAAATAACTTACATTAATTATAATTTTTTTTTAGTAAAATGAACAGCATTTTGTCTTCTTAAAAATGAACGGACGAGAAAAAATCGTTACTTTTTTTCCAAAAATAAAAACAAAAGCGGAGAGTGGCAAACTCTCCGCTCGATTTTTATTACCATACTAACGTGGAATTATTCTGTCGGTTCGTTGTTTGCTTCTTTGACTAAACGTTCAGGTTTAGACGTAATGACGATTTTGTCGTCTTTATCTAATTTTGCTTTAAGATCTGAGATCGTTGGATGATCAAGATAGAATTCGGCAATGCCGTCTTCGATTTGTTCTTGGATCGTCCGACGTAATGGTCGGGCACCCATTGCTGGATCGTAACCAAGATCAACCAGCTTTTCTTTGACATTCGTAGGAACGTCCACATGTAATTGTTGAGCCGCCAACAATTGGTTGACATCATCAAGCATGAGCGTCACGATCGTCATCAAGTTTTCTTTTGATAAAGCACTGAACTCGATGATTCCATCAAAACGATTCAAGAATTCTGGTGTGAAGTAGTTGTTCAATTGATTCAAGACAGAACGAGTCACGCCTTCACGAGCAGCACCAAAGCCAACATTGGCTTCTACTTTTCCAGTTCCTGCATTACTTGTCATAATGATGATTGTATCCTTGAAGCTGACCGTACGACCTTGCGCATCGGTCAAACGTCCATCATCTAAGATCTGTAGGAACATGTGTAAGACATCTGGATGTGCTTTTTCTACTTCATCAAGCAGAACCAAACTATACGGATTTCGACGTACTTTTTCAGTCAATTGACCAGCTTCTTCATAGCCGACATAGCCTGGAGGGGAACCAATCAATTTTGCGACACTGTGTTTTTCCATGTATTCTGACATATCGAAACGGATCATCGATTCTTCAGATCCAAATAATTCATAGGCTAGTTGCTTCGCTAATTCTGTTTTACCAACACCAGTAGGACCAACAAATAAGAAAGAACCAATTGGACGGTTTTTCTTGCTTAAACCAACTCGATTACGACGAATGGCTTTGGCTACCCGATCAACCGCATCGTTTTGCCCGATCACATGTTTTTTCAAGTCGTCCGCTAAGTTTTTCAATTGAGTTTGTTCTTTTTCTTTCAGTTCACCAACTGGGATGCCTGTACGTTGTTCAACGATTTTTTCCATGTCCTTTTCAGAGATTACTGGGATTTCTTCTTCTGAAAGTTGACGTTCTTGCATTTTTTTCAATTTATTGATTTGATCGCGATAATAAGCTGCTTTTTCGAAATCTTCTTCTTTAGAAGCCAACAACTTTTGTTCTTCCGCTTCTTCCAATTTCTTTTCGATCATTTTTGGATCAACGATTTGGATCGTTAAGTTTTTCTTAGATCCTGTTTCATCCAGTAAATCAATGGCTTTATCCGGTAAAAAACGATCTTGGATATAGCGATTGGACAATCTAGCCGCAGCTTCGATCGCAGCATCTGTGTATTTGACATGATGGTAGTCTTCATAGCGCTTTTGCAATCCTTTTAAAATACTGATCGTTTCATCTACAGAAGGTTCATCGACACGAACAGGTTGCATCCGGCGCTCTAACGCAGCATCTTTTTCAATGATCCGGTATTCATTCAATGTCGTTGCCCCAACCATTTGTAATTCGCCACGAGCTAATGCGGGTTTTAATATATTTCCGGCATCCATGTTACCATCACCAGCTGAACCAGCCCCAACGATTTCATGAACTTCATCTATAAATAAAATGACATTTTCTGCTTGTCTGATTTCTTCGATTAGTTTTTGCATCCGTTCTTCAAATTGTCCTCTGATTCCTGTGCCTTGGACAAGTGAAACAACATCTAAGCGAATCACTTCTTTATCTAGTAATTTTTGTGGAACATCGCCATCAACGATTTTTTGTGCGAGTCCTTCAACCACAGCTGTTTTACCGACACCTGGTTCTCCGATCAATACAGGATTGTTCTTTGTGCGGCGATTCAAGATTTCGATCACGCGCTTGATTTCATCATCTCGACCGATGACTGGATCGATTTCACCTTGGCGTGCTTCTTCTGTGATATTGATACCGTATTCGCCTAAAAGACCATCTGAAGCGGGGCCTTGTGGTGGTTGTCCACCATTGAAGTTGTTGTTCCCACCAAATTGAGTAGGGGGTGTTTGTTCATAATTTCCTTGTTGTTGCATTTGACGAGACATCGAACGAAACAGATCGTCCAGACTCCCAAAGCCAAATGGATCATTTTGGGCCATACTTGTTAGACCTCCATTTTGCTGATTTTTGATTTTTTGGTAACAGCTCTGACAATAGTCAAGTTGTGTACGTTGGCCATTGACAGTCGCATACAAGTGAATCGTTGCTTCATTTTTTCCACAGTTTTGACAAAGCATAAAACATTCACGTCCTTTCAAACATTGGTCATTAAGTCTATTTTACATCGCGCCTATCTTTGGGTAAAAGAATAACACTCGATCAACAAACCTGGTAAAAGTCATACCTTGTTGACCATTACTGACCATTTAATTTTATTATACTAATTTTTTGAATTGACGCAAGCAATTGATTCTTTTGTTCAGGCAATGTGACAAAACATTTGGGTAAGAACCTTAAGTTGTCGACGAATCTGTAGGGGATCTAGCTGAAATTTCGTGAATTGTTCAATTACTCGACAAACAATGATTGGTCAAACGATTCATGAGATATAAAAAAACATAGAATTTATTAAAACAGGAATAATCGTCACTATGCATGAAACACTTCTACAGAATACTTTATTGGATTTTCTCTCAATTTAAATGAAAACTGTTGTATCTAAGGAAAAAAAATGGTAATCTTTACAGATGAAAGGGTTCATCTGATTAGTTCTATCATGGATTGCTAAAAAAGAAAACCCTCACATAAAAACAACACTCACTTAAAGGAGACCGATTAATATGGAAAAGAAAGAATTTCACGTAGTAGCAGAAACTGGGATCCACGCACGTCCAGCTACACTATTAGTACAAACAGCAAGCAAATTTAACTCTGATGTAAACTTAGAGTATAAAGGTAAATCAGTAAACTTAAAATCTATCATGGGCGTTATGTCTTTAGGTGTAGGTCAAGGTTCTGACGTTACTATCACTGCTGAAGGTGCTGACGAAGCTGACGCTATGGCAGCTATCGTTGAAACAATGAAGAAAGAAGGCTTATCTGAATAATGGTTGAAATGCTAAAAGGGATCGCCGCTAGTGACGGAGTAGCCGTTGCAAAAGCTTACCTGCTAGTTCAACCGGATTTATCATTCAGTAAGACGACAGTTGAGGATACTTCAGCTGAAGAAGCTCGCTTAGATGATGCTTTAGCAAAATCAACTGAAGAATTACAACAAATTCGTGAAAAAGCAGCGCAAAGCTTAGGTGAAGCAGAAGCGCAAGTATTTGACGCACATTTAATGGTTCTTTCAGATCCTGAAATGATAGGTCAAATCAAACAAAACATCAAAGATAACAGTGTAAATGCTGAATCAGCTCTTAAAGAAGTAACGGATATGTATATCGGTATGTTCGAAGCAATGGAAGATAATGCTTACATGCAAGAACGTGCAGCAGATATTCGTGACGTTGCAAAACGTATTTTAGCACATCTATTAGGTGTGACTTTACCAAACCCTTCAATGATCAATGAAGAAGTGGTTGTCGTGGCGCATGATTTGACGCCAAGTGACACTGCTCAATTAGATCGTAACTTCGTAAAAGCTTTTGTAACAGATATCGGTGGACGTACATCGCATTCTGCAATCATGGCTCGTTCTCTTGAAATTCCAGCAATCGTTGGAACAAAAGAAATCACTGCGAAGGTCAAAGAAGGCGTAATGTTAGCTGTTAATGGGATCGAAGGCGATGTAGTCATTGAGCCAACAGCAGAACAAAAAGCCGAATTTGAAAAAATCGGCGCAGATTATGCTGCACAAAAAGCAGAATGGGAAAAACTGAAACATGCTGAGACAGTGACTGCCGATGGCAAACACTTTGAATTAGCAGCCAACATTGGTACACCTAAAGATTTAGTCGGTGTACACAACAATGGTGGTGAAGCAGTTGGACTTTATCGTACTGAATTCCTTTATATGGATTCACCAGATTTTCCTACTGAAGAAGACCAATACGTTGCTTACAAAGCAGTATTGGAAGGAATGGAAGGAAAACCTGTCGTTGTTCGTACAATGGATATCGGTGGAGATAAAGAATTACCATACTTGCAATTGCCGCATGAAATGAATCCTTTCTTAGGATACCGTGCATTACGTATTAGCTTGTCAGAACAAGGTGACGATATGTTCCGTACGCAAATGCGTGCGTTATTACGTGCCTCTGTACATGGAAACTTGCGTATCATGTTCCCAATGGTTGCTACACTAAAAGAATTCCGTGGTGCAAAAGCAATCTTTGAAGAAGAAAAACAAAAATTAGTAAATGAAGGCATTGAAGTCTCTGATTCGATCCAAGTAGGGATCATGATCGAGATTCCAGCTGCAGCCGTTATTGCGGATAAATTTGCTAAAGAAGTTGACTTCTTCTCAGTAGGAACAAACGACTTGATCCAATACACAATGGCAGCTGACCGTATGAACGAACGTGTTTCTTACTTGTACCAACCATACAACCCATCAATTCTACGTTTGATCAAAAACGTCATTGATGCAGCACATGCTGAAGGTAAATGGGCTGGTATGTGTGGAGAAATGGCCGGCGATCAAATGGCTGTTCCTTTACTAGTAGGTATGGGATTAGATGAGTTCTCAATGAGTGCAACATCGATCTTAAAAACACGTAGCTTGATGAAACGTTTAGATACAAGCAAAATGGCTGAACTAGCGGATCGTGCCCTAAATGAGTGCGATACAATGGAAGAAGTCGTAGAACTTGTTAATGAATATCTAGCTTGATTTTTAGAACAGGCACAGTATTTTGCTGTGCCTGTTTTTTTGTCTTCTTGCAATAATAAATAAAGTTCCGTTCCAACTTACAAGTTTGTTGGGAAAAAATCGGACTTAAGGTTGAGTGACAGCTTTCACGCTGTGTTATAATATAAGAGTGAGGGGGAACGTAGATGAAGGTATTATTATATTTTGAAAGTGAGAAGATACTTTCTAAGTCCGGCATTGGTCGTGCACTTGATCATCAAAAGCGTGCGCTTAAAGATGTAGGGATCTCCTATACTTTAGATAGTAAGGAAGACTATGATATTTTGCACATCAATACATATGGTATCAATAGTCACAACATGGTCAACAAAGCGCGTAAAAATGGTAAAAAAATAATTTATCATGCGCATTCAACGGAGGAGGATTTTCGTAATTCCTTTATCGGTTCGAATCAATTAGCACCATTTGTAAAAAAATATTTAGTCGGATTGTATGAAAAGGCAGATTACTTGATTACACCAACCCCATATTCAAAAAAATTATTGCAAAGTTATGGTATCGATTTACCGATTCAATCGATTTCCAATGGGATCGATTTGGAAAAGTACCAACCAGACCCTGTCAAAGAACAAAAATTCAGGGAGTATTTCAATCTTTCACCTGATCAAAAAGTGATTATTTGTGTAGGACTGTTCTTTGCAAGAAAAGGAATCATCGATTTTGTTGAAATAGCCAAACAATTACCGGAATATACATTCATCTGGTTTGGTCATGTACCGATGTATTCGATCCCAAGTAATATCCGAAAAATCGTGAAAGAAGATCATCCCGATAATGTCATTTTTCCAGGCTATATTCGAGGAGAGATCATCGAAGGAGCATACTCAGGAGCGGATCTGTTCTTTTTCCCTTCTTATGAAGAAACGGAAGGTATTGTCGTACTGGAAGCTTTAGCAAGTAAACAAAATGTGTTAGTACGTGATATTCCAGTCTATGATGGTTGGCTTGAAGATCAAAAAAATTGTTATATGGGGCGAAACAATGAAGAGTTTTCACAACTCATTCAAAAAATCATTCAACATGAAGTACCTAGTTTAGTTGAATCTGGCTATCAAACGGCTGAAGAACGAAGTATCAAAAGAATTGGTGAACAACTTCAATCCGTTTATCAACAAGTGCTAAAGGCATCCGATTCTTCAGATGAACAAATGCAAGAATCAAAATAAAGGTAGTTTGGAGGCGAAAAAAGATGAAAATCGGCTTTTTTACCGATACCTATTTTCCACAGGTAAGTGGTGTTGCTACATCGATCAAGACATTAAAAGAAGAACTCGAAAAAATGGGACATGACGTGTATATATTTACGACAACAGATCCCAATGCAGACAAGTTAGAAAAAGATGTAATTCGTATGCCAAGTGTTCCTTTTGTATCATTTAAAGAACGCCGAGTAGTGGTACGAGGAATGTGGTACGCCTATTTAGTGGCAAAAGAATTAGAGTTAGATCTTATCCATACGCACACTGAGTTTGGGGCGGGTGTTCTTGGCAAGATGGTCGCAAAAAAATTAAAGATCCCATCGATCCATACGTATCACACGATGTATGAAGATTACCTGCATTATATTGCAAAAGGGAAAGTGATTCGACAATCCCATGTCAAATACTTATCTCGTCTATTTGTGAACCATACGACAGGTGTGGTTTGCCCGAGTGAGCGTGTCATCGAAACATTGCGAAGTTATGGGGTGACAGCACCATTACGAGTGATACCGACTGGGATCGATATAGACAAATTCAAACGTCCAGAAATCACACAAGAACAAATCAAAGAGCTACGCACTTCATTAGGGATCAAGGAAAACGGCTTGATGATTTTATCTTTAAGTCGAATCTCTTACGAAAAAAATATCCAAGCGTTAATCCAAGGGTTTCCAGAAGTCATCAAACACTATCCAGATGCACGACTAGTCATAGTCGGAAACGGACCTTATGTTGAGCAACTAAAAGAACTGATCACGTCGCTGGATTTAGCTGATGCGGTTCAATTTACTGGGGAAGTCGATAACAATGACGTCGCGTTCTATTATCGTGCGGCTGATTATTTTGTGTGTGCGTCGACATCAGAAACACAAGGATTGACGTATACAGAAGCAATGGCGGCTGGTACACCATGTGTAGTTGAAGGAAATGATTATTTGAATCGTTTATTTGATCATGCTTCCCTTGGCCGAACATTTGAACGAGATGAAGACTTTGCACCTGCACTTATTGATTATATTGAAAGCAAAGTTGAAAAAGATCCAGAAGTGTTTGAAAAGAAACTTTACGAGATCTCAGCTACTCATTTTGGTCAATCAATGATCGAATTTTATGAAGATATGCTTGTGTATTACAAAGAAGAGATGCGTAAAAAAGAAGAAGAAGCATCCATCGAACGGATTAAAATTAAATTAAATTCTTTCAAAAGATAAAAAAACAGTGAATAATCCTAAAAAAATCCTTGTTTCTAGCGTATACTAGCATAGAAACAAGGATTTTATCGTTTAGGAGGGCAAAAGATGAAAATTGGTTTTATCGGTACAGGAGTTATGGGAAGCGCGATTGTTCGTCATTTACAAAAAGCTGGCCACGAACTGACTGTTTATAATCGTACGAAAGCAAAAGCTGCGCCACTTATGGAAGAAGGGGCAGTATGGGCAGATAGTCCACAAGAAGTAGCTGAGATGAGCCAAGTTATCTTTACAATGGTTGGCTATCCTCAAGATGTGGAAGAAATCTATTATGGTGAGAAAGGCATTTTCCAAGCAGCTATAAATGGAAAAACAGTCATAGATTTAACGACAAGTACGCCAACACTTGCTGAAAAAATTGCAGCAAGCGCACAAGAGCTTGGAGCGGATGCCTTAGATGCCCCTGTCTCAGGAGGCGATCTAGGTGCAAAAAATGGCACCTTAACGATCATGGTGGGTGGAAAAGAGAATGTCTACGAGCAAGTATTACCACTATTTCGTGAGTTTGGAACAACATTTACGTTACATGGTTCAGCTGGAAAAGGACAACATACAAAAATGGCAAACCAGATCATGATTGCCGGAACAATGACTGGTATGACAGAGATGCTTGTTTACGCACAGAAAGCTGACTTAGACTTAGAAAAAGTGATTGCCACACTTTCAGGCGGTAGTGCTGCAAACTGGTCATTAAGTAATTATGCACCTCGTATTTTACAAGAGAACTATACGCCAGGATTTTTTGTCAAACATTTTATCAAAGATTTGAAGATTGCTTTAGCCGAAGCAGAAAAAGTAGGGTTGGACTTACCAGCAACCAAAGAAGCCCGAAAGCTGTATGAGAAGTTAGCAGAAAAGGGTTTTGAGAACGATGGAACACAAGCATTGATCAAGCTTTGGTGGGAAGATGGCAGACAGCCGAAAAAAAAATCCTAAAAAACTAGTTTTTTTGGAGAAAATCAATGCAAGTCGACGATGCTTTTGATACAATATAACAGAACTAAGAAAAGGAGGACCTCCGATGGCACATTCACAATTAGTCGCAATCATTAAACGACTGGAGGCTATGGTCGAATCAGCAGACAATGAGCTGCAAGTTCGTCGTTTTGAAAAAGAGGGCGTAGAAAAATGCACCGTAACTTATGATAAAGCGACAGAAACATTTGAACTAACTGAAACAGACACACATCAACAATACGAATTCGACAATATCGATATCGTTGCGATGGAGATCTATGATTTGATTCAATAAGATTTCGAGCTAGCTAAAAGAGCCTGGGATTCAACCAATGCGTTGGATTCCAGACTCTTTTTTTGTTTCCTGTTCGTCTTTTGCCAGTTTACGTTGGTAGCTGATCAAGATTTGAACAGGATCGATTTCTTCTTGAGACAGTTGTCGCTTGAGTGACAACCTATTGTCTTTTTCATAATAGAAATGAGGCGCTTGTCCAGGTTCTGTGATCGTTGTATCAGCCACTTGACCGTAGGAAACCAAGAAATGCTTGATCTTGGTCTCATCGCTAGCTAACGGCATGCTCAATGTGATTCTCGGTGTTCGTAAAAATTTTTTTTGTTCTTGTATCCGACCAGTAAAGTAGGTGATCAATTCGATATCTCGTTGTAGAATAGCCGCCTTCTCAAAATTAAGCTGGTTAATAAAATGTAATTGTCGTTTTTTTAAATAGCCTAACAATTTCTTGTTTCTTCCTTGCAACAGACCTTGGATCTCTTTCTTTTTTTGGTCAAAGCTCAATGCCTTCATTTCAGGAAGTTGAACTTGTAACGCCAAATGACTGATTTCAGAAAGCCAAGGCATTTGATAGTTTTCTTCGATGATTCGAAGGATACTAGGCATTTTTTTATAAAGACGAAAAGGGCCATAAGTTCTTGCGGTAGGAATATTCGTGAGAAAAAGACCATCGGATTGAATATGTAAATAGTTATAGTTGTCAAAATAATTCATCCGACGATTGTAGATAGGACGATAGTGTTGGATCAATTGACACTCTAATAATAAGGCATCTAGTTCAGTATCAACGACAACGATCTCAAAATCTGCAATCGAACGAACTAAGCGCAAGACTTTTTTCGAGTGTTGTTTATTTTGATGAAAATACGTACTTACGCGATTTTTTAAATTTTTAGCTTTCCCCACATAAATAATTTTTCCATCGCTATTTTTCATCAAGTAAACACCAGGTAATAAAGGTAGGTTTTTTACTTTCTCTTTTAAGTGCATAAGCGCTCCCCTAATTGAATTTGAACTAAAAAGATTATAACAGATTTAAAAAAATGAACAATAAAAGGGATTATATTTTATAAATAAATTATAGAGATACTTTGATAATCAAAATATTTTTTTATTCATTTATTTTAATTTTTAGAGGTTTAAAGGTTGATATTAAAGCATTTTGTCATAAATTTAAAATTAAAAAAAATTAATAATGCAAAAAAATCTAGTTAAAAGGTTGCATTTTGAAAAAAGTTAAGATATAGTTTGAACATCAAAAGATTTGATAATCAAACTAATTTTAGTGGATGGTGGAACATGGAACCTGATTTTAATACAGTAAATGATTATCTCGTTAGTGTCTTCAATGATATTTTGACGATCGAAGAATCCGAATTAAAAAAGTCACAATTCAAAGATCTGTCGATTACAGAGATGCATACGATCGAGGCAATCGGTATGTACAAGAAAAAGACAACTTCAGAAGTAGCCAAAGAACTGTCGATTACTGTTGGGACCTTGACCACTGCTATCAACAAGTTAGTTAGGAAAGGCTACGTTGAGCGTATCCGTAGTGAAGACGACCGACGAGTGGTGAAGCTGGGGTTGACCAAAAAAGGTAAGTTACTTTACCGCGTGCATCAGCATTTCCATCGTGAAATGGTCAAAAACATTATGGATGGTATGGCTGCCGACGAACAACAAGCTTTGCTGTCTGCATTGAAAAACTTGCATGATTTCTTGCGAGATTACAAGTGAGGAAGTTTAATGGAACAATTTGGAACGATCACAGCAACGGCAAGTGTCTTACCGGAAAAAATCATCACAAACGATGATCTCTCAAAAATGATGGACACTTCGGATGAATGGATTTCATCCCGTACAGGAATTAAAGAGAGACATTGTGTGACCGAGCAGGAGACTTCCGATTTGTGTTACCTCGTTGCCGAAAAATTACTAAAGAAAAAAACACTCGATCCAAAGGAACTCGATTTTATTATCGTTGCTACGATGTCGCCTGATTATACATCGCCTTCTGTCGCAACTTTAGTTCAAGGAAGGATCGGCGCAACCAAAGCAATCGCCTTTGATATCAGTGCCGCATGTTCAGGATTTGTTTATGCCTTGAGTGTTGCAGAGAAACTGATTCGCTGTGGCTCAATGAAAGGTTTAGTAATTGGTGGCGAAACATTATCTAAACTGATCGATTGGACGGATCGTTCAACCGCTGTCTTGTTTGGTGATGGTGCTGGTGGGATTTTGTTAGAAGCTGGCTCAGATCAAAAATTATTGAGAGAATCGCTAGCGGCAGATGGTTCGCGTGCGCAATCTCTTACTTCTGGCTATCTACCAAATCAATCGCCTTTATACACGAAAGATTCAGAAGGTTCTTACTATTTAAAAATGGTTGGACGGGATATTTTTGACTTTGCTGTAAGAGACGTCGCGATGAACATCAAGGAACTCATTCAAGACACACCTGTTGATTATCTGCTTTTGCATCAAGCAAACTTACGAATCATCGAAAAGATTGCTCGCAAGGTAAAAATTCCCCAGGAGCAATTCCTAACGAACATGGATAAATATGGCAATACTTCCGCAGCAAGCATCCCGATTCTTTTAGATGAAGCGATAGAAAGCGGAAAAATTACCTTAGGTCAAAAACAAAAAGTGGTATTTACAGGTTATGGTGGAGGATTGACATGGGGAAGTATCCTCATGGAACTATAAACTGATAAAAATAAAAAATATAAAATAAAGAAACAATATCGGAGGAATTATCATATGGTATTCGAAAAAATTCAAGAAATCATTGCGGAAGAATTAGGGAAAGACACAGAAGAAATCAAATTAACGACAAACATCCAAGAAGACCTTGAAGCAGATAGCTTGGATTTATTCCAAATCATCAACGAGATCGAAGATGAATTTGATGTGAAAATCGAAACAGAAGACGGCATCAAAACAGTTCAAGATTTAGTCACTTATGTTGAAAAACAAACTGCATAATCATCAAGATTAGGTTGGGGGCTGGGACATTTTCCGAAAAAGGAATGTCTTAGCCTTTTTTTAAATGAAACAAAAAGCTATCTATCCTGAATATAAATTGGAGACTATGATGAAAACAGCATTTTTATTTAGCGGACAAGGTGCACAATACCAAGGAATGGGTCAAGACCTCTACCATGAACCCATCGTGAAACAGACTTTTGATGAAGCTAGTCAGATCTTGGGCTATGATATGGCGGAGCTTTGTTTTTCAACAAATGAACGTTTGGATCAAACGATCTATACGCAGCCGGCTATTTTGACTGTCAGCATTGCGTTCTATCGTTTGCTGAAAGAACATAGGATCACTCCTCAAGCCGTTTTAGGGCTTAGTTTAGGTGAGTATTCTGCTTTAGTAGCCAGTGGTGCGCTCTCCTTTAGTGAAGCAGTCGCATTGGTCGAAAAAAGAGGCACGTTTATGACAGACGCTGCACCTACCGGTAGTGGGAAAATGGTAGCTGTGATGAATGCACCGGTAGATGTTATCGAGAGCTGTTGTAAGCAGGCGGAAGAAATGGGGATCGTTTCCCCTGCAAATTACAATACACCCCAGCAAATCGTCATCGGAGGCGAAGAAAAAGCAGTGGATCAAGCGGTAGCACTATTACAAGAACAAGGGATCAAACGAATGATCCCACTCAATGTAAGTGGCCCTTTCCATACAGCAATCTTAGAACCTGCTGCTAGACAATTAGCGGAGGAACTAAGCAAGATCGTTTTTTCAGAACCTGAAATACCTGTGATCAGCAACACCACGACAGAGATCATGACGAAAGAAAGAATCCCAGGTTTACTTGAACAACAAGTGATGAAACCCGTTCGTTTTTACGAAAGTATCGAAAAACTTAAAGATTTAGGAATCGACCAAGTGGTCGAAGTCGGGCCCGGTAAAGTATTAAGTGGCTTTATGAAAAAAATCGACAAGTCGATCGCCGTTGCACGTGTGGAGAATCAACAAACATTTGAAGAAACAATCAATCGATTGTCATAGGAGGCAAGTTATGGACGTAACTGGAAAAAATGTATTTATTACAGGCAGTACACGAGGAATTGGTGAAGCAATCGCTTTAGCCTTTGCCAAAGCAGGCGCAAACATCTTCTTAAATGGTCGTGGAGAGATCCCAGCCGAAAAAATCAATGCGATCAAAGCGCATGGGGTTGAATGTGTAGGGATCTCAGGTGATATCTCCGATTATGATAAAGCAGGAGAGATGATCAAAGAAGCAGAACAGCAGCTGGGTTCTGTCGATATTTTGGTCAATAATGCGGGAGTTACGAATGATAAACTTGTCTTACGTATGGATGCAGATGATTTCAAAAAATGTTTGGATATCAATCTAACAGGAACTTTCAATATGACACAGCACGTGTTAAAGAAAATGATGAAAAAAAGAGAAGGCGCGATCATCAATCTTTCAAGTGTTTCAGGATTGATCGGTAACTTGGGTCAAGCCAATTATGCAGCAAGTAAAGCAGGAGTTGTCGGTTTTACTAAATCTGTGGCAAGAGAAGTTGCCACACGAGGAATCACATGTAATGTGATTGCTCCGGGGTTTGTCACTACAGATATGACAGATGTATTATCCGAAAAAGTAAGAGAACAAGCAGAAAAACAAATTCCAATGCAACATTTCGGCCAAGTGGAAGATATTGCGGAAGCCGCATTGTTCTTAGCGAAAAGCTCGTATATCACAGGGCAAGTCATCAATGTTGACGGCGGATTGGTCATGCACGGATAGGGAGGAAAATTTATGAATCGAGTAGTAATTACAGGTTATGGAGTCACTTCACCGATCGGTAATGATGCAGATAGTTTTTTAGCTAGTTTAAAAGCTGGGACGAATGGCATTGCACCGATCACAAAATTTGATGCAACAGATACAGGAATCACTTTAGCAGGTGAAGTAAAAGACTTTCCTTTTGATAAATACTTTGTAAAAAAAGATAGCAAACGGATGGATATGTTTTCAATCTATGGCATTTATGCTGCGATGGAAGCATTGACGATGAGTGGGATCGAAAAAGAAACGATCAACCAAGATCGTTTTGGCGTTATCGTTGGCTCTGGGATTGGTGGTTTACCAACGATCGAAAGCCAAGTCATCCGCATGCACGACAAAGGAGCCAATCGTGTATCACCAATGTTTGTTCCAATGTCGATCGCCAATATGGCAGCTGGTAATATTGCGTTGCGTGTAGGGGCGAAAGGAATTTGTACGTCGATCGTGACCGCTTGTGCCAGTGGAACGAATGCGATTGGTGAAGCATTCCGCAACATCAAACATGGTTATTCCGATATCATCCTTGCAGGTGGAACAGAAGCAACAATCTGTGAAATGGGGATCGCCGGATTTGCGGCATTGACTGCTTTGTCAACATCGACAGATCCTGAACGTGGTTCGATGCCATTTGATGAAGACCGTAATGGTTTTGTTATGGGTGAAGGGGCAGGAGTATTAGTCCTTGAATCACTGGAGCATGCACAAGCTCGTGGCGCAAAAATTTATGGTGAAGTCGTGGGTTACGGCTCAAATTGTGATGCTTACCATATGACAGCTCCAACACCAGATGGTTCTGGTGCGTCAAAAGCAATGAAATTGGCGATGGAAGAAGCCGGGATCGATGCAAAAGAAGTGGGCTATATCAACGCACACGGAACAAGTACACCTGCAAATGATCAAGCAGAAGCTAAAGCGATTCAAATCGCATTAGGACACTCTTTCAAAGAAACCTATGTCAGCAGTACGAAATCAATGACTGGTCACTTATTAGGTGCTGCAGGTGGGATTGAGGCGCTTGCCACTTTGATGGCGTTAGAGCATCAGTTTATTCCACCAAACATCAATGTTGAAAAACAAGATCCTGAAATCGATCTGAACGTTGTGATCAACGAAAGTAAACCAGCTGAACTGTCTTATGCCATGAGTAATTCATTAGGATTTGGTGGACATAATGCTGTACTATGTATGAAACGCTGGGAGGAATAATGTTGAAGATCAATGAAATCAAAGAATTAGTCAGTCAATTTGATCAGTCAACTTTAACAGAATTTGACTTGAAAGACGGACAATTTGAATTATATATGAATAAAAATGAAATGAGTCGGGGAATGGGGCAAACAGTACCAACAACGAGTGCTTCTGAACCACAACCTCAACAAGTTGTACCGGCTTTACCAAAAGAAGAAAGCCATTCTGTTCAACCAGAAGCAGTTGCGCCGACAATTGATGGGACTGAAGTGAAATCACCAATCGTTGGAATCGTCTATCTACAACCATCTCCTGACAAACCAGCATTCAAAAAAGTAGGAGATAAAGTCGCTAAGGGTGAAGTGATCTGTATCATTGAAGCAATGAAATTGATGAACGAAGTAACGAGTGATGTCGATGGTGAGATCGTTGCGATCTTGATCGACAATGAAGAAGTCGTAGAATACGGACAACCACTCTTTATCATCCAACCAAATTAAGCCAAGGAGAACCAGACCTATGAATATACAAGAAATCAAAGAAATCATCCCTCATCGCTATCCGCTGTTGCTGATTGATCGAGTGGAAGAAATCGTCGAAGGCGAACGGATCGTTGCTAAAAAAAATGTGACGATCAATGAACCTTTTTTCCAAGGACATTTTCCAGAAGAACCTGTGATGCCGGGGGTATTGATCGTAGAAGCGATGGCCCAAGCAGGAGCAGTAGCTCTATTATCATTGGAACAGTTCAAAGGAAAAACTGCTTACTTTGGCGGATTAGATAAAGCGAAGTTTCGTAAAAAAGTGACTCCTGGAGATACGTTGATATTAGAAGTGGAAATCACTAAAATCAAGTCTTCTGCAGGAATAGGCAAAGGAATTGCAAAAGTGGACGGCAAAAAAGTTGCTGAAGCTGAATTAACCTTTATGATTGGATAGGTGAGTTATGTTTTCAAAAGTCTTGATAGCAAATCGCGGCGAAATAGCCGTACGGATCATTCGTGCCTGCCGTGAGCTTGGAATCCAAACCGTTGCGGTCTATTCTGAAGCGGATGCGGAGGCATTACACACACAATTAGCAGACGAAGCCGTCTGCATCGGTCCTGCAAGAGCAACAGATTCCTATTTGAATGTACAAGCAGTTCTAAGTGCAGCCATCGTTACAAAAGCAGAAGCAATCCATCCTGGATTTGGATTCTTATCTGAGAACAGTCGATTTGCTTCGATGTGTGAAGAATGTAATATCGTCTTTATTGGACCTAAAAGCAAAACGATCGATGATATGGGGAATAAAATCAACGCACGTCAGTTGATGCAACAAGCAGATGTTCCTGTGATCCCAGGTAGTGATGGTGTGCTATCGACTGTTGAAGAAGCACTGGAAGTGGCAGAAAAAATTGGCTATCCAGTGATGCTCAAAGCCGCCGCTGGTGGTGGCGGTAAAGGAATCCGCAAAGTCTTGTCAAAAGAAGAATTACCACAACATTTTTCATCCGCCCAACAAGAGGCAGCAGCTGCTTTTGGTAACGATGATATGTATTTGGAAAAAATCATTTATCCCGCAAGACATATTGAAGTACAAATATTAGGTGATCAATTTGGTCATGTTCTGCATCTAGGTGAACGTGATTGTTCCTTACAACGGAATAATCAAAAAGTCTTAGAAGAATCACCATCTGTTGTGATCTCTGAGGAAAAACGAAATCACTTAGGTGCAGCAGCTGTCAGAGCAGCAAAGGCAGTGAATTATGAAAATGCAGGAACAATCGAATTTTTAATGGATGAATCCGGTGATTTTTATTTTATGGAAATGAACACCCGCATCCAAGTCGAGCATCCAGTAACTGAAATGGTCACAAATATCGATTTAGTTAAAAAACAAATCGAGGTTGCGGCTGGACGACCATTAGAGATCCAACAAGAAGAGATCATTTTCCAAGGTCATGCGATTGAATGCCGGATCAATGCAGAAAATCCAGCATTTCATTTCGCTCCTTCGCCAGGTAAAATCAAGAATTTGTTGCTGCCAGCTGGTGGTATGGGATTAAGGGTCGACAGTGCGGTTTATTCAGGTTACACGATTCCGCCTTATTATGATTCAATGATTGCTAAGGTCATCGTACATGGCGATACACGTTTCGATGCGTTGATGAAAATGCAACGGGCATTGAGCGAGATCGTGACAGATGGCGTGATCACGAATGCTGAATTCCAAATGGATCTGATCAGTCACCCTGCCGTGATTGCTGGTGATTACAGTACCGCATTCTTACAAGAAGAGTTTTTACCAAATTGGATTCCCGAGACGGAGATAGGAGACGAATAAGATGGCTTTATTCAAAAAGAAAAAATACATTCGAATCAATCCTAATCGAGAAATCAAGCCAACGAATGCACCATCGGTCCCTGACAATATGTGGGCGAAATGCCCAAATTGTAAACATATCATCTACACAAAAGATATCGGGGAAGAAAAAGTATGTCCACACTGTAGTTATAACTTTAGGATCGGCGCATGGCAGCGATTAGCGTTGATCATTGATGAGAAAAGTTTAGAGGAATGGGATACGGATCTAGTTACAAAAGATCCCCTTGATTTTCCTGATTATCAAGAAAAGATCGGCAAGATGCAAGAAAAGACTGGCTTACATGAAGCAGTTCTAACTGGTCAAGCGACTATTAAAGGCATTCCTTTTGCTATCGGTGTCATGGACCCTAATTTTATCATGGGAAGTATGGGCACGATCGTAGGGGAAAAGATCACACGCTTGTTTGAACGTGCGGCGAGTAAAAAATTACCCGTCGTATTGTTCACTGCTTCAGGAGGAGCTCGGATGCAAGAAGGGATTTTTTCTCTCATGCAAATGGCCAAGATATCAGCAGCCGTCAAACGTCATAGCAACAAACAGCTATTTTATTTGACTGTGCTGACAGATCCAACGACAGGTGGCGTTACCGCCAGCTTTGCGATGGAAGGGGATATCATCTTAGCTGAACCGCAAAGTTTGATCGGCTTTGCTGGCCGCCGAGTGATCGAACAAACGATCAAACAAGAACTACCAGAAGATTTCCAAAAAGCAGAATTTTTACTGGAACATGGCTTTGTGGATCAAATCGTTCCAAGAAAAGAACTCAAGGACACGATCCATCAATTATTAGAATTGCATACGCAGAAAGGATGGATCAACCATGAATAAAACTGCTCATGATATCGTCCAATTGGCGCGGGCAAAAGATCGTTGGACAAGTCTTGATTTTTTTGACACGATTTTTGAAGGGTTCCAAGAATTTCATGGTGATCGCTTCTTTGGTGATGATGAAGCGATTGTCGGAGGCGTAGCAAAATTAGCCGGAAAACCAGTGACCGTCATTGGCATCCAAAAAGGCCGTGACTTGCAAGAAAATATTCGTCGGAATTTTGGCTCTCCTCATCCGGAAGGTTATCGTAAAGCACTGCGTTTAATGAAACAAGCAGAAAAATTCAACCGTCCGGTCATTACGTTGATCAACACTGCGGGTGCCTATTGTGGAATCGGTGCAGAAGAACGTGGCGAAGGGGAAGCGATTGCCCGTAATCTATTAGAAATGTCGGATTTGAAGGTACCGATCATCAGTATTATTATTGGTGAAGGCGGTAGTGGTGGGGCACTAGCCTTAGCATTAGCCGATGAAGTCTGGATGTTAGAACAAACGATCTATGCTGTTTTATCACCAGAAGGCTTTGCTTCGATTCTTTGGAAAGACGGCAGCCGAGCAGCCGAAGCCGCTGAATTGATGAAAGTCGCTGCTGGTGAATTATTAGAGTTAGACGTCATTGATCGAGTGATCCCCGAAACATTCAATGGAGAGCCTTTAGGCAAAGAAAAAGTTGCGCGTATGATGCAAAAAGCATTGATCGAAAAACTGACCGAACTCTGTCAGAAACCAACCGAAGAATTGATCGAACAACGCTACCAACGTTTTCGTAAATATTAAGAAGATTTTTTGATTTAACTGTAGAGAGTTTACTCTACAGTTTTTTCTGATTTATCATATGAAGGTATAGTAATTGGTTTATGATTTGTATATTTAACGTGATTATATGCATGATTTACTAGTTAAAAAAAGAAATAAATTAGGAAAAACATATATTTTTTTGATAATAACTTGTTTTTATACTTATTTTACGAGTTAAATGATAAAACAAGTAGTTGTATGGGTGGTTAGATAATGTGTTCTAATTTAGATGGACTTTTTATTGTTGATGAAATAATTGCAAATAAAAAAATGAATGATTTTTAACATCTGATTTTACAACCGCAGAACAAGACTTAAAAACGACTGAACTTTTTCAAACGTTTGTTAAAGAAATCAAACATGTCACAGTCGAAGTCAATCAGGAGAAGAAAACGACAACATTAGTCGGGAAGGATTATCGAAAAGAATTATCTTGGATAGATGAAACGGGGAATCGCTTAGCTGACATACATAAGATTGAATATAGTTTTGTGTCAGGGGATGAGGAATAGTTGAGTAAAGGAGTAGACTAAAAAAATTCCTCTTCTTGCAAAATGATTTTTGAAGAAGAGGAATTTCAGAATAATTTGAACAGAAAGAAGGGGGCACCATCTTTTCCCTGTTCTTTTAATTGATTAAAAATATTTTTCTGTACCAAATCAGGATTCTTGATTTGAAATTTTAAAAGCTGTTGAAACCATAGGCATTTCTTTTTAGTGCTTGGATATTGGCACTTAACTATTCAAGCAGACCCTTTAAATAGTTACAGCGTAAGGCGTTCTTGGTGTGTGCATAAACATGTTAACGTATCTTATCGTCTTGGTATAGCTTTCAGGAAGTTATATTGTCCAGACATTCGTGAAACATTCATTACACACAGTAATCTCCCATTTCTTTTCCGCATAAAGAATGCCTTGTTACAATTACACTATTATGATAAGTTTAATGTAGTGTATTTGTAACGTAAGTGAGGGGATTAGATGCAAGCTAAGTTGAAAGAGTTGTTGCGTATTCGCGATGGAAATTTATCTATGAAGGAAGCTAGAAAATTAGGAATTTCAGCAACTACTGTACAAAGATTGGTGAATCAAGGAATGTTGATGAAAGTTGATCGTGGGTATTATGTAGAGACTGGTCATGGAATCGATGATTTATTTTGTCTTCAGCAACGATTTTCCAGAGGAATATTTTCTCATGAAACGACATTAGATATATATCAACTTTCTACAAACATGCCGAACTTCATTCATTTGACTTTTCCACATGGCTATAATGTGGATCGTTCAATTACAAAAGAGCAACAGTTACAATTTCATTTTGTGAAGAAGGAAGTATACGAGCTAGGGAAAGTAGAGGGAACTTCCTTTCAAGGAAATCCTATTACTATATACGATAAGGAACGTACCCTTTGTGATATTTGGAAACCGAGATATGAAATTGAATACGAAATGAAATTAGAAGCTTTAAAAGAGTACATGAGAGATCCTATGAGAGACCCAAGTAAATTAAGAGATTATATGACAAAACTACATGTAGAAAAAGAAATGAAATATCATATGCAGAGTTTGTATTGATGGAGAGAAAATATGACCCCTACACAATTTACAGCAAAAACAAGAAATCTTGCAAAAAGTATAGGATTAAATGCACAGTTAGTTCAAAGGCATTTTATGATGGATCGCTTAGTTGAACAAATCTCTGAATCGAAGTATAAAAATGACTTTATTTTAAAAGGTGGCTTTCTATTGGGTTCAAAATATGGAATCGATAGAAGAACAACAATTGATATTGATACGACATTTAGAAATAGCAAATTAACTAAAGAAAAATTGAAGAACATCTTTAATGAGCTAACTAGTAAACCTACGAAAGAGGGGATTGTTTTCTCTATTCAAGAGATTAAAGAAACAAGGGAAATTGATTTTTATCCTGGGTTTCAAATTAAATTGATAGCTCATTTAGAAAAAATACGTGTCCCATTTAAATTGGATGTAACAACAGGAGATTCTATTTATCCTGAAGTAGATATACATTATCATCAATTGATGTTTGAAGATAAAAAAGTGGAGATTCCAGCTTATCCAACAGAACAGATTATTGCAGAAAAGCTGAGTGCTACATTTAGCTTTGGGACAGATAATTCGAGATTGAAAGATTACTACGACCTATTTGCCATCCCAAAACTAGAAAATATTGATATGAAAGAGCTATATAAAAGTGTCCGAAATACTTTTACAAAACGTGGAGACAATAAACTGTTATCTTTTTATTATGAAAGGGAAATGGAAAAGATCAAAGAGAGCGATTATTTGGAAAAACTATGGGACAAATATCGCTCGGTAAATTCTTTTGCGAATTCTATTTCATTTGCAGATACAGTTAACGGAGTTGCTTATTTAATGCAAAATGTAATCAAAATTGAAAATCAAGAAAGAAAACAATAGTTTACAAGAATTGAACAAATCAAGATGGCAAACGATATTAATTGTGTGATTTAGCGTAAATCAGCGGAACCAATGAGCTTGGTACAGAGGTGTTTGGCCTTGAGAAACAAAGTAAAATAGACTGAAAATCAAATAAAAAAAGCTGAGACTTGGTTCTCGGCTTTTTTCATTTCTTTCCTTGAAACATTAAAATAAATATTCTTTTTTCGTTTATATTATTCATTTTAAGAGCATAAAAACGAATTAAATTAAATAAATATACAAAAAAGGTTTATTTTTGAAATTTTCATGCTATAATGACAGAACAAAATGAATAAGGGGCGAGACAATGAAAAAGATTTCAGGAATTATTTTATTTTTAGTTACAACATTCGCATTAGGTGCTTGCGGGAATGGGGATGCAGCGGAATCAAACGATCAATTAGCAGCAATCAAGGAAAGTGGTGTATTGAAAGTGGCGACGTCTGCTGATTATGCGCCGTTTGAATTTCATACGATCGTCGATGGGAAAGATCAAATCGTCGGATCGGATATTGATTTAGCAAACGCCATCGCAGATGAGCTTGGTGTGAAATTGGAGCTCTCAGATATGAGTTTCAACACGGTGTTAGCCTCTTTAAAAGAAGGAAAAGTCGATGTAGCGATCTCAGCGATTTCAGCGACCGCAGAACGAAAAGAACAATTTGATTTCACCGACAACTATTACAATCCGCCACAAGTTCTCGTGATCAATAAAAAAGATGAAAACACGTTCACAAGCATTGATAGCTTAGCAGGTAAGAGCTTAGGAGCGCAAAAAGGCTCGATCCAAGAAGCAGTGATCAACGAACAAATTAAAGAAGCTAAAGTAGTCACGATCGATAAAGTGCCAAATATGGTGATCGAGATCAATCAAGGTTCACTGGATGGCATGGTCGTTGAACAAACGATTGCCGAAGCATATATTGCTCAGAACCCCAACTTGATGATTGCCGATATCCCTTTGGAACAATCAGATGATGAAGCTTTTGCTGTTGCCTTACCAAAAGGGAGTACAGAATTACAAGAAGAGTTGAATAAAATCATCAAAAAATTAAGTGATGAGGGAAAAATCGATGAATTCATCAAAAAAAATCATGAACTAGCTGAACAAACAGCGACAGAATAGAGGGACGCAGTGTGAATTTTTCGTTTTTAGATAAGTACTTACCGTATTTTTTATCCGGCGCGGTCGTTACGATCGTCATTTCGATCTTGACAGTCATCTTTGGTACAATGATTGGCCTAGCCATGGCATTGATGAAGCGCTCAAAGATCAAGCCTTTGAATTGGTTAGCTAATAGTTATATCGAATTACTAAGAGGCACACCGATGTTATTGCAGATCATGATCGGATTCATCTTATTGCAACGTTTCTTTCCAGCGGTGGATTGGTCCGTGGGGATTTTAACCATCGACTTAGGGCGTTTGATACCAGGAATCATCGTATTATCACTGAACTCTGGGGCGTATGTTGCTGAGATCATTCGTGGAGGGATTGCGGCTGTTGATATGGGACAAACAGAAGCTTCGTATTCACTAGGCTTACGTCCTATACAGGCGATGCGTTATGTCATTTTCCCACAAGCGTTGAGAAATATCCTGCCACCATTAGGAAATGAGTTTGTCACGTTGATCAAAGATTCTTCTTTACTGACAGTGATCGGTATCAATGAATTGATGGGATCTGCTCAGATCGTTATCTCAAACTCCTATATCCCATTGGAACCTTATTTTATTGCCGCAGGGTTATACTTTGTTATGACCTTTGTAACATCGCGGTTGTTGAGTAGTTGGGAGAAAAAACTCGGAAAAGGGTATCAACGTTAGGAGAGAATGTCGTATGGAAAAATCAATAATAACGATCAAACAGCTAAGTAAATCATTTGGAGAAACAGAAGTATTGAAAGGAATTACTACGACTATTTCCGCCGGGGAGGTTGTGGTGATCATTGGTCCTTCAGGTTCAGGGAAAAGTACGTTTCTCCGTTGTTTGAATCTACTCGAATCTCCTACAGCCGGTACGGTGGAGTTTGAGGGAACGGATATCACACATAAGCAACACGATATTTTTAAAACAAGAGAAAAAATGGGGATGGTTTTTCAACAGTTCAATCTATTTCCCAATATGACAGTATTAGAAAATATCACCTTATCACCAATCAAAGTGAAAAAAATGCCTAAGAAAGCAGCCGAGGCGATCGCTTTGGAATTATTGGCAAAAGTTGGCTTGTCAGATAAAGCCACCGCTTATCCTTACTCTTTATCAGGTGGACAGCAGCAACGGATAGCGATTGCCCGAGCGTTGGCAATGCAACCAGACGTCATGTTGTTCGATGAGCCTACTTCGGCACTTGATCCAGAAATGGTGGGTGAAGTACTTTCGGTTATGTTGCAATTGGCACAAGAAGGGATGACGATGGTCATTGTCACTCATGAAATCGGCTTTGCGAAAGAAGTGGGTGATCGAATCATCTTTATGGATCAAGGACAGATCGTGGAAGAGGGGACACCTAGTGAGGTGCTGGAGCGGACGAGCCAGCCTCGGACTATCGATTTTTTGGCCAAAGTATTGTAGTAAAAATAAGATATAAGAAATGGCGCTCTTTTCCAACATTACCTATGGATAGTGATTTCAGTTCTTTAGGTTTTTCTAAAATTGTAGGAATGATGTTCCAAAAGCAACTCTTTCAGTAATAAGCAACCAGCTCAAGAAATAGAAGAATCTATTTTATGAGCTGGTTGCTTATTTTTTGGAGCTGGTTCCTTCTGTTATTACCTCCATTAAAAGGTTTAATGTATAGAGGTAGTTTTTTTTTAGATTTTACAGTATAATATGGGGTTGAGGAGTACATATCGTGCTCCTTCATTTTTTGCAGATGAGGAGACAACATGTTTTCAAATTATAAACCTACATGGATGGTAGAAGCCGTCTATAAAATTACCCCTGCACAACTGAAAAAACTAGGGATCAAAGCCGTCTTGACGGACCTTGATAATACACTGATTGCTTGGAATAATCCAGATGGAACGGAAGAATTGTTCACTTGGATTTTAGAAATGAGAAATGCGGGCATACCAGTAGTCGTTGTTTCTAACAACAACTCAGAACGCGTAGCTCGTGCAGTTAAAAAATTTGAGCTACTTTATGTTGCAAGAGCGTTGAAGCCTTTGCCAGTGGGAATCAATAAAGCAAAAAAAATGTTGGATCTGGCAGATGAAGAGATCATCATGATTGGTGATCAGATCATGACCGATATTCGTGGCGCGAATAGTGCCGGTATCCGTAGTGTCTTAGTTAAACCAATCATTGAAACTGATAGTTGGAAGACGAAATTCAATCGGTTCTGGGAACGTAAGATCATGAGTTATTTAGTAAAGAAACATCCAGATATGGATTGGCGAGGTGGCATTGAATGAACGAAGAATTACAATGTATCGGTTGTGGCGTGATGATCCAAACAGAACATCCTGATGAATTAGGCTATACACCAAAAGCAGCACTCGAAAAAGGGTTAGCAACAGGGGATGTTTATTGTCAACGTTGTTTCCGTTTGAGACATTATAATGAGATCCAAGATGTATCACTGACAGATGATGATTTCTTGCGATTACTAAATGAATTAGGTCAAAAAGACGCATTGATCGTCAATGTGGTGGATATTTTTGATTTCAACGGTTCACTGATTCCTGGATTACATCGTTTTGTCGGAAACAATCCAGTTCTTTTGGTTGGGAACAAAGTCGATATTTTACCTAAATCATTAAAAAAATCAAAAATGATCCAATGGATGAATGAGCGTGCCCATGAAGCAGGGCTAAGACCTGTCGAGGTGTTGTTGACAAGCGCAAAAAAAGCACCTGAAATGACAACACTTCTAGAGAAAATCGAAAAATATCGTGAGGGTCGAGATGTGTATATCGTTGGTGTGACGAATGTCGGGAAATCGACATTGATCAATCAGATCATCAAAAATACGGCAGGCGTCCAAGAAGTGATCACGACTTCGCAGTTCCCAGGAACAACGTTAGACAAAATCGAGATCCCATTGGATGATGGCCAATTTTTGATCGATACACCAGGAATTATCCATCGCCATCAAATGGCGCACTATTTAGGCAAAAAAGACTTACGTATCATCGCACCGACGAAGGAAATCAAGCCTAAGGTGTATCAGCTGAATGAAGGTCAAACGCTTTTCCTTGGAGGATTAGCTCGATTCGACTTTATCAGTGGCAAACGAGGTTCATTTATTGCTTATGTATCAAATGATGTCAATTTACATCGGACAAAATTAGAAAAAGCCGATGCTTTTTATGAAAAACATGTAGGCGGCTTATTGCAACCACCACGTCCGAATGAAGTCAGTGAATTCCCTGAACTTGTTCGCTTTGAGTTTTCTGTAAAAGAAAAGACAGATATCGTCTTTGCAGGACTAGGCTGGATCACGGTAACGGAACCAGCAGTCATCGCAGGCTGGGCGCCAAAAGGGGTACATGTGTTAAGAAGAAAAGCACTGATTTAAGAAAGAAGGAAAAACATGAGTTTAAGAGGAAAGCAAAAACGATTTTTACGTAGTCAGGCACACCATCTTCAACCGATCTTCCAAATCGGTAAAGGTGGGATCAATGAAGCAATGATCGTCCAAATCGAAGAAGCACTTGAAAAAAGAGAATTGATCAAAGTATCATTGTTGCAAAATACAGATGAGATCGCAGAAGATGTGGCACAAGTATTAGAACAAGCTATCGCATGTGAAGTGGTTCAGATCATCGGACGCGTGCTTGTTTTATACAAAGCATCATCTAAAGAGAAATACCAACGGATATCTAAAGAAGTACATGCAATCTAAGGAGTGACGAAGATGAAATCGCAAGCGAAATCCTTTGTTCGACCTCAAGTATTTCCAAAAGAAATGCCCCATCTTTATGAGAAAAGAAAACAGGTGGGGATCTTGGGCGGAACTTTCAATCCTGTGCATCTAGCCCATCTAGTGATGGCAGAACAAGCAGGACAGAATTTAGGACTAGACCATGTCTGTTTAATGCCTTCCTATCAACCACCTCATGTGGATGAAAAGCCAACTATACCGGCAGAACATCGCTTAAACATGCTGGAACTTGCGATCGAAGACAATCCTTTTCTAACGATTGAAACGATTGAAATCGAACGAGGCGGCAAAAGCTATACGTATGACACGATGAAGGCTTTGACTCAAAATAATCCTGATACGGACTACTATTTTATCATCGGCGGTGATATGGTCGAATATTTACCAAAGTGGTACAAAATCGACGAGTTATTGACAATGGTCCACTTTGTCGGTATCCATCGACGTGGGTATCAAGTGGAAACCCCGTATCCTGTGATCTGGGTCGATGTCCCTGAGATTGATCTAAGTTCGACAAAGATTCGTCAAAAAATTCAACAAGGTTGTTCCGTCCGTTATTTGGTCCCAGATAAAGTCTTGGATTATATTCAGAAAGAAGGATTGTATCAACATGAATTATAGTACAGATTATACGGCCTATACTCGAGAAATCTTGATGCAAAAAGTCCAAATGAGAATGAGTGAACAACGCTTCAAACATGTCTTGGGTGTAGAACAAACAGCTGTTGCACTTGCTGAAAGGTATGGTTGCTCGCCAGAAAAAGCGAGTATCGCCGCATTGACACATGATTATGCGAAAGAACGACCAGACGATGAGTTTATCTTATTCATCGAACGTGAGCAACTTGATCCAGAGTTATTAGCTTATGGAAATGCAATTTGGCACGGATTAGTCGGTGCATCATTTGTTGAACGAGAATTAGGCATCACTGATGAGGAGATCTTACAAGCAATCCGTCTCCATACGACAGGAGCTGCTGAAATGTCCTTACTCGATAAAGTCATCTATGTGGCTGACTATATCGAACCAGGACGTTCTTTTCCAGGTGTCAAAGAAGCCCGTGAGATTGCCATGATCGATTTAGATGAAGCAGTTGCATTCGAAACCAAACATACCTTAGCACATTTGATTGCGCAAGAAAGCAAAATTTATCCAAAAACAATTGAAACATATAATCATTGGGTGGCAAAATAGCTGACCCATTAGGAGGAAATCATCATCGATAGTAAAGAACAATTAAAAATCGCTGTCCAAGCAGCAGATTCAAAACGTGCAGAAGATATTTTAGCTTTAGACGTCCGTAAAGTGTCGCTATTAGCTGACTACTTTATGATCTGTTCAGCAAACAGTGAACGTCAGATCAATGCCATCGTGGAAGAAATCATTGAAAAAGAAGAAGAAAGCAAATACGAAGTAAAACGCGTAGAAGGAAAAGAAGGCGGCAAATGGATTCTGATCGATCTAGGTGATTTGATCATCCATGTATTCCATGCCCCAGAACGTGGGTTTTATAATTTAGAGAAGTTATGGTCAGATGCGCCACTTGTCGATTTGACTGAATGGTTGGATTAACATGGCCTACGAAACATTTGCCTTTATTTACGATGAAGTCATGGATGACGGGCTTTATGAACAATGGCTCGCATTTTCTAAACGCCATTTGCCTGAAACAACTAAAAACATCCTTGAACTAGCTTGTGGTACAGGCGCATTAGCTGTGGCTTTTGCCAAAGACGGCTACAATGTAACTGGCTTGGATCTATCAGAAGAAATGCTGATGATCGCCAGTCAACGTGCCTATGAAGAAGAAGCAACGGTACAATTTGTTGAAGGGAATATGTTAGATCTATCAGAGAGTGGGCAATATCAAGCCATCACTTGTTTCTCAGATTCTTTGTGCTATATGCAAAACGATCAAGAAGTACAACAAGTATTCGATGAAGTCTATCAGGCATTGGAAGAAAACGGCCGTTTCTTGTTTGATGTCCATTCCGTTTATCAAATCGATCAAGTATTTCCGGAGTATAGTTATCATTACCAAGGAGACGATTTTGCCTTTCTTTGGGATAGTTATACGGGGAAAGAAAAACATAGCATTGAACATTATTTGACATTCTTTGTCGAATCACAAGAAAAAGACGGTACGTTCACACGTGAAGATGAATTACATCAAGAACGTACGTATCCACTAGAAAACTACTTGCGGATGTTAGAGAATAGCGGATTTGCTAAAGTAGAAGTATTCGCTGATTTTACAGACGAAACACCTAACGAAGAATCCAGACGTTGGTTTTTTGTCGCCCAGAAAGAAGAAGGCGAAATCGACGAACTGTAGCAAACAATAAAAAGGAGAGACGGCTGGATCAAAAAGCTTAGTCTCTTCTTTTTTACTAGGCGAAAGGAGAAAAGCGAATGAAAGTATGTGGCATCATTGTTGAATATAATCCCTTTCACAATGGTCATCTTTATCATGTCCAGCAAGCACGGGAACGAACCGGTGCCGACGTAGTGATTGCGGTGATGAGTGGCAATTTTTTGCAGCGAGGTGAACCGGCGATTTTAGATAAGTGGCAACGTGCAGAAGTAGCCTTGCAAAACGGAGTGGATCTCGTAGTTGAATTACCAATTGAGTGGGCAGTACAATCTGCTGATTATTTTGCTAAAGGAGCAGTTCAACTGTTGCAAAAATTAAACTGTGACTATTTATGTTTTGGAACAGAAGATGAAGCGACCTTCGATTATCAAGCATTTGGTCAATTTGTTTTGCACCATCAGGATCAAATCACCAAAGCATTTCAAGAGTTGCCCGATCAGACAATGAGTTATCCGCAAAAGATGACACAGGTATTCAAGCACGTCTACCCAGAAATCTCACTTGATTTTTCCTCGCCTAATCATATTCTAGGGCTGAGCTATGCAAAAGAAAATGCTACCTATGAACATCCAATGGAACTAGTTCCGATCAACCGTAAAGGGGCTGGTTATCATGATGAAGAGTTACCAAAAGAAACAATAGCCAGTGCCACAGCGATTCGTAAAGCATTAACGGAAAATCGATCGATTTCTGCAACAGTTCCCTCAGAGACAGAGAGATTTTTAAAGACAGAAAGTTTGCAAACTTGGACATCCTATTGGCCCTTGCTAAAATACCGTTTGCTTTCTTCCACCGTTGATTCGTTGCAAAAAATCTACCAGATGACGGAAGGTTTAGAGATCAGGATGTTAGAAGCGGCCAAGACAGCTAATACATTTTACGAGTTTGTCGAACAAGTCAAAACAAAACGCTATACGTGGACGAGGATCCAACGCCTGTCGTGCTACGTGTTATTGAATATCCAAAAAGAAGAGATGAGAGAGCAACAGATGCAAGAATACATCCATGTGTTGGGCTTTACAGCAGCAGGTAGAGCATGTCTCAAAAATAAAAAAGCCTTAGCCCTTTTTGCGAAAATCGGCAAAAAAGAAGCGCAAGTGGCAAAACTACTCGTTCGCAGTGATCAAATCTATCGCTTAGGTGGCGAGGTAGCGGAACAAGTATTTGGGCGAAAACCAGTCTTTATCGAAACAATGGAAGAGAAAAAAAGCTTCACATAAACCTGATTCACAAGTATAATGAAACAGGACGTTTTGTGTGTTCCCGCACGAATCAAAAAGAATCTATCCTATATCAAATCAGAAAGCGAAGTGAAACTATGGGACGTAAATGGGCCAATATCGTAGCTAAAAAAACAGCTAAAGATGCAAACAACAGCCGAGTTTATGCGAAGTTCGGAATTGAAATCTATGCAGCAGCAAAATCAGGTGATCCTGACCCACACGCTAACCAAAAACTACGTTTCGTCATTGAGCGCGCTAAAACTTACAATGTACCAAAACATATCATCGACCGAGCAATTGAAAAAGCAAAAGGTTCTGGGGATGAAACATACTCTGAATTGCGCTATGAAGGATTTGGACCAAATGGCTCAATGGTGATCGTAGACACATTGACCAACAACGTAAACCGCACAGCCGCTGATGTGCGTGCAGCATTCGGTAAAAACGGCGGAAATATGGGTGTCTCTGGGGCAGTATCTTATATGTTCGACAATACCGCGATTTTTGGTTTTGCCGGTGAAGATGCAGATGAGATCTTAGAATACTTGATGGAAAAGGACATCGATGTACGTGATGTCATGGAAGAAGATGGCCAAATCATCGTTTACGGAGAAGTGCCAGATTTCCACAGTATTCAAGAAGCACTAAAAGAAAAAGGCATCACTGACTTTTCAATTGCGGAGATCCAAATGATCCCTCAAAATGAAGTGACATTGACTGGCGAAGACTTGGAACAATTCGAAAAAATGATCGATGTATTAGAAGATCTAGAAGATGTCCAACATGTCTTCCATAATGTTGCCTTAGAAGATTAATCGAATAAAGCGGATAAAAGAGGTCGGAACAGAAGTGTTTAACCTCGAGAAATAAGGCGCCAGCCACGAAAATTGTTTTTCAAATTTTTGGGCTCTTTGTCAATAAGGACTGATGAGTTGCGAAAAATTAAATCTGGGTCAGAATGAACCACATTCTGGCTCAGATTTTTTGTTATCTAACTTTGATTAATTGATTGGTCAAAAAGATTCTAATTTTCATGTTCTCAAATGATCTAAATCCGTAGGATACTCGTTTCATCGTTTTTATGTGGGTATTCTTTGCTTCTATTTTTCCATTGGAGTAAGGATAAATCATCGCATTGGCGATGCCTTCTTCGTAGGTCAGTAGGTTTTGAAGTTTCTCACGAAAGCCGTCATCTAACGTTTCGGGAAGTTCTGCCAATAAGGAGAAAAACAAGTCAGGGTCTTTGTCTCGAAAAGCTTCAACTAATTCATGGAAAAAGGGATACGCCTCCTTTAGGGGCTTAGAAAAGCTAAGCAATCGATCAATCATCATTGCTTCAGTAAGAAATGGGTATTTAGGTGCTCGGAAACTTTTCCATGTTTTATACTCATAGTGATTAATGTTTGCACGATTTTTTAGCAGAAAGCGCCAGTTCTTTTTCAGTTTTTCTGCATGGCTTTTCTGTCCTGCTTTACGCAGTTCATTCATTTCACGGATACGCAACTCATTGAAAGCTTGATTCATGTGTTTGACAATATGGAACCGATCAATCACTACTTTCGCATTTGGCAGAACGCGTTTGGTGAGCTGGAAGTAGGCGGCGTTCATGTCTGTGACTAAGAATTTTACTTCTTCTGGATTGGTGCAGCCCAAGAAATAGTTTGTTAATCGAGGTAATTTACGAGTAGGTAAGATATCAATTAAATTACCTGTTTCTCCATCTGCGCAAATAAAGCTCATTTTATCTTCTATGGAAGTGTGCGAACGAAATTCATCAACCATCAATACTTTGGGGAGAATCCTCTTAGTGGGCTTTGGTAAATAGCTTTTAAACTCTTTCAATGTACGAATAACGGTAGTCAAAGATACCTGACAGCTTTTCGCAATAAAAGATAAAGAGACTTTTTCAGTCAGTAAAGAAGCAATTTTATATCTGACATGATCCGCAATTGAATGTCTTGGGCGTACAAAATAGCTTTGAGCAGTCCAATGGGTTCGACAGTTTTTACAGGTATAGCGTTGCTTTTTTAAGCGCATAACCATTGGCATATGATTGTATTGTTCAAAGCGGACAATGATTTCTTTCTTCCCATTTTTCACCACAATTGCTTTCCCATTTCCATCTACCACAGTAGAACCACAACTTCTACAGGCACAAGGATCAGGTGAGAGAATGGCATTAATGACCAATGTCTTTTCCTTATGAAAGATCTCGTAAGAGATCTCAGTAATCATCAAATCTTTATCTATTAATCTTAGCATTTTTTTGATAGAATCATTCATATAGCATATCGTCCTCTCAGTTGTTTATTTTGTGGTGATTTAATCATACTAGAGAACGATATGTTTTTTAATACCTAAAATGAAAATGGGACTGAAGAATCAATTTTGATTCATCAGTCCCATAAATTATAGAGCCAATTTTTGTGGCTGGCGCCTTATTTGTGAAGAGATACTTCTGTTCCCGCCGTTTGTTCAGTTTTAAGTGTTACGAGAGGATGAATGTCCAGACACTTTTTTATTTTCCTAAAAAAACAAATAGCTGTTATCCTGCTTAAAAACCTAATGTCATGTTTTGCTTTCGTACTTTTATTTATACGATTTTTTCGGAGAAGAGAAAATATCGGTGAGGCTAAAAAAGAAGTATAGTCATACGATATGAAAGAAAGAGAACAAATACAGAGTAGTTAAATTAAAAATCCTGTGTTATTTGTTACAGTTTTTTTGTGATTTATTATCATTTCTATTTCAACCTGTGTTATTATTAAAGTATCGTGAGTAAACGAATAGTAATTTGATGTAGGCGGGGAAAGAATAATGGAAGCAAAAATTAATCTAGAGCCTTTCGAACGTATTCTAAGCGGTTACCAAAAAGTAGAAGAGTTGGCAGTCAATATCACCGATTGCTCAAAGCTTGCACAAAAATATGCACCTTATGGGGTAGAAGGCTATCGTTTAGGAAACTATATAGGCACAGGCTATTTGAATCGTTATCTAGAATGTATGGTTGATCGCGCGCCCATGCTGATCTATAAAAAAAAATATTTGATTCCATTGCTTTTTCGACGTTCTGACTCAGCATTTCAGTTGTTTGAAGAAGATTATCGGATGGAAGCTTTCTTTTTATTATTGGACTGGAGTCTGAAGCATCAACCAGAAAAGATATTGATTGAAACAAGTCAAAAAGTTGATACGAAAAAAGAAAAAGTCATTGATACAGCTTATTTGGCTTTTCGTGTATCAGAAATATTGGATAGTGGGGGTTACCCGATCAGTAATTTCCAAACAGTCGAACAATTTATGGATTGGAATCGTATTTATCGTCTGATCGATAACGGAGGGATTGGTCGCCATAGTAAAGTATTTGACCCAGAATATCCCGAAAATATCGAAGAATTGCGAATGATCGTCTCACTTGTTCGTTTGAAATACCCAAACACAGAATTGATGTTATGATCGATAGATGAATAAAAAGAGGCAGAGACAGAAGTGTTTAGCCTCGAGAAATAAGGCGTCATCCACGAAAATTGTTTTTTCAATTTTTGTGGATGACGCCTTATTTTTTGAAGAGGTTACTTCTGTTCTCGCCGTATATTCAGTTTAAAGTGGTGCGAGAGGACTGATTCCCCTGATGCTTTTTATTTTTAATAACGAATCAATCTAAAGCGAGAGACTCATGACTTTCAGTAGCCAATGCTTGTAGAAAAGAAGCGTCTTTCGCTGATGTAAATAGGATCAATTCATGCATGGCACGCGTACACATTGTATATAAGATTTGTTTGTCATGACCAGAATTAAAATGTGCATCATCGACATTCCATAAAAAGACTCGGTCAAATTCTAATCCTTTTGCTAGATAAGCAGGAAGAAGAATAATCGAACGTTTCATAAAATCAGATTCATCAGCAATCAATTGGACTTGATCTTTCAGGGATACAGGCAATTGTTCATAGAGTGCTTCACATTCAGCGATCGTTTTACCAATGATCGCGGTACGCCAATATTTTGCTTGCTCTTTCGTGTCAATGATCGTTTGTTCCAACCAGTTGATTTTGCTTGCAGATGAATCACTTTGGACGATCAACGGTAGGCGACCTTCACGAGCCGTTGTTTCTACAAGATTGTCGTGAGCTAAGAAATGATTGGCAAAATCAGTGATCTGTTTCGTGGAGCGATAGCTCGTCGTCAATTGGAATTGGGTCACTTCTTTCTCTGGGAAAAGCGACTCTAACGAACCAGTGATCGTCTCGTTCCCAAAAACATTTTGGTTCAGATCCCCACAAAATGTTAGATTGGCAGTTGGATAGATTGATTGCAGCAATGCGACCTGCGAAGGAGCAAAATCTTGCATTTCATCAATGAAAATATACCTTGCCTTTTGTGTGACTGATACAGGATGGATTCGACGCATCAAGAGGAAGTACAAGACAGCGTCTTCCTGTGGCAATTCTCTTTTCCGTAAGTTCATTTTGACTTCTTGAAGATGTTCGTTCCAAGAAGTTTCGCTGATTCCATGTGCGGTTAACATCGTTTTAGGAATCGTTTGTAAAAAGTGAAGAAACTGTTTCGGTAAGTTGACGAATTGATAATGTAAAATTCCTCGGTGAACTTTACGGAATCTTTTTTTCACGATTTGATTCGTGAGTTTTTTACGCAATGATTTTTCTTTTTGTTCGGTGTATTCTAAATTTGGATCGGTTGCATATAGTTCTTGAAGTTGTTCTTCAGCAAGCTCTTTGACCCACTTCTGACGGGTTTCATCCTTTTGCAGACCGCCTAATTTTTTCAATAACTTTGTCTGTAATAAAGATAGACGTTGATGCAATGGAAGTAGTTCATTGGTTTCTTGGTACCATTTTCGGATCGCTTCTTTGGATAGGATCGTTCGACCATTGATTTTCATCTCACGGAACAATGGCCCAAAATCAGTGATCGTCTGGATGTAAGTCTCCAGGTGATCAACGAAAGTCAATCCGGATTTCAACGTTTTTATCGGGTCATCAGCACCAGAAAGGAAACCGACTTCTTGTTGTTCTTCTTCAGTCAACTCAAATTCAGGAACCAATTGCTGTAAATAATTTTTGAAGGTTTGTGTCGGAACACCACTTTCACCAAGAGATGGTAAAACAGTGGAGATGTAATCAGAAAACAGATGGTTTGGTGAGAACAATAAGACGTTCTCAGCATCCAGCCATTTCCGATTGTGATAAAGGATGAATGCGATACGTTGAAGTAATGCTGAAGTCTTACCGCTTCCAGCAATTCCTTCGATCAGCATCACTTTACTGTTGGTGTCACGGATAATGGCATTTTGTGCTTTTTGGATCGTCGACACGATGTTTTTCATGTGAGCACTTGATGCATCATCCAAGATTTCTAATAGAAAATCATCATTGATGACTTCAGATGTATCGACCATCGAGACGATTTTTCCTTCAACGATTTTGAACTGTCGTTTTAATAGAAGTTCGACGTCGATTTTTTCGACATCTGTTTCATAAAAAGCGGGGCCGATTTCTCCTTCGTAATACAAATTAGCGATCGGTGCACGCCAGTCGATCACGATGGTTTCTTCTTCTGTATCTCTCAATGAGGCGATTCCTAGATAGAGGGTTTCTTTTTCCGCTTCTTCTTTGAAATCGATGCGAGCAAAGTAAGGACTTTCTTTCATTACTTCTAATGTTTGTAGACGTTTTTGCTGAGATTCTAATGTATGGTATTTTAAAAGCAATTCTTGTTCATGTTGGCGGTATTCGACCACTGACTCATAAAAAGACTCGTTGGAGCCGCTACGTATTTTGTGATTGGCTGTTTCTTTTGTGGAGTCATTCATTTTTTCAGTCAAGTCGCTTAATTTGCGATTCAATAGGCGTTGTTCAAGTTGGATCATTTGTGTGGTTTCTTCCACATGCTGTTGTTCTAATTGTCTTTCATTCATTGCATCGTTTACTCCTTCCGCCGTAAATAACGAATTAAAAGTATAGCACAGTTTGACTAAAAAAGGTACACAAGTGAGTTAACTAAAAATAAACGTAAAACTACATGAGAGTGATAGTTGTTTTCATTTAGGGGTTTTTAGTTTAAATGGCTTTAGAGAACAGGTATTCTAAATGTGGAGAAAGGAGCTGAACGAAATGACACATTTTAAAAAATTTGCCATGACACTACTGATTGGAGTGGTGGCCCTCATCAG
Source organism: Enterococcus sp. AZ140 (assembly GCF_051714405.1). Taxonomy (NCBI): domain Bacteria; kingdom Bacillati; phylum Bacillota; class Bacilli; order Lactobacillales; family Enterococcaceae; genus Enterococcus; species Enterococcus sp. AZ140. The sequence continues at coordinate 1,007,911 of NZ_JBIORU010000001.1, forward strand.
TGAGTTTATGTTCGACCGTCCTCGCCTTGCGTTTATGATCATTGCTATCACCGGTGGTACACTTGCCTTCTTGATGTTTATCGAAATGATCAAAACGCTGCGTTCAGGAAAATATGGGGTCGATATCTTAGCGATTACGGCTATTGTTGCGACGTTGCTCGTCAATGAATATTGGGCGAGTTTGATGATTTTGATCATGCTGACAGGTGGCGAAAGTTTGGAAGACTATGCGCAAAAAAAAGCAGGTCAGGAATTGCAATCCCTATTAGATAATACGCCAAGAACTGCCCATAAATTGCAAGGAGATCAACAACTTGATGTTGCGGTAGACACACTTGAGATCGGCGATCATCTGGTGATCAAACCAGGAGAAATCGTTCCAGCTGACGGACGAGTGATCATGGGGGAATCTACTTTTGACGAAGCATCACTGACTGGAGAAGCAAAACCGTTGAGCAAGAAAGTCGGTGATGAATTGATGTCCGGTTCGGTCAATGGGGACTCATCTGTCAAAATGGTGGTTGAGAAACGGGCAGAAGATAGCCAGTATCAATTAATTATCAAACTAGTAGAAGAATCGAAAGAAAAACCCGCACGTTTTGTCCGTCTAGCAGATCGTTATGCTGTTCCCTTTACTTTGATCGCTTACTTGATCGGCGGAATCGCTTGGTGGGCTAGTGGTGATCCTGTACGCTTTGCGCAAGTCTTAGTTGTAGCATCGCCATGTCCATTGATTTTGGCTGCACCTGTTGCTCTAGTAGCGGGAATGAGTCGTTCAAGTAAAAGTGGGATCGTTGTCAAGACTGGTACCGCTGTGGAAAAATTAGCAGAGACTAAAACGATTGCCTTTGATAAGACAGGAACAATCACCAAAGGGATGCTTGAAGTAACTGGTGTCGCTCCCGTTCAAGGGTTTTCAGAAGCGGAATTATTACGTGTGGCGGCGAGTGCGGAACAAGGCTCAGCCCATATCTTGGCCCGTTCCTTAGTTCAAGCAGTTCCCCAATTGTTGCCAGTCACTGATTTGAAAGAAATCTCAGGGCAAGGGATTACCGCTACGGTTGATGGCAGGCAGGTTAAAGTAGGGAATGCACGCTTTATTGATGTTCCAGAAGCTAAAACAGATACGACTGCGATCTATGTGGCGATTGATGAAAAATACGCCGGCACGATCTACTTCTCAGACACGATCCGTCCAGAAGCAAGTAAAACAATCGCTCGCTTGAAAGCTCAAGGCATCACCGACTTACTGATAGTGACTGGGGACGGACGTACTGTGGCAGAAGCAATTGCCGAGGAAGTTGGCTTGACCGAAGTTCATGCTCGTTGTTTACCACAAGATAAATTAACGATTTTAACTAGTATCCCCAAAGAAAAGCGGCCTGTCACGATGGTAGGAGATGGTGTCAATGATGCTCCTGCCTTGACTGTCGCAGATGTAGGCATCGCCATGGGCGCACATGGCTCAACTGCTGCAAGTGAAAGTGCAGATGTCGTCATTTTGAAAGATGATTTAGAACGAGTGGCAGAAGCAGTGATGATTTCTAGAGAAACGATGAAAGTAGCGAAACAATCTGTTTTGATTGGGATTTTTGTCTGTGTCTTTTTGATGATCGTTGCCAGTACAGGAGTCATTCCAGCATTGTTTGGCGCGATGCTTCAAGAAGTGGTTGATACAGTTTCCATTTTAAGTGCGTTACGTGCAAAAAAATCAGCGAAACAACAACCACATGCCATGATCACACAAAATTAAAGGCAAAATGATAAAAGAGACTTTTCAGCAAAATCTTTTTGCGGTATGATGCAAAGAGAGAAGCAATAGTTGATCAATAAAAAAGTGAACGATGAAAGGAAGTTGAAAACATGCCATTCGTACATGTTGAACTAGTCGAAGGACGTAGCCCAGAACAATTAGAAAACATGATGAAAGATATCACCGAGGCGGTCCATAAAAATACGCAAGCACCAAAAGAACACATTCATGTAATTATCAACGAAATGAAAAAAGGCACGTATGGTGTCAATGGTGAATGGAAAAAATAAGTGAATTCGAGACTTGATTTTTTGAAATAATAGTGGTTAAATAAACACATAGATGATTGATGAGAAAGACAACTGAATTTGAGAGTCTTCGATAAGAGAGGAAAAGCTAGGCTGAAACTTTTCCAGGAGAAAACCAAAGGATGACCACTTTCGAAACCTTTGTTGAAACAGAGGCGGTCGTACCGTTATCACGCTTGAGGAATACGCATGTCGTATTCAAAATTAGGTGGAACCACGAATTTTTCGTCCTAGTATCTGTACAGATACTAGGACTTTTTTTTATTGGTGGCGAAGCTAAAAACGGAAATTTAAAGGAGGAACCCCTATGATAAAAATGACATTTCCTGATGGTGCAGTCAAAGAGTTTGCGCCAGGGATCACCACTGCAGAAATTGCAGAAAGTATTTCTAAAAGTTTAGCCAAAAAAGCCTTAGCTGGAAAAGTGAATGGCGAACTGATCGACTTGAACCGCGGGATCGAAGAGGATGGCTCAATCGAGATTGTGACACCTGATCATGAGGACGCACTTGCTTTGATTCGTCATTCAAGTGCTCATTTGATGGCACAAGCCATGCGCCGTTTATATCCCAATATCCACTTTGGTGTAGGACCAGCAATCGATTCAGGATTTTACTATGATACTGATAACGGTGAGAGCCAAGTCAGTGTCGAAGACCTACCAGCGATCGAAGCGGAAATGATGGCGATCGTCAAAGAAAATTTGCCGATCGAACGTCGTGTGTTATCAAAACAAGAAGCATTAGAAATCTTTGCAAGTGACCCTTACAAAGTGGAACTGATCAGCGAATTACCAGAAGACGAAGTCATCACTGCCTACCAACAAGGAGAATTCATCGATTTATGCCGTGGGCCACATGTCCCATCAACTGGTCGTATCCAAGTCTTCAAATTATTATCTGTGGCAGGAGCTTACTGGCGTGGAAATTCAAATAACCAAATGATGCAACGTGTTTATGGAACAGCATTTTTTGATAAAAAAGCATTAAAAGCATTTATCCAAATGCGCGAAGAAGCAAAAGAAAGAGACCATCGCAAACTAGGTAAAGAGCTAGAATTATTCATGGTAGCTCCTGAAGTTGGCTCTGGTTTACCTTTCTGGTTACCAAAAGGTGCAACAATCCGTCGTACGATCGAACGATACATCGTAGATAAAGAAATCAGCTTAGGCTATCAACATGTGTATACACCGATCATGGGGGACGTAGAGTTATACAAAACTTCAGGCCACTGGGATCATTACCAAGAAGATATGTTCCCACCAATGGATATGGGAGATGGCGAGATGCTCGTGCTACGCCCAATGAACTGCCCACATCATATGATGGTCTACAAAAATACGATCCATTCTTACCGTGAGTTACCGATCCGTATCGCAGAACTTGGTATGATGCACCGTTATGAAAAATCAGGTGCGTTGTCTGGATTACAACGTGTACGTGAAATGACATTGAATGACGGACACACATTCGTTCGTCCTGATCAGATCAAAGATGAATTCAAACGTACGTTGGAGTTGATGGTCGCAGTTTACGCTGATTTCAATATTACAGACTATCGCTTCCGTTTAAGTTACCGTGATCCAAACAACACGGACAAATATTTTGACGATGATGCCATGTGGGAAAAAGCACAGATCATGTTAAAAGCTGCGATGGATGAAATGGAACTTGACTATTTCGAAGCGGAAGGAGAAGCAGCCTTCTATGGACCAAAATTAGATGTCCAAGTTAAAACAGCATTGGGAACAGAAGAAACATTATCAACGATCCAATTAGACTTCTTGTTACCAGAACGCTTTGATTTAACTTATGTAGGAGAAGATGGCGAAAATAATCATCGCCCAGTCGTTATCCACCGAGGCATCGTTTCAACAATGGAACGCTTTGTGGCATACTTGACAGAAGTATACAAAGGCGCATTCCCAACTTGGTTGGCACCGATCCAAGCAACGATCATCCCAGTTTCAGTTGATGCTCATTCAGATTACGCTTATGAAATCAAAGAACGTCTACAAATGAAAGGCTTGCGTGTAGAAGTCGACGATCGCAATGAAAAAATGGGCTATAAGATCCGTGCCTCACAAACGCAAAAAATCCCATACCAAATCGTAGTTGGGGATAAAGAAGTGGCAGATGCAACAGTCAATATCCGCCGATATGGTAGTAAAGAAACTGCTGTAGAGGACTTGAATATCTTTGTCGATGCAATGGCAGAAGAGGTTCATAATTACAGCCGTTAAGACGAGTTCGCAAGAGAACCAACGCCTAATTTAATAAAAACAGGAAGGACAACAAAGAATTGTTCCTTCCTGTTTTTTTATGGGGCACTTATTACACACGTCAAAACGCTAGATCGTGCTAAAAAAATGTATTAGATAAATAAGGGGGAACGTAGAGAATGTATCAACCGATCCAACCTCATCATCTGTTTCATCAAGCATATGAAGAAAAAATGCATTATAAAGAAACGGTTCTCCCAGACTTAGCAGATGTCTTGGTGTGTATGTGGGAGTCTATTTCATTTGACTTTAGCGGTACGGTCAACGACGTGATCATCGCCGACGGCTGCATTGATTTGATTGTCAATGTTTTGGAGCAATCTGTTTTCTATACTGGTTCAAGTAAAACGGACTTCAACTTTCTCTCAAGGTTTCCCGAACACTATATTGGTTTTCGCTTAAAGCCAGGCACTTTTTCTGCCTTAACTGGTCGAGAGGCAACAGCAGCGATGGATCAAGTGTTGTTCATTGAAGAAGTAGATATTGGGTTTGATACAACCCTTCTTTTTACGCTCACGATTGAAGAAATGAAAGAATCGCTGATCAGCTATTTATCCGGATTAGCCAAATGTATCTCTTCGACGGAATACATTCAGTTATTTGAAAAACTATATATAAAAAAATTAGCTTCCCCACAAGCATTATACGAATATATGAGGCTTAGTCCAAGGCATGTCCAACGGCTATTCAAAAAGCATTACGGTCTCACCCCACAATTGGCTCTATCGACCATAAAATTTCATCATAGTTTGACCATTTTATTAAAACAACCTGCCGATCGAAGGGAGCTTGTTGGAAATTATTATGACCAGTCCCATTTTATCAATGAGTTCAAAAAAAATATTGGCCTCACACCCATTGAGTTTGTTAAGTTGAGTGAGCAGCGAAAAATGTCGCTTCTATCCAATACGTTACTAACCTAAGTTGCTACAATAAAACTAACTTAAAAAAGGAGTGGTCGATAGATGAACTTTAATCAGGCAAAAATCGGGTTGTTGATTCAAAAAGATTATGGGGAATGTTATGATTTTTACACAAAAAAATTAGGATTGGTTCCTACATGGGGAGATCGAAAAGGTCCGTATATGTCATTTGCTATGGCAAAAGGAGAACCTAACTGTTTTGATATGACGTTAGCAAAAGAAATGTCTTTGGTCAAAGGGTATATACAGTCTGCTAAAAATGGAATATCTGATACAGTGGTGATCACATTACCTACGAAGGATATCCAAAAGGACTATGCGAAGTTAACCGCCAACGGTGTCACTTTTTTAGGTGAACCTCAGAAAATAGAGGCTTGGGGAGGATTTACCAGTGCCTACTTTAGAGACCCGGAAGGCAATTTGTTTGAACTGAATGATGGATATTAGTTTCTTTTTATATGTTGCTTCTTTCTTTTTTATTTTGTTTTTTATAGCTGGTTCTGTGAAATTCCATAAATGATAAGTCAAAAGAAACCAAGATAAGGGTGTGACATGTTGCCACTTATACCTTGGCTTCTTTTTTTAGCGATTGATTTTTAGGAATAACAGTAATCGGTTGAGCAGGCAGAGAACAAAGGATATTCTCTATTTTCTTGTTTAGTATGAGAATTGTTTGCCTTTGAGTATGATATAATGACATAGACATTTAGAAAAAGGGATGTGTATGAGATGAGTGTATTGAGTCGCATTGAAAGTATGATGAATGACTATTCTTCTGCCGAAAGAAAACTAGCAGATTATATCGTAACACATGTAGAAAAAATACCAACGATGACAGCCAATGAGTTAGCAGAAGCGGCGGGCCTGAGCGCTCCCACAGTTGTTCGTTTCTCCAAAAAACTTGGCTTTCAAAGTTTAACGGATTTTAAAATCACTATTTCCACCGAATTACAAGCAGGTATCGTGGAAGGATTCAGCGATATTGAACCAAATGAATCATTTTATTCAATCAAACATAAATTAGGGAATAATGCGCAAGTAGCGATCAAAGAAACTGTGGATATTTTAGAAGAGGAGATGATCCAACGTGTCGTTGAGCGTCTGGAAGAAGCACAAACAGTTTATCTATATGGTGTGGGCGCATCTTCTTTAGTCGTTGAGGATATCCTCCAAAAATGGTCTCGTGTAGGAAAACCAATCATTTTTGAAAAAGACATCCACGTCTTATTGCCACAATTAGTGAGTAATGAAACAAAAAAAGTGCTATGGCTTGTCTCTAACTCAGGAAACAGCAAAGAAGTGGTGATGATCGGACAGTTAGCCAAAGAAATGGGAATCGATATTATCGCATTGACTCAATTTGGAAATAACCGATTAAGTAAATTGGCGGATGTCGTTGTCCAGACATCAAGACCAAAAGAAATCACGAACCGAAGTGCAGCAACTAACTCATTATTGGCTCAATTTGCAACGATTGATATCATTTTTTATCTTTATATGGCAAAGAATGAAAAATTAACCGAGAAAGTCACTCAAACCAAAGAAGTGATCAAAAATTATGTCAAACAAAAATGAAATAACAGATGATAGTTTTCCACAATGTCATATTTGTTTCCATTGTTTCACAGTAAAAGAAAACTTTATTTTCAAAAATAACCATATTTTTTAAAGTTTTTTAGAATCTATTTGTGTGACACATTGCTTGTTTGTGAAACAAACTAGTCTTTTTTGGGTCGAGAATTAAAGAATTTCTTGCGGATCAGGATTTTACTTTTTAATTTTGTTTTTTTTAGGTACAATGGAGCCTATAAGTAGGCGAAAAAGAAGGAATGATGAAAAGTTTTATGAAAAAAAATACAAATAATTCTTGGTTAGATCGAATAAAAAAAGGAACACAAGAACCAAAAAATAAAACGTTTCGACGGTCACATGTTCCCTTTCGTTTAAATTTCCTTTTTTTCATTATATTTACGTTGTTCGTGTCATTGATTGCTCGATTAGGTTATTTGCAGATCGTAAACAGTGAGGAACTAGAAGCAAAAGTCAAATCATCTTCGTCTCTAACGGTACAAGTAAGTTCACCCCGAGGCATGATCTACGATGCCACCGGGAAAGCTTTGGTGACAAACCAAGCCAACCAAGCAATCACATTCACGAGAGGCAGAAATATGACAGCGGAGGATTTGCTGAAAACAGCAAATACCTTGACACAGTTGATCGATATGCCAGTGGATGAAAACTTGACTACACGTGATAAGAAGGATTTTTGGTTAGCAGATCCCGATCATTTGAAAGCTGCGACTGAACGCCTATCGGCAAAAGAAAAAAGCTTGAGTACGAGTGAGCAATACCAAGCAACTGTAGATAAAGTGACAGATGAGGAAATCAATTTCAATGAGGAACAATTGAAAGCAGCAACGATTTTTAAACGAATGAATAATGCGTATGAACTGAATACTGTTTTCATCAAAAATTCTGGTGTTACAGATCAAGAATTGGCGATCGTGGCAGAACATGCATCAGACCTGCCAGGTGTTTCAACAGGAACTGACTGGGTACGCCAGTATAATGCGGCGGATTCCATAAAGAGTATTCTAGGAAGCGTAACATCAGAAAAACAAGGCTTACCTGCCGATCAAGTGGAAGAATTCTTGGCAAAAGGCTACTCACGTAATGACCGAGTAGGCCAAAGCTATTTAGAAAAACAATATGAAGATGTCTTGCAAGGCACAAAGACACAATATGAAATCACTTTAGATAACAATGGAAATGTCATCCAACAAAAAGAATTGTATGCAGGAGAAAAAGGATCAAATTTGATGTTATCGATCAATGCAGAGTTCCAAGCGAAGGTCGAAGAGATTCTTAGAAACAATTATCAAAAATTAGTCGATAATGGAAAAGCCCAATACTCACCAGGTGCGTATGTAGTCGCGATGAATCCTCAAACAGGTGAAGTATTAGCGATGACGGGTTTCAGCCATGAGCAAGGCTCAAAAGAGTTGACTGAAAATGCCCTTGGTACGATCACGAATGCCTTTGTTCCAGGATCTGTTGTAAAGGCAGGTACGTTAGCCGCCGGTTGGCAAAGTGGCGTGATCAGCGGTAATCAAGTATTAGTAGATGAACCGATTCGATTACAAGGCTCTTCAGAAAAAAGCTCCGTCTTCAATCGTACTGGATCTGTACCTTTGGATGTGGTCCAAGCGTTAGAGCTTTCATCAAATACCTATATGATCAAAGTAGCGTTGAAGATGCTAGGGTTAGAGTACGTACCAAATATGGGCTTACCTAGTCTAAGTGAAGAGGCACAAGCGTATGAACAATTGCGTGACGGCTTTAAACAATTTGGACTTGGAACAGTCACAGGGATCGATTTACCAAATGAGTCTGCGGGGATCTCACACTCTGTTGAATACATGAAGAAATTCAATGCAGACAACGGACAAGACTGGTTCACACCAGGAAACTTTACTGACTTGGCATTTGGCCAGTTCGATACGTATACCCCGATCCAGTTAGCGCAATATGCAGCAACGGTCGCAAACGGTGGAAAAAGAATCCAACCACGCATTGTCAAAGGCATTTACGGGAACGACGAGAATGGTAACTTAGGTGAAGTGAAAAAAGAGATGGAACCAGTTGTCGAAAATACAGTAGACGTGTCTCCTGAAGAGATGGCCCTTTTACGTGAAGGATTCCATCAAGTAGTCCATGGAACAAATGCCTACACGACTGCTCGATCATTAGCAGATGCAAAAATGGATCTTTCTGCTAAAACAGGGACAGCCGAAACAGTCGCTGAAGGTCATCCCGATATCGTAACAGTCAATAGTAATATTGTGGCTTACGGACCAACAGAAAATCCTGAGATTGCGGTAAGTGTTGTCTTACCAAACCTGCTAGATGAAAAAGACCATATGAATTCGGTCATAGCCAAAGAAATCATGAATGCTTATTACGATATGTTCATGGCAAATAGATAAAAAAATAGTTCAGAAGATATGTAACGTATCTTCTGAACTATTTTTTTATAATGAAAGTAATTTTTCAAGGTAATTCGCCAAACCGTCTTCTTCATTCGTTTGTTCAGTGACATCGTTGGCTACGCCTTTTAGTTGCTCAGTCCCATTAGCCATTGCCACACCCCAGCCCGCATATTCAAGAAGTTCTAAGTCATTGTGTTCATCACCAAAAGCAATCACATCTTTTTGTTCGATCGATAGATAATTCGCTACTTGATGGATTCCTTTCGCTTTTTCGATCCCTTTTGAAACAATCTCCAGTATCGCCATTGGGCCACCCCAAGTCCTTACATCGACATGCTTCCCAAATTGACGTGTTAGTTCGGCAGAAACTTGTTCAGCATATTGTTTTTCTGTACGTACCAATAAGGACGTAGGGTTAGTTGTTAGATTTCGTGGAGACAGTAGGTTTTCTGGTTTAGGATTTGGTGAAGCAAAGAATTTTGCGTCAAAAAAATCAAAAGTATCGATAAAGAAAGTGTCGCGATTCTCCGCAGCAATAAAATCTAGATTCAATTGATTTTTTTGCGCTAAGATCTCAAAAACAATCTCTTTATTGATCAATGTTTCTTGCTCCCCAGCCCATTGTTGGTTTGGGATATGCACAAGCGCACCGTTAAAGTTGACCATCGGTGTTGTCAATTCTAACTGTTGATAATATTGATAACTCATTCGATAAGGACGTCCTGTTGCAATACTGACATGATGGCCAGCATCAATGGCTTTTCTCAATGTTTCTTGGGTTTTAGAAGTAATGATCGACTCAGGATTCAACGTTGTTCCATCCAAGTCGATCGCAATCAATTTTTTGTTCAATGCTGTCATTCCTTTCAAACAACGATTTGTTTTAGTCTAGCATATTTCAATGAATAAACAAGGTGCAGATCTTTCTGAAAAATAATTGATTTGAAGCAAAAATAGAAAATAAGAAACGAAATCAACCTAAACACGAACGTTAAAAGATAAAAATGACATTTCATAAAGTTTTGTGTTGAAAAACGAATGAAATGTCTATATAATCTATAAATGTTCGACGGAAAATTATATTTGGATTTATTTTTACATATTATATAGTCCGTTAGAAAAAATCAGGGAGTGGAAATTTTTATGGAAAAGTTTTTCCAACTAAAGAAAAATAATACAAATGTACCAACAGAAATAATGGCTGGTGTAACAACGTTTTTTGCCATGAGTTATATATTATTTGTTAATCCGACGATCTTGTCAGCTGCTGGCATGCCATTTCAGGCAGTCTTTTTAGCGACGATCATTGCTTCGATCATCGGTACTTTAGTTATGGGATTGTTTGCTAATGTGCCTTATGCACAAGCCCCAGGAATGGGTTTGAATGCTTTCTTCACATTTACAGTTGTTTTTGGGTTAGGTTATTCTTGGCAAGAAGCATTAGCCATGGTCTTTATTTGTGGGTTGATTAATGTATTTATTACAGTAACAAATATTCGGAAAATGATCATCCATGCCATTCCTGAGAGTTTACAACATGCAATCGGCGGTGGTATTGGGATTTTTGTTGCATACGTTGGGATCAAAAATGCTGGATTTTTGTCTTTCTCTGCAGATCAATCAGCGATAACTAGTTCTGTGGTTGATAATGGTCAAGTGACGAATGTGACGATCAACGGTGGCATCGTTCCAGAACTTGCAAACTTCAATAATGCGCCGATCCTACTAGCTGTCATTGGATTAGTTTTGACATCGATCTTAGTTGTTAAAAATGTTCGTGGTGCAATCTTGATCGGTATCGTAGTAACAACGATCATCGGGATCTTGATGGGTGTTGTGGATCTAGGAACGATCGATTGGGAACAAAATTCTTTAGGCAATTCAATCAATGAACTAGGCACGACGTTTGGTGCAGCATTTGGTGCGGAAGGGATGCAATCTTTATTCAGCGATAGCTCTAAGATCCCACAAGTCCTGATGACGATCATTGCCTTTAGTTTATCCGATACATTTGATACGATCGGTACGTTCATCGGTACTGGACGGCGTACAGGTATTTTCTCTAAAGAAGATGAGGAAGCTTTGGAAGATGGACGAGGATTCAAAACTAAAATGGATAAAGCGTTGTTCGCTGACGCAATCGCAACATCGATCGGTGCGATTTTCGGAACATCGAATACAACGACTTATGTCGAATCAGCAGCTGGTATTGGCGCTGGTGGTCGTACAGGTTTGACTTCAGTTGTCGTAGCCGCATTATTTGCTTTAAGTAGCTTATTTTCTCCACTGATCGCTATTGTACCGGCACAAGCAACTGCACCAGCATTGATCTTAGTTGGTGTGATGATGATGGCTTCGTTTGCTGATATCAATTGGTTAGATATGGAAGAAGCATTACCTGCCTTTTTTGCTTCGATCTTCATGGGATTAGCTTACAGCATCTCTTACGGAATCGCTGCTGGTTTTATCTTCTACACGATCATGAAAGTGATCAAAGGCAAAACAAACGAGATTTCAATTGCTTTATGGGTTGTTGATATTTTATTCATTCTCAACTTCGTCATTTTAGCAATCATTTAAAAGACATTTTTAATAGGAGTGAAGAGTAGGCTAACTCTTTGCTCCTATTTTATTTGGTCTATGTCCTCTTTGACAAAAATGAATGATACTGGCACATACGTTGCACACACGTACAAAAATAGGTATGATAATAGAGACGAAAGAAGGGTGATAGATGAAGGTTCAATGGAGAAAAAATTTATTCGTAGCTTGGATAGGCTGCTTTTTTACTGGTTCAAGTATCAGTTTAGTCATGCCGTTCATTCCAGTTTACGTCGAACAACTAGGTACACCTAAGGATCAAATTGAATTATTTTCAGGATTAGCGATTTCAGTAACAGCCTTTGCTGCGGCGATCGTTGCGCCTATTTGGGGAAATCTAGCCGATCGAAAAGGACGGAAAATGATGATGATCCGGGCAGCAGCAGGTATGACGATCACTATGGGATCACTAGCTTTTGTCCCAAATGCTTATTGGCTTTTAGTCATGCGTTTCTTTAATGGGATTTTATCTGGATACATACCTAATGCGACAGCGATGATTGCTTCACAAGCGCCTAAAGAGAAAAGTGGTTGGGCGTTAGGCACGCTTTCTACTGGTGCAGTGGCAGGGACACTGATTGGTCCGTCAATGGGAGGCGCTTTGGCGCAATGGTTCGGAATGGAAAATGTTTTTTTGATTACTGGAGGGTTATTACTGATCACCACGATCTTAACGATTTTCATGGTAAAAGAAGATTTCCAACCGGTAGAGAAAAAAGATATGATCAGTACCAAAGAAGTTTTTGCTAAAATGGATCACTTTTCTGTGTTGGTCGGTTTATTTGTTACTACTCTGATCTTACAGTTAGGGATCACCACGATCAGTCCAATCTTGACATTGTACATTCGGGAATTGAGTGGTGACACATCAAATATCTTATTTGTTAGTGGATTGATTGTTTCAGTATCAGGTGTTTCAGCAGTATTTTCTTCTCCAAGACTGGGGAAATTAGGGGATAAGATCGGAAATCAGAAGGTGCTGTTAGCAGGTTTGGTACTTTCGTTTTGTTGTTACTTACCAATGGCATTTGTGACTACGCCCTTACAATTAGGGATCTTACGTTTTATATTAGGTTTTTCGACAGGTGCGTTGATGCCATCGATCAATACATTGATCAGCAAGATCACACCAGAAGAAGGTGTCAGTCGCGTATACAGCTATAACCAAATGTTTACGAACTTTGGTCAAGTACTAGGACCGATGTTAGGTTCGACAGTCGCCCATGCGTACAATTATAGTACAGTGTTTATTGTGACTAGTCTCTTTGTTCTGACGAATATTCTTTTATCACTATTTAATTTTAGAAAAGTACTTCATCAAAAACTATGATCAAGAAAAAAACAGATTGGAGTATTTCTCCAATCTGTTCGGCTTTTATGAATGTGAAGCGGACGAAGTTTCTTTTTTAGGTGTTGCAACAGCGCTGATCAAAATGACGATCAATCCTGCAACCAATGAAATAATAGTCGTCATGGTAAAATCATATGGGCTACTAGACAATGCACCACCGATATAGCCAACCACTTGACCTAAAATGACTGCCCAAAATAATGTGACGATATATCGCATATCAAACACCTCTTTTCTAAGTTCAGTTTACCAGATTTTTTTTGAATGTAAAGGGAGAAACAGGCATTCAACGTCAGTGGATAATATAAAAAGTATAGATCGTTCGTCGGATGGGAAAAGCATGATGAAAGACGAATACACGTAACCAGTCATACAAGGTAACGAGTTGATGTTACGAATATTCCCCTAAAAAGAAAGTGAATGGAAAAGGTGGTATGTAAAAATGTTTCTTCCACAACTTTATACGATCACCTCGTATTCTTTGTTGCAAAGTACGATTCGCATAAACGAATACGTTCGAGAAGCAAAGAAACTAGGCTATCAGACATTAGCGATCACAGATAAGGATGTGCTATCTGGGGCAGCGGAATTTTACCGCATCTGTATGAGTGAAAAAATACAACCAATTATTGGACTGAACTTGACCTACCAGTTTCAAGAACGTCATTATGAGTTACTACTCTACGCAAAAGATAGGATCGGCTACCAACAATTGATCAAGCTCTCAAGCAAGAAAATGATCCGAGAAAAAATCGAGCTTCACGAGATCGATGAACTCGATCATTTGCTTGTCGTTTTACCAGCCAAAAAATCGCTTGCTGATGACTACGGTGTGTCAGCATCATTTGATAGCCATTGGCAAAGTTTGCAAGAAAAAATAGCATCTTCTCATTTTTATGTAGGTGTCACAGAAGAAACGCCCCTAGAAGCTCCAGAATGGCTAGCTTATTTACGAGCAAATCAATTTCAACTTTGTGCAGTACATCCGATTGCTAGTTTGCACCAAGAGGAACTTTTTTCTTTGGAAACAATGAAACATCTGCGTGAAGGAACGCAACTCTCTTTTGATGAAGTGCGACAAACGACTCGTGATTCAGCCACAGGTTTTTTACTTCCCGAAGCAGAATTACGACAAAGATTCATAAACGCAGGATTGGAAGAAGCGTTGAACAATGCGCAGCAATTAGCTAAAACAGTAACTTTTGAATTTCAGTTCCATCAGAAATTACTACCACATTATCCGGTACCAGAAAATCGAAGTGCAGGAGAGTATTTACAGGAACTTTGTCAGAAGCAATTAGGCAAGCGTGTGGAAAAGATCACTGCAGCTTACCAAGAGCGCTTAGATTATGAACTGTCAGTGATCCACCAGATGGGATTTGATGATTATTTCTTGATCGTTTGGGATGTCATGGCTTTTGCTCATAAAAAAAACATCGTTACTGGTGCTGGTCGTGGTTCAGCTGCGGGGTCATTAGTCGCCTATGTGTTGGAGATCACAGATGTAGATCCATTGGAGTACGACTTGCTATTTGAACGTTTTTTGAATCCAGAACGATACACGATGCCAGATATCGATCTAGACATTCCTGATAATCGCAGAGAAGAAGTGCTGATTTATGTTCGTGAGAAATATGGTCAATACCATATGGCACAAATCGCCACGTTTGGAACCATGGCAGCTAAAATGGTGCTAAGAGACGTGGCACGTGTCTTTGGCCTCTCACAAAGCGAAGCAAATCGTTGGTCTAAAGCGATTCCTAATCAATTGAAAATGACGTTGAATGAGGCTTATCGAACTTCTAACAAGCTGGTTGAATTAGTACAAGCGAGTGAAAAAAATCAATTGTTGTTCCATACTGCAAAAATACTTGAAGGTTTGCCAAGACACGTTTCTACCCATGCAGCTGGTGTCGTTTTAAGTGATAAGAATCTACTAGAGTTAGTTCCTTTACAAAAAGGATCAGATGAAGCATATTTGACTCAGTATACAATGAATGATGTCGAAGCTATTGGGTTGTTAAAAATGGATTTTCTTGGATTAAGAAATCTGTCTATTATCGATTACACAGTGAAAGCAATCAAACGTGTCGAAAACAAAGATATCGAACTCAAAGAAATACCATTAGATGATCCTAAAACTTTACAGCTTTTCCAACGTGGCGAAACAACAGGGGTCTTTCAATTCGAATCTGCCGGGATTCGGAATGTCCTCCGGAGATTAGGACCAGAAAACATTGAAGATATTGCCGCTGTCAACGCCTTGTATCGTCCTGGACCAATGCAAAATATCGATACATTTATCGCTCGTAAGAAAGGGAAGGAAAGAATCCATTATCCCGACGATTCACTACAACCGATGTTGAAAAATACGTATGGCGTCATTGTGTATCAGGAACAAATTATGCAGATTGCTTCAACCATGGCTGGATTTTCTCTTGGACAAGCGGATATTTTGAGGCGAGCAATCAGTAAAAAGAAAAAAGACGTGATTGATCAAGAAAGAGATCATTTTGTTCAAGGTGCCAACCAACAAGGGTACAGTAAGGAAAAGGCCAATGAAGTGTACGAATATATCGAACGCTTTGCTAACTATGGGTTCAATCGTTCCCACGCGTTTGCTTACTCCTTTGTTGGCTTTCAAATGGCCTATCTCAAAGTTCATCACCCTGGTGCATTTTTTATGAGTTTGATGAATTCCGTCCGTCACAACACGGCAAAGTTAAAAGAGTATATTGCTGAGGCAAAAAAGTATAAAATAAAGCTGACCCCTCCATCCATCAATCAAAGTTTTTATGGTTTTGAGCTGACGGATAAAGAAACCATTCGTTTCGGATTGACAGCAATCAAAGGTGTTCGTCGAGATTTTGTTGAGGAGATCATTCGTGAACGAAAAGAAGATGGGCCATTCCGTTCGGTTGATCAGTTTCTGATTCGTATCAATAAACGTTGGCTCAAATTGGAGTTGCTACAAACATTAGTTGCATCAGGTGTTTTTGATGAATTAGTAGGAAACCGCAGACAGTTGATGTTGGATCTGGAAGGTAAGATCCAAAACATCTTATATAGTGGTGGTAGTTTAGACCTTTTAGATATCATGGCTTTAAAAGAGGAAGAAGTCGCAGATTATAGTCTCGAAGAGAAGCTTCAATTAGAAGAAGAGCATTTAGGTGTCTATTTATCTGGTCATCCGACAGAAGGGTATGAGCGACTTAAATTAGCCAAAAAAGTCCACTTAGTCACAGAAATCGTCCCTAAACAAGCCACAAATGTTTTAGTGATGGTCAAAGAGGTAAGAGAGATCCGTACGAAAAAAGGAGCGTTGATGGCTTTTGTCAGCGGGACAGATAGTAGTGGAGAAATAGCTATTACCGTTTTTCCAGAGCTGTACCGCCAAGCGCGTCCATTATTCAAAGAAAATCAAGTGATTTTCGTGCAAGGACGTTCAGAAATCAGTAAATACAATCAAGAATTGCAGCTGATTGCAGAAGTAGTCGCTGATCCTGAAGAATTGCAACAGCAGTATCCAGAACAAACGTGTTATTTGAGAATCAGGGAAGAGGCAGATCAACCAGATACGATGAAACAACTGCAAGAATTGTTCAAAAAATTCCCAGGATATATTCCTGTTGTGATGTATCATGAAAAAGACCAACGAAAAGTTGTGTTATCTGAAGCCTTTTGGCTCGATGGTTCAGACAGTCTCAAGCAGCAATTAGCTTACCTTTTAAAAGAAGAAAATGTTGTTTTCAAATAACTTACGGTAAAAGATACTATTTGCTTTCATTTTTTTTCATTTTTTTATCAGGAAATCAAGACAAGTGAGCAAAATAATGTTAGAATGTTAGTCGTGGTTAATACAAAGAAGGTTATAAACCTAAGTCTTGCTTAGGATAAAGTAATTTAATGAGGTGAAGATGAATATGAAACGCATCGGAATTTTGACTAGTGGTGGAGATGCTCCTGGGATGAATGCAGCAGTTCGTGCAGTCGTTCGTAAAGGTATATATGAAGGATTGGAAGTTTACGGGATCAATTATGGTTTTGCTGGATTAGTTGCCGGAGATATCCGTCGATTAGATGTTGCAGATGTCGGTGATAAGATCCAACGCGGAGGTACATTCTTATACTCTGCACGTTATCCTGAATTTGCAACAGAAGAAGGACAATTAAAAGGAATCGAACAATTGAAAAAATTCGGTATCGAAGGTCTTGTTGTGATCGGTGGCGATGGTTCTTACCATGGCGCGATGGCTTTGACTAAACGTGGTTTCCCAGCAGTGGGTGTACCAGGTACGATCGATAACGATATTCCAGGAACTGATTTTACGATCGGTTTTGATACTGCAATCAACACAGTATTAGAATCAATCGACCGTATCCGTGATACAGCAACTTCGCACGTTCGTACATTCGTGATCGAAGTAATGGGACGTAATGCTGGAGATATCGCTTTATGGTCAGGTGTTGCTGGTGGAGCGGATGAGATCATCATTCCTGAGCATGATTTTGATATGGCAGTTGTTGCCAAAAAAATCCAAGATGGCCGCGATCGTGGCAAAAAACATTGCTTGATCATTTTGGCAGAAGGCGTAATGGGCGGAAACGAATTTGCAGAAAAATTGTCAGCATATGGCGATTATCATACACGTGTATCGATCTTAGGACACGTTGTACGTGGTGGTTCACCAACTGCACGCGACCGTGTATTAGCAAGTAAATTTGGCGCACATGCTGTTGAATTATTGCAACAAGGTAAAGGTGGTTTGTGTATCGGTATTCGCGACAACGATATCGTTGAGGCTGATATCATCGACACACTAGAAAATAACAAACACCAACCAGATTTATCATTATATGACTTGAACAACTCACTTTCTTTCTAATAAAGAAAAGTAGTCAGATAAATCAATAGATATATATGGGAGTGGGAAGCAGGTCTTCCCAATATCTAACAGATATTTAAGCTTTGAATGGCTTTAAATAAACAATTTGAATGGGAGAGTTTTGTAAAATGAAAAAAACGAAAATCGTTAGTACATTAGGACCAGCCAGTAATTCAGTAGAAACTATTTCTAAATTGATTGAATCTGGAGCAAATGTCTTCCGCTTCAACTTTTCACATGGTGACCATGAAGAACAATTATCACGTATGGTAATGGTTCGCGAAGCAGTGAAGAAAACTGGTAAAGATGTCGGCATCCTTTTAGATACAAAAGGTGCAGAAATCCGTACAACAGTTCAAGGCACAACTGAAGAAGATTTTGGCCGTGCAGGCTACATCAAATTTGAAGTTGGCGACAAAACACGCATCTCAATGGACCCTGAACATGTAGGTTCAAAAGAAAAAATCGCAGTAACTTATCCAGGTCTTTTTGAAGACGTTCATGTAGGTGGACATATCTTATTCGATGATGGTTTGATCGACATGGAAATCATTGAAAAAGATGAAGCAACGCGTGAATTAGTAGTAGAAGTGAAAAATGCAGGTATGCTAGGATCACGTAAAGGTGTTAACGCACCAGGCGTTTCAATCAGCTTACCAGGTATTACACCAAAAGATGCAGACGATATCCGCTTCGGACTAGATAACGACATCGACTTCATCGCTGCAAGTTTTGTTCGTAAAGCACAAGACGTATTAGATATTCGTGAAATTTTAGAAGAAAAAGACATGACACATGTTCAAATCTTCCCTAAAATCGAATCTCAAGAAGGTATCGACAACATTGATGAAATCATCAAAGTTTCTGATGGTATTATGATTGCTCGTGGAGACATGGGTGTTGAGATCCCTGCTGAATTAGTACCAATGGTTCAAAAACGTATCATCAAAAAATGTAACGCTGCGGGTATCCCAGTAATCACTGCAACACAAATGTTAGAATCAATGCAAGAAAACCCACGTCCAACACGTGCGGAAGCATCTGACGTTGCCAATGCAGTATTTGACGGAACAGACGCAACAATGTTATCAGGTGAATCAGCAAATGGTGACTATCCTGTTGAAGCTGTTGCAACAATGGCTCGTATCGACCAACAAGCTGAATTAGCATTAGCAGAATTAGGTTCATTCCAATTAAATGAATTTGACAAAACTGATGTAACAGAAACAATCGGTCTATCAGTAGCACGTGCTGCGAAAAACTTAGGCGTAAAAACAATCGTTGCTGCAACTGAATCTGGTTATACAGCAAAAATGATCTCTAAATACCGTCCAGATGCTGATATCTTAGCTGTCACATTTGACGAACGCACAAAACGTGGTTTGATGCTTAACTGGGGTGTATATCCAACAGTTGCAGAAAAACCAACAACAACAGACGAAATGTTTGAATTAGCTGCGAAAAAAGCAGTCGAATTAGGTTTCGCTTCAGAAGGTGACTTGATCTTGATCACTGCTGGTGTACCAGTTGGTGAACGTGGAACAACAAACGTAATGAAGATTCAAATGATTGGTTCAAAATTGCTTGAAGCACAAGGAATCGGTCAACAATCTGTTGTAGCGAACGCTGTAGTTGCTTCATCAGCAGCAGAAGCAATCAAAAAAGCAAAAGATGGTATGGTATTAGTTGTTCCTTCAACTGACAAAGAATTCATGCCTGCAATCGAAAAAGCAGCAGCAGTAGTTGTTGAAGAAGGCGGTTTGACTTCACATGCAGCAGTTGTGGGAATTGCACAAGATATTCCTGTAATCGTTGGTGCGAAAGATGCAACTTCAACGATCAAAGATGGTGAATTGATCACTGTTGACGCTCGTCGTGGTATCGTTTATCGCGGAGAAACAACAGCTATCTAATTGAAATCAAAATCAAAAAGAGTGTTGAGAGAAATCTCAGCACTCTTTTTTTGTTTTTTATTGTGTGTGAGTTGAGCAAGTCATTTTTGGGTTTTCATAAATTCATGGATGACTTCGATCACGTTTTCATGTAAAACCGTTGGTAACTGCTGTGCACGAGTGGCTAATGAAATCAAAAAACGTGGTTGAGCAGTATCTGCTAAAGGAATAGCTACGAGATTATCTTCAGGATGAATCGCGATCTCGGTGAGAAAGCCAATCCCGATATTTTCTCGGATCATGCTTTTCAAAATAGTTAAGTCATTACTCTGATAAACAATCTTAGGTACAATATGCGTTTGCTTAGAAAGCTTTGTAAATGCAGCAGGATGGACGTAGTGTTCATTTAATAAAACAAATTGATCGTTGACTAGCTCCTTAAAAGAAACGCTTGTACGATCTGCTAGAGGGTGTGAAGGGGACACAACGATCATGAAGCATTTATCCAACAATGGCTCGACTTCTAGCTTTTGATCAACGATCGGCTGCGTTGATCCAAGAATCGCAAGATCAATCCGCCCTTGATGAATCATGCCATATAGATCACGAGAACCTCCGTCGATGATATCGATTTGACCCATTAATTGATGCTTGATAAAATAGCTCGATAATTTTGGGAAATATTCATTGCCAATGATAGGTGGCATACCAAAGCGCAATTTTTTCTTTTGTAGCTGAGCAATCTCTGCTTTAGCAAGTGTAATTTCTTGTAAGACGGATTGTGCATGGATCAATAATTGCTTACCAGCAGGAGTGATGATCAATTCATGATGGGAACGATCTCTTGTAATCAGTGTGGCACCAATTTCTTTTTCCAGGCGTTGTAAGGCATAAGTGATCGTCGGTTGACTGACCTCAAAAAACTTAGCCACCTTAGTAAAGTTTTTTTGTTTGACGATTTGAACATAGTATTCAAGATCTCTTGTATTCATGAATCGATTCGCTCCCTTGACATATAAATAATGTTTATTGTAATCGATAATTTTGACTATAACAAACCTAAAAGACTACACTTAAAAAAGAAATAAGTAATCTGCTAGGCTAGTGGCACGCGAATCGTCTTTTAGATTAAAACAAAAAATAGAAGAAGCAACATGTTTGAGCAGTGCTGGCTCATATCTACAAAGAGATTGCTTCACTAAATGGGTACTGAGGAGATGGAAGAAATGGTATTTTTTCAATCAATTGAAAGTGTGATCAGTATAATCTTGATGATTGGATTAGGCTATGTACTAAAAAGCTTGGGGTGGTTTGATGAACAGTTTGGGGGAAGTATCTCTTCCTTGATCACTAAAGTAGCTTTACCCGCCTCGATTTTTGTTTCAGTTATGAAGAATTTAACTAAAAGCAGTTTGATAGAATTATCTGGAAGTTTGATATATCCGATCGCTGCAGTGATCATTTCCTACCTGATTGCTTATGTGCTAACAAAATTACTCAAGATACAACCAGGTAGACGGGGAATTTTTATGAATGCAGTGGTGAATGCCAATACGATATTTATTGGCTTGCCACTCAATATTGCCCTTTTTGGCGAAGCCTCTTTACCTTACTTTTTAATTTATTATGTGACAAATACCGTATCGACCTGGGCATTTGGTGTGTTTTTGATCGCTAATGATGACCCAACAAAAGATCGAACAGAAAAGAAAACGAAGCTGAATTGGAAAAAGCTTTTGCCAGCGCCTTTATTAGGTTTTATCCTTGCGCTTTTCTTCTTGGTGTTAGAGATCCCTGTACCTGATTTTGTCAATTCAACACTAAATTATGTAGGCGGGATCGTGACGCCATTATCATTGATCTATATCGGAATTGTTTTATACGATGCAGGGTTGAAAAGTATTCGATTTGATCGGGATACGATCGTGGCTTTGATCGGTCGATTTATCTTAGCACCAGCTATATTGATTGGACTGATGGTAATAGGTAAATATGCCTTTGGTGCAGAACTAGCCCCTCTACTGAAACAAACGTTGATCGTACAGTCAGCTACACCTATGCTAGCTGTCTTACCAATCCTTGCAAATGAAGCACACGGTGATGTGAAGTATGCAACGAATCTTGTCACGACGAGTACCTTACTATTTGTGTTCGTTGTACCTATTTTAATGCAATTGATCCAATACATTTGATATCTGATCAAACGGTGATAGCTAGCGACAAAGTAAACGCAGAGCGAATAAATCTCACGTAGATGAGAAAAACGCTCTGTGTTTTTTTATGAAGTGTAAGGTGTCAAGAAAATTTCATTGACAACCGACTTTTTGCCCTGTATAATAGCTTTTGTTGCTTAGGAGTGATGAAACTATGAAATGGTCTTTATTGGAATTGAGAAAATACCAAGAGACACCGTTAACTTTTCATGAGACCCTTGACGTAAAAAAGGCTCTTATGAAGCGAGACGATTCAATTTTAGATGTTGCGCCTGTGGAAGTCGAAGGTCTAGTCTCAGTAGATAACAAAGGCTATCTCGTTCATTACACTGCGCAGACGACACTGACTGTTCCGTCCACTCGTTCATTGACACCAGTTGAATTACCAATCAAACTGTCTGTAGATGAATTGTTTATGACGATGGAGCAATACCAACGTAGAGATGTACAGTTACCTTCAGAAGAGATCCTCTTAATCGAAGGAACGCATCTAGATGTGACAGAGTCGATCGAAGACAACATTTTATTGGCGATTCCGATGCGTGTACTCACAGAAGAAGAAGAGCATTCCACTGAATTACCGAAAGGGAACGATTGGGAAGTGCTATCCGAAGAAGAGTACGAAAAACGCAAAACGGAAGAAGCTGAGACAAAAGTAGATCCTCGTCTTGCAAAACTATCAGAATTTTTTGATTCAGCATCAGAAGAAGATGATAACGCGTAAGATTGGAATATATTGTATCAAATATTGATACGAGACTTTACAAGGAGGTGTAGCAAAATGGCAGTACCAGCTAGAAGAACATCGAAAGCTAAAAAAGCAAAACGTCGTACTCATTACAAATTGACAATCAAAGGATTGAACGAATGTCCAAACTGTGGTGAAATGAAAAAAAGCCATCACGTATGTGCAAGTTGTGGTTACTACGATGGTAAGGACGTAATGTCTAAAGAAGCTTAATACATTTTATTTAGAAAATGTAAAACCTCAAGGCTAACCATGGAGCCTTGAGGTTTATTTTTTTGATTCTGAAATAACAATTGTATTCGGAATGATAAGAAGTAAGAAACATCATCGATTCGTACTTATTTGGTTTGCAAGTAAGCTATGTTAAGCTATAATGAGAGAGATTAGGGAGAACATCCCATATGTAGGAGGAGTTTATATGTCAAAACAACAAATCGGCGTTGTCGGAATGGCCGTCATGGGTAAAAATCTAGCCCTTAACATTGAAAGCCGCGGCTACTCTGTTGCACTATTTAACCGTACAGGAGCAAAAACAACAGATGTGGTAGAAGAACATCCAGACAAAAACTTCAAAGCAACATACACAATCGAAGAATTTGTTGATTCAATCGAAAAACCACGTCGTATTCTTTTGATGGTCAAAGCAGGACCAGCAACAGATGCAACGATCCAAGAATTATTACCACATTTAGACAAAGGTGATATTTTGATCGATGGCGGGAATACCTTCTTCCAAGATACGATTCGTCGAAATGAAGAATTAGCCAACTCTGGTATCAATTTTATCGGGACTGGTGTTTCAGGTGGAGAAGAAGGTGCGTTGAAAGGACCTTCGATCATGCCTGGTGGACAAAAAGAAGCGTATGAATTAGTTGCACCGATCCTTGAACAAATTTCTGCAAAAGCAGAAGACGGCACCCCTTGTGTAACTTACATTGGTCCAAATGGTGCAGGCCATTATGTCAAAATGGTCCACAATGGGATCGAGTATGGTGATATGCAACTGATTGCCGAATCTTATGACTTGATGAAAAATATTTTAGGTTTATCTGTCGATGAGATGGCTGATATCTTCAAAGAATGGAACGAAGGTGAATTAGATAGCTACTTGATCGAAATCACTGCGGACATTTTGACACGTAAAGACGATGAAGGTACAGGTCAACCGATCGTAGACGTGATCCTTGATGCTGCAGGGAATAAAGGAACAGGGAAATGGACAAGTCAAAGTGCTTTAGACCTTGGCGTGCCACTTCCATTGATCACAGAGTCTGTCTTTGCCCGTTATATCTCTGCATACAAAGATGAACGTGTACAAGCAAGCAAAATCTTGACACATACGAATGATTTTGAATTCAACGGCGATAAAAAAGAATTTATCGAAAAAATTCGTGAAGCGTTATACTTCAGCAAAATCATGAGCTATGCACAAGGGTTTGCACAGCTACGTGTCGCATCGAAAGACTATGGCTGGGATTTACCATTCGGTGAAATTGCAAAAATCTGGCGTGCCGGCTGCATCATCCGTGCTCGTTTCTTACAAAAAATCACTGATGCCTACGAAAACAATCCTGACATTAAAAATCTATTATTGGATGACTACTTTGTTGAGATCACTAAGAAATACCAACAAGCCGTGCGAGAAGTTGTTGCGTTAGCTGTTCAAGCAGGCGTACCGGTACCAACATTCTCTTCAGCGATTGCTTACTTTGATTCATACAGAGCCGAACGTTTGCCTGCAAATATCATCCAAGCACAACGTGATTATTTTGGCGCACACACGTATGAACGTGTTGACAAAGAAGGAATCTTCCATTACTCATGGTATAACGAAGATTAATCAGCTTCTTTATTCTTCAACATGCTAAACAAATAAGTAATAAATGAAAGAGCTGAGGTCATTTTATAGAGGGCGACTTCAGCTCTTTTTTAAAATAGTATTCCATGATAAAATGATTATAGATTTTAAATTAACTATTGGTATAATAATGGAGTTTAGAAGCCTAGGAGAGAAAGGACAAAATTGAATGAGTAATATTCTAATCATTGAAGATGAGAAAAACTTAGCCCGATTTGTCGAGTTAGAATTAAAACATGAAGGGTATAATGCTGAAGTACATTACAACGGACGAACAGGTCTGGATGCTGCTTTGAATAATGAGTGGGATGCAATTTTATTAGACTTGATGTTACCTGAATTGAACGGACTTGAAGTTTGTCGTCGCGTACGCCAAGCGAAAAATACACCAATTATCATGATGACTGCGAGAGATTCTGTCATTGATAGAGTTTCTGGTTTAGATCATGGTGCAGATGATTACATCGTCAAACCATTTGCAATCGAAGAATTGTTAGCGCGTCTACGTGCTTTATTACGCCGCATCGACATCGAAGGAGACAAAAATGTGGCAAAACAAACAACGATCACTTATCGCGACTTAACGATCGAAAAAGAAAATAGAGTCGTACGTCGTGGCAATGAAGTCATTGAATTAACGAAGCGTGAATATGAACTATTACTTACTTTGATGGAAAATGTCAACGTGGTACTTGCACGGGATGTTTTATTAAACAAAGTTTGGGGCTACGAAACCGAAGTGGAAACAAACGTAGTGGATGTGTATATTCGTTATCTCCGTAATAAAATCGACGTTCCTGGTGAGGAAAGCTATATTCAAACAGTACGTGGGACTGGTTACGTGATGCGCTCGTGAGCAATTACAATCAAACCGAAAAAAGAGAACTTAAAGGTCCATCCTTGACGATCAAGTGGGCCTTTGCAAGTTCTTTCTTCATATTTGTCGTCTTTACGATTTTTGCAGTGATCACCTATAAATCATCGATCAATCTGATCGTAGCTAAGGAAAGAGCAAATGTCGAACATACCATTTCTGAAGCGGCTTCTCGTTTATCAAATTCAGATGAGGAGTTGACATTGATCAATGCCTATCGAAACTTAACGAACGCTGACCAAACCGGTGGTACTGGAGATGATACTGCTGTCATTGAAGGGAACTTGATGAAAATCGACTCCTTTATTTCCGAACTTGGTCAAGCATCGATGGATCTGTATGTTTACGATCTGGATGAAAAATTGATTTTTAAAACACACGAAAAAAGTCGTTCATTGATCCAAACGACCAGGAAGATCCCAACGATCGTTACTTTAGACGGGAAAACTGGCTTTTTATCGATCCAACCTATTTATTCTAAACAAACAAGAGAAAAAATCGGCTATACTCAAACGTTTTATGAACTTTCATCTTTCTATGATATAAGAAATAATCTTTTGTTGACTTTGATCGTGCTAGAGATCGTCTCCTTGATACTAAGTAGTATCTTAGGTTTCTTCCTATCTTCTTACTTCTTAAAACCGTTAAAAGTATTACGAGATACGATGGATACGATCCGTAAAGATCCACAATCAGATATCCATATGCCAGAGATTGATACAGATGATGAGTTAGCAGACCTTGCTGAGATCTTCAATGAAATGCTAGATCGTATGCGTTTGTATATTGAACAACAAGAACAATTTGTGGAAGATGTATCACATGAATTAAGAACACCTGTAGCAATTATTGAAGGGCATCTCAGCTTATTGAATCGCTGGGGGAAAGATGATCCCGAAATTTTAGAAGAATCCCTAACTGCAAGTATGCAAGAAATCAGTCGGATGAAAAGTTTAGTACAAGAAATGCTAGATCTATCACGTGCAGAGCAAGTGGATGTTTATTATGCCAACGAAACGACGAATGCAAAAGAAGTGACTTACCAAGTATTCAATAATTTTAAATTACTTTATCCTGATTATGTTATTACACTGGATGATGACTTACCTAAAGAAGTAACACTACAAATTTTTAGAAATCATTTTGAACAATTGATTATCATCATTTTAGATAATGCGGTAAAGTATTCAACGACAAGAAAAGAAGTCCATATCTCCATTTCATCCACGCTTAGCGAATTTGAGATCGCGATCCAAGATTTTGGGGAGGGAATACCTGAAGAGGACTTGAAGAAAATATTTAATCGTTTTTATCGTGTAGATAAAGCAAGAGCACGAACAAAAGGTGGAAATGGCTTAGGATTGTCGATTGCCAAACAACTTGTAGAAAGCTATAAAGGAAGAATATTAGCAGAGAGTGTAGTAGGGCAAGGGACGATTTTTAGAATTTTTGTACCAATTGTACGAACAGAAGACAAGTAAAGTGATGACTTTACTTGTTTTTTTTATGGATTTATCGACAAACTTCCCTAGGCTATTGATTTCTAAGAAGTTCTTACGTAGCCTTCCCACTAAAAAGAGACGAACTTTAATTGTAAAATACTAGAATAATACAATTAAATAACATCAAAAAACTGTTGATTTTTAAACATCTTCTACGAATATTCGGCTTTGAAAATAATCGTTGAAAAAAGCATTTTTTCTATTGCAATTTTTTTAAGTCCTTGATATATTATTATTTGTTCTGACAAAGCAGTAAGAAAAGTCATGATAAATTGTTGAATTTAAATGTTGACGAGGTTTTGATGCTGTGTTATAATAACGAAGTCGTTAAAAAATAAGGCGATAAAAACCTTAATATACCAACGAAAAAAGTTGTTGACAAATAACAACTGAGATGATATATTAATGAAGTCGCTAAGAAACAACGACAAACAACTTTCTAAGTTAAGAAAGAAAAACTTGTTGACAACTTCTTAAAGAAATGTTAAGATATAAAAGTTGTTAAATAAGAAAGAATAGACCTTTGAAAACTGAACAAAGTAAGACAAACCAAATGTGTAGGGCGTCTTGATTCAATTCAAGACAACAAACATTTTTAACAAGCAAGCAATATGCTAGCAAACAAATTGAGCTTAACAATCGCAAGATTGTTCTAACTTTTATTTATGAGAGTTTGATCCTGGCTCAGGACGAACGCTGGCGGCGTGCCTAATACATGCAAGTCGAACGCTTCTTTTCCCACCGGAGCTTGCTCCACCGGGAAAAGAGGAGTGGCGAACGGGTGAGTAACACGTGGGTAACCTGCCCATCAGAAGGGGATAACACTTGGAAACAGGTGCTAATACCGTATAACAATCGAAACCGCATGGTTTCGTTTTGAAAGGCGCTTTACGGTGCCGCTGATGGATGGACCCGCGGTGCATTAGCTAGTTGGTGAGGTAACGGCTCACCAAGGCCACGATGCATAGCCGACCTGAGAGGGTGATCGGCCACATTGGGACTGAGACACGGCCCAAACTCCTACGGGAGGCAGCAGTAGGGAATCTTCGGCAATGGACGAAAGTCTGACCGAGCAACGCCGCGTGAGTGAAGAAGGTTTTCGGATCGTAAAACTCTGTTGTTAGAGAAGAACAAGGGTGAGAGTAACTGTTCACCCCTTGACGGTATCTAACCAGAAAGCCACGGCTAACTACGTGCCAGCAGCCGCGGTAATACGTAGGTGGCAAGCGTTGTCCGGATTTATTGGGCGTAAAGCGAGCGCAGGCGGTTTCTTAAGTCTGATGTGAAAGCCCCCGGCTCAACCGGGGAGGGTCATTGGAAACTGGGAGACTTGAGTGCAGAAGAGGAGAGTGGAATTCCATGTGTAGCGGTGAAATGCGTAGATATATGGAGGAACACCAGTGGCGAAGGCGGCTCTCTGGTCTGTAACTGACGCTGAGGCTCGAAAGCGTGGGGAGCAAACAGGATTAGATACCCTGGTAGTCCACGCCGTAAACGATGAGTGCTAAGTGTTGGA
This sequence comes from Enterococcus sp. AZ140, assembly GCF_051714405.1. Classification (NCBI taxonomy): domain Bacteria; kingdom Bacillati; phylum Bacillota; class Bacilli; order Lactobacillales; family Enterococcaceae; genus Enterococcus; species Enterococcus sp. AZ140. The sequence goes on from NZ_JBIORU010000001.1 coordinate 1,036,606, forward strand.
GGGTTTCCGCCCTTCAGTGCTGCAGCTAACGCATTAAGCACTCCGCCTGGGGAGTACGACCGCAAGGTTGAAACTCAAAGGAATTGACGGGGGCCCGCACAAGCGGTGGAGCATGTGGTTTAATTCGAAGCAACGCGAAGAACCTTACCAGGTCTTGACATCCTTTGACCACTCTAGAGATAGAGCTTCCCCTTCGGGGGCAAAGTGACAGGTGGTGCATGGTTGTCGTCAGCTCGTGTCGTGAGATGTTGGGTTAAGTCCCGCAACGAGCGCAACCCTTATTGTTAGTTGCCATCATTTAGTTGGGCACTCTAGCAAGACTGCCGGTGACAAACCGGAGGAAGGTGGGGATGACGTCAAATCATCATGCCCCTTATGACCTGGGCTACACACGTGCTACAATGGGAAGTACAACGAGTCGCAAAGTCGCGAGGCTAAGCTAATCTCTTAAAGCTTCTCTCAGTTCGGATTGTAGGCTGCAACTCGCCTACATGAAGCCGGAATCGCTAGTAATCGCGGATCAGCACGCCGCGGTGAATACGTTCCCGGGCCTTGTACACACCGCCCGTCACACCACGAGAGTTTGTAACACCCGAAGTCGGTGAGGTAACCTTTTTGGAGCCAGCCGCCTAAGGTGGGATAGATGATTGGGGTGAAGTCGTAACAAGGTAGCCGTATCGGAAGGTGCGGCTGGATCACCTCCTTTCTAAGGAATATTACGGAGACTACACACGTTTGTCGATACTTTGTTCAGTTTTGAGAGGTCTACTCTCAAAATTTTGTTCATTGAAAACTGGATATTGAAGTAAAAATGTAAGTAATACAAACCGAGAACACCGCGTTGAATTTGAAAGCTAAACAAATCGTTTAGCCTTAAGCAAAATAGGCGGCCAGA
>NZ_JBIORU010000001.1:1042500-3017500 GCF_051714405.1 Enterococcus sp. AZ140
TGATGAAAAAATATTTTTATGATTGCTGATTTTTCGAAGTTTCTCTCATTATTATAAAGATAGAAAAAGACAATTACCTGTTGCACGTTATATATAGATTCAAACGTTAGGTAAAATCCTATCATCTATATATAGAGATAGTCATTTTGAACCATTCGTCTAATCAATAGGGTTACAAAATGTTATGGTGTTTACAACCAATGGATATTGATTTAATATCATAGATATAGATTATTCATACTTATTAAGAGTGAGTATCCTGTTGGTGATTTTAGTTAGGTGTATACTTTCTTTCATTTATTCAAAACTGAGTATAATTGATTGCTAAATATTACTAAAATACAAGATAAAGAAAGGATATTAATGAAGGAGATGATGAAATTTTTTTTGTTTTAGTGTGGCTTTTTCCCATTATTTATCTATGTATCACTGCAGTACAATGGATCATTACCATGGTTCTACATGATATTATTACAAAAATACATATCTACGATGTACTTGATGGGATACATAAAAAAATGAATCTTAAAAAAAGCTGGAGAATCGTGGTTGCTTTAGGTTCAACTGCTATTCTTGCTCTTGGAACCGCTCAGGTAGCTAAATTCTATTTATTGAGTGGGGCATATTTTTGGATTGTTTATTTGTCATTCGGATTGTATTTATTTGTATTCTTATTGCCGTGGTTAAATCTAATATTACCTTATCGAAGGAATTTCCACTCAAAATCTATGTTCCTTTTTAATATGAGTACTGGGACATTGCTACTATGGATTATTGTACTAAGTATTGCTCCAAATATTATCTATTTGGATGAGGCGGGCGTCACTTCAATCCCAGCAAATGTTTCATTAAAGCTTATTACTATCGGATTGTTGATCATATATTATATTTTATCAGTAATATTGATGATTTTGGCTAAACACATATAAATACTTGATGAAGAGAGAACAGTTGTTAGTTTATATCGAACGCTCACAGACATAAAAATTCTAAAAGTGAAAAATCGGGCTAAAAATAGATTAGATTATCAGAAAATAGCTGTAGTTAACTCGACCATTCCAATAATATTCTTACTGATAGTCTTATCAATAGAAAATATAATTAAGTATGATAGTAATATACAATTTGTTGATAATATACTGGTAATTGCTACAATTGTAACAATAATTGGTGGATTTATAAGCACACTTTTTTTAGGAAATCACAACAAATGGATCAAGCTCACTTCACTAGTTGTTTATACGATTGTTCTATGTTTTAATTTGATGATCACATTTTTGTATACTCATTCTGGTTTTACTCTTTTATTTGAGATTATAGCTGAAGGTCTACATTATTTTTCATTATATTTAATTGCAATAAAGCGGATAGGTGTCCTTTTGTTAAATATATTAGCTTGTATAGTTCCATATATACTGCTGTATAGAAAAAAGAAAAAATCGTCGATTGATCTAGAGTGAAACGCATTTTAGGCCATTCATCTATGCTGGAGAAATAAATCAATTACCCCAACTTATCAATAAAGACAAGAGGGCAGCAATCATCTAAATTAAAATAATAGGGATGGTTAACCCATAACTTGTTTAAATCGACTAAAAGTCAGTATAGGCTTATTTATTTTTATCAGATCGAATTATAGTAAAAAGAGCAGTGAGATTCACAATCTGGTATTCTCACGATCGTGCCGGTTCGACGACCCCGGCCGCCGGTATTTTGGCACTAACGCAGTCTATACGTTGGTGCTTTTTTCTTTGTTTGACGTTGTCGGTATTGAGACATATATACGAACGGATAATATACGCCAGGAAAAATACCCAATGAATTATTTGAAATCTCAAAATAATTCAATGGGTATTTTTTATAAATAAATATCCAAGGGATTAAAAATAGCCTGTATAGTTTGTTGTGGAAGTGGCTGAATTTAAATGAGTGATTCTATCCATTAGAAGCGTCCAGTCGTCTTGTGTAGGAATATTAGGCAAACGGTGAATCGGACACGGGAAATCTTCGTTTACATGTAGATCATAGTTGCAGATGATCAGGTTGGCTTGATGATCATTTATTTCTTTTTTTGTCACTGGTTGTTCAATCAAAAATTTGACTGAGATTTGTCGCAAGAAGAGTAATTCTGCTTCTTGAATAATATAATCGTCCATCGAGGGACAACTTTGTAGTGCTACGATGACCCTCAGAGGTTGTTGTGAGTTGATCTTTAAAATCGTTGCATGGAACGTGGTCAGGCTAGCAGCTAAATGATCAAGATGTGTGAACTCAAACATCGGATGTACTTTTAATCGCTCTAAATGCTGAAGCCAAAGGTGAAAAAGCTCTGGGTATTTTTCTTTCATTAAATCAATCAAAGCAACAGAGGTCATTTCATATGACGGGCTCATCTTTGAGAGTAATCTCGTATTGATCAAGAAGGCTTCGATTTTATCTAAAGCACCATTATCCAGCATCTGTTTTGGAAAAACCTGTAATAAAAAACGTTGGACTGCATTGACCACCACTGCGCCTTCTTGACAACGAAAGGCGTAGGTGCGTTCTTCATCTAATCCTTGCCAATTTGAATAAGAGACACAATGTAAAAAAACAAGATACAGCCATAGTGATTCTGATTCAGGAATCGTTAGCTTGAAGAGTGAAGAATAGTAGGAGGCAATCAGATGTTCAATCAACTGATAGCCTCGATTTTTTTTGACTAAAGCAACGGTGCTATTGTTAAAGTGACAAAAATTTTTAGACTGCCCTCTAACTTTAGCAATCGATAACCAAAGTGAAAAACGAAAATGGCTAAAATGTAGAAAAGTTATCCCACTTTTTCGACCATGAGCGATAATTGATTGCGCATGATGATTGCTATCAGAATCGATGATTTGACTATCACCAAAGCTTGAATAAAAAGAAAAAAGTAAAAAACGAATATCTTCTTCTTTGCCAATAAAAGTGAGCGGACCGGTTGCTATCGATATGCGATACTCTTTCAGTACTTCATTCATATGACGAATGATATTGAAAATTGAACTACGAGAGATCATCAAGTAGTCCGATAATTGTTCTGTACTATACGTTTTGTTATGAAGCAATAGATCCATCATACGATAAATGGTTGTATCTTTAGCTAGTATAGTAATGACTGAATCGACAGAGATTTCTTGAGGATCTATTTGTAAGAATCCTTGTTCATTGTAAGTAATCTGAAAATCAATCGTAGGTAAGGAATGATTGATAATATCGATATCTTTTCGTAAAGTTGGTTTTGAAGTTCCTAACTTTTGTGATAGATCACTAAGGGTTAAATTCTTACTTTGGTGCGTACGTATAAATTGTAGTAAGTTATACTGTCGTTTGAATTGATTATCTAATTGTAATGTCATAGGTAAATTATTCATGAGAGAAACCTTTCTTTAAGACAAATGTAGAATTTGATAATAAGTACACTTTAGAAGATGAAATATAGTTATTACTAATAGTTTATTAGTTATTTAAAATTTAATCAATCTTTTTATCATTATTCTCACATTTTTATTTAACTATTGTCGATGAGCGATGATTTCCTCGGCTTTTTTTGGCATTATCTTTGATAAAACTTATTTTTAAGCGGTGAAATTCATTTGTGAATTAGATGAAATATTATTTTAAATAGATAAAACGTTATGTTGAATCTCATTGTGCTTAAATTTAATAATGAATATAATTGATTTTGTGTAATTTTAGTTAGCAATATAAGGTTATTTATTTGCTTAATCTAATCTTATTTTAAATAAAAACTTATTTTATGGATATAAATATGTAGTGAGATATTCAGTTGGTAACACTAAGTTTTAGCAGTAGTAACAAGTTTGAATCTGAATTTATTAGAAATGGAAATAGTATTTCTAACTAAATAACGAAAATTAAATTACTAAATATTTAGTAAAATAAATCGTTTTCTTTTCTTGCCAGTCACGTTATAATAGATAAAAATGATCACTAGGGGGTAGTGAAATGGCGAAGTTAACATTAGCGGTTTATGATAAAGAAAGCGTTCCAAGAAAAAGTTTTCAAGGAGAAGAAGAAATAGAAAAAGATTTGGTTGTGACAGCAGAAAATTTTGTGCATTTGTCTATGAGAAAATTTGAGTACCAAGAAGGAGATCAAATTGTTGTCGAAATGGATGAATCTGGGAGGTACCTATGGGTCAAACTAGATGAAACTTTAGAAAGTTCACTGATCTATCTACCGGGAAATAAATGGACCTATGAAGTTTCATTTCATTCCAATCGTATCAAAGCCAGACCGGAGACTCGTTTTTCTGGGGGACGACATTATCTAAGTGTTCATTGTGCCTCTGAAGAGGAAGTGAGGATGTATCGTAATTTAGCGTTGAATCCGCATGATCAAAAAGAAGAAACTGGTGCGTATCCACATGCGAGTGCAAATGTGGAAACGAGAAATGATGCCACTTTCTTTGCGTGTAATGCGATTGATGGTGTATACGCGAATCATTCTCATGGTTCATACCCATTTCAATCTTGGGGCATCAATCAGCAAGCTGATGCAGCTTTGACGATTGATTTTGGTCGAGAGGTCCAATTGGATAAAGTTGGTTTTACATGGCGAGCAGACTTTCCCCATGATAGTTACTGGACGAATGTGACGATTCAGTTTGACGATGGAACTAGTGAAACGTTTGCGACTAAAAAAACAGCTCAACCACAATATTTTTCATTTAGTGCAAGAAAGACCAAAGCTATTCGCTTTTGTGATCTTATTCAAGCGAATGACCCATCGCCGTTTCCTGCATTGACGCAAATTGAATTGTGGGGCATGAATGATCAGCCGATGAAAGGATAAGCAATGAAAAAATACTTTTTGAAGCAACTGTCAGAAGCCAAAAAAGAGTATCTTATGAATAAAGTAGTTCCTGAGTTGCCAGTCTCAGGGTATAGAGAGTTTTTGATGACTGGAGAGCGATTGGTTTTTGAGAAGGCTTACTTTGCAAGACGTAAACATGCCACAGTTTTGGCGTTGTCCTTATTGCAAAAAAAAGAAGCCGAAGTAGTTGAAGGGTTAGAACAAGTTTTGTGGGAGATCTGCAATGAGTATAGTTGGAGTTTACCAGCTCATTTACCAATTGAAGCGAATCACTTTCGTGTGGATTCCGCGACATGGATTGATTTATTTGCAGCTGAGACAGGACAAATGTTAGCAGAGATAGTCAAGTTGTTTGAGAAAGAATTATCTGAACTATTGACGTTTCGAATCCGGTCGGAAGTCGATCGACGACTCTTCGTTCCTTTTGTAACAAACACATGGCCGTTTGAATCATTTGAAAACAATTGGAGTGCGGTTGTAGGTGGTTCGATTGGTATGGCTGCCTTGGATATACAAGAAAAAGGTGGTGAATCACAAGCGGAGATATTGAGGAAGGTAGATCGTTGTATGGCCTCTTATTTACGAAGTTTTGGGATGGATGGCGCATGTGAGGAAGGCGTCAGCTATTGGGCATATGGATTTGGTTATTATATTTATTTTGCAGAAAAGTACCAACAAGTTTATGATGATGACCGCTATCTGTTGGGTGATAAAGTGAAAAAAATCGCGGCTTTCCCTAATGATGTGATGCTCGCTGAAACAGAGGCTATACCGTTTTCCGACTACCACCCAGCGGAGTTACCAAGTGGATTATTGAGTTTCTGTCAGGAAAGGTTCCATGTCGCAATTCCCGAAGTTGTGAGAATCAATGACTTAGATTTTGATCATTGTTATCGTTTTGCCCCTTTATTACGTAATTTACTCTGGTCAAAAAGACATATTGTGAATGATCAAAAAGAAGTCCTTCAATATTTTGAGGATGTAGCATGGGGCGTTCTTCAATCTTCGAAAGAAAATTTGGTGTTTGCAGCAAAGGGAGGACGAAATGATGAAAGCCATAATCATATGGATATTGGTCATTTCGTATTTGGTACGAGAGAAGACTTATTTCTTACTGATCTTGGAGCGGGAGAGTATACAAAAGATTACTTTGATGAAAAAACACGTTATCTTTTCTTAGTGAACAGCGCACTTGGGCATAGCATTCCTATCGTTGCGAACAGTTACCAATTACCTGGAGCTGTTGCGGCAGAACATACGAGTTTTCAATCAACGCGAACTGGTGGAGTCTTCAAGACAGAATTGGCTTCCACGTATCCTTCGCAGATAGGACTACGCCAGATGGATCGGACAATAGAAGTGGATCGTTCGAAACGACAACTTGTTCTGAGTGATGTATTTACATTCGAAACAGAAAATCAGTTAGTTATTGAAAATTTTATAACGACGAATCCAGTGGAAGTTATAGGGAAAACGGTATGTATCACAGGAGAAAAAGAAAAGTGTGAGATGTATTTTTCAAAACCTGTGCAATTGATCAGAGAAAGTTATTATGATCACTATGGCCAAAAAAATGAAGCTACGCTGATCCAAGCGACTTATCAGTTGCTGAAAGAAGAAACAATCCAGATCAAGATTGCGATCAAAAGTAAATGAGGACACGTGATTATCAGCGGTAAGCGTGGGACTTGTTTAATGGAATGAGCTAGTGTCACACACATCCTCGCAAGTGAATAAATGGTGTTTCAGAAGCAATTCCTTCGTAAATAAGCTAGAAAACCCCAAAGTTTTAAAAATTCGGGTTTTCTAGCTTATTTATCGGAAGTTCATCTATCTATCATGAGTTCTTTTTATTTGGTGGGGTAGTTGAGCCACGGACGATTAATTCTGTATCTAATAGGATTCGTTTCGCAATACCAGGGGAGTGGATACGTTCGTGTAAAAGATTGATGCCTGTTTCGCCCATTTCCTCTGTATAAGCTCTGACCGTTGAAAGGGGTGGCGTGATGTAGCGAGAAATCGATAAATCATTGATACCCATCACGCTGATCTGTTTAGGTACTTGGATCTGATGAGCATTCAATGTATGGATGATACCGATAGCAAAAGCATCATTTGCGGCTAAAATGGCAGTCGGTAGATCGTCTTGCCATTGTGCTAAGGCTTTTTCTGTCAGTGATTCACTCGTTTTGACGTCAAGAGAACTATTTTCTTTTACGAAAAAATATTTTTCGTCGAATAGCTGATGATGTTTCATCATATCGATATACGTATTAGTCGTTGGTGTTTTGTAGGTTCGATACCCGTAGAGATTGGCACTTTCTTCTGCACCGATATAGGCAATCTTTTTATGTCCTAAATCTAAGAGATGAGTAAGTGCGACTTCAGTGGCTTGACCAAAATCAGTATTGACACAGTCATAATCGTGAAAAGGAAAATTTGATCCGACGACGCATAGATTTGGCGCAGTAGTATTTAATTCATCAATTTTTTCTTGCGTGAATTTACCGATTGCTAAGATGCCATCGACTGCTTGGATTTGATGTTGTTCGTTTTGGGAAAAGTTAATGACGTGATAGCCAAGTTCTACTGCACGTTTTTCGGCAGCTAAACGAATGGACATGTAATAAATATCTTCTAGTTCTTCGTCACTCGTGCGCCAAGTAATCAAACCAAGGACACCTTTTTTTTTCAACAGTTCATTTGCTGAGTGGGAATTGCCATTTTTTTTTGCCTTCTTTTTATATTTAGTGTAGTTCAGCTTTTCTGCAATTTCGAAGACTTTACGTTTTGTTTCTTCAGTTGCTGAGAGTGTATCATCATAATTCAAAACGCGTGAAACAGTAGAAATCGATACGCCTGCTTCCTTTGCGATGTCGGTGATCGTCGCCATAAGCTACCTCCGGATAATAGACTTTATTAATTATAGTATAGGTAATTTCAGTAAAAAGGCAAGTAAAAATATTTATTTTTTTACCAAAAAAATGTTGACTTTTTACTAATTTTAGGTAAAATTTAGTAAAAGAAAACGATTTCATTAGGAGGGGAGCCAAATCAAACGATTTCTCTTCGGATTACAATTCATTTTTATCGTTAGTTTTTGTACAGGATGTCAAACAAATAGTCGACAACAAGAGAAGGCTTTTGAAAATCAAATCAAAGAAGAAATCCAGCAAAAGGCGCATGTTTTTACTGAAAAAGAATATCAGTCAGCAGAGGTTCCATTGCATCAGTGGGTAAAAATCGAAGGAAAAATTATACGATCAGATGGTCAAGAACAAATAGAAAAAGGCGATCGCTTTATTCTAAGAAGTGGTTCCAGTGATTACCAAGTATTCAATGAACAAGCAGCATCAATCAATGTGGGCGATGAAGTGATCGTTTACGGAGAATATTATGGGTTTATCAAAGGATTTTTAATTGAAAGGGAGAATATACATGCAACAATTTCGTACAAAAAAACAATGGCAAGAAAATTTTCGCCAGTTAATGGCACCGTTACGTCCTTATTACAAAAATCAACCGGGTAAATTAAAACTAGGAACACATGGCACCGTCTATTCAGAGGCAACAAGAGAAGTTGAAGCATTTTTACGACCACTCTGGGGATTTGGTCCTTATCTGGTCGACGAAGATGATGCCGAATTAGCATCTGATTATCTGAAAGGAATCGTTGCAGGGACTGATCCACAGAGTGATGAGTATTGGGGGACAGTAACAGACTATGACCAGTTGATTGTCGAGATGGCTTCAATAAGTACGACGTTACTTTTGAATCCTGAAAAAATCTGGGGACGTTTAACTTCGATGGAACAGACGAACTTGGCAGAATGGTTATTCACAGTCAATTCGCGTAAGATACCTAAAAATAATTGGTATTTTTTCCGTATCTTGGTGAATATCGCATTGAAAAAATGTGGCAAATCCTATTCACAGCAACAAATCGATCAAGATTTTGAAGTGATCGAGCATTTTTACAATGACAATGGTTGGTATTTTGATGGGGCAGATACGCAATATGATTACTACGTCTCATTTGCGATCCATTATTACAGCTTAGTATATGCCCATTTTATGGCAGAGGAAGATCCAGTCCGCACAAAACGGATCAAAGAGCGGGCCGTTCTTTTTGCTCAAACATTTAAATATTGGTTTGATGCTAATGGCGAAGCATTACCTTTTGGTCGTAGCTTGACATACCGCTTTGCCCAAGCGAGCTTTTTCAGTGCCTTGGTGTTCGCGGATGTGGAAGCACTCCCTTGGGGTGAGATCAAAGGGTTGCTTAGTCGTCATTTAGAAAACTGGATGGATAAAGAGATTTTCTCGACAGATGGGCTTCTAACTGTTGGATATCATTATCAAAATCTAGTGTTTGGAGAAGGGTATAACGGACCGGGTTCTCCTTATTGGGCAATGAAGAGTTTTCTCTTATTGGCTGTACCTGATGATCATCCGTATTGGCAAGCAGATATATGTCCACTACAAATTGAAGAAAAGACGCTAGCATTGCCGGAAAGTAAAAATTTTTACCAGTACAATCAGTCATTGACGCATCTTCAAGCTTTCCCAGCTGGGCAGTTTGTCAATCAGCAAAGCTTCCCACATGCCAAATATAATAAATTCGTCTATTCGACACGTTTCGGTTTCAGTGTCCCAAAATCTGATTATTGGTATTACGAAGGTGCTTACGACAGTACGTTAGCTTTGGCAAAAGATGGTCATTATTTCCGTCCGAAAGGGTTAGACCTAGATTTTTCTGTTCTATCTGATCGTATCATCCATGAATGGTCTCCGTGGGAAGACGTCAAAATCTATTCCACGATCGTTCCATTGGAAAACTGTCACGTCAGAGTCCATGAAATTGACACAACTGCTCCTATAGAAGCACATGATGGAGGTTTTAGTGTCCCTCTCGAACAGACTTTACCAAAAGGAGATGCGTTAAGTATCGAAGCAAAAACAAGTATCGGAACATCGAAGATCGAAGGAATCATCGGATATGAAAAAGCAGATGTCGTGCGAACGGAACCAAATACGAATCTCTTTTACCCACGTACGATGTTACCTTTTGTCTCAGCTGAGATCTCCTCAGGCAAACACTTGCTTGTATCCCTTGTTTCAGGGACTTTACCTGGTGAAACAGTGATCCAGCCAGTTATTGAGCAAAAAGGACAAAAATTACTGATCCAACAAAAGAATCAAACGATCGAACTAACGATTAGATAATGGAGGTAGGAATGACACAATTTGATTGGTTGACACATGAAATTGATTTTGTAACTAATAAAGTCAAAAAAAATCTGACACTTTTTCAAGATACCGTACCACCTGCTGCGAGCGTAGACCTTGTCTACGTTCCAGAGGAGAACACGGATTGGACAGCTAGTTTTTGGATAGGGATGCTCTTCCTAGTAAAAGAACTGACGAATGACCAAGCGGTTGATGCAACGATCGAAAAACAATTGGTATCTTTTCGTCAACGCCTTGAAAATGACATTGCGCTTGAAACGCACGATATCGGTTTTTTGTACACACTCTCAGCAGTCGCTGATTATCAAGTGAACCGACGGGAATCTTCAAAAGAATTAGCAATTCAAGCAGCGGATCGGCTGATGAAGCGTTATGACGTTAATACACAGATCATTCAAGCTTGGGGAGATTTAAAGGATGCGCACCAACGTGGGCGTATGATCATCGATTGTCTGATGAACTTACCGCTTCTGTATTTTGCATCTAATATGACGGGAGAGAGCAGTTATAAAGAAGCTGCCTATGCCCATGCCAAACAAACACAACGTTACATCGTTCGTGATAATTTTACGACATATCATACGTATTATTTTGATCCGAAAACTGGCAAAGCAATCGGTGGTAAGACACAACAAGGGTTTTCAGATGATTCTTGTTGGGCGCGTGGGCAAGCATGGGGAATCTATGGCTTTACACTGAGTTATAATCATACAGGTGATTACACGTTTTTAGAAACAGCCAAAAAACTGGCTGACTATTTCATCGACTGCTTACCAGAAGACACTATCTGTTATTGGGATTTAGTATTTCATGATGGCAGTGGTGAAGAAAGAGACACTTCCGCTGCGGCAATCGCAGTGTGTGGTTTATTGGAACTGGCGAAGCAACTGCCATTAAGCGATTCGAAAAAAGAATATTATCAGACTGTTGCTATCGTAATTATGAAAACGTTATCAACTAATTATACAAGTGTGGATTCGCCACAATCGAACGGCTTGTTACTTGAAGGAGTCTATGACAAAAAATCAAATAAAGGAGTGAAGGAGTGCATGATCTGGGGGGATTACTACTATGTAGAAGCCCTGATAAGACTGAAAAAAGTTTGGTACAGTTACTGGTAAAAAACTAAGATGAAAGAAATGGAGGGAATTGGAATATGAAGTTTTGGAAAAAAAGTTTAGTTGCTGGATTACTTGTTAGTGGGGGGCTATGGTTGGGGGCCTGCGGAAATGAAAACCAAGCACAAGATCAAACGGACGGAACGGTGTTGACAGTCAGTACATGGAATTATGACACTACGCCAGAATTTGACAAACTTTTTCGGGCATTTGAAAAGGAAAATCCTGGGGTAACAGTGAAACCAGTAGATATTGCTTCAGATGATTATGATACGAAACTGACCACGATGTTAGCTAGCGGAGATTCGACAGACGTGTTGACGATGAAAAATCTCTTGTCTTATTCCAACTATGCATTAAGAGATCAATTAGTCGATCTGTCTTCCCACATCAAAGATTTAGACACAGACCCTGCCATGGAAAGCTACGAGATGTATGATATTGATGGAAAAACCTATGCGCAACCGTATCGTACAGACTTTTGGGTGCTTTATTATAATAAAAAGTTATTTGATGAGGCAGGATTGCCTTATCCAGATAATCTGACTTGGGAAGAATACGAAGAATTAGCGAAAGAACTTTCAAAACCAGAAGAGCAAGTATACGGTGCATACCAACATACGTGGCGTTCGACTGTTCAAGCGATTGCTGCTGCGCAAAATAATAAAAATCTGGTGGAGCCAGATTATGGATTTTTAGGTGAGTACTATGACCGTGTATTGCGGATGCAAGAAGACCAAGCACAGATGGATTTTGGTACGGCCAAGTCGACGAATGTGACCTATCAATCTCAATTTGAAAACTCCAAGGCAGCCATGATGTATATGGGCTCTTAGTACATGGGCGCTTTGTTGACTAATATCGATGCTGGAACAACAGATGTGGAGTGGGGGATTTCTCAAATGCCACAAAATGAAAAAGGAAAGGAAATCCAAACATTTGGGTCACCAACAGCCTTTGCAATCAATAAGAACTCGAAAGAACAAGAACTAGCGCAAAAATTCCTTGATTTTTGTTCGGGTGAAGCGGGAGCTAAAGTATTAGCAGAAGTAGGTGTAGTACCTTCTTATCGAACAGATGCGATCAATGAGTTGTACTTTAGCCGCAACGGAATGCCAAATGACGAAGTCTCACAAACAGCTTTCAATCCGGAGAAGATCGCTATTGAGTTTCCAGTGGATGAAAACGGACCAGCTATCGATAAGATTTTACAAGAAGAACATGAACTGATTTTAGTAGGAGACGAAACACCAAAAGAAGCAATTGGTAATATGGAAAAACGAGTAAAACAAGAAAGTGAATAAAAAGGTGTGTGGCAATTTTGTCTTGAAGGTGTAAGATTTCTTTCATTTTCATATCAAATAAATAAGGGGGATAAATGATTTTCCTCCGCTATCTTGTCAACTATATGCTGAAGTAGCTTTCTCTGCGCCTTCAGTGTATAGCTAACAGGAATACCTGTTATTGCCTTTAATGAAAGGGGGAGCGTTAAAAGAACCAATTGGTTTTTTTGACATCAAGCTATGGAAGTAACGAAGTCAGCTTCACGTAAACTAAAACGTAAAAATACGTTGATTGCTTGGTCATTTATTGCGCCAAATTTTATTGGATTTTTGATTTTTACTTTAGTACCTGTTGTTTTTTCATTTTGCGATTGTCTTTTTAGCCATGCAAAAATATTTTGTTGAAGGTATTGCTTCTTCTGGGGTCAAAGGATAGAAAGGAAAGACTATGTTTAAAAAGCAAACATTTGAAACGAACGTTTACATGAAGCTGTTTCGTTTAGCATATTGTTTTCTGGCGGGCAATCTATGCTTATTACTTGTGAATCTCCCATTTTTTTTTGTCGTAGTAACCACTGCGATCGATATCAGGAATAGCCTCTTTTTCTTAGGAAGTCTGTTTTTTTTCTTACCTGCCACCATGACAATTTTTGCCTGGTTCGTCGAAGGAATCCAAGAAAACGAAGTTCCAATCAAAACTTTTTTTCAATTGTATCGCTCGTTATGGAAAAAAAGTATGTACTTAGGTGGTCCAGGCTATCTTGTAATCGTGATTGCTTTTGTCGATATCCTTTTTTTCATGCACCAACCAATCGGAAAATGGCTCATTCCTTTCTTTTTCTTATTGATCATTTTGGCGATTAGCCTGATAATCAATAACTTTTATCTCCAAGTAAAGAATCCGAAGATCTCCATACGAAAAATCTACCATGTATCACTATATTATGTATTGAAAAAATGGTACATCAGTCTATTGAACGCTGTTTTGTTGGTTCTTTTGCTAATCGTGATGGTCGTTAAACCACAGTTTGGCTTCTTGCTCACACCAAATTTATTTTTAGGTTTGGTTTATCTTAACTGCAAGCAGACATATCGAGAGCTAAATCAATAGCTATTGAAGAAAAAAATTGAAAAGAGAAGTAGCTCCTCAAAGTTCGATCAAAATCTGACTTTGGGGGGCTATTGATTTATCCGTGGTTTGAAGAAAAACGGAAAAGGTCAATCGATATTAGCATCGAAAGTTTTTTCCAACTACTAGCCATAGGATAAGTGGCATCAGTAGTAGTCCGCTTCCAATCATTATCCAATCGATTGAAACTATATCAGATAATGGTCCCAGTATCAACATCGTAGCTGGAGAAGCACTACTGATCGCCATCGTTACTAAGCTCATCACACGCCCCATATGTGCGTTATCCGTTTTTGCTTGAAAGAATGAAACCATGGCAGTTCGTGAGATAGGTACAACAAAACCAATTGCTATCATCATGGCGAAATACAGCCAGAAATTTGATGCCACACCTAACAAAATAAAAGGGATGACCAACAATGAATAGCCCAGTGCAATCGTATGGATTTTATTTTTAAAGCCTCCCCATGTACTCATCACTGATCCGCCAACCAGCATTCCTGAAGCAAACCCAATTTCAACTGCCGATAGTTGCCATATTCCATCATGGAAATTACGAGTGATTTGTAATGGCGCTAAATTGGCAGCAGGTGTAGAAAATATACTGCCCATAAAACCAACAAGGATCAGTGCGAGCAGGATTTTATGAGTACGGAGGTATTTGATACCTGAGTTTATTTCGGATAACACGTTTATTTTATTTGTTTCTAGAGATTTCAATGGGGGAATTGTTACTCGGAAAAACAGCATAGTCACACCGATAACTGCTGTCACAAAGTCGATCATCAATATCATCTCTAAAGGTAAAACGGTCAGTAATGTCGCTGCTAATGCAGGACTTGCAAGCATCATCACAGCTTGGATCGTTTGATCAATGCCGTTGATCCTTACTAAGTGCTTTTCTTTGGCGATTTGTGGAATGATCGAAGAAACAGCAGGCGTTTGAAATCCTTGGCCTACAGAGCGAATGAATATCAACCCCAATAATAAAAGAAGATTTTTCTCCATCGCGTTGTTCACAACGAACAGGATCGCCATGAATAAAGAAGCGAGTGCGACGCAACTATCAGATAAAATGGCGATTATTTTTCGATCGTAATGATCAGCAAGTGCTCCCGCAAAAGGCATGACTACGATCATTGGCAAGATGCCAAGAGCGCTCATCAAACCAACCATCGTTCCTGATTGTGTTGATAATGTGACATGCCAAATAATAGCATACTGTACTAACATCGTTCCGATCATTGAGATGGCTTGCGAAGTTAGTAAGTATGCTATGTTCGTTTTCCAATTCTTTTCATCATAAATAGTTTTTGACATTTGTATTCTCTCCCTTTTTATATAAATCATGTGCTTAACAATTTATATGCCCAAAAGGGTTTTTCGGAGAATGTGTCCTAATTGCTGACATGAATTTATCATATCTAAAAAAATTTGTAAAGAACAAATAGGAGGGAAGTACTCATGCAAACGATTATGATACTAAAAAGATCTTTTATTAGGAATGTAATAAATAACAATGTGAAAATGATAGGATGAGTGACATAATCAATCGTTCTAAGATTTAGTGGTGAAATTAAAACTTCTAATATAAAGATGAATCAATCGCATTGAATTTGGATTTACATAAAAATAAACAGATATTAAATAACGATGTTATCTGGTGGGGGATAGCTGATAAATTGTTTGTAGGATGTTCTCAAGTTTTTCGTTTTTTGATTGTATTTGACGTATCTATTAAATAGAGAAGCGAAACTTTGTTTTTGAAAGGAAAAGAGGAATAGATGAGAAAACAAATAAACAAACGACTTGTAATAGGCATAGCAGTGCTGATCAGTTTGGTAATGATTGGAATCGGCGGGAAAGTATACATCGATAAGAGAGAAGAAAGAAAAGCGCAAGAATTGTTAGCAGTAGAGAAACAGTCGGTTCAAGCTTTGAAAAATACATTTGTGGATATTGCAGAAGTGAAAATTGAACAATTTGATAGAAATGATATGACTGGATTTTATGGAGCAATGGTCACAATGACAAATACTAAAGGAGAGTCAGTCTATTTTGATTATGGCTTTATATCACAAACAAATAAATTAGGCGCTTATGGAATAGAAGATATAGATATACAAAAAGAAGGAATAACCACAAGAAAAATAAAAGTAACTTATAGTAATGGTCAGGAAGAAGAGGGATGATTCTTGTGAAATAGCCAGTTTGGTATATTGGCGATAGTCTAAGAAGCGAGAGGAATTATGAAAAAACGAATGAATAAACAACTGTTAATAGGTATCACAGTCATGCTCAGTTTGGTAATAATTATAATTGGAGGGAAAGTATATATGGATAAGAGAGAAGAAAGAAAAGCCCAAGAATTGTTAGCAGTGGAGAAACAATCGGTTCAAGCTTTGAAAAATACATTTGCGGATATTGCAGAAGTAAAAATTGAACAAACAGGATATGACAATATGACAGGTTCGTATGGCATGCTCGTCACTATGAGAAACACAAAAGGACAGGCTGTTTATTTTTCGTATGATTTTTCAAAGAATAGTAGAGAAATTGATACATACGGAATTGAAGATAGAAGTATACAAGTTGAAGGAATTACTAAGAATAAAGTAAAAGTGATTTATTCCAATAGTAAGGAGGAGTATGTATGATAATTACTGATAAGAACTATAATAAAATAAGTAATCAAGTATACCGTCTAGATCCTAAAAACAAAAAATATGACCCTACTTTAAAAGAAGACACAGTAAGGAAATTTGGTGGGACTACATTCAAAATACTAAAACTTAAAGAAAACTCTAAAACAGATGGCATGCAAGCTATGGCAGTTGCTCCGCTGGATGAAAAAGGTAACGTTGATACTTCCCAAGTAGTGATTTCTTATGCAGGAACAAATACATCGGATTTTAAGGATCTAGAAACAGACTTACGAACGATTATTGGTCTTTTCGATGGCTCAGATAATCGAGTGGTTTCTTTAGTAACCAGGCAAGCACGTTTTTTGGGTCAATTGACGTCCGCTACTGAGTTTGCGAAAGAGGTAAAGAATGAGTATAAAGATGCCGAAATTTCTACAACTGGACATTCATTAGGACAGTATCTAGCCTTGTATGTCGCAGCTGAAAACCAATGGAAAAATGTTGGGTTCAATGGACCAGATCCTTACGAACTATTATCTCCAGAAGCAAAAAAATGGATAAAGGAAAATCCGGGGATGTTGACGAATTATCGTAATCGTGGGGATGAATTGATTGGCAATCTCATGGGAGATGGAACAGGCGCAGAAATAAAAATAAGTATGGAAATGGGGTTAATTAATCCGTTTGATTATCATGGTTTAGATATTTGGAGGTTTGATAAATACGGAAATCTAATCATTCCAGAGAACGACTATAATACGAAAGCAAGTATACAACAGGAAAAACATAAAGCAATGAGTGATTTCTCAAGTCATTTGGGTACGTTGAAAAAATGGCGTGAGAAGTTTACTGCGAGTGGAGGACATTTATCAGCGAATGAGCGAATTTATTTGAATCATAGTCAAACAAAGGTAGTTGTAGAAACAATGGGACGAAAAACTAAAAGTGCAATGGAAGAAGTCATTCGAATCAATCAGAGTAGTATTGAACGAATCGAAATGAATTGGGCAGAAGAGATACGAAGAGCGGAACATGCTGCACCTTCTTTAAGTGCTTGGGAAGTAAAAGAAACATTGGCATCTGTTGGCGTGACATGGGAAACACACGTAATGACGCCAAAGGAAAAATGTCAACAAAGAATCCAAAAAGCCAGACGAAAAGGCGAACGCTATGACGAATTGGCGAAAGAAATCAAAAATAAAATCGATGATTTAGTCGCACGAGATCAAGAATTAGCCAATCAACTAAAGGGATGAGGGAAGAAAATGACGATTGAAGAGTTGCAAGCAGACTATCAGAGAAAACGAATCAAACTAGAAGAAGAGGAAGACTTGTTGCGTTATTTCAACCGAAAAGGAGAAGAAGTAGTTGAACAATCTGAACAACTGTTAAGGCGAAGTCTAAATGGGTTAGCCCTTGATAACGAACCATTGATGAGAGCAAGGAAACAATATCAGATTGCAGAAGAGCAATATAAGTCAGCGCTAAATTCAGAACGACGTCAGTTACATCAACGATTCGATGATTTAGAACGAGAGTATCAAGCGGCTTATCGAAAGTTCAATCAGTGATAAAAGAGCAATAATTACATAAAAACATACCCACATGTCATTTTAAATGGATCAATAATGCTTATCTTGTGGTTGAGGAGAAATTATACTAAAAGTTCATTCTGCTTTACTCAATGAAAGTGGAGTTTTGAAATTCGGATTTTCTATATTTGGCAATTGTCTCATATAGATTAGTCTATAAAAATGTATCAATCAAAAGAGGAATTTAAGAATGATTGAGGAGCGCTTTCGTTGGTTATAGCGTAAAGTCTCTCAAAAATAAGAGGTAGATAAGGAGGAAACTAGTTTGTCAAAATATATAATCTCTATAAATTAGATGTTAGATAACTTTATCTTGAGGAACTAATTATAGATTTTTGGCAACGGGAAGTCATGGATGAATTAGAAGATTTGTTAAATGAATTAAGAAAAACTTTAGAGCGATGGAATGTCCAAACTGTGGGAATTGCCATGCAGGGAAAATTAGCGGCAGAAAAGAAAACGACGGATAAAACCCATAAGGATGCGGTAAAGGAAGCGGAAAATTCATTTTCTAGTAGTCGTGATCAGTTAGAAAATTCTTTAAAAGGAGGATTTGCCAAAAAGGTAATAGAAGTATTCGATGAACAAGAAAAAGAATTGAAAGTGTTTGAATAAATCAGTGTTATCATGAGAATAATAAGTGTTAGTTTGGCGGGCTGTTCACTCTGTGTTTCTTTTTATAATTGATTTATCCGAACTGCAAGCTACCTCGTCCAACAAGTGGAGTTAAAATGTAAAAAAGAACTTGAGAAAACGATTTGTTTTCCCAAGTTCTTTTTCGATGTTGGATGATGGATTTCGTTTCAAAAAACACGCGATGCATTAGTCTAAAGTATCAAGCCATTGCTTGGCATGGGTCAACTCATCCATTGTCAATTGATGTCCTTGATCTGTGATTTGTGTTGTTACTTTGGCGCCTCGTAAATCAAATTCGCGAACTAAATGACTAAATGAAGTATTAGAAACAATTGGATCTCCTTCGCCAAAGGATAACCAGACAGAAGTGTCAGGGAGTTCTGATTTTTCCTGATAGTCATCTAAGGACATCGGGTGAAAGAAGAGCCCTTTTTTTAGTTCTGTCTGTTGAGCCAACATGATATGAGCGGCAATATTTGCTCCGTTTGAAAAACCGACAACGATCCAATCTGTTAATGGAATCTCATGGGAGTGGCTGATTGTTTTGATTTCATTTAACAGATTTGAGGATTCTTCAGCTAAACTGTCATAATCGAATTGATTCAAGCCGTTTCTTTTAAAAAAACGATTCATCCCTTGCTCGTTGATATTCCCTCTAAAGGATAAAAGTGTACTTTCAGGTGCAAGAAACTCTGCAATTTCTAAAAGCGAGTGTTCATCTCCACCAGTCCCATGAAGTAAGATCAATTTTTTTTGTTTTGGTTTCCCTTCTCTGTAAAGATACTTCAAATGGCTCACTCCTGTCGTCGTTAATCTACCCGTTTTTGGTTTGCATCACGCGTGTCAAAAGGTCGAACATACGCTTCGATTTCTTTTCTTTTTGCTTCTAATAATGGTGGCAAAGCAAGGATCTCTCCAGCTGTTTCAGCGGGTTCATCTCCAAAGAATCCAGGGCCATCGGTGGCTAATTCAAATAAGACATGAGTAGAAGCTAAGAAATACTCAGATTCAAAGTAAAAGCGATCAACAAATCCAGAGCTAGGTAGGGACGTTTGGTTGATTTTATTGATCCAAAACTGTAGTGCTTCATGATCAGCGACGCGTAAAGCGAGGTGATGGACATTGCCGTACCCTTCGATGGCTTTGGGTAGATCGGCACGATGTTCGACGATGATACTAGCGCCGTTTCCACCAGCACCGACTTCAAATAAATAAAAATCATCCACTTGTTCGATTTCTTTAAAACCGAGTAAGGCCAGCAATACTGTTCGGATCGGCTCAAGATCACTCACACGTACGATGACCGGACCAAGTCCAGTGATTGCCACGTCTGTCGGTATACTACTGTTTTTCCAAGGAACACCCGCAGGAACGCCGCTATTTTTTTCATCCGAAATCAATTGATACGCTTGTTCATCGAAATCTTCAAATTCAAGATATTTCTTACCAAAACGTTCTTTGATCTCAGAATGAGTGATTTGGTATTTTTCAAAGCGAGCCAACCAATACTCTAATGCTGTATCGGATGGAACACGAAAAGAAGTGCGCGCGATCGTATCCGTTCCTTTCGTTCCTTTTGGCTGGTTGGGAAAATCAAAAAAGGTCATATCTGTACCGGCAGAGCCATGTTCGTCGGTGAAATATAAGTGGTAAGTTTCAATATCATCTTGATTCACTGTCTTTTTGATCAAACGCATGCCTAAAATGTCTGTAAAGAAGCGATAGATTTTTGCTGCGCTAGATGTCATTGCTGTCACATGGTGGACGCCTCTGATTGTTGTATCCATAATTTATCCTCTTTTCTTTTAACTTACAAAAAGTAAGTAAATGTTGTTAAAGTTAGTATAGGGCGTCACCAAAAATTTTGCAATAAATATGTCTTGCTAGTTGAAAGAGAGGTTGCTTCTGGAATATTGTTCGCTCGATTTAATGAGAGGAAGAGGTGTAGTCAGCTAAGACGATATAAAAAAGCAACGCTCACGATAGTAAGATCGTAGACG
Source organism: Enterococcus sp. AZ140 (assembly GCF_051714405.1). Taxonomy (NCBI): domain Bacteria; kingdom Bacillati; phylum Bacillota; class Bacilli; order Lactobacillales; family Enterococcaceae; genus Enterococcus; species Enterococcus sp. AZ140. The sequence goes on from NZ_JBIORU010000001.1 coordinate 1,063,011, forward strand.
TTGCTTAGATGAAATGACGATAGGAAAAGTCAGAATGCTTATTGATTTCCACGGACATCCAACAGTGAATAGTTACGGACATCAAAGCGATTACGGCTTGAGGAATACTCGATGGGTTGACCATCTTTTAGATAGACTACTTGCTGGACTTCAAGAACTGGATCGGTCTCTGCACAATTCAAATATTGTTGATCAAATGCAGAGCTTTTATCTGCTGAGATCGCGCGATAGGCTCCGGCAAAATGGACATTGAGTTCTTTGTGCAAATAATCATAGATCGATGATAGGAGATGCTCTTTCTTTAAACCTGGAACAAGTTGAACTGGCATAAAAGTATGTTCTAGAATATACGGTTCATCATCTAAGATACGTAGGCGATGAATATTATACACAGGCTGTTCCGCATCGATCATCAAGCGTTCTTGAATAAAAGCATTAGGAAACTCAACATCGAATTGAATGATCTGACTTGTCAGCGAGCGTTGTCGGCGTTTCATTTGTAAACTTAATCCTTCGTATTCATTAGCTGGAGAAGTATCTTTGTTTAAATAAGGATGGCTTAAAATCTTAGTTCCAGACCCTCTTTGAGAATAAACGAGTCCTTCCATGGCTAAGATGTTGATGGCTTTTTTGATCGTCATTCGACTAGCGTTGAATTCTTCGACTAGATCCACCTGATTTGGTAAAAAACTATTTGGTGGATATTTTTTTGAACGAATTCGATCTCTTAGGACATTTGCGATTTCTTCATATTTTGGCACGTTTTTCACCTCACTTTGAGTATAACGAAAGATCATAGCGCCGACAACCAATAAAAGCATGAGAAGCACGGATAGCTTTATCAGAGAATTTACTTTTTAATTTTGGTACGGGAAATAGCTGACTGATGTTTTATAGAGGACAGTTGCTCATTGCGATCAATAAAATACCAATTTATGTATGTTTCAAAACTTAAAGAAGCACCCATGAAAATGCAACGAGCAAATTTTCGTGGATGCTTCTTTGATTATTGTTCGTGAATATGTTTATTTCAACTTCAAATACTACATTCCTTTAGTATAGGATCAAACAACATCCATATCAGGTTGTTTATCCAAGATCATCAAGAACGGATACCAGATAACTGCAACGATCACAAAATCGATCACTTGGAGTAAGCCACCTAACCATGAGTTTGTGGCTAAGACACCACTCGCGATGATTGGCACTGTCCATGGAACGGAGACACCAGTTGGCGCTGGTACGATACCTGCTGCCATTACAAGGTAGTTGAACGTTGTTACGACTAATGGTGCGACAACCCAAGGAATCAAAATAGTTGCGTTCAATACGATCGGTAAACCAAAAATTGCTGGCTCATTCACGTTGAAGATTCCTGGTGCAAGAGCTAAACGACCGACATCACGATATTGTTTTTTCTTCAAAACAAAGGCCATCAATAGTACAACTGCTAAAGTCATACCTGAGCCACCGATTCCGACAGTGAATGTTTCCATAAATGGTTTTGTGATGATGTGTGGCAATTCTTGACCATTTTGATATGCTTCTAAGTTATCAAGCATTAGTGTGTTCCAAATCGGGTCCATCACAGAGTTGACAATGATTTGACCATGAAGACCAAAGAACCATAAGAATTGTACAAAGAACAAAGCAATTAAAGTTGCAGGTAAACTACTTCCTAAACCAGTCAATGGTTTTTGGATAACTTCGTAAACCACATCATGCAAGTTTGCGTGGAAGACACCAGTCATCACTGCATTGATGATCAAGAAGACAGTTAAAGTAACCACTGCTGGGATCAACGCAGCAAATGATTTCGTCACAGCTGGTGGTACGCTTGCAGGCATTTTGATTTGCCAACCACGTTTAGTGATTCGGCAATAGATTTCACCGGCGATGAAAGCTGCGATCATACCGATGAACATTCCTTTTGCACCTAAGCGATCAAGAGTCAACACACCTGATACTTCTTCGCCACCAACAGTTGTCATGACGAAAGGTGTTAAGATCAAGAAGCTGGCGAATGAGACAGCCCCTCCAAAAATACCTTCTACATCATATGATTTAGATAAATAATAGCCAATACCAAAAGTAACAAAGACAGACATGATACTCATTGTTGCATTTTGTCCATTTCCAAATAAGCTAGACAACGTTCCTTTAGTCGCATCACTAAAGAAAGGTAAGTTATTGAAAACGACAACAATCGATCCGAACATCGTTAAAGGAAACGATAACATAAATGCATCCCGTAACACTGTCAAGTAACGATTTTGCCCTAGTAGGTTCGCTAAAGGCATGATTTTCTGAGCAAGTTTATCCATAAAACCGTTCATTTTATTCACCTCTATTATAATTTGCAATCGATTACAAAATGAGTATAACTTCAATCTGGATAAATGTCTAGTCATTTATTTAAAAAGTATTGATTTATTTTTATAGTTTGGTATGATTACGTTATCAAAAGAAAAATAAGTGAGGGACTTAACATGACGAATTATGTATTTCCAGAAAATTTTTGGTGGGGCTCAGCTGCTAGTGGACCACAAACAGAAGGACGTGTAGCAGGAGATGGAAAAGGAGAAAATATTTGGGATCATTGGTACGACTTGGAGCCTGAGAAGTTTTTTAACCAAGTAGGGCCAAGCAAGACTTCTCAAGTCTACACGAAGTATAAAGAGGATGTCGCATTGATGAAAGCGACTGGTCATAATACGTTCCGAACATCGATCCAGTGGAGTCGTTTGCTTCCTAATGGTACAGGGAAAGTAAATGAGCAAGCAGTCACTTTCTATCGTACGTATTTTGAAGAACTGATTGAAAATGGTATTGAACCCTTCGTCAATCTCTTCCATTTTGATATGCCGATGCCTTTACAAGAAAAAGGTGGCTGGTTAGCAAGAGAGACTGTTGATGCTTATGCTGAGTATGCCAAAACATGTTTTGAGTTATTCGGCGATCTTGTGAAGAAATGGTTTACGCACAATGAGCCGATCGTCCCTGTAGAAGGTGGCTATCTTTATCAGTTCCACTATCCAAATCATGTGAACTTCAAAGAAGCAGTTCAAGTGGGTTTCCACGAAAACTTAGCAAGTGCAAAGGCGATTCAGATCTACCATGAAACAGGACAAGATGGAGAGATCGGTATTATCTTGAACTTGACACCAAGTTATCCACGTGACGAAAATAATGCGGACGATGTGAAAGCTGCGGCGATTGCGGATGCTTTTTTCAATCGCTCATTCCTTGATCCAGCAGTAAAAGGTGAATTTCCACAAGAGTTGATCGAGATCGTCAAAGAATTGGATATCATGCCTGTAATGGAAGAAGGAGATTTAACGATCATCCAAGAAAATAAAGTGGATCTATTAGGAATCAATTACTATCAACCACGACGGATCAAAGCGAAAGAAACACCGATCGACAAAGATCGTGCGCCGTTACCAGATGATTATTTCGATAACTACGATATGCCGAATAAAAAAATGAATCCTTATCGTGGTTGGGAAATTTATGAGAAAGGTATCTATGATATCTTGACGAATACGAGAGAAAATTATGGCAATATCAAATGCTTTATCTCTGAAAATGGCATGGGTGTCGAAGGGGAAGAGCGCTACGTAAATGAACAAGGCATGATCGAAGATGATTATCGTATCGAGTTTGTGACAGATCATTTGAAATATGTGCATCAAGCCATTCAAGAAGGAACAAATTGTTTAGGGTATCATATGTGGACATGTATGGATAACTGGTCATGGACAAATGCGTATAAAAACCGTTATGGCTTTATCGCAGTCGATCTAGATCAAGATGGGAAACGGACGATCAAAAAATCAGGATACTGGTTTAAAGAAGTAGCAACAAATAATGGTTTTGACGCTTAATTAATGGCTTAAAAATCAATTATTTTATAACTAAATGAATGGGATAAGTTATTTTGAAATAAGGCGGTGAATCTAAAAATTAGATTTTCTGCCTTATTTTTTCTGTTGGAGCCATGGGCTTTTGAACCATATCCATAAGAATTGTTCTTCGTTTCTAATCGTGCTACACTAAAAGAAAAGAAGGAGGCGGTTTCAATGGTAGATACGTATAAAAATATTTTAGTAGCAATCGACGGTTCAGAAAAATCAGAAAAAGCATTTATTGAAGCAATCGCAACAGCAAAACGAAATCAAGCAAAATTACACATCTTGTATGTAAATGAGGTGTCAGGGAATTATTTTGGTGACTTTGCTTTTGTCACAACAAGTTTACAAGAAGAGTTAGATGAAGTGGCAGACAAACAAATGAAGGAACATCAAAATCTAGCGATCGAAAAAGGTTTGACGGATATTAAAACATATGTGTTATACGGTTATCCTAAAACATTGATCGCAAACTTCAACGAGTCAGAAGAGCCAATTGACTTGATCGTCATGGGGGCGACTGGGTTAAACGCCGTTGAACGTGCATTGGTTGGTTCAACGACTTCTTATGTGGTAAATCACGCGAAATGCAATGTATTAGTAGTAAAATAGAAGATGTTGTTCGAACTATTTACTTTTAACATATAATTTATCCGTTTTTGAGGATGCTGCATGAGTTATTGCGCATCCTTTTTTGTTTTTCAGCAGAAAATGCGGTAGGATAAACAAGACAAACGTATTTCAAATAGGAGATGGATGAAATGGAACAACAATATGTCCAAGTAATGACGATCGCTGGATCAGATAGCGATGGAAGTGCAGGGATGCAAGCAGACTTGCATACGTTTTTTACAAGAAAGGTCTATGGGGTATCTGTTTTGACTGCTTGTGTCGCTGGAAATTCTTATGGAATCGGTGCAAGTGTTCCTTTACCTACAGATTTTATCGATAAAGAATTTGAACTGCTTGCAGAGGATTACCAAGTCAAAGCAGCAAAGACTGGGATGCTAGCCGATGCGACATTGATCAATACCGTGGTCAAAAATATTCAACTGTATGATTTTGGTCCCTTAGTCGTTGATCCAGTCATTATGACGAAACATGGGAATCAATTATTGGAAGAAGAAGCGTTGACTACATTGAAAAAAGCATTACTGCCATTGGCAGAAGTAGTGACTCCTAATTTTTATGAAGCCGAAAAATTAACTGGTCTCAAATTGAGAACAGAAGAAGACTATGAAAAAGCGGCTCAGATCCTCCAAGAGCTGGGACCCAAAAATGTTCTGATCAAAGGACATCATACAAGTGATTCCAATCAACAAACAGTGAGGGATTATGTTCGTTTAGCTTCAGGAAAAACATTTTGGTTAGAAGCGCCATTTTATGCAACAGATCGCATCAATGGAACAGGTGATTCTTTGTCTGCGTGTATTGCTGCTGAATTAGCAAAAGGAGAAACGGTGGAAGCAGCCATCCGTATCGCGAAAAAATATGTCAATCAAGCAATCAAAGAAGAACTTTTTGTTGGACACAAATATGGCCCAATCAATCATTGGGCGGCAAATATGATCGACTAACTGATAGCAAAAATGATTTTAAACAGCACTCCCCTGATAGCTACTAGTGCATCCTAATGGATTCTAGTGGTTCTCAGGGGAGTTTGTTGATTAAGTAGAGGAGCAAGTAGCTGTTTTTAAGAAAAAAGTTAAACACTGCCTGGACTCCAACTAACTCACCTCTAACAAAATAGTTTCATAAAATAACCAGTTTTTCATCTTTTTACATTCCCTATTAATTTTTTGATGTTATTATATGCTACGTGATTAGTATGTCCCACTTTTTAGAAAGCGCAAACAAAAAATATTTTTTAGTAGGAGAAGGTTTATGAGAGCAATTCTATATCGTGTGCTAAGAAGACGTCAATTTATTTATATGTTAGCTTTTATGGTAGTTATAGGTTTATCTTGCTTGTTTACATATGGGATCATTGGGCAATACCCATGGAAGGGAGGGTATGACGAACCGACCAGTCTTTATTCATTACATATGCTTGTTATTCCGGCAGTAACTTTAATAACGTTTAAGTTTTCTTTTTCATTGCTTGCAACGATTCCGATAGAGGATATTTTAGCGGAAGATCGCCAGAGTGGTTATATGAAATCGATGGTGTCTCACATCACGTTAAAAAAGTATTTGATCAATCATTTTTTGTTGGCTTTTCTCATTGGTGGGTGCTTAGTGGTTATTCCTGTCCTTGTTAATTTTATTAGCCTCCTGTTTTTTATTCCTGTGACGCCTTTGCATCGATTTTATAGTATGTTTTTGGTCCCTTCTGATGAATTCATGCCCCATTTGTATTATGACCATCCAGGCATCTATTTGTTAGTGCGAAGTGCCTTTCTCTTTTTGTATGGTGGCTGTCTCTCTTTATTTGCTAGTATTTGCGCTTATTTAACACATAATCGTTACCTTGCTATCTTGATTCCAATGTTTTTTGTTTTAGTCAGCGATATGTTGATCAGTGTGTTGCGTGCTGCAAAGTATAGTTTGAGTGATCAATTTATTGGTACAGAAAATCTTCAGTTGACAGGCGTTTTGTTTGTCATAACTATACTGCTATTTGCAGTCATGACGGTGATCTATGGGGTGAAGAAGAATGAGATTTAAGCAAACCATTTGCTATTATTTGTCGCTTACTTCACATAAGAAAATCTGGGGATTTTTTTTCATAGGGATGATCTTCAGTTTGGGTAATTTAGTTTATCAGTATTATCAGATGGGACAACAATACGACGAGTTAGATTTACTGCTTTATGGACCATACGGTATTTTAAATGGAGGAATAAATGGATTTATCAGTTCTATTTATTTGATGCTATGGCTGTTTTTTATCCATAGCATAGATAAAAAAACAGAAGAAAATTTTTACTTATTACATGTTAAAACAAAGTTGAAACTATTGGTGAATAAGGATCTAATCATGGTTTTGAGTCTGATCCTCTACATAATTTTCGTTTTCCTGGGATTTATTTTCGCCTACCTCATCATGTACGCTCTCGTTAAGGGAAAATTGGTGGAGGCAGAGCTAACTTTATTGAATGTTGGTAAGATCACAGCCATAAAGTACTTACAATTTCTATTTATGGGACATCTTTTTCTCTTATTAAATAGAGTAATTAGAAATTATTTAGTCGTTGTATTAATGGTTATGACAGTATTTATTATAAACTTAGTTGACTCATTTCCGGCTTTTAATCTCGTGTTTATCGTTAATAGACAACAAATAATGGCTCAAGGTACATTTATCGCTTGGCTTGGTTTATTGATTTCTCTGAACCTTTTGCTTTTTGCAGCAAAATATACAGTCATTCTACTAAGGAGGTCCAACCAATGGTGCTTACCTCGATCATGATAGTCACTAGACGGATGATCAGTTTTACCTTTACCTATGGGAAAAAATGGTGGATCTCTACTGGGGTGTTTTTGATAGGTTACCTTTTAGCGATTAAGTATATGTATCCTAGGATTCTTTTTGATGGAGAAAGTATCCTTACTTTCTTGTTTCAAGGTCCTTATCCTATTCATAACTATACAGACTATGTACTTCCTTATCTTTGGCTTTTGTTTCATCTGTTCTCATTGCTATTTATTTTGTTTCCGATCATTGAATTATTGGAAACACAAAGTATTTTTTTATTGATCCGGATCAAAAGTAGACGTAAATTGGCAATTTCAATTTTTCTTACGATCATAGTGGATTGTTTTGCCTATCTTCTCATTTTTTTCAGCGTACTTTTTTTAATTTTTTATTCCGCTGACTTTTGGTCGTTGGCTGTTATACACTATAGCTTTCTTTTATTTTCGACGCTAATCTTGCTTAATTTTTTAGCCGTATTCATTTATTTTATTTATTCAAACGGTATCTTCTCGTTATTGATCTGCATGGGCATGCTGGTTGTTGCAAGTCTAGTCAATTTTAAGTTTATGCCTTATAAATATTCATTGATTCTAACTAATGATATTCATTTCTATTTGACCCATCCTACATTATTCGTGGTTTTAGGAATACAGTTGGGATTATTGTTAGGTTATTTGGTTGGTATTTTATTTTTCATTCGTAGGCACATATTTTAGGAGGGTTTCCATGGCATTTTTAGAAATAAAAGAAGTAACCGTTGAAAGAAAAAAACAACGAATCCTTAATGAGGCAACGATTTCAGCTGAGCTTGGTGACGTTGTAGGTTTCATCGGTCAAAATGGTTCGGGTAAAACAATGCTTTTTAAAGCAATTTGTGGCTTTATTCGTCTTTCAAAAGGAAAGATCAAGGTAGGGGAAGAAACAATCGGCAAAGAAGTAGACTTTCCTTCTCATACAGGAATGTTGATTGAAAATCCTGGATTTATTGGTTCGATGACAGGTTTTGACAATTTATATAGCTTGTCGTTATTGACCGATAATGTCAAAAAAGATGAGATTGTTGAACTATTAACACTCGTAGGTTTATTGGATAAACAGAAAGTTAAGGTTGCCAACTATTCTTTAGGAATGAAACAACGTTTAGGAATCGCACAAGCGTTGATGGGCGACCCGACGATGATTATTTTAGATGAGCCTTTTAACGGGTTGGATAATCAAGGCATCGAATTATTGATCGAGATTATTGAAGAATTGAAGTTAAGAAATAAGCTAGTCTTGCTGACTAGTCATCGAAACGAAGATTTGCAAAGAGTTTGCACCAAATTTTATCAAGTTGATCGTGGAAGTTTTTCAAGAATTGAGGTATCGAATGATGAAAAAAAGTAAAATTTTCTTTTTTTGTCTAGGCGGTTCAATAATCTTAGCAGTCGCGGCAACTCGTATTATCGAAATCAATCGTGGAGTACCCAAATCATTTGCAATTACCACTTACCATTTGAACGACGTAGTCTCTTTAAATGATTTAGAACTTACTGTTTTAAACTATTCTAAAGGAAAGTCCTATCATTATGATGGTGGGAACCCGATGGACCAATATGAGTTTATGCCTGTGACAGTTACAGTAAACGTCAAAAATATATCGCCGGATGCCCAGGATTTGGCAATTTTGAAAGAAAGTCGGTTATTTAGTGGCTACAACTATTACAATACAGGTGATGTTGACTTTCCGCAACAGGTACTAGATCCTCAACAGCAAACGACGCTTACATATGTCTACACGGTCGATGCAGAAAAAGTAGAAGAATCCTTTCAATTTGTGTTAACAACTCAAGCTTTACTTCGATTTGATCAAGCGAATTATCATGTTAGTTACGATAAAGGATTCTATAAAGGTGTAGCTATCCAGCTATGATCGTTCCAATTCAATGGAAATTTTGAAGGGTCACTTTTTTTCTTAATACTGTAAAGACAGCTCAACAAAAGAAACTCCCTTAGCAGCCTTTGAGAAATCTGCTAAGGGAGTTTCTTTCTTGAAATATCCTATCAATGAAATAAGGTTGTCATTACAACTGTTGATTATTGAAGGAAAAATAGGTTACAAAATCGGTGAGAATAGTCTGGAGATTTGTTGTTTGAACAACAGCCAATTTGACATTTCTTTGACTGTTTCAGTGGTCATCGGGATACTTGCTTTTTCATCAAGTACAAATTGGTCGGCTAGTTGTTGCAAGAAAGCTGGATCATAAATGATTGCACTACTTTCAAAATTCAAACGATAGCTACGAATATCTTGGTTCGCTGAACCGACCATACAGATCTCATCGTCCATGATCAATGTTTTTGCATGTAAAAAGCCATTTTCATAAACTAAGATCTGGATATTTTCTTTGATCAATTGGCGAGCGTAGTACTGAGTTGCTCGGTAGATGAAAGGATGATCTGGTTTGTTAGGGATCATGATTTTCACCTCTACGCCAGAAGCGGCAGCGATTTTTAACGCAGCAATCACACTCTCATCAGGTACTAAATAAGGTGTTTGGATCCATACACGTTTTTTTGCTGAACTGATCAGCTTGATAAAGGATAACTTTATCTGTTCCCGTTCATTGTTCGGTCCGCTAGATACAAGTTGGATCGATGTTTGGTATAGTTGATCCTGATCTTCTTTCTCTGCTTTAAAGAAATAATCTAAATGATAGCCGACTTTTTTTTGATCTGGAACAGAGACATTCCAGTCCATTAAAAAGCGTAGTTGTAGTAATGAGGCTGCGGCGCCATAGATACGGATATGTGTATCACGCCAATAGCCGAATTTTTTTGTATGATTGACGTATTGATTGGCAATATTGAATCCGCCTGTGTAGCCGATCTTGCCGTCAACCACAATGATTTTCCGGTGATCATGGTAATTCAGACGGAAGCGTAGAAGTGCCCGCTGGGAAGTGATGAACGTGTGGACATGACCACCATTTTCGACTAACTTTTTAAAATCTTTCGTTTTGGTGCCATGGGAGCCAAAGGCATCATAGAGTAAACGGACTTCGACACCTTCCGCTGCTTTTTTTTCCAATACTTTCAAGATTTGTTGGCCGATGTTGTCAGTAACGAAGGCATAATATTCGATATGGATCGAATGCTCCGCTGCTTCGATATCTTTCAGGACGGCTGTTAATTTTTCTTGACCGTCTGTCAGTAAAGTGACGGCATTTTTTCGAGTGAGTGGCATTTGATTCAAGGATGAGAAGAAGTCGACGAAATGCTGATGTTCTTCATTTTGAATGATGGGATCATAATGTTCTAAGGTATCTCCCTTGAAGTCTTGGAAATTTTCCAGTTCTGTTAAATCACTCTGACGAAGATGGAATTTTTTCTTATCAGTCAATCCACGACCAAAGAAAAGATAGAGAACGAAGCCAAAACCAGGTAAAGCGAACAAAACGAGCAACCATGCCCAGATCGCAGCGACGTCACGAGGTTTGATCAAGATAGTTACAAGTGCAATAAGTGCGTTCAATACATATAAAAAAGTAATAATGCTTCCTACCACGAGTGAATCCTCCTTTATATAATAACACTAGTATAGCATGAGAAAGGAAAGAAGCCTATTCACAAGAAAACATAGATGGAAATTTTTTGAAAATATCAGGAACGATAAGTAAAAGTTATTGCATTTTAAAAATAAATCATGTAGTATGAAAATACAGTTGAATATCTCCTTAGGGGAGTAACCGACAACATTTGTTGTGATAATATCAACAGTAAGTTAACCAAATGGTTTTCTGGTATTGTATGAAATGGTGAGACCTAAGACAAATCCGCATTTGTCTTAGGTCTCTTTTTTTTCAGGCGATAGCGGAAACACTAACTAAAATGGGGGATGAAAGTTGGAAAACAAGGAACACGCACAATCAACGGTCTACAAAGAATCGATCGACACGTTGATGCAACAAACGCAAAGCTCACCTGATGGGTTGAGTAGTACGCAAGCAAAAGAAAAATTGGAAAGAGATGGCTTGAACCAACTGAAAGAAGCGCCGAAGAAGCCAACTTGGAAACTGTTTCTCGAAACTTTTAAAGACGCGATGGTAATTGTGTTACTAGTTGTTGCCTTGATTCAAATGGTGATGGGTGATTATATCGAATTTTTCGTTATCTTTGCCGTGTTGCTATTGAACTCAGTGATCAGTGTGATCCAAACGAAAAAAGCAGAAGGTTCGCTTGAAGCGTTGAAAAACCTTTCTGCACCAGATGCAAAAGTGATTCGTGACGGAAAAGAAATGACGATTCCAGCGAATGAACTAGTGGTTGGTGATATCGTTCTACTTGATGCAGGTGACTATGTACCGGCGGATGGACGATTATTAGAAGCTGGTTCACTAAAAGTTGACGAAGGAATGTTGACCGGTGAATCGACCTCAGCTGAAAAAGAAGTGGTCGAAATCACTCAAACTGTACCGATCGGCGATCGCTCGAACATGGTGTTTAGCGGGACGATCATTACTTATGGTCGTGGGAAATTCTTAGTGACTGCTACAGGAAACAATACAGAAATCGGTGAAGTAGCTGGTTTATTAGAATCAACAACGGAACAAGTGACACCACTACAACGTGGGCTAGATAAATTCAGTAAGAAGTTAAGTTTAGCCATTTTAGGCTTATCATTGGTGATTTTAGGTATCCAGTTATTCCGTATCTATATGGGTGGCGGAACAGGAGATATGACGGCAGATATCGTTAGTGCCATCATGTTTGCAGTTGCGGTTGCCGTAGCAGCGATTCCTGAAGCATTGCAGTCGATCGTAACGATCGTCTTGTCACTTGGAACCAATAAAATGGCGAAGCGACATGCTATCATCCGTAAACTTCCAGCCGTAGAAACATTAGGCTCAACGAGTATCATTTGTACAGATAAAACTGGAACATTGACACAAAACAAAATGACGGTTGTTGACTATTATTTAGCCAATGGAGCAACTGGTGATTTTTCAAATGATCCAAAAAACTGGTCTGTCGATGAACGTCGTTTAGTTGAGATCAGTGTCTTGGCAAATGATGCGTCGATCAGTGAAGATGGTTCAAAATTAGGCGATCCTACAGAAGTAGCTTTTATTGACTTCAGTGAAAAAATGAACCAACCTTATCGTGAGATCCGTCAAACGTATCCAAGACAAGCGGAATTACCATTTGACTCGGATCGAAAATTGATGTCGACAGCACATGAAATCGACAATCAACAATTCTTATTTGTCAAAGGTGGACCTGATATCGTCTTTGGTCGTAGTACAAAAGCGTTGGTAAATGGTGAAGTCGTGCCAATGACAGACGAGTTAAGAAAAAAATTCCAAGAACAAAACGAAGCATTTTCAAACCGCGCATTGCGTGTATTAGCCTTTGCTTATCGTCCAATCAATAGCCTAGAATTATCATTCGATGATGAAGATGATTTGATCTTAGTGGGGATCATGGCAATGATCGATCCGCCAAGAGATGAAGTAACTCAAGCAGTCAAAGAAGCAAAAAGTGCTGGGATCAAAACGATCATGATCACTGGTGACCATAAAACAACTGCGGTAGCTATTGCAAAAGAAATCGGTATTTTTGCTGAAGATGATCAAGCCTTGACTGGTACAGAATTAGATGAGCTATCAGAAGATCAATTGAATGAAGTATTGGAAAAAGTAACGGTTTATGCGCGTGTATCTCCGGAAAATAAAATCCGTATCGTGCGTGCTTGGCAAACAAAAGGTCATATCTCTGCGATGACTGGTGACGGAGTAAATGATGCTCCTGCCTTGAAACAAGCAGATATTGGTATTGCAATGGGTACAGGTACTGACGTAGCCAAAGATGCTGCAGCAATGGTTCTGACAGATGATAATTTCGCATCGATCGTCAGTGCAGTGGAAGTAGGACGTAATGTCTTTGATAATATCAAAAAGGCCATTTCTTACTTGTTCTCAGGAAACCTAGGTGCGATCATCGCGATCATCTTTGCCTTAGTTGCAGATTGGTCAAATCCATTTACAGCCTTACAATTATTGTTCATCAACTTAGTCAACGACTCATTACCAGCAATCGCATTAGGAACTGAAAAAGCAGAGCCAGCGACAATGAAACGTCCACCAAGAGATCCAAATTCAGGTATCTTTACGGACAAAACATTGATCTCTGTGACGTATCGTGGCGTATTGATCGGTATTGCAGTTATTTTTGCTCAATGGTTAGGGATGCAACATTCACCTGAATTTGGCGTAGCGATGTCCTTCACAACGTTGATCTGGTGTCGTACATTGCAAACATTCCCAGCCCGTTCAAATACCCAAACAGCAATCCAAGCTGGTTTCTTCTCAAACCGCAGTGTTCTATTAGCAGTTGCTGTATGTAGTGCGCTTTACTGTATTGCGATGATCCCAGGACTAAAAGAAGTCTTCTCGATCCCAGCAGCATTTGGATTGACTGAAGTCTTCACATGTATCGGAATCGCGCTAGTAACAGTTGTATTGATGGAAATCACTAAGATGATCTTGGTACGTGTACAAGGAAACAAATAATCATCAAAGAAAAAATAGTTCATCTATCACTTACGAATAACGATGAAATGTGATAGTTTTTAGCCTTTCGAATCAAAAAGAAATCCACGAGAATCGTTTCTTCGATTTTCGTGGATTTTGATTTATACTAAGAAACAAAGCTCATCGTTTTTCTGATAAAATATTTATTCCGAAAAGTGAAGATGAAGGGAGAAACATCCAAATGGACAAAGAAGAATGGAATACCTTTGCGAAAGACTATTACGAATCACAAAAAGAATCCAGTACGACGATCGTAGAGGATATCGTTGCTTATCTAAAAAGCGAGGATTTATTGCCAGCTAGCTCATTCGCAGATGTTGCCGGTGGTGCAGGGCGTTATCTGCCGTTAGCAAAAGAAATAGAACAATATGAGTTGATTGATTTTTCAGAAGAAATGCTTGTATATGCTGAACATGAAGCACAAGTACTGGGGCTAAATAACTGCCAATTCATTTTGCAAGATTTTACTAATTTTTTACAAGAAGAGAAGACCTATGAACTTGTTTTTTCGGCAGCAAATCCCGCCTTGGTTTCTTGTGAACAATTGGAAAAACTACGTGGGAAAGCGACGAGAGCTTGTTTGATCCTAAGAGTAGTCTCCTCAGAAGATAATGTCTTCGTACCCCTTGAAAGGCATTTAGGGATCGAGGAATCTGACCCTAACACCTCGCCAACTATTATGGATCGGTTTGAGACGTATTTATCAAAGAAACATCTTTCTTATAAGAGAAGTGAATTCACTTATGATTCACAGGAAGAAGTCACGCCTTCATTTTTGCGGACTTATTATGAAGAAATGCAAGATGATCCACGTTTTCAGTCAGCTCTTCAAGAATTATTTAAAAACAGTGAGACAATTCAGAGTACAAATAAACTGACCTATCGATTATTGACTATCTATTAGTCAACGATCGAGGTCAGTTTTTTGCATTGATTATTTTTCTTTGTAAAAACGAATATCATTTTCAACTTTATAGATCGAGTAAGGTAGATCTGAATGATATTCAGCTGTTTCACCATTTCCCGGTAATGTTTCATTGAAGATCTTTTCATATTGATCAACCGTCAATGCTTCACGGTTATCTAACATCGCTTGATTGTCTTCTTTGGATAAGAAGTTTTGATAGCCTTCTTCTAAATATCCAGTGAAAAATTCACTCACAGCACCAGAACCATAGCTGAATAATCCGATACGGGCACCCGATTTCAATGCTTGAGAGTTTTCCAATAAAGAAATCAATCCCAAATAAAGGGACCCAGTGTATAGATTTCCTATTCGTCGACTATAGGTGATGCCTTCTTCATAACGAGCCATCAAACGTTTTTGCGTTGCCTCATCTGTTTCTTCGATCACACTTTGTAACGCTTTTTTCCCCATTTTTGTGTAAGGAATATGGAAGGTAAGCGCATCATAATCAGCAAGTGTTCGACCTGTTGTTTCTTTATATCTATTCCAGACTTTTTGGAAAGACTCAATATAAGTAGAGTTGGACAAAGGACCATCTACTACAGGATATTGACTATAATTTGGACGCCAAAAGTCATAAATATCTTCTGTTAAAAAGACGCTGTGGTCTTCAAGAGAAAGAATCCGAGGGTTTTGTGTGATCATCATAGCGACCGCACCTACACCTTGAGTCACTTCACCACCACTTGCTAAACCGTAGCGGGCGATATCGCTCGCAATCACTAAGACTTTACGATCTGGATGATTTTTGACATATTCTTTTGCCATGTGCAAAGCTGCTGTTCCCCCGTAACAAGCTTCTTTTACTTCGAATGAACGAGCAAAAGGTTGAACTTTTAACAAATGATGGATGATCACAGCACTTGCCTTTGATTGGTCGATGCCTGATTCGGTACCTACAATGACCATATCGATTTTTTCACGATCTTCTTCTGTGACGATTTTACTCGCTGCATTTGCTCCTAGCGTGACGATGTCTTCATAAACTTGATTGACAGCCATCTGATCTTGACCGATCCCGATATGGTATTTGGCAGGATCATCTCCACGTCTGTTTGCTAATTCAGTCATATCTAAAAATAAATTAGGAATAAAAAAGGAAAGACGATCAATCCCTATTTTCATTTCAACACCTCTTTACTCATGATAAAAAACTTACTTTATTAAAGTATCACAAAATCGCTAAAAGAAATACAAAAAAGCTAATTTTTAAGGATTTGTAAAAAAATATAGCGCTTTTTTTAAAAGGTGTATGTTATATTTGTATTTCCGGTAAAGAATGGTATATTTTTGTAGGAGATACTTGACAGTTAGAAAATAATCAACTGTCCATCTTTTATACAATTTAATAAGAAGTGTATTTTAATTTTTACGAAACCATTCACATTGTTCTATCCATTTGATATAGACAAACGTTTTGAAGAATGTCTCGTCGGTTACAGCGTGACGTTTTTCGCAAATATATGAGAAATAAGGAGGGAATCCGTTTGCGCAAAAGATTGTAACACCTATAAATCCGTCGCGTTTTATGTAATACGTGGATGAGTAAATTTATAGGCTTTGGCAACGGGTGGCTTAACTTGAAGGAAGTCGTTATTATAGATGCTGCACGAACACCGATTGGAAAGTATCGTGGTAGCTTAAGCAGTTATTCTGCTGTTGAGTTGGGAACATTCATTACAACAGAAATCCTTGAACGAACAGGGATAAACAAAGAAGCAATCAATCAAGTCATTTTTGGAAATGTGCTTCAAGCAGGGAATGGGCAAAATGTTGCACGACAGATTGCGATCAATAGCGGAATCCCCGTAAGTGTTCCGGCAATGACAATCAATGAAGTTTGTGGATCTGGGATGAAATCAGTGATCCTTGCGCGTCAACAGATCCAACTAGGCGAAGCGGATCTGATCATAGCCGGTGGTGTTGAAAGCATGACTAGAGCGCCGATGATCCAAGTGAGCGATCCAGAAAACGAGAAAATCGAAGAAATCTCAAGTATGGTCAATGATGGATTAACCGATGCATTTTCCAATACTCATATGGGACTGACAGCAGAAAATGTGGCAAAACAATTTTCTGTGACGAGAGCAGAGCAAGATCAATATGCACTGGCTTCACAATTAAAAGCAGCACAAGCCAGCGAGTCAGGGGTCTTCAAGGAAGAAATCATTCCAATTTCCCGTAATGAAGAAGTATTTGCAACAGATGAAGCAGTGCGAGGAAATAGTACATTAGAAAAATTAAGCACCTTACGGACGGTTTTTGCGGAGGACGGCACAGTTACTGCTGGAAATGCTTCACCTTTGAACGATGGTGGCTCTGTACTGATCTTAGCGTCTAAAGACTATGCGATTGCTCATGACTTACCGTATTTAGCTACGATCAAAGGAGTCTCTGAAGTTGGGATCGATCCAAGTATCATGGGGGTAGCTCCAATCAAAGCAATCAATACCTTGATGGAGAAAACAGAGCTTTCCTTGGACGACATCGATCTATTTGAAATTAACGAAGCGTTTGCTGCGTCATCGATCGTTGTGAATCGTGAATTGAATCTCCCATCAGAGAAAGTCAATATTTATGGTGGTGCGATTGCGTTAGGCCATCCGATTGGTGCTAGTGGCGCTCGTATCTTGACTACTTTAGGCTATGCGTTAAGAAGGCAGCACCAACGATACGGAGTAGCTTCATTATGTATTGGTGGCGGTCTTGGATTAGCTGTTCTTTTGGAAGCTAATTTGCAAGAAACTGGTGATAACGAAAAAAAAAAGTTTTATGAACTAACGCCAGAACAACGTAGACAGCGATTAGTTCAAGAAAAAGTGATTTCCCAAGCAGAAGCAACAGGTTTTAAAGAATCTGTTTTAACAGAAGATATCGCCAACCATTTGATTGAAAATCAAATCAGCCAAGTAGAGATCCCATTAGGTGTCGCATTGAATTTTCAAGTGAACGGTCAAAAAAAATGGATTCCTATGGCAACGGAAGAACCTTCTGTAATTGCTGCAGCGAGCAATGGTGCAAAAATATGTGGCGATATCAGCGTTCAGATACCCCGACGATTGATGCGTGGGCAAATCGTCTTGACTGGTCGTTGTGATTATCGAAAAATCAAAGAAGTCATTGAAGCAAGAAAACCAGAATTGGTCACTTGTGCAAACGAAAGCTATCCTTCGATCGTCAAGCGTGGTGGAGGTGTCCGAGAAATTTCTACTCGAGAATTTATGGGGAGCGAGCATGCCTATCTTTCACTTGATTTTTTAGTGGATGTCAAAGATGCGATGGGGGCGAATATCATCAACTCGATTTTGGAAGGAGTTGCGGTTCGTATCAAAGAATGGTTCCCTGAAGAAGAAATCTTGTTCAGTATCTTAAGTAATCTGGCGACTGAATCTTTAGCGATCGCGACTTGTATGATTCCTTTTGAGCGATTGGCAAAGGACAAAGAAACGGGTCAGCTGATTGCTGAAAAGATTCGTCAAGCGAGTGAATACGCAAAGTTGGATCCTTATCGGGCAACGACCCACAACAAAGGAATCATGAATGGTATCGAAGCGGTCATCTTAGCCACAGGAAATGATACACGAGCAGCCGCAGCGGCTATTCATGCCTATGCTGCTCGAAATGGTAGTTACCAAGGGTTGACTGACTGGCAAATCAAGGAAGATCATTTGGTAGGGA
Source organism: Enterococcus sp. AZ140 (assembly GCF_051714405.1). Classification (NCBI taxonomy): domain Bacteria; kingdom Bacillati; phylum Bacillota; class Bacilli; order Lactobacillales; family Enterococcaceae; genus Enterococcus; species Enterococcus sp. AZ140. The sequence continues at coordinate 1,081,557 of NZ_JBIORU010000001.1, forward strand.
AATTGACGGTTCCTTTAGCTGTCGCGACAGTAGGGGGGGCTTCCCGCGTCTTACCGAAAGCGAAAGCTTCTTTAGATATGTTAGCAATTGATTCTGCACAAGAATTGGCACAAGTGATTGCAGCTGTTGGTTTAGCACAAAACCTGGCGGCACTGCGTGCACTTGTTAGTGACGGTATCCAAAAAGGACATATGTCCTTACAAGCGAGAGCATTGGCAATCACAGTTGGTGCCAAAGGGGACGAAATCGAGAGAGTTGCCGCAAAGCTTAGGGAATCAGGAACGATCAACCAACAAAGCGCACTAGCTGCCTTAGAAGCTATCCAGGCGAGCAAAAACTAGGAATAATTTGCGAAATGGGCGTAGTAGCTGAGGGGAAATGACAAATAATTTTCATTATTATAACGTGCCTCTCAAAACACATAAAAAAATACCTATGCTAAGTATGAAGAATCTATAATCTAAAATTTATTTTTTTCATAAGAGGCCATCACGTCTTTTTATGCTATTTTCATTTTTATGTGAGGTTGTATAATATTAAACAAAACGTAACAGACCTTGTCGATTAAAGGTTTTCTGTTACGTTTTTTTACATACTCTGATCTAAAAAATATAGAACATATATTATTAAATTTTAAAAATAATTTATATAACATTAAAAAAAGCTAAAGTTTTTTAAGCTTATTTGAGGTTCTCTTGTGAATAAATAATCTAACAGGTATACTTTTCCTCAAATAGAATAACTTGTTAGGCGAGACTCCTAAACAAACATAGGCTATTGCGCAGAAACGTCGAAAGACGCCAATGTGTAAAACAGGAATTGTCGGATTAAGGCTCTTCATAAGATAGCTAAGAGAAATCTTTACGTTGTTTAGTGTCAAAACTCACACGATGAGACTGAAAAGCCAATCGTTTTTTTCGTTTGGCTTTTTTTATTCAAGATGGGTAAGTGACGTATCTCCGCTGTAACACAAAGGAGAAATATAGGATGGGTGTAAAAGACATAAGAAAAATAGATTTGTATTTGCTCGTACCATATCTGTTGATCAGTGTAATAGGATTATTGATGATCTATAGTGCGAGTACGTTCCGTTTGATGTCATTCGATCAAAGTACAAATCAACTTTTAGTTCGACAAATGGTATTTGTAGCACTTAGTTGGGCAATGATTTTTTTCATTTACCGAGTGAAACCTGCATTTATACTCAATCATCGAATCGTAAAAATAATGATGGGGATCGGTATCGTGGGGCTGATCTTGACAAAGGTACCTGGGATTGGTGTCAATATCAGTGGTGCGCAACGATGGATCTCCATTGCAGGTTTTCAATTTCAACCTGCTGAAATTGTCAATGTCGGTATGATTTTTTATTTAGCTTATTATTTTAGAAAACCCAAGCAATCATTGAATGAATTAAAAAAACCCTTTTTTATCATCGCTTTATGTTCTCTGCTGATTTTATTCCAACCAAAAGTAGCTGGTGCGATCTTGTTGATCATCTTAGCTGCAATCATGATCACGACGGTTCAATTACCAGTTCGCTATATTTTATTGTTTTTTGCAGGACTGTTCAGTCTCTTTTTGCTCCTTGGCGGCATTATTTATTTACTAGGGCAAAATGACCTATTACCAAGTATTTTTGCTCATACTTATGATCGCTTGAGCATTGCTTTTAATCCTTTTTTAGATCCTTATGGAAAAGGATTTCAGATGAGTCAATCTTATTATGCCATGTACAACGGTGGGCTTTTTGGATTAGGATTGGGAAATAGTATTACCAAAAAGGGCTATTTACCAGTAGCCGAGACTGATTTTATTTTTTCGATTATTTTAGAAGAGTTAGGTCTGATCGTGGGCTTACTGATTCTAGCAATGTTATTTTCGATTATTTTGCGCTTATTTGTCTTGAGTGCGAATGAACCAAATCAGCAGATCGGGTTGATTTATTTGGGAACAGGGATGCTGTTATTGCTACAGACAAGTATCAATATTGCAAGTATCAGTGGCATGATCCCAATGACAGGTATTCCGCTTCCTTTTATTAGTTATGGAGGATCAAGCTATTTGATTTTATCCATGCTTTTGGGCGTTTGCCTGAAACTGTCCTCACGAGGTAAGCAAAATGAAATTTAAAATAAATGAATTCAACTATGCATTATTTTTACCAATCTTTCTTTTATATTTATTAAGTGTCGGTGTGCAATATGGGGCAGCTGTTTATGACCAAGTTCCAGTCCGAGGAGTCGTGCTTCGACAAATCGTGTTTTGTTTGATGTCGGTCGGGCTGTTGTTTCTAACACAACGAGTGAAAACAGTCGTATTGTTAAGATATTCTCCTTATCTTTATGGCTTTTCACTTTTTGTGATGGGCCTGTTGTATCAGTTTTATGATCCGGTGATGTTTCAACTCACAGGCACCAAACGTTGGCTTAGGATCGGCAGCTTTTCATTTCAACCTTCTGAATTAGTGAAACTCACCTTTATTTTAGTGGTTGTTTATTTGACCTTGATCTATGAGCAAAAGGTGAAACAACGAACCGTTAAAACTGATTTATTTTATGTAGGAAAGATATTACTGGTTAGTTTACCGACCTTTTTATTGATGTACATGCAAAAAGATTTTGGAACAAGTTTGGTTTTTGTCATATGCTTGGGGGCATTATTCATGATCGCTGGGGTACATTGGAAGATCATGACGGCAATAACCTCGATTCTAGTTATTCTCGGGGCCATTTTGATTGCTTTAGTTTTTACTGAATACGGACACCAGATTTTATATCGTCTGAATTTTAAGACTTATCAGTTAGATCGGGTACGCGCATGGGTTGATCCATTTGCATATAGCCAATCGATTGGTTATCAACAATCACAAAGTTTACTTTCTATCGGGGCAGGTGGGTTTAGTGGCAGGGCCGAAGCAATCAATCCTATCTATGTGCCCGTTCGTGAATCAGATATGGTCTTTACAGTGATTGCTGAAACATTTGGCTTTTTAGGAAGCGTTTCTGTGCTCTTTTTATATTTTTATCTTTTTTACCAAATCATTTATAGTGCAATCGAAACAAATAATAAAGGAAATGTGTATTTTGCGATTGTCTTCGTATTTGGTTTGTTATTCCAAGTGTTTGAAAATATTGGAGCTGCGATCGGTCTACTCCCATTAACAGGGATTCCTTTACCATTTTTAAGTCAAGGAGGAACTTCCCTCTTGGTTATTGGCTGTGGTTTAGGCATTATTTTAGGATTTAAAAAGTATGAATGAGAAGTAGAAGGGAAGTTATTATGAAACAGATGCCAAAAGGAACATTGGTGGTAGCATTCGTATCATTCGTCTTATTGACGACTTTGACCACACTAGTTATGACAGAAAACACCTTATTCAATCAACTCGATTTAGCCATTTATCAACAGGAGCGATTAATCGAATTCCCAGTATTAACAACATTTTTTAGTTATTTTGCAAAACTAGCAACGATTATTCCTACTTTATTTTTCACAGGGTTGCTGGCAATTTTTAGTTGGCGGAAACAGTACCATAAATTAGCCATTTGGCAAGTCTTAATGGTTTTGACAGTTAGTTTGATTGGCTACGTGATGAAACAAGCTATCCAGCGTACACGACCTGATGTGGAGCAATTGATTCCTAGGTCTTCTTACTCTTTTCCAAGTGGTCATTCGATTTTGTCTATGACGCTATTCTTAGTATTTTTGATCACCATGTACATTATTTATCGTGAGAAAAGGGTAAATAAACTAGTATGGGTGGGGGCTCTTTATCCATTATTGATTGCTAGTTCTAGAATTTATTTGAGAGTACATTATCCTAGCGATATCTTGGCAGGTTTTTTACTGAGTTTTTCAGTTGTTTTCTTATGCTATAGTCTGTTTTTCTCTTTTATCACTGAAAAAACAGTAAGAAAAAAGCACCAACAAAAACGAATATTCACTAGAAAACAAAAAGTTTTATTGTCTATTATGGCATTTCTTTTCCTATTAGTAGGTTCTGCAGTTGCGTATGGTGTTCGCTTTTACTACGATGCCAGACAGACTGTGACTTCGATGCAACAACCGCTACAAAGAGAAACCGTACAGCGGGAAAAGGATACGCCAGTCAGCATTTTAGTTTTAGGTATCGCCAATAATTCAATTAGAAAAACGGACTATCGTGCAAATACGATCATGTTGGTGACATTGAATAATCAAAAGAAAACAACGACGATCACAAGTATTCCTCGAGATTCTTTCGTAGAAATTGCCAATATGGATGGACTGGTTGATAAAATCAACCATGCTCATTCTTACGGTGGTATCGACATGATGGTGGATACGGTTGAACAATATCTTGATATACCGATTCATCACTATGTATCGTTGAATATGGATGGATTAGAAGCGTTGATCGATGCTGTGGGAGGAATCACTGTAAATAATGCGTTTGAGTTTACAGCAGAAGACATCCATTATCCAGAAGGTACACTAGAATTAAATGGTTGGGAAGGATTACAGTATGCGCGCATGCGAGCAGAAGATCCTGAGGATGACTATGGGCGACAGAAAAGGCAAAGGGAAGTCGTCAATATTTTAGTCAATGAGTTCTTATCTGTGAAAAGTTTATTCAATTATCGCCAGCTTTTAGAGGTAGTCGGTGAAAATGGGACAACGGATATGTCCTTAGATGAAATGCTCGGAATGATGAATGAATACCATTCGGCATTATCCAATATCACGAACCATCAGTTGAAAGGTGAACAATATATTGGTGATGGCATCTTGGGAGAAGCAGGGATCTACTACGAGAAGATACCCGATGAGGAACGGATGAGAGTGATGCAGTTGGTGCAAGAGCAATTAGAAACAACAGGGAAGAACGCAGCGCAACAATAGGAACAATTGATATTCTCTTTTTTACATTTATAAATGATAAAAAAAGCAGTTGAAATGAACGATGATCGTCATTTCAGCTGCTTTTTTAGGTAAAAATCATCACGCAATCTATTTGCTTGCGTTTATCTTTCGTTGATTGGTGTAGCGGCAAATTGTTCGATCAATGGCACGAATGTCAATTTCACTTTGTATTTACGTTCTAAAGCTTTTTCGATCGTAAATTCATTGACAGTAGACATAGAGATCTCTGCTAATTTTCGTGTGTCGTCTTTGACTGTTTCATTGATCACTACAGCATCTACTGTTTTTTCAGCAGTGAACTTCGGATATTCTGCTACTTGTTTTGCAAAATCATCGAAAGTCAAAGAATCTGTCGCTACTTTTTCATCACTTGTTTTCTTGTCAGTTGTTGCTTCTTTATTGACTGATTGAGAAGTTGTCTCAACTTTTTCAACTTCTTTTGTTGGTGTTTCTTTTACGGACGCGTCATTAGTGACTGGTGTCGCCACAGGTTGAGCCGTTGGTTGATCTTTTTTCATGCGTTGATCATTCCAGTAAGAAACAATCTCAATCAATAGGTTGTCACGGAAACGTTCAAAAATCGTTGCTTCACCAGAACGAATACGTTTCAAGACAGCAGTAAAGTTATCGTCGATTGGTACATTGATGCGTGTATCTTCATTTGCTTGTCCTGCTAAGCCAATGATTAAGACTTGACGGTTTTTAGGATCAAGCATGACTTGCAACGGTAGACCATAACGGCGTAAACTTTCTTCTTCCAATGAACGGAATAATTGTGTGCGAATTCCATCTAAAGAAGGACGGAATTGTTTTAATAATTTTTGTTTTTGTTTTTTCTTCATAAATACTCTCCTTCATTCATACCCTTTCGATTATAAGAAAAAAACGAGCAAATGAAAAGGTTTATCAAGAAAAAACTTTTATTACTTCGATGGAAAAACAAAATTGAGTGGGATAATCGACCTCTCACATATGCTAAAACTGAATAAACGGTGGAAACAGCAGTAAACTTCTCGGAAATAAGGCGACATCCACAGAAATTTGATGAACAATTTCGTAGATATCGCCTTATTTCCCGAGGTTAAATATTTCTGTTCCAATCTCTCAAAAAGGGGAGCAAAAGTCCACAGACTAATGCTCCCTCATCTAGTTATTTTTTTGGCAATAAGGCAAAGGTGACTAGTTCTGGTGAATAGATGACCTCATGTCCTTGCCATTTCATCGTCATCAATGAATGATCCAAGCGTTTTTTTATTTCCGCAAGTTTTTCATCCCTTGACCAATTTCGAGCAGGAAAATGCTGGATTTTTTCTGGGCGGATCAAAAAGATGAAATCTGGATCAAATGTCTGTGTCACTTTTTCAGATAAACGATTTAAGCGGTCCACGGGGTTCATAGAATATCACTATCCTTTACCTTTAAAATTGTGTAGTATCTGGATCTTTTGCTTTGCCAACGACACCATCTAATTGGTCGATCGTCTTCATTTCTTCTTCTGATAGCTCAAAATCAAATAATTCAGTGTTCTCCTTGATTCTGCTTGGTGTGACAGATTTTGGTAATGGTAAGAAACCATGTTGTAATGACCAACGTAGCGCTACTTGGGCAACGCTCTTATTGTGTGTGTTGGCAATCTCTTGCATTTCTGTGACGTCGAAGATTTTACCAGTGCCAAGAGGGCTATATGCTTCAAGGACCATATCATGTTTTTTCGCGTACTCAACAACAGGTGGTTGCAATTCGCCAGGAGCAAGAAATACTTGATTGACCATTGGCATGATTTTTGCTGTTTTTGCAAGTTCATCTAAGTGATGCGGTAAGAAGTTGCTGACACCGATTGCTTTGATTTTGCCCGCTTCGTATAACTCTTCAAAAGCACGCCATGTTTCGGCATTCGCTTCTTGCCAATTTTCGCGGAAAGAAACTGGATTAGGCCAATGGATCAAGAAAAGATCCACATAGTCTGTTTGTAATTTTTTTAAGGACTCTTCGAAAGAGGACATTGCTAGATCGTAGCTATGGTTTTCGTTCCAAAGTTTAGTCGTTAAGAAAATCTCTTCTCTTGGAACACCACTTTCTTTGATTGCTTGTCCGACACTTTCTTCGTTTTTGTACCCTTGAGCGGTATCAATATGACGATAACCGGCAGCTAATGCTTCTTTAACTGAGGAAACAGCAACGTCTCCGTCAGGGGTTTGCCAAGTACCGAAACCGACAACAGGGATTTCATAGCCATTTGATAAACGGTAAGTAGATGTTAGTGAATTCATACTTTCAGCTCCTTTGATTTTAGTACACTTTAAGTGTAGCTTATTTTCTAAAAAAAGAAATGTATTTTGTTTGTTATAAAATATTTTTTTGTTCGTTCCATTTTGTCTCTGGTATTTTTGTTTGATTTTCCGTAAACTAGAGCAGAAAGGAATGAAACGATGGATATCTATTTAAAAAAAGCAATCTTGCATATTATTGATCGAGAAACAGGATCTCCTGTATTTTCACAACAAGAACTGGATCTTACGAAAGATTTTGTCAGGGACTTTCTACAAAAGAAGATCCAAAAAATCTCTTCTGCACAAACTAAAACAGGGCAACTCACTGAAGAAAGCCTATTTTCTCAAAACTTGAAACAGTGTCAAGAAAATTTTGTCGAAGAAAGTGAGCGTTTAGTCCAACGGTGGTTTGACATCTATGCAGAAAGTGAGGAAGTACCTAGTGCAGATGTTTTCGTTGTCTTGTATGAAGTAGATACTGTGATGTATTTAGCTTTATTGAAAGTGAATTATCGTGATGCTTATACTCACTATGTGGAAGCAGATGAAGCCGGTATTGACAACCGTTTGATTTTGAACCGAGCGATCCTTGGCTCAAAATCTCAAAAAGCAGATGAAGCCTTAGCAGTCAATCTGACAGATCTGACGTATGAGTTGATTGAAAAACGCTATGAGTTCTCTGGTAAAAAAGAATGGTACTTTTCGGGAAAAGTGATTGAGAGCGTCCCGGCACCTTCTTTGGAAGACAACGTCAAAGTGATAAAAAAAGTGGCGAAGCAGCTAGGCAAGAAGTTTGAAGCAGAAGAGTTCGATATCATGGCGGACTTAAAAGAAGCTGTGTATGATACGATCGAAGAAAAAGGTAGATTGGATCATGAAATGATCGCGGAGAAAGTATTCAAAGAAAATATCACTGCCAAGTTAGCATTCCAAGAAGAAGTCAAAGAACAAGGCTTTATTCCAGAAGCACCACCAGTGAAAGAAGTACAAGAAATCTCAGAGAAAAAATTCGGAAAGCAAAAATTCCGTTTATCAAATGGCATTGAATTGATTGTACCAGTAGACGTTTATCGTAACCCGGATCTGATTGAATTTGTCAATAATCCTGATGGTACGATCTCTGTCATGATTAAAAATGTGGACGAAGTATTGAATCGTCTATAGTTTCTTTTAGATGAATCAAAGAAACCAAATAAAAGTGAATAGTAAAAAAGCAGTCAATATCCACGAAGATCGTTTTTCAAGTCTTGTGGGTGTTGACTGCTTTTTTTTGTGTTGTTTATCGTAAACTGGTTCATTGATCTAATTGATCTAATTGATCTAACGCTTTGTCCGGCACTTGAGAAGCTGTTACTTCTTCCCAACTGATGACGCCTTTACGTGAATTGACTTTTAGTTTTAAATAAGCATCCATTTTTAAAGGACGTTCTCTCGCTTCACGTAAAGTGACTGCTTTTTCTTCTCCTTGTGCGTTGTAAGCATTTTGGTCGTATACATAAATAGAAACGTCCATGTCATTGTCTGCTGAGTCAACTTCTTTTTCTCCGTTAGTGGTAATTTTTGTATAATAAGTTTCACCGCCATAGAAATAATCATAAGCGATAAAGCTTCCTCCTAGGAAAATTCCCAATACAATCAATAATGCTATCAATTTTTTTATCATTTTTTTCACCTCGGATACTATTATTCAACAAAATCTATTATTCGTCTATCGAAAGTCCAAAATTTATCGTATTTATATATAATAATGGCATATTCGCCGTTTTATGTATAAAATACTTAAGTTTTCTGTGAGAACATTTTTCAAAGTTGAGGTTACGATAATCGAATTTTAGGAGAGCTAGTTGCTTTGCTTAAAAAAACACAAATTATATAATAATGTTATGAAAGGTGGTATTAAAATGGAACTGTATTATTTAGTTGGTTTGTTTGGTATAATTTTTGGACTTTATTTGTTAGCAAAAAGAAACAATAAGATAAAACCATTCTTTTCCAAATTAACTTTAGCATTTTTGGTTGTATACTTGATCTGGCGTCTTTTCTACACGATCCCAAATGATGGCGTGATATCATTAACTTTCGGTCTTATTTTATATGTGGCAGAATTTATTGGTTTATTTGTGTATGGTTTTTTTATTTACTTGTTTTCTAATAAGTTGTCGAAAGACTCCGTGAGAGTTCATTACGATGAGGAGCCATTTCAACCAAGTGTAGCAGCGTTTATATGTACGTATAATGAGGATAATAAATTAGTGATCGCGACTGCTTTGGCTGTCAAAGCGTTACGTTATCCAAATAAGAAAATATATATTTGTGATGATGGTCATCGTGAGGAATTGAAAGAACTTGCAGAAAAATACCATATTGGTTATCTGACAAGAGAAGGTAACGAGAACGCAAAGGCAGGAAATATCAACTATGCACTTTCACAAACAAGTAGCGACTTGATTTTGCTTTTAGATGCTGATTTCATCGTTAAGAAAAATATTATTTACGAGGCTATTGATTATTTTAGAAATCCAAAGGTTGCGTTAATTCAATATCCTCAAACTTTTTATAATAAAGATCCCTTCCAATTATTGAGAAAATCATTTTACAATGAACAGGAATTATTTATGCGTTTTTTAGAACCAGCTCTTTCACGTGAAAATGCGTTGATCCATATCGGGACCAACGCTATCATTCGACGCAGTGCTTTAGAGGAGATAGGTGGCGTCCCAACAAAAAGCATTACTGAAGATATGGCAACAGGGATGTTATTGCAAAATGCTGGTTATGAAACGATTTTCATAAATAAAGCTTATGCTTTGGGAATCACGCCTTATACAGCTCGAGAGCTGTCCTCTCAACGGACACGTTGGGCCCAAGGTACAAAGCAAATATTTGACCATTTTAAACCACGTAAATTTAAAGGGTTATCTCGTATGCAAAAGTTGTGTTACTACAATTCTTATTTGTACTGGTTTACTTCATTTCAAAAAATCATTTTTTTATTAGCACCAACTCTTTTTATGGTCTTTGATATATTTATTGTTCGAAGTAACAACAATCAGTTATTATTGTTCTTTTTACCACCGTTTGTCATGATTTCTCTTTCGTTTCGGTTGTATGTTCCTAAAATCAGGAATCTTACTACTTCGCATATCTATGATTGTTTTGTCGCGCCGATCCATACTAGAGCATTGATCAAAGAGTTCTTTCATTCGGAAAAAAAATTCAAAGTGACAAAAAAGGAACTTGTTGACAGTCAATCATTTGATTGGCGAACAGTTTTTCCTCACATGTTACTATTTGGTTGGATCGCTTTCGCCTCTATCGTTGCATTGTACCGACTTTATCGAGGAGAAGGATATGAAACAGGCTATATTGTGACACTTCTATGGTCAGTGTATAACCTCTATGGATTATTCTATGCGATTTTGATTGGTAAAAATCGAACAATTGAAAGCGACAGTGAAGCATTGAGCATTGTAACAAAGAAAAAACTAAGTTATCTATCCCAATCATTTGAGATGTATCAAATGAGTTATAACGGATTTAGACTTCGTTCCAAAAAATTAGTTACTCCTACTTTTACACCTGGGAAAGCTTATTTATTTATGGATGAGAAAACTGGACTTAGAATCAATTCGATATGTAAAGAAAATCATGGGAGATATGCGACTTTCTCATTTAACAATTTGACACAAGCTTCTGCAGAAGAACTTGCAAGTTACTACAGTGATCAGTTGAATGCAGCAAAACAATTAGAATTCGATATGGAAACCGATACTTTACAAAGTTGAGAGTATGACCATTACTAATAGAAAACGAACGCTGTCAATAATAACAATAGCGTTATGACAGAGGTCGGCACAGAAGTATATAGGCTCGAGAAATAAGACGGCAGCTACGTAAATTGTTCTTCAAATTTTTGTGGCTGCCGTCTTATTTCCGAAGAATTTACTTCTGTCCCCGCTGTATATTCCCTTTTAGAATATGCGTGAAGACTAATGTCCTACTCACTTTTTATTGAAATAGTGTATCGAAACACTTTAATTGACTTTGACCAATTTTGACGTATAATAGGGTTTGTTCATAACTTACAAAAAGTAAGTGTAGATGATTTTTTTGAGTTTATACTGAAAAAAATGTTATGGACGATGAGCTGAAATCATTCAGTGCATAAGACTATTTAGGAGGTTTGTTAATTATGGCAAAAGAACATTTTGATAGAAGTAAACCACACGTAAACATCGGAACCATTGGGCACGTTGACCATGGGAAGACCACATTGACTGCTGCAATCACGACAGTATTAGGGAAAAAAGGCTTAGCAAATCCTCAAGATTATGCAAGCATTGATGCAGCTCCTGAAGAACGTGAACGTGGGATCACCATCAACACAGCACACGTAGAATATGAAACAGATAAACGTCACTATGCACATATCGATGCACCAGGACATGCGGATTATGTGAAGAACATGATCACAGGTGCCGCTCAAATGGATGGTGCGATCTTAGTAGTTTCTGCGACAGACGGACCAATGCCTCAAACTCGCGAGCATATCCTTTTATCACGTCAAGTCGGTGTAAAATATTTGATTGTATTTTTGAATAAAGTTGATTTAGTCGATGATGAAGAATTGATCGACCTTGTAGAAATGGAAGTTCGCGAATTATTGAGTGAATATGGTTTCCCAGGTGATGATACACCTGTTATCAAAGGCTCTGCCTTGAAAGCATTACAAGGTGATCCTGAAGCAGAAGCTGCGATCAATGAATTGATGGAAACAGTGGATGAATATATCCCAACACCAGAGCGTGATACGGATAAACCATTGCTTTTACCAGTGGAAGATGTTTTTTCGATCACTGGTCGCGGAACGGTAGCATCTGGTCGGATCGACCGTGGAGCTGTTCGTGTCGGTGATGAAATCGAGATCATCGGAATCAAACCTGAAACGAAAAAAGCGGTTGTGACAGGGGTAGAGATGTTCCGTAAAACGTTAGATTATGGTGAAGCTGGAGATAACGTAGGAATCTTGTTACGTGGTATCCAAAGAGAAGATATTGAACGTGGCCAAGTAATTGCGAAACCTGGTTCAATCACACCACATACAAAATTCAAAGCGGAAGTCTATGTATTGACGAAAGAAGAAGGCGGACGTCATACACCGTTCTTCAATAACTACCGCCCACAATTTTATTTCCGCACAACAGATGTAACAGGTACGATCGTGTTGCCAGAAGGAACAGAAATGGTCATGCCTGGAGACAATGTAACAATCGAGGTAGAGTTGATCCATCCAGTGGCAATCGAACAAGGAACGACTTTCTCCATTCGTGAAGGTGGTCGGACTGTCGGTTCAGGAATGGTAACAGAAATCGAAGCGTAAGTATTTTTATAAAAAAATATAAAACCTGTGGACAAGATATTTACTCGAATATCTTGTCCAATGGTTGTAATAGAAGTGTTAAGTACCGACAAATAAGCGAGCAAACTCGAAAATTTCTCTGAATTTTTGGGTTTCTCGCTTTTTTTGAGGGCGAAATCTTCGAACAACATTTTATGCGAATTTAGTAGGTACAAGACGACTAGTATCCTTGTTGCTTGTTTCCATCGCTTTTTCTTGTTTTTGCCATGCCTATAGATTTGTTATAATAGATTTATCTGTGTTTCTAAAAACTATGACAAAAAGTTAAGGGAGACATTTAATGATTTTAGAAAATAAATTAGGCTTGACTAGTCAAGTTGAGTTGGCAAAAGCTGAAGAAAAAATCAGTAAGCAAAAAGCAAAAAAATTATATGATTCTGGAAGGATAAATGAATTAGAAAGTGGAACGTTCAAAGGGGTGAGCGAAATCCATGACTATTTATTTTCTGAAATCTTTGATTTTGCTGGGGAAATTCGCTCAGTAAATATTGCAAAGGGAAATTTTCGGTTTGCGCCGGTCATGTATTTGGAGTATTCTCTCAAACATATTGACCAAATGCCACAGGCTACTTTTGAAGGAATCATCAAAAAATATGTAGAGATGAACATCGCTCATCCTTTTCGTGAAGGGAACGGTAGGAGTACTAGAATTTGGTTAGATATCATTTTGAAATCGGAGATACAGAAAGTGGTTGACTGGAATCTAATTGACAAGTCGGATTATTTATCTGCAATGGAACGTAGTCCGATCAATGACTTAGAAATCAGCTATTTGATTTCTAACGCGTTGACAGATAAGATTTCCGATCGTGAACTTTATATGAAAGGGATCGATGTGAGTTATTTTTATGAAGGTTACTCTGAATATACGATCGATGATCTATAACAGAAGGAAAAAATGTTTTATGAATAAACAAAGTACGCCTGATTTTGACTAAAACAGCAAAATCAGGCGTTTTTTTTATTTACGGAACCATTTTTTTAAGCCATTCAAAGGTTTTGTTTTTTGATCAACGGGGGCATTATCGATAATCAATAATGTAATCATCACATAAGCGATCCAACTATCCCTTGAATAAAGTGTATAGCGAGATCTCCAGTTGGTGGCATATTTATCTTTGTATTCTCTTAACCCTTGGAATGAATAAAAATGTGACCCAAATTCATAAACCAAGTACGCAATCCGTTCTTGGATAAAACTTTTTCTTGAGGTCCCCACATTAGACAAGGGTGCCATCCCTAAATTGAACCATTGGATATTTTCCTCCTTCATATATTCAAAAAGATGGATGAATAAATAGTCCATGCTACCGGAAGGGGCAGTATCTGGATCATAGCGCATCAAATCAATCGTTCCGATCTTATCATTCGTATAAGTCGGCATGATCGAAGCAAAAGCGACCAACTGATCTTGTTCGTTTTTGACGACTGCAATCGGTGCTCGCTGTAAATAGTCTTCTGAGAAGAAACCTAATGAGAAGCCTTTTTCTTTGCGACTGCCTAGCCAACGATCAGAAATGGTTTTAAGCTCAGCCATTTGTTGGGAAGAAAATGGTGGTTGAAGTACCTCAAACGTGAATCCTTCTCGTTCGATGCGATTCAGTATCGCACGTGTGCCTTTCATTTTTTTCCCAGAAGTCGTGAAGTCGGCTAACGAAACATGGCCTTCTTCGCCCATTTTGATAAAATCATAGCCAAATTCATGAAGGATCATAACCAGTTCTTCGCTCGTTTCATAAAAGACTGGCAAGTAGCATAAGCGATCTGTTTCTGCGATAAAGGCTTCGATCGCTTCTGGAAAATCTTCTTTTTTGCCTGAGGGATCGCCCATCACCACACACTTATTGTTATAACTAGCAAATTGTAACAAGACGGTTGCTTCCCCGTCTTTTTCATAGGTAAACATCCGTTTATCTTTCAAAAAAATCAGTTGACTATCTGAATTACCGCCGTAAGTTTCTAAAATCGTGGTGGCGACCGCTTCATCTAACTCTTGTCCAACTTGTGCTTTTTTACCTTGGAGATAGTGGACAAATAAAATCATGATAAAGGCTACTGCTAAAATTGCTAGAAAACCAGACAACCAAATTTTTTCTGATGGAAATAGAAAAAATGAAATAAACCGATGATTACGATGTGGGAAAGTGGGCATATTATAAACACCGATCACGATATATAAAACGGTCAACGCCCCTATGATCAACCCATCGATCGTCAACCATTCCCACGAGTAGATCAATTGATCTCTGAACAATTCATTACGTGAAGCGATCACGATACCTAATAGCAATAGTAAGAAAATAATGCCAGTAGTGCTTAGATCATTCAGCCCAACATAAATTAATGAAACAAGGATCAAAAAAATGGTTGGCCAGTAGACACGCTTGACTCTGGCTGCGATGCCTCGTCCCATAATAACAAACAAGAAGCCTAACAATATGCTTGGAAATTGCATAATAAAATGCATCTTTATAGGATTGATATGATGCAACCAACGAAACTCAGTAAATGCTTGCGGGATCGTTGCTGAAAGAACCAACATGATGCCAGAAAAATACATTAAGATCACCAGGATCTTCCGGGCAATCTGGGTCGCTAATTGCTTTGGAATACCAGAGTATCGTTGGTCGATCGATACACCGACATTTTTAAAGAAGAAAACTAATCCAATGAAAAATGGAATAAAGTAATAGAAGATCCGATAAAGCAAGATCCAGATCACAACGGTTTCTTTAGGGATACCTAGAGCTGATAAACCAAAGATCATCATCACATCAAAACTACCGATTTCTCCTGGGATCATTGAGATGATCCCGATAACTGAAGCAGCGATAAATAGAGGGATTGTTTGCCATAGATCGATGGGGATCTCCATCAAATAGCCGACTGCAAGAAAGGTTCCTAAGACACCCGTCCATTCCAATAAGGAAACGAGTAACAATTGCCCTTGGGTTTTAATTGAAAGACCACCAACATAGCCTTCTTTTTTGATCGTGGTAAAAATAAAAACGATGGGGAAATACAAACCACCGGCAATCAACCAAATCCAATACTGTTTAAGAAACGGAGCGACAGGAGTAAAGAAGACCATAAAAAACGAGACTAAACTATACAGAGATAAACCCGCCATCAAAAATAAAAATACTTTAGATAAAGCTTGCATGACTTGTTTGCTATCTTTTCTTTGACCGTAGAGTTCGGATCGTAAACCGATACTGACAAAGCCACCAAATCCAGCAATGTTATTAATAGTATTGATCATCCAACTTGTTTCAAATAAATATAATGGCTTTTGCTTTTGATTTAGTAACTTGTTGAAAATCAAATCATATCCAATCATGGGTAGAATAGAAATCAACCCAATCAAAAACATGACACCAATTTTCCAGAGTGGGATCGTGGAAAATGTTTGAGCTAGTTGATCCGCAGATAACAAAGTACTGATTGTCATCAATTCACGAATAATAATCACTAATACAGAAATCAAAAAAATCGTTTTGATAAGTCTCAAGTGGCTTTTGAACCACTGAATGATTGGCTTGAACAAAAAATCACCTACTATTTTCAAATTTATTTTGTCAAGAAGTCTAAAACTTCTTGATTGAAGCGTTCTGGGTTTTGGCGAGCTAATTGGTGTCCTTGTCCTGTGACGAGAACAAATGAAGCATTAGGGATCGTTTTCGCTAAATAAAGCGAATGTTTCAGTTTGATGACATCTTTTTTACCGACGATGATCAGTGTTGGGCAATTGATTTTTTCTAAATGTTCTGTCGTGAGGCCAATATCATGAAGCAATAAATCGATGACCAATAAATGCTGACGTAAATGTGGCTGGAACAGTGCGCGCAACCAAACAAAGAAATAGTGAAAAGCACTGAGTAGTCGTGAGGACCAGAGAACCCCATTCAACCGTGTATTACCCGAATTTAAAATCAAGCGATTGACCCTATCTGGATAATTGCTTGAAAAAACTAAGGCAAGATTGGCTCCATCACTAAATCCCAAGATATTCGCTTGTGAGATTTGTTCCAGCAGCATGACTGTCAATAAATCATCTGCCATCAAACGAAAATTCAATGTTCCTGCTTGATTTGTCGATTGTCCATGCCCGCGACTATCGATGAGATAAATCGTAAAGTATTGTTCTAAAACGGGCACTTGTTCTGAAAAGAAATCACCGCTCCCGTCATTTCCATGAAGTAGCAAGAGGGGAAATCCATGTCCACTTTTTTCATAATAGATGTCAGTACCATCTGCCATTTTTGCAAATTTCTTTTCTCTTTTCACATTTATCACCTACTATTTTGAATTATAACGCTCTTTATCTATTTTAGAAATCGAAACTCTATAAAACGAACGATCATTTTCGTAAGATGAAAGGGAAAATGAAACATTCATTTTTTATTAAATTAAATAAGAAAAAACAGAGAAAAAATAGCCAAGAATGAAAAGAAATAGTAAGATAAAAAAAGATGTCAAATAGCTAGGTGGGTTTGGATGAAGAAAAAAAGAAAATCAATCTTCCGTATGATCGTAGGTCTATTTGTCTTCACGATTCTGGCAACGATTCTTTTTCTATTCGGTAGAACATATCAATCGATCAAGCGTGTAGAAAATTATCAGCCAGAGATTTCGTCAGCATTAGAAAAGTATCAAATGCAAGAACATGAGAATCTAGTGAAGGCAATCATACTTACTGAATCAAGAGGAAATGGTGTCGATTTGATGCAAAGTTCGGAAAGTGCCTATGGACAGATGGGGGCGATCACGACACAAGAAGGAAGTATTGACCAAGGAGTCAAATACCTCTCAGAGATGATAGCTGAGGCGAAAGCATTAGGTTGCGATCTGGCGACAGCGATCCAAGCGTACAATTTTGGCAAAGACTATATTGCTTACGTAAACGAAAGAGGCGGGAAGAACACGGTCCGTTTAGCCGAAGAGTATTCTAGGGATGTGTTGAGTCCGCTTTTAGGCAATGACAACAAAAAAACCTATCGCTATTGGCGAATCCAGTCATTATTGTATAATGGTGGGTATTTATACCATAATGGTGGTAATATGTTTTATGCAGATGTAGTGAAGATGAACCAACAGTTTCTTGAATGGTATGAAAATATTTTTTAAGCCTGTTGGATCGAACCAACTGCAAATCAAAGCAAGACGAATAATGAATACAATGAATGGAAAGAAGGAGTGCTTGGACGAGTGGAAGAAAATCAAAAAGTAATGGAGAAAAGAGAGAATACAACAAAAGATTGGGGATTAAGATTTTTCAAAGGAATGTTTATCGGCTCAGGATTTATCTTGCCGGGAGTGAGCGGAGGAGCTTTAGCAGCAGTATTTGGAATGTATGAGCGGCTGATTTCTTTCTTAGCACATATCACTAGAAACTTTAAAGAAAACGTCTTATTCTTTTTACCAGTCGGCTTAGGTGGTGTCACTGGCGTATTCTTGCTGTCTTTTTTAGTCAGTTTTTTACTAGGGGCCTATGAAACAACGATTTTATGGTTCTTTGTGGGATGTATTGCTGGAACGGTGCCCGCTTTATGGAAAGAGTCAGGAAAAAAAGGCCGAAACAATACAGATCTCATTATTATGGTTGTGACATTTATTTTAGGTTATCTTTTCTTGTTATATGGTGCCCGTTTATTTGATGGGCAAGTAGAACAAAATGTCTATACCTGGATGATGGCAGGCGGTTTGATTGGTCTCGGAATGATCGTTCCTGGATTAAGTCCGTCGAATTTTTTAGTTTACATGGGACTGTATAAAGCGATGGCTGATGGATTTAAAGAAGTGCGTTTAGAAGTGATCATTCCTATTGCAATCGGCGGAATCGTGTGTGTACTAGGTCTTTCCAAAGTAATGGATTTTATTTTCTCAAAAGCTTATAGCAAATTATTCCATTTTATTCTAGGCATTGTTTTTGCATCCACGATCATGATCATTCCTACAAATTATAGTGGACTTGGCATTTTAGGTATCTTGGCATGTCCAGTGTTATTCATTGCTGGTGCTGCACTAGGCTGGTGGATGAGCCGTTTAGAAGAGCAGTATAAGTAGAAGAAGCACAAGAAGAAAAGTCACGTGATCGTTGTATTCAATCAGCCACGTTCTTGATAGATGGTTCGAAGAAACGATTCTCTTCTGTGATTTTTCTAGGTGAAGTATATGGTGAGATAGAAAAATAGAAAACAGATCCGCTGTTTTTTGATTTTTCTATCTTTTTTTAAAATAAAAAAAACGAGTTGTTTTTAATCGTAGAAACAGCTAGACTAATTGAAGTGATTATTTTTGAAAGTTGGCGTGATATGGAAATGAAAGAATTAAAGGGACTTACAGAAAATGAAGTGAGACAAAGACGTGCCTCTGGTCAACAGAATGATTACCAAGAGGATGCTACAAAAAGTACGAAACAAATTTTTAGCGATAATATTTTAACATTATTCAATTTTTTGAACTTAGGAATAGGACTCTGCTTATTACTAGTTGGTGCTTATTCAAATATGGCTTACTTAGCAATTATTTTTGTAAATATCACCATGGGGATCTATCAGGAAATCCATGCGCGTAATCTTGTGCGCCGATTATCAATCGTCTCCCAGGCGGAAGTAACCGTCATTCGTGATGGGAAAGAACAGATGATCGCAACGAAAGAACTAGTTTTAGGCGATCTTGTCAAAATCGGTGCGGGTGAACAGATTCCTTCAGACTTGCAAGTGATCAGTGGTCGGGCAGAGGCAAATGAAGCTTTACTGACCGGTGAATCTGATTTGATCGTCAAAGAGTCAGGAGCAGAATTGCTTTCTGGTAGTTACCTGACTAGTGGCTCTGTCTTTGCTACAGTTGTCCGTGTTGGGGCAGATAATTATGCTGTCCGCTTGACCAACGAAGCAAAAACACACAAGGAAATTCATTCGGAACTTGTGGAATCGATCCGCAAAGTATCTAAGTTTACAAGTTTTGTGATCATTCCTTTAGGGATCATCTTATTCTTGGAAGCTTTGTTCATTCGAAATGCGTCGATCCAACTATCAGTCGTTGCTTCTGCGGCGGCCTTACTGGGAATGTTACCAAAAGGATTAGTGTTATTGATCAGTATTGCTTTGACGACTGGTGTAACTAAACTAGCGAAGAAACGAATCTTAGTCCAAGATATGTATTCTATCGAAACATTGGCACATGTAGATACATTATGTCTTGATAAAACAGGGACGATCACCGAAGGAAAAATGAGCATCCAACGAGTCGAACCCTTAAATAAAGCCTATGAAAAAATGATTCCAACCATTATGGGGACATATTTAGCTGAAAGTAGCGATAACAATGTCACGATGCGTGCGTTGAGAGAGTATTTCGAGATTTCTAATCGTTACGATGTCGGAGAAAAATTAGCCTTTTCATCTGACCGCAAATGGGGCGCAATGGAATTTCCTGAACTAGGTGTAGTCTATGTCGGGGCTCCGGAACGGTTAGTGGCAGACGATCAGTTGCCGGAAAGTTTAGTGGAAGCCCAAGCCAACGGATTTCGTGTATTGATGTTAGGACTTGCTCCCAATCAAACGTTGTCTTCAGGCGATCCTCAAGGGGTTGAACCGATTGCTTTGTTTGAAATCGATGATCCTATCCGTAAAAACGCGCAAGAAACCTTAGCTTATCTGCACGAAGAAGGGATAGACTTGAAAGTGATTTCTGGAGACAATCCTTTTACGGTGTCAAATATTGCGCGACGTGCTGGTTTGCCCAACTATCAATCGTATGTTGATCTATCTGATTTGACAGAAGAAGCAGAAGTCAGAAAAGCGGCGCATCAATATACAGTTTTTGGGCGAGTGAGTCCGCAACAAAAGAAACTCTTAGTCAACGAATTGAAAGCAAGTGGACGAACAGTTGCAATGACTGGAGATGGCGTAAACGATGTATTGGCTTTACGTGAAGCCGATTGTAGTATTGCGATGGCAGAAGGAGACGGAGCGACACGACAAATTGCTAATCTTGTCTTGTTAGATTCTGATTTTACGACATTGCCCGAGGTATTGTTTGAGGGACGCCGAGTCGTGAATAACGTAACGAAAGTTTCAGGTATTTTCTTTATTAAAACAATCTATTCATTTATCTTATCGATTTTATGTGCAGTGACGGCTATCGGATTCCCATTTATCCCGATCCAGATCACGTTGATCGATCTTGCTATCGAAGGGTATCCCTCTTTCTTCTTATCATTTGAGAATGATAAACGAAAAGTCGATTATCGCTATCTGCCTACTGCGCTAGTCAATGCATTACCTAATGCATTGCTTGTTGCTTTCAATACTGTGGCGATCTACCTGATCGGTCACAACCAAGGTTGGACATCTGGTGAAACAACGACATTGATGTATTATTTATTGATTGGGATCAGCTGTCTGGCAGTGATCAAAGCCTGCTTGCCATTCAATCCATTACGGATTTTCTTAGCAGTTACCACAGTGGTCGGTATTTATGTTGCTGCGATGCTTTTCCATCATATATTAGAAGTCAATCTTGGGTTAGGAAATACTTGGCCATATTTTGTTGGCTTTATGGTTTTGAATGTAGTATTACGTTTAGGATATTGGAAATTAGGCATACAAAACAAATTATTGAATAAAGTAAATGCAAATAAAACTCCTCATACTCAAGTGGAAGAAAATGTCATATAATCCAGTATCTATCACTTGAAAAAGTATAGGAATATGGTACAATGAAACATGTATAATTGTGTCCTTTAAAATCGCACTGATTTTCGTTAGTGCGATTTTTTACCGGTTATTCTCCTGAAATGTCTTGTCGATGAGTATGAGATATCAACTAATGCAGGGGGTGAGAATATGGCTCAAAGGATCCCTCAAGAGACCATTGAGACGATTCGTAATCAAACGAATATCGTTGAGGTGATTGGGCAATACGTCCAGTTGAAAAAATCTGGGAAGAATTATTTAGGTCTCTGCCCTTTCCATGAAGAACGTACTCCTTCATTTTCGGTTGCGGAAGATAAGCAGATTTTCCATTGCTTTGGTTGTGGAAAAGGTGGGAATGTCTTTACGTTTCTTCAAGAATTGGAAGGTCTGTCTTTTCCAGAAGCAGTGGTCAAGGTCGCTGATTTAGAACAGATCCAACTCGAAGATCAGTGGCGACAACAAACGCTGACTACTCAAACCGGAGATTCAGCTACTGGTAAATTGATCGCGGCTCATGAAAAAGCAGTAGAAGTTTATCATCACATGTTGTTGCACACAAAAGTAGGTGAGCCAGCGTTAAATTATTTACTCGAACGTGGTCTGACCACCGAGTTGATCGAAGAATTCAAGATCGGTTTTGCGCCAAATGAACGCTCATTTTTACAACAAGTGTTCCAAAATGAAGACTATTCTGAGGAAGTATTCAAGCAGTCCGGCTTGTTTGTGACACATGATGATGGACGGATGTCGGATCGTTTTTATCAACGGATCATGTTTCCTCTTCGTAATGGTCAAGGTCGGACGATCGGGTTTTCTGGTCGTTACTTGGCTGGTGAACACGATACAAAAGATCAACCAAAATATTTGAACAGTCCTGAAACGGATCTATTCAACAAAAGACAAGTCTTATTCAACTTAGACAAAGCACGTAGTGAGATCCGCAAGTCGGGTGAAATCTTACTATTCGAAGGATTTATGGATGTTATCGCTGCATGGCAAGCGGGTGTCAAGACTGGTTTAGCCTCCATGGGAACAAGTCTGACGACTCAACAGATCCAGCAGATGGAAAAACTGACAAAAGAATTAGTGTTTTGTTATGATGGTGACCGTGCGGGTGTAGAAGCTACGAACCGAGGCATCGAACTACTGCGTCAAAATAGTCGAATGCAATTATCTGTCGTAGCGATCCCAGAAAAACTCGATCCAGATGAGTACTTGAGAAAGTATGGGGAAGAGGCTTTTCAAGAATTAGTTTTACACGGACGAGAAACCATTTTTGCTTTTAAATCGCGTTATTTGAAGCAAGAAAAAAATCTGGAAAATGAAAAAGATAAAATTGAATATCTTGAAGCGGTACTAAGTGAATTGAGTAAAGTTGTTTCGCCAATCGAACAAGACATGTATCTAACGCAGTTATCAGCAGAATTTCAGCTTAGTCGAGAAACGATGCAAAAACAAATACGTGATCTGCGCCGAAAGAATCAACCAACCAAGCAAGAACAAGCTCAACCAACGACAGAGCAGGTGTCCGTAAAATCTGGAACGATCAGACAAAAACGCCCACTATCTCAGGTTGAAAAAGCAGAACAAATGCTATTGTATCGAGCGTTCAAAGAACTTGCGGTGCGTAATCTACTCAAGGAACAAGGCGTTCAATTTATTCATGATACTTATGCAGAAATCTATTTTTTATTTGATGCGTTTGTATCTCAAAATGGAGAATTCAAACTTGCGGAGTTTTTAGACTTCTTGCAAGATGAAAATTTAAGGCGGATAGTGGTCGAGATCGAATATATGCGAATGGCTGAAGAAAGTACGCCACGTGAGATCCAAGACTTACTGAGAGTGATCAGTAAATCGGGCTTAGCTGAAGAAATCATAACAAAAAAACAGATGCAGCAAGAAGCACGACGTACCGGGAACAAACAGTTAGAATTGGAATTGACGATTGAGATCATCAATTTAACGAAACAGTTAAAACAAGCCGAATAGCTACTTAAAGGGGGCCTTCTTTTATGGCAAATGGAACAGATGTTAAAAAATATGAAGCAGCAGTGGCAGCGTTCATTAAAGAAAATAAACCAAAAGGGCAAGTGATTTATGATGATCTATCAAATAAACTTGCGACACCATTCACTTTAAATGCAGATGAAATGGATAAGTTGATCCAAAAAGTAGAGGACGCAGGTATCAGCGTCGTTGACGAAAATGGTGAACCATCAATCCATAGTCTGAAAAGTGCTGAGAAAAAAGCAGAACAAGCGAAAACAGAAGATCTTTCTGCACCGACAGGCGTCAAAATCAATGATCCTGTTCGGATGTACCTCAAAGAAATTGGCCGCGTCTCCCTTTTAACTGCAGAAGAAGAAGTAGCATTAGCATTGAAGATCGAAGAAGGTGACCAGGAAGCGAAACAACGCTTAGCTGAAGCTAACCTTCGTTTAGTTGTAAGTATTGCCAAAAGATATGTGGGTCGTGGGATGCAATTTTTAGATTTGATCCAAGAAGGAAATATGGGATTGATGAAAGCTGTTGAAAAATTTGACTACCGTAAAGGGTTCAAATTTTCTACCTACGCAACTTGGTGGATCCGTCAAGCGATCACACGTGCGATTGCTGACCAAGCCCGCACGATTCGTATTCCAGTGCATATGGTGGAAACCATCAATAAATTGATCCGTATCCAACGTCAATTACTACAAGACTTAGGAAGGGAACCAACGCCTGAAGAAATCGGTGCTGAAATGGATCTTCCTACAGAAAAAGTACGCGAAATCTTAAAAATCGCTCAAGAACCTGTCTCATTAGAAACACCAATCGGTGAAGAAGATGATTCACATTTAGGTGATTTTATCGAGGACCAAGAAGCAACTAGTCCTGCGGAACATGCAGCGTATGAATTATTGAAAGAACAATTAGAAGATGTCTTAGATACTTTGACAGATCGTGAAGAAAACGTCTTACGTTTGCGTTTTGGCTTAGATGATGGCCGTACACGTACGTTGGAAGAAGTAGGTAAAGTCTTCGGCGTGACTCGTGAACGTATTCGACAAATCGAAGCAAAAGCATTAAGAAAACTTCGCCACCCATCACGCTCAAAACAATTGAAAGATTTCTTGGAATAATCAAGAAATAATTTTTTAAACAAAAAAACAGATCATTTTTCTTGAATGATAGAAAACCCTCAAAGTAGGAGATCACTCCAGCTATTGAGGGTTTGTTTTTTATCAAACAATTCGACTAACTTTCAACAAAGGTCCGTTTAAACAAAGTAGCTCATTACGGTCGTTATTTATTTTTTACTGAAAGACTTATTTGTTTTTTTATAAAATCCTTAGGATATCCTATTGGCGTGTGGATTAGATTATGGTAGATTTAATGGTAGCGAAAACCTAGTAAAGGAGCCGATCGCTAAGTGATAAAAAAATGTCCAAAATGTGGATCAGAAAAAATCAAAGATCAATCAAAATGTCCAGAATGTGACTTTGAACCACAACAAGATGAACTGACAAAATTACCCCAAACAGATGGAAATCAATCGTTAGACGAAACAGCTGAGGAAGTTTATCCAGACAGTATCGTGAATGATCCAATCGAGTGGTCAGAACTAAAAGATCTACCGTTGGAGTCTGTCATGGAGTTGTTTGACTCAAGTGACACGAGCACTGAGTCAAAGGATGATCAAGTAGATAAAAAAGAAAATACCAATCTTGGCAAAGAAAAAACAGAGACAGATCACTCTGCTACATCTGAGCAAAGAGAAAAAGCGCAGCAGAAAAAACGAGTAGCTGAATTAAAAGAAGCAGTAAACAATGAAGAAGAAAATTCCATTCTAGCTGCTTACATCAAGGCGCATCGTGAAGATACGACTGAAGAACACGCAAAAGAGCTGCTTCGAATGATCGAAACGGCGGCAGCAACGGGTGAGGATTCAGTCGACATTCGCTTGTCGGAAAATACAACGGAGCAAGTTTCTCCTGAAAAATCACAAGAGGATGCAATAAAAGAGCCAACAGTGGAAGAACCAACAGAAGAAACAATCATTGAAGATACTGTGGTCGAAGATTCTTCAACAAGTACAGAAGAACAAGTAGACGTAACTACAAATACAGAAGAAACCGCCCCAGTTTCAACGGAAGAACCTATAGAGCCGACTGAATCGATCGAAGAGGAGAGTTCTAAGGTTGAGAGTACGAAAGCTGCTTCAACAGATGCACCGCAACCAAAAGAAGCTCCTGAAACAACTGAACTGGTGGAAACACAGCCGGAACAGACAAAGGTTAAGGAACAAGAAACAAGCAATGCGTCCATCAAAAAAGAAGAATTGCCAAATGATCGAGGATCAAAGAAATCCAAAAAAAGATTATACCTGACGAGTGCGGCAGTGCTTTTACTTGGTGCAGGTGGTTGGATGTATTATGATCATCAGCAAAAAGTCCAAGCAGAAATCGCAGCTGAAACCCAACGTAAACAAGATAAAATGGCTGATTTACAATCAGATTTAGCTGCGTTTTATTTAGATGATGATGAACAGTTCATTCATACAAGTATGATCAATCAAGACTTGTCAAAATTAAGGGCATCATTGAATGAGGTCAAAGATGAAAAAGGTTATGCAGATCTGGAAAAAACCTTTGAAGATATCCAATCAAAGATCAAACAGATCCAAACGGTCAATGAATGGTTTGTTACACCAGTTATCGCAGATGATCAACTGATCGCAGAACCCAAATTGAAAGCTGACCAAGCAATCCAAAGTTTTGAAACAGAAGATACAGCATTTGGTCAATTGATCGACAAAGCGACAGATGAAGCAACCAAACAGTATCAACAACTTCAAACAGCAAAAGAAAAAACTGCTGTGATCTATGCAGATGGTCAAGTAAAAGATTCAGCGACAAAAGAGCAGTACGACACAGCAAAAGCAGAAGTGGCGAAAGTAAAAAATACAGAATTAGTCAAAGCACTTGTGACCGAATTGGACAAAGTCGATGAAGCTTTGACGAAAAAAGAAGAAGCGAAGAAAGCCGAAGAAGCAAAGAAAGCTGAAGAAGCGAAGAAAGCCGAAGAAGCGAAACAAGCGCAGGCGCAGGCTGAAGCACAAGCTGAGGCACAAGCACAAGCTGAGGCAGCTGCTCAACAAACTGAGTCGACACAAACAACGCCAGCGACTAACTCCGCAAACCGTCCAATCATGGAAACAAGAGCCAGTGATGTCGCAGATGCTTCAAATCCTGCTTGGAATTGGGCACCAGGAGTTAAAGAAAGTGTGATCGCAACAAGTATTGCACGAGGATACATCGTAGAGGGCGGCTATCGATTAGAGAAAGCTCGCATCGAAAACGGTGAAGGATACTACAACCTCTATGCGACATCTACTAAATCATCTTTGATGAACGGTATCGGTGAAAGTGCGCTACCATTTTATATTGTCACAATCAATTGTAAAACTGGTTGGTTTGGTGGGAACGGTAGTAACTAGATCAGTGGTAGTTAGCTAGAGTATAGTTCTATCAGCCTGATTTGCTATTCCTACAAAGCAAAACAACAATGGTACAGAAGCAATTTTTCTTTCTATCATAGCGTCAAAAATAGGCCTTAGAATCCAAAAATATGAGGATATTTTCGGGTTTTATGGCCTATTTCAGTCGAACACTGACGGCTCAAGCTTTTATGGAGAATCTCTATCTATAAACATGGCGTTATGTTATGATAGCAAAGAAATGTTGGAATACAAAGGCCTTTTAGAAAAGGAGAAAAAGATGAACGAATTATTAGCAAATGTCTTTACCGCAATGGTGATAGACGAAAATGAAAAAAATTATTTTGTCCAAAAAAATGGACAAACTTTCCGTTTGAGCAAAGAGGAGGGAGAGCATACGATCGGCGAAGCAGTCGAAGGGTTTGGTTATCAGAATCAAAAACAAGAAAATCGTTTTACAACGGTGATCCCGAAGAGTCGCATTGGTCATTATGCTTTTGGAACAGTCACTTCTTCAAGAAAAGATCTAGGTGTCTTTGTTGATATTGGTTTACCGGATAAAGATTTTGTTGTTTCACTGGATGAGCTACCTACAATGACTGAGTTGTGGCCTAAAAAAGGGGATCAGTTGATGATCGCTTTGCGCGTCGACGCGAAAGATCGCATTTGGGGAAGTCTAGCAGAAGAAAGAATCTTCAAATCACTAAGTAAGCATGGTTCAGAAGAATTGAAAAACAAAAACATTTCAGGAATCGCTTATCGTTTGAAGCTGACTGGCACGTATCTGCTGACGGATGATTTTTATATTGGGTTCATCCATCCTTCAGAACGTTACCGCGAACCACGTTTAGGTGAAAAATTAGAAGGACGCGTAGTTGGGGCTAGACCTGATGGTGTGTTGAATATCTCTTTGAAACCACGTGCACACGAAGCGATTTCTGATGATGCACAAATGATCTTAACGATTTTAGAACGTTCAGCAGATCAACAAATCGCATTCACTGACAAATCAGATCCAGATGAGATCATGCGTGCCTTTGGGATCAGTAAAGCGGCATTTAAGCGAGCAATTGGTAATTTATTGAAACAAGGATTGATCAAACAAGAGGATGGCGTGACGAAACTAGCGAAAAAATCTAATTGAGAATGACTTGCATGTTTTTCTCGTCTAGCTTATAATAATTTTAATCTAGAACGGTTGATTAGATATCTTAATTATAATCATTATAAATTGTTGGGGTTGAGAAAATGGTCATGAATACAATGTCAGTAATGAAAAAAACAAAACAACAGCTACATGAATCTGGGTTTAAACTGACCCCACAACGAGAAGCAACCTTGCTCGTCCTCTTAGAGAACGAAAAAGAACACTTGTCAGCAGAAGAAGTTTTCTTTCTAGTCAAAAAGAAAAACTCAGAGATCGGTTTGGCCACCGTTTATCGGACGTTGGAGATTCTAACGGATCTAAAAGTCATCGACAAAGTTAGCTTCAATGATGGTGTGGCTCGGTATGATCTGCGAAAAGAAGGAGCCAAACATTTTCATCATCATCTCCTGTGCTTAGATTGTGGAACGATCGAGGAAGTC
The DNA here is from genome assembly GCF_051714405.1 of Enterococcus sp. AZ140. Classification (NCBI taxonomy): domain Bacteria; kingdom Bacillati; phylum Bacillota; class Bacilli; order Lactobacillales; family Enterococcaceae; genus Enterococcus; species Enterococcus sp. AZ140. The sequence goes on from NZ_JBIORU010000001.1 coordinate 1,109,922, forward strand.
GAAGAAGATCTGCTAAGTGAAGTTGAACAAGTGATCGAACAGCGTTACCACTTTTTTGTCAAAGATCATCGTTTGACCTTTCATGGTATCTGCCAAGAATGCTATAATAAGAAAAAAGAAAGAAAGACCGTCTGAATTGATAGACGGCTTTTTCTTTGAAGTGTCTACTGAAAAATAGACTACCGAAACCAAAGGCTATCTGATATGATAAAGAAGCATGAGGTGAGAAGGATGGAAGAAGAAATCAATGAATATCTTCGCTATTTAAGTATCGAGCGTGGATTATCGTTCAATACTCGAAAAAGTTATGAACGAGACTTGAATCAATACTTGCACTATCTAAAAGAACACGAGATAACCTCTTGGCAAACAATTGATCGATTTGTCGTCATCCAATATTTAGAAACGTTGCATGCGGAAAATAAGGCTTCTGCAACGATTACACGTATGATTACAAGTTTAAGAAAATTCCATCAATTTTTGCGACAAGAACGGTATACAGAACAAGATCCAATGCAACACATCGAGACACCGAAGAAAGCCCAAAAGTTGCCAAGTACATTGTCTTTAAAGGAAGTAGAACGGCTGATCGAAACACCTGATACATCGAAAAGTTTAGGGATCAGAGATCGCGCTATTTTAGAAGTCATGTATGCAACAGGGATGCGTGTGAGTGAGTTAGTCGGGCTGAAGTTAGGCGATTTGCACTTGTCTTTAGGGCTGGTTCAAACCTTAGGTAAAGGAGATAAAGAACGAATCATTCCTTTAGGCGATTATGCGATCCAATGGTTAGAACGTTATTTGGATGAGGTTCGTCCTTTACTAGTCAAAAATCCATCTGAAACCCACGTTTTTTTGAATCATCATGGTTCAGGTCTCTCTAGACAAGGAATATGGAAAAATTTAAAACAACTTGTTCGAGAAGCAGGGATCTACAAAGACGTGACCCCTCATACATTGAGGCATAGTTTTGCGACACATTTACTAGAGAATGGGGCGGATTTACGTACCGTTCAAGAACTATTAGGTCATGCAGATATTTCAACGACACAGATCTATACACATATCACGAAAAAAAGAATGACAGATGTCTACAAGCAGCATTTCCCAAGGGCTTAGTTTATAGGATGGTGAGAAAATGTTAACACATTATCGAAAAGAAAACCGAAAAATCGCAATGGGACTATTGAGCTTTCATAAAAAGTTAAATGCAGAATCAAGTTTACTAAAAGAGATCGATACCTATGAATCTGCTGAGGATTATGAACTTTTTTTCTATACGCCAGAAGATTCTACAAATATCCAAGGAATCATTGGTGTGCATTGGAATGATAAAGATCAGATGACGATTCACGATATTTCGTTGAATCCTTCCTACCGGGGGGAGAATATCGGGTTTCAAATGTTGAATGAATTGCAAGCAAAATACCCCGATGTGTTGATCCATCCAACAGATATCACAGAAGCTTATTTAAGTAGATGGATCAATGAAAATAAGGAAGAGTGAATGATGTGTCAGAAATCAATATCAAATTAGATGTCTTTGAAGGTCCATTAGATTTACTCCTTCATCTGATCCAAGATATGTCGATCGATATTTACGATATCCCGATCGCCACTATCACGGAACAATACATGAACTATATCCATACGATGAAGACGCTTGAGTTAGCTGTGGCAGGAGAGTACCTTGTCATGGCAGCAACACTGATGGCAATCAAAAGTAAGACATTATTGCCTATCCAAGAAGTAAGCAATGACGAAGAAGAATTTTGGGAAGAAGATCCTCGTGACGAATTAGTCAATCAGCTGTTAGAATACCGCAAATTCAAGTATGCAGCAGAGAAGCTTACTGAAAAGGCAGAAGAACGTAGTTTGTATTTCACAAAAGAACCTTCTGCAATCGATGAGTTATTGGGGCAAGAAAAACCATTGAAGCGTGGACAAGTGAAAAAAATCGATTTATTTCAAGCCATGCAGAAAATTTTAGAACGAAAGAAATTTGCTCAAAAAGAAGAAAAAACGATCGCACCTGATGATGCGACAATCGAAGAACGAATGACATTTATCCAACAGCGCATCGTCTCTCAAAAAAATGGCTGTTTGTTCGAATCTTTTTTTGAAACGCCTTCTAGAAACGAAGTCGTCACAACATTTTTGGCGATCCTCGAATTGATGAAAAATGGACAGATCGTGGCTCAGCAAGAAAAAAATTATGAATCAATCATGCTTTATCCAGCAGTAGGAGATACACAACATGACGAAATTAAGTGAACTTGAAGCAATCTTATTTATAGTAGGAGAAGAAGGAACGACAATCGAAGAATTGAGTGACTTACTGACCTATACACGAGAAGAAACGACTGCTTTAGTGGCAGAGTTGGCAGCTAGTTATGAAGCAAATGACAACACAGCATTACATCTTTTTGAAACAGAAAAACAACTCGTGCTGACTACCAAAAAGGAGTTAGCGCCGATCGTCAAAAGATACGCGCAAGGGACATCGAATACCTTGTCACAAGCGGCAGTCGAAACACTAGCAATCATTGCATATAAACAACCGATCACTAGAAGTGAGGTCGAGTTGATTCGTGGTGTTCAAGTTTCTGGCGCGATTCAACGCTTGACTGCACACCAACTGATCGAAGAGAAAGGGCGAGTCGATGGACCAGGTCGCCCGATCCTTTACGGGACCACAAGTCATTTTTTAGATTATTTTGGTCTGAGATCGCTAAATGAGTTACCCGATATTCAAGATATCGAACGTTCACTGGAAGAAGACGCACCCCTTGATTTATTTTTTGATGGCGTGCATGAAGGAGAAAACAGATAATGGAAAGATTACAAAAAGTAATTGCTCATGCAGGGATTACCTCTCGTCGTAAAGCCGAGGAATATATTTTGGCTGGTCGAGTAAAAGTAAATGGTCAAATCGTCAAGGAACTAGGTGTGAAAGTTGGCAAACATGACACAGTAGAAGTCGACCAAGTGCCGATCTATCAAGAAGAGTATGGGTACTATTTACTGTATAAACCAAAAGGTGTCATTTCTGCTGTAGCAGATGACAAAGGCCGTAAAGTAGTGACAGATCTATTACCAATGGTCAAAGAGCGGATCTACCCAGTTGGACGTCTAGATTATGATACTTCTGGCATACTTTTATTGACGAATGATGGTGATTTTGCGCAACGATTGACGCATCCAAAGCATGAAGTTGATAAAGTATATGTTGCCAAAGTCAAAGGGATCGCCACTAAGTCAGCGCTGAACCCATTGACAAAAGGAATCAAAATTGAAGGAAAGAAAACGTCACCTGCAAAGTATGCCATTTTATCTGTTGATCCTCATACGAATCATAGTATCGTAGAATTAACGATCCATGAAGGCCGTAACCACCAAGTAAAAAACATGCTACAAGCCGTCGGGTTACCTGTGCAAAAATTAAAACGAGAAAAATATGGCGAATTGACCTTGCAAGGTTTACGTCCTGGTGAGTATCGTGAGCTGAATAAAAAAGAAATCAGTCAGTTATTGAATCAATCAAAATAAATAGCTTACTTTTTGTAAGGCTAAATACCTTGCTTTTTTGTTATGAAATAAGTATAATAAAATGGTAAACAAAAATTAGATATGGTTCGTCTTCAGGGGCAGGGTGAAATTCCCGACCGGTGGTTATAGTCCACGACCTACTTTTGCGAGTAGCTGAATCGGTGAAATTCCGATACCGACAGTAAAGTCTGGATAAAGAAGATAGAGCTTATTTGGCATACGTATGTACAAATGACTCTAACTCTATTTTCCCCTGCGAAAATAGAGTTTTTTTGTTTGTGTTTACGTGGTTGAATAGTTCGCTGAAGAGGAATCCCAACAGGAGGATTTCAACATGAAGAACACCCGAGTACAAAAAATGGTTGCGGTCGCATTATTTGCTGCAATCGGATTGGTTTTGCAATTTTTCTCATTTCCAATCATGCCAACATTTAGCTTTTTGAAAATCGATTTTAGTGATATCCCAGTTTTGATCAGCATGTTTTTATTTGGCCCGTTAGCGGGGATCGTTACCGCGTTTTTACGTTCGATCTTACATTTGATCATGACCGGTTTTAGTCCGGAGAATCTAGTTGGCGACGTCGCTAGTTTCTTTTCAACAGCGGTCTTTACTTTACCGATTTTCTACATCTTCAAAAGAAACAAATACCAAAAAGGAAAAAATCAAATTTTAGGCGTGATCAGTGGAACACTTGCACTAACTATTTTCATGAGTATTGCGAACTATTTTGTAATCACACCTCTTTATTTAACATTTTTAGGCCTAAACGCAACCCAAATGTTAGGTATGCCATTGGCAAATTACATTTTGATCGGTATTGTACCTTTTAACTTGATCAAAGGATTTATCGTTAGTGTGGCATTCCTTGTCTTACACGCCAAACTACTGCCTTGGTTGAGCAGAAAACAACACCAGTTAGAAAAACGGCATAGCGTTGTAAAATAAAAATAAACGACTCTTTTAAAAAAAGACTACGATAGCATATAATACAAAGAATACAAGTAAACTTGAAAGTAGGAATTCCTATTTTCAAGTTTTTTTTATGAAAAAGGGCATTTTCAGTTATTTATATAGAGCCTAGATAGGTTATTTGGGAGGGGAACAAATGACCAATCATAGGTATTCGCATAGCTAACACCTATTTTTTAAAGTATTTCTTAATATTTTGTTATGAAAAAAAATTCAATAACCGACATTGTGTAAGCGTTTTATAAATCGTGTCTGAGTATTTTTTGCCTTTTTGTATAAAAATGTATTTTATACGTTTTGATGTGAAATTCTTCTCCTTTTGTTTGTTAGATGGACCTGATATAATAGACGACGGAAACGCTACAATTAGTATGAATAAAGCATTTCAATTAAATAATCAAAGGAGGGACAATAAACGAGCGTTTTGAATAAAATTTATCGAATCTACTAGTTATTATTTTTGTTCTTATCATCTTTTTGATAAAATACCGATGTGTCAAAGATTTTTGAAACAAGAAAGGAAGAAGAAAATGGAACAAACAACGAAGAAGAAATTTCAAATGCCTTCAGCGTACTCGGTCTTATTCATTATTATTGCCATTATCGCTGTACTTACATGGTTCATCCCAGCAGGACACTACAGTGTGGATGAAGCCGGTAATATCATTGCAGGGTCTTACGAAAGAGTCCAACAAAATCCACAAGGACTTTGGGATATCTTTATGGCTCCAGTCAACGGGATGTTGGGTGTACCAGCGGGTGAGTTAACGAAAGAAACACCTGCGGCAATCCCAATTTCATTCTTTATCTTAATTGTTGGTGGTTTCTTAGGAATCATCAATAAAACCGGCGCATTAGATGCTGGGATCGCAACTGTTGTGAAACGCTTCAAAGGGAAAGAAAAAATGTTGATCCCTGTATTGATGCTTTTATTCGCTTTAGGTGGTTCAACTTATGGAATGGCGGAAGAAACGATTCCATTTTACGCATTATTGATTCCTGTTATGATGGCCGTCGGTTTTGATACTGTCACAGCGGTAGCCATCGTGTTGGTCGGATCTCAAGTGGGTTGTTTGGCATCAACGGTTAACCCATTTGCGACAGGAGTTGCATCACAAGCTGTTGGTATTTCAATGGGTGAAGGAATCGGGTTACGTTTCTTTATGTTCGTTGTCTTACTAGCAATCTCTATTATTTATGTGTATCGCTATGCGTCGAAGATCGAAAAAGATCCAACCAAATCTTTAGTATATAATCAGCGCGAAGAAGACATGAAACACTTTGATATCGAAGCAATCAATCGTCAAGAAATGATCACGAAGAAACAAAAACATGTCAATGTATTGTTCTTCCTTACTTTTGGTATCATGATCATTAGTTTGATTCCTTGGACAACATTGAATGAAAACTTCACTATTTTTGAGTCATTGACAAATTGGTTAACTGGCCTACCTGTAATTGGAACTGTTTTAGGTAAAAACATGTTGCCTCTAGGTGATTGGTATTTCCCTGAAATCACAATGTTATTCTTAGTAATGTCAATCGTTGTAGCAATCACTTTTGGTATGAAAGAATCTGATTTTGTCAAAGAATTCTTAGCAGGTGCTTCAGACTTGATTGGTGTAGCAATCGTTGTTGCTGTTGCTCGTGGGATCCAAGTAGTGATGAACAACGGTTTGATCACAGATACGATCTTACATTGGGGAGAACAAGGATTAAGCTCATTGTCATCAAGTGTCTTCTTGATCCTTACATTTATCTTCTATATCCCTATGTCATTCTTGATTCCATCAACTTCTGGCTTAGCAGCTGCGACAATGGGCATCATGGGACCAATGGGAGAATTTGCTGGTGTCGGTAAAGATCTAGTAATCACTGCTTACCAATCAGCATCTGGATTAGTGAACTTGATCACGCCAACTTCTGCTATCGTAATGGGTGCAATCGCCATTGCTCGCTTTGATATTTCCGTTTGGTGGAAATTCACTGGGAAGTTGATTGCCATCTTATTTGTTGCTATCTGTGTGATCTTAGGTGTAGCAGCAATGTTCTAATTCTAGACAAATGACAGCCAAAGTTCTATGATAAATGAAGAAACAATATCTATTGACTGAATAAAGAGACATGAATCCTTTATTCACCAAGTACGATGTATCACTTGTATGTAAGAGATCGTCGGTAGAAACAAGACCTTTGAAAAAACGAGTTACTCTGTTGATGAAATGGTGACTGAAGAATCCAGCGCCAAGAAATAAGCGACAAAACCCGAAACTTGGATTTTGGGTTTTGTCGCTTATTTCCGAAGGTGTTGGCTTTTTCACAGAAAATTTCGTAAATAGTGTCCTATTGCACTCGAGCAGATGTACATGTGGATCAAAGTAGTATTTTCTGCCGCCATCTTTTTTTTAAATAATGAGGAGGCAAAGTTGATGAAACAATTTGTAACAGAACAACATCATGAACAAGCATTAGAATCATTAAGTGAGTTGATTAGAATTCCTTCTGTGTTGGATGAATCTGATTCTGGAGAGGGACATCCTTTTGGGAAAAAAGTTGTAGAAGCTTTAGATAAAGTGTTAGAAATCAGTGAAGGATTAGGTTTCAAAACATTTAAAGATCCCGAAGGCTACTATGGTTATGCAGAAGTAGGCTCAGGAGAAGAGTTATTTGGTATCTTATGCCATATGGACATTGTCCCTGGAGGCGATGAAAAAAACTGGGAATCTAAACCTTTTGAGCCAACGATCAAAGATGGTTGGTTAGTTGGCCGTGGCTCCCAAGACGATAAAGGACCTTCGATTGCTGCAATGTACGCAGTGAAAGCATTGATGGATGCAGGGGTAGAATTTAATACGCGCATTCGTTTCATCTTCGGAACGGACGAAGAAAATCTTTGGCGTTGTTTAGATAAATACAATGAAAAAGAAGAAGGAATCACACAAGGCTTTGCACCAGATGCAGAATTTCCTTTGATCTATGCAGAAAAAGGTTTGCTACAAGCTTACTTGACCGGTCCTGGCACAAATGAATTCTCTGTAAATGCTGGTGGGGCACTAAACGTAGTGCCGGATTCAGCACCTTATTCAGGTGAAAAATTGGCAGAAGTAAAAGCAGCGTTGACCAAACATAACTTCGAATTTGAAGATCAAGGTGACTCGATCACAGTGCTAGGAAAAAGTATCCACGCAAAAGATGCAGCAGAAGGTGTCAATGCGATTTCTCGTTTAGCGATCGCTTTATCTGAAGTTTTTGATTTTGCGCCAATCAAGTTTTTAGGAGAATTAGTCCAAGAAAATGCGACTGGTGAAAAAGTAGTCGGAAAGACTGTTGACGAACAATCTGGTGAGTTGACGATGAACTTCGCTAGTTTAGAAATCACACCTGAGCAAACAAAAATCGGGGTGGACATGCGTATCCCTGTCACCTTCAAAAAAGATGAGCTTGTCGAAAAAATGACAGAAAAAATCAAAGCATACGATTTATCATATGAAGAATTTGATTTCTTGGATTCATTATACGTTCCTTTGGAGAGTGAATTGATCCAAAACTTATTAGGAACGTACCGTGATATCACAGGGGATATGACTGAGCCATTTGTTTCTGGTGGAGCAACCTTTGCTCGTACGATGAATCAATGTGTCGCTTTCGGAGCAATGTTCCCTGATACACCAGACTTCATGCACCAAGCCAATGAACGATGGGAACTAAGCAGTATGTACAAAGCGATGGAAATCTACGCAGAAGCGGTTTATCGCTTGTGTGGGAAGTAAGCCATTAGTTAGTTAAGAAGCAAAAGAAGAGTCATTAAAAGGACCCACCACTATTTTGAGAAACTTTATCAAAATAGTGGTGGATTTCTTTACCATCTAAACATCCATAATTAAGCAACAAGTGTAATAGCTATTTCACATACTCAGAAATTTGTTGGAATGTATATACTATGATAATATGTATATACATATTGAATATATTATAAACAGAAAGGAAAAAAATTAAGGGATAAAATTCGTAAATACAAAATCAGAAAATCTGGAAATAGTGATGTAACAACAATACCAAATGAAGTAAAAGAGTATATTGGAGTTAAAACGGGAGAGTCTATTAGTTATATATTTGATACAGATGGGGCAGTTAGGATAGTAAAAGCACAAGAGGAAATTGATATTGATACTATTGTCGACTCTGTGATGAATCAATATGATCAAGCATTGAAAGATTTGGTCGACCTATGATATATTTGACCTCAAAACACATCATAAAGATAAATGCTAAAGTAATTTTAGCATATTCTCAAGGGGGAACAATCGGTATAAAAGATGCAACTGCACTAGATATGGCAATAAATCAACCTGCACAGTCAGTTTTTGGCAGAGATTTGTGTCCTACGATATTTGATAAAGCATCTATACTTACAATCAATTTAGCTACAAAGCAACCTTTTCATAATGGTAACAAACGTACAGCATTTGTATCGATGATTACATTTTTGCAAGCGAATGGATATACAACAACTTTTACCCAACAAGAGGCAGTTAAATTCATTTTAGATATTACTACTAGTAAAAAAGAATTTGATGAATTAAAACGAACTGTCTCGACTTACCTAATTCGGTCAGGAAAAGTTAATCCAAAGTAGTTCCCACATCGATTTTCCAGTTGATTGATCGTTTCCTAGATTAAATGAGGCGAGTTCATGCACAACAGTGAATACATAAATTGAGTTTAATATAACAATGTAGGAAATCACCCCTATTTTGAGGAACTTTGTCAAAATAGGGGTGGTTTTTCATTGTCAGTTGTTCCTCCTTACAAAGATAGCCAATAATAACATCTTACATAAAATCATTTGCAATTTTACCGTATTTTATTTAGTGTATAAGAGTATCAAATGAAAGATGACGGAAGGTGATGTTTTTGAAAATATTCAAACGAGTCCTGATAGGATTAGTGATCGTACTGGGATTAGGTGCTATTGGAGGTTATTTTTATTGGCAACAAAGTGTGTACGAACCATCGACTCAAGCAGAGCAATCATTTAAGCAAGGAATAGATAAAGAGGATTATTTATTATTCGAATCGCAAAAATCGGCGGAACATCCAATGGTGATTTTTTATCCTGGTGCGCTTGTCGAACCAGAAAGTTATAGTATATGGGCAGAGCAACTAGCAGAAAATGGCTATACGGTAGCCATTGCTAAAATGCCTTTTGAACTGGCGATCCTGAGTGGCAACAAAGCAGACAAAATCAGAGAGGATTTCAAGGATCAAGATTTTGTGATTGGAGGACATTCTTTAGGTGGGGTGATGGCAAGTCGTTATGCTAATGCAAATCTGGATGATGAACGATTAAAAGGTATTTATTTCATGGCAAGTTATCCGGATGAAAAGGGGACATTGGCAAAAACTGATTTACCGGTCATCAGTATCACCGGAAGTGAAGATGAAGTCATGAACCAAGAAGCAGCTGATGAAGCAAAAGCTTATTTACCTGAACAAACAGAATTTGTTTCCATCGCTGGAGGGAACCATGGCGGATTTGGTAGTTATGGTCATCAAAAAGGTGATGGTGAAGCAACGATCAGTAATGAAGACCAACAAACAGCAATCGTCACGACCATGATGAATTGGCTGAATCAAATCAAGTAAGAGCGTCACTTTTCGGACCGGCGAAAAGAAATGATTCGTTTATAATTGAAAATTTCAAAAGCTGATCGGCGGATACAGACGTCTCAAAGGAAGCTCCTAGAAAAATAAGGCGTCATCCACAAAAAAATTTAAGAATCATTTTCGTGGATGACGCCTTATTACTTGAGGGGAATACGATTATCTCATCTATTTTGTAACATAGAAAAAACAAGTAGATCATCGGAGAGTCCTGCTAAAAGTTAGTTGTAAGAGAGCGATCAATTTTCTTTTTCCAATAAGATTGCTCGAACCGGACATTTTTGATAAGCTTTGGTTACGTTGGCTTCTTCTAAAGGCTGAACGAATTGTTGATGTGCTTCTGGTTCTTGTGCAAATAAGACGATTCCTTCTTCATCATAATCAAAGATATCAGGCGCCTCGATTTGACATAGACCACATGCGATACAACGTTCAGGAACTAATTTACATAATAATGACATATTCACCATCCTAACGTAAGGGGATTACTATGACTGAGTTTATTTTATCTTTATTTTCTTCAAGTGACAAGTTACGAGCAAGCTCACTCTATCAATTATTAAGTGGCAAGCGTACATCCTCGGTACTACTTTTTGGCTTTTTTCAGCGATTATTAGTTGTTCATGGTTGTTTTCCTTCACTTGAACAAGCAACGTTTGATAAACAGATCCAACAGATGATAGATGAGGGATTATTAAAGTGGGAAGACCGAGAGTTGCAACTGACGAAAAAAGGGGAAATGCAAAGAAAAAATAAATCCCTCCTTGGACTACACTATGATAAGTATGGACGTACAGCTACTGTTAGTTGGCGTTTGCTGAAATTCTCTGTACAAGTCGTCTCTCACTTATCCGCCAATGAAACAGCTTATTTACCAGTAGAGACGGGTCCTTTTTATGCTTACCAAGTTAAGAGATGGTTGAAGGAAGCAACGTGTACCAAAACGGAGCTGGTTGCTCAAGTATCAAAGGAACTTTCTACTATTTTTACTCTGATGCCAGACGAACAAGCGAACTTTTTAGCGAACCAATTTTCTGGTAAAAAGCAAACAGGCTTACTCGCGTACCAACTGACTACCCTTGAAGATGGCACAGCTCAGCAATTATTCCAAGATCAGTGTATCCATCGCTTATTAGCGATTATCGAACAGCATTCAGATTTCTTATTCTACGATTTGCTTGCACCGTTGCTTAGACAAAATTATAATCAAAGCATGTTGACGACGAGAGCATTGATTTTATCTGGGGATTCGGTGGAGCAAGTGATGGTGAAACGAGGATTGAAGAAAGGCACGATCAATGACCATTTGATTGAGTGGGCCATCTTTTTTGATGATTTTCCTTTTGAACGACTGATCCACTCCGAGACAAGAAGATCTTTAGCTTCGTTGGAGCGACCACTTCTTACGCTAAGATATAAAGATCTTGAAGGACAAACGATCGATTATGGCGAATTTCGTTTGGCACAAATCGAGGCATTTAAAGGAGGGGATAAAAATGGATTTGCTTGATCCATTGAAACAGTACTTTGGTTTTACCTCTTTTCGCCAAGGACAGGAAGAGATCATTTCCACCTTATTGAATCAGAAAGATGTTTTAGCGATCCTGCCAACTGGTAATGGCAAAAGTTTATGCTATCAGTTGACTGGCTATTTGCAAGATGGGATGGTATTGATCGTTTCTCCGCTACTCTCTTTGATGGAAGATCAAGTAGGGCAATTGCAAAAACGAGGAGAGAAAAGGGTGGTTGCCTATAATAGCTTACTCACTAGAAGTGAGAAACAGTATGTGTTAGCTCATTTATCCGAATATAAATTTGTGTTTGTCAGTCCCGAGATGTTGCAGCAACCGGAAGTGCTTCATGCCCTGAAGCAACAAAAAATCTCGTTGTACGTAGTTGATGAAGCTCATTGCGTGTCACAGTGGGGCATTGATTTTCGACCTGAGTATCAATCTCTCGGAAGAGTCGCCAAAGAATTAGGATCACCAACTACCTTAGCTTTGACGGCAACAGCCACGCGACCGGTACAAGAAGAGATCAAACACATTCTCTTTCGCACAAAACCTGCCCTCGTCAAACATTCAGTTAATCGAGAAAACATCTCATTATTTGTCTTTCATACAGATGAAAAAGACCAGCAATTACGTCAGTTGATGACACAAGCAGACGGAGCAATGATCATTTATTGCGCGACTAAAAAAGAAGTCGAACGTCTTTATCAACTGCTTCGCAAAGACTATGCTGTGGGGTATTATCATGGAGGGCTAGATGCCTCACAACGCCGCCAACTTCAACAACAATTCAGTCAAAATCAACTGCAATTTTTGATTGCGACGAATGCGTTTGGTATGGGGATCGATAAAGCAGACATTCGGTATGTCATCCATTACGATCTACCAGATAGCCTGGAAAATTATATGCAAGAGATTGGTCGAGCAGGCCGAGACCAGCGACCTAGTAGCGCTGTGTTGCTTTACCGGCCAGGAGATGAAGCGATCCATTACTTTTTCCAACAATTATCTAAAGAACAACGCCAAATTTTCGAAGAACATCTGTCAACTGGGCAAACAGAGGCGCCCCAGTTCGATGAGATCCAGCAAAAATGGCTGATGCTGGTAAATGAAATGCAAAGTCCTGATACATGGCTTCTGCAATTAAAAAAACAAGAACAAGTGAAAATCAAGCAACTACAGCAGATGCTTGCTTATATCCATACAACATCATGTAGACGAGAACGTCTGATGGATTATTTCGGTGAAACCCTCAAAGAAAAACCTGAAAAATGTTGTGATCGAGATGGTGCGTCCTTATTTCTTTCTGAAACTGGACATACTAGTCCAACCGTAGAAGCAAAAGACTGGCAAACCATTTTACTAAATTTATTTTAAAAAAATGGTGCGAGGTATTTTTTTCGTACAATCAAGATTATCCTATGGTATAATAACTAGGAAAGAATTTAGGAGGTCAATAAGGTGAGTAGAAAAGATAGACATCAATCATCAGAAAATAACGAAACACAAGAACCATGGGAGCAACCAATTTACGATACAGAGGACGAAGCATCTTCAAGAAGTACGCAAAGACAGCAAAAGAAAGGGAACACCCTGTTCTTATCGCTATTTTTGATTTTATTAGTTTTATGTATTGCCATTCCGGCAGGAGCTTACTTCTGGATCAGAAACGGATCAAGTAATAGTGCGACCGCTGCATCTTCTTCCTCTACGACTTCATCGATCGTAGAAAGTTCGACTGTAGAATCAACTGTAGAATCGACGACAGTTTCTAGTGAACCAACTTCTGATACACAATCAGTTGCTGGAGAAACAACACCCACGAGTGCTGTGACACCAGAAACAACACCATCTTCAACAGTAACAGCGCCAGAACAAACAACACCAAGCAGTGTGGCTCCACAAGAAACAACACCTACTTCAACACCAGAGGCAGGCACAGGTGTTTCAGGCTCAACCACAGTCGTTCAAGCGGGTGAAGGCCCTAGACAAGTAGCAGAACGCGCAGGCATTACAGTCGACCAATTGTTCCAATTGAACGGAATCGATCCAAACAACTACATGTTATATCCAGGACAAGAACTTAGAGTCCAATAAATGGAGTTAAAAAGATAATACTGAAGAGTTGTTTTTCCTCAGAGTATCTTCATAAAATGTAACTAAATAAGGAGCAGTGGCTTGAGCCACAGCCCCTTTTTTTTGAGAAAAGGGAGTTTATGAAAAATGACACGAATTAGTATCGCAATTGACGGTCCTGCCTCTTCAGGCAAAAGTACGGTAGCTAAAATCATCGCAAATGAATTGAACTATATTTATACAGATACGGGCGCGATGTATCGTGCAGTCACTTACTTGGCAATCAAACATCACATTGCTTTTTCAGATGAAACAGAGTTAGTCGATTTGATCAACAAACACCCGATTTCATTTGAGCAAATGGCGGATGGACAACATGTCTTTGTAGCTGGGCAAGACGTTACTTCAGATATTCGACAACCAGATGTTACACGAGCGGTCTCTGAAGTAGCTGCGCATTCAAAAGTACGCGAAGCTCTTGTTGCGATCCAGAAAAAAATCGGTGAAGATGGTGGTGTCGTCATGGATGGTCGAGATATCGGTACCGCTGTTTTACCAAAAGCCGAAGTGAAGATTTTCTTGGTAGCCAGCGTATCTGAACGGGCACAAAGACGACACAAAGAAAACCTTGAAAAAAATATTCCGACAGACTTAGAAGAATTGACAAAAGAAATACAAGCACGTGATGAATATGACTCTACTAGAAAAGTTTCACCCCTGAAGCAAGCAGAAGATGCGATACGGATCGATACAACCGGTAAAACGATTCAAGAAGTTGTCCAAGCGATCAAAGAAGTGATTCAACAAAAAGGATATTTTCTTGACTAAATAGAAAAAAAGCGAAGAATCCGACCATTTTAATGGAAAACAAACGAAATCGCTTTATTTTTTTTAAATAATCAATTAAACTATAGGCAGTACCGTAGTTAACGGCAGAATGTTGGTTAGGAGGACAAGTGTTATGACAGAATTTGAACAAAATCAGACAGATAACAACCAATCTATGGAAGATGCAATGAATAGCGTTCAAGAAGTGAGCGTTGGCGATGTCGTCAAAGGAGAAGTTTTAGTCATTGAAGACAAACAAGCCATCGTTGGAATCGAAGGAACGGGTGTTGAAGGCGTAGTTCCTGCAAAAGAATTATCTACTTTACCGGTTGAAGATATCAACGAAGTGGTAAAGGTTGGCGATACGTTAGATCTAGTCGTGATCAGCACGATTGGTAAAGACAAAGAAAACGGAAGTTACCTTTTATCAAAACGACGCTTAGATGCGAAAAAAGTTTGGGAGGATATCGAAAAAGATTTCCAAGCTGGAAACATCATCGAAGCACCAGTGACAAATGTAGTTAAAGGTGGTTTAGTTGTCGATGTCGGTGTTCGTGGATTTGTTCCGGCATCAATGGTAGAAGATCATTTTGTCGCTGATTTTTCTGAATACAAAGGAAAAACGATGACATTCAAAATCGTTGAAATCGAACCATCAGAAAATCGCTTGATCCTTTCACACAAAGCAGTCGTTGAAACAGAAAAAGAAGCACAGAAAAAAGAATTACTATCAACTATCCAAGAAAATGACGTGATCGAAGGACGCGTTGCTCGTATCACAGATTTTGGTGCGTTTGTTGATTTAGGCGGCATCGATGGATTAGTACACGTTTCTGAGATTTCTCACGGACATGTTGCTAAACCGAGTGATGTTTTAGCTGTTGGCGATGAAGTGAAAGTCAAAGTTCTTTCAATCAATCCAGAACAAGGACGTATCTCATTATCGATCAAAGACACATTGCCTGGACCTTGGACAGATATCGAAACAAAAGCTCCAGTAGGCGCTGTACTTGAAGGTAAAGTGA
Source organism: Enterococcus sp. AZ140 (assembly GCF_051714405.1). Taxonomy (NCBI): domain Bacteria; kingdom Bacillati; phylum Bacillota; class Bacilli; order Lactobacillales; family Enterococcaceae; genus Enterococcus; species Enterococcus sp. AZ140. Next base: position 1,125,545 of record NZ_JBIORU010000001.1, read on the forward strand.
AACGATTAACTAGCTTTGGTGCCTTTGTTGAAGTATTCCCAACTGTGGAAGGGCTTGTCCACATCTCACAAATCTCACATAAACACATCGCGACACCACATGAAGTGTTACATGAGGGCGATGATGTCCAAGTGAAAGTTTTAGAAGTCAATCCAGAAGAGCACCGGATTGCATTAAGTATCAAAGCATTAGAAGAAAAACCTGCTTCTGATAAAGAACCAAAAGAAGTTGAGTCTTATGAGTTACCTGAAGAAAACACAGGATTTACAATGGGTGACATCTTAGGCGAAGCCTTAAAAGGGGAAGTAGAAGAAACAGCAACAGATGATTCTGAAAAATAAATGAATGATCGTTCCCGAAGCGCGAATTTACAGCATCAAGGGAAGTTGTACATGTGTAAAACAAGTGGTCTGGGGATTACGCCCCAGACCATTTTCTTTTGTAATAGGCAGTGATCCAGAAAAATACTTGAATGTTCACCGATCTAAGCTTGAAAGTTCGCGAAGTATTCGGTACACTAAGTGAGATTGGAAACATGTGAGGAGGAAAAAATATGGCAAATCCAACAATTGCAATCGTTGGTCGCCCAAACGTCGGTAAGTCGACGATTTTTAACCGTATCGCCGGTGAGCGTATTTCGATTGTCGAAGATACTCCAGGAGTTACTCGTGATCGTATTTATGCTAAAGGGGAATGGTTAGGTCGTGATTTCAGTATTATTGATACTGGTGGGATCGACTTAGGCGATGAACCATTTATGGATCAAATCAAGCACCAAGCAGAAATCGCAATCGATGAAGCAGACGTAATCGTCTGTGTCGTCAGTGGCCGTGAAGGCATCACTGATGCAGATGAAGTCGTAGCAAAAATTTTATATCGCAGCAATAAACCGGTGATCTTAGCCGTTAATAAAGTCGACAATCCTGAAATGAGAAATGATATCTATGAATTTTATGCACTAGGTCTAGGTGATCCTTACCCTGTATCTGGAAGTCATGGATTAGGGATCGGCGACATCTTAGATGAGGCAGTGAAATTCTTTGATGAAGAAGCAGAAGAAGAAGAGGATGATACCATCAAATTCAGTTTGATCGGTCGCCCGAATGTAGGGAAATCTTCCTTGATCAATGCGATCCTAGGTGAAGACCGAGTGATTGTTTCGGACATCGAAGGAACGACACGTGATGCTATCGATACGCACTTCGTCTCAGAAGACGGTCAAAAATTCATGATGATCGATACAGCTGGTATGAGAAAACGTGGGAAAGTTTATGAAACCACAGAAAAATACAGTGTGATGCGTGCCATGCGTGCGATTGACCGTTCAGACATCGTGTTAATGGTCTTGAACGCAGAAGAAGGCATCCGTGAACAAGATAAACGAGTAGCTGGCTATGCGCATGAAGCTGGCCGTGGTGTGATCATCGTTGTCAATAAATGGGATCTAGTCAAAAAAGAAACGAATACGATGCGTGACTTCGAACAAGAGATCCGTGAAGAATTCCGTTACTTAGACTATGCGCCGATTCTGTTTGTTTCAGCTGTGACTAAGCAACGATTAGAACGTTTGCCTGAAATGATCGAAGAAGTGAGTATGAACCAAAACTTACGTGTTTCTTCAGCAGTCTTGAATGATGTGATCATGGATGCCGTAGCGATCAATCCGACACCGACAGATAAAGGTAAACGATTAAAGATTTTCTATGCCACACAAGTTGCAGTCAAACCGCCAACCTTTGTTGTTTTTGTTAATGAAGAAGAATTGATGCATTTCTCTTATGAACGCTTTTTGGAAAATCAAATCAGAAAAGCATTTACGTTTGAAGGAACTTCGATCCGAATTATCCCACGTCGAAGAAAATAGGCATTTTACCATAGTAGTCCGTTTTTTTCAAAAAAAATAAGCATATTTTTGTATTACGTTTTTATGACTAAAAAAAGCGGTTAAAAAATGCCAAAAACCTTGCTATTAAGCGATTCATATGATATCGTGATAACAGAATATTGAAACTTAATCAATATTTCTTATAAACTTCTGGACCACTCAGAAAGTTTTTAAACTAAAATGATGTTCCTATCATATCTCTTGTTGGAGGAGGTGAATCTATCCATGGCAAATAAAGCAGAATTAATCGAAAAAGTTGCTTCAGCTACAGATTTAACTAAAAAAGACGCAACTGCAGCAGTTGACGCTGTATTTTCAACTATTCAAGATGCTTTAGCTAACGGCGAAAAAGTTCAATTAATCGGTTTTGGTAACTTTGAAGTACGCGAACGCGCGGCTCGTAAAGGACGTAACCCACAAACTGGTGAAGAAATCGAAATCCCAGCTAGCAAAGTACCTGCATTTAAACCAGGTAAAGCATTGAAAGACGCTGTTAAATAAGACAGTTGAAAAAGCGCTTGTGGCTACGGCTACAGGCGCTTTTTTTTATATAGATGGATAAAAGAGGCGGAAAGCAGTAGAAAGGCAACAAACAAATAGTTCAGCAACCAAATGGAACTCGTTACATATCAAATAAAAGAATAGAGTTGATCAAAAAAGGCATGGGTTCATTAACAAGTTTTTCTTATTCTTTTTTTATTTTACTTACTAATGGTAAAATAAAAGAAAAGGGGAGGGCAACATGGAGTTATCCTATCGCTACCAACAAGAAGAAACAACAATCTTTTATGGGGAAACATTTGTCAGTCAGTTGAAAAATGAATCGATTGATCAAGCGATTCTTTTTTTGACGAACCAACGTTATTATGATCTATACGCTGAGAAAATGACACAGTCATTCACGAACAAGTTAGCGATTGATTGGTATATTTGTGGCAATACGCAGTGTAATCAATTATCTGAATTGCATAGCCTCTTGTCCTATGCGAGACGCTATCCCGAAAATCGACCGCTTTTAGTAATCGGTTTTGGCAATGAGGGAGTTATGGAGTTGGCGGGCTTCTTTCAAAAACATACGTATCTTCAGACTACACTTTGGTTGATCCCCGTCTCGATCCGCTCCATGGCACGGGCACTTAATCCTCAATGCGAGATATTACATGGATCGAACGAATCGGCTCTTCAAACGACGAACCTTCCAGAACGGATCATTTATGATCGGACGATCAGTGAAAAACAAATCGAAGGGAAACAAATCGATTTTTTGATTTTTATCTGTTGTGGGTTAGTCTGTGATCATCCGTTTCTTCAAAATCTTTACAAAAATTATCCGAATCGCGAAAAATTATTCAATCGTCCTTTTGCTGGCATGCTAGAAGAAATCATTTATTTTTATCAAGAAGACGCTGAACAAGTGGCAAATTATGGTAAACTATTTGAGCAAGCTTTTTATCTGACTGAAAATAGTCATTTGCTTTCCGCCAGTATGAAAAAATTTTTAGGTATCTTGATGCAACTTATCTGGAATTCAGAAATCAAGTCGCTTTCTTTCCAATTGAAGAATTTTTTTATCTGGCTGCAGCATCTAGGCTATCCAATTATTTGGCCTGAAGAGATATCAAAAATGGATTATCTAGAAAATGTGCTGGTTTTAGCAGAAAAGAGCAAAAAAATTCTCGTTTTGGAAAAAATTGGTATAATAGATGGATATCAATTGCCAAACGAGCAAGAACTATTGAAAACAATGGCGTCCTATGAAAGGATCGTTCAAGAGATTAGAGGGATTTAGATGATGACAAATAGTGAAAAAATGCTACAAGCATTAGCAGACGAAAATTTGACAGAAGCAAATGAATATTTGGCAAAGGCGCTCCAAGAAGATCCGGCTGATGTGTTACATGAGTTAGGAGAAGAATTATTAGCCATCGGTTTTTTAGAAGAAGCAAAAGCAATTTTTGAACATCTGCTAACTGTATCGCCTGAAAATGATGAATGGAATATTCCGTTGGCAGAGATTGCTATCGAAGACAATGAGATCGATCAGGCATTTGACTATTTAGAAAAAATCCATCAAGATAGTGAGTACTATCCACAAGCACTATTAGCAATCGCTGACTTGTACCAAGTAATCGGTATTCCTGAAGTAAGTGAAGCAAAATTGAAAGAAGCAGCGAAGCTATTACCAGAAGAACCATTGATTCAATTTGCATTGGCTGAATTGTATTTTTCAGTTGACCGTTTCAATGAAGCTTCTGCACTTTACGAAATGTTGTTAACAAATGGTATAGAAGAAATTTCTAGTATTTCCATGCAAGAACGCTTAGGACAATCGTTGAGTATGCAAGGGGATTTTGAAGCAGCAATCCCACCACTGGAAGCAGCTTTAGCCGAAGAGCGGACAGATGATCGTTTGTTCCAATTAGCGTTCACGAATCTACAATTACATGAGAACGAAAAAGCTATCAATTATTTGCAAGAGTTACGGGAATTGAATCCACAGTATCAATCCTTATACCTTTATCTAGGTCAAGCCCTTCAAGAAGAAGAGATGATCGAAGAAGCACAACAAGTCTTAGAAGATGGTATCAAAGAGAATCCATTCCAAGTAGAGCTTTATCACTTAGCTTCTGAAAATGCGTTTCGTTTACACGACACAGAAAAAGCAGAGCAATTATTACTTGATGCTTTGAATGTCGGTGACAAGCAGGATGAGACATTGTTGACGTTGAGTAATCTTTACTTGGATCAAGAACGTTATGAAGACGTTGTTCAAACAGTCAACCAAATGGGAGAAGTTGCTAATCCTTATGCAGAATGGAACCTCGCTCATGCCTATAATCAATTAGAAGATTTTGCGGTAGCAGCAGTCCACTATGAACAAGCAGCCCACGAATTAGATCATGAGCCAGATTTCTTGAAAGAATATGCTTTATTCTTACGTGAAGAGGGCCAATTAGCAAAAACACGAGAATTATTGGAACAATATTTAACTTATGAACCAGGGGATATGGAGGTATTGTCGCTATTAGATGATTTAACAGAGAGGTGATGAATATGTTGATTGATGTTAAAGAAAAGAAGAATTTCTTAACTTGGATGGTTAACCATGTCTCTTTCAGTCGTAGAGAAGTATTTTGGATTTTGAACTATCTGGCAAATCATGAAGCAATCTTACACAATGTGCGTTTTGTTGAAGGTGCAAACTTAACAAGACGTGGTTTACAGATCACCGATCTTTCCTATGAAGGTGAGCCGATGAAGCTATTTTTAGATGGAAAGGAATTTACTGACACTGATCAGATCTTCCACGAAATCCGTCTGAATTGGAAAAATCCACTCTATGTCGAATGCCTTTTTGAAAATGCGTGGCAAACGAAAGAATATTTAGCAATCATCGAAGATAACCCGTTAGCCTCATGGGAAGATGCAATCAGCGAAGAATCAACAGAATTAATCGAGCATTATTTCCAAGAAAAAGAGCAAGCAGCAAAACTAAACATGCTTTACCAACAGATCGATCAGGCATTAGAAGAAGGCGATAAAGATGCGTTCCTTGAACTATCTGATGAAGTGAACCGCATGATCCTTCAAGCGCCACAGAAGAGTAAGAGCTGAGTGTGGGGAAAGCTGACCATGGAAAAGTAACAGTATGATAAGTAAGTATCTATAGTGAAAATATATATAATAAAGTCTAGGCTTCCTTCCGAGTAATATTCGTAAAGGAAGCCTAGTTTTTATTAAGTTTTTTAGATCAACAAAAAATGGATTTCAATAACAAAATTTCTTAAAAAGCTTATTATAATCAAATTTGTTCCAGAATATCTCTGGTCGCTTCCCTAAATTCCTTTGGTTGATCCGTATGAACGAAATGTCCAGAATTCTTTACATATTATAGATTTTTGGAAGGTGCGTTGATCTGCTAGAAATGTATACATCTTTGATTCCAGTGATATTTTCGGATAGTAATATAGGCTCTCTTAAATATTATCAGTTATATTTTAAATAGTTCATCTATCTTTCATTCTGTGCAAAAAAATATGAAACGACAAAGCCATTGATCAAAAAAAGATGTGACATAAGTATCCAGCTATGGCAGATAAGCGTGAATCCCAAAAATTTGAAGAGCCATTTTCGTTTTTCACGCTTATTTATGAAGGTAAGCTTGTGGAGCACCATATATTCGGTTTTAGGAAGCACAAAACGCCTGATCGCCCAGGTACTTCTGAATGAACTGAGAATATCTCTAAGTAGACAGTTGCAACTCCTTGATCACGAAGTACGCAGAACTACGTTATTCTATATACGTAGAAAGCTTCAGTATCAGGTTGATTGATTCAAAATCATTCTGTTATTTTTTTGAATCGCCTCGTTTGTGGTTTAAGATACGTAAAGCCTTCTCCTTCTACTTCATGGACATTTAGAATTGAAAGAAAGGCATGTTCGTCAATTTCATGAATGATCCGTTTTACTTCGTTTAATTCCCTGGCACTTACCACCATATAGATCATTTTTTTATCGACACCAGAAAAGCCACCTTCTCCATGCAAGAATGTGACACCACGTTGTAAGCCGGTCATCAATAAAGGTGCAATTTCCTCACTTTTATTTGAGACTACCAGAATCCCTTTGGCAGAGTAGCCGCCATCAAGGATAAAATCGATGACACGACTAAATACATAGGAAGCGATTAACGTGTACATCATCCGCTTCAAATCGATATAAGTTAATGAAGCAAGTAAAACGATGACATCAAAAGCTAAAAGGGAACGTCCCATAGAGATTCCATGATTTTTTTCAAGTATCCGAGCGATGATGTCACTTCCTCCTGTAGTACCTCCCATACGATAAACGATCCCGCTGCCGACACCGGCAATCAGTCCTGCAAGTAAAGAGACGATCAGTAAATCATGCTCTAAGTTGATTTGTAAGGGAATCCTTTGCCAAATCCATAAGAAGACAGAAAGCGAGACAGTGCCTAAGACAGTATACGCGAGCGCACGTTTTCCTAAGATTTTTCCGCCTAGTAGGATCAATGGAATATTGATCAATAAAGTAGAATAAGCTGGATCGATATGAAAAAGAGCACGCAAAATCAGGGTAATACCTGAAACTCCACCCTCGGCTAGCTGGTTTGCGATATTCAAATAGACTAGTCCAAAAGCATAAATACTTGTTCCTAAAATAATAAAAAAAACTTCTTTCATTGTTTTCAATGATGTCATCGAATCCCCACTTTCTACTATATGATATGATTCATTGTGCAACAAGCGGTAAATCCTAGATATAGACCTAGGGATTAGGAAACTGGTTCTTCATTTTTATAGTTATAGAATAGACCAAGTTGGCTTGTTGCTAAGAATTTATTAAGTGTACCTAACATAATGTAGCATGTATTCTTTGTTTTCACAATTGCACTTCTTGCGGTTTTGCTGTAAAGTTTTTTAGGAAGAGATGATTGGAGGGTTCTTAATGAAAGAAGAGCGTTCACTAAAAAGTATGCAAGAAGAGGTCGATGCGTACATCCAACAATTTAAAGTTGGGTATTTTTCGCCATTGGCGCAAATGGCACGTCTGACCGAAGAAGTAGGTGAATTGGCACGAGAGGTCAATCATTCATATGGCGAAAAAAGTAAAAAAGCAACAGAACCTAGTAATTCAGTGGCAGAAGAATTAGGCGATGTTCTATTTGTAACAATGATCATGGCAAACTCGTTAGGAATTGATTTGACGACGGTATTTGAAAAAAATATGGAGAAGTTCAATCGAAGGGACCATCATCGTTTTGCCCGAAAAGATGAGGAACAGTGAGAGGATAGAAGGAGTAAAAATGAGACTAAATGAATTACCGATCGAATATAAAAAAGCAATTCCAGTAATAAGAAAAATTGAGGCAGCTGGATTTGAGGCGTACTTTGTTGGTGGTAGTGTGCGGGACACGTTACTCGGACAAAAAATTCATGATGTAGATATTGCTACTAGTGCGTTTCCAGAAGAAATCAAGCAGTTGTTTCCAAAAACGATCGATATCGGGATCGAACATGGAACGGTTCTCGTCTTGCATGAAGAGGAGCAATATGAGATCACGACATTTCGTACGGAATCGACGTATCAAGATTATCGGCGTCCTGATAGTGTTTCATTTGTTCGTACACTAGAAGAGGATCTAAAGCGCAGAGACTTCACGATCAATGCTTTCGCTCTGAAAGAAGATGGTGAGATCATTGATTTATTCGACGGGTTAACTGATTTAGAAAATCACGTCTTACGAGCAGTTGGACGACCTTTTGAGCGATTTCATGAAGATGCTTTACGAATGATGCGTGGGCTTCGTTTTGTGAGTCAGTTAGGGTTCAAATTGGAAGAAGAAACGGCCAAGGCGATCGAAGACAATCATGCGTTGCTGGAAAAAATTTCCGTTGAGCGAATGAATGTTGAATTTATCAAAATGCTTTTAGGGGATTTTCGTAAAAACGGCTTGACGGCATTTGTTGAAACAAAATGTTACATCTATTGTCCACAATTAAAAGAAGATGGTGAGGCATTACTAAGATTTGCCGATTTACCATCTATGCCATTAAAAAAAGAAAGTCAAGCTTGGGCATTATTACTCAACCAACTCGGTCGATCTGAGCAAGAGGTGGCACCTTTCTTAAAAGCATGGAAATGTTCCAACCAAATGATTCGAGAAGTCCAACGTTTGGTCAAAGGATTGGCGAAGCGACAAGAACGACGATTAACACCATTGGAGATCTATCATCTTGGAAAAGACGCATCGTTGGATGTGGAAGAATTGATGATTTACTTCCAACAAACCCCTGACACAACAACTGTGCTAGACATTTATCATGCACTTCCTATCAAGACAATGAGTGAGTTGGCGATTGATGGCAAGGTGTTATTAGCTACGACTGAGAAAAAACCAGGTAAATGGGTCAGTGAAGCGTTAGCACTTGCGGAGTCAGCGGTAGTGAACGGACTGGTACAGAATGAACAAGCTGCATTATTAACCTATCTGAAAGAGCAACAAGGTTAGTCAACAAAATCGTGACAATCACTAATTACGTCTGATTGGTGGGCTAATCATATACTGACATGTCTAAAGTAAGGGCATGAGAGTTATCTATAGAAGCGTTTGGCTTTTTTGTAGGATGTTTCTCATGTCCCTTTTCTCTTTTAGAGGAGGATTGTTATCAAAAAAGCTGACAGAAAAGCAAACATGAGAGATGACCGCTTTTGTTGTTTTATGCTAAACTAGTAATGAAACAGAATATAATGCGTCAAAAAAGGAGATTTTTTTAATGAGCAAAGAAATGACAGCGCTAAAATTTTATTTCCGTAACGGCGAAACATGGACAATCAATCGTCGTCATATCGGCGACCTTTGGATCAAACAAATCACAACAAGTTTTGGCCGTATCAATGGGAGCGAATTTATCGAGATCCATCCATGTGCAGGCTTTAAAATCGAGATTTTCCATGAAGGCGATTCAGTAGCTACTCATGATATCAATCTAGGTGGTTTGGAAATGGGTATGTTCAATCGCGCATTGAAATATGAAGATATCGAACGTATGGAAATCTTGTATCGCAATGGTACACCTGACCTTGTATACTTCCCTTACTTGGACAAAGGAACAGAGGGATTAGATAACCAATACCAATCAACAAAAATCAGTGAAAAAACTGGTAACCTATATATTGTGATCAATCCGGAACAACGTGTTGACGATGTTTACGGTGAGTATTTCGAATAAGATCGCTCATCAATAAAAATAGCACGTACAAAACTTTTGAATAGGGTTTGTACGTGCTTTTCTTCTATTTTTTAAAAATTACAATTGATATTTTATGGTGATTGGACTAGAATGAGCTTCTGGAATCAAAACCAATAAGTAATCGTAAAGGTAGGAAGTTTTTAGTTGCATTCTAAAAACTTTTTGCTATAATTGGTGCAGTTTGAATATAGGAGATCTTGAAAATGAGAGAGAGTTTTGAAGAACAAAAGAAACGACTGGTTGATCACTATGGTACTTTTTCAATGGAAGATCGTCGCCAGATCTTATGTAAGTTGCGTAAAAGGAATATCTTGATGTATCGTCAATTGGGACGCTTGAAACACGAATTGCTCCGTTTAGAATCAAAACGTGTGCAATGTGAGTTAGACGGTCGGGTGACCCAAGCGGAAATTGTTGAAAACAAAATTTTAAAGAAAAAAGAGCAATATTTGAAAGTTCTTGCACAAAATAAAAAATAAAGGGGATCAAGCATGGAATTTGCAGAGTTAGTGATTGTTTTTGCAGTCACGATCACGCTATCCAACATAGCAAGTCGTATCTTGCCAATGATCCCTGCACCACTGATCCAAATATTTCTTGGCGTGGTTTTAGGATTGACCGAATGGGGTGAATCCATCAATTTTGAACCTGAATTATTTTTAGTGATGATCATCGCCCCCTTGCTTTTTAGAGAAGGAGAAAAAGCGGATATCGCCTCGATCCTGAAAAATTTCGATACGATATTGTTTCTCGCTTTTGGTGGGGTGATCTTGACTTTGATTGGCGTTGGAGCAACGTTATCATTTCTGTTGCCCAGTGTCCCTTTAGCCGCGTGTTTCGCTTTTGGTGCAGCACTAGGTCCGACAGATGCGGTGGCAGTCAGTTCGCTTTCCAATCGTGTGAACATTCCGAAAAAAGCCATGCATATTTTAGAAGGTGAAGGGTTACTGAATGATGCTTCTGGCGTAACAGCCTTCCAATTTGCCTTAGCTGCTTTGATCACTGGGACGTTCTCTGCGGTAAATGCAGGCGTTACACTGATTTTATCAAGTATTGGCGGGGCATTAGTCGGCTTTTTGCTTGTCTGGGTAAAAAGAAAAATCATTGGTTTGATCGAGAAAGCATCGGCACGTGACGTAACAGGCTACTTATTGATTGAATTGTTGTTGCCTTTCTTAGCGTATGTTTTAGCCGAAGTCTTTCATGTTTCAGGAATTATTGCAGCAGTGGTTGCAGGGGTATTACAAGCCTCAGGATTTAAAAAAATCTCAGTCTTTGATGCGGAGTTGTCAACTTTATCGAATAGTACATGGACAACGATTGCCTTCACATTGAATGCGCTGGTATTTATATTTTTAGGAATTGAACTGACACAAGTCTTTACACCAGTTTGGGGAGATGGATTGTATTCGAATAGTTTGCTGCTAATGATCATTTTATTGGTTTCAATCATGCTGTTCGTCATACGCTTCGTTTCAATCAGCTTATTTTATATGTTTAAGGGCGGTTTTCAAAGTTTCAAAAAACAACTGAATGAAGTCTTGATCTTAACCTTCGGGGGCGTAAAAGGAACAGTCAGTTTAGCGACTATTTTTATTTTACCATTCACGATCAATCAAATGGCATTCAATCAACGATCATTGCTCTTATTTTTAACGGCGGGGGTTATTTTGGTCACGTTGATTATCGGGATCATTGTATTGCCAATGTTGACTGAAACAGAAGAAGCAGCGACAACTGATTTAAAAGCTTTGATGATCTTGGAAGAAGTGATTGAAACACTACGCTTAGAAAAAGAAGCGGAAGAACCAGGATCAAAAGCTTATTTAGCGATAGAAGCAGTGATTGAGACTTATCAAGAAAGAATCAGTGAGCTTTATTTATCTGATTTGAGTGGAGATGAAAAGCAAGAAGTCCAAGAAATCCAAGCGTTGATTTTATCGATTGAGCGAGATGGCTTGGATGAAAGATATCGTTCTGGGAAGTTGTCTTCTAATGGCTATCGCTTTTATTCAAGATTCCTAGCTAACTTTGAACAGTCGATCACAAGTCAAATTTTGTCATTCATTGGATTTTGGTTTATTGTGGTACGCCGATTGATGCGGATCGTTCTCCACCCCAAAATGTTTTGGCAAAGACGGCAAAGTGATCGCCAAACGATGATCTCTGATAAAGACATTCAGGAAATTCGAGAGACGTATCAAAAGAATACGCAATTGATCATCGAAAGTTTGGAGAATCTAACGGACGTTTATGATGATACGATGATCGGATTCTTTATCGAACAACGAAAAGCTCAGGGGATTCGGATGATGAGTGGTAATCTGATTTCCACTTGGATGATCCAACAAGATCGTTTGTTTACGAAGAAGATGCTAAGAGGTTACTATTTAGAAAGAAAAGTCATTGATGAATATGAAGTCGCAGAAACGATCACGACTTTTTCTGCGAATCAATATAGACGAAATATCAATCTGTTGGAGTCCTATACAATGAATCAACCGACAGATCGTTTTTCATTTCGCTTTGCGTTCCAAGCGAAAGCAAAGAAATTTCAATTGAAACAAGACCAAAAGAGGAAGTTGTGACAAAGCACAGCTCCTCTTTTTTTTGAGGTTGTGACAGAAGTCGTTTAACCTTAATAATTAAGTTCATCCTGGAAGTCAGGTTTTTGAATCCTGTGTATTTGGTTATATGAAGTGAGAGAACACGTATCTTCAATGCTACCTAAAAAAAAGAATATTCGAAAAAAACTATCTTTTAAACAATTGTTTTATGTTACAATATCCAAGATAAGGGGGGAGTGCTGGTGAAAGAGCTAAAAATAACTGACCTCAAAAAAACATATGGAGAAAAAGAATTATTTAATCAGATCTCCTTTTTGATCCATGAACATGATCGCATCGGTTTGATTGGAACCAATGGAACTGGTAAAACAAGTCTTTTGAATATCATCGCTGGACTTGACAGTGGAGATGGTGATCAGCAGACAGTTTTTTATCCGAATGATTACCGTATCGGTTATTTATCACAAACCGATTCATTTGCAGAAAATGATACGGTCTTACAAGCTGTTTTTCAAGGGAATAGTCCATTGATTCAGACTGTACGACTCTATGAGGAAGCCTTGATTGCATTAGCTGAAAATGGCGATGATGAAGCAGTCCAAAAACGCTACGCATTGGCAGAAGAGCGAATGAATAAAGAGGACGCTTGGACGACGGATACAAATGCCAAGATCATTTTGCAAAAACTAGGGATCAGCCAATTAGAAAAGAAAATCGGTGAGCTTTCGGGTGGACAAAAAAAACGTGTCAGCTTAGCACAGGTTTTGATCGATGAACCTGATCTTTTATTACTTGACGAGCCGACAAACCACTTAGATTATGCAGCGATCGAATGGTTGGAATCTTACTTGAAACAATATCGTGGTGCCTTATTGATGGTTACCCATGATCGTTATTTCTTAGATCGTGTCACGAATCGGATCTTTGAACTTGCCTTTGGGAATCTTTATGAATATAAAGGCAATTATGAAGCTTATCTTATTGAAAAAGCCGAGCGAGATCGTGTCGAAGTCGAACAAGAAGAAAAGCGTAAACGCCTGTATAAGCAGGAGCTTTCTTGGATGCGAGCGGGAGTACAAGCTCGTGGGACGAAACAGCAAGCACGTATCAATCGCTTTGAAGATTTAAAAGAAAACTTATATCAAGTCAATCATGATACGGATATCGAACTCAATATCGCGACACAACGTTTAGGTAAAAAAGTGATCGAGATTAAGGATGGCTCGTATTCGATTGAAGGAAAACCTTTGCTCCAACACTTGGATCTATTGATCCAATCAAGAGAGCGTCTAGGAATCACTGGAGAGAACGGTGCTGGAAAGTCAACGTTGTTAAATATCTTAGCAGGGAAATTATCCTTAGATAGTGGCATCTATACGATTGGCGAAACTGTTCGATTAGCTTACTATACACAGGAAAATGAAAAAATGTCTCCGGACAAACGAATGATTGCTTATCTGCAAGAAGCGGCAGAAGAAGTCCAAACTGCGGATGGAACGCAAATCGGTGTCGCAGAACTTTTGGAGCGGTTCTTGTTTCCTAGATTCATGCACGGAACACTGATCCGTAAACTATCTGGTGGGGAAAAGCGTCGTTTATATTTACTCAAATTATTGATCCAGCAACCAAATGTTCTATTGCTGGATGAGCCAACCAATGACTTAGATATCGCTACTTTAACGATCTTGGAAGATTATTTCCGGACATTCCCTGGAGCGGTGATCACCGTTTCTCATGACCGTTATTTCTTAGATAAGGTAGTTGATAAACTGTTAGTTTTTCTAGGAGATGGCAAACAAGAGCTTTATTATGGCGATATGTCTAGCTATTTAGCCAAACGCAAAGAAGATCAACAGATTCAACCAGAAAAAGTCAAAGCTAAGATAGAAGAAAAAAAATCTGAGCCAAAGAAAAAGCTTTCTTATATGGAACAGAAAGAATGGGCAACAATCGAAGATGAGATTGCGGAACTAGAGAATCGTTTGGATGAATTGCAAGAGGAGATGAATCATCAAGGGGATGATTTCACACGATTGCAAGAATTACAAAAAGAAGTAACCACAACTGAGGAACTGCTGGAAGAAAAAATGTCACGTTGGGAATATCTAAGTGAATGGGCAGATAATTAGGAGGGAAAAGATGGAGCAAGCATATCTTGATCTAGGGAAAAAGTTGTTATCTGAAGGACATGTAAAAGGTGATCGTACGGGAACAGGAACATTTAGTTTATTCGGTTATCAAATGCGATTTGACCTGCAAAAAGGCTTTCCGTTATTGACGACAAAACGTGTACCTTTTGGTTTGATCAAAAGCGAATTATTATGGTTTTTAAAAGGAGACACGAATATCCGTTATCTTTTACAAAATAATAACCATATTTGGGATGAATGGGCATTTGAACGGTATATCAAAAGTGAGGACTATCATGGGCCGGATATGACAAATTTTGGCCATCGTAGTTTGACTGATCCAGAATTCAATAAAGTCTATCAAGAAGAAAGCAAGAAATTCTGTGAAAAGATAGTGGCAGATGAAGAATTTGCAGAAAAACATGGAGATCTTGGTCATATTTATGGCTATCAATGGCGTCATTGGGAAACCAAAGAAGGTAGTTTCATCGATCAAATCAAAGAAGTGATCGAAGCTATCAAGCAAACACCTGATTCAAGACGACTGATCGTCTCAGCTTGGAATCCAGAAGATGTACCAAGTATGGCTTTGCCTCCTTGTCACACGATGTTTCAATTCTATGTGAATGACAATAAACTAAGTTGTCAGCTGTATCAAAGAAGTGCTGACGTGTTTTTAGGTGTCCCGTTCAATATTGCTAGCTATGCTTTATTGACACATCTGATTGCCCATGAAACGGGATTAGAAGTTGGTGAATTTATCCATACTTTAGGCGATGCGCATCTTTACTCAAATCACGTAGAACAAATGAAAGAACAATTGTCTCGTGAAGTTCGTCCATTTCCGAAACTAGTATTGAATACAGAAAAAAACTCTGTGTTTGATTTTGAAATGGATGATATCAAAGTTGAAGGATATGAGCCGCATCCTTCAATAAAGGCACCTATCGCGGTCTAAGAAAGGATGAGAAAATGTTCGCTGCAATCTGGGCACAAGATGAAAATGGCCTGATCGGAAAAGAAGATAGACTTCCTTGGCATTTGCCGAATGATTTGAAATTTTTTAAGCAAATGACTGAAGCGAATGTATTGATCATGGGACGAAAAACATTTATGGGGATGGGCGGTAAGCCACTACCTAATCGTCAAACGATTGTTTTGACAAGAGACCGTGAGTTTACAGCCGAGGGCGTACTAGTGATGCATGATGTCAATGAAGTATTGGCTTATGAAAAAGAAGCAGATGGAATTTTATTTGTTGCTGGAGGGTCAGCAATCTATGAAGAATTTTTACCTTACTGCACAATTTTGTATCGTACGGTGATCCATCACTCTTTCGAAGGAGATACGTATTTTCCTGCTGTAGACTGGCAAGCATGGTCATTGATCAATATCAGTCCGGGAGAAATAGATGGAAAAAATAGTTATGCACATCAGTTTGAGACGTATAAACGTAAAGAAGAACACACAACAGAAGAGATATAATGTCTCGTTGAACCTAAAGATTCAAAGCGGAAGAAACCGAAATGGATTTTTTATCATTCAGGTTTCTTCTGCTTATTTTGTCGTTCCATCAAAAAAGTAGAACAGATAAAGAAAACTGAGTAGAACCATGTTATCATAACAAACATTTATTTTAAAAATTTTGTTTATAACTGAATTTGATGAAAAAACAGAAGTTCTTTGGTATACTGAAAGTGGACCTGCCTGAAAAATGCTAGGCACTTTGTGAAAGAAAGAGTGTGAAATAATGACAAACGTAAAAATAGTAACAGATTCTTCTTGTACAATGGAAAAAGCAGTACGAGATCATTTGAATATTCATGTTATGCCATTATCAATTATGATCGATGGCGTTGTATATCCTGATGACGATCAACTAGGCGGAGAGAAATTCATGGAAATGATGGCTAAATCAAAATCATTACCTAAAACAAGTCAACCGCCGATCGGCGAATTCATTTCAACGTATGATGAATTAGGACAAGATGGTAGTGAAGTGATTTCCATCCATATGACGAAAGGGTTAAGTGGAACGGTTGAAGCTGCAAGACAAGCAAGCAACTTAACGAAAACAAACGTCACAGTCATTGATAGTGATACGACTGACCAAGGTTTATCTTTCCAAGTGATTCGTGCGGCTGAAATGGCCAAGGAAGGTAAATCAGCAGAAGAGATCCTTGCTGAAATCGAGAAGATCAAAAATAATACAAAACTTTATATCGGTATCTCCACATTGGATAACTTAGTAAAAGGTGGAAGAATCAGTCGTGCAACTGGTTTACTATCAAGTATGTTAAACATTCGTGTGGTGATGAACTTTGCTCATTCAGAGCTGATTCCTGTGACAAAAGGTCGTGGGAAAAAGACTTTCGACAAGTGGTTCGATGGCTTGAAGAAAGAACTGAAGGCTCTACCGAACGTTCGCCAGATCGGTATCTCACATGCAGGTGCCACAGAGCTTGCTCGAGAGTTTGAAGAAGGCTTGAAACAATTGTTTCCTGATATGGACATCCCAGTATTGCATACAAATCCGGTGATTGCTACCCATACAGGGGAAAATGCTTTTGCAATCATGTATTATACCGATTGATGAATGTAAAATAAGGAATAGAAGGACAGATCATGTGAAGACAAATAAACGTGTTCTTTGTGATCTGTCTTTTTTCGTTCAAGTGCTACTAGCATAAGGAAGTGAGGAGGAAAAGACATTTTGAGATGCTCCACTTCCTTTAGCAGATGAGAAACAGCCTCTTTCTTTTTTTCAGAAAAGGGCTATTTTTTTAATTGGAATTTTGGTAATATAAGAAACAATCATGGTCTAGAGGTGAAACAATGAAACGAATGAAACAACAGTGGTTGCTTGTTTTGATCCCTTTGTTCACTGCAGTTCTTCTCTTTGTCGGGCTCTCTTTGAGCGTGCCGAAAGCACAGCCTTTGTTAAAACCGGCAGCATCGGTTACTTCTGAAAGCAATCAAAAGGAAAAGTTACACTATGTAGCAATTGGCGATTCATTGACTGAAGGAGTAGGCGACCAGACGAAACAAGGTGGTTTTGTTCCGTTAGTCGCAAATGACATAAAAGAAAGATACGGGTTGACAGCCATTGAAATGGAAAACTATGGTGTAAATGGCGAACGAAGTGATCAAATATTAAAAAGATTGAAAAGCAATGAAGAAATCCAAAAGAATATCGAAACCGCAGACATTATTACCTTGACTGTTGGTGGGAATGATTTAATGAAAGTGATCCAAAATAACCTTTTTGGTATCAGTATCCGTTCATTCAATAAACCAATCAAGAAGTATCAAGAAAACGTCCAAGCCATCATCGAAGAGATACGAGGGTTAAATAAAGAGGTACCTATCTATATTTTAGGGATATACAATCCATTTTATTTGAACTTCCCTGAGATCACGGATATGCAAACGATTGTGGATAACTGGAATGAAGGAACACAGCAAGTAGTAAATGAAGCAGAAAATAGCTATTTTATCCCGATCAATGATCTATTGTATCAAGGATTAAATCAAGAGGTCGGAATTACGGAAGCTACTGATCAGTCAGCTTCTAGTGATAGTTCGACCGGGACGAAAAATAATGTGTTATATGAAGAAGATCATTTTCATCCTAATAACTTAGGCTATCAATTGATGGCTAACGCTGTGAGAGATCAATTGATCGAAACGCATGAAAAATGGCTGGTCAAGGAGGGAAACAAGGATGGATAAACGTAGTTCAACAGTTGTAAAAAACAAAAGACATAATTACTGGAAATACGCATTTCTGATTTTATTAGGCCTGATCATTGGTTCGACGATTTTCTTGGGTACGCGGATATTCGCCAATCGTGAACCTGATTTGCCAGAAGTACCAGCGATTACAGAAAGACAAGGCGATCCAGTATTGACGATCAATACTCAAAAAGAAAAAGTCAACCAACTGATCAGCTTTTTCTTGACAGATTTCCAAGAAGGACAAGATATCAAGTACAAATTTTATTTAGAAAATGAAGCATTGCTTAATGGGACGTTTGAAGTGTTAGGATTTCCCATTGATTTTTACTTGTATTTTGATCCTTATGTGATGGAAAATGGCAATGTTCAATTAAAAGCAAAAAGCTTGTCGATTGGCACATTGAATCTGCCGATCAAAGATGTGATGAATATGATCAAGCGAAATTACAAACTACCTGAATGGATCGAGATCAATACAGACGATTTAACGATCATGTTACGATTAGACCAATTCCGTATGCAAAATGGAATGTACATTAAAGCGGACAAAATTGATTTAGTCAACGATGATATTCGCTTTAGTTTGTATTTACCAAAAGATTCCTCAACGACGGAAGAAACGACCGAATCTAGTACTAATTAAGTGATATCTCGAGAGTAAGGGAGGAATCAACAATGGAACGAGCAATATTTGCAGGAGGTTGTTTTTGGTGCATGATCCAGCCTTTTGACACATTACCTGGCATCCACACGATCATGTCCGGTTATACTGGAGGTCATGTGCCAAATCCAACGTATGAACAAGTGAAAGCCAAAACAACAGGACATACTGAAGCAGTAGAAATCTTGTATGATCCTGAATTGATCTCATACGAGGCATTACTTGAGCTTTATTGGCAACAAACAGATCCTACAGACGCTTTTGGTCAATTTGAAGACCGAGGCGACAATTACCGACCTGTGATTTTTTATACTACAGAAGAACAACGTCAAAAAGCTGAAAAAAGCAAACAACAACTTGCAGCAAGTGGTCGCTTTAGTGATCCCATCGTTACGACGATTGAGCCAGCGGAGACCTTCTATTTAGCAGAAGATGAACATCAAGATTACTACAAAAAAAATCCTGAGAACTTTGAGCGTAATCATGCGCGTCGTGCGGCATTTATTGCTGACAATTGGGAGGGAAATCAATGAATCGCAGCTTCTATCACTATCTGATGACTCTTCGTGGAGGGAAATCTTCCGATGCGTTATCAACGTTTGCAACCGAAGCTGGAAAAGATATCCAGTTTCCAAAACATAGTACGAGTTATGAAGAAATCTCTGATTATTTAGAAATGAATGTTGATTATTTGCCCTCTATGGATATCTTTGATACAGCTTGGGATCATTATCTAGAGAATAATCATCTCGCCTGAACAATGGATCTGGTATGAAGGGTATGACTTAAAAAAGACGAGACAAGTACTGCTTAGACAATATTTTTGAATAGTCCTATTTGATACAGTGATTTTGGCCTATTCAATTATTTCTAAAGCATCGTACGTATGTCCGTCTTTTTTCGCGTCTATCTGTAAATGATTATTGAACCATTCGCTTTTTCTGTAGTTATTCTATATAATGAGGATAATAGGTTAAGATTTTACGAGGGATGGATTGATGGGCTTTGACAAAAAAGCAGCGTTATATTGACCGTTTTTGGTTATTTATTAAATTTTTACTTTGTTCCATAGTGATTGCATTTATTTTACGGGGATTTATATTGATCCCAGTACCAGTGGAAGGAAACTCGATGGAGAATGTCCTTAAGCAAGGTGATATGGTCGTTATGGAAAAATTCTCTGAAATCAGAAGATTTGATGTAGTCGTTTTCCAACTTTCAGATGGCACGATCTATATCAAGAGAGTCATTGGTCTACCGGGAGAAACTATTAGTTATGAAAAGGACCAACTAAAAATCAACGGCCAGCCAGTCGAAGAACCTTATTTAAGTAAAAATATCCGTTCGGACCATGAAAATGCACCTTATACTACCGATTTTACCTTGGAAGAGTTGACAGGATATACAGAATTACCTGAAGATAGCTATTTTGTTTTGGGGGATAATCGTCGTGTGTCAAAAGATAGTCGTTCATTTGGAACAATATCTAGAGATGAAATTTTAGGAAAAGCGAGATTTGTGTATTACCCATTAAATGAAATCAAATGGATCAGGTAAAATAAAAGAAGACTTCCCAATAGCAACATGTTGGAAAGTCTTCTTTTTTTGATTATATTTTCATCCACATTGGTTCCAATGTGTTTCCATCAGGATCTTGTACTTCAAGAGAATACATTTCTTCTTCCGGTATTCCCATCTCGACTGTATGGTAGCTACCACCATTTTCTTTTGCAATTTCACCAAAACGTTTGACTTCTGCAGCATTTGCTAAACTAAAAGCAATCAGTGCACCGCTCATTTTTTTTGTGTCTGCGATTTCTTTGTTTTTCAAGAATTTTTTGTAAAAGTCATGTGTCAAGAGCATCACCCAAAATGTGTCATCCCAAACCATTGCGCTTGCTTCCTCAGTTGAAAATTCTTTATTTTGTTTGAATCCTAATTTTGTATAGAATTCGACCGAGCGACCAACATCTTGCACAGGGAAATTGACAAAAACCATTGTGTTCACCTTGCTACAGCTCCTTTCAATTTTCCTCTATCATGCGCTCGTCGGTAAGCGTTGTCAAAGTATTTAGCTTGGGGAAGAATTTTTTATTTTATTGGACGTATCCGCTAAAAGTATAATCGACAGTACTATAAAATTCGTAATAAAATCTTGAACTTTGATCTGTCATACTAAGAGTACTAGAAATCGTAGAGTTCGCTGGAACGAAATGTGTTTTTAAGACGGCATGGTTGACTGAATTTCTCATTCGAATTTCTAAGGTTCCACGACCTTGATTGTGGAAGTAATAATTATACGTATTTCTTCCTAATATATTGTAGTTAGAATATAAATAATATTTGCCACTATAAGTGCCAGATATTGAACAACGTCCTGACGAAGCTACGTTCCAGTTTGCCGTTGGCACATTGGCTCCTCTGATCAATGAAGGGGTCAAGTTGATTAAACTTGCTTCTGTATTTGTGGCTTCAACACTTAATTGATCTGCATCTACTGACTGTTGTGGAGTGGACAAACCAAATAATAAGAAAATAGTAGAGAACAAAAATAATTTTTTCATAAGTACTCCTTTTTTGTTATTTTTTAGTGAACGTTCACCTCTTGATAATAAGTGTTTTGTTTCACATTTTCAATAGCAAGAATCCTTGTTTTACAAGGTGTCACAGATTGTGACATCGAATAATCGGAAATATATCGATTCGTTTCAATAATTCGCTTTTAAGTTCTTTTATGAAATGGTTATAATGAGAGATAGAATAAGGAGGCGATGTTGTGGATTTTGGTAAAATATTAAAAGAAAAAAGGCATCAAGCAGGAATTACACAGGAAGAATTGGCAAAGAGATTAAATGTTAGTCGTTCAGCTATTTCTAATTGGGAAATCGGCAGAAATTACCCAGACATACATACACTAGTGGAAATATCGACCAGCTTAGGTGTGTCTTTAGACGAACTATTGGAAAATTCTACTATGACTGAGACGATGATTGATACTACTAAAGAAATGGCGGTGAATCAGAAAAAAAAGCGAGGAAAATTGTTTTATGCAGTAGCACTTTGTTCGATTGTTTCAGTCATGTCGCTTTTATTTTTTTCATTTTCTAAGCAACCGACGATTGTCTTGAATGCAGTTGAAAACGCCGATTCAGAAGAGGTAGCGCTCTTTAACAAAGAAGACATCAAAGATATTACCCTCAAAGACAAGAAAATGACTGTTCTTTTTACTATACCTAAAGACAGTGAATATGTTGGCTACTATGTTGACGGAAGTAATCAAGAAGGATTTGTAAACCTTGATTTATATAAGACTGCTGATTCTGATGTCAATCAGCGGAAATTAGTACATGATGGACTGATTGAAGTAGATTTAGATATGTTTACAAAAGTGAATAAAATCAGTGTGAATTATAAAAAATAAAGCGTATTGCAAGAAGTAGTCAAAAATAGCTGTATGAGGACAAATGAAGGAGTTCTATGGTTAGTGAAGTTAAGTGTGGCAAAATAAAAATCTTCTAAAAAACTTTTAGAAATCAGGTGAATCTTCTTGTCAACGAGCTGTATACTTCGAGTCGGATCAGGTTAAAAAGTAAGCTTCATGAAACGAATCGTTCAGTCGATTGTTTTACGGAGCTTACTTTTTTCATTACTATGCAAGTTCTTTTTTACATTGATTGCTTTCTAACGTTGGCTGATTGATCGTTTGACTTTTCCTAAAACTGACTCATGATGTATGTCAAAAGATCGGTTAGGAATCAGAAATATGAAGTATTCCTCTTGTGGCTAGATCGGACAAAGGAGTTTACTCTGTTAAGGTATTCCCTCCGCATCAAATATTTTTGTCCAGTTTACGATCTGAATAAGCATGGATTCACTTCTCCAGAGTTTCGCATCATATGTCGGTACACGTTCTGAGATAACTATAAAATAGAAGACTTGTTTCAATGGTAAATATTTCTAGGATAGCCAACATTCTCCTTGATTGACTTTAACAAATAGAAACCTGCTTATTGAACGGATGTCTCTCTTTCCATTTTTAGAACATGAGGTGGAAGCGATATGGTAAACTGAAGAAAAGAGTCGAAAGCGAGGAGCTAGATGATCGAAAAGAAACCAAAAGGAAGAGACGGTGTAGTGACCCAAGAAGAGCAAGTGATTCGTCCTAAGAAAGTCTGGTCGGAGGAGGTCCAAAAATTTTTAAGTTACCTCAGGAACCAAGGTGTAACTTATGTGCCAGAACCACTAGGCTATGATGAGCAAGGAAATGAAGTGGTATCTTATCTCGCAGGTGAGGTCTATGATTATCCTTTGCCTCTTCAATTGTTGACGGACAGTGCCATTTGTTCAGCAGGTCGGTTGTTAAGAGATTTCCATGACCAGAATCAAGGATACCTTACTTCTTTAAGTGGCACAGAACCGTGGATGCTACATTCGTTCGGAGAGCGTGAGGTAATGTGTCACAATGATTTTGCGCCATACAATGTGACAACGAAAAATGGTATAGCCATTGGTATCATTGATTTTGACACGATCACACCAGGATCAAGAATCTGGGATGTAAGCTATGCCGCCTATCGCTGGGTACCTTTAGAGATGAATCAAGGAGATCCAATCACGGATGAAACGTGTCATCGTTTAAAAAAATTTATTGAAGCATACAGACTAGATGAGTCCGAGTATCCAAATTTGATTCCTACGATGATCGAGCGACTTTCTTATATGATGGACTTCATCACTAAAGCAGCGAGTCGCGGAGAAGCAAATTTTCAAAAAAATATACAAGAAGGCCATCTAAAAAAATATGAGCAAGATATTCAATGGTTGCTCGACAATGAGAAAAAAATTCTTAGAAAGTTGCAAAATGAAGAAACTTGAGAATAAGCCGTTTGATTTTTAGTTTTTTTCTTGTATACTCCTAGAAGTGTAGTTCATTCAAGTATTGTATAAGTAAAGAGCAACTTTTTTAGATTTTAAGTTTTAGAGGAGGAAACACCAATGACTATTCAATGGTTCCCAGGACATATGGCGAAAGCTAGACGTGAAGTTTCAGAAAAGATGAAATATGTTGATATCGTCTTTGAGTTAGTTGATGCACGACTACCTTTGTCTTCACGTAATCCAATGTTAGATCAAATCATCCAACAAAAACCAAGACTTGTTTTATTGAATAAAGCTGATCTAGCGGATCCGCAACAAACAAAATTATGGCAACAATACTTTAAAAAGCAAGGACATCAAGCCTTAGCAATCACCGCTCAAGAAAGTAAAGGAATCAAAGCGTTGATCCCTGCGGCAAAAGAAGCACTGAAAGAAAAACGCGAAAGAGACGCAGCTCGTGGCATCAAACCTCGAGCAATCCGCGCGATGGTCCTAGGAATTCCTAATGTAGGAAAATCGACATTGATGAATCGTTTAGTGGGCAAAAAGATTGCACAAACAGGGAATAAGCCTGGGGTAACGAAAGGGCAACAATGGCTTCGTTTAGGAAGTGAATTAGAACTATTAGATACACCTGGTATTTTATGGCCTAAGTTTGAAGATGAAGAAATCGGTAAAAAACTAGCCTTGACTGGTGCAATCAAAGACCAATTGGTACACCTTGATGATCTAGCAATTTACGGCTTAGATTTCTTTGCCCGTTACTACCCTAATAAAATCAGTGAACGTTATGGACTATCAATAGAAGAAGAGCAACAAGTTGCACCTGAGTTATTGATGACGATCACGGAACGGAGAGGGTATCGCCAAGATTATGACCGTGGGAGCGAGCTAGTCGTTTTTGATATCCGCCAAGGGAAACTTGGTCGCTATACTTTAGATCGATGTGAAGAAATGGAAGAGACTACTCATGAGTGAATCGATCCAAAGTATCAAAGAAAAACTGAAACAACTCACAACGCTTGATGATCCGATAGTCACACAACTAAGATTAGACACAAGAAAAGGTGTCCAACAAGCGTTAAGCTCTTTTGAAAAACGCTTAGCAAATGAAGCTTTGCTTCGTGAAAAATATGAGACGATGTCCTTCTACGAAAATGAAGGATACGCTCAAGGGTATGACCTGATTGCAGGGATCGACGAGGTAGGAAGAGGCCCCTTGGCTGGCCCTGTTGTAGCCGCAGCTGTTATTTTACCTAAAGGTGTAGAGATTTACGGATTGAACGATTCCAAGCAATTATCTGAAAAAAAACGTGAAGAACTGTATGAACAGATTCAAGAAAAAGCCCTCTCCATCGGGATTGGTGTGATCGATGAGCAGACGATCGATCGTGTCAATATTTACGAAGCAAGTAAATTAGCGATGTGTGAAGCTGTTAAAGAATTGACACCAGAACCTAAGTATTTATTGATTGATGCGATGACTTTAGATCTGCCGATTGCACAAAATAAATTGATCAAAGGAGATGCCCGTTCAATTTCGATTGCTGCTGCAAGTATCATTGCAAAAGTCTATCGTGACCGTTTGATGAACGAATACGAGTTACAATATCCTGGCTATGGTTTTGCCAAGAATGCAGGTTATGGAACAAAAGAACACCTGTTAGGATTAGCACAACATGGCATCACGCCAATCCATCGTAAAAGTTTTGCACCAGTCAAACAATATTTATCATAAGCGATGCGCCACTTTTTCACGTATCTTATAAAAAAGATTAGAAAAGGTGGCGCTTTATGGTTATATACAATGAATTTATTACAAAGTTGGCATTGGTCAAAGGACTGAGCGGAGAGCAAAAATGGCGTGTGATCCGTCATCTATTAAGTGAAAAGAAAGAATGGTTGTCGGTTGATGATATGTTGGCAGTTTCGCACTTCAATCGCTCTAGAGCAATTTTTTATGACTATTGGAGCCAGATCAACTATACTTGGCGGAATAGAATAGGAGAGAATCCATACATAACTTTTCTTGATCCGATCTACCCTTCACAATTGCTTCATTTAGCAAATCCTCCGATCTTATTATTTTATCGAGGGGATCTTTCGCTGATGAAACGAAAAATGATCGCTGTCGTTGGTGGTAGACAAACATCTGGTTATGCGCGAAAAATCGTAGAGCGAGTGATCACTCCTGTGATTGACCAAGACTATCTAGTTGTTAGTGGCTGTGCGAAAGGCGTAGACACTTATGCGCATCAAGTAGCGATCCGCTGTTCAGGCAGAACGATTGCAGTGATCGGTACGGGGATTAATCATAGTTATCCGAAAGAAAATCAGCAGTTGCAACGAGGGATTGCTAGAGATCATCTTTTATTAAGTGAGTTTTTACCAGATGTTGGTCCACAAAAATTTCATTTTCCTATGAGAAATCGTCTGATTGCCGCTTTATCAAGTGGAATCTGTGTGATTGAAGCAAAAGCAAAAAGCGGCTCATTGATCACAGCAGAGCAAGGCTTAGAGATTGGACGTCCGATTTTTTCTGTCCCTGGGAATATTTTGACAGGTCAATCCACTGGTTGTCACCAATTGATCCAAGATGGAGCGATATGTACCTTTTCAGGACAAGATATCCTTAATGAATTGGAATCATAACGATTGATTTATTATTGCTTTCCTTGACAAACGATTTCTGAATGGATATGATAAGCTACGATTTGTAAAAGTCCTTGTAACATATATATAGTAGGAACCCGAAAATGGAAAGGAGTCCATTCAGGAATGGCATATAAATATTTAGTGATCGTAGAATCACCTGCAAAAGCCAAGACGATTGAAAAATATCTTGGCCGTAATTATAAAGTAATGGCTAGTGTAGGACATATTCGTGACTTACCTAAAAGTAAGATGGGGATCGATTTTGAAAATAATTATGAACCGCATTATATCTCGATTCGAGGAAAAGGCGATGTCATCAAAAGTCTAAAAGCAGCAGCAAAAAAAGCGCAAAAAGTTTACCTCGCAAGTGACCCGGATAGAGAAGGGGAAGCAATTGCTTGGCATTTGGCTTATTTATTAGGTTTGGATCTCAACGATAAGAATCGTGTTGTCTTCAATGAAATCACCAAGGATGCAGTCAAAGCGGCATTTAAAGAGCCACGTACGATCGATGTGGATCTTGTCGATGCGCAACAAGCACGTCGAACGCTTGACCGTATCGTTGGTTATTCGATTAGTCCGATCTTATGGCGTAAAGTAAAGAAAGGCTTGAGTGCTGGTCGAGTCCAGTCGATCGCATTGAAGATCATCATTGAACGCGAAAAAGAGATCCGTGATTTTACGCCGGAAGAGTATTGGAGTATTGACGGAAACTTTAAGAAAGAACGTAAGAAGTTCAAAGCAAACTTTTGGGGAGTCGATGGCAAAAAGAAAAAATTGTCCGATGCCGAAACTGTCAAAGAAGTGACTGACCGGATCACTGGTAAAGAGTTTGCAGTAACAAAAGTCGAAAAGAAAGAACGCAAGCGAAATCCTGCGAACCCATTCACGACAAGTAGTTTGCAACAAGAAGCCGCTCGTAAATTGAATTTCAGAACACGTAAAACCATGATGGTGGCGCAGCAGTTGTATGAAGGAATCTCACTTGGCAAACAAGGCACGATCGGGTTGATCACGTATATGCGTACCGATTCTACACGGATCGCCGATACTGCTAAAGCCGAAGTCGCAACGTTCATCGAAGAAACATACGGAAAAGAATTCTCCAGTCATTCGGAACGTAAAGCAACGAACTCTAAAGGGGCACAAGATGCCCATGAAGCAGTGCGTCCAACCAGTGCATTACGTACACCAGATGAGTTGAAACAATACTTGGATAAAGACCAATTGAAATTATATACATTGATTTGGTCACGATTTGTTGCAAGTCAAATGACACCAGCTGTATTGGATACGATGAAAGTCACGTTGGAACAAAATGATGTAAGGTTCATTGCGAATGGTTCAAAAATCAAATTCAAAGGGTTCATGCAAGTGTATGTTGAAGGCCGCGATGATGGGAAAGAAGACAAAGAAAACATTTTGCCAGAGTTAGCAGAAGGCGATACGGTGCAATCTGTCGATATCGAACCGAAACAACATTTCACACAACCGCCTGCACGTTATAGTGAAGCGACATTGATCCGTGCATTGGAAGAAAACGGGGTAGGTCGTCCCTCGACTTATGCGCCAACGTTAGATACGATCCAACGACGATATTATGTGAAGTTGACACAAAAACGTTTTGAACCAACCGAATTAGGTGAGATCGTCAATTCGTTGATCTGTGAGTTCTTCCCACAAATCGTAGATATCCATTTTACAGCTGAAATGGAAGATGACTTGGATAAAGTCGAAGAAGGAAAAGAAGAATGGATCGAAGTCGTCGATCGTTTTTATAAACCATTTGAAAAAGAATTATCGAATGCCGAAGAAAAAATCGAGAAAATCCAGATCAAAGATGAACCAGCTGGTTTTGATTGTGATTTGTGTGGGCATCCGATGGTGATAAAATTAGGGAAGTATGGTAAATTCTATGCATGTAGTAATTTTCCAGATTGCCGAAATACCAAACCAATCGTCAAGGAAATCGGCGTCACTTGTCCCGTGTGTCATGAAGGACAAGTCATCGAACGTAAATCTAAGAAAAATCGTCTATTCTATGGCTGCTCTCGTTTCCCAGAATGTGAATTCACCTCTTGGGAAAAACCAATCGGCAGAAATTGTCCGAAATGTGACCATTATTTGGTCGAGAAAAAAGTCAAAGGCGGCAAACAAGTGGTTTGTACGAATGGCGATTACGAAGAAGATGTTCAAAAATAAAGAAATGAGAAGAGGTTTTTAGTTGAAAATCGTCAATGTAGTAGGTGCAGGTCTAGCTGGAAGCGAAGCAGCCTGGCAAATCGCTCAAGCGGGTGTACCTGTAAAGTTATATGAAATGAGACCAGTTAAGAAGACAGAAGCGCATCATACAGATAATTTTGCTGAATTAGTCTGTTCCAATTCTCTTAGAGGGAATAGTCTTGCGAACGCAGTTGGTTTATTGAAAGAAGAAATGCGTCGCTTAGATTCAGTGATCATCCATTCAGCAGATGAAACAGCTGTACCTGCAGGCGGTGCCTTAGCAGTGGACCGCGATTCATTTTCTGAAACCATCACTCGTAAGGTCAAAGAGCATCCTTTAGTCACAGTGGTGAATGAAGAAATCACTGAGATACCAGAAGGAATCACGGTGATAGCGACAGGACCTCTGACTTCTCATCCTTTAGCAGAAAGCATCAAAGCATTCAATGGCTCAGACGGTTTCTATTTCTACGATGCTGCGGCACCGATCGTCGACAAATCCACGATCGATATGGACAAGGTGTATTTAAAATCACGTTATGACAAAGGCGAGGCGGCTTACTTAAACTGTCCGATGACCGAAGAAGAATTTAAAGCTTTCCATGAAGCCTTGGTCAATGCGGAAGTTGCTGAATTGAAATCTTTTGAAAAAGAAAAATATTTTGAAGGTTGTATGCCAATCGAAGTAATGGCGCAACGTGGCTTTAAGACAATGCTATTCGGGCCAATGAAACCAGTCGGCCTAGAAGATCCTAAAACAGGAAAAAGACCTTATGCAGTCATCCAGTTAAGACAAGATAATGCAGCCGCTTCTCTTTATAATATCGTTGGGTTCCAGACGCATTTAAAATGGGGCGAACAAAAGCGCGTGTTCCGCATGATCCCAGGATTAGAAAATGCAGAATTTGTCCGCTATGGTGTAATGCATCGCAACAGTTTCATGAATTCACCAGAACTCTTGAAGCCAACTTATCAATCGACTAAACGCGAAGATCTATTTTTTGCAGGACAAATGACGGGTGTAGAGGGGTATGTTGAAAGTGCGGCAAGTGGTTTGCTTGCAGGGATCAACGCTGCTCGCTTAGCGAAAGAATTGGAACCTGTGACGTTGCCACAAGAAACAGCCATGGGAAGTATGGCCTACTACATCACACATGCGGAAGGCAAACATTTCCAACCAATGAATGCAAACTACGGATTATTCCCAGAATTACCTGAACGAATCCGTGATAAAAAATCTCGGTATGAAGCAATTGCACAACGTGCCTTAGCAGCCAATGAAAAAGTGAAGCAAGAAGTCTTGAATAAAGAATTTGCTTCTCGTTAAATGGATGTTATGTAATAAGTCGAAGTGTCTCAGGATGGTGTTTGCCATTTTTGAGTACTTCGGCTTATTTCTCGGTTATTGACTGAACTCATGCCAATTTATATAATAACTATGGTTTTTTTATGTTGATTCTGGACAGCTCATCCCTTAATTGTCAAGCAAACGAATTGAATTGTGAACAAACTTAGAAATATTAGTTAAATTCTGACAATTTGTTTGTTTTTTCTCCGGGGCTATGCTAAATTTATTTTGGGATCTAAAGGTAGGTGTAAATAGAATGAAGCCAACTTTACAAGAAGATTTTTTGCGTTATTTAATCATAGAGCGCGGGTATTCAGAAAAAACCAAATCTGCCTATGAAGAAGATATCAATGATTTTCAACGATTCTTGGCGGAATCGGGAGAATCTGATCTACTGAAAGTCAGCTATTTGGATGTACGAGTTTATCTAAGTTATCTATCTGATAAGTCGTACAGTCGAAATTCGGTGAGTCGGAAAATTGCGAGTTTACGCTCATTTTATCAATACCTTCTTCGTGAAGAAAAAATCGCTGAAAATCCATTTTCATATGTTCATTTGAAGAAAAAAAATGTTAAACTTCCTCGTTTTTTTTATGAGAATGAGATGCAAAGCTTATTTGAAAGTGTGACAGGGGATAGTCCTTTAGCATTAAGAGATCGAGCATTATTAGAAGTACTATATGGATCAGGTATCCGTTTGAGTGAATGTAGCCAATTGACGATGTCTGCCATCGATTTTGGCTCAGAGGTGATGTTGATCCATGGAAAAGGAAATAAAGAACGCTATGCGCCGTTGGGTTCATTTGCGCAAGATGCTTTGCAAGAGTATTTTGCCAAAGGGCGCAGCGTCTTAATGACGAAATACCATAAGTCACATGACTATGTCTTCGTGAATCATCATGGAGAACCAATCACACCTACTGGGATCGAGTATGTATTAAATCAAATCATTAAAAAGAGTAGTTTGGATAGTGATATCCATCCTCACATGTTACGTCATACTTTTGCGACGCACTTATTGAATAATGGTGCCGATATGCGTACAGTGCAAGAACTTTTAGGTCATGCAAATTTATCAACGACTCAAATCTATGCGCATGTCACAAAAGAAAGCTTACAAAAAAATTATCGCTCTTTCCATCCACGAGCGTGATCACATTATTAGGAGGAAATATCTATGGTAGAATCACAGTTTCATTCAACAACCATTTGTGCAGTTGAAAAAAACGGGAAATTCGCGATGGCAGGTGATGGCCAAGTAACGATG
This sequence comes from Enterococcus sp. AZ140, assembly GCF_051714405.1. Lineage (NCBI taxonomy): Bacteria > Bacillati > Bacillota > Bacilli > Lactobacillales > Enterococcaceae > Enterococcus > Enterococcus sp. AZ140. Next base: position 1,156,671 of record NZ_JBIORU010000001.1, read on the forward strand.
GGCGAATCTGTCGTGATGAAGGGCAGTGCGAGAAAAGTACGTCGCATTTACAACGATGAAGTAGTCGTTGGCTTTGCAGGAAGCGTTGCTGACGCGTTTACTTTAGAAGAAAAATTTGAAGGTAAGCTAAATGAATACAACGGAAATCTCCAACGAGCAGCTGTTGAATTAGCCCAAGAATGGCGTACACAACAGTCGATGCAAAAGCTAGAAGCGATGTTGATCGTGATGAATGACAAAGAAATGTTACTCGTTTCTGGTACAGGTGAAGTGATTACACCGGATGATGGGATCTTAGCCATTGGTTCTGGTGGAAACTTTGCGTTAGCTGCCGCACGAGCAATGAAAAACTATGCACAAAATGAGATGAGTGCAAAAGAGATTGCTGAAAATGCGTTGAATATTGCAGCAGACATCTGCGTCTTTACAAATCACAACATTATTGTAGAAGAATTATAGAGGTGAATGACATGTATGAATTAAAACAAACACCAAAACAAATCGTCAGTGAATTAGATCAATATATCATTGGCCAACAAGCAGCAAAAAAATCAGTGGCAGTTGCCCTTAGAAATCGTTATCGACGTCTTCAATTAGATGAAAAGATGCAACAAGATATCACACCTAAAAATATGTTGATGATCGGGCCAACTGGGGTCGGTAAAACAGAGATCGCTCGTCGTCTGGCAAAAATCGTCAACGCACCTTTTGTTAAGGTTGAAGCAACGAAGTTTACTGAAGTTGGTTACGTGGGACGTGACGTAGAATCGATGGTTCGTGATCTTGTCGAAAATGCGATCCAGATCGTTGAAAAAGATCAGTATCTTCGTGTTCGCCCACAAGCCAAGAAAAATGCGGAAAAACAATTAGTGAAGATCCTTGTACCAGGTATCAAAAAAGAACAAAAACAATCAAACAACCAGTTTGAGCAAATGATGAATATGTTCAATGCTTCGCAACAACCGGCAGAAACACAAGAAGAAGTCACAGAAGAGATTCGAGTGAATCGTCGCACGGTGTTAGAGCAATTGCAAAAAGGCTTGCTTGACAACCGAGAAGTGACGATCGAAGTCCAAGATCAAAAAAAACCAGCACCGATGATGAACAATGGACTGGAACAAATGGGGATCGATTTGAACGAAACACTTGGTGCGTTGACGCCGAAGAAAAAAATCGAACGAACAGTGACCGTCAAAGAAGCCTTAGAATTATTGATCAAAGAAGAATCAGCAAAATTAGTCAATGATGCGGATATCCATAGTGAAGCGATCAAATTGGCTGAATCAAGCGGGATCATTTTTATTGATGAAATCGATAAAATCACTTCTAAATCGCAACAATCTGGGGAAGTATCAAGAGAAGGTGTCCAAAGAGATATCTTGCCGATCGTTGAAGGTTCACAAGTCAATACGAAATACGGTACCTTACAAACAGACCACATTTTATTTATCGCTTCAGGAGCGTTCCACTTATCAAAACCAAGCGATTTGATTCCTGAATTACAAGGTCGTTTCCCAATCCGTGTTGAGTTAGATGACTTAACTGCTGAGGACTTTGTCAAGATCTTGACTGAACCAAACAATGCGTTAGTCAAACAATATATTGCCTTGATTGGTACTGAAAATGTGACTGTCACGTTTACTAAAGAAGCAATCGAACGGATTGCCCAAATCGCTTATGATGTGAATCGTGATACCGATAATATCGGTGCACGACGTTTACACACGATATTAGAGAAATTGTTGGAAGACTTGTTATTCGAAGCGCCAGAAATGCAAATGGGAGAAATTACCATTACAGAAGCCTATGTCAATGATAAATTAGGATCAATTGCGGCAAATGAAGATCTAAGTCGCTATATATTATAAAATCGGAGGAAAAAAATGACGGATTTGTTGACGAACACTCGAAAGATAAACAAATTATTGCAACAAAAAAATACGTTTGATATGCAGGCGGATTTACCTTACGATAAAATGGCGGTCACTTTAGGTGCTGTTTTAGACAGCAATACGTATATCATTGGCAGTGAAGGGGTTTTACTTGGTTATAATGAACGGCACGATGTGAACAATGATCGTGTGAAAACAATGTTTGTGCAAAAACAATTTCCTGATGCCTACACAGAAACAGTCGATATGATCACGAAAACAGAATCCAATATCCCGATCACAAGCGATATGACGGCATTTCCATTTGAAAGTCGCGAAAAATATCCTTTTGGATTGACGACAGTAGTGCCGATCTTTGGCGCAGGTGAACGCTTAGGAACGATCATTTTAGCAAGAATGGAACAAGCCTTTAACGATGAAGACCTTGTTTTAGCAGAATACGGCGCGACAGTAGTAGGGATGCAGATCCTTTATCAAAAATCACGAGATATCGAAGCGGACGTTCGTAGTACGACCGCTGTCCAAATGGCGATCAATACGTTGTCATACAGTGAATTAAAAGCAGTTCAAGCCATTTTTGATGCTTTAGAAGGTAATGAAGGCCGATTGACTGCCTCAAATATTGCGGACAAGATTGGTATTACTCGTTCGGTCATCGTAAATGCCTTACGTAAACTAGAATCAGCTGGAATCATTGAATCCCGCTCTCTAGGAATGAAAGGCACGTATTTAAAAGTATTGAATGCTCGTTTTAAAGATGAGCTGACGAAGCATAGTTATTAAAAGGAAGATTTTTCAGAGGCTTGCTACTCGAAGAAGTGAGTGTCTGAGAAAAGATGGAGGATGACGATGACTGTTATTATTCAAAATGATCAGCTGATTGCTGAAATTTCCGAACATGGAGCAGAATTGATCAGTTTGAAATCAAAAGAACATGATCTAGAATATATTTGGCAAGGCGATCCTAAGTATTGGGGAAGACATGCCCCCGTTCTTTTCCCTATTGTTGGACGTTTGAAAAACGATCAATATGTGTACCAAGGAAAAACGTATTCAATGGGTCAACATGGTTTTGCTCGTGATATGGATTTTGAAGTGGCGGAGCACGAACAAGAACGTGCGAAGTTTGTCCTGAAAAGTACCCCTGAAACAAAAGAGAATTATCCGTTTGATTTTGAATTGGTACTTGTTTATGAATTAGGGGGAGACGGGATCACTGTTCATTATCAAGTTGAAAATATTGGGGAAGAAGAGATGTATTTCTCGATTGGCGGTCATCCAGCATTCAATGTGCCATTAGAAGAAGGTTTGACTTTTGAAGACTTTTATTTGGCTTTCTCTCCTAGAAAATCACGTTTGCGTTTACCATTAGCTGGACCATTCATCGACATGGAGCAAAAAACGATTGGACAAACGAATACCAACCTTGCGTTATTTCGGGAGCTGTTTGACCAGGATGCGTTAGTATTTGAAACAAGGGGATTGAATGCTTACAGTATCCGGAGTGAAAAGTCTAGTCACAGTGTCACCCTCAGTTACAAAGATATGCCTTACGTTGGGATATGGTCGCCCTATCCTAAAGAAGCACCATTTGTTTGTATCGAGCCGTGGTTTGGAATCGCAGATACTGTTGATAGTAATGGGCAGTTGAACGAAAAAGCAGGAATCAACCAATTAGGCGCTCACGAATTATTCAAGACGAAATATTCGATCACTGTCAAGTAAACACAAGTCGATTACATGTGTTCTCTTGATCTAGTTCGATGAAACAAAACATGCCTTCTGAACAAATGAACGAATGGTTGAGCAATCGATCAGTCATTTGTTTAGAAGGCATTGTTTTTTATCATTCATCAAAAAGATTATTTCTTTTTGCTACTATTCAAACCGAATGGGATTCGGCTTTCTGTTTTATTTTTGATACGCTTGATATTGTCTTTATGACGGTAAAAAATAAAAGCGGAGACACCACAAGCAATCAACGTCAAAAGTAAATTTGGTTCTGGTAAGATCACTGGTGCAATGTATGGTAAGAAGATGGTGGATAAAGTGATCAAGACCGCACTGATCATGCTCGTTAAGCTTACCATGCTCGTGCAGTATAAACTGATCACGAAAATTGCTGATGAATAAAGAAAGAACAGTGGATTGAAGCCTAATAACATACCGGCACTTGTCGCCACTGCTTTGCCACCTTTGAACTTAGCAAAGATCGGAAATGTATGTCCTAAGATCGCACAGACACCAAACCATAGCGGGTTGACAGAAGTGACATGGAAAATGACAGGTAAGGCAGTAGCTAATGTTCCCTTTAAGATGTCCATGAATAATACCACTGTTCCAGCGGTTTTACCTAGAACACGAAATGTATTCGTCGTTCCCATATTTCCACTACCGTGTTCGCGGATGTCTCTTTTAAAAAAGATTTTACCAACCCATACTCCAGATGGAATGGAACCCAAAAGATATGCTACAATAAACAATAAGATTATTTTCATTTTTTAACCTCTTTCAAGTTGAAACTAATGTATATTTTAGCATGAAAGAATGCTTCAAACAATCGAAAAAATCGAACGATCGAAAGGAGTCATCCACATGTCATTTAAAAATCCAGAACAAGCGAATATCTTTCGCTATCTTCAAGAAGCAAAAACGATCGCGGTCGTTGGTTTAAGTAATAAGCCCGAACGGACAAGTTATCAGATCGCACAATTACTACAAGAACACGGCTATCGTATCATTCCAGTCAATCCTGTATTAGCAGGGGAAGAAGTGTTAGGCGAAACTGTTGTCGCACAGTTGACAGATATCAATGAACCTATTGATATCGTGGATATTTTCCGCCGTAGTGAGTTTTTACCAGAAGTAGCGGTAGATTTTCTGAAAACAGATGCGAAAGTCTTCTGGGCACAGTTAGGCATTGAGAATGAAGAAGCTGCTGAAATGCTCCAAGCAGCTGGAAGAAATGATATCGTCATGGATCGCTGCATCAAGATCGAATTAGCAAAAATGGAACAATAAAAAACAGGAATAACAGAAGCACATATCCTGATAGTCAGTGACACTTTTACTGGCAAATGGTTTAGCTAAGTGATGAAAAATGGTTTGACCTGTTATCAAAAAAGAGTAAGTGATCGTTACCACTGACAAGCTGAGAGAAAAGAAAGAAAAAAGCGGGAGAGTTGGTTGTTTCTTGTAATTCTGACCTTCCCTCTTTTTTTTTGAGGACTTTTCTAGTATGATAAGCGTGGTGCGGTTATATCGCAAGTATTATTGAAGGAGCGTTTGCCTTGGCAAAAAAAATTAAAAATGAATACAATGATGCCTCGATCCAAGTTCTTGAAGGATTAGAAGCAGTAAGAAAACGACCAGGGATGTATATCGGGTCGACTGATAGCCGAGGCTTGCATCATTTAGTCTATGAAATCGTTGATAATGCCGTAGATGAAGCTTTATCAGGCTACGGAAATGAAATCGCTGTGACGATTCACGAGGATAACAGTGTGACTGTTACGGATAGTGGACGTGGTATGCCTGTTGGCATGCATGCTTCAGGTATCCCAACGGTCGAAGTTATTTTCACTGTGCTACATGCCGGCGGTAAATTTGGCCAAGGAGGATATAAAACTTCTGGTGGACTTCATGGTGTAGGTGCCAGTGTTGTCAATGCTTTATCTAAATGGCTAACAGTGACGATCGTCCGAGATGGTATCGAATACCAACAAACATTCAAACAAGGTGGAAAACCAGACGGAACGTTGAAAAAAATTGGCAAAACGAAGAAAGCCAATGGGACGTCTGTTCATTTCTTACCAGATGATAGTATTTTCTCAACCACGAAATTTTCCTATGATACGTTATCTGAACGTTTAAGAGAATCTGCATTTCTGTTAAAAGGTGTAAAAATCACTTTGACAGATCTAAGAGGTGACGAAACAGTTCAAGAAGTCTTTCATTACGAAGAAGGAATCAAAGAATTCGTTGCGTATTTAAATGAAGAAAAAGATACGTTGACGCCAGTAGTCTATTTCTCTGGTGAAAAAGAAGGAATCGAAGTAGAAGTGGCCTATCAGTATAATGATGGCTATTCTGAAAATGTCCTGTCGTTTGTTAACAACGTGCGAACAAAAGATGGTGGGACACATGAAGTCGGCATGAAAACAGCAATGACCAAAGCCTACAATGAATATGCCCGTAAAGTAGGCTTGTTGAAAGAACGAGATAAGAACCTAGAAGGTACTGACTTCCGTGAAGGACTTGCGACAGTCTTGTCGATCCGGGTACCTGAACATTTGCTACAATTTGAAGGACAAACGAAAGAAAAACTAGGTACACCGATTGCTCGTTCCGTCGTTGATAATGTCATGAGCGAACAAATGGGCTTCTACTTGCAAGAAAATAGCGAAATGAGCCAAATGCTGATCCGTAAAGCAATCAAAGCGAGAGAAGCAAGGGAAGCCGCTCGTAAAGCCAGAGAAGAAAGCCGTAATGGGAAAAAACGTAAAAAGGGCGAATCATTACTTTCTGGAAAATTAACACCTGCACAATCGAGAAACCCTAAGAAAAATGAATTGTATCTTGTCGAAGGAGATTCAGCCGGTGGATCAGCCAAACAAGGGAGAGATCGGAAATTCCAAGCGATATTGCCACTTCGAGGAAAAGTCATCAATACCGAAAAAGCAAAAATGCAAGATATCTTAAAAAATGAAGAAATCAATACGATGATCTATACGATCGGTGCCGGCGTAGGCCCTGAATTTTCACTTGAAGATTGCAACTATGACAAGATCATCATCATGACCGATGCGGATACCGATGGTGCCCATATCCAAGTCTTATTGTTGACATTTTTCTATCGCTATATGAAACCATTGATCGAAGCAGGGAAAGTTTACATTGCTTTGCCGCCGCTATATAAAGTATCTAAAGGCCAAGGGAAAAAACAAGTAGTCGAGTATGCTTGGACCGATGACGAATTAGCTGCAGTCATTAAGACTGTCGGTAAAGGCTATATGTTGCAACGGTACAAAGGTCTTGGGGAGATGAATGCGGAGCAGTTATGGGAAACGACGATGGACCCAACCTCTCGGACCTTGATCCGGGTGAGGATCGATGATGCTGCGCAAGCAGAGCGACGCGTAACCACCTTGATGGGGGATAAAGTCGAACCACGTCGTAAATGGATCGAAAACCATGTCCAATTCAGCTTAGAAGAAGAACGTAGTATTCTAGACAAAAAAGAAGAAACTGAGACTTCCGCGTCTGTTTCTAATGACCTATTAGAAGAAGAACGCGCAGAAGAAAACAAAAATGAACAATCAGTAGAGGTAGAATAGGAGGTCACCTAATGGAAGAACGTCAAGAAATCCAAGAATTAACGTTAGAAGAAGTGATGGGTGACCGCTTCGGACGTTACTCGAAATACATTATTCAAGAACGTGCTTTGCCGGATATCCGTGATGGTCTGAAACCCGTTCAACGTCGTATTTTATTTGCGATGAACAAAGACGGCAATACGTTTGATAAAGGATTCCGTAAATCAGCTAAATCCGTCGGGAATATCATGGGTAATTATCATCCTCATGGTGACAGCAGTATCTATGATGCAATGGTTCGTATGAGCCAAGATTGGAAACTACGAGAAGTACTCGTAGAAATGCACGGAAACAACGGAAGTATGGACGGAGACCCACCAGCAGCAATGCGTTATACAGAAGCACGCTTATCGAAATTGAGTGGTGAGATGCTTGCTGATATCGAAAAAAATACGGTCGACCTTGTGTGGAACTTTGATGACACTGAAAAAGAGCCGACTGTATTACCAGCGAGATACCCCAATCTATTAGTCAATGGATCAACCGGTATCTCTGCGGGCTATGCTACTGAGATACCAACGCACAATCTTGCGGAAGTTATTGATGGAACGGTCTATATGATCGACCATCCACAAGCCAGCTTAGACAAATTGATGGAATTCATTCCAGGTCCTGATTTTCCAACTGGGGGCATTTTACAAGGAAAAGATGAAATCAAGAAAGCTTATGAAACTGGTCGTGGGAAAGTGATCCTACGCTCAAAAACGGCGATCGAATCCATCAAAGGAAACAAGCAACAAATCGTGATCACTGAGATTCCTTACGAAGTGAACAAAGCGACTCTTGTCAAAAAAATGGATGAGATACGCTTGAACAAGAAAATCGATGGGATCGCAGAAGTTCGTGACGAAAGTGATCGTACGGGTCTACAGATCGTTGTGGAATTGAAAAAAGACGCTAACGCTCAAGGAATCTTGAATTATTTATTCAAGAATACCGAATTACAGATCAACTACAACTTCAATATGGTGGCAATCGATCATATGACCCCTCATCAAGTAGGGTTGAAGGATATTTTAAGTAGTTACATCGAGCACCGCAAACAAGTGATCACCAAACGTAGTCAGTTTGACTTGGAGAAAGCGCAAAGAAGACAGCATATCGTTGAAGGGCTGATGAAAGCTCTATCGATTTTAGATGAAGTCATTGCAACGATCCGTGAGAGTAAAGATAAAAAAGATGCGAAGCACAATTTAGTCCAAATGTTCCAATTTACAGAAGAACAAGCTGAAGCCATCGTTACGTTACAGCTTTATCGTTTGACGAATACAGACATTACCGAACTACGCCGTGAATCGCAAGAATTGATTGCTCTGATCACTGAATTAAATAAAATCCTTTCAAACGATAAAGAATTATTTTCTGTCATGAAAAAAGAACTACGTGAAGTCAAGAAGAAATATGCTTCTTCTCGCTTGACGATGATCGAAGATGAAATCGAAGAAATCAAAATCGATACACAAGTATTAGTTGCGCAAGAGGATGTCATTGTCAGTGTCACACGTGAAGGCTATGTGAAACGAACAAGCCTTCGTTCCTATAGTGCATCAAAACCAGAAGAAATCGGGATGCGTGAAGGAGATTATCTTCTATATGCTGGGGAACTGAATACGTTAGATCATTTGTTACTGGTCACCAATAAAGCCAATGTGATCTATCGACCAGTTCACGAACTACCAGATTTGAAATGGAAAGATGCCGGTGAGCATATCTCACAAACGATAGTGAATCTAGCTGTTGATGAATCCATTTTAGCGGTATTCCCCTATCAGAAAATCGATTCCGAAAAAACATTTGTATTTATCAGTAAAAACGGCTTGATCAAACAGACGCGGATGACAGATTTTGAACCATGGCGTACGTATAAGAGTCGTCCATTGAGTGGCATGAAGCTAAAAGCCAGTGAAGATGAATTAGTGGCTGTCTATCTTGAAAAAGAACAAACAGATCGTGATGTTTTCCTTGTTACGCATCAAGGAATGGGCCTACGCTATCCGTTGACTGAAGTGCCAGTTGTTGGAACGAAGGCTGCAGGTGTCAAATCGATCAATTTGAAAGAAGAAGATTATGTCGTTAATGGTTTACTTGTCTTAGCAGAAGGAGATACGCCTATCGTTATCGTCAGCCAGCGTGGGGCAGTAAAACGAATGCTTGCACAAGAAATCAGTCAGACTTCTCGTGCCAAACGAGGTGTGAGTGTATTGCGAGAATTGAAGAAACAACCACATCGAGTGATCTATATGTCAGAGGGGCATGCCAAAACGATGACGTTGATCAATCAAAAAGGACAAGAATTACCAATCGATCCGACGGATTATCCAATTGGTGATCGTACGTCTAACGGTTCATTTGTTTTAGATGAGAAAAAAGGCGGAGAAGTACAAATGGTGATTGATTCTCCAACGATGGATATCAAGGAATAACTGTTATAGTTTTTTATGGAATAGCTGGCAACTGTATTATTACAGTTGCCAGCTATTTTTATTTATTAACATAAAATTAAGACTTGCACAAACAAAATATGAATAGATTCACAATAGATAAATGCCTATATATCAGCTTTAATAACTACTATTATTTTATATTCGCTTTATTTGTTAAAAAAAAAACAAGAAAACCCTTGCATTGGAGGCAACATGTGTTATACTTATCACGTAAAAACTGTTACATAAAACAGAAACGGGAGGTCCATACGATGGAACAATGGAATGGATTTAAAGGAACTAAGTGGAAAGAAGGCGTGGATACACGTGACTTTATCCAAAACAACTATACAGAATACCGCGGTGATGACAGCTTTTTAGAAAAACCCACTGAAGCAACAGAAAATTTGTGGGAAAAATTACAAAAATTGAATGATATCCAATTTGAACGTAATGGTGTATATGACATGGATACAGATGTCGTATCAACAATCACTTCCCACGAAGCAGGATACCTAGACAAAGATTTAGAACAAATCGTCGGTCTGCAAACTGAAACTCCTTTGAAACAAGCATTCATGCCATTTGGTGGCATCAACATGGCGAATCATGCGTTAACAAGTAACGGCTATGAGCCAAAAGAAGAGTTAACACACATTTTCACAGACTGGAGAAAAACACATAACCAAGGTGTATTCGATGCTTATACTGCAGAAATGCGTGCTGCACGTAAAAACAAGATCATCACTGGACTTCCTGACGCTTACGGACGTGGCCGCATCATCGGTGACTACCGTCGTATCGCATTATACGGAATCGACTATTTGATGGCTCAAAAGAAAAAAGACCATGACAATACAGGCTACCATACGATGAGTGAAGAGGTCATCCGTCTTCGTGAAGAAATCTCAGAACAATATCGTGCATTAGCTCAAATGAAAGAAATGGCTGCAAAATATGGGTATGACATTTCAAAACCAGCTGCAAACGCAAAAGAAGCCGTTCAATGGTTATACTTTGGTTATCTAGCAGCAATCAAATCTCAAAATGGTGCAGCTATGTCGATCGGACGTATCTCTGCATTCTTAGACATTTATATCCAACGTGATTTAGACAACGGTGTGATCACTGAAAAAGAAGCACAAGAATTGATCGACCATTTAGTAATGAAATTACGTATGGTGAAATTTGCACGTACGCCTGAATACAACCAATTGTTCTCTGGCTTCCCGATCTGGGCAACCTTATCAATCGCTGGTATGGGCTTAGACGGACGTTCATTAGTCACAAAAAATGATTTCCGTATGTTGCACACATTGACAAATATGGGACCTTCACCAGAACCAAACTTGACTGTTTTATACTCAGAAAACTTACCAGAAGGCTTTAGAACGTATGCAAGTAAAATTGCGATCGAAAGTTCTTCGATCCAATTTGAAAATGATAACTTGCTTCGTGAACAATGGGGTTCAGATGACTGTGCGATTGCGTGTTGTGTATCTGGAACGGTTGTTGGTAAAGATATGCAATTCTTCGGTGCTCGCGCAAACTTAGCTAAGGCTTTGTTATACGCGATCAATGGTGGTGTGGATGAAATGACAGGCGCACAAGTAGGTCCTGAGTATCGTCCGATCACAAGCGACACATTAGACTTTGAAGAAGTAAAACACAACTTCATGAACATCATGGACTGGTTAGCTGAGCTTTATGTCAATACGCTAAACATCATCCACTATATGCACGACAAATATTCTTATGAAGCAGCACAATTAGCTGTCATGGATACTGACTTGAAACGTACATTTGCGACAGGTATCGCAGGTATCTCTCATGCGGCAGATAGCTTATCTGCAATCAAATATGCACAAGTTAAACCAATCCGTAATGACAAAGGGATCACAGTTGACTTTGAAGTAACTGGTGACTTCCCTAAATATGGTAATGACGATGACCGTGCCGATGAGATCGCTGAATGGATCTTAGAATACTTCATGGGTCAAATCAAACGTCATAAAACTTACCGTAATTCGACTCCGACAACTTCATTATTAACGATCACATCAAATGTCGTTTACGGAAAAAATACAGGGAATACACCTGACGGACGTGAAGCTGGTAAACCTTTAGCACCTGGTGCAAACCCAAGCTATCAAGCAGAACAAAATGGGTTGCTTGCAAGCTTGAACTCAACTGCGAAATTCAACTATGCACACGCTCGTGATGGTATCTCTAATACACAAACAATCAACCCTTCTGGTTTAGGGAAAGATGAAGAAACAAGAATCGACAACTTACGTAACGTCTTAGATGGTTACTTCTCAAGAGGAGCATACCACTTGAACGTGAACGTATTCAGTAATGACTTATTGCGTGATGCCATGGAAAACCCAATGAAATATCCAAACTTAACGATCCGTGTTTCTGGATATGCGGTTAAATTCCGTGACTTGACAAGAGAACAACAATTAGACGTATTAATGAGAACGTCACACGACAGAATGTAAGACAATCAATGCAGTGTAAAAAGGAAAGGCAAAAGTTCCGCATGAGCTTTTGTCTTCCTTTTTTACAACTATATGTAAAAAAGGATATATAGCGTGTTAGAGGCAAACAGATAGATCTCCTCTTCACAGCGTGTTGAGAAGTCGCAACATTGTCCGTGGCTCATAACGAAAGAAACTAAAGAAAAGAAGTGATTAAAATGGAAGAACAAACAAAAGGCTATGTCCATTCGATTGAAACATTTGGGTCTGTAGATGGACCAGGCGTTCGCTTTGTCGTCTTCATGCAAGGTTGTCGCATGCGTTGTGAATTTTGTCATAACCCCGACACCTGGAATATTGGTGGAGGAAAAGAATATACCGCAGATGCAATTTTAGACCAAGCAGAACGTTACCGTTCTTATTGGGGGAAACAAGGAGGGATCACGATCAGTGGTGGTGAACCTTTATTGCAGATCGATTTCCTGATCGAATTATTCCAAAAGGCGAAAGAACGTGGCATTCATACAACAATCGACACATGTGGAAAACCATTTAGCCATGATGAGCCTTTCTTTTCTCGTTTTGAAGAGTTGATGAACTATACGGACTTACTGTTATTCGATATCAAACACATCGATAACGAAGCACATAAAAAATTAACTCATTGGGGCAATGAAAATATTTTAGAAATGGCTCAGTATCTTTCAGATATCAAGAAACCTGTCTGGATTCGTCATGTGTTAGTCCCAGAACGTAGTGATTATGATGAGTATTTGATCCGCCTTGATGCATTCATCAAAACACTTGAAAATGTCGATCGTGTGGAAATCCTTCCTTATCATACAATGGGTAAATACAAATGGGAAACGCTTGGTTTGACGTATCCATTAGAAGGAATCGAACCACCGACAAAAGAACGAGTAGAAAATGCAAAACGTCTTCTTCATATCGAAGATTATACAAAGTATTTAACTAGATAGACGCGAACGGAAGGAAGATAAGTATTGCTTCTTTCCGTTTTTTTGCTATTATTGAATAGGAGAAAACAAAAAGGAGCGAGTCAAATGTCAAAAGTTTTAGTTTTTGGTCATCAAAATCCTGATACAGATGCAATTGGAGCAGCGATTGCATTTTCATATTTGCAAAATCAATTAGGAGTAAACGCTGAGCCTGTCGCTTTAGGCACGCCAAGTGAAGAAACACAATTTGCACTAGATTACTTCAAATTAGAGGCGCCTCGAGTGATCACATCGATCAAAGAGGAACAAGCAGATGTCATGCTTGTCGATCATAATGAATTCCAACAAAGCGTGGTAGATATTGCGGAAGCTACGATTCTAGCAGTAGTTGACCATCATCGTATCGCCAACTTTGAAACAGCGAATCCATTGTATTATCGTGCTGAACCAGTGGGTTGTACAAGTACGATCATTCTAAAATTATTTAAAGAAAATCAAATTGAGATTCCGAAAGAAATCGCTGGAATCATGTTATCAGCAATCATTTCAGATACATTGTTGTTCAAATCACCAACTTCAACAGAAGCAGATCAATTGGCTGCAAAAGAGCTAGTTGAAATCTCTGGTGTAGACTTAGAAGCGTATGGTTTAGACATGTTGAAAGCAGGTACAAATCTAAGTGATAAACCAGCAGAAGTATTACTTGATCTAGATGCGAAAAGTTTCCCTATGGGTGAAGCAAGTGTTCGTATCGCTCAAGTCAATACAGTTGATCTAAATGAAGTAATGGATCGTCAAGCTGAACTTGAAACTGCTATGCAAACAGAGATCGCGACGAATGGGTATGATCTTTTTGTTCTTGTTGTAACAGACATCTTGAACAGTAACTCAGAATTATTGATTGCTGGCGAAAGAAAAGAACAAGTTGAACAAGCTTTTGGCGTGAAGTTAGAAAACAATCGCGCATTTTTACAAGGGGTCGTTTCACGTAAAAAACAAGTGGTACCTCAATTAACAGAAGTTTTCAATTAGGCAATGAGATTGGAAGAAGGGAGTGGGAGTGTAACCAGTTGACTGGGACCTCCCGCTTTTTTCATTCAAGGTGTCACATAGAAAGCAGGTAAACAGATATGCAATATTTTTATTCTTTAGAGAACGAACGAAAACTAATTGAGCATCCGCTCTTCCAACCAATGATCGACTATTTGATCGAACAAGGCTCACAAGAGGTCATTTTACGCCAACTAAAGAAAGCATTTCCCCAAAAGAAAATGGTACACTTTCTTGATCAAATGATCGATAGTGGCTTGATCATCCGAGAAAATCGCCGTTACCGCTGTGCTTTTCCGGTCTATGACCAAGGAGATTTCCAAACAGAGATCAATCAACTGACTAAAGAATTGATCAATGAATTAATGAAACAACCGGAACACCGCAGAAATCTCTTCTTATCAGAAGAAATTTGGGATTTCTGCCATGAAACAACGTCTGCTTATTTTTATGCCACTACTTTTTCAGTTCCTACGATTGTGCGGTTGGAAGCAGGAAATGAGAACTATCGCTTTGTAACGCTCAACCAAGGAGAGAACGTGGTTTCTTTACCAACGTATTTCCATCTCCAAAAACAGCAAACCCCACTATCTGAGGAATTTCAGGCTCTAGGGCAGTTGATTGGCGATGTGAATGAAACCTATTTTTTTGACCAAATAGAAGTGATTATCGAACGAATTTGTGAAAACAAATACAAAAAACGCCGTGAGTCGATTTTTTTAGATGCCTTATTATTAGCGGGGGTTGTCGTCCAACAGGAGCAATATCAATTGCTCTTGCCTGTAACAGAGGATAGGAATGACGCATTGCTACAAAAATATGAACCTTCAACGGAAACACCAATGCGAGCCGCCTTTATTAAAGAACAAGCGTTGGTCGAAGTCATGCGGCAATTGGATTTAAAATCTTATTCTTATATCAAGAAAATATGACCTCGACAATTGTTGGGGACCCCACCGACTAAAACCGGAAAAAGTGAGAACAGAAAGAACTACTTCGAAAAATCAGGCAGCATCCACAAAAATTAGAAAATAATTTTTGTGGATGCTGCCTGATTTTTCGAGACTAAACACTCCTGTCCAGATCTCATTGGGATCATGCTGCTTGACGAAAATGCCACATCATATAAGCCAAATTCCCAATAAACAAGATATCTAGAATATTACTAGTGATTTGGATATTGGCAGAATTGATCGATGGCGCAAAGGCTAGGATGAATAGTGCTACGAGACTATAGCAAAAACAGAAAAAGGTGCTGGTTTGTATGACCATCGGCATTCTTAATTGCTTGGTGATCAATGAAAAAATAAAGAAAGTAAATATCGTTAAAATCACAACTAAACCGTTAATAATGAAGAAAAAAAGTGAATCTTGATTAACCGTATAGAGCATAGCTGTTAAAAGGTTCAGTGATTTCAGTATCACGAAAATAACATTTACTTCATTAAATGTATTCATCTTTTTTTTAGCAAAATAGGCGGCGAAACATAACGAGAAGATAAGGCCGCAGAAAGTAGAAAGAATCAAGAAGGTTGGGTTGTCAGTCGATTGATTCAGCTCGGAATGGTCAAGCAATAACCAGCCAAATGAATTGCATGGGATGCTTGAAGTCTTAAAATAAGCATAAAAGAAAAAAAGTAAAGCATTCAAAACGGCAAAAACAGATCCCCAATGTAGATAGGTCGTTGTTTTTTGTTGTATTTCCATAAGTACTCCCATAAATTTAATGATATACAATATAATAACAAAATGATGAGGAATTGTCGATGGTTTTTAATAAAACAAATAAATAGACGATGGTCGGATGAAATAAATTCATCGAATCATCGTCTGTTTTGTGAATATTCATTTCACATTGCTTCGACGTTTGCGCACTTTCTTTGTCCAGAATCCGCCAGAAATATATTTTGGTTCGTAGGAGATAATAAAAGCGCGTTCTTCAACTTCTTTGATCAAGCGATAAAGCTCACGTTCACTTTTACGTGGAGATAAAATCTCTAGGACTAACCGTTCACCTTCTAAACCAGTTGCTGACGTTTGAGTCACTCCAAACCCATTTTGTCGAAGAATGATCGGCAAATTTTTATCCTCTGAAGTATTTGCTGGTAGGATCGTCGTTACCATGATATATCCTAGTGCTAATTTATCCTCAATGGCAATCCCAACACTGATACCAACAGCATAGCCTAACGCATAAACGAACAAATTCAATGGATTATCTAAGCGGTCTAAAACCAGCGATAAACCAACGATATAAATAGTGATCTCAACCATACTAACTAATGGAGCAATGTAGCGATAGCCTTTCATGGTCAACATAAAGCGTAGGGTATTTAATGTGATGTAAGCGAAATTGATGAAAAAGATCATCGCTAACATTTTTGGATCGAACATAATAAGAACTCCTTTCAGTAGCGTCTATGTTCATCATATCAGAAATAATGCGATTAAAGAAAAGAATAAACGTTTATTACTTTAAAAAAATGATAAAATGATTATAATAGAATTATAAAGAGAGTCAGGTGAGCGCGATGAAGCGAATGAACAGGGTCATTGGAGTCAGTCATATATGTAGTATTTTTCTTAGTATGTATTTAGGGACCCATGCGATCCAACAACCCATTGAAGCGAATTCCTTGTTATTCCCAATCTCACTAACTGATGGGGTAATATTAAGTATTTTTCTTTTTCTAATGGTGTTTATTGGTAATATTTTTGGTAGTGTGGCTAGCTTCTTTAAAATGTCGATTTCCCCAGCCTTATCCATAGGATTAGGAACCATAGGAATATTGGCCATGTTATTCTTTGTTAAAAGGATGGATTTTTATACTATTACATTTGGGCTACTATGCCTTGTACAAGTCATGCTAAGTTTATGGTTGTCTTTACGGTCAACCAATCTAATGAAAATCAGGTGAATCAATCAGTGAATCCAATTATTTTGAAACGAACCATCAAAAACATACCCGTATTAGAAGTTGTCCAAAAAGAGTTGAAGACAGAGAAAATCCCAGTAGTGATCTACTATCATGGTTGGCAGACAAGCAAGGAGCTTGTATTGACTCAAGGTAGAAAAATGGCTAAAAAAGGGATGCGAGTTTTGCTTCCAGATGCGATGAATCATGGCGAGCGTAAACAACCCGTTTCAAAAATTCCTTCCTTTACTTTTTGGAGTAGTATCTACGGGAATCTATTCGAGTTTGATACATTGATCGAACATCTAAAAAAACGTGAACTTCTTTCAGATAAATTAGCTGTGGGTGGTGTGTCAATGGGTGGAATGACCACTTGTGCATTGCTAGCCAAACACCCAGAAATCACTGGCGGAATTTGTTTGATGGGATCACCATCACCACTTGAATATGGTCAAGAAATCTCACTTAGAGCACAAGAATTCCAGTACAAGTTGCCCGTTGACTACTTTGATTTGATTTCTTGGGTCAACCATTATGATCTATCTTTACACCCAGAAAAATTAGCAGGTCGTCCTTTATTTTTCTGGCATGGTGAAAAAGATGAAAAGATTCCTTTTCGACAAGTGTCTAAATTTGTCGAAAAAAACCAAGATAAGTCTTATGGTAAGGGAATCGTCTTTCGTGCTTCTTCGGAAAAACGTCACATGGTAGAAGTCCCATTGATGGATGAAGCAGCGGATTTTTTGAGCCAAATGATGGCTGTGTCTATATAGTAAGTAAGAGGTCTAAATAAATAAAACGTCTATCAAAGAGAAATTTTTTTCTTTGATAGATTTTTTTTTCAGAACTACTTGAGAGTTGCTCTTTTTTAGCACAAATCTTTGCTATAATGACTATAGTTATGGAATTAGGCATGGAAGGGGAGATTTTATGCCAACATTGGCAGATGTAGCTAAACGAGCAAATGTCTCAAAAATGACGGTTTCTCGGGTGATCAATCATCCAGAACAAGTCACTGATGAGCTAAAGGAACTAGTTTTTACAGCCATGGCTGAATTGGATTATCGTCCAAATATTGCAGCAAAAGCGTTAGTTTCGAACCGTTCACAGATCATCAAGTTGTTTATTCTTGAGGAAATCGATACCACGGAGCCCTATTATATGAATCTACTCATGGGGATTGCTAAAAGGATTGGTAAAGAGCACTATTCCTTGCAATTAGTGACCAACGATGCTTTTGACGTTGGCTCCTGCGATGGTTATATCATCACTGGCGTGCGTCAAAGAGATTTTGATTGGATCAATCGTCTAGAAAAGCCAGTCGTGCTATTTGGTGAAAATCGTATGGGCTATGATTATGTTGATAGCGATAATCAATATGGAACCGCCAAAGCGACACAATATGCCTTAGAAGTTGGTTATCAAACGGTTGTTTATATCGGCATTGATGAAGCAGAACCTTTTGAACTATCTAGAGAAGCGGGCTATCTAAAAGTGATGGAAGAGGCTGGGCTAACTCCGAAAATGCTGCGTTTTGATAATCACTCCACCACACCAGAAAAATATATCACAGAACATTGGGACGAATTTTCAGATAAAACGTGTTTTGTTTGCAGTTCTGATCGTTTAGCGCTTGGTATCGTTCGTGGCATCACACAAGTTGGCGGACAGTTACCCGATCAATTTGGCGTTATTGGTTTTGATGGCGTATTTCTTGATCAAATCAGTTCCCCAAAACTGACTACCGTTAAACAAGACATCATTCGTATGGGGGAAGTGTGCGGCGAAATGTTATTAAAGAAAATTACTGAAAAAGGAGCAAGTCAAGGATACCGTCACTTTTTCCCAGAATTGATCATTCGTGAAACGACAAGAAAGTTAAATAAGACTAACGCTTAGCTATAGAAAATAGACGATTTGTGCTATTATAAGAGAAAGTCCACTGAAAAAGGATGGTTTACATGACAGAAATCAAACGAAAACATTTTCGCTTTCCTGCATACGATGATCACATAGGTGTAAAGTTAAAAAATGAAAATAGGCGTGTGCTGTTTGACGGACAAGATGATCTGATGACCGATACAAGCGACAAACCATTGTTCGAGCAAATCAATGAATTTCATTTTGAGGATTATTCAAAAAATGAAAAAAATCCTCATTCGACAGTCAATGTTCGGCATGCTTCAACACAAAAAGCAAATCTAGCAAAACATAAACAAAATTTGCCAGACTATAGGCAGAGTAAAAAAACACAAACCAAACGAAACAGTCAGACGAATTTTGGCTATACTCGTCATGCCAGCCCTTCAGAGCAAAGATCAACACAAGAAAAAACAAGCCAATCACGAAGTGTATTCAATCGTTCGGGAAGAGAACGTTCTTATTTTGTACCTAAGTACGTACCCGCTTCGATCATTCCTGATCCGAAGAAAAATAAAATCTCTGAAGAAGAATTGCTCGCTTCGATCAAAAAAGAAAAGAATGCGTATCTTTTATTTGAAACAGAAAATACACCCTATGATGGAAAACAAGGTGTAACAATGAACCAAGAGAAAAGTTCAAGTAAGAAAACTCATGGAGTATTAGATCGTTCGTTGGAAGGCCTGATCAATGACCAAGGTAATTCCTTGAAAGGCAATGGTTATTTCCAATAAGTAGTGACTGCTCAAGTATGAGAAAAAGTTGTTCCTTCAAACATTCAGACACATAAGAAACAAGCAGGACTTGTGAAAAAATGTCTGGGTGTTGGAGCGGAACAGCTTTTTTTTGACCGACTATATTATTGCAGTAGAAAGGAACAGAAAAATGATAAATAGACCCTCATCAATGAAAAGGTTTGGTTTTACTTATGAGACCCCTTATCCGCAATTGATTGAAGAAGATACGATGGTACCAAAACCTGGCGAACACGACTTATTGATCGAAGTTGTAGCACTTTCAATCAATCCTATAGATACGAAGCGAAGAGAAATCGTCAAAGAAGAAACATTCACTGTGCTCGGCTATGATAGTGTGGGTTATGTACGGGAAATGGGCGCGGCTGTAAAAGGGGTTGAGCTGAATGACCGTGTCTATTATGCAGGAACGACTCAACGCGAAGGGAGTCAACAAGAGTATCAAATCGTTGATGCACGGATCGCTGCAAAAGCTCCTAAGAATCTTAGCGACGAAGCTGCTGCAGGGATTCCATTGACTGCACTCACTGCCTATGAATTGCTATTTGAAAAATTTCAGTTAGTTCCTCAAGAAAAAGCAAATGAAGGGAAAGAGCTTTTGGTGATCAATGGAGGAGGTGGCGTTGGTTCGATCATGACGCAACTAGCGAAGTGGACGGGTATGAAAGTGTATGCAACTGCTAGTCCGCAAAATTTTGGATGGCTTGAAAAAAATGGCGTAGATGTTCCGATCGATTACCATCATTCTATCTATGACCAATTAAAATTAGCTGGGAGCGATGGTGTTGACTATATCGCAGTGTTGTATGATATTGAAGCCTATCTACCAGAAATAAAAAATATCATTCAACCTTTAGGGCATATCGGAATGATCGTCAATACACAAGCGAAAATCGATTGGAATGAATATAAAAATGATTCAATCAGCTTCCATTGGGAGTATGTTTTCACGAAAACCGATCATAATAAAGAAATCGCAACACAAGGCACAATCCTAGAGACATTGACAAAGTTATTTGAAGAAAATAAACTTCATAGCCACGTAACAACTGTTTACTCAGATGGTATCACCCGAGCTTCCCTTGAACAAGCGATGAAGTTGGTGAAGGAAGGTAGCCAGCAAGGCAAAGTCGTTTTGTCAGGTGGGTTCAAATCCACCGGTGGAAAAATGGCTCGATAAGACAAGTAGTAAGAATGACTATAAAAAAGCAACTGTGGCTGGAACATGGTTTCTCTCGCACTATCTAAAACCAGATAAACGGCGAGAAATAAACACTTCTGTTCCGACCTCAGTTGCTTTTTATGGTAAGAGTTCAATCTATATATGAATCTTCCACAGGTTCTAATTGATTGACTGTTGGGGATGGAGCTGTGATTTTTTTGAAAGGATTAGCGAAGCGGAAGTACTTCACTTTATTCAATGTATAAGATAAAATTGAGCAACTCAAAAGAGTATAGGCAAAATGCGTAAAATCCAAATACAACAAAGACACAACTAAAATCCCAAACGTGATAACAAATAGACTTTTCCCGATATTCACATGATAATATTTTTCAATTGCTTGATAAACGATATCGGTGCCGCCAGTGCTGCCCCCAAAACGAAAAACTAAGCCACAACCGATTCCCGAAAGAATGCCAGTCATTAGACTATTCACTAAAAGATTTCCAACAGCAAAGTGGACATTTAAATTTTCCCATACATGCAAGAAGAAGACCAGAGAAAATGTTCCGACGATCGTTCGAATAAATGCATGTTTTCCAAAAATAAACAAGGAAATCAGCAATAAAGGTAAATTTATAATCAGTGAGGTGATGGAAGGCGCAAAGCCAAATAAATGATTAAGTAAAAGAGCAATTCCTGTGACACCACCGTCAGCTAATTTTGAAGGGAGATTGATTCCGGTTACCGCTAATCCATAAAGAGCAGCCCCAAAAATAATTCCACATAAGTCTAATAAAAATTTTACTTGTTTCATCTCTAACCTCTTTTCTTTTTGAAAATTTTCAGCAATCTTTATATTACACTGAATGGCTCTATAAATTCAATAGGTAAATAGAAAAAAATATACATAATGAAGTGTATTTAATTTTGGTCAATCATTCCTTGTAAAACAATCTTTTAAATCAAAAATGATTCTATGTAAAAATATGTATTGCATAATTTAGGGATAAAAAAATAGTGAATAAAATAGTGTGATAAATAAAAAAATGTATTTAAATATAAAAAAACATAAATTATTTTATTAAATTTAACGATTATGATGTTAAAACAACCGATTTTTACTTTTTTGGTCACTGACACACAACTTAAAGTATAATAATTATTGAACAAGCCAGTAAACAAGTATCTCCCCCACGAGATTTTAAAAGTTACTGGCTGTTTTTTTTTGTTCAAAATTCCAACTTCTCCTTTACAACGAGAACAATTGTTCGTATAATAAAAGAGCGAACAATCGTTCGGTATAAAATAATAGAGGTGATCAGAGATGCAATCAATGAGACGTTTTGGTGCGATGTTGTTGATTTTATTTTTTGGAATTATTATAGGTAATTATGGGTTACAAACAGCATTATTGATTTTTTTACCTTCGTTTGTATTATGGTTTGTGATGTGGGATGAAAAAAAGTATCGACAAAATGAACGAAAACGCAGGTATGAAGAAACCTTCTATCAACATAGAGCTACGTACGATTCAAAATAACTAAATACAAAAACAAAACTTGCAATCACTTCTCACCATCTAGTCGATTGCAAGTTTTTTTTTAAAACAACTTAGTTGGGGATTTACTTCGCTATGTTTATACTTAAAGGAGAACAGAAAGGAAGGTCATATGAATACGTTTATCGAAACGCTCAGTGAGAGAAAAGAAGAGTTATTCGCAGCAACATTTCAGCACTTATCTATTTCATTGATTGCATTATTGATTGCCGCAGTGATTGCGATCCCACTTGCTATTTGGGCAGTCAACCATAAAAGAATGGCAGAATTTTTGTTACAAGTAACGAGTGTGCTGCAAACTATTCCCTCACTTGCACTTTTAGGATTATTGATTCCATTTGTAGGGATCGGCACTTTACCGGCGTTGATCGCCTTGATCTTATACGCCTTATTACCGATATTTCAAAGCACTTATATAGGATTAGCAGAAATCGATCCATCAATCGAAGAAGCAGCAGTTGCTTTTGGGATGTCTCGTTTTCGAAGATTGATCAAAGTAGAATTACCCATCGCGCTGCCTGTCATTATCTCAGGTATCCGTACTGCGTTAGTATTGATCATTGGTACAGCAACATTAGCAGCCTTGATCGGTGCTGGCGGGCTAGGAACATTTATCTTACTAGGGATCGATCGGAATACACCTGTTTTAACTTTGATCGGCGCAATCAGCTCCGCCTTGTTAGCTATTGTTTTCAGTAGCTTGATCCGTCTATTACAACACTTGAAACCTCGTTATACGATGATCACTTTAGGCTTGATTTTGACTTTAGTCGCAGGTGCTTCCATTTATCAAACTGGTTTCTTGAAACAAGAGAAAATCACGATTGCCGGTAAGCTTGGTGCAGAACCAGATATATTGATCCAGATGTACAAAGGATTGATTGAAGAAGAAACCGAGGCGGAAGTCGAATTAAAACCGAATTTCGGTAAAACCAGTTTTCTATTCAGCGCTTTAGAAAACAAACAAATTGATATTTATCCTGAGTTTACTGGAACAGTATTAGAGAGTTTGGTTACAGTTCCAGAATCAATCAAGGACCAAAAATTAACAAAAGAAGAAACGTATCACGAGGCCAATAGACTGTTAAATGAACAGTTCTCAATGACACTTTTAAGTCCGATGGCTTATCAAAACACATATGCTCTTGCTGTTAAACGTGACTTTGCGGATGAGCACCAATTAAAATCAATTTCTGATTTAGCTAAAATCGAGAATCAAATGAAGGCAGGGTTCACGTTAGAATTTATCGACCGTGCGGATGGGTACAAGGGGATACAGGAACTTTATCAGTTAGATTTTCCGAGTGTCCAAAGCATGGAACCTAGTTTGCGTTACCAAGCAATAAATAATGGTGATGTCAATGTAGTTGATGCCTATTCTACCGACAGTGAACTGAAACAATACGATTTAGTCGTCCTAGAAGATGACCGAGGCTTGTTCCCTACCTACCAAGGCGCACCATTGATGAATGAAGATTTTGCCAATGATCATCCAGAAGTCGTGGCAGCTTTAGAGAAACTTAGCGGCAAAATAACGGAAGAACAGATGCAAACGATGAATTACCAAGTAAATGTCGAGAAAAAACAACCAGCTGAAGTGGCACGACAATTTTTGGTTGACCAAGGTTTAGTGAAGGAGGGTAACAATTGACCGAACTGATTGAATTTAAAAACGTCCAAAAAACCTTTAATGACAAGTATGCAATTAGACAATTAGACCTTTCGATCAATGAGGGAGAGATCTTTGTATTGGTAGGTCCTTCGGGAAGTGGAAAGACAACTTCACTAAAAATGATCAATGGACTCTCTTTACCAAGTGTCGGTGAGGTATATTTCAAAGGTAAATCATTAAAGGACTATAACTTGCAAAAAATGCGTTGGCAAATGGGATATGTCTTGCAACAGATTGCATTATTTCCAACGATGACTGTCAAACAGAATATCGAAGTGATCCCTGAAATGTTAGGCTGGGAAAAACAGAAACGATCCGAGACTTCGGATCAGTTACTGGCAAAAGTTGGTTTAGATCCTGATATCTATCGTGATCGAATGCCACAAGAATTGTCTGGAGGAGAACAACAGCGTGTAGGGATCATTCGGGCGTTAGCAGCCAATCCTGAAGTGATCTTGATGGATGAGCCTTTCAGTGCGTTGGACCCTCTATCAAGAACTTCCTTGCAGGAGCTTGTTTTATCACTTCATAAAGAATTAGGTACGACGATTGTTTTTGTTACCCATAATATGGAGGAAGCAATTAAACTAGGGGATCGCATCGCTGTGATGAAAGAAGGGGCATTGATCCAATGTGATACACCAGAACAATTATTGATGCATCCTAAGAATGACTTTGTACGTAGTTTCTTCGAGGAATCGATCCAAGAAAAAGATCAGACAGCTGAACAACTTGTACTTGCTGGCTTTTTTGAGAAAGAGATCACTGAACAACGAAGAGTGGTTCAGCTTGATACACCACTAAAACAATTATTTGCTCAACTAGAAGCAGTCGAAACAGTCAACATCTATAAACAAGAAATTCCGATTGGATCGATCTCCAGAGAACATGTCTTTGC
The DNA here is from genome assembly GCF_051714405.1 of Enterococcus sp. AZ140. Lineage (NCBI taxonomy): Bacteria > Bacillati > Bacillota > Bacilli > Lactobacillales > Enterococcaceae > Enterococcus > Enterococcus sp. AZ140. The sequence goes on from NZ_JBIORU010000001.1 coordinate 1,181,736, forward strand.
ATTTCTAAGTGGGAAACAGAGTTGATTTGGATGTTTTAGACAGGTGAACCCTGACTTATTTAGATAACTAGACACAAAGAAGTAGTGGTTCAATAAAAGTTATTTAAAAAAATATTAGAATAACAAATAAAGAAATGATTGAATAAAGGCGTTGATTTTCGGATGCTTTTATTCGATCATTTATTATTACAAATATTATTTAACTGTAAATTAAAAATATCTCATGTTATCTTCATTTTTCTTATAGACATAAGACGATTTATATTTTAAAATTATGATTAAGTAATAGTACATATATTTTTGTTGAAATCTTATTTCAATGATAAATCTAAATGAAAATTGAATAATCATATAAGAAAAAAATGGAAAAATCACAGACGGGGTGTTATTTTTTTGTTTATTACTGTGCTTTTTTATTAGATTTGGGGGAGTAAAATGAAAGGAATATTAAATAAACAAAGTACAAGGCAATTAGCATTATTAGAATTGCTATGGGAGAATGAATGGTTGACCGTATCGAAAATTGTCCAAGTCATCGGGGGAGTCGAAAAGACGATACGAACGGATATCAAACATTTAAATGAAATAATCAAACCGCTTAAAATTGAAACATCTTTTAAACACGGGGTTTTCTTGGATAAAACACTTGGGGTCTCAAAAACACATCTTTATTCTTTGTTTTTGCAAAACTGCATCGAATGTCAGATCATCGAAGAAATTTTTATCAATCCAAAGCTTTCTAAAGGTGAGTTATGTGATTGCTTGTTTATCTCAGAGACACAGTTGAACCGCTTGTTGGCCAAGCTAAATTCAGTTTTAGAAAAATTTTCAATACAGATCAGTCATGAATTGACGATTGAAGGTTCAGAGATAAATATTCGTAAATTATTTGCTAGTTTGATGTATGAAAAATATCTTTCTGCGGAAACGCTTCTTTTAAAAGAAGAGTTTGACCTGATCGATCGATTGATCCAATGTTTTTATGAGGAAAACATAACGATCATTGAAGCGAATGACCAACATCATTTTTTATTAAATAAAATACATTTAAAAGTACTAGCTGCGCTATATCGATGCAAGCAAGGCGCTTTTATAGAAAAAAAAGCAACTGTTTTTAACTACAAAACCATTTTGAATGACGAAGAATTAAAACGTAGATGTAAAGAATCTTTTGAAATTGAACTGAATGAAGACATATTATACAATTTATTTGCCAACTATTGCGAACCTTTTAAAGTGACCGGAGCTTGCCAACAGTTTGGTATGTTTCAATCATCCTTACATAGTAAAATTGAACGACTGATCAAAGATTTATCTCAACGATTTAATATCGAGTGTTCCCATAGTGATACATTGATTGCAGACATTTTATGGAGTAGTTATCGAATCACTGGACCGACTTTCATATTGAACAATGTGATTGAAGAATTTGTTTTAGAATTAATGGGTGAAAATCAAACAATCATGTTTGAATTAAGAGAGTGTTTTGCAGAAATATATGAAGAACTTGAACTTAAACCGTTTGATAAGAAAAATATGGTGTATCAATCGATCTATAGTTTGGTTACACAGTGGTCTGATTTTAGGATCGAGATGAAAAAGACCCATCAGATCAAGGCTGCATTGATCTTGGATGTTCCCATTGGTCATTTGCGTATGTTGAAGGAAGAAATCGAAATGCATTTCAGAAGTACGTACTCCGTTGATATCTTGTCACCATTTGATCTGTTCAGCCAAGTAAAATTAGAAAAATATGACTGTGTGTTGACAGATGTTTGTACAATCCGAGGGTCCATCGAACAACCGAGGGTGATTGGCATCCCACATTATTTCGATAATGAGTTCATTCACAAATTACATACTTTTATTATAAATAGAAAAGAAAGTATCAAGTTATTTAGAAAAGAACTTGTGATGTAATCTGTTTAATAATCCAATTTATTAGATATGCCTATACTGGCATATCTTTTCTTGTTCTTAATTAATAAAAATGCAAAAAATCATTGATAAATATCTGTTTTGGAAATGGTTATCAATCGAATGATCACTGAAAAAATGAGAGCACCTTAATTTTTTTAAACTATACCAATTTTTTGAATGATAGAATTATTGACATTTTCAATACATTTACCTATAAGTTCTAACGTTATTTTACCAAGCAGTCGGTAGATTGAGATTATTTTTAGATAAATCACTATGTTAAAAATAATGTAGACGTTCAATATTTTTTGTTTGGAGAGGTGGAAACGAAATGAGAGAAATCTTAGATGGACGTTTGAAACGTCAGTTGAAGATTTTGGAAATATTATGGGATACTCAGTGGATGACGACAGCTGAATTAGCCGAAATGATCGAAAGCTCAGAAAAAACAACTCGAAATGATCTTTCACAAATCAATGAGATGATTGCACCGCTGACAATTGAAACCTCCTTTAGATCAGGAGTATTGCTAAAGAAAAATCTGAAAACACCCAAAGCATTCATCTATTCAAAAATTTTGAGTAAAAGTTTGGAATATACCTTACTTGAGACACTATTTTTTAGAAGAGTAAGTTCAAAAGACGATCTAAGTGATAGTTTATACATATCTGAAACACAAGTATCACGTATTATTAATCGAATCAATCAAGTCATCAGTAAATATGAATTTAAAATCAATAATCATCTCGATATTGTAGGTAATGAAGGGAATATTAGAGATTTTTTTTCTGCTTTTTTTGCAGAAAAATATAATTTACCTGAGAATTTAATGAAAGGCGATGATATCTCTCTGATCACGGATATCATCGAAGTATTTGTAAAAGAGAATACGATCTGGGCATTAGTCAATAATGACAATCATTTATTTTTAGGAAATATGAAATTTCATTTATTTATTTGTTTTGTTCGTTTGAAGCAAGATTATCAGTTGATCTCAAGGAATGTACCGTTCATTTTCCAACATTTCGCAAATGAAACAGAACTTTTAGGACGTATCAATGAAAATTTTGCCGTCAGTTTAAGAGAAGAAAACCTCCAACAACTTTTCTATGAGTTTTATCAACCGATTCATCCGACTTTACGATTACAATATTTAAATGTCCAAGTTGATGCAGTAAATCAAAAAAATAAACTAAATCAAGTAATTGAATATTTAGAGAATAAGTTCGGTATAGTTTGTGAGAATCGTGATCAATTGATTCATGATATTTATTGGACAACTATGAATATGGTAAGACCCACCTATATTTTACATAATAAGAAACAAGAATTTTTTCAAAACGTAAAAAGAGATAGTCCCACACTAGTGAAAGATCTTGAAGACCGATTTTTTGAGATTTATCAGACATTAGGATCTGCATTTCATAGCTATCTAGATGAAATGATCCATCAATCCGTCTTCAAGTTGTTGACTTCCTGGTCAGATCTATGGGTACAAGTACGGAAGCAAAAGATAAAACTCCATGTCGCACTATTATTAGATAGTTCTTATGATCATATGCGTATGCTCAAAGAGGAAATCAAATTTTATTTTCGACACAATATCAATATAGAGATTCTCAACCCTGCGACAAAAATACAAAATGATTATTTAAAAAAGTTTGATTGTCTTCTGACAGATATCTATTCCAATGACTATTTTGAAGTGCCTACTCTTGGTATTTCTAACTATTTAGATGAAGCGATCATTGATAAATTGGTCGAGTACTATCACATCAAAGTGGATGAACTTGCTGAGATTTGATCGACTATACAAAAATCAGTTGGCAATTGTTTCAGGATAGTTTATTCGATTCCGCGATATATCGCTCAATTATTTCTTTTGGTGGGAATTATTAAGAAAAGTTCAAACTGATTGGTTAAAATAATATGTTATTTATTTTTTCTTGGTTTCATATGGACTCTATAATGCTATTTTATCACTGTTATATATGGGGTATTGGTCAATTATTGTAAGTCTGGTTTGTATTTGTTACTAAAATAAATAACTATATATTCTTATTTTATTTACCAAACTGGCGGTAAAACTTGGTTTTAAAAGTGCTGGTTTTTTAAGGATAATTGTTTTGTGGGAATCGTGTCGTTTATATTAGGAGGTGAAGGGTAAGATAAAAAAGACGATGTATTACATGATAGGTGTGTTGTTGTTATGCGTTATGAGTCCAACTGTCTATCATGCTCAACAATCAGAAATACAAACAGTTCATGTCGAAGCAACGATCGGTGATTTAGGTAATAGTTCCGAAAATCAAGACGACACAGGGCAGAGTACCCAAAATGAAGAACAGCAAGCTACAGGTCCAACATCAAACAAAAGTAAAGGTTCTTCCTCTAATTTTCCACAAACTGGGGAACGTTTGACCAATGGAATTGCTTTGATCGGTTTATTGCTTACTCTTTTTTCGATAGGATTGTTTTATACATTCAATCAAAAAGAAGAACGACTACAAAAAAATTTAGTGAAATAATATAGATTATTTCAGCAAGGAGAGAAATTCAATATGAAGAAGCTAAGTAATTTAGCAATTGTATCTACAATTTTATTAAGTGGTTTAGGACTTGGTTCAATGAACGCTGCTGCCAATGACTTGGGATGGATTCCTGGACAACCAGACAATTCACCGGGACAAACGATCAAAGGTGATGACAAAGCAGATGTTCAAGTTTCAGGATGGATCGGAGAATGGGATCCAGTTGATCCAGAAGATAAACGCTATATCGATATCACGATCCCAACGACTGTAAGATATGCAAATGCAATGGCAGAAGACGGAACGCCTCAACCAGAGATCGTTTCCCCATTATATGCAATGACAAATAATTCAACTTCACATAGAGTGATGATCGAAGTAGATAGTTTTGCGGAGACAAGCTCAACTGGGATCACTCAAGATTTGTTCTTTACACCATTAAATGAAGCAGCGGTTCGTTTGCAAAGTGCTTCTGGACAGTTCTTGAATACTCGTACTTACTTGACAACTATCGGAACAGGACAAACAAAATCCTTGAAATTTGAAGGAGCAATCACTAGTCCTTTCCAACAAGATGTTATTGTGACACCTGCATACACGATGTCATTCCATTTTTCTGCATTAGCTAACTAATCTTAGCAAAGTTGATAAGTATTCCATTACCTATTTTAGTAGAAAGAGTCTGAATAACAGACTTTTCAGTTATAATTTGAGAAAGGAGGTTGAGAAAAATGGCACATAGTAATAATATTGAAAAAAAGAATCATAGTAAAAAGAAGAGAACTTATATCTTGTTTTCTTTGCTACTCGTATGTCTTGTAGCAGGGATCGGCGGATACTTTTATTTTAATCAATCTCCTCCTCAAGTAGTGGCAGGATTGCCTGATTTAGATGATCATCTGTCAAGATTGAGTAATGAAGATATTTTAAAAGCAATGCAAGATCAAGTAGATAAAGACAAAATGCGTATTCTTTTGAAACATGATATAGAAGTTGATAAAGAAGGAAAAGCGAGTGTCGATGTACGTAATAATGGTCAGAATGCATTCAATATCCAAGTAGAATACTATCTAGCGTCAAATAATAAACAATTGTATAAATCAGGATTGATTCCTCCAAACAACCGAATAGACTCTATCCCTTTTGAGAATCTACCTGATGCTGGCAGTCATGATGTTAGAATTTTATACAATATTTATAACGAAGAAAAATTGGTCAATACAACAACGATCGATGGTACAATCAACATTAGTTGATCGCTGATTGAAGGTAACATAAATAAAAAATGGAAGGCTCTGAAAATAGATTATCTATTTTCGAGCCTTCCATTTTTTTATTTAACTTTTAACTCAATGATAAATTGTTCTTAGTACCAACCGTTAGCTAACCAGAAAGCCTTGGCTGCATCCCAAGAGCCATAACGAGAAGCCACATATTGTTCTGCCACTCTTTCTTGATTGGCAGCAGAGTAGTCACCGTTCAAGTAAGAAGAGTCTAATTGGTAACGGCCGATATAGCGTCCGTTTGTTGCTGTATAAGAACCGCTAGACTCTTTTTGTGCGATCCATTCTTTGGCATCGTTCGTACCAGTTGAAACAGCGACTTCAGTAGCTGGTGCTTGTTCTACAACTGGCGCTTGTTCTACTACAGGTGCTTGTTCCACTACAGGTGTTTCCACAACTGGCGCTGTTTCTTGAACAGGTTCCACAGGTGCTTGAGTAGCGACAGGTGCAGCTGCTTGCTCACCAGTAGGAATAGTTAATTCTTGACCTGAAAAAATCAGGTGAATGTTTGAGATTGAGTTAGCTTCGGCAATTGTTTGGATCAAGGAGTTGTCACCAACGTATTTTTGAGAAATCGTTGATAAAGTATCACCTGATTGAACAGTGTAGGCTTCGTCTGCGTGTGCAGAAGTACCCATAAATAATGCAGCGCCGGCGGCCAAAGTTGTTCCAAAAAGAATAGTTTTAAGTGATTTCATGAAAGATCTCCTTCGTATTTTAAAAAGTTATTTTGATTAGCTGTTTTCGCTAACGAGTAATACTTTACCATGAGGAGACATTTCATAGGTGATAAAAACGTAACAGTTTATGACAAAGCTACCTTTTTTGTAATATTCAACGAAACATATGTAATCGAAAAACGCTTTCTTTCCTTTAATTAAAAGAATGTATGTTCTCTTTTTTTGATGAAAAAAATTAGTTAAGAAAATATTAAGCGGATAATAAATATGTTTTTTTCTATTGTAGAAGATAAAATGGGTGGCTATCTATCAGTCATAATAGCTATTCTTAAGCCTGTTGACGACAATACAAAGGAGTAAATAAAAAAACATGAAGCAAATGGTTGCCCCATGTTCTAAAAAAATCAAATCCCAATTATTGATGTTCTACACGATTGGAGATCATTGGAAAGAATTTCAAACAATAAATAGCACAAATCCCAACAATAATATATATAGCTTTAGCTAAAATAGTCGTAGAGCCGCCTGCAATCGTCGCAACTAAATCAAATTCTAATAAACCGACTAACAACCAGTTCAATCCTCCAACAATCAACAATGTTAAAGCGATCATATCTAATGTTTTCATTGAAATTACCCCTTTCCTATATGACATACTATTATTATAAAACAATTAAAGAATTTGTACTAAAATATTGCCTGTAATTTAATTTATAGTCCTTTCATTTCAACGTTTTATAGAATTTGAAAATTTAAAATAGATATGTCTTGACAATAGACAAGTAAAAGATTAGATTTAGCTGGTTATAAAATAATAATATTTATTAAGGAGAAGAACATGAAGAAAAAATGGATGATTACTGGATTGATTGCATTGTTGCTAGGGGCTATTGGTTATACGGGCACACGGTTTGCAGGAGAAGTTTTATTCTGGGGTGGAGAATCTGATATCACTAAGATCAACGAAAATTTAGAAAAACTTGATCAACAGTTAACAAGCCATGACCAAAAAATCACTGACTTAAATAGTCAATTAGCAATAAAAAATCAAGATCTTCAAAATATACAAACAAAAGCGCAAGAATACCAAACAAAGATCACTGACTTGGAAACGCAAAAAAGCCAATTGGTTGCTGAACATGCAAATTTACAAAACCAATTAACCAGTAAAGAAAATCAATTAAATGACAAACAAATCGAAATCAACAATAAGATCAATGAAATAACTCAAAAAATAAACGAAATCAATACCCTAAATAGTCAATGGAACACTAGACTCCAAGAAATCCAGGGCAAATATACAGAGATGCAAAGTACGGTTAATCAGTTAAACGAACAAATCAGCCAATTAAATCGAGAAAAAACAAATTTGCAAACTGATTTAGCAACCGCGAAGAAACAATTAGAAACTATTTCAGCAGAAAATAGTAATTTGAGAAGTTACATCGCACAATTAGAAAAAGCGAGAAACGATGCAAAGCAAACGGCGGAAAAATCTCAACAAATCGTTGATCGCCAAGTGCATAAGTAGACGTTAAAGATACTTTTTTAGAGTTGTTTTTCCAAGGAAAATCACTTGAAAAACGGAACGTTTGTTCGTATAATGGTGATGAGGGGAGAGATGACAATGGAAAGAAAATATGGAACAGTCTCAAAAATCAGAACGATCAAACTAGGGGAACGACCACTGATCCGTTTTACTTTAGGCTCAGAGAATTGCTTGATTGCTAATCATAGTCTTAATTTTATTGCCGATGTAGATGAAGGAATGAAGATATTTGTGAAAGGCTACTATAATAACCGTAAGCAATTTGTCGTCAAAGACTACACGGTATTAGAAAAACCAAACATTGTTGTCGCTTTTGAAAATAGTCTCTTCCCTAAACAGAAGATCATCAAATGAGAGAACAAAGTCAATGTTCGATATCAAGAACTAATGGATTACTCTTATATAGGTAGAAAAATTGTAAGTTGACTCGATGAACTGCCTTGTTTTTTTAATAACAAACAAAAAAACTCATGGCATAAACCATGAGTTTTACTTATTGATGCAGACGATGGGATTTGAACCCACACGAGCTTACGCTCACAAGACCCTCAATCTTGCATGTCTGCCGTTCCATCACGTCTGCAAGAAACAACACTTTAATCATAGCGAGTAACGAAATAGATGTCAAGATATGAAAGAGGAAAATCATGAATAAATATGATGGGGAATTTTCAATTTTAGGAATGGTGGCAGGCATTATCATTGGATCTGCATTTGGACAATTGACTATGGGGATATTCTTAGGTGTGATTATCGGGATCGCTATGGATTGGGCAGCAAATCTTTGGAACGATCGGCATGAGAAATAAAAGTAAAAAAAGTTGATTTTCATCTAGGATTTCTTTAAAACGGTGGCAAAATCCAGATGAATGGAGTATGATATGGAAATAAATGGGTATAATCAGAAATTTCTAACTTTTTTGAAACGAGGGATTGGATCACTATGAGAGAATTTGAAAAATCCAACAAATTAGAAGGCGTAAGTTACGATGTCCGCGGACCGGTTCTTGAAGAAGCAGAACGAATGCAAGAAGAGGGCATCAGTATATTAAAATTGAATACGGGAAATCCAGCACCATTTGGATTTGAGGCACCAAATGAAGTGATCCGTGATTTGATCATGAATGCCAGAGATTCAGAAGGCTATTCGGATTCAAAAGGGATTTTTTCTGCACGAAAAGCGATTGAACAGTATTGTCAATTGAAAAAATTTCCAAATGTGACGATCAATGATATCTATACTGGTAATGGGGTCAGTGAGCTGATCACGATGTGTATGCAAGGGCTATTGGACAATGGCGATGAAGTATTAGTGCCAATGCCAGATTATCCTTTATGGACAGCTTCTGTTTCTTTGGCTGGAGGAAAACCAGTTCATTATGTATGCGATGAACAAGCCGAATGGTATCCAGATATTGAGGATATCAAATCTAAAGTTACCAGCCGGACAAAGGCAATCGTGATCATCAATCCTAATAATCCAACAGGAGCTTTATATCCGAAAGAGTTATTAGAAGAAATCGTGAAAATTGCACGAGAACATCAATTGATCATTTATTCAGACGAAATCTATGATCGTTTAGTGATGGATGGCTTAGAGCATATCCCGATTGCGACTTTAGCACCTGATCTATTCGTTGTCACATTGAATGGCCTATCTAAATCACATCGTGTGGCGGGATTCCGTGTCGGCTGGATGGTGTTGAGTGGTGACAAATCAAATGTAAAAGGCTATATCGAAGGGTTGAATATGCTTTCCTCTATGCGTCTTTGTTCAAATGTCCTGTCACAACAAATCATCCAAACTGCCTTAGGGGGCTACCAAAGTGTGGATGAATTGCTATTGCCTGGTGGACGGATCTACGAACAAAGAGAATACATTTATAATGCAATCAATGATATCCCTGGATTATCAGCGGTTAAGCCGAAAGCAGCTTTTTATATCTTTCCAAAAATCGATACGAAACGCTTCAATATTACCAATGATGAGCAGTTCGTATTAGATTTTCTGCACGAGCACAAGATTTTACTTGTTCACGGAGGCGGTTTTAACTGGCCTGATCCAGACCACTTCAGAATCGTTTACTTACCAAAATTAGACGATCTAAAAGTAACGGCGAAAAAAATGCGTGAATTCCTGACAACCTACCAACAAAGATAGGAAATATCATAATTTGGCTGTTGTGCGTGTGTATTAAGTAGGTAGTATTAAGCGTAAGCGAGTAACTGATGGAACATATCAAGATTTTATGAAGTAAGTGAATCACTATAACAATTGGAATCAACGATTCTTATGGGCGTTTGCTTACTTCACTAAATCAACCGTTTTTGTCTGAGTTTTATTTTCATTTGACACCTGTAAATAACCAGTTTCGAGTAAGAGCCAACGAGTAGTAAAAACGATGTGATTGGTAACTTTTTTTATAAAGTAAATACGACTTCACCTAAAAGCCGTCCCGATACCGAGGCGTTTTTTTAATGTCAATTTTTGAAAAATGATTCGTTGCTATTGGACTTTTCTTGAAGTTTACAAAGTAGTCAAGTACAATACATGTAGTCATGCGAATACGCATATTTTTTTGAGAGGGGGATACTTATGGAAGCATTAGTCGATTCCTTTGGTACGATCATCAAAGAAATCCGAAAAGAACAAAAAATGACTCAACAAATGCTTTCACAAGGCATTTGTTCTCAAAGTGTGCTGAGTAGAATCGAAAATAACGAAGAGTTACCAAATGTATTAGTGATGGCTCAGATCTGTCACAGGCTTGGTGTAACGATCGATTATGTCATGAACTTATCCAAGGACAAGATTCGAGCAGCAACTAGACAGTTTGATCTTCTGGATCTTTACTTTTTAAAAAGAGATTATCGTAAATTAGAACAAGAACTAAAATCAGCGAAGGTGACAGAGAATCTCTATTCAGCTGAGGATTTTCAACGGTATTATTATTATTTAGGTGTTTGTGAATTTACATTAAGGAAAAACCTAGTAAAGGCACTTAGTTACTTGAAAGAAGCATTGACTTACTCCAGCCAAAAAGATCGGACACATGTCTGTGATATCGAGATCCAATTGATCAGCTGTATTGGGAAAGTCTATGGGGTTGCAGGGAGAAGTACAGAAGCAAGATATTATTTAAGTCGTAGTGTCCAACTCTTGCATGATACGATCAACGAGCACAACAAAAGCGAATTGACCCAGATTTTTTATAATTATGGTAGTTTTCTATTTCATCAAGGAGAACGCCAAGCAGCCCTTGAACAAGTGAATCAAGGGATTCGTTGGGCACAAGAAAAAAATAGCTATTATTATTTAAATGATTTATTTATTCTAAAAAGTTTGATCTACAAACAGCAAAATGAACTATCAAAAGCATTGTTTTATGAAGAATTAGCTCAAGCAGTAAAAAAGATTGCTAAAAGTATATAAATGGTGTAGACCATTCTTGACTTCTTTCGTAAATAAGAGTAATTTAAAGGTAGATCATCAAAGGAGAGAATAGAATGAGAACTTATATCTATGCTGACAAATTCTTTTTAGCATCTGGTGTGAAAAACACTGGATATCTTGAAATCACTGATGGGCTTTTTGGCGAATATCTTTCAGAAAAACCAGCTGGTGAAGTAACGATCATTGATCAAAGCGGTAAATGGATCGCCCCTGGACTTGTAGACACACATATTCATGGGTTTATGAATCACGATGTTATGGATAATGACGCAGAAGGAATCAAAGCTATGTCAGAAGGTTTGTTATCTTGTGGGGTAACTGCCTTTTTACCTACAACATTAACCTCTAGTAAAGAACGTCTAAGAGATGTAGCAGAGACGATCGGAAAAATGTACCATGAAGCTCCTGGCGCTAAAATCAAAGGGATCTATTTTGAAGGACCATTCTTTACAGAAGAGCATAAAGGCGCGCAAAACCCAAGTTATTTTGGCGACCCTGATTTGGCAGTCTTCAATGAATGGCAAGAAGCTTCAGGCGGATTGATCAAAAAAATCGCATTAGCACCAGAACGCGCAGGTGTCGAAGAATTTGTAAAACAAGTGACAGATGAAGGCGTTGTCGTTGCTTTAGGTCATAGTAATGCAACGATCAATGAAGCACAAGCAGCTGTTGAAGCAGGTGCAAGCGTGTTTGTTCATGCGTTTAACGGGATGCGCGGCTTGAACCATCGTGAGCCAGGTATGGTCGGCGCATTATTATCATTGGATCACGTATTTTCTGAGTTGATTTGTGACGGTCACCATGTCCATCCAAATGCAGCACAGATCCTGATGGAAAAAGCAGGACATGAACATGTGGCTTTGATCACGGATTGCATGATGGCTGGTGGAATGCCTGATGGTAACTACAATTTAGGTGAGTTCCCAGTAGTCGTAAAAGATGGAACGGCTCGCTTAGAATCTGGAAATCTAGCTGGAAGTATCCTAAGATTAAAAGAAGCAATCAAAAATGTCGTAGATTGGGGCTTAGCTACACCAGAACAAGCCATTATGATGGCTACGTACGTTCCTGCAGTTAGCTGTAAGATCGACGATACATGTGGAAAGATTGCTAAAGGAAGAGATGCTGATTTCATCGTCTTGAATCCTGACATGACCTTAGATGCCACTTATTTAGATGGTGTTGAACGTTATCATGCGTAAAAAAGAATAAATGAACAGCCAAAAGGAAGAAGCAACTCGTAGCTTTACTCTCTTTTGGCTGTTTTTTTGTGGTGTTTTTTAGATAAATAGTTGGTTACTGGATCAATACTTCTAAGCGTGTAATAAATTCATTCTGGTCATTGGTTTCATGGAAATCTACGAGATAGAGTTCATAAAATGGACTTTTTAATTCTAGTTGATGTGTTTGTGCATATTTTTTCATTTCTTGAATGCCTGTGACTTGTTGCTCATAGGCTCCTTGGTAAGTGTAGGTCAAGTATTTCCCGGATGGTAACGTAGACACCTCATTGATCAAAGAGGCAGTTTCTGGATAGAAATAAAAGACTTGATAAGCAAAAGAATCTGACTCTTCATGTAAGATACTTCCAAATAAATTTTGATTGTTGGCACTGAGGTGTTTCTCATGTTTTTTATGCAGTTGTTTCAATGCGTAATCGACATCATCGCTAGTCGTCATTTCATCGTCTTTGATGACTTGACGTAATTGATGTTCCATCACGATCGGTTGATTGAATGGAGTATCTTCTACTTCATAGATCAACTGTAAGCGATCATCTAATAAGGCGATTTTTTCTTTTGATTCTGCAATCAACCGATGCAAAGAATCAATTTCAAATCGTAAAAGTTCTTTTGTTCGATCGATATTTTTATTATTCAGATATTCGACGATCTCAGGCAAAGAAACATCAAAATATCGCAGATCGCGAATCGTATTTAGTTGTTCTAATTCTTTGTACGAATAATTTCGATAACCGTTGTCGTCATAATCTGGTTGGATCAAACCGATTTTTTCATAGTAACGTAAAGTATGTGGGGTAATATCATATAATTTTGCTAATTCATTGATTTTCAATCGATTCACTTCCGTTTGATTTTATTTATACTTTATATCTGTTCCTCATTTTACTATTAGTTGATTCAAAAAAGCGAGTATTTTTAAATTATTTACACAAAACCCTTGACCTTAGAGTTACTCTAACCTGTAAGCTGATTATAGATTAGTCAGTGTTGGAGGAGAAAAAGTATGGAATGGTATAACAAGTCAACGGAAGAAACAATCAAACAAGTTCAAGTCACAGAATATATCACAGAGAGTGATCGGCTGGAACGTCAACAAAAATATGGAAAAAATAAAATGGAAGAAAAAGATCAAACACCAGAATGGCAAAAATTCTTATCTTATTTCCATGATGCGTTGATGTACATCTTATTAGGGGCAGCGATATTGAAAGTTGCAACTGGTGCATTGATGGAAGGTGGCATGATCTTTTTAGTTGTTTTTCTAAATGCGATGATCGGGTACTTCCAAGAACGAAAAGCAGCTTCTTCTTTAGATAGTATCAAAGGATTATTGAGTGATAAAGCAGTGATTTTAGAAGATGGTAAAAAACGAGAGATCGATCCGGCAGACTTGGTCGTCGGCGATCAAGTAGTCTTGACTGCTGGAGATATCGTACCAGCAGATGTTCGGATCATCGAATCATTCAATTTACAAGTGGATGAGGCGATTTTAACAGGAGAAACACATTCTGTCAGCAAAACTGTTGATAGCTTACCTGAAAATACAGAATTAGCTGAACAAGTAAATATGGCTTTTTCGGGCACTAAAGTTGAATCTGGCAATGGATTAGGTGTCGTTGTTGAAGTAGGTTCGAATACTCAAATCGGTAAAATCAGTCATTCTTTATCAACTGTTGAAGAACAAGAAACCCCGTTATTGAAGAAAATCAAGGAAATGAATACAAGTATATTTAAAGGAATCAGTGCGTTGATTTTGTTAATTGCTCTTGTTTCGTATTTTTATTATGGTATGACATGGGGCTATATCGCTACGGCGATCATTGCTTTGATCGTTTCTTCGATTCCAGAAGGCCTGCCGTCGATTTTAACGATCATTTTGTCGATTGGCGTGAATCGAATGGCAAAGAAGAATGCCATCGTAAAAACATTGCCTACAGTAGAAACCTTAGGTGCGATGACGGTTATTTGTTCAGATAAGACAGGGACATTGACAAAAAATGAAATGTCTTTAGTTCATATAGCGACACTAAATGATTGGTATACGCCTGAATCATTTGCACAAGTAGCACATACAAAAGTCGAAGAATATTTGTTACAAGCAATGCATAATTGTCAAGAAACACAATTAGCAGATGGGGATTGTCCTGAAACGGGAAATGCAACAGAACTTGCATTATTACGTTATACAAATACGCAACAGGCAATAATCCATTCACCTATTGCCAAAATCCCTTTTGATTCAGCGTATAAATACATGGGGACTGTTCATGAGATCAATGGGAAGAATATCTTGTTCGTAAAAGGTGCACCGGATGTATTGATCGAAAAAGCGGGACAACAAATGGATGCTAGAGGTATGAGCCAGTCGATCGATAAAAAACGTTGGCATAAGAAAAATGAAGATTTAGCGAGTCAAGGGCAACGTGTGTTAGCTTTTGCGATGAAAGAAATCGGCGATGAAGACTTATCTCATGATGCACTAGATGAAGCATTGACGATGATTGGCTTATGCGGTGTGATCGACCCACCAAAAGAGTCAGCAATCGAAGCAGTGAAATCAATGCAACAAGCTGGAATACGTGTCAAAATGATCACAGGCGATCATCCACTGACAGCGAAAGCCATCGCAAAACAACTAGGATTGCAAAATCATCAAACAGCAATCACAGGAAAAGAGCTGAATCAACTGTCAGAGCAACAATGGCAACGCGCAGTAAGTGAAAACGATGTATTTGCGCGAACGACACCAGAACACAAATTGGCAATCGTTTCTTATCTACAAGCGCAAGGTGAAATTGTTGGGATGACCGGCGATGGTGTAAATGATGCACCAGCATTGAAAAAAGCTGACGTCGGGATTGCTATGGGGATCAAAGGGAGCGATGTTAGTAAGCAAGCAGCAGATATGGTTTTAGTCGATGATAATTTTGAGACGATCGCTTATGCAGTCAAAGAAGGACGTCGGATATTCGACAACTTGAAGAAAACGATTCTCTTTTATTTACCAACATGTTTGGCGCAAGGATTATTGTTACTTTTCTCATTGATCGGAAACTACCCATTACCTTTGACGACTGTGCAAATCCTATGGTTGAATCTAGTTGCTTCGATCACCTTGTCCTATGCTTTAGGATTTGAACGGGCAGAAAAACAAGTGATGAGTCGACGACCACGACCATTGAACGAACGGATTTTGTCACGATATGCGTTGATGCGCATTTTGTATGTAGGGATGATCTTGACGATCTTAGGCTTAACTGCGATGGAATATGTCTCAAACGATGCACGTCAGACGGTGTTGATCAATGCGATGGTGTTTGGTCAAGCCTTCTATATGATCAATTGTCGTAGGATCAGCGAATTTAGTTTAGATAGAGGATTATGGAAAAATACCGCATTGTTTTATTCAATTGGGATCATGATTTTGCTTCAAGCCGCGATGATCTGGTTCCCACCATTACGAATGGCTCTAGGAACAAACCTACTATCAAGTACGGAAGTCGTCATCAGTCTTTTACCTGGATTACTTTTATTCTTCTTAGTAGAAATCGAAAAATATGTTTTATCAGCTAGAAGTTACAGGGTAGGTGCTTGATCATCCATATTATTGAAAAAACATAGAAAGATACCAAAGTAACTAGGTGCTTTTTATTCACACTAAACCCAAGTAATGTTGGAAGAAGAAACTAGTTTATAAAATAAGTTAGTAAAAACGTCCGAAATGAGAATGATCATTTCAGACGTTTTTTTGTACGTTATTCTGTTTCATATACCTAAACATGCGCGATACGTTTTTTGTTAAATGTTCAAAGATAAAGCCCCAGTTTGTCATTGTTAATGCGAGCAACCTTAGATAGTAGAAAGTTAAAAAAATTCGACAATTGATTTCGAAGAGTTTGCGTATCTTATTAGTAGATCGGCAAAACTCCCATTAAATCGCTGGATTTCTTCTTTTTGGTGAGAGCGAGGAAACAAACAAACCGTTTTTTCATTTGCTAAGAGATAATCACCATCGATCGTACGAGCCACCAAGTAAAAGGATGAAAGGAGATTCGCGACCTCCGCTTCATCCAGGGAGGTATAATCGATTGTTCGCAGAATACTAGCTTTGAAATGTTGGTAAGAAGGGAAAAATACAAGTTCCTCATAATCGAACAGCTCGTTTTCTTCCAGCCATGCGAGTGTTTCTTCTAATGTACGATTTTGCTTCAATTGTTCAAACAATCGTTTCACCTACTTTTTATTTGGTATCAATACCGTAAAATCAATCGTTGGATTATTGCCTGTTCCTTTTGCCTCTAACTCGACACTTTCAGGGATGAGTTCATCGCCAACATAATGTGGAGTAACACGATAGCGTACAGTTTCACCATGATTCAACGCCTTACGGATTTTTAGTTCATAGTAGTTCATGTAAGGATCATTGACTGGAAATTGAAACAAAGTAACTAGATTTCTTTCGTCGTCGCCACTACCGCCGAACTGTTTAGCGATCAGATGTCCGCGAGAATGATCGTATCTGGGACCAGAAATAAATCCAGGAGGACGGATGTCACGGTTTGCGCTGGTTCCTGTATTGATCATTGATTTTTCCAATAAGGCATCCGCACCAGTGGGACGTCCTAATCGATCAAGCTCATGATACTCGATCCATCCTTTGTTTGTTGAGAGTTCAGCCCCATCAAAGGAAGCTGTTCCTAATTCTTGTGGCCCAGGATTGTTTCCAGTCGGTGCTAAGTCTTCTTCTTGTGGTAAGCCGTTGTTTCTTGGTTCAGATGAGTCAGGTATACTACTTGTGATAGTAGCTTCACTTTTGCTTGTACTTTCGACTGGTTTATCAGAAGACTCCATACTATATGTACTCATGTTTGATCGTTGTTCAGTAGAAACTTCCGGTTCACTATCGATTGAAGCAGTAAAACTAGATTCACTGTAATCCCTTGAGATCGGTTGTTCTACATTCACTAGATCCATTCCGATAAAGCCAATTGCGCCAAAAACAACTATAGAGATCAATGTACCCCATAGTTTTTTTAAATTTTTCATTCGTTCACCTCCTTTGTTAGTATAATCCAAAACCAAGCGGACTAAAAGTGAAAACTTTATCCAAAGTAGGTTAATTATATAGGTTAGTATGATATGATAATCTTGTACACAAAGGAGGCGAATGAGATGATAGGAGGAATCGCAATCATCACGATTTACTGGTACGTTTTACTCATATGCGCTGGGGTTGCAGTGTTACTTGTTATTTTTGGAGATGTCTTTGATTTCGATGGACCTATTGATCCGATGCTGATCGTTCCCTGGTTGACTTTTACCAGTTTATTAGGTTATTTAGGTGAATCCTTGACCGACCAGTCCTCATTAGTGATTTTCGTGATCAGCGCGATTATTGCAACCGTTTTAGTTTTTTTGTTGAATTTTTATATCTTGATGCCGATGAAGCACGCAGAATCGACGCTATCAACTTCTGAAAAAACATTAGAAGGTCAAATCGCGACAGTGGTGACCCCGATACCGATCCAGGGAATGGGAGAGATCCAATTAAAAAGTGTTACTGGTTCAATCAGTCGCCCTGCTTGTTTTTATACGCCCCAAGAGAAAATGATCGGACGTGGCGAAAAGGTGTTGATCATTGAAGTAAGAGACCGTGTTTGTTATGTTACACCGTACGAAAGTATGTTGAAAATGTAAAGGAGTGGAAGAAATGGAAATATCTGGAGTGTTTGTTGCAATTGTTTTAGCAGTGTTGATCGTTTTAATGTTATTGATCGTCTTTGTCGCTAAGTACCAAACGGCAAAGCCTGACGAAGCATTGATCATCAGTGGTAGTTACTTGGGAAGTAAAAATGTTCATGCCGACGAGAGTAACAATAAAATCAAAATCGTCCGCGGTGGTGGTGCATTCGTATTACCAGTTTTCCAACGTTCGAATCGCATCAGTTTATTATCAAGCAAATTAGACGTGTCTACCCCAGAAGTTTATACAGAGCAGGGTGTGCCGGTGATGTGTGACGGTACTTCGATCATCAAGATCGGTTCTTCTGTCGAAGAAATTGCGACAGCAGCGGAACAATTTCTAGGGAAAACGCGAGAAGAACTTGAAAATGAAGCGCGTGAAGTATTAGAAGGTCATTTGCGGTCGATCCTAGGTTCGATGACAGTAGAAGAAATTTACCAAAATCGTGACAAATTCAGCCAAAGCGTGCAAGAAGTTGCCTCGGTGGATCTAGCAAAAATGGGCTTGATCATTGTTTCGTTCACGATCAAAGAAGTCCGTGATAAAAATGGTTATTTGGATTCTTTAGGGAAACCACGGATTGCTCAAGTCAAACGTGATGCAGATATTGCAGAAGCAGAAGCACTAAAAGAAACGCGTATCAAAAAGGCGGAAGCAGAGAAAGAATCTCAAGCTGCAGAATTACAACGCCAAACAGAGATCGCCGAATCTTTAAAAGAAAAAGAATTGAAATTAGCTGCCTATAAACAGGAACAAGATGTGGCACGAGCAAAAGCTGACCAAGCGTATAATTTAGAAAGTGCCAGAGAACAACAACAAGTAATCGAACAAGAGATGCAAGTAAAAGTCGTCGAACGTCAAAAACAAATCGAATTAGAAGAAAAAGAAATCATTCGTCGTGAAAAACAATACGATTCTGAAGTGAAGAAAAAAGCCGATGCGGATCGTTACGCCAAAGAACAAGAAGCCCAAGCGCAAAAAGTCAAAGAAGTGACTGAGGCAGAAGCAGAACAATTTAGAATCGAAGCCTTAGCCCAAGCCCAAGCCAACCAAACTCGTTTAGCTGGACAAGCCGAGGCAGAAGCCACGTTAGCAAAAGGGAAAGCGGAAGCAGAAGCAAAACAAAAAATCGCAGATGCGTTCAAAGAATATGGAGAAGCTGCTGTGCTTAGCATGGTGATCGAAATGTTGCCTCAATTGATGCGTGAAGCGGCACAACCGCTAGGCAATATCGAAAAAATCTCTGTTGTTGATACAGGAAACTCCTCAGGTGAAGCAGGTGGCGCCAATCGAGTGACAAGCTATGCGACAAACTTGTTGTCGACGACACAAGAAACGTTGAAAGAAACAACTGGATTGGATATCAAGGATATCATTGAGAATCTTTCCACACGTGGAAATTCTAGACAATTGAATGTCTATGAAGGATCAAATGAACCGAAAGAATAACTTAAGAAAGAGAGTGGGACATTAGTTCTCTCCCACCACCTAAAACCGAATAAACGGCGAGAACAGAAGTAACCTCTTCGGAAATAAGGCGCCATCCACAAAAATTTGAAGAACAATTTTCGTGGATGGCGCCTTATTTCTCGAGGCTGAACACTTCTGTCTCGACCTCTTTTGTTGGTTCGCTATTTATTTTCATTTTGCTCACGGATCTGTGCTTTTACTTCTTCAAGACTTTCAAGTAAAGCCTGCTCTTTTTTTCTTAATTGTTCTAAGTCCTCGACAATCTCTTCTTTTTTTTCAACTTCTGGCGGACGCAAGCAAAAATTGATACCGATAGCAATAAATGTCCCGATAAATGTATCGAAAACCCGCTCAATCGCATAGAAGGCTGACTCTCCTTGAGGGATACTTAAAGAGATCAGCAGTAATGTTGCAATAGCAGCAATGATCCCAGAATTATTATTGATACCGTCAGATAAGACGATCACAATGATCACTAAAAGTGGGAGAACGATCAGTTCAACTAAAAAATCATTGTGGAAGTAACTTTTTACAAAAAAATAGAAAATACCTAATCCGCCACCAAGTAGATTGCCAATAATACGCGAGCGACCAAAAGAAAAGGTCGTAGTCAAATCCTGGCGCAAGGAAAAAACAGCAGATAGGGCAGCAATCATTGGAATGCCACGATCAAAGAGATGAAAGATCAAAATACATAAGAAAACGGCTAAAGCACTCTTCATTGTACGCATACCAAGTCGAAAGCGTCCAAATTGCATAGTATACTCTCCTTTACGTTCTTTACAATATCATAACTAAACTTACCTTGGATTGCTAGTTTTTCATGAACGAATTTAGTATAATTCAATAAAAAGAAAGGAGCCGATCATGCGTATTGGAATGAGAACGGTAAAAACGGTCATCAGTGTATTTGCTTCCATGTTGGTTGCAAACTACTTTTCCTTATTATTCTGGCCATCTGCCGGTATTATTGCGTTGTTAAGCGTAGGGAATACTCGTCGCTCCACCTTGATGACTGGAATCTATCGAATCGCTGCATTTATTGTCGCTACACTTATTGCCTATATGTGTTTTACACTTTTGGGCTATCGAATCATCAGTTTCAGTGTCTTTCTATTATTTTTTATTCCAATCGCCGTGCGGTTCAAATTGACAGAAGGAATCGTTGTAAACTCAGTCTTGATCACTCATTATCTTAGTGAACAAAGTATGAGTTGGCAATTGATCACAAACGAAGCAGCCTTGATGATCATTGGTGTAGGCTTTGCTTTGTTATCTAATGTCTATATGCCAGATAGTAAAAAACGTTTAAAGGAAAATCAAATGATCATCGAAGAGCGATTTCGTCTTCTTTTGAAGAATATGGCAGACTTTTTGCTTTCTGGCGAAGCTTACGAAAATCAAGGGTTATGCAAAGAATTACAAGTTTATATTCGAGAAAGCCAAGCATATGCACGGAATCACCAAGAGAATAACTTGCTTAGACAAAATCAATACTATGAAACCTATTTTTCTATGCGACGGGCTCAGATCAATGTGATCCAAGATATGCAAGAAAATTTAGCTTATATCCAGGACCCAGTGCCTTATAGCGACCATATATACGGCTTGTTGATCTATACAGCTGAGACATTTTCTGAATCAAATGATGGCAAAGAAATATTGACACGGATCGAAGAGGTCTATGGGATGTATCGTCAAATGCCATTGCCGACTACTCGAAGTGAATTTGAAGATCGTGCGGAATTGTTTCAGTTTTTACAGTCATTCAAAAGTTTTATTGAAATAAAAGTAGAATTTTCTCAGCAGATGATAGTGGATGCGGAAAGATGAACAAATAAGACGAAGCGATGAGAAGACCATTCTCGCTTCGTCTTATTTTTATTTTGTTTATTTGTTATTCTTCCAATGCTCTTGCATATCATCTAAGAGTGCAATCACTTCGGTAGTTAAGTACAGGGAACGGTTTGGAAGTTCTCCTTCGATCATTTTTACCATATTTTCAATTTCATAATTCATTGCTTGCGCACGATGGCCACTTTCGATCAATTCTTTTGTACCGTCAGTATAAATGATTTCGGCTTGGTCAGCTCTAGGATAATCATTGATCGAGATATACCCATTTTCAAAAGCAACGATTCCGATTTTTGGCATTTTTGCTTGGAAGGTCAGGTTGATCGTAGCTAGTTCATTTTCTTTATTTTGTAAGATCGTTACAGATTGTTCATCGACACCTGTTTTAAATGGAATCATACGAGAGGCGATGACTTCCGGTTGTGAGCTCAAAAAGAAGCGAGCAAATGAAACAGCATAGGTTCCAATGTCAAGTAATGCTCCACCTGCTAAATCAGGGTTGAAGAAGCGGTTGGTCGGATCAGGTTCTTTGTAACTGCCAAAAGGTGCTTGGATCATCTTTAATGCACCTAACTTGCCTGAATCGATCATTGAACGAAGTTGATGATACAAAGGCATGTTGAAAATCGTCATCGCTTCTGCCAAGATCAGCTGTTTTTGTTCGGCTAATTGGATGGCTTGTTGAAGTTCTGCCTTATTCATCGTGATGGCTTTTTCGCATAAGACATGTTTCCCAGCTTCCAAGGCAGGAAGGATATAGTCGATATGTTGACGATTCGGAACGGCGATATACACGATATCAACTTCAGCATCTTGCAACATTTCACGATAATCGCCATATGCTTTTTTGATAGAATGGCGTGTAGCAAAATCCTGTGCTTTTTCCAAAGTTCGTGATGCGACTGCCGCCAATGTACTTGATGGTTGATCGAAGCTTTCTGCAAATTCGTTAGCGATCGATCCTAGACCGACAATGCCCCATTGGAATTTTTTCATTTTTTCATCTCTCCTTGACGTGATATATTTAATATAAGGGTATTTAGTTGAATACTCTTGGTTTCGCTATTATTATATCAAAAAAAGGACATCCCATCGTTTTGAAGAATTGCTTTCTAAAAAAAGGTGAAAGAAATGTTCTAATAGATGATTTTTTACCTTAATTTAAGTAGAATAAGAAGGAGGAGGAGATTGCGATGCATCAAGTATACGTTGATCTTATTATGAGTGTTTTACTCGAACAATTTGAAACAGAAGAAAATTTCTTAGATACTTATCTATTGGTGGATGAAACAACTTGGCAAGCTTGGAAGCGTGGTGAACAAAACTTACCATCCGAGGCCATGCAAAAAGTGAAAAATCTTTTTACGGACTATGAATGGATGTTGACGCAAAAAATTCTACGTCAAACCATTATTTTCCCTGAAAAAAGAAACGTTGCAGTAGCGGAATATAAGCAAATCAAAACACGTATTGCTCAGAAATGGGTAAGTAGTGGCAGTGCGAATGTAGAGTTGCTCCCTTTAAAAAATGATCAAATTGTCAATGGATATCTTGACTTGAAAGTCAGTATTCAATATGATGAGTGGGGTTATGATGACATTTTGAACTTTCGATTACCAGCAGAAGTTCAAAAGCAAATCGAAGGGGAGAAAATCGAGTTGTTAGATTGGGTAAATGAAAATCTGGAAGAAACTTACGTGAGTGAGAAAGTGGAACCAGAAAGGGAATGAAAGGATTTTTTGCGTGAATAAAATTTTAGGCGTTATCTCAGTCGTGATTATGATTGTTGCGATGGGCTATCTGGTTGTTAGTGAGAGTCGGACGGATACGAAAGCTCAAGCTGATAATTCAAAGACAGAACAAACAAACACGACGAGTGCGACAGAAGAAAGTACAGAAAAAGCAACAAAAAAAGCAACCTCTAGTGATTTACCAGATGTTAAGTTGGATGATTGGTCACTGGTATTGGTAGGACCTGATCATAAAATCGAGACAGAAATCGATGAAGCCAACCAATTGGCTGCGCTAGATAATGGCTATCTGATCGACAAACGTATTAAAGCTGATTATGAAGAACTGGCTAACGCAGCTAAAGCTGCGGGCTTTCCTTTAGTTATGGTATCGGCTTATCGCTCAGTTGCGACACAACAAGAGGTGTTCGCTCAAAATGTCCAACAGGTGATGAGTAGTCAGGGAGTCACTGAAGAAGAGGCGACCGCGATTACGAAAAAAACTATGACAGAACCGGGTTACAGTGAACACCATACAGGTTTAGCTGTGGATGTGGTCGATGAAACATGGTACAACAATTATCCCAATACTGTATTGGATGAAAAATATGGTGACGAACCAGGTGCGAAATGGCTTGCGGACAATGCCTCTAAATATGGCTTTATCATCCGTTATCCAAAAGGTCGAGAAGATATTACAAAAATCACTTACGAACCTTGGCACCTACGTTATGTAGGCAAAGAAAGTGCAGAATATATCACATCAAACGATTTAACGATGGAGGAGTACTTGGACCAACTAAAAGAAAAGTAGGAATAAGAGATGGCAAAAAACAAAGGGAAAAAACAAAGGCGTAAAAATAATCGCTGGTTTGCTGTAGTTTTAGGGAGTATGTTGATCATGATGGCTTTTGTTTTTTCTTTGAGAAGTTTGTCATCGCCCTACTCTACAGAAGCACAGCAACAAGAAACACTGACTCATCAGGAATTTATCAACGCATTAGTTCCACATGCGAAAGAACTACAACAAGGCTATGGCGTTTTGCCAAGTATCATTATTGGGCAAGCCATCCTTGAATCTGATTGGGGCAATAGTACGCTTGCCAGTAAATATAAGAACTTGTTTGGAATCAAAGCGTTTGGGAACGAAGAAAAAGTCAATCTGGAAACAAAAGAATATATCAATGAAGAATGGATCACCATCCAAGGAGACTTTCGAGTCTATTCTTCGTGGGAACAATCAATGGATGACCACACAGCTTTATTTGTCAATGGTGTCGATTGGAATCCTGCATTGTATGCGAATGTGATCACTGCGACCAATTATATTGAAGCAGCTCATGCGTTACAGGCGGCAGGATATGCGACAGATCCGACATATGCTGATAAAATCATACATGTGATTGAAACTTACCAGTTAAATCAATACGATCAATAATCAGAAAAGAACGGAAGTGGACGGATGGCAGATTTATTTGTTCCAGAAATAATGACAGAATTACGTAAGGATATCGTGAGAGTCCCAGAGGTCATTATGGAAGCAAGTGGTATTAAAATTTTTGGCAAGTTGATACGTTCGATTATCTTCACCACGGATATTGCGATCATCAGAAACACCAATGCAAATGCAGTGATCGCAGTTTATCCTTTTACACCCCATCCGGCGATTACGAAAAGCATCATTGAAGCAGCGGATATCCCTGTGTTTTCAGGTGTCGGTGGTGGCTTGACACAAGGGATGCGTTCGGCATATATGAGCCTTTTTGCAGAAGCACAAGGATCATTAGGCGTAGTCTTGAATGGTCCAACACCAGTAGAGACTGTCCATGATGTCTGTCAAGTGGTTGATATACCGGTAATCAGTACAGTCACGTCTAAATACTCGGAAATCGACGAAAAATTGGCAGCAGGCATTACGATCATCAATATCAGTGCGGGAAAAGATACAGCAGACACTGTTCGCTTTTTCCGAGAAAAGTACCCAGAATTACCAATTATTGCGACTGGAGGTCCCACGGAAGAAAGCATCAAAGAAACGATTGAAGCTGGCGCCAATGCAATCACCTACACACCACCTAGTAGCGGAGAGTTATTCAGTCGTAAAATGGACAAGTATCGAAAAATCGAGAAAACCAATTGAGTACCAAACGAAAATAAATATCATTCAACCAACCATAGATAATAGTTATCGATATAAACTTGGCTTTAGCAACCTTTTCCTTTATGGGATAGGTTGCTTTATTTCATAAATACTATTTTGTTTGCTAGGATGAAACTATGAGGTTTATCAAGTCTAATCTAAAGATAAATCCTTCATGAGAAAAACAAGAAATATAGTTGTAAGTTTCAGAAACAAGTGTTAGACTGTTTTCATCGTTTAAAAATTAAACTATTTTGTTTCTAAAAATATCATTTATCAATCGAATATCGAACAACTTATATATCGTCATAATAAGGATGACAGTTTCTAGCCAGCACCGTAAATGTTGGACTATAAGTGAAAAAGTAGTGAAACATCTTTTTTGCTTATACATGAGCAGTAGAGATGTTTTTTTTCTATTTTGAGTGGCATGAATTTAGCAAGAAAAGGAGTAAATAAAGTGAGAGAATTAGTTGAACGTATCAATAAAGATGGACAAGTCTTGGGTGAAGGCGTGTTGAAAGTAGATAGTTTTGTTACCCATCAGGTAGATCCAGTGTTGATGGAACAAATGGGCCAACGTTTTGCGGAAGTATTTAAAGAACAAGGAATCACTAAAGTGGTGACAATTGAAGCTTCTGGTATCGCCCCTGCTTTATTTGCGGCTAAAGAGCTCGGCGTACCGATGATCTTTGCAAGAAAAGCCAAAAGTTTGACGATGGATGAAGAATTATTGACGGCATCCGTTTATTCATTTACGAAACAAGTAACAAGCACGATATCGATTTCTCGTAAATTCTTGTCTTCTGAAGATAAAGTATTGATCATTGATGACTTTTTAGCGAATGGTCAAGCGGCAAAAGGGTTGATCGAATTGTGCCAACAAGCAGGTGCGAGTGTGGAGGGAATCGGGATCGTCATTGAAAAATCCTTCCAAGACGGTCGTCAACTTCTTGAAGAAATGGGCTTAAAAGTGGTCTCGCTTGCCCGCGTAGCATCACTTTCTGATGGTCAAGTAGATTTTCTTGAGGAGGATGCGTAAGCGTGGAGAAAGAAACACAAAATGGAAAAGCAGCAGTCTTAGGGTTACAGCATTTATTAGCGATGTATGCGGGAGCAGTCGCTGTACCGTTATTGATCGGTACGGGTCTAGGATTTAATCAAGAACAAATGACTTATCTTATCTCAATCGATATTTTCATGTGTGGATTAGCGACGCTCTTACAATTAACTGTCAATCGCTTTTTCGGGATTGGTTTACCAGTTGTTTTAGGTTGTGCGATCCAAGCAGTTGCACCGTTGATTTTGATCGGTAGTACTGAAGGTGTCGGTGCAATCTATGGCTCGATCATCGCATCAGGGATTTTTGTTGTGCTAGTTGCTGGTTTCTTTTCAAAGATCAAAAAACTATTTCCGCCGATTGTTACTGGAACAGTGATTACAGTGATTGGCTTGACGTTGATTCCAGTAGCCATCGAAAAAATGGGTGGCGGCAGTGCAACTGCTCCAGGCTTTGGTGATCTGACGAATTTATTATTAGCGTTTGTCACGATCCTACTGATCGTTGGTGTGCAATTATTAGGCAAAGGGTTTATTCGATCGATCGCTGTGCTGATCGGTCTGATCGGTGGAAGTATCTTAGCTGCCTTTTTAGGTAGAATCGATCTAGGAGCAATTGGACAAGCCCCTGTTTTTCACGTACCGCAACCTTTTTACTTTGGAAAACCGACATTTGAAATCTGGTCGATCTTATTGATGATCATCATTTCAATGGTAAGTATGGTAGAATCAACAGGCGTCTATTTTGCCTTAGGAGATATTACTGGAAAAAAAGTCGGGGAAGAGCAGTTGAAAAAAGGCTATCGAGCAGAAGGGTTAGCCGTCATCTTAGGTGGTATTTTTAACACATTTCCTTATACAGGATTTTCGCAAAATGTCGGGTTGGTACAACTTTCAGGAATCAAAACAAGAAAACCCATTTACTTTTCCGCTTTCTTTTTGATCATCTTGGGTCTATTCCCTAAAATCGGCGCAGTGGCTCAAATCATACCTGAACCAGTCCTTGGTGGCGGGATGTTGGTCATGTTTGGAATGGTGGCGATCCAAGGAATCCGGATGTTATTAGAAGTAGATTTTACAAATGACAAAAATTTATTGATTGCTGCAGTGTCGATTGGTTTTGGTTTAGGCTTCAATTTGATGCCCGAATTATTCAGCCAGTTACCTGAAACAGTTCAAATGTTCACAGGAAATGGGATCGTTATGAGCAGTATCACAGCAATTGTGTTGAACTTAGTTTTTAACGGACTAAAACAAGACGAGAGAATCATTAAAGAAGCATTGAAGTAATGATGTAGATCACTTTTATAAATCATAGCTAGTAACTGAATAAGGTAGAGACCTTTTTAGCTTAGAGAGATAAGGCGCCATCCACGAAATTTGTTTTTCAAATTTTTGTGGATGGTGCCTTATTTTCGAAGAGTTTACTTTTGTTCCTGCCGTTTATTCGATTTTAGGTGGTGCGAGAAGACGAATTTCCCAGACGAATTTTTTAATTGTAGCAAATTCATGAACAGATTCTCTCTGCATTTTGGATACATGAAGAAAAGTGTTATATCCTTAAAAAAAACAAATGATTTGGACCAGAAAAAACTTGATTTCAACAAGCAAGAGTTGATTTGTTAAAGACGAACAATAAACCTTTTTATCTATTTTTCATTCGAATTTATCTTGATTTACAGGGGGGCGATTGATAAAATATAAGTGAATACGAATCGAGAGGAGAAACGAATGGCTGCAAAAATTTCTGTAATAATGGGGAGCATCTCGGATTGGGAGACAATGAAACATGCGTGTGAGATTATTGAAGAATTTGGCGTTTCTTTTGAAAAGAAAGTAGTTTCAGCACATCGAACACCAGATTTGATGTTTTCGTATGCAGAAGAAGCTCGAGAAAAAGGTATAAAAGTGATTATTGCAGGTGCGGGAGGAGCAGCTCATTTACCAGGGATGGTTGCTGCAAAGACGACATTACCGGTTATTGGTGTTCCTGTTCAAAGCCGAACATTGAACGGATTGGATTCTTTGCTATCCATTGTCCAAATGCCAGGCGGCGTGCCTGTGGCGACGACAGCGATTGGAAAAGCAGGCGCAATTAATGCCGGTCTACTTGCGATACAGATGCTTTCAATGTATGATTTAGAGTTGGAGGCTGCATTAGCGAAACGACGCGCAATGTCGGTTGAATCTGTAATAGAAAGTAGTGATCAACTTGGTTAAACCATTATTACCAGGCTCGACGATCGGAATCGTCGGTGGTGGACAGTTAGGTCGCATGATGGCGATCAGTGCAAAAGAAATGGGATTCAAAGTCGGTGTACTTGATCCGATGAATGATTGTCCGGCTGCTCAAGTAGCGGACTGGCACATTGAAAGTTCCTACGATGATACATTTGCTCTAGAAGAACTTGCAAGACGAACTGAGGTTATCACCTACGAATTTGAGAACGTGAGTGTGGAAGCACTGAATGCGATTTTGCCGATGTCATTTATTCCTCAAGGAACAGATTTGTTGGCGATCACGCAAGATCGTCTACTAGAAAAATCATTTTTAGAAACAAATAATATCGTGATCGCTCCACATGCAACAATCGTCAGTCCCACAGATATCCAAGATGCAATCGATGGTATCGGTTATCCTTGTGTCTTGAAAACAACTCGAGGCGGGTATGACGGTAAGGGGCAATATGTACTGAAGAGTCGAGCGGACTTAGCTCCTGCGATGGATCTTTTAAGAGAAGGAACTTGCGTATTAGAAGCTTGGATTCCGTTTGAAAAAGAACTATCGATCATGGTCGCAGGCAATGGGCAAGGGCAATATACGACATTTCCAGTTGTTGAAAATATCCACCGTAATAATATTCTCCATGAAACGATTGCGCCAGCAACTGTTTCAGCGGATGTGATCGAAGAGGCAGAAAGAATTGCTAAAGTGATTGCTGAAGCAGTGAGTTTGTCCGGTGCACTGGGCGTCGAAATGTTTTTGACGAAGACTGGTGGATTGTATGTGAATGAATTGGCACCGCGTCCACACAATTCAGGACATTACACCTTAGAAGCATGCGGAATGACACAATTTGATGCGCATATTCGTGGGATTTGCGGTTGGCCTTTACCTAAAAAAGTCCCATTGTTAAGTGATGCAGTCATGGTCAACGTTTTAGGGGAACAACTCTTAGAAAGTTACAATTTGATTGCGAAAAAACAAGATTGGAAATTTCATTTCTATGGCAAGAAACAAGCGAAAAAAGGTCGTAAGATGGGACACATCACGATTTTGACAGAAGATATCGAGTCGACATTGAAAGAAATCGAAAAAACGAATATTTGGGACTAAAGGAGAATAGTTGATGTTAGAACGTTATACACGACCTGAAATGGGCAATATTTGGACAGAGCAAAATAAATATCAAGCATGGTTAGAAGTTGAAATACTTGCTGATGAAGCTTGGGCAGAATTAGGAGAAATACCTAAAGAAGATGTAGCGAAAATCCGTGAACACGCGTCTTTTGATATCGCTCGTATTTTAGAGATTGAGCAATCGACACGCCACGATGTCGTTGCTTTTACTCGAGCAGTTTCGGAAACACTTGGCGACGAAAGTAAATGGGTCCATTATGGATTAACAAGTACAGATGTGGTTGATACAGCTTATGGTTACCAAATCAAACAAGCAAATGATATTTTGCGCGAAGATTTGAAACGTTTCACAGCGATCATTGGTGAAAAAGCCAAAGAGCATAAGTATACAGTCATGATGGGACGTACGCATGGTGTGCATGCTGAGCCAACGACTTTCGGCCTTAAATTAGCTACTTGGTATTCTGAGATGAAACGAAATATCGAACGTTTTGAACATGCAGCAAAAGGCGTAGAAGCAGGGAAAATCTCCGGTGCTGTTGGTACGTTTGCGAATATCCCTCCGTTCATTGAAGAATATGTCTGCGAAAAACTAGGCATCCGTCCGCAAGAAGTATCGACGCAAGTTTTACCACGTGATCTACATGCCGAATATTTTGCGACGATGTCATTAATTGCGACCAGTATCGAACGCTTTGCGACAGAGATTCGTGGACTTCAAAAATCGGAAACACGAGAAGTCGAAGAATTTTTTGCTAAAGGACAAAAAGGCTCATCTGCTATGCCACATAAACGTAATCCGATCGGTTCAGAAAATATGGCTGGCTTAGCGCGAGTGATCCGTGGGCATATGATTACCGCTTATGAAAATGTTTCATTGTGGCACGAAAGAGATATCTCCCATTCTTCTGCAGAACGGATCATTCTACCTGATACAACGATCCTACTTGATTACATGTTGAACCGCTTTGGCAATATCGTTAAAAATCTGACGGTATTCCCAGAAAACATGAAACGTAACATGGATGCGACATTTGGTTTGATCTATAGCCAACGTGTCATGTTGAAGTTGATTGATAAAGGGATGACAAGAGAAGAAGCCTATGATCTTGTTCAACCTAAGACAGCGTATGCTTGGGATAACCAAGTGTCCTTCCGTCCGTTACTTGAAGAAGACGAAGCGATCACTTCTGTTTTGACACCAGAAGAAATCGCTGAAGCATTTGATTACAACCACCATATGAAAAATGTGGATGTCATTTTTGAACGTGTCGGTTTAGCATAAACCATTCAGTAAGAATAGATGTTAACAATGTTTCTCGACTGATCGAGAAAAACCGAACAATCACTAGCTAGAACTATTTTTTTAAATGCAAGAAAAAAAGAACATCCTTCAGACTAACTTCTGAGGGATGTTCTTTTTGGTTTAAGCATAAGCCATTTGATGACCCAAATTGAAATGTTGGGAATGTAGAAGATTCAATAATGTTTCAACAAATGTATAGCCAAATTCTTGTTGATCGAAGGTCACGAGCAATCGGTAATGATGTTTGAATAACTTTTGCTCATGGATTTGTTTGATCACTAGTTCATGGTTGTTTTGGGTCAAGTAATGGAATGTTCGTTTTCGACACTCCGATTGTCGTTTTGCTGCACGGCGAAGTTTTCTAAATGTATAAAAACTTCGATCCTTCATGCAGGCATCAACATCTTTGATAGCAAGTAGATCATTGTATAAGCGTGATTTTTCTTCAACAGATAAATCGAGTAAAAAGCGTTGGGCAGACGTACTTGGATCTTCCATTTAGTTACCTCCTTGAAACCTCTAACTGTTTTCTTTAAATCTACTATATCACCAATCAATAAATGTGTAAACGCTTCTTAACGAAGAACAACTATTCTTAATAAAAGCACGAAAGACGAACATTAAATGTTTTTAATGGTTTGAATGTACACTTTTGTATTGATTTGATTCCTGACCCTTGGTAAAATTTAAAGTGAAAAGACGAACAAATAATGTGTGTTGGTAATACAACGTTAACAAACAAGGAGTCGTAGACATGGAAAAACAGAACTTGCTCTATGAAGGAAAAGCAAAAAGAATGTTTAACACGAATGATGAAACTGTCCTGTGGGTGGAGTATCTAGATCAAGTGACTGCCCTCAACGGTGGAATGAAAGACCCAATGCAAGGGAAAGCAGAATTGAACAATCAAATCACAAGTACTATTTTTGAATACTTATCGAATCAAGGAATAAAAAATCATTTTATTGAGAAATTGTCAAAAAACGAACAATTGATTAAAAAACGGTCGATCATTCCCTTAGAAGTGGTCGTCAGAAATATTTCAGCTGGAAGTTTTTCAAAACGCCTAGGAGTAGAAGAAGGGCAAGTGCTACCGACACCGATCGTTGAATTTTATTACAAAAAAGATGAACTAGATGATCCCTTCATCAATGATGCCCACGTTGGGTTCTTAGGGTTAGCAACGCCTGAAGAGATAGCGGAGCTTAAAAAACAAGCGTTGCAAATCAATGACCATCTGATGGAACTATTCCAAAAAATCAATTTACGATTAGTCGATTTTAAAGTGGAATTTGGACGTACTGCGACTGGCGAGATCGAATTAGCAGATGAAATTTCTCCGGATACATGTCGCTTATGGGATCTTACCACTAAGGAACATATGGATAAAGATGTCTACCGGCGAAAGATCGGCAACATCATTCCTGTCTATCAAGAAGTACTCGATCGTTTAAATCAATTATCACTCGAAAATAAAGGAGAATAAATCATGTATTTTGTAAAAGTGTACGTAACATATAAAGACTCAGTATTAGACCCACAAGGAGAGGCAGTTAAAAATGCGGTACATCGTTTAGGCTACGACAACATTGAAGATATTCGTATCGGGAAGTATTTTGAAATCCAAGTCTCAGCTAGTGAAGAGGAAGTAGAAGCAACGATCGAAGCGATTTGCGATCGTTTATTAGCAAATGTCAATATGGAAACGTATCGTTATGAAATCAACAAAATGGAGGAAGTTTAGCATGAAATTTGCCGTGATTGTTTTTCCTGGATCGAATTGTGATGCGGACTTGCTTTGGGCGATCCGTGATGTGATGGGCGCAGAAGCAGACTATGTTCGTTATGACGAATCTTCTCTTGAAGGGTATGACGGAGTATTGATCCCTGGCGGCTTTTCTTACGGCGATTACTTACGTTGTGGAGCGATTGCTCGTTTTTCAACAATCATGGATGAAGTGATTCGTTTTGCGGAAGAAGGAAAACCTGTTTTTGGTACATGTAATGGATTCCAAGTATTGACGGAGGCTGGATTGCTACCAGGCGTATTAAGAAGAAATGATTCACTACGTTTTATCTGTAAGTCAGCGTCACTGAAAGTCAACAATCAAACATCCTTTACTTCAGAGTATGACAAAAATGAAGTGATCCAGTTGCCGGTGGCCCATGGAGAAGGCAATTATTTTTGTGACGAAGAGACGCTTCAAGAACTGATCGACAACAACCAAATCGTGTTTACCTACGAGGGAGAAAATATCAACGGCAGTGTGGCCAACATTGCAGGGATTACAAACAAAGCAGGAAATGTGTTAGGGATGATGCCCCACCCAGAACGAGCAATGGAAGCATTACTTGGCTCAGAAGATGGCAAACGTTTCTTCGCTTCGCTATTGAAGAATTTCGGAAAGGTGACTGCATAAATGAAAACAATGATGGAGCCAACTGCATTAGAAATCAAAGAACAAAAGATTTATACGCAATGGGGACTGACGGATGAAGAATACCGGATGATCGAAGAAGACATCTTAGGTAGGATGCCGAATTATACGGAGACCGGTTTGTTCTCAGTCATGTGGAGTGAACACTGTTCTTACAAAAACTCCAAGCCGATCTTAAGAAAATTCCCAACAAGTGGGCCGAATGTCTTACAAGGGCCTGGTGAAGGTGCGGGGATCGTTGACATCGGAGACGGACAAGCAGTGGTTTTTAAAGCAGAAAGCCACAATCATCCTTCGGCAGTCGAACCTTATGAAGGCGCAGCAACAGGTGTTGGGGGCATTATTCGTGATATTTTCAGTATGGGTGCACGTCCGATTGCTCTACTTGATTCACTGCGTTTTGGCGAATTAGATAATCCTCGTACAAAATACCTGTTAGAAGAAGTTGTTGCTGGTATCGGAGGGTATGGTAATTGTATCGGCGTACCGACAGTTGGTGGTGAGATCGCCTTTGATCCTTGTTATGAGGGGAATCCATTGGTAAATGCCATGTGTGTTGGGTTGATCGATCATAAAGATATCCAAAAAGGACAAGCATCAGGTGTTGGCAATTCGATCATGTATGTAGGTGCTAAGACAGGTCGGGATGGTATCCACGGTGCGACATTTGCCTCCGAAGAATTTAGTCAGGAAGAAGAACAACAACGTTCAGCTGTGCAAGTGGGCGATCCTTTTATGGAGAAATTATTGTTAGAAGCTTGTTTGGAATTGATTTTGGACCACTCAGACATTCTTGTCGGCATCCAAGATATGGGTGCGGCAGGACTTGTTTCATCAAGTTCAGAAATGGCCTCAAAAGCAGGCTCTGGTTTGATATTGACCTTGGACGATGTACCGCAGCGTGAATCGCAGATGACCCCTTATGAAATGATGTTATCTGAATCCCAAGAACGGATGTTGATCTGTGTGAAGGCTGGTTCAGAAGCGCGTGTCCAAGCACTATTCCAAAAATATGATCTAGACGCGGTGACGATTGGAAAAGTAACAGATGATGGTCAGTACCGTTTGTATCATCATGGAAAAGAAGTAGCCAATCTTCCGGTAGATGCCTTGGCAGAAGATGCGCCTGTCTATCAGAAAGAAATGGTTGAACCAGGACGGATGGCAAAATTCCGTGAATTAGGTCAATACCAACCAGTGATCTCTGATCCAAATGAAGTATTGACTGCGTTGTTGAAGCAACCGACGATCGCATCAAAACGTTCGATTTATGAGACGTATGATTCGCGTGTCCAAACCAATACAGTGGTTGCTCCAGGTAGTGATGCCGCAGTTTTGCGTATTCGCGGGACCAAAAAAGCGTTAGCGATGACGACAGACTGTAATGCTCGTTATATTTATCTAGATCCAGAAATTGGTGGTCAGATTGCTGTTGCGGAAGCAGCAAGAAATATTGTCGCAAGTGGTGGTCAACCTTTAGCGATTACGGATTGTTTGAACTATGGTTCTCCGGATAAACCAGAAGTATTCTGGGAGTTATCGTACTCAGCTGATGGAATTGCCAAAGCATGTGAAATGTTGGAAACACCCGTGATCTCAGGAAATGTTTCTCTATATAACGAGACAGATGGCCAAGCGATCTATCCAACGCCGATGATCGGTATGGTCGGATTGATCGAAGCCCACGAACATATCACTACCCAAGAGTTCAAACAAGCAGGAGATGTGATCTATGTGATCGGCCAGACGTTTGCAGACTTTAACGGTAGTGAATTACAAAAGCTACAGCTAGGTAGAATCGAAGGAATGGTGGAACATTTTGATCTAACTACCGAAAAAGAAAACCAGACCTTGATGTTAGAAGCAATCCAAGCTGGACTGATCCAAAGTGCGCATGACTGTGCAGAAGGTGGGTTAGCGGTGGCTATTGCGGAATCAGCGTTCACAAATGGTTTTGGTGTTTCAACGAGAGTTGATCTGCCAGCTGCTCATCTGTTTTCTGAATCACAATCGCGTTTTATTGTATCAGTAACAAAAGAAAACCAACAAGCCTTTGAAACATTAGCTGGTGAGCGTGTGACACTTCTTGGTCACGTAACGGATGAAAAACAATTGGTGATACAAGCAAATGATGGAAGAGTTGACTTGGCAGTCGCTTCGGCGAAACAGTCTTGGGAGGAAGCAATCGAATGTCTTATGAAGTAAGAAGCATCAATGAAGAATGTGGAGTGTTCGGTGTTTGGGGACATCCTCAAGCTGCCAATGTCACTTACTTTGGGTTGCATAGTTTGCAGCATCGTGGGCAAGAAGGCGCTGGCATCGTATCAAATGATGATGGGAAATTATATGGTCACCGTGATCTTGGGCTTCTTTCAGAGGTATTCAAAGATCCAAGAAAACTAGCAGCTTTATCTGGACAAGCAGCGATCGGTCACGTTCGCTATGCTACCGCCGGCAATGGCAGTGTGGATAATATCCAACCTTTTTTATTCAAGTTTTACGATCAATCGATTGGGTTGGCTCATAATGGCAATCTGACGAATGCTCGCTCTTTACGAACGTCTTTAGAAAAAGATGGTGCTATCTTTCATTCAAATTCAGATACAGAGATCTTGATGCATTTGATCCGTCGTAGTAACGAAGAAACATTTTTAGACAGATTAAAGGAAGCATTGGCTGAGGTAAAAGGCGGATTTGCTTACTTATTACTGACAGAAGACGCTATGGTTGCGGCACTAGACCCTAATGGTTTTCGCCCGTTAGCTATCGGTCAAATGAAAAATGGCGCATATGTCATTACTTCTGAAACCTGTGCGTTGGAAGGGATCGGTGCGCGGTTTGTACGTGATGTCTTGCCAGGAGAAATCGTGATCATCAATGATGATGGCTATACGATCGAGCAATACACGACAGATACTCAATTGGCGATTTGTTCCATGGAATATATTTACTTTGCACGTCCGGATTCTGATATTGCAGGGATCAATGTGCATACAGCACGTAAAAATATGGGGAGACGTTTAGCGGCTGAAGCGCCGATCGAAGCAGATATGGTGGTTGGTGTGCCCAATTCTTCGTTGTCAGCAGCCAGTGGTTATGCTGAAGCAAGTGGTATCCCATATGAAATCGGCTTGGTGAAAAATCAATATGTGGCACGTACGTTCATTCAACCAACCCCAGAATTAAGAGAACAAGGTGTGCGGATGAAACTTTCTGCGGTTCGGGGCGTTGTGGAAGGAAAAAAAATCATTATGGTCGATGATTCGATCGTTCGCGGCACGACCAGCCGAAGAATCGTCAATCTATTAAAAGAAGCTGGAGCAAAGGAAGTCCATGTGCGGATCGCATCTCCACCATTGAAATATCCATGTTTTTACGGGATCGACATCCAAACGAGAAAAGAACTGATCGCAGCGAATCATTCCATCGAAGAGATCAGAGAATGTATCGGCGCAGATTCGTTGGATTTCTTGAGTGAAGAAGGCTTGATTGGAGCAATCGGCCTACAAAAAGATGCCCCTTATTCAGGTTTATGTATGGCTTATTTCAACGGCGATTATCCGACACCGCTATATGACTACGAAGAAAAATACCAAGAATCTTTAAAAGAAAAAGTATCTTTTTTTTAAACGGAGCAAATGAAAGGAGCAAGTAATCAAATGGGTAATGCTTATGCAAAAGCGGGTGTGGATGTAGAAGCGGGTTATGAAGTCGTGGATCGCATCAAAAAACATGTGAAGAAAACAGAAAGAATCGGTGTGATGGGCGCATTAGGAGGCTTTGGTGGCTGCTTTGACCTTAGTGGATTCCAATTAAAAGAACCTGTCTTAGTTTCCGGGACAGACGGTGTGGGTACTAAGTTAGCTGTAGCTATCGCCGCAGATCGCCATGAAACGATCGGTATCGATTGTGTCGCGATGTGTGTCAATGATATTTTGGCACAAGGGGCAGAACCTTTATACTTTTTAGATTATTTGGCAACAGGTAAAAATGATCCAGAACGTCTAGAAAAAGTCGTAGCAGGCGTTGCTACTGGTTGTGTTTCAGCAAACATGGCATTGATCGGTGGCGAAACAGCAGAAATGCCAGGTATGTATCAAGGGGACGATTATGATCTGGCAGGTTTTGCGGTAGGGATTGCGGAAAAAGCGCAATTGATTACTGGTCAATCGATCACAACAGGTGATATCCTGCTAGGTTTGCCTTCTAGTGGCATCCATTCCAATGGATACTCTTTGGTTCGTAAAATCTTTTTTGAACAGCAAGGTTTTTCATTAGAAGAATCGATCGAAGGGTTGGATACCTCTTTGGCAGATGTGTTGCTTGAACCGACAAAAATCTATGTTTCGACTTTATTGCCATTAATCAAAAAAGAGAAGATCAAAGGTGCCGCACATATTACAGGTGGTGGGTTCATTGAGAATATTCCGCGGATGTTGCCAGAAAATGTTGCTGCCCGCATCGATCTAGGCACTTGGCCAGTTTTGCCGATCTTCGATTGTTTGCAAAAGTATGGTGAGATCCCTGCACATGAAATGTATGAGATCTTTAACATGGGCATTGGAATGGTCATTGCAGTTGCTCCTGAACATGCGAGTGAAATCATTGATCAAATCCGTGAATCTGGCGAAGAAGTCTATCAAATCGGTCAAGTCGTACCGTTTGAGGAGCAAAAAGTCGTGATCGCAGAGGGGAAAAAATGAAGATTGCCGTCTTTGCTTCAGGAAATGGCAGTAACTTTCAAGCGCTGGTCGATTATTTTAAAAAGAACCGACTTTCTGCGACAATCGAGTGGTTGTTTTGTGATCAGCCACATGCTTATGTTTTACAACGGGCAAAAAAAGCGCAAGTTCCGAGCGCCTGTTTTTCACCGAAAGAGTTTGCATCCAAAACGGAGTACGAACAAGCGATCCTTGAAGAATTAGCAAACCGAGAGATTGATTTGATCGTATTGGCAGGCTATATGCGAATCGTTGGTGAAGGTTTACTGTCTGTTTACGAAAATAAAATGATCAATATCCATCCTTCGTTATTACCAAATTTTCCAGGTCTTCATGGGATTCGCGATGCTTTTGAAGCGGGTGTGAAGGAAACAGGTGTGACTGTCCATTATATCGATCGTGGGGTGGATACTGGACCAATCATTCGCCAGGAAAAAGTGATGATCGAAAAAGAAGATACATTAGCTACATTGGAACAAAAAATCCATCAGATCGAACATCAGATCTTTCCAGAAGTGATTGCAAATATAGTAAATATGGGAGATGTAAAAAAATGACAAGAGCGTTAA
The DNA here is from genome assembly GCF_051714405.1 of Enterococcus sp. AZ140. Lineage (NCBI taxonomy): Bacteria > Bacillati > Bacillota > Bacilli > Lactobacillales > Enterococcaceae > Enterococcus > Enterococcus sp. AZ140. Next base: position 1,220,788 of record NZ_JBIORU010000001.1, read on the forward strand.
TAAGTGTTTCAGATAAGACTGGGGTCATTGACTTTGCGAAAGGACTACGTGCTGCTGGTATAGAGATCATTTCCACAGGTGGAACTAAAACAGCTTTGGAAGAAGCAGGAATCGAAACCATTTCTATCGATGAAGTGACTGGTTTTCCTGAGATGATGGATGGCCGAGTAAAAACTTTACATCCAAAAATCCACGGAGGATTATTAGGGCGTCGCGATAGTGAAAGCCATATGGAGGCAATGGAAAAAGAAGCCATCCAACCAATCGATATTGTCTGTGTCAACCTTTATCCATTCAAGGAAACGATCTTAAAACCAGAAACGACCGAAGCAGATGCGATCGAAAATATTGATATCGGTGGACCGAGCATGTTGCGAAGTGCTGCAAAAAATCATGCTTTCGTAACAGCCATCGTTGATCCCGTTGATTATGGGATCGTTTTAGCAGAAATCCAGCAAGAAGGTCACACGAGCCTTGAGACACGTAGAAAGTTAGCAGCAAAAGTTTTTCGTCATACGGCTGCTTATGATGCGTTGATTGGTCAATATCTCACAGAAGCTGTGGGTGAAAAAGATCCTGAGAATCTAACCCTTACTTATACGCGCAAACAAGACCTTCGCTATGGCGAGAATAGCCATCAAGAAGCAGCATTTTATCAAGCGGCTTTACCATCGAGCTACTCGATTGCGTGTGCGGAACAATTGCACGGTAAGGAACTTTCTTTCAATAATATTCGTGATGCGGATGCTGCGTTACGTATCATGAGAGAGTTCACGGAACCAACTGTCGTTGCGTTGAAACATATGAATCCATGTGGGATCGGAAGTGGCGAGACGATTTTCTCTGCGTGGGAAGCTGCTTATGCTGCTGATCCGGTATCAATTTTTGGCGGCATTATCGTATTGAATCGGGAAGTCGATTTGGTTAGTGCACAAGCAATGACTCAATTGTTTTTAGAAATCATTATCGCTCCTAGTTACAGTGAAGAGGCCCTAGCTGTACTGAAAACGAAGAAAAATCTCCGCCTGTTGCAAGTCGATTTCTCGAATGTGGAAGGAAATGCTAACGAAATGGTCTCTGTCTTAGGAGGTTTACTGGTCCAACAAGATGATCGTGCAATGGAAGAACCAGAAAGTTGGACCGTAGTCACCGATCGTCAACCCACCAAAGAAGAGCAAGCAGCGATGGCTTTTGCTTGGAAAGCGGTCAAACATGTGAAATCAAATGCGATCGTCGTTGCAAATCAACAGCAAACCCTCGGTATTGGTGCGGGCCAAATGAATCGTGTGGGTTCGGTCAAGCTTGCGATCGAACAAGCTGGTGCTAAAGCCGAAACAGCTGCGCTTGCAAGTGATGCCTACTTCCCAATGGATGACTCTGTCGAATACGCTGCGAAGCATGGCATCAAAGCAATCATCCAGCCTGGAGGAAGTATCAAGGATCAAGCCTCGATCGATATGGCAAACAAGTATGGTATCGCAATGGTATTTACCGGCGTGCGTCATTTTAGACATTAAGAAGGAGCGGATAAAATGAAGTGTTTAGTGATTGGCTCGGGCGGGCGAGAACATGCGATCAGCAAAAAACTTTTAGCTAGTCCATTAGTTGAAGCTGTATATTGCGCACCTGGAAATGCAGGAATGAAAAAAGATGGGGTTCACTTAGTGGATCTTGTTGAAACGGATCATGAAGGATTGATCGAATTTGCTCGAGCTGAAGGGATCGCCTGGACATTTGTTGGTCCAGAAATCCCTCTACTCAATGGGATCGTTGATGATTTTCAAGCGGAAGGATTAGCGATTTTTGGTCCAACAAAAGCTGCAGCTTTAATTGAAGGTTCAAAGAGCTTTGCCAAAGAGTTGATGGCACGTCAAGGTATTCCTACTGCAGAGTCACAAACGTTTACCCGTTTTGCCGAAGCGAGAGAATACATTGAAGCAAAAGGCGCACCGATCGTTATCAAAGCAGACGGATTAGCTGCTGGTAAAGGGGTCGTTGTGGCGGAAACCCTCGAAGCCGCTGTCGAAGCCGCTTCAGAGATGCTAGAAAATGATCGTTTTGGTGCTAGTGGGCAGCAAATCGTTGTGGAAGAGTTCTTGTCGGGTGAAGAGTTCTCTTTACTTGCTTTTGTCCGAGATACAGAAGTTTATCCCATGGTGATCTCGCAAGACCATAAGCGAGCGTATAATGAGGATAAAGGTCCCAATACTGGCGGAATGGGTGCTTACACACCTGTGCCACAAATCCCTCAAACCATGGTTGATCAGGCTGTCGAAGAAGTATTGAAACCAGCAGTGCGAGGAATGAAAGAGATAGGTCGTTCATTTACTGGTATTTTATATGCAGGACTGATTGCCACAGCAGAAGGGCCAAAAGTAATCGAATTCAACGCCCGGTTTGGTGATCCCGAAACGCAAGTTGTGTTGCCACGACTTAAAAGTGATCTAGCGGAAGTCATTGACCGCCTATTATCAGGAAAGGCAGTCGAGTTAACATGGGAGACAGAAGGAGTTTGCTTAGGTGTAGTCGTTGCGGCAGAAGGCTATCCAGAAAAATACCAAAAAGGTGCCTTGCTTCCGGATTTTTCAGCTGATCCAGATGTGGCCGTCTATTATGCGGGAGTAGAGGAACAAGCGAAAGAACTGGTAGGTGCAGGGGGACGGATCTATTTGGTGGAAGCGAGTGGTCAGACAATCGAAGAAGCGCAAGAAAAAATATACTCTGTTTTAAAAGTCAAGAATACTGAGCGTACATTCTATCGGACGGATATCGGCTCAAAAGCCTTGGTACAAAAGTAAAAGTCACACAAAGAAATAAAACTATTTTTTGCTGAAACGGAAAAATAGTTTTATTTTTTTTGAAGCCTTTTCATGGTGGTTATGGTAAAATCGAGTTGGTAAGAAAGGATGAGATTTGATGAAAAAGATTCGTTTAGGGACTTCTGAACAGCTCGTATCCTCCGTCATTTTAGGTTGTATGCGTATGAATGGTTCTGAGCAACCTGAAAAAGTGATTGAAACAGCTTTTGAAAATGGCATCAACTTTTTTGACCATGCGGATATTTACGGTGGTGGGGACTGTGAAACAATTTTTGCTCAAGCGTTAGCAAAAACTTCGCTAAAACGTGATGAATTATTTATCCAAACGAAATGCGGGATCGTACCAGGAAAGATGTTTGATTTCTCAAAAAAACACATCATTCAATCGGTTGAAGATAGCTTGCGTCGATTAGATATGGAATACGTTGATGCCTTGTTACTTCATCGTCCAGACACGCTCGTTGAACCCGAAGAAGTGGCGGAAGCGTTTGATGAGTTGGAGCGATCTGGCAAGGTTCGTTTCTTTGGTGTGAGCAATCAAAAGCCAATGCAGATCGAGTTATTGAAAAAATATGTGAACCAGCCATTACTGGCGAACCAATTACAATTTGGTCTTAAACATTCCGAAATGATCGATCAGGGAATCCATGTGAACATGACGGATCAAGCAAGTATTGACCATGATGGCAGTATCCTAGATTATTCTCGTTTACATGAGATGACGATCCAAGCGTGGTCGCCTTATCAATATGGCTTCTTTGAAGGTGTATTCATTGGAAATGAAAAATTCCCAGAATTAAATCAGTCGTTAAACGAACTGGCAGAAAAATATCAGACGACACCAACAGGGTTAGCGTCGGCGTGGATCTTACGTCATCCTGCAAATATGCAGGTGATCGCTGGAACGATGAATCTGACAAGGATTGAAGAAATCGCGAAAGCATCGATGATCGATATGACCCGAGAAGATTGGTATGCATTATATCGTGCTGCTGGCAATATTTTGCCATAAAATAAAAGATATCGTTAGCCGACTCTCTGTTTTTTATGAGAAAGAGAGTCGGTTTTTACAAAAATAGAAAAACGATGAACAGTATCGAAGAAAAGAGGAGAATCAATGGATAAACAGTTAAGGAAACTATTACAAGATGAGAGAAAATACTTATACGCCGATTTTAGTACATTACATAAAACACAACAAAAACTATATAATGAGATCACCAAAGAACAAAATAACTTATTGAATAAATTTCCTGAAAATGAAACACAAGCAAAAAAACTTATCGACCAAATCAATTCTTATGAAAATAAGATCGAAATGTGGGTAGCCAACGCCATGCGGATGGAAAAAATGGAAAAACATATCCAATCTATCCGATTAAAATTACATGCGGGCTTTCATCAACCAAGCAAGGCTTTCGAAAGAATGGGTTATCAGGAAAATTCGGCAAGATTCATGCTTGAAAAACGTAACGAACAGTTTTATCCCAAGGTGTTTCAACAATTGATTTCAAATATCACTTCCTTCCTTGGTCAGGATGTAACTTTCGCCCGTGGTGAAGCAAAAATTCCACAATCGGTTGATCTAAACCTAAGTAAAAAAACATTACAAACACGTAAAGATCGTTTATCAGCTGAGTTTAAAGTACTACATAAAGAATCAAATGAATGGAAAAATGATTTAAAAACCTTAACGAAACAAGTATTACAGCATCGTGAAGATTTAGAAAATCCTGATTTTCGCATGGATTTCAAGAGAGGTTTGGAGTCGCATCATTCTATTGAACATATTGCAGCCCCCGTCATCAATTCGATCGAATCACTACATTCAAGTATGTTGAATTACGCAGAAAGTTTGATCCATTTAAATAAAAAAGAGGGAGAACTTTTTGAAACCAGAGCGCAAATCAACGGGAAAAATCAGTATGTCAATGGGAGCCATACGCTGAAAAGTTTGAATTATCAGCGTGGTCAGGCATTAACTGATCTAAAAGCAATAAGCAAATCACACTATACTCCTAAAGTGCTGTCAGCGATCGATTATGTACGTAGTTTAGGTGCGGGAGTACTAAGAACAGTTGATGTAGATAAGCATGTACAGACGGATAGAAAACTCCAACAAGTAGCTCAGTTGAAAGCGCAAGGTTCTTTCGCCGATCGGACGAATCGTGCGAAAAAAATGGCGGGAGATTTTCAACAAAATCGCCCAACAACAAGTAACCATGAAAAAAGTCGTTAAGAATCATTGTGATTTTACAAACAAAAAAGTAAGGTAGCAATCAAAAAAAGCGAACGTTTAAAAATGTTCGCTTTTTTTTACACGAAAACTTAATTAAAGGTAAAATACAACTTTTTTATAATAAAAAGCTTGATTTTTTAATTAAATTGCGTTAAATTACTTGAGGTGTTAAAAATAAGCACGTAAAAAGTAGATAATGTTCGTGTTTTTTACGAATATGAAATCGAGAGGACGATATGATGAAAGTATTTGATTACGAAGATATTCAACTGATTCCTAATAAATGTATCGTAAACAGCCGTTCAGAATGTGATACAACTGTGACTTTAGGTTCACATACCTTTAAAATGCCGGTTGTACCAGCAAATATGCAAACGATCATTGATGAAACGATTGCGGAATTTTTAGCTGAAAATGGTTATTTCTATATCATGCATCGTTTTGAAGAAGAAGCACGAATCCCATTTATCGAAAAAATGAAAGCAAGAAATTTAATTTCTTCTATTAGTGTAGGCGTGAAAAAAGACGAGTATGCTTTTGTAGAAGAATTAGCAGAAAAATCGCTTGTACCAGATTATATTACAATTGATATTGCCCATGGACATTCAAATGCTGTGATCGCGATGATCCAACACATTAAGAAGCACTTACCAGATACGTTTGTCATTGCAGGGAACGTCGGCACGCCAGAAGCCGTTCGAGAATTAGAAAACGCTGGAGCAGATGCAACGAAAGTCGGCATTGGCCCAGGAAAAGTATGTATCACAAAAATCAAAACTGGTTTTGGTACTGGTGGTTGGCAATTAGCGGCACTAAGATGGTGCGCGAAAGCTGCCCGCAAACCTATCATTGCGGACGGTGGCATCCGTACACCTGGAGATGTCGCGAAATCAGTACGTTTTGGTGCGACGATGGTGATGATCGGTTCATTGTTTGCAGGACACGAAGAATCACCAGGAGAAACAAAAGTTGAGAACGGTGTCGTTTACAAAGAATATTTTGGATCAGCTTCTGAATTCCAAAAAGGCGAAAAGAAAAATGTTGAAGGTAAGAAAATTTGGATTCAACACAAAGGATCTTTAAAAGATACGTTAGTTGAAATGCAACAAGATTTACAATCTTCGATTTCTTATGCCGGTGGTCGTGATTTAGAATCGATTCGTAAAGTCGATTATGTCATCGTTAAAAACTCGATTTTCAATGGAGATACGATTTAATTCGAAGTAAGAGAGGTCGGGACGGAAGTGTTCAGCCTTGAGAAATAAGGCGCCATCCACTAAAATTGTTTTTCAAATTTTTGTGGATGGCGCCTTATTTTTCGAAGAGGTTACTTTTGTTCCCGCCGTTTATTCGGTTATAGGTGGGTGAGGTGAACGAATGTCCCACTCCCTTTTTTTACATTTTCTTTCTTTTTGAAACTAAGCTACAATAGTAGAAAGTAAATATTTGGAGAATGCACATGTGGACGAGAATAACTAAACATAAAGGTTCTGCTTACCAACAGATCATGGATCAAATTTTGAAGAAAATCGAAAATGGGCAATTGCAACCAGGAGATAAATTACCTTCTGAAAGAATGTTTGCTGATTTTTTTGGTGTGAATCGTACGACTGTTGTTCATGCGTTAGATGAATTGCGTGGACTAGGGATATTGGAAAGTCGTCAAGGGAGTGGTCGGTTTATTTCTTCGATGACTTGGGGTGATTTTTCAGAGCCACGGATCGATTGGCGTCAATTGATCTCTGCAAGATACGATAAAATCGTTGATAGTTACGGAGAAAAAGTCAAAGAAGCAAGTCGAAAATCCGATTTTTTAGATTTATATTCAAGTGAAATGCCGCTTGATGTATTACCTAATATGAAGATGCCCAATTATACATTAGAAGGTATCTTAAAAGAAGAACAAGCCGTTTCCGTGTTTGGGTATCAACCGCTGATGGCGCAGATCAGAGAACGCTTGATCAGAAATAACGGATTTTCGTTTAAAAAAAGTCAATTGCTAATCACTGGTGGGGGACAACAAGCGATCTTTCTGATTTTACAAACCATTTTGTCGGTAGGAGATGCCATCGCGGTGGAATCCCCCACTTTTTTCTACCGCTTGCCATTGTTTAAAGCACTTGGTACCCGCTTGTTCGGTATTCCAATGGATGATCAAGGGATTGATTTAGAGAAATTGGAAGAAGCTATTCATAAGCATAAGATCAAAGCGGTCTTAGTCAATCCAAATTTTCAAAATCCGACAGGTACAGTGATGGCTGCTGAACGTCGCCAACGTTTAGTCGCGCTGTGCCGCAAATACCAATTGCCGATCATAGAAGATGATGTGTTTGCAGATTTAGCCTTTTCTCCGGAGAAACAAGCTTCGATCGCTCCGATCCATGCGATTGATCCGGAAAATGTCTTGTATGTCGGCTCGTTATCGCGTTTGTTGGGGGAAACGACTAAAATTGGTTGGATCGTGGGCCCAACTATTCTGATCCAACGATTGTCTGAGGCACAAAAAATGATGGATGTCTCTTTGAGTATCTTTACACAAATGGCTGCAACTGCTGTTTTTGATTCTTCTTTTGACCAAAACATGGCAAGTCTGTGTCAACGACTAGAAAAGAACAGTCAGCTTTTACGTAGTTGGGTCGATTCGCAAGACTTCTTTCATTTAGCCCCTCTTGCAGGCGGATACTATGGCTGGTTGACTTGGGAGGGTGAAAAGTTCACGAAAGTATTAGCAGAAAGATTATTGCGTGAGGGGTTAGGTGTGGCTCCAGGTTATCTTTTTGGCGAAGACATTGGTTTAAGAATCAACTATAGCCGTATGAGTCCTGATGACCTACCACTGTTCGTTTCACGAATGGACAAATTACGTACATGGTTGGAAGCGAAAGAGAAACAATAATAAGAAAAGAAAGAGTAACTTTTGTTATTTTTTCTTTTCTTTTTTATTTTGTGAAGAAATTTCTGGAAAAGTTGACGTATTGCCTGTCAATCAAAAGAAATATGTAGTTGGACAGGCTTATTGTTTGTAAAAAAGCCTATGTTAAGGATAAAATTAAAGTAAGTGATTTGTGTAATCACTCACTATCGAGAAAAAAATTAATACAGTGATTGGTAAAAGGTTGTAACAACTTGGATACAGAAAAGAAACGATTGTTATAAAAGGGGAGAAACATCTCTATGTTTTTTTAGAAAAAATGTAAACCGCTTACTACCTTGTGATTACCTTCACTATTTTAACAGAGATAGGGATTGTTATAATTTTTTTTAATGGTGAAAATTTGTGCTTAAAGCTTGTATTTCGGAGGAATACGTGATAATTTATTAGTGAAGCCGGAGAAATAGTGATACAGATATCGTCGCTGTTTCAACCGCGGAATGAAGAGAGTTTCTTATAGATGAGAGAGGAATGTGTGATAAATGGCAAACAAGAAAACACCTATCGACTTCCAAGCGTTGCTTGAAGAAGTCAATTCAGATTTTCCGGTATACCAAGCACTTGATCAAGATGGGAAAGTAGTAAACCCTGATCTTGTTCCAGATTTAACAGATGAAGAGTTAGTAGAATTGATGACTAGCATGGTTTGGTCTCGTGTATTGGATCAACGCTCAACAGCATTGAACCGTCAAGGACGTTTAGGATTTTTTGCTCCTACTGCTGGACAAGAAGCAAGTCAATTAGCTAGTGCATTCGCTTTTGACAAAGAAGATGTACTATTACCAGGTTACCGTGATGTTCCACAATTGATCAAACACGGCTTACCTTTATCTCAAGCATTTCTATGGTCTCGTGGGCATGCAGCTGGAAACTTCTACCCAGAAGAATTGAAAGCTCTACCACCACAAATCATCATTGGTGCACAATACGTCCAAGCAGCAGGTGTTGCATTAGGACTTAAAAAACGTAACAAGAAAAATGTTGTTTTCACTTATACAGGTGATGGCGGTTCTTCTCAAGGTGACTTCTATGAAGCAATCAACTTTGCTGGAGCTTACCATGCGAATGCTGTATTCTACATCCAAAACAATGGATTTGCGATTTCAACACCTCGTGAAAAACAAACAGCAGCAAAAACATTAGCGCAAAAAGCAGTAGCAGCTGGTATCCCTGGTATCCAAGTAGATGGTATGGACCCATTAGCCGTTTATACTGTTTCAAAAATGGCACGTGACTGGGCAGTCTCTGGTAACGGACCTGTATTGATCGAAACATTGACTTACCGTTACGGTCCACATACATTATCTGGTGATGACCCAACACGTTACCGTGAAAAAGATGTTGACGATGAATGGCAATTAAAAGATCCATTGATCCGTTTCCGTAAATACCTAACTGAAAAAGGTTTATGGAGCGAAGAAAAAGAAGAAGCAGTCATCGAACAAACAAAAGAAGAAATCAAAGCAGCAATTGCTGAAGCAGATAAAGTTCCAAAACAAAAAGTTTCAGATTTCTTGAAAAATATGTTTGAAGAAACACCACAAACAATCAAAGAACAAATTGCAATCTATGAAGCGAAGGAGTCGAAATAACCATGGCACAAAAAACAATGATTCAAGCAATCACAGATGCCTTAGCACTTGAACTTGAAAACGACGAAAACGTACTCGTTTTTGGTGAAGATGTCGGCAAAAACGGAGGCGTATTCCGTGCAACTGAAGGATTGCAAGAAAAGTTCGGTGAAGACCGCGTATTTGACACTCCTTTAGCAGAATCAGGTATTGCCGGATTAGGTTTCGGTTTAGCACTTGAAGGATTCCGTCCTGTCCCTGAAATCCAATTCTTTGGCTTTATTTTTGAAGCAATGGATGAAGTTGTAGCACAAATGGCTCGTACGAGATACCGTATGGGTGGAACAAGAAATATTCCAGTAACGATCCGTTCACCATTTGGTGGTGGTGTTCATACACCTGAATTACACTCAGATAACTTAGAAGGATTGATTGCTCAATCTCCTGGTATCCGTGTAGTGATTCCGTCAAACCCATATGATGCAAAAGGATTATTGATTGCTTCTATTAGAAGTAATGACCCTGTTGTTTTCTTGGAGCATATGAAACTTTATCGTTCATTCCGTGAGGAAGTGCCAGATGAAGCGTACGAAGTGCCTTTAGATAAAGCCGCAGTGACTCGTGAAGGAACAGATGTATCAATCATCACTTACGGTGCAATGGTACGTGAAGCCATCAAGGCAGCAGACAATCTTGAAAAAGAAGGTATCTCTGTTGAGATCGTTGACCTACGAACAGTTGCTCCATTAGATGTTGAAACAATCATCAAATCTGTTGAAAAAACAGGACGTGTCGTTGTTGTTCAAGAAGCACAACGTCAAGCAGGCGTAAGCACTCAAGTAATCTCTGAAATCTCTGAACGTGCAATTCTTTCATTAGAAGCACCAATCGGACGCGTTTCTGCACCAGATACTGTTTTCCCATTCGGTCAAGCAGAAAACATCTGGTTGCCAAATGCTTCTGACATCGAAGCAAAAGTAAAAGAAATCGCAGAATTTTAAGGAAAGAAAGGACGTTAAAAACCCATGGCTTACCAATTTAAATTACCTGATATCGGTGAAGGTATCGCAGAAGGTGAAATCGTTAAATGGTTCGTTCAACCAGGCGATACGATCAATGAAGACGATACATTATTAGAAGTACAAAATGATAAATCAGTGGAAGAAATTCCATCTCCAGTAACAGGAACAGTGAAAAGCATCGTTGTTCCAGAAGGTACAGTTGCAAATGTTGGTGACGTATTAGTTGAGATCGATGCACCAGGACATGAAGGAAACGAAGACAGCGGAAGCGAAGGCGTGGCAGCTGCTGAGCAAACACCTGAAGCACCTGCTGCTGAACCAACAACAGAAAGTTCATCTGCATCAGCAGAAGCTTCTGACGGCGGCGTATTCCAATTCAAATTACCTGATATCGGTGAAGGTATCGCAGAAGGTGAAATCGTTAAATGGTTTGTTAAAGCCGGTGACACGATCAATGAAGACGATACATTATTAGAAGTGCAAAATGACAAATCAGTGGAAGAAATTCCATCTCCAGTAACAGGAACTGTGAAAACAATCGTTGTTTCTGAAGGTACAGTCGCAAATGTTGGTGACGTATTGGTTGAGATCGATGCGCCAGGACACAATAGTGCACCTGCAAGCAAACTAGCGGCAGCAACTTCTGATGCAAAAGTGGAAACTTCAGGTTCTTCAAGTATCCCTGAAGCGGCAAACCCAGATAAACGCGTATTAGCAATGCCATCTGTTCGTCAATTCGCTCGCGAAAAAGACGTGGATATCAGCCAAGTTTCTGCAACTGGAAAAGGCGGACGTGTGACAAAAGAAGATATCGAAAACTTCTTATCTGGCGGAGGCGCTCCAGCAGCTGCAAGCAAACCTGCTGAATCAGCTGCACCAACAGAAGCATCTGCTGCAAAACCAGCTGAAACAAAAGCTGCTCCAGCAAAAGCATTCAAATCAAACTTAGGCGATCTAGAAGAACGTGTGGCATTGACACCAACACGTAAAGCAATTGCCAAAGCAATGGTCAACAGCAAACAAACAGCACCTCATGTCACTTTACATGATGAAGTTGAAGTAACAAATCTTTGGGATAACCGTAAGAAATTCAAAGAAGTGGCAGCTGCTAACGGCACGAAATTAACGTTCTTGCCTTACGTTGTCAAAGCGTTGACTGCAACAGTCAAAAAATTCCCAATCTTGAATGCGTCAATCGACGATGCAAAACAAGAAATCGTTTATAAAAACTATTACAATATCGGTATCGCAACAGATACAGACCACGGTTTGTATGTGCCAAACGTGAAAGATGCTGACCGTAAAGGAATGTTTGCGATCGCAGACGAAATCAACGAGAAAGCAAAACTTGCTCATGATGGCAAACTAGCGGCAGACGATATGCGTAACGGAACGATCACGATCAGTAACATTGGTTCAGTTGGTGGCGGCTGGTTCACACCAGTAATCAACTACCCTGAAGTAGCAATCCTTGGTGTAGGAACAATTGCACAACAACCAATCGTCAATGCTGAAGGTGAAATCGTTGTTGGCCGAGTGATGAAATTATCATTGAGTTTCGATCACCGAATCGTCGATGGTGCGACAGCACAACAAGCAATGAATAACATCAAACGTTTATTAGCTGATCCAGAGCTATTAATGATGGAAGGATGAGAAACAAATGGTAGTTGGAGATTTTGCTGTTGAATTAGATACAGTTGTAATCGGTGCGGGACCTGGCGGTTATGTCGCTGCCATCCGCGCTGCTGAAATGGGCCAAAAAGTAGCGATCATTGAAAGAGAATATATCGGCGGCGTTTGTTTGAACGTTGGTTGTATTCCTTCTAAAGCGTTGATCGCAGCTGGTCATCATTATCAAGAATCACTTGATTCATCGATGTTCGGTGTAACAAGTGAAAATGTCTCACTAGATTTTACAAAAACACAAGAGTGGAAAGACAACAAAGTAGTGAAAACATTGACTTCAGGTGTCGGCTACTTGTTGAAAAAACACAAAGTTGAAACGATCGAAGGTGAAGCATTCTTCGTAGATGATCATACATTACGTGTGATCCATCCGGATTCTGCTCAAACTTATTCATTCAACCATGCTATCGTTGCGACAGGTTCTCGTCCAATCGAAATCCCTGGATTCAAATTTGGTGGTCGTGTCTTAGATTCTACAGGTGGATTAAGCCTAACAGAAGTTCCTAAGAAATTCGTCATCATCGGCGGCGGGGTAATCGGTGCTGAACTTGGTGCGGCTTATGCCAACTTAGGTTCTGAAGTAACGATCCTTGAAGGTTCACCACAAATTTTACCTACGTATGAAAAAGACTTGGTGAAATTAGTGGAAGATGACTTCAAGAAAAAAGGCGTAACAGTCATTACAAATGCAATGGCTAAAGAATCAATCGACAATGGTGATAGCGTAACTGTCAAATATGCAGTAGACGGAAAAGAAGAATCAGTAACAGCTGACTACGTGATGGTCACTGTTGGACGTCGTCCGAATACAGAAGACATGGGCTTAGAACAAGCTGGTGTTGAAATCGGTGAACGTGGCTTGATCCCAGTTGACAATCAAGGACGTACAAACGTACCTAACATCTTTGCAATCGGCGACATCGTTCCAGGCGCTGCTTTAGCACATAAAGCAAGTTATGAAGCAAAAATCGCCGCAGAAGCAATCTCTGGCAAAAAAGTAGCAGTTGACTACAAAGCAATGCCAGCAGTTGCCTTTACTGATCCTGAATTAGCATCAGTAGGGATGACGATCAAAGAAGCAAAAGAAGCCGGACTAGAAGCAACAGCTTACAAATTCCCATTCTCTGGGAACGGTCGTGCTTTATCATTAGGTAAAACAGAAGGCTTTATCCGCTTAGTGACAACGAATGAAGACAATGTCATCATCGGTGCGCAAATCGGTGGAGTTGGAGCAAGTGATATGGTTTCTGAACTTGCTTTGGCAATCGAATCAGGTATGAACGCTGAAGATATCGCGTTGACGATCCATCCACATCCATCTTTAGGTGAGATCACAATGGACGCAGCTGAATTAGCTTTAGGCTTACCGATCCATATTTAATCATTCAACTAAATGCAACTTTCTCTGAGAAGAGAGAGTTGTGTTTTTTTTACTCTAAATAACGATTATAAAATTATTATGTAAACTAAAATAGAGCAAAACCACTTGGAAGAAGTCTTCTTTCTATGATAAACTGAAAGGGATGAATAGAATAGGAGATAATATCTATGAATGAGTATCAATATCCATTAGACTTGGACTGGACCACTGAAGAAATGGTCATCGTGATGAACATGTGGGAAGCCCTCGAAAAAGCGAATGAACAAGGAATCAATAATCAAGAATTTCTAACAACCTATCAACAATTCAAAACAGTGATCAAATCGATCGGAGAAGAAAAACGGTTAGGACGTGAGTTTGAAAAAGCTTCTGGCTATTCGCTATACCGTACTATTCAAGAGGCAAAGAAGAACACCAACAAAATGCTAAAAATGAATGGGTGAGACGATGGAGAAAATGATTGAGGAAATAATTGCCTGGTTGGTAGCAGCAAAAGAAAAGATCCTCCATGCACAAAATGAGCAACTAACAGTCGCAGAAAAAACGAATCGTAAAGATCTAGTGACAAACATGGATCGAGAAATCCAAGCATTTCTGATCAATAAAATCCATTCTGCCTATCCTCAAGCAAAAATTTTGGCAGAAGAAGAAGGATACAACAACTTATCTGATTTAAGTGGTCAAGTCTTTATCATTGACCCCATTGATGGTACGTTGAACTTCGTGGTACAAGGAGAAAATTTTTGTATCATGCTTGCTTATTACGAAGATGGAGTAGGACAGCTAGGATTCATCTATGATGTCATGCGAGATGAATTATACTGGGGCGGTAAAACGATCGGTGTTTACAAAAATGACGTGAAATTACCCCAACCGCAAGACCTTCCATTAGACAAAGGATTAGTAGCGATCAATAGCTATCTCTTCGGTCATGATCGATTCAATATCCATGCGATTGGTGAACAAAGTATCGGCGTTCGGATGTGTGGCTGTGCAGGCTTAGAATTGATTGCGATGTTAAAAGGCAACCACATCGGCTATATCTCCAATCTAAGTCCCTGGGATTACGCAGCTGGTAATGTCTTGTTGGAAGAGTTCGGTATGCGATATAGTGGGTTTTCCGGTGCACCATTGAGTTTCAGTGGCAGAGAATATTACTTAGCCGCAACTCCAACCGCCTATGCGACCATACTCGACATGTTTCAATTGGATTGATTATTTTTCTAGCTTTGAGATACATCCATCAAAAAGTTCTTATAAAATAAGTGGGGGACGATAAAATTGCTTTTTTGAGCAATGTAATCCTTCGCTTATTTTTTTGATCGATGATAGTATCGGAACATTCATTTATAGAATATGCTAATGGAAAAGTTTTGTAATGACTCTTTTTTACATAAATTCGGATTTTTCGTGCTGTTTTGATTAGAAAAAGGGCGAATTATTAATTTTCTCGAAAAAATGAAAACATTTCACTATATTTCATGAAAAAAGTTTGGTATAATAAACAGTCGAGTAAAATTGCCCTGTGATAAAGAATCGATAAAAAAGGAGTTACTTAAATTGAATAAAAGAAATGACATCCGTAACGTAGCGATCATCGCCCACGTCGACCACGGAAAAACAACATTAGTTGATGAACTATTAAAACAATCTGACACATTAGACGCCCACACTCAATTACAAGAACGTGCGATGGACTCAAACGCACTTGAACAAGAACGTGGAATCACAATCTTAGCAAAAAATACAGCTGTTGATTATAAAGGGATTCGCGTCAATATCATGGATACACCTGGACACGCGGACTTCGGTGGTGAAGTAGAACGTATCATGAAAATGGTAGACGGCGTTGTCTTAGTTGTAGATGCCTATGAAGGCACCATGCCACAAACACGTTTCGTATTGAAAAAGGCTTTAGAACAACATATCACACCGATCGTTGTTGTAAACAAGATCGACAAACCATCCGCTCGTCCTGAGTATGTGGTAGATGAAGTCTTAGAATTATTTATCGAATTAGGCGCAGACGATGATCAATTGGATTTCCCAGTGATCTACGCATCTGCTTTGAACGGAACATCAAGCTTATCCGATGATCCAGCGGACCAAGAACCAACAATGGCACCGATCTTTGATACAATTGTCGAAGCTATTCCTGCACCAGTTGACAATAGCGATGAACCTTTACAGTTCCAAGTATCATTACTTGATTACAATGATTATGTTGGACGTATCGGTATCGGCCGTGTCTTCAGAGGGAAAATCAAAGTTGGTGACCAAGTATCACTGATCAAACTTGATGGCACAGTGAAGAAATTCCGTGTGACAAAATTATTTGGTTTCTTTGGCTTACAACGTTTAGAGATCCAAGAAGCTAAAGCTGGTGACTTGATTGCTGTCTCAGGAATGGAAGATATCTTCGTTGGGGAAACAGTTACACCAGTCGATCATCAAGAAGCATTACCGATCTTGCATATCGATGAACCAACATTACAAATGACTTTCTTAGTCAATAACTCTCCATTTGCTGGACGCGAAGGAAAATACGTGACATCACGTAAAATCGAAGAGCGTTTGATGGCAGAATTACAAACAGACGTTTCACTTCGTGTTGAACCAACAAATTCACCAGATGCTTGGACAGTTTCAGGTCGTGGTGAACTTCACTTATCGATCTTGATCGAGAACATGCGTCGTGAAGGTTATGAGTTACAAGTATCACGTCCAGAAGTTATCGAAAGAGAAATCGATGGCGTAAAATGTGAACCATTTGAACGTGTTCAAATCGACACACCAGAAGAATACATGGGTAGTGTCATCGAATCATTGAGCCAACGTAAAGGTGAAATGCAAGATATGGTTCATACAGGAAATGGTCAAATTCGTTTGACATTCTTGACACCTGCTCGTGGATTGATCGGTTACTCAACAGAATTCTTGTCAATGACTCGTGGTTACGGAATCATGAACCATACATTTGATCAATACTTGCCAATGCTTCCTGGCCAAATCGGCGGACGTCACCAAGGTGCGTTAGTATCCATCGATACAGGTAAAGCAACAACGTATTCAATCATGAGTATCGAAGAACGTGGTACTGTATTTGTTGAACCAGGTACAGAAGTCTACGAAGGTATGATCATCGGTGAAAACAGCCGTGAGAATGACTTGACAGTCAATATCACAAAAGCAAAACAAATGACTAACGTTCGTTCAGCTAACAAAGATCAAACATCAGTCATCAAAAAACCAAAACAATTAACACTTGAAGAATCACTAGAATTCTTGAATGACGATGAATACTGTGAAGTAACACCAGAAAACATCCGACTAAGAAAACAAATCTTAGAAAAAAATGCGCGTGAAAAAGCATCTAAAAAGAAAAAATAATAATTTTGACCGAATCTTAGAGAGAAATCTCTGAGGTTCGGTTTTTTTTAGAAGTTCGAACGGATGGATAGTCAAATATGATGAATTAATTTTGGAAGTACACATGTCATCATAATCAATGACTGGTATTAACAAAAGAAACTCTAAAATTTTAATTCAACATCAAATGTGTGAGATAACCTTAAAAAGGTGTTTTTTTTTATTTTTCAGCTGATGGATAGGAAATTCTGTAGTTGCCTGATAGATAGGTTAAAATAACTAATATCTTTCAATATTTACCAATTAATTGAGAAAAAATGGCGTTATCAAATGACGGATTTCGTTTTAAAGTTAGAGAGTGGGACTTACCTATAAAAATGTCAGAAGAAAGGGATGTGTGAATGAGCATAAAAAGATAGCTTGTCATTTTTATGAGAATTGTAATATGAAAAAGTTGCGTGAAGGAGGAACATAGGTTGACGGTAAGGAAAAAAGCACTACATAGTTTTTTGATAGCTGGAATGATACTAGGTAATATGAATGGAACGATAGTACAAGGTATTTCAACGGTAAGCACAAGTAATAACGTACAAACACAACCAACAAAAAAAGGAATAGAGACTAAAACATCAAATAAAACAACAAGTGATACGGTAGCAAATAAAAATACGAAATCTGAAACAACAACTGAAAGCTCAAAGAAAAAAGAGCAAAAGACAGAAGAGCAAAAGACAGAAGAGCAAGTGAAGGAAACTGAAAAATTGATCAAAGGCTTAATTAGCCCTAGATATGCTATCGAACCACCCACAAGCATACCTGTCGCACCTAATCAACTATCTGTTGATCATGGGAATATCTTGTCTGAATATATTCAAAACGGAATCAGAAGTAAATTTGATATTTCAAGTGATACTTTAACAGTTGGGGATACGATTATCTTAACTAATGTATCACCGATTTATTACAGAGAAAGCCCAATTCCGCTTTATAAACCAGGGTCTGGACATCATACTAGGGTTGAAAATTTGAGTCCATTAAGAAACAATGGAGTTGGCCATCCTAGACCAGTTTATACGATCAATGTGGAATCAAAGAGTGGTAATTGGCGGATGCAACTTACTCCAACAGAGCAGGCGACAGCGGAAGATATGAAGTTAGGAGAAATTGGGGTTGTATTTACTCGCTTAAAGGTGGCACCACCTCAAGAAGAAATTTTTGATATACCTAGATTCCCTTATTCTTATTGGTGGGGAAATGCGGATGAAGGTGGTTATAGTATAGAAAGAATTAGCACAGAATTTAGTTTTGATGGTTTCTCAAAAACAAATATTGGTAATATCAAAGCTAGTGTAAAAGAAGGTTCCCATACTCTTGAGCACCAACAAAAGATTCCTGATCCAAAAGAGTATATTAAAGTAGATAATACGCGTGGAACAGTTAGCTATGAATGGGTCAAAGTACCGGATGCAACAAAAATAGGTAAGCAAGAAGTGAGTATCAAAGTAAGTGATGAATCGGGTAGAGCGCCAGTTACAGTAAATTTCGATTTAGAAATCAAGCCGTTGATTAAAGCTATAAAAGATAGTATACAGATTTACCAAAATGATCCTGTGCCAAAAATCGAAGAAATTTTTGAAGTCATTCATCAAGGTTCTTATCAATTGTCATGGGTAACTTCAACTAATACTTCAACCCCTGGGATGTACTCTTGGCAAGCAAAAGTTCTGACACAGGATGGTAGAGAGGCAACTGCAAATGTGAATGTAGAAATCATACCTGATGAAGGACTAGAAATTGAATTAAATTCAATTGAGGAACAGCAATTAGGAAATACCACTTCCTTACTCTCTAATAATCGATTTAAAGAGTTAATTAAAAAAGTAAGCTTTCGTGGAACATCAATAGATATAGATAGCTTAGAATTAGTTGGGGCAGAATCAGTAGAGCCAGACTATGACGTAGTTGGTGAACAGATTTTGCGTTTGACCGTTCAAGGAAGACGTCCAGATGTCAATGCGATGACAAAAGGAACAGTTGAAGCAAAAGTGAATGTTCGTTGGGGAAGTACAATTCTGATGAAAACAAGTAACGGGGAGTCGGCAGGTGCTTTTTCCTTAACGTTAGATAATTCTAGTTCAAATAGTATTCCTCTAAAAATCACTAGAGGACTTTCGTCCCCATTGGACGTACCAGTTGGACCTCAAGTATCTCCATTTTCTCTTTATTATTCATTTGAAGTATTAAGAAATCAACAAGTTACCTATAGTCAAGATGTGAGTAATCGTGCGACTTTACAGCAAATCATAAACCAATTTGGAAATTCATCAAGTACGATTGATGTGCGTCTAAATGATGTCATTAAAATTTATCATCCTGAACACACGACAAATAGTTCTGTTGTGATGATCGATGAAAAAGAAAATGACTTCACTTATGATACGCCATATGCGTATTACAAAGTGACAGCATATGGGTTTGAACCAATTCCATTGTTAGATGCAGAAGTTTCGCAAAAAAGTTTTGTTTTAGGTGAAAACACGAAAAATATCGATCCCGCTTCCCTATTAAAACATGTGACTATCAATGGTAGAATCATCGATAATAGTTTATATCAAGTAGAATCCTCAGTTGATTTTGATACTAGTACAATTGGAACCAGGAGTATGCGCCTGAAAGTTTCTATGAAGGATGGCTTAGCCACTAAAGAATTTGATGTCGACTACCAAGTGAAATGGGGTAGTACGATTTTACTGAAAGGTTTAGATGATGCAACAGTTGGCGCATTTAGTCTACTAAAAGAAAACGATCAATGGGCATTACATGCTAGTCAAGGTGTAAGTGGGACGGACTTGAGTCAACCGGTCAATAATCATTTTGGCCGAGACATTTACTATGGTATTGAAGTGATCGAAAATATTACTACCAAATACCAATATAACGTACTAGGAAATCAATCGATTAGAGAAGGAATCGAAGGGTTCAATCAAGGAAAGCCATTAAACGTTAAACAAGGCGATGTCATCAAAGTGTATCATGCAGAACCAACAGGTAATAGTCTGTTGATGCAAGATGAATTAGCCAAAGACTTTACGATGGGCTCAAATGATGCCTATTACGAAGTCACCGAGCATGGGCTAGAACCGATCCTGGCGATTTCTACAGATACTAAACCACAAGAATTTAGTTTAGGTGATGATGCCACAGAGATTGATGGCACACAACTGATTAATTATGTGACGATCAACGGTACCGAGTTAACACCGGATCTATATACAGTGAAACAATTAGGAAACTTCGATACAACCACAGTCGGTCAAAAAGAACTTGCTATCCAATTTGACACAAAAGATGGGGTAGTATCAAAAGTCATCACAGTGCCTTATGAAGTGAAATGGGGCAGAACGATCGTGATGAAATCTAGCACTGGTGGTTCAGCAGGTGTTTTCTCACTGCAAACTACTAATACGACCAGACAACTGAAAATTCATCATGGGTTTGACTCGCCATTAGATGAGCGCTTAGGAAACGATCAAGACCTCTATTATTCAATTGAAGTCTTACGTGGTGAAAAAGTCCAGTATAGTCAAGAAGTCCCAGGTCGTGTCACGCTACAAGACGTCATCAACAGTTTTGGAACGAATGGTACTCCAGCTGTCACTGTCCAGTTAGATGATGTGATCAAAATTTATCACCCGCAAAAATCTCCTGGTAGCTCGGTACTGATGGTCGATGAACTAGAAGAGGACTTCACGTATGGTTCAGATTATGCGTATTACAAAGTAACGACATATGGTTTTGAAGCAATGCCAGTCATGGAAGTCCATACAGCTAATAAAGCCTTTTATCTCGCGCAAGATGTGACTACTGCAGCTGATGCTGAATTAATTGATCGTGTGACGATCAACGGCAAAACAGTCGATCCAGAGGAATACACGATCGAAAGACGTTCAGAAATCGATACGACAACGATAGGAAATAAAAACGTCGCTATGCGTGTGAAAATGAACGACGGTTTATCTAGTGTACAACTTGAACTGCCTTATCAAGTCAAATGGGGAAGTACATTTATTCTGAAAGGTGAAGAAAAAGAAGGGAAAAGAGGAATCGTCGGCTCCTTTAGCCTGCTTGATCAAAATGATGAGTTGGCTATCTATGCCACAAAAGGCGAAGATGAAACAGAACTTAATGCGCCGGTCAACTCTGCCTATGGTCGGAATGCCTATTATCGAATCGACATCCTAGCAGATCCTAAAAATAAAGCCAATAGTTTATTTCCCGATAACATCAAATATACTTATGAGGTGGCAGGTAATCAAACGGTTCGTCAAGCAATCGAAGGGTTCAATAATGGAGAATCATTACCTGTGGAAGAAGGAGACATTTTCCGTGTCTACCATGCAGAAACAGATAACCAGAACTTACTGATGTGGGATGATATCGTCAAAAACTATACAGCTGGGTTGAATTACGCTTATTATGAAGTCAAGAATGGCGAGTTTGAGCCGATTACGATGATTCACGCAGATGTTGCTAGTCAGGAACTCGTCTTAGGTGAGGATACCAGTGAGGTAGACGTGACAACGTTGATTGAGAATGTTGCATTCAACGGACAGAGTTTGAACACAGAGCTTTACAAAGTAGAACAAACGGGAGCGTTTGATACCCATACGACAGGAGAAAAAACAGTAACGGTAAAAGTATCAACCGCAGATGGAGTTTCTTCGACTGACATCGAAGTGCCATATGAAGTGAAATGGGGCAGTACGATCCATTTAAAAAATCGTAAAGGTGAAACGGTTGGATCGTTTGGACTACTAAAAAACAGTAAACAAATCGAAATCCAATCTGTCCAAGGAACCGATCAAACAGTGTTGAAGAATCGAGTGAATGAATACGATGACACCGAAGTATATTATGGAATCGAAATTCTCAACGAACGTAAGCAAAGCAAATATCAATACGAGGTTCGTGGTACACAAACGATCGAGCAAGCAATTTCACGTTTTAATACAGGTAAATCACTGGCGGTGACACCAGGTGATATCGTGAAGGTTTATCACGTAGATACTAGTAATAATTTATTGATGGCAGAAGAGAACGAACGAAACTACACCTATGGCAGTAATTACGCTTATTATAAGGTAACAGATTATGGTTTTGAGCCTACAGGTGAGTTAACAGTTGAACCTGCTCAGCCTTCTTTTGCACAAGGCACTGAAAGAGTTGACCTGAAATCGTTAGTAAAAGAAGTGAAAGTCAATGGACGTGTAATACCTAAAAACGTCTATACTGTTTCTTTAGATGGGACATCTGAAATCGATACTGAAACTATGGGCAGTCGCTTTGTTTCTCTCGATGTCAAAGTGGATCGGAGTTATGGGAGTTTATCTACTCGTACAGAATCTTCATATGAAATCGTTGAACCTGGTCAAGAAACAACGCCAGGAGAAGAGGATGCTAATGCAGGAGGAGTAGAAGGTACTGACACATCAAACGACCCAGATGCAGATGGAATTTCAGCAGAGACTGGTTTAGGCGAGGGTTCCGCAGCAGAAGGTGATGAGAGTAAATTGCCACAAACCAATCAAACCATCAATCGAGTACTGCCATATATTGGTGCATGCTTCTTACTAATAGTAGGATTTGTTTTATGGAAACGAAAAGCATCTAAAAAATCGTTTGATAAACAGTAACGGATAGTTAAAATGACAACGAAGCAGTTGAAAGAGCGAAAGTGATAATTACTTTGGCATCCTTTCAACTGTTTTTTTATGACCAATAAAGGAGTCATAGACAAGAAATATAAAAATAAATCCTATGAGTAAAAAACAAAATTCTTGTAATAGGAAGTCAATCATTAGCTGTGGAGAACTTAAAGAAACAAAAAATGAAAGCAAGAATGGCAAGATGAATTTTTTAAAGAACTTTTAAAAAACTTAAAATACTCTGTTTTTAGTTTCACAAAAGGCGTTTTGTTTCACAGAGCGAGACTTGCTCTTATGAGCAGACAGAAGTAGAATAGATAGTACATGTCTGATGAATCATTTGATAAAATGCGTAATTAATAGTTAGATGAAAGAAGTAAAACATGAAAGTGTAAAAACAAACAGAAATCGAGGAGGGCGCATGTGGAGCAGTTATTAAAAAAATATTTTGGATATGAGCTTTTCCGCCCAGGCCAAAAAGAAATCATTGAAAAAATCATGGCTCAAGAAGATGTCTTGGGTATCATGCCGACTGGAAGCGGAAAATCAATATGTTATCAGCTACCCGCGCTAGCCTTAGAAGGGTTGACGATCGTCGTTTCTCCCTTGATCTCTTTGATGAAAGATCAAGTGGATGCTGCGAATCAACTGGGAATTGCGGCTACGTTTATCAATAGTTCATTAGAAGGATATGAAGTGGCACAACGTTTTCGTTCATTAGATGAGGGCAAGGTTCAATTGTTATATGTTGCACCAGAACGTTTTATCATGCCTGATTTTATCCAAGCGATGAATCGTTGGTCAGTTCGCTTGATTGCCATCGATGAAGCCCACTGTATCTCGCAATGGGGGCATGATTTCAGACCTAGTTATTTGCAGATGGCGATTATTTTAGAAGGTATCCCTCAGCGTCCGCCCATCGTGGCCTTGACAGCAACTGCTACTGTCCCTGTAGCGACAGATATCAAAAGACTTTTAAAAATCCCTGAACAAAACCATATTCAAACTGGATTTGCACGAGAAAATCTGAGGTTGCAGGTTATCAAAGATCAAAAAAAAGAACAATATTTGGTCGAGTATTTAAAAGTGAATCAAAATCAATCAGGCATCATTTATGCCGCGACTAGAAAAGAAGTGGATCGACTATATCAGTTGTTGGCGAAATTTGGTTTTTCCGTTGGCAGATACCACGGCGGTATTTCCGAAAAGGAACGGACGGAAATGCAAGAAGCTTTCCTTTATGATCGTATCCAGCTATTAGTAGCAACGAACGCTTTTGGAATGGGGATCAATAAAAGTAATATTCGTTTTGTCATTCACTACCAAATACCAGGTTCATTAGAAGCATATTATCAAGAAGCTGGTCGTGCCGGAAGAGATGGTTTACCTAGTGAAGCCATTTTGCTATTTGCGCCACAAGATGTGCAAGTCCAAAAGTTTTTTGTTCAACAATCGCAACGTGAGGAAGCACAAAAACATAAGGAATACGACAAGATCCGAGCAATGACTGAATACGTCCATATCGAATCCTGTCTGCAACAATATATTCTTTCTTACTTTGGAGAAGCAAGCGAGCCTTGTCAGCGTTGTGGCAATTGTCTTGATGATCGTGAACTGGTCGATGTGACCACAGAAACGCAAATGGTTTTGTCGTGTTTGAAACGAATGGGTGAGAACTACGGAAAACAATTACTAATGAAAGTCCTTGCCGGATCAAAAGATCAGAAAATCAAACAGTTTCAGTTTGATCGATTGTCTACGTATGGTCTACTAAGGAATCTGTCACAAAAAAACATATTACAGTTGATCGACTATCTGATTTCAAGTGGCTACTTACTTGCGGCTAGTGGTGAATACCCTGTTTTGAAAGTCAGCGATCTTGGGGTGCAAGTGCTTATGGGAAAAGTAACTGTCCACAAAAAGGAACCCAAAAAAGTGCAACAATTGTCGCATGACGAAACGGATGGTCTATTTGAAGTATTACGCCAGCTACGGACTGATTTAGCTGTTGATGCAGACGTTCCGCCCTATGTTGTTTTTTCAGATGCGACACTCAAAGAAATGAGTCAGCATCGACCAAATGACCGATTGGCACTTCTCCAAATCAAAGGGGTAGGACAAAGCAAGCTTGATAAGTACGGTGAAATGTTCTTACAGGCAATCAAAAATTTCCAAGAAAGCGCTACGCAAAGTGATAGTTAAAAAACATAAAAAAAAGCCTAGATAAATCTAGGTTCTTGCTCAGTTATCGCGTAAAATATGCTATAATGAATGAACTTAGAAATGGAGGGAAAGGTAAATGGATTCTCTTTCAAAAGAGACGGCACTCAATGTGTTGATTGATGAGGCAGATCGCATCAAGCGTTTGATCCAAAATCAAACAAACAGTCTTTGTATCTCGCAGTGCAAAGCCTTTGAAGAGGTAGTCGATACACAAATGTATGGATTTTCTCAGCAAGTGAGTTTTGCGATACGTGTAGGGATCATTGAAAAAAAAGAAGGGCAACTGATGCTCAGCGAGTTAGAACGTCAATTGAATCACTTATACAATGAAGTTTACCGAGAAAATTATGATAAAAAAGAAAGTGGCAAGGGGGAATAAGCTTGCCGAATAAAGTAAAAAAAAGGCATCTGTTGGATTACAGTATTTTAATTCCATATTTGATT
The DNA here is from genome assembly GCF_051714405.1 of Enterococcus sp. AZ140. Taxonomy (NCBI): domain Bacteria; kingdom Bacillati; phylum Bacillota; class Bacilli; order Lactobacillales; family Enterococcaceae; genus Enterococcus; species Enterococcus sp. AZ140. Next base: position 1,246,182 of record NZ_JBIORU010000001.1, read on the forward strand.
TTATGTATCATCGGGTTGATCATGGTTTATAGTTCCACCTCCTACTTGTTATTAGCAAATGGGAGCAATCCAGCATCATCAGTTATCAATCAAAGTATTTTTTGGGTGCTTAGCTTGATTGTTATTGCACTTTTATACAAAATGAAAATCGGTGTATTGAAAAATCAGCGATTGATCATGGCGGCTATCGCAGTCTTGACGATTTTATTATTGATCGTCTTATTTTTTGGGGAAGAACGTAATGGGGCAAAAGGTTGGCTTGAAATTGCCGGATTTTCTATCCAGCCCGCCGAATACCTAAAAATCATTGCCATCTGGTATCTTTCCTTTACTTTGTCACAGAGACAAATGAGTGTGCAAAAAAACTTCATTGCAACGGTCAAACGACCTTTATTGTTAGTGCTTGCCTTGACAGTATTAGTGGCAAGTTTACCCGATTTTGGGAATGCAACGGTTATTTTTTTGATCATCATCGTGTTACTACTAGCTAGCGGCGTCAATTATTTTTACACCTTGATCGTCGGTGTCGGAGGAATCATTTTTAGTGTGGTAACAATTTGGTTGATCAACGTGACCCAAGGGAAACTTTTCCCAGGTCGCCTACAATATATTTATCATCGTTTTGAAATTTTTCAAAACCCTTTTTCTGATGAATTGAATAACGGACACCAAATGGTGAATGGATATTATGCGATGTTCAACGGTGGCCTATTTGGTCGCGGATTAGGGAATAGTATCCAGAAAAAAGGATTTCTACAAGAAGCGCAAACCGACTTTATCTATGCCATCGTAGTAGAAGAATTAGGAGTGATCATGGGTATTTTGATCTTAGCTTTATTGATGTTCATGATTGCGCGTATCATTTTAGTGGGCATCCGCTCAAAAGATCCATTCAATTCTTTGCTATGTATCGGAATCGGTTCGATGTTTCTGATCCAAGTATTTGTCAACCTTGGCGGGATAACTGGGATCATCCCATTGACAGGGATCACATTCCCATTCTTGAGTCAAGGTGGTTCGAGTTTACTGATGCTTTCGATCTGCGTAGGTTTCGTCCTGAATATCAGCGCAGATGAGAAACGTAAGAGTTTAGGTATTTACTAAAATTGACGTAGGAGTGATTCGATGAGAAAAGTTTTGGTAGCTAACAGAGGAGAAATTGCTGTACGGGTATTTCGTGCCTGTACAGAATTAGGGATCCAAACTGTAGGTGTCTATGCAGAAGAAGATGAATATTCCGTTCATCGCTTTAAAGCGGATGAGGCATATCTAGTTGGTAAAGGAAAAAGACCGATAGATGCGTATCTTGATATTGAAGGGATTCTTGAGATTGCTAAAGCTAGTGGAGCGGACGCGATCCATCCCGGTTACGGATTATTATCTGAAAACTTACACTTTGCCACACGGTGCAAAGAAGAAGGCATCACTTTTGTTGGGCCAGAACTTCATCATCTTGATATTTTTGGCGATAAGATCAAAGCGAAAACAGCAGCAATCGAAGCTGGTATCGCATCGATCCCTGGGACAGATGGTCCAGTAGAGTCAATTGAAGAAGTTTTATCATTTGCTGAACGTCATGGCTATCCAGTCATGATCAAAGCAGCATTAGGCGGTGGCGGTCGTGGGATGCGTGTAGCATATGACGAAAAAGGCGCTCGCGAAGGATATGAACGTGCAAAAAGCGAAGCGAAAGCTGCTTTTGGTAGTGATGAAGTCTATGTTGAAAAGTATATCGCTGATCCGAAACACATCGAGGTCCAGATCTTAGGGGATACCCATGGAAACATCATCCATCTCTTTGAACGTGATTGTTCAGTCCAGCGGCGTCATCAAAAAGTCGTAGAAGTTGCTCCTTGTGTTTCGATGAATGACCAACAGCGTCAACGTATTTGCGATGCCGCTGTCCAGTTGATGAAGCATGTGGGATATGTCAATGCAGGGACAGTCGAATTTTTAGTGGAAAATGACGAATTTTACTTTATCGAAGTCAACCCACGTGTCCAAGTGGAGCATACGATCACTGAGATGATCACGGATGTCGATATCGTAACGACCCAATTATTGATCGCACAAGGAAAAGATCTGCATAAAGAAATCGGATTGCCACAGCAAAGCGAAATAAAGATCAAAGGTTCAGCCATTCAATGTCGGATCACAACGGAAGACCCATTGAGTAACTTCCTACCAGATACTGGTAAGATCGATACGTATCGCTCACCAGGGGGCATGGGCGTCCGTTTAGATGTAGGGAATGCCTATTCAGGCTACATCGTTACCCCATACTTTGATTCACTTTTAGTAAAAGTTTGTACCCATGCGGCTGATTTTGCAACAGCGATCCAAAAAATGGAACGTTGTTTGAGAGAATTCCGTATTCGTGGAGTGAAAACAAATATTCCATTTATGTTGAATGTCATCTTGCACCCAGAATTTCAATCAGGACAAGCTAAAACGACGTTCATCGATAGTACCAATGAATTATTTGACTTCCCACGCTTACGTGACCGTGGAAATAAAACGATGAAATACATCGGAGAAATCACGGTAAATGGTTTCCCTGGCATCGAACGTGGTGAAAAACCATATTATGATGCACCACGTATGCCAAAAGAGCTGATCACTCGTCCGGATTACATCACAGCTAAAAATGTCTTAGACAAAGACGGCGCTTCTGCATTAGTGGATTGGGTCAAACAACAAGAAAATGTGTTATTGACAGATACCACGTTTAGAGATGCCCATCAAAGCTTATTGGCTACTCGTGTGCGCACAAAAGATTTCAAAGAAATCGCGCGGTTGACTGGTGAAGGGCTTCCGGAGCTGTTTTCAAGCGAAATGTGGGGCGGTGCTACATTTGACGTCGCCTATCGTTTCTTGAATGAAGACCCATGGAAACGCCTGAGAAAGATTCGCTCCTTGATGCCAAATACTTTATTGCAAATGCTCTTTAGAGGATCGAATGCTGTCGGCTACTCCAACTACCCAGACAACGTGATCGCTGAATTTATCAAAGAAGCAGCAGCACAAGGCATCGATGTCTTCCGGATCTTTGACAGTCTGAACTGGGTACCACAAATGGAAAAGAGTATCCAAGCCGTTCGTGATACAGGGAAAATTGCAGAAGCGACGATTTGCTACACAGGTGATATCAATGATCCAAGTCGTGCGAAATACAATGTGCAATATTACAAGGACATGGCAAAAGAGTTGGAACAGTTAGGCGCTCATATGATTGCAATCAAAGATATGGCAGGACTGTTGAAACCGCAAGCTGCTTATCGCTTGATCAGTGAATTGAAGGCGACAACGGATCTACCAATCCATTTACACACACATGATACAAGTGGCAATGGCATCATCACTTACTCAGCAGCAACCAAAGCGGGTGTCGATATCGTCGATGTAGCGATGAGTGCGATGAGTGGAAATACTAGCCAACCAAGTATGAGCAGTTTGTATTACGCTTTGGTCAACGGGCCACGTGTACCAGAAATCAATATTGCAAATGCGCAACAGTTGAATCACTATTGGGAAGATGTTCGCATGTATTACAAACCATTTGAGAATGGCTTGAATGCACCTGAAACTGAAGTTTATATGCACGAAATGCCAGGTGGACAATACTCGAACTTACAACAACAAGCCAAAGCAGTTGGCTTAGGTCATCGTTGGGATGATATCAAAAAAATGTATCACACAGTAAACTTGATGTTTGGTGATATCGTCAAAGTCACGCCTTCTTCTAAAGTTGTAGGCGATATGGCCTTGTTCATGGTCCAAAATGAGTTGAGCGAAGAAGACATTTACGAAAAAGGCGAGACATTGAGTTTCCCGGAATCAGTCGTTACCTTCTTCCAAGGTGAATTAGGCCAACCAGTAGGCGGATTCCCAGAAAAACTCCAAAAGATCATTTTGAAAGGTCGTCCAGCCATCACCGAACGTCCAGGATTGTTCGCTGAAACAGTAGACTTCGAAAAAGTCAAAGCAGAATTAGCTAAAAAGATCGGCTATGAACCAAAACAAGAAGAAGTCTTGAGTTACTTGATGTATCCACAAGTCTTCTTGGATTATCAAACCGCTTATAATCAATTTGGCGATGTCACATTACTGGATACACCGACTTTCTTCCAAGGAATCCGCTTAGGTGAAACGGTCAATGTCCAAATCGAAAAAGGCAAGATCCTGATCATTCGTTTGGATGAGATCGGTGAACCTGATATTGAAGGAAACCGTGTGTTATTCTTTAATTTGAACGGCCAACGAAGAGAAATCACTATCAAAGATACGTCGATCGTCAGTGCGGTAAAAACTAGACGAAAAGCAGAACCAACCAATCGCGAACAAATCGGTGCGACGATGTCCGGTTCAGTTCTAGACGTCTTGGTGAAAAAAGGCGATACGGTCAAAAGAGGCGATACATTGATGGTTACTGAAGCAATGAAGATGGAAACGGCCATTGAAGCACCATTCGATGGAGAAATCGCACATCTCTATGTTGTTGCTGGCGATCCCATTGCCTCAGGAGATCTATTGATCGAAGTTACAGAAAAATAAGAAAGGAGAGGGAACATTTGAAACGACTAGGTCTATTTATAGCAACACTACTATTCGTCACGTCGGCTTTATATTTGGAGCCAGTAGTGTTCCCTCCCAAACTTGAAACATCCACGCAAGACCAACAACTGATAGGAAATCAAAATCAGGTAACGTCTTGGAAATACCAGGAGCTAAATGCGACTGGCTTTTCTACATATATTGGTCGATCAGTCACCGAATTAGAAGCAAAGATTGGTTCACCTAAAGATCGTTTGACGAGCGGATTCGGCTTTGAGATCAGATATTATCAAGATCCAATTCAACAAATCGTACTTGAAGCAAATATACAAAATGACCGAGTGGAGGCTATCAAAGTTTTAAATGCGAACGCAACTAGTTTGACACCATTTGCCGTTGGCATGACTATGCAGGATCTGACAGAGATTACAACGATTTTTCCGAACTTCACATTTGAATATGAAGAGACAGAAGTCGGAATCGAATTGACAGAAGAAGACATGAATTATCGTCCCTTGATTGCTTTTGATAATGGTACATTTGCGATGCTTTTCTTTGATCAAGATACAGGTGGATTATTTTCAACAGTTTATTTAAATAAGAAAAGCTTATTGAAATTAATGCCTTACCAGGTCTTTGGGGAAGGATTGCCCCACTACGAAATGGATAGTTCAGCAGACTGGGAAAGTATCAATCAATCAAGAGAGCGTGTCATCATTCGAGTGTTGACGAGATTACGCCAAGAAGCTGAACTGCCTGATTATCATTACTCTCCAGATTTTATGATCCAAACGAATGTACTGTTAACAGACTTTATCGAACAACCAGAAGAATGGTTGGCAGAAAATCGTTTGGCAGAGTGGCAAATGGCAACACAGACTTCGCAAACTACAGTTAAATTTACGTTGTCAAATGATGAAATCAATCGCTTAGTGGAAAAACGACAATTAGATCAAACAACTGGAATTTTCATGCATCCAATCATTGATCCGACTTTTTCAGTTTTATTGTTATATACTGATCCTTATTATCATGATCGATTCTTGGAAAAAGAACCAACACAGTTAGGCGTTGCGTTTTCGAAAGAAAACATGTTAGTCTTAATGAAGGAAAAAGAGGAGACTAGTGAAAGCAGTGATAATCAATGAGGAGTTGTTTGAACTGGAGGACCAGTGTCATCAGCTTGTTCAAACGATTGTAACAAGTGAAATGATGGAACAATATCTCAAAACTAAAAAAGAGATGGAAACTTCTATCAACGTCAACCAGTTAAAAAATGATTTTATTGCAAGCAGACAAGCATTTGAAGAAATTTCACCTTATGGAAAGTACGTTCCAGAGTTTCGTGAAAAACAACGAACTGTACGCCAAGCCAAAAGGCAGTTGGATCTAAATGAAGAAGTAGCTGCTTTTCGAATAAGTGAAACAGAATTACAAAAGATACTAGATTCCATTGGAAAACAACTTGCACATACGATTTCGACGGAGATCAAAATCAGTGCAGGTAGTCCATTTTTTGAAAAAAGTGAAGGGTGCGGAGGAAACTGCCATGGACATAGAAAATAAAGAATTTGAACAAACACATCGGCGAGGGTTAGTCGTGTGGGTATATAGTTTAAAACAATTGAAAAATCTTCGCAAATTTGGATTAGTGCATTATGTCTCTCGTAAAATGAAGTATGTGATCATGTATTTAAATGAAGACAACTATGAACAAACGGAAGAAAGGATCAAGAAATTACATTTCGTACGAAATGTCGAACGTTCTTATCGACCAGATATCGAAATGAATTTTGCTGAAAAAATCGGTAAAAAGGCGGATACAAAAGAAGAAGGCTTCGAGATCGAAGAATTAAACACCAAGATCCGCTTAGCTGATCACGTTTTCTAGTAAAGAGAGTCCAGCGTTATAGTTAATAAAATCGGCGAAAATGAAGAAAATGTGATAAAAAGATTTTGAATAGTTATAAAAAGTTAAATTAAGAAAAAATAGACTTGAGAATTGACGATTTTAGTCGGAATCAAGTCTATTTTTTTGGTATACTAATAACAGTATGTTTCAAGGAGTGAGTAGATGCGAGTAATTTCAGGAGATTACGGCGGTCGCCGTTTAAAAAGTTTAGCAGGGCCAAATACTCGACCGACGTCTGATAAAGTCAAAGAGTCGATATTCAACATGATCGGTCCTTATTTTAATGGAGAGGTCGTTTTGGATCTTTACTCAGGAAGCGGGGGTCTAGCGATCGAAGCAGTTTCCAGAGGCTGTAGCTACGCAATCTGCGTGGAGAAAAACTATCAAGCACTAAAAATAATCAAAGAAAATATTGAAATCACAAAAGAACCAAACAAATTCAATACAATGAAATTAGATGCTGATAAAGCGATTGAGTCACTGGCGAAAGAAGATCAAAAGATTGATATTCTATTTTTAGATCCACCTTATGCTAAACAAAAAATCGTCGATCAAATTGAACGTATGGAAGAATTGGCTCTTTTTCAGGATGCTGCCTTGATCGTATGCGAAACAGATAAGTCAGTGGAGCTTCCTGAGACAATAGGAAATTTTCAACAAATCAAACAGCAGACCTATGGCATCTCTGCGGTGACCATTTATAGAAAAGAGGAAATATAAATGAGAAGAGCTTTATTTCCAGGGAGTTTCGACCCATTGACTATGGGACATTTAGACACGATCGAACGAGCTGCGAAGTTGTTTGATGAAGTGATCATCGGTATCTTTATCAATACATCAAAAAAAACATTGTTCACGGCTGAGGAACGCTTGGAATTGATCACACAAGCAGTCGCACACTTAGAAAATGTCCGAGTGATCCACCAAGAGACACAGCTGACAGTGACGACGGCAAAAGAACTAGGTGTTCAAGCGCTGGTTCGAGGTGTTCGCAGCTTCAAAGATTTTGAATATGAACGTGACATTGCGCAAATGAATCATCATTTGAGTCATGAATTGGAGACGGTGCTTTTTATGGCAAAACCAGAGTATAGCCATATCAGCTCAAGTATGCTTAAAGAAGTTCTTTATTTTGGTGGGGACGTGAGCGCCTATTTACCTACTGTGATCAACGAAGCATTAGCTAGAAAGCGTGAAAGTGATGCAGAATAAGAAATGGTGGAAAACATTATCCGTAATCCTTTTAGGTACGTTATTAGCAGGCTTTGTCATTGTTCCTTTACCCTATTACGTGGAGGCTCCAGGTGCCACGATTGATCTTAAAGATATGATCACAGTCAATGATCAAGAAGATAAAGAATCAGGCTCTTTCTCTCTCACTTCTGTAGGAATCAGAAGAGCAACAGGATTTGGTGTCGTCTCCGCACTGCTGTCAAATTTCAAAGATGTTATCAGTGAAGAAGAGTTGACTGGTGGAGCGACAAATGAAGAATATAATCAGATGCAAAAATATTATATGGAATCCTCACAAAATGCCGCCATTGAGCAAGCCTTGAAACTAGCGAATATTCCGTATACGATGGAATTCAAAGGTGTCTATGTCATGGGCGTCGAAAAAAATTCGAGTTTTTACAAGAAACTATCTGTTGGCGATACAGTCACGAAAGTAGATGGGATGAGTTTCAAGAGTGCGGAAGAATTTATGGAGTACGTGAAAGGACAGGAAGTAGGACAGGTTGTCACAATCACCTTCATCCACAATGGCAAAGAAGAAGAAGCTTCAGGTAAACTGATCGAGTTATCGACAGATAAAAAACCAGGAATCGGGATCACGTTGACCGACCATACAGAAATCGCCACAGACACTGAAGTGACAATCAATTCTGGTTCAATCGGTGGCCCTTCAGCAGGCTTGATGTTTACTTTGGAGATCTATGAACAGTTGACCCATCAAAACATCCGTAAAGGGAAAAAAATAGCCGGTACAGGGACAATCAATAGTGCAGGTGAAGTGGGACGAATCGGTGGAATCGATAAAAAAGTGGCAAGTGCAGACGAAGCAGGAATGAATATCTTTTTTGCGCCAGATGATACGATTTCTGAGGAAGTGAAAAAAGAAAATCCAGATATCAAAACGAATTATGAAGAAGCTAAAGCTGCGGCTAAAAAACTCAATACATCGATGAAGATCGTTCCGGTCAAAACAGTGCAAGATGCCTTAGAGTATCTTGAGAACATGAAATAAACGGTTTATCGACTTGTATGTTTTGTACTCATATTTTAAAGCGAGGTCTAGACATGTTTAGCCTCAACAAATAATGCGCCATCCACGAAAATTGTTTTTTAAATTTTTGTGAGTGGCGCATTAATTTTTGAAGAGGTTCTATCTGTTCTCGGCGTTTATTCGGTTTAGATGGTATGAAAGGGCTAATGTCCCCTCTTTTTCTTTTTTTTCAATAATTACAAAAAAACGTTTTGTTATTTTGTAGGTAATTTTAAGTAAGTTTGCTACCATATTAAGAAAAGAGTTAGAAAGGGGCAAGATAAATATGGAACAACCAAGCGATCGCCAATCATCATTTGATATCGGAGAATATTACTCCGAAAAAAAGTATAAAAAAAATTTTGGGCACTTGCGGAAAACAGCAGACTTTAAACGTGTATTAATTGATTTTGACAAACAACTGGAAGAAACGAAAGATCAACTGCCAAAACATCGAAACGGTGTGTTGTGGACTAGACGCTTACTTGCAGAATTTCGACAGAAAAAGTTGAGCAAAGCGGGTAGAGTTTTCAATTTTATTCTTAGGCGTAAGAATAAAGAGCCTGAAAAATATGAGAATACACTAAAGGATTTGAACAGTAAATATTTTAAATCAGAATATATTCAATCGATTGTTGATAAAGATGTATGGATTGATCCAAAAGAAATCGTTGATGAAATCAAGCACTTAGCTTCAAGAGCGAAATCTATCCCTACGGCTCGCGGGTTGGAACTAAGGGAACAGTTTCGAGCACAACCTTCGGAGCAAAAAAAATGGCGTCAACCTGAAACAGAAGAAGAATTACACTACAGTACCCTTTCTTTCCTAGAGGAAGGTGGAGAAAGCGAGAAGTCGCGCAAGATAACTATCAATAGAAAAGATGACCCCGTCATTTACGCTGTGATCCGACGAGAGGACAATGGGGAAAAAGTCTCATTAAATATAGAAGTTTCTCATAATAAAGAGAAACGAATCGAAAAACCTATAACTAGACACCACAGAAATCCTTCCGTTCATGGCGAGGTAGCCTTTACTGGTCACCATGAGCAACAAATCAAACAACCAAGACGGTTATCACCAATTTCAGAGTTGCAAGAAAATAATGGGAGAAAAAATTCATTGAAAGATGAGTTTGAACGACGTGATACGAAACTTCGAGAAGTAAAATCTGCGATCAATCAAGGACTTATTTCGTCAAAAAATTTATCTGGAGAAGGCGCTGTGCAATCGGTGAAACAACGGATTTGGGAAATAGAGAACGGATCTGGGAAGTCCGACCGTATGGTTTTTAATAGTCATAATGACTCAGACAAACGTTCATTTGGCATGACCAAACAAGCAGCAATGAGTAAGTCAGGGGAAAATCGACCACCAGCTCCGCCTTCTCCAAGTTTGAAGCCGAAACCAAGGATAGAACCAACTAGATAAACCCTGGATATAAAAAATAAAAGAAATAATCATTTGAGGCGTATCTAATATTGAAGGAACATCGCAGTGTAGATGTTTTTTCACTATTTTTTAGAAAGGAAAATGAAATAGCAAAGAATACCAATGAAGAAAATAGTTCAAGAAATCTTTGATTCGCCAAAACGCCTCATTCTATTTTTTATATGCAGTGTATCAGTTAGTATGATCGTAGGAGTGGTCATATACCGTCAGATCGCTCCAACTAAGATCCATGAATCTAGTAACATACCGTTGATAACTGCGACAAGCTCGGATAGTTACCAAAAAACTGCGACAACCGAAACAACGACAAACGACCCAATCATGTATGTAGACGTGAAAGGAAATGTCCATCGACCAGGAATATACGCATTTACAGACGAGGAACGTGTATTTGATATCATTGAAAAAGCAGGAGGATTGACTGCACACGCTGATGAAAAACAAATCAATTTTGCTGCAAAAGTTTCGGATCAACAAGTGCTTTATATTCCCCAAGTTGGGGAAGAGATGCCTCAGTTCGCAGAGGAAAAAGAACAGACAGAGGAAAAGAAAGTCAATCTTAATACTGCCAGCCTTGCTGAATTACAGGAGCTTCCAGGAATCGGGGCAATGAAAGCACAAGAGATCATCAATTATCGCGAAGCCAACGGTTCCTTCCAAACAATTGAAAGTTTGAAAGAAATATCGGGATTTGGCGAAAAGACAGTTGAAAAACTGAAAAACTTCGTTACAATTACAATAGAATAAACCAATGAGGTGACAAAATATGAGCAATGAACGAATTCCTTGGGATCAGTATTTTATGGCACAAGCCGTATTATTATCATTAAGAAGTACATGTACACGATTAGAAGTAGGTGCCACATTAGTTAGAGAAAAACGAATCATTGCGGGTGGTTATAACGGCGCAGTGAGTGGGGATGTTCATTGTATCGACGAAGGTTGCTATGTCGTGAATGGTCACTGTTTACGAACGATCCATGCAGAAATGAATGCGTTACTCCAATGTGCAAAACTCGGAGTTCCTACAGAAGGGGCAGAGATCTATGTCACCCATTTTCCATGTTTGGCATGTACAAAAGCATTGCTTCAAGCAGGAATCAGGAAAATCCACTACTTGCATGATTATCGCAATGACCCTTATGCACAGTCATTGATTACCCAATTAGATGCATCCGTCCATCAAGTCAATTTAGATATGAAATATTTTGCTAAACTTCAACAAGAGTCAACAGGAGAGCTTGATTAAACAATTTGGCGAACAAGTTCGTAATTACTTGATTTTACCAGCAATGTCTTCGGTCATTTTATGTTTCGTTTACTATAAGGAGCATGATCTGTCTCGCTTGATCGTTGCTGGTCTTTTTCTTCTGGTACTATTCAAACACAAGCAAGCGGTGATCTATCTTTGTTGTTTTTGCAGTCTGACAGTCTGGTTGGCTTGTCTTCGTTCAGAGGTTCCCTCGATTGATCACACAAGAACAACTGAAGAGTTTTTATTGATGACCGATACAATTCAACGGAATGGCGACTGGTTGACTGTAGAGGCGCGAAGAATCCCCACAAAACAAAAAGTCCAGCTAAGTTATCAAGCCAAAACAAAAGCAGAAGCACACCAATGGGAAGACTTTCGCGGGTATCCGATCGAACTTCGAGTAACTGGCAGTTATCAAACATCCGAATCGTTGCGTAATCGTTATGCATTTGATGCGGTCAAATATCTGAAGGGATCACGAACTAGTGGTCAGTTCCTTGGAACTGATTTCGAAGTCCTGCCTTCAACAAGGGGAGGGTGGACTCTATTTCGTGACCTCCGTGGAAAAGCAATCAATTATGTAAAAAAACGCTATCCTGAAAAAATAGGAATGTATATTAACGCGTTACTTTACGGTTATCGTGATGCTTCTTTTCGCGAGTCCGAATCAATTTTTAAAGCCACTGGATTACTGCATCTATTCGCAGTTTCTGGGATGCATGTCCACTATTATTTAGGATTTTTGTATTATCTTTTTCGACGAAGTGGTTGTCTTTTGTCTATTACGATTCTTCCACTGACATTGCTTACAGGGGGGTATATCCTATTAGCTGGAGGCTCATTTTCTGTGGTTAGAGCAGGGAGCTTATTTATTTTGAAGCTTATACTTAAATTGGCAGAAATCAAACTATCTACGCTTGATTGCTTTTCTTTGAATCTATGGTTGCTTTTATTGTTCGATCCATTGATCCTGCTTCAAATGGGTGCGCAATTAAGTATATGGATGAGTTTATTATTTATGACATTTTCTCACTCATCAAAAGGTTGGAACAATCGTTTATTCTATTTATTCCAAACAAGTGCAATTCAATTACCTTTAAGTGCTTGGTATTTCTATGAGTGGTCGTTTTTAGGTGGCTTATTCACGACACTTGGCATTCCATTATTCCAATACGTCCTTCTTCCAGGGGTGATCATTCTCTTTTTAGCAGGCAACATCCTTCCGCAGTCTTTATTAGAAATCCTCGAATCGTGTTTGATGCTCTTTGAAGACTTCCTCTCTTTTTTTGATTTCTCCACACTGACAATCGGGCAACCCGCTTTTTATTTCGTTTTATTGAGTATTGTCGTCCTCTTACTTTTGTTTGAGAGCGTAACGATTCCCCCATGGAAAACAATCATTTATTCATTATCACTCCTCCTCAGTTATTTCTTGATACCATTACTTGATGCCTCGACTACGATCACCTTTATCGATGTCGGACAAGGCGACAGTATCCTACTAAAAAGTCCGATGAAACAAGAAGTGATTGTAATCGATACTGGGGGCAGATTAAATGTTGAAACAGAAGCGTGGCAGCAACGTATTACTCGTCCTTATGCAGAAAATAATATCGTTCCGTATTTAAAAGGACAAGGGATCACCACGATTACAAAACTATTTCTCACACATAATGACACTGATCATATCGGGGAATTAGAAACACTCTCGTCACATTTCACCATCAAAGAAATTTACATTGGTTGGGGCGCTGCCAAAGAACCAAAGTTTCGCGAACGATTGATAAAAATTAGTCAGTTAGGAACCAAGATCATGGAAGTCAGGCAAGGAGATCGAATATCTGCTTGCTTTGACTTGTACGTTTTGATGCCAAGTAAAGAAGGGCAAGGAAAAAATGAAGATTCAGTGGTTCTCTGGTTCGCATATAAGAAGCAGCGCTTTTTATTACTGGGGGATTTAGATCAAGAAGGGGAACTCGACCTGTTGAATGCTTACCCAACATTAAGGGCGGAGGTCGTGAAACTAGGACATCATGGGAGTCGTAGTTCGAGTCATCCTATGTTTTTGGCTGCTTTGCAACCAAAGATCAGTATCTTATCTAACGGGCTTGACAATCGCTATGGCCATCCTCATCCTGAAGTCCTTGACACGTTGGAAAGCTTAGAGAGTACAGTTTATCGGACAGACAAAAATGGGGCGATCACTTTTTATTGGCATCCTATTTGGACCAAAAATGGCCAACTTCAGAAAATGATAGACTAGCAATTTTTGTTTTCTCGTGATAGGATAAATTGGAAAGTGGTGAGAGATGTGAGTATCCAAGTTGAACTACAAAAAATACGTAAAGATAAGCTCGCACCTTGTTATCTCGTTTTAGGAACGGAGAAGTTTTTACAAGACCAAGTGCGTACAGAAATCCTCAAGAAAATACAAATATCAGGAGAAGATGACCTTAATTTTCTGCGATTTGATATGACTCAAGCAACGATCGATGACGTAATCGCTGAAGCAGAAACCTTACCGTTTTTCGGTGATCAACGGGTGGTTTTTGTCGAAAACCCTTATTTTTTGACGGGTGAAAAAAACAGCAACAGTATCGAACAAAACACAGATCTTTTAGTAGACTATTTAAAAGAACCGCTTGAATCAACCGTACTCGTCTTTTTTGCGCCTTATGAAAAATTAGATGAACGAAAAAAAGTTACGAAACAATTGAAGAAAACGGCGATATCGATCAATGTTCAGCAATTGAATGAAAAAGAAGTGCGACAGTATTTATTGAACACATTAGAAAATACACCGCTTACTCTAGATCGTAAAGCAATCGACCTTTTTTTACGATTGACTGATTTAGACTTATCAAAAATGATGGCAGAATTAGATAAATTGATGTTATATGGACAGAATCAATCAGCAATCTCTGCGAAAGAAATCGAACAATTAGTGCCTAAGACATTGGAACATAATATCTTTGACATGACACAATATATGCTTTCTGGAGATACGGAACATACCCTGCGATTATTTGAAGATTTAGTCACACAAGGGGAAGAGATCATCAAGATCAATGCAATCTTACTCTCCCAACTACGATTGTATCTCCAAACGAAATTTTTAGTCAAAATCGGGTACCAACAAGCAAACATTGCGGAAACTTTGAAAATCCATCCCTATCGGGTAAAATTGGCGATGCAAGAAGTCAGAAAGTTCGATGAACGAACATTAGTCCAATTGTTCGACCAATTAGTCGAGATGGACTATCAAGTGAAAAGTGGGCAAATCGAAAAGAAATTGAGTTTTCAATTATTCGTTTTTCAGGCAGCTGAAAGACTAAAAAACAAGTAAAGACAATCGCAACAAAAAACACACAGTTTTGTCGGTGATCAGAAGGATTAGCGAAGAACTGTGTGTTTGTGTATAGAAAAGCAAATAAAAAAACCGGCCGTGGCCGATTTCCTTATTTAGCGATTTTTTTGCTTAAACGAGATTTGTCGCGGTTTGCTTTGTTTTTGTGGATAAGACCTTTAGTTTCAGCCATATCGATCGCTTTAACAGCGTCTTTATATAACGCATCTACGTTGTCAGCACCTGAAGCTACAGCATCCTCAAATTTTTTGATTGCAGTACGCATAGCACTAGTTTGAGATGAATTTTTTACATTCGCGTTTTCGCTTGTGCGAACACGTTTGATTGCAGATTCAATGTTTGGCATTTGTTTCACCTCCGATAAGTAAAGTTCTTACGCGTGTTACCGCATAATTCAACATTCATTATTATACCTAATGCGAGCGCGCATTGCAATATCAACATGACAAGTTTTTTTCCTTAACACGTAAGAAATATCAGAGAGCATGGATTTATGAGTGGCAGAAAAACAAAAAAACAAAAGAAAAAGCGCTGTTGTGGGAGACAACGAGCGCTTAACCAAACGTGGTTTAATTTATCTTGGTAAATAAATAATTGAATGGGATGTTTGGTACTGAAATAGTATATAACAAAGTCAACCGTTTGCAAAGTTTTTTTTGAAAAGGGATACGATTGCTTCAAATCAATGAATCATAACGTTAACATAGATTAGTTATTTTATAACTAATTAGAATGCATGAAAAGGAGCTATTCGGGTGTTCCAATGATTTTGATGTATTCATCGATGTTTTTGATCATCATTCGTTTGATGACTAATTGATTTCGACGATTCCATTTTCCGCTAACTTCCAATACATATTTGTTTAAAGGTAAACGTAAAACATATTTTGCCAAGTAGCGATCTTTAATTAGACAATTGATTACCCGATCTTCAAGTTGGAGATTCAAACCAGTCAACATCATTGGTTGTTCTTGTAAAACATACGTATCAATCAAAAGACCTTCAAAAGTTTCCACGAGCGTCTTCCTTTCTTCTAAATCAAACATTTCGCACTTCTTTTAAAATTTCCTGCATAAAAGAGGTACACTTACACTTAGTATAACAAAAAAGAAGCACCAAGCCAAAAAAAAGCCGAAAGAACTTGAATAATCCCAAGATCTTTCAAGTTTTCCGACTTTTTTTATAGATAATTGAAAAAATAGTTACGTATATTAAAAATTGGCATCAAAGACGTTTTGGATCAAATCAGGAAATAGTAAGTAGGTCAATCCAATAATCAATAGAACAGCCAATAAAAACCATCCAACAGTCCCAAAGAAATATTTTAGTTTTTGCATATGCGATCACCTCAAAACTAGTATACCACGAACAAAAAAATTATCCTTTTCTCAACCACTAGATGCATCATTATTTATTAAAAGAAAACAATTGGAGAATGCAATAGGCGATTCCAGAAGCAATCACAGGGCCCGCTGCGATTCCTTTTAAAAAGACAACGCCTAAGATCGTTCCAAAAACTAAAGCCACAGTGATTTGTGGATCTGTCGCGATCAAGCCAACGCCTTTAGACGACAATACAGCAACTAAGCCGCCACAGAAGATCGCGACCCAACCCATAGGTGATTTGAACGCATCAAGCAAATCTTTTAAACCAATATCACCTGTAGCAATAGGCACTAAAATCGCCGCAGTAATGATCGTCACGCCAATATTGATTCCTTTCCCTTGGAGCCATGTCAAAAAATCTTTTGATGCAGGAATAAACTTAACAAGTAAAATAAAACCAGTCGCTAACATCAGACTTTGATTTTTAGCAAGGACGGCTACCAGCATGATCAACCCAAGAAATAACCAACTTTCCATCAAAAAACCTCACTTTCTAATTATTCATCATACCATTTTTTTAATACGATGCAAAAGAGTCATTAGCAAAATATTTGATCGAATATAGAAGGAACAAAAAGGTACGAAGAATTAGACGAAAAGGCAAAATGAGAAAAATACCTACGTTGATGATATCAAACCATGTTTTTATGAGGTGAAGAATAGAGTGTCTGATTTATCATGTATACTTGATGTGAAAAAGTAACAAATAAACTGTCTGATGTCGCAAAAGGGAAATGGGTCAATAAGGCAACAAATGTGGTGGAAAACATGACAGAATCTTCTAGTTAGAAAAAATCGACAAATAAAAAAGTCGAATCATACCGAAATCCCTCGGATGATTCGACTAAATTGAGAAGTTATTTACGTTTCAATCTTTCAAGAAAATAGTCTTCTAATACACCGCCTAGTACAAAGATGAGCCAAGAGTAAGCCCAGCTTCGAGTCATAAAGGACCAAACCATGTAAACGATGAAGATACCCGGCCAGTATAAACGTTCAAATAAACGAATCGCTTCTGCTGAGTCTCCGTACATGTGTTGAGACGCTCGTGGTCCTGGCTCATCTTCATCTGAGATGAAGAACGTGCCTTCAGCGACTTTTGAAAACCAAGTGTAGATGATGCTGACGTAGACGATAAAGAAGACGCCGAGTGCCACGGAAGCAAAGAAAAGCAATAAAGCAAATCCAATCGGTAAGCCAAAGGCTCTATTCGTCAAGATAGGTGTGACCGCAAGGATACATAGAATGATACCGAAAACTAATCCTACTCGAAAACTTTTCGCATAGGCTTCTGTTTGTTGTCTTGCTTCGATTTTTACTTGCTGTGAATAGGGACGATCATTTAGTTTCTTCTTACTAGCTGAATAGCTCAAACTTGTAGTAATAATCAAACCAACGCCTAAAGCGACTAGAAGAAACATTGCCAGAAAGCCGATGATCTCGCTAATACCATTAGCAAAAAATACGAGCATTCCTACAGCTAAGATACAACTAGCAATTCCAGTTGAAAGAAAAAGGGAGAAACGACGGACTTGGTTCCAAAATGAAATCACTTCATCGAGTTCAATCTCGTTTTCCCAGACTTCTTCGTCAAAAGAGGACCGAGAAAGTTCCAATTCTTGGAGGATCTCATCAATAGAACCAAATTCACTGATGACTGCACCAATGGCTTCATGCTCTGATTTTCCTTCTTCTAATAATCCGTGATACTGATCTTCCATGATTGCCAATAGGTCTTCTTTGGCTTTTTTTGTTTCAGGTGTATTCGGTACATTTAAAAATAAACTATCTAGATAATCCTTAATGGTTTTCATGTTTCTCCTCCTTGTAGAAAACGGTCAACAACGATTTTTGTTTGCTGCCACTCGTCTTTTTTTTCTTCTAATAATTTCTTCCCAGCACTACTGATTCGGTAATACGTTCGTTTCTTGCCATGGGTGACTTCGCCAGGATAAGAAAGGATCAGCCCTTGCTTTTCTAGGCGTGTAAACGCGGAGTATAAGGTTGTTTCCTTGATGATATACATTGAATCAGTTCCCTCGCGAATCTGTTTAGAGATTTCGTACCCGTAGGAATCTTCTTTGGAAAGAATCGATAAGATGATGGCATCATTATACCCACGAATTGCATCACTTGATATCACTCGATCGCCTCCTTCATAATTACTACATCTGTCGTAATAATTATAAAACAATTACTACGACAGGTAAAGTAAATAAAATGAATTACTTAGAATTCAGTCTTAGGTCTGAGTCTTTTTGGTAGAAATCGATCACTAGAGACAATACATGTAGAAATGTAGCAATGTTCAGTCTAGATGTTTATTTCTTTTAGTCTCATTTGAGCTTTTATGAGTGATTTGGTACAATTGATATAAATATAGTGAAAAGGAGGGACATATTTAATGGGCAGCTTGACTAAAATAACAGAAACAGATGATTATTCTAGATATCATATTAGCTTTAGTCATGCAATTATTTTTGTATTTTCTATCCAAGGCATCAGTGCGCTTAAAAATAGAAAAATCAATCAAAAATAAATGACCATTCAATATGTTTATTCCATTTTTAGCTAAGTACCAGATAAATGAAATAACAACAGGTCATGAATTTTTTCATGGCTTTTTTGATTGGTCTTAAGGAGCGAGAAAATGTATATTCAAGCGAATAAGATCAGTAAAAATTATAGTGGCGTACCTCTTTTTGAGAATTTGAGTTGCACACTCAATAAGCAAGACAAAATCGGATTGATCGGACAAAATGGCACTGGGAAAACAACTCTTCTTCAAATGTTGATCGGGTCTGAAGGTGTTGATGAAGGGACAGTTAGTAGGAAAAAAGGGCTGTCGATTGGTTATATTCCACAGAAAATGGAAAATGGCTCAATCGCTACTTTTGACTATGTGTATCAAAGCTTCAAAGACATCCAAGAAATGCAAACACAACTCACTTACTATGAAGAAAAAATGTGTATCGCAACGGAAGATCTGGACCATATCATGAAAGTATATGGCGACTTGCAGCAACGATTTGAGACGATGGGCGGATATGGATTAGAAGATCGGATCACGAGTGTTTTGAAAGGATTAGACCTTGCAGAACAAATTGAAACAACACTTGATCAATTAAGCGGAGGCGAACGTATTCGAGTAGAATTAGCCAAAGTATTATTACAAGAAAATGATGTTCTTCTATTAGATGAGCCAACCAATCATCTTGATCTCGACTCCGTACAATGGTTAGAAGAATATCTAAGATTGACAAATTGTGCGTTCCTCGTGATTTCCCATGATCGTGCGTTCCTTGACAATGTAGTCAAAAAAATCATGGAGATCGAGGACGGTCAGATAATCGAATATTCGGGGAATTATAGTCGATACATGACGTTGAAGAAACAACGGATACAGGAACTTCAAAAAAATCATGAACTTCAGCAAAAAGAAATCAAACGATTGAAAGGAATGATACGACGCTATCGCCAATGGGGGAATGAAGGAGACAACGAAGCATTCTTTAAAAAAGCAAAAGAAATCGAGCGTAGATTAGAAAAAATGATACTGATCAATGCGCCTAAGGTCCCCCGCAAAAAACTAACTACGATCAGTCAAGAAGATCTGTCGGGGAAAGAAGTGTTGGTTGCCAAAAATATAAAGAAAACAGTAGGTCACATATGTTTGTTTTCAGATAGTTCGTTTATGATCTATCGTGGTGAGCGGATCGCCATATTAGGTAAGAATGGTTCTGGGAAATCAACGCTATTAAAAGTAGTGATGGGGGAAATAGGAGTAGATGAAGGGACCATTAAAACTGGCGAAAGTTTGTCAATTGGCTATTTACCTCAACGCTTAACGTTTGATCAACCAGAACAACGGATATTGAATTATGCTAAGTACCTGATACCTGATGAACAGAAAGCACGACAAGTATTAGCGAATTTTGGATTCTTTAGTGGGGATGTCGCTAAAAGGATCAAAGATCTTTCTGGCGGAGAACAAGTAAGGCTGCACCTCTTGAAACTGTTCCAAAAGAAAATCAATGTATTGATCCTAGATGAACCAACCAATCACTTGGATATCTATGTAAGAGAAGAAATCGAAGAATTATTGTCTACATTTACCGGTACTATTTTAGCAGTTACTCATGATCGCTATTTCTTGCGAAAGAATTTCGATCAGATATTATTAGTGAAAGATAAAAAAATCAAAAAGCTATTGTATGAGGATCATTCATTTTAGCTCAAAAAAGTATATAAAAAATAGTAGTAAGCTCAGCGATGCGTGAGCTTACTACTATTTTGTTTTGTTGTTGTGCTTACCAATCATTTAGCTGGTTTGCGATGAGCATATCAAATTACATTGCGATAAACCAGTAACCGATCAAGATGATTCCTAAAATGATACGATACCAGCCAAAAACAGTAAAGTCATTACGTTTCAAGTAGTTGATCAAGAACTTGATCGCAAAAATCGAAACGATGAATGAAACTACAGTACCCACTAAAAGAATAACTGTTTCTTCCATTTGGAAGCTGTTGCCATCAGCAAGGTATTTCACGATCTTTAATCCACTGGCACCAAACATCACTGGAATGCCAAGGAAAAATGAGAACTCAGTGGCAACGAAGCGGGAAGCACCAATCAGGATTGCTCCAAGGATCGTAGCGCCGGAGCGTGAAGTCCCTGGTATCAAAGCCAAGACTTGGAAAGCCCCAATCAGAATCGCTGCTTGGAAAGTCAAATCATTCAGGTTTGACCAACGAGGTGTTTTATTTTTGTTTCGTTTTTCAACAATGATAAAGCCGATACCGTAAACGATCAAGGCGATCGCTACTGGTAAAAATTTATAAAAATGGGCATCTAACCAATCGTCCAATAATAAACCAATAATAGCTGCTGGCACACAAGCAACAAGTACTTTTGACCATAAAACCCACGTATCTTTTTTCTCGATGGAGGACTTGCTTGGCGCAAAAGGATTCAACTTGTGGAAATACAAAACAACGACGGCTAAGATCGCTCCTAATTGGATCACGACATTGAACATCGACATGAATTGTGAACTCGCATCAAGCTTGATGAATTCATCTGCTAAGATCAAATGTCCTGTACTACTGATTGGCAGCCACTCTGTGATTCCTTCAATGATTCCGAGAATCGCTGCTTTTATGATATTTGCAAAAAACATAAATTCCTTCCTTCCCAATTAAAATACAACATTTAGTATACCGTTCTTTGTTTCCAAAGCCAAATTGTTTCTTTGAGATTAATACAAAAATAAAGGAGTTCAAAAAAGTACATTGAAATCATAAGACTTCAATGTACTTATTCAACGAGTCATCACATAAAGGATTCTCTTGTCTGTTGTTTTCCTTGTTCGATATAACTGGTATCGTTGACACTTTCAATTGAAAAACGACCATTTTTATAGGTTACTTTTGTGACACTACCATTTAACAATCCAGCACGAACTGGTTGAGAAGGATCGATCAAGCTAAGAAGAAAAGCAATCGTTAGGCCGTGGGAGACGACTAAAACATTGCCACCATTGTTCTTCTCACACTGATGGGCGATATCTTCAAAACCTGACCAGACACGTTCTTTTAATTCGTCATAAGGTTGCGCCCAGCCAGCAGTATCCGTCTCATAGATGGCATTAGCGATTTGTTCAAAGGTAACATCTGTGGTGAACATCTCATCGTATGTTTGAAAATTTAGTACACGAGGAATGACACCCCACATCTCCATATCGTAGCCACCTTCTAGCGAACCAAAACACCATTCACGAATCCGTTTATCAATAAAGTAAGGAATTTCTTTCCCTTTTGTATGTTCGCTTAAAACGATCCGTGCTGTTTCGATTGCTCGACCACTGTCGCTTGAATAGGCGTAAGAAAAATCGATATCTTTTAGACCTTTACCTAAAAAATGGATACCTTCTTGTCCTTGTTTCGTCAATGGTGTGTCACACCAGCCTTGCACACGTTCAATCGTATTGAACATTGTTTTACCATGACGGACGATATACAGGGTTGTTTCACTCATGTTGAACGACCTCCTAAGT
The DNA here is from genome assembly GCF_051714405.1 of Enterococcus sp. AZ140. Taxonomy (NCBI): domain Bacteria; kingdom Bacillati; phylum Bacillota; class Bacilli; order Lactobacillales; family Enterococcaceae; genus Enterococcus; species Enterococcus sp. AZ140. The sequence goes on from NZ_JBIORU010000001.1 coordinate 1,268,429, forward strand.
TTGATTAAGCGTTAAAAAATGGGTTTGTTTTTTTCTCGTGTTCAATCGTTGTTGGTTCTCCATGGCCAGGATAGACCACAAATTCATTTGGTAGAACAAAAAGCTGTGTCGTGATGCTATAGAGTAACTGCTCTAAATTACCGGTGTAGAGATCGGTGCGTCCGATACTCCCTTTAAAGAGTGCGTCTCCAGATATCACGAAGTCATCGAAAATAAAGCTAACACTACCGGCTGAATGACCAGGTGTTGGAACGACTTCAAATGACATATTCCCAAGACGGTATTGTTTCATTTCAAATTCATATTCCGCAGGAGAAACAATGATATTATCCATATCATCATGGCGACCAAGTCCTGAGAGATTCAAGATGGGATCTCCAAGCCATTCTTGTTCTAGTGGACTGACATAGACAGGGATGTCATAGGTATTTCTCAATGCTTCGACAGCGCCAATGTGGTCGTAATGCGTATGCGTTAGTAAAATAGCGACAGGTTGTTGCTGGGTCTTCTTGATTTGTTCTTGGATCATTTCAGCGTCAGCTCCTGGATCAATGATCAGAAGCGCTTCGTCGTTGTAGACAAGGTAACAGTTTTCCTCGATTGTTCCAGTTTTTAATTGTAAAACATGCATAAAAGGAAACCTCCAACTTTTAAAAATTCTTTCTTCTATCGTTCGATATAAGTATAACGCAAATATGGATCAGAAACAAAAGTGTCTACTTTTATAACATCAGTTATCTGAATTGTCAGATTATATGAAAAGTGTTTAAAAATTTTAAACGGAAGAATAGAAAATTTTCATTGATTTTTCATTTACTCTTGTTACATTGAGTGTATCCAAAAATCCAAATTCTATATCCTATATCCCTGCTTATCCGAGCAGGGTGTTTTTGTTTTTTGCGAAACGGTCTATTTTGCGGTACTCTAATACAAGAAGGAGGCGACCATGGTGAAAAAATCTAAAATCTCCGTCCGTCACTTAGTCGAGTTCATCTTGCGTCGCGGAAGTATCGATAATCGAAAGAAAAGTAATCATACCGCCTTGGAAGGTGCAAAAATCCACCGCAAGCTCCAAAAAGAAGCAGGCGAAGAGTATCAAAAAGAAGTGTTCTTACAAACCAGTGTACAGCTTGATCCTTATGAACTGATCGTTGAAGGACGAGCAGATGGTATCTTCAAAAAAGATGGCGTGTACCACATCGACGAAATTAAAACGTCGGAACCACGCTTTGAAGATTTAGAACCCGAACAAGTCGAATTGTTTTTTCATCAAGCAAGAGTGTATGCCTATATTTATAGTCAAGAAAACAACTTAGAGGAGATCAACCTCCAGCTAACCTATTATCAAACCACAGAAGAAGTGATCACACGGAAAGTGGAACATCAGACGAGAGAACAACTGGAAGTGTTTTTTAAAAAACTGACCGAGGATTACCAAGAGTGGCTGATTTTTCAGGAAAATTGGCGTACGGTACGTAATGCCTCATTGATGGCATTAAAGTTTCCATACGAAGAGTATCGTAAAGGACAAAGGGAACTGGCAGTTGCTGCCTATAAAACGATCCGGACAAAACAAAAACTGTTTGCGGAAGCCCCCACTGGTACTGGAAAAACGATCTCTACATTATTTCCAGCCTTAAAGGCGATCGGAGAAGATGAAGGAGAACGTATTTTTTACTTAACCGCGAAAACTATTACGAGACAGGTGGCTGAAGATGCGTTAGCAGCGTTAAAAGATGTTGGGGCTGAGACAAAAAGTGTGACCTTGACAGCGAAAGATAAGATTTGCTTCTTAGATGAGACCACGTGTAATCCAGATCAATGTCCTTATGCCAATGGCTATTATAATCGAATCAATGAAGGGTTATGGGATCTACTGAATCATGAAAACCAAATAACTCGCGAGGTAATTGAGAAATACGCGAAGAAACATACCTTATGCCCATTTGAACTCTCTTTAGATGTCAGCTTATGGTGTGACGTGATCATCGGGGATTATAATTATCTTTTCGACCCAACGGTTTACTTGAGACGATTTTTTGATGAAGAGAAAAATGAAGATCATCTTTTCTTGATCGATGAAGCACACAATTTAGTCAATCGTTCAAGAGAAATGTATTCTGCTGAGTTATCTTATGGAAAAGCACGTAAAGTCTATGGAGAGATCCCGAAGGAATTTAAAAAACTACGTCGTCGATGGAATCGTCTTTTAAAAGCTTTTGATCAGATCCAAGAAATTGCTCTTGAAGAAGGATGGAACTATCATCACCAAAAAGCCCCAGCAGATTCATTGATCAACGCAGGGTTTCAACTCGGTGAATTTATTCAAGAATGGTTGGCTGAATATCCTGAGCATCCGATGCAAGAGCAAATTTTAGGATTTTATTTTGACTTGAATCATTTTTTAAAAATCAGTGAATTCTATGACGATCACTATGAAACAACTGTAGAGAAAAGTTACCATGATTTGATCGTGAAGCAATTTTGCATCGATCCTAGTTTATTTTTAGAACAATCGTTGAATAAAGGACGGAGTAGTCTTTTGTTTTCTGCGAGTTTTTCACCACTTTCTTATTATCAAGAAACATTAGGGGGCAAAGAGAGTTTAGCGTATCGCTTACCTAGTCCATTCCCAATTGAGAATCAACAAGTACTTATAGCAAGTTATCTTGAAACGACGTATCGCAAAAGAGAGCATAGTATGCCACGTTTAGTCGAAACGATTCAACGTTTCATTCAAGGGAAGAAGGGCAATTATATGATTTTCTTTCCTTCCTATCAATATTTGGACCAAGTCGCCGAAGTGTTCAAAGAAACTTACCCTTCGACTCGCACACTTATCCAAGGAACCAAGTTGAATGAACAAGAACGAGAAGATTTCTTAGCAGAATTTATAGTCGAACCGCAAGAAACATTAGTAGGCTTTTGTGTACTTGGCGGCATTTTTTCAGAAGGAATCGATCTACGCGGATCACGCTTGATTGGTAGTATGATCGTTGGTGTGGGCTTACCACAAATGAATCATGAGCAAGAGTTGATCAAATCTTACTATGATGAAAAAGAACAGCTAGGTTTTGCTTATGCTTACCAGTTACCAGGAATGAATAAAGTATTGCAAGCAGCTGGGCGAGTAATCAGAGATATGGAAGATCAAGGCATTGTGCTTTTAGCCGATCAACGCTTTGCCTCGTTAAATTATCGTAAACTTTTCCCGCCACATTGGCACCAAGCAAAAGAAGTTCGAACAGTTGAGGCATTATCACAAACTATCCATCAGTTTTGGCAAGACCACTAAAAAAGGACGAAGCAAAATGCTTGTCCTTTTTTAGTGATATCTCAATAGTACCCATGAACTAACGGTAGTTTGTAAATTGCAATTCAATCGGCAAGTCTAGTTTTCTTAAAAGTGCGATCACAGCTTGTAGATCATCGCGATTTTTACCAGTTACTCGGATCTGGTCTTCTTGGATCTGTGTTTTCACTTTTAGTTTTTCATTTTTGATCGCGGTCGTGATCTTTTTGCCATTATCGCGGTCGATCCCATTGACTAGATCAGCAGATTGGCGTGCTTTACCACCTAAAGCGTGTTCCGTTTCAGAAAAGTGGATATTTTTGATTGGCACATTGCGTTTATTCAATTTTCCAAACAAAACATCTTTGATTTGTTCGATTTTAAATTCATCGTCACTTAGCACAACTAATTTATTTGTATTCTCTAACTTGATCTCAACCGTTGAATCCTTGAAATCGAAACGGTTAGTTAATTCTTTCGTGGTTTGTTGGATTGCATTTTTTACTTCTTCAACAGATACTTCTGAAATGATATCAAAACTTGCATCTTTTGCCATAATGTCCTCCTCGTTCATTCGGTTTTCTTTTATTGTAGCATAGGCTTATTTTTTTTGTGACATCTTTACTAAAATTCTTCTCATTTAAGTAGTCGCTATTTTATTTTCTGGAAGAAACTGTTATTCTTACATTTGGAATAAACTTGAAAAGGAGAGGTGCTTGTGAGCAGATTCATGACTGTCTATCAAAGAAACGAAAATCTTAAGAAAATAGTGGTTATCTTGATGACCGGTTTGTCTGCAGCGGTGGCATTGAATTATTTTTTGATTCCAGCCAACGTCTTTTCTGCAGGAATGAACGGGATCGCCCAAATCATTGCTTCACTATTATCTGAATGGGTCCATATAGATGTCGATACTGGAACGTTTATTTTTCTATTGAATATTCCTGTATTTATATTAGGCTTTTTAAAAGTCGGAAAACGCGCAACTGTACTTAGTTTCATCAACGTTGTTTGTGTGTCAGTCATGACGACAGTTTTACCGACAGGACAGGTAACAGATAATATACTGATGAATGCATTAGTCGGTGGTGTTTTACTTGGCGTCGGCGTCGGTATTTCTCTGAAAATGGGTTTTACGACTGGTGGAATGGACATCATTTCATTGGTTCTTTCTCAAACGACAGGGAAAACCGTAGGAAACTATATGCTGATTTTAAATGGCATTATCGTCGTAGCAGCTGGCTTCCTCTTTAATTGGGAAAGTGCTTTGTATACAATCATCTCAATCTATGCAATGACTCAAGTCATCGATGCGATCCATACGAGTCACCAAAAAGTGACCGCCATGATTGTCACTGTGAAACCAGAAGAAGTGACTGCTGAAATTGCGCAACGCATGGTTCGGGGGATGACTCTCTTACCTTCAGTTGGTGGATATTCAAAACGTGAAGGAAAAATGATCATGATGGTCATCACACGTTACGAAATGTATGATCTTGATCAAATCGTCCATGAGATCGACGAAGATGCGTTCATCAATATTTTACCAACGCATTCCGTTTTTGGTCGCTTTGCCAATGAGAACGAACAAAAAATGTATCGTTCAACAGGGGTTCTTCCTGAAATCAAACATGCATCTAAAAAGGCGAAAAACAAATAAAAAAGTGATAGACAAACAAATCTACCCCCTTGTTTGTCACCTTTGAACCAAATAACTAGTGGAAAAAGAAGTAACTTCTTAGGAACTAAGAGGATCTATAAAAAAATTCGAAAAACAATTTGCGTAGCTGTTACCTTAGTTCTTGAGGTGAAAGACTTCTGTCCAGACCTTGCTACCCAAATGAATATTTACAAACCTCTTAAAAAAAGGTATGATAAACAAAAATTGTGAGAAGGAGAATCCGAAGAATGAGTGAACAAAAATGGTCTGCTGAAGAAGTAGATGAAATCAAAGAGCGAATTCTCACCGCGTTAGAAATGGTGATTGACCCAGAACTAGGAATCGATATCGTGAACCTAGGTTTGATCTATGAAATCGAATTTGACCCTGAAAATGGAGATACCGTTGTTAAAATGACTTTGACAACGATGGGCTGTCCGTTAGCTGATATCTTGACTGAATCGATCCATGATGCACTAAAAGAAGTGCCAGAAGTGTCGAAAGCAGAAGTCAAATTAGTCTGGTATCCCGCTTGGACGACCGATAAAATGAGTCGTTATGCACGAATTGCGCTTGGGATTCGTTAGGTAATGGTTCTTTAGAAGGTAGATCGGATCTGTAATATAACGAATGATGAAGTAAACGTTGAACTCTTTAACCAACTTTTTTGAAAAGTTGATTAAAGAGTTTTTTATTATGAAAAATGTTGGGTTAGTTGAACGATACAGACGAAAATTAGCAAACTTTAATGTAATCGAAAATAAATAAATTAGTACGTTTTCACTCTTACAAACGATATAATAGTTATAGTAGCTATTCTCATGATCAATTTTGATGTAAAAACCTGTACATAGAACGGGTAGGTTGTTAACTTATAAAATTTTTGGTTACTTTAGAAAGGTTGGATTAAAATGATTTCTCAAAAAGACAATCAAGCAATTGTATTTAGTATTTCAATAGGATCAGGTTGTTATCGGCACATTAGTGTGTCAACAGATGAGACACTTGAAGATTTTGCTGAAATTATCTTGGATTCATTTGATTTTATCAATGATCACGCACATGCATTTTTTATGGACAATTCTGCTTGGAGTGGAAATAAATGTTACTACATGGCAGAAGTTGACATGGGACACGAATACCTTCATACCTGTGACTATAAACTTTATCAACTCGGTCTGAAAAAAGGAGATAAATTCAAGTTTGTCTTTGATTTTGGTGATGATTGGAGATTTCAATGCAAAGTGTTACGTGTCATTGAAGATGATGAAGGAGGCTATGAAGTATTAAAAAGTGTGGGAGAACCACCTGAACAATATTTCAATTTTTTTGAGTGATTTCTAATAAACGCCAAAAGAGTGAATATGAGTGATTATGTTTCAAAATCGTTGAATCTTTTTTTGTCTTAGATAGTACTACTATATGAAAGTGAATAAAACAGTTCAAAAAAAATCATTTTGTTTTTTACTAATTATGTGACACTTTTTAGTTTAGAGATAACCAAATTTTAAATGGAAGATGACAGAAATGTTTATCCGATCAATGAAACTCTGCTTAAAATTTTAAGTATCGTTAGGGATAACGTGTGTACTTTGTATGTAACGTATTTAAATTACTGCGAAGAAATAATATAATCTATCATGTAGTTAATAATAATAAGGAGTCGGTATTTATGGCAAACATAAGTTTGGAACGTCCAATTATTTTATCTAATGAAGATGTCAAAATTATTGAAAATACGCATCCTACAAAAAAATTCTATGACTTATTAGAAAAGAAATCTAGTGATCGTATTAGTAACAAGGATCAAGTACCTAATTGGATGAGAAAAAAATAATATGGACTATACTGTGATTTCATTAAGTAAAAAGATCAAAATGCTGGTTGAAGTAATTAAAGAAGAGGAAATTGAGATTGGAAATAAAGCTCTTAGAAAGAAGGTAAGAGAACGCTTTTCGAACTTTGTAGAATCTTCTTTTTTTGTGGAAACAATTCAGAAATGACTGAATTTTAAAACATGATGCCATACAAAAAGAGCTTTATCATGCGACAAGGACGTACTTGATTTTTAAAGACGAAACACAAGAACATCTCTTAGGTTTTTTTACGTTAGCAATCAAAGATTTAGATATTAGCAAGCTTGAAATAAAAGAGAAAAAGAAATTAGTATTTAACGGAAAATCGCCGAGTAAGGTAGGTGTTGCACCGTCTTATTTAATTGCTCATGTCGCAAAGAATGATTATTTTTCTAAAGAATTTCCAGGAGTAAAAATCATTGAAGAAGCTATACTTATTGTTGACGATGTTAGAAGATCAATTGGAGGAAAATTAATAATACTTGATAGTATTTGTATTCCTAAGGTGATGGATTTATATAAACAATTTGGATTTCGTGAAATTGGAGAAACATTTACATCACAAATTGGACAAGAGTTGCAGTTGATGGTGCTTTCAATGCCAAACTCATTTGATTGATAAATAAATACGTAGAAATTAATTAAGAGTACATCATTTTTTATGATAGCTTCTCTCTTCTAGACGAATTTTTTTGATTACATATAGCTTGTTTGTTTATCGATATAAAAATAAATCAAAAATAGGATCTTAGACTCTCTTAGCGATTGATTAAAAAATTGATAAGAGAGTCTTTGATTCAATGAATAGACTTGATGCAATACCTAATTAAACATTTTGATTATAAGTAAAAATAACTCAATCTTTTAAAACCACTTATTACGTATTCCCATCTAAGTACTTTTCCAAATACTTGATCTTTGCTAGATCCTTATGATTATTTTTCTCTGCACGGTAACTATCTTTAGCAGAACGTTGATATACTTTCAAATATTGTTCCGCTGTAGGTAAGTAAAAGGAACAGTCATCGATCCTGATTAGAGAGAGTTCATTAAGTGGAATACCTGCAAAGGCGAGAAGACTGTCCATGCTGCCAAACTGGATGGTATAAGAATCTTTTGCAAATTCATGTTCGTGTAAATCAACTAGTTGGTAATTCAACGTTTCCATAATTTTCATGATGCTTTGCCAATTGTGCAAGCGATCTTTATCGGGTGCCTCCCAACCCCGTGGATCGCCAGGAACATGGATGTCAATGTCTCTTGGTTGCCAGTCGATATCTGTTAAGTAAGACAAGCCTAATGAACCTAGTAGTAGCGGAGTGATCTGCTGCTTGTTTAATTTTTGCGTGATCAATAAAAACTCTTTGAAATAAAGTTCCATGGATTTTCTCCTTTTCTTTGGTTGCATTTATTGTAACAAAGTGGATGTCTAATTTTCCATTTCATCCTGAAAACAAAACTAGATTCTCTAAAAAGTGAATCTAGTTTTTTTTATTTCTTGTATTTAAGAAGTGAAGTTGGTGAGCAACTATAAATTTGACTATCGGAGTTGTAAAAAATTGAGTGTGAATGGCTTAGTTTTCCTATTTTTGGTACACTTGATTTACTATCAATTAGAAAGTTGGTGACAGATTGAACCTAGAAGCACAAAAATATTGGGAAAGCTTTTGCTTAAAAAATGGTGTGCCACAAGCATCATTATATGAAATTTTTGCTTTTGGAAATACGAAAGAACACGCAGATGAATTAGCAGATCTGGTATTGGAAGGGAAGAAAACAGGGACAAGCTCAGGGTATGAGCTTTATCAAATTAATAACGAACCATTACCTAAAGTTGGTGACTACTCCGTCGTTGTGAATAGCTCTAAAGTACCGATAGGCATTATCCAGACTGTCGAAGTGTTGATCCTACCTTGGAAAGAAATCACCGAAGAACTGGCAGCTACAGAAGGTGAAGGCGACTTATCTCTTATGTATTGGCAAAAGGGACATTACAATTATTTCCAACCTTACTATGAAGAACATGGACTATTGCTCAATGAAGAAACAAAAATCGTCTTTGAACGATTCCAACTTGTTGATCGATATTTGCCGAAAAGTGAGGAAACCAATGCGTATTGATTTAGTAGAAGAAGCAATAGAAAAGAAAAAAATCGTCCAAGAAGTCTTGAATGATTTGCCAGAATGGTTTGGCTTGCCAGATTCGACACAAGAATACATCGAGAACTGCCAAAAATATCCGTTGTGGGTCTTGCAAGAAACAAATGAATCAATAGGGTTTATCAGTTTAAAAGAAACAAGTAAAGCCACCGGTGAGATCTATTGTATGGGGATAAAAAAAGCCTATCATCATCGAGGATTAGGTAAGCGATTACTAGGTGAACTAGAATCCTATGCAAGAGAACATTACCAATTTTTACAAGTGAAAACGGTCGCCGAAGGGCATTACGCTATCTATGATCAGACGATTGGATTCTATCGAAGGATGGGGTTTGTTGAGCTAGAAGTGTTCCCAACCTTATGGGATGAATGGAATCCATGTTTGGTAATGCTAAAAAGTCTTAACTAAAAAAGAAAGCGAAGTTGGAACTCTCGCACATGACAGTTGTCGTTCGTGGTCGTAAATGTTCGACAGAAGTCTTTACGGAGATCTTTGATGCAAAAGAAGTGTATTCGAGTAAGGAAAACAATACTCCTTATTTCCAGAAACATTCTTATTGATCGGTGATCTGTGGGTGGCATTGATGGAAGATAAGCAGACAAAGCTTCTCGAAACCTACAATCCTATTGATTTTTCAAATCTCTGCGGAACACCTTCTTTGATATAAAGAACAACTTCGTCTTCTAGACCTCAAAATTGAAGAAGGACGTTCGCGGGTAGCAGTAGACATCCATACGGGCAATCTAAATGATCGTTTGAAGTGGTATGAAGAATAACTATAAGTTTTCAGGAGTAATGAGATGATTAAAAAAGTGGAGAAACTAGACCAAGAGATAATGGACCGGCTACTAACTATTTGGTTAACGACCAATATCAGGACACATGATTTTATTGATGAGAAATATTGGTATGAGAAAAAAGCGTTGTTGAAAAGAGAATTGCCAAAAGCAGAAATTTATTATTGTGAAATGAATAGTCAGATTGTTGGTTTTATGGGAATCGTAGATGAATCTTATTTAGCTGGCATTTTTGTAGAGTCAACATATCAAAATAGAAAAATCGGACAAAAATTGATTGAAGCTGCTAAAAAAGAAAAAGAACGAATAAGCTTGCATGTTTATGGTAAAAATAAAGGAGCAATACGATTCTACTATAAAAATGACTTTAGAAAAGTGGATGAACAAATGGATGAATCGACGGGTGAGAAAGAATACCTCATGGTGTGGGAAAGAAATAGACAGATTTAATGACTACAAACCATGGGCAGTCTACCTACGCCTAGGTGTAAAAAAACAAGATCAATCTTTGAAGGTGGATCTTGTTTTTTCTATGGGATTACTAGCGATCAAGAAGTATAAACGGCAGACTTGCGAGCAATGCGATCACTCCACAAATGAGTCCAAACAAAATGACGATGCCTACTTTTTCGATCCGATTTCTGACCTTGTTTCTTTGTTTACGTAGAGGTGCTACTTCTTTGTTTTCCATGAATGCAACGATTTCTTTGTAGGTTTTGATATTCTCTTGTTTTTTGAGTCCCTCAACTTTTATTGCGCCGTACATGCTGGCAATCCAAAAGATCAAGGGGAAAAGCTAATCGCCAATTACCGGGTAAAAATAAGGATGGGCCTACTGAAATCAAGGTGAGAAGCATGAAAAATAGCATGATTTTGGTATATTTGTTCAGTTCAGTAAGGGTAACATTTTCTTTCATCTTTTCTACATCTCCTTTGACTAATTCATCCAAAGAAACGTCAAATAGGACACTCAGCAATAATAAATTATGAATATCAGGATAACTGCGTTCATTCTCCCAGTTTGAAATCGTTTGTCTTGATACATATAATTTTTCGGCTAATTCTTCTTGGGAGAAAGCTAGTTGTTTGCGATATTTTTTTATTTGATGACTTAAGTCCATAGTATCCGCTCCTTCTTATCTCAGTGTGATCGAAGAGGTCAAAATCGACGATCAAAGATTTTTGTCATTGCCAGATTTAGCATGTAAAAATTCTTTGACATGCTTTAAAATGCTGTTTTGTCAGTATTCTTGGTTATTTGGTATGTAAATGGCGGATCATTGCTTTATTAAAAACCATACGTTTTTTTTTAATAAACTAACGATCCCTTGAATTTATGATATCATACACTTAATCCTGAAAGGATTAATGGATTGGAGGAATGGTTTTGGAGAAGTCAACAAGTGTAGAAAAGAAGAAAGTTTATTTTTTATGTACAGGAAATTCTTGTAGAAGTCAGATCGCTGAAGGGTATGGCCACGAATATCTGGAAGATCAATTTGAAGTTCGGAGCGCGGGAGTAGAGACACATGGATTAAATCCGCGTGCAGTAAAAGTGATGGAAGAAGATGGCATCGACATTACGAGTCAAACTTCAGACTTGATTGATCCAGATTATTTTAGCCATGCGGACTTGATCATTACGCTTTGCGGAGATGCGTTAGATAAATGCCCAGTGATTCCTGCGCATATCCGTCATGAACATTGGGATCTAGAAGATCCGGCAAAAGCTACTGGTACAGAAGAAGAAATTATTGCTGAATTTAGAAAAACTCGCGAAATCATCAAAGATAAAATCAAGAATATCGCTAACTAAGCGTAGAAAAATATGTATTGATAATATTGGTCTAAGAAAAATCAAGTGAGCATTGAATGGACGCGATAGACTAAGTTGTGAGGTGAGAGGATGAAAGAGCTGAACCGGCTGATCGATTATATCGAAGAACGATTGACAAGTGACATTCAATTAAGCGAAGTAGCCAAACAATCAGGAATCTCGGAGTATCATTTGAAGCGGACTTTCTCGTTTGTTGCAGGAATCACTTTATCTGAATATATCAAGAATCGGCGACTGGCTTGTGCCAACGTAGATCTTGTCAACGGCGCAAGTGCGACAGTGACGGCCTTTGCGTATGGATATCAAACGTTAGAAGGTTTTTCTAGAGCGTTTCGCGACTGGTCAGGTTATTTGCCTTCAGAGGTCAAAAAATCAGGGGTTTGCAAATCTTATCCTAAACTCACCTTTCACTTAGAAATCAAGGGGGGAAATTCAATGGATTATCGAATCGAAGAAAAAAGGACCTTTGCAATTATCGGTGTATCAAAGCGGGTACCGATCCAATTTGTGGGAGTCAATTCATCAATCATCGAATTAGCAAAAGCGATTACAGAGGAACAAAAAGAGGAAATGCATAGGTTAGGTGATCTTGCACCTAATCAAGTGGTAAATGCCTCTTTTCAATTTGATGAAGGACGTATGGAAGAAAAGGGCGCTTTGACGCATATGATTGGTTTCTTGACATCAAAAATCGACGAATGTAAAGGGTTAGAGCAACGAATCATTCCTGGACATACTTGGGCGATTTTTCCCAATCAAGGAAGTTTTCCAGAAGTCTTACAAACGACGATGGCGAATATTTTTTCAGAGTGGCTACCGAACTCTGGGTACGAGTTGGTCGAGGCACCTGAAATCTCCTTTACCAAATGGCTTGATCAAGGGGAAGCGTATAGTGAAGTGTGGATCGCTGTCACAAAGCGGCATGGGTAACATTGAAACAAGTCAGTGAAGACGAGTGATATCGAAGAATGAACATTCATTCTAGGATATTACTCGTCTTTTTTTTAGAAATCAGGCATACTAGAATTATAGTTGGATTGGAAACGATTTAAAACACATGTATTTTTAATAAGGAGAAGAATATGAGACCAAAGTCAAAAGAGGAATTATTGATACTCGCAGCTGAAAATTATGAGAAGTTACAGCAGTTGATCGATTCAATACCTAAGGAACAAAGAGAAGCGACATTTGATTTTGAGGAAGTATTTCTTGAAAAGAAAAAAGAAGCACATTGGCGAAGGGATCAAACGATCAAAGACGTGTTGATCCATTTATACGAGTGGCATTGTTTGCTATTAAAGTGGGTGACTGATAATCAAATGGGAGAAGCGGTGCCTTTTTTGCCGGAGCCGTATAATTGGCGAACGACAGCCGAGATGAATCGTGCCTTTACAAAAAAACATCAGTCTACTACGTTACGGCAAGCGTCTGACTGGTTGAATGAAAGCCATGCAGAAGTGATGTTACTGGCGAAAACCTTCGATGACGATCAACTGTTCCAAAAAAACCAGTATTCTTGGGTGGGGAATACAACGCTTGGCAGTTATTTCGTTTCTGCTACTTCGAGTCATTATGATTGGGCAATCAAAAAAATCAAACAAAGTCAAAAGCAGAAGCAAAAACAAAAGGGAAATTAGGTGAAACAAGAACAAAAAAATAGGAATCAATAAGATTCCCATTTTTTCAAAATCGTTCTTTTTAGTACCAACCGTTAGCTAACCAGAAAGCTTTGGCTGCATCCCAAGAGCCATAACGAGAAGCCACATATTGTTCTGCCACTCTTTCTTGATTGGCAGCAGAGTAGTCACCGTTCAAGTAAGAAGAGTCTAATTGGTAACGGCCGATATAACGTCCGTTTGTTGCTGTATAAGAACCGCTAGATTCTTTTTGTGCGATCCATTCTTTGGCATCGTTCGTACCAGTTGAAACAGCGACTTCAGTAGCTGGTGCTTGTTCTACAACTGGCGCTTGTTCTACTACAGGTGCTTGTTCCACTACAGGTGTTTCCACAACTGGCGCTGTTTCTTGAACAGGTTCCACAGGTGCTTGAGTAGCGACAGGAGCAGTTGCTTGCTCACCAGTAGGAATAGTTAATTCTTGACCTGAAAAAATCAGGTGAATGTTTGAGATTGAGTTAGCTTCGGCAATTGTTTGGATCAAGGAGTTGTCACCAACGTATTTTTGAGAAATCGTTGATAAAGTATCACCTGATTGAACAGTGTAGGCTTCGTCTGCGTGTGCAGAAGTACCCATAAATAATGCAGCGCCGGCGGCCAAAGTTGTTCCAAAAAGAATAGTTTTAAGTGATTTCATGAAAGATCTCCTTCGTATTTTAAAAAGTTATTTTGATTAGCTGTTTTCGCTAACGAGTAATACTTTACCATGGGATTATATTTCATAGGTGAAAGATACGTAACAGTTTGTGACAAATGCTCCTTTTTTGTAACAAGAATGTGTTTAAATAATGTGCGTTTTAATTAGAAAAACATCATAAATGAAGAATTGTGCGCTTCTGACATTTGTTTTTTATTAGAAAGATTCAAAATAAAAAAATAGAAAATGCTCAATTTAAGTTTGAAAATCCGAGAAAAAAGTGAATTTTTTATAAATTTTATACGAAGTGATAGAATAAAAGAAACAAGGAGATGGGATGGATGACGAATATGTATAAAAAAATAATGGTAGCGATTGATGGTTCGGAAAAAGCAGAGAAAGCATTTGGCGAGGCTTTAGAATTAGCGAGAGATAACCAAGCAGAATTATTGATCGTTTCAATTATCAATAAAATCGATTTGACACATAGTGCCTATGCGTTCTCAAAAATCTATGCAGAAGAAAAACAAAAAACAGAAGTGGAACTATTGAAGAGAATCAATGATGCCAAAGAATTTGGGATTGAAACAATTCATGCAATTGTGGAGACCGGTGATCCAAGAACATTGATCGCCACTGTCTTACCAAAACAAGAGTCAATTAATCTTATCGTGATGGGGGCAACAGGTAAAGGCTCGATCCAACAAGCGTTAGTAGGGTCGACAGCTTCTTATGTGGTGACTCATGCGCCTTGTAATGTGTTGGTCGTTAAATAGATGCCGATTCCTGATAAGCTACGTTGCTGATTTCCAACGTGGCTTTTTTGTTCGTGAAGAGTAGTACTGGTAACTAAGGATGTTTGTAAAGGTAATAAATCCATAAGATCAATATCGTCAATGAAATAATCAACCCTAATTCATGTGAAAGTAATTTTGGGGTGGGTTCCCAATGCCGAAGGGAAAATATTTTGTGGGAAAAATAAGCGACTGGTAAAAGTGTCAGCAATACGGAAAATTTACGCTTCGTCCATTTCGTGTAGTAGATTGCTAAAGTTGTCATTAGAAAAAAAGGAATATAAAAAACCAATTGTCCCAAAGTGTCCATATAATATACGCCTCCAAGGAAAAAAGAAATCTATAATTAAAAATAACACTTTGTATGTTTGTGCACAAGAGGATATGTTATAAAATTTCTTGTTTTTTAAATAAAGTTGTTTTTTTGATTCTTGATGTACTTATTGTTATAATTCTTTTAAAGAAAGGGTGTAGTATTTCATGGACCAAGTGATATTAGAAGTTGATCTACATTTAGTAAACAATATCCGTATTTGCTATTATATTGTTAGTAATAGTGTGGAACCGCGAGTATTAATGAACAAAATCGATGGTATTTTATCAAAAACGGATGTCCATCAATTTAACGATGGAGACGAAAGTTACTACAGTATTCCAGTTGAAAAAGTGATTTATACGAAAGTGAACGTGCGAAAAGATTTAGATACAAAAGAAATACATGCACCGATCTTCACTGAATATTGAAATAAGCTGGAGGCAATCAAAGATGAATCCCTATGAACAAATGATCCAAGAGTTGATGGATGGAAAAATCCAAAAAATAGAGGTCAAACGTGAGGAAGTCATGGCTTTTCGTGAAGCGTGGTTAAAAATTGAGAATCGCAAGTTTGTTGTTGGAAAGGCCGAACTGAATGGTAATGTGACGTACCACTATGACCCAACAAGATTGTATTAAAAGTAGGTTTTGATAGAAGTGTGGCGATTTGGAGATCAATCGCTTATTTTTGAAATACAAGAAATCCTAACAAAAAATCCCCGACAATCCTTGATTGTTGAGGATTTTTTTGTTTCTAGATTATGACAGACTCGCTCCGATCTTCCCTATGAAAATATAAATTTTATTTGAATAGATTTTTGAATTTATCCGTTATTCCTTGAAAATCGACATTTTGGAGAAATTCTTGGGCTTTTTCTTTGTAAGGACCTAGTTGTTCTTTATGCTCTTCGAAAAATGTTTTGGCTTCAGTGAAATTGCCACTTTGGACCAGATCTTTGATTTTCTGAAGTATTTCTTCTTTATTCATAATGAAACACATCCTTTCTTTCCTATTATAATAGCAAAAATCTATGAAATTTTGTAAAAATAACTTCTGTGCTAAAGTCCGATGAAAAACTCGATCTAGAGACGGATGAATGTGATTTTTTTACAGGCTATACTCAAAGAGTAAAGAGGAGGTAGGAAAATGAAAGTAATCAAAGTATTAGTAGGTGCCGTTGTATTCAGTGGGTTGGCGTTATTTGGCTTGAAGTTTTATACCCAAGACGCTACTGGAGAATTACCAGCAGTAATAGACCAATTGAATCCGTTAGTCACTAAGGGAGAAGTGTATGTCAAAACAAAACAGCCTGATGAAGTCAATTCGTTTGGGACAGCAAAATATATCCAAAAGGCAGTTGATGCAAATGGCAACGAACGCGAGATTGAATTTAACGGGTTATCTGTTTTAAAAAAAGACCGTTACTTGAGATTGACGAATAAAGGCGCTCATGTAGAAACATACGAAGAAATTTCCAAAGAAGAGGTACCTAAAGAAGCATTAGCTATAATTGGTTGATTTTATTTTTATTATGTAAACTAAGCATCGAATTAAAAAATAAGCCTAAGAATAATTGATTAATCACTTAATCATTCGTTCTTAGGTTTATTTTATTTTCTCGCCATGCTCAATTTCAATTGATCGATCCGCCGTTCCAGTTTTTTGATCAAACCAGCAGGCAAGCCGATGATCTCAGCGGATGCTAAGACAGAAGAGAGCAACTGATATTCAAGTGCTTCTGCATGGATTTTACGATAGATGGTGGCTAGACGTTCGATGTACTCAAAATGAGTATAGCCAGTTTGAATGATCAAAAATTTCAACAAATCAATGCCTTTCTCGTAGTCTTGCTCAGAATAATAAGCCAATGCTTGTCGATAAAGTTTGATTTCAAGTAAATCGAGGGAAGCAGGGCTGTATCGGTTCGTCCATTCATTGACTGACACTTTTTTTTGGATATTACCAGCAGTATCACGGACGAAGATGATTGGGATTTCATTTGGATCCGCCTTTTTATGAATAAATCGTTCCACAGATTCTTGCTCCTTCCATGCGTTGTTAGCTTGAGTATAAGCTATTTTTCTAGGAAATACTAGTTCTTTTCTAAAGTAAGCATTTGTCCGCCCATGGCAGTAAATACTTGCTCAAAGTCGTCGATTGGTACCGCACGATTTTTTATGCCATAAGGATCATTGACATAGATTGATTGATCGTCGTAGCCAGTTACAACACAGGCATGGACTAATGGCGTGACTTGTACTTCACCGTTTGCAGTCGTCCAAGTCATGAAATCATTTTCTGTCGGCACTTGAAAATCGATCGTGACAGAAGCCCATACAGGTTTTTCTTCTTTTAGTGCATTTTTGATGTCAGTCAAGCTTGCATCCGTTTGCGGTTCGGTATGATAATCGGTTTGCAGGATTTCTTGGGCTAACGTAGCGATTGGTGGAACATAGACACCCATTGCCCAGTCACCGCCCCAAATCTCACCAACAAACCCTTCATTTGGATCGCCATGAGTGCCATCAGCATTGAAAACGGGGACATAATTTAATTGTTCGGCTAATTGATTCTTGGTAGTTTCGTAGCCATAGAAGCGCAGCAACATCGATAAGGCGGTTACTTCACAGCCATTCTCTAGTGCAGGTTCATCGAATTGGTTCTCAAGAGGTACATCGAGAAGCACTTGTTTTTCTTCGGCTTTGATCGTTTGCTCTACGTTTTCATCCAACATCGCTTTTTGATCTTCTGTTTGTTTATGTGTAAAGTAAAAGACGCTTGAAAACAATACTAGAGCTGCACCACCTAGCAGTAATCGTTTTTTACTTTTTTGTTTTGACATGAAATACTCCCCCAGACTGTTTTCTATTATAAGTGATTTTCTAGAAAAAACTATATGAATCTGCACTAGAGAAGATAAAAAAAGAAAAAATCAGTCCAAGAACCTACTTTTTTTACTTGTTTAGCTGTTAAGATTTGTGAAAACGAAAACAGTACGCTATAATGCGGATAGATCAAATAAGAGTTTGATCAAATCACCACTAACGAAACACACAGATAAAACGAAATGATTTTCTGTGGCAAACTGTTTGAGTAGTTTAGGAGGATTTTGATGACGGAAGAAATGATTAATTTAGGAGAACAATATTCATGTAGGCCCATTGGTTTTACCAAATCAGTTGTTGGAGAAGTTGTTTCAAAAATGACGAATTGCGCCGTAGTCAAAGTTGCCCAATGCGCTATAGAAGATCAAGAATTATTAGAAGAAAAAGCTAGCATGGTAGTAGCTAAATATGATACATTTGAATAAGAAGATATGGACATGCAACATCGAATGATCATGTTGCAGGTCCTTTTAAGGTTATGAAAAGAGCATTGAACACTAAGGCATAAGACAGAAAAAACGAAAACGCCTATTTCATTTTTGAGTTTTTTGGCTTATGACTGAATTGCTGCTCCTTGAATACCGTTTGTTCAGTTAGAGGGGACATGATTTACCCCTTTGATTTTCTAGTTTCAAGAGTTGAAAATAAAGGTGTGGATCGATAAGATGGTTTCCTTTTTTACAATAGTTCTTTTTTTATTTGTCATCGTCATGTGCTTATTTCTATGGCTTGTACGACGAGAGATCGTTTATAAAACGGTTCGGAATCGCTGGGTCTATTTAGTTGTTCCGTTCCTTGCTGTACTGGTTTTATGGTATACATTGGTCAGTCAACCAACCACTGATGAGTTAGTGAAAGGCGTCTTGGCTTCTCTTGTGTTATTGAGTTTCTTGTTAGATAGTCGAGGACTTACTACAGAAGGGCTAGTTTTGAACAGCTTTGACCGTCGTGGAGTGCCATATTCTGAAATCAACAAAGTCGTTCTTTACCAACCAAAAGATTCGAAAGAAGTCAAAATGAATTTTTTCCGGAACGGTTGGCGTGGCCCGCTATTGAAATTTTCTGTCTCATTAGAAGAATTGATTCCTTTTTTAGCAAAACACTTAAATGATGATGCAGAACTTGATATCATGATCGAGCATGAGGATGAATGATCCATTGAAATGACAAAAAGACAGCTCCTTCTTTTAGTAGAGGGAGCTGTCTTTTTGTATTAGTAGAATTAGCCAAACACGCGGAAACGATCGGCATCGTTCATATATTCTTTTTCGCCAGCTGGAGATTCAGGTGAACCAAAGACTAATTGTGCACGTAATTTCCAGTTTGCAGGAATCGACCATTCTTTTGCGACAGCTTCATCGATCACTGGATTGTAATGTTGTAGGTTTGCACCTAAACCTTCTTCGCTTAATGCCACCCAAGTATTGGCTGTAGCAATACCATTTGATTGTTCTGACCAATCAGGGAAGTTATCTGCATATAATGCAAATTGCTCTTGCAAGTTTTTGATCACATCTGTGTCTTTGAAGAACAAGACAGTACCATAACCTTTTTTGAAACTAGCTAATTTGTTTTGAGTATTTGGGAAAGCATCAGCAGGTGTCAGTGGACGTAAAGCTTCTTCTGTCATTTCCCATAATTTTTCATGTGCATCGCCAAATAAGATTACTGCACGTGTTGATTGCGCATTGAAAGCAGTAGGGCTTTCTTTGATTGCTTCTTGGATCAATGTTGTTAATTCTTCATTTGATTGTGATACGTTACGGCCTAGATCATAGATCGAACGGCGGTTTTTTAAGATATTTGTAAATTCAGTCATAGATTAGTTCTCCTTTAATTCGCTTTTCTGCGTTTTTTTCTTGATGACAAAACGAAGTATATCATCTTACAAAAAGTAAGTAAAACAAAATGCTCAACAAAATGTAAGAATAGAAAAAAAATGTTCTTTTACATAAAAAAATCGTTACGAGACCGTTTACATACTGAATATACCGACATTTAAGCTTAATGACATGAAGTAGACTATATAATTATTAAAAATAACCTATATTTTTTCTTATCGTTTTCCCATTAAATTTTTGTTGTATTTATAGAAAATAAGTATATATTTCTTAAATAAATATTTTTACACGGATTTTCGGTAAATATGTGTATTATTTTCTGAAAATTAAAAGAATTGGGGTATGGGAATATGGAAAAACAAGACAAAGGGTTCTTCGGTCAGCCGAAGGGATTGTCTACATTGTTCTTCACAGAGATGTGGGAACGATTCAGTTATTATGGTATGCGTGCCTTACTGATCTATTATATGTACGACACGGTAGCAAATGGAGGCCTTGGTTTACCTCGTGCCACAGCGTTGTCGATCATGTCGATCTATGGTTCGTTGATTTATATGTCGAGTATCGTAGGCGGCTGGTTTTCTGATCGTGTGTTAGGGGCCAAAAAAACCGTCTTTATTGGTGGGGTCTTCATCATGATCGGTCATGTTGTTTTGGCATTGCCGTTTGGTGTCTCTACTTTATTTATCTCGATGGCGTTGATCATCATCGGTACAGCTTTCTTAAAACCAAACGTTTCGGGAATGGTCGGGCATTTATATACGAAAACCGATTTACGAAGAGATGCAGGATTTTCGATCTTTTATATGGGTGTCAATTTAGGCGCATTGCTCGCGCCGTTGATCGTCGGTACGATTGGTCAAGAGTATAACTACCATTTAGGTTTCTCATTAGCCGCTATCGGTATGTTCTTCGGGTTATTGCAATATGTGATCCAAGGACGTAAGACATTGGATGGAGTGGGTATGACACCTCCAAATCCTTTGACACAAGGCGAACGTAAAGGATTTATCCGTAATGTTGTGATCGCTTTGGTCGTATTTGCTATTATTTTTGGTGGAGCGCAACTGACTGGACATTTGACGATCGATTTCTTTGTTAATACAATCAGTGTCTTAGGAATCGTTTTACCACTCTATTACTTTATCAAAATGTTGACTTCAAAAGATGTTTCAGTGGAAGAAAAACCACGTGTATGGGCATATATCCCATTATTCTTAGCAGCAATCATCTTTTGGTCATTGCAAGAACAAGGGTCATCGATCCTTGCCCTATTTGCAAGTGAACGAACACAATCGACCTTGATGGGTGTTCCGATCCAAGCAAGTTGGTATCAATCATTGAACCCGATCTTCATCTTTATTTTGACACCTGTGTTCGTTACTTTATGGACTCGTTTAGGTAAACGTCAACCATCAACTGTAGTGAAATTCTCTCTAGGGTTGTTATTTGCCGGATTGTCTTACCTATTACTGATGTTGCCAGGAATGTTATATGGAACAGCTGGAAAAGTCAGCCCACTTTGGCTGATCGGTAGCTTTTTCATCATCGTGATTGCTGAACTTTGCTTATCACCTGTCGGCCTATCAGTGACGACGAAATTGGCGCCTAGAGCCTTCGAATCGCAAACGATTGCGATCTGGTTCTTAGCAGATGCTTCTTCCCAAGCCATCAATGCACAAATCGCACGGTTCTATACACCAGGTACTGAATCTGCCTACTTTGGGATTATCGGTGTCGTTGCAATCGTCGGTGCAGTGATTTTATTTGCAATCAAAGAACCAATCAAAAAATTAATGGGGTCGATCCACTGATTGGATCTACATCATTTGTCGGAGAGGACAGTCGTCCTGCTCCGGCTTTTTTATTTCCAAAATTTAAACGATAATAGAACAAATGTTCAGCTATCTTTGTTATAATGAAGAGGTATATCAACCAGGAAAAGGAGGCAATAAGGTGTCGTTACAATTTATCTTAGGGAATGGTCAAAAAGACCACCGCAAAGCACTGATCGATGAAGCCGCCGCTTGGCTTGACAAAGATGAAGACAATCAAGTATTTTTCCTTGTACCTAACTATAATAAATTTGAACAAGAGCAAGAATTACTCGCTGAGATGCGCAAAAAAAGCGGAAAAAGCTCATTTAGCACAACCAACATGCAAGTATTCAGTTTCTATCGTTTGGCTTGGTACTTGTTGCAACAAACTACGATGCTGACAGGTAGTGAATTGACCGAATCTGGTTCAGCGATGATCCTCCGCCAAATTTTAGAAAAAAAACAAGAAGAATTGACGATATTTCGAGGAGAAATCCGCAAAAAAGGGTTTATCCGTCAGTTACAAGAGCTATATAGCGAACTACAAGTCGGAAAAATTTCCCCTGTTGATCTGTTGACTTCTGTGACAGGAGAATCACCAAAAGAAGAAGACCGACAATTGAAAATGAAGGATCTACAACTGATTTTCTCTGCATTCGAAGAAGAATTAGTCCAACGCGCCCTACAATCTGAAGATGCGCTGACGGTATTAGCCAATTATATGGCGACGCAGGATTATCATAAGATCAAGTTCTTAGTGAGTGGTTTCGCCCGGATCAACGCCCAAGAGTACCAGTTGCTGCAAAAAATGATGGAAAAAGGACATCTAGTGGTCGATTTGCTATTGGATCGTCCCTACAAATCCGATCTGCCTGATCCGTTGACCTTGTTTTTCAATACAGGAAAGATCTATTTCCAACTTCTCAACGCAGCAAGAGAATTGAATGTTCCTGTGGCTATCGATCATTATGCATCGAATCGAGAACACCAAAACGAACTTCAAACATTACAACAAATGTGGGAAGAAACTTCCAGCCAGCAGAAAAGCCAACCTGTGAAACTTGGCGCGCAAGAGACATTACATCTGTGGGAGGCGGAGAATCCAACGGAAGAAGCTCGCCAATTAGCGGTGGAGATCCGTCGTTTGGTCAGTCAAGAAGGATTTCGCTATCGAGATATCCAAGTGTTGACGAAGGATATGACACTGTATGGCAATTTATTGCGACCGATTTTCCAAGAGATGGCGATCCCTTTTTATCTGGATGAAGAGCAACTGATGGAAAACCATCCATTGATCGAATGGATCAACAGTTTGTTTGCTTTGGATCGTTATCAATATCGCCTAAACGACATCATGCGTTTCTTCAAGACAGAGTTGACGATCGGTCGGACAGATGAAGAGCTCGATCTGGCTACTTGGGAAGCTACTAGAAATCAATTCCGCACGAATTTAGATATCACGGAAAACGTAGCACTAGCATACAACTATCAAGGGAATTATTGGCTTCGCGAAAAAGATTGGCAATTTGTTGCCTATGATTTTGAAGCAGAACAGCTAGAAGACGTCAAACAACTGGAAGAGCAATCGAATACGGTCCGAAGACTTTTCCGCGACATGGTGCCGGTATTCCTGAAGAACATCAAAAAAAGCCGAACAGGGCAAGAAGCGGTCACTTTGTTTTATCGCTTCTTGATCGAAAGTGGTGTGCAACAACAATTGCTTTTCTGGCGAGACCAAGAAGTGGCGCGTGGCGGGTTAGCTGCGGCTAGAAACCATGAACAAACTTGGGGCGCTTTGATGGATCTTTTGGACGAGTATTCATTGATCTACGGAGAAACAGCATTTGATTGGTCATTATTTCAAGAGATCATCACGAGTGGCCTAGAAAATCTCAGCTATGGGAAGATCCCTACAGCAATCGATCAAGTGAGGATCAACCGGTTGGAACTTGTACGTGCCAATCAAGCAAAAGTAACATTTGCGGTCGGCTTGAATGACCAAGTGTTTCCAGATCGCCATGAAACTAAAGGTTTATTATCGAGTGAAGAACGTGAAGCGTTGAATCAAGGGTTAGGCGAGGATCAGTTTTTATTCGATCCAGCAAAAGAAAGTATGTCTTTCGAACCTTTCCAAGCGTATTTAGTGTTTGTTTCGGGAACGGAACGTTTGTACTTGAGCTACGCGCAAAGCTATGATACCAATCGGTTGAAAATGTCTCCGTATTTGAAACGAGTCGTTGACTATCTAGGTGTTCCAGTCGAGCCAAAATGCCAGTTGCAATTGACGAGTAAGCCAGATTGTTACGTTGGCACTTACCGTAGTGGGATCAATACGATCAATCGGGTCTATCGTTTAGCAAAAGAAGCCAAACAAGCAGTACCCCTTTATTGGCAACAACTAAAAGAGTTAGTTCTGCGTTCGGATCAACGAAATTTTGCATTGATGATTTTTGAAAGTCAAGATCATCTAAATGTACCAGTTTCCTTATCAGAAGAAATGGCAGAAGCTCTTTATGGCAAAGAAATCTATACGTCGATCTCACGCATGGAAAACTTTTATAACTGTGAATATAAATACTTTGTCCAGTTTGGTTTGAAGCTGAAAGAACGTAATATCTATGGACTGACACCAGCTGCCACTGGAGACTTTTATCATGAATCATTGGATCGCTTCTTCAAATTGCTGTTCTCGAATCAACTGTCACTTGTGGCGATGTCGGAGAAGGAACGACAAGAATTTACTGAAAAAGTCTTACAAGAAGTATTTGGTGAATTACGCTTTGAGATTTTAGATAGCTCTGCCCGCATGAACTATATTCGTTACCAATTAGGGCAAACGATCCAAAAAGTGGCTTGGGCGTTACAAAAACAAAGCAAAAATACGGGCATGAAACCATTGCAAACAGAGATTTTATTTGGTCAGATCGCTGGTGCACGAGGGATACCAGGTTTGGAAATACCTTTAGACAAAGGCGGGAAACTCCACGTTCGCGGAAAAATCGATCGCATCGATGTGGCAACTGAACAAAGTGATACTTGGTTAAGCGTGGTGGATTATAAATCAAGTGGTCGTTCTTTTGATGTGACTGAAGCCTACTACGGCATGGCGATGCAACTATTGACATATCTTGATGTGGCACTGATGGATGCTGTACGATTGACTGGGAAAGCTGCAGTCAAACCAGCAGGCTCTTATTACTTGCATGTGCATAATCCAGTTTTGACAGATACGACAGACGTCGAGAAGAATACGTTGAAGAAATTCAGCTATGATGGTGTTTTTGTCGATGATCCTGGTCTGTTAGAAGTGCTCGATCATTCATTGGAAGCAAAAGAAAGTTCGTTGATCTATCCGGTGAAGAAAAACGCCAAAGACGAGTTGCAAAAGGGCAGTTATAGTAAAGAGAAATTCTATACAGAAGAAGAACTTCAATTATTCATGAACCATAATCGTGAGAATATGCGTTTAGCTGGGGAAGCGATCACCTCAGGGGAGATCAAACTGAATCCCGCTTACAAAGACAAACAACGGATTGCTTGTGAGCATTGTCCGTTCAGAAGTATTTGTACGTTTGATGTCATGCTCAAAGAAAATAATTATCATCGTTTAGAAAAACTGGATAAAGATGAAGCATTGCGCAGAATACTAAAAAGGAGTGAAGACGAGTGACATCAATTCCTTTAAAACCGGAAAATGAACGTTTTACCGATGAACAATGGCAAGCGATTTTTGACCAAGGCGACAACCTACTTGTTTCGGCTTCCGCTGGCTCAGGTAAGACGACTGTGTTAGTCCGCCGAGTAATCGAAAAGTTAAAAATGGGTGTCAATATCGACGAGTTGCTGATCGTGACGTTTACAGAAGCAGCAGCAAGAGAAATGAAGGAACGGATCCAAGTAGCCTTGCAAGAAGCAGTGAATAGTGAAAGTGATCCGGTCTGGCAAAAACATTTTACGAAACAGCTCGTTTTGCTACCTACCGCCAATATCTCGACACTCCATGCGTTTTGTTTAACGGTGATCCGTAAATATTACTATTTGATCGATATCGATCCAGTCTTTCGGATGTTGACGGATGAAACGGAAACGATCTTGATGAAAGAAGATGTCTGGGATGAGATCAGAGAACAACTTTATGCAGAAAATCGCGAAGCTTTTTTCCAGCTGACGATGAACTTTTCAAATGATCGCTCAGACGATGGTTTGACTAACCTCGTGTTTTCTCTCTATGATTTTGCCAGAGCGAACCCTGATCCATTGGCTTGGTTGGATCGTTTACCAGAAGCATATCGGCTAGAAGAGGGATTAGCAGCTTCTGCATTGTACCAAGAACAGATCCGACCGCTCGTCTTGGCTGATTTACTTCATTGTACGCAGCTATACGAAGAGATGGTCGTTTTGGCACAAGAAGAAGGACTTGAAAAAATGTTTGATCAAGTCTCACAAGAACAAGCGAGTATCCAACAAATCTATGAACGTTTCCTGAGTGATGAGTTAGAAGAAGCTTACCAAGCTTTAGAAAACCTGACGTTTTCGACCTTCAAAAGCAGTCGGAAAGCAGAGTTGAAAGAGCGTTCTGCTGAAGTAAAAACCTTGAGAGACCGTGCCAAAAAAATCTTACAACAAATTGGCAAAAGCTACTTCCCGGTTTCACCTGCACAAATTGAAGAGTTGAGTCAAAAAGCATTCCCCCTCGTGGAACAAATGACCGAAGTCACTAAGCTTTTCATGGAAGGCTTCAGTGCGCGCAAACGTGAAAAAGGCGTGCTAGATTTCAATGATCTGGAACACTTGGCATTACAAATATTGACGAAACAAACAGAGGAAGAGTGGCTACCAAGCGAAGCATCGGATTATTATCGCAAAAAGTTTAAAGAAGTCATGGTCGACGAGTACCAAGATGTCAATCAATTGCAAGAAGAATTGCTCTATTGGGTCAGAGAGCCAGATGAAGAGAGCGGCAATCTTTTTATGGTGGGAGATGTCAAACAGTCGATCTACTCCTTCCGTTTAGCAGATCCAACTCTATTTATCAATAAATATGAAAAATTCTCGGAAGAAAAAGGGGGACGACGAATCGTCTTAGCTGAGAATTTCCGTTCAAGGCAGGAAGTCTTAGCGTTTACCAACTTGATTTTTGAGCAGTTGATGGACCCAACCGTCGGGCAAATCGCCTATGATGAAGCGGCTCGGCTGGTTCTTGGTTTTTCTGGGTTTCCAGAAAATGAACGATTTGCACCAGAAGTCTTGATCTATGAAAAGGAACAAGAAACGACAGAAATCGAGTTGCCGATGGACGATATGTTGGAAGACAAAACAGAAGGGGAACTCTTGATGACTGGTTTGAAGATCCGTGAATTGATCGATTCAAAATTCATGATCTACGACAAAAAAAGTCAAGAAGAGCGCCCAATCGAATTCAAAGATATCGTGTTATTGACACCAACGAAGAAAAATAATTTGACGATTTTAGAAGTATTCAAAACGTTTGATATTCCGTTGGAACTCAATGATGCCCAAAATTATTTCCAAGCGACAGAAATCAGGATCATGATTTCATTGCTCCAATTGATCGACAACCCTTATCAGGATATCCCATTAGCTTCAGTGTTACGTTCACCAGTCGTGGGCTTGATCGAACCAGAGTTAGCACGTATCCGATTAGCCGATAAGGCGCATACTTACTATGATGCAGTCTTAGCTTATCAAAATAATAACCAAGATGAATTAGCGGCTAAATTGCTTCATTTCAATGAGCAACTGCAACAATGGCGAGAGTTAGCGCGGCGTTCTTCGATCACGGACTTATTATGGGAGATCTATTACCAAACAGGGTATTTAGAATATGTCGTTGGGTTGCCAGCTGGTGCACAACGTCAAGCGAATCTGTATGCGTTAGTGGATCGTGCCAAAGCTTATGAACAAAGCTCGTTTCGTGGTCTCTATCAGTTTGTACGATTTATTGAGAAAATGCAGGAGAAAGACAAAGACTTGGCGGAACCAGTGATTGCTTCTAGTGACAATGCCGTTCGTGTCATGACTATCCATGCAAGTAAAGGATTAGAGTTTCCCATCGTTTTCTTATTAGATATGACGAAGCAATTCAATCTGCAAGACTTGAAAAACCGTTATGCCTTCGAAGAAAAACTAGGTGCGGGCGTGCGCTACATGGAGCCAGACACGCGGGTCTTGTTTGATACATTGCCTTATCAAGCCATCAAATTAGCCAAACAGAAGAAATTGCTTTCCGAAGAAATGCGTAAATTATACGTAGGACTGACTAGAGCAGAGCAAAAATTGTTTATTGTTGGTTCGTACAAAAGCAAAGAAGACACGTTCAAAGCTTGGTCAGAAGCAAGTGAGCAAACGGATGTAGTGTTAGATCCTGTGATTCGTCTGAAAAGTTCGAGTAGCTTGATGAATTGGATCGGTTACAGCTTGATCCGTCATCCTAAAATGACCGAATATTTTCCAGAAGTCACGCCTTTACCACAACTGAAACATTCACCGGGAGATTTTACGATCACCTGGATGGATCAACAAGAGATTTTAACCCAACGCCAAGCATTGACAGTCAAAGGAGAGCAAGCAGAAGAGCAAAAAGGAGATCTAACTCCATTAACGACTGAACTCCAAACACGTTTAGCCTTCAGTTATCCTTATGAGGCTTCTGCACAAACAACGAGTTATCAATCCGTTTCTGAGATCAAACGGTTGTTTGAAGATCCAGACGACTCTTCAGAGGCACGTTTGACTTGGGAAAGCAGTGATAAAAAAACCTTTGCTCAGCCTTTCAGGTATACGCAAGACCAATTAGCTGAACCACGCTTTGTACAAAAAGAGCGCAAAGTTTCTGCCACAGCTGTTGGGACAGCGACACATTTTCTGTTACAAGTCCTACCATTGGAAAAGTTGACGAAAGAAAGCATCGAAAAAGAACTGACGACCCTCGTCAAAAAACGTTTAGTCGATGAACAAGTAGCGAAACGTGTGCCAATTGATTCCATCTTATGGTTTTATGAATCTACCCTTGGCCGATCACTGATTGAACATCCGGAAAAAGTGAAACGCGAACAACCATTTTCAATGCTTCTACAAGCAGAAAAGGTATTCGATCACTATCCGAATGAAGACGATGAATTATTGATCCATGGGATCGTCGATGGATATCTTGATTTTGGGGAGTACGTGCAGCTTTATGATTTCAAGACTGATTTTATTTTACATCCTGAAAACCCAGAGGAAATCACTAAGGTCATCAGCAAATACCGCGGGCAATTGAACTTATACCAACGGGCATTGAGTGAAGCGCTGAATAAACCCGTTCAAGATGTCTTTTTAGTTTTGCTGCAGGCGAAGAAAATAATAAATCTTAATAAAGAATAAGAAGTGAGCAAACTGGACTTACACTTTGTAAGTAATATGCTATACTCATGAAAAGAGGTGAGTAAGATGGAGCTAACACAGACAGAATTCATTCTGTGTCCCAAATTTGAAAAAACATTCTCGATTTTAGGGAAAAAATGGAATGGATTGATTATCGATGTATTACTCGAAAATGGTCCGCAGCGCTTTGTTGATCTCTCTGCAAAAATCCCGATGGTCAGTGACCGTGTCTTGGTCGAACGATTAAAAGAGCTTGAAAAAGAAAAGATCGTTACCCGTAATTTTTCGTGTAATGAATCCAGTCGTTCAGAATATATGCTGACAGAAAAAGGGGCAGATCTACAAAAAGCGATGGTCCAGTTGCAGCTTTGGAGTGAGAAATGGGTCACACCCGAAGAATGCAGTTGATTTTGCATCAAAAATCTTGTACACTAGTTTTTAGTTGAATAGACAAAAAGAATGTTGACGAAAAAGAGTAGTTTGGCTAAACCAGTATAGGGAGATCTGTCATGGACTGAAAGCAGATCCTGTGTTTGAAAAATGAAGTTCACTTTCCGAGTTCGTCTGAGAGATTTTTCAGACCGGCAGTATGTCTGTCGTTATTAAAATGAGTGTACGATCTCGTTGGGATCGTAAATTAGGATGGTAACGCGAAGACCTCGTTCCTTGATAGGAATGAGGTCTTTTTTGTAGTTGAATTTAAAGGAGGAAATCGCATGTCTTTACAAGCACAACTCGAAAGCTTGAAAGAAGCAACGATCATCAAGATCAAGCAGGCGCAGGATTTGAAAGAACTAAATCAAATCCGTGTCGAAACATTAGGAAAAAAAGGACCAATCACTGAGGTCTTACGTGGAATGAAAGATCTAAGTGCCGAAGAGCGTCCGAAAGTGGGAAGCTTTGCCAATGAGATCCGTGATCTATTGACACAAGAAATCGAAGAAAGAAAAGCAGTCTTGGAAACCGCTGCAATGAATGAAGCATTAGAAAAAGAAACCATCGATGTAACGCTTCCAGGTAGCTCAGTCAAACAAGGTACACGCCATATCTTGACGCAGATCATGGAAGAAATCGAAGATATTTTTGTCGGTATGGGGTATCAAATCGTTGAAGGATATGAAGTCGAGTCAGACCACTATAACTTTGAACGAATGAATTTACCAAAAGACCATCCGGCACGTGATATGCAAGATACTTTCTATATCTCAGAAGAAATCTTGATCCGTACGCATACGTCGCCTGTGCAAGCACGTACCATGGAAAAACATGATTTTTCAAAAGGTGCGCTACGCATGATCTCACCAGGAAAAGTTTTCCGACGTGATACTGATGATGCAACACACAGTCATCAATTCCATCAAATCGAAGGATTGGTGATCGACAAGAACGTGACGATGGGTGATCTAAAAGGAACACTTGAAGTCGTGATGAAGAAAATGTTTGGTGAAGATCGCCAGATCCGTTTACGCCCAAGTTACTTCCCATTTACAGAACCATCTGTTGAAGTCGATGTCAGCTGTTTCAAATGCGGTGGTTCAGGCTGTAACGTCTGCAAACACACAGGTTGGATCGAGATCTTAGGTGCTGGTATGGTTCATCCGAATGTCTTGGAAATGTCAGGGATCGATCCTGAAGAATACTCCGGATTTGCTTTTGGACTTGGCCCAGATCGTGTCGCAATGTTACGTTATGGGGTCAACGATATTCGTAATTTTTATCAAAATGACTTGCGCTTCTTAAGTCAGTTCAAGGGGGAGTAAAAGAATGTTAGTATCATATAAATGGCTGAATCAATACGTTGATTTATCAAATGTGACACCGCAAGAACTTGCAGACAAAATGTCAGTCACAGGAATCGAAGTCGAAGGTGTAACTGTACCTGAAGAAGGCTTGAAGAAAATCGTTGTCGGAGAAGTGAAGGAATGTATTCCACATCCTGATTCGGATCATCTATCGATCTGTCAAGTCGACATCGGCGAAGAAGAATTATCACAAATCGTTTGTGGCGCACCAAATGTCAAAGCAGGAATCAAAGTCATCGTAGCTTTACCAAATTCACGGATTGCGGGCAATGTCAAAATCAAAAAAGGCAAGATGCGTGGACAAGTCTCGAATGGGATGATCTGTGCCTTACAAGAAATCGGTTATTCTGACAGTGTCGTACCGAAAGAATATTCAGAAGGCATCTACTATTTGCCACAAGAAGCGGTCAATGGAGAACCAGTCTTTTCTTATCTAGATATGGACGATGCTATCATCGAACTATCGATCACACCTAACCGTGCCGACGCATTATCAATGAGAGGTGTGGCATATGAAGTTGGCGCGATCTACCGCCAAAAACCAACATTCAATGATGAAAAGTTAGTAGAAGTTGAAGGTAAAGCTTCAGAGAAAATTGCGGTAAAAGTAGAAGACGAAGAATTGGTACCAGCATACCAAATCCGCATCATTGAAAACGTCAAGATCCAACCGAGTCCACAATGGTTACAAAATATCTTGATGAATGAAGGAATCCGACCAATCAATAACGTCGTTGATATCACAAACTATATCTTATTATTGTTCGGTCAACCGTTACATGCATTCGACTATGATAAGTTAGGTTCAGAAGAAATCGTGGTGCGTCATGCAGCAGAAGAAGAGAACATCGTGACGTTAGATGGCGAAACGCGTTCATTGACTTCAGAAGACTTGGTCATCACAAATGGACAAGTGCCAGTGGCTTTAGCTGGAGTAATGGGGGGACTAGACTCAGAGATTACGGAAACAACGACAACCGTTGCGTTAGAATCCGCTTTATTCGATCCCATCTCGATTCGCCGCACAGCCAAACGTTTCAATTTACGTAGTGAATCATCTGCGCGCTTTGAAAAAGGCATCAATAAAGGAACCGTCGGCGAAGCAAGCGATGTTGCAGCAACGATGATCGTTGCTTTAGCAGGAGGAGAAGTGTTACAAGGAGCGGTCAAAGGTTCTGAGTATCAAGCAAAAGAAGTCGAAGTACAGATCACATTGAAGCGCATCAACCAGTACCTTGGCACAACCTTAAATGTCGCTGAAGTAAGTGAGATCTTTGAAGCATTAGGATTCGGCTATCACGTCGATGGAGAAACTTATACTGTTGTTGTACCTCCAAGACGTTGGGATATCCAGATCGAAGCAGACATCATCGAAGAAGTGGCACGTATTTATGGGTATGACCGTTTACCTTCAACGTTACCAAGCGGCGAAACAGTTGCAGGTAGTTTGACACAAGAACAAGCGACTACACGAAAGATCCGTACATTACTTGAAGGCAGTGGTCTAACTGAAGCCATTAGTTATGCACTGACAACGGAAGATAAATCACGTCAATTCGCTTTGAAAGAAACAGCCATCACTCGCTTGGATTGGCCGATGAGTGAAGACCGTTCTGTCTTACGTATGAACTTGATCAGTGGTCTTTTGGATAACGTCCAATATAACACGGCACGTAAAAATGCAGATGTCGCATTTTATGAAGTAGGTCGCGTCTTCTATCAAGAAAACGATCCATTGACTCATCTACCACAAGAAGTCACTCACGTAGCTCTTGCGGTGTCTGGCACATGGGAAGAGAAGAGTTGGCAAAGTAAGCCACAAGCGGTTGATTTCTTTACAGTAAAAGGCATATTAGAGAATGTATTCGAACAACTTTCCATCAATGAGGAAATCACTTATCAAGCATTGACAACGATTGATGAACTTCATCCAGGTCGTACAGCAGCCATTTATTTAGGTGAAACAATGATCGGGTTTGTTGGTCAAGTACATCCGATGACTGCTAAAGCTTACGATATTCCAGAAACGTATGTGGCAGAGTTTGATTTAGCCACAGTCGTGGAAGCATCACAAAAAGGCATCACTTTCCGACCAGTCACAAAATTCCCAAGTGTGACGCGTGACATTGCGATGTTAGTAGCTGAACAAGTGACGAATCAAGAAATCGTTCGCACAATCCAAGCAGCTGCTGGCCGATTCTTGACAAATGTCGAACTATTCGATGTCTACCAAGGAGCAAATATTGAAGCAGGGTACAAATCAGTCGCCTATACGTTAAGCTTTGAAAATCCCGAAGCAACGTTGACAGATGAAGAAATCAACCAAGCAATGAGCAAGGTTGAAAAGGCGTTGACAGAAACAGTCGATGCAAGTATTCGTTAAACCTTAATAATAGAAGAAAAAACTGGAACAAAAATCATTCAATGATTTTTGTTCCAGCTTTTTTGTGTGATTACTGATTGAAATAATTGATGCCCATTGCCGCTTTCACTTCAGAAAGTGTGGCTGCCGCAACTTTAGCCGCTTCTTCACTACCATGACGTAAGATATCCATCACGGCTTGTGGGTCCTTCGCCAATTCTTCACGACGTGCGCGGATCGGTGCGAACTCTGCTTCTAATACGTCGATCAAGTAACGCTTGATTTTCACGTCACCGAGTCCACCACGACGATAGTGGGCTTTCATCTCTTCGATTGCTTCTTTGTCTGTACCAAAAACATCTAAGTACGTAAAGACCATATTGCCTTCGACTTGTCCTGGATCTTGGACATGGATGTGATTTGGATCAGTATACATACTCATGACTTTTTTCTGTAAAACATCTGCAGGGTCAGAAATGTAGATGCCATTTCCTAATGATTTACTCATTTTTCCGTTACCATCGATCCCAGGTAAACGACCCATTCCTTTAGGAGGGAAGACACCTTTCGGTTCAACGAGTACTTCTCCATAAGTGTGATTGAAACTTTGGACGATCTCTTGCGTTTGTTCCAACATTGGTTTTTGGTCTTCACCAACGGGTACTAGATTCGCTTTGAACGCAGTGATGTCAGCAGCTTGTGAGACAGGGTAGATAAAGAAGCCTGTTGGGACACTTTCGCCAAATTTCTTTTGCTCGATCTCCGTTTTAACAGTCGGGTTACGACGCACACGACCAACACTCACTAAGTTTAAGTAATACATTGTCAACTCAGCTAATTCAGGGATTTGCGACTGGATAAACAATGTTGATTTGGCAGGATCTAAACCAACAGATAAGTAATCTAAAGCAACTTCTAATACATTGGAAGACACTTTTTCAGGGTCTTTCGCATTGTCAGTCAAGGCTTGCATATCTGCGATCATTACGAACAACTGATTGTTCTCATCCGCTTGCATTTCTACACGTTTTTTCAAAGACCCGACATAATGGCCTAAGTGTAGTTTGCCAGTAGGACGGTCTCCTGTTAAAATAATATTTTTCAAAAAAGAACACCTCTTTGTAATTTCTAAGACTAA
Source organism: Enterococcus sp. AZ140 (assembly GCF_051714405.1). Classification (NCBI taxonomy): domain Bacteria; kingdom Bacillati; phylum Bacillota; class Bacilli; order Lactobacillales; family Enterococcaceae; genus Enterococcus; species Enterococcus sp. AZ140. The sequence continues at coordinate 1,302,687 of NZ_JBIORU010000001.1, forward strand.
TACTTAATATCTTACCGTTTTTTTGCAGAATTAACAACAGGATAAACCGAAAATCATTGAAAAAATCAATCAGGAAATCGTTATTTATACAAATGGTAAAAGAAAACGGACAAAGGAATTTTCTTGGAAACTTTACAAGTTGCTTCGCTTTCGGATATAATGTGTTCTATTATATATCTTTAAATGAAATCTTACTAAATAATAATGGGAGTGTAATGTTATGACAATGATTAAATTTGATAGCGTGGAAAAGTATTACGGCAAATTCCACGCGTTGAAAAACATCAATCTTGAGTTTGAAAAAGGGGAAGTTGTCGTTGTCATTGGTCCATCAGGATCAGGAAAAAGTACGATGCTTCGCTGTATCAACGGCTTGGAAACAATCACTTCAGGAAAGCTTTTGATCAATGATGTCGATATTCGCGATAAAAACACAAAATTGACGGAGATTAGAAAAAATGTCGGAATGGTCTTTCAACATTTTAATCTTTACCCCAATAAAACAGTTTTAGAAAACATCACATTGGCACCAATCAAAGTATTAAAACAAGATGAGGCAACTGCTGTAAAAAATGCGGAAAAGTTTTTAAAGACAGTCAATATGCTAGATAAAAAAGATTCCTATCCTTCCATGTTATCTGGTGGACAACAACAGCGTGTAGCGATTGCTCGCGGCTTAGCGATGAATCCCGAAATGCTGTTATTTGACGAGCCAACATCTGCCTTGGACCCAGAGATGATCGGTGATGTATTGGACGTAATGAAAAAATTGGCAAGAGATGGCATGTCAATGATCGTGGTCACACACGAAATGGGCTTTGCGAAAGAAGTGGCAGACCGTGTCATTTTTATGGCGGACGGACAAGTATTAGAAGATAGTCGCGATGTACGCAATTTCTTCGATGATCCAAAAGAGGAACGTGCAAAACAATTTATCAGTAAAGTAATCAATCATTGATAGGAGGAACGATATGCGTAAGACAACATTTACTCGTTTATTATTTCTTTTTGGGCTAGTATTTCTAGTATTGAGCGGCTGTAAAGGTAGCAGTTTGGCAGAAAAAGATATTTTGACTCGTAGTAAAGAAACGAACGAGATCATTTGGGGTGTCAAATACGATACACGATTGTTTGGGATGATGGATATCGAAAGCCGCACTGTTCAAGGGTTTGATATCGATATCGCCAAAGCAATCACAAAGAAGATTTTAGGAGAGGACGGAAAAGCAGAGTTTGTCGAAGTCACTTCTAAAACAAGAATCCCATTATTAAAAAATGGGAATATCGATGCCATCATTGCGACGATGACAATTACCGAAGAACGTAAAAAGCAAGTCGATTTCTCTTCAGTTTATTTTGACGCTGGACAATCATTGCTCGTTGAAAAGGGTAGTCCCATCAAAAGTGTGGAGGATTTAAACGCTGAAACGACTGTTCTAGCGGTAAAAGGCTCGACTTCAGCTGCCAACATCAGAGAACATGCACCTGATGCGCGGATCTTGGAGTTAGAGAACTATGCAGAAGCATTTACTGCCTTACAATCGGGGCAAGGTGATGCCATGACGACAGACAATGCGATCTTACTCGGAATGGCAGCGGAGAACCCTAGCTATGAATTAGCAGGAGGAACATTTACCGAAGAGCCTTATGGTATTGCGATCAACAAAGGACAAGAAAATTTCTTAGATGCAGTCAACCAAGCATTAGCAGAAATGGTTGAAGACGGCACCTACGATAAGATTTATGAAAAATGGTTCCCAGATACGACTCAGGGAAAAATTGATTAAGGAGGGAATACAATGAGTGAATTGATACAAACTTATGGGCCAGCCTTCCTTGATGGATTTAAAGTAACGATCCTATCAAGTGTCTTGGCACTTTTATTCAGTTTGATCATCGGAACGTTGATGGCGATTTTTCAATTGTCACACAATAAATGGATTCGTGGTTTAGCGAAAGCCTATGTTGAATTTTTTAGGAATATCCCGTTATTGATCATCGTGATGTTCTTCTATGTCGTATTACCACTTTATTGGATCAGCTTTGATGGTTTTCAAGCAGGAACGATCGGGCTGACGATCTATACTTCCGCATTTATTGCAGAAACCGTTCGTTCGGGCATCCAAACTGTGCCAAAAGGTCAAATGGAGGCTGGTCTTTCATCAGGATTTACTTATTCAGAGACGATGCGTTACATCGTATTGCCACAGGCATTTAAAATCGTTATCCCACCATTAGGCAATCAATTTATCAATTTGGTCAAAAATTCATCGATTTTAGCAATTGTTGCTGGTTTGGATATCATGTATCAAGGGGATTTGATCGCCAGTGAAACTTTCAACACGTTTGATACCTATATCATCGTCGGTTTATTTTACTTGATCATTACCTTACCATTGTCTTATTTGATGGTTTATCTTGAGAAAAAATGGGCAGTTCGTTCATAGAAAGGAGAATCTCAATGGATTTTAGTGGTGCATTTTCATGGATGAATATTCGCTTTTTACTGGAAGGACTAAAAGTAACGATCGAAGTTTCGCTCTTCTCCATCATTTTTAGTTTTCTGATCGGTGGGCTGACAGGTGTTCTTCGTTTTGCGAGTATTCCTTATTTATCAAAAATAGTAGGTTTGATTATCGACATCATTCGTAATCTGCCATTATTGCTGATCATCTTTTTCACTTATTTTGCTTTGCCGCAAATCGGTATCCAAATGAACATCTTTTGGTCAGCAGTTGCAGCATTGACGATTTTTGAATCTGCCATGTTATCAGAGATTTTCCGTGCAGGTTTGAATGCTGTGCCGAAAGGTCAGATGGAAGCAGGGCTTTCCACGGGATTAAGCTATGTGGAAACGATGCGTACGATCATCATGCCGCAAGCATTCAAGTCAATGATCCCTGCTATCGTCAGTCAGTTGATCTCGTTGATCAAAGACACTTCTTTAGCGGTGATCATCTCGTTGCCAGAATTGACACACCAAGCGCGGATCGTCTACGGTCAAAATACCAATTATGTCTTACCAATGTTCGTTATGATGACTTTCATGTATTTTGTCGTATGTTACGCACTTTCTTTACTTTCTTCTTACCTAGAAAGAAGAAAGTACAGTTATTAGTAGAAAAAATCGTATTTTACATGGGAATTAAGAAGGAATCCACGAAATTTTTTAAAAAATTTTTTGTGGATTCCTTCTTACGTTATCCAAAAATTCCATCGGGACACCTGTTGAGTCGTCATGTGGGAAAAGAGCAGGAAAGCAGATTGTAGGACTTGATAAATCACGTCAAAAAGTCCACAATATAGAAGGTAGAATTTTTTTGAAAAAGGATGATTCGATTGACAGATAAACGTCCGATCGGTTTTATTGATTCAGGAGTTGGCGGTCTTACAGTCGTCAAAGAAGCATTGAAGCAATTGCCGAATGAAAACATATTATACGTTGGCGATACCGCGCGCTGTCCATATGGACCAAGACCAGCAGAGCAAGTGATCGCTTATACATGGGAAATGACGAATTATTTAGTTGAAAAAGGCATAAAGATGCTTGTGATTGCCTGTAATACGGCAACTGCGGTCGCATTAGAAGAAATCAAAGCAACCCTCTCGATTCCAGTGATCGGTGTGATTTTGCCAGGAACGAGAGCGGCAGTCAAACAAACGAAAAATCACCGAGTAGGGGTGATTGGAACAATTGGAACCGTCAAAAGTGCCGCTTACGAGACGGCCTTGCTGGATAAAGCACCCGAACTGAAAGTCACCAGCTTGGCGTGTCCAAAGTTTGTGTCAGTCGTAGAAAGTAAAGAATACCGATCATCAGTCGCTAAAAAAATCGTGGCCCAAACTTTGGCTCCATTAGAATTAAAAGGGATCGACACCTTGATTTTAGGTTGCACCCATTATCCGCTCCTTCGCCCAATCATTCAGAATGTTATGGGGGATAAAGTCATGCTGATCGATTCAGGAGCAGAAACGATTGGTGAAGTTTCAATGTTACTTGACTATTTTGAAATCAGTAATTCACCACAAAATGGCCGAACGCTTTGTCAGTTTTATACGACAGGATCAGCTAAAATGTTCCATGAGATTGCCCAAGATTGGTTAGGATTAAAAGAACTGATCGTTGAATCGATTGATTTAGGAGGAAAAGAGCAATGATGCGTCATGACGGAAGAAATGTCCAAGATTTACGTAAAATCACGATTGAAACAAATGTGCTGAAGCATCCAGAAGGATCAGTTTTGATCAGCTTTGGCGATACGAAAGTGATTTGTGCGGCAACGGTTGAAGAGACAGTCCCCCCGTTTTTAAAAGGGACTGGTAAAGGATGGGTGACAGCAGAATACAGTATGTTGCCCCGCGCCACGAATACGAGAAATCGTCGTGAAAGCAGCAAAGGTAAGTTAAGTGGACGGACGATGGAGATCCAACGTTTGATCGGTCGTTCGTTGCGTGCGGTCGTCGATCTCGAGAAACTTGGTGAACGTAGTATCATCGTTGATTGTGACGTGATCCAAGCAGACGGTGGCACCCGAACAGCAAGTATTACCGGTGCATTTGTGGCTTTAAGATTAGCTATCGAAAAATTATTACAGAAAAAAGTGTTAGCGAATGATCCAATCAAAGAACATTTAGCCGCCATCAGTGTAGGGATTTTAGCTGATGGGACATGTGTGACTGATTTGGATTATCACGAAGACGTTGCAGCAGAAGTCGATATGAACTTAGTGATGACGGAATCGGGCAAATTTGTGGAAATCCAAGGGACAGGCGAAGAAGCTACCTTTGATGGTGAACAATTGAACGAAATGCTTGTTTATGGCAAAACAGCGATCGAATCACTGATTTTTGAACAAAAAAATGTTTTGTTGAGTGAATGGTCAGACACTACGCCTGAACCGACAGAAAAAACGATTGTGATTGCTACTCGAAATGCAGGCAAAGCAGAAGAATTCCGTACCTTATTTGCGAAGGAAGGCTATACAGTCAAAACATTGTTCGATTATCCTGAGATACCTGATGTCGAAGAAACAGGTACAACATTCGAAGAAAACGCTCGGTTAAAAGCAGAAACGATTGCTCAAGTATTGAACCAGCCAGTATTGGCGGATGACTCTGGCCTGAAAGTCGATGCGTTAGGTGGCAGACCAGGAGTTTATTCTGCCCGTTTTGCTGGCGAACATAAGAGTGATGCGGCAAATAACGCAAAATTACTTTTTGAATTAACCGATGTAGCTGATGAAGAACGCACCGCACAATTTCATTGTACGTTGGTTTTCGCTGAGCCAAATAAAGAAAGTTTAGTAGTGGAAGCAGAGTGGCCTGGACGAATTGGTCGGATACCTAAAGGCGAAAATGGCTTTGGCTATGACCCTTTGTTCATTCCTGATGGGTACACTCAAACAGCGGCAGAAATCTCAAGTGAAGAAAAAAATAACCACAGTCACCGAGGCTTGGCTATGGCAAAACTAAGCCAAGTTTGGCAGGCATGGTTGGAAGGAGTGGAGTAGATGCGCTATTTAGTCGTTAGTGACAACCATGGGGATCGAGCAATCATCAAAGAATTGCTGACCCAGTATCAAAATCAAGTTGATTATTTCTTTCATTGTGGCGATTCAGAACTTGACGCAACAGATGAAGTTTGGGAAACTTATCTCGGTGTGCAAGGCAATTGTGATTTCGGCACAGACTTTGAGACCAAACGAGTTGTAGATACTGGGCTTGATCGGGTATATATGACGCACGGCCATTTATCGAATGTCCGCTTTGGTTTGACTCAGTTAGCCCTTGAAGCAAAAGAGCAACAAGCAACGATTGCTCTTTTTGGGCACACCCATCAACTAGGGTGTGAATTTGAAGAAGGTATCTTGTTCTTGAATCCAGGAAGCATTTCCCAACCTCGAGGAATGATCCAAATCCCAGCTTACGCAATCATTGAGAGTATGAAAGAGACACTTGCTGTCCAGTACTATAATCGATCACACAAAAAAATCGATAACATGGCATTTGAATATAAACGCTGACAAACAAACTCTAATTTTTGCTAAAAAAAGAAATGTTTGTATAGATTTTGCATCCGTTTTCGGTAAAATAGAGATATTGAAAGAATTTGAAATGGAGGGCCAATACATGATTGGACCAATTGTAAGAGAGTTATTACTGCAAAATCAAGAGACATTTTTGGTTCCAGCAGAAAACGTGGCAAATGTTATGTATCAACATCCGTTATCGCATGGACTATTAGTTTTATCGAAAGTTGGCTACACTAAAATCCCTGTCTTAGGGAAAGATGATCGCTTTGTTGGTCTAGTCAGTCTGTCGAATGTTGTCAATAAGATGATGGACCTACAAACAATCAGTATGGAACCATTAGAAGGCCTAACAGTTGCTGATGTAATGGAAACCGATGTACCAACCATTGATGAAAATTGGGAACTAGAAGAAGTTCTTCATTTACTAGTGGATGCTTCGTTCTTGCCAGTTGTCACAGAGGATAAAGTGTTCAAAGGAATCATCACACGAAAAGAGTTATTGAAAGCAGTCAATTACATGGTACACGAATTAGAACGTCAAAATATTGTATCACCAAAAATAGATGTAGATGATTTAAGAGAAAGAATCGATATCGTTAGTTAAAGGTAATTGATCCTACTCACAAAATAGAAAGACATAAAACAAATGAAGCGACGCCCAAAAGTTAGATTATATTTCTAACTTCTGGACGTCGCTTCATTTGCAGTATTAAGGAATGGCAAGATTGGGAATAAAGTTTGTCCTGAGAATCAAATAATTTAGTCATTTTAGACATTTTTCTAATGATTAAAAAAAGAGGTCAAACCTAAACACTTCTGTTCATTCGGTTTTAGATGGTAGGAGAGGGCTAATGTCCCACTCCCAGAATAGACATTACATAAACTATTTCAACACGATCGGTGTATTTGGGATGCTGTAACCGGCAGCTGTCAGTTCTTTGACGTAAGAACTCAAAAATTCTTCTTTCAATTCGAACTGTTTACCATTTAAAACGTAACAAATCGTCCGAATCGCAAAGTTACTGTTGCCGATATCGACCAATCCAAAGATCGATGGCTCAGTTTGTAATTCCTCTTCGTATTTTACAGCTAACGTTTCATTAACTTTTTGAATGATCTCATAGATCTTATCATAGCCTTCTTCCGGAACGATCCGAATATCAAGAACGACTTGCATATTGGAACGAGAGAGGTTACTGATCGTTGTGATACTACGGTTTGGAATGAAATGAACGGTACCGTCAACACCTTTGAGTTGCAGTGTCCGGATGCCAACGGATACCACGGTTCCTTCGATGGTAAGATTCGTTAATTTGACATAGTCGCCAACGTCCATTTGTTGTTCCATGATAATAAAGAAGCCAGTGATCACATCACTCATAAAGCCTTGTGCCCCTAAACCGATGGCTACTCCGGCAATCCCTGCTCCGGCTAATAGTGAACCAATCGGCACACCGATCACGGATAGGATGGCATAAATAAAGAAAAAGCCAATCGTATAATTGAAAATGGTATTTAAAAGACTTTGTAACGTTTTTAAGCGGCTACCGTTAAGAACGGTTTTTTTTGAATATTGTTTAAAAGATTTGTCGATCAAGTATTTACCGATTCGATTGATGAGGCCAAAAAGAATAATCAAAAAAATAAGGAATAATCCTTTTTGGATCATTGTAGAAAAAATCCCATCCCAATCAATATTATTCCAAAAACGTTGGAACGCATTGAGTTGACTAACCGCTTGATCAGTCAAATTTTCTCCAGTTGAGCTTGTTGTTTCTGCTGTTGCAATGAATGAAAACATAAAATCCCCTTTTCTAATTAGTCTCTTTTGTATTGTAACAAGAACAGCATAAAAATCAAAATAAATCATTAGATAAGCTACCAATCACATTTGCAATAACAAGTGGTTAAAATAAACGATGACAAATGGGAGAGATAGTGCTAAAATATTTCAAAACTGACGATTGGTGGTATGAACATGCAAATAGATTGGGATAACTTAGGATTTTCTTACATCAAAACACCTTGGCGCTTCGTTGCCAAATGGAAAGATGGAGAGTGGGAAAAAGGCGAATTGACCGAGGATAATTATCTGTCACTTCATGAAGGATCGCCCGCACTTCACTATGGCCAACAGTGCTTTGAAGGATTAAAGGCTTATCGCAGAAAAGATGGAAAGATCAATTTATTCCGTCCAGAGCAAAACAGTCGTCGCTTGAACCAGAGTGCCAGACGTTTATTGATGCCCATGGTGCCAGAAAAAATGTTTGTTGATGCAGTGAAAGAAGTCGTAAAAGCAAATGAAGACTTTGTGCCACCTTATGGTTCAGGAGCAACGCTATATTTACGTCCTTTCCTGATCGGGGTTGGAGAAAACATTGGTGTTCATCCAGCGCCTGAGTATTTGTTTGTTGTTTTCTGTACGCCTGTAGGAGCCTATTTCAAAGGCGGATTAAAACCAACAAACTTTATCGTTTCTGACTATGACCGAGCGGCACCTAATGGAACAGGAGCTGCCAAAGTAGGAGGGAACTACGCAGCAAGTCTATTACCAGGGACTGAAGCGAAAGAATTAAATTATTCAGATTGCGTTTACCTAGATCCAGCGACGCACACAAAAATTGAAGAAGTCGGTGCGGCGAATTTCTTTGGTATCACTAAAGACAATCAGTTCATCACACCGCAATCGCCTTCGATTTTACCAAGTATCACGAAGTATTCCTTGTTGCAGATTGCGGAAGAACGTTTGGGGCTTAAAGCAGTTGAGGGAGATATCTACATCGATCAACTTGATCGATTTGCAGAAGCAGGTGCGTGTGGAACCGCAGCGGTGATTTCACCGATTGGTGGAATCTACTATAAAAATGATTTACATGTCTTTTACAGTGAGACAGAAGTAGGACCAGTAACTAAGCGCTTATATGAAGAATTGACGGGTATCCAGTTTGGGGATATCGAAGCACCAGAAGGATGGATCGAAGTCGTCGAATAATGACTGGCTTTAAAAATAACTACAAAAAAATCAGCTCTCACTTTGGAGGGCTGATTTTTTATTGGATCAAGATAAGTGAACACCTTTATCTACGTAAATGATATCACCGATGATCCCGCTAGATAGGGGGCTGATCAAGAAAGCACAAGTATTTCCGACTTCTTCGATCGTCACACCTTGTTGATCGGGGGTGCGTGATTCGGATAACTCGATCAATTTTTGGTAATCCTTCACACCAGTCACTGCTAACGTTTTGATCGCACCAGCAGAGATCCCATTGACACGGATTCCTTTAGGTGAGAATTCAGCGGCTAAGTAGCGAATGGCAGCTTCTAGTGAAGCTTTTGCGATTCCCATCATATTATAGTTAGGGATCGCTCGTTGTGAACCAAGATAAGACATACTTACGATGCCGCTGTTGGGAGCTAAGTACTTTTGGGCATACTTCGATACAGCGATCAATGAATAGCTGCTGATGTCTTGTGCTAATTGATAACCATCTCTTGAAATATCAGAAACGTTACCTGAAAGCTCTTCTTTGTTGGCATAAGCAACAGCGTGGACCAAACCATGGATCTCACCGGCATATTCACCAATCGTATCCATCGCTTTTTCGATGCTCTCATCGCTAGCAACATCACACTCTACAGTGAAGGCATCTTCACCGACTAATTTGACTAGCGATTTCTTCATCCGTTCATTTTGGTACGTATAGATGATCTCAGCGCCTTGTTGCATCATTGCTTCTGCACAACCCCAAGCAATACTGCGTTTATTCGCAACACCCATGATCACGATTTTTTTTCCTTCTAAAAAAGACATATAGACACTCCTTTGATTCAATAAAAGTTTTGTTTGACGATAATATAAGTGCAAAAAAATAACTTCTTGATTTCTTATTATTCAGTAAAATGCTTTGATTGTCAAACTATTTTTTTGATGAATAAAAAATGATTGCCAAATAATCAAGAATATGATACTTTGATAATCAAAGTATTGATTACGGCAATTGCCCGAAAGAAGGAGTAAACTATGTCATACGCATTATCAGCAACGGAAGTAATGGATCTTATTCCAAACCGTTACCCAATTTGTTACATCGATTACGTGGATTCGATCGATTCAGGAAAGAAGATCATTGCAACAAAAAATGTAACGATCAATGAAGATTTTTTCCAAGGTCATTTCCCTGACAATCCTGTCATGCCCGGAGCGTTGATCCTAGAAACCCTTGCACAAGCAGGTTCGATCTTGATTTTAAAATCAGAAGAGTTCCTAGGGAAACGTGCGTATATCGGTGGGATCAACAAAGCAAAATTCCGCCAAAAAGTCGTTCCTGGGGATGTGATGAAGTGTCATTTTGAGATCATCAAAATGAAAGGACCTGTAGGGACTGCGATTTCTGAAGCTTTTGTTGACGATAAAAAAGTGTGTGAATGTGAATTTACATTTATCGTCAATGAGCAAGCATAAAGATAAAAATAAACTTTAGGAACCCATAGAGAGGTTCTAAAAATATCAATAGATATGGCAATAGGGGAGTGGAAAGTAGCTTTCCGCAAAAAAGAATCATCTTCTGAATAGTTTTCTATTCTTAGATGATCTTTTTTTGTCTATTTAAGACTGTTTTGAAAATGTTAAGTTTTACTAAAGATGAAAATAAAAAAACTATTTTTTAGCGAAAATATAAAAAATAGTTGTAAAGTCCCAGCCATCAAAAGTTTTTTTAGTAAAAAAGGGAGTGGGACATTCGTTCATCTCACCCACCTATAACCGAATAAACGGCGGGAACAAAAGTAACCTCTTCGAAAATAAGGCGCCATCCACAAAAATTTGAAAAACAATTTTCGTGGATGGCGCCTTATTTCTCGAGGCTGAACACTTCTGTCACGACCTCGAAGTGTTCAAATGTGTGTTTATTTTGCTTCCTGTAAGATGTTGATTTTTTCGATCTTCACATCTTCTTTTGGCTTATCTGAGCTATCTGTTTCGACAGCAGCGATCGCATCAACGACGTCCATACCTTCAACGACTTGACCAAAGACAGTGTATTCACCATCTAAGCTTGGGTAGCCGCCATTTTTATAAGCGTCAATGATAGCTTGTGGGTAATCATCTTTCAATAAACCATCATGCATGTCATCAGAGTTTTGTACGATGAAGAATTGGCTGCCATTACTATTCGGGTCTTGTGTACGAGCCATTGAAAGGGCGCCGCGGATGTTATACAGTTGGTTTGAGATCTCAGTTTCGAAACCTTCTCCCCAAATACTTTCTCCGCCAGTTCCGTTCCCTTCAGGATCGCCACCTTGGATCATAAAGTCTTGGATGACACGATGGAAAGTGACGCCATCGTAATAGCCATCTTTAGCATGAGTCATAAAGTTCTCCACAGCTTTTGGTGCAAGCTCTGGGAATAGTTTGATCTTGATCGTTCCTTTAGTTGTGACCATTTCAACTAGATCTTCGTTATCAGCGACTTCTGTATTCAATTGAGGTAACTCTAAAGAATTTAAATCGATGCTTTCTACAGTGCTAGTCTCTGTTGTTTTTTCTGTAGATTCTTTCGTACTTGAAGAGGCGGTATCTGAACCGTTCGACGTACAACCAGCTGCAAATAATAGCGTTGCAGCCATACTCATAGTTAAAAATAATTTTTTGTGTTTCATAAGTAATTCCTTTCTTTTTTGTTCGTTGTTATCTTTAATGATAGCAAATTATCAGATGAATACCTACACTTTTTCGAACAATAAGCGAAATTATTTAATAAATAGCAAAAGGTGTAGACCATTTGAAAGCGGTTTGTTATAATGTAAGTGGATACAAAAACGCACATCCAGGAGGGTATCAACACATGGGAAAATTAGGAATTTCAATTTATCCAGAACGTTCAACGTTTGAAAAGGACAAAGAATATTTAGATTTAGCACATAAATACGGATTTAAACGTGTATTCACAAGTTTATTACAAATTGCAGACGATAAAGAAAAAGTCTTAGCAGACTTTAAAAAGGTAGTCGATTATGCCAATCAATTAGAGATGGAAGTCATGGTGGATATCAATCCAGCATTATTTGAACAGTTAGAGATCTCATATGATGATCTATCGTTCTTTGATGAGATGGGCGCCGACGGCATTCGTCTTGATATTGGATTTACTGGAGCAGAAGAAGCAAAAATGACTCGCAATCCATACAATATCAAAATCGAGATCAACATGAGTTCAGGTACGAATTATGTTGACAATATCATGAGCTATTCGCCGAACACAGATAACTTATTAGGTTCACATAACTTCTACCCTCATCGTTATTCTGGTTTAGGCTATGATCATTTTGTCGCTTGTTCGGAGAAATTCCGCAAATATAATTTGAATACGATGGCATTCGTAAACTCACAAACAGCCGACTTTGGTCCATGGCCAACTCAAGACGGACTTTGCTCATTAGAAGACCATCGTGATCTTGAGATCGCAACACAAGTCAAACACCTGATGTTGACAGGTTTGATCGATGATATCTCTGTAGGGAATGCTTATGCGAGTGAAGAGGAATTACGCGCAATGTCTGAAGCCTTCTTTGCAAGTTATCCTACATTAAAAGTGGATGTAGCAGACGATATCACAGAAGACGAACGTATTTGTCTATTCGACAACCTTCATAGTTATCGTGGGGATCGCTCAGAGTATATCTTGCGTTCCACGATGACACGTATCTATTACAAAGACAAACCATTCCCAGCACATAACACAAAAGATATGACGCGTGGGGATGTATTGATCGATAACGTTGGTTACGGTCAATATAAAGGCGAAACACAAATTGCCTTAAAAGAAATGAAGAATGATGGACGTGTGAACGTCGTCGGACGTATCTCAGACGATGAGTTATTCTTACTTGATTTCTTGAAACCATGGTCAAACTTCAAGTTGATCGAAAGCAAATAATTGTGTAATGATAAATATTGAAAAGCCCCGTAAAGCGATCAGAGCTTTACGGGGCTTTTCAATGACGATTATTATTTATTCTAGATTGCATCACACGTCCTCTTTGTTTATACTAATTTTAGATAGTATATCAATGTAAAAGCAAGGAAGGTATAAGATGAAACTTTGGATCAAAATTTTAATCGGCGTGACATTACTCGTGACAGTCGTATTAGTCTTTGCGGGTAATTATTTTTATAACTATGCCGTTGTTCCTTCAGAAAAAGACTTTTTAGAAGGCGATACTCCTGGCACAACAAAAGCAAATGAAGAGTCGAGTGCACAATCTTGGTTTGCGAACCCTGACAATCGTAAAGAGTGGCAACAGACATCTACGGATGGGTTGAAGCTATCAGCCATTTATCTACCAGCAACAGACAGTCATAAGACAGCAATTGTGGCTCATGGATATATGGGCAATGCAGAAACGATGGCAAATTACGCAAAGATGTTCCATGATCTTGGCTATAACGTATTAGTACCTGATGCGCGTGGACACGGAAAAAGTGAAGGGGATTATATCGGCTTTGGCTGGCACGAACGGAAAGATTATGTGAAATGGATCGATCAAGTGCTTGAAACAAACGGTCAATCGGAAGAAATCGTTCTATACGGTATTAGTATGGGGGCAGCGACGGTGATGATGACTAGCGGAGAATCACTGCCTACAAATGTTAAAGCGATCATCGAAGATTGCGGTTATTCCTCTGTTAACGAAGAATTGGCTTATCAGCTCAATGAATTATTTAGCTTACCACCGTTCCCACTGATCCAAGTAACCAGCTTGATGACAAAAATCAGAGCCGGCTATTTCTTTGGGGAAGCTGATGCGATCAAACAATTAGAAAAAAACCAATTACCGATGCTGTTCATCCATGGGGATGCGGATACCTTTGTTCCTTACGAAATGTTGGACAAAGTTTACCAAGCGACGAACGGACCAAAAGAAAAATATATCGTCCCAGGAGCAGAGCATGCCAAAGCATATTCGATCGATCCTGAGAATTATCAAAAGACTGTAAGTAGTTTCCTAGAAAAATATGTAAAATAACTGTTGTGACCAAAGTGTTTCTTAAAGAACTTTAAGAACTTTCTTGAAACTTTTGGTCACAACGTTTTATTTTGTCTCCATCCGTTCTTGCAGTAAAATAAAGATAGAGTCAGGAATTTCCGTGAAACTTTCAGTTTAATGATGGACAAACGGGCCATTCACCGATAAAATAGACAGGACTTGTGTTTATTGTGGAAATTCAGGTAGTCAGTAGAGTGAGAATAGATAAAAGGAAATAGGAGGACGATAATATGTCCATGTTTTTAGATCAAGTAACAATCGACGTGAAGGCTGGTAAAGGCGGAGACGGGATGGTTGCGTTTCGTAGAGAAAAATATGTACCTGATGGAGGACCGGCTGGTGGTGATGGCGGTCAAGGAGGCGATGTGATCTTAGTCGTTGATGAAGGCTTACGCACGTTGATGGACTTCCGTTTCAACCGTCACTTTAAGGCTCAGCCCGGTGAAAATGGCATGAGTAAAGGGATGCACGGACGTGGTTCTGATGATACGTATGTCAAAGTCCCTCAAGGAACAACTGTACGTGATGCAGAAACAGGGGCACTCTTAGGAGATTTGATCGAAGATGGTCAGACTTTAGTGGTAGCAAAAGGTGGCCGCGGCGGTCGCGGAAATATCCGTTTTGCTTCTCCAAGAAACCCTGCGCCGGAAATTGCTGAAAACGGCGAACCCGGTCAAGAACGTAAAATCGAACTAGAATTAAAAGTACTAGCAGACGTAGGTCTCGTAGGTTTTCCTTCGGTTGGGAAATCGACCTTGCTTTCTGTGATCTCTTCGGCAAGACCAAAAATCGGGGCGTATCATTTTACTACCCTTGTGCCAAATCTAGGAATGGTCACTACAAGTGACGGACGTAGTTTTGCAGCGGCGGATCTTCCAGGACTGATCGAAGGAGCTTCACAAGGTGTCGGATTAGGCACACAGTTTTTGCGTCATATCGAGCGTACTCGTGTCATTTTGCATGTGATCGATATGAGTGGAATGGAAGGGCGCGATCCTTACGAAGATTACTTGGCGATCAACCATGAGTTGTCTTCTCATAACTTGCGCTTGTTAGAGCGTCCACAGATCATTGTAGCAAATAAGATGGATATGCCGGATGCAGAAGAAAATCTGGTGAAATTCAAAGAACAACTAAATAAAAACAAAGAAGATGAATTTGCCGATGACATCCCAGTATTCCCGATTTCTGGTGTGACTCGTAAAGGACTGGATGCCTTACTGAATGCGACAGCTGATCTGTTGGAAGTAACACCAGAATTCCCATTATACGAGGAAGAGATCGAAGAAGAAACCGTTCATTATGGTTTCAATCCAGAAGGTCCTGAATTTACGATCGATCGTGAACCAGATGCGACATGGGTATTGTCAGGTGAGAAGATCGAGAAGTTGTTCCAAATGACTAACTTTGACCACGATGAAACGGTGATGCGTTTTGCTCGCCAGTTACGTGGGATGGGTGTCGATGAAGCCTTGCGTGCCAGAGGTGCCAAAGATGGTGACTTGGTGCGTATTGGTGAGTTTGAGTTTGAATTTGTCGAATAATATTAGACACACCACATATTTAAGTGACTAGATAGCCGTTCAGTTCTAAGTAGTAAGGCAAAATTTGAGAAAATGATCGTTCATTTTTTTGGGTCTTGGCTTACTCTCTTAGGAGCAGGCTTTCGAGAACCTTTATCGGATTTGAGGAGTTGACGAATGTCAAACTCCTTTTTTTGTATACTGCGTTATTTTTTAAAGGTTTTCCCTTTTATTTTTGTTTATTCCAAGGTACACTAAAAGAAAATGAGAAAGAGGCGATCTCCATGAGCAAACGAGTGATCATATTGAATTTTGAGTTAGAAAGTCAAGCTTACCAAGCATTTTCCGAAATCAAGAAGCTTCACATGACGAGAGCGATCAAAGGCGAACAAATGGCGGTCATCAGCCATCAGTCTAATGGCGCCCATCAATTCAAAATCGAAGACTTCTTAGATTTTACCGGGAACAATAAATCCTCTAAAGGTGGTCTGATCGGCATGCTAGTTGGCGTTTTAGGTGGCCCATTAGGGATCTTGCTAGGATGGTTTGCGGGCGGAATGATCGGTGCGAGCCAAGATGCCAAGGAAATCAAAGATGCACAAACGGTGTTTGATTTTGTTGGAAATAAGATCGGCGAAGGCGCAACAGGTCTGATCTTGATCGCAGAAGAAGAGGACAACCGACCATTGAACCAACTTGTGATGATGGAATTAGGTGGAGAAATCACTCGATTGGATTATGAAGAAGTAGAACAAGACGTTCATGATGCAACTGAGGTAGAAAAACATGCAAAAGAAACAGCGCAGAAAAATTGGGATGAAAAGCACAAAAAGCCAACCGATAGCTCAGAGGATACTACGCCTTCTGAATAACGATAAAAAGAATGGATGTAAGAATAGTGGTACTTATTCACTCTTTTCATTTATAGGGACAGTCTTCTAAAAATTATCCTGCGAATTTCAGTTGATTGTCGGCTGATTTTACCCTAGAATTAATAAGAATGAATAGAAAGTTAGGTAAATTATGGAACTAGAATTTTTAGGTACAGGCGCAGGGGTTCCTGCTAAACATCGAAATGTCTCAAGTATTGCATTGAAACTTTTGGACGAGCGAAATGAGATTTGGTTGTTTGATTGTGGGGAAGGCACGCAAATGCAGATTCTACGAACAAATATCCGTCCAAGAAAAATAGAAAAAATATTTATCACTCATCTCCATGGGGATCATATTTTTGGTTTGCCAGGTTTAATCAGTAGTCGCTCTTTTCAGGGGGGCGAAACACCATTAGAAATCTATGGCCCTAAAGGAACGGAAGCATTTGTACGCAATGCGCTGACGATTTCTCAAACAAAACTGGGCTATCCCCTTGTTTTTATTGATTTATCAGAAGATCAAGCTATTTTTGAAGACGCACACTTTTCTGTGTATGCAAAAAAGTTAAGCCATGGCATCGATAGCTACGGATATCGGATCGTTGAGCATGATCACAAAGGCGAATTACAAGTGGATAAGCTTAAAGAACTGAATATTCCAGCTGGTCCCATCTATGGAAAACTAAAAAAAGGGGAGACGGTCCAATTAGACAATGGCCAGCTCATCAATGGACGTGATTTTGTCGGGCCAGATAAAAAAGGCCGAATCGTGACCATTTTAGGAGATACTCGAAAAACGACCAATTCTGTTATATTAGCAAAAAACGCAGATGTCTTGGTGCATGAAAGTACGTTTAATAAAAACGAGGCGAGAATGGCCCATAATTATTTCCATTCAACGACTCATCAAGCCGCAGAAGTGGCAAAAGAAGCAAATGTCCAAAGATTATTACTGACCCATATCAGTGCGAGATATCTAGGAAAAGCAACACAAGAACTTGAACAAGAAGCACAAGAAATCTTTCCAAATACAAAAATCATGAAAGATTTTGAGGTTGTGGATGTTCCGTTTCAAGAGGAGGAAAAAAGTTGAATTTAGAAAATAAAGTCGTTTTAGTCACTGGTGGCTCTGGTGGTTTAGGTGCACAAATCTGTTATGAAGCAGCAAAACAAGGGGCAATCGTTGTCACATGTGCGAGAAGAATCCAACAAATCGGCGAAGTGAAGGCGGTTTGTCAAGAACTAAGTGGAAAACCAGCATACGCGTTTCAACTAGATGTTAGTAATCCTGACAGCGTAGATGAATTGTACGACAAGGTGATGACTGAGGTCGGTCGTGTCGATATCTTAGTCAATAATGCTGGATTTGGTATCTTTGAGGATTTCTTATCCTTTGACTTAGGAAAAGCCTACGATATGTTCGAAGTCAATGTCTTAGGGATGATGGTATTGACACAAAAATTTGCGATCGATATGGCAGAAAGACGCCAAGGACATATCATCAATGTGGCATCCATGGCAGGAAAAATGGCGACAGCTAAATCTACGATCTATTCCGCTACAAAATTTGCTGTTTTGGGCTTTTCAAATGCGTTACGTTTAGAGTTGAAGCCACTAGGAGTCGCGGTCACAACGGTAAATCCCGGACCAATCGAAACGGAATTTTTTGATAAGGCTGATCCAAGTGGTAGTTATTTGGAAAAAGTCGGTCACTTAG
This sequence comes from Enterococcus sp. AZ140, assembly GCF_051714405.1. Lineage (NCBI taxonomy): Bacteria > Bacillati > Bacillota > Bacilli > Lactobacillales > Enterococcaceae > Enterococcus > Enterococcus sp. AZ140. The sequence continues at coordinate 1,320,880 of NZ_JBIORU010000001.1, forward strand.
TTTTGGATTCAACTAAATTGGCGCAAACGATCGTGCGAGCGATGAAACATCCGAAACGTGAGATCAATCAGCCGGTATTGTTAGAAATCGCGTCTAAATTTTATGCACTTTTCCCAACCATTGGGGATTATTTTGCAGGTGGAATTTTTAATAAAAAGTAGGTGAAGTAAATGAAAAAGCAAGGTAGTGTGATCGTTGGTTTTTTACTTGTACTTGTCATTGTCGTGTTCGCTGTATTGAACAATCAAAATGTTCCTGTAAGCTTTGGCTTTGCTTCTTTTAATGCGCCATTGATTCTAGTGATCATTGGTTCAGCATTGATTGGTGCATTGATTGTATTTTTAACAGCCTTTACGACACTATGGCAACAGAAGAAACAATTAAAACAATTAACAAAAGAATTAGCAGAGAACCAAGCAGATATCCAAAAGAAAATCGAAGAGGCGACAGAAGAACAACAAAGACAATTTCGAAATGAACGTGCGGAACTTGAAGCGGCCTATCAAGCAGAATTACAAGCAAAGCAAATACAGATCGAACAAATGCAAACCCCTTCTGAATCACCTTCTCAAACACCAAAGCAAAGCGTCAATTACTTTGATTGATCATGGATAGCTGATGTTTTTTTGAAAGTAAATAGAATAAAGTGGTAGAAATCACTGTATCAAAAATCAAATAGAGGATTTATTACTCAATTTCTAAAAGGCAACCAAAGTAGGCAAACGAATCTGTTTTGTCTACTTTGGTTTATTTAAGTTGGAGATGTCAGAATCTAATCTTCTGAAATTCTTTTTTTTAGAGAAGACGTTTGCTATAATGACTAAGTTAGGGGTGAGTATGTGAGACGAGCAAATTTTGATTGGAAGGTCAATGAAACAACACCTTCTGAATCTTTTATCCAAATAATCAAACAACAAGGATTGTCTCCTCTGATCGGGCAATTGCTATGGCAAAGAGGATACCGAGAGGAAGAAAGTATCCATCGGTTTTTACATCCAAAAGAGCAAAAGTTGCATGATCCATATTTGATGTTTGATATGGACAAGGCAATCAGCCGTATCCAAGAAGCTGTGATCAATGGTGAACAAATCTTAGTTTACGGAGATTATGATGCAGATGGTATCACCAGTGCGACCGTCATGAAAGAAACGTTAGAATTGCTTGGTGCCCAAGTGGAAGTCTTTTTACCTAATCGATTTGAACATGGGTATGGACCTAATCTAACCGTTTATCAAGAGAAAATAGCCGCAGGTACCCAACTGATCGTGACTGTCGATAATGGGGTAGCTGGGCATGAAGCAATTGCTTATGCACAACAGCAGGGAGTAGATGTGATCGTGACAGATCATCATGAGTTGCCTAGTGAATTACCGACGGCTTATGCAATCATCCATCCCCGCCATCCACAAGGCAATTATCCTTTTGGAGAATTAGCAGGTGTCGGTGTCGCGTTTAAAGTAGCGACCGCTTTGTTGGAAGAACCACCAGCAGAATTTTTAGATTTAGTCGCAATTGGCACAATCGCTGACCTTGTCTCTATGACTGATGAGAATCGGACGCTAGTGGCGTTAGGCTTAGAGGCAATTCGTCATACCGAGCGAGTAGGCTTACAGGCACTGTTTGCGAAAAGTAGTGTACGTGCGAATGAAGCGGATGAAACGATGATCGGTTTTTCGATTGCCCCGCGCTTGAATGCCATCGGCCGGATGGGAGACCCTAATCCAGCGGTTGAATTACTAGCCACATTCGACGAAAATCAAGCTCAGACATTAGCCGAGCAGTTACAAACGGTCAATGAAGAACGTAAAGCAATCGTTGAGCAAATCACCTCAGAAGCATTAGCGATGATCAATGAAGAGAACCAGATCCATTTATTAGCACATCCAGGTTGGCATGAAGGGGTACTAGGGATCGTCGCAGGAAAAATCATGAATCAAACAGGCAAACCAACAATCGTGCTAGGCATCAAAGACCAGACCGTTGCAAAAGGATCAGGTCGAAGTATCGAAGCGTTGAATCTTTTCGATATGCTGAATGAGATGCGTGAATTATTTACATTTTTTGGCGGCCATCACGCAGCAGTGGGATTAACAATGCCAGCGGAAAATATCCCTGAGTTACAAGACCGGATGAATGCCTATATAGAAGAAAAGCAAATCGACTTGTCCAAAGGTCCTGTGTTGGCGATTGATGAAATCGTCTCTCCAAAGGATGTAACGGTCGAACAAATCGCCACATTGAAATTACTGGCACCATTCGGAACAGATAATCCTGTACCCAACTTTTTATTCAAACAGGTTGCTGTCCAGAATGTAAAACGAATCGGTTCGAACCAACAGCACTTGAAGCTTTCTTTAGTGGATGAAGATAGTCAATTAGATGCTGTCGCGTTTGGTTTTGGCCCACAAGAAAATGAATTTGTAGATGATTCGCTTGATATTGTAGGACAATTATCGATCAATGAGTGGAATGGGCGCAAAAAACCGCAGCTGATGGTTTCTGACTTTGCAGTAGAAGGATTGCAAGTATTTGATTGGCGGGCGAAACGTTACCGAACATTAGCAAATGAAATCGAAAGTCCGTTCTATTTAGCGTTTGATGAAGCATCGATCAAAGAACTAAATGAGTCGATACAAAAACACATCATTCATTGGACAGATAAAGAAATGATTCAATCATGGATTCAGGAAAATGACCCAAACGCATTAGTCGTGATCGATTGTCCAACCGATTTGACCGACTTGAAAGAGATCTTATCATTTGGGTTCTTTAGCCGAGTTTACTTTTTAGGTATTTCTGTTGATGAAGCATACTTGAACGGTGTAGGAACAAGAGAACAATATGCTCGACTCTTCAAATTGATCCATGCGCAAGAACGGATCGATATCCGACATAAATTAGGTGCAATGGCCAACTATTTAAAAATTCCACAAAAATTATTAATTTTTATGATACAGGTGTTTTTTGAGTTGAAGTTTGTTACAATAAACAATGGTGTTTTGGAGAAAGTCGCAGATCCGGCGAGTCATCCATTGACTGCAAGTGACCGCTATCAGGAGCGATTGAAAAAAATCAAATCAGAGGAATTCTTACTATTAAGTGACATTCCCACAATAAAAAAATGGTTAACAACCTAGGAGGAAACAATAAAGTGGATTTAAAAAATTATATTGCCAGTATTCCTGACTATCCGTCCAAAGGAATTATATTTAGAGATATCTCGCCATTGATGGCTGATGGAGATGCTTATCGTGAAGCAACGAAGCAAATCGTTGATTATGCGAAAGAAAAACGTATCGATATGGTCGTTGGACCAGAAGCACGTGGATTTATCGTAGGGTGTCCAGTGGCTTACGAATTAGGTGTGGGCTTTGCTCCTGTTCGTAAAAAAGGAAAATTACCTCGTGAAACGATCGAAGTCACTTACGGGCTTGAATACGGTACAGATACCTTGACGCTGCACAAAGATGCAATTCAACCAGGACAAAGAGTCTTGATCTGTGATGACTTATTAGCAACAGGTGGAACGATCAAAGCAACGATCGAATTGATCGAAGAGCTTGGCGGAGTTGTTGTGGGTTGTGCCTTTTTGATCGAGTTGATGGACTTGCATGGTCGTGACAAAATCGAAGGCTACGACATGATTACTTTGATGGAGTATTAATCAAATAAAATATTGAACAGAAAACCCCCTTCCACAAACGGATGAATCGTTTGCGGAAGGGGATTTTCGTTGGATGAGTAGCCCCAATTTATTGATAGAACAAATGAGTGCAAGGAGTAGGTAGTTAGTTTGTCGTTAAAAAAAAAGCAAACGAGCGATCATCGTTTGCTTGGACGGATTTTTCATAGAAGCGATCTTATTTACTTTTACGAGTGCCTGGAGCTGTAATAGGTTTCGTGATAGAAGGAGTCTTCATGGGATTGACGACGTTGTGATTGACGGTATTTTTTTTCATCCCACAACATAAACCACAATGTAAACAAAGGAACAAAAACCAACAGCGCTGTACGTAGACCAAAATTACCAATAATAATACCTAAAAACAAAACGATCAATACTAAACCAAAACGTCTCATTGATTTCATGATTTTCACCTCTTTATAGAATGCGAACAAAAGTTCGTATCATTAGTATACGAACTTTTGTTCGTTTTGTAAAGAGGGAAGTTCAAAAAGAACAAAGATATCTACTAAAAGAGGAAAAGACGAGCTTGAGATCATGATCTCAAGCTCGTAAATAAATAACTGAATTTTCTTTTCTTATCAATAAATATGACTACGGTACAGACCAACGACACGACCTAAGATCGACACCTCATCTAAAATGATCGGTTCCAGTAAATCATTCTCGGGTTGCAAACGGAAATGATCTCTTTCTTTATAGAACCGTTTGCAAGTTGCTTCGTCTTCTGCAGTCATCGCAATCACGATATCACCATTTTGTGCAGTTTCTTGTTTACGGACAATGACATTATCGCCATCCAATATCCCAGCATTGATCATACTTTCTCCTCGGATCGTCAACATGAACAGACTGCCTTCTTCTGAGGAAAGGTTTGGTGGGACTGGAAAGAAGTCAGAAGCTTCCTCGACAGCTAGTATCGGCTCTCCGGCAGTAACAACGCCGAGAACAGGGATCGTCGTTGGGCGAATCCCAATTTTTGATAATCCTTGTTGCGTCAATTCGATTGCACGTGGTTTCGTAGGGTCTCTTTGAATAAAGCCTTTTTTCTCTAATCGGGCAAGATGACCATGGACTGTCGATGTGGAAGAAAGCTGAACAGCTTCTCCGATCTCACGGACAGTCGGTGGATAGCCTTTTTGGGTCACTTGTTCGTGAATATATCGTAAGACTTCGATTTGTCTTGTTTCAGTTTGTCGGGCCACAAGGTACACCTTCTTTCACTTGATAACTAAATAGTACCATAGAAAATACATGATTTCAAACAAATGTTCGCATTAAAGACTATTGATGTAGTTGTTTTTTTTTCGTTTTTTATATAAGATGTAGGAGAAGCAAAAGCGAGGAGGAATAGTTGTGTTATCGCCTGAAAAAATCGAACGTATCAATCAGTTAGCTAAAAAGAAAAAAGCAGAAGGATTGACACCAGCTGAAGTCAAAGAGCAAAAGGAATTACGAGAAGCATATCTGACAGCCTTTCGTTCTGGCATGAGACATCATATTGAAGGGATGAAAGTGGTTGATCCCGATGGAAATGATGTCACACCAGATAAATTGAAAGAAATCCAGAAGAAAAAAGGCCTCCACGACCGAAATAGCAAGTTTTAGTAAAAAAAACTAAAAGTCGTTGCTTTTTCAGAGGAGATACTATAAAATTAGAAGTAGAAATATAGGTAAAAAAAACCTAAATTACAGGAGGGGTTACATTGTTTGATAAAATTGATCAGCTTGGTGTGAATACGATCCGTACATTGAGTGTCGATGCAGTACAAAAAGCAAATTCAGGACATCCGGGGTTACCAATGGGTGCCGCGCCAATGGCTTATGCCCTTTGGACGAAACACTTGAAAGTGAATCCGAAAACTTCTAAAAACTGGGCAGACCGTGACCGTTTTGTCTTATCTGCGGGACATGGTTCAGCGATGTTGTACAGCTTGTTGCACTTAGCAGGGTACCAAGTGACGATTGATGACTTGAAACAATTCCGTCAATGGGAGTCAAAAACACCAGGACACCCTGAGGTCAACCATACGGACGGCGTCGAAGCAACGACTGGTCCGTTAGGACAAGGGATCGCAATGGCTGTGGGGATGGCAATGGCAGAAGCGCATCTAGCAGCAACCTACAACAAAGATCAATTCAACGTCGTTGATCATTATACCTATGCGTTATGTGGCGATGGCGACCTGATGGAAGGTGTGTCTCAAGAAGCAAGTTCGATGGCTGGTCATATGAAATTAGGAAAATTAATCGTTTTATACGATTCAAACGATATTTCTTTAGATGGACCAACCTCAAAAGCCTTCACTGAAAATGTTGGCGCACGCTATGAAGCTTACGGTTGGCAACATATCTTGGTCAAAGACGGCAATGATTTGGAAGCTATCTCAAAAGCAATTGAAGAAGCGAAAGCCGAAACCGACAAACCGACATTGATCGAAGTGAAAACGGTCATCGGATTTGGTGCACCAAACCAAGGAACTTCTGCGGTCCACGGCGCACCACTTGGCTTAGAAGGCATTCAAAAAGCCAAAGAGATCTATGGTTGGGAATACCCTGACTTTACCGTACCAGAAGAAGTGGCGGAACGTTTCCGTCAAACGATGGTTGAAGAAGGCGAAAAAGCTGAAAATGCTTGGCGTGAGCTGTTCGCAGCATACAAAGCAGCGTATCCAGAATTAGCGCAACAATTCGAAGATGCTTTTGCTGGGAAGTTACCAGAGAATTGGGATGCAGAACTTCCAACGTACGACGAAGGTGAAAGCCAAGCGAGTCGTGTCTCAAGTAAAGAAGTTATCCAAGAATTATCAAAAGCGATCCCAAGCTTCTGGGGTGGTTCTGCCGATCTATCTGGATCAAACAATACGATGGTGACAGCAGACAAAGATTTCACGCCTGAACACTATGAAGGCCGCAACATTTGGTTTGGTGTTCGTGAGTTTGCGATGGCATCAGCGATGAACGGGATCCAATTGCATGGTGGTACCCGGATCTATGGGGGAACATTCTTTGTCTTTGTCGATTACTTGCGTCCAGCTGTGCGTTTAGCAGCGATCCAAAACACGCCAGTTATTTTCGTCTTGACCCATGACTCTGTGGCAGTTGGAGAAGATGGCCCGACGCATGAGCCAGTGGAACAATTGGCTTCGGTTAGAAGTATGCCAGGTGTCCATGTCTTACGTCCGGCGGACGGGAACGAAACTCGTGCGGCGTGGAAAGTTGCGATGGAATCGACAGATACACCAACGATCTTAGTCTTGAGTCGTCAAAATCTACCAGTTCTTCCAACAACAAAAGAAGTGGCGGATGATATGGTTAAAAAAGGTGCCTACGTCTTGTCTCCAGCTAAAGGGGAACAACCAGAAGGAATCTTGATCGCGACAGGTTCAGAAGTGGATCTAGCGGTCAAAGCGCAAAAAGTATTGGCGGAACAAGGGAAAGATGTCTCAGTGGTTTCAATGCCAAGTTTTGATTTGTTTGAACAACAATCTGCAGAATATCAAGAAAGTGTCTTGCCAAAAGCAGTGACGAAGCGTGTTGCGATTGAAGCGGCTGCTTCATTTGGATGGGAACGTTATGTAGGAATCGAAGGTCAAACGATCACGATCGATCACTTTGGTGCTTCTGCTCCTGGAAACAAAATACTTGAAGAATTTGGTTTTACAGTAGATAATGTAGTCAACGTCTTCAATCAATTATAGACAAATACTGAAAGCAGTTCGATTGGAGTGCTTGGAGATTTTTTCCAAGCCTCCAATTTTCTATTTTTTTTAGGTACAAATTAGTAAAAAGGGATAATTGTCGTTACTTTTGTGTTACTTTTTGATTACGTGAAGATTACAAAAAGTAAATAATTGAAGATTCGTTTGAGTTTCAATAAAATAAAACGTATAATTTAAATGATTAAGTTTCGTTTAAGAGGAAGTTTTATTTACTGTTTCATTTGAGGAGGAATTTGAATGCAAGAGCTGAGAACCCGTAGCGCTCGACACCATAGGCCCAAAAGGAAAATGACCATCAATAAAAAAGCCATTGCACCTTTAGTGGGGACAAGCCTATTAGTTGGGCCAATGTTGGTCACAGCAACACCACAAACTGTACGTGCGGATGAGTTAGATGTCGCATCTTCTGCCGATCCGCAAGCATTTATCAATCAAATCGGATGGGCTGCTTCTGAAGTTGCAGCAAGCAATGACTTATATGCATCTGTCATGATTGCACAAGCATTACTTGAAAGTGCGTATGGTACATCTGGATTATCAAGTGCACCATATTACAACTTATTTGGAGTCAAAGGTAGCGCAGGTCAATCTGTGGTATATATGAATACGCAAGAATATTTGAATGGTCAATGGGTAACGATGAACGAACCTTTCCGTCGCTATTCATCTTATTGGGAATCATTCCAAGATCATGCGAATGTTTTACGTTCTACTAGTTTTTCGACAGGCGATTATCATTATTCAGGTGTATGGAAAAGTAATACAACCAGCTATTATGATGCAACAGCTTATTTAACTGGACGTTATGCAACAGATCCTAATTACGCATACAAATTAAATGAATTGATCAGCACATATAATCTGACTCGCTTTGATACACCATCAACTGGTTCAACAACAACTAGTACGACAAGTACCACAACGACAAGTACGACAACCTCTACAACGACTACGACAAGTAGTAACCAAACTTATACTGTCGTCTCTGGAGATACACTTTGGGATATTGCTCAAAAATTTGGTATGTCCGTCGATGATCTGATGGCAAAAAATGGCATGACGATGTCAAATTATTCATTATTGGTTGGACAAGAAATCAATGTCTAACTTTATATCAACTTAAAAATAGAGGCATATCATTGGATATGCCTCTATTTTTTGCTTCTCCAGTAAGAATCACTCGCAGAAGTACCTCTTTTGTATTATGATTAATAGAGAAGCAAATGAAGGGGGAAAAAACATGACACAGATTTATCAGTCGATCACAGAATTGATCGGTAAAACACCTATCGTTCGATTAAATAAGATGGTTCCAGAAGGAGCTGCGGATGTTTTTGTTAAATTGGAATTCTTCAATCCAGGTGGAAGCGTGAAAGACCGTATTGCCTTAAATATGATTGAAAAAGCAGAACATGATGGAATATTGAAACCGGGTGATACAATCATTGAACCAACTTCAGGGAACACTGGTATTGGTTTAGCGATGGTCGGTGTAGCCAAAGGATATCATGTGAAACTTGTCATGCCTGAAACGATGAGTATCGAGCGTCGCTTATTGATGAAGGGCTACGGAGCAGAACTAATTTTGACTCCAGGAACAGAAGGCATCAGTGGTTCAATCAAAGAAGCAAAACGTCTGGCTGAAGAAAATGGGTATTTCTTGCCTCTGCAATTTGAAAACCCAGCTAATCCATTAGTTCATGAAAAAACGACTGGTCCAGAAATCCAAGCGGCGTTTGGTGTGAATGGGTTGGATGCGTTTGTTGCAGGAATCGGTACTGGTGGAACGATCACCGGTGCGGGACACGAATTAAAACGGATCAATCCAGCGCTTAAGATCGTTGGGGTTGAACCAGCCGAATCTGCCGTTTTAGAAGGAAAAGAACCTGGTCCACACAAAATCCAAGGCATCGGAACAGGGTTTGTCCCGGATACGTTAGATACGAATGTATATGATCAAGTCTTATCAGTATCTAGTGAGCAAGCAATGATCACAGCTCGCCGTATGGGGCAAGAAGAAGGGATCTTAGTGGGTGTTTCAGGAGGAGCCGCAGTTGAAGCTGCACTTAATGTAGCTAAAGAACTAGGTGCTGGAAAAAAAGTTCTTGCGATTATTCCTGATAACGGAGAACGTTATTTGTCTACTCCATTGTATCAGGATATGTAAGTCTACGTGAAAATCTGAATAAAAAGTGTGAAATAATGGTGAAACATCCGTTATTTTACACTTTTTTTGCATAAAATAGGCAAAATTATAAAATTCTTTTCTTTTTCTTTCCATAATATGTAGATTTAAAAAAATAAAAATAGTATGATAATAAAAGAACAATAAGGTGGGGTTTTGTTTATATGGAAAATAAAAAAGTAGAAGCGGCGATCGAGCAGCTGAAAAAAGAAAATATTCGGATTACGCCGCAAAGATACGCAGTTTTAGAGTATCTGATTGAGCATCGTTCGCATCCAACTGCAGATGAAATCTACAAGGCGCTTGAGCATCGCTTTCCTAATATGAGTGTTGCTACAGTTTACAATAATTTACGATTGTTCACATCGATCGGCTTTGTTCAAGAAATGAAATATGGTGATGCATCAAGCCGATTTGATTTTAGTTCACAAAGACATTATCATGTGATTTGCCAAAATTGCGAGACGATCGTCGATTTTCATTATCCAGGTCTAGAAGATATTGAAATGGCGGCGGGGCGCTTAACTGATTTTGAAATCCATGATCATCGTTTAGAATTATATGGGCTATGTCCGAATTGCAAAAAATAAATCGTGCGAACATCTGAAACATCGATAAGGTCAAATGACTTTGTTGATGTTTTTTTGTCTTTCATTTGTGACGTGTAGAAAAACATGGGATACCTACTCCTGTGAAATTAAGAAGAAAACACACTAACAGTTTTAAAAAGGTGAAAATATTTATGCGATTTTTTATGCGATTTCGTATTCATTCACAATCACAGAGGTGTTAGTTTAAAACATCACAAAAAGAACGTTTATTTATCAGCGTTTTAAATCGAAAATGCGCAAAATATGATAAGTAAGCACTTGTGAATTCACAAGCATAAAACTGTTGGATACGTTTTAATTTTGCTATAGTAAAAATTGTCAAAGGACAAATCGTTTATCGGAGGGACACACATGAAAGTAGTAGTAATCGGCTGTACCCATGCAGGAACAGCAGCAGTAAAAAGCATCTTAAAAAACAACCCAGAAGCAGATGTTACAGTTTATGAACGTAACGACAATGTTTCATTTTTATCTTGTGGGATCGCATTGTATGTTGGAGGCGTCGTGAAAGACCCAGCAGGCTTGTTCTATTCAAACCCTGAAGAGTTAGCTTCGTTAGGTGCGAAAGTGAAAATGGAACATGATGTCACTGATGTTGACACAGAAAACAAACAAGTCACAGCGAAAGATTTAAAAACTGGCGAAACTGAAACAGTTTCTTATGACAAATTAGTAATGACTACTGGTTCATGGCCAATCATCCCGCCAATCAAAGGGATCGAATCTGAAAATATTCTTTTATGTAAAAACTATAACCAAGCAAACGAAATCATTGCTAAAGCAGAAGAAGCGAAGAAAGTAGTGATCGTTGGTGGTGGTTATATTGGGATCGAATTAGTCGAAGCGTTTGTCGAGTCTGGCAAAGAAGTGACATTGATCGATGGTTTAGATCGTATCTTGAATAAATATCTTGATAAACCATTTACGGATGTGTTAGAAAAAGAATTGGTCGATCGTGGCGTTACTTTAGCTTTAGGTGAAAACGTTTCTGAGTTCATTCCAGATGAGAATGGTAAAGTAAAACAAGTAACTACAGCTAGCCAAACATTTGATGCGGATATGGTTATTTTATGTGTTGGTTTCAGACCAAATACAAAATTAGTAGAAGGTAAAGTAGAAACATTGCCAAACGGCGCAATCAAAGTAAATGAGTACATGCAAACAAGCAATCCAGATATTTTTGCAGCGGGCGATTCAGCAGTTGTCAATTATAACCCAAGTGGTACGCAAAACTACATTCCTTTAGCAACAAATGCGGTCCGTCAAGGATTGTTAGTAGGAAACAATTTAACAGAGCAAAAAATGGCTTATCGTGGAACACAAGGAACTTCTGGTTTGTACTTATTCGGTTGGACGATCGGTTCAACAGGTGTAACAACAGAAAGTGCCCCAATGAATAACTTGGATGTCCAAGCAACACTATTTGAAGATAACTATCGTCCAGAATTCATGCCAACGACTGAAAAAGTCATGATGGAATTAGTATATGAAAAAGGAACAAATCGTATCGTAGGCGCACAATTCATGTCTAAATACGACATCACTCAATCTGCTAATACGATGTCATTAGCGGTTCAAAATAAAATGACTGTTGAAGACTTAGCTCTTTCTGACTTCTTCTTCCAACCTCATTTTGACCGTCCTTGGAACTACTTGAATCTTCTTGCACAAGCAGCTCTAGGAGAAATTGAGACAGCTCAATAATTGGTCAAAGCGTCATAGACAAGCCATCTGGAAGCAATATTGTTTCCAGATGGTTCTTTTTTTTTGGAACTCAACTGGCTATTTAAAGGTCAAAATTTTTTATTGACACTTTTTGTTTTATTTCTCACGAGACAGGAATGGTTTGTTGCAGACTTCACCAGTTGCAATTAGTTGTTTTCCTTTGTTTTTTTTGTCAAAATAATAGATGTAATTAATTTCCAACAAAGCAGATGTAGTGAGTTGGACTAGAGGAGGATCATTATGGAAAAAGAATATTTTGTACAACAGGATAATTTTATTGAAGATTACAAAAAAGTGACAGGGAATGAAACGATCGATATCGATTCATTAGCAGAAGAAGTGATCAATCAATTAAATGAAACTCAAGCAGAAGAATTCGTTTTATCTGGAGATGAGACAACAGATGGGGAGGACCATCAATTCCCGTTTAGTCGACGGATCTATACCGATGAAAATGATGGAACATTGAATACAGAGTATACGTATGAAGGACAACCATACGAGCTACGAACGGATGACGAAGTACAATAATAAACGTTCTATCGAGCGTGAGCGTCATTTTCTAAGCTGCTTGTAGATTAGATATGAGACCTTTTCATAGAGGAGAGCATATACTAATACAAGCAGCCTTTTTTTCTAGCATACATATATTCCGAAAAGTGAAAACTAAATATAAAAACCACTAAAACATTTTAAAAAAATTCAAATAATCCTTTCTTGCTTCAATTCTTGTTTTTACGTATACTAATTTTAAAGAGAGGGATAATAATGTTGAATTTAGAAAACTATTTAAAAGCTGGTCAAACGATCGTTTCCAATCTTTTGCTTAAAAATTATCATCGTATCGGCTTACAAGCAGATGAATTTTTATTTATATTACAGTTGCATATGGCACAATCAGAAGGAGATTCATTCCCGGATCTGATGAATATTTCCCAGAATATGGGCGTCAAGCAAGAAAAAGTTTTTCAAATTTTGAATCGATTGGTCAGTGGTCATTTCATAGCGATCGAAACTACACTTATTGATGGACGTAAAGCGGATCGCTATGATTTGACACCAACGTATGTGCATTTAGAAAGATTATTAGAAAAAGACTCTCTAAAGCAAGAAGAAGAAGTCCAAGAAAAAACGACACGTTCAGTCTATCAATTATTTGAACAAGAGTTTGGACGGCCCTTATCCTCTATTGAATTCCAACGGATCGGACAGTGGTTGGAAGAGGACCATTATCATCCGGAGATTTTGAAACTAGCTTTACGGGAGGCTGTATTGAACCAAGCGTATAGTTTCAATTATATCGACCGTATCTTATTATCTTGGGAACGGAAAAATTTAAAAACCAAACAGCAAGTAGAAGAAGATCAAAAACGCAGAAAGCAGCAACTGCTTCAAAAAGAAATCGATCAGCCAGCACAACAAGAAGAGCTGCCAAAAGTATCATTAAAGAATTGGCTGGAAGAATGGGAGTAATATGTTAGGTAAACAACGTACAATGGAAGCTTTTGAGAAAATGTATGAGATGTTTCCAGAAGCGCATGGAGAATTACAACATAAGAATCCTTATGAATTATTGATTGCCGTCATTTTAAGCGCACAAGCAACAGACGTTTCGGTCAATAAGGCGACACCTGCTCTATTTCAGGCTTTTCCAACTCCTGAGGCGTTAGCTAAAGCCCCACTAGAAGAGATCATTCCTAAAATCAAAACAATTGGATTGTATCGGAATAAAGCGAAAAACATCAAAGCATGTGCGCAACAGCTGATTGATCATTTTGGAGGACAGGTCCCTCAGACAAGAGAAGAGTTGGTCTCATTACCTGGTGTGGGTAGAAAAACAGCAAATGTGGTGCTTGGGGATGCATTTGGGGTGCCAGCTATAGCAGTTGATACTCACGTAGAACGTGTGACGAAACGACTAAGGATCTGTAAATTGGACGCGTCAGTACAAGAAGTTGAACAAACATTGATGAAAAAGGTGCCGGAAAATTTATGGGTAAAAACGCATCATACATTGATTTTCTTTGGACGGTATCACTGTACTGCTAGAAGTCCCCGCTGTGAAGTATGTCCTTTACTGGATATGTGCCAGGATGGCAAAATGCGAATGAAAAATCCTGCAAACAAAAACTTAAAATAAGAAAGAAGAGGTCATGACAGAAGTGTTTAGCCTCGATCAATAAGGCACCATCCACGAAAATTGTTCGTCCAATTTTTTTGTGGATGGTGCCTTATTTCTGAATTAGTTACTTTTATTCCCGCCATTTATTCGATTTTCGAATATGTGAGCGGAGGAAAATCCCACCTTTTTTTGTAAAGAAACAAATATTGAGAAAGATGCATAAGAGAAAAAGAATAAATGATTGTTTATAACATTACAAGAAAATTTTCTGAATGATACAAACGAAAATTATTTAGACGAAATAAATAATAAAACATTATTAGAATAATAAAATAAATCAGTTATTTTATTATGATGTTTTTATAAAATATGCATGTTAGAATTAGGCAATTATAACACGTTTAATTTATTTATTTTGTTTTAAGTATGTTATATTTTTAGTTTTAAATAAAAGAGTTTTCTGTTAGAATTTAATTATAGAGGAGGAATTATATGATTAAAAAAACATTGCTTTTATCAACTTTAGTTTTAACAATGGCTGGATGCGCTACATCTGCCCAAGGAGAAGATACAACTAGTACAACAAATGAGACACAGAAGGAAACACCGGTCATTACTCTTTCGGATGTAGAAGAAGCACAACAAGAATGGGCAGAGAATATTATAGCGATTGGTGAAGCTAGCTTGGAAAGTGACGAAAAAGCCGAAGAAAAAGCGCTTGAGACACTGGAAAATCTATATGCTTACGATGACGGTCAAGTGCTCTTCAAACCAACGAAAGCTGCGGAAGTACCATTTCGCGGAACAAAAGATGAAGCACTATCTTATTTTGTTGGTGGGGACATCGCAGAAGATGGTGGATTTGCCTTAGAGCCTTGGACAGATATCCGCTTTGATAATCACGATACGATCTTGAACGGTGATACAGCGATTTCTTCAGGTGTATATTATTTTACTTCTGGGGAAACCAACGAAGAAGTCAAAGTTGAATACACATTTGGTTATATCATGGATGAGGATGGCGACTTAAAAATTCAGTTACATCACTCAAGTGTGCCATTCGGATAAGAAAAGATGTATGGCTAAATCAACAAAATGACTGACTATCCTGCTTGATCTTTTAACTTAATTCAGGCAGAAGTCGCCCATCCTCTATAGGTGGGTGATGAATGCCGTTCGGTATGAGGGTTACCGTTGGTAACTCGAAAACCAACATGTAATGCATATTGCCTTTTTATTTTGTACTATGTTATAATCAGTCTATATAATAAATGAGCTGATATAACAATGGAACTAGATACTAATAATCATTCAGTGTTTCTTCTCTATTATCATCTTGTACTGGTAACTAAATACCGTAGACAAGTGATTGATGATGAAATATCTGAATTTGCTAAAATAACTTTTGTACGAATTGCAGAGTCATATCACATCACTCTCGTTGAGTGGAATCATGATAAAGATCATGTTCATATTATGTTCAAAGCACAGCCAAAAACAGAGCTGACGAAGTTCATCAACGCTTATAAAAGCGCGAGTTCACGCTTGATAAAGCGTGACTATCCTAGAGTAAAACAATATCTTTGGAAAGAAATGTTTTGGTCTAAAAGTTTCTGCCTGTTGACAACTGGTGGCGCACCAATTGATGTCATCAAAAAGTATATTCAGAATCAAGGTAATAACCACAAATAGAGAGTAGGTGAGTCTTATGGAGCGACTAAAAGCATATAAATTCAGAATTTATCCAACAGAAGAGCAGGAAATGTTCTTTGCTAAGTCTTTTGGTTGTGTCCGTAAGGTCTACAATCTAATGCTTGATGACCGAATGAAAAATTATGAAGAAACTAAAAATGATTCTTCTATAAAAATGAATTTTCCAACACCAGCTCAATATAAGGAAGAATTTCCGTTTTTGAAGGAAGTAGATAGCCTGGCTCTAGCGAATGCACAACTTAATTTAGATAAGGCATATAAGAATTTTTTTAGAGATAAATCCGTTGGGTTTCCTCGATTCAAAAGTAAGAAGAATCCTGTACAAAGCTATACAACTAACAACCAAAAAGGAACAGTAGCTTTGATTGATAATAAATTCATCAAAGTTCCTAAGTTGAAGTCTTTAGTCAAGATTAAACTCCATAGACAACCTAAAGGAATTATCAAATCTGCCACAATCTCACGTCATCCAAGTGGTAATTACCATATTTCTTTGTTGTGTAAAGAAGAAATAGTTGAACTTCCTAAAAACGATTCTTCTATTGGAATTGATCTTGGTATAACTGATTTTGCCATTCTTTCTGACGGTCAAAAGATTGATAATAATAAGTTCACGTCAAAAATGGAAAAGAAACTAAAACGTGAACAACGTAAGTTGTCAAGACGTGCATTATTAGCTAAAAAGAAAGGTGTCAATCTCTTTGAAGCCAAAAACTATCAAAAACAAAAACGAAAAGTAGCGCGGCTACATGAAAAAGTAATGAATCAGCGCAACGACTTTCTAAACAAGTTAAGTACAGAGATTATCAAAAATCACGATACTATCTGTATTGAAGACTTAAATGCAAAAGGTATGTTACGCAATCATAAATTAGCTAAAAGTATTTCTGATGTATCGTGGTCTAGTTTTGTAACTAAACTACAATACAAAGCTGACTGGTATGGATGTGAAATCATCAAAGTAGATAAATGGTTCCCATCTAGTCAACTCTGTTCGGATTGTGGTCATCAAGATGGCAAGAAAACGCTCGAAATACGAGAATGGACTTGTCCGGTTTGTCATGCTCATCATGACCGTGATATAAACGCAAGCATCAATATTCTGATCGAAGGTCTCCGAATAAAACAATTAGCTTAGATAAAATCAAGAACCGTAGGAACTACGGGGATAGCTTGGCAAATAAGAGACACCGCTGTTAGTAAAGAAATACACTATCAAGTATGCTCTATTCCCAAGAAGCTCCCACTTCAAGCGTTAAGAACCGTCAGGTTTAGCTAAGTGGTGAGTAGTTCACCACTTCCACCATGTAAGATTGATACATAATGTAGGATAGTCAAACGAATCATCGAAATAAATTATCAGCACTAACTGAAATGATTTTAAGCAATATTTGTAAAGCAACTGGAGGATCAAACGAGGCAACTCGTTGGTTCTTCAGTTTTTTTGCTAGGTATCGCATGCAAATAAATCAATAAATTTCTCTTAAATTTATTGGAATAAAATAAATTCAAGAATATAATTATTGGAATTTTATGCAGAAATATTCTAATATTAAATTGTACTTGTTTTTTTATAATAGTTATTTTAGGTTATCGCTTAAAAGCGAACGAAGGTTTACACCGTTCTCATGTCAAATAATTACTATAAATCAACAAGTATCTTTTGTTTTCTGAATAGTAAGAATATTTTTGCTATTTAAAAATGACAGGGAAAGATTGAGGTGATGTTATACTATTTGAATTTTTACATTTCAACTATAGATTGAGGAGAAAACAAATATGCTGCCAGATAAATTAATATTATTATTCATTACAAAAACACAATTTTTACAAATGAAGGTATTAAAAGAAATGAAACATGGAGCAGTCTCAATAAAAAAGCTGGAAGATGAAATGGATCTAACAAAAAGACAAGCAAGGAAGATACTTCAAAATTTGATGAGAGAGTATGATGAAAGTGAATTCTCAAAAAAAACGCACACCTCTTTGATTCTAGATAAAGATGAATTGCGCTGTATGCCACAACTAACCGATACGGAATATCTCGAATTGATCAATATTTTTCAAGAAAGATATTTTGCAGAGTCAAATTTGTATCAGACATTGTTATATGTGTTGGAAAAAAGGAAATTCAGTGTTTCAGATATCGCAAAATATCTAATCTATAGTGAGTCACATGTATACAAACTTTTAGGAAAGTTGAAAGAATTGTTTCAATTACTAAAAATTGATATTCGATTGATGAAGGTCAATGAAACATTGATTGAGTTAACAGGGAGTGAATCTACTATACGTATGTTGCATTATCTGGGAATTGCAGTCATTTCAAAAGGAAACTATTGGTTGTTCAAAACGATTACACAAGAAGAAGTAATCAACTTACGCTTATCCATCAATTTTGATCATTACCAAAATTTATCTCCGCTAGGGAAAAAGCGTATCAACTATTTATTAGCGGTCAGTTTAATATCATTGAAAAACGGGTACCAAATCCAGGATCTACCCTCAGAACTCGTGGAGCTGGGAGAAACAGTCTATAAGGAGGAGATGGATGCGTGTTTAGAAAAGCTGACTGTCAAAAAGATGATAGATGGCACAAATGCACGAAATGAATGTATCCATTTCGCCTTTCTATCCAACTATTTTGCACAAGATTTAAATAAGAAAGAAGAAAAAGAAGAACTGGGAAGAAAGCTAAGGGAGCTAAAGAAGAATTCAATCGTCACCAAATGTAAAAAAATACTCACGTGCATGATTGATTACTTTCATATACCAGAAACGATTTTTTACCAACTACTCTATTATTTGACAAACAAATTAGTCACTATCCATCATTTGGAATTATATAAATTTATGCCTATATACCATGATGCACTACCAACAAATCGTTATGGCTCCTATATAGAGCGTTGTATTGATAAAAACTTAAAATCTTACCAAAATGAACCTTCTTACAATCACATCAAAAATAGTTTTGTGCAAGTCATGTTAGGAAGCTTGGCATCCAACAGTCTTAAATCTGAACATAAAGTTTATGTGGAATTTTTTAACCTTCCAGAATCTAAAAATATAGTCGAAAATATTATTACTCATTACTACAATAATAAACGAATAAAAATCGTAGAATCGTATGATCATGCTGATATCGTTATTTCGGATACCCATGGATACGAGGATAAAGACTTGTTTTATTTTAAACATATCTCAGATAAAGATTCATGGACAAGGCTGGGATCGTATTTTAATAAAGTTATCGTAAATACGTACAAATTTTGATAACGATTGACTAAATAACATAATAAGATACGATAAATCGAAGTTATTTTCCAAATCTGTTTATCATCTCTTGGTTTAAATGAACAAAAACTGAATAATAGTTTTGTTTTTCACAAGTTATAAATACTTATATATAAATATTTTAATGTTTTTTTATATGTACTTTTGTGATTTGTTGATCAATTTATGTCTGCTATTTTTAAATAAGTTATTATGTTATAAAAATAATGTAACAAAAAATATTGGAAGGAAGGTATGATATGAAAAAAAGATTATTGGGTAGTGTTGTATTGGTTTTAAGTCTAGGAGGAATAATTTTTGGTGCGACAAAAGATGTTTCTGCTCATGGGTATGTAAGAGAGCCAATTAGTCGAGGATACCAAGGGTCATTAGATGCCCGTACCAACTGGACTGCAGCATTTCAAAAGTATGGGGCAGTGATCAATGAGCCACAATCTTTAGAAGCATTGAAAGGCTTCCCAGCAGCAGGACCAGCGGATGGACGAATTGCTTCTGCAAATGGCGCGTTAGGTTTTCAGTTAGATCAACAGACATCCACGTTATGGACAAAGCAAGATATCAGTACTGGTCCTAATAATTTCACTTGGCATTTTACGGCAAATCACCGGACTGCGAAATATCATTACTACATCACGAAAAATGGTTGGGATCAAAACAAACCACTTGCGAGAGAAGATCTAGAGTTATTATCGGAATTCGATGGTGGCGGACAATCTTCTGCGAATATTAGCGCAACGCACACAGTCAATATTCCAGAAGACCGTATGGGGTATCACGTTATTTTAGCAATTTGGGATATTAGTGATACTGCGAATGCCTTTTATAATGTGATTGATGCGAATATCAAGAGTAATGGAGCAATACCAGTCGTACCAAATAAACCAACAAATGTCAGAGCAGTAAATACGACAAAACAGTCAGTCTCACTTTCGTGGGATGCACAAGCAGCTGCTGAAAAATACAATGTGTATCGTGATGGTCAACTGATTACTACAACTTCTGCGAACAACTATCAAGATAATCAACTAACAGCAAATACCACGTATAAGTACGAAATCGAAGCAGTATCGTTTACCGGACAAGTATCTGAAAAAAGTGATGCGCTTCAGGTAACAACGTTAGCAGATAACGAAGTAGAAGTGCCAACAAGACCAGGTAACTTACATTCAATGGGGGAAACAGTGAACTCAATCTCATTGATGTGGAATCCTTCGAGCCACTCTGCAGGAATCAAAACATATGAAATCTATAGAGATGGCCAATTAGTTGGTCAAACTGCAAATACAACTTATCTAGATACTGGATTGAATGCTGGGACTCAATATACCTATACGATCAAAGCAGTGAGTAATGATTCTATTCGATCAGAGGCCAGCAACCGCTTAGTGATTTCAACAAAAACAAATGAAATTGCACCACCTAGTGAACATCGTCAATTTGAGTTAGGAAGTTTAACCAATCCAGTGCTGTACACAAAAGATGAAATCATCTTCCATGAAGGGAAACTGTATACAACATTAGTGACTCATTATAATTTTGGGGATCCATCTTGGGCGCCAGATAGTGCAGCAAGTTTATTTAGAATTAAATAACTTTTAAAAGTCTTTTAGCCTTTTGGATTAATTTAGGATTCCAATAGAATAACTTTTTTGTAGAAAGCTTAAAAACTTAGAGGGCCATTTATTGTAGATAAATAAAAATAGTGGGATGTTGTTATTAATTGCGCCTTAAAGAGGCTATACAATTTGTATAGCCTCTTTTTTATTGTTATCTCTAAAAACTAAAATCTATAAAAAAACTTTAAAAAAACTTCGTCTTCTAAAGAAATTTTTTTCTCTAAGTCGGGAAATACAATACCTCGAAATAAAAAAACATATTGTTTATAGTGAAGTTGTTATGTGAAAGGGGGAAGGTAAGTGGAAGAGATTCTTGAACGATTAATATCGAATGATTACAAAAAACGTGCCGTATTTATCTTGAATACTTTAGAGAGAAGAAAAAATGTGACCGTTCAATATCTTGCAAAAAGTCTCAAAGTAACTAGAAGAACGATTACCAATGATTTAAAAACGATTCAAGATGAATTTTCCGACACAATTGAAATATTGACTTCCTATAAAGGGGTCAGCATGTTTATATTGAACCATTTTAAGTTATTCGAGAAGAAAAAATCTTATTACATGAATGAAGACTTAGTAAAAGTGACAACAAGTATCCTTACAGGTGAACTGAAGCAGGTGATCGATTGGAGCTGGGAACTACACTACTGTGAGAAAACAGTGATCCAAAAAATGCGAAAGCTAAAGAAAATCTGCCATCAATATGGTTTGAATTTAAAACTTTCACCGGTTGAATTTATAGGGAAGGAGATCAGAATCAGGAAACTGTTTATTGATCTTTACATTAAATCAGCTTATCTAGAAATCGAAGATTATTGCCCCTATAAAAATGAAATGGAAGAAATAACCAAAATCGTTTTGGCGTTATGTTCGGATGTTTCCCAATCAATCACAAAGAAAATACTTGCTTTAACTTTTATCCGATTTGGAAAAGACAAATTATATATCCAGTCGCGATTGTTAGATTGGTTTAGAAACAATCCCTTAACGAATCAATTATTCATTGAATTTATTCAATTAGATTGTTTTAAGACCTACTCTAAAGAAGTCATTTTTGAAGAATGTTGTTTTATAGCTTGTATGATCCATTTACATGAATGTTATTACACAGAGATAGAAAAACACAATAAAGGATTTGCAGAATACTTTGGTTTTTCTGAGACAGTCAAACATTTGGTTTTAGATCTCAAGAGTGTTCTCGGGAATCGGATCCAAGTTGATAATGAGCAACTGTATTCAATTGTCAATTGCTTTTTATTTCAAGAGAAAATCAAACAGGAACTTGAAATTGATTTTTCATATAACGATGAAGAATCGGCGATGCTGATTGATTCAATCAACCGGCGGTTATATAAAGAAATGAATACAGTCATAAAAAAAAATAAAGCGATCCAAAAGAATTTCCTGCAAAAAAGATGTGCTTCATCATTTACTTCTGACTTATTACTTTTCTTATATACGAACAAGGCATGTGAAGTTTTAAGTACAGTTGTTGTTGCATTAAAACGAGGATTTTTAACGGATTTTGCTTTAAATGAAATTATTGAAAGATATCTACACACCAGGGCAAGCATCATGTACCAGGAACAATTGGAAACCATTGAAAATCCACTTGATGTAGATATATTAGTGACAAATATATTACCATTTCCGTATCAAGTTGGTGATCAAACTAAAATGTTTTATCTACCAGAAAAAGCAGATATTGACCGAACGATGGACATCGTTTCAGACTTGCTCGTTACGGATTTTAGATAATAACAAAGATAACTTATGTCGTTTAGGAGGACAAGTTGAAAAACTCAAAGACTTGGTATTATAAATTACTTTTACTATTTTTATTTCTTGTATTCGCGTATACGGCAAATCGGACCATCCTAATTTACGAGAATTTCCGACAACAGACAGAAGATATCGCACAAGTCTTGGTTCGCACAATCGATCAATTTGGACTAGAAGTCAGTCGCTTTGAGTTTGATTTTAGCTATAGTATAGCAAGTATCATTGGTACATTGACAATCGTGGGGGGGCTTGCTCTTGGTATCTTGTATCACTCAGGTATGCCGAAACATACAGAGTTTGAATATGGAAGTGCCAGATGGGGCAACAAAAAAGACATAAAGCCAATGATGGATAAAAAAAAAGACAACAATATCATTCTCACAAAAAGTGAATCGCTGTCTATGTCTGGTCGTATGAAGATCACTAAATCTAATAACTTTAATCGGAATAAGAATGTCATCGTAGTAGGAGGAGCTGGATCAGGGAAAACAAGATTCTATGTGAAACCAAATTTGATGCAACTGCATTCCTCTTATGTCGTCAGTGATTCTAAAGGACTATTGTTAAGCGAGACAGCAACAATGTTTAAAGAAGCAGGTTATGAAATCAAGGTTTTTGACTTGATCACGCGGGAAAATACAGATTACTATAATCCTTTTACTTACATCCGTAGCGAAGACGATATTTTAAAAGTCGTCAACAACTTGATCAAAAATACTTCAGACCCTGAAAAAAAGGGTGGCGATGATTTTTGGGAAAAAGCTGAAACTGCCTTATTGATGGCCACATTCAGTTATCTTTTGCAAGAAGTTGATGAGGAAGATCAAACATTGACGAATGTCGTTGAAATGGTTCGCTTAGCAAACTGTCCAGAGGATGTGCCAGATTATGTTTCCCCACTAGACGTGATTTTCAATGAACTTGAAGAAAAAGATCCTGCCAACTTTGCAGTGGCGCAATACAAAATTTTCAAATTAGCGGGGGATCGCACCGCAAAAAGTATTTTAGTCAGCTTAGGAGTGCGATTATCGCCTTTTGATATTCCAAATATCAAAAAAATCGTGAGTAAAGATACGTTAGCATTAGACACTGTTGGAGACAAGAAAACGATTATCTATATTTTATTATCAGATACAGATACGAGTTTCAATTTCTTAGCAAGTATGTTGTACCAACAATTATTCGATAGCTTAGTTTACAAAGCAGACAATGTTTATAAAGGTCGTCTGCCCCATCATGTGCGATGTGTCTTAGATGAATTTGCCAATATTGGACAGATTCCAGACTTTGAAAAAGTGATTTCAGTGATTCGAAGTCGCGAGATATCGGTCAATGTGATCTTACAAAACATTAGTCAGCTTAAAAATTTATATAAAGATACTTGGGAAACAATCATCGGGACCAGTGACGTTTTTCTGTATTTAGGTGGGATGGAGTTAAGCACGCATGAGTATATCTCCAAATTACTAGGAAAGAAAACGATCCAGCACAAGAACATCAGTATCACCAAAGGTAGTAATGGGAATTATAGTGAGAACTATCAAAAAATGGGTCGAAATTTATTGGATGTAGATGAAGTGGCTAACCTAAGTGGAACAAAAGCGATTTTGAAGATTCGTGGAATAGTTCCGTTTATATCAGAAAAATATGATATTACCAAACATAAAAATTATAAAAAACTCGGAGATGTGACTCCAGAGAATTGGTACGAACGAAATCAATCACCGAAAAATGAAGAGGAGAATGGATAGAAATGAACAATAATCAACAATTATTACAGGATGTATTTAATTTGATTTCAAGATTTACGATGGTTGGCGGAGGATTATGGATCATTTGGGGAACCGTGATCTTAGCAGGTGCGTTAAAAGATAAAAATGGCCCGCAACTACAACAAGGGATCTGGCAAGTCGTCGGCGGTGCATTGATTTTAGTTGCTGCAGTTTGGTTCGTGACCGCATTTGATGTCGGCTCACTTTTAAGTAGGTAGAAAATTTTTTATAGAAAGAAGGTTAATCAGTGCGCGCAGCGATAATGATGCTATTTACTCGAATGATGGAATATTTGAATGGGGACAATATCGCAGATTCATTAAGTCGAGGATTGCAAGAATATATGGTAGATGCCTATGAAATAGCAGGAGTCATTCAAC
Organism: Enterococcus sp. AZ140; assembly: GCF_051714405.1. Taxonomy (NCBI): domain Bacteria; kingdom Bacillati; phylum Bacillota; class Bacilli; order Lactobacillales; family Enterococcaceae; genus Enterococcus; species Enterococcus sp. AZ140. Next base: position 1,345,493 of record NZ_JBIORU010000001.1, read on the forward strand.
AAACAATTATAGCCCCTGTTGCATTTTCCATCTTAGCGATATTTATTTTATTTGAATTTCAAAAAATTTCTTTAAAAGTAGAGAATGCGGGTGGTGCTCCTACTTTGGGATTTGAAATGATCATGAAAGCATTTGTGAAATTTATTATTTGCTATATTGTCATCTTAAGAATCCAAGTGATCCTTGATGCCATTGTCGCTTTAGGATCGATGTTAGCAGGGCAAATAATGGACTACAACAGAAATGATCTTTTAGGTTCTTATTACAATGTCGTCGATTCAGTCGTCAGAAGTCTTTCGTGGTGGGAAGTAATGGTTGTATTAATGGTTTTTGTCGTTCTGTTTTTAGTTTCTTTAGTTGTAGGGGTTTTTATCAATGTCATCGTCTATGTAAGATTTTTTGAATTATATATATTCAGTGCGATTGCTCCTATTTCTATGGCAGCACTGCCGAATCAAGAATTTTCATCGATGGCTAAAGGATTCTTTAAGAATTTTGCGGCCTCCTCATTACATGCTGTAATGATCGCATTAGTGTTGACCATCTATCCTGTGATCTTTATGAATTTTTTGAGTAATCACAATCAAACGATGTGGGGTCTTATTTTTGGTTTAACGATTTATATGATTGCCTTGATGTTTGCAATAAATAAGACGAAGGGATGGGCAAAAATGATTGTGTCTGCCTCGTAGAAAGGAGTAAGTTATGGCAATTGAAGTCAAAGTCCATAAAGATGTACGGGAATATAAAGAACGCATTGTCGCAGGCATGAGTGTGCGGCAATTAGGCTTTCTGTCTGTCGCAGGGTTGATTAATATCGTGATTAGTTTTGTATTTGTGCGCTTTTTTGGCTATTCCATGGACGTGATCAGTTGGCTGATGATTCTCGTTTCAATGCCAATCGTCGCTTTTGGGTGGCTAAAAAAAGAGGGACTGCCTTTTGAACGCTATTTGAAATACTATTTTATTTACCATTTTGATCAAGGAGTAGTTGTTTATGAAGAATCTGATACGTCCCAATTTGATGAAGGTCAACTTCAAACAGAAAAAGAATAAGAAAAATAAGCAAGAGGAAAAGAAATCTTTTTTACTTTTTGAAAAAATCTATGACAATGGCATTTGTCTAATCGAGGAAAATGAATATTCGCTAACGATCAATGTCGAAGATATCAGTTATCAACTTTGTTCAGAAGAACAACGTATGCAGGTATTCATTAAATATTGTGAATTTCTAAATTCTTTAGACGCTTCTATTGAGTACAAAGTCACGTTAGTAAAAAAGAAAAAAACAGTCGAAGAATTGACTCATGTGCTTTTTAAAGAAAAAAATGAACGATATGATGATAAATACCGCCAAGAAATGAATGACTATCTGACAGCGAAAATCAACGAAAAGAAGAATGCATTTGAAAAGAAAATTTTTATTACTTTTACTCAAAAACATGAGAATCAGGAATTTGCGGAAAGAGAGTTATTCTTGATTGCCGATCAAGTGGATCTATTCGCTCGAAAAATTGGTTCGACCCTCCATATTTTAAAGGGAGAAGAACGCAAAGAATTGATTGGGCAAATCTTAAATAATGAGAATCTTACATTACTGCCGAAACAAGTCGATCTCAAATTAGATAAGCGCCTGATCAAGATCGATGACAAACTAAATCAGACCCTCTATTTGAATGGTTACCCTGCCGAACTATCTGATGAATGCTTGACAGGTCTCATGGAGATCGATGAAGAAATCACTCTTACGGTTAGTTGCAAGCCGATACCGATGGCAAGCAGTTTCGACTTAGTAAAGACAAAAATGGCTTATATGGATCAGCAAAAGGTAGATGAACAGCGCAAAGCCTTAAACAGTGGGTACGATTATGACATGCTACCCTATGACCTAACTTATTCTCTGGATGAAGCAAAAGAGCTATTAGATTCATTACAAAGTAAAAGCCAGAAACTATTTGAAGTAACTGTGTTGATCAATTTCTCCGCAAATAATCAGGATAACTTAAATAAAATCGCTAGTAAAATCAAGTCAGTAGGGCGAAGATTTGGCTGCACGATCATTGAACTAGCTTATTTACAAAAATTTGCTTTGAATACACTATTACCAATAGGAAAGAATCATGTTCCTTTAAATCGATTATTGGCAACTTCTGCGGTTTCGGCGTTGATGCCATTTTCGATTTCTGAAATGCTCCACGAGAATGGCAATTATTATGGGATCAATTCTGTGACAAAAAATCTGACGATTCTTGATCGAAAAAAACTAATGGCGCCCAATGGGTTTGTCTTAGGTACACCAGGATCAGGTAAGAGTTTCTCTGTCAAACGGGAAATCGTCAATGTTTTACTGAGAAACGCCAAAGACGAAGTGATTGTCATTGACCCTGAATCAGAATATCAGCATATTTGCTCGGAATTTGATGGTCAAATGGTTCGATTGGCTGGCAATTCAAACACCTGCATCAATCCGATGGATATCAATAGTAACTATGGCGACGATGCTGATCCGATCGCTCTAAAAACCCAATTTTTGATTTCACTTTGTGAGCTGATCACGGGTGGTATTTTAGGGTTATCTTCCCAACAAAAGACGATCATCGACCGAGTATGCCGGAAAATTTACCAAGACCAGACAAAGTTGCCGACATTAAAAGATTTTTATATGGCGCTAAATGCACAGCCAGAAGAAGAGGCAAAGCAACTGGCGATTGAATTGGAGCTTTATACAGAAGGTAGCTTAGCGCTATTTTCCGAGCAGACGAACGTAGATTTAAATAAACGTTTGGTCATTTTTGACATCAAAGATTTAGGGAAACAACTTAAACCATTCGGAATGTTGGTCGTTTTAGATCAAATTTGGAATCGAATCACATTGAATCGAGAATCAGGGATCCGTACATGGTTATATATTGATGAATTACAGTTGCTCTTTACAAATGAATATTCAGAAAATTATTTCTTTGAATTATGGAGTAGAGCAAGAAAATGGGGGGCTATACCGACAGGGATCACTCAAAATGTTGAGACACTATTATTGTCGGATCTAGCCAGAAGAATGCTTTCTAATAGCGACTTCGTTGTCATGTTCAATCAAGCAAAATCTGACCGCTCAGAGTTGACTCGTTTATTCGATATATCGGAAGAGCAGGAAAAGTATGTATTAAATGGGAGTGAAGGTACAGGTTTGATGGTGTTTGGGGACACGATCATTCCATTTGAAGACCGACTGCCTAAAGAGACGAAACTCTATCAAATCATGACAACTAAACCTGGTGAAGAGGTAAAAACAAAGCAAGATTATGAATGAAACATATGAGGGGAATAAACAAGAAAACAACAAGCAACAAGATCTGTTATCGATCAAATTGAAACGTGTCAGTACGAAAGAGCAAAAAGAGAAAGCACTGAAGAAACGACTCCGATTCAAAAAACGTCAACAAAAATTAGCGAGAAAAAAAAGAGATAACTTACAGCTAAAAAATAGAAACATCGTTGATTTTAAACAACATATGGTGAATAGCCAATCAAGAAAAGAGCCATTAAGTAAAGGCGCAACAAGCAAAAAAACTTACGATAGTCAATTTAAAAAGCGCCATCTCATGACAAATAAAAAAAAGTTAAACAAAGTAAATAGAAATAAAAAACATAGTACCACTAGAGAAAAGGCCTATTTCATAAAGAATAAACACCGCTCTTCTAAAGAAATCGATCATGCGCTTTTAGGAATAAAAAAAAGACAAACGTCATCCAATAATAGTGGGACGAATCAGCGAAGTCAGCTCTCTACTGAAAAAATCAATAAACAAAAACTAGGATCAAAAAAATTCTATCATAAGAAACAACAAAAGCTAGGCAAAAATGTTCTCAATCTAGCTGGCATAAAGAATACACTTACTACGAATAAGCAGACCAGAGCAAAGAAGCTTGAAGAAAAACTATTCGGCATCAAAGACAAACTTGAACGTAAACATCAAGTGTTAAGTAACTCCAACAAAGTCAAACGATTAAAAAAGCAAACAAAAATGCCATCGAAAAAAAAATTCAAACCCAAACTGAAAAAAAATCTGGCACAAACAGCCATAGACACAGTTGGCAGGAACAAAGATGGCGAATTGAATATTCTTGGAGTGCTTTTAGTCTTATTTATTATTCTCAAACTGATCCTCATGTTATTGTCCGTCAAAGTAATGATGATCTTGGCGGTCGTGATCGTCGTGATCGTTGTGATTATCGCCATCTTTAATTTTATCGCTAGTATATTCACTATAAAAACGGAAGATATGGCATTAGCAGAGGCATATGAGCATGTCACACTTTTGGATGCCAGAAAGAACAAAGAAGTGCAACAAGTTTTTGAAGATTTTTCAGAAGATTCTGAAATTGAAGAAGTTTATTTTGTTGTAAATGGTGTTGCCAGACCAGATAACAATTTTATCTATAGCTCTGATGCAGATACGTACCTCTATTACCTGAATGCAAAATATGAAGATTATAACATCAGTAAAAGTATCTCAGCGAGTAGCAATATCTTTGGTGCAACGAGAGTTCGTGGAGAAGTAGAAGGAATCCATGACTATACCTTTAGTTACACGACAGAAATCGAAACAAGAGAAGTGCCAATTATTTATCCTGAAGACAATGATACTGAGGACACTGACCCAGAAGGAGATGGATCGGAAGACTCAGAAGATGACGATGAATCGGAAGAACCAGATGATTCGGATGAAGAAGAAGACCCAGAAGAACCAGATGATTCAGAGGAAGATGAGGACTCAGAAGAAGAAGCGGATGATTCAGAGGAAGATGAGGACTCAGAAGAAGAAGCGGATGATTCAGAGGAAGATGAGGACTTAGAAGAAGCGGATGATTCAGAAGAAGACGAGGACTTAGAAGAAGCGGATGTTTCGGAAGAAGACGAGGACTCAGAAGAAGCGGATGATTCAGAAGAAGACGAGAGCTCAGAAGAAGACGAGAGCTCAGAAGAAGAACCGGATGATTCAGAAGAAGACGAGGACTTAGAAGAAGAAGCGGATGATTCGGAAGAAGACGAGAACTCAGAAGAAGAACCGAATGATTCCGAAGAAAATCAAACAGCTAACACTCCAACTGGGGACCAACCCGCTACCCCTCGTAATGAAGAAGATCGTCCAACCCATCGTACGATAAAAGTGGCGTTGATCAATATTGAGATCAAAACAATCAGCCAGTTTATTGATGAAAATTCAGATACGTTGACAGAGGAAGAACTAGATAAATTTGGACCGATCCAGGAATTGGACCGATTTGAGAATAAAGTATTTTTGCAAAGTCCTTTTGGCATGAACCAAGAGGCCATCGTTGTTCAAAAATATGGCTATCGAGGATCAAATGACAGAAATAGACACAATCATATTGAGCTGTTGGCTGAGCCTGGCACACCTGTCTATGGCATCGATAATTCTGGATCAGGAAGGGTACATGCTGCTGGCAATGATTATGTCACTATCAATACTTCTTTGAGCAAAAGAGTTGTTTTGTCTCCATTAAAAAATGTCCGGGTGAGAAGTGGTGAGTGGGTAGACGGCGATACAATCGTAGGAGAAACCACTGGAAATTTAAAGGTTGAAGTCATAGAACGCCGAACATTCTGGCCAAACAGACACATTTATCCATCTGCTTATATTTTTGATCTGGAATTTCAATTTCCTTCTGAGATAGAAGGGTTTACACATCATTCTTCAAGATCAATCTCAGGAAGTCTTAAAAATCCTGGACAAATGATTTTACAATGGGAACATCTTGTTCGAGAAGCCTGTGAAAAGTATGGGATTCCAGAGTATGTCAACATGATCTTGGCAATCATCCAAGTAGAATCAGGTGGTGATGCAGAAAGATTCCCTGACATCATGCAGGCCAGTGAGTCACAAGGTTTGTCTCCTAATACGATCGATGATCCAGAACGATCAATTGATCGAGGCACCCACTATTTTGCTCAATTATTAAGTAAAGCGAGAACCTTACATCTTGATGATCGTGCGGCTCTTCAAGCCTATAACTACGGAGAAGACTTTTTACATTGGTTAGCAAATACTAATAAGCAATATAGCTTCCTTCATGCAGAGTTATATGCAAGAGAAAAAAGCAACAGGCAGACTGTTACTTATACCCATCCAGTAGCGTTAGCACATGGGTTTTCATGGCGATATGCTTACGGAAATATGTTCTATGTACCTATAGTAACTAACTATCTATGGCTCGAAAACTCAGATTTCCTAGAGGCTGCAATCAATGAGATTGGCACGATTCAAGGAGAGAAGTACTGGCAATGGTATGGGTTTGAAGGAAGAGTAGAGTGGTGTGCGATCTTTGTGAGTTGGGTAGCAGACCAAGTAGGTTATCTCAACCAAGAAAAAATAATCAAGTCTGCTAACTGTTTACAAATGATCAACTGGTTAACTGAAAAAGGGAACTATAAGAAGGCTTCAGAGAACTATCATCCACAACCAGGTGATTTGATTTTCTTTGATTGGAATGGAGGTGGTACAGGTAAGGATCATGTGGGAATCGTAGAGTTTACAGATGGAAATATCATTCAGACCATCGAAGGGAATACTGCCGATAAAGTAGCTAGAAGGACCTATTTTATCAATGATCCAAGTATTTCAGGGTACGGTATTCTTCAATAAAGAAAGAAAAGGATGAACGATGAAGCAAATAAAAAATATAGTTGAGTCAAAAGAAGGAAAAAGAATCGTGTTTATAGCTGTCGGCATTTTCATCGCAATGTTCAGTTTTATTTTTTACACGCTATTTTTTCATCGCAATACGAATGAAAATTTAGGATCTACCACCAATAGTCAACCTTTGTCTGTAAACGAGCAAAAAAAAGAGGACCTAAATTTAGTGGAAAAAAACGAAGCTTTAGTCTATCGGGGAATTTGGTATTCTGATCGAGCGGATGGCATGGTCTTAGAATTAAAAAATGATGGGACCTATCAGAGTACTACCTGGCTCTCAACCGGTCATTATCGTTTGGTGGATACAAAACTTGTGTTGACCGATAAAGACGAGAAGGAAGTGACTTTTGAGCTGATGACCAGGCTAGGGGAAACGATCTTCTTTTATGAAGACAATGAGGGGGACACTACCTATTTCTATCCAAGTGTTGAATTGATGGAGAAAGCAAAAGAAATGATGGATTCTGGTGGTGATGAAGTGAACGAGATGATCAGTCAGAAATGGAATGACGTGTTACTTCAAGGTAGTTGGACAGGTACGACGATGAATAGTCAAGTGTTGATTGATTTCACAGAAGATACATTTGTCCAACGAAAAGTGGATGACGGAGACGAAATAAGTCGAACTTTTTACTATCGAGTCATTTCTGAAGATATTACTGAGACGTCATGTGTGTTAGAACTATCAATCACAGATGAACATTCAGCAGTTAAAAAATTTGAAATCACATTAGAGGAAACACAATTTGGTTATCGCATGAATTCCCTCCCAGGAATGTTTTTATGGGTAAATAATTACGAAAAACCACATCAAGCCGTGCGGTTAACTCAAACGGGAGTTTTTAGAGAAAATAATTCATCTTTAGATCATTTACTTGAAAATCGCTTGAATGGTTAATCGACTCTGAAAAAATTCTTCATTGAATGGAGGAGACCGATGTTTTATAAAAAATTTGAAGACTATCTTAAAGAATATATAAACAAAGATATTTCAGTAAAATCAGTAAAACCTTATGAAGAAAAAGTATTCAATGAGTTTCAAGCAAAAGCAATATTGGATAGCAACCCTGAAACCTTGAGAGAAGAATTCCACTTCGTTCTAGACTTGATTTCTTCAAGAAAAGAAGTGAACGAAGAAAAGACCAATGATTTAAAACAATCATTTGAAAGAATGCTCCAAGACATTGATCCATCAGAATACAATGCCTTGAGATTCTCGATTTATAAATCGCGGATGATCGTCTTAAAAGAAAATATACGTAAACAAGAAACAAGGACAAAAGATGCGACACCTAATTTGACGTCACACACACAATTACAAGCATCTGAAGAATTAGTAAGTCCTAAATTAGTGGCTGAACAAGAAAGAAGATTTGCAGAACAAGCATCACTCAATAAGAAACCTAACTTAAAACAACAATCTTTATCCAATGATCAGATCAAAGAGAATGTCTCGATGCACGTAAATCCTGTTCACACGACGAATCAATATACAAAAGAAGAACACCAAGAAAGGCTTAGAGTGAGTGATTTAAAAGAACGATTTGAAAAAGAACGTTCTTATAATAAAGAACCACATTCAGCTGAAGTACCATCAGGAACAGTCAATCGATTGCGACAATACTATGAAGGTCTGAATCATACATCAAATGATCATTCACCATCAGAAAGTCGAAAGTCGTCTAGATGGAGAACCTCGCAAACGAATGATTCACCGAATGTTCAAAATAGGCAAAATCAACCGTCAGATCGACAGAACCAAAGAGATGAAGGAACATCATCCTATCAAAAAGCTCCGCCATTAAAAGGTACTAGCGAATTTGTGCGTAGAGGAAATGAAAGCACAGTCTATACGAATGAATCATCACCCACAAATAAAGCGGAGCCGGAGCAAACCGGCATGACGAACGAAGAATTTCAAAGACGGCGAGATCAATTTGGCAATCTATCTGGACCAAGTAACGAACCACCAGTCATAAAGAGAACAACTCAAAGCGAAACGGATAATTATCAGACAGCTACTTATCAAAATCCACCTAGGCAGCAACGAAGTAGTGAGCTAGTGCAAGAAGCTCAAGCTAGTAGGGCAGATAACAATGACTCATTAAGGACAAACAATGCAGAATGGAGTCAAACTGGTAGGGCAAACGAAGAATTTCAAAGACGGCGAGATCAATTTGGCAATATGCCTGGACCAAGTAATGAACCACCAGTCAGAGAGAGAACAACTCAAAGCGAACCGGATAATTATCAGACAGTTGCTTATCAAAATCCACCTAGGCAGCAACGAAGTAGTGAGCTAGTGCAAGAAGATCAAGCTAGTAGGATAGATAACAATGACTCGTTAAGGACAAACAATGCAGAATTGAGTCGAGCTGGTAGGACTGACGGAGAATTTCAAAACCGTCGTGCTCGTTTCGAAAACCTGACTAGTACAAGCAATGAACCAGCGTTTTCTAAGAAAAAGGGTCGTGGAGAAAGTGAACATCAAGGAACTTCTTATCAAAGAGCTACCACCATGCATGGCAGTAGCGAAATCGTACGTAAAGGAAACGGAAGCGCAGTTCATACGAATGATTCAGCAGCTGCAAACGAAACAAAATCGAATCAAACCGACATGACGAACGAAGAATTACAAAACCGTCGCACTCGATTCGAAAATTCCAGTGTAAAAAGTGATAACCACCTTGCATCAGAATCCACGGGACGAGTGAAGGCAGCAAGGGACCAGTTTGAAAGTGCGAATGCCCTTCGTGATGAGCGCCCAGTTCCAGAATCCACGGGACGAGTGAGGGCAGCGAGGGAACAGTTCGAAAAAGCGAGTAATCTTCGTGATGAGCGACCAGCACCAGAATCCACGGGACGAGTGAAGGCAGCAAGGGACCAGTTTGAAAGTGCGAATGCCCTTCGTGATGAGCGACCAGTTCCAGAATCCACGGGACGAGTGAGGGCAGCGAGGGAACAGTTCGAAAAAGCGAGTAATCTTCGTGATGAGCGACCAGCACCAGAATCCACGGGACTAGTGAGAGAAGCAAGAGAACGGTTCGAAAATGCGAATGCCCTTCGTGATGAGCGCCCAGTTCCAGAATCCACGGGACGAGTGAGAGCAGCGAGAGAACGGTTCGAAAATGCGAATACCCTTCGTGATGAGCGCCCAGTTCCAGAATCCACGGGACGAGTGAGGGCAGCGAGGGAACAGTTCGAAAAAGCGAGTAATCTTCGTGATGAGCGACCAGCACCAGAATCCACGGGACGAGTGAGAGCAGCGAGAGATCAGTTCGAAAATGCGAATGCTCTTCGTGATGAGCGACCAGCACCAGAATCCACGGGACGAGTTAAAGCGATGCGAAGACAGTACGAGTCCAGAACTGGGAGAGAAACTGAAGCTAGTGATTCTAACGAAACATTCCAGCAAAAACAAAATGGATTGGCTAATGAAAGATTTCGTCAACGCCAAAACCAATTTGAAAATCCTGCTGGAACAAGTAGTGATGGTCCAAAATCGGAAGAAACGGTTATAGCCGATCAGCTAGATCATAGAAAAGAAACAAGCAACCAACCTACTGTTCACTCTGCTGATCAAACAGATCTAACAGATATCGCTGCTGGTAATACGAAAAAAATCCGTGAATTGTTAGCTGATAAACTCAAATTTAATCCAGAAGAAAAAGTACCACCTGAAACAAATACCCAGACAAATAATCAAACAGATACTCAAACAGATACTCAAACAGATAGTTCCCACGCATCAGTAGAGGAATCTTCCTCAGACACTCAAAATAGCCAAATGAGAAATCAGATGAGTGAAGGTGGGGAACCGAAACCAACAAAACTGGATGAAGCGAGTATAGTCACTCGAGGAATGGATAAAAAACAGTCGGAAAACACAACTGATTCTTTAGATAAACTTGGAATAGACGCGAGTAGTGATACTTTTGGCTTAAATGAAAATGCTTCAGGAAAAACGGATAAAGCTACAGAAACCGATTTTATGGATGACAATATAGAATTGCCAGAGTCAGGACCGCTTACAGAAAAAAAGAAAATCCATACAAAAAAAAGCCGAGCGATTCAAATCGGAAGACTTTTGTTGAACTTACTACCATTAGCATCTTGGCCGTTGATCAGTATGTGGGTAACTGGCATTTTAGGCATCGTTCCAGCCTACCTTGCTATGTATGGACTACCACTAACTCTGTTTATTTACGGGACTATTTTGGCTGCCGTTTATGGGCCAAAACTCATCAACTATATCCGTAAACTTCGTTCTAGAATACAAAACTATCGCCAGGCAGAACGAAGTCGACAGAGAAACTTAGAAGATCGAGTGATTGATCCAAAAGAAAAATCGATTCAAAGAGAAACTGCCGCTCATGAGAAAGAAACAGCAAAAACAAAACAACAGAATCACTCATCAGAAAAAGACAGTCCTGAAAATTCAGAAAAAGACAAATCTGTAAAAGGTTATCTTAAAAGAAATTGGAAATCTCTCGCCATCATCTTTGGTGTTGGGATAGTTGTAGCAGGAATTGGTATCGCACTGACACCAGTAATAGCACCATATATATTTACGATAGCCACCTCAACTCCGTTATTTATGTACAAAGTAACTTCAGTTATTGCAATGGCACTTGGGGTTTCCTTTGGTGTGACTGCCTTGAGTAAAGGACTGCATGCACTACAAAGAAAGTTTTATAAAAAAGAAGATCAAACATTAGAAACGACAACACAAAAAGAAACAATCGAAAAAAATTCTTTAGAGGTAGATAAGAATTTTGATAAAGCCTATGAAAAATTGGATAAGGATGATCGTGCATCTGCCCATGATAATTCGTCAATAAAAAGTGCTGGATCAAAAGAAGATGGCATAAAACTCGCTAGTAATGAAACGAAGTCAATGGAAAAAAGTCCATATGCATGGGTCTATGGTCAAGAGACAGAAAACAAAACCCCAAATGAATCGAATCGTTCAAGTCGGTCGAATTCGTTCAATACCCATGAAACACTTCATGTGAAAGCGGATATTCATGAGCCACCCTCACAGTCATCACGTGAAAACCGTGCGACGAATCAATTAGGTGAAGCCGCAAGACATCGGTTGGATAATACAAAATCTGAAAGAAATCCACAGATTACTGAACAAAATAAGGGAATCAATCGTCAGCCGGCCGTCAAAGAGGCATTTGATTCAATCAAACAAAAAGCAATTTCGAAGAGTAATAATGCCAGTGGTAAGCCCCTACTGAAAGGTCAAATATCTTTTGAAAAATAAAGAATACGGAGAGAGATTCAATGAATAAAATCAAACTAATGAGCATATTTAGCGTCATCTTGTTGCTCTTACATTTTCCAGTGAGTGTTTATGCTACTTTTAATGATTATATGCTCGATGAGATCCATCAAGGAAAGAGCTTAAGTGCATGGTTGTATGACGAAGGAGAAAACGCAATCTCTCAACAGATCAGTGCTACACCACAAGTAGATGGTTCTTTAGGGGTTGATGTGGGGGATAGTGTAAGTTTTTCGATTAATATTCCTACCTATGCCCTTGTAACAGATCGAGGTGGTTGGATTCCAGCACTTACGGGAGGTAAGAGTGGAAATACGCCTGTACCCAATTACTTTTATACTCAGATGCGTTATGGAAAGTCACCAAATCTGCTAGGTAATTTTAGCATAGGCGAGGTGACCGCGACAAATCTTCCTTCGGGAGTGACTATTAGCAGGGTAGTTGGTCCGACTACGGGAAATCATACAAGAGTTGATGTGACAGTTACTAGGTCACAGGTGAGTGCGACAAATGGTCATACTAACTCAATCAATCTTAACTTGAGTTCGCTTTATTTAGATACATGGGCAATTGATCCAACAACTGCTGATTTTTTTGGAAACAACCCGATTAATGTAGGGGGTATCACACTTACTAATCTTAATTTAGGCACATTGTCACTGCGAACAAAAAATTCAATCAAAGTGAGATATATCGATGAGGAAGGTAATGAACTCCGAGCTCCACTGGTAGAACAAATGGAGGTTGGTCAAAACTATGCGTATACACCTCCAGTCATTCCGGGATATACCTTCAGCAGATTATCATCTGGAAGCGCAAGTGCTTCCGGTCAGATGGCAGCTGGTCCGGAAAGACTTGTTGAATTTGTCTATACAAAGAATCCAACGGTGGGCGGAGCGATCACGGTGAACCACGAATTTATCGGTGCTTCAAGTATGAATAGCAGTGCACGATTCACAAACGTGGGGAATGTGGGCGATCGATTTGAATTGACACCTAGAACAGAAGCGGGTTGGCAAGTAAAAGGTGAGTTGCCAGAAGTGATAGTGACAGAACAAGCACAAACGGTGACGATCCAATACGAGCGAAAACCTGGAGGTGCCATCACCGTCAATCATGAATTCATTGGCGATTCTTCTATGAATACGAACGAAGTGATTACAGATGTCGGGAATGTCGGTGATCGTTTTGAATTGACGCCACGAACAGAAGCGGGTTGGCAAGTAAAAGGTGAGTTGCCAGAAGTGATAGTGACAGAACAAGCACAAACGGTGACGATCCAATACGAGCGAAAACCTGGAGGTGCCATCACCGTCAATCATGAATTCATTGGCGATTCTTCTATGAATACGAACGAAGTGATTACAGATGTCGGGAATGTCGGTGATCGTTTTGAATTGATGCCACGAACAGAAGCGGGTTGGCAAGTAAAAGGTGAGTTGCCAGAAGTGATAGTGACAGAACAAGCACAAACGGTGACGATCCAATACGAGCGAAAACCTGGAGGTGCCATCACCGTCAATCATGAATTCATTGGCGAATCTTCTATGAATACGAACGAAGTGATTACAGATGTCGGGAATGTCGGTGATCGTTTTGAATTGATGCCACGAACAGAAGCGGGTTGGCAAGTAAAAGGTGAGTTGCCAGAAGTGATAGTGACAGAACAAGCACAAACGGTAACGATCCAATACGAGCGTAAAGTTGGCGGTCAAGTAGTCGTCAACCACATTTTTGAGGAAGCGCCTGAAAAAAATCGAATGGACATTCTACTTGGACGTTGGGGAGAAGCTTTTAAGGCAGAGCCAATGCAAATAGCTGGTTGGGAAGTAAAAGAAACCATCGGCCAACCTACAGGTGTATTTACAGATGAGGAGCAAGAGATAAATTTCGTCTATGTTAGAAATGAGGAGCAGCCGAGACCAGAGGAAGACAAACCTAATGACAATAAGGATAAGCACCCTGAAACAAAACCGGTGGACCAAACAACTGACAAAAAAACTTCAACTAAAAAGAATGATGGGGTCGCAATCAGAAGAAAAGAAGAGAAGCGTTCGCTACCAAGATTGAATAGTCAAGCAGGAATTTCCTTAACTGTAGTAGGGACGTCAATCGTTGCATTTGTCTTTTGGAAACAACTAAAAAAGCGAACTAAATGTAAAAATAAATGATACCAAACATTTGATTTAAAGGAGGAGTTCGATGATCACCAATGAACAGCCAGATCCAGAGGTAAAAATGCTACAAAAAACATCCTTGAAAACGCCTAAATTTGGTTTTATGGGACTAAAATATTTAGGACGATTTGTCGTCAAAGTGACGAAGATGATCAAAAATAGAATCACAAAAAAGAAAGAAAAAGAGCAATCACCTTTAGAAGTATCTGCTAATAAGACGAAGGCAGCTAAAAAACAACCTGTCAAGCTGGAAGCTGCGAAAGAAAAAGCGCCTGTTGTAAAAAATATCGCAACAAAAACCAATCGGAACCTTTTTCAGTTTTTATACAAATTAGGGACGAACTTCATGAAGGTTGATCTTTTAAAAAGTATAAAAACACTAGGTATCAGTGCAACATCCTCTCAACGAAGAATCAAATCTGCCGAAGTCAAAACAGTGAAAGCGGCAAAACAACAATCCGTTGCTAAAATCAAAAAATTGAGCTTTGCCACAGTAAAAAAAGAGGCAATCAGTAAAAGTAATAAAATCAATCAGTTATCAAAAAATAATCAGTTAACAAGAAGACCGTCATTACAAAGATCATAAGGAATTCTCATGATCAATTGGAGCCATCCTGATTGGAGGAGAAAGAATGGAACATGAGCGTATGAGTGATGAACAACGAAGAATCGGTCGTGAGACTAAGCGAATCCAAACAATGAAAAGGATAGAAGAAAACAAGAGAGAGCAAGAACGCGTTTATTTGGAGAGTGTTCGATCGTCAGAGGGATTCAAACGTTCGTTACAAAAGAAAAATAGGAAATAAGTCATTTTGTTCATAAATAATATCGCGAAGACAGATAAAGGATTTCTTTAAGAAAGTAGGAATGATAATGGATGAACAACTCGTAAAATTAAACCAAAAAATTGCACGCATAAAAGATATCAATGATCCTGAACTCGATCGTTTAGTAGCAATGAAAAATGAGTTGCTACAACAAAACGCTGTACAAGATCAAATACAGCCGACTGCTTCATCAAGCACCTTGAGAACAACTGAAGTAAAATCTAATCCTGAAAAGATTCAGCAATTAACGGAAAAAATTTCAGAGAAACAAGCGCAAATAAACCGTATCAAAGATATGAGTGATCCCCGCTATGAAAAATTAGAAGCGGAGAAAACACAGTTGATCAGAGAAAGAGAAACTGAACGTCTCAAATCAGCTAAGAGTCATGAACTTACAGACAAAACAGGCATAGCTGGGCAAGCGAATAGGGACTCAACGATCGTCAAAACAGATTTAAAAAATGTCCAAAAAATGATCCACCACGATCTGGATCAACAATTTGAAAAACTATCTAATTTTTTTGAGGAGTATAAATTTCAGTATGATTCATCAAAGGATGAAAAAAACATCAAGGAATTAGGTGAGAATATCGACATGCATAAAAAAAGATATGACCTGAAGATGAAAAATAGTTTTAATGACGCGGGTTTCTATGGCAGGTTTAAGAAAAATGAAAAACAAAGTGAACTAGCACTCGGAAATTTTATCGAAACCTGGAAAGAAGACCAAGGCTACCATCGAGATACTCATTCCGCTATTGAAAAAATCCATGAATTGAAAGATACAATTGTAAAAAATCATAATTTAGAGAAATACAGTATGAAAGTCAACACGAAACAAAATGAATTAGCCGAATTACAAAGTAAAAAACAGCGAATCAATTTTTTTAGTAAGTATATTTTTAATCGCGAAAAATATCGTCAATTAAAAAATCAGATCCATGAATTAAAAAACGAATTGAATATTATAAGAGAAGCTCGATCACTAGCTATGAAAGGCGATCTCACAAAAGCAGAAAACTTATTCAATGTTAGTGAACGTACAGGGACTTCTCATGAAGTGAAGCAACGAAGACTTACTCAAAAAACGTTATCGCCTTCCTTGGCTACAAGTATTCCTGGTCCTAGTAAACTGCAAAACAAAATGGAAGCAAGCATAAGCAAATCAGCAGAAATCATGCAACGCAAGAGTTCAGAGAAATTGCGTAGTTCTTCCCCTAAAGAGCAACGCGCATAAAAAAAGTATCTCTAATCGATAAAAATTTTATCGATTAGAGATATCAATGATTAATTGTCTGATGAATAGTCACCTTGTTAATTTATAAGAACTCTAACAAAGAAAGAATATTCGCTTGTTGCAACAGCTAAAAGTTAAGGAGTACCAATGAAAAGCAAAATAAATAGTAAAAAAATAATCATCTTAATAACCGTATTAGTGATTCTTTTGACCCATCTACCTTTTCATTTTGCCTATGGATCAGAAACTAGTGAACCTGCACCCGAAAGCCAAAATGATCCAAGTTTAGGAGTAGAGAGAAATGCAACAATCACATTTGAAACAAGTCCTTCAGAAGGTGGTAGACCTAGTTCTATGCCTCATGTAAATCCGCCATGGGGAAGTTTATTTTACACTATCAGTGCAAATCCGAACCAAGGGTTTCGTTTCGTTCGATGGGAGCTAATCAACGGATGGAATGCTTCGATAGGCAATCTAAATGCTGAAACAACAAGTCTTACTATCTCTACTGGTGGCCCTATAGGACCACCAGTGCATGAGACGATAACGATACGAGCAATATATGAGAGGGTTTACAATTTAACTTTCCAATCTTCTCCAAATGCTGGAGGAAATCCAAGAGCGGATCAAACAATACTGGCACAAGGTGAAACGACCACGATCCATGCCAACGTTTCGAATGGATATCGCTTTGTTCAATGGGAGCCTGTTTCTGGAAACGCGACTATTGCAAACCGAACGAGTCAAAGTACATCCATTACGATGGGGACAGGAGATTCGTCCATTCGAGCAGTCTACGAACAAATCACCCATAGTGTGAGTGTGCAGGCAAATCCAACGATTGGTGGCAATCCTAGGGTTTCAGCTTCATCCGCTGCCCAAGGAGCAACCATCAATTTGAATGCGAATCCAGCTGTCGGGTACCGGTTTGTCAATTGGCAGTTTCGAACCCAAAATGGTGCAACCATAACGAATAGTAATCTGGCGAATACCAGTTTACGAATGGGTACGGGACCTGTGAGCGTCCAAGCCAATTATGAACGCTTGCAACAAGGCAGTGTCGTCGTAAGGTATGTGGACGAAGAGGGGAATGAGTTAGCTCAAAGCGATATTTTAACGGGATTTAGCGGAGAAGCATATCGTACAGAAGCAAAAGAAATCGAAGGGTGGGAATTGCTTGTTGCACCGGAAAATGCAACAGGGGTTTTCACGAATAATGAGCAGATAGTCACCTATATCTATCGGAAGAGTCAGGAGTTATGGGGAACCGTCCCTTGGGAATACGACGAGGCAACGAAAACGATCCATTTGTATGGTGGAATCGCTGGATCGGTCTCGCAAGCGCCATGGAAAGTTCACTCAGAAGTTGAAACTATTCGTGTCATCAATGAAGTATTTTTACCAGAAAATAGCGCATCTTTATTTTACGAGTTAAATCAGTTGAAAAGTATTGAAGATGCAGGAAAGTTCAATACATCCGGAGTTACGAATATGAGCAGAATGTTTGCAAGTACAACAGCACTAAAAGAGCTCAATATTAGTCAATGGGATGTGTCTAATGTAACTAGCATGAGTCACACATTTGCATGGATGAGCAATTTAATAAAGTTAGATGTCAGTCAATGGAATGTGTCTAATGTGACGAATATGAGCCACGCATTTGCTTGGACATACAACTTGGCGGACATTGATGTCAGTCAATGGAATGTTGAGAATGTGACCAGTATGACGAATTTATTTATGTCTTCCTCTTCACTAACTGAATTAGATTTGAGTAATTGGGACACAAAAAATAAAGATATTAGGGGCATGTTCTCTAATACTTGGAGACTTTCATCTCTTAAATTAGGAAAAGAAACAGTGATTGAAGGTACCAGGTTACCAAGGATCACATCTACAACTGAATATACAGGCCGATGGGTGCTTGAAGAAAGTTTGGATAGTTCAGTTCGAACAATCGCGTTTGAGAATTCAAACGAATTTATGGCAAATTATGACGGAAATCATCCAGGAACTTATGTATGGGAACGTTCTCGTCCGGAAGAATTAGTGGCAGCATTAGAGCCATTAAGTGACCAATCAACAGCAATCACTGGTTGGATGACAGAAGTAACGGATAGTCGAACAATCACTTACCAAAATACAACGGGACAAACAGTCAGTGTAACTAAAGAATCACCGAGGATCAAGTGGGGAGATTACCAAGATGCAGATCAACGAATACGACAGTTTGAGATACCCTTGGCAGAAAATGAGCGTTTAGCAACAGATACACAGGTAACACTCGCTGTTGCTAAACCATCCGTCGAAACAACTGGTGATTTGACGATTGAAGAAAAGGTAATCAAAGGGATCGACTACACTGCAAATCACTTCACATTAGAACGTAAGAAGTTAGAGGCATTAACCAGTGAAGCAGAACTCCATGAATTGATTCTGAAGGAAAGTCAGGCAACAGCACACGATGCTTTGACACAGGACGATCGCAGTCAGGAAATTAAAATCGTAGCTACGGATTTAACCAAGGATGAAGTGGACGATGGCACGTATTTTGCTACATTTCAAGTAGGGAACAAAGCCTGTCAGTTTACAATAGGCATTGATGTTAGCTCGAAGATCCATCATCTAAAAGTTTCCATACCGACGAAAATGGTGTTCGAATCCCTCTACCAAGGCGAGGAAACTAATCGTGAATTTGTTAGTCCAGATTACGAGATCCGTAATCATTCAGATCTTTCTGTTGATACGTATGTGAATCAGTTCATTGTTGAAGATGATGCAGGGGTCACCTTGTTAAGAGAGGATGAAAATCCTTTAGATCACGCGCCATTGCAAGAAGGACGACCGAAAAAATTCTCTGATATCAAACAATCACTATTGGAATTACAGTTGATGTCTAATGAAACCAAAATTTCTTTATATGGACGAAGAAGTGAACAACGCTTGGCACAAGTTGCACCATACTCAAGTGTCCCTTTCCATTTGACCGGTCGGTTTTATGGGCCATATCCTAAGTGGATCTCGGAAAGTGACAATGAACAAGGGGGCTATTATCAAGATTCATTCGTTCCCACCTATCGTATGATTTTACGATTTGTTCCCAGATAGCGGGCATAGATGTACGAGATAAAAGAATGATAATGACTAGGAGACGTTCAACCAATGAGTAAAACAAAACGAAGGAATCAACAAAAGAAACGACGGAAGAACGGTGTCTTATTATTGTTTGTTTCTTTAATAATGATGGCTGTTGCTAGTTGGTATTGGTTTGGTCACAAAGAACCCATTCCAGTTATCAGCGCGGATTTGTTACCTGAAATCAGTGATGCGAGTGATCAACGGATTTCTGAGCGTGCGCAAGAACTAGCAGATGCAAATTATTTCACCTTGCAGATCAACCCAGAAGCAGTTTTCGAAAATGGCAGAAGTCGTGGATCGATCGAAATCGTCAATCCTGGCACGAATGTTTATCCGATTGCGGTCGATATCACGATCAATGATACGAAAGAAGTGATTTATTCTTCTGGCGCGATTTATCCCAATCAATTGATTGAAGCGGTGTATTTGAAACGACCTTTAGAAAAAGGAGAATATCCAGCAACAGCGACAGTCAATATCTATGATCCAGAAACCAAAGAAAAGCAAGGCGTAACCGAAGCAGAAATCAGTATATTGATAAAAAATTAATCCAATTTAAGTGAGGCTACCTAAATGAAAAAAGCAACAAAATTAGTGTTAAGTATTCTAACAATTACAGGAGTATGTATTAGTGGAATTACCGCTTTTGCTAGTCCAGTCCAAACCATCGATGGGCGAGAAGGCGCAACTTCTGGAGATATCACTATAAAGGGGATCATCGGTGAATTTGATAATACAAAGCCTGGTCCAAATCCAGAAAATCTCGATCAATGGATCAATGTGACCCTACCGACGACAGCTATTTTCCGGACAACAGAAGAATCTGAGCATAAAAAGATTACTTCTCCGGCTTATCACGTGACGAACCATTCTGCGCTAAGTGTGCGGGCTTCCGTCTCAAATGTGACAGAAGTCAAAGAAATGAGCGAAGTAGATCGACTAATGATCAATACGATCGAATTATTCAACAAAGGAGTTTCGACAGTTACAGCTACGCCTTTATTCACCTTATCTGGTAATGAGGGGAATCATACAGTCGGTAACTTCCGATTTAGTGGGGATGCGACACCGAGAAATGCTTCCGTAGAAAGTAATCCGAGCTTTAAACTAGTATTGAATTTTGCAGTAGAGGAATAAAGCAAATGGAAAATTTACTATCAGATAGTAAGATGAGGAAGTATAGAAGTAAAAAATGGCAAGTTTTATCGGTGCTACACATACTTCTTATTATTAGCTTATCCTTTTCCACCATAGTCAAGGCAGAAGAGGTGCAATCCACTCATAATATCAGAGTATCTGGTACGATTGGATCGACTGTTGAAGAAACAAAAGAAGCAAACAAGCATCAGACACTAGTCGCTGATCTTTCTGCGATCACTCGAAAAAATCTACCCGAAACAGGAACAGTAGTAAATCAACGAATTGTTTTCTTAGGTTATCTGTTGATTGGTATTTCTGGGGGAGTAGTTTTGTTTTCTAGAAAACGAAACTATCCTATTGAATACTTAAAATGATCGATCTAGTAAGGAAATGAGCGTTGAAAAATGACAGAAAACGAGTAAACAAAAAAGCCATCCGCAGAGGATGGCTTTTTTCTATGGTCAATCACTACTGTTTCTAGACGAAGCTCGAGTAGAAGGTGCAGTTCGTGTCCCGCTGTCACCACCAGCAGCATTTGTATCTTCAGAACTTGGCGGCGTAGCAGAGGATTCAGGTGGTGCTTCTTCGCTAGAAGATGCTGGTGGTTCTGTAGAAGGCTCACTACTTGGTTCAGTTGGTTCACTACTTGGTGGTGTCGACTGTTCAGAGCTACTAGGTTCAGTCGTTGAGCTTGTAGAAGTCTCAGGAACAGTTTCGCTCGTTGAAGAATCTGGAACAGGAGTTACAGGGACGACCGCAGATGAAGAAGGAATCGTCGTTGACGGCACCGTAGCGTTTGAATTGCCAGATGATGATGCATTTCTAAAGAATAATTCACCACCAGAACGGTACAGTCCGTTAGGCATCGTCCAATCCGTATTTGTCACATTTGCAGAGACAAATTTCATCAATTCGCGATAAACATCTGAAGCTACATCTGTTCCAGTGGAAGTGATCGGAGTCATTTTATCATTGTATCCCGTCCACACAGAAATGGCATAATTCGGTGTGTAACCAGCAAATAAAATATCTGGATAAACGCCCGTTGAGGTACCTAACTTAGCATATTCCTCGTCCGTATAATTAGATGTTCCTGTTTTACCTGCTTGGATCAACCCTGGGATTGCGGCATTCGTACCGGTTCCGCGAGTAATCGTATCTTTCAAGATGTCAGTAACCATATACGCTGTTTCTTCAGACATCGCTCTTGTTCCTTCTGGTTCAAATGTTTCTTCAGTACCATCTTGGAAAACGATCCGATTAACGTATTGTGGTTTATAGTAAGTGCCACCGTTTGCTAAGGCAGCGTATGCTGCGGCCATTTTTTCAGAAGAAGCACCGTATTTTGTACCATCTTGTTGTTCAGTATTACTTGAAATCGCATTTGACTGATGGATCGTGCTATATTCGATCCCTAAGCTACTCAAGAATTCTGCGACTTTATCTGCGCCAACTTCATTGAAGAGCTTGACTGCCGGGACGTTTCTTGAAAGGTATAACGCTTGGCGCAAGGTGACCATTCCCATGTAACGGTTGTCCCAGTTCGAAACAGGAATAGAAGTTCCTTCATAATTGTAAGGTGCGTCGGCGATCAATTTACCAGTAGAATAGTTCAATTCTTCAAATGCTGGCGCGTAATCAGTGATCGGTTTCATGGTTGAACCAAAGTCACGAGAGGTATTAACAGCTAAGTTATTACCTAAAGAGACATCATCCGGAATGTTTCTTCCACCGATCTGCGCGGTGACTTGTCCAGTATTGACATCGATCAACGTAGTGGCAACTTGCATTTGATCATCTGGATATGCAACGTATTGATCTGTATTCACTACATCATATAAGTGTTTTTGGGCATTCAAGTCTAAGTTCGTATAAATATCTAAGCCATCGGTATAGACATTCTTGTCTGTTTTAGCATGGACTTCATTGATGACCTCTTTGACATAATTGTCGACGATCCGTGTATTAGTGTCTTCTTGGGTTAATTCTTGTAACCCATCCGTGATCGGTGTGTTGATCGCTGTATCGTACTCTGTTTGAGAGATTTTTTCGTTTTGGAGCATCGTGTACAAGACAGTGTCACGACGTTTTTTTGCTTGCTCTGGAAACTGGTAAGGATCATAAGCTGACGGTGCTTGAGGCATTCCTGCTAAAAGCGCGGTTTGCGGTAAATTCAATTCGCTTAATGTTTTTCCAAAGTAAGATTGAGCCGCTGTTTCCATGCCATAAAGACCGTTAGACATATAGACTTTATTGACATAATAGGTCAATATCTCTTGTTTTGATTTCGTTTGTTCCAGTCTGACAGCCATCCAAGCTTCTTGGGCTTTACGTCTGATTGTTTGGTCTTCGGTACTAGTTGAGAAGAAAGAGAGCTTGATCAGCTGCTGAGTCAATGTACTACCACCCTGTAAACCACCAGATGTAAAGTTGGATAATGCGGCACCGATGATCCGAACAGGGTCGACACCGATATGTTTGTAAAATCTTCGGTCTTCGACTGAAACGATGGCATCTTCAAGTGTCTTTGGCAGTTCGTTGGCAGAAATTTTCTCTCTTTTTTCCGCCCCTAGATCCTCAAATAACTCGCCATCTTTCGTATAAAGTTTTGACGAAACTGTTGCATCCAGTTTTTCGTCTGTCAAAGCAGGCGCATCTTTGGCATAAAACCAAAAAAGTCCGACCCCTGCGAGAAAAGCGACACAGATCAAGGAAAGACCAATTAAAAGAATACGTGTGATCAATCCTTTTCGATCTTTTCCAGTGCCTTTTTTCGTTGATTGTTTTCCTCTTTTCTTTGGAGAAGAAGAGGAGGTGCTTCTTTTAGAAGATCTCGTTTGATTAGTTGGCATTCTTTGGTTCTCCTTCATTAGATTCTAGGTACTGTTCGATTGCTTGCAAGTATGGAACACGAGGGGCAAAGCCACTTGGAATCTCGATTCCTAATTTTTCGATCAATGAAAGCGGCAAGGATTTCCTTCCTTGTGTCTGTTGTTCGTGCCAATAATGGACTAAATGTGTACTATCTAAATAAAAACAACGCTGTAAGGTAGAAAACCATAAAAGGACAAAACAGATTCCTCCTTGTTTTAGACAAGCTTCCATATGTGAGATTTGATGGGGATGGAAATTTTTAAATGGAAATGAAGTTTTGTTTTTTGTCTCTTTTGCTTCAAAATCCAAATAGAAACCTCGATAGACACCGTTATAATCAGTTGTGGAAGCTTGAGTAAAATAAGCTTCTTTAATGACAGCGGCACTACGTCGAGGGTAGTCAACTTTTACGATTTGAACCGGTGTTGGCTTTTTATGGATAACGGCCATTTGATGTGCCAGATAATACTCGTTGCTTTCATTGATGGCTTCTTCAAATCGCATCCCGCGATTGCCAAACTCCGTATGTGGGTTCCTTTTTACTTGTTTTTTTTCTTTGGACGAGGCATCCTTGATATAAGGACGGCCATTTGGATAGCGTAAAACCATGATCGAATCACTCTCCTAGGCCACATTATAGCAAAAAAGCACAGAGAAAGAAAAGGAAACTGGAATGGATACAATAAAAGTAATGTATATCTCTGGTTATCGCAGTTTTGAATTAGGCATATTCAAAGATAATGACCCTAAAATGACAGTTATTAAAAAAGTTTTAAAAAATGAATTGACCCAATTGGTAGAAGAAGGATTGGAATGGGTGATCATCAGTGGGAACTTAGGCGTCGAATTATGGGCAGGTGAAGTCGTCGCTGAAATGAAGACGGATTATCCAGAATTGAAGCTTGGGATCATTTATCCGTTTACAGAGTTTGGTAATGGTTGGAATGAGAACAATCAGGAAAAGAAAAGGCTGGTAGAACAGCTTTCTGACTATCGTGAGTCGGTGAGTCACCAACCCTATCAATCACCAAGTCAACTAAGAAATCATACCCAATTTATTCTACAACATACAGATGGGACACTATTGATTTATGATCCAGAATATCCTGGAAAAACAGACTATTTTTTTAAGGATGCACAAAAATATCAAGGGAGTCATCCTTATGAGATTCGAACCGTCAGCATGGATGATTTGCAAAATTTTAGTGAATAAAATAATATAGTGTTTGATTTATCAAGTCTTTTCCGATACAATAAAAAAGTAGAAACGTTAATACGTAAATGAGAACTAGAGGTGTAAATATGGCGAATTTGATTTATAGTCCTAAAGACATTTTACAACAAGAATTCAAAACAAAAATGCGCGGATATGATCCGATAGAAGTGGACGAATTCTTAGACAATATTATCAAAGATTATGAGAATTACAGCAAACAACTCCTTGCTTTACAAGAAGAAAACGATAAATTAAGTGCAAAAGTCGCTCAATTATCGAAAAACCAAGGAGCAGCTCCAAGTCGTGCACAACAAACAGAAACTCCGAAAAGTGCGGCAGTAACGAATTTTGATATTTTAAAACGTCTATCAAATCTTGAACGTGAAGTATTTGGTAAAAAATTAGATGCACAAGCAGGAAATGTACCACCAGTAACACCTAATCCAAACAACTATACAACAACAAACGAACATGACAACGAAGCAACACGTCAGTTTTAAGCAATGAATCGATTTGTGGTTTTCGGGTAATCGCGGTCTGGCTTTGACCAGACTGAGGAAAGTCCATGCTCGCACAGGCTGTGATGCCTGTAGTGTTCGTGCTTAGCGAAAAAATAAGCTAAGGTACTCTTTTTAGAGTAACGGCAGGAAAACAAGCTAAGGTTTCGGCTATGCTTCAGTATCCTTGAAAGTGCCACAGTGACGAAGCGAACGAGGAAACTTGTTCGGTGGAACGCGGTAAACCCCTCGAGCGAGCAACCCAAACAACGGTAGGGGCGCTTTTTGTCGGGGAATCAGAACGAGACAAAAGGGCAGTTGATCTGCAGATAGATGGTTACCGCTTTGTTTTTTCTCCCTGGAAAAACAAAGTACAGAACATGGCTTATAGAAAACCACATCTTCAGGGAATAAATCGATAGGCGAATAACAGCCTACAAAATCAGTACTAACAATAGCTTTTTCCTACGTCTGGCGTTTTCACATAAAAAAGATCGGATGTAGGGGATTTAGAAGAGGGTGTGACGGAAGCGCACAGCTCCAAGAATTAAGCAGCAACATACGAAAATAGCTTATCGTATTTTTGGGTGTTGTTGCTTATTTTCTAAGGGCTGCTTCTGCCACACCATTTGTTTGATTATAGAGGACGAATGTCATGCCTCTTTTTTGATTGATAAGGAGAGTACAATGGATAAAAATAGAGAATTCAATTTAATAGCGACAGCGGCAAGCGGGCTAGAAGCATTAGTAGGAAAAGAACTTAGAGATCTTGGCATCGAGTGCCAAGTCGAAAATGGTCGTGCGCGTTTCAAAGGAACGATGGAAACGATCGCTACAACAAATCTATGGTTACGTACAGCAGATCGTATCAAGATCGTCGTGGGTGAATTTGATGCCCGTACGTTTGATGAATTATTCGAGCAAGTCAAAGCGTTACCATGGGAAGATTACCTTCCATTAGACGCCTCTTTCCCTGTTGCAGGAAAATCGATCAAATCGACACTTTATAGTACACCAGACTGTCAAGCTATCACTAAGAAAGCAATTGTTGAAAGACTACGTACGTATTATCATCGTCCGTCTACTGTGCCATTGACAGAAACCGGTGCACATTTCCAACTAGAAGTTGCTTTACTGAAAGATCATGTGTTAGTGACCCTTGATACAACTGGTCCAAGTTTGTTCAAACGCGGTTATCGCTTAGAAAAAGGTGGTGCCCCATTAAAAGAAAATATGGCAGCAGCTTTAGTGATGTTGACGAACTGGCGTAAAGATCGTCCGTTTTATGATCCCGTTTGTGGTTCAGGAACACTGTGTATCGAAGCTGCACTGATCGGTCATAATATCGCCCCTGGTTTCAATCGTGAATTTGTGTGTGAGACGTGGGATTGGTTCGATCCGGCTATCATGGAAAAAGTTCGTGCAGCAGCAGAAGAACAGGCAGATTATGATATCGAATTAGATATCACTGGGTCTGATATCAATGGTCAATTGATCGGTATCGCCAGAGCCAATGCGGAAGAGATCGGTTTAGGAGATTCCATCACTTTCCAACAACGGGCAGTGAAGGACTTCAAAACGGAAAAAGAATACGGCGTGATCGTTGCTAATCCCCCTTATGGTGAACGCTTAGGTGAAGAAGAATCCGTTCGTCGTCTCTACAAAGAAATGGGTGAGGTCTTCCGACCATTGAAAACGTGGAGTAAGTACATCTTGACAAGTGATTTGGCATTTGAAGAATTTTACGGACAAAAAGCAACAAAAAAACGTAAATTATATAATGGTGCATTGCGCACAGATCTGTTCCAATATTGGGGAACTCGTCCACCAAGAAAAGAACGGACTGAAAACGAATAACTAGGATATAAGTATGGACACCTAAAAACCATGGTTGGGACTTTAAGACCTTTGACCCTATGATTTTTGGAGGAATTCAAAATGAATGAACAAGCAAAAAAGTATTGGAAAGAATTTTGGCAAGGTGAACTCCCTCCAACAAATGTTACGGCAGAGCAGTGGGGTTGGGAAGGGACACCGATGGCAGATGAGTTGGCAGACTTGATTTTAAAGGGGATCAAAACGGCGTCATGTTCATCATACGATGAATGCCTGTATTACGATGAAGACCCGTTGTCTAAAATCGGCAGTTATACCATTGTTTTAAATAGTAAAGACGAATCTGTAGGCATCATAAAATATACAGATATGACGATAATGCCAATGAATGAAGTAACAGAAGAAATTGCCCGTGCTGAAGGTGAGGGTGATTTGAGCTATGATTACTGGTATAAAGTTCATAAAAAATTTTTTAGGGAGTTAATGCCCCAAATTGGAAAAGAATTTTATGAAGAGATGCCCCTTGCTGTTGAACGGTTTGAATTAATCAACGCAAAAGAAATGTAGTAAATGTAAGTGAGCGATAACTATTGGATAAATGATAACTAGGATAAGTTGGAGGATTTTTGGATGAATGAAAAGGAATTTTTGAAAGAAGTAAAAGAAATCGATTTAATGAGTCAAGCGTTAACAGTATTGGACTGGGATATCCAAACAGGCATGCCAGAAAAATCAAGTGAAGAACGCAGTGAAGTCAACAGTTATTTATATGGGCTATACTTCTCAAAAAAAGTCGGACCGAAAATCGCAGAAGCAATCGAATACTTCTCTGCGCACCCTGACGAGTTGTCTGAAGTCGGAAAAACGGTTTTTGAGAAAGTCAAAGAAGACTATGAATTAGAGCATAAAGTACCGGAAGAATTGATGATTGCATTAACTTCTGCGACTTCTAAAGCCCACACAAAATGGCAAGAATCGCGTGAATCAAAACAATTTGCTGATTTTGAATCCGCGTTATCTGAGAACATCAAGATCACAAAACAGTTGATCCCATATTGGCGTAAAGAGGAAAAAACGGATTATGATGTTCTGTTGAATAAATACGAACCAGGAATGACAGTTGAGATCTTAGATCAAGTATTTGCTCAAGTCAAAGAGGGCATTATGTCCATCCGCCAAGCCTTAGTGGAAAAAGGAACAGCGCCAGAGACGGATTTTCTTTCACGTAAAATGACGAAGGAACAACAAAAACGTTTTGTAGTCGGTGTGATCAAACAGTTAGGGTATGATTTTTCACGAGGTCGCTTAGATGACACGATCCATCCATTTATGATCGGGATTAATCGTAATGATGTCCGCATCACGACACGTTGGAATGAAGAGGACTTCAAAATGGCAACGTTTGGAGTAATTCATGAAGCCGGACACGGGATGTATGAACAAAATATTGATGAAAAATATACGTATACACCAGTTGGTGAAGGTACTTCGATGGGCATCCATGAGTCGCAATCACTTTTCAATGAAATCATTGTCGGCAGCAATCGTAGTTTCTGGGAAAAACAGTACCCATTCTTCCAAGAGTGTGCTGAAGGAACCTTTGATGATATTTCTTTTGATGATTTCTATCGTTCATTACAGTATACAAAAGCAAGTTTGATTCGGATTGAAGCAGATAGTTTGACGTATCCATTACACATCATTATACGTTATGAGATCGAAAAAATGATGTTCAATGAAGGGTTAGAAGTTGAGAAATTACCAGAAGTATGGAACCAAAAATATGAAGAGTATTTAGGTATCCGTCCAACAAACGATTTAGAAGGAATCTTACAAGATGTCCATTGGTCAGGTGCAAGTTTTGGTTACTTCCCATCTTATGCGTTAGGATTCATGTATGCTGCACAATTATTACATGCAATGAAAAAAGATATCGCTGTTGATGAGATTTTGGCTTCTGATGATTCCTCACCGATCAAAGAGTGGATGACAGAAAAAATCCATCAGTACGGTGCATCAAGAAAACCAAATCAATTGATTCAAGATGCGACAGGAGAAGTATTGAATCCGCAGTACTTGATCGATTTTATGCGAAAACTTTACTTTAGCGTTTATGGTGTTGAAGAAGTCTAAAAAATTCTCAAATAGAAGGTGAAAGCGGCAGTGGATAAATTAAATGAAATTGCTAATTATAGCATGGCACAATTGTCTTTGGATCGTTCAGGACATGGGGTGGACCATACGAATCGAGTAGTCGAACTTTCCCGACAAGTCCTTGAGACACTACCGCAAGCCGATCCTTTTATCACGCTGGCAGCGGCATATCTACATGATACGATCGATGATAAAGTGGTCGAAGATGAAGGGCAAGTGAAAGAAGGACTCAGAGTCTTTTTGGCAAACATCGGAGTGGCAGAATCAGAGATTCATCAAATCTTTCATATCATCGAAAATATGTCTTTTTCAAAAAGTTTGTCTGATAACGTCGAATTATCCTTAGAAGGCAAGATCGTACAGGATGCAGATCGCTTAGAGGCATTAGGTGCAATGGGTATCTTACGTACGGCATATTATGGAGGACATAAGGGGCATCCGATTTTTGACCCACTTATCCAGCCAATCAATTATACGAACAAACAAGAGTATCGTAAAGGCTCGACAGTCATCAATCATTTTTATGAAAAATTGTTGTTATTGCCAGACCAAATGAATACGGAGTATGCGAAACAAGAAGCAAAACGACGTGAAGTGTTCATGCGTGAATTTCTAGAGGAGTTCTACAAAGAATGGTTTGTGGGCGAGAATTCACTTGATGCACAAACTTGGCGTAACCGATAATTAAATCGACATGTCTGAGCCATTCGACCTCTCGCGCCATCTAAAATAAATAAACGGCGTAAACAGAAGGAAGTTCTTCGTAAAATAAGGCGTCATCCACAAAAAGTTGAAAAACAATTTTCGTGGATGACGCCTTATTTTTTGAGGTTAAACGCTTCTGGCTTGACCTCGTCTTCCTATTTGTTTTTTTTTCGAATTTGCTTGATCCTTAACAAAGCGCGAAAGATATTCAACAAAAATAATAACGTAGCAATACCAATTGGTACCCAGATCAAATAGACAGAATAGCCAAGTTCTGCAGAAAGTTCTGCACTTGAAGTATGTGAAAGCTCAGAGACTGCTTGTTGCCATGTCTGTAAGTTGAAAACAAGCATAAAGCCTGCGATGATCAATAGAATAAAGCCTAAGTAATGGATCGATGTCCGCTTACGAATCAATGCAAAGACTAAATAGAGAATAAGTAAAAATGCTGGAACACCAAATACAAAATAAATATTAAGCAAAATGAATCGCCTCCTCATAATAATCATACTTCAATTGATAGGAATTTAAAAATAATTTAGTCATTACTTGCATTCTTTTCACCAATATTGCTAAGATAACTGTATTCAAAGGAGGTCTTTTTGTTTTATGGCAAGTTATATCGAGCCGATTCGTTTTGCGTTGATTGTCTTTCCTTTTCTCGCATTGGCGATTTCTGCTATCTTTTTTATTTATGAATACCGAAAGTATGGAACGTTTCTCCTAACTAGAGCGGTCATTTTATATTCATTTGTCTTTTATCTATTATGTGCTTACTTTTTAGTGATTTTACCTTTACCTACTAAGGAAGCTGTTGCGCAAATGACAGGTCCAAAAATGGAATTACACCTATTTGCGTCTTGGGAGAACTTCAGAGCGAATACAGTCCTCGTGTTGTCCGATCCGAGTACCTATTTACCTGCGATGCGACAAAGTGTTTTTTTAGAGCCATTATTCAATGTCTTTTTACTCTTACCTTTTGGCATCTATTTAAGGTATTATTTCCGACTATCCTTCGTCAAAACGGTCATTGCAAGTTTCTGTCTCTCCCTATTTTTTGAGTTGACACAATTAACCGGTCTTTACTTTATCTATCCACGTCCGTATCGATTATTCGATGTCAATGATTTACTGACCAATACATTTGGCGGAATGCTTGGCTATCTTGTGACACCAATCTTTACGTTTATGTTGCCAACAAGAGCGAGAATGGATGAAGTATCTTATGAAAAAGGCAAGACAGTCTCTTTGACACGCCGTCTGGTTGCCTATTTAATTGATTGGTTTTTCTTATCTATTTGTACGTCGATCATCGGAGTGGTTGCCGGATTGTCGATTGGAAGTAGTGAGTTCACCTCCTATAGTTGGTGGTTGTTCGTGCAAGTCTTTCTCTATTTCATGCTTCTTCCTGTCTTTACAAATGGTCGAACACTTGGGAAAAAAATCGTCCGGATCAAGCTTGTTGAAGATGGGAGAGAACGAATCAGATTTCGTGCATTGTTCATTCGATATGCGTATCTCTATTTCTTATTTTATGGGCTAGGCTGGTTGAGCCAATTAGTTGGTCCAGTCATCAATCAAGCGACAGGTGTCACACAGATGAGTGCAGTGTTCATTTTCTTATGTACTTTGGTTGCACAGTTCATCTTCGGTCTGAATCTATTCTTATCTTTTATCCGTAAAAAGCGAGTTTTATTCTATGAAAAAGCGAGTCATACTTACACGATCAGTACGATCAAAGATAGAAAAGCCTGACCTTTTCAAGCAAAATAAGCAAATTTATGGTATAATTCCAAAGTCGTGAAAAATACAAAGAGAAGAGGTGTCGAAATGAGTCATTTTAAACAATTCAATTTTCATCCGTTTATCAACGAAGCGTTAGCAGAAAAAGGGTTCCAACAACCAACAGAAGTGCAAGAACGATTGATTCCTTTGATTTTAAAAGGGAAAAATATCATCGGACAATCACAAACTGGTTCAGGAAAAACGCATACGTTTCTTTTGCCTCTATTTCAAAAAATCAATGCCAATAAAGAAGAAGTCCAAGTGGTAATCACAGCACCAAGTCGTGAACTGGCGACGCAGATCTATGAAGCTGCTGTTCAAATCGCTAAGTTTTCCGATCCGGAGATTCGCGTATCGAATTTTGTCGGCGGAACAGACAAACAACGTCAATTAAATCGCTTGAATCACCAACAACCGCAAATCGTTGTCGGTACACCAGGACGTATCCTTGACATGATGAATGAGCAAGCTTTAAAGATCCATACAGCCTTTGCGTTCATCGTGGATGAAGCAGATATGACCTTAGATATGGGATTCTTGAATGAAGTTGATCAAATCGCTAGCCGCTTGCCAGAAAAATTACAATTTTTAGTTTTCTCAGCAACGATTCCAGAAAAACTACGCCCATTTTTGCGTAAATATATGGAAAATCCAATCATCGAAGAAATCAAACCAAAAGCAGTGATCTCAGAAGATATCGAGAATTGGTTAGTTTCAACAAAAGGAAAAGATAAGAATCAAACGATCTATCAATTATTGACGATCGGGCATCCTTATTTAGCAATCGTCTTTGCAAATACGAAACAACATGTAGACGAAATCGCTGATTACTTGAAAAACCAAGGCTTGAAAGTAGCGAAGATCCATGGAGATATCACTCCTCGTGAACGTAAGCGTGTGATGCGCCAAGTGCAAAACTTAGAGTATCAATATGTAGTTGCGACAGACTTAGCTGCTCGTGGTATCGATATCGAAGGCGTTTCTCATGTCATCAATGCGGAGGTTCCAGAAGATCTAGATTTCTTTATCCACCGTGTCGGTCGTACTGGTAGAAATGGTTTAAAAGGAACCGCGATCACTTTATATGCACCAAGTGATGAGGCATTGATCGAAGGCATCGAAAAAATCGGTGTTGTCTTTGAGCCAATGGAAATCAAAAATGGTGAAATCGTTAAAACCTATGACCGTAACCGTCGGACGAAACGTGAAAAATCAAAAGACAATCTTGACCCAACACTGATTGGTTTAGTCAAAAAGAAAAAGAAAAAAATCAAACCTGGTTACAAGAAAAAAATCGACTGGGCGATTGCGGAGAAAAATAAAAAAGACCGCAAGATCGAAAGACGTCAACAAACGCGTACAGCCAGAAAAAATAAAAAGAATTCCAACCAATAAGAGCAGTCATGAGCGAATCACGCTCCCCTTGACTTTCAGCCCCAAAAACCTAAATAGGAAATCTATTTTGGGTTTTAGGGCTGATTTTTTTGATTAAACAGTTGATATTAGGAGAACTGTTTTCGCATCTGTTGACAAAGAATGCCGTCTTCGATCAGTGGGTCTGAAAAACTCTGATAGCCCTGCTTTTCGTAGAAAGGAACGGCGGGAATTTCTGCAATCAAATAAATTTCTTTGAATGCTTCATTTATTGCTCGCTTTTCTGCCAATTGAAGCATTTCTCTGCCAATCCCACGTTTGCGCCAATCTTTTGCGACACAAAAACGATCAAATTGGATTTGTTCGTCACTTTGTTTTTGGTAACGTAAGGTAGCAATTGGCTGTTCGTCATGGATCATGACAAGGTTTGGGTAATAGGCATCCTTACCGTCAAATTCTAAATGAGCAGGTATTTCTTGCTCTAACACGAATACGTCATAACGTAAAACGTAACTGCTGGCTTTTATCCATTCTTCGGTTCCAAAATACGTTTCCATTGTTTTGCCTCCCTAGGGTTCTTTCCTGATTATAGCAAGGAAAACGTAGACCGCAAACAATGAAAAATCAAAAAGTAGGATTGACAGCATCGCTAAGAATACGTATACTGATAAAGTACAAAAAGGACATAGTTTGTTTTAGACTGACTCACAGAAAATTCTTTCTCGGCTGAAAAAAGAATAGTCACTGTTCAAACTGCTCCCTTTTTCAATTTGATAGAAATATCAACGCGACTCAGCGTTAACGAGTTTAAGAGGTAATGAGTAAACATCATTGCAATCAAGGTGGTACCGCGAGTTTTCGTCCTTGGCTGTAATGGTGTTTTTTGTCGTTTATTATGTAGAAAGAAGGTAAAACAATGAAAAAATTAAGCAGTGCAGAAGTACGTCAAATGTTTTTAGACTTTTTCCAAGAAAAAGGACATACGATCGAACCTAGTGCTTCACTAGTACCGGTCAATGATCCAACCTTATTATGGATCAACTCAGGAGTGGCGACACTAAAGAAATATTTTGATGGATCTGTTGTACCAGACAATCCAAGAATCACGAATGCGCAAAAATCGATTCGTACGAACGACATCGAAAATGTAGGGAAAACTGCCCGTCATCATACGATGTTTGAAATGTTAGGGAACTTCTCGATCGGCGATTATTTCAAAGAAGAGGCAATCCACTGGGCATGGGAATTTTTAACAAGTCCAAAATGGATGGCGTTTGATCCTGAGAAATTATATGTCACTGTTTATCCAAAAGATACAGAAGCAAAACGTATCTGGCACGAAGAAGTAGGATTATCTCTTGACCATATCGTGGATGTAGAAGATAACTTTTGGGATATCGGCGCTGGACCATGTGGGCCAGATACAGAGATTTTTTATGATCGTGGCGAAGCCTATAATGACTTGGAAGAAGATGATCCTGAAAACTACCCTGGTGGCGAAAATGAACGTTATCTTGAAATCTGGAACTTAGTATTCTCAGAGTTCAACCACAAACCAGATAATACGTTTGAACCTCTTCCACATAAAAACATTGATACGGGCATGGGCTTGGAACGAATGGTTTCAATCGTTCAAGATGCACCAACCAACTTTGAAACAGATTTATTTATGCCGATCATCCATGCAGTTGAGCAATTGAGCAACAAAGTAAAATACGGTGAGGATGCCTTAACTGATATTTCATATAAAGTAATCGCTGACCATATCCGAGCATTATCCTTTGCGATCGGTGACGGGGCATTGCCTTCAAATGAAGGTCGTGGCTATGTCTTGCGTCGTTTGTTACGTCGAGCTGTCATGCACGGGAAAAAATTAGGGATCGAGCAAGCTTTCTTATACCGTTTAGTGCCTGTTGTTGGCGAAATCATGGAGAGCTATTATCCTGAAGTGCTGGATCAAAAAGAATTTATCGAAAAAGTCGTTCGTACGGAAGAAGAACGTTTCAATGAAACGATCAACGAAGGGCTTGAGATCTTGAACCAAGTGATCAAAGAGGTAAAACAAGCAAACGGAACAACGCTTGCAGGAAAAGATATCTTTAAACTTTACGATACGTATGGATTCCCAGTTGAATTGACAGAAGAAGTGGCGGAAGATGAAGGATTGAATGTCGATCACGCAGGCTTTGAAACAGAAATGCAGGCGCAACGTGATCGCGCGCGTGCGGCTCGTAATACAGAAACATCTATGGGTGTTCAATCTGCTTTATTGACAGATATCAAAGTAGATAGCACATTCATCGGTTATGACCATATTGAATCTGACAGTGAATTACTAGTGATCGTCCAAGACGAAACAATCGTCAGTGAACTATCGGATGGGGAAGCGCAATTGATCTTTGATCAAACACCATTTTATGCTGAAATGGGTGGACAAGTAGCCGATCAAGGTTGGATCATTGATGCCTCTGGTGAAACAGTAGCAAATGTGACTGATGTTCGAAAAGCACCAAATGGACAATTCTTGCATAAAGTAGAAGTCCTTTCTGAGATCAAAGAAGGAAACACCTATCATTTATTGATTGATGAACCAAGACGTAACCGAATCATCAAAAACCATACGGCTACTCACTTATTGCACAAAGCATTAAAAGAAGTATTAGGCGATCATGCCAACCAAGCAGGTTCATTGGTTGCACCAGGTCATTTGCGTTTTGACTTCACACATTTTGGTCAAATCACAAGTGAAGAATTGGCAAAAATGGAACAAATCGTAAACGAAAAAATCTGGGAAGCCATTCCTGTTGAAACGATCGAAACAGACATCGATACAGCGAAAAATATGGGCGCAATGGCATTGTTTGGCGAAAAATATGGCAACGAAGTCCGTGTGGTCAATATCGGCGGTTGGTCGATCGAGTTATGTGGTGGTACGCATGTCGGTAATACCGAAAACATCGGAATCTTTAAAATCGTTTCTGAATCAGGGATCGGTGCAGGGGTTCGTCGGATCGAAGCGGTGACAAGTAAAGAAGCTTATGAATTGTTGGAAAGCGAAGAACAACAACTAAAAGAAGTTGCGGCAATCGTGAAATCACCACAATTGAAAGAAGTCGTAGCTAAAGCAGAACAATTGCAACAACAGTTAAGAGAGCTACAAAAAGAAAATGAACAATTGGCAAGTAAGTTAGCGAACCAACAAGCAGGAGATATTTTCAAAAATCCAGAGACGATCAATGGTAAAACGATCATCACTGCACAAGTAAAAGTAAAAGATATGAATCAATTACGTCAATTAGCCGATCAATGGAAACAAAAAGCAGTTTCAGATATTCTTGTCTTGGCAAACGAACAAGAAGGTAAAGTCAGCTTGTTAGCAGCAATGACGCCTGAAGCAAATGAAGCAGGCTTGAAAGCTGGCGATTTGATCAAAGCAATCGCACCGAAAGTCGGCGGTGGTGGCGGTGGTCGTCCAGATATGGCGCAAGCAGGTGGAAAAAACCCAGCTGGTATCTCAGACGCATTGACAGAAGCAAAAACATGGTTAGAAAATAAATAGAAGCAAGCGTAGGTTTTTACTACAAATAAATGGCAAGCGAGTTTGGGATGATTTCCCAAGCTCGTTGCTTTATTTTCATTGGCTCAACGGTTGTTGCTATGTACACATTTATTGACAAATCAACAAAACGCTATAGGATTAGAGTAAAGCAAACAGGGGGAGATTCAATGAATAGCAAAAATAAAACATTTCGGTTAGTACTTCGTGCCATTTTGTTAGCCATCATTATCGTTCAATCAATGATTCCATGGTTAGGCTTTATCCCATTAGGTTTTATAAGCTTGACGATCATCCATATCACAGTAATCGTAGCGGCCGTAGTATTAGGACCGAAAGATGGCATGTTGATCGGCTTGTTCTGGGGAATTGCGACGATCATCCGAGCCTACGCGATGCCAACTACACCGTTCGATACATTGGTTTTTACCAATCCAATCATCTCAGTTGTACCCAGAGTTTTAGTGGGACTAGTGGCTGGCTTAGTATTTCATTGGTTGTATAAGCGTTCCTCTACGATCGTCGTACCGGCTGTTGTGGCAGGAATTTTAGGTTCTTTAGTCAATACGGTCCTTGTTTTAGGATTTATGGGCTTATTTTATACGAATGCCACAGCTCAAGCTTATGGTGTCGATGCTTCGGTCTTGTTCAAGACACTTGCTGGAATTGCTGCAATCAATGGAATTCCAGAAGCTATCGGCGCGGGGATCATCACACCATTACTCGCCAAAGCATTATTTGCAGCAACACCTTTAAAACCTGAATGATATAAGACCAGCAATCACAGATAAAAGGAGTCACAAATTTGGCAAAGAAACAAGAAACACTAACAGCAAAAGAACGAACAAAAAAAGCATTGATGGCAGGGGTATGGGGACTGTTAACTAATGTGATCCTATTCGTTGCGAAATTGATGATCGGACTACTCTCTGGAAGTGTGTCGATCATGGCGGATGCTATCAACAGTTTGTCGGATACCGCTTCTTCTGTTTTGACTTTGGTTGGCTTCAAAATCGCGGCAAAACCAGCAGATCCGGAACATCCTTATGGACACGAACGTTTTGAATATATCAGTGGACTATTCGTATCTCTCATCATCACGTATGTCGGATTCCAGTTCTTACACTCCTCAATTGAAAAAATCATCGATCCGGAAAATATTGCCTTATCACCGATCATCTTTTTAGTTTTAGTCTTTTCGATTGCTTTAAAAGTTATTCAGGGACGTATGTACAAGAAAACCGCAAAAATGATCGATTCGGAAACGTTACATGCCACTGCCAAAGACAGTTATAATGATGTATATACGACCTTTGCTGTTTTACTCTCAGCTTCTGTCGAATGGTTGACAGGGTGGCGCGTGGATGGCTATATTGGCTTCTTGTTAGCACTTTACATTTTGTACAGCGGCGTAATGATGTTAAGAGAATTCGTATATGAATTATTAGGGAGCCGTCCTACTGTTGAACAGATCCAGGCGATGGAGGAGCAGCTAAATGGCTATACAAAAATACTCGGTTATCATGACTTGTTAGTGCATAATTACGGACCAAATCAACGTTTTGCTTCCGTTCACGTGGAAGTCGATGATCGGCTAGATTTGAATGAAGCACACAAGATCATGGACATTATCGAAAAGGATTTTAAACGATCATTAGGTGTAGAATTAGTCTGTCATCTAGATCCTGTACCAGTCAACAATGAGAATTATCAAGAGATTCTTAATGAGTTGAAAAAAATCATCAATGAGACAGCAGAAGGCTTGAAAATCCATGATTTCCGCATGATCCATAAAGGACAGATCCTACAATTTGATGTCGTTGTCCCTGAAGGTACGCGTTTGTCTGACGAGGAATTAGAACGAATGATGCGTATCCAAATAGAAAAGAGAGTCGGGCAGTATCAATTAGATATCACCTTTGATCATAATTATTTACTTTTCTAAATAGTTAAAAAAATGAGCGACGGTTAAACATCAATAAGCCCATCTGATGCGATGAGATTTTGATTGAACTGTTCCGCTTAACTAAAATAAGCAGAAAACCTGAAATCTTGTATTTTCGGGTTTTTTGCTTATTTTTTTAAAAGAATGCTCATGGAACACCGCCACTTCATCTTTAGGGGAGAACAAAGGGTGATGATATTATTTTTTCTGAACGGTGTGTCCACTCTTTTATCAATTAAAATGAACTTAGAGGTGGTGTCGTAGTCGTACAATAGAATGTATCATTTATTAAATTTGTAATTTTTAAGTATACACTTTTTGAACAAATAATTTATAATCTATCGTTTGAATTCTGTGGAAAAAAGAAATTAAATCGCTTTGTTGTCTTTTTTTTTACTGTATTAAGAAATAATAGTGGTTGTTTTATAAATACTATCAAGTACTATAAAAATAAATATTCTGTTCCATCAATGATTCTGAGATTTTCGGTAGTGACAACAGGAATAATTATGGATGTAGGTTGTGTCTTTTAAGAATAATGAGTGTCAATGATTCTTATCATTCACAAGGTGAAAATTCTTGTTTCAATGTTCAACTGTTGATGAAGTCCTAGCAATCAATCATTCGAATCCATTGAGGAGGGAATAAGATGCCGATAGAAGATCATCGTAAACCAATAGGAATATTCGAAAATAAAAGACATAAAAATGTGAACAGGAAAGCCGAGCAAAGAATGGTCAATTATATTTCTGAACATTCTGGCAACCAACCAACAAGAAAAGGGCTAAAGACGGCAGTCGGAATGCTTTACGCATTCAGTCTGTTCCAAAATTTCAAATTAGAAGAGGAAATGCCAAATAAACAGAGGGCAGTCCAAGAAGACCGTGCCATTTTTGAGATGGATACTTTTGTGGTAACTGATGAGTGGATCAATCATAAAGACGAAGTGGTGCATTCGCTGTCTTCAAGTTCAACCTTCGATGCCAGAACTATCCCCGGTGTATCAAACAATAACAGAACACAAAGTGAATTTGCCCCAAAGATAAATACGTCAACCCCGTTAGTTGAAGCAGCGCAGTTATGGAGCTTAGCGGTTCATAAATTCGTACATGGCATAGTTGAACTAGACGATTGCACGACGACAAAAACAGAGACAATCGGACGGAAAGCGGGATTGTGGGAACAACCCAAAAACGTACAAACGCACTTTAAAACCATCTGTAAAGTGGCAACCGCTAAATCTCAAAAAATAAATGAACAAGAAACAGAGCCTTCACACGACCTCCAACAATTCTATTTCAAAAAAATTCCCCCAACAAATGACAGAGATTATTTTGAAGCGAAAGACATCGCGGAAAAACTTAAAAATGTGTTTGAAGAGTTCGTTGATGAAACACCCAGCATTATTACGACAAAACAAAATGGGACACACAACACAAATGCCCCCTATTTCCATGGTATGACTGAGGACTTTTGGTTCTATCTAGCCGATAGCTTCCGCTCATTTATTCGCAACCCATTGAAATCTAGCGCTGAAAGACCAGAAGAGGGAACTTCTCGCCAATTTTATAAATGGCTCAAAGACACCTTCGATGGGATACAAAAAGCGCGTGAACCGTTTGGCAGAGAACAAAAAATAAATCCTCATGAACATCCTTTTTCTGCACATAATTTAGCACTGCTCAATCTCCCATCATCAAAAGAAGAATCAGAACAGTTGTTAACGACTATTTGGCAGCTAACGAGTAGATTTGCTGAAAGCATTAGCGGATTTTTTGATCAAAAGACAAACTTTTTTGGTGTAGATGCTACATCACTTCCTTCTCATTCCATGACAACTACACCTGCTTCGGCACAGATTTCCAAAATACGTTTTACTTCTTATGAGGATCTTCCTCAAACAACGGTCGATAGAATCAATCATATTATCCACAACTATTTACATAGACGACCTTTTCCAGAAAATATGATGACGCCTATGATGCCATTTTGGTATGACCACGAGGTGTTTCAACAGCGCAGCAAAACAGACGAGGTCAACGAAGCAGTCAAAGACTTTATGGGTGATCTATCTCTTCATGACTTGTTTGTGCTGATCAGTAACTGGGAACAAGACACGTTTGCCTTTCATCTTATTTTAGAGAAACGAATCTCTCTAGCGCATCTTATCCTAAAAAAATATGGGATACCAGATCGAGAATTAACCTATAGAGAGGCCGTCGCAATTGCCCTTCAGTGGCGAACGAACAATATTTTCAAAGGCTTTGGATTCACTGAAGTAAGTAGTGTGATCGTTCATTTGACGCTTCCTAAAGGGAAGATGAATAATCTTACGACTACGATATCTCCGATCACTTATTTAGCTCAAGTACACAATATCAAAGAAATTTTGGAAAATAATGAAATGCCGGCAGGAATCTTATTCCAAGATTTGCCAATCTTTTATTATGAATATGATCTTTTTATCAACCGAGACAAAACGGATAATGTAAAAGAACTTCTCCTTGAGTTCCTCAAAAAAAATAAAGTGGAGATCCAGGGACAAGCTACGTCTAAAAAAATAATGGCTGGTCTCAAAAAATTTGTAGAATCGGGGGGAAGTTCTAACCCTTTGGCACAAGAATCAAGAGAACAATTCATTACTTATTTTTTAATGAAGGCCTACGAAGTTGAAAATATTCGGTTAGGTGATCCATACTTGCTAACCAAAACATCAGCGGTGCAACAACAATTGAAAGTAAATCTATTATTGAAAGGATGTACCTATAAAGAAAATTCTGAACAGACAGAAGATATTCGCCTGTCTTCACCAGAAACCCCTTATACTATTCGACTTCAAGAACAAAAAAAAGTAAGTGGGAAAATCTTTCATGACTTTATACATGATCAGGCAATGACGGTATCGAATGTTAATCCCATCAAGCCATATTATTATGATTATCCGATTTTGCTCCAACGTGAAAAAACACTGGTTGTAAACAAAGCAGTCAGAATTTTCCTTATTTCAAAAAGTTTATCATTGGGAAATGTGTCAAACAGTGAATTAGTAAGGAAGTTACAAGGTTGGGTATTGAATGGGGAAAACTACGAGGAGATTGTCCAAAGACAAGAAGAGGCAGCCGAACTACTTCTTGAGCATTATGGTATTGAAGAGCGACCTTTGACTGTTCAGGATGCTCGTGTGTGTATTCTTCAATGGGAAGATAATAATGCGCAATTAAATTACCTTATTGATGAGAAGCCAGAAAGGAAGCACAATGACAAAAAAGACGGGATCGATACGTTTCTACAAGAAAATAACCTACAAAAAAAAGCAGAAGATGCACAAAGTGTTGAAGATACACCCATCCAAAAAGAGGAGACGAAACGACGAGTCGCTGATTTTCTCGTAGAACAAGGCCAAAGTTGGAATATGTCTGACCCCAGTGCCTTTGCGCATGCAGTTACTCATTGGGTGTTATTAGAGGGAGCAACGATTGAGATGATTGATCCGGTCAAGATCAAGCAATTGG
Source organism: Enterococcus sp. AZ140 (assembly GCF_051714405.1). Taxonomy (NCBI): domain Bacteria; kingdom Bacillati; phylum Bacillota; class Bacilli; order Lactobacillales; family Enterococcaceae; genus Enterococcus; species Enterococcus sp. AZ140. Next base: position 1,387,472 of record NZ_JBIORU010000001.1, read on the forward strand.
CACAAGTGATTTTGAACGAAAAAATCGATGGGGTCATCTCAGGTGTACAAGCCAAATTAACATATATAAAATGGTTATTTGAAACATTTAACCTCGACGATCAGACACATGAATTACCTGTAAACATTAACATGACAGACAACAAAAAAACGGAACAACATGAATTCCCTTTAAACATTAACATGACAGACAATAAACAAACGGAACAACATGGATTACTTGTAAACAATGACATGACAGACAATAAACAAACGGAACAACATGGATTACCTGTAAACAATGACATGACAGACAATAAACAAACGGAACAAACCGAGAGGGAGCCAATAGATTCCATTGTAAGCAAGGAACGATGGCGTAATAAAAATATAGGTGTTCAGTTAAATCAATTTTTTATGCAACATGGGGTTGTTCCTTTTGATCAATCAACGGAACGAATATTGATATCTATGGGGAAGTGGTTGACACAAGAAGGTGTTGGCATGGTCTTTATGCCAGACAAAATTCAGCCTATCGCTAAAATCATTTTAAATGAACTAAAGATGCAGGGTGACGCGTCAGAGGATAAAATTTCTGTAAAAAAAGCTGAAACTACAATTATGAAATGGGCGATCGAAAATATATTGAATGGATCGGTTGAAGAATATATCATAAGAAAAATCATCGATTCACCCGATCCTTCAAGCTTTACGATCGGACAAATCAGAAATTTGTTAGAGGTCGATTCGCTAAGAAAAGAAGGCGTGATCACTCTCCATACTATCATCGGAAAAGATAGCAGAGAGGAAGAAATGTTAAGAAAGGATCAAGTAGTTTTTGAAAAACTATGGATAAAATTTATCGAAAAAGTATTACCCAATTATTTTCTTGAGTCTAGCCAATTAGCTGATGATTTACCGATTTCTGATTTCGACTCATTGATGCAATTAGCTGGGGGAAAACTATTGGCAGATGCTGGATATCTGTCAGAATTTAGCAGGGAAGACGTTATTAGACTAGGTATCTTTTTTTGCGATTACTTGGAGATACAATCGATTCAGCAAATTGAAGTCTTACAGTACTTGCTAACTCCAGCTTTACTGACCACTGCTCAATTAGACCCAGAAGGATTAAAAGAGGCTATAGAAAATGGTGAGTATAAAATCTATGCCTTACAGACCTTTATCACCTTCTGGCAAGAAATGATGGAGTCAATCGTTGAGAATGAAAAAATCGTTTATCATGAAATGGGTGTTTATGAAGAGGCAGTGATCAACTGGCGTCGAAAAAAAGCATTGGCAGAATTTGTGAACCAAGAATGCAACAAACGTTCAGGAAAGATCGGATTGTTATTGGATCAAGCATATTTATTAGGCTTGTCACCCTGTCCTGAAGTCTACCAACCACCAAATCTAGAAGAATGGTACACACAGTTAACGAAAGATGTAGCCGACGCTTTTTTCAAAATTAACCAGCGATTTATCGGCACCGCTTTGAATGGATTAGATCAGTCAGAGAAAAATTTCCTATTCTCAAATGAAACACGAATTTATAGAGCCTCGGCAGAGCTGAAGCATCAGATACACTACTATGCGCCACCAGCTATTGGAGGAGTTCCTGCAATCAATTTCAGTGAGCGTGAAAAATGGTTGGATACCGACTTAAATCTAGAAGATACAGATCTTTTTGCAGCGGTTCAGGGAGCAGAAGAACGTTTTTATGCTGTGAAGAAATTGGGACAAGACGGGGGGTATATTTTTTACCGAGTGGATAAAGATCCGCTGTTATATCTTAAATATGGATTGTTTGATCAAAAAGATCTTTGGCGCAAGGGGTATATACAAAACGGAGAAAAAATCCGAATTGGTAAAAAAGATTTCACGTTTTCTACCAAAATCAACCGAGAAAATGAACTAGGGCAAGGGATGAATCATGCAAAACTGAGTATCGCAATCAGTCAAATACAGCGAGATCGTTTCTATCACCAACTATACGAGTTTGGAAATGATAAATCCATACCTGAACAAATTTGGGATGTGATCAAACATATCATTCCCTTTTACGATTGCATTGTCGGGATCATTGACAAAAATGTCTCTGATGCGGTTACTTCCTGTACAATTGATGTGATTTTCTTGATCCCTGTCTTTGGACAAGTGATGGGACTGAGTACAAATTTCGCTTTGGGGATGGCAAAAGCGGCTGCGAAAAGTGGGGTCAGACACGCGATAAGAAACGGAACGCGCTTCACACCCTCTCGTTTGGAAATAAAAGCGCTTCTTAAAAGTTCAACACGCTATGCAGATCCTGGATTTGAATTAGTCACTGACGGCGCAAAGTGGATACTTAGAGGATTTTCTGAATTGAAAAATCATTGGTTCATTCCTGCTCATTTGAAACCAGTATTAACTAAACTAGAGACGTTAACCAGAAAAATACCTTCGTTGCCTGAGGATCATGTGAGAGCACAGTTGCCGAGAAAGGGCCCCTACAGTATAGTGAGACGTGTGAAAGACTCATTGTACAAGCAAGTGATGAATCTAGAAGATGGTGATATTTTTGGTGGATATTTCACATTACATGGGAATCAGCTCAGGTCTTTTGAAGGGGACTTGTTTTACAACCATGAAGAGCTTGAGCGTATAAACAGGCTCGCAAATCAAGTGGATACCAAGCAACTATTTATAATAGAAAATAATTTGAACCCCAAAGGATATGGTGAAGGAAAGGTATATAAGGTAGAGAAGGATGGCGAAGTCATTGGTTCCTTTATTCAAATGAATCAACGAATAGTTCCTGTTCAAATCCATTCGATTGAAGGACATGGGGTAAGATATGACGTATATGAAGGAGATACCTTATTCCCTATCCGATTTAACGGTATTGGCTGGTATTTCGAAACTGAGACTTCGCCAAGATTAGCAAAAGATGTAAGTGACTATGTTGCTAGTCAACCGGAACAATTTGAAAGTATCAGTAGTCCCCTCTCACTTACACCACCTGATGAGTTTGGCTTGATGCGTACCTCTTCAGGAAGAACGTATATCAAGGTGAATAATCGCTATGTTCCATTGATTTTAATGGATCAAGAAAATCAACGATATCACCTGGTTAAGAAAAAGGTAACTAGACCGTTGCTCATCTTGAGATTTGATGAGATACACAATCATTTCCGTGTGGAGACCCCATTAGAAAGATTGCTTGCTGATCCACACCATGCCATCTTAGCAGGTGGGAAAAAAAGTGTTCCTAAGAAACCAAAGGACAAGGCGGCAGGGGAAAAAAAAGAAAAGCAACCAATTCCGCAAATTGGAGAAGCGGGAACATCACATGAGGCAGACACTTTAGCAGAGATAGCGAAAATTTTGGAATACCCACCGTATTACAAATTACCAGATTCCCTTGGTGTAGCGGTAACATTTAATGAGTTCAGAAAAGCCCAGATACTTTCTGATCATCCAAAGAAGTTCAGGTATGAGGATGACCGAGTGAAGCTTCCAACATTGACTTCTTTTGTGTCAGAATATACGAATCCAACTGCCCGTACTGATGGGATGGCAAAATCAGGGATGAAGCATGAAATCGCAAGGATACTAGCGAACAAGCCCGAGATTCCTTACCGAATATTTCCTGGCTTTACCTCTGATAAAGTACCAGAGTACATTGATGTATTTCAACAAGAAGTCGCTTCGGGAGTCGCTGAGGCAGTGACCTATCTCAAAACATTCAAGAAAAAAGCAGAGGAGTGGTTAACACTTGAAACACTTGCAGAAAGAAAGCCCGGTCAATATTTGAATCACATGTTCAAGCTAGAAACCAGCGAAAATAAAGAACAAATAATGAAAGAAGTCATCAAAAGATTATTGATTGTAGCGGATAAAAGCGAACAGTTTCTCAATTTATCAAAAGATCTAGGCTATAAAAATATCTGGATTGTCTCCTCCGATTTAGTTTATGATAAAAAGACGAAAAACTATTATACATCCAAAGTGAAACCTCCGACTACCGTGGCGTTTGTTGTAAATGCTGACCCAGAATGCCGAATACTGATCATGGCGGATAAATTTCATGTCAAGCCGTCAGCTAAGCCAACGATTCAAACTACACCTACTTTATCCGGAACGGTTATCCACGAAACCACGCATATTGTATCAAGCACAGTTGATTATGCTAAATTTGAAGATCCTCCGATAGGATTTCAAAGTAGTGGTGAAGATATCAGAAAACGCTATGACCTTGAATATGTGGAAATAACGTATTCTGAGAATTTTGATTTGTTTGTTAGACATTTGGCGCAAGAATTCGATTTGCCTAAATTAGCTCGCAGTGAGGTGGTAAAGCAACTTTTAAATGATCCAATGTTAGCAGCAAATTTTTTGATTTTAGATGCGGAAGTGGTGATGACGATTATAAGAGATCTTGCATTAGACAATGATTTCTTCAATCGTCTGCGTGTGGAGAGAGGGTTGAGGGATGGACCTTTAATCGATCCTAAAATATTCATTTTTTTTGCGCTGATGCATACGGGGAATTTTTTTATCATAGAAAAAGAATATGAAACTGAAAAGAACCAAACCAAAGCAGGAAATATCAGAGAGGATCAACCCCCAACCCTTCCAACTCCTCCGAATATTCGTGACAAAAGAAGTTTTGCTACTATCGTCCAACAAGCAGCAACAAATAGCAAGGAAACGAATAAAACAGTGAATATTTCATTTTCCAATTTAAATAAAAAAGAATTGAGTGTGAGGGGGTTTAACTAAATATACCGATAGTTTATAAGGTTTTTTGTAACGCTTGTCTAGCTAGGTTATCAGCGCCTTTATTTTTACTTTCAGGTACCCACTGAAGGATCAACATTGAAAAATCTTTTAATAGACTTTGTATTTTTTCTAAATAAGGTAAAAAATCTTTGTTGTTCGTATAATTTTTATCGATAGTTGATACAAGTACTTTACTATCGGAATAGCAGAGAATGATTTCTTCGGTCATCTGTCTATTCTTTAGAATTTCTAAAGTTTTTAAAAAGACTTCAAACTCGGCTTGATGGTTTGAACCAAAGGACAAAGGGATAGACAACTGTTCTTGTTGCTGATCAGCGAGTATTAATATTCCTCCACCACTAGGTCCAGGGTTGCCTTTTGTTGATGCGTCAATGTATACTTTTAACATAAGGAAAAACACGCCCTTCAAAAATTGTCGGTTTGACTTATTATACCACTACAGATAAAGACACGAGGTTGAAGAATGAAAAAAAATATTCGCTGGCAGCCCGAAACGGCACAGTCGATCATTTATTGGTCATCAACATTTATTCTATTATTTTTGAGTTTGATTTTATCGTTAGAAAATACAAGGCCTTATTGGAAAAGTAATATTTTAATGGGAATTTTCTTTATTTTTCTTTTGCTAGGATTTCGACGCTCACTCGTTTTAAAGAAAGAGGCAATAAAAATAAAATATGCTGCATTTTGGAGAGATCGCGACATACCTATCAATGAAATCAAGGAAGTTCACGTACAAAAACGTAAAGTATCTTTATCTCTTGTAAAAGGTAAAGAGCCATTCGTGATTTTCGTCAATCAGAAGGCACAAGGAGAATTGCTTGATCACTTGAAACATCCACATAAAAAAACGATCAACACTTCTTCACTGACAGAGAATACGAATGATTTAGTTGAGTAAAAAATAACGATAGAGACTTTAGCCATCTTTAACTGCACAGAGAGTCGTCTATAATAATAAAAAAGCTATTCCGAAAAATATCGGAATAGCTTATTTTGTTTGATTGGACTAAGCTTGATCATTGATCTTTTTGACATGGGCCGCCTGAACGCCTCGATTACCTTCAATGACGGTAAATTCTACCACTTGGTTTTCTTCAAGTGTTTTGAATCCTTCTTCTTCGATTGCAGTAAAATGTACGAAGATCTCTTCTGTTTCATCATAACTAATAAAGCCATATCCTTTTTTGTTATCGAACCATTTCACCATTCCTGTGGTCAAAACACTCACGACCTTTCTATGTCTGATCATAGCCTATATTATAAAGAGAATTAATAGGTACGTCAAATAAATTAAAAGTCAGTTTTTTTTGTTTTTTTTTACAAGGAAAACAGGTATAATGGATTTAACTTAACAAAATATAATTATTTTTATATATAGTTCGTGAAAAGGGGAGTTTTAATGAAGAATGATTTAGAAATTTCACAAGAAACACATCTAAAACCGATAGTTAGAGTGGCGGATAGCATTGGAATCAATGAAGATGATTTGGAATTATATGGAAAATACAAAGCAAAAATAAACTTTACCGCAATAAATGATTTTTCGGAAAAAGAGGATGGTCGCCTCATATTGGTAACTTCTATCAATCCAACACCAGCGGGAGAAGGAAAATCAACAGTTACAGTCGGATTAGGTGACGCATTGAACCAAATAGACAAAAAAGCAGTGATTGCATTACGTGAGCCTTCATTAGGTCCGGTTATGGGAATCAAGGGCGGAGCGACAGGAGGTGGCTACGCACAAGTATTACCAATGGAAGATATCAATTTGCATTTTACTGGCGATATGCATGCCATCACTTCTGCAAACAATGCCTTGTCAGCTCTATTAGATAATCATATCCATCAAGGAAATGAGCTGGGGATCGATCCTCGACGTGTCATTTGGAAACGTGTGGTGGATTTAAACGACCGAGCATTGCGAAATGTGATCGTTGGGCTGGGCGGACCGATGCAAGGGGTACCAAGAGAAGATGGATTCGACATTACGGTGGCTAGTGAAATCATGGCAATTTTGTGTTTAGCTGCTGATTTAGATGACTTAAAAGCTCGGTTAGCACGAATCGTGATTGGCTACACCTATGATCGTCGCCCTGTAACAGCAGGGGATCTAAAAGCAGAGGGCTCCCTTGCTTTGTTATTAAAAGATGCAATTAAACCGAATCTCGTACAAACGATCTATGGTACACCAGCATTTATCCATGGTGGACCATTTGCAAATATTGCTCATGGCTGTAATAGTGTATTAGCAACTAAAACTGCTTTGAAAATTGCGGATTATGTAGTGACTGAAGCTGGTTTTGGTGCTGATTTAGGAGGAGAAAAATTCCTAGATATCAAAGTTCCTAATTTGCAGAAAGCACCAGATGCGATTGTGATCGTAGCAACTGTCCGTGCGTTAAAAATGCACGGGGGATTGGATAAGGCAGAATTACAAAATGAAAATCTCAAGGCGTTGCAAACTGGATATGCGAACTTAAAACGGCATATTCGTAATATGAAAAGTTACCAGATTCCAGTGATCGTCGCAATCAATGAGTTTGTGACTGATACAGACGCTGAATTAGAATTACTGAAAGAATTGTGTGAAAAAGAAGGAGTCGTAGCAAAACGCGCAAGTGTTTGGGAACATGGTGCGGAAGGTGGCGTGGACTTAGCAAAGGCAGTCGTAGAATTGATCGATACAGAAAGCGCGGATTACGTTCCATTGTACCAATCCAGTGATCCGATCAAAACAAAAGTCCAAGCGGTTGTTCAAAAAATCTACGGTGGCAAAGAAGTCTCTTTTAGTAAAAAAGCAGAAAATCAACTCATTGAATTTGAGAAAAATGGTTGGTCTGACTTACCGGTTTGTATGGCAAAAACCCAGTACTCTTTTTCTGATGATCCAACATTATTAGGTGCACCAGAGGATTTCACAATCACGATCCGTGAATTTGTACCTAAGTTAGGTGCCGGTTTTTTAGTCGCTTTGACAGGCGAAGTGATGACGATGCCTGGATTACCAAAAAAACCAGCCGCCTTGAATATGAACGTAACGAATCAAGGAGAAGTAATCGGTTTATTCTAATCGGAAAATGTAAGATTTTATGTAGCGTTCACTGACTCTTTTTAATAAAAAAACGCATAAGTCAAAAATAGTTGATCTATTTTTGACTTATGCGTTTTTTTATAATGATTGATTTATAACTGAGTGACAAAAAAAGTTCAAGTTTTTATTATTAAAAAAAAACTAGTCACGAGTTCAAACAGACGACCATGTATAATTGGGGCATAAAATTGTACTGTTAAGTTTGTATCTCATCAAAAAAACAAGGAGAGAAAGCTATGCCAATCGATAATCAAAGTAATCGAAAACGAAATGGACAATTTAACAATGAAAAGAATGATAAAGAAGATAAGCAAGCTCTTGAAGAGGCAGTCAAAGCAATTTCTTCTGACGTCGGTCATGCCCCAACACCAGAGATTCTTCACTCGCCATTATTATTGTCACTATATGTCTCGAGCATCTTAGGAAATGTGGTCGTTAGAGGAGAAGGCCCCAAACAACAACGAGTTAAGCAGAATAGTGGCGCTGTTTTTGAAGCAGATACTGTTGTTGAAGTCACACAACATGCAAATCAATCAGAAGTATTGAATTCGCTCACCTCTCATTCGACGGTGAACACGACGTTGCTCACACCAGCTTTGACAGAGAACTCGACGGCTATTGCTACTGTGAATGCACCATTTTTTCGAACTTTTTATGATAATACTACTTACAATTTGACAGATTTTGCTCATCATTGGAGTTTAAATGTACATAAAATAGCACACGGTATTGCAGAAACATATGGATGCACAACAAATAAGACGAGCATAACGCGCCCAATTTTAGAGGAAGAATCTAATCCGTTCAATCACACTAAAGTCCACTTTAAAACCGTTTGTCAGAGTGCGATTGCTGAGTCTCAAAAGATAAATCAACAACCAACTGATCAACCCACAGAGCTACATCATTTTTCCTTCAAGAAAGGAGACGATGGGAGTTCCAAACAACAATTTTTATTTGAAGATTCGGCGGAAAAACTAAAAAATATTTTTCAACAATCATTTAACAAAACCAGCCATCAGACGGATCAACAGACAACAGGAAATGCGACAAACGATACTTCTGGGACAGCTAATTTCTTTAAGGGACTAACTGAGGCTTTCGTCACATTTTTTAATGATTTTGATCAACCAATCTATACAGAAAAACATGAAAGTTTAAAAGGAGATTCGCTGATCACTCGCTTTTTATCAATGATGGCTCAAAGCATTTCATACCAAGATGAGATCCATCAGACATCTAAAGCTTCAAAAGATACAAATGTTCCTCATGCTTTTCGATCCTATGACTTCTCAAGTGGAATTCCAACTTTGAAAAAAGACGAGGAAGGATTTGCGACACAATTTTGGACATTGTTTAGCAAAATGGATGAAACACTGACCAACTTTATAAAAAAATGGGATTTATTCGTAGTTCGAGGAGCTGAAGCAAGGCCGATCAACGATCCACGTCTAAATGTTAGAGCAGAAAGTGAAGGCAAGACAGTCAAAGATAACCAACGGGGAAAGAAAGTAGCAAAAAAACCTCAATCTTCAAAGATCGAGATAGTGAAGGGGATCGTAGAAGATATTGAACATGATCGAACCCCAACTAGTCGGTATCAAGAACCTTTGCCCTACTTTTTTTACGATAAATCTTTATTCCGAAGTAAGAGCGAAACAAAGAACGTAATCAAAAAACTGAAGATTTTTTTAATCAAACAAAAAGCTGTGAGCAAAAATGCCGATGATCTTGAAGTAGTCAAGGCGTTTGAGAGTTGGGCTAAAATCCGTCGCATGAGTGATATTTCGCAAGACTCGTCTAAAGTTCAATTTGCCGCTTACCTCATTCGAAGAAACTATGGTTTGAAAAATGTAAGAATAGGAGATCCTTTGACTACAGAACAACTACAAGCAGTCTTTATGCAGTTGAAAGTCAATGTACACTTGGTAAATTATACTTACCAAGAAAAGTCGAAACCCATTCAAATGTCACCTACGGAAAAACCACTCGAGGCTTATTATCGAAAGGAAACGAATGTATGTAACCAGATTTTTTCGGACTTTATCAACGATGTTCCTGCTACTGTGCCAAAAAACCAGACGATTACAGCAGTTATTTACAATCGCGATCTCTTTAACGATCGGGAAAAAACCGAAGCAGTGAATAAACAACTGATTGATTTTGCAGAAAAGCAAGGATTCATTTTAAAGAATCCTACCGCAAGTGAATTGGTCCGATGGATGCGGATGTGGATATTCAGATTAGGGAAATATGAAGAAATCGTGAGTCGAGAAGAGTTAGTAGCGAAAGAGTTATTAAGAGCCTATGGATCGAAAATGACTCTTGGAGGAACAAATGATTCACGAGCGGTGATCCTCCAATGGGAAAATAATAATGCACAAATGGGTTATAAATATGCAAAAAAAAATATAGATGCGATTGCGCCAGATGCTCGCAAGGACAAATCAGATCAGACTGAGGAAGAACAAGTTCAGTCTTTTCTTCAAGAAAATCACATTATACCTAAGAATGAAACCCTTCATGGCGTTGAACAACCTGCAGATCAAAACCGACGTACTGAACCAGTAGAAGTAATCGATCAGAGAATCTGTCAATTTCTAAAAACAAAGGGTGTTGTCTGTAATCTATCGAATCCTCAGTTATTAGTGGACACGGTATCCAATTGGCTTTTGCTTGAAGGGGCGGTTCAGAAAGTGATCGATCCTGTTAAACTAAAACAAATCGCACAAACGATACTTAACCAAGAAGATAATGGTCTCATTTCAAATAAGGAAGCAGAGTTGACATTTGCGAACTGGTTAGAAGGGAAATTGGCAAAAAAAGAGTTGCCTGATTTAACTGACAATCAGGCAAAAACGGATAAGCCTGACTTGAAACCTGACATACAACCAAAACCGGATAAACCTGACTTGAAAAATGATGAAATTCAATGGAGAAGTCAACAAGTGACGAATAAAGTAGAGCAATATTTACGTCAAAATTATTTGATCACAGGACCAGCCACAAAAGAGAATATTTTGAGTGGAATAGGCAAATGGTTTATGCAAAATAAAGATGAAGGGGAAATTAGATCTGAAAGGCTACAAGCAATAGCCACTGTTATACTGAAAGAATTAAACTTATATGGTGGAGCAGAAGATGAGCTGATCTCTGATAATGATGCAAAAAAAACAATCATGAAATGGGTCATCGAAAATGTGCTAGGCAGCTCAGTGGAAGAATATGCGACAAGAAAAATCCTTGATCATCCCAATCCGGCAAGTTTTACGATTGGTGAACTGAGAGACTCATTCAAACTGAAGGAATTGGTAAAGAACAAACGAATTATTCTTAATAAAGATAATGATGCTAAAAAGCAAAAAGAGTTAGAGACTAACATAGGATATTTGTGGAAGGAGTGTCTAAACTATTTGCTCCCTAATTATTTTCTCAAATCAAGTGAATTGTCAGATGATCTATTGATTTCAGATTATGGTTCATTGATGCAGATTGCAGGATCAAGGATACTAGCAGCTGCAGGTATTCTAGATAAATTTGACAAAGAAGAGATTCGAACGTTGGGTGAACTTTTCTTTGAATCAGTCAGTGAAAAAGGGGTCCAGGATATCGAAGAATTTGATCAGCTGCTGTTACCGGCATTATTCACAACAGCGCAACTAGATGCCCCTAGCTTAAAAATTGCAATTGAAACGGGCAACTATAAAGAAGTCGCGATCAGTACGTTTATTGACTATTTCCAAAGAGGCTACTTTGCGATCATGGCTCACGATGAAGAAGTTAAACGTTTTTATCGCAACTATAAAACGGCTGTGATCAACTTTAGGCGAAAACAAGCATTAGTTAATGAGACCCTTAAAGAGTGTGAAAGACTCGGAATTAGGGTGCCTCCAGCTGCAGGAGAAATCTATTTAGCTGGTGGGAACCCATGTCCAGGCCCCTGGATTCCACCTAATATCGAAACTTGGTACAGAGAGCTAACCAGTGATGTGGCAGAGTCGTATCATCTGTTGAATCGGAAATTGATTGGACTATCCATCGGTTCGTATAGTCAAACAGAGTTAGATTTTATGTTTTCTCCTGAGACGCGCATTTATGAAGGAACGGCTGAGTTTAGAGATGAGGCAGCTCTTGCCTCAAACCCGATCGGTTCAGTCCCGTCCCTCGTTATCGCTAGTAGAAAAGAAAATAGGGATGATTTGATCTTACGCCTTAAGCATACAGATCTATTGGTAGCCGTTCGTGGGAATGAAGAACGGGTCTATGCGTTGAAGAGGTTAGAAAAAGAAGGGGGATATACGATTAATCGTGTGGATAAAGATCCACTTTTGTTCTTAGATCATGATGTGATAGATCTCAAATCACTTTGGTGGAAGAAATATAAAAAAGAAGGGGCTAAGATTCGGATCGGTGATTATTCTTATACTTTTGTCATGCAGACTCATCGAGATAAACAATTATCTCATGGTGATGAAAGGGAATCTTTATTCAATACTATAAGCACGAAACATAAAGATATTCTGTATCAACAACTATATGAATCCGGAAATGACCAGACGATGGCGAGTAAAGTATGGGATGCGGTTAGTCATTTCATCCCTTTTTATGATTGTGTCGTTGGCATCATCAACAAAGATGTTGAAAGTGCAGTACCTAATTGTGTCATTGATGCGCTTCTTGTCATTCCTGTATTAGGGCAAATAACTACTATCAATGTCCGTTTTGCTTTAGGCGCTGCAAGAGTGATTGCCAAAAGTGGGGTAACAGGATTGGTAAGAAACAGCGCAAAAGTGCTCCCAAAACTCTCCGATTTGAGAAGTCTTTTGGCTAGTGTGGTGCGGTATATCGATCCAGGGATTGAGGCAGCAATTAGCGGTGGACGCTTTGTAATCAAGAACCTATTAAAATTAAAAAACCAGCCAATTCTTACGAGAAATATCCACTTTAAACCAGTCCTAACAAAACTTGAAAAACATGAAAAAGATTTACCTGCACCAGTGATATCAAAAATGACTGTTACCGCTCGTTTACCAAGAAATGGTCCGCAAGTTCTAGTGAAAAAAATGAAAGACAATCTATATGTCAAAGTTTCCGATTTTAAAAAAGGAGATGTCTATGGAAAAGTTTTTACTTTAAGAGGAGAAGAACTGAGAGAATTTGAAGGACCCGTATTTTTTTCTCAAAAACAAAAGGAAATCATCCAATCTTTAAAAATCAATATCCAGCCAGATGAGATGTTTATCGAAAAGATAAACTATTATCCTAAAGGTTATGGTGAAGGAACGGTCATGGAAATCTATAAAAATGGTCAGAAAAAAATGGATGTGATCGAAATGGACGGTCAACTTGTTCCTGTTAGGATCCAAACGATAAAGAAATACGGTGTGCGCTATGATGTAATGGATGGAGATAAAGTATTACCAGTGAACTTTAATGGTATTGAATGGTATTTCGAACCAGATACATCCCCGCTAATTTCGAGAGCAGTAAAAATCGAAGTGACGAATCGTATCAATCAGTTTGAAGCTGTATGGGACCCTAGTACTCTGTCAGCACCAGATGGAAATGGTTTGATGTGGAGTGCAGAAGGTAGAACCTATATTAAGATCCAAGAACGCTATACTCCTTTGGCCTTATTAGATAAGGAAAACAACCGATATCATTTAGTGAAAAAAGATATACTCGAACCTATGACTGTCTTACGATTGGATCCGGGAATCGATCAATACCGTTTTGAAACTCAGTTGGAGAAAAGCGTTGTTGAACGTCCGGATGATCTATTATTCGCTGGCGGCTTCGATGAGGGAGCAAGCACATCAAAAGGTCAACCAGCCTCTACACAAAATCAGCTGACCTCTGTAACTCTTAGCAACCCTAATTATCCACCCTATATGTGGGTGCCTAAAATACCACAGAAATGGCCAGAATGGAAAGCACGTATGAATGCAATCGAGATTGATCGCCCTAATAATGTCCCTGTACTGGAGAATAGTCAAGTGGTACTCCCACGATTAACTAAGCTTATACCAGAACCACCAAAAGAGATAATAACCGATGAAGCGCTGACCATAAAAAAAATCAAGCTGGGTATTCAGCATTGTTTACCACCCGAATTGAAAAATAAATATCGTGTATTTGCTGGTTTAGATGCCGCAAAAATGCCGGAACATTTAAAAGAATTTCGGAAAGTAGTAGCAAAAGAATATAATGAAGCGGTGGATATTGTAGATCTTGTTATCGAAGAATGTAAATATATGTTAAGGTTTGAGAAAATAAGTTCGACGACGAGAGGAACCTATTTAGCCAATATGTTTAATGTATATGGCAAACCAGAGGAACAGGCAGTCTTAAAAGAAGTGGTCAAAAGGCTTCAGACAATCGCAGAAAAAAGCAAAGCATTTCTTAAGCAATCAGCAGATTGGGGATTTAAGAATATTTGGATTGCTTCCACCGATTTCCAAAAAGATCCGATAACGAAGAAATTCTATTCCTTAAGTAAAGAACGTACTTCGCCATATGGATTTGTGATTCGGACGGATGCCGAAAATCGAATCATACTTATGGCTGATTCTTTTAATAAGAACCCTAATTATTGGCCACAAGTTGAAATTGCACCGCCTGTCTCAGAAACTTTACTTCATGAAACGTCTCATTTAGTTTCAATGACTGATGATATCGTCGTTTATGATGAGGTGCGCCGTGGTTTTTTAAGGCGCGGAAAAGATGCACTAATCGATTTCGTTTCTCGGTATCATAAGAATTTCAGAACCATTGGTTTTTCTAATTTTGTTCGAATGATAGCAGATTATTTCCGTATGGATAAGCTATCACGAATGGCTGTTTTTCGGAATTTCGGTACAGATTCTATGTTGTTGGCTAATTATATGTTGAATGATGCGGAAATGGTCGGTACGCTTCTTAGAGATGTTGCCAATGGGTACAGGTATGATCAACCGCTCCTGCGACCTAAACGCTCTGTGGATGAACCAACTCAAGAGCCAACTGCGGAAATTGGAAGTGGCAATATCCTTATCAATCTGTCATTGATGTCAATCGGTGAGTATGCGACAGAAGAAAGAAGTATTGGCTTAGAAGTGACGAAGGAACCCCCTTTAGGAAGCACACTTAGCGATGTAAGTCCTACAACAGAATTTTCTACCTCAATGGATTCAAAACAAGCTGGTTCTGCTTCGGTGATAGATAGAAAGATACTAAATAGTCAATCACAAAATGGAGAGATTCCTGCACAACGAACAAGAGTGAAGCGAAGTGATTTGAATGTTTCGGAAGAAAAAAGCAATCAAGGAACTTCTCAATCTAGCTCTGTCGAACAAACTGGTACCTTATCTAAGGTTTCCCAGCCTGTAAGCGCCAACCCATCATTTTATAATAAATTCTCCGCTCTCATAAATAGAGGAGTTGGAAAGAGTCAGGCGCTAAATAGAACTTCAACAAGGAGACAAAATAAGAATAAATTGGTAGGAATGAATTTATAAAATTGAGATCCTGAAATGATCATGCAGGTCAACGATTGTAAAATACGTTGACACTGGGGATAAAGACAACAGTTGTTTAATGATTATTTGGCTGTCTTTAGGTATTAGTATTTTATTTTGTGACTACATTTCGATGCAATAAATCTTGTTTTGCTTAGTCAATTATTCATCTTAATTAGACAAATTTTGGTTTAGTTGTTTACACGATCTATCTCTTATCAGATGCGTACAAATACCTAATAAACAAAGGAGTATGAAGATGCCTATCGAACAACATCGAGAAAAAATCGGTCAATTCAACAACAAATCACAGAAATATATGACGGAAGATAACCTAAAAAGAAATCTAAGCTCACTTGCAGACAGCTTTGGGCATTATCCTGTCGGTAGAGGAGTCTGGTCGCCGACAGGAATATTGTACTTATTAAGTGTTGGTCAAAATCTTCGGATATCGGAAGCAAATCTACCGAATCGACAGCGTGCAGTGCAAGAAACGACTGCTGCATTTGAAGTGGATACATTTGTAGAAGCACGACAACAAGGGAATGAGACCTCTTTACATTCTTTAGTGTCAAGTTCTACTGCGGCTCCCCAGCGATTTACCCCATTTACGCCGAATCATTCGTCTATACCTACCAATTCGACGATTGAGGTTGCATTGCCTTCGAATTCACTCATTTATTTAGTAGAGAAGGCCCATCAGTGGAGCATAGGGCTGCACAAAATGGCGCATCGAATTGCGCAAGTCGAAAATTGCACGACTACGAGCGAGATCTTTCACCAAAACCCTCTTGGACTTTGGAATAGCGCCAATCATACACAAGCTCATTTTAAAACTATTTGTCAGACAGCTATTACAAAATCACAAACAACCAATGAAGAACGAAAAAGTATGCCTGCGAGTATTCAAAAATTTTCTTTTAAAAAGCAAACAATAGAGAAGACAACACACAGATTCACTGCCGAAGAAGCAGCCAAAAAAATGAAAACGGTATTTGAATCAACGGTGGAAGAATTCTATCAAACAAAAAATAGAAGAACGAAAGAAAAAACAAAAAAGCATGGAACTCCTATTCCTGAAGCGCCAATCGTTGATGCTTTTTGGGGAGAACTGACCGAGCTCTTTACGACATTTTTCGGTAAACCTGAAAATGCTACATATACAGAGCAACCAGCAGACACGAATGGATACTCAGTGATGGATCATTTGGTTGAGTGGCTGACTCAGACGTTCTCAGTCAATCATTCGTCCTATGATACGATGGATAGCAAAATAAATCAGAATTCGAATATTCCTCTAGCGTCAGTTTTACCTGATCAATCCCAGACACAAGCTTCAATGGCGGAACCAGCTGTCAAGGAAGTGGTGGCAGAAGCGATATCACCTTTATGGGAACTCACGAACAAATTGGCGGAAAAACTTGATCACTTCATAAAAAAATATGATTTTTTAGTCACAAGAGGCGTAGAGGCAGCGCCCATTATTGGTCGACCAATGCCCGATCAATCTACGACTGTTCAAACTGTTGAAGGGAATCTAGAGGATCAACTCCTACTTCCTTCTATGGATTCTGGATATGAACAAGTCATTCAAATCATTGAAGCAATCTCTAAAAATAAAAAACCTACGGGGATTTTGTCCCCATTACCGAACTTTTATTATGACGAGTTGCTTTCTCAAAGAAGGAATCAAACAGCTCAAGTGAACACGTATTTAAAAGAATTTTTTGTTGATCAGAATTTACTTCCTACGCAAGCGACCGATCTGGAATTGATTAAAGTTGTCCAACGATGGGCCGGTATGAATTGGAAAAATGAAGAGTCTCTGTCCTCCGCTAGAGCACAGTATCTCGCTTACCGGATACTTACCGGATATGGGATAGAAAATGTCCGACTAGGGGATTTCTTATCGGACATAAAGTTACAGTCGATCTATAATCAATGGAAAACGAATACATTGTTGATTGATTATCAATTTAAAGAAATCAATGAAAAAACGGAGCAGTATCGCTTATCACCTGTAGAGGATGATGCAGTGATTCGACTACAAAATCAAAAAAAAATAAATAATCAAATTTATGCGGATTTTAAGCATCAGCGCCCAGAGACTGTTTCTAAGGGGACCAAAATTCTAGCGATTTATTACCATAAAAATAGTTTCAACAGGCGATCAAAAACAGTAGAAGTAAACGCAATCGTTGAAGAATTTCTTTACAAGCATCGAATTTATTTGAATAAGCCAACGCCTGAAAAGTTAATCTATTGGCTGCAAAAATGGATTTTTAATGGCAAACTGTACGATGAAATCCTCCAAAGGGAGTTAACAGCAGCCAACTTACTTTTGAAAGCCTATGGATTGACAGAGAAACATTTAACGGTCAATATGGCACGAGCGATTTTGTTGCAATGGGAAGAAAATAATGCGCAGATCGGTTATACATACAAGAAAGCTAAGAAAAAAATTCTGGGCATCGATATCAATAAAATCAAAAAGGATCAGGAAAAGGAACGTAAGGAACAGATGAATCAAAAAATCGAACTGTTTCTTCGTGAAAATAATATAGATCCACCTCTAAAGAACCTTCATGAACCAGTAGAATCATCACGAATGCCATCAATGAATGATCAAGTTATGGCACGCCAAAGAGTAGCGGAATTTTTATCGGAGCAAGATGTTGCTTGTAATGCATCGGATCCCAATGTTTTTGCTGAAACTGTGTCAAACTGGATATTACTTGAGGGAGCAACTAAAGACATCATTGATATGGTAAAAGTCAAACAAATCGCCCAAGTGATCCTCGATGAAAAGGTAGATGGTGTTATTTCAAATGAACATGCTGAAATCACTTTTACGAAATGGTTGTGGGAGTTGATTGAAGCCGATGAATCATTATTGACTGTAGTGCCACGATCAGTGAATAATGAATCCATACTTGAAAATAGTACAGTCTCAACTTCTACAGACATAAACGAGACCACTCTGACAGAATCACCGATCAAAGAAGAAAAGAAATCGAAAGAAACAGCAAATAGTGAGCAATGGCGTAGTCCAAAATTATTAAAACAAGTCGAAAATTTCTTTCGTAATAAAGGTCTGTTGATTGGCATGGCGACAAAAGAAGATGTTCTGAGTGCGATGGGGCGATGGTTCATCGAAGGTGAGAAGCAAACGGTCATCATGCCTGAGAAAGTTCAGGCAGTTGCTTCTTTGATCTTAAAAGAATTGAACTTATATGGTGGCGGTCCAGATGAAATGATTTCTGATTCCAGTGCAGAAAGAACGGTGATGAAGTGGGCGTTTGAGAATGTATTGGGGAGCTCGATCGAAGCGTACATCGTAAAGAAAATCGTCGATTCCCCTGATCCATCAGCCTTTACGATTGGTCATCTTAGAAAATTGCTCATGTTTGAAGAATTAAAAAAAGCAGGAGTGATCAACCTATCTCCGCCATCCAATACTTTACAACAGGGCAATCAAGCAGGCGACACAGAGATGTTTTTTAGGAAACTTTGGATTTCTTTGTCCAACCGAGCGTTGCCAAATTACTTATTGAAGTCAAGCAATCTTTCAGATAATTTATTGATTTCTGATTATAATTCATTGATTCAATTAACAGGTGAGAGCTTAATGACAGATTTAGGTTTTGCTAGACAGTTTAATCAGACTGAGAAGCAATTGCTAGGTGAATTTTTCTTAGAAACGCTTAGTGTTGAAGGCATCCGTCACTTTGAAGAGTTGTCCTTCCTTTTAACGCCAGCTTTGCTCACTGTGGCGCAACTAGAACCTGATAAAATGCAAGAAGCGCTAGTGAAAGGAAACCTTATCGAAGTAGCACTGACTACCTTTATCGGTTATTCACAAAGAGGTTATCTCCAGATGATGAAGATGCAAGCGATTGCGGATGATCTTGTTCTTACGTATCGACAAGCTGTGACCAACTGGCGACGAAAGCTTGTGTTAGTAGATGAGGTACTAGCAGAGTGTAATCGACTTGGCATAAGACTTGATTTGGCTGCGAGTCAAGTGTATCTAGCTGGTGGTAACCCTTGTCCCGGTCCATGGATCCCACCAGATCTTGAGAATTGGTATACTCGATTGACAAAAGATGTCTCAGAATCCTTTCACTTGCTTAATGAGTTTTTGATCCAGCTTTCAATCCAATCGATCCGAGAACAGGAGTTGGATTTTATCTTTTCTCCTGATAGCCGAATTTATGAAGCTTCGGCTCAATTCAAGAGTGAAGTCCGTCAATATCAGTACCCAATGAATTTACGTTCAGTTCCTCCGCTTTTATTTTATAAACAGGAGGAATTATTGAACTCGACGCTCAATTTGAACCAAACAGATCTGATCGTTGTCCTCAAGGGAAACGAAGAACGATGGTATGCGTTGAAACAAGTGGAAAATGGTGGCTATAAATTTTATCGTGTGGACAAAGATCCCTTTTTATTCCTTACCTATGGCCTGATGGATCAGAAAGATATTTGGGATGGGCAATTTCGAAAAAATGGGGATATGATCCGGATTGGCAAGAAAGATTATACATTCACAACGAAAGTGCATACCGATAAGGAATTTTCTCGTGGAGATACGAAACAGACACTCGCCAATCAAATCAGTTTGAAGCATCGAGATGCGCTCTATCAACAGTTATACGACTCAGGCAATGAACAAACGACCGCTACAAAAGTCTGGAATGTTTTAAAACACGTGATCCCTTTTTATGATTGCGTGGTGGGTATCTCCGAACAAAATGCTGAAGAAGCAGTACCTAATTGTCTGATTGATGCGGTCTCATTGATCCCACTTCTAGGTCAGGTGACGACTTTCAACATGCGGTTTGCCTTAGGAGTCGCAAAATCTGTCGTTAAAAGTGGGATGAGTGTGACGCTAAAAAACAGCGCACGCTTTCTGCCGACGCTAACCGAACTTAGCGGGCTAATCATAAATACGATACGTTATTTGGAGCCGGGCGTGGAGTTGATCGCAGGTAGTGGACGCTTCATTTTGAAACGTTTAGTCAAATTTAGCAATGAACAATTTATTGGAAAAGAATTAAAAGCAGCATTAGCAAAATTAGGCGAATTAGGAAGTCAACAGACTGATTGGACAAAAAAATATGTGACCGCTCGCTTAGCAAAGGATGGTCCAGAAGTCCGAGTGAAGCGTATGTCAAACCATTTATACTTGAGGGTAAATGACCTTAGAAATGGGGATGTGTTTGGGAAATATTTTACCTTAAGAGGTACCCAGTTGAGAGAATTTGAAGGACCTGCTACCTTCACACCAAGACAAAAGGTAGTGATCCAACGACTTTCAAGAACATTGGACGTTGATCAAGTATTCGTAGAAGAACCCAATTTAAATCCTAAAGCTTATGGAGAAGGGAACGTCTTTACATTCAAAAAAAGAGATGGTCAACGAGTTTCTGTGCTTCAAATGGATGGGCATATGATTCCTGTCGAAATAACTGTGCTCAAAAAGCATGGCGTACGCTACGATGTTTCTGATGGAGAAAAGCTTTTACCTGTCAATTTCAATGGGATTGAATGGTATTTTGAACCATCTACATCGCCAATGGTGAGGAAACCTGTAGAAATAGATATAACGAACCGAATCAATCAATTTGAGGCATTATGGGACCCAAGTATCCTTTCACCCCCAGATGAACGAGGTTTGATGTGGAATGCGGAGGGGAGGTCTTATATTAGAATCAACGATCGCTATCTTCCATTGATCTTACTGGATAAAGATGTAAATCGGTACCATCTAGTAAAAAAAGATATCCTTGAAACGATGACTATCTTACGGTTCGATCCAATTAACCGCTCATTTAGATTCGAAACTGAGCTTGAAAAACAAGCGATTGACATTCAAAACCAGATCAGAAGAGCCGGAGAAAGTGATGAGGTGATACCAGGTACTTCAAGCGGAACTGTTGGCACATCCCAAGGGGAAAAAACGTCACAACAGGTAACTCCATCCTATCCACTACTACCAAATACGCCAGGTAAATGGGAAGAATGGAATAAAATCAGGGAAGCAGTGGCAGTGTTCACAGATCCGCTACCAAGGACGGTCGATAAAAATGTAGAACCTAAGAAATTAACTACTTTTATTCCCGAACCACAAGTCGAGGTTATGTTGAATGAGGAAAGTATGCGTCAATCAATATCTGAAGTAATTGCAATAATGTATCATTCACAACCTGTAGACTACAAAGTTTTTTCGGGTTTGGATCTTAGCAAGGTGCCTGATTACCTTCAACCTTATTTGAAAGAACTTTCAGATGGATTTTATGAAGCAATCAATTATTTCAAAACTACAAAAGAAAGATGTATTGAGTTGTTGAAACTAGATAACATTGCGGAAACTCCTGAAGGTAAGTATGCAGTAGAAATGTTTGACATGTATCTGATCAAAAATCGTGAACCTTATTTGAGGGAGATCTTTAAAAGACTATTATCTGTATCTGAAAAAGGCGAACGCTTTCTTCGCCAGTCAGCGGATTGGGGATTTAAAAATATTTGGATCGTCTCTACAGAGTTAGAAAAAAATGAAGCGAAGCAAGTATTCTATTCAAAGGTTGAAGCGATCCCAGAGGCATATGCGTTTATGATGAGTCATGATCCGGAGTGTCGAATCATATTTATTGCTGATATGAATCATATTGATCCAGATTATATGCCAAAACTACAGATATCTGTAGATCCAAAGGAAACTCTTATCCATGAAACAACACATATCATGTCCATGACATATGACGTTATTTCCAGCTATCCGTATATGGTGTCAGGATATTCGAAATCTGGAGCAGATGTTCGCAACCAATATTTCAGAAAGTATCCAGGTTTTTTCAAAACGGAGGAGTTTACTCGCTTTGTTGATCAGTTAGCAGATTACCAGAACTCTCCGATGTTATCAGAAGAAGCGGTTATACTTGCAGAAAAAACTGACGCGATGATGAGTATGAATATTCAAAGTCTTGATGCAGAAACCCTTACGATAATCATTAGAGATATTGCATTAGGGAATCCTTTCAATAAACGTCCAATCAATCAACGACCAAAACTCTTTAAACGAGACCTCAGCAATCAACAGAACAAACCAAAAATAAATGGTGAAATGCTGGTCTCTCTTGCATTAATGAATTCAGGACAGTTCAATATAGCTGAAAGAAATCTAGAATTGGGAGTTACAAAAAAACCGATAGTCCAGACTACTGCAAGTCCCTTGCCAACCAGTACGCCTAATAAAGAGAATACCAATCAGCAAGGCTCTGGACAAGATAAGACGAAACAAAGTAAGAAGAATCAGAATAAGAAGAATCAAAAAAAGCCGCGGATAAATAAACTGGTTGGATTTAGCACGAAAATCAGTGGGTTTGTGAATGAAGGACAAGTAAACACCTCAGCCAAAAAAAAGAGCGACTTAAATCTTCAAAAGTAATGAGACTAGGAAAAATTATACACTTTTTGTTCAGCAATTTACTGTGGAGCAACGATCCAAGAATAAATGATCAATACCTACGGAGGTCGGGACAGCAGCGTGTCATCTCGAGAAATAAGGCGTCATCCACGAAAATGGTTCTTCAACTTTTTGTGGATGACGCTTTATTTCTCGCAGAGGGTCCTTCTTTTTCCGCCGTTTATACGGGGTGGGCGAATGACCCAGCCCTTTATTATTTTTCCCTTATTAAAGCAACATATATTTTACATTTAGTAAGATATAGTTTACAATCAGAGTGACAGAGAAGAATGGAGGTTAACTATCAAGTTGAAAAACATCCGAATGAAACTCGCGCGTTTAGCAAATGATTTAAGTCAAGAAGAATTGGCCCAACGTGTAGGCGTGACAAGGCAAACGATTGGATTGATTGAAGCAGGGAAGTATAATCCCACACTCAAGTTGTGTCAGGCCATCTGCCATGAATTAAATCAAACACTAGATGATCTATTTTGGGAGGATAAAGATGAAAAAGAATAAACTTAAAGATGAACGTATCGTACAGGTCAATAATCAAATACAAAGTGAAGCCTTTTTGTTATTATTGGTATTATTAGGGACTTCGATCTTTGTAAAAAGTTATTTGTTGGAGCAACCAGTTTCTGAAGTGTTTACCGAATTATTGTTGCTAGGAGTAGCGTTCATCTATTTATTGATCCGTGGCTCACTGATTGGTCACGAGCTTATCGATCAATCCAAACATGCAAAGAAATTACGAGTGTTAGCAGTCATTGTTGGAAGTGTATTCGTTTCTGCAGTTACTGGGGTGAGGAATTATACCTTATATCATGAGTTATACACTGGTTATTTCGATCCTCATTTTTTAGCGATTTTAGGGATTACATTTATATCTTCAGCTTTATTTATGTCTGCCTTAGTGTTTTTGGTTTCTTCTGTCAATCGATTTGGGCAGAAAAGACTTGAAAGTAAATTAGAGGATGAAAATGAGGAAAAATGACTGCTGAAAAAGATGATACAAGGATCGATCCATTAGGGATAACAGAGATTCCGCTTGTGTTTTGATAGAGACTAACGCATAATAGGAGGAGCGAAAATGGAAGTGAATGTTACTAGAGATACGGGATTTTACGGAATGGGTAGTCCAATCACATTACGGGTGGATGATCGGAAAATCAGTTTGGGGCAAAACCAATCTGTTACTCTAGATGTAGACGTCCCGTTTCAGATGCAAGTCACCTTTTTTTGGCTCAAAAGTCCAGTCTATACGATAGCAGAACCAACTAAAAACTATCGGATCACGATGAATTTATTGCTATTACAGTTATATCCCGTACTTTTCTTGTTTACAGGGATCAGTGCTGTTGCTATTCAAAGTATCCTTTATAGTTTACTGATCGTCGTCGTAATGATTGGTTTCTTTCTATTTATAAAAAATAAAGCATATGTCATCAAGGAGGCTAGTGATGAAGAATTCTGATCTTTTTTTGAGTAGCTTTAATCGGATCGAAAAATGGATGCAAGAAGAGATGGGGAATCCACGAAATATGGGGTTCACTGAACTCGTTCGTCGTTTAGCACAAAAGCAACACCAAAGTATCAAAAAATATGAGGATGACTTACTACAATTGGCTCAATTACGTAATGCGATCGTGCATGATCGGATCGCCGTCGATTTTATTATCGCTGAACCTAATGAATGGGCGACGAAGCGTATGCAAAGAATCGAGCAAGAACTGATTCGTCCAGAAACAGTGTTACCGCGTTTCGCAAAGCATGTAACTGGGTTTGAATGGGACATCCCATTACCTAGTTTGTTGGAGACGGTTGCTCAAAAGCGTTATTCTCAGTTCCCGCTTTATCATAAAGGAACATTCAAAGGATTAGTGACGTTGCGGATGTTAGGTTTTTGGTTAGCCAAAGAAAGTCATCATGGTGTGATCGATCTTCAAGGGAAAATAGCTGCCGATCTGATCACTCAAGATGGTAAGTACACCAATTATCATTTTGTATCCGCTCAGACAACGATTGCTGAAGTAGAAAAAATGTTTGGCGAGCAGGGTACGCTTGAAGCTGTGTTGATCACCAAAAACGGTGACCCTAACGGAAATTTATTAGGGATCATCAGACCAAGAGATATTTATCATGAAGTAGAAAAGGAATGATTGTTTGTTAGCGATATATTGGATTATAAGTGCGTTGATCATCGGCTTAGATCAATGGGTAAAATGGTTGATCGTCGATAACTTTGCTTTAGGAGAAACGAAATCAGTGATTCCAGGGATCTTGTCCTTGAATCATATCCGTAATTTCGGAGCAGCTTGGAGTTTACTAGAAGGAAAAATGTGGTTTTTTACTGTCGTGACGATCATCGCAGTTGTAGTGATCTTGACGTTGATGATCAAAAATCGTAGCAACGGAAATCGTTGGTTCATGATCGGTCTGACATTGATCCTAGCTGGGGCGATCGGTAACTTTATCGATCGTGTCCGTTTAGGTTATGTGGTCGATATGTTCCAAACCGATTTCATGAATTTCCCGATCTTTAATGTGGCGGATATTTCTTTAGTGATCGGTGTGATCTGTGTATTGGTTTATATTATTTTAGATGAAAAGGAACAACGAAAAAAATGACACAATTAAAAGCAACGATCAAAGAAGAAAAAGGGCGGATCGATAAAGTTCTAACAGGATTATTTCCGGATCATAGTCGTTCACAAGTCCAACAATGGTTAAAAGACGGTGCCGTATCAGTAAATGGGGAACCAGTAAAGGCGAATTACAAAGTGAAATCGGCGGATACGATCATTATTGATGTGCCAGAACCTGAAGAACTTGAGATCCTCGCAGAAGATTTACCGATCGAGATCGTCTATGAAGATGACGACGTAGCTGTGGTCAATAAACCACAAGGCATGGTCGTTCATCCTTCTGCTGGTCATGCCCAAGGAACACTAGTCAATGCGTTGATGTACCATATGAAAAATCTATCATCGATCAATGGCGTGATCCGTCCAGGGATCGTCCATCGAATCGATAAAGATACGTCTGGATTATTGATGATCGCAAAAAATGATCAAGCCCATGAAGCTTTGGCACAGCAATTGAAAGATAAAACTTCCCTAAGAAAATATATTGCTTTAGTCCATGGCGTTATTCCTCATGAAAAAGGGACGATCAATGCACCTATCGGGCGCTCAAAAGTCGATCGAAAAATGCAAGCGATCCGCGAAGATGGAAAACCAGCTGTGACGCATTTTACTGTACTAGAACGTTTTGAGAATTTCACTTTAGTAGAGTTACAATTAGAAACAGGGCGTACGCATCAGATCCGTGTGCATATGAAGTATATTGGTTATCCTTTAGCAGGTGATCCCGTATATGGACCAAAGAAAACCCTCAAAGGCAATGGCCAATTTTTACATGCGAAATTATTAGGTTTCACTCATCCTCAAACGAATGAACGAATGACCTTTGAGGCACCATTGCCAGAAGTTTTTGAAAAAACTTTAGAGAAGTTGAGAAAAGATATTGCTTTTTAAAGTACTTAACGGTATAGTAATAAACAATAAAAGAAAAACTTAATAGAAGTCCTTTAAGTTTAGTCCCGTGAGGCTAAGAAGGGTGTGAGTAAGAATTCCTGTGGTGCGCCATAGCGAGACTTGCTCAATGACGTCGCATACACAAAGCGACCAGTGTAGTAGTATACACTCAGTCTAAACATTCCTCCTGTCCTCTTAGGGCAGGAGTTTTTTTGTGTAAAAAATGGAGGGGGAAAAATGATGCAAGCAAAAGAAGTAGTGGATCAAGTAACGATGAAACGAGCGTTAACACGTATCACTTACGAAATCATCGAAAGAAATCAAAGTATCGAAGAGATCGTCTTAGTCGGGATCAAAACGAGAGGGATCTATATCGCTGCTCGAATTGCCGAACGTCTGAAACAACTCGAAAATATCGAAGTACCTGTAGGAGAACTTGATATCACATTGTACCGTGACGATAAAAAAGAGATCGCTCAAGAACCAGAATTGCATTCTTCAGATATTCCAGTCAGTTTAGAAGGAAAAGAAGTTATCTTGATCGATGATGTGTTATACACAGGACGGACGATCCGCGCTGCAATGGATGCAGTCATGGACTTTGGTCGTCCAAGAAAAATCTCACTAGCAGTTCTAGTTGATCGGGGACACCGAGAATTACCGATCCGCGCAGATTACGTAGGCAAAAATATCCCTACAGCAAAAAAAGAAGAAATCTTAGTAGAGATGCAAGAATTAGATGGACAAGATCGCATCATGATCTTAAACGAGGAAAAGTAGAGGAGTAAGGCAAGATGGCAGAAGAAAAAAAGTTCCACAACGATAGTGTGGTATTAGACATCCATGATCGACCAACCATTGGACACTGGGTGGGATTAAGTTTACAGCATTTATTCACGATGTTCGGTGCAACTGTCT
Organism: Enterococcus sp. AZ140; assembly: GCF_051714405.1. Taxonomy (NCBI): domain Bacteria; kingdom Bacillati; phylum Bacillota; class Bacilli; order Lactobacillales; family Enterococcaceae; genus Enterococcus; species Enterococcus sp. AZ140. The sequence continues at coordinate 1,414,750 of NZ_JBIORU010000001.1, forward strand.
TAGTACCGATCTTAGTCGGAATCGACCCTGGGATTGCTTTGGTCAGTTCAGGATTAGGAACGATCGTTTACTTGATTACAACAAAAGGGAAGATTCCAGCATATTTAGGCAGTAGCTTTGCGTTCATCGCCGCTATGCAGATGTTGATGAAAACCGACGGCTTCCCGGCGATCGCACAAGGCGCGATGACAACAGCACTTGTCTATCTGATCGTTGCGTTGATCATCAAGAAAATCGGTTCGGCTTGGTTAGACAAAATCTTGCCACCGATCGTGGTTGGCCCAGTCATCATGGTCATCGGTTTAGGTTTAGCTGCCAACGCAGCAAACAACGCGATGTTCAATCAAGACCATTACGATTTCAAATATCTATCAGTTGCGTTGATCACTTTAGGATTGACGATTTTCTTCAATATGTTCTTACGCGGGTTTCTAGGATTATTACCGATCTTGCTTGGCATCATCTCTGGTTACATCGTGGCTTTACTTTTCGGGATCGTTGACACCCAACCAATCATCGACGCACCATGGTTCGCGCTGCCTAACTTTGAGATTCCATTTGTGCAATATCAACCGAAGTTATATATAGGGGCAATCACTACGATGGCACCGATCGCCTTTGTCACAATGACCGAACACATCGGCCATTTGATGGTCTTGAACAAATTGACCAAACGAAATTTCTTTGAAGATCCAGGCTTACACCGTACATTGACAGGAGATGGCTTGGCTCAATTAGTGGCAGCTTTTGTTGGTGGGCCGCCAGTGACAAGTTATGGTGAAAATATCGGCGTCTTGGCAATCACTCGCGTACACAGCGTGTTCGTCATCGGAGGCGCAGCGGTCTTCGCAGTGATCCTTGGCTTCATTGGCAAACTAAGTGCTTTGATATTAAGTATTCCTGGGCCAGTCATTTCAGGTATCAGTTTCATCCTATTCGGAGTGATTGCGGCAAGTGGGATGAAAATCTTAGTCGAAAACAAAATCGATTTTGATAAAAAGAAAAATCTATTGATTGCTTCAGTCATCTTAGTCGTAGGTATCGGGGGATTAGTCCTGGAAGTCGGGACATTCACTTTATCTGCCATGGCACTAGCAACAGTTTTAGGAATCATTTTAAATCTTATCTTACCAGAAACTTCACGCAGCGAAGAAAATTAAGGAGGACATCGCATGATCATCAAATCAGAACGCATCAGTTTAAAACACTTATTAACGGTAGAAGCATTAACAGACCAAGAAGTAATGGGGTTGATCCGACGAGGACAAGAGTTCAAACAGGGCGCAACTTGGTCACCACAAAAATCCCAATATTTTGCAACGAACTTGTTCTTTGAAAACAGTACACGAACGCATAAAAGTTTTGATGTAGCAGAAAAGAAACTTGGTCTTGAAGTGATCGAATTTGAAGCAAGTACAAGTTCAGTTACAAAAGGTGAAACATTATACGATACCGTTCTAACGATGTCTGCACTTGGGGTGGATGTAGCTGTTATCCGTCATGGAGATGAAAACTACTATGACGAATTGATCCAAAGTAAAACGATCCAATGCTCGATCATCAATGGCGGTGACGGTAGCGGGCAACATCCAACGCAGTGCTTACTTGATTTGATGACGATCTATGAAGAATTTGGCTATTTTGAAGGCTTGAAAGTGGCGATCGTCGGAGATATCACACATTCTCGTGTCGCAAAATCGAATATGCAGATGTTGAAACGTCTTGGCGCACAGGTTTTCTTCTCAGGTCCAAGAGAATGGTATGACGATGAATTTGAAGTTTACGGTCATTACTTACCACTAGATGACTTGCTGGATCAAGTCGATGTCATGATGATGTTACGTGTGCAACATGAACGCCACGATGGAAAAGAAAGTTTTTCAAAAGAAGGCTATCATCAAGAGTACGGCTTGACAGTCGAACGCGCTAAAAAAATGCAAAAACATGCAATCATCATGCACCCGGCACCAGTCAATCGAGATGTCGAATTGGCGGATTCACTGGTTGAAGGGTTACAGTCACGGATCATTCAACAAATGAGCAATGGTGTATTTGTCAGAATGGCGATCTTAGAAGCTGTATTAAGTGGAAAAGCATAAACATAAGAGGAGGAAGAAACATGAAAACACTCATTAAAAACGGTCAAATCAATACAAAAAGAAATGAAACAACACCAGCAGAAATTTGGATCGAAGAAGGAAAGATCAAAGCAATCGGTACAGGCTTTCCTGAGGCTGAATTTGATGAAGTGTTTGATGCACAAGGGCAGTTGATCACACCTGGATTAGTGGATGTCCATGTCCATCTGAGAGAGCCTGGCTTTACTTACAAGGAAACGATCGAAGCTGGCACGAAAGCAGCTGCTCGAGGTGGGTTCACCACTGTTTGTGCGATGCCAAATCTTGACCCAGTACCTGATACAGCAGAAAAATTAAAACAAGTCTATGACATCATCAAACGTGATGCTGTCGTCAAAGTATTACAGTATGCACCGATCACTGAGAATCTTCGAAGTGAAGAACTGGTCGATCAAGAAGCATTGATCAATGAAGGCGCATTTGCTTTTACCAATGATGGTGTCGGCGTGCAAACAGCAGGCACGATGTACTTAGCGATGAAAGAAGCTGCGAAAAACAATAAAGCACTTGTTGCTCACACAGAAGATGAATCATTATTATTTGGCGGTGTGATGCACGCAGGAGAAAAAGCAGAAGAGCTAGGGTTGCCAGGTATTTTGAGTGTGACTGAGTCTTCTCAAATTGCTCGTGATCTCCTATTAGCGGAAGCAACAGGGGTTCACTATCATGTCTGCCATGTTTCAACAAAAGAAAGTGTGCGGGTGATCCGCGATGCGAAAAAAGCCGGGATTCACGTGACTGCAGAGGTTTCACCGCATCATCTGATCTTGATCGATGAAGATATCCCAGAAGATTTTGGTTTTTGGAAAATGAATCCACCGTTGAGAGGCAAAGCCGATCGCGAGGCATTGATCGAAGGCTTGCTTGATGGCACGATCGATTGTATTGCCACCGACCATGCCCCACACGGATTAGAAGAAAAAAGTCAAAGTTTCTTGCAATCACCATTCGGGATCGTTGGAAGTGAAACAGCCTTCCAACTCGTGTATACACATTTTGTTGAAACAGGAAAATTCACACTAGAGCAAGTGATTGACTGGATGGCAGTCAAACCAGCAGCCATCTTTGGTTTGGAAGCTGGCACCTTGACGATCGGCGCACCAGCAGACTTGGCAGTTTACGATATTGCGCATTCCGCAGTAATCGATAAAAAAGATTTCTTATCAAAAGGCGAGAACACACCTTTTGTCGGTTGGGAAATCAAAGGGGAAACATTGATGACATTTGTCAACGGAAAACTTGTTTGGTATAAGGGGGAATAATTGGATGGAACGGTTGCTGATTTTAGAAGATGGCACAGTATTTAAAGGGAAATCATTTGGCGCGACAGCCAATGTGTTTGGAGAAATCGTCTTTACGACAAGTATGACAGGATATCAAGAAACGATCACAGATCAAAGTTTTAATGGACAGATCATTACATTTACGTACCCGATGGTAGGGAACTATGGCGTCAACCGTGATGATTATGAATCGATTGCACCAACGTGTAAAGGTGTAGTGGTCAAAGAGCATGCACGTGTTGCGTCAAATTGGCGTAACCAAATGACATTAGACGAGTTCTTGAAACAAAAAGGAATCCCTGGTATCTCTGGCATCGATACACGGGCGTTGACACGAAAAATCCGTGAAGTTGGGACGATGAAAGCCAGTATCGTGGATGCAGGCGACACATTTGAACATGCGTTTGACCAACTAAAAGCAACCGTCTTGGCAACGAACCAAGTCCAACAAGTTTCAACCAATAAACCTTATCCTAGCCCAGGAACAGGAAGAAATGTGGCAGTCATTGATTTTGGATTGAAACATAGCATCTTACGTGAATTGAGTAAGCGTGACTGTAATTTAACGGTCTTACCGTACAATACGGATGCGGAAACGATCCTTTCATTATCGCCAGACGGCGTGATGTTGACGAATGGACCAGGGGATCCGAAAGATGTACCAGAAGCGATCGAGATGATCAAACAAATCCAAGGCAAGATCCCGATTTTCGGGATCTGCCTAGGGCATCAACTTTTTGCACTAGCCAATGGGGCAGATACGTACAAGATGAAATTTGGTCATCGTGGACTGAATCATCCTGTGCGTGAAGTTGCCACAGGAAGAATCGATTTTACGTCACAAAACCATGGCTATGCGGTAGATGAACAAACGATCGATCCGGAAAAATTACTTGTCACTCATGTGGAAGTCAATGATGGCACAGTCGAAGGTGTCCGTCACCGTCGCTATCCTGCCTTCAGTGTGCAATTCCATCCAGATGCAGCACCTGGCCCACATGATGCACTACATTTATTTGATGAATTTATGGAAATGATGGACGCTGGAAAGGAGCAATTCTAATGCCAAAACGCACAGATATCAATAAAATCATGGTGATCGGTTCTGGTCCGATCATCATTGGTCAAGCCGCTGAGTTTGACTATGCAGGTACACAGGCTTGTCTTGCTTTAAAAGAAGAAGGCTACGAAGTCGTCTTAGTCAACTCCAATCCAGCAACGATCATGACTGATAAAGAAATTGCCGATCAAGTCTACCTAGAACCAATCACATTAGAATTTGTCTCGCGAATTTTACGAAAAGAACGTCCTGATGCGATCTTACCGACATTAGGTGGGCAAACAGGTTTGAATATGGCAATGGAATTAGCTGAATCAGGAATCTTGGACGAATTAGGCATCGAATTATTAGGGACGAAATTAAGTGCGATCGACCAAGCAGAAGATCGTGACTTGTTCAAAAAGTTGATGGAAGAATTAAATCAACCAATCCCAGAATCAGAAATCGTGACAACGGTGGAAGAAGCAGTCGCCTTTGCCAATAAAATCGGTTACCCGATCATCGTTCGTCCAGCCTTCACACTAGGGGGTACTGGTGGTGGTATGTGTGAGAATGAAGCCGAACTACGACAAATCGCGGAAAATGGCTTGAGTTTGTCGCCTGTTACCCAATGTTTGATTGAACGTAGTATTGCAGGCTTCAAGGAAATCGAATATGAAGTGATGCGCGACTCTGCCGATAATGCCATCGTTGTCTGCAACATGGAAAATTTCGATCCAGTCGGTATCCATACAGGGGATTCGATCGTCTTTGCTCCAAGCCAAACATTAGCAGACCATGAATATCAAATGTTAAGAGATGCATCACTATCGATCATCCGTGCATTGAAAATCGAAGGTGGCTGTAACGTTCAGTTAGCATTAGACCCTCATAGTTTCAACTACTATGTCATCGAAGTGAACCCACGTGTTTCACGCTCCTCTGCTTTAGCAAGTAAAGCGACCGGCTATCCGATCGCAAAATTAGCAGCTAAAATCGCGTTAGGCTTGACCTTGGATGAAATGAAAAATCCAGTAACAGGAACGACTTATGCTGAATTTGAACCTGCATTGGACTATGTAGTAGCAAAAATCCCACGTTGGCCTTTCGACAAATTCGAAAACGGTGAACGTGTCTTAGGCACGCAAATGAAAGCAACCGGCGAAGTGATGGCGATCGGTCGTAACATCGAAGAATCTTTATTAAAAGCCGTTCGTTCATTAGAAATCGGGGCGCACCACCTTGAATTGCCAGAACTGAAGACAGTCAGTGAAGAACGTTTGATGGAGAAAATCGTCCGAGCACAAGATGATCGTTTATTCTACTTAGCCGAAGCGATCCGTCGTGGCTATCCGATCCAAGAATTGGCAGACTTGACGAAAATCGATTTATTCTTCTTGGATAAATTGTTGCATATCATTGAATTAGAAGAGGAGCTTTCGGCACAACCGAATCAGCTGGATCTACTTCTTACTGTGAAACAAAATGGCTTCACAGATCGAAAAATTGCGGAATTGTGGAAAACGACGACGGAAGCGATTCGCCAATTACGTACGGAAAAGAACATTCAACCTGTTTACAAAATGGTCGATACGTGTGCGGCCGAATTTGAATCCCACACACCTTACTTCTATAGTACGTATGAAATCGAAAATGAAAGCCATCGTTCAGAAAAACCGTCTGTTCTAGTACTTGGTTCTGGACCGATCCGTATCGGACAAGGGGTAGAATTTGATTATGCGACAGTTCATTCCGTCAAAGCCATTCAACAAGCAGGCTATGAAGCAATCATCATGAATAGTAATCCTGAAACCGTTTCGACAGATTTCTCGATTTCTGATAAACTTTACTTTGAGCCTTTGACTTTTGAAGATGTGATGAATGTCATCGAGTTAGAACAACCAATCGGTGTCATCGTCCAATTTGGAGGACAAACAGCGATCAATCTAGCTGAACCATTAGCAAAAGCAGGTGTAAAAATCTTAGGCACAACGATCGAAGACCTTGATCGTGCAGAGAACCGTGATTTATTCGAACAAGCGTTACAAGAATTAGGGGTGCCTCAGCCACTAGGAGATACTGCGACAAGTAAAGAAGAAGCAGTTGCAGTTGCCAATAAAATCGGCTACCCAGTACTTGTTCGTCCAAGCTATGTCTTGGGAGGTCGGGCAATGGAGATCGTCGAGAACCAACGTGACCTAGAAGATTATATGGAACATGCGGTCAAAGCTTCACCAGAACATCCAGTCTTAGTCGATCGTTACTTGATCGGTAGTGAGTGTGAAGTCGATGCGATCTGTGATGGCGAAACCGTTTTGATCCCAGGAATTATGGAACACATCGAACGTGCTGGAGTCCATTCAGGCGATTCGATGGCGGTTTATCCACCACAAGCACTGTCAGAGGAAATCAAGCAAACAATCGAAGATTACACGATCCGTTTAGCACGAGGGTTGAATTGTATCGGGATGATGAACATCCAATTCGTGATCCATGACAACCAAGTATATGTCATCGAAGTGAACCCACGTGCGAGTCGAACGGTTCCTTTCTTGAGCAAAGTGACGAATATCCCGATGGCACAGATCGCGACAAAAGCCATCTTAGGAGAAAAATTGAAAGACTTAGGCTATGAAGATGGTTTGTACCCTGAAACTGCCAACGTCCATGTCAAAGCGCCAGTTTTCTCATTTACGAAGTTGCATAAAGTGGACACTTATTTAGGCCCAGAGATGAAATCGACAGGTGAAGTCATGGGTTCGGATCAAAACTTAGACAAAGCGCTGTATAAAGCGTTCGAAGCATCTGGTTTACGCTTGCCTGATTATGGTGCTGTCTTGTTTACGATCGCCGATGAAACGAAAGAAGAAGCCTTAGGTCTAGCAAAACGCTTTGCAGAAATCGGCTATAGCTTATTGGCAACGAAAAATACCGCAGCGTTCTTTGAGCAACACGGACTTGTGGTGACCCCAGTAGCTAAAATCTCTGAGGAAACAAAAGAGAAAAATGTCGTTGACCTGATTCGTGCGGGCAAAGCACAAGTAGTCGTCAATACCATTGATAAAGATCGTGGGAATGCGTCAAAAGATGGTTTTATCATTCGACGTGAAGCAGTAGAGCATGGCACGCCATTGTTTACTTCCCTTGATACTGCGGATGCGATCGTCCGCGTGATGGAATCCCGAGCATTTTCAACACAAGCAATCTAATCGTGGAGGGCAATTGCCCTCCTATTTAAAAAATGAAAAAAGCAAAGCAGTCTAGCGAAAAAGTCCCAAAACATAGGAGTGTAGAGATGAAACAAGAAGTAATGAAAATCGTTCACCAACGGCAACTAGCACCACGAATCTATGAAATGACACTGACCGGGGAATTAGTCAAAGAAATGACACGACCTGGACAATTCCTTCATATTCGGGTACCCCGAGCAGATTTGTTGTTGCGCCGACCAATCAGTATCAACCAGATCGATCAATCACAAAAAACTTGTCGTATCATCTACCGTGTAGAAGGAGACGGAACAAAGCATTTCGCAGAATTGACTGCTGGTGATTCTTTAGACGTCTTAGGGCCTTTAGGGAATGGCTTCGATCTTTCAGGATTAACGAAAGAAGATGAGGTCTTCATTGTCGGTGGAGGGATCGGTGTGCCTCCTTTATACGAACTATCGAAACAGCTGAAGGAACGAGGCGTCAAAGCGATTCACTTTCTAGGCTTTGCTTCACAAGAAGTAATGTATTATGAAGAAGAATTTCTAAAGCTAGGTGATACAAGGATCGCAACAGATGACGGCACCTATGGACTGCATGGGAATGTCGGTAATCTATTGCTTGCGGCAAAAGATAAGCCTGCTGCTGTTTTTGCCTGCGGTTCAAATGGATTACTAAAGACAGTGGAACAGCTTTTCGCCGGTCATCCTAACGTCCAACTGTCATTAGAGTCTCGCATGGCTTGCGGTGTCGGTGCATGTTACGCATGTGTCTGTCATGTCCCAGGCGATGAAACAGGAACGAAAAGCTTGAAAGTCTGTGATGAAGGACCGATTTTCCAAGCAGGAGAGGTGATTTTATGAGTGACCCTTTAGCAGTTAAACTTCCAGGATTAAACTTGAAGAATCCGATCATGCCAGCAAGTGGTTGCTTTGGATTTGGCAAAGAATATGGCAAATACTACGATTTGAACCAGCTTGGCGCGATCATGGTCAAGGCGACGACACCTAAAGCGCGCTTTGGTAATCCCACGCCGCGAGTAGCAGAAACACCATCTGGTATGCTCAACGCGATCGGGTTGCAAAATCCTGGAATGGAAGTGGTCATGGAAAAATCGCTACCTGAATTAGCCACCTATAAAGATTTGCCGATCATAGCAAATGTCGCTGGCGCCTGTGAAGAAGACTATGTTGAAGTTTGTGGCAAGATCGGTGATGCACCGAATGTCCATGCCATCGAACTGAATATCTCGTGTCCAAATGTCAAACATGGCGGAATTGCTTTTGGTACTGACCCAGATGTGGCGTTCCAACTGACACAAGCGGTGAAAAAAGTGGCGAATGTCCCTGTCTATGTCAAATTATCTCCTAATGTGACGGATATCGTGCCAGTGGCACAGGCGATTGAAGCTGGCGGCGCCGATGGGTTTACGATGATCAATACCTTGCTGGGGATGCGTATCGATCTGAAAACTAGAAAACCGATTCTTGCCAATCAAACAGGCGGTCTCTCAGGACCAGCGATCAAACCGGTGGCTATTCGTTTGATCCATCAAGTGGCAAGTGTCTCAAACTTGCCGATCATTGGGATGGGCGGTGTGCAAACCGTTGATGATGTACTGGAGATGTACATGGCAGGTGCAAGTGCAGTTGCTGTTGGGACAGCCAACTTTACCGACCCTTATATCTGTCCAAAACTGATTGCAGACCTACCAGCGAGAATGAGCGAGTTAGGCATTGAGTCTTTAGAGCAATTGATCAAAGAAGTGAAAGAAGGTAGAAATCAATGAATCAACGACCAATTATTGCTTTAGATTTTTCATCTTGGCAAGAAGTAGAAACCTTTATGCAACGTTTCCCAGAAGACGAAAAGTTATTCGTTAAAATCGGTATGGAGCTCTTTTATCAAGAAGGACCAATCATCGTTCGTTGGTTAAAAGACGCTGGACATGACGTTTTCTTAGATTTGAAATTACATGATATCCCAAATACCGTGGAAAAAGCGATGCGAGGCCTAGCAAAATTAGGCGTAGACATTACTTGTGTCCATGCTGCCGGCGGTATCCGTATGATGGAAGCGGCGATGCGTGGCTTGACAGATGGAACACCCGAAGGTAAGAAACGACCTTTACTTTTAGCAATCACGCAACTGACTTCCACAAGTGAAGAAGAGATGCACCATGATCAACTGATCGAAGTACCCTTAGAAGAAAGTGTGATCCACTACGCAGCTTGTGCAAAAGAAGCAGGTTTAGATGGGGTCGTATCTTCAGCACTTGAAGTGGCATCGATCAAAGCAAAAGCAGGTGACACATTTACGTGTCTAACCCCTGGCATCCGACCGGAAGGAACAGTTGCTGGTGACCAAACCAGAATCGTGACACCAGCCCGCGCAAAAGAAATCGGCTCAACCTTTATCGTTGTCGGTCGACCAATCACACAAGCAGAAGATCCTTACCAAGCCTATCAAACAATCAAAGCAGAATGGAGTCGTTGATCTATGAATATCGAACAAACTATTGCCAAAGACCTTTTAGAAATCGAAGCTGTTTTCTTAAGCCCAAACCAACCATTTACTTGGGCAAGTGGCATCAAAAGCCCCATCTATTGTGACAATCGCATCACGATGAGTTATCCAAAAGTAAGAAAAGAAATCGCTCAAGGATTAGCTGAAAAAATCAAGCAAGAATTTCCAGAAGTCGAAGTGATTGCTGGAACAGCAACCGCAGGAATCCCTCATGCAGCTTGGGTAGCTGAGATCTTAGACTTACCAATGGTCTACATTCGCAGCAAAGCGAAAGCTCATGGCAAAGGGAACCAAATCGAAGGACGGATCTTTGAAGGACAAAAAATGGTGGTCATTGAAGATTTGATCTCAACAGGTGGAAGTGTGTTAGAAGCCGCTGAAGCAGCTAAACGAGAAGGTGCAGATGTTTTAGGTGTCGCAGCTATCTTTACTTACGAGTTGCCAAAAGGAAAAGCTAACTTTGAAGCAGCGGGTCTACCATTGGTTACTTTGACGAATTATTCTGTGCTGATCGAATTTGCTTTAGAAAACAAAACCATCGACGAAACAGAATTAGCTTTACTAAAAGAATGGAAAAAAGATCCTGAGAACTGGGTGACGGATTAATTAGAACAAAGGGCGAAAAACAATTGTTGTTTCAGCCCTTTTTCTATTTGTGGAACAGCCAACTCTTTATGATACATAGTGAAAACTATTCTTTTATAAATGAAAACCTCTAAAGATAATAAGCTGAAAATTTGCGAATTCAAGTTATTTAATGATAACATTATCGGAAAAGTCATCTCAAGGAGGAGGAATCTTTATGGGATTGAATGAATTTATTTTAGGACTAAATAACTTAGAAAGAATCACACGGGCGCCAGGTTTCTTCAAACATACTGAACATACCGTCGCGGCTCATTCGTATCGTGTGGCTTCGATCGCGCAAGTTTTAGGGGATATCGAAGAACTCCATGGGCAACCAATCGATTGGAAACTCTTATATGAAAAAGCGCTGAACCATGATTACACTGAACGTTTTATCGGCGACATCAAAACACCGGTAAAATATGCAAGTAAAGAGTTGCGGGGGATGCTACAGACCGTCGAAGAAAAAATGACGGATGAGTTCATCAATCAAGAAATTCCCGAAGCTTTACAAGACGTCTATCGTCGCCGCTTGTTCGAAGGAAAAGACGATACGGTCGAAGGCGAATTATTAGCAGTTTCAGATAAAATCGATTTGTTGTACGAATCATTTGATGAGATCAGTAAAAACAATCCGGAAAAAGTCTATAAAGAGATGTTTATTGAGGCAGTCACAACGATCAAAGGCTTCGACCATCGACCTTCCGTCCAATATTTTTTCAAGGAGATCTTTCCGGAGTTGCTCAATCAAGAATTCTATGGAAAAGAGGATTTCTTAGCAGCTGTGTCAAACATTGTCAAAAAAGAAAAAGAATAGTCGAAGTGCCTTGTAGGTAACTGATTCAGGAGGAATTTTAGTTGAAGAAGAATATGGATGTTGAGTGGGGTTATTCTGGTGAAAGAGGACCGGAACATTGGGCAGGATTGTGCGATTGGTTTGCAAAAGGAGCCGAATTTGAGTGGCAATCGCCCATTCCTCTAGTTACATGTGAAGAAAGCAGTGACACGAAAGAAACACTGTCTTTTCACTATCAGAAGCAACGCTTCACGGATAAAGAGTTCAAGAACACGATCCATCTTGTGCCATACGATCAAATCAGTTACGTTCTTTTCAATGAAGACAAATACTATTTGACCGACATCCATTTTCATATGCCGTCAGAACACGTCATCAATGGGAAACAAGAAGATATCGAGTTTCACTTTGTCCATACGAACGAACGACAAGAAAACTTAGTGGTTGGTGCGATGTACCATCTATCAAATGATGAGGGTTGGTTGTACGATCGCCAAAATGGCGACAAATGGGATCTTGATGCCCATGAGCATTGGACCGATGCCTCTGTCTTTTTCCCTGAGCAGAAAAGTCATTATCATTACGTTGGTTCATTGACCACTCCGCCAACGAGTGGGCCGATCCAATGGTTCGTCATGGATCAAGTCGGTCAATTGAATCGTGATTTTTTGATCCCATTCAAAGGACAATATGCGCAACCAAATAATCGTCCATTACAACCACTAAAGGAACGAAAAATTTATTATTACAAGGGGACGAAATGAACATCCAACAATTGAAATATGTCACTGCGGTAGCGAATAATGGAAGTTTTCGAGAAGCAGCAAAAAAATTGTTTGTTTCTCAACCAAGCCTTTCTGCAGCGATCAAAGAATTGGAAAATGAATTAAGTATCACTTTATTTACCCGCACGAATCGAGGTGCCTATCTAACAGAAGATGGTCAAGCCTTTTTAAAACGGGCGGAACGGATTTTAGTACAATTAGATTCTTTGGAAAACTATTACCAAAAAAGTGAAAAGCGAGAAAGCTTTTCGATTGCTTCACAACACTATGATTTTCTAGGACCATTGACTGCGCAACTGATCGAGACGTTTAAAGCAGAAGTGAAGCAGTTTCGGATCATGGAAACGACAACAGCAAACGTGATCGAAGAAGTCCAACAGCAGCAAAGCGAGTTAGGGATCCTTTATATGAATGACCATAATCGCACAGGGATCAAGCGTTACTTAGAACAAGGGGAATTAGTCGCGCAGTCTTTAGGAACATTTAAGACCCATATCTTTCTTAGACAGCGCCATCCACTTGCCCAGCAAGAAGAAATAAAGGTAGAAGAGTTAGCAGCATTTCCACAAGTTCGGTTTACACAAGATGGCAATAATTTTCCTTACTTTTATGAAGATCTAATTGAGATCCCTGAACAAGAATCGGTGATCTATACGAGTGACCGTGGCACGTTGATGAACATTGTGTTAGAAACAGATGCCTATGCTTCAGGCTCTGGCATCGTGATCGGGGAGATCAAAGAATATTTACGCTTGATTCCTTTAGCGGATAGTCCGATGAATGAGTTATATGTCATTTATTCTGGAAAGCAGCCATTAAGTGATATCGCCAAGAAGTTTATCACAAGTATCCAACAGGTGATGAAACAGATGAAGTAAGCTGTAAAAATCAAATAAACGTCTCAATAGACACTGTTGAGCAAAAAGATAAGCCGAAATATCAAAAATGGTTGATTTTCAGGCTTATTTTTTTGTGCTTGATTTGAAGCTGATAAAATTGTTGTAGTAGTGTACAGGATGTCACTACGCAGAAAATATGTTCCATAATAGAATTAGCAAATCGTTGGGTAACTATATGCCCATTGATTTGTAGAAAATAATAAAGGAGAATCAAAAAATATGAAAAAAGTAACAAAGGTGATGTTGGGTGTTGTTGGAGCGACGAGTTTAGGCTTATTTACAGGAGAACCCGTTGTCCAAGCCGATGAGTTGCTTCCGCAAATCGGCGAAGGGTATTTAAAATCGGTCAATCAAAGTACGATCGATCGCATGAGTACGATGTCTTATGCGTTATCTTTTCAAATGTATCAATGGGGGGACATTGGTGTAAATGAAAGACTGACTGGTAATGAATACAATCCAAGAAATGTGTCTAGCCAAGCTTATTCGGTAGGAGTCAATAGTGATATGGGCACCAGACAAACATCAAGAACTGTTAACACAAGTGTATTCCACAATAGTACAAACCAAAATCAAACGTTTACGACACCTTCTTACTCGGAGACTTATACGGATTCAACAACAACTTCGACCACGCAATCTGCTGGGGTATCAACATCGACTAGCACAGAGATCCGTGTACCAATGTTTGGTTCTGCAACCATGGGTGTTGAATTGAGTTACAACTTTAGTACAACGACTTCACATACACGAGAAGTCAAAAAAAGTTGGACAGTTCCTGGTCAAGCCATCAATGTAAGACCTGGGCATACCGTGGAAGTCAATTGGGTATTTTATACTGGAGAAGCCACAGGATCAGTTAACTTAGAGCAACAGATCCGAGCAGATATCCCATACAAAAAAGATGCTGCTGGCCGCATCCATACATATGGTCTAGGAACTGTCGTTGGAGATCGCCAAGTACTTTCTGATAGTTATTGGAATCGTTACATTTCTGAAAGCCGCAACAATTGGAAACAAGTTAACGCCAATGTAGCAGGTCGTAGGATCGGCGGAGGAACGTATCGTGTCGATTATGGTTCTGGATTTGTATTAGAAGCCTTTGACCGTACAACTGGCACAAAAGAAATCATTGCGACAGGCTATCAAATTTAATTTGTCATTCGTATTTTGAACCACAAAAAAACCGATCGTCAGAAGTCATGACTTCTTGACGTCGGTTTTTTCAGCAAAATCAATCTTTCGTCATTGCTTGGATTTTTTCTTCCTCTGGCGTCACAATGATCGTTTTTTGGTTTTCGTAAATCACATAGCCTGGTTTAGCGCCATTCGGTTTGCGAATATGTTTGACTTGCACTAGATCCACAGGCACTTGTGCAGAGTGGCGATATTTGGAGTAATACGCAGCTAGTTCCGCAGCTTCCGTAATGGTTTCATCAGAAGGCTGATCACTCTTGATGATCACGTGAGACCCTGGAATGTTTTGCGCGTGCAACCAGTGATCCGTTTTTCTTGCAGTTTTCATAGTTAATTGATCATTTTGCAGATTGTTTTTACCAACTAAAATCTCAGTGCCGTCAGAAGAGAAGTAGCGATCAGGTTGAGAAGGTTTTGCTTTCTTTTGTTTTTTGTTTGTTTTCTTTTTCAAGTAGCCCTCTGCTAATAGCTCTTCTTTGATCACTTCGATATCCATCGGTCCAGCAATCTCCAATTGCGAAAGGACAGATTCAAGGTACTGGATCTCGCTTTTCGCTTCTTCGATTTGTTTCCCGATCAATTTGACCGCATTTTTAAGTTTTTGGTAGCGATGAAAGTACTTTTGCGCATTCTGATTAGGTGTTAAGGCGGGATCAAGAGCAATCCGGATTGGTTGATTCTCTTCATAATAATTCGCCAAGGTCACTTCAGTCGCACCACGAGGAACTTGAGTCATAAAAGTCGTCAATAGTTCGCCATCACGACGAAACTCTTCCGCATTTTCTGAATCAAGCAAGGTCTGCTCGCGCTTTTTCAATTTATTGCGATTACGTTTCAGTTCATTTTCGATTTTACGGATCAGTTCGCCGCCTTGTTGTTTTGCTCGATCTTTCTCCGCTTTTTCCTGGTAAAACGCATCTAACAACGCGCTTAATGTGGCGTACTCTTGTGATGAATCGGCTTGTTTCGCCAGTTCTTGATAAGCAATCGGCGTAAAGTATTCTTTTGTGCCGACTTCATAGTGTGTGGGTGTAGGTTGATCGATCGCAGTAAAGAATTCTTCCCAGACAGCCATTTTTTCATTCGGTCGCTGATTGATCCGTTCGATCAATTCTAATGCAGTGTCATGGCCCAATCCTTGAAATGCTTGTTGTAGTGCTTTTGCATTTGGCTCGATTTTTGATAGGCGTTCAAATACTTGTTCTTTTGTTGCTTCAAAAGGATCAAGTACCGCTTGTTCAGGTGGTGCGACATATTCGACACCAGGGAGTAACGAACGATACGTGTTTTGTGAGCTGCCAATATGCTTGATCGCGTCTAGGATCTTTTGTGTTTGTTGATTCACTAAAACGATGGTACTGTGTCGTCCCATCAATTCAACGATCAAAACAATATTTTGTAAGTCGCCTAGTTCATCCCGCTTTGAAAAATGGAAGTGGATTACTCGGTCATTTTTGATTTGCTTGATATTTTCTAAAATCGCACCATCTAAATGTTTACGCAACATCATCACGAAGTTCGGCGGATTTTCTGGATTTTGATAATCGATCTCTGTGATCTGGACACGGGCATAGCTTGGATGAGCAGATAACAACAATCGGTGGTTCTTTCCACGAGAACGAATCACCAAAATGATTTCATTTTCATACGGTTGGTGGATCTTTGAGACCCGACCAGATAATAGTGTTTCGCGCAATTCATGGATCATTGCATGGGTAAATACACCATCAAAGGACATGATTCATTCCTCATTTCTATTCATAAGTACACTTATTATAACGAAAAAAGAAAGGAAAGACCAATGGACCGGATGATTTCTTCTGTAAAAGAGAGAATAAAGAAAGAAATTACATGAAAAACTAGTGTTTTATTTCGTTCTTTCGCTTGATTTTAGGTATAATTAGAGAAAGAACAGGTGGGGGAAAAAAGAATGCAGCGATTAATGGTAGAGATAAAGGATAAAATCATAATGAGCTACACGAATTTATCAGAGGATTTTGAGCAACATCCTCAAAAATATTTCAGACGGATCGGTCTTCTTCTGAGCTGTTCATTTTTGTTGACGGTCGCGATGTTTTTCTTGCCGAGTAAAATCAAAGAAGCACAGGTGGATTCATTGATCTATTCCTCGATCCATTCCGAAAAGTTACAGCCTTTGCCATTTTCTTCCGCGCATCAAGAGATCACTGATAGTCGAGCCATCTCTGTCATGTTTAGTCTGCCAAAGGGTGAACTTTACAAGCAAGTGGTGGATATATTTGAAGATCCGCAACAAAGTAGTGAATTGAATCGATCGATTTTCTTCTATCCACTCGTTTATGATACCCAAGAATTAGAACAACGATATGGGATCGAAAAAGATAAAATCACTATTATTTTCTTTGATGGCGGAAAAGAGAGAAATCGCTTAGTCCTCTCTGATGAAAATAAAGAAGAACTTGAAAGAACTCTAGTTCCTGCATTGAATCGATTACCGTTGATCAACATCAAACAACTTGAAAAAGAATTAGCAAACGGCGAACAAGCGGAAGAAACAACAGAGAGTACCTTGGAGTAAGTGTAGCGGAATACTTAGTGATAAATAACAAAAAGTCAAAAAAATAAAAAATTAGTTGACGGATAAATAAAATTCGATTAGACTTAGGATAACACTTAAAGGAAAGGATGGTCCAAGATGAACTTATCAATTCAATTTTTATCAGAACATAAAAATAATTGGCGTAACTGGCGTAGATAAGTTGTATCAAGGGCGAACTTTTTCGTAGATACAACTTTTTAGAGTACAACAATGTACGATTCTAAAGTTTGTATCTATGCTGGACAAGAATTTGACGACCGCATAGATGGCTCTATGCGGTTTTTTGTTGGTAAAAGACAATGACCGTACCAGCGGTGATTGTCTTTTTTTTGTTCATTCGCTCGAAGTTACAAACGTAGCCGATTTATTTAAAAAAATACATAACAAAAAGGGGAAATAAAAATGAAAAATAAACGATTGATCGCAGTAATCGCACTGATACTTATCTATTTGACCGGTACATTTATCTACGAAACGATCAAGGATCAGCCACCTGTTGAAGGAAATCGAACAGGTGATAAGAAAGTTGTTGGGGTCTTACAGTTCGTTAGTCACCCTGCGTTAGATGAAATCTATCGGGGAATCAAAGATGGATTAAAAGAGTCAGGTTTGGAAGAAGGACGAAACCTAGAAATCAATTTCCAAAATGGTCAAGCCGACCAAAGTAAGTTAGCAACCATGAGCCAGCAATTGGTTCAAAATAATCCAGACGTTCTCGTAGGCATTGCGACACCAGCAGCACAAGCCATCGCAAACACCACAAAAGATATCCCGCTTGTCTTGGGCGCAGTGACTGATCCTGTAGGGGCAGGGCTAGTAAAAAGTTTAGAAGCACCAGGGGGCAACATCACAGGAGTTTCTGACCAACCGCCTGTGGAAGCGCAGATCCAGTTAGCGACAGAACTGTTACCAAAAGCAAAAACGGTCGGGATTCTTTATGCATCATCAGAAGACAATTCACGTTATCAAGTCAGCCAAGCAGAAGAAGCGGCAAAAGCCAAAGGACTAACACCAGTGAAGTATGCCGTCCCTTCAACGAATGAAATTGCACAAACCGTCCAAGTCATGAGCAAATCAGTTGATTTTATCTATGTTCCTTTAGATAACACGATTGCTAACGCAATGCAAACGGTCATCAAAGAAGCAAATAAAGCGGATATCCCAGTAATTCCTTCTGTTGATACGATGGTTGAACAAGGCGGATTAGCGACAATCGGGATCAATCAATACGAATTAGGTGTACAAACAGGTAAAATGGCAGCCGCTTTAGCAAATGGGAAAGAACCAGCCACCACCCCTGTCTATGTCTTTGATAAAGGCGATATCATCGTCAATGAAAAACAAGCAGAACTATTAGGAATCACGATTCCTGAATCCATCAAAAAAGATGCAAAAGTACTGACAGAGATCAAGGAGGAAGAACAATGATCGTATCCGCAATTTCACAAGGTATGTTATGGGCCATATTAGGTTTAGGGATTTTTATGACTTACCGCATTTTAGATTTCCCTGATATGACAACAGAAGGTTCATTCCCGCTTGGTGGGGCTGTCTGTGTAACAGCGATCACGCATGGCGTTAGTCCATTATTGGCAACGATTCTAGGGGTTTTGGCCGGAATGGCAGCTGGACTTGTTACAGGCTTACTTTATACAAAAGGAAAGATTCCAGTCATCTTAGCCGGTATCTTAGTCATGTCCGGTTTAAACTCCGTCATCTTGTTCGTGATGCGCACACCCAACCTTTCATTGTTGAATCATCCAGTCCTACAAGATGTGTTTCACGCACTACATTTACCGAATTATTTTGACACTGTCCTATTAGGATTATTATCGCTGGGCTTATTGATCAGCGTGTTGATCTTTTTCTTCAATACAGATCTAGGCCAAGGCTATATTGCCACTGGGGATAATGAGACAATGGCACGTTCATTAGGAATCAAAACCGACCGCATGAAAATCTTAGGTTTGACTTTATCTAACGGAGTCATTGCTTTATCTGGTGCTCTGATCGCTCAAAACGATGGCTATGCGGATGTCAATAAAGGAATCGGCGTGATCGTGATCGGACTAGCTTCGATCATCATCGGGGAAGTCATTTTCCAAGAGTTGACATTGATCGAGCGTTTACTAGCAATCGTTGTCGGAAGCATCATCTATCAACTATTGATTTTAGCTGTTATCAAATTAGGTTTTGATAC
The DNA here is from genome assembly GCF_051714405.1 of Enterococcus sp. AZ140. Taxonomy (NCBI): domain Bacteria; kingdom Bacillati; phylum Bacillota; class Bacilli; order Lactobacillales; family Enterococcaceae; genus Enterococcus; species Enterococcus sp. AZ140. Next base: position 1,434,027 of record NZ_JBIORU010000001.1, read on the forward strand.
GACTTATCTGAAATTATTCTCAGCGATCATCTTAGCGGCTTGCCTGATGATCCCACAAGTAAAACAAGCATTGAAATTAAAAACTGGCTTTGAAAAGGAGGTCTAACGATGACAGCTATCTTAACGATCAAAAATGGTAGAAAAGTAGTCAACAATGGGATGCACGAAGAAAAAGTATTATTGGATGATATCCAATTGACTATCAATGAAGGAGACTTTATCACTGTTCTTGGCGGTAATGGGGCGGGCAAAAGTACTTTGTTCAATACGATTGCCGGAACATTACAATTAAGTCAAGGTGGGGTTTATTTCAAAGACCAGCCAATCACTAAGTTATCAGAAGAAGCACGAGCTTTATTTCTATCACGCGTATTCCAAGACCCAAAAATGGGGACTGCACCACGGATGACCGTGGCAGAAAATCTATTGTTAGCCCAAAAACGAGGTGAGAAACGGACGCTTCGTTTGCGTCAATTGAAAAACCAAAAAGAAGCGTTCTATAAAATATGCCAAGAAGTAGGCAATGGATTAGAGCAACATTTGGATACACCTGCTGGCGAATTGTCAGGGGGGCAACGACAAGCCTTAAGTTTATTGATGGCAACGATCAAAGCGCCAGAATTACTTTTATTAGATGAACATACCGCAGCACTAGATCCTAAGACAGCCAAGCTGCTGATGGAATTGACCAACCAACGCATCACAGAGCAAAAGTTAACATGCTTGATGATCACGCACCGTATGGAAGATGCTTTGAAATATGGGAATCGCTTGATCGTCTTACAAAAAGGTCGGATCGTCAAAGACTTAGCGAAAGAAGAAAAACAAGCATTATCCATGAACGATCTCTTACACTTCTTCGAAGAAGTCATCGATTAGTCATTCGAGAACGCTATCTCCGTTTGACAAGTTTGTTTCCTTCAATTTATACTTGTGATAGCAGGTATAATAACAATCAAAATCAATACGATTCATATCAGAAAAATGATTGATGCCGCTTGTTCCTTCGTAGGTTCTACGAATGGACGCGGCATTTTTAGCGTATTATAGGAGGCGTTCCATGATTTCAGGAAAAACAAGATTAGCAGGGATTTTTGCATCTCCCGTTACCCATAGTTTATCTCCATTGATGCATAATAGAGCCTTTCAAGCGCGTTCGATTGATGCTGTTTACTTGGCATTCACAGTCGATCAGTCGAATCTTATGCAGGCGGTTGAAAGCATACGTACATTCAATATGTTAGGTGTCAATCTTTCCATGCCTAACAAAACAGCAGTTATTCCTTATTTAGATGAATTAAGTCAAGAAGCGCAGTTGATAGGTGCTGTTAATACCATCGTTCAGCAAGACAACCGCTTGATCGGCTACAATACGGATGGCATGGGCTTCATGCGTTCAGTCAACGAAGCGGGTGTCGCAATCAAAAACAAAAAAATAACCATGCTAGGTGCAGGTGGCGCAGCGAAAGCAATCGTTGTTCAAGCGGCGTTAGATCAAGCAAAAGAAATCGTCATCTATAAACGGAAGAATGCTACTTTTGCGAGTGTCTTTGCGGATTTTGAGAGAGTTGCGGAACAAACCAACTGTCCCATCATCGTCAAAGATTATGCAGATACTGAACAGTTGAAAAAAGATCTAGAAGATACGGACCTTTTGATCAATGGTACCGATATGGGCATGGGCGCAAAAAAAGAGTTGATACCAATTGATCCTCAGTTTCTCCATAAGAAAATCGCAGTTTTTGATTTGATTTATTCCCCTAAAGAAACACGCTTTCTAAAAGAAGCCAAAGCAATCGGCTGTCTCACACGAAATGGGCTAGGGATGCTGATGTACCAAGGAGCAATTGCCTTTGAGCTTTGGACAGGCGAGACTATGCCGATTGAAGAGATCCAACCTTTACTCGTTTCAAAGGAATGAAACGAGTGATATCAAAGGATTCGTTAGCTTTTAGTTAAATTTACAACGATCTTACTGTTTTTCATTAAGAAGTATCGTATGATTTTACTGAGTTGAACAAAGGGAGGAAATCAAATGAGTCGGATGGATCGCTATCAGAACATCCATAAAAAAGCAAAACCAATCAAAGAAAAGTCATCGCCGCTATCTTGGCGACGCGCAAGTAAGAAACAGGCAGAGCCTGAAGAGGAAGCAATCCCTTCTTACGAACAAACTTATGAAGAACGTCCAAGTGATTCTCGATACTCAACGCCTTACGAAGAACACGTTCATTCAGAACAACCACCCCAGAAAAAAGGACTCTTTAAAAAGAAACAGCCCAAAGGTCCACGTAAGAAGCGGTCTTGGTGGAAAATCATTTTAGGAATTTTACTAGTCTTGTTTGTCTTTTCACTGATTTCATTTTTCGTCGGCAAGTTCGTGGCTGAAAATGATCAGTCACTGGAACCAGCGACTTCAGAAACATTCAATGGCACCCAATCAACAAGCGGCGCACACAATATTTTGATTTTAGGAAGCGATACTAGGGGTGAAGATGCGGGACGAGCGGATACGATCATGGTTCTACAATTAGATGGACCAGCTCGTAAACCCAAATTGATCTCATTCATGCGGGATAGCTTCGTGACGATCCCTGGGGTCGGAGACAATAAAATCAATGCAGCTTATGCTTATGGTGGCGCTGAGTTAGTCCGACAAACCTTGTTAGAAAACTTTGGGCTGAACTGTCAATACTATATGAAAGTCGATTTCAAATCATTTGAAAAAGTGATTGATGCCATGTTCATGAATGGCGTGTCGATCGATGCTGAAAAAGATTTGAATCTAGACGGTGTTGATATCGCTAAAGGCAAACAACGGATGGACGGTCATGTGCTGTTGCAATATGCGCGTTTCCGGATGGATGAAGAAGGCGACTTCGGTCGTGTCCGCAGACAGCAACAAGTAATGGATGCGATTTTCGGTCAACTAAAAAATCCATTGAACTTGATCCGTGCGCCATATGCTGCCGGAAAAGCAATCGGTTATACATCCACCGATGTACCGATGACTTTTTTAGTCAAAAATAGTTTCTCTATCTTACGTGGTGCTGGCGGAATCGACCGTTTAAGCGTCCCAGCGGATAATACTTGGAGCTATGGTCAAAGTGATTATGCGGGTAGTATCCTCGTATTAGATAAACAAATGAACCGTGAAAAGATTGAACAATTTTTGAGTAAATGATCGTTGATGTTTTGTTAAAAAGGCTTTTCTGGAGGTGATAACTTCTGGAAAAGCTTTTTTTGTGTGGATGTCTTAATTGCTATATAGTGTTTCTTTTTCCAATAGCTCCATTTTATCCTCCTCGCAAAAATCCACTTATTATTCGGATTGAATTTCTTAACAATTTTACATTTTTTATGAGCTTATTTTTTTACTTTTATTTCTTAAAAACATAAATTTTTGTTTCGCAGATACGACTTTAAAAAACAAGATAAATCAATCGGAGAAACTTGTCGATTTCTTTATCATGCGATAATATAATATTAAAAAGATAGTTATTCTGCTTAAATACATATAAAATAACAATAAAAGGTAATTGGGTGTTCTGTTTAATTTTTTAGAGGTTCGAAGGATGATTATGAAATTTAAGTATACGTTTGGTGATCCAAAGATAAATAGGTCTTTTTGTAAAGTATAGGAATTATACTTATTGAGTACATACAACATTATTTAGAGGAGAAAAAAGCCATGGAATTATTGGTAAAAGAAACATTAGCATTAGAGGAAAAAAGGGATATACTTTTTCCGTATTACGTTGGTTATACGTTCTTTCAGGAAAGTGATTACCAAGGAAAAATCACCCATAAAGAGGCAATCTTAGCCTATCTAAATTATTTAAGTCGTTTAGCAAAAACAAATCTTTGGTCATCAAAAAAACGCAAAGAAACTGGAAAAACTGTTACCCGTGAAATGTATGTAGCGAAATTTCGTGAACTAAATTCTGATTCAATTATATACACAGCAATTGATCCTACTACGTTAAACTTAGATGGCTACCCCATTGAAGTCAACGAAGAGATGATGGAAGGCACAGAACTGACTGCGGAAGAATTGTTTATGGATGGTGGGGTATATGAGGAAGCTTTTTTTAATGAATTTCATGGTACAAAGTTATCTAAGAAAGAATTTAATCTGGTAAATGAACATTTCTTTCCTTTAAAAGATAAATTGATCATCTATTCATGGAATTCAGAGTTTACAAATTATTTCAATTATGCGCGTGTGGGCTGGGGCGCCTATCTTTGGAGTGTTTATGATCCTAGAACCCAAATCTCTACGATCATCGAAATTTATTTAGCGGAACAGGGGTAAAATGATAACAAACCTATATTTAGGTTAAACAATTGAATCATTAATCATGTGAATGAGGAGGACAGAATGAAGTTATTAAAAGAAGATACGTATCAATTTAAACAAAAACTCTATTTAAGAAAATTTCCAATCAATGGACTTTTACTCGATTATGTATTTTTTGAAGAAACAGGTTACCGTGGATACTCCAGTCATCGTAAAGCCGCCCTTGAATTTATCAAAGTAATGAATGAAAAAAGAAATATTACAGGTCTTTTATATACAGATTTGCATTATTTTGATCACTTACCCGTAGTATGTAGCCCAATTAGATTGAGTTATGCCGTAAATCCAGAGTTAATGTATGGAAAACGGATAAAGGCAGATGTTTTCTTTTCTGTTGAAAAATTCGCTTCTGGAACCTATCTAAATTGGTATGCCCAGACATTTCTTTATCCACCTTATTCATACAGCGGGAATGAAGAAGATTTTATTTCCTTAAATAATGAACTATTTCCTAAGAAAAATGCGTTAATCATTTATGCTTGGAATAACAATTGGTCGAATTACTTTTCTGCTGGGAGAGAATGGATGGATGCCTTTCTTTGGACGATTTACGATACTGCATCGAATAAGTTGACGGTCATAGGGTCTTCTATGACAGATTGAGTTTAATTAAGACTTTTAAACTTCGAGGAGGAAAAGATATGGAATTATTGGTAAAAGAAACATTAGCATTAGAAGAAAAAAGGGATATACTTTTTCCGCATTATGTTGGTTATACGTTCTTTAAGGAAAGTGATTACCAAGGAAAGGTCACCCATAAAGAGGCAATTTTGGCTTACTTAAATTATACAAGTCGCATAATAAGAACAAATCTTTGGTCATCAAAAAAACGCAAAGAAGCTGGAAAATCTGTTACCCGTGAAATGTATGTAGCGAAATTTCGTGAACTAAATTCTGATTCAATTATATACACAGCAATTGATCCTACTACGTTAAACATAGATGGCTACCCCATTGAAGTCAATGAAGAGATGATGGAAGGCATTGAACTAACTGCGAAGGAATTGTTTATGGATGGCGGGGTATATGAGGAAGCTTTTTTTGATGAATTTTATGGTACAAAGTTATCTAAGACAGACTTTAATCTGGTAAATGAACGTTTCTTTCCTTTAAAAGACAAATTAATCATCTATTCATGGAATTCAGAGTTTACCAATTACTTCAACTATCCTAGAGCATGCATCGGTGCCTATTTATGGAGTATTTACGATACGAATACAAAGAGATTTACAGTCATTGATATTTATTTAGGATATGAATAAATTTTAGAACTTAAAAATTATTTCAATTATGCGCGTGTGGGCTGGGGCGCCTATCTTTGGAGTGTTTATGATCCTAGAACCCAAATCTTTACGATCATCGAGTTTTTTTTAGCAGAACAGGGGTAAGAGGATAACAAACCTATAAGTAGGTTAAACAATTGAATCATTTAGTAAAAGTAAATAATTGGGTAATAAAAACATAGGGAAACCGAAAACTGATTATTATGAAATATATGCAGAGAAATTTCATTCATCGGATTTTGACTCAATTTTCAGTGATTGGTGCTTTATTGACTACATAATAGAAAAGAAATCATCACATAAAAGAAAGGAAAGATCAATTTGAAATTATTAGATGAAGAGACGTATCGATTCCCTTTGACTATGATGGAGAATAATATCCCAATGAAAAATATCCCGATTCTTTTTCTATTCTTTCATGAGAAAGATTACGAGGAAGATAGCAGTCATCAACAAGCAGCAATTCAGCTTGTTAAGTTTGCGAACCAGAAAAAAAGATATCCTATGATTACTTGGAATAAGCAGGAACATTTAGATAACCGAATACAAGAATATACAATAAATCCTACGCGCATGACCGCTCGACGTTTAAGTCACGAGGTTTTTTTCTCAATTTATCGGGAACCTAAAAGACCGTTTCTTTCAAATTATGCTTATGCATTCTTCCAGATGTCTTCAAACTATCTCGGGAAAGTAGAACATTTTATTCAAATGAACGATATTCTTTTTCCAGATAAGGAACAACTGATTATTTATGAGTGGAATAATACTTGGTCAGATTATTTTCATTATGGCAGACAGCATAGAGGGGCTTTTATATGGACGATCTATGATCCTAAAAGAAATAAGTTTACGGTGATCAATGCAAGCATTTTATGAGATTAGGAGAAAAATATAATATGGAGTTTTTACTACAGGAAACAGAAGTATTGAGCCAAAAATTAGAGGAGAAAGCATTATTTACAAGACGTTTAAATTTAGACTTTGTCTACTTTAAAGAGAAGAATTATCGAAATGTGGAGAGTCATCAACAAGCAGCGATTGAATTTATAAAGGTGATGAACGAAAAAAGTCTAGGGTACTCATGTGTTCATTCAACAGAATTACATTGTTTTGATGATTTACCTATTTTTATTAAGGCATTGGCTTATCCCTATGCAGTGAACCCAGAGTTGATGTATGCGAAATCAGTATTGCCCCCTGCCTTTTTCTCTACTAAATGTGAGAATGGTAAATATGAATCTTCCTATGCTTATTCCATACTCTCACAGATATATAAACCTCAGCGAGAAGAGATTTTTTTAAAAGCCAATGAGTATCTATTTCCTATGCAAGACAACCTAATAATCTACCAATGGAACAATGATTGGTCAAATTATTTTTCAATAGGTAGAGAGGAATATGGTGCGTATTTATGGACGATCTATGAGAGGGAAACTGAAAAATTTACGGTGATAGGTGCTTCGATGAGGTACTGAATACTACGTGAAAAATACTATCGAGTACATACAACATTTCTAGTGGAGGGAAAGATGAAATTTTTGGAAAAGGAAACAGATCGATTTGTACTGACTATGGTTGAAAAAAATATCTGGATGAAAGAGCTCGTACTCACTTACGGCTTCTTCCATGAAGAAAATTACAAAGGAGAAGAAAGTCACAAAGAAGCAGCACTTGCCTTTGTGACAGCAATCAATCAAAAGAGAGGACATACAAAAATTGAGTATACGGATAGAGTAAATTTCCCTGTCAATCTGAGAAAAACTTATTCCATCAATCAACTACTGATGCAAGGGTTTATAATCGAAGGAAATGTTTTCTTTTCTACAGCCTATGATTCGGACAAGAAATATACTTCCGATTATGCCACTGCTTTCTTTAAATTATCTTCATCTTATAAAGGAGAGGAGAAAGATTTTATTCAATTGAACAATCATATCTTTGGAAATAGAGCCAAACTGATTATTTATCAATGGAACAATACTAAGGATTCAAAAATACACTGATTACTGTAAATCGTTTTCTTTTTTCATCGTAAATACTCCATAAATAGGCACCGTAACAATCACGCGCACGATTAAAGCGATTGGAGAAGGATGCATCCCACTCGTAGATTTTTAAATGCTCTCTTTCAGGAAAGAATCGTTGATTAAGCACTAAAAAATGTTCTTTACTCACTGTAGTTGTTTGAGTTTCATGGAAAAAGGCTTTTTCATAGGCTCCTCTATTTTTAAATAGACTATCGGGTTTGATTTCTTCTGCCTTCATCATTTTTTTATTTACATAAATTGGGTATGTTTCCCAACCTAAGTAATCAGGATCTCGCTTGATATAGATGAGCGGATTAGCTTTAATTGAACAAAAATATTCGTTAAATTGTTCTATGCTTGTAGGCTTCCCAGTTTTTTCTCTTTGGTCGAATGCCCAATGATTACATTGTACAATTCGATTCGAAAATTCTAGATATCCTAGAATGGCTTGTTGGTGACTGTGAATTCCTTGATTATTATTTTCAATAAAGAAGGCATAATTAACATAAATTGGTATATTTTCACCACTCCAATCCCAACATGCTAGTGTTTCTTTTTCTAATAGTTCCATCTATTTGTCTCCTTTTACTAAGGTTCCAAAAGTATACTGATAACTGTAAAACGGTGCTTTTTCTCATCATAAATACTCCATAAATATGCACCGAAACAATCACGTGCACGATTATAATGATTGGAAAAGGATGTATCCCACTCGTACACTTTTAATTGGGCTCTTTCAGGAAAGAATTGTTGATTGAGAGCTAAAAATTGCTCTTTAGTCACTTTGATTGTTTGAGTTTCATGGAAAAAAGTTTTTTCATAGATTCCTCTATTTTTAAATAGAATATCGGGATTGACTTCTTCTGCCTTCATCATTTTTTTATTGACATAAATTGGGGCTGTTTCCCAACTTAAGTAATCGGGATCTCGATTGATATAAATAAGTGAGGTAGCTTTTATTGAATAGAAATATTCGTTGAATTTCTCTCTGCTGATCGGTATCCCAGTTTTCACTCTGAGGTCTGATGCCCAGCGGTTACATTGCACGATGCGATTTAGAAATTCTAGATATCCTAATACGGCTTGCTGGTGACTATGAATTCCTTGATCATTATTTTCAATAAAGAAGGCATAATTAACATAAATTGGAATATTTTCTCCACTCCTATCCCGGCATGCTAGTGTTTCTTTTTCCAATAACTCCATTTTGTCCTCCGCAAAAAAATCCACTTATTATTCAGATTGAATTTATTAACAATATTACAGTTTTCATGAGCTTGTTTTTTACTTTTATTTCTTAAAAACATAAATTTTTGTTTCGCAGATATGACTTTAAAAAAACAAGATAAATAAATCGGGGGAACTTGTCGATTTCTTTATCATGCGATAATATAAACTTATAAAGATGGTTATTCTACTTGAATATATATAAAATAACTATTAAAAAAATATTAGGTTTTATGTTTAATTTTTTAGAGGTTCGGAGGATGATTATGAAATTTAAGTATACGTTTGGTGGTCCAAAGATAAATAGGTCTTTTTGTAAAGTATAGGAATTATACTTATTGAGTACATACAACATTTCTAGAGGAGGGAAAAATGAAATTTTTAGAAAAGGAAACAAATCGATTTGTTCTGACCATGGTTGAAAAAAATATCTGGATGAAAGATTTAGCAATCAACTATGCGTTTTTCCAAGAAAAGAATAATCAAGGATACGAAAGTCACAAAAAAGCAGCTTTGGCATTTGTTACGTTCCTCAATCAAAGAAGAGGACATGATCAAATTGAGTATACGAATAAACTTGAATTTCCAGTCAATATATTCGCAACCTATTCCATAAACCTCAATTTAATGGAAGCAACAAGAATTCCAGTCGATACTTTTTTTTCTACACATAGCGACTTAGAAGGTCATTATATTTCAGATTATGCCTACGCTTTTTTTAAAATTCCTTTTTTTTATAGAGGAAGTAAGAAAGATTTCATTGAACTGAACAATTACTTGTTTTCCGAGAAGGAAACATTAGTCATTTATCAATGGATCAACACGTGGTCAGATTATTTCGCTTATGGAAAACATTCCGGAAAAGGAGCGTACCTTTGGACGATTTATGATCCAACAAGAAAAAGATTTACGGTATGTGGGGCATCAACATTGAGTTGAATGAGGAGGACAGAATGAAGTTATTAAAAGAAGATACGTATCATTTTAAAAAAAAACTCTATTTAAAAAAATTTCCAATCAATGGACTTTTACTCGATTATGTATTTTTTGAAGAAACAGGTTATCGTGGATACTCCAGTCATCGCAAAGCCGCTCTTGAATTTATCAAAGTAATGAATGAAAAAAGAAATATTCCAGGTCTTCTATATACAGATTTACATTATTTTGATCACTTACCCATACGATGTAGCCCAATTAAGTTGAGTTATGCCGTAAATCCAGAGTTAATGTATGGAAAACAGATGAAGACAGATGTTTTCTTTTCTGTTGAAAAAACAGCTTCTGGAAGCTATTTAAATTGGTATGCACAAACATTTCTTTTCCCACCATATTCATATAGTGGGAACGAAGAAGATTTTATTTCCTTGAATAAATTATTATTCCCTAAGAAAAGTGCGTTGATCATTTATGCTTGGAATAACAATTGGTCGAATTACTTTTCTCCTGGGAGAGAATGGATGGATGCCTTTCTTTGGACGATTTACGATACTGCATCGAATAAACTGACTGTCATAGGATCTTCTATGACAGATTGATTTTAATATTAAAAAAGCACCAATTAAATTTGTAAATAGTCCAATTTAATTGGTGCTTTTTCTACATTAATTATTTAAGAGATTCTATATAGGGATGAGATGTCTTAACATAAAAGTTCCTATTATTTTTTATAAATTTACTTTTCTTTTGGAAACTTACATACCCTTCGTCAATTTGATTATGCTCAATGATTCCTATATTATCTATTTCTTGAAACCCCCAGCCTAAATTTGGCGATAAATTATCTATAGATGTATAAGTTATCATATTATGATTGGGAATGTCATTTATTTTGCCGAGATCTTTATATTTTGAACGATCTTTTTTTCCTGGAATATATCCTTGAGCTCTGGCTGTGGAGAGTCCATAGTTAATTGTTATTATTGCTCCTGAAATATCATGGTAAGTACTCGCCGATTCTAGACCATCCTCAATGATACGATCCATTAGATATGATTTATCTTTTGCGATGTGCCTACCCATAGTATGACCCTTACTACCACCTAAGGCAAAATATTCGTCATAATATAAATCTAACGGAGTATACCAATAATCATCTTCCTCCTCATCATCTTCTGTTAAGGATTCTATAAGATTTGCAATTATTAATGAGGCCGCTAAACTCCACGTTGTGCCCATAGCTCTTTTAACTAAAATATTTTCTGTGCCATCCTCAACTATATCTCCAGTCTCTTCATCCAACACCCCACGTTTTCTATCAATAGTGATTGAATCATCATTTGGTACTGCCTCATCACTATAAGAAAACTCAATCGCTCCAACTAAATGCGATGGAACTGCTTCCTGGGTTTGAGCATAGATGAAGTTTCCAGCACGATCCAATACGACTGCCGCACCGTATAGTGTCGCGATCATTCCAGAAGGGTCAAAGTCTAATCCATTGTTGTTTGGAGCTAAGGCTTCGCTTAAACTTTGGCTGATTTGGCTGGTTCGTTCATCATATGCGACAGCCATTTCTTGGGCAGTTTTAATAGCTAAGGCTTTAGAAGGTTCATTGACGACCCCGAATTCAAATGGTGTGGTTGCTTGGACGTAGTCGAGCAATTGTTCTTTTGTTGTGATCTCTGTTAAGAGCGTAGAGATGCTCGTGTCCAGCTTGACTTGATAGTTGAAAGGTTCTGGGAAATCATAGCCGTAGTAAGAAGAACCGGTGATGTTCAAGATAGCATCATCTGCTCCTCGAACGGATTCGCCATACTGGATGCTTTCTAAAACGAAAAACTCATTCTGGGAGAGAGAATCGGCTAGTGACGTGTTACGTCCGACCACCGCTGCTTGTTCCCGTAGTGTCCAAGGGATGGTGTAGTTGATGTAGCGACGATAAAGTTCAACACGGTCACTGACGCTGAAAGTAAAGATTCCGTGGTCGCTCTCGCCAGTCAAGTACTCACGCATCAACGCATTGCTTGTTACATCTTGTGCGTAGCGGTTTTGTAAGGCTGCGGAGAAATTGTAGGTATTTGTTGTCGAATCGATTCCAGACATTGCAAAAGCGTTCAGTTCATTTTGAGTGGAGGCACTGCTACCGATCGATTCAAATAAGCCACTGTTTGTTTTCGCTAAATCAGCTGTTGCGACGCCTAAAGAGGCACCGAGTTGATAAAAACCGACCCCTAGACCAATCCCTAGCAGAGCGGGGGCAAGAACAGCGGAGGCTGCGGTCGACAGTAAGCCAGCGCTAAGTGTACTACCTGATAAACCAGATGCATAAGCAGACATGCTGATTCCATTAAAAACGTTTAAGGCAACTGCTGCATTTTGTGGTTCTGCGGACGAAGGAATCGCTGAGGTGGTATCGATCGGAACGATGGTTTCGTCAGGTTGGGTGATTTCGCCAGCGATCGCTTCTTGGGCGTGGACATCAAGTGGCAAAGTGGCAAAAGGTGCGAGCAACAGACCAACAAGTAATAGGCGATAAAATTTTTTCATTTTTTACTCCTTTTTATCAAATGACTTGAGTGACTACCAACAGTTCAACTACCAAAAACCTCCTTATTTGTGTCGTAGGTTGCTTAATTATATTTTCCAAAATATAACAACAAACTTCAAGTTTATTTAAAATTATAATTATAAAAAAACTCATTTTTTTATATAGTTATTTTCTTTGCAAATACTAATTATATGTTAAGCCTTGCTGTTCTTTTATCAATGTTTATACCCTTATTTAAAAATAACAGCATGATAATAATAAAAAGATAAATGTTCTTCTTTAGGTGATTATAGTTATTTTTTTGTAACGCTTTTTTCCATTCAACAAAAACATCTTCAATTTTTTCGCTATTCTTTTTGAAAGCCATTTGGTAAACTGTTAAAGAATTCTTATTTTATCAAGAAGAGGAGGGAAAACATGAAAACAGTGATACTTGCTGAAAAGCCTTCTCAAGCAAAAGCGTATGCGGAAACGTTCAAAAAAAGGAAAAAGCAGGAAGGTTATTTTGAAGTCAGCGATCCACTATTCACAGGTGAAGTAACGATCACTTACGGGTTTGGTCATTTAGTGGAAATGGTTCCTCCTGGAGAGTATGAAGAACGCTGGGCTAAGTGGTCATTGCCCAACTTGCCGATATTTCCAGATCAGTTCAAATATACGGTCCCTCCAGAGAAGCGGGCCCAATTTGCGATCGTTAAACGACAATTACAAGCAGCTGATACGATCATTATCGCAACAGATAGTGACCGTGAAGGTGAAGCGATTGCTTGGTCGATCATTCAGCAAGCTAACGCATTTACGAAGCAAAAACAGTACTTTCGCTTATGGATCAATTCATTAGAAAAAGAAGCGATATATCAAGGGTTCAAACAACTGAAACCTGCGGAACAATTTTATCCGAAATATAAAGAAGCCCAAGCTCGTCAACATGCAGATTGGCTGATCGGGATGAATGGCAGTCCACTGTATAGTTTGCTGCTGCAACAAAAAGGAATCTCAGGGAGCTTCTCATTGGGGCGCGTGCAGACGCCAACGCTTTATATGATCTACCAGTTACAAGAAGAAATCAGGAAGTTTAAAAAAGAGCCTTATTTCGAAGGAGAAGCGCAGATCAAAAGTCAACATGGGCAGTTTGTCGGTAAAATCGAGCCGAAGCAAACCTTTAAGACTGCGGACGAATTAGTTGCTGCGATAGAGGCAAAAGGTGCACATTTAGGAAAACAACAAGGAACGATCTTACAAGTAACGAAAAAAGAAAAACAACAAAGTAGTCCACGTTTGTTTTCTTTGTCAAGTTTACAATCGAAAATGAATCAACTGATGAAAGTCAGTGCGAAAGCCACACTTGATGCAGTCCAAGGCTTGTACGAAAGTAAGTTTTTGAGTTATCCTCGAACAGATTCTTTTTACATTACAGAAAGCGAACACCAGTATCTTGTCCAAAATCTTGATCGCTATAAAGCGTTTTTAGGGATCACAGAGGTAGCGACACCTGAAACATTTCCTAAAAAACGATATGTGGATGCAAAAAAAGTCCAAGAGCATCATGCGATCATTCCAACCAAAACGATACCGACGAAGGAACGTTTTGCTAAGCTTTCCCGACTGGAGCAAGCGATCTATTTGCAGGTGATGCGTACAACTTTAGCAATGTTTGCAGAAAATTATCGCTATGAAGAAACCGTGATCCTTACAGGAGTGGAACGATTACGTTTAAAAAGTGTCGGGAAACGTCCGATTGCAGAAGGCTGGCAACAAATCTTGACCGTAAAAAGCAAGAAAAAATCAGATGGTCAGCTTTTGCCTAAAGTTAGTGAACAAGAGGTAGTGACTGTTGATCTGAGAAGCCTTGAGAAAGAGACTCAACCGCCTAAGCCCTACAATGAGGGAACGCTGATCACTGCGATGAAAACCGCAGGAAAGACCTTAGACGATGAAGAAGCGCAAGAGATTCTGAAAGAAGTGGAAGGGATCGGAACGGAAGCTACCCGCGCGAGCATTATTGAAAACTTGAAACAAAGGCACTATATCGAAGTCAATAAAAATGATATTCAAGTGACTGCCAAAGGTATCACTTTGTGTAAAGCAGTAGCAGGAGAATCTTTACTGACAAGCGCTGAGATGACGGCGCGGTGGGAAAGTTATTTGAAAAAAATCGGTGAACGGCAAGGAACGCCGGAAGTCTTTTTAGAAAATATCAAAAAATTTATTCTGCATTTATTAGAAGTCGTCCCAGAACAAGTAAAAACAGTCGACTTGTCGGAAGAGCAAAGCGGATTGATGCAAATCGAAGCAATGGAGAAGAAGAATGACCAAGTCGGGCGTTGTCCCAAATGTAAAAAAGGCATTGTGATGTTGTATCCAAAAATCGCGACATGTACGAACAAGGAATGTGATTTTAAATTATGGCCTACGATTGCTCAGAAGAAATTGACCAAAACAAATCTTAGAGAGTTGCTATCAAAAGGTAAGACTAGTAAAGTGGTCAAAGGATTCACTGGGAAAAAAGGAAAGTTTGATGCTGTCCTTTTTTTGAAAGAAGATTTAACGATCGGCTTTTCATTTCCTTGGATGGAAAAACAAGAGTAGGTATATTTATTCCGAAAAGTTAAAATACCTAAACCAAAAAATACTAAAGTAATCATTGTTAGAGGAGTACTTGTACGTGAAAAAAATCAATTCGCTTTTGAATTATGCGATGGGGTTGTTAACGTTGGTTGCTCTATATCAGGCGGTCATCGCATATCCAGAATACGGAACCAAATTATTAGCTATTACAAAACATCCGACTGGCTACTCACCGACGGTCATTTTGACAACTTTGACCGCAGCAGCCAAGAGTGGCACATACTTGTTGCATACAACGAGTAGTCTACTGAAAAGAAAGAAACAACGGAAACAGTTGCTTTTCGTATTAGCTGCGGCGGGTGTTGTTTATTTCTTACCGGTGATTACGCAATTTATTCAACAGTTCATATAAATAGATAAAAAAAGACGACGATAAGAGAAAAATTTCCTTATTCGCCGTCTTTTTTTAAATCTTTAATATACCAAGCGTCCATCGTCGAGTGTTCAGAACCTGCTAGTGGATCAGCTATCAAGTGAAAGCCGAACTTTTCATACAGTTTACAAGCAGGCTTTAATAAATGCATCGTTTCTAAATAGCATTGACGGTAATGTTGAGTGGCATAAGACAATGCTGTTTCCATCAATTGGTTGGCAATTCCTAAACCTTTTGCTTCTGGGGCTAAGTACAATTTTTGTAATTCACATATCTGCTTTTGCTCGTCGAAAGGTGCGATTCCGATTCCGCCAACTACTTTATTTTCTAATTCCACCACCCAATAAGCAGCACAGGGGAGAGCATGGTAGTAGTCTGTTAAATGGTCTATTTGTGGGTCGAAATAGGCAGTTCCTTCAATCGCTAAATCGAGTGTTTCTAGGGAAGTTTGAATAATTTCTTTGATGATTGGATCATCTTGTGGTTTGATTTCTCGGATCAGCATCGGACAAGGCTCCTTTTCTATCGTGTTTATTTATCGTAATACAAATGAACGGAAGGGTCAATTTACTTTGTACTCAGAGGAACATTCTTTTATCAACATCTCCCTTGACCCATTGCTTGAACTGTGAAATAATAACTTCATAAAAAATTTATGACTTAAGAGCGTTCGCCGGAACGATCTTGTAGGAGTCAGACAAACGAACCGTAGGCTTTAATGGTTCGTTTGCCTGGCTCCTTTTTGTTTTGGGAGGGAATAGGCAGAATGAAAATAGAAAACTTACAGACAGATAGACAAAAAGGATTAACAGAACAAGAAGCAAACGATCGATTAGAATACTACGGTGTAAACTCGATTGACACTCAGTCAACTAAATCTTTTATTGTTTATCTCAAAGAAGCAATGAAAGATATCACGATTTTGATTTTACTTGTTGCCACAGGACTGTCTACGTTTATTGCTTATCAAACGCATCCGGATGATTTTACAGAACCAATCGTTATCTTTTCGATTGTCCTATTAAATCTTTATTTGTCAATACGGCAACAAAAAAGTGCGGAAAAATCAATGGATCAACTGAAAAAAATGAGTACGCCATCTAGCCGTGTCTTGAGAGAAGGTTCCATCAAAGAAATCAACAGCTCTGAGATCGTTCCTGGTGATATTGTACAACTTAAATTGGGTGATCGTGTCCCTGCTGACGCGAAAGTAATTACAAGTACTAATTTCTTTGTTGACGAATCGTTTTTGACTGGAGAAAGTGAACCGAGTGAAAAAGACGCTTCTTATCAACCTACTGATAATGAAGCATTGAGTGATCGTAAAGACCTAGTATTTTCAGGTTCATTGGTTGTGACAGGTAAAGCGACAGTCTTAGTTGAAAAAACTGGCAATGCTACAGAAATCGGAAAAATCTCTCATTTGATCAAGAATGAAGGAACGCATGTCGCACCACTGCAAGTCAAAATGCAAAGACTGGGTAAAGTACTAGGGATAGTCGCAATCACTGCTGGTTTCTTAGCAATTGTAATTGGTTTAGTAAAAGGTTTGAGCCTAGAATCAAGTATCATGACTGCAATTTCAATGGCAGTTGCAGCAATACCAGAAGTATTACCGGTTGTCGTAACCATCTCTTTAGCTGTGGGAATGGGGAATATGGCAATTAAGAAAACCATTGTCCGAACACCTTCAACGGTTGAAACAGTAGGCGGTGTCTCTGTGATTTGTTCAGATAAAACGGGTACGATTACTGAAAATAAAATGACCTTGAAAAAAATCGTTCCTCTAACAGAATTACCTACTCTTATAGACTTCACTAAAGACAAGGAAAAAAATCTACTTTTACTGTTTTATCTTGCGAGTGGTTTTTCTGAGAAAGAAGGAGGGGGCAATCCAACGGAATTAGCGATTCAAAAAGCTGTAAAAGATCGATTTTCGGAGAAAGAATTACAGGAATCTCTTTCTGATTTGAAAAAAATCAAAGAATTGCCCTTTGATTCAAAAAGAAAACGTATGACTGTCGTCTATCGTATGGGTCAAGAATATTTTTCAGTCACAAAAGGAGCATTCGATCGACTACACTTGGTGAATCTAAACGAAGATTACCAAGCGGAACATGATCAACTTGCTGATCAAGCGTACCGTGTATTAGGGGTAGCCTACAAGGTATTTCAACAATCAATCGAAGAATTATCAGAGGAAGAACTAGAGGAGGAGCTGACATTTGTCGGCTTTATCGGCATTATCGATCCAGCGAGGAAAGAAGCAGCAAAAGCAGTGGAAATAGCAAAAAAGCAGGAATCAAAACCGTTATGATCACTGGCGATCATTTATTAACAGCTTCACGTATTGCTAAAGAAGTAGGGATAATGGGAGAAGGAGACCAGGCAATGACAGGGGCGGAACTGAAAAGAATGAGTGACAAACAGTTAGCCGAAACTATCGATAGGTATCGAGTGTTTGCTCGAACGTCACCTGAGGACAAGATACGAATCGTTAAAGCTTTTCAACAAAATGACGAAATTGTCGCCATGACAGGGGACGGAGTGAACGACGCTCCGGCATTAAAAGCAGCGGACGTCGGCATTGCTATGGGGAGTGGAACGGAAGTGGCGAAGGAAGCTTCTGATATGGTTTTAGTAGACGATCATTTTGCAACGATCGTCCAAGCGGTAGATGAGGGGCGAAGAGTGTATCAAAATATCCGTAAATCTCTATATGCCATGTTAGGTTGTAATATTTCAGCTTTAACGATCGTATTGATTTCTTTGATCTTAGGTTGGGGGGCGCCAGTCACAGCGATCCAATTGTTGATCATCAAAGTAGTCGCAGATGGCATCCCTGGTTTTAGTTTAAGTGTCGAACCTGCAGAGGAAAAAAATATGGAAAAACAACCGATCCATAAATACGGTAGCATTTTTTCACGAGGATTGACCTTTAAGATCCTTGAAATCTCTGTCGTGTTTACCGTCGTCACATTATTGGCTATAGTTATTGGTCGTACACAATCAGTAGCGATTGCTGAAACAATGACATTTATTGTCTTAGGGTTATCCACGATCAGCCATATGTATAATTGTCGCAGTGAAGTATCTATTTTACGATTGAAATTTTTGGGCAATCCACTGTTAGTCTTAACTACAGCAATTGGTGCATTGATCATTGTCTTATTAGTGACAATCCCTCTGACACAACATATCTTTGGATTTGTTACGATTGGACTTTCCAACTGGCTATGGGTTCTTGGTTTATCTTTTATTCCAGTAGCCTATATCGAAGTGAAAAAATGGACACATCTGTTTTAAAGAATTACCTGAAGGATTTTCTCTTAGTTAAGTTTAATTATGTTCGTCTGTCGTTTATTTTTCCCGAAGCTACGGACGAACTTTTCTTAAAATGACTTAAAAAAGCGCAAATGATCAAAATAAATACAGATAACAAAAAAACTAGAGAATTATGGGAATTTACGATTAGTGAGAGAGGTTAGAACAAGGAATTATGAAGGTAATCATTTTTCATTTATTCTAGTTTACATAATATATATTATACAAAGTAGATTCAAATGAAGTATGAACCGTTATCAACCAGAATTAATCCGAATTTTACCACGAAAACGATTTTTGACTCTTTTGCAAAATTTTAAAATTATTTTGCACTTGATTTGTTTATTTTCTCTTATTAGTTACCAACCATCTGTTTACAGAAAACTTAAATTTTAAATCTATATTCCTACAATCTACAAAATATCAGATTGACATTCTTGCATCAGATTTAAGTTGGTCTCAAGAATTTTTTATGACTTCGTCAATTTATGTATTTATCATCAACTAATCTATATCAGCCATTCTAATAGTATGTTTTACTAATTCTATATGTTTATTCATGAATCGTATCTTAACGATCAATTTAACGATCTTTTTCTATTATTATTACTTTAAATAACTTAGCTATTTAAGTTCCTTATTTTCCTCGAAAATCACTTTTTTGGTTCTCTTAGGCCAAGTTTAATGTGATATGTTATCTATAGAATAATAACTGAGGTGATAAAAAATGAAAATTGTCAAACTAGAGAAAGAAAAAATCAAACAGTACATATTAAATGAAGCCAATGAACAAGATATGATTGAAATGATCGAGTTGATGCGTGCAAAGAAAGCGATTTTAGACTTAGAAAAAATCGCAATGGAGAAGAAGAAAATCGTTGATAAATTCAACAAATTGTAAGAGTCTAAGCCCTATAGCCTCTTTTTTCTCTATCTACGAATGCCCTCTTCTCCGTTCAAATGTTCTTATAATTCACTAAAAACGGATCACAGAAATATGATAAAAAATAATCCCGATAAATACTCCAAATAGAATATGTAAAACAACAGCAAAAACTAACGGAACAACCTTGGCTCCTTTTTTATCCCAGCTGTACTTTGCTTTCTTATTCTTCCATAGTAAAGAGATAAGTAATAAACTGAGAATCACGATCCATAATAGAAACGCAATACCAACTAAAGGCATTATTTTTTCATTAATAATAGCTATACCCATAAATGCTCCTTTCTTTTCTATATACTCTTCTATCATCAAAAAAAACGGGAACAATCGGAAATAATTTTTTTGCTATCCCGATTGTTCCCGTTTTTTGTTCATTTCATTGCTGATGTTAGCGTACAGTATCAAGTACGGCTTTTAATTCACTGACTGATTGATGGAACATTGCTTTTTCTTGAGGTGTGATCGATAGATCAATGATTTCTCTTACCCCATTTTCATCAACGATCGATGGCACACCAGTAAAGATATCTTCTTCACCATACTCACCATTTAAGTAAGCTGAAACTGGTAGTACAGCTTGTTCATTATTTAGAATGGCTTTGACGATTCGAGTCGTACTCATACCAATACCGTAATAAGTTGCTTTTTTACGGTCAATGATTTCATAAGCTGCATTTTTTACTTTATCAGCAAGTACTGTTAAATCATTTTCTTCTAAACGATGATCTTTCTCAACGTATTCCATGATTGGTTTACCACCGACTGTAGTATGTGACCAAGCAGCTACTTCTGAATCCCCATGCTCACCTAAGATATAACCATGTACGCTACGTGGATCAACTGCAAGTTTCAAAGCAATTTCTTTTCTGAAACGAGTTGTATCTAAAGTTGTTCCAGTTCCTACCACTCTTGAAGTTGGTAAGCCGGATTCTTGCCATGTTAAGTAAGTTAAAATATCGACTGGGTTTGAAGCAACCACGAAGATACCATCAAAACCTGAAGCCATGACTTCTTTAACGATTTGACGAGTGATTGCTGCATTTGTTTTCACTAGATCTAAGCGAGTTTGACCAGGTTTTTGGTTCACGCCAGCAGTTAAGATCACTAGATTTGCATCTTTACATTCTTCATACGTGCCAGACCATACGGAAACGTTCTTTTCGCCCCATGCCATTCCATCTAGTAAGTCTAAAGCTTCTCCTTCTGCTTTTTCTTGGTTGACATCGATTAAGACAAGTTCATTGGCAACACCTTGATTGATCATCGCATAAGCAATACTTGTACCGACAAATCCTGTACCTACGATTACAACTTTACGACTTGTTTTTTTCATGTCTAACACACCTTTCATCCGTTCTTTGTTATTTTCATGAAAATTATAAATCGGTTGCTATCATTTTTCAATAATATAGAAATTATATATACTATAATAATTTTTTATAGAAAATCAATAACGTCCATAGTCGGATTGTGTTCTTCTCACTCTTGGTATTTCTTTACGACAAGTGGGCAAGCCTTTAATTGATAGATCATTTGTTTTTACTAAAGCAGTCATTTGCGGTGAAAGTTTTGTTACTTTAGATCGTAAAGACATAGGTTCAGGTTTTGTTGATTGATAAGCTTGATGATCATCAGGTAAAGAATTGGTACTGGATTGTCGTGAGAGATAGCTAAAATTAGGATCTCCTTCCAAACGAGTAGGAGAAATTTTTAGTTGTAGATCTTCGACATAAATTCTTGAAGAAGGTTTTTTATAGAGTGGATCCCCAAGTTTAGGTATCCAGTTTTTTCTTCTTTCACTGCGCTTGAGCTTGTTAGTTAACCGCTCCATTTCATTCTCACCAGTATATTTAGGATAGTTTGCAGCATGATAAGTCGAATAGATAGCTTCGTTGATTCGTTGGAATAGCATTTCCCGATATGTATTTGTATTGAATAATCGATGAAACTGATACAGTATAAAATCCCTCAATCTTCTTGCTCCTCATTCTGGTGCCATGGCTCAAAGACATCTCTTTGTCTACTTGCTCGGGCCTTTTCTTTTTCTATATTGCTCTTCACTCTTTCTTCTTGGACTTTATAAGAAGCCGCAACTTCTTTTTTAAAGTGTCTGCGATCTTTACGAGTCACTCTTTTAATATATTTGAATATTTGCCAAATAATTACGACAAGTAAGTAAACCGTAAAAAAGCCAGAAAAACCAAACTGAATAATAAACGACATAAGAAAAGCAGCAAGCTTACCTGCTTGACTAGCTGATGGAAAATTTTCCTGCTGTTGCGCAATAAATGTTAAAACCCAGTACATGCCCATTTTCTTTTTCCCCCTACTCCTCTTTGTTCCAGTGATTACTTACTCTTTTTATATCGACTTTTGGCGAGTGCTTGTTTAGATGGTTTCCCCATTTTAGGTTGTGCAACCATTTTTACAGAAATAAAAACACATAAAACAATAACAAAACTTGTGATACCAATGATCATAGATGTGTTATTGATAAAATATTTTGTCAATAATTGAATGATGTCTGTTTGACCAACCACTATGTTTCACCTCCTTTAGACATACAATAAGCAATCATAGTTTATAATGAAAGGCTGGTCCGAAAAAAACTTTTTTTGACTTATTTTGAAAAAATAGAAAAGAACTTGCATCCGTAAGCCTTCAACATGGCTCATGTGGATACAAGTTCTTTTTTTGATTACTTATTCTTTGTGTTTCCTTTTAAAAGCGTCAAATTTTTCTTTCGCTTCTTCTACCACTTCATCTAGTTCTTCCTTCAAATGATGTTTCTTTGTAGGATGCTCAGACTCTTCTTCCACAGCATTTGAACCAGACATCGCGACTTCTTTTTCTTCACCGGAGTTGGTCCCAGCTAACGCCTCTTCTTTATTTGTTGTTTCACCTGAATTAGTTCCGGCTAACGCAACTTCATCATCTGTTTTAGGCGCCATTGACCCTCTTAAGCGTTTTTCTTTTTCTCCATCATAATTTGTCATGTTCTCGTCCTCCTTGTTGCTCTGTCTCTATCCTACAACAAGAATAAAATAACTGTCAAAACATAAAGGCGTATTCATTCGTATTAATTGTCTTTCCTTAGAATTTTCACTTCGTAAGGTGCAAACGTTAGTATACCAGTGAGCGTTTGATTTGTTTCGATAGCCAAGTGAGGATCAAGTAACTCAAGTTGTTGCATCTCTTCAGAAAAATTCATTAGAAAGTAATAGCTCTGTTTCCCATCTGTTCGCGATTGAATCGATACTTTTGGATGTGATGCCTTAATGATTCCTTGTTGCAATTGTAATGATTCGATGATTGGTTGATAAAATACTTCTAAAAAGTCCAGATCGGTACGGGCCGCTAAATAATAAGCAGTCCCTTTCCCTAAGCGATTTTCAACTAAAGCTGGTGTACCAGTATAAAAGTCCTTTTGGTAAGTAGCCCTCACCTTCCCTGTCGTTTCTTTGACGATACCACAGTAGTCTTTTGTTTGATACGTTTGTTCCTTGTAAAGGATTTGATTGTATTCACCTGGATAAAGCGTATCAAGCTCTTTTGGCAAGACACCAAAAAGTGTTTGCAATACTTGTGGCCATTCTCCAAGATGTAACCGATCGTGTTCATTGACCATTCCGGTAAAATAGCTACCAATCAACGTACCACCATTTTTGACATACTCTGAGAGTGCAACCATTGTTTCTTCCCGCATCAAATAGAGCATTGGTGCAACGACTAAAGCATAATTAGAGAAGTCTTGATTTGGCGTCAAAATATCAACAGCGATATCTCTTTCCCAAAAGAATCGGTAATGTTCTTGAAGTGTTTGGATATAACGACGAGTTGGACGACCAAAACCACCGCCTCTCTTTAATGCCCAATTGCTTTCCCAGTCAAATAAAATAGCGACTTTTGCCTCTGTTTGTGTGCCTTTGATCGAAGATAAAGTGTCTACTCGTTTTCCGTAAGCCGCTACTTCTTGGAAGACTCGATTGTTTTCTGAATTGTCATGTTCGACCACCGCCCCGTGGAATTTTTCGGAATTCCCTAGTGATTGCCGCCATTGAAAATAGAGTGTGCTATCTGACCCATGTGCCAGTTGTTGCATCCCACTGAGCAGATGCATCCCTGGCTTCTTCGCCTTGTTGAATGCGTGCCAATTCACGTAACTAGGCGTCGATTCCATCACGAGAAACGGTTGTTTCTTCAATGAACGATATTGATCGTGGACGTAAGCTGATTTCATGGCGGTCACATGTAAGGATTCGTATGGGTTATGCCAGTCGGGGTAGCTATCCCAACTGACGATATCTACAACTTCAGCAAATCGGGAATAATCAAGTCCTTCCAGGGGAATAAAGTCATGTTGATCATGGCCTTCTGCCATAAAATTAGTCGTTACTGGGATTGCTGGTGTGAGTTCTCTGATCGGTTCGATTTCATGTAAAAAGAAATCGATCGTCCGATCAGTCACAAATCGTTTCCAGTCTAAGTCCATGCCATGTACTTTATGTTCTCCAAGAGGCGAAGGTGGTACAACTTGTGACCAACTGGAATAATCATTGCTCCAAAATGTCATCCACCAAGCGTCATTCACCGCTTCTAAGGTTTGATATTTCGCTTTGACCCACTCACGCCATTTGGCTGCACAAAGTGGACAGTAGCATTCTCCTGAGTATTCATTACTGATATGCCACAGCAATAATGCCGGATGGTCACCATATCGTTCAGCTAAACGCCGATTGATTTGCTGGACTTTCTCCCGATAAATTGGGGATGTGTAGCAATGGTTATGGCGAAAACCATGATGATGCTTTTGTCCTTTTGCATTCGTTCGATTCACCTCTGGATATTTTTCACTCAGCCATTGCGGTCGTCCGCCACTTGGTGTGGCCAAGATCACACGCCCTTGACGTTTGTGCATCTCTTCAAACACTTTATCCAACCAGTCAAAGTGATAAACCCCTTCTTCTGGTTCTAATGTACTCCATGAAAAGATCCCGACAGTTACAGTATTGACATGTGCTTTATCCATCAACTCAAAATCTTTTTTCAATACTTCAGGGTGATTCAACCATTGTTCCGGATTATAATCCCCACCATGGAGTAAACGTGTGTCATTATATGTCTTCACTTCATTTCCCTCCTTTCTACCAGATGATAGATGAATGATTGACAGTCTCCTGCAAGTTGGTAAGTGGTATGGTTGGCTCCATTGAACAAACGTGGTTTTTTCAGACCGACATTCATCAGGAAATGACCGCTAATCGTTTCTTTTTCATTGATTTGATAATAACTATCCTTATTCAGGCATTCTGGAAGTGGTAAATATGCCTGTGCAGCTGGATTTGCACGTCCTAATTTTTGATAAAAACCAATGATTGCTTCTGACCGATCGTGACTAAACACACCCCAACAAATTTCATTATCATACGGATGATTTGGCAAGATCTGGAGAAATTCACCGTGAGTCAGCAACTGACGATGGGCTTTGTAAAAAGTGATCCGGCTACTGATCTGTTGTTTTTCTGCTTCTGTCAAAGTCAATAGGTCTAATTCATAGCCTAAAGGCCCAAACATGGCTACATCTTGGCGGAATGATAAAGAAGTCTCACGTAATACTTGATGATTCGGAGAAGCAGAGACATGATTACTAAAGCTAGAAATGGGGTATCCTGCTAATGTTCCGCTAAGAATACTTAATCGTTCCAACCCATCACTGGTATCACTAGGCCAGATTTGTGGACTATAAAATAGGATACCTAAATCATATCTCCCTCCCCCGCCAGCACAACCTTCAATCAAAAGATCAGGATAGCTGGTCAATAATTTACCGTAAAGCGTGTAGACGCCTTGGACATAGCGATGGAAAAACTCCTGTTGATGCATCCCTTGTTTTTCTAAATAAGCGGAATAGGCTTCAGTGATATTGCGGTTCATATCCCATTTGATATAAGTTAAATTTGTTTCTTCGATGATCTTTGCCATTTGCTCATAGATTCCTTCAACAACCGCCGGATTCGCAAAATCAAGCACATATTGTCCACGTCCCACCGAGATACGTGAATAGGGATGTTTCACCACCCAATCTGGATGTTTTTCCAATAACTGACTATCAGGAGAGATCATTTCAGGCTCGAACCACATGCCGAATTGAAGACCCATGTTTTTGAGCTTTGTTGCAAAGGAAGCCAAACCGTGTGGGAATTTTTGCTTATCAGGCGTCCAGTCACCTAATGAGGAACGATCATTGTTTCGTTTGCCGAACCAGCCATCATCTAAGACAAAACATTCCATCCCTAATTCTTTTCCAATGGTCGCAAGGGACAAGAGTTTTTCCTCAGTAAAATCGAAATACGTTGCTTCCCAGTTGTTGAAGACGATTGGTCGTGGCGTGTCTTGCCATTGACGATCAATCAGGTAGTTTTCGATAAAATGTGTCAATTGTTTGGCAAGACCATTCGTACCTGCAGCGCTATACATCAAGACTGCTTCGGGTGTCGTAAAGCTTTCCTTAGGCGCTAATGTCCAAGTAAATTGTGTCGGATGGATACCGATCATCACTCGCGTTTTGTCCCATTCATCCACTTCTGCTTGAGCGAGAAAATTACCGGAATAAACGAGATTCATTCCATAGACCTCTCCTTGATCGAGCGTCGAGTTTTGATGTTCTAGCCGGATAAAGGGATTATGCTGATGGCTACTTGCACCTTTTAGTGAGCCAATCGCTACGACTCCTTGTTCAAGCGGCCGTTTCTTTTCATGCCGTTCTTTTAACCAAGCACCTGAAAAATGAGTGAAATCATACGCTTTGGTGGAAAGATTCAAGACGCCTGAAAGCATGCGATGGATCTGTAAATCTGCCTCAGATTGATTGATCAGCGTCTGACTTTGTACAATGGCGGTGGAATCGTAAAATAAGGTGTAATGAAGTATTAGTTCTAACTGACGTTCCTGATCCACTAATCGCAATGAGAGGGTTTCTGTTTCTTCCTCATTGCCATAAGTGGTCGGACAATTCAAGTTTCTTGTCTTGCCTTTTTTTGTCGTTGCTTCAACAAAGCGAAAATCTGTGTAGTAAGGCGTTTGGTTACTTGAAAGTTCGATCGCGCCTTCTTTAAAATCAGAAGAACCATACACAGGATATGCTTGTGGATGATCAGTTAACGTAAAATTCGGGTCATCTTCAAAAAACTTGACTGTTCCAGCAGATTTATTTTGATCTGTGACCAAGTAGTCGATTTCTTCAACAGATAAGCCATGTAAAGGTTTCCCGTAATAGATTTGCTCGATCTGTCCATTTTGCATGACATGGAGAATAAAGCTAACTTGCGAATTATTGATGTGAAATATGCGGTTATTTAATTGTTCAATCATGGAAGGCAACACCTCTTAATTTTTAGTTAGTAAAACAGACAAGGAATGAAGAGAACGACGTTTTGTTCCTCCATTCCTTGTTTGTGGAGAAATCAGAGCTTTTGTATCAAATAATTGACTCTTTTGGCTAACTGACGATTGTAAAAGAGTTTATAAAATGGCAGGACAAAAAGCAAACTCAGCTGCGTTTTGGCATCAACCAGTTCATTTCTTTCAGAATAATGCAATGTGAACTGCTGCTCATCTTGACGTTTTAGTTGGTAGGTTTGAATGATTTTTCCACCGGAGTAATCAGTAGTCATTTCAAGTAGTTCATCTTTGACTAAACGTTGGATCGTTAGCGTACTTTCGACAGTCGCTTGCCCTAGTTTTGTTTGAAGCGCAGTCGTGACAGCTGCTCCTTCTGTCAGTTTGGTAATTGAAGAGTCCTTGCTGTGAAAATAGTTTAATTGTTCTTCAAGTAGTACTTGGTAAAAATGTGCGGGGTGTGTCGGTATTTTCTTTCGGTAGTTCAAGGTATCGATCCGCATACGGTTCACTCCCTACTGTTCTTCTATGGTGATTTTTCCATCCATCAGTTGGTTTTCTTTTTCTTGTTTCAGTTGTTGGCGTTCTTCCTTCAAATATTCACGGTCCATCGCAACTAAGAAAGGCACCCAGATCAGTGTCATCACAACTACTGTTACGATTTGTAAAAGTGCGCCGGTGATCGAACCAGTTCCTAACCACCCTGACAGTAAAATCGGCGTCGTCCAGACAACTGTTGCCCCGATTGGACGAGGAACGAAGCCCAAGTAAATCGCAAAGTATGAAATCGTGGTAGAAGCTAGTGGCGCTAGAATCCAAGGGATGAATGCTATAGGGTTCAGCACGACGGGCAGTCCAAAAGTCATTGGTTCTGATACATTAAAGATCGCTGGCGCCATGATCGTTTTCATCGTTTTCTTCATTCGGATGGAGCGAGCAATAAAGAACGCCATCGTGATCGAAATACCAAGTTGCATTCCTTGATTGACGAACACCCCCATAAAGGTCGTATTGATGATATGTGGCAACTGCTCAGCGCCATTTTTATATGCTTCAAAGTTTTCGATGGCTAAAGCACCCATGATTGGATCAATCACTGCATTGATGACTAACGTGCCATGGATACCGAACCACCAGAAAAGTTGCGTAAAGAAAACAGCGATCAATACAGCTGGTAAAGTTCCGCCAAGTCCCATCAAAGGTTGTTGCAACATCTGATAAACGAAATCGACTGCATTTCCCCAGGTGGTAAAAGTAAATAGATAGCGGATGATGTTGAATAAAAACAAAGGAGCAGCTCCGGGGATGATTGCCACGAAAGATTCAGCGATCATCGGCGGTACAGATTCTGGCATCTTGATCGTAAACCCTGAGCGACTGATCCGACTATAGATTTCTGTAGCAACGATCGCTGTCAAGATACCCACGAACATCCCTTCAGCACCTAGTTTCGATAAAGGAATAAACGTACCCATGGTTTCATCGCTCCCAAACGGTAACAGCATGATGAAACAAGAAAGTGAAATGGCACCAGCAAAGATTTGTGGTTGTTTGTAGTGACCAGCCAATTGATAACCGATCCCAAATACAATAAAAAGTGCTGAAATACTCATTGTCGCATTGCCGACAGGTCCAAAGAACTCATTTAAAAAGGTATTGAATGCTTCTGGCAGAAAAGTAGCGAAGCCAAATGTTGTTGGCAAATTTTGGATAATGATCATGATGGAAGCAAACATTGTTGCAGGAAAAGCCATCATAAAACCATCTCGGAGACTGAGTAGATATTTATTATTTGCGATCAGCGTTGCAGCGGGCACCATTTTTTCAGCTAATTTATCGACAAATTTCATGTGTGATAACTCCTTTTATTTAATATGTGCAAACGTTTACTTGGTGAGTATAATTGTTTACTTAATGTTTACACAAGTGAGAAAACAAAAAAAGTTCGAGAAAGAGAGATTCTCGAACTTTTTCAAGGGATAAATGTGTAAAATGAGTTAATCTAAAAGCGCGCTGTCCTGTCCGATGGAGTCTCGTAACACGAGTTCACTGCGACAGATCACACGGATCGGCATCGTTCGTTCTTTTAGCATGCGTTCCTTCGCTAAGCGTACAGCTAAACGCCCCATTTCTTCCGGGTTTGCCTTAATACTTGATAAGCTTGGTGTCATGAATTGAGCCATTTCGATATCATCAAAACTCACGACAGCAATATCATCAGGGATTTTTTTATTTGCTTCACTGATTGCTTTATAAACACCTACTGCCATCGGATCACTGGCGACGATAACTGCTGTGGGCGGTGAGGATTGCGCCAATAACTCTTTACCTAAACGAAGGCCATCTTCAGGTTTCCAGTTTCCTTGATAGGTATTGGCATAATGTTGCAGGCCATTTAATTTCATCCATTTCAAGTAAGATTCCGCCCGGATCTCCTCTTTGTTTTTATGGACTTCACCGTTTTCAGCTACTTGACTGCTGTAGCCACCGATAAATGCGATGTTTCGATGGCCTTTCTTATAGAGAACTTCTAATACTTCCACGGTTTTTTGTTGGAAATCGGTTTGGATACAGTCAAATTCTTCAGAGTTCGAGTAGTTATCGACCAAGATCAAGTTGGGATTGATCGTAGCGATTTTTTTCGTTGCTTCAATCGTCATTTCACTGATCATGATCACCGCACCATATTTCGCTAACTCTTTCCATTCTTTATGGGCATCTCTCATATGGAAAGCACGGATCGTGCGAAAACGCCACTTTGCTGCTTCTTTTTCAATGCCACCACGGATTTTGCGAAAATAGGGATCATCTAATTCTGCTTCTTCTTGATGTCGAACGATCAAGGCAATCGTCATTTCATCTCCTAAACTTCGACTGCCGCGTTTATTTTTATCGACAGAATAATTTAATTGATTGGCAATTTCAATCACACGTATCCTCGTTTGTTCGTTGATGCTAAATGTGGGATCTTCATTCAGGATACGGGAAACACTCGCTGCTGAAACCCCAGCGATTTTTGCAATATCACGTATAGATGCCATTTACTCACCTCTTGTTTACTGTTTACTAAATAGTAACAGAAGATCAAGCAAAAGGCGAATGAAAATTTAGCGTTTGCCCTTTGAGGATTTGTTGTTGCATTGTGTGAATCAGTGGGTAGAATAAACGAAAAAACCGTAAATCATCCTTTTGATTTACGGCTCGATTCTTTCATTACTTGGAAAAAAGTATCCCTTTTGGATGTAACAACATCCTTAATTTTCAAATGCAGTTTTTGCTTCTTCGATCTGTTGGATACCTGTTTCTAATATGTTCATTTGTAATAACGTTTCTTCATCTTTTACGATTTTTTCTGCACCATTGATCAATGTTTCATAGATTCCTTCGTACACTCGGCGATAATCTCCGACTTCAGAAACAACTTTCTCTTCATGATACGTTCCTTCTTCATCAATGTAGGTCAATACACCATAGTGTTCCGGTTGATCAATCCCGAAGTCCGCATTTTCAGGCATATAAAACATTTTTAAGTGTTCTTCTTGTCGGTCTTTTGTTTGTTTGACAAACATCCCTTTTTTGCCATAGACGACAAAACTAGGACGTTCTTTGATACGGAAATAACTTGATTTGATCGAAACTTTCATTCGACCGTAGTAAAAGTCTAAGTCAAAGTAATCATTCATTCGACCGGTGCCTAGTAATTGACGGACATCGTAATGAATATCATCTGGTTCACCAAAATAAGAAAGGACCTGATCTACTGTATGACAGGCATGACCATACAGGTAGCTATTTGCCACTGAAAATTCTTTTGTATTCTCTGGGATTTCTGGGCGGAAGTAGTCATAGTGCATTTCCACTTCTAAGATATCACCAAGCTTCCCACTTTCGATCACTTTTTGGACGGTCAAAAAGTCCGAATCAAAGCGGCGATTTTGATAACATTGGATAAATAGTCCTTTTTCCGCTGCTAAGTCGAATAATTCTTTTGCTTCTTTTGAAGTTTCTGCAAAAGGTTTTTCGACTAACACGTTCTTGCCATTTTCCAAAGCAAGTTTGGCGTATTCTGCATGAAATTGGCTTGGTGTCGTGATGACTACTAATTGGATCTCAGGATCATGCCACAGATCAGACAACTGATCGGTATATTCGATCTCATCAAAAGTTTCCCAAATTGGTGCTGATGGAGAGTAGATTTTTTTGACGTTGATCTTGTCAGGTAGCCTTCTTGAGAAGGGTAAATGATAGCGATTGGTACTTTTGCCATTACCTAAATATGCGATGGTTAACATGTCGTTTCCTCCTGCTTTCGAATGATTTCTTTTCTTGAGTATAGCGCACTATAGATAAAAGAAAACCGATTCTAGTTTTTTTGGTAGAAATGTTCAAAGAAATTGAAAGAATGACGATATTTTTGAAAAAGATGTTCAATCTTAGACTACTGTAAAAAGAAGTGGTTATTTTTCTAGTTATTCAGTAAGATAGATTTGGAGGTGTGTGATGGATGCTTATCGAAGAAAAATTAACCCAACAAGAAACATTTACTACAAATGAAAAACGGATCGCCGATTATCTGCGGATGAATTTGGAAGCAGCAGTTTATATGACGATTGAAGAGCTGGCAAAGGAGACCTATACCTCCCATTCCGCTATTATCCGATTCTGTAAAAAAATCGGCTATAGCGGCTTTAAAGAATTTCGCTTTGAATTAGGACGAGAAGTCCACCAACTGGTTGCTCAGTTCAATCAAGTCATCGATCCTAATTTTCCTTTTACCGTTGATGATGATGCGAAGATGATTGCCAAAAAAATGGCAGATCTATCCATTCAAGCCATCAAAAAAGCGCAATTTCAAATGGAAGATCAATCCTTAGAAACCATCGCGACTGTTTTAAACAAAGCAGAGCGCATTTTCTTATTTGCAAAAGGTGATTCGCAAACAACCGCTCGGAAATTTCAAAACAAATTAGTCAAACTAAATAAGTTCTTGATCTTAGCCGAAGAATATAGCGATTCGTCCTGGAATGCAGCTAATTTGACGGAAAATGACTGCGGGATTTTTATTAGCTATAGTGGACGCATCCATCATTACGAACGTATTCTTACCTATCTGGCACATATTGGCGCACCTAGTTTATTGATCACAGGAAATGAACAGTCTGAAATGGCAAAGAAAGCAGCCATGCGGTTGGTCGTGTCCCAAGAAGAGTATGATTTTGCGAAAGTTGCTACATTCTCTTCTCAAATTGCCTTCGACTATGTCTTGAATACCTTGTACTCCTTGATGTATACGCAAAACTACCAAGAAAATTTATTGAATTTGAAAGAAAAACAAGAGCTGATCCAAAAAGGATTGTTAAAAGAATACAAAAAATAAGCGGTGTAGTAACAAAGAAATAGCCCAAAGACTGAATCCTTCGTTTCGTCTTTGGGCTATTAGTATGGGCGTATAAAACTTCATTTATCAAAATAACTTAAAATTCATGATTGATTGCTTGGATAAATGTAAATTGACGATCGCTATACTCGAATTCTAAAATACAACAATTTGAAAATTTCAGCTTGGCTACTTGCTCATAAGGTAACCATTTTTGAATGAATAAATACATGGCACCACCATGGCTAACTGCTAACACGCTTTGGTGCTCTTTTTCCATGATGTCGATCAAGGTCGTGTTCATTCTTTGTTGGAGTTCTTTTGCCGACTCCCCGCCATAAGGAACAAATGAATCACCATAAGAAGTTTCGCTAACTGGTCGTTTAGGATTCAACGCTTCACTTTCTCCTTCAAATCGGCCAAAGTTCCATTCTTTTAATCCTTTACTTCGCTTATATTCTTTTTGTCCGATAATGATTTCTAGCGTATCGGAAGCTCGTTCTTGTGTGGATGAATAATACGCATCAAAGGTGATTTGATTGGTTTCAAAATAGTCTCTTGCCACCTTTGCTTGTCTGATCCCAGCTTCTGTCAAGGGAGAGTCACAAGCCCCTTGGATTTTCCCTAATTGATTGAACAAGGTTTGACCATGGCGCATGAGATAAAGTTTTTTCATTTAAAGACCTCCTGTCGATTTGGCTATGTATCTTCATTAGTTAGTATAGTCTCTGGAGTAAACTCCAAGTCAATAGAAAACCTATTTTTTTCGATGTGGTTGGGATAAAAGTTGTCTTGACTTGAAATGATCAATGCTCCAAATGTTTACCATCAAGCTTTAATCATGGTTATTCAGCGACTGTCTAAAAAAGAAGCGCCTACTCCTACAAAGAATGGTGCGGAAGTAGATGCTTCTTTTTATTTATAGACTTGTCTAACTATTAGCCTTACTCTTTACCCCTATCTCTAGCCATTTGACTTTATAGCGGAAATCCTCTACTAATTCTTCAGCTGTCCATTGGTTGATCATATAATCTGTCAAAGAATTCATGACAAGAGCCATCACGAAATATAAAAAGCTGATGGCTTCTTCTGTCGTAGCCATGACGATCTGGTTGATTTTCAACAAATCAAGCCATTGTTCAACCATCGATGTGTCACCTTGATCATTTGAACGCTTCGCTGAACCTAGATCGTTTGCACGTGTGAGTAATTTGATGGATCGCCAATAAGAACTATCTTTACTTAGCTGTCCACACCAGGCGAGATATTCTTCGATTCCTAAGAAAAAATGATCTCGATTTCGATTGATCGAAGCGATGATATCTCCATGGACTTGGTTGGAGTAGTTTCGGACAGTGAACGTATACGCATCTTCTAAATCCTGAAAATATTTATAAAATGCCCCACGAGACATGCCCATTGCTTCAACGATTTCTGACACTTTGACTTGGCTGATGTGCTGATCATAAAATTTATCTAATAAAATCTCTAAGATCCATTGCTGTTTTTCTTTGGAAATATTGAAAAATGTTTCTTTTGGCATAAGCACTCTCCTTACTGCTTAAGCTTTAGCTTGTTCTGTCAAATAACCGTCTTCCATGCGGTAGATACGGTCGCTCCATTGGATCATTCGAGAATCATGCGTGACCATGACGGTGGCTTTTTGCTTCTCATGGGCTTCCTTGACTAATAATTTGACGACTTCATAGGCATGATCGGTATCTAAGCTTGCTGTTGGTTCATCCGCTAAAATCAAGCTTGGATCATTGAATAATGCTCTTGCGATGGCTACTCGTTGTCTTTCTCCACCGGATAAATCTTTCGGATAACTGTCTTTCAACTCATAGATATCCAATGATTTCAGCAATTCATCGATGCGCTCATCCCCTGCTTTTTTCTTAGCGACACGATCGACTAAGTAAAACTGTTCTTTGACTTTTAGAAAAGGAATCAAATTTGAACTTTGTAAAATAAAACCAATTTCTTTAAAACGCAAGTCTGCACGTTTTTTTTCATTTAATGCGGAAAAAGAATGACCATTGATCGTTATTTCCCCTGAACTAGGTGTTTGCAGTCCACCAGAGATGGTTAAAAATGTACTTTTCCCTGAACCAGAAGGGCCGATGATGCTGACAAATTCTCCTTGTTTCACTGAAAAATTGATTTCCTTTAGTGCAGTCACTTCTGTTCGGCCGTTGCCGAATTTTTTGACGATATTTTTCATTGTCAAGATTTCTTTCATTTTTCTATTACCCTCCTATCGCAATAACTGGATCAACTTTAGCGACTGTCCGAATGGAGAATAGCCCACCGATCATTGCTACGAGTATCAATATCCCACTATATAAAAGCCACTGAGGCCACATGATCGCGAAAGGCATGGCAGTCGGTAAGATCAAACTAGTCAAGAAAGCAAGCCCTACTGCGAATGCTACACCAACCACTCCTACGATGAATGCTTGTGCTAGTAAGGAACGGGCGATAAATGAATTTCTGATCCCTTGTGCTTTCATCACACCGAAAATCGCTGTTTTTTGTAAGGTGATCACATACATAAAGATGCCTACAACTGCTGCAACAACGACAAACAAGAAATAAATCATCGCATTCAATGTCATGTTTTGTGCAGAATAACCTGGGAGACTTTGAATAAAGTCGTCAATCGACAATTTTTGTAATGTTTTTGATGCCCCATCCGATTGGATAGTGGCAGCTTGTTTCGTGACAATGGCATTGATCGGCTTCTTCTCATCCGAAGCAAAAGGCTGATCGCCAAATTTCAACTGTGTCCATGTATCGAGATCTGTATAAACGACCGGCCCCACCGTGTAATAAGTTTCAGGGAAGATCCCAACGATTGTTAGTTCTTCATCATAGCTACCGATTTTGATTTTTTCGCCAATCGAAAAACCTAGATCTGCCATATTTTTGGAAATAATGATTTCATTTTTTTGTTTGAACATCTCGCCTTCTAATAAATCAGGCAATAAGAACGCATCGCGTGTCGTCCCAAATACAGTGATATTTTCCTTTTCTTCTGCTTTGACTGCTCCGCTGAATAAGCCAATCGGCGCTTTGTCTTTTGCGTCTACTTGATCCAGATCTTCTCTCGTCAATTGAGAGGCAGCAAAGACTTTATTGGCATCTTCTGATAGCACAATTTCTTGTGCTTGCCAGTCAACAATTGCTTTTTTGAACTCTTCGGAGAGTCCACTTGCTAAACCAGTTAACATAAACACAACATAAGCGATCAAGAACATGATTCCAATAATCAGCCCATAGCGTAGTTTGGCATAGCGCATTTCTTTTATCGCTAAAAACATTTTTTTGATTCCTCCATTTCGATTTCTATGTGAGTGACAAAGTGTCACTGGATAAAAGTATAGCGCTTGTGCATCCAATAAGTCAATTGCTTCGTCTGATAAATTCGTTCATAATATTAGTATTTTTAAGAAAAGAAACACACTAGATAGCCATATTCTATGTGACACAAGCGTTTGCGATCTGTTACGAAAGTAGTGATGAACAAAAAAATGATCCCAAAAATGGCGCTTGTTCACACGCTATTCTTGGGATCACTATCCTTCGTTCTCTTCGGTGATGGAACTAAAAACCTCCTGGCCCCATTTGACCAAAGGAAACTTCTTCCCCAGATTGAGAAATCGTCATTGACGTATCTGCGAAGCTGAACGTGCCTAAATCGTCTGCATCACTGATTGATAGTTGTTCACTTAAGCCATTCGTAAGTTCAGCTTGAGTCGTGCCACCGGTAGCAATCGTATACGTTTCCCCAACTGCAAGCTGCGGTGACGAGACTACGATTGTTTGATAATTTTTAGCAGGTTGATACGCAATCACTGCTTCCCCTGCGGTTGTTTGCAGACTCATGAGTGTATCTGCTTGTTGAACAGTGTCATAGCTGATTGCTACTGTCGCTTGAGTAGAACTATCACTGACTGTTTGCGCCATCCCACTTGAGCCAGCCGCGGCAAATGTCCCACCTGTTAGAGTAAATGTCCCACCATAATCCAATGCACCATTGCCACTATTTACGGGACCGTCGATCAGCATTGTACCACCGGACATTTGAATGTTCCCGTTGCTGTCTAAACCGTCCCCTTCTGCATTGACATAGATCGTGCCACCGTTGATCGTGACTTCTTTGCTCTCATCCGCCTCATCCGGAGGACCACCAAAGCTGTCAGCGCCAAATTGGCCAGTGGTTGTTTCTGTGTCACTGCCGCCACCGGCGTTGATTCCGTCATCACTAGCAGTGACTTTTATCTCTCCATCGTTGAAGGTGATGACAGCTGATTCAATTCCTTCATAGGATTGCCGGATGTCAATCGTGCCACCATTGAAGGTCAACTCGTTGTCTGTATGAATCCCATCATCTCCGGAGCTTAATGTGAGTGTGCCACCTGTTATTTCAGCACTGTTATTGGTGTGGATACTGTCGTCTGCACTATTGATGGTATAGTTACCGCTACTTATCAGTACGTTATTCCCAGCTTTTATGCCTTTGTAACTTTCATTTGTATCTAAGTTCGTGCTATCGGCTCCGTCTGCCGTCTGGATCGTGATTTCTGCTCCTTGGCTACGGATGGATGTTTCTGCTTGGATGCCGTCTCTTCCACTGTTTATATTGAAAGTCCCGCCGTCGATTGCCACCGCACCTTTTGTTTCATCCTCTGTTCCATTTGCTTGGATGCCATCTCCTTCTTCGGTAATGATCTGATAGCTCCCGCCTTTGATCGATACCGCATCTTTTCCTTTCAATCCGTTATTCTTCGCTTGGATCGTATAGGTTCCGGAAATCAAAACTAAGTCATCTTTGCTACGAATCCCGTTACTATAATTCCCATCAACAGTCAATGCGCCAGTTCCGTTGATCGTTAAATCTTCTTTACTGTATAATGTGGCATCTGGCTCAGTTTCGTTATCTGCTAGTGGATATGTTTCGCTATCAGCTAAGTGATTATCGGTGTTGTCTGCTAAAGTCACTATCGCTTTTTCTGTTTGTTGGATATTCACTGCAGGTCCGTTAGAATTGGTGATCGATACACCGTTGAAAATCAGATGGACTTTTTCTTCTTTCGGCACATTCACGATCAATTGACCGTCAGTCAATGTTCCGCTGATGACATAAGTCCCTCCTTTTGTGATCGTTACTTGTTTATCCGCTACTTCGACCCCTTCTCCTGTCACTTCTGTCTCCTCCCCTAATTGGATGTCGACAGCGGAACTTTCCTCATAGCTAGTTGTTAGATCTTCTGTCTCATAATTACCGAACGTCGTTTCCGATTCCGTCGATGTCGTATCTGTCGAGAGATTTGTCACTGTACTTGTATCTGTTTCCTCTGTGCTAGTCTTACCCGAAGAAGCTGAATTTGCTGAGGAACAGGCTGTTAATAAGAGACTGGTAGCGATCAATGAATAGAATTTTTTCATGCGAGTTCCTCCTTTATAATTCTTCACGATTCGTGGCTACTTTACCGAGTACGACTGGTAAATTACCATTGCGAACACGTATTTGATCAATGATTTCTTTTTCCTGCTGTTGATTTTTCAATAGAAGAATATAGCGTAACTCGTACAAGCTCCCCATGGTCGTTGTTCGAACAGAACTGAGATGATGCGTATACGTATACTCATCAAAAATATCGGTAAATAGTTCAGGATAATCCAAATCTTCTGGAATCGTCACTTTCAATTCTCGCTCAGCTACTTTATTCTGGTTGCCAAAAGGTGAAAGATAAAGCAATAGTAAAAAGAGCGCGACGATAACTGAGAATATCACCACGTACGCAACGTAGCCCATCCCTGTAGCAATCCCGATACCCATCGACCAAAAAATACTAGTGATCTCTCTTGAGCCGCCGGCAACCGAACGAAAACGAATCAGACTGAAGGCACCGACGACCGCCAAGCCTGTTCCAAGATTGCCATTGACCAACATGATGACTGATTGAACCAGTATCGGCAAGACAGCGACGGTAACAACAAAACTTTTCGTATAGACGTTACGTTGCATATGGATAGTTGCAACTAATAACCCTAAAACTAATGAAGTGGCGATACAAATCAATAATTCTTTAGGTTGAATGGTTGTCCCTGATTCGATCAAACTAGATAGCATGGTTCTTTCCCTCCTTTGTCTGAACGAATAAATGTCGCTGATATGTTTCTGCGTATTTTGAAAAGCTCCCTTTTCTTAGCTGATAATCGTTTAGTAGCTCCACAAACCACAAGGGATACGCCCCTAGCGCTTTCACTTCCATCAATACGCCAATCTCAGGCGCAACCAAAGTTTCTTCCCCTGTGATTGATAGATCCAAATTGGTACTGCGAAAACGGATATTCTGGTCAAACGTCACACGAAAATCTGGATCTGACGTGCCAAATAGCGACATTCGTTCATACATGATCATTGTTTTAGGCGACAAATCTGGATTTCTTTTGAACAACCAGTTCACTTCCTGTGGGATTTGTTCGTCTTCATTCTTGAGAAAATGTTTTTGATCTAGCCATTGCAGATACTCAGCATAAGTGAGTGGCATTCTTCTTTTATAGACGATTCCGTTGACCTTCTTTTTGATTTCTAGAAAGACCATCGATGTCTCCTTTGGGATGCCGTAGCTTCTTACTCTGAATTTTTCTTTGTATTTTGGTTTCGTCATAGAATTGGTAATGAAACGATCGTCTGGTGTATCAAAGTACAAGGATAAAATAGTATGCAGCCCATATTCGTCGATCTGCATCTGTTTTTTCAAGTCTTTAAAAAAAGAATTGAATTGTGTCGTTGGGACCAGATATTTTGTTTCTTTGCGTTGGAATACATTTTTTAATTTCATTTTCTTCCTCCTGTCGTATCAAGTGATGTCATCTAGCATACAAAGGTTAGCTTAAACGGAACTTAATCCGAAATTTAAGTTTTGTTTATGCTAATCATGGTAAAATCAACTTATATGGTGAAAACAATAGAGGTGGAATGTATGATTAAATTATTAGTGGTCGAAGATGATCACGTATTGTCGGATAATATCAAAGAGATCATTTCTGAAATCGGTGAAGTGACCCAAGTCTATGATGGCAGCGAAGGCTTATATGAATTGGAATCTGGTGTTTATGATCTAGCAGTTCTTGATTTGATGATCCCTGAAATGAACGGTTATGAAGTATTAGCGCATCTTCGGAAAAAGAACATCATGACGCCGGTACTGATCTTGACCGCAAAAGATGGCTTAGAAGACAAAATTGAAGGCTTTGAACGTGGTGCAGATGACTATTTGACCAAACCATTTTATCGTGAAGAATTACTGATGCGGATCAAAGCATTATTGAAACGTTCACTCGGACTCTTCAGTGAACATACGTTGGAGTATCAAGGGATCATCTGTGACTTACAACAAAATACCGTCGAATACAAGAAACAACTACTTCCGATTCAAGGTAAAGAATTTGAGTTGCTTGTTTATTTCTTGCAAAATAAAGGGATCATCTTGACGAAAGAGCAGATTTTCGACCGTATCTGGGGCTTTGATTCTGACACGACGATCACTGTCGTAGAAGTCTATATGAGCAATCTTAGAAAACATCTTCGCGAGACTGGCTTGGATAAAGAAATCAAAACGTTGCGTAATGTCGGCTATATCTTACAGGGAGAGTGAGCCGATGACAGACAGCATTTTCAATAAACAACGCACAAAACTATTTGCAGCCAATGTGACCGCCTTTGCCTTGATTTTTCTTTTGCTTGGAGGAATCATTCTCCAATTATTGAATCAGTCAGCCTATCGTGAGACCGACCTGATGTTGAAGAATGTCTCATTGAACGCCCATATAGTGCAATTAGAAATCGAACGTTATCAACAGGGAGATCCTTTTTTCAACGCCCAGATCCCTCCGCGTCAAACAGAGTCACTACCTGAAGGCGATCGTTTCAATACTCAAGTGATCTTGTGGTCTGCATCAGGTGAAGTCTTGAATAAAGAAACCATTGGTGGTCGTTTTAATCAAATCGAAGGAATCAAGCTGGATACGAGTAAGTTAGATACGATCCAAGACATTGAACTGGCGCAAGCTGACCAAGGAACGCCCCTTTATTTTCGATCCGTTACAAAAAAAGCAACAAACCAAGGAGAAGTTGCCTACGTCCAAGTGTTAGAAAATACCAATCAAATCAACTCTTCTCTGCGAACATTCCAAACGATTTTGATTCTTTGTATGATCGTCTTTTGGCTAGGCTCTATTGGCGTTAGCTATTATTTGTCTAAGCTCAACATGCGTCCGATCTTAGCATCATGGCGCCGACAAAGAGAATTTGTGGAAAATGCTTCCCATGAATTGCGAACACCTTTAACAATCATCCAAAACAGTTTGGAACACCTCTTCACTAAACCAAATCATACGATCATCGAAGAATCTGAAAGTATTGCGCAAGCATTGTCTGAAACAAGACGCCTGACTGGCTTGACTGCTGATTTATTGACCTTAGCGCGAAGCGATTCGAGTCAAGATACGCTCGCAAAGCAAGAACTACAAACAAAAGGATTTATCGCTGAATTGATCAAACCTTTCCAAGAGATGGCAACGATTGATCAAAAAGAGTTTATAGTCGAGAACCAAGCAGACATGAGTGTTTTAGTTGATCCGAAAAAAATCCATCAAGTATTAGTCATTTTGCTAGATAACGCACTCAAGTACACGAGTGAACACGACGAGATCATTGTCACTTCAGCTAGCACCAATAAAGACTGGGTGATCCATGTCAAAAATACAGGTCCTGCGATCAGTGACGAAGACAAAAAACGGATTTTTGATCGTTTTTATCGCGAAGACCAAGCTCGATCAAAGGAAACGGGTGGCTATGGACTTGGCTTAGCAATCGCAAAACAATTGATCGAGCAACACAAGGGACAATTGACTGTGTCAGATCACCTGCCTGTGGGGGTGGATTTCAAGATTCAGTTACCCATCAAATAATCATTTAGTGACACGTGAAAAGACACTTTGAACCATAGCTGGTGCTACGTCAAAGTGTCTTTTTTATTGATTTAGTTTTTAGTATTCAGTGAATGATTGTAGTAAAATAAGACGAGGATAACAAGTAACAGTTGCTTTTCATCGCTCCCCCTATCAGGCTAATACATTGGAGGTGCAGAAGCAATCTTTCGAGAAAATACACTAGTTCC
The DNA here is from genome assembly GCF_051714405.1 of Enterococcus sp. AZ140. Lineage (NCBI taxonomy): Bacteria > Bacillati > Bacillota > Bacilli > Lactobacillales > Enterococcaceae > Enterococcus > Enterococcus sp. AZ140. The sequence continues at coordinate 1,475,651 of NZ_JBIORU010000001.1, forward strand.
TGTTCCCATGACATCAGATAAGAAATGGAGGTTTTTTGCATGGATGCCAAAACAAGAAAACAGATACAAGAAAAATTGAAACAACGAATGCTCCAGTTACCACCGATCTTCAATGAATTTTTGCAGGCGAACTCAAAAAAATTATCATTAGCTAGTCGCTATGAATATGCAAAAGATTTCCATTTATTTACAGATTACTTACGAAAAACACATAAACAAGAAATAAATGATCAGTTGATCATCCAATTGGAAAAACAAGTCTATCTTAATTTTTTAAGTGAAGTTTACCTTCACACGCGGGCTTTCCATACAGCTGCTGCACAAGAAACGCAACAGCAATTCAAAAATGGTTACTACGGGATCTCTCGCAAGCAATATGCTTTGAATCATTTTCTACGCTTTTTGTATGAAAAAGGCCTTGTTGAAAAAGAGATTTCCTTATTAGGGGATAGTTTACCAGAAACTACCTCTGCCGCTCCACGTTATATCGACGCTTCCTTATTAAGTGATTTTGACTCGCTTTTCGTTCCTGAAAAAGGTTTTAATTCTCCACGGGAAGCACTTTTTGAACAAAAAAATCGTGCAAGAAATCTGGCAATCGTGGCTGTTCTCCTCTATTGTGGCTTGAAGATCCATGAAGTCGTTGAATTAAAATGGAAAAACCTTGATTTGAAGAAACAGATTTTGGTTGTAGATCGGAAAGCGAATCGTTTAGAGCGAGTACCTATTCCAAATGAAGCACTTCCGATACTTGCGAACTATGCCAACCAACATAAAAATGGCGCATCTGGTGAATCCTATGTTTTCCGCTCTTCACATGATGAACAAATCTCGCCTCGTACGATTCGCCAAATCCTCGATCGGATCACGGTGTACAAAAACGTTTCACCGGAATTGTGTCGGAAAACTTTTCGTTACTACACTGAATTATACTTAGACGACAAAGATGCAGTGAATTATCTCTGTGGTAATCGCTACGTACGTCCACACTCATTTGAAGAAATCTATGAGAAAATGCGTGACTTCTCCTATCGTTGAACCTCCAATGATCCATGAAATCATCGCATAGAAAGTTCGCTACATCTTCCTGTTTCTTCACTTTCTATGCGATTTATTTCTTGTTGCTGATTTTATTAGCTGCCAAGTATCCTCACTTCAAGTGTGAAAAAACGATCCAGTTGATTTTGTCTGCTTTCTTGAAATGAAGTAATTATGTCGTAACTGCTCATTCTCTAAGAACATGATCCGTTGCACTTGACTGATAAAGAAGCCATTCAATCACCGTGACTAACTTATCTTTGTGATACATTTAAATCACTTCGCTTCATTTTTTTATCGTTGTTCCCTCCTAGTCCAAAGGGATTTAAAGGACTTTGTTTTTGGCCTGCTCTTTGTTTTTTCTTCATTTTTTGTCTTCTGATCAATCCAAACGGATCCAAGACATTCCGTTTATTTTCAGTCTTGCCGGTCAAGCCGAAGACATTCACGTTTTCACTATTTTCTTTTCCTTCGTTAATGATGCTTTCGATCCCTCTTTTTTCTCTATGACCAGTGGCTCTTTCCGGAGTAGCAGTGACTGTTTTATTATTTAGGATCGTATGAACATTCTCCAATGGAATTTCCATCTCATTTGCCTTAAAGTCCCATATTTCTGATAAGGCAATCGCCATCATAAGATAGCCACTCCCTAGATCCATACTGTTTGTTTCTCTTTTTTGTACTTTAGCCCGCGAAAAAGGAAGTCCTTTCACAAGACTGACGATCAGGTTCATTACAGTTTCTGCATCAGTCAATTTAATATTTGCACTTAAAAATGGATCTGTACGTATAGATACCAAGACACTTTCTGGTGATAGTTCTGGTAAACCGTAACACATTGCTGCCTGCTTGACGAATTCTTGAAATGACGGAGTGCCTATAAGCTTATCTTTATTTTTATTAAAGGAATCTCGTATCTCTTCCAGACTGTTCATGAATACTCCTCGAGGGGGTAAGGTGTAACATATCCAATCTTCTGTGCCTGCCACAGTGTGTGTGATTTCATGAATAAAGGTTTCCTTTATACCCGGACGTACTTGTCGATTCAAATCTATTTTTGAATCCATATGAAAAGTATCAGCAAAAATAAGGATGCGACAATTCGGATCATTGCTTATAATAAATGCGTCTGCACGGGGGCGCGTTGTATATTGAGAAAAATAACTTTTGGTACTTTTTTGATAAACCAAATCAGTAGAAATCAGCCAAATATTTTCAAAGCCAAAAGTAGCGGATTGTTCAACGAACTGGAGTCCTTTTTTAGAGATAAATAACAACCTTTTTAGTGCTGCTCGCATAATCTCTTCCTTGTTTTCAACGTTCTGTAGTTCAAATAGCGGCATAAAAAGTTTGGCTGCATCTGTATCCTCTATTTTGTCATGACTTAGCCAGAATTCAGCTAATTTTATATAAGTTTCGAAGATCGCTGTCGTTTCCTGAACCTCCTCTATGAATTTTTTTGCAAACGGTCTGAGAGAAGCCGGTAACTTACTCGGTTCAAGACCAGAATAAACTTTGTAGGGAAGCTCGGGCGTTTTAGGTAAATATAGTTGGACGATCTCTGCCAGATCACTTAACAAATGTTTTTCTGCGTCTATTCTGACTCGGTTTCTAGGTAGTGGAATAAGCGCATCTAAAGGAGGAAGTTGTACGCTATGATCCACAAATCTGATGGCATCAATCTCAAAGTAAGGAATAGCATCTCGAATCATATTCCACTCTTTTTCTCTTCCAGGATTTTTCGGGAAGATAGAGTAGTCTGGTTCTTTGGTTGTAGTTGTTGTTTGTGAACTCGATGCGCCAGCTGACGTCCCTGCATTCGAAGTACCTGGGAGATCGTGCGAGGGAATTTCTTTTTTTCCAGCTCTGCGGATCGATTTTTCCAGTTCATACAGTCGTTTTTCTTCGGAGGTTTCCAAGCGGAAAGAATTATTTTCTAAATCAAAGCGTAAAATCGTTAGCAGATCATTCCCGCTTTTATTCAATATACCGTAGCGATTAAATTCTCGATCTAGTAGTACGGTTGTCACATACTGATCATTGATTTTGAGATAGGACTTTCCATAAGCATTCCACATCAAACCATTTTCATCTGGTGGTGAAAGCGTACTTGGATCTTTTATCGTTTCTGTTTTTTGCAACTGTTTTGTGGTTGTTACGATTACTTCTTTTGTAACCAATGGTGATGATGGTGGCTCAAATCCCCACTCGATCCCATTATATTTTACCGGAAATATTTTGTCTCCGTTACATACGTCATATCGGATGCCTTGACCTTCGATAATTGTCGCTCTGACTGGGACTACATGACCGTTTAGCTTGATGTAATACTCTGTTGGTAGATCTGTTTTTTTGATTGCTAAGATTGGACCATCTCCGTACCCTCTTGGGTTTAAATTCTTTTCATCAGAAAAAGACTTATATACAGCAACTGTACTTGCTAAGTGTTTGATTAATTCCTTTTGTTCTGAATTGAAGGAAATAGGGCCTTCAAAGGGTTTTAACTGATCGCCGTGCAACGTATAATATTTCCCAAAGACATCACCAGTTTCTATATCGGTCACCTGTAAAAATAAATTGTCTTTTACACGCTTGACAAAGATATGTGGTCCATCCTTTGATAGCTTAGCAAGCAATACCTCTTCTTCAATTAATCGCGCTTTCGTTGCACTGTCAAAGCGTTCTAATTTATTTAATAGTAGTTTCATTTCTTTTGTAACCAGTGAACTGTATTTAAAACTGATCAATCGTTTGATGATCAAATTTGCTCCGCCAACTAACAATTCAAATCCTGGATCGACAGATCGTGCAACACTTTTCATCAAGACTTTTATGTCAGTCATACTAGGAAGAAAATACGTAGTATTTTTGATTACTAATTTTAAGCCACCTTTCGCCAGCGCTCTAGATGCACCTAGCGCAAATTTCCAATTGAGTGCCGAGATTTGACCAAAAATAGGAATCATCATAACGGCATCAATCGTGCAAGATGTCACCGCTTCACCAATATCTTGATCAATGATACCTACAACACAATCATAAAATGGAATAAAATGTTTGACTACATTCCAGACTTTTTCAGTGACTGTTTTATCATTGCCGAGTTCATACATGATATTATAAAGCAAATCACTGTGATGACGTGCAAGTTGATCGATAAATGGCTTTGTATCATATCCCTGACATAGCTTTTTATCTTTTTTGATGTCAATGGTAAAGGTAAATAATTTCTTGCCTATTTTAATCCGATCGCCTTCCTTTGAATAGCCTTCTTTCAAAAGATGCTTGTTATTAAACAAACCATACTCAAGGAATAGCAAGGGGTCTCTATCGACTCGTTGGATGACATACCCACCTTCATCTGCCAGTCTTTTTAACGCGTATATTCGTTCTTCCTTTCCATTATTTGCCACAAATAGATCCGTTTGCTCAAGTTCAAGAATGGTGTCTAACCATGGATCATGTTTAAAAAAGATCATAGGCATCGAACCAGGTGCAGAAGGACCATAGTAATGGACCTTGTTGGATAATTTAGCAGATGCTAAAAAGACAGTAGTATCCGGAGAAAAGATAAAATGCTGATCTTCCATATTCAACGAATATAATGAAAGTTCAATTATTTTTTGATCTAAATCAAAATAACTATCAGAAACAGCTCTTGTCAAGCTTTTATAGGCGACCTCAATATTGATGGGAGTAAATAGGCTAGGACATGGATTTCCACCACCTAGATAGATTTCCCCCATTCCAAAAGTAAAGGTGGCACCAAGCCGCTCACACTCTTGTACGACATCATTTGTTATCGCTTGTTTTCTGCGCCAATTGATGGTTGCTTTTTGGTAGGGTGAAAATCTTTTTTCTATTTCTTTTTGAATGTCCAAGCGGATTTCATCGCGCCTATTCCAATACCCCAGAAAGGTTTGCAACGCATATTCTTTATATTTCCCTTCTTTTCCTGCTTTGCGTAGTCCTTCTGGATCGAGTTGCGCCGTAGTGATCAATGCGGGCATCAACAAATGATTTAGTTCATCAATGGTTGTGATTCCTTGGGTACTGATCGTCTCACAGAACAGAGCGCCTAACTTGCGAATTTCAGTTTGATCAAATTTCGTACGATAACCTACGTTTTCAAGTATTTTCGACCCGACCAGCTGTATCACCGATCCAAAATCTGATATCAGTAAATCGTCGGAAATTTGACTCGTCTCAAGGAAATAATTTGGTAAGGTCTTTTGAACAAGAAGAATCCAGATTTTTTTTAAGGTGCTTAAGGAGTCCTCTGATATTTTCGCATCTGTTTTGGACAAATTGAACACACCTGCTTTTGCTAATTCATCTACCTCAAATAGGTTTCTAAGTTGTCCAATAGTAAATATTGATGGATCTTCTGCGTTGAGAATATTTTTTGTGACATAAGCTTCGATCGAGCTTTCTAATACCGTTTCAAAGATCCATTTGGTCACTGTTAATTCTGCATTTTTTTCACTGATTTTTTCGTTTGCTTCCCCACCATATCGATTCATTTCTTTCAGAATGATTTTTGCTATAGGTTGCGTTTTATCATTCATGAGGACGAACCCTGCGCTATCTTGAGAAAACCATTTGCCGAGAGCAACCAACAATTCTTCTTTACTTGGGTTTGTAGACAGTAGCTGTTTCTGTTGAAAGAATATTTCGATTTGATTCCTAATATTTTTATCTCGCCAGCGACCAGCTTCAGTGATGACGAATGATCGATCGTTTCGCGATGGTGCCGGTTTTACCTCCGTCGGTGCAGCGGCTAGTTCTAGTGTATCCATCGCCCATTTAAGAAACATTTGGTGTGCCTCTTCATCTGAGAGCTCCCGAACTTTAAAGATTCCGACAAACAGAACTAATAAGTTTCTGACTTTGTTCATATCAACTTTTTCTGTGGATGTTCCCTCTTGAAGCGTCCAGTGGGTGGCCACTTTAACTAAGTTATTTTTATCGTCAGGACTGCAAGGATGGCCATAGGAAGTTAAAAAATCGGCTACTTTTTGTAATGTTTCTTCAACCTGTATTAAAGAACTTCCAAATTTATCAATCTCTACATCACTGATTTTTTTATTACTTTTATTAATGCCATTCTCAGAAATAAATGCTTTGACTTTTTCCTTCATTTCTTGCTTTTTGCTTTCCTCATCATTTCCATAGGCAAAATTCAAGTGTTCCATATCAAAAGTGAAATCAACTTGCGCATTATTATTTATCCATTGGAGGATCACTGCATATGCTTTTTCAAGAGTCAAATTTTCCTCATTGACATTGTATGCACTAAGGATGATGTTGGCTACTTTATACACCCGTACCACCATTAGAGGATATCTTTTCTCAGAGAGTATCCAGTTTTCCACTGCTTGGGTTAGATAGCGGTTTTGTAAACGCTTCAGTATGACCTTTTTTGAACGTAAATATCTCCTAACTATCTCATTAGCAGAGAATGTTTTACTCCGATCAACCGAGAATGTTCTCTCTACTTTATTAAAAATATTAAGATAATACACATATGGAACGAGTAATTTTCCATTGAAAATACTGGTATTGGTTACCATGCCCTTATTATATTTCTTATAGATGTAGTCACTTTCCTGCTTCTGCTGAAATTTACTTATCACGTAGGGTGATTCATCTGGAGATATTTTATAATAGGTTGTTTTTTCATTGGTTGATCGGTAGATTGCTCCTTCTAGTAAAGTATTCAGTTTCCATTGCATATAAATTGCTTCCAATTTTCTTGTTGATAACTGTTCACCCAATCTTATCAGTGGTACATCGTATTCTTTCAAGATCATGTATGCAAAAAATTGCATTCTTTCTGCATCAACACTATTTTCAGTTTGCCAGTTTTTACCTATCCATTTTTCAACTTGCTCAATTAGATTCTCGGGCGTGTCTAGCTTTTTCACAATTCTTTGCTGGACAAGATAATTTCTTATTTTCTTATTGACATTAGCTGTTCTCTGTTTGTTTTGATAAATAGAGCCAACAAAATAAAAATTTGGCAGATCATGTATATCGGCTTCTAAAGGTTGCTTGTTATCGATGACTGCTTGCACAACTTTTTTGATTTGTGTCAAATCATTTTCCAGATCTGAAGGAACCACTTTCTCCGTCTGATTGGTCGTTGCTGTTTCAGTATACTCAGGAGATTCAAAAAAAGGAATTGTTTTTACGTCTAGAAATTTAGCATCATGGTAGACATTATTCGCTCGCCATTGTAGGAAAATGGCATTTGCTTCTGCATCAGACAATCTTGTCGCTGGGCGACCTAGCGTATGAAGTATGACATGGGCAATCTTTCTTCTTCTAAGCAGTGATTGACTCGCACTTTCTTCATTTTCTAATTTAGCCAGCTCAATAAAGATATAGCGTATGAGTGATCCTTTCAATTCCCTAAAACGACCGTCTTCATTGGCTAAATACTCTTTTACGGCTTCATTGATTGTTTCTGTATGATATCGATCTTTAAAAACCTCAAATTGAAACCAGAAGGGTGTTAACACGGCATCTAATTTCAAGTTCGTGTATAAGTGCTTGATATCAAGATAGGATATGAGCCGTAATTTTAATTCATGTTCAACTTCCAGAGTTAGCTCCTCATATGACAATAATGGCGCTTGTAAACTTTTAGCACTTTCATACAACTCGGTGCCTGGGATATGTTCTCCTGCCCTTTTCTGAACCAAATGATCAGGTTCTTTTTTAAATATGTAACCATTAAACGCGTTGTTATAGCGCCACTGCAAAAAAATTGCGATGCTTCGCTCCTCTGATAAGTTATGTGCAGGTAATCCATGTTCTTTTAGAATCGTTTTGGCAATTTGTACTCTCCGCTCGATAATTACCGCACTTGAGCCTCCGTTATTGGCAAAATTTTGCAAAACAAGTGAAAAATCATTTGACGCTAGTCTTGATGATCCTTTTAATTCTTCATACTCATCAACAAGTTCCTCGATGATTTGCTTATTGACTTTCTCCGTCTCTGCTCTTCGATCAAACAATTCTCGATCAAACCATATTGGCGGCAAAGTCAATGATGGTTTATCAAGCAAAGGCTGATTTTTCAAATAAGCCGTGACGATTTTATTTACGGCATCGTGTTCTTCTTGTGAAAGTTCTTTAGAGGAGTTCAAAGCGACTTGCGAACTGATGTCATAAGGCAATAGTTTTTTTTGTGTTGGCGAAGATGATTTCAAGTGTTGAATGTCTGTTAGGCTCGGTTCATTGAACTGGATGTCGCTAAACACATCATTGTAAATCCACTGAAAGAAAATGGCTATGGCTCGGTCATCTGAAATGGTGTCATCATTTATGTCGTAGCTTTGAAGTATAACTTTAGCGACCTGGCGTCTTTTTTCCAGGATGGCAACACTTGATATGTCGTTATCCACCCACTTTAGTAGAGCGAGGAAAAAGTCTTTTGTAGACAAATCATCAATCAAACAGAAACCTAGGTATTCACACACACGTTCTTTGATTCGATTGGTTGCCACTTCTGTTTCCACGCGCTGTTGAAAGACATCTAAGTCGAGCCAAAAAGCGTCGATTGCTTCGGTTCTTGGCATAGGTAATGGTTGACCTTTTGTATACATATCCACTCTTTGGTTAATAAAGGCTCGAGTAGTTTGTGTGATTTCTTTTACTGAATTCAGTGGTATTTTACTCGCATCGTAGGGGGGCACATCCGCTGAGGCGGCAGGCGTATCAATGCGTGGTGTCACTTGATTCAATGTGTCTGGAAGTTGAAATTTATAGTTCATGAAGGCATGGTTATTACGTGCTTGTAGAAATATTTTTATCGCTTGGATATCTGAAATTTGCTCATCTTTTACGCCATAAGCCTCTAAAATGATCTGCGCAATTTGACGTCTTCTTTCTAATACTAGCTCCTGATCGCTTGGGTCCTTTGAAGTCCCCCAGTTATAAAGAGCATGAAACAGTTCTTTTGTGGAGACACTATTCGAGAAGCAAACGTCATCAGACAACTCGCAAAGTGATTTTCTGATCGTTTCCATTGCCACACCTACGTTATGTCTCTTTTGAAATAGCACTAAATGAAACCAAAATGGGGTTAAGAATTTGGTAGTTATTGGAAGTGAAGGTTCAATATTTATGTAACGCTTCATTACCTTATTGACTGTTTTTTGGATTTCAAGAGAAGGTTCGTCTTCCAGATAATTCATTGAAACACTCATACTGGAGGCATAAGGTAAGATCGGAACATTCAGATTTTTTTGAGGTGTCGGTAACGCTTCCGCTCCAGGGAGTATCTGAAAGTTGATCTTTTCAAAGAATTGATCGATCCGTTCGTTGAATTTTTTGGCTAATTCTAACAATGGCGCTGCTAAATGTTCTTCTTCCTCCAAAATCGGTCTATCAGTTGCTTGGTCGTTCTTAGTTGTCTGAGTCTGGTAGCTCTTGGATGCCTTCGGTCGTTCGTTCTTGGATTCCTGGGGTGCTTGAGGGAAATAAGCTGCCCCAGCACCTCTACTACTTTCTTTGTGCACATGTTCAGTTGCCAAATGTTCCGCTGAGAATGTCCGAGTTAACACTGTAAAAAATTTTGATAATACGCTTTCTACTGGTGGTTCACCTGAACCAGTCGTGTGACTCGTATTCTGGTATTCGTGAAAAAAAGAAGTGAAGGTATCCGTTAGGTTTTCCAAAAAAGAGGTTGGCAGGAACGGTCGAGTATGATTGTTTTCGCTGTGACTACTTGAAGGTTCCCCTTCATAATCATAGTAAGAGGATAGGACCATACGAGCAATATTTTTTGCCTCACGTTGGATTTTACCTAGATCTACTTTATTCTTGGAATCTTTATTTTTAAAAGAAAAATGGTGGATTTCTTGTTGATCGTCTTTGGCTTGTTCTCTTAATTGAAGGGATTTTGATTTCGCTTCTTCACAGATCGTATTAAAATGATAAAGCGTATGGTTTTTCTTCTCCCATAATCCATACTCAAGTACGGACATAGGCGTGACGGTAGTATTACACTTATCGATTTTTTCCAGATTATGAATAGTTTTATGTACATGTAGTGTCCAATGATGTGTAAATTCAGCTAAAGAAACAGGTTCTTGTAAGGTCGCGTTTTTTACAGGATCAGAAAGGTATTCAGAAGCATTGATCGGTTGAGCGGGTTGAACGAGGGTCGTATTCACACTCGAACGAAAAGAAAGAGAATGGATCGTCGGCTGGTATATCTCGGTCTGATTCGTAGGGGTTTGATCCATCATAATATGATTCACGTCAGTTTTTGCTGGACCAATATCCACATACGTGTCAGCTTCAAAGGCAGGCCGACTTGTGCGAAGCGTCCTTGGGGGTTCCCCTCTCACAGCTAAAGAATCAGTGATGACTAATAGTTGAAGGAAAAGTAATGGAGACCATCTAATTCGTTCCGTTAGCTGGTTATTTGCAGTGCTGGAGATGAAATTGACTGCTTCTTGCCTAGCATTTTGATCAGACTTTTTATTGCGCTTATTCTCAAATGTACCGACTGCTTTACGATGCTCTTCGATTGGCATTTTTTTCGCTCCTTTTCAATACAGCTGATTAATTCAAATGGTATATCTATTATTTTAGTTTATCTTATTAAAAAAATAACCGATTCTAAGTACTATTTTTTTGAAAAAAATAAAAAAATGATTAATAAATCCTTTATTAAAAGCTTTTATTATTTATGTAGAATAGAAAATTGTTATGTGTTTTCAAAATTACCATTTAATTATCTCAGTGGGTAAATATGAAAGGTATAGAAGGTTATGGTATATTCATGAGTATGAAAATTCATTTGTATGAGTATCTCCTACTAAAAAAATAAAAAATTGGAAAAGCGAGTGGGCAAGCATTTTCTCAAAAAAAACCTTTACGTCACATCATGTGGATGTTGCGCATTTCTCATCCAATCTTCCCTCTCAATTCAAAAGATAACTTTACATTCAGGTTTTTCTGTTATTTAGATTGTGGATATGCTATCATATTTTAAGACTTTGTACATTTATTAACAAATTTATTTATGGAGCGTGAAAGATGGAAACAATCGACTATACCCCACTTAATCTTTATACGAATTTTCAAGAAGCTGCTGAACGCACACCTGATGTCCCAATGATTTTTGATCAGACATTAGTGGCTTTTCCGGAGCTTGGTTTTAAAAGCACTTACAGCGAATGTCATGAATTAGTAGTAACACGTGCCTATCAACTGGCTAGTTTAGGTGTGACACTTGGTGACAAGATCATGATCTACAAAAGCTCTGCTTTTGATACCTACTTGATGGCCGTTGCTGCCTCTTATCTAGGTGCAGTTCCTGTCATGCCTTCCTACCATTTACCAACAAGTACTTTAGAAGTATTTGTTGATCGTTTGGAAGACCCTTTTATCTTATTCGACGAAGTGACAAGTGAACGCGTTGCAGGCATCACTAACGGCACTAAGAGCAAACAATTGGCTGTCGCTGATTTGCTCAAACAACCCGCAACTCCTGTGGAACAAAAGAAATTAGATAATGATGAAATCTCTTATATGACTCACACTTCCGGCACGACCGGCATTCCTAAATTGATTTGCCACTCTGCACATTCAATGGGCTGGCGGACAAAGTGGCAAAAAACGGTATTTACTAAGATCGCCGAGAAGAAATTAGTCGCTTTTCATATTTCGCCGGTTCATTCACGATTCAACATCGGCATCTCTTCTCTTATGGCGATGGGCTTTCCGATGATGCCAATCGCAGATCCTCAAGGGGAACATGTGGTAAAACTGTTATTAGAGAATCCGCCAATTGCTTTAGAGACACATCCAAATAACTTTGTTCAGTGGAGTTTCACTGCTAGAGAGCATCCAGAAGCTTTTTCAGGTATTCGCTACTACCACTCTACATTTGATGCCATCAACAATCAGACAATGGAAGTATTCCTTCAAACGTCAGCAACAAAAGAAGCAATCTTTTTGCAAGTCTACGGACAAAGTGAATGTGGACCGATGATATTGAAAGCTCATACGTTGGAGAGCTTAAAAACAAGTGACGCACGTGATATGGGTGTCGGTTTAGGTGATTTGACCAAAGCAAGGATCACGGATGAAGAAGGCAATGAACTACCGGCGAACACAGATGGTCACATCCACTTGTTATCAAAAGGTCGTGCATTGACTTATTATAAAGAAGATGCTCGTTTTCAAGAAAATGTGTATGGTGTTTGGTGGGATAGCGGCGATTATGGTTGTATCGATGAAAATGGCCATCTACATTTGAAAGATCGTCAAGTTGATTTGATCGATACGATCAATAGTACATTAGCGATCGAAGATTATTTGTTGGATTCATTGGAATTTTTAGCTGAAGTCGTCATCGTTCGTGATAAAGATAATTCACCACAACCAATCATTGCTTTAGCGCCGAATCAAGAGATGGATTGGGATCGTTGGTGGAACCAAGTCCATGAATTGCCACGTTTGAACACACCGATCATTCGTGCTTACGAAGATATTCCAAGAACAGCAACGATGAAAGTCCAACGGTTACAAATTGAAAAAGAATTTAAAGAAGCAAATCAATAATTATCTGCTCCAATAGTCCAGACAAGTACTTTTCCTGTAGTTAGGAAAGTGCTTGTTTTTTTTGTATATAGATTTCTTTTCTCTTTTTTGCATAAAGTGGCTGACTTGATAATCTGCCAATTGGCTGTTTTTCTTTTTATTCGAACAAGGTATACTCTTTTTGTGGAGGGATGAAAGTGAAAAAAATAGTAACGATTGGAGGATCTGATCCGTTTGCTGGTGGCGGCATACAGTCCGATTTAAAGACATTTGAAAACCATCATATTTTTGGGATGAGTGCATTGACTTGTATCGGAATGCTTGACTCAGATGGTTCGTTTATATTAGAGACGATCCCGCCTGAATGGCTAGCCAAACAGCTAGACTCGATTCGACGTATGACAGATTTAGATGGGATAAAAATTGGCTTATTACATTCATTGGAAGCCATTGACGTTGTGAAGGATTTCCTTACATATTTTGAGGATGTTCCCATTGTGATCGATCCTGTGTTTGCCTTTAAGGAAACAACAAATACCTTGAATCAAGCTTATATGCAAAAAATGATACAGGAGTTATTTCCTTTTGCGGATGTATTGACCCCGAATTTGAAAGAAGCCTCCCTACTTTATGGCCAACCCGTTCAAACATTTCTCCAAATGACTGATTGTGCAAAATATATCCATTCACTGGGTGCTAAGAACGTAGTGATCAAAGGTGGTACTGGGATTATCGGTAACGAAGCATTGGATGTTTTATTCAACGGAAATGAGACAATCTCATTTAGGCGGGAAAAGTTAGACGAACAGACTGTCAACGGTGCAGGATGTACATTTGCTTCCGCGATTGCTGCAAATCTGGTCTTAGATTATCCTTTGACGGATGCTGTTGCTCGGAGTAAGGCTTTTGTTTATGACTGTATCTTGAATGGTGTCATGATGAAGGATCAAACAGGAAGTGTTTGGTCAAAAGGAAAAGGAGTGGAAATAACGAATGAATACTAAAAAAATTGCAATTTATGCCATGCTGACGGCTTTAACTGTGGGGATCTCTTTAGTCATCTTGATCCCAATACCTGGAACCAACGGATTTGTCACCTTATGTGAAGTTGGGATTTATACGGCAGCTGCCCTTTTTGGTCCGATGGGTGGATTGATTGTTGGTGCAGGAAGTGGCTTGTTTATTGATTTATTATCCGGCTATCCCCAATGGGCGATCTTCTCTTTATTGATCCACGGCTTACAAGGACTGGTTGCTGGCTATTTTGCGGGTAAAGGTTCTGTGCGTTGGGGCTTTGGTTTATCCCTTGGAACGATCATCATGGTTGCAGGCTACTTCTTTGCCAGTTGGTTGCTTTATGACTGGCCAGTCGGTGTCGCATCGCTACCAAGTAATTTGGTCCAAAACATTGTCGGTATCGTGGTGGCAATCCCACTTACAAAGGCATTGATGCGTTTACCTCTGCAACAATCAACGGTAAAAAATAAGTAAAAAGGATGAATGGAAAATGGAAGTATCAAAAGACAGTTTCAAACAGCAATTATCTGAAATGGTTTCGGACGTTCTCAATGAAGCCCATCTTAAAGCAGGCGATCTATTCGTTGTAGGATGCAGTACCAGTGAAATTGTTGGTGGACATATTGGTAAAAACTCAAATGCAGAAATCGGACAATGGGTCATCGAAACATTGAAAGAACAATTAGACCCTCTTGACGTTTCGTTAGCAGTCCAAGGCTGCGAACACCTTAATCGAGCATTAGTCGTCGAACGTCCAGTAGCGGAAAAGAAACAATTTGAGATCGTCTCTGTCATTCCGGCACTCCATGCAGGAGGTGCCTGCTCAGTTGCAGCATTTGAACAATTCAGCGATCCTGTCGAAGTGGAACATGTCGTTGCTCAAGCAGGAATCGACATCGGCGATACTGCGATCGGAATGCACATCAAGCATGTTCAAGTGCCTGTACGTCCTCGTTCTAACACATTAGGTCATGCGCATGTCACTGCTTTACGGTCTCGCCCTAAATACATTGGCGGACCTCGCGCGCAATACGAATAAGAAAAAACTACGAACGAATAAGAGAGTGTTCCCTTTCTTACTGTTCGTAGTTTTTTCATGTCAGCTAAATTTTTCGATAAAGACGCGCTTCATAAGGGGCGAATGTACCACCTGATTGAAATTCTTGACCGGGTTGATTTTCCAATAATACTTCCCAATTTGTTTCGATTTCCGTTGGTAAGGTATAAGTCGCTGCTTCATCAGTCAAGTTGACGATGATCAGATAACGTTCTTCATCTAGGACTCGTTCGTATACAAAGAGCTGTTCATTATCAGGTAGATATTCATTGAAACTACCATATATCAACCCTTTGTTTTCTCGACGTAGGGTAATCATTTTTTTGTAAAAAGATAAAATCGATTCTGGGTCATTGGTTTGATTAGCGACATTGATCATTTGATAATTCGGATTGACGAGCAACCAAGGGGCAACCTCAGAAAAACCAGCATACAAATGATCATTCCATTGCATCGGTGTACGACTGTTATCTCTTGTGGTATTGGCTACGATATCCAATGCTTCTTCTTCAGAACGTCCTTCATCAAGCAACTGTTGATACAAGCGTTTCGAATCTACTGCATCAATCTCATCAATAGAGGAAAATGGTAGATTCGTCATACCGATTTCTTGTCCTTGATAAATAAATGGCGTACCTTGTAAAAAGAAATACATCATGGCGATTGCTTTTGCAGAAACTTGCCAATATGCAGGAGACGTATCTCCAAAGACAGACACACATCTTGGTACATCATGGTTTTCCATATAAAGAGCGTTCCAACCTTTGCCATCCAGTGCTCGTTGCCAAGCGCTCAAGGATTGTTTCAAACTCAATACATCTAGATCTCCATCTTTTTCATGTTTCCAGATCGAAATATGATCAAACTCAAAGATCATATCAAAATAGCCATTTTCACCTACCCACTCAGGTCCTTCGTTTGCAGATACCCCACTCGCTTCTCCTACCGTCATAATATCGTATTCATCAAAGACATTTTTTAATTCTGTCAAATGATCTTCAATACCGGAGACATTTTGAAAAGGAGAAAATGGGTTCTCAGTTGCCTGGACAGAGTATTCATCCTTTTTTACATGAGAAATGGCATCTAAGCGGAATCCATCGATCCCTTTATCTAACCACCAGCGGATCATCGTGAAGAGTTCAGCTTTTAACTTGTCACTTTCCCAGTTCAAGTCAGGTTGTTCTTTTGCAAAAATGTGTAAGTAGTATTGACCAGTTTGTTCATCGTATTGCCAGGCTGAACCGCCAAAGATCGACTGCCATTCATTTGGTGCTTGATCAGGTGTGCCATCGACCCAAATGTAGTAATCACGGTAAGGATTATCGACCGACTGACGTGATTCAATAAACCATTCATGCTGATCAGAACTATGATTGATGACGAGATCCATGATGATCTTTATCCCCATCTGATGGGCTTCAGCTAATAAAGCATCAAACTCATCCATTGTACCAAACTTCTCAAGGATTGCTTGATAATCGCTGATATCATAGCCGTTATCGACAAATGGTGACTGATAAATAGGGTTGATCCAAATAAAGTCGATCCCTAACTCTTTCAAATAGCTAAGTTTTTCGCGAATGCCGTTGATATCACCGATACCGTCGTTGTTGCTATCTTTAAAGCTCGCTGGGTAGATTTGATACCCAACTGCTTCTTTCCACCACTTTTCTGACTGCTTCATGCTTATCCCCCTTTTTTCTTTATTATAGCTCAATTTCAAGCGGTTACATATTTGTTACCGTTAACTGTTTTCATGCTTACATCAGTTGGAGTAGTGCTTATCATAAATGAAAGAACTCAAAAAAGCGAACATCAAAGACCATGAGTGACGCATCATCTTTGATATTCGCTTAATATTTATTTATAAATAACGAGAAATCAATTGGATCAATTGTTTGGGAAATGTCGATAAATCGGTAATATCGACGAAGCGACTTGCGCCATAGATTTCTTTGATTTCTTCCTTATCTTGTCCAATTGCCGCAGAAATAAAGACGATACCTTGGCGTTCATATTCGGTCAACACTTCTTGGATATCTTTTTTTGCTTTAGCGCCTGTATAATCAGGTAACGCTTTTGGTTGGCCATCACTGATGTTGACGATCAGTTTGGTTGTTGCAGGTTGTTCTGCCAGCTTTCCAGCGATCAGACGTAACACTGCGCCATCACGATTGTTTTGTCTTGGCTTCATAGTCACTAATTTCTGTTCCAACCACTCAAATGAATCTGAAAATTCTTTGTACGAAAAGACAGATGTTTTTTCTCTTGTCGAAACATCTGCTGTATCCCCGTAGATCAATAAAGGAATACGTACTTTTTTGGCAAATGCGGCAATAGCAAATGCAGCTTTTTTTGCAGCTAACATGCGGTCTTCACGAACCATCGAACCAGATTCATCGATTCGTAGAGCCACTGCCAAAGAAGGTTGTTCGTGAGGGGGATTTTTTTTATCAAATTGCCGTAAATCCCCATAAGCTACTCGACTAGCATTAAAACGTTGGCCTTCGTACTTTCCTTTTTGATAAGTTTCGCTTTGTTCATTTTCCAAAAGATCAAGGATTTGCCGACTCAATGAATCCACGATTGGATCGATTTCTTGTCGAATAGTCGCTACTTCAGGATTTATGACAGCAAACTTAGGGCGATGAACGATCATTCCTTCTTTTTCATGGATCGTACCTTTCATCAGCTGTCGCGCTTCTTTATTGAGTTCACGTTTGAGTTGCTTGTCTAAGGCTTCCATATCTGAAGCTGACATCTCTTGGGATTCATCATCTGATTGCTGTTGACTTCGTCCTTCGACTTCTTGACTCCGCTCTTCCGATAAAGGCAACGTGTCAATCGGGGTTTCTTCTTTCGCCGCTGCTTCCTTTGTCTGCTCTTCTGGTAACACTTCCTCTTTTTCTGAGGGTTGTTCAGCAAGGGATGTTGTTTCTTCTGCCAACTGATCGATTTGACGTTCTATCGCTTCTTCTGCACGAATTGTCCGTCCTTTGATTCGTGGGGATTCGTCTGATAAGTCCCCCCATTTCTTTTGTCGAAGCAATTCTCTGAGTTCATCTAAAAGCCCACTATCAGTTAGTGCAGTCGTCAAAATGTGTAATTCATCTGGATCAGTCGTCAGTTTATATAAGACTTTGGGATAGAGCGATACGAAAATGTCTTGATTTTGTTTCATTGTATTGACCCAATAAAAATAAGAACGCATACCTGCCACACCTTTGATAGCATTTGCTTTGGCAGTTTCATCTAACAAACGGATCACTTCTGCCATTTTCAACAAAAGTGTCGGCTCTTCGACTTGTGTCTTGCTGATAGCGCGTTCCACCATGACTGAAAGCTCTGGCAGGTCCATTTTCTCAGCATGTTGCATACGATCTCGAAGCGATTCATTCAACGGTCGGTTTCCTTGGTAGTTGCGATTGGTTGTAATGATGATGATACAATCAGGGTGGCGTTTTATCACACCAGTAGGTAAGTTCAACAAACCGTTCGTTTCTAAGGCAGAGTTCAAGGCAACAAGAACCGAAGCATCACGTATCACCGTTGGTTCTTGGATTTCTAAAAGATAACCCTTTTCGATCGCACGAACGATTTCTGACGGATAGTATTTGTAGTGGATCGTACTTTCTTCGTTGTTTTCGATTCGTTGCACGAGATCGGCTAATTTCTGTTTGGCTGTTTGTTGATCGACGGAGTAATATTGTTCGATCAACGTCAATACCGCAGATAATGTATCCGTTTGATAAATAGCGGTCAATAACTCTTGATCCTCTTCTTGGTCTGAATCAATGACAGGTAGTAACGCACCAAAGACATCTGATTTATCCATATCAGCAAAGCATGTTACTTTCGTATAAGGTAACTGCAAATCAAAGGATAATGCTTTGGCTAATTGCGTTTTCCCAGAACCTGCATCTCCTTCCAATAGCACATTGCTGATTTTCATTTCCGGATCTAGCCAGTTTGCTTTGATTTCAGTTGCAATACGCAGCTCTTCAGCACTTGTTTGATGACTTGTCGGTTTTTTCCAGATCATTTGTTTTTCGATCGGCGTAAACGTTCGCTGGTCGGTGAGTGAAAAGTTTTCCATGTTTAAACACTTCCTTATAACATTAATACCCTAGATCATCTAATAGACGTTTCAAGATACGAAAACGTTCACCAAGTAATTCGCCATCTTTTTGTAAAGCATCGTAATATAACATGATATCTTCATCGATTTTAGGATTTTTCGTGTCCACTTCCACCGTCATCCGGTTTCCTTGCAAACCGATGATATCAACGACAGGATTTTCAGGGTCGTAAAATTTTTCATGGCGGTAGGCATCCTGGAAGTATACACTTCCTTGCGCCACTAAGATCGCTAAGTCAAGGATACGAGTGATCGGTAATTCTTCCGATTGACGTGACCACTTTTCACCTGTATGACGCCACACTTTTCCTGAGATATCGACTTTGCCTCGATCATTCCACTGAGCTAATCCTAAAGACAATCCTTTTGCATCTGTATGCAAGGCTTTTCTGCCATCAACTTTATCGTAATCTTCAACGACGATCACTGGTTTATGTTTCAAATTTGTTGGTATTTCCATCCTTCTCTACTCCTTTTTAGTAATTTAGTGATTTAGTAAATTACTAGATAATTAAAGATAGTATAAAATAATTAGGGTAGAAATGCAAAAAAACAGTCCAAGCAAGTCATTGCTCAAACTGTTTCTTTTCTTTGTGTTTTTGCTTTCTGCCCTATTTATTGTGCAGAGATCGCAATACCGATCGCTTTTTCACCCAAGTGACTACCGATCACTGGACCAAAATGGCCGATCTCGATTTCTGCTTGTGGGTATTGTTTTTGAAGTTTTGCTTTTTCTTCTTCGGCAACTTCTAAATTGTTTGCATGGATCACATATAATTTTACTGGTGGCTTAATTTCTTCATTTCGTTTGCCAATGATTTGCTCTGCACGGGCAAAAGCTTTTTTGCTTGAACGGATCTTCTCGAATAAAATAATCTTACCTTCTGAAAAAGTCAGGATCGGTTTGATTTTCAATAGTCCGCCGATCAGTGCAGCTCCGTTAGTCAAGCGACCTCCGCGGACTAAGTTGTTCAAGTCGTCAACGATCAAATAGGCGTATGTATTGTCTCTAATTCGATCGATGTGAGCTAAAATGGCTTCAAGTGAATAACCTTTATCATTCAAGTCTAAAGCAGATTCCACCATATGCCCCATTGGCATACTGGTGATTTTCGAATCATAAGGAACAATCGTCATCTCTTTGACGTCGTCTTTCATCGCAAATAATGTATTGACGAATCCAGAGATCCCACTTGATAAGTGTATGCTTAAGATCGTATCATAGCCTTTGGCTTTCAGTTCTTCGTATAGTGCCAAAACTTCACCTACAGCAGGTTGGGAAGTTGTTGGAAAATCTTTACTGTTTTTCAATAGTCCGTAATATTCGTCTGCTTCGATGTCAATGCCTTCGTTATAAATTTTTCCATCCAAGATCACAGGGATAGGAATCACATATAAATCAGGATGGTTCTTGATACGTGTTGGCAGGAAAGCTGTACTGTCAGTTACGATTGCTAATTTCATTTATTTAAGTTCCTCGTTTCAAAGAATTTTACCAGTCCTTAATACTATATCATAAGTAAGAAAAGATTTGAACCTTTGTCCGGATTATAGAAAAAGCAACCCATGTTTTTTATTAAAATCTAAGGTTTTTATCACTTTCATTGTTTATTAGAACAAATAAAAGCCAGGACTAGAAAAAAATTTCTCAAGTCCTGACTTACTATTTGAAATTAGCTTGCACGCTTAGTTACCTATAGAACCACTGGTACTTGCCACAGTATCCCCTTATCGTCTAAAATTCTTGACCATTTGCATGGCGTTTCTTCCAAATTGGGCAAAGGCAAACGTCAAGCCGCCGACACCTCCGATTACCACACAATAAATGACTGCATGCGTTTTTGATGTCATGGATAGGGAAAGACTCAAAACGAAGAAAAGAATGCAGCACAGAAGCAACATGGCCATTGTCGAACGAAACGTCTTCAAGAAGAAATGACTGATCTTTGCGAATGGCGAGATGCGGTATTCTTTTGATAAATAAAGATACCCACGAACAAACACAAAAGCAAAAGCCACTGTATTAGATAAACTCATTCCGTATCCGCCAAATAAAGCTAACCCAATCGCTTGGAATACGACTTTTAAAATAATGGCTTCCGTTGTCAGTTTGATTGCAACTAAATGATGATTCAATGATTGGAGCATCGTCGATAAAATCGTAAACAACGAGAAGAACAAGGAAGCTAGAAGCGCCATTTGGAAGTAGCCGACACTCTCTGGATCATAGCCAAAAAACAAGGTGTATAACGGTCCTGCTAATAAGGACATCCCTGCTAAAGAAGGCAAAAGGATCAATAAAGCAATCGAGAAGCTGTCCCCGACTGTTTTTTCAATCTGTAGTCGGTCTTTTTTTCCTAGTGTACTTAGGATTGGCAGACTACTGATTGCGACCGTTCCGACCATTGAAATCAAGATCAGTGTCAATTTGTTCGGATTGACTGATGCACGACTAAACAAAAATTCGAGTTGTTGGTCTGCAATTTCCGGTCTGAATAAATGTAAGAATGGTTTCATCGTCACCTGATCGATCATTTGCACGATCGTGATCACCGAACCAACATAGATGAAGGGTAAGGTTTCTCGAATGATCGAAACAGACGCAGAACGATTGTCTTTTTTGAAATAGCGACTTGAGATCCAGAAATCTTTTAAACGGAAATAATCGTTTTGCCGTCCGACAACAAACATATGACCAATAGCCGCTAGTCCACCAAAGAAAGAAGCAACAGTACTGATCAATACCGCTTGCACAATCGTGCCATCTGTCAACACACGCAAATAATACGTACCAGCTAAGATCACGATCACACGGATCACCTGTTCAATGATCAAGGAAGTACCGTAAGGGCGAAGATGATTTTTCCCTTGGAAGTAACCTCGCATCGCACTTAATACTGGGATCGCTACTAAGGAAGGACAGAGACTACGAATCGCCAAAATACCATTATCGACATTCGAGATCGGACTGATTTTCGCCAAAGCGGGAGCAAACAAATACATCAATACGGCAGATATGATCCCGATAACAAACATGATATTGATCGTACTGCGAAAAATGACCCGACAAGCCTGTTCATCTCCATTTTTCGTCGCCACCGCGACTTTTTTTGCTATCGCATTTGGAAACCCGACTGTACCTAACATCAGGAAAAGGCCATATGGTAAATAGCCCACATTATAAAGGGTTGTTGCTAACATGCCATCTTGATTGTTCCCCATCATGCTCAACCAAGGAATCAAATAAACGACACCTAAAACTTTACAGAGTAGATTGGCAAAGGTAAGCCAAAATGTCCCTTGCATCAATTTCTTATTCATATGTCAACCTCAACTATCTCTATTAGAATAAACATCTTCCCTATTATAACAAAAAAAACTTGGAGGACAACTCGTTCAGGAAAACAAAAAAATAAGCTTCCCGATTTTTTGGAGAAGCTTAAGAAATTCTATAACATTGATAATAAAAACACAGAAGCAAGTCCTGTAATGACAGACAAAGCCATTGAGCGAGTCTTATAAGCAACACCTGCGACAAATAGCATCGCAACGATTTTGATGTTCCACGCAATATCTAAATGTTCATGCGTGATAAAAACATCTTTGAAGGCTAACGCTGCAAACAAAGCAACTGGTACATATTTCATCCATTCGCTAAACCATTTAGGCACTTTTCGATGTGTAAAATAAAGCATAGGAAAAACTCGTGGAATGTAGGCAACGACAAATAAGCTGATCACCAATAACAACAAGTACCACTCAGTCATGATGTTGCACCTCCTGTTCTGGGAAATGGAACAATGGCTCATTCAAAGGTTGGGTCTCTTTGCTGGATTTCTTTTCCTTTTCCTTCTTGAAGGCTCTTTCTAATACAAAACCTGCTGAAGAAGCAATCAATGTTGCAACGATCAAACCGAAAGTGTTTTGGAAAAGTACCATGAATATGACACTGAGTATCCCAGAAAAGAGCCCTGTGAAGATGAGTAAAGCATTTTTCATTTGCATGATGAACATAAAAATAAACATAGCAGTTAAGGCAAAATGCACCAAATCCGTATCCACGCGGATCACTGATCCAAAAATATTTCCGACCATGTTGCTGATCGCCCAAGCCCCCATTGAAAACCAATTGACATATAAAGCTTTTCGCTTGTCCCAAGTGGGATCAGTGGAATACTTCAAATAGTTGACGGCATAATTTTCGTCATTCAATGATTGAGAGAACACAGCTAAAAAGAATCGCTTTTCTTTCTTCATAAAGCCTGAAAGACTCGACCCTAGCAAAATATACCGTAGTTCTAAGAAAAAAACCATCAAAAGTGTAGTTGAAAATGGCGCTTGTGTGGCTAACATAGAGGCAACTAAGAATTGTGCGCCACCAGAAAATACTAAGATAGATAATAGACCAGCTAAGAGTGGATCAAAACCAACTTGTTGCAGTAAGACTCCGCAAGCTAACCCAACTGGGATATAACTAAGGCAAAGTGGCAACGAAGCATGTAGCGAATCCTGCCAAGGCGCCCGTTTCTGTTTATTCATTAACGATATCTCCTTCAATTTACAACAAATAAATAGCGGACTAATTGTAACATAAATAAATAAAAATGTAGCCGTTTTATCGTTAAACAACATGATATTTTTCTCATTTTCAAAGGAGAACGATTAAAAAAAATAAAAATCATCGAAAAAGATAAGAGGAAATTCATTTTCCTCCTACCTTTCAGATGATTTTACACTATAAATAAACGAGTTGTTTTTTTGACATCAAACTTTTTTATAAGTAAAAAAATAACAATAGTTTCTAAATTATTTCTCGACGTTCTCTATCATATTTTCTTGTGTTTTCTTTATTTGCGAATAATTTGGATCATATTTATCTGTTTCAATGTAAATATAGATTTTTTTATCCTTTAATTGTTCACGGATCGTCCGTTCAATATCATTGATGATCATGTGTACTTGATATTCTTTACTCTCAAATAGATCGATTTTTGCCGCAACTAAAATCTCTGTCGGACTTAAATGCACCGTTTTGATATCAATGATGCGATTCACTTCATTTCGCTCAAAAGCAAATTTGATCTTTTTCAAATCTGATGTAGTCACGCTCTCGCCAATAATCAAACTATAAAATTCTTTTGCCAGAAAGATAGCAGCACCCATCAATAGAAAGCCGATCAATAGTCCACTGATGGCATCAAAAGCTGCAATCCCTGTCACCATGGTCAATCCGGTGCCGACTAAAGCAAGAACAAGACCAATTACAGCACAGAGATCTTCGGTGAAGATCACGAGGATTTCACTGTGGCGACTTTCGCGTAAAAAGCCCATGGTTGAAAGGTTTTCAGTGTTCAATTCGCGGATTTCTTTCATCGCAATCCGTAATGAACTACCTTCTACAGCTAGACCAAATAATAGAATCAGGATGACGATCCAAGGATTACCAACTTCGTGGGCGGGATGGGTAAGTTTTTCAAAAGCTTCCATCACACCTAGCGCGCCCCCACCAAAAAACAACATCATGGCAACAATCGTACTGAAAAAATACTTTGCTCGTCCTTCGCCAAATTGGTGTAATTCGCTTTGACCACGATTCGCACGTTTATCACCGACTAGTAGTAATACCTGATTGCTACAGTCAACGATACTATGGATACTTTCATTCAACATAGCGGCACTGCCACTGATGGCATAACCGATAAATTTACTAAACGCAACTAAGAGGTTGGCACCTAACGCTGCCAATACAGAAAACATTCCGCTCTTCTTCAAATTCTCCATTGCTTTTTCTTCCCTTCATTCTTAACAACATCAAAGAGTATCTAAATTAAAGATGACGGTTTGATTATTTTTTAATATCGTTTCTTTTGCGCCTACTTTTGTATTTTTACCATCCACACTGAACATCCAATATTTTTTCTCTTCGGTATTTTGGCTCTGACCATTGATCGAGGTGATAAATCCTTTGTCTTCTTCCACACTAAAGTTTTGTTCCAGCACGTCCAGTAAATTTTCTCCTGTATGGAACGTCACTTTTTTTACTAAGGTATCAACCCCATCTTCTTGCAAGGTGATAGTTGCTGTTTCATTCGTCACCATGGATAACGGTTTTGGGTCAGCTTTTTTTGTCTCATGATTTGTACAACCGGTAAAGAAAAGCAACATCGAACAGACAATGAGTAAACTGGTTCCTATCCTTTTCATTTTCCCCCTCCTAAGTATAAAAAAAGCCAAGGAGAAACCCGATTCCTTGGCTCTTTTTTCATCGATCATCTGAATGGATCATTCTGAAGCATATAAGGCATGATTGCTCTTTTTCATCAATTTTTGCGGACCATCAAAGGTACTAAAAATTCATAATTGATAAAGAAATCGATCACTGAACGATGATAGTCACCAGAAGAAATCGCTAGATCTGTCTGTGTTGTGTCTTTAAGAGAAATTTGGAGCGACTGACCTTTATCCAGCAACACCTTATAAGTCGTGTCATCCAATTTTTCCATATCATACTGCGGATTTTTCATTGTGACAATAAAAATATCATCTAATACTTCTTGCGTAGCTGGAAACTTACTTGCAATATCTAATCTTAGTGGCTTCGTATTGTCTAACAAGGTTTGATCCACCGTAAAACCTAATTTACGTGCATAGGCAAATAATTGATTCAACTTGTGATTGAAAATCGTGATCTGACTAGCCGAGAACACGCGTTCAACAGACCAATGACGAATCAATGCTAACACTCGGTCATCATCGATCTCGATCGTCATTTGTTCTGGGGATACTCGCATCAAATTGATGGATTCTACTTGGTATCGTTGGTCGATCGTTGGTAACACAAAGGAGAACAACAATTCTTTTTGTGGGGTCAAACTATAATTGATTGAAAAATATCTTGTTTCCCATACATCATATGCTTGTTTGGATAACTCCAAGCCAATATCATTCAATGGTTTTAATATCTCGTAGGCAAAGTATTCGATCAAACTTGTCTTAGCAATGGCAGAAATCGGTGTATCTTCTAACACATAGCGATGATAGGCGACCAATAACTCATTGAAATCCGCTTCGATCAAATATTTACGTAATCGTAAATCGGCCAACTCTTCTTCTGCGGCTGCAATCAAGTCAACGATGTCTTCGTGATCATTTTGTTTACCAGAAAGATATGCTTGGTTTTCATTGACCGCTTGCTCGATCGTTGAACGTTCATTATCTGTTTGATTCGTCGAGTTTGGGACGACTTTTTCTTTTTCGTGGATTTTGGCTTCTTCGCGAATTTCTTCTACTTCATTCGCCAACTCTTTGTCGGTGCTTGATGTTTCTTCTACTGGCTCGGTCGTTCCATGATTTTCAGCTGTTACTTCTTGTAGGTCTAACTCTTCTTGTTTTGTCATCACTCGTCCCCTCCCTCTTCTACTATTTCAGGGTTTTCACTGCCAAGATACGACATCAAGAAACGATGGATCGACTGTCTGAAACCTTCCATGTCACCAAAATATTTTTTGATTTGACGTTGTTCTTTTTCAACGATCGCAGCGCGTAGCTGGTCCGCTTTTTCTTCATGTAATAAGGTTTGCTTTTGTTTTTGGATTTTTTCTGGTTCTTCGATATAAGGCAACCAACCTAATTTTTCATTTTCAAGTGCTTGTTTCTTTTGTTCTAACGCTTGGATTTCTTCGTCTATTTTTTTACGATTCAAGAAACCTTTCGTATCATCTAAGTCAGTGATTTGCTGATCGATCTCTTTGATGGCCTCTTCTAAACGCTCGATCTCTGTTTTTGCAGTGATCACTTTTGCCTCTAACTCATTGATTTTTTTATCAAAATCATGGGTTTGTTGCGTCGCATAGTTCTCCCATTCTTCATCGATTTGCGGTAATACAAAGATTTCAGGTAAGCTGGCATCGATCCCAATCGTTGCTCGTTCATGAAAATAGGTGCCGATCTGGTAATAACACATCGTCGGAGAGATGGTCTCTGTATGTTTCATAAAGGGAAATTCTTGCAAGAAACGGTCATGGATCTTCCGCATCAACAGCTGATCGATCTCATGATTTTCATTTGAGCTTTTTTTAAGCTCATCGTTCAAGCGTCCATTGTATAACTGATAGATTGCGGGAATATTCTCCTCGCGGACAGCTTGTTCAAAAGCTTGCAGATCTTCTAATAATTGTGAAAGATTCATACTTGCTTTTTCTTTGATATCGTAAAACGAAGATGCTTCCTCTTGTTCGTTTTCATCATAATGTTCGTTCGTCTGTGGGTCTATCATCTTACTGGCCTCCTCTTGCTTTTGAACGCATCAATTTTCCATCAATTATTCTATGTAATCCAATAGTATCATTTTCTAAGAAAAAAGTGTTACTAAGTATGCGCTGACTTAGAACAAAAATTACTTTTACTCGTATTAATTGAAAGTTAGAAAACATAAAAGAGCGGGTCAGCGATTCCCCGCTCTTAGTTTTATTTTTTGGGTAAATCTCTTGTTGTAAAATGGATGCGTTGGTTTTCATCTCGTGTAAGTAATGTTTCTTCATTTAAGTAAGAGAACTTTAATTCATTTAGTTCACTATCTTCTAGCATATGCTCATATCCTGTAAAAATTGAGCGTATATACTGTTTGTACGCGTTTTTCTTTTTTTGTCTTTTTTTCATAGGACACCTTCCTTATCAAACCTATCATACCAATGAATGCCTTCTGAGACAAGCATGTTTCTTTTGTTTTTTCTTTGAAATTTCTTTATATACTTAATTGATAGTTGACGAAACCTTCAAAAAATGAAAAAATGCGAGAGTAGCTAAGGAGGGAAACAAGTGAAAAAAATAGGTTTTGACTCAGAAAAGTATATCGAAGAGCAATCTGCGTATATCCTTGAACGCGTTCATCATTATGATAAGTTGTATCTAGAATTTGGTGGGAAATTAGTCGATGATAAGCATGCCAAACGTGTCTTACCTGGATTTGAAGAAGATGCTAAAATCAAATTATTACAAAAGTTACGTGATCAAGCGGAGATTTTGATTTGTGTGTATGCCGGTGATATCGAGCGGAATAAGATTCGTGGTGATTATGGGATTACCTATGATATGGATATCTTACGTTTGATCGATGAATTACGAGGATATGGATTATCGATCAATAGTGTAGTAATCACCCGGTATAACGGACAGCCAGCAACTAAAGTATTTATCAACAAATTAGAGCGTCGCAATATCAAAGTCTATAAACACGCTGAAATCGAGGACTACCCGATCAACGTCGAAAAGATCGTTTCAGAAGATGGTTTCGGCAAGAACGAATACATCGAAACAACCAAACCGATCGTTGTCGTGACAGCACCAGGTCCAGGTAGCGGTAAATTAGCTACTTGCTTGAATCAACTCTATCACGAAAGCCAAAAAGGCAATGCAGCAGGTTATTCTAAATTTGAGACTTTCCCTGTTTGGAATGTTCCATTGAAACATCCCTTGAACATTGCCTATGAAGCAGCAACAGTCGATTTGAAAGATGTCAATATGATCGATTCTTTTCATTTTGATGCCTATAATAAGGTGGCAGTCAACTACAATCGTGATGTGGAGACTTTCCCAGTCATTAAACGGATCATCGAAAAAATCACTGGTAAGGAATCGGTCTACCAGTCTCCTACTGATATGGGCGTCAACCGCGTAGGCTTCGGTATCACGGATGATGAAGTCGTACAGGAAGCATCGAAACAAGAGATCATCAGACGCTATTTCCAAACGGCTTGTGACTTTAAAAAAGGTTTGACAGATGAAGATGCCGTCAATCGTATCAAATTGATCATGGAGGAAGTCGGTTTACGTCCAGAAGACCGTAAAGTCGTGACCCCTGCTCATGAGTATGCAAAAACTAGCCAAGCGGCAAGTACTGAACCGATGGCAGTGATCGCGATCGAACTTCCTGATCAAGTGATCCTTACAGGTCGGACAAGTCAATTAATGGATGCTTCGGCTGCTGTTGTCTTGAATGCGATCAAATATCTCGCCCATATCTCTGATGACATTCCGTTGTTATCGCCGCTTGTCTTGGAAACGATCCAAGGACTTAAAAGCAAGGCATTGCACTCTTCGATCGATACACTCAATCTCAATGAAGTGTTGATTGCTTTATCAATCAGTGCAGTGACTAATCCAATTGCACAAGTTGCTTATGAAAAATTAGCAGAACTTGAAGGTGCGCAAGCACATTCAACTGTGATGATCAATAAGAATGATGAACAAAACCTGAAACAATTAGGTATCGACATCACTAGTGCGCCTGTTTACCCTTCAGAAAACTTGTATTATCAATAAATAATTCTTCGATGATAGCTAAAATAGAAAAATAGAAGTTACCTCGATAAATAAGGTGGTATCCATGAAAATTGTTCCAATTTTTGTGGGTACCCTTTGTTTTTTGGAGAAGCAGCTTCTGTGTCAGACTTTCCTGTTTTAAAAATAAATAAAGTAAAGTTGTTGCTCGTCTAACAAGTCCTGATAATATACATCTTCCAAGTAAACATACGTATATGCCACAACCGCTAGATAAATCAACAATTTAGGATTCCCAGAGCGACTTCTATTCATTATAAGACACCTATCTCTCCGTTCTCTTACATGTATACGCTTTAGTCTAAAAATCTCATGAAATTTCTCTCAAAAGATTCGTATTCTTTAAAAATAACATGTAGAATTAAACGGAATTTGGTAAGGAGTGATTTTTTTGAGTCAGTTTATTGGAATAATAGGTTTACTTTTAATTTTTGGGTTGGCGGTTTTGATCAGTAGCGATCGAAAAGCCATCAAACGCAAACCATTGATCATCATGCTCGTTTTGCAATTTGCGTTTGGGTTTGTTTTACTGCGTACGACTTTTGGTACAGCGGTTGTTGCGATGCTAGCCAAGCTATTTGATCACTTATTGGCATTTGCCGGTGAAGGTGTCAATTTCGTGTTTGGGGGTGTAGCAAACGTTGGAAGTGCCCCATTCTTCTTGAATGTGTTGATGCCAATCGTCTTTATTTCTGCAATTATTGGGATTTTGCGTTACATCAAGATTCTTCCTTTATTTATGAAAGCAGTCGGTTTAGGATTGAGTAAAATCAACGGAATGGGTAAATTAGAATCTTATAATGGTGTGGCTTCAGCGATTTTAGGCCAATCAGAAGTTTTTATCTCCATCAAAAAGGAACTGCCTTTCTTAACAGAAAAGCGTCTGTTCTCGATGAGTGTTTCCGCAATGTCCACAGTTTCGATGTCCATCGTTGGTTCCTATATGGCATTGATTGATTCAAAATACGTGATCACTGCTTTAGTGTTGAATCTTTTTGGTGGGTATATTCTTGCTTCGATCGTCAATCCTTATGAGTTGGACGAAAAAGAAGATGAATTAGTGATTGAAGAAGACAAAGAACAAACATTTTTCCAAATGTTAGGCGAATATATTTTAGATGGTTTCCATGTCGCAATCACAGTGGCTGCAATGTTGATCGGTTTTGTTGCTTTGATTGCTATGATCAATGCCTTGTTCAACGGGATTTTTGGGATTACATTCCAACAGATTTTAGGGTATATTTTTGCGCCATTTGCATTTATCAGTGGGATTCCTTGGAAAGAAGCGGTTGATGCCGGTAGTATCATGGCAACAAAACTTGTGACAAATGAGTTTGTAGCAATGACTGAATTATCGACTGGGACTTTTGAATTTACAGAACGTACCACCGCTATCTTATCAGTCTTCTTAGTATCATTTGCGAACTTCTCTTCAATTGGGATCATTTCAGGGGCAATGAAAGGGTTGAATGAAGAAAAAGGTAATCTTGTAGCAAAACATGGATTGAAAATTTTGTTCACCGCTTCATTAGTCAGCTTTTTAAGCGCAATTGTTACCGGAATACTGGTGTAAAGCTATCTTTTATCTAGAGTCTTAAGTATACTGAACTTGGCTGGTTTGAACAGATGGCCTGTTTAAATTAGTTAAGTTTTTTTACTTTAAATGTCAGATTTCCACTTTTCGGTATATATTAGTTATAAACATGTCTTTGATCATGTCACTATAGAAAGGAATATTTCCTATGAATAAATGTTATGTATTTATTGGGCCTTCTGGTTCCGGAAAGACGACACTCGCTCATGCAATTTTTTCTCCACAACAAAAGATCATTACGTATACGACCCGCCCCCCACGAAAAAATGAAAAAAATCACCTTGATTACCATTTTGTTTCTCAAGAGACCTTTGAAGAAATGATCGCCCATCAGGAATTTGCCGAATGGGATCGGTACGCCGATCACTATTATGGCTCAAGTAAACAAGAGATCTCAACGAAGCTTACACAGGGTGACTGCTTCACGGTCCTTACAGCCCCAGGTTTTTGGCACTTGTATGAACAATTTGGTCGTTGTATCGTCCCTGTCTTCATCACAGTAGCAAAAGAAAAGTTGTATGAACGATTTGTATTTCGCGGCGACTCACCAGATAAAATCAGGCAACGGCTCGCTCTCTTTGAAAAAGATCAAAAAGAACTTGAAAAATTAACACTTATACCTACCTTGATCTCATTTGAAAATAATCAGACGTTAGAAATCGAAACAAAAAATTTAAAGCAAGCCATCCATGCAGCGGATCATCGCTGAACAGTTGGCTTGCTTTTAGTTTTGAGCACTTCACAATAATTTTTGATAAGCTTTTCTTTCTCCGTGTGGGAATGGAAATTCAATCATGCCACGATAATGAAAACCTGCCGAGTATATCGTTTTTTCCATTGGGTGATTAGTGGGAAACGTATCGATCCGAACGTCCTTGATTCCTTGACATGTGGCAACGGTCAATAAATGTTCTAATAATTGTTTTCCAAGTCTTTTCCCTCTTACGTTTTGATCAAGAGCAACTCGATGGATGGAAAGATACGGCTCTCTCCCCTCCCAATTTCCGGCAATTGCTGTATAGACCGGATCAATGCCTGCAACAAGCGCCGCAGTGCCAACAATGTCTTCTTCGTCAATCAAGACGAAGCTTTCCTGCCTTTCAATGTCTTCGATGATTCGTTCTTTTGATGGTTTTTGATCTCCTTGCCATTGAGGCAATCCTTGCTCAGCAAGGTATGCTGCAGCTTGATCGATGATTTGCAACACTCTCGGCAAATCATCTAATGTAGTTTTTCTAAGATACATATCTCTGCTCCTTTTATTGATCTGTGATCAATTTGTATAGCTTGTCTATTCTTGAACCACTGCGTAACCAGTCTGTCGGATGATCTAAGAGCTGACTAACTAATTCAAGATGATGTAACAATGTCCATTTCTTCAAAACTCCCAGACCAGGGAATTTTTGTTGGCGATACAAGCTGACAAGCTCAAGTAATCCTTCCGTGATATAAATTTGTTGATGGTTCCTCATCAACCAACCATACATTTTATTGGCTGCTTCCATAAATTTCAATGCTTGATCTTTTGCGGAATCATTGGTATCTGAAACGAAGTGTTTGATTCGCATATTCCCATAAGCATCGACGTATGTAATATGCAAGGCCAACGCTCGACTGGGAAATCCTTTATCGAAGTAACGACTGCCTTCGATCGTAAAATCGGAAAACCCATGATAGCCATCCATTTGAAAGAAAAGATGATCATCGCTAAAAAAATCATCATTTTTTTCTGCATAATTTTCCACATGCCGTCTCGTTTGAAATTGATCACGGACAATGATTTTATTCTCAGGCAATTGCATGCGTAAGCGACTAGAATCAGGAATGAAAAATGTCGCATTAGTTTTGTTCAAAGCTTGCCAAATCGCATTTTCTCTAGGTTGATGTTGTCCATCAAAAATAATGAATGGCGGGGGTGATTCAATCATTCTTTCATAATTGCTCGGCGTAATGATCTCTGCCTCTGCTAACGAGCTATCTTCACTGGTCACCCATGTGTGAATCGGTTGATCGAACAGTTTGAACTGACCCACTTGCGGATTATTTATGATAATCAGCGGATGATTCTTTTTTTGAAACAACTCGATAACATTTTTTAGCGTCGCCGAATCACGTACTGGCTCGATGATTGGCTGAATCTTAGTGGATAAAAGTCCACGATTCAAACTTTCCTTTAATGCAAGTAGATCGAATTGTTTGCCACGTAAATAAGGATAATACATATATTATTCACTCCAATGGTTCTGTTGGCAGACGTCGAATATGACGTTGCTGGCGCAACCAGTCCTGTTCTTGTCGCAAGGCACGATTTTCTTCTTGCAGATCATGGATTGCTTGACTTTCAATTTCTTCAATAAACCGTTCATAGTAGCGTTCTTTTGAGAAGGGATCTTGTGTTTCTGAGCGTTTTTTTAATTCTTTGTACAGCTGATCTGAAGGGAAATATTTTACTCCCCGTTCCATTTGTTTGGCCTTTCTGACTTCTCTAAACAATGAAGCCATAAAACGATTAGTCAATGCCTCTTCTGCTACACCTAACTCACGACGCATTGCTTTTTTTGCAATAATAAAAGTTCCAGGAACAGGCATTTCCTCTTCTAGTGCATACGAACGATAAACTAATACACCAATCTCTGGTGGGATCTCACTTTTGACTTCTTCATATAAGTTTTTTGGTAAAACAAAATAATTATAGTGACCGACAAAGGATAATTTAGCAGTTGAGCGAAAATCAGCTTTTGTGACTTTTAATTCATAACAGCGCCATTCTCTTGTTCCGTCAAATTTCATCAGACAACTTAAAGTATCCACGATTCCATGATCCTCAGGCATTGTCACTTCCTCGACCACGATCCCTCCCTGTTCGATACAATAATGATACAACGATGATTCCAGCTCGATCGTTAAAGGAGTTTTCATACATTTCACCTCCGAACATACTTTCGCTTTTCATTCTACCTGAAAAGCCAAGATAATCCAACTACCATTTTATTTTTTTGTATGCTACTTGTCTAACAATAAAAAAAGCAACATAGAAAAGACGAAAAATGCAGCTCAAACATCACATTTTTCGTCTTTTCAATTGCACTCGTTTTTTTATTGATCGATCGACTTAACGATAAATTCTTCTACCTGTTTGCTATTCCGTATTAAAAATCGCACGATTCATTTGTTCTGTTGATCTCTTACGCTTGCTCGATTCCTGACGGAAGATAAAACAAACCATGTTTTTCAAATAATTCACCAATCTGAAACAGTAAGTCTTCTCTTCCTCTGGCAGCCATAAACTGAATCCCTAGTGGCAATCCTTGTTCACTAACATGTGTAGGCAGACTGATTGCAGGTTGCCCAGTTAAGTTCGCTAATTGTGTATAAGGAGTGATTGTCAAGCTCTCTTCAAACATCGCTGACACGACTGCCAACCCTTCATCTGCCGATAAATGAGGGACATCAGCCATCTGCTGACGGATCAAGTCACTTTGTAAGTCAGCTGTGATTTTAGGCGCAGTATCCGCAGTGGTTGGCGAAAGAAACAAATCAAAGGACTCAAACAAGCTTTCCATTGTGACAGCTGCATGATCCCATACGTGCAATGATTGCACATAGTCTGCTGCAGAAAGTTTTTTACCATATTGCCATAATGTCCATGAGATTGGTTCTAGCTCGTTGCTTTCTATCCCCCGCTGCAACCCATTTTCGATCGACTCGATCATTGCTGCCGTTTCAGCACCATTCATTTGATAATAGGAGTTGATCAATGTACGTCCATCTAAAGGATAAGGAATCTCAACGATTTCATGTCCTGATTGTTCTAGAAACTGCTGCGCTTTTTTAATAGCGATTTGAGCTTCTTCGCTCACCTTCGAGCCGATCGGTGAATCAACACAGACAGCGATTTTCAACCGTTCCTTCACTGGATGCTGTTGCCAAAATGCTGGTGTGACTTGATAGGGCGCCCCACTACTGATTCCTTGTAGTGCTTGGAACAACGCTTTTGTATCTCTCATGGAAATCGTTAGTCCGAAATCAATTGCCGCTCCTTGCCAGCCTCGCCAAGCATTTGGACCAACCGGCATTGTTCCTCTTGATGGCTTCAAGCCGATCAAGCCAGAAAATGAGGCTGGAATACGGATCGAACCACCCCCGTCACTGGCACCTGCCATAGGAACGATCCCTGCCGCAACTGCCGCTGCAGCTCCGCCACTTGATCCTCCTGGAGAGTATGCCAAGTTCCATGGGTTTCGTGCTGGGCCATATAATTGTGGATCGGTAATATTCTTAAAGCCAAATTCAGGTGCATTCGTTTGTCCAAATGGAACCAAACCAGCTTTTTCAACTGCTTGGACATAATTCGAATTTTTAGACGCTCGGTGTTGTTCAAAAATCCGTGAACCAGAAGTTGCCAACCAGCCTTTTTTTTCTTGTCCTAGCATTTTTAAAGGAAATGGTATTCCTGCTAATAGCGAATCACTCTCCAATCGTGGTGGTTTTACATTTGATTGGAAATCAAGTGATTCAAGTGTGACAAATGCGTTGATTTCTGGATTGAGCTTTTCAATTTTTCGCTTTGTTTCTGTAAAAAGTTCTTCCGAGCTGAATTGCTTAGTTTTTAAACCATTCGCAAGATATGTTGCATCTTTCATGCTCTCCCTCCTCAGTTACGGTTATTTTCTCATATGACAGAAAAAGCAACAATGTTTACGCTTAGTCTCTTATTCTAAATAGAAAAACACTTGAAGCAGCTGAATGCTTCAAGTGTTCTACTCTAGTTATAAGAATGAAAGAGGTATTACGACATCGAGCGTAATTTCCCTCTAAATTCGTCGATTGAATGGTAGCCTTTTTCCGCCATGATCGTCTCTAATTCTTTACTGATACGTTCAAAAATAGCTACTCCCTCTTTGTGAAGTTCCGTACCGATCTGTAACATACTTGCGCCGCATAATAAATGCTCAAAAGCATCTTGTCCATTGCGGATACCGCCAGTACCGATAATTTTGATCTCTGGTTTCAGGCGGGTATAAAATGCCCGGACATTCGCTAACGCAGTAGGTTTGATATATTCGCCTCCAAGTCCACCAAAACCATCTTTTGGTTTGATGACGACTGTTTCACTCTCAGTATCGATATAAAGGCCATTTCCCACACTGTTGATCGAGTTCACATAGGCGATCGGGTACTGATTCAAGATTTCCGCCATTTGATCAAAGTGGGCGAAATCAAAATAAGGAGGAAGTTTGATTCCCAACGGTTTTGAGAACACTTGAAAGACTTCTTTCAATAAAGCTGCTGTTGCCTCGAAATCGTAAGCTAGCTGCGGTTTTCCTGGAACGTTCGGGCATGAAAGATTCAGCTCAGTGATCCCTTGGTAATCACTTTCTTCGATCAACTTCAACATTTCCAGATTTTCCTCTGCACTCATACCGGCAATCGAGAAAAACAATGGTTGTTCTTGTCCATGCTCTTTCTCGTAGGCCAATGCATAATCCAGATAATAGGAAAAACCTAAGTTTGGTAAGCCCATTGAATTGATACTCCCCAGTGGCACATCATAATAACGAGGTTCAGGGTTTCCTGCTCGCTCATTGATGGTACAGCTTTTTGTAATGAACGCCCCCGCATTCGAATGTGCAAGTTCATCTAATTCCGCTGTAGTCATGCAATGGACACCAGAAGCGTTCATCAAGGGATTTTCAAAAGAATGATTTAAGAAAGTAGTCGTTAAGCTCAAGTTATTCTCTCCTTTTAATAAAGCGTTTTTTCTAGTGTATCATTTAAGCGAACAAAATCAACAAAAATTTATCGAATGTTCGATCAATCATCGATTTCTGAAGACAATACTTCTCCTGTTTGACTATTGATTTTTACATTTGTCGTTTGGTTGCCATTTTTCACTTTAACATCCCAGTAAGTAGTTCCTAATTCTTTATCAAGGTCCCAATCTGTAGCAGTTCCAGCGCCAACTTTTTCAACCGCGATTTTCCCAGCTTCTTCGATCGAGATCAGATTGCTGACATCTAAGCCGTCTTCTGATTTTTTCTTGCCGTTTTGTTCGTCACGATCTAATTGCTCTGGATTCTCTGCCTCAAGTTTTTCGTCCATCGCATTGATTTTCACTGAATATTCGTTTTGATCATCGACACCTTCAATTTTGTAGAAGTAGCTTCCCCAATCACTATCGAGTTCTAAGCTAGTGATGGCTGCATCTGGGTATTTGTTTTGGAATAATTCAATCGCACGATCCGCAGAAACTTGAATATCAGGGTTTGCTGTTTGTGAAGAGGATGAATCCGTAGAACCAGCGGATGTGCTAGAGTCTTCTGACTTGTTCGTAGAGGTTACAGTTGTTTCTGACGACTGATTGGTCGTACTTGATGGGGAAGTTGTTTGGTTTGGCTGGCACCCCGCCAAAAGTAGTAAAGAAAATAAGCCTGTAAAAATAACTTTTGATTTCATAACAATTCTCCTTTTTATTAGGTATCTATTCTCAGTATAACGAAAAGAGTGAATACTGTCAGCCGATACCATGAAAAATCAGTCTATAGTCTGATTTTACAACTAAAAAAGAACCTGTTTTTACGTAAAAAAGTAAAAACAGGTTCTTTTCATTTAAATAAAAAAACAAATATTAGTTAGTTATTTCCGATGCATTGGGATCGAATTGTTCCCTGGATGGACTAACAAGTACTGGATCACATCGATATTGCTCGATTCAAAAGATGCGGCACAGGCTTGTAAATAAAGATCCCACATACGATAGAACCGATCACCCATCTCCTGAGTCACCTGCTCTTGAACCACATGGAAACGTTGCGTCCAATGTTGTAATGTCCATTGGTAATCACGACGTAAACTTTCTAAGTCGATCACTTGTAGATCGTTTTCCGTGATATCCTTAATCAGTTCCGTCACACCTGGTACATAACCGCCAGGGAAAATATATTTATTGATCCACGCATTCGTTGCACCACCTTGTTGTCGGCTGATTCCATGGATCAAAGCAGTTCCTTTAGGTTTCAACAAATCTTTGACTACTTTGAAATATTCAGGTAGATTTTCTGACCCTACGTGTTCGAACATCCCCACACTGGTGATATGATCGAAAGTCTCCCCTTTCAACTCACGGTAATCCATTAGAAACACACGACATTGGTCTTCTAGATGCTCTTCTTTGATTTTATTGGTGATGAAGTTGTATTGTTCTTCACTGAGAGTAATACCAGTCGCTTTGACATGATATTCTTTTGCCGCAGTAAATAGTAACGTTCCCCAGCCACAACCAATATCCAAGAGGGATTCCCCTTCTTTGATAAATAGCTTATCTAAAATATGATGGACTTTATTGATCTGTGCTTGCTCCAAACTATCTTCTGGAGTTTTGAAATAAGCACAAGAATACGTCAACGTTGAATCAAGCCATAAGCGATAAAAATCATTACCTAGGTCGTAATGAGCATGGATATCCGCTTTATTTTGTTGCTTTGTGTGTTTCTCTTTTTTTGGTAACCACTTCAGATAATCTTTGCTACGCAAGAAACTATCGGTATGACTGTATGCATCGTTGATCAATGATTGGATATTCCCTTCGATTTCAATGCGATGATCCATATAAGCTTCCCCTAAAGAAAGAGAAGCATTTTTCGTCAACTCTTTGATTGGGATCTCTTCATTGAACGTGATTTTGATTTGTGGAGGGTTATCGGTATCCCCATACTGCTTCGTCGTTCCATCCCAATACGTGACTTCTACTGGAAGTGAAAAAGAGTGCGAAAATAGTTGATGATAAATTGTTTTTTCTA
This sequence comes from Enterococcus sp. AZ140, assembly GCF_051714405.1. NCBI lineage: Bacteria > Bacillati > Bacillota > Bacilli > Lactobacillales > Enterococcaceae > Enterococcus > Enterococcus sp. AZ140. Next base: position 1,514,200 of record NZ_JBIORU010000001.1, read on the forward strand.
ACATAATGATCCTCCTAAAACAAAAATTACACTATTACGTTATACCTATTTCGTCAAAGAATCAACAGATTACAGGTAATAAATAAAAGCTTTTTGAAAATTTCAGAAACACAAAAATAAAGAATGTAAGGAGGAAGACATTTCTGCTTTCCCTCTTACATTCTTCATTTTTTGATTCGATCAGACTTGGATCGCTTTTGAATCTTTGAAGCCAGTTTTAGCGAAAATCCATAGTAACAATAAAACGGCTATGGTCGACTGGATGCCCATCATCAAGACAAAATCAAAATGGATAAAACCGACAAAACCAGCAATTATCGAACTCACACCTAGAACATTCAACATCAAATTTGCGCTCTCTTTAAAGTTTTTTATAGAAGAGAATTTGCTTTTTCTTGTTAGCCATAAAAAGAAGGCAGCGCCGAACAAAATCAAGCCAGTCATGATAAACAATAAAATACCTAACGTCAAACTGTAAGATAAAATGATCATCGGTCGATTACTCGCATAAAATTCATTCTCTAAAAACTGTTCAAACTCTTTAGGACTTGTTATTCTCATAAAATCAAATGAGGAGGGATATGACATATTGTATTCTCGTGTTTGTCCATCCTCTTCTTGACGGATCGTCCAGCTGGTCTCTTCAAAATTGATTGCGGCTCCTCTTTCTGCCATTTTTTCTGGCGTCAGTGCTGTTCCGATGATGACATCGTTTGTTACACTGATGATCTCAGAGTCAGCTGTTAAGCGACCGTTCGTAAGTTGTAGTTCACGTAAGCGTGCCACCCCTTCCTGATCGATCAACGTATTCACCGATAAGAATTGTTCCATCGGGATCGCCGAGACTTGATTCGTATAAAATAAAGTAATCGGCATGACCATAAAAGAAATTAGAAACAGAAAGATCACGATAAATTTTGGCCAAGTGAGTTGTTTTCTACCTAAAAACAACTGTTTTGGACTTCTTAAGCTTGAAAAGTAATTGAGTGGGAATTTATCCATAGCAAACGACTCCTAACCTTTGGTCCCGCCTGATGTCAGTCCGGTCACAAAGTTTTTTTGTAAAAAGAAGAACAATAAACATATTGGTACAGCAATCAAGATTGCTCCCGCCGCAAACAGAGAAACGCGTTGGTTGGTTACATCAGAAATAAAGGTTTGTAATCCAACTGCGACTGTTTGATTTTCAGGCGTACGAAGTAGGAAACGTGCCAACATGAAGTCACCAAATGGTCCCATAAATGCCCAAAGCGCTTGGACTGCGATCATTGGTTTGACTAATGGTAAGACGATTTGCAAGAAAATCCTAAAGTGTCCTGCACCATCCAATTTAGCTGATTCATCTAAATCGATTGGGACTGTATCGAAGTATCCTTTCATCAGCCAAGTGTTCATTGGGATTCCCCCACCGATATAGATCATTGTCAGGAACCAATAACGATCCAATGCACCTAATAGAAAGGCCATCACATAAAAAGCGGTCAATGCTGCCATCGTTGGTACCATCTGGATCACTAGAAAGAACATCAAACTTGATTTTCTTCCGATGAAACGATAACGACTATACGTATAACCAGCAAGTGTCACAACAGTTACTTGAATGACCATCGTTAAAACAGAAATGATCAACGTATTTTTATACCACGTGCCATACAAGGTTTCATTGAATAAGCGAGAAAAATTATTTAAGGTCCAATCACCGGAGAAATCCAAACTAAAAGCAGCAATATTCCCTGGTTTGAAAGCAGTACTAGCTGTGATCAATAACGGATAGATGATAATGATCGACAATAGGATCAAAAACACATAAGTAAAGAAATGCGAAAGTCTCCGTTGGAACTTAGCACTTGTACTAAATTTTTTCATGACTAGTCCTCCATTTTGAACGCATTAGTTTTCTTGAATACCAACAGAGAAACGGCAATGACGATCATCGAAATGATCAGCGTGATCGCAGAAGCCATCGAATACTGTGGCGAGGTCCCCGTGGTCAATTTATAGATCCACGAAATCAAGATATCTGTTGATCCTGCACCACCACCGACACTTCCCGGTCCCCCATTATTGAAGAGGTAGATCATGGAGAAGTTATTGAAGTTCCCTGTATACTGTGTGATGAACGTTGGTGCTGCTACAAGAAAGATTGCTGGCAACGTGATACTTGAGAAGCGCTGCCAAGCATTCGCACCGTCGATTTTTGCTGCTTCGTAAAGATCTTCAGAAATCGATTGTAAGATCCCTGTGACCATCACATAGATGTAAGGAAAACCTAACCAGCCTTGTATCAAGATGATTGCGACTTTTGTCCAGTTCGGATCAGTTTTCCAAGGAACGGAGGCAATATCTACAAAGGGGATATTATTCAAGAATGGAATAACTTGCGTGTTGATCGCTCCCACACTATCGTTAAAGATGTTTGAAAAACTCATGATCGTGATAAATGCTGGGACTGCCCATGGTAAAAGGAAAATAATTCCAAAAACACGTTTGAATTTGATAAATTTCTGGTGCGCGATCACTGCTGTGAATACGCCTAACGTGATTTGTAAAGTAGTGGCACAAAGCGTCCAGATGACGGTCCAAGAGAACACAGCAACAAATGTATTTCGATAAGAACTTAAAAAGAAAATACTGAAGAAGTTTTCTGCTCCCACCCAGTCGATCAAACTTGCTGGTGGGATGTGTTGGAAATCATAGTTTGTAAATGCTGTAAATAATGTCACTAGAACCGGAAAGATGATCGTGAAAATCATCAATAGATACGCTGGAAGCGTCAAGAGATAAGGAAAGCCTTCATCACCCACATTATGTATGACTTCCTTCATTGTTCGATTGATCTTTTTCCCTTCTTTTCTCATGACTGCGACACGTTTTGCATCTACTAGATTGATGAAATAAAAAAATAAAAACAAGGCTGTCACAATCAATTGCAAAGTTCCTTGGATCAACATAAATAATGAGTGATCTTCCATTGGGACACTCCCTAAGGTAACTAAACCTATTAAGGATTGAAAACCACCTAAAACCATTTGGATGATAAATCCGATAAATAGTGCTAAAAATACGACCCCTTTAAATACTTGACCATTTGCAAATTGACCCAGTCCTGGAATGATCGAACGTAACATCGTGCCTTTGACATTGACCGCTGTATCTTCTTGTTGCATGGTGTTGTTCCCCCCTCTTGATACTAAAAACAGGTGCTGTATGTTGAAGCGCCTTTTCTATAAAATCATCTCACGTTCATCAAAGGTAAAACATGGAGCTGAGAAGCAATTTCCTTCACAGCTCCAACCTTTTTGATGATCTAATTAATATTTTTGCTCAATTGCTTCGCTGATCGTCTTCACCGCGTCGTCAGCCGATTCTTTTGGTGTTTTTCTGCCTGAACCAGCATCAAACATCAAGTTTTCTGCGCCTGTCCAAACTTCTGCCATCTCTGGAATATTTGGCATTGCTTGTGCTGTTTCATATTGTTCGATAACTGCAGTCGTCAATTCATCATTTGTGCCTTTTGCTGTTTCACGAGCCGCTTGATTGGCTGGTACTTCGTTGACCATCTCAAAGAATTTTTCTTGGTTTTCTGTATTGGTTACATAATCTAACCATTTTTGAGCCACTTCTTTATTCTTAGAGTAGTTACTTACGACCCAACCTTTTCCTCCACCAAATGGTTGATAAGATTCACCATTATTCAATGTTGGGATTTTTGATACGCCATAATTGAGGTCGTTTTCTTGATAAGTTTGTGCTTGCCATGGGCCATCGATAATCGCTGCTGCCTTGTTTGACATGAACTGTTGGTTGACAAAGTCGCCAGCACTCTTGATATCTTGCATTCCTTTAGGCCAAACATTTTGGAACCAATCTGTAGCATAAGTGATTCCTTCTACTGCTCCTGCATTGTTTAACCCAATTTCAGATGGGTCTGTTCCATCTTCACCAAATACATATCCACCGTAACCAGAAATCAAGCCATATGAATAATAAAAATCAGTCCATTTTGCTAAAAATCCTGTATTCGTTCCTTCTTCAGATTCAAAATTGAAACGTTCATCTTTTGCTAACGCTTCCAAATCTTTGAAAGTTGTCGGTGCAGTGTCAACTAGATCTTTGTTATAGTATAAAACTAGTGTCTCGATAACTGCCGGAGCTCCATAGATTTTATCCTCGTACGTTACTTGAGCTTTATCCGTATCATTGTAATCTGCTTCGTTCCCCAATTTCACTTCTGCCAAATGTCCTTGTTGTCCTAATGCTCCGATCCGGTCATAAGCTGCCATCATGACATCTGGTGCTTTTCCTGCAGGACCATCTAACGCAAGCGATTCTAATTGTTCGAACATGTCTTTTTCGACTAACTTGATTTTTACATCGTTATCTTCTTCAAATTTTGTTTTGATCTCATTGACATAATCTTTGTAGCCAGAATCGACAGAAATCGTTAATGTTTTTCCATCTTCTTCATTTGCTGCAGTTGAAGACCCGCCATTACCACAGGCAGCAAGTCCCCCGATAAACCCTAAAGATAATGCACCTAACCCGATTTTTTTTAGCAACTGTTTACTCATTTTTTTTCCTCCGATTCTATTCTATTCCTCTTACAATTTGATTATATGTTTACAAAAGCTTGATTTGCAAACGCTTTCTCTATGTTACCGATAACAACTTAACAAAGGATCAAAAATCCATTCGTTTGGACTTCAGCTTTGCCGTCTTTTAAGATGTCACAATTTTGGCTGAATAAAACATCATTTTCTAAATCGACCAAGTACGGTTCTGTTCCTTGATTGAAATAAGCATGAATGGTTTGCTGATCGAGATGACGAGTCAAGTGAATTTGTTCGTTTTTATCGTCGACCGAGCGCCAAGTCAGATCCCCTTCAATCAACACTTGTTGCACTTGTTTACGCACACAGATCAATTCTTTGACGAACCCCTGCAATTCAAGATCTTGCTGGTCCTTTTCCCAGACCATACATTTTCGACAGTCAGGATCATCATGACCTGTCATGCCGATTTCTGTTCCGTAGTAGATACAAGGCGCTCCTTTTTGTAAGAACATGAAAGCTAACACTGATTTCATCAGTTCCTTGTCCTCTTTACACAAAGTCAAGATTCTGGCTGTATCATGAGAATCCAATAAATTGAATGTCCCTTCATTGACTTGATCACGATAAAGCATTTGCTGATGATTCATGCCACTGACCATTTGAGTGGGTGTGATTTTTTTATGGACGAAATAGTCTTTGATCGAATCCATAAAGGCGTAGTTCATCACCGCATGGAATTCATCGCCCTGTAACCAAGCTTGAGAAGAATGCCAGATTTCGCCTAAAATATAAATATCAGGTTTGATCGTAGTGACCGCTTCTCTGAATTTCTTCCAAAAATGATGATCCACTTCATTTGCTACATCTAACCGCCACCCATCGATATCAAATTCCTTGACCCAATACGTGGCAATATCTAATAAATAATCTTGTACTTCTTGATTTGCTGTATTGAGCTTAGGCATAAATGGCGTAAAAGCAAACGTATCATATGCCAGATTTTCGGCTGTTTCAGGAACATCTGTCATTTGATAGGCATCCACTGGAAATGAATGGATGTGGAACCAGTCTTTGTAGCGGGATTTCTCGCCATTTTCGATCACATCTTGCCATTGTGGTGCATGACTACCCATATGATTGAACACGGCATCCAGCATGATTCGGATTCCTTTATCATGCGCTTTTGTGATTAACTCTTTCAATAACTCTTTATCACCAAATTGTGGATCGACCGCATAGTAATCGATCGTGTCATATTTGTGATTCGAGGTTGCTTCAAAAACAGGACAGAAATAAATCCCTGTGATTCCTAAATCAGCTAGGTAATCGAGATGATCGATCACCCCTTGAAGATCTCCGCCAAAGAAATCTTCTCGATCGGGGTCTTTACTTCCCCAAGGCAACGTACCTTTAGGATCATTTGTTGGATCACCATTCGCAAAGCGTTCAGGAAATATTTGATACCAAATCGTTTGTTTTGCCCATTCAGGTACTTTGAAGCGATCGATTTGTTGAAAATATGGCATACGGAAATAATAGTTTGCATTCGCCAATGTTTCTTCTTGATAAGGGAATATTCCTTGGTCTCCGTAAAAACAATCCATCCCATCAATTCCCACGATGTGAAAACCGTATTGCAATCGTCTAGTATCACTCGTCAACTCGATTTCCCAGTAATCATGAAGAAGTGTACTTAATCCTTTTTTCATTGGTTGTTCTTTTAAATACCAATTTTCTGAGAAAATCGTATATGGATCTCCGCTGATCACAGAAACTTGTTTGACATCATCTTTACTTGTACGTAAGCGAATCCGCATCGTTGTATCACTGTATAAATAAGCAAATTCACTTTCGGGTCGATGATAAATTGCTGCAGTATTCATTTCAGTCCTCCCTTGTCTTTCAGTTAACAAAAACAACTATAAAAGATAACTAACCGAAAGACAACGCTTACATCATTGTTATCGGTAACAAGATTTTTAGCAAAAAAAAGATGAATAGCACACTGTTTACAAAACATGCGTGATTCATCTTCTTGACGCTATTTATTTACATAGGTTTTCTGATCATATGCATAATTTAACAACTGCTCTTCTTGCCATGTGACACCAATCCCTGATTGACCAGGAATCCTCAAATGTCCATTTGTGATTCGTGCTTTGGGTTCGACGATATCATCATAGAAATAGCGATCAAAAGCAGACAAGTCTCCTGGAAAAGTAAAGCAATCTTGACTTGCAAAATGCAGATTCATCGCTCGACCGACTCCGGATTCAAACATACCACCTAACCAAACGAGCAAATCATTTTCCTGACAAAAATCGACGATTCTTAAAGCCTCAGTGATTCCTCCGACTCTGGGAATCTTTAAATTGATTGCTCGACAACTTCCCAGTGCATGAGCTGTTTTTACGTCTTCCAGTGTTCGAATATTCTCATCAAGACAAACTGCTGTTTTGATTTCCTTTTGAAGTATGGCATGGTCAACATAGTCACGAGGGTGAAAAGGTTGTTCGATCATCGCAAGCTTCAAGGCATCCATTTTCTTGAATAACGGCAGATCGCTGATCGTATAAGCAGAATTCGCATCAGCCATCAATTGGATCTCTGGATATTGTTCACGCAACACTTGCAGTGGCACTAAGTCATTGCCAGGAGTGATTTTCAACTTGATTCGTTGGTATCCTTGATCAACATAAGTTTTTGCAGTCGCAAGTAAATCTATCGGGTTGTCATGGACACCAATACTGACACCTACGGGAATCGCTGATCGTTCGGCAGAAAACAACTTTTGTAATGGGCGCCCTATTCGACGAGCATAAAGATCCCAAACCGCTGTTTCGACCGCTGATTTTGCCATGAAATTCCCTTGCGTATGTTTGAAAGCTGACCAAATTTCTTCTGGATGTGAGAAGTCAAGTTCGAATAAACAAGGAATCAGTTCTTTTTGTAATACTGACCGACTCATATCAATCGTTTCTTCGATGTAATCTGCACGTTCAAAAGCGACCAACTCGCCGATCCCCTGATTCCCTAGCTCATCTTCCACGATCAACAAATCAAAAGCCTTTGTTTCCAATCGACTATAACTCGTTCTGAAAGGTGTCACTAAGGGTAATCGCAAACAGTACTGTTGGATGTTGACTATTTTGATGGCGTCCACTCCCTTTCCATTTCACTGATCCAAGTAGTGACAGTTGTTTCAAATAGCCTAGGCTGCTCGATGTGACAACAGTGCCCGCAATTCGCAAGGATCTGGCAACGAAAAATCTCTTTAATGTTTGTCATTTGTTTACCGATCTTTTGGAACTTCTCATCCTTTTGACCAACAAGATACAATAGTGGGCATTCGATACTCGCTAAATCTGGCCAATAATTTTTTTGCGCGCCAGTTCCCATATAGTAAAGACTTAATGCTAAACCTAGCTTATTTTGAGCAAGTCGCTCGTTTCTTACTCTGCTTTTTTGTTCCAAGGATAGCGCCTGTTGTGAAGCGAATAGTGGCAACTTCTCCCAATCATCAACAAAATCAATCAAAGGCTCTCTCAATAAACGTAAAGCAAGTTTTCGATCAGCTTTTTTACGATGGTTTCGTTGCTGTTCATCTGCAATTCCTGCAGTTCCACCTTCTAAAATGAGTCCTTTGATCCCTTGTGGTTGTTCGAGCGCCCAAGCAAGTGCTACTCGAGCGCCCATCGAGTAGCCTAATACATAAAAAGAGGGGATTTCTAATAATGAGACTAAACTCGCCAAGTCAGCTACTAGTGACGAAAGTTGGTAGCGATAAGGATGCAGGTAAACCGCTGTTTTTCCATGACCGATCAAATCGATGGCTAAGTAATTAAACTGAGGATTCTCAAACATAAAGGTTTGTGTACTACCGGTAAAGCCATGCAAACAAATAACCGTTGGCTGCTTTGGATCAGTTTGCTGTAACCAACGGTAATGGTAAGCCGCCCCACGTACAGTCTCAACTGGCATCAGTCTATTTCCTCCTGATAACGACGCTTCATCTGCTCCCATAATTGAACAGGTTCTTGTTGTTGCCCTCTGATTTCAATCATTGTCCAATCCCCTTGACTCCGGCTTTTTTCAATCGCTTGCGCAAACTCTTTCCTTGAAGTTGGTTGTATATAATGACCATTATATAAATCTGCTACTTTCTCTAATTCTAAATCAAGTGGTGTACCAAACAATGGTTCAAAATCAGTCTCTGAAAGTTGATTTTGAGGAAGAAAAGAAAAAATTCCACCACCATTGTTGTTCAATACGACTAAAGTAACAGGTAAGTGATAACGTCGAATTAGCTCCAACGCGTTCATGTCATGAAACAGCGCAAGATCGCCGATCAAGACAAACATCCGCTTGTTCCTTACCAAAGCGATTCCTGCCGCTGTAGAAATCAACCCGTCGATCCCGTTGATCCCTCGATTCCCATAGATTGGAAATGATTCTCCAGTAGGCGAAGCAAAACGATCAACAAAGCGGATCGCGTTGCTATTTGCTAAAAATAAAGCTTCCTCTGATTTTATCGCTTGCAATAACTGGCAACTAGCATTGCTTTCGCTCCATTCATCGATAGACAATTCTTTAGTGATGACTTCTCTCGCTTTTTTATAAGCTCTTTTCCATTGCGCCAACCATTCGTCAGGGGTTGGCGTAGGTATTGCATCCAAAGTTTCCAGTACTAGTTTACAGAAATCAAGCACGCTGATTTGAACAAAACTCGTTCCTAAATGTAATGGATCACGCCATTCTTCCTCATCGATCAAAACATAGTCAGAAATAGCTTCGTGATGTTTTTTTAAATAAAGCATCACATTTTTAGCTACAGGAAGATTACCAAATTGCCAAATGACTTCAGGCGTTTCAGTAACCGGTCCAGAAAAAATCAAATCTGCGTGCGGAAGATAGACATCGCTCATTTGTTGACAAGCACCTAGATTTGCTAAAGGATCGCCAATGATTGGCCATTGTAAAGCTGTTGCTAAAGTAAGTAACGCTTTTGCCTCATCAGGTGTCAATTCTTTACCGACGATCATCAACCCTTTTTTTGATAGCCAAGGAACAAGCTCCGGTACTTGCTTCGACACAATTTGAGTAACCAGTTTTTTTGGATGAAAAGATCCATCAAGAGAAAAAGTTAAATCAGGCAATAATGGCTCTCTAAAAGGCAAATTGATCTGAATAGGGCCAGCAGGCACGCGTGTTGCTTCATAGGCACTATTGGCACCATGCCAGTAGCTATACCGTATCATTTCCGAACTGGCTTCAGGAAGTGCTAATTCAATAAACTTTTTGATATGCGAACCAAATAACTTTTGTTGGTCCATCGTTTGTTGCGAACCAACGCCACGTGCTTCTGGTGGACGATCTGCTGTTAGCAATAGTAAAGGAATGTTTGTTGCTTTTGCTTCACAAACCGCTGGAAAGAAGTTCGCTGCGGCAGTACCAGACGTACAAAGAACCCCGACTGGTTGTTTCAATGCTTTTGCCATACCTAATGCAAAGAATGCCGCCGATCGCTCATCAACATTGACTGTTGTATTGATCTCTGGGTCTCTATGAAGTAACAAGGCAAGTGGGGTCGATCGTGAACCAGGACTGATCACGACATTTTTAAGCCCGCCTTCTTTCATTCCTTTGATGAATGCCAATAAATAAGCGGTCATCTCTTGTTGTCTCGTCATCCTTTCACTCCTCTAAGCATTGGTTGGAATTTCAGCAATGTTTCTTGGCGTTCTGCCTCAGGATCAGAATCCGCAACAATGCCACAACCTGCATATAATATTCCTTCGGTTTCAGTCAAGATGCCTGAGCGGATGCCTACAGCAAACTCACCGACATCCTCGATCGGGTCCACCCACCCGATTGGTGCCCCGTATAACCCTCTACCGAAAGGTTCATGATCTTTGATCCATTGCAACGCCAATCCTTGAGGTTCACCACCTAAAGCCGGTGAAGGATGGATCAGTTCAACCGCATCGATCAATGAGACTCCCTGTTTACGTTCTCCAGAGAAAGTCATCGCTAAATGTTGAATATCACGGTTTTTCAATAACCGACGGGAAGAAACAGCGACATCCCCTGCGACAATATTTGCTAATTGATCCTCTAATCGTTGCGCAACAATTCCGTGTTCTTGTGTATTTTTAGAGTCTTTTAAAAGTTCTTTACCGATTTCATCGTCTTCTTGCATAGTAGATCCTCTAGGTGCCGAACCTGCTATCCCAGCAGTCATAAAATGACTTTTCGTTCCTTGAATCAATCGTTCTGGAGTTGCACCAATGAAAGCAAGTTGATCCGATGCTAAAAGAAATAAATAAGTCTGTGGTTGTTGTTCAGCTAAACGATGAAGAATTTGAGTGAGCGACTGGAAAGATCCGTGTATTGCCAATTGTCTTGCTAAGACGACCTTTTTAAGCGAAGTAGCTTTGTGTATGATTTCCTTGCGCGCATCATCTACATTGTATAGAAAAGTTGGAACTGCCAGCTCTTCGGACGACACAAGAACATTTGCTGATTGTTCTTGTTCTTTGCCATCTAACAATTCACTCACAAGACTATCTAAATACGAAAAATCTTTTAAAAGACTCCTGGTTGTTGCCGCTTCTTTTCTGATTGTCAAAACAACTTGAGTCTTTGAACCTATTCGCTTGAAAAGAATACTTGGTAGAATGAAATAGCCAGATTCAAGCTCACTCCAAATCTTTTCTTTTAAGTTGTTTGGATCAAAGGGAAAGCCTCCAAAAAGCAAAGGTCTACCCTTCTGGCTTGATACGTTTAAAAAACTTTTAGAAAACTCAAGAGAAAATCCTCTGATAGCACTGGGCATATCATCCTGTTGTCCATCAAATAAATTTTCTCCTATTCCTAATAGCTCACAATCCTCATCAGGAGGACACCAATAAAAGCGATCTCCTTTAGATGGGACAAGAGGTAAGAGTTTTTTTACCGTTTGTTCACCAAGCTCGTAGCTATAAGTAAAATAAAGATGATTTTTTAAAAGCTGATCATCGATTGAGCTATCTAATTTGATATTCAATGTAATTCACTCTTTCTTCTGTCATTAAAAGACGTTTGATTGGTTTTCCAGTCGCCGTTTTAGGAATTTCCGAGACACAGTAGATTTTAGTTGGATGCTTGTAACGTGCTAATGGCGCTAGTAGCTCAGTGATTTCTCTATCAGTAAGTGGTTCATCTAATCGCACATAAGCAACAGGTGTTTGTCCCCATGTTTCATCCCAAGCCCCTACGACAGCGACCTCCGCAATTTTATTGCAAGTTAAAAGTACTCGCTCGATTTCAACTGGGAAAATATTTTCTCCCCCCGAAATGATGCGTTCACTCATGCGACTGACAATATAAAGATAATCCTCTTCATCAAGGTACCCCCAATCGCCAGTGTGAAACCAGCCATCCTCTGTCCAAGAATCCGGATTGACGCTATTCAAATAGTGGTCGGTGATCGATGGTCCTTTGACTAAAATCTCTCCCATTTGATCTGACTTCTTATCTTTTTGAATACGGATCGATACCTCAGACAAAGCTTTACCAGAAGAACCGGTTTTTGCTTCGAATGACTCTGGAGAAAGGGCGACGATCTGTGAACAGGTTTCTGTCATGCCATAAGAAAGCATCACAGGCACCTGTTTTTCCATACATGCTTGCATGACTCGTCCTTCTCCCGGCCCTCCCCCTAATAATACTTTTTTGAATGAGGGAGCATAACCACTTTCTGGGATCAATGGTTCAAGGTCTTTCAACATTTTGCTGACCAAAGAAATATAGTTGCCACTTCCATTTGCTAAAAGTTGATGGACTTGTTGAGGAGAGAATCCCTGCAACAGAATCACTTGGATGCCTAAAGCAAGTGAGCGTAATAAAATAGACAAGCCACTAATGTGATAGAGTGGCACACAGCAGATCCAGCTATCTGAACGATCTACTTCTAAACTTAGCGCAGTCGCTTGGCTACTCGCATAGTGATTGGCAAATGTTTGCGGTACGCCCTTCGGTTTACCTGTCGTTCCAGACGTATACATGATTGACGCGATCGCCTTTTCTCCGTACCCTTCATCAAACCAATCCTTCGGCTGTAGGACGTGTAATTCCGAAGGATCGGGAAATGAATACCAAGTGATGCGCTCGTTGACTGCTAATTTATTGGCAGAAATAAGAGTGGATGTCCCAGCATCTGCCATCTGTTCACTGATCTCATTCGTCGTCAAGCGTGAATTGACAAACTGGATTTCTTTTCCTAACTCCCATAATGCCAAGATCGATAAATAGGCATCTAAATCATTTTCACAATACAAGGCAACTCGTTCACTCGCTTTGGGTAATATTCGATGATAATACTCTGCAAAACTTTGAACGTGTGATGTCAGCTCGCGAAAAGACAAATGATGATCGTTCCACTGACAGGCTGGTGCATCTGGATGAAGCATTGCTTGTTTTTGCAACCAGCTATTAGGTTGAGGTTTAAGGGAACTTAGGAAATTGGTCAAAATCAGGTTCTCTTTTTTCTTTAAATGCGTCACGTCCTTCTTGTGCTTCATCCATGGTGTAATATAAAAGCGTCGCATCCCCTGCCAATTGTTGGATACCTGCTAAGCCATCTGTATCTGCGTTCATTGCCGCTTTGATCATTCGTAGAGCTAGTGGGCTTTTCTTCAACATCTCTTCTGCCCACTCGATCGTCACATCTTCTACTTGTTCGAGCGGTACGACCGTATTGATCCAATTCATTGCCAACGCTTCTTCAGCACTATACTGCTTCGTCATGAACCAAACTTCTTTCGCTTTTTTATGCCCTACGACACGAGCCAAGTAACCCGAACCATAGCCACCATCGAAGCTCCCAACGTTAGGCCCTGTTTGACCGAATTTCGCATTTTCGGCTGCGATTGTGATATCACACACAAGTTGTAAGACATTTCCACCACCGATCGACCAACCTTTTACCATCGCAATCACTGGCTTAGGAATGACTCGGATCAATCGTTGCAAATCTAGTACATTCAGACGCGGAATTTGGTCTTCACCAACATACCCACCATTTCCTCGAACTTTCTGATCGCCACCTGAACAAAATGCTTTGTCACCAGCTCCTGTCAAAATGATAACACCGATATCTTGACGATCACGACTGATTGTAAAAGCTTCGATCATCTCAAAGACTGTTTTTGGTGTAAAAGCATTATGAACCTCTGGACGATTGATTGTTATCTTAGCAATCTTCCCATATTGTTCAAATAAGATTTCGTCGTATTCCTTGATCGTTTTCCATTCTCTCATTTCTATCTCCTCCTAAAATTCATTAAATTTATTATACACAAGTTTTAAGCATTTAATGATAATTTCTTTATAAATTACTGTACAAAGAATATTGAATGAGTTAAGCGCAAGAAAAGCTTTATAATCTAACTTTCAAATAAATGATTTTAGATTTTTTCAGTGAATTTATTGTTTCTATTTTTCATTGTAATTGATTACTTCAAATATCTTCTCTTATTAGTCCCTGGCTATATTCATAATCTAGCATATACCCAATACGTAATTTTTTTGCTTTTACCATCCATACTCATAATAAACAATTGCTACGCAAGCAAATGAATGTTTTCAAAATCCTCTATTTCGTTTACTATTTTAGTCGCTATTTCCTAGATAGACATACTTTCACAGCAGTACAGCTCTTTTATATAAATAATGAAGAGGTTGATTCTGTTCTCGCCGCTTATTCAGTTTCAGGTGGTATGAGAGGGCTAATATATCTCTCTCCAAAAAGTTTAATAGACAATAGGCTAACCGGTTATTTTGACAGAATTTTTCTAATAGACGAGAGGAGACACCGGTTGCTTCAAAAATAATTTCAGGCGTTTCTGGCAGTACGGTGATTTCTTCAAGTAACTGGCGGAACTCTTCTTGATTATGACAGACTTTCCCTTCTGTTAGACATTGTTGATTATGATAAAGTACTTTGTAACTTTTACCTTTAGATACGTCAAAAGCAAAAATAAAGGTCATGCGACTTCTCCTTTATTATTTGATTGAACATCCTTCACTCATTCATTTCGATTCGACTTTTCTTTACACGGACTCGAGGTCCATTAGAGTATGTTCGAGCTTCCCTTAACTCTCACTATACTTGAATAAGAGAAATAGTGATTATCGATGTAGTTTCAAAGGCAAATCTTTCGAAAACAAGTAAAAAAACGAAAATTTATTTTCAAATTTTCGTTTTTTTACTTGTTTCTGTTAGTTTTCGGCTTTTCTCAAAACTGTGCGTAATTATTATATCAATTAGATTTCAATGCCAGTAACCCAGTATGAAGTAACGATTCCATTAGCAGTTGAACCAATAGCCAACCAAGTATAACCTTCACTAATTGACTGTCTTACAAAGGCATGCCCATTCTTTTGTACGAGTATTTTGTCATATTCGAACGTTTCCCCCAGATCCACGCGACGTAGTATTGGCAGACTAGTTGGATTGGTTACATTGTCACTTGAAGGTCCTCGTAAGTTGATCCCTCCTGAAATAGCGACAGTCACCTCGCCTTTTCGTTCAATCCATTCATTATCAGATGATGCTTCTGCTACTAATGATCCTGAAACCCATCCGTTACCATCCACTTCATACCAGTGTCTGATACCATTCACTAACTCCCCGTTGATCGTCACTCGTGCAGAATGGAAAACTTGACTTCTAGTTAATTGACGTAAGATTGCTGATCGTGTGTTTGGCTCTTGGCGTACATTTAAAACATCTGCTGCTACGACCATTTCTTTATTCCAATCATGCATGATATAGTCCGGTTCTGGAACGCTGCCATCCCCACCATTAAGGATATCTCTGACAGCATCCATATTTGTCCCTGGACAAATATTTGATGCATGTCCACTAAACTCATTATGGCCTAAGACGTTTTCAACGGATAAACCAAATCGTTCCATTGCGGCTTTCGCACGCTGATTGAAAGCTTCTTCTTGAGCTTCCGTAAATGAACCATTTCCTACTAAACAGATATGATAAGTTGGTGTATTGTGCCCACCAACACCATTAGTTACATCTTCATCAAAGTAGCACCATTGTACAGTTCCGTCACGTAAGATAATCTCATGATAACCGCCAGTTCCCCAGCCTAGTTCTCCATTCCAATATTGTTGAAAGATAAAAACATCTCCTGTTTCAGTTGCTGAATGGTGACGTGCAATGTTTTTGACCACTGAAACGTCTCGTTTCGCATTAGTTGGTCCTAAAATCCGTGAATCTCCTCGTAAATCCTCAATTTTGATTGTCATAGTAATCTTCCCTTCTCTGATTTTATTATTTTACAAAATCATTTTCTCATTAAATTTTGATATTTTATTTATTGTTGTATTGTTTTTGTTTGATTATAATATGAACAATGAAACAAACTTTATTATCGTTTAGGAATGGTCAAAGTATATTCTGGAAAAGAAACATCAACTGTTTGTCCACTGATCATATTTCCGTTTGGTTCATTCGTCCGTCTTAACATCGGAAATACTTTTTTTCCTGCATGTTTTTGAATGTCAAGTGTGCCGTCCAAACCAAACCGTAGACCAGTTGGTAAGCCGTAAGCAACATTCACATCGTCTCGTATAATGCCTGCTGACCGACAACGACCAACTTCTACAGATGGATTATCGGCATCTATCCAAAAAACATAGCCTAGATCTAAAAAGGCTGCTCCATTTTGTGGTATTAACCATCCTGCTATCCGAAACATACCTAAAGATAGCTCATTGAATATTTCTAATTTTCCTCGATAGTTTCCGACTGCCTTGGGTGGACTAGCTAAAATAATTTCATCATGTGTCAAGTCCTCAGCAGCACCTAAGCGATCACGAATCATCATCATGTTAATACCCGGACAGATAGTTGAAGAGTGTCCAATGAACTCATTGTGCCCCAAAACATCCTTCACTGATAGGTCAAAACGTTTCATCGCCGCTTTTGCTCGCGTATCAAATGCTTTTTCTTGTTCTTGAGTGAACGAGCCATTTCCAACAAGACAAATATGGTAGGTTGCTGTGTTATGTCCCCCAACACCATTTGTTATATCTTCATCAAAGTAACACCATTGTACCGTGCCATCTCTTAGGATAATCTCATGATAGCCGCCAGTTCCCCACCCCAATGTGTTCTTCCAATAGTGTTGAAACGCCCATACATCTCCTGTGGTTGTTGCCGAATGATGACGCGCAATTTTAGTTATTTCTGATGCCTCTCGTTTGGCATTGGTCGGTCCTAAAATACGTCCATCTCCTCGTAGATCCTCCAGTTTTATCTTCCTCACCTCCTTTACTGGTAAAAGAAACTTGGGACGATCAATTGCTTTTATTAGACTCCTGTAGTTTCATTACATGATCTCCTAGATCAAATAATCCACCTGCGGCCAAACCAGCAATCGCTCCTGCCCATAAATAAAGAATGAGATCCTGTGGAACGAATGAGAAGGAATACAGCCCACTAAGCAAAATTCCAGTAATCACGTTGCTGATAGGCAAAAGTTTACTGCGCCCTATTTGTCCTTTCACCAGTTCTGTCACACCGACGACCAGTGGTGTGATAATACTTGAAATCGTTAAGATTTCGGTCAACTTACCTCACCTCCTTTCCAATTTGTTTGAAAATAGATTTGATTTGTTCTTCAATAATTGATAGACGATTGCCATACTCGATTTGGCTTTTTTCTACTCGAACAATAGTATTTTCTAATTTTCCCAATGTATGATCGAGCTTTGTAAACATTGCATAGAATTTTGCTACGCCTACAATCAACGTTCCACCAAGTGTTATGACAGCCATCCATTCACCAATTGATACTTCCGCCATTCTCTACCTCCGTTATCTTTGACGTTTTTGTTTCTGTGAGAATATTTGTATCTTTCATCATTTGATTCTTCTTTCGTTTCATATAGTGACTTAAGTTGATTGCTCTATTTTCTTTATTCCACTATATGTGCCATGTTCATCCTGAAAATGTAGATACACCTATCTATCACCTGTTATTACATAGAAAAACAAATACTTATTATTTTCTGCCATTTCCTAAGCTTACATTCATACTAGCATCAAAGAAGAGGATGGAACCGCCAATCATCTGCCAAAAAAACGCCAAATTATTTATACGCAATCAGTTTTCCAGTCTTATATGCTTCAGCAAATTCAATCAATGCTTCTGCTTTTTTTCTCTGAATCGTTCTTTCGGAATAACCGATTTCAAGACTAATCTTATAATTCGAAAAACTTTCAGGAACAAAGTAAGAATAATAAAGGATCATTCGATTCGTTAGACTCAAAACCATCAAAGCATTTAAGATTGCATTTCTTTCTGCTTCAATCGCTATCATTTGCATAGATGCCCTTTCTGAAGATAGATCAGAAAGAGTTGCTTTTAAGCTATTGATTCTATGAGGAGATTCAATGTCGACTGTGACACGTCCTACCATCCGATCAAGTTTACGAAAATTTTTTAAGACTTCTCTCATATTGCATCTTGTTTGTTTCATATCTATTCTTTTGGGGTACATCAAAAAAAATCACTCCTTTAAAAAATCATCTTTTAGATCTACTGATATAAAGTATTTGGCTTCTACTAGTCAAACCACAAACTAAATTGCACAGAGTTTTCATTTTATTTCTTTTCCAACTCATATAAAAATAGACGTTTCCTAAGGTATGAAGTATTTTTTTTCATACTATACTTAAACTAAAGATTGTTCGAATTAGTCAATCATTAAATCTTCATAACCAATATCATTGGATACACAATACTTTTCTATTTCTTTTCGTGTGTTTTTAGGATGATTGACCTGTTTGACCGGATTTTTGAGATTACGTAATCCAGATTACATTTTTACTCCTCTTTTCCAACGTGGTTTTTCCTTCAATTACCTCATTAATGCTTCTATGCCTTCATAATCTGGTTGGATAAACCGAAGATTTGTAGGTCCGAGTTTTTTTTTTTTTTCAAGACCGACAGTTCAATGGCATTCTTACTCACTCCTTAATAAAAATTAAATGTGTCCGCTTATATTAGTACCCATTACAAGGACGCTAAAATGTTGAAAGACCATCGTTTGGTTTAAATGATTTTATTCGTCACATCAATTAATAGGTCATATGCTGTTCATCAATTTTAAGTGGTTATCTTGATGTTTATCACATGAATCACTAAAGATTATTTTGGTTTAATCCACGTGAAATATAACTTAAAGTTGATTTGTTACCGAAAAATATATAGTCATCGGAAATACCATAAATTTCCGAAAATTTCTTTGCTAAAGAAATCGGCACATCAGTGGCATCATCCTCGTACTCAGCAAGCTGTTCTTTAGTAAGATTTAGACCATAACTATTTTGCAGAATGTCAATTACTTCAGTCTGATTCAAATCTGAATTTACTCTTGCTGCTTTCAAAGATATTTGCAACATATAAAACACCTCCTATTTATATATTTTAATATAACTTAAAGTTATAGTAAATAATTTTATATAACTATGTATAACTTAATGTTGATTTAGACCAGTTTCTGGTATATTATTGGAGTAAGAATTCGGAGGATTATTATGGATAAAAATATTATTGGACAGAAGATTAGTGAACTAAGGCATAAACAACAAATGACGCAAGAAGAATTGGCAATAAAAGTCGGTGTTAGCAAGCAAACTATTTCTAATTGGGAAACTGGATTAAAAACACCTCGTATGGGTGCTATTCAAAAAATTGCTGAGTTATTTCATGTGACAAAAGGTTATATTATTGAAGGTGAGGAAGAAAATTCTCGTCGTCTACTCTCTATCTTTGAAAAACTTGATAGCGAAAGACAACAGTCAGTCATCTCTTTTGCAGGAAAAAAATTAGAAGAACAACAGTTAGAAACAAAGCTTGATAATGAAGAACTTCTCAAAGAAATTGATGAATTCGTAGAAGAATATGGATTCGAGGCCTTTGAAAATTTACATAAAGTAATTACCAGTAAAAGGCAAAAAGAACAAAATAAAAATATCAGCTAAATCCCTTTCCCCCTTTTTAAACGAACGGTTACAATTTTAGAATAATAATAATATAATTGTTATATAACCGTATATATAGGGGGTGTTTTTTTTCTGATTGCCTAAAAAAAATAATTTTTCAAAAGAAATAGTTGATTTTGAAAAAAGACTTCATCATAAAAAGGCAGGAGTAGAAAAAGAAAAAGCATTGGTTAAAGGGATAATTGGTGGCTATACGCCTAATGAAATAAAAGAAATCCGGAAATTAATGAAAAAACTAAAAAAAGCAGACCATTATTTGTTTTTATGAACTTTGGCATTTTTTCTGGTAAAAGATTTAGAACGAGTGTTTCATTCAAACTAAATGATTAAATTTTAACTGACAGTTCTTCCATTCATCAGTAAAAGTATTTTTAATTGAATACCCTAATAGTTCGCAAACAGTGTTTGAATGATAAAAATAGAGTTTAATTATGACAGTAGCAATAAAGAATAAGAAATAAGGAGTAACAGGATGAATTTATTAGATCATCTAGGGATTGAAACGTGTATTGTTTCACCTAAAGAAGTCCAATTGACTTTAGCAATTGACGAAAAGCATCACCAACCTTATGGCTATTTGCATGGAGGAATTAATGCTGTATTGATCGAAACGGCTTGTAGCATTGGGGCTAACGAATATTTACAAGCCCCCCACTTTGCTGTAGGTATCGATCTGCAAGTCCAACATTTGAATAAAGCCTCTACAGGTAACTTGAGAGTGGTTGCACAACCTGAAAAAATCGGGAAAAATATTCATTTTTGGCAGGCAACGATTTATTTAGATAATGATTTAAAAATCGCTACAGGGCAATGCACCTTGATGGTCAATTAGCTTTTATAAATAGTTTCTATAAATATCGAGTCAGCATGAATCAAAAAATACACCCTTCGTTCCATTTCATAATTGTTTTTATTGATTGATGTCCACTATTTCGACCCATTTTATCTTTGAACGATTCATTATAAATTTAGGTTTATCTAACTTTCTTTTTCAACTTTGTTAACTTTTATACAAAATTAATGTATAATGAGAATAGTTGGAAATAAATGTATAGTAGGAAGTGGATAAATGAAACACGGTAGAAATATAATTTGGACATACATTAAAATAGTATTTGCTTTAACTATTTTAGCTATCAGTATCAACATGTTTTTAGGTCCGCATCACATTGCAGCTGGTGGCGTAAGTGGACTTGGTATTTTACTTGAGTCAGCTTTAGGTTTGAACCGAGCAACAGTTATACTAGTTTTGAATATCATCATGTTGATCTTGGCCTTGATTTTTTTAGGCAAGAAACCTTTCTTTAAAGTATTATTTGGTAGTTTAGTCTTCCCAGCGATCATTGAGATCGTCCCAGAGTATATGATCACGCCTGATCGTCTCTTATCAGTCATTTTCGGTAGTGCGATCTTTGCTTTGGGTGTAGCTATCTTATACAAAAATAATTCATCTAGTGGCGGTACCACGATCCCTCCCCTTATCTTCAAAAAATACTTCAATTTAAGTACTTCCATTGGACTTTTGATGACCGATGCTGTCGTTGTTTCCTTAACCTTATTTGTTTTTGGATTTGATGAATTTCTCTATGCGATTCTGTCGATCGTAATTACATCCATCGTGATGAATTACATTGAAACAGGAACAAATCGTCAAAAATCGATCATGGTTCTAAGCGAGAATCATCTTTTAGAAATCCATACACGTTTAAGTCAGGAGATTGGACGTGGGTTCACGATCCTAGAAGCTAGAGGCGGTTATAGTAATCTATCAAAAGAAGTGTTGTTGATGGTTGTCACTGACCAAGAATTTTCTAAAGTCAAACCGATAATTGAAGAAATCGATCCGAATGCTTTTGTCATCGTCAATAGTGTAGCAGAAGTCATGGGTAGTGGATTTACGTACCATCCGATCGAATGATGTCGCAATTAAAATGAACGGACCTATTCCTATAAAAAAGTCTACTCTTGATTTTTATAGCTCTTTGTCAATAAGGACTGATGAGTTGCGAAAAATTAAATCTGGGTCAGAATGAACCACATTCTGGCTCAGATTTTTTGTTATCTAACTTTGATTAATTGATTGGTCAAAAAGATTCTAATTTTCATGTTCTCAAATGATCTAAATCCGTAGGATACTCGTTTCATCGTTTTTATGTGGGTATTCTTTGCTTCTATTTTTCCATTGGAGTAAGGATAAATCATCGCATTGGCGATGCCTTCTTCGTAGGTCAGTAGGTTTTGAAGTTTCTCACGAAAGCCGTCATCTAACGTTTCGGGAAGTTCTGCCAATAAGGAGAAAAACAAGTCAGGGTCTTTGTCTCGAAAAGCTTCAACTAATTCATGGAAAAAGGGATACGCCTCCTTTAGGGGCTTAGAAAAGCTAAGCAATCGATCAATCATCATTGCTTCAGTAAGAAATGGGTATTTAGGTGCTCGGAAACTTTTCCATGTTTTATACTCATAGTGATTAATGTTTGCACGATTTTTTAGCAGAAAGCGCCAGTTCTTTTTCAGTTTTTCTGCATGGCTTTTCTGTCCTGCTTTACGCAGTTCATTCATTTCACGGATACGCAACTCATTGAAAGCTTGATTCATGTGTTTGACAATATGGAACCGATCAATCACTACTTTCGCATTTGGCAGAACGCGTTTGGTGAGCTGGAAGTAGGCGGCGTTCATGTCTGTGACTAAGAATTTTACTTCTTCTGGATTGGTGCAGCCCAAGAAATAGTTTGTTAATCGAGGTAATTTACGAGTAGGTAAGATATTAATTAAATTACCTGTTTCTCCATCTGCGCAAATAAAGCTCATTTTATCTTCTATGGAAGCGTGCGAACGAAATTCATCAACCATCAATACTTTGGGGAGAATCCTCTTAGTGGGCTTTGGTAAATAGCTTTTAAACTCTTTCAATATACGAATAACGGTAGTCAAAGATACCTGACAGCTTTTCGCAATAAAAGATAAAGAGACTTTTTCAGTCAGTAAAGAAGCAATTTTATATCTGACATGATCCGCAATTGAATGTCTTGGGCGTACAAAATAGCTTTGAGCAGTCCAATGGGTTCGACAGTTTTTACAGGTATAGCGTTGCTTTTTTAAGCGCATAACCATTGGCATATGATTGTATTGTTCAAAGCGGACAATGATTTCTTTCTTCCCATTTTTCACCACAATTGCTTTCCCATTTCCATCTACCACAGTAGAACCACAACTTCTACAGGCACAAGGATCAGGTGAGAGAATGGCATTAATGACCAATGTCTTTTCCTTATGAAAGATCTCGTAAGAGATCTCAGTAATCATCAAATCTTTATCTATTAATCTCAGCATTTTTTTGATAGAATCATTCATATAGCATATCGTCCTCTCAGTTGTTTATTTTGTGGTGATTTAATCATACTAGAGAACGATATGTTTTTTTATACCTAAAATGAAAATGGGACTGAAGAATCCATTTTGATTCATCAGTCTCATAAATTATAGAGCCATTTTTATTCATAAACCAAGAGTAGACTTTTTTTCAAAGCAAGTTAGTTGCTCTACCTAATTAAATTGTGTACAATTTAATTGTATCAAATATAAAAAGAGGAGTGATTTTTAATGAAAAAAATGTATTCAACAAAAATGATCAATACTGGCGGACGTTCTGGGGAAGTACACAGTCCAGATCACTCATTCGAGCTTAACATTGCAGCTCCAGGTAAACGTGTAGAAGATGCAACAAATCCGGAACAATTGTTTGCCGCTGGCTTTAGTGCATGTTTCAATAGCGCATTAGACTTGATCAAAACACAAAAAAATATTGACGGTGCATCAACAATCAGCGCTCAAGTGTCTCTATACGCAGAAAGTGAAATGAGTTTTGTGTTAGGCGTTGAGATCGAAGGTTCAGTTGAAGGTTTATCAATCGAAGAAACACAAGAATTACTAGAAGCTGCACATAAAGTTTGTCCTTATTCAAAAGCAACAGCTGGCAATATTGAAGTTACTTTGACAGCCGTAGAGAACTAGATTTTTTTAGAAAAAACAAGTATGCTATGAAGTAGCACATTAGGAGGTGGTCTATTTTGGAGGAGTTATTATTAAAAAATCAATTATGCTTTCCCTTATACGCCACCTCTAAAGAAATTACTCGTTACTATGCGCCTTTGTTGAAGCCACTGGATCTCACGTATACGCAATATCTTGTTCTACTTGTTTTATGGGAGAGAAAACAAATCACGATGAAAGAGTTGGGACAGATATTATGTTTAGATTCAGGAACTTTGACACCTGTCGTAAAGAAATTAGCTAGCAAGCAGTATATCACTCGGAAAAGGGATGATTCCGATGAGCGGGTGTCCATCCTCTCTTTAACAGAAGACGGGCAAGCATTGCAAGATCAAGCAAAAGATATCCCTGAAAAAATCCTTGATTTTCTACCTTTAGAGGAAGAAGAATTAGCAATGCTCCTCTATTTGACGAAAAAAATGCTAAAAAACTTTAATAAAGAACAACATGCTCGGTAAGCTAATTACCGAGTTTTTTTGTCTGCTGGTTTATATTTATAATAGTGAATAATCGTATTGTTAGAAATTTTTCTTAATTCGTCTTAATATAGAATTAAACAAAGGAGGTTATTATAATGTGTACATCTATTACTTACACAACAAACGATCATTATTTTGGACGTAATTTGGATTTAGAGATTTCTTATAATGAACAGGTGACGATCACTCCCAGAAATTTCCCTTTTGTTTATCGGAAAGTCCCAAAACAAACATCGCACTATGCAATCATTGGTATGGCAGCAGTTGTAGATAACTACCCCCTCTATTATGATGCAACAAATGAAAAAGGTTTGAGTATGGCTGGTTTGAATTTCCCTGGAAATGCCCATTTTTTTGACGAAGATGCCGAAAAGACCAATATCACACCATTTGAATTTATTCCTTGGATACTGAGTCAATGTAAAAATGTGGAAGAAGCTCGTGCATTACTAGCAGATATCAATTTAGTCAACATCAATTTTAGTGAAGAACTACCTTTATCTCCCCTACACTGGCTATTAGCAGATCAAGAAAAATCCATTGTCATTGAATCCGTTGCCGAAGGATTAAAGATTTATGACAACCCAATTGGTGTATTGACGAATAATCCGACTTTTGATTATCAATTATTCAATTTGAATAACTATCGATCAGTGTCGCCAACTACGCCTAAAAATCATTTCTCAGATCAACTTGATTTGTCGGTCTATTCTCGTGGGATGGGCGGCTTAGGTTTGCCTGGGGATCTATCTTCTGCCTCTCGTTTTGTCAAAGTGGCTTTTACAAAATTGAATTCGGTTAAAGCAACGACTGAACAGGAAAGCGTTAGTCAATTCTTCCATATCCTAAAATCTGTTGAACAACAAAAAGGCCTTTGTGATGTCGGCAATGGTCAATTTGAATATACGATCTATTCTTCTTGCTGTAACATGGATAAAGGAATCTATTACTACACGACTTACACAAATAGCCAAATCAATGCAGTCGATATGACGAAAGAAGATTTAGATAGTACAGAATTACTTACCTATCCATTGATTGAAGAAGAACAAGTCCACTATGTTAACTGATTATTAATCATTTTCTACGTAAAAATGCCTTGAAACATTCCGTTTCAAGGCGTTTTTACCTATTACAATCATTAGTTGATTTTTCTAAAAGTAACCATACTCATTCCTGTGATCAGCAGACCAAACATCCATGTAAAGAAGCGATTGTGCTCTCCTGTTTTAGGTAATTGCTTCGTTGCTTCCTCTGTGGCTGTTGCAGAATTCTTATCATTAGCTGCTTGATTTGAAGAGTGAACTATTTTTGTCACTGGCAGAATTTCTTTCGCACTTTCAGACGATTGTTTATTTACCAGTACATCTGTCGTACCAACAGATGGAATTGATTGTTTTCGAATTTGAGACAATGGTTTTACTTGCTCAGGTATTGTGATCGTTGGATTGCTGCCTTCAGGGTGGATTTGTGGTTTAATCACTTCTTCACCACCATGTCCACCATTTCCATCTTCCCCGTTATCTCCTTCATAGTTTCCATTGTTGCCCTCTGGGTTATCCGGTTTTGCATCTGGATTCTCATCCGGATTATCTGGCGTCACATCGGGATTTTCATCCGGATTATCCGGTGTCTCATCTGGATTTTCATCTGGATTATCCGGTGTTACATCTGGGTTTTCATCTGGATTATCTGGTGTCACATCTGGATTTTCGTCTGGGTTATTTGGTGTTACATCAGGATTTTCATCTGGATTATCCGGTGTCACATCAGGATTTTCGTCTGGGTTATCTGGTGTTACATCAGGATTTTCATCTGGATTATCCGGTGTCACGTCTGGATTTTCATCTGGATTATCTGGTGTCACATCTGGATTTTCGTCTGGGTTATCCGGTGTCACATCTGGATTTTCGTCTGGGTTATCCGGTGTTACATCTGGGTTTTCATCTGGATTATCTGGTGTTACATCTGGATTATCCGGTTTAGGATTTGGATTAGGATCTGGCTCAGTCACGCCACCTGTTCCCCCCGCTTTTTGTTCAACTGTTTGACGTTGACTATATGGTGTCAAATGATGTCTATCTCCAGGTTGACCATCTGCTACCTTTATAGAGAATAAAGCAGGTCTATTGATTGGTTGTGTCAGTGTAATATTAAACGTAAAAGTTGCTAGTTTGTTGTGGAATACAAGTGAAGCTGGATCGTGTTCGATCTTCAATGCTGGATCAACGTTTTCAAATTGGACAACAGACTGTAAAATCGGTTGAATATCCCCTGAATAAGTCACCAGTGCCTTCACCGTGATCGTCTCTCCTAGTTTAAGTCTCATAATACCAGAGTTTGCTGAAACATGTTCTTCTAAAAATTTGATTTGATTCACATTTGCCCAGACGGAATGAGAAGCTAGTTGAGCGACATCATTGCTAGGTTGTTCATCTGTCTGTGCAGCTTCGACTGGTACAGAAACACTACTCAGTAAAACAGAAGCAAAGAGAAGACTTAAATATTTCATGAGAATTCCTCCTATTTAATATCATTATCATGTTAAACATAAGATAATATAGATTGAGACGGAAGATTTACTGTTTTTTTGTGTAAAATAAAGAAATTTTCAGTAAAATTTTCAACCGGAGGAATTTCAATGCAAACACAAGAAGCAATCAAAACGTTTTTATTAAAGAAGAAAAATGTAACAAAACTTGAGATTTTTCTTTTTTTAACTGAGCATCAGTTCTTTATCACCACGCACTATCTAGCAGATTACTTTAAGATGTCTGATTCAAACTTTCTTTTATATCTTCATGAAATCGAACAGGATTTTCATTCTTTAGGCTTGAATAGTGTTGAAGTAGTGAAAAACAAGAAATTCGTCAAAATTTCTTTGAACGATGCTGACCTTGCGACGTGTTATTACGAATTATTTGGTAAATATTGTTTTGAATCAACTAATTTCCAAATCATTGCTGCCTTACTTCGTCAGAAAGTCAACTCTATGGTCACGATCAGCCAAATGACAAATTACAGTCCTTCATATCTCTATTCTAAAATGAAGGCAATCAACCAATTTTTGGCTTTATATGGAATCTCCTTTAAATTTTCAAGTAAGGGAAAGAAAATAATCACCGGTAGTGAGATTCAAATCCAATATTGTTTCCTAGATGTCTATTGGACGATTTTTGCTAATACCTCCCTTCCCTATCACAAGGAAGAGCCAAAAAAAATCGATTACACACTCCATGTCTTCTTCAAGAAAGAGTTATTGGATGGGATGAATGGTGGCGTCTTGGACAAGTTGTATCTTCTCTTAAAACTTTGCCAGGACAATTTTCCTATGACTTCTTTAGAAAATGTTCAAAAAGAATTAAGTCAGTTTAAGTATATTGATCTTTTGATTGAACCTGATGTGGATATTTTAAATCCTGATTTACCGATTTGTCGGGAACAACGAATCATACTCAATTTATTAGCACGCCTAACGATTTCTCAATTGGATAGTGAAGAGCAAAGTTTGACGCACTATCAAAGACTGTTAGCGATCGATTTTCCTTATTTGATTTATTCCAAGAACTTAGTTGAAGCATTCAGTCAGCATTTCGCTTTAGAGCTACCTGAAAAACAAAAAAAGTTATATGCACTGTCCTTTACGATCAATAAGCTTCACAATACCTTTTTAGATAGCGAACAGCCGAATACACCTTTACCAACTTTCTTGCTTTATAAGGATCAGAAAAACTATGAACACTTAAGAACCGTGGTAGCTGAATTTTATGAGAACTTCCGGCAAGAAAATTGGCATTACTTACCAGATTTTCTAGAAAAAGAAAATACTTCATGGGTAGTCGAAGAATTACTACATTTCTACGACCGATTCAAAAAGCAACCACCGATCGTTATCGGTGTGAATCACACGAAAGACTTTTATATCAGTAAAGATTTAATTGTTAAAATTGAACAAATCTTTTCAAAAGAAGCGATCGTTATCCAACGTTACTTTATGGAGCGTTGCGATATCGTCATTAGTGATTGTCCACTAAACCAGTTACCCGAGCGTATCAAAAAGATTTATTTGTTAAACGGCATCGTTCGTCCAGATGATTGGAAAAAGATGATTGCTCAGTTAGCTAACTATATTTTTGAGATTAAACAAGAACGTGACTACGCAGATTTTGATTGATCATCACAGAAACAATTAGCTCAGTATCCTGTAGCGTTCTTACTATGTATTCCCCTGTTCACTGAACTTTCATGAGACTTGACACTATAGCTATTCTTTTCGAACAGTTCATTATATAATAATCAAAAAAGGAGCTTTTCTATGACTGAACATCGTATTTTCACTATGACTTTTTCTTCTGTCTATCCTCTTTATATAAAGAAAGCAGAACGAAAAAATCGTACAAAAGAGGAAGTTGACCAGATCATTTATTGGTTGACCGGCTATGGACAAACTGAATTAGAGGAACAGATTCAATTGGAAAAGGACTTCAAAACTTTCTTTGCTGAGACACCGAGATTGAATCCTGACCGTAAATTGATCACTGGCGTCATTTGTGGAGTTAGAGTAGAAAATATTGAAGAGCCATTGATGCAAGAAATTCGTTATTTGGATAAGTTGATCGATGAGTTAGCTAAAGGAAAGAAAATAGAAAAAATTCTAAGAAAATAATGGAATCACTAGTTTTTAGTTGGTTTAAACATCAATAACCGTTAAAATAAAAAAAAGGAGGTTATAATAATGTATGAACTTATTCGAAGTAATTTTCAAAGATATGCTATTTTACGAGCAGCTATTTATATCATTGCTGGTATCGCCATAGTCATCAATCCAACTGCCGTATTTAATTTTGTCGGCTATCTTATCACTGCTTATTTTGTTTTATTAGGTCTGATCAATTTATTTGAAGCCTATAAAAACAAGCAAAAAACGGGTGCTTGGGGATTTGGACTTTTCAGTGCAATTGCTTTTCTGATTTTCGGACTGATCGTGTTCTTATTTGCATCAGCAATCGTTTCGATCTTACCAATTCTTTTAGGCTTGATGATTTTAGCAAATGGCGCATTTCAATTGTTCATCAGTTTGAATACGAAATCAAAAGGATGGTCATTATACAGCGTGATTTTACTGATTGGCGGATTGATTTTATTATTTAATCCATTCCAAAGCTTGATGGTACTTTTCCAAATCTTTGGTGGTATCTTGATCTTTATGGGGATTTCTGAAATCATCAACTACTTTAAAGTAAGAAATATGTATGTCAATTGATTAGTTATTTAAATTCGAGGTTAGGCTTAATGCCTAGCCTTTTTTGTCGTGCGCTTTCATATATCCACACAATGGACGATACTACATAAATAACGTTATTTATGTTATCCTGTTTAGGAGGTCATTTGACACGAATAAAATAAATTCTTTTTTGAGAAAGGAAGGATGAAAAGAATGGAATTTATAGGTATTCTCTGTTTGATCTTGTTAGCGACAACCATTGGCTCTCACCTTTCACGGAGGTTTGGTGTACCTGCGGTGATCGGTCAACTACTCGTTGGCGTCTTGCTTGGTGGTGCGGGTCTGGGATGGGTGCATCCAAATATTCTCGTCCACGATTTTTCAGAAATAGGTGTCATTTTATTGATGTTTTTAGCTGGATTGGAAAGCGATCTTTCTCTTTTGAAAAAATACTTTCGACCAGGAATGTTCGTTGCTTTATTAGGGATCATACTCCCCGTATTATTTGGTTGGTTGACGGGTGAAATTTTCCAAGTCACAAGGAATGAAGCTATCTTCTTTGGAATCATCCTCGCAGCAACTTCTGTTAGTATCTCTGTTGAGGTATTGAAAGAACTTCATGTAGTTAACACAAAAGAAGGTTCGACTATCTTAGGTGCTTCAGTAGTTGATGACATTCTTGTCGTGTTGGTGTTAAGTTTCAGCTTATCATTTTTGACAGGAGAATCTGGTAGCAGCCTCCCTTTACCGCTTCTTTTATTGGAGCAAGTGATTTACTTTATTTTTATATTTTTATTAGTCAAATGGATTGCCCCATTTTTGATGTCACTAGCTGGAAAAATCTATGCCAACTCTGCAATTATCATTGTTTCCTTGGTTTTATGTCTAGGTATGTCCTACATCGCTGATTTGATTGGACTAAGTTCAGTCATTGGTGCATTTTTTGCAGGGATCGCGGTAAGTCAAACCTCGGTCAAAGAAGAAGTGTATCATAATGTCGAGGCATTAGGTTATGCCGTATTTATCCCAGTCTTTTTTGTCAGTGTTGGACTAGAAGTCGATTTCTCTAACTTTGGAGAACAATTGATTTTTATCTTGATCCTAACGACTGTTGCAGTCTTGACTAAACTTGGTGGTGGTTATCTAGGGGCGAAAGTAGCCGGTTTTTCAACGAATAGTGCCTTTATGGTAGGTGCTGGCATGATCTCACGTGGTGAAATGGCACTGATCATCTTGCAAATTGGACAACAAAGCCAATTGATTGAAGCAAAATATTATTCTCCACTTGTGATCGTAATCTTATTAAGTACTTTGATCTCTCCATTGATTCTTAAATACTTTACTAGAAAAGTGTATCATGGGTGATTCGTTCTCAGATAAATAGAGCCTTTCTACTAGATTTCTCGAATCTAATAGAAAGGCTCTATTTTTGATCAAATAATATGCTCTTTGCTATCGTTCCATAACTCTTCTGGCGAGTAATAATCATTTTCATTCAGAACAAGAGTGCCATCTGGTTGAATTTCAATGGTCGATCCTACCCAGGTTGTTTGTGAAGCCAATAAACTATTCTTTCTCTTGCCATTTTTCATCGAAAAAGCTTCTGCATGTTCTTTGGCTAAATGTGATTTTAAATATCTTATTTCCCCATTATCAAATTGGATCTTCAACATGCTTGCTGCCATCTCCGCTTTTACTGCTCTTGGAACATCAGTCATCTTATCTCCTCCTCTTGTTATTTACACTCGTTTCTATAGACTAGTGTATCACTAGAAAAGGAAAATAACCAATGGTTTTGTATCCGATTTCACACTCTATGTTTATTGGTAAGTTTGGTTCAAATACTGCAATAAAGCAGGCGCTCGATTAGTAGCAGAATCGCCTTCTTCTCTGTTTTCTAACATGCTGATCACCAAGTAGCCATTTGTTTCAGGATTGATCGCATAAAGGAAACTGTTTTCTTGTCCTTTTTCATCCTGCTTTTCTTTGATTTCAGCTGTGCCAGTTTTCGCGGCAAGCGGAATGCCAAGTGCAGCTAAAGAATGTGCCGTTCCGTTAGGATCTTGCACAACATCGACTAAATCTGGCAAAATCGTTTGGACACTTGATTCACTGATCACATTTTTCTTATCTTTAGTTTCCTGATCCATGACTAATCGTGGATAAACTAAACTGCCATTATTTGCAAAAACACTATACATCGCAGCTTGTTGGATTGGATTGATCAATAATTGTCCTTGCCCATAGCCTGTATCTGCCAACAAAATCTCCGAATTGAATGAGTCTTCATTTGAGATCTGCGCAGGATTCATTTGGATCGGTAAATCAAGATCTTCACCAAAAATAAATTGATTCAGTCCTTTTCTAAAGGCTTCTTCCCCCATTTTCAATGTTTCTTGTGCCATATAGATATTATCAGAATAAACTAAAGCATTTTTCAAGTTGACTTGTGGTACATCACTGACACGTGTCACCTGGTAAGAACCCCAAGAGCTATCTTTTTGCCACTTCAATCCATTGATCGTTAAGACTTCATCTGGATTCAATGTTCCATTATCTAAGCCGATGGCTGCGGTGATCATTTTGAATGTTGAACCCGGCGCATAACCTGTCGCAAAACGACTGATAAATGGACGATTGGGGTCTTCTTCATATGCTTTGTAATCATCTTGGGAAATACCGTTCGTCATTTTATTTGGGTCATAACTAGGTGAACTGACAAGGGCTAACAAATCTCCAGTTTTAGGGGCTGTCGCCACAGTAGAACCTGGTTTTCCATCTAAGCTATCGAATGCCGTTTTTTGCGCATTAGCATCGATCGTCAACTGGATATCCTGTCCATTTTTTACTTCATGTTGGAGTAAGACCGCTTTTTCATTTCCTTCTTCATCTGTGACACTTAATTTTCCGCCGTTCGTACCTCTTAATTCTTTGTCGTAAGCCATTTCTAAGCCTGAACGCCCGATTTTCCCTGTGCTACTCAACTCAGGATTTTTCTCAATGTCTTCTGCGGTGATATCTCCTACGTAGCCAATCAATTGGGCAGCGGCTTCGCCTAGTGGATAATAACGACCGTCAACTTCTTGGATCGTTGCTCCATTGGGAAGTTCTGGTGTTTCCCCATCAATGATTTTTAAAGGAACAAAGTAATCCGGTTGGACCCAACCTTGAGAAATCGCTTGTTCTATACTGGCTTCCGT
This sequence comes from Enterococcus sp. AZ140, assembly GCF_051714405.1. NCBI lineage: Bacteria > Bacillati > Bacillota > Bacilli > Lactobacillales > Enterococcaceae > Enterococcus > Enterococcus sp. AZ140. The sequence goes on from NZ_JBIORU010000001.1 coordinate 1,546,782, forward strand.
CAAATCGAATGCTTCAGCGATTGCTTTGATATTCGCTGATTTTTCCTCACCCTCACCTAATTTCGCAGGTACGACACCTAATTGTTTTAATTTCCCAGTTGTCGCTAACGGCTGTTTATTACGGTCCAAGATTTCGCCACGTGACGCTACATCTGTACTCAAGCTGACTTTATCTTGTCCTTCCATTTGCGGAAAAATCAAATTAGGTTGCCAATTGATTTTGGTTTGGTCTCCCTCTTTGGACAAGGTTCCTTCATATGCTAAGTCTTTCAATTCACCTAGCGTCGTATTCATTTTAGCTTTATACGTAAACTCATACGTATCATTCGCTTTTTTTGTCACGGATAAGTCAGAGAGTTTGATCCCTCTGATCTCTGCTGCACCATAAATGTTTTGATATTTTTCCAAAATATCTTGTTCAGTAAGATCACTATCCTTCTCTACTTGAAGTGATTTTACCGCTTCTTCATAATTTTCCTGATTCAGGGAGTCAATAAATCCTTCAATCGTTTGTTCTCCAGCTTTTACTGCTTGTTGTTCCTGAACGTGTTGATAATAAAAGAAGCCACCACCAGCTGCTGCAAGCAAGACGACGATTCCCGCTCCGATATAGATGCCGGTCGATTTTTTCTTTTGTCTGCCACTCCTCTTCATGTTTTGAATACCTCTCTTTATTAAAAGTACGAATCAAAGATATTTTAACACATGGAAGAGGAAATAGAATAGCAGCCCAAATGATTCTTAACCAGTACTGTTCTTACGTTAACTTTTTTTTAATCAAAATAAACCAGTTCGTTTTAGGAACTGGTTTATCAATAGGGTTATATGGTTATTTGTCCAAAAACTCGTGTATCGCTTGCTGATTTTTAGTCAAGTCGATTTCCAAGACACTACCAGCTGGTGTATGATCATTGAAGTCCCAACTTTTATCAACGGGCACGGACAATGTATCGATTTTCTTCTCGTCATCTAGGAAATCTAACCCACAATCTAACAGTACACTTTCCGGTAGATTGGTTTGGATACTGCCTAAAAGTTTGCCGATCTCCTTAGGTAATTTGATGATCGATGTAACATCTTTCAATTGACTGGCTACCGCCTCAACGACTTGTTGTTGTCTACGGATCCGTCCAAAATCACCTTCTTCGTCTTCACGAAAACGAGCATATTGCAGCAAGGTATTTCCGTCCATTGTTTGCTTTCCTTTTTTGATAGCTACCCCATCTAAATCCAAATCTTTTTCTGCATCGATCGTGACGCCATCTGGAAACAATTCATCGATACAATCAATAAAATCTTGAAACGTAATACTTGCATAGTAAGGGGTCTCTAACTTGAAATTATCTTGTAAGGTTTGGTCCAATAAGTCGATACCACCATATGAATAGGCGGCATTGATCTTATTCATTCCATAACCAGGAATAGTGACGTAAGAATCTCTCATGATAGAAATCAATTTGGCTTGTTTGGTCTTTTGATCATATTGGGCGACCATCAAAGAATCAGAACGACCATTTTCTTCTTTTGATCGTGCATCAGAACCAATCAATGCTACATTGATGATCGATGGAACATCTTGTGCATTGACTTTCTCAACTGTTGCAGATTGTTTCACTGAGGAGAACCCTTGGATAAATTCAAAAGAAAAAAAGCCAATGACCATTGCAAGCACTAACAAGATACTTAATACGATTTTTTGAAATGGTTTCATTCAGTTGCCTCTTCCTTTCAAACTCTTCTACTTGAAACGAGGACCTTTGTCTATTATGATGAATCAAGTAAAGAGTATATTCTCTTACATGTCTTTGGGTCGATTGAGCTGCAACTCGTCGACCTTTTTTGTTTGTCTCTCTGTTTTATTTCGTTCGGCATTCTTTGGAGTGAGACGAATACCTCTATTGATAAAATCAAATAGCTTGTTCCAGCGCATCCCCTTTCTTGTCCAGACACAAGTTAGGCAAAGCGAGCAAAAAAGGAAAAGAAAGCAAAAGAAAAGGTCAGAAACCTTTTCGAACAAGATTTCTGACCTAGCATCATCTCATCGTCCGAGTTTTAGCACTATACAACGTAAAGAACGTATTCTTAGCTATTGGAAAAAGCCTTAATCCGACAATTCCTGTTTGACCCATTGGCGTCTTTCGACGTTTCTGGGCAATAGCCTATGTTTGTATAGGAGCCTCACCTAACAAGGTTAGTACTTATTTGATTTTCACAAAATTTATCATATTCCTCTTCGCATCGATAATCAATAAAAAAAAGAATAAAATAACTAAATTAAACTTTATTTAATAAATGTAGGGCTACCATTTGATCCATAAATCATTTTTACACTAGAAAAAACTGCGTTATCGGTCGGTCATTTATTCCGGACGTAATAAGCGAATGATCTCACCTAATTTACCGTAGTCGTTTCCTGCTAAACGGCTGATTGGTTGTAACTGTTTCGGATCGATATACCCTGTTTGTTCATCATAAACAGCTTCACTTATTTGATAAGTAGAAATTTGCAGTAAAAATAAATCAGCGGTTGTTTCTTGGCCTTTTTTGATCGGCACATGTTGGTATAGTGTCGTTTCAAAGGCAATACTTGCTTCATTGATTCTTGGGACGCTGATCGTATCGGATTCGGAAGTAGTGAAAGAGGTCAACGACAATTCACTTTCTTCGCTTGATAAGCTAGCAGCTGTCTGATTCGCATCTACAAGTATTCTTTCGTCTAGAACATGGATCACCGCTTCTTTTGTATCGATAAGATGTTTTGCTGTATCTTTCCACTCCCCATTTTTTCTTTGGATAGCTAAAGAAAGTATCGGCGGATTGGAACTGACGATATTGAAGTAACTAAATGGTGCTACATTGGTCACTCCTTTTGAAGACTTTGTCGCAACCACTGCCACCGGGCGAGGGATAACTGAGCCAATCAACAGTTTATAATTTTCTCTTTCTGTTAACTCTGAAGGTACTCGTTTGAACATTTGCTTTCCTACTTTCTGGTTGAATGATCATTCCTGATGATAGTCATGGTATCGGACAATCTCCTTCATTGTCAACTAAACGTTCTTATTGCAACCTTTGTTCACAAAAAAACACCCAGCGCAGTTTCATGCGCTGAGTGTCAAATTGATTATTTCAAACGGAATAATGTTGGTGCTTGGTCAGGTGCCCAAGTAACATCACCAAAGTTGAAATGTGGAACAATAGTGATGTAGACTCTTCCATTGTGTCTTACTTCTTCATTCATCGAATAACGTTCTGGTGAAGCCATTGAACCTACTTTCCATTCACGGATTCCTTCGATTGTTTCATCTTGTTTCGTTGTCACTGATAAAGTGTTACTTGCATCTGAAACTTCGTCTGTTGTACTGATTGCACGTACCACGTATGAGTATGTTGTGCCAGAAGCCAAGTTTTCATCTGTGTAGCTAGTAGATGGCGTTGAAGCCACTAACTGACCATTGCGATAGATATCATATTGTTTGATACCTTGTGTATGGGTTGAAGCTCCCCACATCAATGACACGCTTGAAGTCGTTTCGCCCATTGAATGTAAGTTTTTAGGAGCAGTTGGTTTTTCTTCAGCAGTTGTCGCTCTAGTTGTCACTGAAATCGCTGTTTTGTCAGATGTCAATCCAGTTTGGCTAACTGCTTCGATCTCATAGTTGTATGTTGTTTCTTCATTTAGTCCTGCATCTTTAAATTCTGGATCATTTGTATTACCAACTAATTCACCGTCGCGGTAAACGTTGTATGATACAGTATTGGCTTGGCCATTCCATGCTAATTCTACAGAAGAAGCAGTCACATTTTCAGCACGTACATTTTGAGGTGCTTGTGGTTTCACAGGAATAGCTGAATCACCTTTCACATCAACATCAATCACGTTGTAGAATGCATTAGCTGTATCCGCTACATCCCAAACAGCTAAAATCACATGGTAACCTAAACGATCACTTGGTACGTTGATTGCGTGTGGTGTCGTTGTTGCTGGTGTGCCATTATGGTTGATCGTACCAATCAATTCAAAATCAGAACGTTCTAATTTATCGTTTGGATTCCAATCTGCTTTTGTCATGTAATAATGCCATTTTGTTGTTGCATGTCCAACAGTATAGCGCCATGTAAATAAGTTTGCTCCTTGATCAATCGATTGTTTTGTCCAAAGTGATGAAGTTTGTTGATCAAGATTGAAATCACCAAGTGAACCACCTGCTGATGCAATTTGTCCATCAGCTGGTCCAGCTTGAGGGTATCCTTTTAAGGCTTCTAAAGATTGAGGTTCGTTGATAACCGCTCCATATTTTTGGAAAGCAGCATTCCAGTTTGTGTCTCTGTCTAAATGTCCTTGGTACCCACGACTGATAGGAGACTGTACATATCCGTGTGCAGATGCTTCATTCCCACCAATTGCTAGACTTGCTCCAAATAAAATACTTGAGCATAAAATGGTTCCTAAAATTTGTTTTTTCATGTTTCCCTCCGTAATTAACGATTAATATAGATAACTTCAACTTTTTTCAAAAATTTCATATTATGTATTTGTTTTTGTTATCTTAAACTAAGAATAACAGACAAATATGTTTAAATCTAACCAGTTATTACCGCAAGCAAGGTAATAATAAATCACAAAAAAATGTTAAAACACCGTACAAAACGTTCTTTAAACAAGATTTTATGGATGTATTTTAGTGTTGGAATAATTGAAAAAAATATTGATCGTCTCTATTCTTGATTTTTTATTATAAATCAGCAAATTTTTAACTATTAAAAATTTCGTTATTTCTTATTTATGAAAAAAACTATATCTATAACTATAATAACAATTTCCCCCTTACTCTTTAGCTAGTGTAAGTTCATTCATTTGCGGTATCGATTGCTTCATCATATGATGATACAAAGGGGGAGTATTTATGAAAGCTTGGCTGATCGTGCCCTTTGCCGTTTTATTGTTTTCATTAACGGGTTGTGAAGAGCCACAGCAGATGACTGTTCCTGATCAAACGAAAAGGACTACTTCTACTGACGTCCAACCTACCACTGAAGAAACTAAACATTTGATCGAGGAAACGGAGGAATCGCTTATGAGTTACCCATCTGGCAGTTTATTAGCCGCAGTCGAAGACAACGATCGAAAGAAAGTTGAGGATATTTTACAAACAGAGTATTCAAATGATGAACAAAATGACAAAGGTGAGACACCTTTACTAATTGCCACACATCATGATTTTGTCGAGATTGCCAAACTTCTGATCGATCATGGTGCGTCAATCGACATCCAAGATGCGATTCAAGATAGCCCTTACCTTTACGCTGGAGCACAAGGAAAAACAGAGATTCTATCTTATATGTTGGAACAGCGTGAACCAAATCAAGCAATCGTCAATCGTTTTGGCGGTAATGCCTTGATTCCAGCAGCTGAAAAGGGGCATTTAGACAACGTGAAACTCCTGTTAACCGACGCACGTGTGGACATCGACCATCAAAATAATTATGGTTATACGGCGTTGATTGAAGCAGTTGCTTTACGTGATGGCTCTGAAATCTATCAACAAATCGTTCAAGAACTGTTGAATCATGGCGCAGACAAAACGTTACGTGACAATCAAGGGAAAACTGCGGAAGATTACGCAAGAGAACTGGGATATACTGAGCTATTGGCACAACTATCTCAATCATAATATAAATATAAACGCTGAAAAAACTGGCTCTATAATTTATGGGACTGATGAATCAAAATTGATTCTTCAGTCCCATTTTCATTTTAGGTATTAAAAAACATATCGTTCTCTAGTATGATTAAATCACCACAAAATAAACAACTGAGAGGACGATATGCTATATGAATGATTCTATCAAAAAAATGCTAAGATTAATAGATAAAGATTTGATGATTACTGAGATCTCTTACGAGATCTTTCATAAGGAAAAGACATTGGTCATTAATGCCATTCTCTCACCTGATCCTTGTGCCTGTAGAAGTTGTGGTTCTACTGTGGTAGATGGAAATGGGAAAGCAATTGTGGTGAAAAATGGGAAGAAAGAAATCATTGTCCGCTTTGAACAATACAATCATATGCCAATGGTTATGCGCTTAAAAAAGCAACGCTATACCTGTAAAAACTGTCGAACCCATTGGACTGCTCAAAGCTATTTTGTACGCCCAAGACATTCAATTGCGGATCATGTCAGATATAAAATTGCTTCTTTACTGACTGAAAAAGTCTCTTTATCTTTTATTGCGAAAAGCTGTCAGGTATCTTTGACTACCGTTATTCGTACATTGAAAGAGTTTAAAAGCTATTTACCAAAGCCCACTAAGAGGATTCTCCCCAAAGTATTGATGGTTGATGAATTTCGTTCGCACACTTCCATAGAAGATAAAATGAGCTTTATTTGCGCAGATGGAGAAACAGGTAATTTAATTGATATCTTACCTACTCGTAAATTACCTCGATTAACAAACTATTTCTTGGGCTGCACCAATCCAGAAGAAGTAAAATTCTTAGTCACAGACATGAACGCCGCCTACTTCCAGCTCACCAAACGCGTTCTGCCAAATGCGAAAGTAGTGATTGATCGGTTCCATATTGTCAAACACATGAATCAAGCTTTCAATGAGTTGCGTATCCGTGAAATGAATGAACTGCGTAAAGCAGGACAGAAAAGCCATGCAGAAAAACTGAAAAAGAACTGGCGCTTTCTGCTAAAAAATCGTGCAAACATTAATCACTATGAGTATAAAACATGGAAAAGTTTCCGAGCACCTAAATACCCATTTCTTACTGAAGCAATGATGATTGATCGATTGCTTAGATTTTCTAAGCCCCTAAAGGAGGCATATCCCTTTTTCCATGAATTAGTTGAAGCTTTTCGAGACAAAGACCCTGACTTGTTTTTCTCCTTATTGGCAGAACTTCCCGAAACGTTAGATGACGGCTTTCGTGAGAAACTTCAAAACCTACTGACCTACGAAGAAGGCATCGCCAATGCGATGATTTATCCTTACTCCAATGGAAAAATAGAAGCAAAGAATACCCACATAAAAACGATGAAACGAGTATCCTACGGATTTAGATCATTTGAGAACATGAAAATTAGAATCTTTTTGACCAATCAATTAATCAAAGTTAGATAACAAAAAATCTGAGCCAGAATGTGGTTCATTCTGACCCAGATTTAATTTTTCGCAACTCATCAGTCCTTATTGACAAAGAGCCAAAAAACTCCCTCAAATGCGGTGTATACGCATTTGAGGGAGTTTTTCATCCTATTTTTATTTGCCGATCACGTTGAAATTATGATTCACTTTTGCATCTATCACTTTTTTTCGTTTGAAATAGTCGGCAATCAATTCGGTCATATCGATTGGATATTCTTTCACGATCTTCTCCGCTGAAAACATCTTATAATTTCCACCACCAACTGCTCGATATTGATTGATCACCACTTCTAGTGGTTTATCTAAGGGAATCGGTTCCCCTTCTTTTTCAAAGCGCGTTACACGATGCCCGATGGGTTGATTTAAATCAATTGTGTAATTGATACCTTCATACATATCATAGTTATAATATTGAGGTTTGGGCTGGATATACTTCGGATCAAACGTAATTCCTTCATCGGTTGCCATTAAGTAACCAGCCGTTTGTTCGAGTGCTGCTTTCAGTTCTTGTCCCGTCACTCGTACAACAGCCAGAGTATTCGGGTAAATATAATTCGTAAGAATATGACGCATACTGACAGATTGTGGCAAACCAGTCACTTCATTATTGAATAAGGCTGTTCCTGAAATCTCTGCTCCAGTCGCATCCATCTGTATTCGATTGATCAATTCAATATATGGATGCTCATTGACTCTAGCTGCCATCGGATCAATAATCCGTAGATCCCCCAGCACTTCTCCCACTGGTTGGTCTAGCCACACATCTAATGCTTTTGAGACTGGTCCAACTTGTTCAAGAACACTAGGATCTGGAGAAGCCTCGTTCGTCGGATAAAGTTTACATGAGTGGTCTAAGATGATAAACTTGTTATCTTGCTTTTTGACAGTTAGTTTGATTGCTCCTACAAAAGCCCCACGATATCCTGGTTGGATCACTGGTACACCATTAACGACTTCAGCAATTTCACGATGTTGATGCCCTGTGACTAACGCATCGATCCCAGGTACTTCTTGTAACAATTGACTTCCTTCGTTTTCACCAGTCATTGCTTCAGTCGGCTCGTTTGTTGTTAGATCTTTTTCAAAACCACCATGGTATGCAACGACGACTAAATCTGCTAACTCACGTAATAGTGGCACGTACTTTTTGGCCGTTTCCACAGCCGACACAAAGTGAAGATCCTTGATTGTTTCAGGATTTTCCCAGTTTGGGATATACTGGGTCACTAATCCCAAGACCGCTACTTTGATCCCTTGTTTCTCAATGATCTGATACGGAGGTAAAACCGATTCCTGTTGATTCTTCCTTAACATATTGGCTACAACTATTGGGAAATCATAGGATTGGATTGCTTCATTCAAATAGGTCCAGCCATAATTAAATTCATGATTACCTAACACACCAACATCATAGTTCATGCCGTTTAGAAGCTTTGTTAACGTCGAGACAGAATACTCCGGTTGTTTTGCAACAAAATAACTAAGTGGCGAACCTTGGATAAAGTCACCGTTCTCAATCATGAATACAGGACCGCTCGCTGCTTGTCTTAATTCCTTCAGTTTTCTAGCTACCTTCGCCACACCAAATGGTTGTTCTAGGTCACTGGCATAATTCGTCGGCAGAACGTAGCCGTGCATGTCACTTGTTGCAAGGATCGTCACTTCCATTATTTCACCCTCTCAGTCGTTTTTATTGGTTCCAAGCATCTTCTAACTGCGGTACTGAATCTGTGATCAATTGATCTGTATCTTGATTTGTGTTAGCTAATATATTCTCCATGATCGTACGCATTTCATTGAACGCATTGTCACTATTCTCCACGACTGGAATCGAGAACAATTCTTTCGTTGCCTCTTCTAACTGTCGTGGGACTTTTGTTTCCGATGAATTTTTGTAGTCATCACTTTCTAATACTGATTCGATCGTTGGCATATAGCCAGTCATGGTTGCCCAATACAATTGGTTTTCTGGCTCTGATAAGAATTTCATATATAAAAACGCTGCTGTCCGTTCTTCTGGTGTGGCACTACTGAACATGTAGAGATCCGTTCCTTGTTGTAAATTGATTTTTTCAGGGCGTGGAGCAACATCATACGTAAATACACCTTCCGTATCTTTCTTCACATATCCTTCTCCTGCAATCGATCCGATAAACATAGCTACTTTTTGATTGGCAAAAGGCCCGGATAAATAGTTGTCTGATCCCGCAATTCGGAAGTATCCATCTTTAACACCCTCCGCGTAATAGTTGATCAATTCTTTTGATTTGTCACTGGTCAAATCTAACTCTTTGTTAAATTCAACCCCTTTGTTTTCCATACCGATCGTATAATAGTTGTTCAAAGAATCAAAGCCGGCACCTACAACTTCGCCATCCGTTGCTTCATAAATCTTTTGGGATGCTTCTTTGAGTTCAGCGAATGTCGTTGGCACAGCGACATCATATTTTTCCAACATATCTTTGTTATAAAAGAGCATTTCAGTCGATTTATTAAAAGGAATACCGTACTGGACATCATCGATCTTGGCGCCATCTAGCAAAGAGGTACGAATCGCTTCTTGGTCTTGCCAACCAATCGTGTCATTATCGATCAATGGTTGGAGATCAACGAGCATCTCGTCTTGTGCAGCATCGTATAACCAACCAGGATAAGCTTGAGTAATGGTTGGTAGATCCCCTGGTGACGGGAGAGTGGAGTTGATCTTTGCTTGTAGATCAGAATATTGGGCTTGGTTTTGTAATTCGACTTTGATAGTTGGGTTGGCTTTAACAAAATCATCAGTCAGCTTTTGTAACGCTGTTTCTTGCGCACCGTTCATTGCATGCCAAAAGGTGATCGTCGTGTCTTCTGTTAAATCAGTGACGATCTCTTCACTTGATGAAGAGGCGTTCGAGCCAGTGTTCCCACAAGCGCCTAAAGTCATTACAGCTGCTGATGCTACCAAAAACTTACTAATAGTTGTCCATTTCATTTTTCATTTTCCTCCAATTATAGTTGAATGGTTTCGCCTCTTTGTACTAATACTCTGCTTCCATATGGATTGTGCATACTCTCAGGTTTTAACGTATGGATTGGGACCAACATAGCTGGTTTTATCCGATCGATGATTTCTGCTAGATCCGCAGGTTTTGCATGACCTGATAATGATAACTGCTCAAACTCCACTTGTTGCTTTTCAAAAGATGCTCTAAAAATCGCGTACTGGGGATCAAACTCGCCTAATGGTTGGGCATCACTGTGTATATACAGACCTCCTTTTTGTAATGAGTCAACCTTACCAACAAATTGCCAAAAATAATCTGTCGAATCTGCTAATAAAGTATCGTAAGAATACTCAAGTTGTGGATCTAATGTATCGATCCGCTCTTTCTTCTCAGCGTAGTAATAAGGGACTTCTCGTTTTGCAACTTTTTGTAAGAGTAAAGCCATTTCTGCTTCGACAACTACTTGTCGTGGGGAAGCATCGATCAAAGCTTCCCAGCGTTTGATGTTCGCTGGATAAAAATTGAAGGTCAATTGACGATTCTCGTTTTCTTGGATCAACTTCACCAGTTGCTCCGTCAGTCCTCTTTCGCTATCTGGTGATGTCACATGTTTTTTTTCTTTCTCTGGGAAACTAATGCTCACTCCTTCCAGCATCAATACATCGACCTTCTGTGCCGCTTCACAAAATCCCTCTGTCAAATGTCGGTCAAATCCATGAAGACGAAGGTCACCTGAATAAGCAATCAAAGCAGTTGGTGTTTCGATAAGAAAGGCTGCTGCCCCATATGCATCATGATCTACAGGAAACAAACGTATCGTTATTTCGCCAATGTGAACATCTTGATTAGGCGTAATCGTTTTGATCGTTCGTGTATTTCCTTCTATATAAGGTGAAGGCAACAAGAATGTCCCGTTACGATTTAAGCTTTCCAATAAATCTTTGGTCGGCTCTAATGTATATAAGGGAATTTTTGGATCAAGATAATTGATCATTTTTGTATGATCCAAGTGAACATGCGATAAAAATACTGCAGTATTTTTAAACTTAGTCTCTTGCTTTTGTATGGTCAATCGAGGATCATAAATATCAATTGCTGGAATAAATCCTACATCTAGTAAAGTTGGTAGCTCTTCATTTGGTAAGTTGATCTCAGGGTGATATTCTGTCCCAAAGTCAAAAAAGATTCTATCGTCCCCGTAAGCAACTTCAATGACTGTTCCACCGATCGTCATGAGCCCACTATGAAAGGTAATACTTGTTTTTTGATTAGCCTTTGATCCCATTTTTTGCCACTCCTTGGATGATTTCTTTTCTAAAAATAAAGTAAATAAGCACAATTGGTAATACCGTTAAGGTGGCTGCTGCTAATTGTAAGTGGACATCACTGCCACTTTCGCTCGTAAATGCAGATAAGCCATTGTTCAATAATCGAAACCTTTTGTCATTTGTGACCAATAACGGCCATAAAAAGGAGTTCCAACTCGAAATGAAAGTCAAAATTCCTACTGTGACCAGCGCTGGCTTAGACATAGGAACAAGGATCTTTTTAATATATTCCATATCAGATGCGCCATCGATCTTAGCTGCTTGATAAAAGGAACGTGAAATACTTTTCAAGTAATTAGTCAAATAATAAATATAAAAAATACTCGTCAAAAACGGTAAGATCAAGGCAGTATAAGAGTTCAACAAGCCTAAACGTGCGATTGTATTATAATTCGTAAATATGATCGACTCGTATGGAATCATCAACAGAGAAATCAATCCTACCATCACTACTTTCTTGTAGCGAAATTCCAAAGTTGCTAAAGCAAATGCTGCTAACAGTGAAGTGATAACGGTTGCCAATGTGGTTACTAACGATACAAATGACGTGTTGATGAAGTATTGGATAAATGGCGCTTTTTCAAATACCGCGAAATAATTCACCCATTGAAAGGAATCAGGTATAACAGTTGGTGGAATACTTGTCGCTTCCCGATACGTCATCAAACCACCGAGTATCATATAGATAAATGGAAACACAGTAATGATTCCTAGGAGTGTCAAAAATAAGAGTGAGAACAATGTAACGATTTTTTTCATCTTTGTCTCCCCACTTTCTTCAAAATCAACTGTTGGATAAAAGTAATACTTAGAATAAGCAAGAATAAAACAAGTGTTGCTGCCATAGCTAGACCTGGTCTACCTACAACGTGGAACTTATCATAAATGTAAAATACTGCGGTCATCGCACTTTTTGCAATCCCAGCTTGACCACCAAACAGTGCATAAACTTGCGTGTAGATTTTAAATGCGCCAATCAAATTGACTGTTAAGAGAAACGTCAATGTAGGAAGCAGTTGGGGCAAAGTGATCTGTAAAAAAATCTCCCATTCATTTGCGCCAAACATTTTCGCGATCTTGTAATGCTCTTTGTCAATGTTACGGAATCCCGCTAATAATATGATGATATTGAAAGCTAGACTTGTCCAAATACCAAAGAGGATCAAAGTCGGCATACTCATTGACACACTATCTAACCAATTCACGCGGGGAAGCCCAACAAACTCGAGTAAATAATTGATGAGTCCGTAAGATCCGTTGAAAAAATAGCGAAAAACAATACCGATCGCTATCGTACTCGTGACATAGGGCATAAAAAAAATCGCTTCAAAAAATGACTTATACTTTACTTTTTCAAAAATCACCCACGCAATTGCTAATGAAAGAATCAAAGCAATTGGTACGACGGTAAAACTGTAGAATGCAGTATTTTTCAATGCGCGAAAAAATACCGGATCACTAAACAACCGTTGATAATTCTCAACTCCTGCAAAGCGAGGATTGATCAATGTCCCTTTTTGAAAGCTCATAAAAAAAGCTCGAAAAAGCGGATAAATATTGAATACGAAAATTGCAAGTAATGCTGGAAGCAAAAAATACCAAGCCTTTAGCTGATTTTCAGAGTTATAATTCTTCTTTCTCATCAATAGATCCTCTCTCCATCAAGACTGAATAAGAACACTTTAGGATAAGCCAAATTAAACGTAACCTCAGTTCCTTCAGTAATCTCATTTTCCACTCGTACAATCGACTTTACTCGCTCTCCTGCAAGTTCAAAGTGTAAAATCCGTTCACGACCGATCAACTCAACACTTTGAATCTTCCCTTTCAAAGGTCCATTATCGCTTGGAAAGATATCTTCAGGACGTATACCTAAGTAATATTTACCATTTGTGATTGTTTTTTTGAAACGCTGTTCAATAAAATGAGTAAGTGGTAAATCAAATGACGTATGTTTGACCCGATCATCGATGACTTCAATCGGTAAAAAATTAATAATTGGATTACCAATGAATTTCGCCACGAATAAATTTTCTGGCTCTAAATAGAGATTTTGAGGATCATCATCTTGTTGTATCTTGCCATCTTCCAACAAGATGATTTTGTCACTGATCGATAGAGCTTCTTCTTGATCGTGGGTGACAAAAATCGTCGTGATCCCCACTTCTTTCACTAACCTGCGAATTTCTTCACGGATCTTCAAGCGTAGTCGAGCATCGAGATTACTTAAAGGTTCATCCAATAATAAGACTTCTGGTTCTTGTACTAAGGCTCTCGTGATGGCTACTCGTTGTTGTTGCCCACCAGATAAAGTCCCAGGTTTCTTGTTCTGCAACTCTTTGATATTGGTTAAATCCATATATTTTTCAGCAATCACTTTTGCTTCACCTTTTTTCTTTTTATTATCCCCAACTAATAAAGGAAACATGATGTTCTCTAAGACAGTCATGTGTGGATACAACGCGTAATTTTGAAAAACAAAGCCAATATTACGATCTTTAGGTTCTGTTTTTATGACCGATTGCCCGTTAAAACGAATATCGCCATCTGTCGGTTGTAATAGTCCTGCGATGAGGTTCAACATCGTTGATTTACCACAGCCACTAGGGCCTAAAAGACAAACAAGTTCTCCTCTTTCAATCGCAAAATCTACTTGCTTCAATGCTTCAAAGCCATTATCAAAAGTTTTCTGTAATCCGATCACCTCAATCATAAGTGACCCTCCGCTCTTCCTTATATTTTTTATGACAGTTGTTTTCTTTCACATCTTCATCTTAACGTTCGAATATTTAGATTACATATATTATTTGTAAATATCTTGAAAATATTCTTAACTCCTAGTTTTTATGTTTGTTTTATTGTAAAAAATTGAAATCAACGTTATAAAATGATGCTTATAAAAACTCTTCATATAATATTTCAATAAAAGGATAACAAAGAAAAAATGCTTTATCTATAGCAATATTTAACGTCAAGACGAGAAATAACAGTTATCTAGCAGTTAAACCTCGAAGATTGCTATGGAATAAGCATTTTGTTATTTTTTTAATATCAAAAAAATCGTAGTTTACATATTGTTTTTATGATAAACACGGTATTCAAGTGAATTAACTGATTGATAAAAGACAAACAACGAATATTCGAAAATATGTACAAACAAACAGACCACGAAGAGTAAGAATAAAAACTACTCTTTGTGGTCTGTTAGAATGTTTAGTCGATCTCTTTCATGATCAAATCATTACATCTGAGTAAGCGATCTTTGCTTAAAGCTTACGTGCAAAGAATGAAACGATCAATACTAAAATGATTGCTCCGATAAGTGATGGTACGATTGCCATTCCACCGATCACTGGACCCCAAGTACCTAAAAGTGCTTGACCAATAGCTGATCCAACTAGACCTGCGATCACATTCGCAATGATTCCCATTGAAGAACCTTTATTTGTGATTGCTCCTGCAATTGCTCCGATAATACCACCAACGATTAATGACCAAATAAATCCCATGATTATTTCCTCCTAAAATTCTATAAAATTAAGTTTATTGTACGCGTGGTTCATTGTTTTCTTTTACTTTTTGCGCACCTTTGCCAACAGCTGATTTTGCTTTGTCAGTTTGTTTTGAAGCAAATTGACCAGTTGATTTTGCTGCATCAGTTACTTTATCTTGTACTGTTTCTTGATCTTTTTCGTATTCTGCTTGTGTTTTGATGTCAACAACATTTACGTTAACTTCGATCACATCAAGATGAGTCATTTCATTTACTTCTGTGCTGATCAATTCTTTGATTTGATCATAAATGTTTTCGATATCTTTTCCATATTCAACAACTACATCTAAATCAACAGCAACTTGTTTTTTACCAACTTCTGCATTGATTCCAGCTGTCACGTTATCTGTATTGACTAATTTTTCAGCAATATTGGAGAAAAATCCGCCATCAAGAGTCAACAAACCGTCAACGTCTTTCAATGCGTAACCAATGATTTTTTGAATGACTTTGTCTTCATAAGTCAATTCACCTTTTGCTGTAGTATCAGCAACTGGATTTGTACCTGTAGTAGTGTTCACGTTTTTGAAATCTTTGTTTTCCATATTAAATTCCTCCTATGATTTGAAATATTCATCTAACAATTTGGTTTCTTTTAAATAAAAACCAATACCCACACCAATAGCGGTCATGATCAATATTAAAAGAGTTTTGAAAAATCCAACTGTTAACCATAAAACGGCTAATAGTAAGCCAAGACCCCCAAAGATAATAGGGAGCTTATATAGTGAAAAGAATTCTTTCATTTGTGTGCCCTCCTATTCTACTCGTGAGTGCTGGTTGTCTTCATGATCTTTTTCTTCTTGATAACTACTATAATTGACAGCTACTTTGATCTCTTGTTCTGAACCAAGGACATTGGCAACTTGATCTCTCACTTCTTGCATCAACATTTCTGTTTTGCCAATCAGAGAAGAAGTACGTTTTAGATCGCCTTTTACATGAATATTGATTTTCTGTTTTGTTGATCGTACTTTGACTTTTGGTGATTGAATGAACTCTTCTTCGTGTAGATACGAACGAGTCAGTCCTTCAATTGCTTTTTTATCCAACGTCAATTTTCCATCTTTGTGCTTTAATACGAAGGTTCCTTTCGATTTTGGATAGAAAAGAACAAATAATAAGATGAGAACGACAACAATGGCAAAAACGACTGCAGCCCAGAAAATATATTGTTGCATATAATAATTTGTTATCGTAAAAAAGCGAAAACGTTCCAATTGTTCAGGTAAGACATATGGTGCATTAACTAGAGCGATGATCAAAAGTACTGAAAGTAAAATTATGCTTACAATTACACCGATGATCTTTACCCCCTTATTCATTTTCCACCTCCTAAGTATCTTATTTTTTATTTTTCAACACATGACCAACAAGTATATCACTTGAGGAACCTATAGAAATACCTACTTAAAGTAAGCGCTACCAAAAAGTGCAGGCTCAAAATAACTTTGGTACTCCCTCCTGAATAGAAATCTTAAATAACAGTAACAATTATTATATAACTTCTATTGTTTCTTGCTGGCTATACTACAAGAATAGTATTCAAGATTAAAAATTGCAAAGATAATGCTCATTTATATTACAAAATAAAAAATAAAAATGACAAAATACAGCAAGAAACGATCATTTCCCACTTTCAAGCCAAATGTTTTAATCTTTTATTATAAAGAATGATACCCTTTTCAAAAATCATTAAAATATTTTATAATAAGTAAAAGAAAAATGTTAGAATAATAGTTATTCAATTTAGTAAAACTATTACTCTTAGAAAGAGGTGTCATATGCTAAAAAAATCTATATATGCATTTATAATAACGATTATTTACTTGATTGTTTCCAATGCTGGTAATCTATTTTTTGGGGTGTCTAAAGAATTTAGTTGGACCACTACTCTGTGGGAATCATTGTTTTTCTTTTTATTCGTTCTCTTACTACAAAATTATCGAAAGAAATGAATGGGTATGAATATCAAAAAAATAAAAAGCGATTTAGATTTTTTCTAAATCGCTTGTTTATTTTTATTTATTCATTTCATTTTTTAATGCTTCAGGCATTTTTGGTTCGTAGATAACGAATGTGCAATCTGCACCGATCGTTCCCATTGCGTAAGTTGCGATAGCAATCGCCATTGTTGAGATAACCTGCATCATTTGTAATTTCTTTGTTTTTAGACTTGTTAACATATTTACTCTACCCCTTTATTTTTAATAAACATCAACAATGTAGCAATTGCTAGACCTAACAAAAGATATGTACGAATACTGTCACTAGGTAAAAGCAAGCCGATCGTTGTGATGAACAAAATAATAAGAACCGTTTTTCTTAATCGGAAAGGTCCTTTTGCTTGATTGATCGTCCGCTCTTTTACGAATATTCCTAAACCCACGAATAGAATTCCGAGAACAAACAAAGGACGAGTCGATTCAAAACCAAGCGAAGCGGTGATCCATGGCAAAACAACCAAGAAAAGCACACTAAGTATTGTACAAACTGCACTGTTACTTGCATGAAATCCTTTCGTGGTAAAACGAACTGAGATGAATACAAGGTGTGTGATGAATACTGCTCCCACAATATGTAAGAGAAACGCAATCCCATACATCACGATCATCTTGAACAGATCAACAAATAGGATCGATAACCCATATTCCACCTTTGCTTGTTCAATCGGTGAAAGTCCTAATTGTGAAGCGAAATGTCCACTTATTTTCTTTGATAATTTTTCCTCTATTGAAATGTACTCTTCAGTCATCTTTCACGCTCCTTCGCAGTTTATTATACCTATTTTACAAATCTATGGATTATTTTATCAAAAGTGCTTCTTTTTTTGTCAAAAGTGCAAAAATCGATGCATTTATGCTTTGGGCGAAAACTCATTTTCAAAGCGAGTGGCTAATTTTTTTAAATATCTGGTAGAGACTAAACATTCTTCCCCGTTCGTCATGATCACTTTTCGCTCTTTTTTATTGATTTCTGCTATATTTGCCAAATTGACGACAAACGATTGGTGACAGCGACACAAAGAATCACTTAATTTTTCGATTTCTTTGATTTTCCCCGCATACTCAATCATGCGATTGTCCAAGTGTACGATCAATTTATGTGGTGTTGGACTTGAACTAAAAAAGAGGATTTCATCCACATATAATTTTACATCGACGGCACCGCTTTTTAGCCAGATCTGTTCCCTGGTAGACAACGCAGTATTCATATAGCGTTCGATCGCAATATCAATACAACTGATGATTTTTTGTTGCAATTGTTCTTCATTATCTTTGATGATATAATCCAACGCCTCTACCTTATAAAGAAAAGTAAGATAAACAAAATCGGTATAAGTCGTAACAAAAATGATTTTGGCTGTTGGATCATACTGTCGAATCTGCTTTCCTAGTTCCACACCATTGATATCTGAATTTAAATCGATATCTAAAAAATAGATACCCTCTGTTTTGTTAGTTGATACGTAGGATAAAATATCATACGGGTTATCTGCAGCTAGTTGGAACTCCACATCATAGTCCATCATCATCACGTAATTTTTTATAATGTTGGTGATGCGGTTACGATGGATCTCTTCATCATCACAAATAAAAATTTTTAACATAGTTACCCCTCTACCTCACATATAGTTATGATTTGTATAAACTTATCATCTTGGATCTTTGTATCTAAAAATACATTTGCATTCAACTGGACTAGCTCATCCAGATTTGTCAAACCTATCCCAGAATTACCGGGTTTTGTCGTAAAACTTGCTTTCTTTAAATCATGTAATTTAGGCAAATCACGTGGACAGTTATTGATCAACATAAATGTACAGTCATTATGGTCTGCCACGATTGCTAGTTCAATTTCTGGATGTTCAAGTTCTTCTGAGGCTTCAATTGCATTGTCCAAAATGATCCCCAGCATTCTTACGAGTACCATCGTAGACACTTCCACATGATTGACCACTTCAGGCACAGAAATGCTCACATGGATTCCTTTCTGGTGTGCCATATATAACTTACTCATGATCACACTTTTGATTTCTCGAATTTTTATATTTGAAATCGAAGACATCCTAAAAATTTCTTGGTCAAAAATCGATCCTGTCGCTTTGATACTATTTCTAAAATAATCCTTTAGACCTGTTAAATCTTCAGTTTCGATATACTCTTCCAATGAAATTAGAATATTTTTGTAATCGTGTTTAAATTTTAGAATCTCTAAATAATTTTTTTCAGCTTGTTCACTGTATTCGATCAAGTAACTCATTTGACGTTTTTGCTCTCTATTTTCATATTCCGTTCTTTTTATGAAAATAAACGAAAAACAAATAATCGCTGACAATAGCCCATACAATATCATGAATAGCTCATGTGCATCGATCAAATAAATTCGCAAATTCGGAAATCTTTCTATGACCACTAGACAAAAATAGACACAAATCGTCGCTGTTGCGATGATTCCGCTGATTTTCATCGTCAAGAGATCTTTGTAGCACTTTTCTAATAACCATGTTTTGAAAATATATGCAAAGAAGAAAAAAAGAAGGGTTCCTAAAATCACAGTTAATCTTATATTTAGAACCAAATGAAGAATCGTATAACTAAAATTGATGATATAATCGGAAAAAATATATAAACAGAATGTGACAGAAGGGATAAATAGCGCAATATAAATATTTCGCCGGAAGTAATAAGTTATGGCACATAAACTAGCCCATAAAACTGCAGTTGCAAAAACATTGATCACAAAATAAAGTGCCATATAGCAAATGATTCCAATGATCGACAAAATGACGTAATACCGATTTTTTAAATGCGTATCCAAATAGCTAGTCACCCAAAAGATGCAAGCCGTTTGAACGATGACAATCAACAAGCTTTCCAGCGTGTCTAAATTCACAAAATGTCCCCCTAATTTAAGTAAGTCCTCACGTACACAACAAACCAAAAACAACAAAGTATTGCTTCATTAACCTATTTTTCTTAAAACAAAGCCTCATTTTTTCATTTTATGTACCTTTCGATAACAAAAAAATTTTAATCCTTTTCACCAAAAAAGATTGTAGCACATTTCACTAGTCATTTGGATTACATGTTGATTAATAAACTGCGTAGAACTTTTCATTTTTTCGGTACAGCCAAGGATTTTTTCTGAAATTAATAGTCTATTTACATCCATTGTTCGTTGTGCTATAATAGATATATTGCGAATCATATGTTATACGACATCTTAATTTGTTTTTATGAAATTTAATCCCACTGGCGTAACTAAAGGGTTACAAGGATGTATTAGTGGTTAGGGAATACATTGTTTAAATGAGAAAGAGTTAATATAGAGTAATCGCCTCTTTAGAGGTTTTAAGTAACACCAATGCTTCGTTAGATTGCCTTTTCTTCGGAAAAGGCAATCGTTCAACCATCAATTTATCGAAAAACGATAAATTATAGTTGAATATCAATATATACATTTTTTAGGAGGTCAAATTAATGAAAAAACATTCACTCTTTTTAAAAACAACGACTATCGGAATATGTGTTGTTTTCGGTCTTTTTGGTCTGTTGTTCGCTACTCAGTTACTGACCAATGAATCAAATGCCCCCTTAGATTGGCAAACCACTCTATTGATTTTAGTCATTTTCACCACTCTACTATCTGGTATCATCATTGGCGGTATCATTTTTAAATTATTGACAATCATCTCTAATGACCAGACCTTCTCAGATCATTCACACCGTTTAGTTAGCTATATCCGGAAAGTAATGATTCTGATATCACTCAGTGCTTTTGGTATTTTACCAAAATTCTATCAAATGGCAGATGCGGATGATGCTCCTGGATTGATGCTATTAGGTTTTGCACTGGTTTTCTTACCTTTTGCGGGGTTAGTATTAATGAATGTCTTGATCAAAATATTGGAAGAAGCAATTCGTTTGAAGAAAAATGACGAATTGACCGTGTGAGGTGTGAGATGGCGATCATTGTTAATTTAGACGTAATGTTAGCAAAGCGGAAAATGTCAGTAACAGAACTAAGTGAAAAAGTTGGTATTACCATGGCTAATCTTTCAATTTTAAAAACTGGAAAAGCGAAAGCGATTCGCTTCACCACATTAGATAAAATCTGTGAAGTTTTGAATTGTCAGCCAGGAGACCTTCTTGTCTTTGAAAAAGATCAAGAAATCTAAATAGTTTTGGTGTTATAAAAATGCAAGTTCCATAATCTCAAGATTTGGAGGACTTGCATTTTTTTATTCGTTATCAAGCCAGTAATTCTTGATAAAAGTTGATCAGATTATGTATCTCTCTTGCTTTTGGAAAGACGGATATACCGAATATAGGGATATTATAGGTTTTATCAATCGTAATATTTGAAATAATACAATCAAAATTCTCATAATTGATTAAATCTTGGGACAATGTTTTATTATTTCTAGCAACAAATTCAAAATGATTACCCAATTGTTGGTCTAATTCACTGAGTAAATAGGCGTCATATTTTAGTGTAGAGTTGGTGATGACTAACGCGCGAACTTGCTTATTATCTTCGAAGTTCTTTATTAAATCTGGCCAATACAATAATATTTCTGTAAACATAGTTGTCGCAAATTCTTCGAAATCATTTAGTAAGATATGATGTGTATGTACACAATGTTTTAACTTATTCCATAATCGAAGCTGGATTTTATTCATTTCTGAGTGACTATTTTTAAAAAAAAGTGATTTTTTTTGATAACTTATAGAGAAAGGTACCGCGCTTTGTTGTAATAAAATAGTTGCTTTACGAAAGATCTTTTTTTTATCTTCGCACACAATTCCATATTTTTCTTCCACTTCTTTGATAAAACTATCAATTGCAAATAGAATTGGATTTTTTTGATTTAAAGAATCTCTGACGAATAATTGGAAAACAAGTGGTTGATCGAATATAAAACTTGCCAAGTGCTCATTAATCAATTCGTTGGTCTTTGGTAAACGCAAACGTTTATTTGATAGTATTTCGTACTTGAATTTTTTTTGTTTTCTACTAACCGTAACTACCCCATTATCATTTTGTAGCAATAGTATCCGAGCAGCAATCCAAAAATGAAATATTTTTTCTTCTTGCGGTTCCAAACTAATCAGTGCTTGTTGCAAGTTGTTTTCTTCAACAAAATCCTGCGCAAGTTGAGTCACTAGCAACCGAAAGGATGCAGGAAATGCATCTTCAAAATAATGATATTTTTCCATTAAGAACTGAACGGTCATTTCAGTAATGACTTGATCATTTCCAACAAGTTTGATCAGTGCTTGTACTTTCAGATCATAACTCTGTAACATTGGATTGATTTTATCGACGATTCGCCGCAAGGTACTTTCAGAAATAAATAAATAGTCTGCTAATTCAAGATAATTCTTGAATTTATGTAATAAAATAGCTTCCAAGTAGCGATATTCAATCGACTCTTGCTTGATCACTTGATAGATATAATCTTCCGTGACATGAGGTAGAATTGTTGCTTTCACTCCCTCTTCTCGAGTCATTTGGATTTTGATATCGCTGGCATAAGAATGAATATCAAGTAAGTCATTTCTTAACGTTTTGGCTGAACAACCAAGTAAATTTTCTAAGTCGTTAAAGCGATAGGTATCGCCTTCAAATAAGTATTCCAGTAACTTCAATTGTCTTTTTAATTTTTTTGACAAAATCTTCAACATTTCTATTCACCTCACAAACAAATAAAAAACACTCAAATTTGGGTTTCCCCTCCTTTGAGTGTTTCCCATATTTAATTTTAGAGGTCTTTTTTCTTCTCTAAAAACTATTTTTTCTACTATGAATAAAAAAGTGGATAAAAAATGTCTTTATTTTATTTATCGGACTCTTCTTCCAACTTTTCAGTAGATCGTTTTTTCCAGAAGAAGATACCGCCAACCAAGGCAAGTAACATAGTTCCTAGTACTGAGAGAACTGTGTTTCGAGTGGCATTTGTTTGTGGCAAGTTGCCTGTTGCTTCAAGATCACTTCCATCATCTTGTCCACCTTCTCCATTTTCACCGGTCTCACTTCCAGCACCCTCTTCACTAGCACCTGGTGTATCTTCTGCACCTTGTTCAACCACGGAGTATCTTCCTTCAGCGCTTGTTGTAAAACCACCATGTGCTTCATTGACTTGGATATCTAAACCAACGATATTGTTACTTCCAAGTGCAGAGGTATCGATTTGCGAATCTTCTTGTAACTGAACCGTATAAGAATTGGCTGGAATTTCGCGACCATTTACTCTTACTGTTTCAACCATAGATTTCGGATCGACTCTTTCTGTGCCAATCGCAATAGAAGCTACTCGTGTTCTAACATCTAACTCCCCTGTAGGCTCAAACCCGTATTCTGTCACATTATAAACAGCAAACTGTCCTCCATAAGTGAAGTTTCTTTCTTGTTCTTCATGCATCAAGATATTGTTGTTCGCATCTTGGTGGAAGACCTTTACAACATCTCCTTCAACTACTGGCAAGGCATTTCCGCTATTGAAACGCGAGATTGCTTGTTGGATCGTTTGTGTGCCGCGAACTTCATATTGATATTTCGATCGTCCATCTTGACCGAGGATCTCGATTCCATAATACACATTATTGTCATCCACTTGTGTCACACGATTATTTAAAATCGTGCGATCAGATCCTTGTATTGATTGGATTTCGATTTGACGACCACTTTTCACTAAACCAAATGAACCTACTGTCTCATTTTGGCGATTCTTCAAATGGATCGTGCTGCCCCATTTGACTTCATATGGTACTTGAATGTCTGTAGCGGTGACACCATCTGCTGTAGATACGCGAACAGTCACTGATTTTTGGCCAGCTGTTTGTGTGTCGAACGCATCGATTTGTTCCACATTATATAACGAACTAGATAATTGGTGTCCGTTAAAGCGAACTTCATTGATCAGCTTTGTTGCATCCAATTCACTTGCATCTTCACCTAAAACTAAGCTTTGATTTTGTTTTTCTGCATGGATCATAGTGATTGGTTCAAACTCACCATTTTGGATTCGGTAATGGGCATAATTAGATCCTGCTGTAAAGTTTCTGACCAAGTTATCGCGCATCAATAAGTTACGATTTTCTGTTTCCGCATGATAAACTTTGAAAATATCCCCTTCATTAACTTCTAACGGTTGCCCATTATTAAAACCTTGAATTGCTTGTCGGATCGTCATGTGTCCTGTCACTTCATAGCTGTATTTAATATTATCTGGAAACAGGCGACTTTCTGGTTGCTCTGGATCAGCTAAAATTTCGATTCGATAATACGTATCACGACCAAAAACATTATTCACCGCATTGTTTAAAATCGTTTCTTGTTCTCCTTGTGTCGCATGGATCTTTGATCCCCCGTCTTGTTCGATGATACTGAATGCACCAACAGTCGCATTTTCTAAACCTTTCAGTAAGAACGTACTTCCCCACTTCACCTCATAAGGAATCTCCAATTCAACGGAGGCCAAGCCATCTTTCATTGCCATTCTCAAACGAACTTCTCGTTCACCAATAGTTGTAGTATCGAAATCAGATAAACGCTCGATCGTATACGTATCTTCTGCCACAGGTTCTCCATTGATCGTCACGCTATCTAATAATTCTTCCAATTCAAAGTTGGTTGTATCTTGCGCTAAAACAAGTTCCTTGTTTGCTGTATGAGCATCCATCACTGCCATTGGTTCAAATCCGTATGCGGTTACCTCATAGTATGCATAAGAAGAATTATAAGTGAAGTCTTTTTCTTCCTCGTTAACGAATAACACTGAACTTCCTTCTGAACGTTGCGGATGATAGATTTTGATGACATCCCCAAACTGAACGGTGACTGCACGATTATTTCCAAAATTATCCATCACTTGTTGCAACGTTGCTCGTCCCGGCATCTCTTGAGAGTAAATGCTTCGATCCCCACGAATGATTTCCATTGAATAGTACAAGGAAGAATTCGGACTTAACTGCTCATCTAGTGGTGAATCAATCCCTGGGAACATCGTTAACTGACGTACTGAATTATTACTTCCTGGTCTTAATGAGAACGCACCTGCCGCTCCCCCATTCGCTGAACGCATTACAATCGTATTTCCCCACTTGACTTCATAAGGGACAGTGATTTCTTTTGAAACTACCCCATCTCTTGTTTCAAATTGGATGCGTAGATCTTTCTTCCCAGCAGTGGAGGTATCAAATTCTTCTAATTGAGTCACTGTATATTGACTCGGTGCTAATTCGACCCCATTGACTGTGATATGATCGATCAGATTTGCTCCATTGATACCTGCTGTACTATCCCCTAAAGTAAACTCTTGTGGTGAAGATTCTGCAGCTACGGTAATAATTGGTTCTAACCCATTATCTGTCACTTCGTAATAGGCATAGTTTGAACCAATCGTGTAATCACGAACTAATTCGTCTTGCATGAGCAAGTTTCGCCCTTGCGAAGCACCTTGTGGATCTGCATGGTAGACCTTGATCACATTCCCTTTTTCAACTGGTAGTGGTTGCCCATTATTGAAGCCATTGATTGCGTCTCTGATCGTGGAATTACCGGCTACTTCATATGTATAATTCGAGCTAGTTCCTCCCATGATCTCGATGGAATAATAGGTATCACGACCAAAGTGGTTGTTGACTGGATTCGCGAGATTCGTACCATTTACTCCTTGAGAAGCATGGAGTGCCAATTGTCCGTCTTCCTTAAGCAAACTAAACGCACCAACTGTTGCTTCATTTAGTCCCCTTAACACAAAAGTTTGGCCCCAATTCACACCGTATTCTACTTCCATTTCATTTGAGGCAAGACCATCATTCATTTTTAATCTTAGACGCATATTACGTGTGCCGATCGTACTCGTATCAAAATCAATTAGTGATTCTACTGTGTACTGACTGTTATCGATTCTTCGTCCATTGATCGTCACATTGTCAATCAATGAGCCGGGATCAATGTTGGATGTGTTTTCGCCTAATGCAAAATTCTTTTGTGAGGCTTGCGCTTCCATAACAGGAGCGGGTCTAAATCCAGAAGAGGTAACTTCATAATATGCATATTCTGTACCATAGGTAAAATCATGCTCTTCTTCATTCATCATCAAGACTGAACTATTGGCTGATCGCTCTGGATGATGGATACGAATTACATCGCCCAATTGAACATTAAAAATATTATCCGTATTTCCAAATTGATCGATGATTTGTTGTAGGGTCGTACGATTCGACATCTCTTGATTGTAGATTACATTGTTATTACGCATAATTTGGATCGAATAGTATGTAGAAAAAGGCGAAGTTAACCTTCCTACAGAAGCGTCCATGTCTGTTGCTAAGCCATTAGTAATTCTTAGGGGAATATTATTAGAATCTGTATTACTTAATAATAATGAAAATGCCCCAGCTGATTGACCGTTGATCGATTTCATCAAAATAGTGTTATCCCAACGCACGTTAACAGTCGTTGCAATTGTTCCTGTGGTTCTCACGTTCACGTCTGGTCGTTGTCCTTCAACAGTTAATCTTAATTGATGTTCACCGACTGTTTGATAATCTGGCTCAGATGATTCTGAAGCAACCAATCTAAGAGAATCGATATCTAGTGGTGTTCCTCTAAAAGTTGCCGATTTGATTAAATCTCTGAATGCATTATTATTCAATAAAGAACTTGTATTACCTAGCTGTATAGCTCTGATTGGATGTAACTCAATCATTATTCCTTGGTCTGGTATTACTTCAGCATTCACAGAAGCTGTTGCTTCTCTGCCATCTTGTGTACGAACTCGTGCTTGCCATACAAACGAACCTGGCGTCGCTGTGCTCGTTGGAGTAATCCATGACAATTGATAGGAACCTTGATAATTGACATCAAAAAGTTCATTCAAAGCTGGTACTGGATCATTTTGATAAACTTGTATTTTATCTTCTTTTGTAGTAATCAAAGGTAGGACTTCTATATCGAAAGTCACGATTACTGGAGATCTGCCTGTTTGATCACTTACTTCTACTTGTACTTGTTGCTTACCTATCTTGTTTGTATCTGGTTCTGTTAACCATCGGTAGCTGACATCACCACGAGAATTTTGTACATCAACATAACTTTCAGGATCTGGTACGGTGTCCTGATATCCAAGAGTATGTCTACCTGATTTAATATTAGCCTGCAAATCACCGATGTTGGTAGTTGAAAAATCAAATTTAAATTCCGTTGCCATTCTCACCGTACTCCAACCTTCATTCCAAGGTTCAATATACCAATAATAAGAATATAAAAAACTTGGTATTTCAAATATTTCTTCTTGGGGAGGGGCCACTCTTAAACGAGTGAATACGACATTTATTTCCCCAATTTCTAAATTTTGAGCTGTAGAACTTTCTGTAGGTGTGATTTCCATTCGCCAATTTCCACTACGTGAAATAGCGTTGATCCTGAAAACTCTTCTTGGTGCAGAATCCCCATTCGCTCTTAACGGGCTCAGATTATTTATAGTTGTCCCAGGTACATTGACACTAGGAGAATAATAAAAAATGGGTGACACGTTTCTAAATATCATGGTGTCGTTAACGCTTAAATTATCATTTTCTGTATTAAATTGTGCATCGATACCTTTTTGCATCTCATCAACTAAAAACTGACCTAAACGAATCGCATTAATAGTAGGAGCAACTGGGATACTATCTGGGATGTCTAGCGCATACCTAGGATTTAACAATCGTTCCAAAATTTTTTCTTGCTCTTCTTTTTCTTCTTCTGATGATAGAGAGCGTGAATTCGTTTCTTCTTTCTTCGTAGCACTATCTGATGTTTTACTGGAATTTTTATTTTCCTCTTTACTATTTTTGGTGTTTTCTATGACACTTTTAGCTTCATCTTTTTTTTGCTTATTACTGACTGGTCTGTTTTGAGTCATTCCTAAATTATTTAATACCGTTACTGCCTGAACAACTGTGCCATTGAGATTGCCTAAAGTCAAACTTAGGATCAAAGCACTGTTCAACAGTTTTCTTCTTGTTCTCAAATTATTTCCTCCCTTTATCAAACAATCAGAGAAAAACTTTTTTGTTTGGTTCATTCTCTGTCGATAGTCGTTTCTTTTTTTTTAAAGGATGTTCGTAGTAATTCAAATGACTCTTTTATAAAAACGTTATGTATTTTGCGTTTCTTAATCGTCTTTTTACTATTCACTCCTTTTTCAAATCATTTAGAAAAGCATTGAAAAGCTTTACTTCTTCAAGTTTATCGGTCATCAACGTCTTGTGTAACGTCATTTTTTCCCTTTTGATTGGGAGTAATTGAAAGAAGATTTTTTGTGAGAAAATAATTTATTAATCATCTACTTGCAAAAACGCCGAAAGGACAACAAAAAAGAAGGATCTTCACTTCGTTGAACAAGTCAACTTGTAAAGATCCTTCAATCAAATTCAAGATAATTGAATGTTACCGATTATTTCAAAGTAAAAGAATTTTTGCATCTATCGCAAATTTCTTCTTTATTCTTATAATTTACGCGCAAAGAATGACACGATCAAAACTAAAATGATCGCACCGATCAATGAAGGCACGATTGCCATACCACCAATGACTGGTCCCCATGATCCTAATATTGCTTGTCCGATTGCTGAACCAACAAGTCCTGCAATGACGTTTGCAATGATCCCCATTGAAGATCCCTTGTTTGTGATTGCTCCTGCAATTGCTCCGATAACTCCACCTACGATTAATGACCAAATAAAACCCATCTGTATTTCCTCCTATAGTGTCTAGCCGATTTTTTCAATGCGACATCTCATTTATTTTAATTAAAAGTTTTGACTCACCAAGATATTTTATTGTACTCTTGGCTCGTTATTTTCTTTTACTTTTTCCGTTCCTTTGCTTGCTGCATGTTTTGCTTTGTCTGTTTGTTCTGACGCAAATTCTCCAGTTGCTTTTGCAGCATCCGTCACTTTATCTTGGACAGTGACTTGATCTTGTTCAAATTCTTCTTTTGATTTGATATCTGTTACATTGACATTCACTTCGATGACATCTAAGTGTGTCATATTCGCTACTTCTTCACTGATGATCTCTTTCATTTGTTTAAAGATATCTTCAATGTCTTTGCCGTATTCAACGACGATCGACATATCAACAGCAACTTGTTTCTTACCTACTTCTGTTTCGATCCCAGCTGTTTCGTTGTCCGTATTGACTAATTTTCCAGCTACATTAGAGAAAAATCCTCCGTCTACTGTCAATAGTCCGTCGATACGTTCTGATGCGATCGCAATAATTTTTTGAATGACTTTGTCATCATAAGTTACTTCACCGTTCATCGATTCTTCACTGCCCTTCACTTCATTTGTCTGTTTGTTTGCCTCATGAGTTGGCGTATGCACACCAGGAGTTTTCGCTTCATGATGTGGATGATCGTGGTGTTCTTTTTGATCATGCGCTACTTTTTCTTCTACATGTGGCACCACTGGATCTGGATGTGCAGACACTGGCGCAGTTTTATTTTTTTCATCTTTGATCCCTTGTGCTTGATTCGGTGTTGTTGGATCTGGATGTGCTGATTTCGGTGTATTTCCGTTTTGATTTGAATGATTGTTTTCCATGGTAAAGCCTCCTAAGATTTAAAGTAATGTTCTAAAATTCCGGTTCTTTTTAAATACATGCCGATGGCTACACCAAGCGCAACCATAATCACGATCAGCAATGTTTTAAAAAATCCGACGGCTACTAGTAAAATAGCTAATATCAATCCAAGCGCGCCACAAATAATTGGGAGCTTGTATGTCGAAAAGATCTCGTTCATTTTCTCTCCCCCTTACTGTACTCGTGAGTGTTCGACTCTTTTTGATTGTGGTGAGTCAAAACCGGTATAATTGATCAGGACATTCACTGGTTCATCTGTACCGATGATTTGTTTTACATCACGCTCAATGTCTGTCATCAGTGCTCCTGTTTTACCGATTAATGATGACGTACGTTTCAACTCGCCTTTTACTTTTACGTCAATTTTATTTTTTGTTGCTTTGATCGTTACTTTTGGGGAAGAAACAAACTCTTCTTTCGTCAATCGTGAACGAACCATTCCTTCGATTGCTTTTTTGTCTAATGTTAACTCGCCATCACCTTTTTTTAGTAAGAATGAACGGTAAGTTTTTGGGTAGAATAATAAGACTAGAATCAATATAAGTGTCAACACAGCAAAAGCTGCGGTTACCCAAAAGACATATTGTTGTACGTAAAAGTTAGTTAATGATAAAAAGCGAAATTCTTCTAACTTAAACGGCAATGGATAAACTGAGCTTAGCAACATTGCAAATATTAAAACAGACAGCAGAAGGATCAGTAAGATCGCTCCTATCGTTTTGGCTCCTTTGTTCATTGTCTCGACCTCCTAGCTTCTTGTCACTGATTATAGATTAATGGCTTCTCCACCAGTGATACCGTAAATCTGTGCTGTGACATAGCTTGCTTTGTTGGATGCAAGAAAGACATAAACAGGCGCTAACTCAGCTGGTTGTCCTGCACGTTCCAACAATGCTTGTTGACCAAACTCAGGTAGATCTTCTTTTGGTTGACCTGCATCTAGTTGTAATGGTGTCCAAATTGGTCCTGGTGCTACGCCGTTGACACGAATTCCTTTTGGTGCTAATTGTTTTGCTAAACCAATGGTGAAGTTTGCAATCGAAGCTTTAGTCGCTGCATAATCTAACAAGTGTTCACTTGGATTGAATGCTTGGACTGAAGTCGTTGTAAGGATTGCTCCTCCTGCTGGAATATGTGGAATTGCTTCTTTCACAAGTGCAAACATTGCGATGATATTTACAGCAAAAGTATCTTTTACTTGTTCCAATGGGATTTCTGCAATTGAAGGGGACGAAATTTGTTGCGCCGCATTAAGAACAAGTGTGTCTAATCCACCAAAAGCATCCACTGTTTTTTGGATGATTTCTTTTGGTGCAGCTTCATCACGCAAATCATAAGGTAATAGTAATGCTTTACGTCCAGCTTCTTCGATATAATGGGCCACTTGTTGCGCGTCTTCTTCTTCACCTGGGAAAAATTGAATGGCTACATCTGCACCTTCTCGTGCAAAGGCAATGGCTGCGGCACGTCCAATACCAGAGTCTGCACCTGTGATCAAGACACGGCGATTTGCTAATTGCTCTGTGCCTTTATAGCTTTCTTCTCCACAATCAGGTACAGGTTTCATATCCTTTTGCAAAGCCGGAGTTTCTTGATCCTGTTTTGGAAATTCTTCTGTGTGATATAGTTTTCTTGGGTCGATTAAATTTGGTTCTGTCATGTTGATCCTCCTAGTTTTTAGTCATAACTGACGTTATAAATTTGGGCGTATTAGCCCATATTGGTTATTTTGTGTAATCTTTTCTAAATAAGTGATACCCTAAAGCAGCAGCAGCAACGATTGAGCCCCCTAATACTAAGAGGAACCCAGTTGCTGAATCTTCTCCTGGTAAACCGCCTGTGTTCATTCCCCAAATACCTGCGATCATCGCAGGCACAGAAATGATCAATGCGGTCGAATCCAAGTATTTCATCAGATGATTCAGATTATTGTCCATCATTCCGTTGAACAGATCACCGATACTTTCTAACAGATCGCGATAAATCAAAATCATCTTCTCCGTTTGACGTTGTCTCAAACGAACGTCATAAAGCAACTGTTCATCATTGACACGTTCTTTGAATTCAGGAGTCTCCCAGAGGAGGTCCATTGTCTCTTTTTGATCCCGCAACGTATGATCGATGTAAACAATATCTCTTTCTAAATCAGCCTGCTTGTACAACTCTTCATTTTCTGTCGTTTTTCGTGCTTCTTGATCTAGCGAATCAATACGCGTTTTCATTTCAAGAAGTTCTTTGACAAAATGGGTATAAATATCTAATGCCGCATAAACAATCACTTTTTCGAAAGAATCGATTTTATTACCATGATGTTCAATCAGCCGATCGATAAAATTGGTTTTTTCGTCTCGACAAGTAATCAATAAGTCATTTGATATGACGAAAGATAATGGTGTCAGACGACGTTCGATTTTTTCTTTTTCACTTGAAAGGTTGAGCAGTACTAAGGAAATCGGGTTGTTCAAACTTGTTCCTGATAGATGTTCTAAGCGGGAGACCTCTTCTGGATAAGTCATACCGACAAATATATCTTCAGGGAGTTGATAGGTTCGAGTAACCTGTTCGATTTCCTCAGTATCGCTCGTATCAATAACAAGCCAATTAAAATGTTCTTCATCTGCGGCTATTACTTTCTTGTTTTCATCAATCAAGTAATATTCCAGCATGGTGAATCGTCCTTTCTAGTGTGCACTCAGCTAAAGAAACAATTAGTTAGTTTGATGTTATGATCTAGTACAGCAATCTCATTTTCCAATGAGAAACTATTTAATACATGATCATAATCCATCGTCAAATGTTTGCCTAAATAGCATTGTTCACTTTGTGATGTATAGATTTCTAGCGAAGGATGTTTGATTTTTGTGACGTATAGTCCAAACTCAGTAACAAAAGGGATAATTTGGAAAAAGCTACCTTTCGCACACGCTCCTTTGTCTCTAAGGAAAGGATCTTTACTATTGATCAATGCAAGCGCTAATTTTGATTGTTCGCCTGCTTTTTCCTTTAAGATGTCCATCGCATTTCTTGTCAGCGTAATTTCCATATCGATCATCTCCTCTATATAATAGTAAGTTTTTTCTATTGTCGATCAATGACTCAATTCAGTATTTCGTTGAACACGAGCGTACAATGGATATTTAGGGAATGATTTAACACAACGAAAAGCAGTCATATTTGCATACTTTTCATAGTATTTTTTACTAGCACCTTTAAACTCTTCACTCCATGGTTTGATATGCCCAGAGTAATGGATGATATAAGGCTTACGACGTGCTTCTTCGTACTCTTTTTCTCCTTGAGCCGTTGGATGTTGTTTTGCTTTCGCCATGATGTAACCTTGTGCATTCCATTTCGGATGCAAAGCAATCCAACGATCGTGTAAGATAGCATTCAAAGCATCTTGGTCATGGAATCGAAGTTTTTCTGGGTTTTCTTCGATGAATTTTAGAACGTTTTTCGTGATGTTTTGTTCTAACCATTTTTCAACATTGATCAGCATCAAGCCGGAGTTAAAGTAACGCATTGAATCTGCTTCAATCTCCATTTTTTCAAGACGTTGGTGGAAACCAGCATCTTCAACTGCTGCCATCACTGCGCCATTAAACTCTAGATCCCATAGTTTACTGATATCATTCAACGCGATCATGTCACAGTCCATATAAAGGATACGTTCGACATTTTTCCCTCTAAATAACTCAGGGATCGCAATACGATAGTATGCTGTTTCAGGGATACGATCACTTGTCACTAAGTTTTTGAAGAATTTTTTGTTGATTTTCAAAAATTCAACATCTGTATTCATTCGTGAATTTTTCACTGAGTAACGTAAAAGATTTTTACTTTCTAATTCAATATCATCATCAATCACGTAGAAACGTACAAACACTTTCGGGTCACTATTTTCTAAAATCGACACAAACAGTGCTGCTAGATGAGGCACAAATTTTGTATTACAACTAGAGACAACTGCTACTTCTTTTCTTCTATTCATTTACCTCGCCTACTTTCATTAATACGCTATGCGCTAGATTTTTTAGATAGATTTGTGTATAAGGATGATCCTCCAATGTATTCCAAGGTTTATCATGCCCTGTGAAATGAACGATTGAAGGAGCTTCGTTCCCACTCTTATATAACTCTTCATATTTCTTATCTGGAGCTGGATGGCGTTCAAAAATCAATGAACATTGCATGTTCCATTTTGGATGAAGTTGTTCCCAATCTCCATATAAGACACCATTCAATGCGTCTTGGTCATGATAGATAATCTGTTCACCATTTTCTTTTAGGAATTGGATCGTTTTATCTGTAACGTCTTTTTCATTCCATTGATCAATATCGATCACCATGACACCTGAGTTAAAATAATATTCTTCTGAATCGATCCCTAGGCGCTTCAACGCTTTCGTTTGGCCTGGATCAATTACTGCCCCAATTGTTTTACCATTCAATGATTCGTCATATAATGCAACGATATCATCTAACACTAAAACGTCTGCATCTAGATACAACACTTTTTTATAATTGTATTTTGCTAAGATCTTAGGTAGAGAAATTCTTAAATACGCCGTTGTTGTAATGTGGTCACTGACTAAGAAATCTTCATATACATCTTTCTCCACTGTCAAAAATTGGATGCTTGCATGTTCTGAGTGTTGTGCAACTGTCTGACGCAATCCTTCTTTACTATATTCTGATAGGCCATCATCAATCACGTAAAAATATATATGTCTCATCTTATTCGCATTTTCCAGTGCCGTTGCAATCATTACGCTTAGATAAGGAGCATAATTTTCATCTGAAGCAGTCACAACCGGTACAGTCCCATACTTAATCTCCATCAAAATCACTCCTTTTTTTAATCTTTTTCTAACCTGTTCTACATCTACAATATGCCTACTTTTTCCTGAAAGCAAAAGATATGCTTTGTTTTTTATGAATATTACCCAAAATTTGCCCTTTTTTATGAAAATGAAAACGAAAACATTAAGATTGTTATGCTTTTTTATACAGCGGTCTTAACCAATTCCTTACTAATATCCTTTTCTCCATTTATGAAAAATCTTTTTTGAAAAAATTCAAAGAGTTAAAGCATTTTATTTTTATTTTAGAAGTTTCTCATTTAAGCTATTGGTGAAAGAAAAAAGACTAAGGGAGCGTAAAAAGATGAAATTAGCAGCTATTGATCTAGACGGGACCTTGCTTGATTCCCAAGGAGTTGTCCCACAAGAAAATATTCGCGCATTAAAAGCTTTCTCCTCTAATGGAGGAATCGTAACGATTGCAACAGGAAGAAATAGTATTTCTGCCAAGGATGTCTTTGCACAATTAGGCGTCAGCGGCTATTTGATTTCTTCTAACGGTGCATTGATTTCCGAAATGAAAGATGGCAAGATCGATCATGTATTAAGACGCTCAAAAATCGAAGTACCTATACTTAAAAAGGCCTTTTATTTAGCAAAAGAAGCAAAAATATCGATCATCGCCAGCCGAGAAACACAAGATGATCAAATCACTTTTGATGAAACTGCCTTAGTAAAAGACGATCCTTATTATCAACACTTCAACTTGCAAAATCATTCCTTTGATGAGATCACAAAACAGTTGGACGATCCTTCCTTAAGCTATTTGAAATTAGCTCTGACGGATAAAAATGAGGAAAAACTACAAAAAATCCAAGCAGAGTTGAAGAAAGAAGGAATTGATTCTGTTTTTTCAGACCCACATTTCCTAGAAATCACTCCTAAAAATATTACAAAGGCCCACTCACTCTTATTTCTAACTGAGTACTTAGGGTTATCTTCAGAAGACGTCATGGCGTTTGGTGATCAAGAAAATGATTTGGCAATGCTTGAGTTCAGCGGATTAAGCGTGGCTATGGGCAATGCGCAAGAACATGTGAAGGATCTAGCAGATGAGGTGACAGAAACCAATGATGAAGCCGGTGTTGCAAACTTTTTGAATGATCACTTTTTATAAGGAGAGATGATAGATGTTAGTCGTTATCGATATGCAAAATCATATTTTAGATCCAACTAGTGAATTTTATATAGAAGATGCTGAAGCATTAGTTGAGCGAGTAAATACACGTTTAAACCAAGCACGTGCAGCGAATGAATACGTACTATTCACTCGTGATATCCCTATCGAACGGAAAGATGAGGCAGAAAGTGAAGATCTTAAAATCATTCCCACGCTCTCTCCTCTACCAAATGAGCGGGAAATCAAAAAATATTACTTTACTCTGCCGCCAGAAACCTTAACAGAGATCAAGCATTCCCTTTTTGAACGTAAAGAAGAACAGAAAACGATTGAAGTGGTTGGGATCGAAACTAATTTGTGTGTCTTATCCAACACGATCGCTTTACAAAGCGCCTTTCCAGAAGCTGACTTTATCATTGATTCGTCACTAGTCAGCAGTCGTGTTCACGAGCCACAAGCACTTAAACTTCTAAAAGACTTTAATGTCTATGTCAAAGAGTAAATGGTCGAAACCAATCTAAAAACATAAAAAAAGGCGGAATGAAAGTTCCACCTTTTTTTATGTTTTTTTCAAATTATACGTCTACAGAAGAATCATGTTTTTTATCGAAATATTTGTTCAGAATCGCATAACATGCTATCTTTTATCTAGTGAATATAAATCTAGTATATTCTCAAATAGAATAACTCAAAATACAATTTATGCACGAATAAAATATAGCTATGGGAGTTTATTTATTATGCTGGAATTGAGCCGACTTGCTTTTATTTTTCCTGTTTTTATATTTGTACCGATCGTTTTTTCGTTTATCAAATGGACGAAAGAACGAAAAAAAATCGCTTTAAGTAGTTTGCCTGCGATCTATTTTATGTACAAAGTATTAAATTATCAGTTTTTCGAACCCTTCCAGATCTTCACATTTAATTTAGTTGGGTTCATTCTCTCCATACTCTTTGTCATTGGGTATTTATTTTATCTAAACAGAAAAAATAAACGTTAACTCTCATAGATAATTATTTAGAGAAAGGTGAGGTAAAATGACGATTGAAGAAGCGATTTTACTGGATACACTGCATTGCCGTTTAAACTTCCTCAAAGATAAGAAGCATTTAACTACACCACAGGTTGCTGAAAAAGTGAACTTACCGATTGAGACATATAAAAACTATGAAGATGGAAAAAATATACCTAGTATCATCGAATTGATCTTTATCGCAGATTTTTACGACACGACCATCGATTATTTGATTGGTCGAACGGAAGCATCCTAAACACTTAATTCACTGTTTTAGAAAGAAGGAAATATTATATGCGCTTATGGCATCAAAGCCTCTTGCAATCACTTCCGCGCCAACAATTATTAGGACAACATCGCGAATGTTGTGCTCTGAGAGGCAATGGTTGGGGACGAAAACATGCGACTGTCGATTACGTTTTTACACATTCGCCTTACAAATTATTTCAGTATCATTTGTTAGTAATGGAAGAAATGAAGAAACAAAATTATAAACCTGGTGAGGAATGGTTTGATCCCTTGTATCGTGGAAAAATTTGTGCACCTTATTCTACCCTTTCCCCTATTGAATGGACCTCACCACTTTATCCAGAACATGATCAAATCTACTTAGCCGAATGTGTGGCAAATTTAGAACAGAAAGGGATCATTTTGTAAACAATCAATAATACATTGCTCTATCAAACCTCTCGATTGCTGAATCGAGAGGCTTTTATTGAAATTAGACATAAAAAAACTGCTCTTTCATAAGAAAGAGCAGTCAGATATCAATCGTTTGATTATGCTTTAACGATGTTGATTGCTTGAGGGCCACGTTGTCCATCTTCAACATCAAAAGTCACAGCTTGACCTTCGTCTAATGTTTTGAAACCGTCACCTTGGATAGCTGAAAAATGAGCGAATACGTCATTTCCATCTTCACCAGTGATAAATCCAAAACCTTTGTCTGCGTTAAACCATTTTACTGTACCGTTATTCATGTATATTTCCTCCTGATACGTATCAACGTACGTTTATAGTGCAATAAATATTTGATAGGCAAAAGGAGTCTTATAATGTTTAACTTATAGCTCAAATTACGTTTCAAAATAGATTACTTTTATACTATAGCATGCCCTTTTAGAAAACACAACTATAAACCCTCGGTACTTTCAATTTCTCTATTCATCTCATTTGTTTGATTTGTTCATTAGATGAAGCAATGTCTTTCTTCTGATAAATCATTCCTAACTTCTGCATCAAAAACCGGTCACTCACATTAGACAGCATTCGTCTAATTCCGCTGATAGCTTCATCTGGCGCAGATCCTTGAATAAACCAGAAAACCGATTTTTGATACAAGGGAGCATCTGGTGTCTCTAACCCATACTCAAATAGATCCGTCCAGCGATCAATAAATGTTTTTAACAAACCGGTCACATCCCACCAGTAGATGGGCGTACCAATCACCAAGACGTCAGCTTGTTTGATTACTCCCATGACTTTGTCAAATTCATCCTTTTCGGTCATCTGTCCTAACTGATTGATCGAATAATCAACTAAATGCAGGACCGTATAGTCGATATCCTTTAAGATTTTTTCTCCCCATCTAACGGTCATCCCCTCTTTGTTCGGGCTTGCATTAATAAACAAAATGCGCATATTAACTCCTCCTCTATCCAGTTTTTCATCCTGACTCTCTTTTTCATGTGAACTCTTGGTTAATTTTTATATTCGAACGATTATGATATCAAATCGATACTTTTCTTCATCAAATATAACATTTTTTACATTAAAAAAACAAATATTAAAAAAATCATCATCCATTAAAACTCTCTGTTATTATGTTCATCTTAATGATAAAATAAAGTTTGTTTGTTATTATTTCTTTATATAATTATAACGTTGTGCTTTCTTCTACCACTATTCTTTTTTGATTTATCTACACTCTCTAACTGGCTTTCGTCGGTTCGATTCCGACATAGAGAATACGGTCAATCACCGTAAATAAAACCAATCGCTTTTATTAGGGGGAGCTTTGTATGAAAGCGATCTATTTTTCGTAGAAACAGGAGGAAAAAATGAATTTATTGTTGTTATTGTTAGGATTAATCAGTTTGATGCTTGGTCTACATCTATTTAGTCGATCAAGTAAAAGAAATGGAAAAGCTTGGCAACGCCATCTCATTTTATTTAGTGCTTTATTCGGTTTACTACTGATCAGTAGCGCTTGCGGATCTGGTACCAATCAAGCGTCAAAAGCAGATACCGCTACTTCGGAAACAACTTCAACATCCAGTGAAGAAAAAGCCCAACGAGAAGCGGCGGAAAAGAAAGAATTAGAAGAGAAAAAGAAAGAAGAACAATTAGCAGCTGAGAAAAAAGCACAAGAAGAACAAGCGAAACGTGAAGTAGAAAAGAAAGCGCAAGAAGAACAAGCAAAACGTGAAGCAGAAAAGAAAGCGCAAGAAGAACAAGCAAAACGTGAAGCAGAAAAGAAAGCGCAAGAAGAACAAGCAAGACTTGAAGCGGAAAAGAAAGCTCAGGAAGAACAAGCTCGTCTCGAAGCAGAACAGGCAGCACAAGCACAGGCAGCGGAACAAGCGCGTATCGCTGAAGAAGCTCGTGTGGCTGCTGAACAAGCAGAAGCCCAGCGCGTGGCACAAGAACAAGCAGCCGCAGCTCAAGCGCAACAGGCACAAGCAAATGAAGCACAAGTCTTAGTTACCAGAACTGGAGCAAAGTACCATACGCATAAGTGTGGTAACGGTAATTACTATCCTGCGACAATGAGTGAAGCATTGGCACGCGGATTGACCCCTTGCGAAAAATGTTACTAAAATAATTGATGCAGTATACGAAATGATCGCTCTGATCTCGTATACTGCTTTTTTCTTATCAATTTCATAATCTAGTCTACATCTTCTTATCCCTCCTTTTCACTTATGTAATCCAATTTTTTTGTGTCAATGACCCCCTTCAAATAATAATCATTATTATTTAATAAAAATACAGTTGATTCAATTCACCTATCTGTGCTATAATAGTTATGGAATTTCGTTATCAACGTATCGTTGCCTTTCAACAGAACAATAAGAAAGGAGAATGGCTATGACATTCTATAACAAAGAATTACAATATCGTGTCACTCTTAATACCGATTTAAATCTTTTCGTTGTATTCGACAAAGAAGATAGCAATCGTGTAGCGACTGGTGTAACGATCGAACAAGCAGTGCAAGAACTTAAAAAATCCGCATAGGAGTGAAAACCTCGAATGGACGATTGCAACTCTAGTTCACAATAAGACACCTACTTGAAAGGTCAAAGTAGGTGTCTTAAATTTTATATGCGTGATGAAACTCTTCACTTATTTTTACATATGACGATCAAATGATTCTAGCTTGTTCTTAGGAATATTCTCTTTTTCAATTATTTGATCCTATTTTTAACAATTTGAATAAGTACCTGATTTGCACTAATCTTCAACTAATCCTTACAATCTTTTTTACTTTGTGCTAAAATTTCTTTTTCAAGATGAAAATATTTTTGTCTTTATAAGCCGTTTAAAAGGAGGTTTGGAAGTGAAAACAGCGATAGCTCATTCTTTATGTAACACGAGAAATTGACGCTTCGATGTTTTCATTAGGATATGGAAAAGAATCTAACCGTATGGACTTTACTATTATGTTTGATCATTGGACTAGCTTTATTACTTTTTAATGTGATTACTTGGACAACGTACTTTGTTGTAGTATTAATTATTGCGGGATTGACGTTCTTTGAAAAAAAGCGACGCTCAAACCTTAATAAGTAAAACTCTTTTGATTATATAAAGGCAACGAAACCTTCATTAGAAATGCATTGCTAAATAAGCGCCACCCTCGAAAATCATTTTCATGATTTCGAAAAGGGTGACGCTTATTTATAATGATGTGGATTTTAAACATATCAATTATATTAAATGATAAAACTGATGAGATGACGAATACACTTCTTATCCCACTAAGTTAGTGTAACAATTCTGGCAGTCCAAAGACTTCAAATCCATAGATTCTTGCTGCAGTGTCTGATCCTTGTGTTGGTTTGTCAATACGTAATCGGA
Source organism: Enterococcus sp. AZ140 (assembly GCF_051714405.1). NCBI lineage: Bacteria > Bacillati > Bacillota > Bacilli > Lactobacillales > Enterococcaceae > Enterococcus > Enterococcus sp. AZ140. The sequence goes on from NZ_JBIORU010000001.1 coordinate 1,587,533, forward strand.
CATATCGTGCAGATTGTACCGCAAAAGTCTCGACGGAGCTACTCGCCGTATTATTGGTAGTTTTGGCAACTTCTTTATATATCTCTCCATCTTCACTTATTTCGATCGCATATGCTTTTGTATTCATATCAGGACTTTCTCCACCTGCTTGCGCATGGTCTATGCGAATTTCACTAATGGTTTGAACACTTCCTAAGTCAAGTGTCAATTCATGTGGTGGCGTACCCGTTGCACACCATTTAGTCGACAAGTCGCCATCTATTGCTAAATGAGGGGCTTCCGCTTCGTTGGTATAAGAAGAAGCGGTCGCTTTCGCGTTTCGTGATAACAGCGGTAACTCCATTGGTACTTTATTAGAAATTGTAATCAAACCGTTTTTTTCGACAGGTGTCTCCCCTGCTTGATTGCTTGCCGTTAATTTGACTTTATAAACACCTTCTTTGCGATAAGTGACAACTGGCGAATGTTCATGACTTGTCGTGATATCCCCACCTTCAAATTCCCAAGTAACCGTTTCAGTGTTTAAGGATGACGTGTTTGTAAAAGTAATCGCTGATCCTGGAGCAGCTAACGTTCTTGAAGCAGTAAAATCTGCTCTCGGCACTTTATTATCCGGCCAATTAAAAGAAACGGCTTCTGAAGGTTCACCTTGATTACCCAGCGCATCAACAGGCACGACAATCAATTTGGTTTGCGTGGTGTCTAAGGTTCGTTCAAGGGCATTGATATAATGATTCGTAGCTGGTGTTGCTCCTAAGAAAGATTTTGAGTTATCAGGATTCAACCGGTAGATCTCATAGTAGCTTGCTTGACTCTCCGTCTCATCCCAAGCCAGTCGTATGCCAGCGTATCGCCCTTCCTCTTCATCAAACACAACATCTTCAAGCGTCAGTCCTGACACTTTTGTGGCTTGAGGTTCCTTTCCACCTGTCAGAGCTAATTGACCTAAGTGTAACGCATAATCCGACTGAGTTTCTGAAGAAGCAAGCTGATAAGAAAGGGTGTTGATTTTTTCTCCTGCCAATCGACTGACATCATAGCTGACAGTCGTCCAATCCCGACCGATTGGTTCACTTGCTGAGATGATTTCTTTTCGTCCGTCAGCCATTTCTAAAACTAAGTCAAGTTGGCTCATGCTCGTTGCTTTTGCCGTTGTTGTGATAGAAGTTTTATCGGAAATGATTCCATTCATTCGATACAGTTTGATTGTGCTTGTTGCCTCGTTCACCATACTCCCTTTAAGAAGCAAAGAATTTCCGCCACGAAACGCCTCATCGTAATCCATCTCAACGGCTAATTGATTTTCTCCTTGATGATCAAAGATCCAACGATACGTTGGCATCACGTCTTGCATACTGCGATTATTCCACTCTAGATCAGATACTTTTTTTCCATTGATAAAGTATCCATACCCATTCCCCATGCTAAAATTCGTCACAAAAGGCATGCTGGTAATAGCGCTCTGCTCTACTGCATACGTAGAGATCCCAGGCCATTCTTTTTCTACCGGTGCCTTCCCTTTCGTTGGATCACCTTGTTCATTGACCCAAAAACGCATTTCACGACGTTGAAAATCAGCAGGATCACTTGCTGATGAATATGTCCAACTTGGCACATACAGACCTAACGAAGTATACGGAGTTCCCGTTTCATCTGTGAATAACCGCCAATTCACTGGTGTATCATAGCCATTTTGTTGGACATCGATGCCCGCATATAATTGATAAGGATCAATGCCTAATTCAATTGCTTTCTTTTTAGAAGCTTTCAATAGCTCTTGACTAGCTAAACGATCGGTGTTCCACCAGAAATTCAAAAACATGCTATCTGCTAAAGGATTCATCTCCGCATCGACTAAAAAAGCTTGGTTTTTATCCGTCAACGCATTTTGCCAATCCATTTTACCCTCCGAAGTCATCGAATCATACCACATGATATCTAAAGTTGCTGCTTTTTGTTTGAATTGTTTGATGAATTCTTGCATCAAATCCGCATGTTCTTTACTCAATCCTTCTGCCGCATTTGCCCCTTCTACCTTTTTCTGAGCATTCGCATCATCAAAGCTTGTGACTACGGTGTCTGTTTCTTGATTGATAAACCAGCCATCAAACCCATATAGAGTAGCTACTTCGATCAATTGATCGACTAAAGGAAAGGTACCATCCTCATCTTTTTGCAAGAATGTATCCAACCATTCGATTTTACCGCCATGAGCGCTTTGAGGAAAGAAGACCGTGCCTAATACCGGCACACCATTTTTATGGGCCGCATCAATAACATCAGGACTTGGCGGCACAATGATCCCTTCACCAGACGAACCACCCCAATACACAAGTTGATCGATATACTGCCAATTGGAAAATACATTGGCATCAAAAGTATTGATACCCCTTGGCGCATTCCCACTTGTACTGCTATTCATGATTGATAAAGCGACTACTTTCATTTCTGGTGTTTGCGTGTCATTTGAAGTTGTCAATGCCTTTTTATCGATTCGTTTTGCCAAAGGCACTTTGCTGACATTATAAGGTGCATCCGGATCTTTAGAAAATTCCCATTCTAACAATTCTTCTGGAAACCAGTAAGACGATTCCGGCTGATTATCCAGTCCTCGTTGATAAGTTGCTGCTTCTGTTTCTTTATAATCAAACGTTTTAGACTCTGCGTGATACGTTGTCCCACTACCAATTGCACTTGCTATTACTACTGCACAAAAAAGTCCGACTACCATTTTTTTCTTATCCTTCATCTCCGCTCCTCCTAAATTTAATTGATTCACAAAAATGATAACGCTTTCTTAATTGCGGGTATATGAACAAAGCATAGAACTTTCACAACAAATTATAGGTAACTTGAACAAAAAAACTGATTTTGATCGTCGATCGAAATCAGTTTTTGTATTGTTGATCTGCTATTATGCTGCTTTACGATTGATTTTATTTGTAACTCTCATGAGACCAATCAAATCTAATAAAACTTGAATTGTTGGTCTGCGTGATTAGTTCCTTCGACGTAATTTCCTTTATTCATGGAGAAATTTCCCTCAACATTTTGACTTTTCGTCATTGTTCAGTGTTGACGGATTCTCAATCATTCATTCCATCGTTGAAAACACGAATCTCATAAACGATTTCTTCTAATGTTCCAGTGGAAGCTTCTGCTTCAACCGCAAGAATAGTCGACTTTTTTTCAAATATTTCTGGAAACAACTCTGGAAGGCGCTCGCCGTAACTTTTAGGAGTAAACCGGCATGCATATTCTCCACTAGGTAAAACCTTAATATTTTCACGGACATTTTTTGTAGGCTTGATTTCTATATACATATACTGTCGCATGTTTTTATCAATAAATTCATAAAGAATACCAAAATCATATAAAGGCTCATACCCATCTTCCATCGAGCGATCAAACAAATTGGCTGCTTCTGTATAAAGTGTCTTTTTGTTATCAGTCGGTTGATAAGGAAAAACATATAAGTACTTTTCTGACAATTGCCGAATATGTTGCTTTTTAGAATGTCGATATGTTTTTAACAAATTGATTTCTTCTTTTACCTCTTGCATTCCTTTTAAATTTTGTTGGAGCGAATCGATTTTTTGTTTCATTAATTCTTCGCTATATGATAAAAAAGATAGGTAATCGATGGAATTATTCGGATCACTGAAGCGATGCAATTCCTTTAAAGGCAACCCAATCTCTACACATGCTTGAATCAGCTCGACCGCACTCACTTGCGCTAAGGAATAATAGCGATAGCCAGAATCTGGATTGATGTATACCGGCAATAATACCCCGACTTGTTCATAATATCTTAACGATTTAATATTGACACCGGTTATTTCGCCAATTCTCCGATACTCAACAATTCACTTCTTTTGTCCGTTTCTCTCATTACAATTCTCCTACATGATAATAATCTTTAATATCAAGCGTTCAGATACTGATTATATCATAAACTATCTTTATATATTATATTTTATCGTTATTTTTTAATCTAAAACTATTCACATAGATTCCTTTATTCAATATTTTCCACTCAGAAATTTTGATAAACAGCTATATTTATATCGTTAAAAAATCACCCTTATTTTAGTTCTATGTAAAAAAACAAACGTACTCTTAACACAACTTGTATTATTCATTAGATAAAGATATAATATTAATGTGTTTTCGATGAAGAAGTTAAAACGCCCAAATTCAAATAAGTTTTTTTTAAAATGAATAGGCTTTCACACTTGGTTATAGGTCTACTTTTTTGGTAACTACTACATTTACATAGTAGTCAAAATAATTTTTTGGGGGAAAAAAATGAAAAAAATCGTTAGTCGTTCCATGTTATTGTTCGTTCTACTATTTCTAGCCGCCTGTGGAAAGCAAGTCAGTGTTGATGACCTGAAAGCCAATGATTGGCTGATTGAAGAATTAGAGGAAGTAGACATGATTGCCTCTTTCTCAAATCATGTCGTATCGTTTCGCATTGATCCTTCTTCTTACCAATCGACCGCTACCAATGAATGGGAAGCCTTGGGTGAAGAATTTGCGAAAAGCATGCTTGAAGAATTTCAATATAAGTTTGAATACACGTTAGAAGGAAATATCATGACCTGGGAAAACGACGGGGAAACAGGCAAGTATACAGTAACAAAAGAAGATAAAAATATTATTCTCACACCTACCAAAGATAACGAGGAAGATAAAAAACTTGTTCTGAAGCCATATGATAAAAGTAAAACAGCAACATCTTCTACTTCTTCAGACAGCACCAGAACTGATAAAGACGCAACAGATGATTCATCTCTCGTAGATATCACTGATAACTCAACTGAACTAAGCGGATCAGATGACGCATCAGGTGATTCTGCTTTTGGCAAACGTTCAAACCCTGTGCCCCTCGACAACCCGATCACGTTCGACACTGTTTATTATGATGACGAATATGAAGAAATCGACACAAATATTTCCTTAACCATCAGTAACGTTGTCCGTGGTGAAGAAGCGTATAATTATATGATCAGCATGGATGAGTACAATGAACCAGCACCAGAAGGAAAAGAATGGGTAGTTTTTGATGCAGAGCTAACTGTCAATAAAGGGAGCCAAGATGAGCCATATCGTGCTTTTTCTAGTTTTATACCAGTTAGTTCAACTGGAGAAGAAGTCAACCAAGAAAGTTATAGCTACTTAGGCAACGAAGAATTTGGGAACAAAGATTTGTACGAAGGTGGAACGGACAAAGGCAAAGTCGCATTGCTCGTTCCGATTGGTGACGATACGCTTATTGAATTTAATGATTTTACAAATAGGATTTTTTTCAAATTACAGTAACCTTTGAAAAGTAGCAATAAAACGTGCTAGAGGATCATAAGCACCGAACACAAATAATCAATCAAAAGGTAGTATAAGGATTAACCTCCTAGAATCAACTATGCTGTATCACATCTGCGAAAAGCCCTCATCTAAATATTGATTTAGATGAGGGCTTTGGCTGACTTCTAGAATGATCATTCATCGAAAACTTTAAATGGTCTTTTCCTTTAATTGTAAATAAAAGATACAAGTCAACAATTGATTTATTATGAGACTGATTTTAAAAAGCTTTTTAAATTTTTTTAGAATCAGTTTCAACTAATTTATTCATAAAGATGTTCATCTACTGTCAGATTTCGAGAGCATTATTACTAGTGGAAGACATAAAAAGATACTAGTTTCCAAATCATTTTTATCTATTATTTTTACCTGAATGAAGAATATCATCCGCTTTATCTGCAATGGATTCTGTTAAAAGGACTGAAAAATTTATCCCCGCACGTTTACCTAATGTATCGGCCCATCGTGGAATCGTTAAAGTCTTTTTGATAAGTTCTGTATCCTTTAGATATTTAGCAACATCTACACGAATCAATGTCGTAAAGGAATCTTTTTCAACAAAGACTTCTTTGATCGGCGTCGGCTCTGGTATTGGCTCTCCGTGATCAATATAGTCCGCTAGAACCATACCTAACACCTCTTGTGCCATGGCAATTCCATAAGATATATCATCTTCATTGATTCCTGTATAAGCACCCTGAATATCAGGAAATTCAATGAAGTAACCGCCACCTTCTTCGGGTTTAAAAATAGCAGGATATGTTTTTGCTAAAGGTTCGCTTAACATCTCAGTCAATCCCTTCTTGTAATCAAATGCGAGATTATTTCAATCCCGCATCCTTCAAAATTTTTTGCTCAAGTCCTCGGCCTAGATCTTGATTGGCATGAACAGGGACAGTAATTCTAACACCATCTTTATAAAGGTGATGATGAGAGCCTTCCTGCCTTCGCTCAACCCAGCCATTCTTCTTCAATAACCGAAGCATTTCTTTTCCTGTAAGCGGTATTTTTCACTATACCTCCTTACAAAAACAACTATAGCACGTACCAACACGTACGTAAAGGAGAGACTATATTTTTAAAGAGCTATTTTTCTTGGTTGAGAAATGCTAAATTTTGAAATCATTTAAATAGATCATGCCACCTTGTTCAATTTTTAAATACATATTTTTTAATGTATAATCATATCTGATTGTACCCTATCACTCTGGAGACAAAAAAACTGCTACTATCAACTTTATCCTAGCTGATAGTAGCAGTTTTCTTTTACTTAATAGATATGATAATCCGACTGTCCTTCTTGTTCAATTGTAATAACTAGTCGATGCGGCAAACAGATACTCGTTTGTCCAGGTTCCGAGATCCAGCCAGTTCTGACAGCGATTTGATCGGGACTATTATCTTCTTTGACTCTGATCTTGCCTTCTTGGATTTCGACAATATTGTATTGGGTATCAGAAGGATGATAAGTCACCATCTTACTACTGATTTCATCTAAATCAAAACGTTCGACTTCTTTTCCGTCAATTTTGACTACTGCATACTTCACACTATTACCGCTTTCTGCGTTATCAAATGACAAAGCAAAGACAATTGTCGGAACGAAAGAAGCAACTACCAGAACAGTAATAATGATGATATCCCAAGGTTTTATACCTGATTTACGAAAGTTGTGCATATAGTTTGTCCTTTTGGATTTTCTTATTCTATCCTTTTACCGATCTTCTAAATAGATGTTGATTTGTTGTTCGTCATCATAATCCAGTTGATCAGTTTCAAGCATTTCCATTAATTCTATTTTCAAGTCTACAGGAATCTCCCAGAAGCCGTCAATAGATTTGAACAAATCGGCATCATGCTTTTGAAAAATAGGATAAATGTCCAAAAATTCTTCAAAGGATAAGTTTTGTTTTTCGTAATAGTCTTTGACAAAGCCTTGCTCTAGCGCATGTTCTGTAGGAAGGCCAGTTTCTGTGATCAGTTTCTTATCGACCATCGCACGATAGAATTCCCCTTTGTCTACAGGTTCTTTCACCGTTTTCGAATAATATTTGATTCCTTGTTCGACTAATGGTGGATAAATAATTTTCATTTCTTGAACCCCCCTTGCAGCTTCCAATCGGTTATTCTGTCACTTTGCGTCCTTTATAGTAGCCTTTTAAAGAGACGTGATGGCTTCGACGATAATCACCAGTCACCTCGTCAAAGGAAATCTGTGGTTTCGTCAAACCTTGGTGTGTTCGTCGCAAACGTTTTTTTGCTTTCGATGTTTTTCTTGCTGGTACTGCCATGACTTTTTCCTCCTATTTTACCAACTTGCTTTTTTAATTCCTGGGATCAACCCTTGATGTGCCAGTTCTCTAAAAGTGATTCGAGACATGCCAAATTTTCTCATGTAGCCTCGAGGACGGCCATCTGTCTGATCTCTCAGTTTTAAACGATTAGGATTAGACTCTTTTGGCAACTTAGCTAGTCCTTCATAATCTTTTGCTGCTTTCAACTCTTGACGTTGTTCACTATATTTATTGATCAAAGCTACTTGCTTATTCATTTTTGCAATTTTTGATTTTTTTGCCACTAATAATCTGCTCCTTTATTTCACTTTATATTATACAAATCGTAATAATTACGTTTTGAGTAGAATAACATTACCATTTATTTATTTGTTTGTCAAAAAAGAAATACTAATAAAAAATATGGCTGAGCGGGCTTGGACTGAGCGTGTGTTTTTGAGAACATTGAAAAAGCCCCCATGACATGTATCACATCCATCACGGTGAGCTTTTTTTATTATTAACTACCTCAAATGTAATTAAACATTTCAGCCATTATATATTGATTTTTTGCAATGCTTTCGTAGGCACTTCGTTTTCTGCTACTTCACTCCAGCCTTTTCCTTGCATTCCTTTTGCATAGATTTTTAAGTATCTACCTTGCTTTAATTCGTGATCCACTAATTTTTTTACTGTTTGTTGATTGCCATCTTCATCGTATCCTTCAAACGTGTAGAGATAATCCTTCCCTTTTTTATCCCCACTACTTGTTTTTACATAATATTCTTTCACTTCTTTATCAGATAAAAAATTATCCGTTAATGCTTGAAAGCCTTCTGACTTTGATTCAATAAAAAATGCACCGATTCCTAAAATAAGCGTAATTGCTAATAATCCTTTTACTAGTTTTCCCATTATCATTCCCACTTTCCTATTCTTTTTCACTTCCTGTCTAAATCATACTAAATAAGGCAATGATCCGAAATCTATTCTTCCTATGTTTAACTTACATTAACGTAATAGAATTTGTTTCTAACCATTGATTTTGATCTAGATAGAATAATGCAATAAAAATAACCCATAAAATCCAAACTATTCTCGGATCTTACAGGTTATGGGAAAAGAATTACTGCAACCATTGTTTTTGTTAAGCTTTAGTCTATCTTACAACTACCGCGTATTTACGTGCATTATAAATATTTTCAAATGTTGTCCGATTCATCCAATAAGAACCACTGATAGGATCAGATACATGGACTTGATTACTTCCTTTATTATATCCATCAAGAGTAACCGCATGATTATTATTCGCTGCGACACCAAAATTCCAATTCCCCCAACGGATTGGTTGGAAGTTGATCGTAACCCAAGCAACCACCGGATGGCCATTTTTGACTTCGTTTAACAACGTATTCATCGAGCTACCTGAAATATTTTGGACATTTCCATACTTCTTGCCCCACGTCGTCAAAGGTGCAGGATAAATTGCAGAATAAGTCCATGAATTTTCGACGAATGGGCTGCCAACAAAACCGCTGTTTGGATTACCATTCGGAGATTTAGGAATCGTGTTCAAGAATTGAGTCAAACTCCAGTTGGTGATCTTTCCTTTATATTGAAGTGCTTGCAATAATGAAGCCCCTTCACATCCACTTGGCGCACCTAACGCATATTGGTTGTAATTTTTCACACCCAATAGTTTATAGTCCTCTTGATTTTGTTGACCACTGCCAACTGCGTACCAACCAACACCTTCATAGACCCACCCTTGTTTCGTGATTACTTTTTTCTCGTTTTCATCTAATGTGTAATGGTGCCAGTTCACGCGTTTACTATATAAACGACTGACAGGAATGGCATTCGCCCCTTTGTAGGAATACCAACCGATTCCTTCATACTTCCAGCCTTGTTTCGTGATACTATCTCTTTCTTTTGCGTTCAACGTATAAAAATGTTCTCCATTATAGCGATTGTACAAACGATAGACTGGATCACCACTTGTCGGTGCCTGCCAACCAACACCTTCGTAATTCCAACCAATCCTTCTTAAATTATCTCGTTCACCAGTGTCTCTCGTGTAAAAATGCTCCCCACTATGTGGATTGAATAAACGATACATTGGAATCGTTTGCACAGCTGCTCGAAATAGTCTTGGAGAGCCTTCGATCAATTCCTCTTTTGGCGCTTGTGTGATATCCGCTTCGTTTTTACCAGCTTTTTCTGGCGCTTCCAAAGCGACTTCTACTCCATCGACGATTGCAGTTTGTGGTTGCTCTGGTTGAACTTCTGTTTCTTTACTCGCTTGTACTGGTGGCGTTTGTTGTGACTCTTGCGCTGGTATCTCTGTTTCTGTCGTTTCTGTCTGCTGACTGACTTCATTCGTTTCTGTACTATTTATCTGTGGAGCTGCTGACGTTTGAGTCGATTCAGTCGAGGTATCCATTGTAGACGAATCCTCTGCAAAAACTTGACTCACACCAAACGAACTCGTTAATATCGCAAGTATCGTGAACCCACAAATCCCCTTAGAAATAAATCCCCTTTTCATCTTTTTCCTCCTCATAAATGAACAAAAAATAGCAATAGATTTTACATAAGATGTTTCCTAAAAATATTATAACGATAGTAATATAAACTCTGATTAAATTATACATGAATCTATTTTTTTGTCCGAATGATTTGTTTAATCCATTTGAGAACCAAAGAAAGCATACGCTAATTTCATTGAGTAAAAGTAGATGGAGCTAAGGTAGATATGAATGAATCGTATCTTTTAGAATATGAGGGTTTCCAATGTTGGCGAACTTATATTATTATGAATGCGCCCATCCTTTAAAACAATTGCTCTGGAAGATTGACTGGCTAATTCTAGGTCATGAGTAACCATAACAATTGTCTTACCTTTGCTTACTAATTCTTTCAGTACTTCCATAATAAGGACACGTGAGTGAGTATCTAATGCGCTAGTAGGTTCATCTAAAAATAATATTTCTGGATCTGCTAATATTGTGCGCCCAATTGCAACTTTTTGTTGTTCACCACCCGAAAGAGCATCAATAGGCTGATGTAAATCCGCTTTTAATTCCAATCGTTTTGCCAAAGTATCGATATTTTCCCTTTTTATTTTGTGCCCATTCAATGTTCCTGGGAGTACCATATTATCGTAGGCTGACAATGAAGGTATGAGTTGAAAATCTTGAAAAATAAAACCAATTTTTTTACGACGAAACTTTGCTAATTTCGCTGCACTCCATCCATATGGTGATTCGCCATCGATCATCACCTCTCCCTCTGTAGGAGGTAATAAGCTAGAGATACAATGAAGCAACGTTGTTTTTCCTGAACCAGAAGGTCCTACGATCGATACAAACTCTTGTTGCTTTACATCAAAAGAAATATCAGTAAGCACTTGTAAAAGATTTCCTTTCGCAAGCTCTATTTCTTTTTTTAATTCGTTTATTGAAATAACTATCTCTCTCATCGATATTAACCTCCATAAAATCATTCTAGTTTATAAATCAAATTCTCATACAAAACTGTAGGGCGCAAACTACTCATTGATAGTAGAAGGATCTCCCAATTCAGCAATTTCTTTCCTTCTTTCAATTTGAATTAATTACTTTCTTGTGTTTGATTCAATTAAAACAATCTATTCTTTTAGTATATTAATAAATCTACTCGACATACTTTTTTAACGTGTAGCGCTCAAACCAATATATTGCAATAAAACATAAACCGAATATTAGAAAAGCGCCTAACGATAATAAGAGATTAACCGACCAATTTGCCTTAAAAATATTGCCACCACCCAGATATGTCACTCTTAATAAAGGAATCGCAAACATTATCATTCCAATGAGAGTAACTACTATTGAGATAAGTGAAACTATACTGATTTCAATGATTCTCATTTTAAAAATCCAATCTGGTGTACATCCAGTATAAAAATAATTTTTAGATTCAACTTTTGTTTTTATTCTAAAAAGGCAAATTGACACAATTACGTTCGCCAAGCTGATTAATATTGGAGCTCCAAATACAAAAATAAGGTTGATGATCAAATCTGAAATATAAGAGTTATCATTTGTACCATCAATCAGTAGTTTAGTGTTGAGAAACAAAGCTATAAAATTCCCAACTAATAAGGTAATGATGCTGACAGGACGAATTAATTTTACTAATTCTTCTATATTGTATTGCATATTGTAAAATGCAGTGCGGACCATTGGATTCTTTGTCATTTTTGGTAATCCAACAATTATATGTACGATCCCTCGAAATATGGGACGAATCAAAAAATTCATAGTCATAAGTATAGAAAGCCACAGAAGGAGCAATAAATTCATTGAGTTACTCATACTTTGAGTATATTCTTTTATTAAAGTTGGATCAGGAATATTTTTGAAATATAAATATAATGTCGCACCTACGCTTATGAGTAACGCAATTATTCCCAAAAATTTACCACTGTTCTTCGTTTTATTAGATGCTCTATGAGAAGAAAGGCTTCCCTTTCTTTTCTTATAATTTTTAAGACAATAGCGCATACATGTATATAGAATAATTGCTAGTTGAATCATTATCACAGCAAAAACGATATTCCATGAGAACTGAAGAGGGATATGTACAAGAGATTCTTTAGCAGCACTCGAAGGTAATGTGGATAAAAAAAGCTGTGAAGATTTTAAGGAGAAGCAGCTTCCAAAAAAGGCTCCAATCATCCCAATTATTAACATTTGACCGGTCATTACCAAACTAATTTGAGCAGGAGAAGCCCCTAAAAGAAGCAATATGTCATTTGTTTCATCAAAAAAATCTATACACTGTTTCATTGCATTGGTAGTCAATAAAAACAACACTACTATCCCTATTACTATTGGTAACTGCATAAAAACACCATAATCAACTGAACTGTTAAGACCAGCCCTACTTAAAGCATTTAATATCACAAAAGCAGTGCTAAATATTAATCCAGAAACAATAAAAATAGGCAGGATGGATAGCCAAATTTTCCAGTGTTGTAAAAATTGCTTTAAAATCAACTTAAACATTTATTTGTTGCCTCCTCATTTAGTATTTCTAAATTTAAGGTAGCATAAGAAAATTGTAGTAACAATTAGACTTTAGCCTTATTCTGAAAGGTATTACTCTAATTACAAAGTAATAAATACGACTATATTTTTGTTAGTAAAATTAACCATTAAGGATTATGACTCGACAATGGATTCTTTCTGTCCAAATAAAAAGAGCAGAAAGAAGTTAACTCCTTCTTACTGTCCAAATTATTCTAAGATTTCTCTTTGCCAACATCATTTTGACAAAGAATCAAAATCATTTAGTATTCTCATTTTGAAATAGCTATTTCTTCGTCTTATCCTCATCCATTTTCAGAACGGCCATGAAGGCTTCTTATAGTCTTGTATTCTAAAAGCATTACGTACATTTTCAATAAGTTTTAATTTGCTTCATGTAGAAGTGTTTTCAATTGCTGTATATTCTATTATTTTTTCACTCTTCTTCGTATCACTTCAAATTTTTTTGTGGTTTTATATAGACTACGTGGGAGAAATGTGGGAGATATTATCTTTATTTAAGGTTTACAAAAAAACTTTTGTTAGTATTTTTAAGGTGAACTTTATATGTTAATGGAAGTAAAAACACTATTGTGGTTTAAATTTGATCCTTCGAATAGATTTATCAAATATTTTTATAAAGTATGGGATTCAGAAGTTTTCTTTTTAGCAATCGAAGAAAGCTTATTAATCAATCTCTACTATTCAAATAAGAACTACTTTAAAATCCCTGCTGCGAAAACGAGAATGAAGAAGGATGTATATTTTTTGTTTGATATCGTGACTGACGTGCCAGACACACGGAGCGATCATCGACGTTATGACTATATAAAGTATACTTTCGTTGATCCAGAAAGGTATATAGATTAAAATAAGTTACCTAAAAAGGACAGATACAAATTTTATTATCTTATTCATAGTAAGAAGATAATTTTAAGATTGCGAAATACGATACTATTTGTAATCTATAATATCAGTCCTATAAAATAAACATCTAATTAATTACTCTAAATCCTAATTATAAGCCTTTTTTCTCACTTTTTTTCAAAAATATGTTATGCTTCTTAGTGAATTCAAATATAAAAGAGTTTAAAGCGTAATACACTTATGGGGAAGTGGTTTGGGGTGCGCTTTAAACTCTTTTTTATTATTATCTCACAGCATGCTTAAAAGGTCTATGGATTAAGTTATGTAAAAAAGTGCCTCTTTAAACGTCCTAAAATCAAACAAGGATAGCATAATATACACTATCGTTGATCCAGAAAACAGGTAAATAAATTTTGCAAAAGTAATAAGTTAAAAACATTACAAAAAAGACAAGGATATCACATCAAGAAAAAATGTTTTGAAAATATCTTTGCCTTTTTGTATTATATCTATATTAAATAATCAATCACAACACATTAACTAATTTATATATTTAATTTGTTGTTTTTCTATAATTGGATAACTAATTAACTTATGACTATCTAAGTCTTCTTTATTCATATCAATTGCAGTAATTTGACTGTCTTCATATGTTCGATAATAATAGATTCCTTTGTCAACATTGCAACAAGAAGAATAAATTGTATATTCATATTTTCCATCACCAACATCACACAAACCTTTTTGTTGTTCTACTGAACCTAAGATATGGAAAAATTGACTAATACTTTCTGACTCTGAATCTCCAGATACAGAATTCAGCTTCGTAAAAGTCGCTTTAACAAAACGAGATACTGAGGATAAATCTCCAGGCAAGCCTATCCCTCCCATACCGCGGCTATAGGCATTCAAACTTATTTGATTTGAAAAATTATTTTTAGGAGTTCCACTCGATAAGACACGATAATTGTTTAAATTAAATAATTGATAGTCAAATGAAGGATTATTGGTAAGAACGCCCACAGGGTTATCATATATATGAAGTCCATCTTTCATACTTTCAATGACAATTGACTTTTCTTTATCAGCTAATAGCCAATGTAAAGGGGATAAAGGAAGTTCATCACTATAATTTATATTTGCTAAATTGATATTTTTTAACAATTTTTTAGCTTCTCCTACTGTTGAGCATTGTCCTAAAATCCAAGGAATAAATTCAAAAGGAGATACATTGTCTTTCCCTTCTTGTATTTCTTTATAATCAGCATACCCAGAAAAATTTAGCCCAGCCATACTCAATCCTTTTTCATTTGTCGCATCGTAATAAAGAGGGTAGTCAGCTATACCAGCGGCAATACCAATCATTGCATAATGAGTATCCAAATCATTTACCTTTCGAAAATTCAACTTATAATTTCTTGGAGTAACAGTGACTACTTCATTGTAAGATATTTCATAATCAAAATTCCTTCCAAAATAATGATCACTTGTTACATAAGTAATAGACGTACACATAGTTTATTCCTCCTAAATATTGTTCTGTCCACGTTCATTTTACTCCAAAGTTTTCCTCATTTCAAAAGAAAATCACAGAATACACGAAGAAGCGTTTCTATTTGTATAAACTATATCAAAGTTCTATACTTAAATTATCAAATAAAAAGGACGTGAAGATAAATGTCAAATTTAGAAAACAAAGAAGAAAAAGTTGTAAACAGAATTGTTTCTGTTGTCAATAAACTGGATAAAGAGTTAGACGAACTTGATACGTTATCTGAAAATCCAGAAAAAAAACATAACCTAAAAAAATGGTTAGTTGAACGAAAGGCTATTCATGAAATTAAAAAAGTTCTTCATGAAGCTGATAAATATGAAAAATATGATGAAAAAGAACTTGATAAAGAATTTAAAGAAATCAATGACTTATTACTATAATTGATTTATACGACTCATTTTTGAGTCGTCAGACTGCAAACAACACTCTAAATTTAGGAGTTTGTCTACAGTCTGAATAAATTTTAAATTTATTGTCCATAATGTTATTATGAATTTATAGCATTAAGAAAAGAGATAAGACTTTACATTCCTAAAAAAATGTAAAGTCTTATCTCTTTTCTTAATTGTACAATTAGTATTATCTGCACTACTTTCTAATTAAATAAATTTTTAGTTATTAACTTGATTAAAATCAGAGATAATATCATTTAATTCAGTTTGAAGGGTTGTAACGATTAAATGGAAATTTTCTTCATCTGTTTTATTATATGGGGATGTTTTCGTTATATATAACAACTTTTCTTTTTCAATTTTCATTAATAACTCTGTCGAAGTCTGTACTTTATCTTGATAATTAAATGCAGACATCCCACTTTGTATAATTGTAATTATTGCTGAAGCAATTGAAACAATCAATAGTAAAGACCTGTGTTCGGAAGCCTGATCAATTAATATTGGGATACTAGCTGATAAGACTATTTTTATAATATTTCCGATACCAATTACTCTATTATAAAATCGAATTTCTTTTTTTAATCTATCGATTGTAGAATCAATAGATTCGATAAACGCTTTTTGATCCATCATTTTCTCTCCAATCATTTTATTAAAATCATTAACAAAAATATTATAATAGGATTTAAGTAAGTTCTAACTAATCACACATAAAAATAAAAAAACATTTGTATTTTATCAAAGTTTTATTATACTTGTCAATTTGTGTACATCCTAAAATATAAGCTATTTGTTTACTTCTGTAGAATATATACTTTGTTGTTAGATAAGTTGCACATGTTTATAGAATCTAAATAATAAATTTTTATGTACCGCCCCTCAAAGAGGGATTATTTTTATTTATAGCGTTAAATAAATATCAGAAATCCGCACATCATTTACTGCACCTTAACCATTAGACTGATTGCATCGGCGTAAAACAATATCAATCTTCTTCCCTTTCAGCAAATCAGTATCAAAAGTTACATCAAAACCAAGTGTATCTCCACCTTGATAACCATATGCTTTTTTGACATCTGGGCATAAGATACCTTTAGATTCAATGCGATTAAATTCTTTATGGTGCCATGCTCCATAATCAAAACGAATGCTCTTGCACGAATAGATCCTTGCGGAGTGCTAGGTACTAATCATCCAGCAACGCGAGCTGTGACTTTTTCAAATACAGTGAATTTATCAAGCTTGGCATTCGCATTTCTTTGCCGAACTGGCGCACTTGCAGCTACTCGCAAAAACGTGATTTGTTCCGTCAACTAGATATATTTGAAAGAATGTTAAAAGACAGTATGATTTAAATTTCCCATACAACCGTGGGAAATCCGTGGGAAAAAGCAACAAAAAAGGTCTAGCCCAACGGCTAGACCCCTTACTATTTCTTCGGTTCATCCTCATCCATTTTCAGAACGGCCATAAAGGCTTCTTGAGGGACTTCGACGTTACCGATTTGTTTCATTCGTTTTTTACCTTCTTTTTGTTTTTCAAGAAGTTTACGTTTACGGGAAACGTCACCACCGTAACATTTAGCCAACACGTTTTTACGTAACGCTTTGATGTCTGAACGGGCAACGATTTTTTGTCCGATCGCCGCTTGGATCGGTACCTCGAATTGTTGACGAGGGATCAATTTTTTCAGTTTTTCAACGATGGCTTTTCCGCGTTCATAGGCAAAATCACGGTGAACGATGAAGCTTAATGCGTCGACTTTTTCAGCATTCAGCAAGATGTCCATTTTCACTAGCTTGCTCTTTTGATAACCCGACATTTCATAGTCAAGTGAAGCGTAGCCTTTCGTGCTTGATTTAAGTTTGTCAAAGAAATCAAAGACGATCTCGGACAATGGAAGATTATAAACAACATTGACACGATAGTCATCTAAATAATCCATCGTAATAAAATCGCCACGTTTACGTTGCGAAAGTTCCATGACTGCACCAACGTACTCATTAGGTACCATGATCTGTGCTTTCACAAAAGGTTCTTCGACATCTTGGATCGTGACTGGTTCAGGAAAATCAGCAGGATTATCAACAACGACCATCGAACCGTCTGTCTTGTTGACATGATAGATTACAGAAGGTGCTGTCGTGATCAATTCAAGATTGAACTCACGCTCTAAACGTTCTTGGACGACATCCATGTGAAGTAATCCCAAGAAGCCACAACGGAAACCAAAGCCGAGTGCTTGTGATGTTTCTGGTTCAAACTGCAAAGCAGCATCATTCAGTTGAAGTTTTTCCAATGCTTCACGTAGATCATTATATCGTGATGTGTCGATCGGGTATAAGCCACAATAGACCATTGGGTTCATTTTACGATAACCTGGTAATGCTTCTGTAGCTGGATTATCCGCAAGTGTCACTGTATCCCCAACACTTGTGTCTTGAACTGTCTTGATGCTTGCGGTGATATAACCGACATCACCGACCATCAAAAAGTCACGAGCAATCGTTTTTGGTGAGAAAACGCCGACTTCGGTCACATCGAAGGTCTTGCCATTACTCATCAATTTGATTTTATCCCCTGCCTTGACAACACCATCGGTGATCCGTACGTTTAAAATAACTCCGCGGTAACTGTCATAGATCGAATCAAAAATCAGTGCTTTCAAAGGAGCTTCGATATCGCCTGAAGGTGCTGGGACATATTCCACTACTTGTTCCAGTATTTCTTCGATACCAATTCCAGACTTCGCACTTGCTAAGACCGCTTCACTGGCATCAATACCGATCACTTCTTCGATTTCATTACGCACACGCTCTGGATCTGCGGCTGGTAAATCGATCTTATTGATGACTGGTAAAATCTCTAGGTCATTATCTAATGCCAAATAAACATTGGCTAATGTTTGTGCTTCAATCCCTTGAGCGGCATCCACGACTAAGACTGCGCCTTCACAGGCAGCTAAACTTCGGGATACTTCATAGGTAAAATCGACGTGCCCTGGGGTATCGATCAAATGGAAGATGTATGTCTCCCCGTTTTTAGCCGTATAGTTCAATTCTACGGCATTAAGCTTGATCGTGATCCCACGTTCACGTTCTAGATCCATGGAGTCTAATAACTGATCTTGCATTTCGCGAGACGTCACAGTGTTCGTCTTTTCCAAAATCCGATCGGCCAAAGTTGATTTCCCATGGTCGATATGAGCAATGATCGAAAAATTTCGAATTTGCTCTTGGCGTTGTTTCATTTTCTTTATATCCATAGCGTCTCCTCTTTTCATATAATCAGCACTTTTCATTATACCAACGAAAAGGAGGAATTTAAAGACTTTTTCCTTCTAAGGACTTTAGAAGTTTTTTTTAGAAACTTTTGTTATACTGTGAACAAGTAACTAAATTGGAGTTGAAAAAATGGACCAAACAGATTTTAGAGAAAATTTTGAGTTGAAGCCTGTCACGGAGGAACATGTTGACCAGTTCAATGAGTTACTTTCCTATGTTTTTCAAGTCACTGACTCTGATATTGAAGAAAGTGGATTCGAAAACAAACGGGAATTTGTACGTTCCAAGCGACCGATCCTAGAATTATCAAATGTATTCGGCTGGTTTCATAAAGAAAAATTGATTTCTCAAATCGCGATCTATCCTTGTGAGGTCAATATCCATGGTACACGGTACCAAATGGGCGGTGTAACTGGCGTTGGAACCTATCCCGAATATGCCAATCATGGATTGATGCAAGACTTGATCATCGTCGCATTAGACAACATGCGCAAAAACAAACAGTGGATCTCTTATCTTTATCCTTACAATATCCCTTATTACAGGCGTAAAGGTTGGGAAATCATGTCAGATAAGTTATCCTTTAAAATACGTGATACGCAACTACCTAAACAAGTACCTGTTTCTGGTATCGTGGAACGACTGCCTGTCGATCACGAAGATGTTTTCCGTGTCTATCAACAGTTTGCGGGAAAGAATCATGGTGCACTGTTTCGTAGTGCCTTTCACTGGGAAGAATACTGGCGTTTTGAAAATGAAGAAGAACGGACTGCGGCGATTTATTACAATAGCGACAATGAACCAACAGGCGTACTTTTTTATTGGGTCGCCGAAGAAGTCTTCCATGTCAAAGAGATGTTTTATTTGAATCAAGAGGCGCGTAACGGATTGTGGAATTTCATCTCTGCACACTTTTCAATGGTTTACTGGGTACATGGTGATATCTACAAAAATGAACCCCTTGCTTTCTTATTAGAAGATAGCCAAATCAAAGAACAGATCGAACCTTACTTTATGGCAAGAATCGTTGACGTCAAAGAATTTATCCAGCGCTTCCCTTTTTCTGGTACAGCAGAGGATTTCCATTTCATCGTGGAAGATTCCGTGGCGCCTTGGAACAATGGGGTATTTGGCTTGACGTGGCGAGATGGTCGTTTGTCGATCGTCAACGAGCCCCTTGGAAAAATGGTTCGCTTAGATATCCAAACCTTGACATGTCTAATGATGAATTATCGTCGTGCTTCTTACCTTGCTCGGATCGAACGCTTAACGACGGATGAGGACATGGTCAAGACATTAGAGCGGATCATTCCAAACATGGAAGCTTACTTTAGTGACTATTTCTAATACAAAGGATGTTGAAACGAATGAATATTTATTTTGCAGCGCCACTCTTTGCAAAAGGAGATTTGCTTTATAACGAATCTCTTGTCAAAAAAATCAGGGAGATTTCTTCTGATTTGTCGATCTATCTGCCACAAGAAAACGAAGCGATCAATGACAAGACTGCGTATGCAGATAGTAAAATGATTGCCTTGGCTGATACGGAAAAGGTGCTAGAAAGTGACTTGATGATCGCACTTTTAGACGGATTGACCATCGATGCCGGAGTTGCTTCTGAGATCGGTGTCGCCTATGCTAAAGGCATCCCGATCATTGGTTTATATACAGACAGCCGCCAACAAGGAGCGACTCATCCAAAAAAAGTCGCTGCCTTGCAACAGGCTGGTGAAAATCAGTTCCATTATTTAAATCTTTATACGGTCGGCTTGATCAAGTTGAACGGAACGATCGTGTCTTCTGAAGAAGTATTGTTCGAAGTATTGAAATCATATCTAGCTGGGGGAAAAATTAGTGAGTAAGACAGTAAAAAAAGTTCAGATTGCATTAACGATTTTCGGTCTATTTGTTGTTGGTTATAACATTTTCGAATTTGTAACAAACAAATATTCGACCACACAAGGAATCACCTTTATCGTCGAATCACTGGCAGGTATCTTATTGATTTATTTGCCACAGATCATTCGCCGACTGTTCAAGATCCATGTTCCTGATGCGATTGTTTTATTTTATTGGTTTTTCTTGTTCATTTCTGTCTTTTTAGGAACAGGTATGCACTTGATCAGTATTATTTCATTTTGGGATAAAATCTTACACGCCGTTAGCCCGATGGTTCTGACTGCCTTAGGTTACGGTTTGATCGGCTTCTTGCTGAAAGACGCACCAATCGAGAAAACAAGTCCTTGGCTATTTCTTTTATTTGGATTTGCTTTTGCTGGGTTATGCGGTGTTTTCTGGGAATTCTGGGAGTTTTTATGCGACCAATTCTTAGGAATGAACTTGCAACGGTTTGCTGCATCTGATGGTACGCTCTTCGTCGGACGCGAAGCATTGATGGATACAATGGGAGATTTACTAACAAATACAGTCGGCGCCTTTATCATGGGTGTTTATGCGTGGGTCCAAGTGAAAAAAAACCCAGCACATTTTGAGAGTTACCGACTACAAAAATTAGATCACTGATCAATCGTAGCAAGTATGATAGATAAATAAAAAAATTGGCAAGGGATTTTGTTTGATCCTTTGTCAATTTTTTTCAATTCTTTATTTTAAAAGACTCATTCCAACCACACCCACTACATACACCAATGTACCCAAATAGATTGAGCGTTTTTCTAATGATGTCTTCTTCTCTCTCAAAAGAATGATGCTTCCGTAAGTTGCGACAAGTAAACTCATTTGCGAAAAGGCATAAGTAATACCCACACCAAAAGACGCAGACACAGCAAATAACGTCGTGTTAGCGATCACCCAGGAACTACCAGTGAGGATATTTCGAGCGATAGCGTTGACTCTCAATTGTCTGATCTTCTTCATTGAGAGGATCATCCCTCCAACAAACATGCCGATGGATTGAGGTAGAAACACTTGCGGTCCATGAATATCAAAATAACTAGTGATCGTTACATATAGCATCAAAAACGCAGATGAAATGCACAAAAAGACAATCACTTGTTTCGCCACTGCGCTGTTTCCATTGCTTGTCTTAGTCACCAATAGCACACCGACTAAAATGACCGCCAACGCCACGATCGACATCATAGCGACAAAGAAACTCGTCCATTCCAATAAAAAAATTCCTGAAATAAGCGTGATAAAGGCTAATTGTGTCCCGACAGATATGGGCATCGCTTTTGACACTTCAGCCTTTTCTAATGCGCGGAACTGAAAATATTGCCCCACCGCCCAGAATACTCCGGACAAAAAACAAACAATGAATGAAACCGTTTGGTATGTTACTTGCTGAGACAAACTAAATATCAAGCCAAATAGTAAGGCTGCAATGGTGGTGCCAATCAATTGTTCTTCTGACTTGCCCCCCATGATCTTAGATAATATTGGCATCATGCCCCACCCTAATGCTGGGATCAAAGCTAAAAATAAAAGGTGTATCGCCATAATTTCTCCTCTTTCAATTTCACAACTAAAGGGAGACACAAGTAGTCAACTTGCTGTTCCTAAAACCCGCTAAACGGTGTTCCAGAAGCAACTCCTTGAGAATCAACTTGTGCCTCAACGTTTTTTTATTTTGTTAATAAATAGGTGGCTAAGCCATAGCCGCTGATCGTTTTTGTCTCTGTCACTTCTTCTTCCAAGGCATTGATACGTGTGTATTTGAACCCTGAAAAAAGCTTCTCTGGCTCAAGGTAACGCTTTTCTGAGGTTCCATTGACTAATCGAATCACTACACCTTCTGAATAATAAGCATTATGGATCGCACTGACAGCCAATCCTTCTTCCAAATCTAACGAAATTTGCGTATATGTCGTTTCACTCAAAGAAAGTGGTTGGATTCTACTTTGGATCTTATTGTCGATTCGATAAACGAAATAATTCAAATCTTGCAATTGATACGAAATCGACGGTTGTTCTTTTTCTGATTTCCATGTCACTAATGTGTGTTCTGAAATATCAGTTGGCGCCACGCGCACTGAAAAGTCAAAATCGATCCGTTGATTTTCCATTTGAGCAAGCGGTGTCTCCATCATGATGTGCCCTTTTTTCGTCGTATCTCCTGAAGCACGTCCTGGACGATACAGCAAATCTGCTTTCCCTAACGAATCCGTCGTGGCTAATACCGTGACGTATAAGGAGTCATTGATATATTCGTATTCCTTACTTTGTTCGGTATAAAACACTAATGCTTCTTCGGCGCTATACGCGATCACTTGTTTTTCAAAGGGCTCGATATTTACTGGCATCTCAGAGTATTTTTGTTCCCAATCTGTCGTTGACTGATTTGATTTTGCTAAGTATCCAAATTGGATTGCTGAAACGACTTTTTCAATCGACTGATTTAACTTTGTTTTGATTCGGATACGGTGATTTAAAACATTATTTTCAAAAGAAAGCTTGCCTAGGACCTCGCCCTGTTCCGTTAACTTCAATGTCAGCTGGTAAGCGAAGACTTTCGTTGTTTGACCGGCGATACGTTCTAACAATGTATAAGGAAGCTCTAGTTTTCCTTCCAAGATCAGGGTTTCATCATTGCCTTTACATGAATCAAATGTCAAAGAGAATGGGAGATCATTAGGTATAGGCGAATAATCATAAGTATCTCCGGCATTGCTATCGTCCACGATCGTCAAGAAGTCTCTAACCGTTTGATTGCCATCTGAAAAGGTAAGCTGTCCCTCTTCAAAAGTCAAAGAATAGTTCCCTTTTGAGATCCTCGTTCGTGGCATCATACCAGGTAGCTCAGCTGTAGTGTGTTCAACGAAATCGAAGACTTGATAACCTAGTCCATCAAAGGAACAATCAACTGCTACTTGTAAAATATAGTACCCTGGCTCTTCGATAAATCGATTGCCGGCTGGTGTTTCTTCCATGATATTTTGGCGGCTAGGCACATAATCCATCGAGATGACGGCAGAATCATGGCCCAACACTTCGATTTGATTGACTTTTGAGATGAGTTTTACCACTTTTTTTCCTTTGAAAGGTGTAACTGAAGTATTCAAAATCAAGAATTGTTGCTCTGTCAGCTTTAGTCCTTCAGAAATTCTTTTCAATACCAAATTTTCGATACTGTCACAAATTTCTGATACTTCTTTCAAACGGTGGGCGATGTCTTGCGCGACACTATCTGACACACAGCCGGCTAAACTGTCATGTGCTTGGCACTCAAATAATTTTTTCCATGCCTTCATAACTAACCGATTGCTCAAAACGATGCCTAGCTCCTTGGCAATCACGACCATTGGTTCGATTTCAAGTGTCAGTTTATTCTCTAATCTGAAGATCTCACGTTTCAAATCCATCCGGACAGAACCGATCGTCTTATGCACACGGGCAAAAACCGGTGCACGAAACTCTCCTTGATACTCTTCCAGATCCTTTTGACGGACCAAATCCATGAACGCTTGATACGTGCTTGTTTGATAGTTATATTTACCGATTTGATTGATTTTAGCGATTTTCTCTTCTAAAGACGAGATGATCCCTAATTGATCGTTTCCTGTTGGGATCAAGATGTCTGTTTCATCTGCGTAGCTCTTGATAAAATCGATGCCTTTGTCTAAACGACCTTCCACATAATTTTTTGTTGGTTCTAGTTGTTGTTGCGCACCATATCCTTGGGGAAAGTTCACTGCATACAATTCATTCTCTCCGCTTAAACTCTTCCATTTGAAATATGGCGATTGGACATGTTCGCCTAAGTCGATCCCACGCCAAAAAATGATATTGTCAAACCCAGCTTCGTTTAAAATCGTCGGCATTTGTGCGTTGAATCCAAACGTATCTGGAAGATAGCCAATAGGTAGATACTCCCCATATTTTTTACTTTCAAAGACGCCCACCATTGCATTTCTTAAAATAGATTCCCCTGAGGCAAAAAACGCATCCGTTTGTGTGAACCAAGGGCCAATAAATAATTGACCCTTCGCAACTAATTCTTTGATCTCTGGTAATTTCTCTGGATATAGTTCCAAGTAATCATCGAGGATCGAAAGCTGTCCATCTAATACAAAAGTAGCATTAGGCTGTCTTTTCAACTCTTCCAAAACATCTGTAAACAACTGATCACTTAAAACGATGCAATCCATTGAAGTAAAGTACCATTCTCTATCCCAATGTGTATGATTTACAATGTGTATATTTGTCATAGTTATGCTTCCCATTGTTCTTCCCAAGCAGCTTCATCAAATTCTTCAACTGCTGATTCTACTTCTTGTCCAGCATCTTTTGAACGTAGCATGCTAGTTAGGATCGCGATGAACAATGCACCTGTAGCGATCGAAAGTACATAGATCGGCCATTTTTCTACGGTGAACCAGCCATAGAATCCTGAGATCGGTGCAGTGTTCACTGCCCCTAAACCAACTGCCATCGCAGAACCTAAGGCAGAACCAATCATATTGATCGGGATAACTTTCAATGGATTTTCAACGGCAAACGGGATCGCTCCTTCAGAAATACCGACAAGTCCCATGATCACAGCTGATTTCCCAGCTTCTTTTAATTCATTGTTGTATTTGTTTTTCGCAAAGATCGTGGCTAACCCTAATCCGATGGGTGGAATGATGATGGCCACTTGTGCCGCAGTATTTGGTGCATAAACATTACTAGTCAATAGTGCCATTGCTGTTGTCACTGCCGCTTTATTGACTGGTCCACCTAAGTCAAATCCAACCATTGCGCCAACGACTGCTGCCATAACGATGGCATTTCCACCACTTAAACCGTTCAACCATGATTCTAAACCAACGTTCAATGCTGCAAATGGCGTGCCAATCACATAATTGACTAATAGAACGGTGATCAATGTGCCGAATACTGGTACTAGAAATACTGGTACAACGGATGCCATTGATTTTGGTAATTTGATTTTATTTTTGATCAACAAGCACGCATAACCAGCGATCAGACCAGAAACGATGGCGCCTAAAAAGCCTGCATTGATATCTTTCACTAACATCCCACCAACTAAACCAGGAGCAATCCCTAATTTGTCTGAGATCGAATAGGCAATAAAGGCGGAAATCACTGGGAACATCAAACCAAGGGCTGTGCCACCGAAACCATCTAAACTATGCAATAAACGAATGATTGCATTCCCACTCTCGCCATGAGAACCGTCCCAAATATCAACAATCCCGTAAAATGAACCACCCACACGAGAAATGGCCATGATGACCGCTCCAGCGATCACTAACGGTATCATATAAGAAATTCCTGTTAAAACATGATTTTTGATTTCACTTGCTATTTTTTTCATTTACTTTCTCCCCCACTGATTAATTGATTAGTCGATCATTCCTAAAGCTTCTTCGATTACTTTTTCTGCATTCTTGATTGGTGCTGCGACGGGTACTTTTAAGATTGTTTTCCCTTTGAAACGTTCTTCATTTCTCACTTTTGTATCCACTGCAAAAATAACGACTTCGCCAATGTTGCAATCTTTTTCAGTCAATTCATTTTCGATACCTGTTGCTCCTTGTGTTTCCACTTTGATCAAATCTCCACGTTTTGCTGCTGCTTTCTTAAGTGCTTGGGCTGCCATATACGTATGAGCGACCCCTGTAGCACAGGCTGTAACTGCGATAATTTTTCTTTTCATCTCTTTTTCCTCTTTTCGTTTGTTTATTCGCTTAATAGTTTCGCTATTTGTTGTTTATCTGTCTCAGTTTTTAGTTGTGCCGTAATGTCATCATCCATTAATTTCATCGCAATTTCAGATAAGATCCTTAGATGAGTATCCCCTTTTTGTGACTCTGGGATCGCTAATAATATGACTACAAAAACTGGCTCTTCATCTAATGATTGCCAATCGATTGGTTGTTTCAATCTTGTAAAAACAATTGCTGGCTCACTGACTGCTTCACTTTTCCCATGGGGAATGGCAATATTGTTCCCAATGCCTGTCGTCGAATGTTCTTCTCTTTCTAATACAGACTGGATATATGCTTCTTTATTGTTGATTAAGCCGTTATTCGTTAGAATTTCCCCTAATTGACGGATCGTTTCTTCTTTGGTTGTACTCTCCATATCTAAAAAAATATGATCAGAAGGTAGTAAAGTTGCAATGCTCATATTAAAATTCCTCTTTCAAATAGTTTTTGATCTCATTTTTTGTTCCCTTTAGCAAATAGTTTTTTTCACCAGATTCGATGATCTCTAGCATGATATCATAGACTTCTTCCAGCTCTTGCGCTGTTTCATCTTTGATACAGATGAAAAATAAATATTTGACTTTCGTTTCTCCCCACATCAATTCATTAGCTAAACGCAAAAAGACGATGGCTGATTTTTTGACGTATTTAGGGGCCCCGTGTGGTGTCGCAAATTTTCCAAAAGAGGTAAAAGAAAGCTGTTCTCTTTCTAAAGAAGAAGAAATGATTTCTTCTTCCGCATATCCATTATCAATCAATTGCTGTCCAACGAATTGGATCACTTCTTGATAGTCTGTGAATGAATGATCCAAAAAGATCAAGTCATCTTTGATCAACTTCCCAAAGTGATTCGTTGATTTGATTGGTTTATTTTGGGCATTTTTTAAAAATTGCTCGATTTTCTGACGTTCTAATTTGTTGAGAACCGGTGAAACATTGATCGTTGGTATCGTCTCTAGGTTCAAGTTGACAGTCGATATCACCAGATCTTCATCGATCGATGTCTGCATCAACTCTTGGATTGAAAGTATCCTAGAAATTTCGATCTTCTCATAATTTCTACGAAGTCGGGCAGCCAAGAGTTGTGAGGTGCCTTTGCCACTGCTACAAACAAGTAAGACACTGACTTTCTTTTGATGTTTTTCTTCTTTTTGCTCTTTCATTGCTTGGATATGGACAGCAAGAAAAGCGACTTCATCTTCTGGGACGTTGATCACAAAATCTTGGCTTAAGGCATTTGCTAATTGGATGGCTTCTGTAAAAGCCACAGGAAAGCTTTTCTTCACATCTTGTAAAAAAGGATTATGGATCAACAACCCTTTTTTGATACGCAAGACTGCTTCTTTGATGTGCGTAACTAACCCTAAAATGATACTTTCGTTGTAAAGGGTTACATTTTCGTGAATCAATTGTCGAATGTGTTCATCTGTCACTTCATGCATTTGCTTCGTTTGTTCAAGCAATGTATCACCTTCTAAGTGTAAGAGAATATAACGGACTTCAGAAGAAGGTAATGTCAATGAGAAAGTTTTTTCTAATTTTAGAATGAATAAATCAAATGGTTTATTTTCTCTGACTTTTCCGTAGACTTCTTCGCTTTCTAAATAGTTATCTTCTCTTACGCGATCAATCATGATCAACAGATGGAGCAATAATGAATGGTAGGTCGTATCATTCAACCTTATTTGTGCCTCTTTTAGGTATTCCTGCAATAATGTATCAACTAATGTGATGTTCTTCATGTCGATGAACTCATTGACAAAAGGAGGAATGCCTTGGATCGAGTGTAGATATAGCTGGTTCTTTTTGATGATTTTCCAATTACTACCCCAAAAATAGTAGATCAGATCAAATGCTAAGCGTCTTTTTTCTTGCTCTGATAAGTTTAGAAATGAACCTTTACCAGGCAGGCGATCGATGCTAACGTTGAAATGGCGGAAAATCTCATGGACTTGGTTCATATCACCTTCTAATGTCGATTTGCTTATAAATAGTGTATCTTGTAGTTCTTGGCGAGTGAAATAGGTCTTTTTTTTCAAGAGTTCAAAACAGAGGAATTGGATACGTTCTTTTTTAGAAGCTGGAACTGTTACCACAGTCGTTGTATCAAGCTCACGTAAAATCTCTGTTGGATCACCGATGATCGAAACACCGATTCGTGGTTTTCTGATTAGTTCGATCGTTGTATCACGAAAGAATTCATCGATCAATTTTAGTGATTGTGAAACTGTTTTATTCGATAAATTCATGTGTTTCGCTATTTTTGTGACCGTCGTATGTTCGTTCATCAAAATATATTGAATGATTGCTTTTTCTCGTTCCTTGATCATCACACTATCACCTCATCTACATTTCCTATCTTAGCTTGTCTACCGATTTATGAGAACACTTACTTTTACCGTTTTGAATACAGTAAATCATAGGTTTAGTCGCGAACTTGACGATCACCATTCATTTTCTAGTTCTGGTCCTTCGATGAACCATGTAATTGTTTATTAAGTATAGACGAAAAAAATACCTGTCAAAGCTAGAGACTATTAGTAATAGTCTTTTACTTTGACAGGTAATGCTTTCTTCCTCAATCATGCATCAGATTTGGAGTCGCATTTCCTATTATTCATCTTCGGGTAGGCTTTCTGTGGCGAATGCTAAGTGGTGATCGAATAAAGTAATTGTTACTTTCGATTTCGGCATGATCTTCCCTGCTACGATTTCTTTAGCCAATGGCGTTTCTACTTCTTTTGTAATGAATCGTTTCAATGGGCGTGCGCCATATGCAGGCTCGTACGCATTTTCTGCAATCCATGTTTTTGCTTCGTCACTGATTTCCAAAATGATTTCTTGACTTTCTAAACGATGTGCCAAATGAGAAATCATCTTGTCAACGATCCCTTTGACATTGTTTAGACTTAATGGCGTAAAGAGGATCGTGTCATCAATACGATTCAAGAATTCTGGTTTAAAATGACCACGAAGGATCGTTCGCACTTGTTCTTCGACTTCTTCTGGAATCGTTCCTTCTGGGGTGACACCTTCCAACAATAATTGAGAACCGATATTGCTTGTCATGATCATCACCGTGTTTTTAAAGTCAACGAGACGACCTTTTGAATCCGTCAAACGGCCATCGTCTAATACTTGTAATAAAATATTGAAGACATCTGGATGTGCCTTTTCAATTTCATCGAGCAAAACGATCGTATATGGGTTTCGTCGCACAGCCTCTGTTAGCTGTCCACCTTCTTCGTAGCCAATGTAACCTGGAGGCGCACCAACTAAACGAGAAACGGCATGTTTTTCCATGTATTCACTCATATCGATCCGCACCATATGCTCTTCAGAATCAAACAAGTTTTCTGCTAAAGCTTTTGCTAGTTCGGTTTTACCGACACCCGTTGGTCCTAAGAATAAGAATGAACCCAATGGTCGGTTTGGATCTTGTAATCCCGCACGAGAACGAATGACCGCATCACTTACTGCGTCTACCGCTTCATCTTGCCCAATGACACGTTTATGAAGCGTTTCATTCAACTTGATTAGTTTTTCGCGTTCACCTTCCACGAGTTTCGTTACTGGAATCCCTGTTAAACGGCCAACAACTTGAGCAATTTCATTTTCAGTGACAGATTCTTGTACCATCTTGATGTCACTGTCTTTTGTTTTTGCTTCAAGTTCTGCTAATTCTTTCTCTAATTGTGGAATCGTTCCATGACGCAAAACAGCGGCACGCTCAAGATCATAATTGTTTTCTGCGTCTTCTAATTCATGTTTTGCCTTATCGATTTCTGCACGTTTAGAAGAAACGGTATTTACTTCTTCTTTTTCAGTTTCCCACTGCATCTTCATCGCATTGGCTTCTTCTCGAAGATCGGCTAGTTCTTCTTGTAAGTTCTTCAAACGTTTTTTACTTGCATCATCAGATTCTTTCTTTAATGCTGCTTCTTCGATCTCCAACTGCATCAAGCGACGAGTCACTTGATCTAATTCCGTTGGCATGGAGTTCATTTCCACTCGGATCGTAGCACTTGCTTCATCGATCAAATCAATGGCTTTATCAGGTAAAAAGCGGTCTGTGATATAGCGATCGGATAATGTAGCTGCCGCAACCAAAGCATTGTCATGGATATTGACGCTATGGTGGATCTCAAAACGCTCTTTCAATCCTCGAAGAATACTGATCGTATCTTCAACAGTTGGTTCCTTCACTAATACTTTTTGGAAACGGCGCTCTAACGCTTTGTCCTTTTCCATGTATTGTCGGTATTCATCTAAAGTAGTCGCACCGATCAAATGAAGTTCCCCACGAGCTAACATCGGTTTAAGCAAGTTACCGGCATCCATACTACCTTCCGTTTTTCCTGCACCGACGATGTTGTGGATCTCATCGATGAACAAGATGATCCGTCCATCGCTTTTCTTCACTTCTTTCAAGACTGCTTTTAAGCGTTCTTCAAACTCTCCACGGAATTTTGCTCCAGCAATCAAGGCACCCATATCTAAAGAAAAAATGGTTTTATCTTTTAAGTTTTCTGGTACATCTTTGCGAACGATACGTTGCGCTAATCCTTCAACGATCGCTGTTTTACCAACACCAGGTTCCCCGATCAACACAGGGTTGTTTTTAGTTTTACGCGACAAGATCCGGATCACATCACGAATCTCTTCATCTCGGCCAATGATCGGGTCCATTTTGCCACTACGAACTTGTTGGACGAGATCGACACCATATTTTTCTAACGCTTTATATTGTTCTTCTTGATTTTTTGAGGTCACACGCTCTCCTCCCCGCATGTCTTCGATATTTTTACGCAATTCTTTTTCATTCAGTCCCTGTTTTGTCAAATAAACAGTCAGTGGATAATTTTTTAATTTCATTAAAGCTAATAGCACGATCTCAGTGGATAAGAATTCATCACCAAAACTTTCTCTCAATTGATCCGCTTCATTCAATAAATGGAAAAGATTTTGACTAAGATTTTGTCCGTATTGGACATTGCTGCCTGAGACTGTTGGGTAATCATCTAACACACGATCGATCTCTTGTTCAAACGCATCTGCATCGATACCTGCATCTGTATATAGATTACGGCCAAAATGATTTGGCTGTAAAAAGATCTTCCATAAATGAACGATGTCGATTTCTTGATGTTTTCTTGTCATCGCTACTTGTTGTGCTTCTGCAATCGCTTCTTGGAGCGTAGTTGTCATTTTTTCACTATTCATATATTTCCCTCCTGTAGTAGAAGTTGTTTGGTCAAAGTCAACTATAACTTTCTCTAACGTCTATAACATCCGTCTAAAGTCTCGTTTTCTTTAACCTTTACATGAATATTATACTCATTTGGTCAGTTTTGGTCAAAGATTATACTCACAATTATTAAAAAAATTTGAGACAGAAGTTACACTCAATTTTATCTGTCACACTTTACCAAATAAACGGCAAAAAAAAAGAAACCTCTATAAAATAAGGGCAACAACCACAAACATTTATAGAACGATTCCGTGGTTGTTACCCTTAATTCTAGAGGTTGATTCTATTCCGACCTAGAGGTATTTATTTCTGATGATTGCTTAGCACAAACTAGTTGATTCATCGAAATCTGGTCATGATGATTGCTTTTGATGAGCGAGGGCTGAAATAAAGTGACTGATATTTTTATATGAATCATTTAAACCAATTCCGCCTTTTTTAGGCATTTTGATTATGTTGATCTTTTCAGTGTAAATGGCAAAGGCAGGATTTTCTTCAGACATCGCTGCAACACTGGGAATTCCTTGTTCGCTGAAGGCCAAGGCTAATTGGGCTACCATCATGCCAAAATTAGCATAATGCATCGCGGGTCCACAGAGAACAGCATCTGCACCAAATTTTTTGGCAAATCCTACAAATTTTTTATTCACCTCTTCTTGGTGATCAAGATAATACTGATCACCACAATATAATGTAGCAACGATTTCTGTATCGTGTTCTTGAAAAAGTGGATTTAAGGTACGCCCAGGTCCAAGAGCTGTTTTTTTGCCACCAGGAGATAGCTGGGCATTTTCATCACTGCCCAAGCCTGCAGTCAAATGATTGAGAATCAAGACTATTTTTTTCATTGCTACGACCTCTTTTCTTATAAATCATCAAAGTCGAATTCGTCAAAATCGATTTCTTCTTCTTCCTGTACCGCCTCTGCTTCTTCTTTTAAGTACTGATTATCTAGCACTTTGATAAAAGGATAATAAATAGCCATCCCTAGTAGGATCAAGAGGGCTTGCAAAATAGATGCCTGCCAACCACTAACTAAGAAACCAGAAATGATCGGTGGCGTTGTCCATGGTAGTTGAATACCATTCGTATAATTTACTAATCCTAAATCCATACAAAAATAGGAAATGATGATATTGATCGTGGGTACAAGTGCAAATGGAATCAGTAAGACTGGATTTAAAACAATTGGTAAACCAAAAATAATCGGTTCATTGATTCCAAAAATCCCTGGTACTAGTGACAATTGCGACAGTTTTTTCACTCGTTGGCTTTTGCATACTAGAATCATGACTAGAATCAATGAAAGCGTAGATCCCCCACCACCAAAAGTAGCAAACATATCTTGGAATTGACCTGTGATGATATTTGGTATATCTACGCCATTTTTGAAGGCATCTAAATTTTCAACGGATAGTGCTCGTAAAATCGGATTGAATACTGCTCCAACCACACTCGAACCGTTGATACCGAAAAACCAAAAAAAGTGCAAGAATAAGTAGGCTATGATCATCGCGCCTAGAGTATTTCCTAAGCTAAGTAAAGGAGTTTGTAGGAACTTAAATAGTATTTCTTGTAAATTACCATATGAGGTTAGATTGGCTAACCAATTGACAATCATAAAAAGAGTAACAATCACAAAACTTGGGATCAACGCTTCAAAGGATTGTACGACGGTTGGTGGCACACCTTCTGGCATTTTGATCGTCCAACCTTTACGTAATAAAGCGACAAACAATCGGGTAGCAACCAAAGCCACGACCATCCTAAGAACAGGCCACTAGAGCCCATCCAACGTAAGGGCAAGCTTCCTACTTCATAGACTTCAGTGGAGCCTTCTGGTGTAAACAGGGTTGTAAAAGGGGTCACGATAAAAAAAGCGACCAATGAAATAATTGCCGCTTGCATGGCATCTACTTTAAATTGTTTTGCCAGACTATAGCCAATACCCCCAACCGCTAAAATCGTCATAATATCAAAACTTGCCGTGGCAGGCATATTCAACATCGTTGCCCAGTTATCTCCGAGAATACGGCTCATCGTTTCATTCCAATTAGGAATTGGAAAATTAGTCAAAACTAAAAAGAGCGATCCTACGATCAATAAGGGTGTTGATAGCAAAAAACCATCACGAATCGCAATCAAATACTTATTTTCACCGATTGTTTTCGCCATTGGTGTTAACACACGTTCTAACCAATCCAAAAATTTTTGCATGTTTCTTCCTCCCATCCAGCTGCTTTATTTTTGTTTGAGGACATAATTCTTCGATCGAAAATCTCATTTTGTCACTCTACTTTGTCGCTTTTGATTTTTTGATCAAACCCAAGACATCTTTCAACGCTTTTTCCCCGTCCATCATGCCATATGTTTCTGGAGCAATCGTGCCAACAGGAATCCCCATTGGGTCAAACGTTTCTTTCATTTTACTCGCTAAATGACGGACTTGAGGCCCTAATAAAATAGCCACAGGTTTTTCTTGTGCGACTTTTTCTTCCGCATGAATTGCAGGAAAAGCGGCAATTTCTAATGGCATTTTGTGTTTTCTGACGACGTCCATCATTTTATTGACCATAATACTGGTTGACATTCCTGCTTCACAAAACAAATAAATTTTTTTAGTTGCCATATCTATTCCTCCATTTTATTCTTGTTAACCGTTTGTTCGATTGCACCTTTAGATGGGTGCTTTGATACGTGCTTCATAGGCATCAAGCCATTCTTGCGTGATTGGTGTGATCACTGTCGACTGATCCGGACCAGGATTTGCCATGAAAATTGCTGGTTCTTGGGTCATCGTTGCCACACTAAATGTAAATTCAACGTTCGTCGCTACCCCCCATTCGCCATATTTATCTAATGCTATTAAAGAGAACGCCCCCGCTTTGCCATAACGTTTGCGCAATCGCTCATCAAATCCATAAACGGCTCGATCACAAGCCACTTGTGGCGTACATCCATTCCCCATCAATCGAACGATTTCATAAGAGAGACAGCCCTTCATAAGATCTTCCCCTAAGCCTGTGGCTGCTGCACCGCCAATCGTACTATCCACATAAAATCCCGAACCAGATAATGGCGAATCTCCTACACGTCCATGTTTTTTCATAAACAAACCGGAACTGGATGTTCCTACTGCCATCTGTTGTTGCGTATCGAGCGCGACAACTCCGACCGTATCATGGCCATCGTAAGGATCTAAATTCAACGTGGCGATTTCTTTTACTCGTTGTTCCCAGATTTTTTTTGCACGTGGGGTCAACATATTCTTTCGTTCAAAACCAGAGAGCATCGCATACTCTGTTGCTCCTTGTCCTACCCGAAAACTATTGAATTTTTCATCACTCAACTGCCGAGCAACAGAAATCGGATTGGCTACATCAGTAATTCCGGCTACTGCACCAATCTTAAATGTTTCCCCATCCATAAAAGCAGCATCCATTTCCACGATTCCTTTTTCATTTGGTAATCCACCATAACCGACGGATTTATAAAATGGATAATCTTCTACTGCTTTGATCGCCGTTTCCACAGCATCTTTACATGAAAACTGTGCTTCTAATTGTTGTTTAGCGGCCAAGACACCTTCATGTGCCATGCGCCAGGTTGCAATTATTCCCCACATTTCTTTCCCTCCATCACCTATCATTTGTAGCGCTTTCAAGTATATTCTATATGGTATATACTATTATGTCTATACTAAAAAACGAGTTTCTTTTTAAAACTCATCGTTTTATTAGAAACTCGTTTTACATGAAATTTATTTTTCAATTGTTTGTACTATCTGAATTTTTTATTCTGTTAATGCTTGGAGGCTGCGCATGTAGATTTCTAAATTTGTTCTTAAATCTGCGGAATCCATATATTCATTCGCCGTATGGGCAATCCCTTTTTGCCCTGGAAATGAAGGGCCAAATGCTAAGATATTCGGCATTTTACGCGCATACGTGGCGCCTGTTGTTGTCACTGGTTTAGGATCATTACCGGTGACTTGATGATAGATCGTTGACAGTGTATCGATTTTTTTTGACTCTTCTGTCCGACAAAATCCAGGAATACTACGAACGACTTCTAAATCAACACCTAAAGGCAATTGGTTTTTCAAACGTGACACGACTTGTTTTTCTGATACGGTCACCGGGTAACGTAAAGCAATTTCTAATAGCAAGCCTTCTGGAGACTTTTGCAGCACAACAGGTGTCAAAATCAACTTGCCTGAATCTTCGTCTTCAAACGCTAAATCGATCCCTTCTCCAAAATGTTTTTGATGAAAGCTTTGACAAATCCAGCGGAAATGACCCTGTGCAACTGGCGGGATCATTCGTTCTTCAGCTAGTTTTGTCGCCAAGATCGTGATAGCATTTTCTCCTAACTCAGGCGCGTTACTTGGTGCTCGTTTACCACTGGCGCTTATTTCTTTTTTGGCAATTCTCACGTTCAGTTGGTCTGGAACATGATCACGGAACTGGTCCCCTTCGAATCGACTGATTTGTTGATGTTCCTCTTCAGGTAAAGTAAAGTGGAGGACAACATTTACGATACCACGTTCGCCATAGACCACAGGATATTTACAATCGGGCGTGAAACCAAATGACGGTGGTTTTTCCTCGGCTAAGTAATGAGAAATATCTGACATGCCACTTTCTTCATCCGTTCCAAAGATGATCCGCAGATTCTTTTTTGGCTGGTGACCTAGGTCTTTTAATAGTTTCATGCCATACAGACAACACATGATAGGTCCTTTGTTGTCTAATATTCCTCGACCATAAAAACGATCCTTTTTCTCACTGAGATCAAACGGCGGAAACTCCCATCCTTGACCAGCAGGGACGACATCGAGATGTCCCAGAACCCCGATATACTCACTTCCTTCATTTCCCCACTGGGCATAGCCGATCGCATCATCGATTACTTTTGTTTGGAACCCATATCCGGCACTTTTGTCCATGACCAAAGAAAGAACCGAGCGTGCTTCTATACCAAAGGGTGCTCCTGGTCCAGCTTCTGATTTAACACTAGGAACTTGCATGACTTGTTTGAGTAAATCCAGAAAATCCAGCCAATTCTCTTCGATTGCTGTGTTGATTTGATCCATTTTTCACCTCTTATTTTTGACGTATCAATGTATTCTTAAACGTATATTGAT
Source organism: Enterococcus sp. AZ140 (assembly GCF_051714405.1). Lineage (NCBI taxonomy): Bacteria > Bacillati > Bacillota > Bacilli > Lactobacillales > Enterococcaceae > Enterococcus > Enterococcus sp. AZ140. The sequence goes on from NZ_JBIORU010000001.1 coordinate 1,624,416, forward strand.
CTGCACGATAAAAAGACGTGTCGAACAATATCGGTTTAGCAGAAGGAGAATAAGTCATCGAATGGACGAGAAGCATTGGATCATCTTCTGATACATGCAATAACTTGGCAATATCTGGCGGACTTATGACTGCTTCAACTTCTTGATGCGCGTAGCCAATCTCAATGTTTTCTTCAATTATTTCATACAGTGAAGATGCCAGCTGAGCTTGAGGGATCTCACCACTTTCATTTTGCAAATAACGTTTTAGTATATAGAGGTTTTCTACTGTCATTGGTTCATCATCAAAGTAACGTAAACGAGACAGATAAACCATGGCTTCATTTCCATAGTCAGCGAACATCTGGCGAATCTTCAGCGGTACTTCTTTTACGATCTCAACTTGTAATACTTCTGTCCGTGTCTTTTTTCCTTGAGCCTTGGCAGTTTCAGTAAAACTTTGTAAGCCACCGGAACCGCTTTGGATCTTCGGTTGCTTCATAACATAAGTTCCTTTTCCTCTTTCTTTCACTAAAATATTTTGACTGATCAAAAGATCAATTGCTTTGCGCACCGTCAGTCGACTACATTGAAATTCTTCCGCTAAATCATAATCTGAAGGTAACTTTTGACTGGTCACGTAAGTTCCATCATTGACTCGTTGTGCAATTTTTTCAGCTATATCTTGGAAAACCGCTTGTTTTTTCACTTTATTACCTACTTTCTAACTACGTATCATTCATCATACGGTCGATTCGTTTCTGAGTTAAGAAGCCAAACGTCTAAAAGCTTAACTGTCAAAAATAAAAATTTTACTTCTAAAGCTTTTCACCCTATTCGTATGATGAGAAAAAAACCCGCTTAATGAAATCCGAGTCTTATATTTATTCAACATAAAGTATATACCATTAAGTATAGACTTTCATCAATAAAAACGGTTATTTGGCTTTTAAAAAGAATCGGCTTTGTTTGATCTATCTTTCCCTACGTAATTGAGACTGTCTTGGTGGATACGTGGTATTTGAATCTAGCTTGTTATAAACAAAAAAGAATCAATCTAAGCCATTTTCAGCTCAGACTGATTCTCTATCAAGTTGTATATAGTTGAACTTACCCACGAAGCTTTTCAAAACAATTAGATTTTCCCCTTCGTGCGTTTTTTCTCTGCCTTTACTTCATGGATCTCTTGACGTAAGATATTCCGTCTTTCTGCGATCACATAGAAAAAGCCATAAATGAATGGCAAGATGAACGAGCCAAAACGGTAAAGCAGTAAGGAAGAAACAGCATCCACCGTTCCAACTACAGGTCGAAAGAGCAATAGATAAACAAACTCAAACGAACCAATACCTGCGGGGGTTGGTAACACGCCTGACAAAACCACAGCAAAACTAATAAATGAGAATGTTAAAAGAAAATCAAGATGTGGATGATTTTCTACTAAAAACAGATAAGGCATCACATACCAACAGAGTAGTTTTAGCAGATTCCAACAATAGATCCTGATCAATGCGGTACGGTCTTGAATGATCGTTTGCACTGTTTCTCTCAATGAATAGATCTGACTGTTACACGTATCCACCCAGTTGCGTAAACGTTCACTTTTGAATAAGCGATTGGAGACTTTGACAAAAAACACTTGTAGATTCAAACTGACAGATATTGTCACAAGAAATAAAATGATCAAAGCTGTCAAGATGATACCGGCAATGATGAACCAGATCATATTTGGCGCATTTTCGTAAAACAAAGAAAATTGAACAATCAAGCCAATGACTGCATAAGTGATCACCGCTAATTTATACATGATCATATGCAAGGCAGTGACTCCTGCTCCTTGAGAAAACTTCATCCCTTTTTTATTGTAAAAATAAATTTCTGAGATCAGTGTCCCCGTTCCAAATGAAACGATCCGATAAAAGGCAATATAACAAGACGTCCAGAACCCATCACTTGTACTGAAAGATTTGGAAAACGGCTTGGCGATCTCTTTGATTGAGCGACCTTCTACAATTTGATAAAGTGTACCGAAAAAAAACATCGCCAGAAGCACTTGGACACTTGTTGAAAGCAACTCTTTGAAAATATCCGCAAAAGATTGGTTGATCAAATAATAAATAATAGCGAGAATAATAGTCAATAATAATAGATTAATGATGATTTTGATTTTTGTTCCTTTAGTAGACATGTACGACTCCTTAATGGAAAAAATAGATCAAGACGAGATCAATCATGATTCCTAACATGAAAACGATCGTGAACTTCTTTTTTTTAGTTTTGTGACGGAATATGCGTTGTGCGAACAAACCGCCCAAACCACCGCCTAACAAGCTAACAAACAACAAATTACTTTCTGGTACGCGCCAAGCGCCTTTTTTTGCCTGACGTTTATCATAGCCCATCAAGCCAAATAGATAAACATTTACAATGAACAAGTAAAACCACAAGGGATTATGCATCAATACTTCCATCGACTTCCTCCATTTATTGATCTTTTTCTTTTGGTACGTAGATCGCTATACCTTTTGGAATGACTTTCAATTCGATCGGCAAGTCATCGGTAGTGTCACCATCAGTTCGAGTCGTCACTTTCTTTTCTCTTGCCTGGATATTGACTTGACTAGCTGTCAGATATTTGATGCCAGGAACAGAATAGATCTTTCCTTTGATCATACGTGGGAGATAAAAAGCAAACCGGAAAAAATCTAATGAAGGAACGATAGTGATATGGAACTTACCATCATCTGGTGCAGCAGAATCATCGAAACCAGTAAAGCCACCTACTGAGTTAGACATCGTGATCGTCAACAACTGTGCTTTTCCTTGCCAATGAACATCTTCAGTTTTGATATCCAAATGATATTTTTTCTTTTTCATCAATAATTTCACGAAACGCTTGATAAAGATCCATGAACCATATTTTTGCTTTTCTTTTTGACTGATCCACACCGCTGTGTCTGCTAATATGCCAATAGTCAAAGTAGAAATAACTACTTTATCGTTCACTTTCCCGTAGTCGATTTTGCGGATCGATTCCTCTAACATCATTGCTGCGGCTTCTTCTTTCTCAAAAGGAATGCCTAACACTTTCGCTAAGTTATTGATCGTTCCACCAGGTAATAAGCCAACATGGTAATGGTCTAATTCATCTTGGAATGCTTGGATGATATGGTGGATCGTGCCATCACCACCAATGATGACTAGTGTATCTACCTCATGTTCTTTTGCTTTTTCTCTCAATGTTTCATCTTTGATCGACGGTCCAGTTTCCGTTAGATAAACCTCTAGTTCTGGTCGGTGTTTTGCGACGTACTCCTTGAACCATTCTGCTAATTGTTCCCCTTCATCCTTTCCTGAACTTTTGTTATAAAATACCAGTAACTTCTTCATAAACCGTATTCCTCCTACTTTCCTGCAAAAAACAAAGGGAGTGGATGCGAAATAAACGCTCACCCTCCCCCATGAACAGTGATTCGAGCACTGACTAAAATAGCCTCGAATCAATCATATGTCAATGCAGTGTAGCAATCAACCAATAATGTGAGATTATTGGTTGAAATTTAATCTTTTTTATCAATGAAACGGATCAATTACACCTGCGTATTCAACTCCGCGATTTTAACAATGACATCTGCCGCTTTTTCCATGACTTGTAGGGACACAAATTCAAAACGTCCGTGCATGTTTTCGCCACCTGCAAATAGATTTGGTGTTGGTATCCCCAGATAAGAGATTTTTGAGCCATCTGTCCCACCACGTACCGGTTCGATCACTGGCTTGATGTCTAGTTCGATCATTGCTTTTTCAGCTAGATCAACGATACTCATATCCTTTTCGATGATTTCACGCATATTGTAGTATTGATCATACATTTCTACTTGGATACGTTCTTGGTCAAATTGTTGGTTCATTTTTTCTTGAATGCTTGTGATCATTGCTTTTCTCGCTTCAAATGACTCACGTTTATGGTCACGAATGATATAACTCATCTTCGCCTCTTCTGGACTACCATTCAATGCCATCAAATGGAAGAATCCTTCATAACCATCTGTTTTTTCAGGAACTTCATCAGCTGGTAATTCATTGTGGAAGTCGATCGCTAATTGTAAAGCATTGATCATTGTATTCTTCGCTGTACCAGGATGGACATTTTTCCCTTGGATCGTGATGTTGGCTTGCGCTGCACTAAAGGTTTCGTATTGCAACTCTCCTAAAGGACCGCCGTCGATCGTATAAGCAAAATCAACATTGAACTGTTCTACATCAAACTTATCAGCACCCACACCGATTTCTTCATCTGGACCAAAAGCGACTTTGATCTCACCGTGAGGGATCGAAGGATTTTTTAGCAAGATTTCCATAGCTGTCATGATTTCTGCAATACCCGCTTTGTCATCTGCACCTAGTAATGTGGTACCATCAGTTGTGATCAACGTATGGCCATCATAATTTTTTAAATTAGGGAAATCTTTGACATTCAACGTGAAGCGTCCTTCTTTATCTAGAACGATCGTTGATTCCCCGTCATAGTTTTCGATGATTTGAGGATTTACGCCTACTGCATTGAAATCCGCTGTATCCATGTGAGCAATAAAACCAATCGAACGTACGTCATGATCGATATTACTAGGTAGTGTAGCAATCACAAAACCGTTTTCTGTATTATATGTTACATCAGACAAGCCTAGGTCTTCTAATTCTCTTTTCAAAACTTGCGCAAACTCTACTTGCGTTTGCGTAGATGGCGTAGTCTGACTTGTTGGATCGGATTGTGTTTCCGTTTTGACATATCTTAAAAATCGCGGTAATAAGTTCTCGTACATAAATGACTCTCCTTTTTATTTAAATTCAAATGGATTGGTTGATGTTTCTGAAACAAAAAAGTCAACCGACCAATTCTCTTCCTCTTTCCAGATCTCGAACTTCTCTACAAATTTTTCTTTGCATAATGATTCGATATAGTGTCCCGGATCGATCGCAGCTAATCCTGCGCTTTGCATATCTTGTGCTGTATGGAAATAAATGTCGCCAGTGATATAGACATCTGCTCCTTGCGCCAAGGCTGCGGGATAAAACTTCTCACCACTCCCGCCACAGATAGCGACACGTTTGATCATTTTTTGTGGATTTGTCGTGGGGCGAACCACACGTAACCCTTCCAATTGAAAGACTTCTTTCACATGCGCGGCAAAATCATCCAAACTCTGTTCTTTCGCTAGTTCTCCAATACGACCTAATCCCCAAGTTTTGACTGGTGCCTCGATCGGAAACAAATCAAATGCCGGTTCTTCGTAAGGATGTGCGGCAAACATCGCTTGTAAGACTTCCTTTTCTATATTTTCTGGGAAGATCACTTCGACTTTGGCTTCTTGGACTTGTTCCCCACGGCCGACTTCACCAATTGTTGGATTCGCCCCAGCTTTTGGACGGAATCGACCTTGGCCAATCGAGGTAAAACTTGTACTATCATACTCTCCTTGTTCTCCGGCACCCGCTTTTGCCAAAGCAGCTCTTAAACGCGGAGCATCCTCCACTGGAAGATAACTGATCAATTTTTTGTAGCCACGTTCATGTGTTTGAACAAGATGACCTGTGACCTCAATTCCTAATTGCTCACAAAACCAATCGTTCAACCCATCTTCAATGATATCCATGTTTGTGTGGGCTGCATAGACTGCAATATCATGCTTCAACAAATCAGCGTACATTTTTTCTTGTGGAGAATCAGTGATCAAGCGTTTGACTGGTCTAAAAATCGGCGGATGTTTTGCAATCAAAAGATCGATCTTTTTCTCAATGGCTTCTGCCACCACTTCTGGGCGGACATCTAAAGTCATCATCACACGTTGGATCGGTTTGTCCAAGGTGCCGATGTGCAACCCAACTGGATCGCCTTCTTCCGCTAACCATTGCGGGCAATAGCTTTCAAATTTTTTGATGAAATCTTGTGCTTTAATGGACATGTCATAAAACCTCCTTGATCCATTCCACCTCTTGTTGGATTGTCTCATATCTGTTTTGTTCACTCGCATTTTTTAATTGCTCTAAGATCACTTCACGTTGTTTAAGCTCACGTTGCCATTTTGCCGAAAAAGCAGCGTTTTTCTCTTCGAGTAAGAATGGCCCAAACATCAGCTCTTTTTCAGAATAGTCGATGGGCTGTTCTTTCTTTTCAGCTACGATGATCTCATAGATTTTTTTGTTTTCTTCAATGATTTCTTCTGCAATGATCTGATAGTTATTTTCTTTCAGCCACGTTCTTAACGTTTTTTCGCCAATATTGGGCTGTAGAATCAAACGTTCTTCTCCCGATAAGCGCTGGTTTTGCCGACCAGATTCTAAGATGTCACGAATCAAAGAGCCTCCCATGCCAGCAATCGTGATCGCGCTGATGTGATCGTCCTTTTCGATGGCATCTAATCCATTGGCCAAGCGTACCTCGATTCGCTCAGACAGTCCATTTTTCATCACCTGTCGTTTTGCCGATTCAAAAGGTCCTTTCACGACTTCTCCAGCTATAGCAAAGTCGATTTTCCCTTTTAGCATCAATGCGACGGGTAAGTACGCATGATCTGAACCGATATCTGCTAAACGAGCAGCTTCCGGTACAAAACGTCCGACAGTTTCAAGACGTTTCGATAACTCTGTGTGATTCATTTTTCCACTCCTTAACTACTGAATGTTTGGATGTCATCCAATTTGTCATGACTTTGGACAAACACTTACTTATTATAGTTATACTACTTATTTCCACTTTTATGATAACTAATGTTCTTATCCCTATCATAACATTAGTTTATGTTCCATAGAAAAAAGAACTGGGAAAATATCCCAGTCTTTTTTTTACAAGTAATCAAAAGATTTCGATTGATTCTTTTTTTATTGGGCAGTGATCTCAATGATCGAATTTCCAGGAACTTGTGGAGGGATCGACATCGTCATGACCGCCATTTCTACCAATTTAAATTCGATCTTTTCTCCTTCTTTCAAGGAATCGACACCACCAGTGATTTGATCCACTGAAGCATTCAAGATCACTCCATCATTGCTGAAGGAGGTACCGATATTTGCTGGATCTTCTATTTCTTCTACATCTTTGACGGTGATTTGGTATACATCACCTTCCGCTTCGCCGAAGCTTTCGATCGTACCTGTAAACACACTTTGCTTTTGTTCGGTAGAACTATCTGTTTCCACTGTCGATTCTGCATTGATCGAATCGATTGAACCTGTACTTCCTTCTTCGTTGCCACAGCCTGCCAATGCAAACAAGAGACCGGCAGCAACTAGACCAGTTAAAATAGCTTTCATCATACATCCTCCGTGTAATTTCTTGCGTTACTGCTTTGATGATTCCATCCGGTTATTTCTTCAAGTCCATGGATTCGTTTCATCTTAACTTTGTTCATTTTATGAATTTTTATTGAAAAGGTGAAAAACAGTGACAGTTGAGTAGATACTCCAACCTGTTTCTGTAAAAATCATTTAATGGCATTAGCCATTTCGGCGATTTCGGCCTGTCATTTCGATTTCTTTTGTCAAATAGCGGATTCGTTCCATGATCCGTTTGGCTTTCAACGGTTCCTCATCGCCTCGTTGTGTCACCGTCAAATGCTGTTCTAATTCGTTCATCGTGAAGTTTGAAGAAAAGAACGTCGGCAATTGTTCTTGCATTCGATACTGTAAGATGACGCCAAATACTTCATCACGGATCCAACTACTCATCGCATCCGCTCCAATATCATCGATCATCAAGATCGGCGATTTCTTCACCGCATCTAACTTTTCAGCCACTTGGTCTTTGCCGATGGCTTGCTTCATTTCAACAGCAAATGTTGGGAAATGGACCAACGTTGTCGTGAATCCTTTGATTGCCAGTTCTTTTGCTGTTGCTCCTAACAGATAGGTTTTGCCGATACCAAAACTTCCGACCAAGTATAACCCTTTGTGGAAGCTTTTAGGATCAGCCGAATATTGTTCGACGAAGTCTAATGCTTCTAAACTTGCATAACCACGTCCATCTGTTCGTTCGAAATTTTCGAAAGAGGCAGACTGGATATCTTTTGGCATATCCATTGCTTTCACACGACTCTTGATCTCTTCTTGTTTTTGACGAGCTAAGAGTGCTTCCGTCGGCACGTAAGTCACATCGACATAGTGGAAATTCAATGTCAATTTTGGTTCATATCCGGGAGCGATCATGGTTGGATCGTTCGTTTGATATTTTCTTTTTTCTTGGACATACTCATAGAGTTTGGCATAACTTTTTTCGATATCCGCTTGCGTCAATCGGTCTTGATGGGCTGACAGAAAGGCTTGAACATCCGCATCATTCAAAACTTCAGCAATCATCTCGGAATACTTTTCTTGGTAGTTGCGTTTACTGATGATTTTCTTCAGTTCTTTTCCCACATCTTCCATTAGCTCTCACCTTCCTTTTTAGCCAGATACTCTTTGAAGCGACGATCGATCTCGGCTTTTTTCTCTGTACTGATTTGCGTTTCGTCTTTTGGTTGATTGACCCAATCAGGCAATTTTTCTCGCCTTACATTTCGGCGATAATTTGACGTGTTGTTTTGTTTTGACGCTTTCGGTTGTTTCGCTTTCGTACTCAATGTATGGAGATGTTCAATCGCTTCTTCTGGCGTACTGATTTTTTTTTGCGCCCACTCATTAGCGATCGTATTCACGAAGCTCGCATTTAAGCTCGCATGGTTTTTTATGACTAACACATAGTTGATCAAAATGTTGATGACACTGCTAGTCAGACCGGATTGGGTGACCAAATCTTGCAACAACCAGTTTTCCTGTTTGGAAACATACCCGCCTTTTTCTTTTTTTATTGCTTCGAGATAACGCATCGGTGGGGTTTGTCGTGCAACTTGGATCAATTGTTGTGCAGCACTAGGCAACGCCTGATTGACAGGGACACCTGTTTCAGCAGACTGATCGGTAACCAGAGTGTTGCTCGATTGTCGCAACGTATTCTGCTGTTGCTGCCGTAACAAGACGATCCGTTGGAGTTCTTTTAAAGATACTTCTTCTGTCGTAAAATCAAATGACTGTAGAATCAACTCTCCTAAAGTCAGTTCATCGAAGCCGTAGAGTTGTTGGTATGTTTTCGCTTGTTGCAGAACTGGTTCTGTCAACTGATTGATGTGTTGTTTCTTCAACCAATCGATTAAAAACGTCCAGTCAAACGAGTCTGAATCTGCTAACAATGATTTGGGTTCAACAGGTGTGAATTTTTGCTGAATCGATTCCACTTGTTCTTGGTTTGCTGCATAGACTGTTTCATTGAACCGATAGACTTCCAAAAACTTCTTAGTGATTTTTTGATAGCCTTCATACGAAAGATTTTTTGGCTTAAATAATTCCGTCAATTGGTTGAATCGACGTTCGCCAACTTTTTCTAAAAGTAAAAAAGAAAGTAACGTATCATTGAAAAACGTAGGAACGTCCATCGGTTCTAACAACTCATAAAGAAAACAATCACCCAAATTTTCATCTTTTTTGAAATAGACTTCTAAAAGACCGATTCCTTCTAATTTTTTTCGTGCCTCATAAAATTGCGGTAATCCACAACTTAGACTACTCAATAAATCGGCGTGTAATCCTTCAGGACCTACGCCAGTTTCTAGCGAGATCTCCGAATACAACGTCAAGTAAAGACTCAACGCTTCTCCCCCGATCAATGGTTGGTAAAGGGATAACAAGGCAGACTTTCCTTCTTCTTTTAAAGGACTGCTCTTTCTTCCTTGGTAAATATTTTTCGGTTGTAATTCTTTCCACGCATTTTCCAAGGAATGCTCCCTCCTTTATTAATTACGCATCATTTTCACTATTACTCGTATCTTTTGCTTTATCAACAATGTCTTGTAATTCTTTCAAAAAGACAGACATATCTTTGAATTGACGATAAACACTCGCAAAACGAATATAGGCGATTTCATCTAAGTTCACTAAATCTTCCATGACGTATTCACCGATCAGATTAGTTGAAACTTCATTTTCGCCAAGACTTCTTACACGATTTTCAACATGGTTGACGATCTGTTCCATTTGTTCCATCGCTACTGGTCGTTTTTCGGCAGACCGGATCAAGCCTCGTAAAATTTTGTCACGATTGAATTCTTCACGTTCGCCATTTTTCTTGATCACTAATAACGGCGCTGCTTCGATTCGTTCAAAGGTCGTAAAACGGAAGGAACATTTTTCGCACTCCCGGCGTCTTCTTATTGCTCGACCATCGTCAGCTTGACGACTATCGATCACTCTTGAGTTGTTATGTTGACATCTAGGACATCTCATCGTAATTTTCACCTCTCTTGGTGTAGTTTGATCGCTTATTTGAATGTACCAAATGAAGTTGTTCCATCAGTTAATTTTTCCCACCAATTATGAATCATTGGTGGAAAAAAGGCTGGTTTTCAACACTAAGCTTAAAAATTATAAAATATGAAAAGGATTTTTTCAATTTATATCTTATTGCTCAGTTCAAAGTGATTTTCACAACTTCACTGCTTATTGTTTTAGATTTTTTTCCACTGATTTTTTATTGAACTAATTCAAGTGGATCGTAATAAACGTTTTCTTATTACTAACTTTAGTATAACATGAAACAATTAAGCAATGCGACTGTCCCAGTTAAAAAATCGCTTGAACTGAAAGATTTGTTGTGTTTTTATCTCAACGAACGAAAACAGACTGGCGTTCAGCACCAGCCTGTTTCTTTTTGATTTTCTATTTTACTCAATGCTTGGGTAATCCCTATAGTTTATCTTCGATTCCCGTGTAATGTTTCATTCGTTCTTCTTCGATTTTTTGTTCTGTTGAACGATGATCGAATTGGGGGTCTTGGTTTACTTCAGGACTTGTTTCCGGATCTTTGCGTTCTGTGGTTAAGTCCTGTCGCTTGGATTCTTTTTCGACATGTTGGTCTTCTAACTCAGCAATTCTCGCCCGGTATTCATCTTCACGAATTTTACCTTCTTCTGCTTGGATCTGGCCCTTTTCCTGTAAATCTTCTTTGTGGAGAATCTCACCAATTTTTTCTTTCGCAGAACCTACTACTTTATCTTTTTGGTTTTTGAATGTACCCATCGTATCATCTCCCCCTCTTTCTTTATATAAATAGCATAGCAAAATGTTGCGATTTACTCAAAGAAAGCGATTAAGCAATAACCATTTTTTGATTTCAGCGGATAAATCTTCCTTGGTTTGGCGGTTATCGAATACGATATCCGCACGTCGTTTCTTTTCCTCGATCGACAGTTGGCTTTTCACCCGTTGTTCTGCTTCTTGCTTCGATAATTGATTGCGTACCATCAAGCGTTCGATTTGCTGAGATTCTGGAATATAGACAACTGCGACGGCATCCATTTGTGTATCATACTGTCCTTCAAACAATAAAGGAATATCGACAACGATCAACGGATATTGGGCTTTCTTCTCTATGATTTCTTCAGTGATTCTCCCACGGATAAATGGATCTAATATTTGATTCAATTGCTCACGTGCAGTGACAGAACCGAAAATCAATTGTCCAAGTTTTGCCCGATCTAACTGACCATCCTGTTGGAGGATCTCTTTGCCGAATGCTTGAACCAACGCTTGAAGTCCTGGCGTATCCGGTTCAACGACCTCTCTTGCCACTATATCGGCATCGATCACTGGAAAGCCATATTGTTGGAAAATAGCAGCGGCAGTACTCTTGCCTGTCGCAATTCCCCCTGTCAAACCTAAAACAAATCCTACTTGGGTATTCTTAATTTCTGACATGTTGGACAATAGTGCGTCCCCCTTTGCGCAACTTTCGTTTTCACGATTGGTGTTTGACAACGAACACATGCTTCTCCTGTCTGTCCATAGACATGTAAAGCCACTTGGAAACTCCCTGACTCACCTAACGCATTGAGATAACTTCGGATCGTTGTTCCCCCTGCTTCAACTGCTCGTGACAACACATCGATGATTGCTTGACGGAGTAATTTGATTTCTTTTGGGCGTAAAGAATCAGCTGGTTGCTCTGGATGGATCTTCGCTTCCCATAATGCTTCATCTACGTAGATATTTCCTAGTCCTGTGACCAACTTTTGATCAAGTAACAAAGGTTTGATGGCTTTGTGTGACTTTTGTAGCCCTACTGTAAAGTCTTTTAATAAGAATAGATCTGGTAAAGGCTCTGGACCTAATTTTAAGATTCCTTTATAGGTATTGCTCGCTCCTTTTTCAACGATCGTCATACGGCCGAATTTTCTTACATCGTGGTATCGTAATTGGCTGCCATCTTCAAAAGAAAAAATCACATGTGTGTGTTTGTCGATCGGTTCTTCTTTTTCAAAATATTGATATTTTCCCTCCATCCGTAAATGGGAAATCATTTCATAATGACTCAAGTGAAAAATCAAAAATTTCCCCCTACGACCGATCGATTCGATCGTTTCACCAATTAACGTTGCTTCAAAAATCGGTACCTCCGGTTGTTCAATGATTCTCGGCCACAGCACTTGGACGTTTTTGATTTTTTTGTTTTTCACTAATTTCTCTAATCCTTTACGGACAGTTTCAACTTCTGGTAATTCGGGCATCCTTTTTCTCACCTACAATTTTCACTTATTTGATTTTGAATCGAACTTATCTGAAACAAAAATAAAAGCTATTTTTATTCTTGAACTTAAAACAGAATAAACGGTGTTCCATAAGCTGACCTTCAACATTAAGCTAAAAAATCGTAAAATATGAAAAGCTATTTTTAATTTTCTATCTTACTGCTCAGATCAAAACGCTTTTGTCACAACCTTGATAAACAGTATTCCACAAGCAACTACTTCAGAAATAAGCCAAGAAACCCAAAAATTTGATAAACAATTTTCGGGTTTCTCGCCTTATTCTCAGAGCTGGACAGCTCTGTTACAATCTACTCCTACATCGAACGAACCTGATCCAAGATCTTTCCTCAATGTTTGTCTATCGGTATAAAAGTAAAGAATTATTTGGCTTCATACCATGTTTTGCCCCAGCTGCTGTCTGTGATCAGTGGAACATGTAAAGCAACCGCCTGTTCCATTACTTCGCTGACTAATTTATCTAACATCTCTAATTCACTTTCTGGCACTTCAAAGACTAATTCATCGTGCACTTGAAGTAACATCGTCGCTTGCAAGTCCGATTCTTTCAAGCGTTTGTCCAATTCGATCATGGCGATTTTCAGGATATCCGCCGCACTTCCTTGGATCGGCGTATTGATTGCTGTTCGTTCGGCAAATGAACGAATGTTGTAGTTTCTTGAATTAATATCTGGTAAATAGCGACGACGATGGTATAACGTTTCTACAAAACCTTGATCTTTCGCTTCACGAACAATACGCTCCATGTATTCTTTGACACCTGGATATTTTTCAAAGTACGTATCGATATATTGTTGAGCTGCTTTACGCGTAATGCCTAAGTTTTGTGATAACCCATAATCAGAAATTCCATAAACGATTCCGAAATTGACTGCTTTCGCTTGACGACGCATATTTGGTGTGACGTCTTCGGCTTTTTCAATGCCGAACACACGCATTGCTGTACTTGAATGGATATCTTGTCCTTCTAAAAAGGCAGCTTTTAAATGCTCGTCATCTGAGATATGCGCCAATACACGTAATTCGATCTGAGAATAGTCAGAAGAATAGATCAACCAATCTTCGTTTCTAGGAACGAATGCTTGACGGATCTTGCGACCTTCATCTAAACGGATCGGAATATTTTGTAAGTTGGGATCAACTGAACTCAAACGGCCTGTCTGCGTCAATGTTTGAACATAGCGAGTATGGACTTTCCCGTCCGATTGGATCACTTTCAGTAAACCTTCGACATAGGTCGATTGGATTTTAGCGATTTGGCGATAAATCAAAATATCATCAACGATCGGTGCTTGCTCACGCAATTGTTCTAAGACATCAACCGCAGTCGAATAGCCTGTTTTGGTTTTTTTGATCACTGGAAGACCCATCTTTTCAAAAAGGATCACACCTAATTGTTTAGGTGAGTTTAGATTGAATTCTTCTCCAGCCTCTTCATAGATTTTTCGTTCGATCTCTCTCAATCGATCCGAAAATTCGATTTTCATTTCTTGAAGACGAGTCGCATCCACTTTGATCCCACTGATTTCCATTTCAGCCAAGATGATCGACAAAGGTAATTCCATTTTTCGGAAAAGATTTTCTTGATTTTTTTCTGCTAATTCTTGACTTAGTTTAGGCGTCAAACCATTGATTGCTGAAACTTTTCGTGCTAGGTGGGCAAAGAAAACTTCTTCATCTTCTGGTAGACCTTTCTTCGCGCCTTTTCCATAGATTGCTTCATCCGATTGGATATCATGATACCCATAATGTGACGCTATCCCTTCGATGTCCTCACTTTTCTCGTTCGTATCCAGTAAATAAGCACCTAGTAAGACATCAAAGTCGATCCCTTGTAATTTCGTTGCATAGCGGTTCAATGCCACATACGTACGCTTAGCATCATATACATTTTTCAGGCGAGTCTTGTCCCCGACCCATGAAAGAAAGGCTTCATTTTCAAAAATCGCTAAGTCATTTGTCACATAGATTTTCTCTGGTGTTCCCCATGCCACACCAACGATGTCCTCTGTATGATAGTTGTCGCCCATCATCTCAACATATAAAGCCATATTTGTCTGGAACATGCTCTCATCGTATTCATGGACCACTTCAAACAAAATATCTTTCATTTCTACTTGTTCTTCAACCACATCTAATTTAGCAAGAAATTGTTTGAAATCCATTTCCTTGAAGAAAGGCACCAATTTATCTAAGTCTTTTCCTTGATAGGCAAGGGAGTCAATATCCACTTCTACTGGCGCATCGGTATCGATCGTTGCTAATTTTTTAGACAAGAAAGCTTGCTCTTTGTCATTGATCAGATTTTCTTTCATCTTACTTTGCTTCATTTCGTCGATATGTTCATAGATCCCTTCAACAGAGCCATATTGATTTAATAATTTGATCGCTGTTTTTTCACCGATCTTTGTTACCCCAGGGATATTATCTGAAGCATCCCCTGCTAATCCCTTCATATCGATGATTTGTTTCGGTGTAAGTCCATCATATTTTTCCGCCACATGTTCTGGCGTATAACTTTCAATATCACTTACACCTTTCACAGTGATATCGACTTTGATTTCTTTTGATGCCAATTGTGTTAAATCTCGGTCACCGGACAAGACAACTACATCGAATATTTCTTTATCCACTTTTTCTGCCAAAGTACCGATGATATCGTCTGCCTCATAGTTCGGTAACTCGTAATACTTCACACCTAGACCGGTTAGAAGCTCACGGATATAAGGCATTTGTTCTTTGAATTCTCCCGGTGTCTTTGAACGGCCACCTTTGTATTCTGCGTACATTTCTGTTCGGAATGTTGTTTTCCCTGCATCAAAAGCAACCAAAACATGCGTTGGTTGTTCTTTTTGCATGACATTTTCAAACATATTATGAAACGCATAGATTGCGTTGGTATGCAACCCATTACGATTTTTAAAACGTTCCAACGAATTGTGCAACGCAAAGAATGCACGAAAGGCCACACTATTTCCGTCAACGAGTAATAATTTATTTTTAGTCATCCGCTTAACTCCTTACTATAAAGTTCTTTCTCATTCTAACAAAGAATGCCAAAGAATGCGAAAAGAAAAAACGGATAGGCAAAAGGTTGTTAGAAAAGCGGTCCGTACTAAGGCGTAAGATACCAGTGTTACTTTTTGAATACCGTTTATTCTAGATTGCGAACAAAGTAATTTAGGATAAAAATAGTGATTACTGGTATCGATGACCAAAAAAAAGAACCCACTAGAATTTGACGATCAAATTCTAGTGGGTTCTTTCTTTTCATATGAGAGATATTTTTATCTTGCTCTTCGTTTATTGCTTAGTTATTACGTCCAAAGATTCGCAAGAATGCCAAGAACAAGTTGATGAAATCTAGATATAGTTGAAGTGCCAAGAATACGGCAATCCCACTATTTGCTTGTCCATTTGATTGAACATATACATTTGCGATCTTTTGGTTATCATAAGCAGTGATACCTGCAAAAATCACGACAAGTAGTAATGAGATGAACAGTTCAACTGCACTACTTCTTAAAATAAAAACATTCAAGACCATCGCAATGATCACACCGATCAACGCTGCCATTCCGGCACGACCCACACCTGATAAATCTTTTTTAGTGAACATCCCGATTGCTGACATCCCAATGAACATCCCAGTTGCTGAAATAAAAGCAGTTGTGATCGTTCCGATATCATAAAAAGCTAATGTAACAGCTAAAACGATACCATTCAATAAGGAATATGCGATAAATCCACCGATTGCTAAGCTTGGATTTTTTTGTGCTTTTGCTCCTAAAACTAAAACCAAAATAATTTGGACGATCCATAATCCCATAAAACCTAATGGAAAATTATTGATGAAGCTTGCTACTTGATAAGGAAAGACTTGGATCGCTAAATAGGAAGTGATCGCACTTAGCGCTAGACCGATTCCTAAAAATCCGTAGACTTTCGCATAAAAGCGGTTGATACTATTTGATATGATTTGATTGTTCATCTTATTCACCTTCACTTTCAAGAGTTAATTCTTGTTCTAATTCTGGTGGTTGTACCATGACTACTGCATCTAATACACGATTGTCTTGTGTATTCGTGGCCTCCACTGAAATAGTCACAACATTTTTCATCTTATCCACTCGAATGACTTCAAACTGAAACGTCAATGTTTCATAATGAAAAACCGGCTCGACAAAATTAGCTGAAAAATTCACCACATGAGAACCTGGACCAGGCAAGTGTTTTGACACTGCACTTGTTATGATTCCCATTAACATCACAGTTGGAACAATGGGTTGATGGTATTCCGTTTTCTGTGCAAAATCATGTTGGATATATAAAGGATTGGCATCGTTTGTTAACCCTAAATATAATAATAACTGATTATCTTCAATTGATTCTGTTAAAGATAACGAGTCACCTTCCTCGATTTCATTGATTGTTTTTCCTAATTTACGCGGTTTACTTATGTTCAAGTTTAAACCCTCCAGTTTATTTATTCATTCGTACCAATTGTACCAAATCATACAAAAAACGCAAGTTACAGAACATGCTTTGGTCTTTCACTTATGTAAGCAATCACTTCGATGATCGTACATTATTTATTGAAGACTATAGCATAGTTGAATAAAAACCGTTCGTATTTTGTCTGGATATTTTAGGATTTCTTAATTCGATCGAATACGTACGGTCACTATAAGCAGGCGAAACATTACTGAAAAAGAACTACCTATCACCCACAAATAAACGTCAAAAGGGGCTGCCACCTGACAATCCCTTTTGACGCTAACTTCTTTTATTCACTTAGATGATTACAGAACGTTTTTCGTTGTACTGCTCAATAATTTTTCATAGGCTTGTTCAAATTTTTGAACATCACCAGCACCCATGAAAATAATCACTGCTTCATGGTAGTCTAATAACGGCGAAACGTTATCTTCTTTGATTACTTGACCACCTTTTTTGATTTTTGCCCCTAGGTCTTCGATTTTAACGTCCCCTTGTTCTTCACGGGCAGAACCAAAAATATCACATAGATACACACGGTCAGCTAAATCTAAGGCTTCGGCAAATTCATCCATCAAGGCAATCGTACGAGTAAATGTATGTGGTTGGAAGACTGCAATGATTTCTTTGTCTGGATATTTCTGACGTGCACCATCAATAGTTGCTTTGATTTCTGCTGGATGGTGAGCATAGTCATCAACGACTGTCATATCAGCCACGATTTTCTCGCTAAAACGACGTTTCACTCCAGGGAATGTCAACATTTCGTCAGCAACTTCTTTCACGTCTAACTTTTCAAAGTAGGCAACTGCGATAACACCAAGTGCATTCAAAATATTATGTTTTCCAAATGCTGGAACTGTAAAGTGTCCAACAAACTCTTCGCCATGGAACACATCAAAAGCTGAACCAGTTGTCGTACGTTCAATATTACGTGCTTGGATATCGTCATCTTCATTCATACCGTAATAATAGATTGGCACATCCGCTTCTAACTTTCTTAGATAGTCGTCATCTCCGTAAGCAAAGATCGCTTTTTTGACTTGTTTTGCCATCGTTTGGAAAGCTGAGAAAACATCATCGATACTTGTATAATAATCAGGATGATCAAAATCGATATTCGTCATGATCACATAATCAGGAGAGTAAGCTAAAAAATGGCGACGATATTCACATGCTTCAAAAGCAAAGAATTCTGCCTCTGGATCACCATGACCAGTGCCGTCACCAATCAAGTAACTTGTCGGACGAATCCCTGTCAATACATGTGATAATAGACCTGTCGTACTTGTTTTCCCATGGGAACCAGTGACAGCGATACTCGTATAATTTTGGATAAAATCTGCAATAAAATCATGGTAACGGATTACTTCTAATCCAAGCTCTTTTGCACGTTGGATCTCTTCGTGTGAATCTGGAAAAGCATTGCCGGCGATCACGATCATTCCTGGTTTGACGTTTTCTGCATCAAACGGCAAGATAGAGATATTGGCTTTTTCTAAATCTCTTTGAGTAAAGAAATATTTTTCGATATCTGATCCTTGGACGTTTAATCCTTTTTCATGTAATACAAGTGCCAAAGAGCTCATTCCTGAGCCTTTAATACCAACAAAGTGGTACAAATTTTCTTGATTTTTCATTTGAATCCTCTTCTCTTAACTATCATCCATTATTTTATTCATACATTCAACACGAAACCCATTATCTTATAAACAATAAAAAATTTCAACCAAATTTATTCGGATGATTTTTAGTTCCTTAAATATTAGTGCCCTGATTACCTTTTTAGCGAAACTTTTTCATTCATCGCTAAGAGACGTAAATAAGCAGACCACACCTCATCTGGGATGTCGACATGACCGATAAATCCCGTTCCATTAGGTCCGTAACCTTGGGCATCATCTTTCAAACGAACCATTTCTCCAAATACTAAGGCTTGGAAATAATCAGAAGGCCACAAGTCATTTAGTCTTTGATCAGAGAAGTTGAATCCCTTGGTACTTTCTGTCACTTGTGGAAGTATCGGTACATAATTATAAAAATGAACAGACTCATTGCCCCAATCCTTCTCAAAAGTCGCCTTTGTTCGTCGTTGCAAGGTCGGATCATTCATTAAAAGAACACGTTCAGGTAATGGGCCCTGTGCTTTTAATAACTTGTAAGAAAATGAAGCATTCTCGCCACAATTGGTTGACTTCGTTTCTAACAATAGTGCCTGTTCAGGTAACCTATATTTTTCAAGCAAATAGCGGGCACAAATCTCACTTTCACTTAAACCTTGTTCAAATAAGAATCCTTGTTTTTCAAAATTTTTATAGAGATACTTCGTCGCATGTCCGATCCCACCAACTAAAACGATTTGCTCAACCTGCTGGTTCAAGTAAGCCTTTGCTGCTTCATCTACTAGAACGGGCAGACAATTCCCAGCTAAAATCAGTGTTGGTGCTTTTAGTTCCGAACACTCCTGTGGTTCAGGGTCTGCTAAAAAATCCAATAAGCAATTCCAGTCTGCAATTCTTGATGGTTCACCTGTCATTCTGTTTCTCTCCTCATACAATTATTCAACATCCAAGTACGTGGTTTTTTGCCATATCAATCGTCCTCTACAACGCCCACACAAATAGCGATCTGTATTGATTTTCCTTTTACGATAAATCCATTCAGCACACTTTTGGCATTGATATCCTTCGATTTTTTGCCTTCTATTTGAAGGAATAGCAGGTGCATAACGTAAGCCACCCGTCTTTACCAATAACTGTTTGAAATCTGAGTCACGATGACGATAGCCTTTTCCAGTCAAGTGAAGATGATAATGACACAGCTCATGTTTGATGATCCCGATGATCGTTGCTTGATCGGCTACTGCAAACATCGTCGGATTAAAATCCAAATGGTGATCATTCAAATGGTACCTACCACCTGTTGTTTTCAAACGTTTGTTGAACATTGCTTGGTGCATGAACGGACGCTGAAAGCTTGTCAAAGAAATCTCTTCAACTAACTGTTGCAATTCTTCTTGTGTCACGCTTGATCCTCGTAAGGCGAAAGCATCGTCAGACTGATACGCCCTTTGTTCGTATCCACTTGTTCGATCCAAACAGTGACGACATCCCCAACGGAAACAACATCAGTTGGATGTTTGACGAATTTATTGCTTAATTTAGAGATATGGACTAAACCATCTTGTTTCACACCAATATCGACGAATGCGCCAAAATCAATGACATTGCGGACTGTTCCTTTTAATTCCATGCCGGGTTTTAAGTCTTCCATGCTCAATACATCTGAACGCAAAAGTGGCGCAGGCATTTCATCTCGCATATCTCGTCCTGGTTGGGTCAACCCCTCAAGAATATCTTTTAATGTTTCTTCACCTACTGGCACTTGTTGTGCTAAGCGTTGTGGAGAAATCTGACTTAATTTTTCGATTGCTTCTTTCGTTCCTAAATCCTTTTCAGATAATTGGTTTGCCTGTAAAATCTCTTTTGCTACGGCATAACTCTCTGGATGGATCGCGGTGTTGTCCAGTACATGTTTGCCACCAGGCACACGTAGGAACCCGATCGCTTGTTCATAGGCTTTTGGCCCTAAACGTGGGACCTTCTTCAATTGCGTTCGAGAAGCAAATGCACCATTTTCTTCACGATACGTCACGATGTTTTGAGCAGTCGTCTTATTTAGACCAGAAATATGTTGCAACAACTGAGGACTCGCTGTATTGACATCGACCCCTACTTGGTTCACTGCCGTTTCAACAACAAAATCTAACTGTTCTGCTAATCGCTTTTGTGAAACATCATGTTGATACTGACCCACGCCAACAGCCTTCGGATCGATCTTCACTAATTCAGCCAACGGATCTTGTAGTCTTCTAGCAATCGAAACTGCACTCCGTTCTTCCACTTGTAACTCCGGAAATTCTTTACGGGCAATATCACTTGCGGAATAGACAGAAGCTCCGGCTTCATTGACGATAGCATAAAACGCTTGATGTTTGGCTAACTTCAACTGTTCTGCCACAAATAACTCCGATTCACGGCTCGCCGTTCCATTACCGATTGCAACCATATCCACCTGGTACTGATCAATCAATTTCACAAATGCAGGGCCTGCTTCGGCTCTTTTTGCTTGATTCGCCGGTTTGTGCGGGTAAATCACTTCAATCGCTAAAACCTTACCTGTCGCATCCACCACTGCTAATTTACAGCCGGTACGATAAGCTGGGTCAAAGCCTAAGACAACTTTCCCTTTTAAAGGTGGTTGCAATAACAAGTTACGCAGATTCTCGCCAAATATAGCGATGGCTTGCTCATCCGCTTTTTCGGTCAACTCATTACGGACTTCCCGTTCGATTGCAGGTTGGATGAATCGTTTGTAACTATCGTGGATCGCTAAACGAACATAACTAGCAGAAGGCGAAGCTGTATCAGAAATCAATTGTTTCTCCAAATAAGTTAAAATCGCAGCTTCATCAACCGTTAGATTGACTTTCAACACTTCTTCTTTTTCTCCACGATTGGTTGCTAAGATGCGATGAGAAACGATTTTATGAATTGGTTCAGAAAACTCGTAATACATTTCATATACGCCTTTTTCATCATTCTCTTTGTTCTTGACCGTACTTTCGTATAGCCCCTTATTGTACGTATAGGAACGGACCCATGTTCTGAATTTTGCATTGTCACTTACCTGCTCCGCAATGATCTCATGGGCACCTTGTAAGGCTTCTTCAGGAGACGGAACTTCTTCAGTGACGTATTTAGCTGCTTCGGTCAAAACATCTTCAGATGTAAAGGTCAATAACCAAGTGGCTAAAGGTTCTAACCCTTTTTCTTTCGCAATCGTTGCTTTCGTTCTTCGTTTTTGTTTGTACGGACGATACAAATCCTCTACTTGTTGCATTTTTACAGATTGTGTAATACTTTGTTGTAATTCTGGAGTTAATTTTCCTTGTTCATCAATCAAACGCAAGACTTCGGTTTTGCGTTTTTCCAAATTTTCTAAATAAGCATAGCGCTCTTCAATTTCACGAATTTGTACTTCGTCCAAGCTTCCGGTCATTTCTTTACGGTAACGAGCAATAAACGGTACCGTGTTACCTTCTGCTAATAAATTCAAAACAGTCGTTAACTGCTTTGCTTGATAATCTCCCAATTCTTTTTTGACAAGCTCTAGAATCGTTGGATTTACTTTGTCTGTCATTAAATAGCCTCTTTTCTAAGTCGAAATCGATTCTTGCGACGGTTTATTCATTAAAAAGCAAGAATCAAAAAATCATACTGATTTATTTTAGCATAGATTCTGGTATTTCTAAATGTAACTAAACAGTGTCTAGAACAAAAATAAAATTCATTTTTGTTTTTAATTTTAAAATGTATAATCGGCGTTCCAAAATCTAACCTTCAGGACTAAGCTAAAAAGCCCAAAAATTTGAAGAACAAATTTCGGGTTTCTCGGCTTATTTATCAGAACTGGACACTTTTATCAAAAACTTTTTTGATCAATCACGTGGTTGCCATGGTCCTTGATTGTTTTGATACTCGATATCTTGGATGATTCCAGTTGGATCAAAAACGACACCATGCATCGATCCGCCAAAGACAGCCCCACCGTCGATCCCGATTTTCTGATCTTGTATCCATAAATCAGTTGTCTGCATATCTCCATGGAGTAGTGGCGTGATCGTATGACCAAATACGATCGTCTTACCTGTCCGATTCTTATGCTCATGAAAAGGCTCTCTGATCCATAAAAAATCTCTAGGGCTAGTATCACGCCAATCTTTTTTAGTTAGATCAACACCCGCATGGACAAAAAGATAGTTTTCCCATTCATAATATAAAGGCAAATTACATAAAAAATCGACTAATTCACGATATCTTGAACGAATCATCATGGCAATCTCAGTTGGTGAATATTCTTCTGCTGCACCTGGATGCAAAAGACTTTCCATTGTTTCTCTTCCACCGTTTCTTAAATAAGATGGATACCAGTCTTCTGGTTCTTGGAGAAACTGTAAGAAGTACTCTTCATGATTGCCTCGCAAGTAGACCGCACCAGTTTCTTTCACTAACTTCATTCCTAGTAATAAGCAATCTTTTGTTTTTGGTCCACGATCATTCAAATCACCAATCAAGACTAATTGATGAATATGTGGATCATAATGTGTTAATAGCTTTTGAAAAAGATCATAACTTCCATGGACATCACCGATTGCATAGACAAATGGTTTATTCATGACACCACCACCTTTTCATTTGATTATATCGCAATTTTATCCTCATAGGTAGCAACAATTTCCGAATAGTTAAAGGAAAAATCTCCTGATTTCAGATGAAAATGAGAGCCACGAAAATTTGAAGAACAACTTTCATGACTCTCATTTTATTTTATAAACACTAACTACGTCTGCTTTGATTGTTAGAAAAATTATACAAATGCTGCTAAATGTGCATCGATTTCTTCCGCAGATAGATTTCTTTCTTTGACATAGCGATTATGCGGATGTTTAGCACAGGCTACTGAACATGAGCCTAAATGTTTTTCTTCATTTTCCACTGAGGCTAACATTTGACGATTACACTCTGGATTTCCACAGTTGATGTAACGTTCGCAAGGAGTACCATCAAACCAGTCTTTTCCAACGATCTGCTTATCTACGCGATTGATGTCGACAGCGATACGCTCGTCAAAAACGTACATTTTGCCATCCCATAGTTCCCCTTGGACTTCTGGGTCTTTGCCATAGGTCGCAATACCACCATGCAATTGACCGACGTCTTTAAATCCTTCTCTCACTAACCACCCAGAAAATTTCTCACAGCGAATCCCGCCCGTACAATAAGTCACGACCCGTTTTTCCATAAACTCTTCTTTATGGTCACGAATCCATTGTGGCAGTTCTCTAAAGCTACGGATATCGGGGCGAACTGCTCCTCTAAAATGCCCAAGATCATATTCATAGTCATTTCGTGCATCGATCACAACCGTATCTTCATCAAGAATCGCTTCTTTAAACTCTTTAGGCGACAAATAAGCGCCCGTCATTTCTTTTGGATCAATGTCATCTTCTAGTTTTAGTGAAACTAGTTCAGGACGCGCACGAACAAACATTTTTTTGAATGCATGACCCTCGCTAGGATCAATTTTGAAAAATGTGTCAGCAAAACGTTCATCTGCCAACATCGCTTTCATGTATGCCTCAGTTTCTGCAATCGTTCCAGAAACTGTCCCATTGATCCCCTCTTCTGCGACAAGGATACGTCCTTTTAAATTAAGTGATTGGCAAAAAGCAAGATGCTCTTTCGCAAAAAGTTCAGGATCAGTGATCGTTGTATATTTATAATATAGTAGTACTTGGTAATCCATTTAGTTACTTCCTTCCATCAATTCATTCCATAATAGTATAAAGAAGTATAAATGAAATGACGATATTTCTGCTTGTGTATTTTTGCGCAAGTATAGTTTACATAATATAAATATCGTAATTTTATGTATTCAAAGACACAAAAAAACCGACTAAAATTTCAGTCGGAGTTCTTGCTTCATTCTTACTAAGTAAGTTATTTTCCTGTCACAGCAAAGTAATTCCCATCAGGATCTGCAAAGTTGAATACATATTCTTCACCTAAATGGACTAAATCACCTAATGTCACTTCTAATTGTTGCATCTTTTTGTATAAACCAAAAATGTCCGCACTATAAAACATCAAAGAAGGTGCCCCACTAGCTGTGCCTGGTGAATGCTGTTCGATAAATTCACGATCATATAAAACAAACGCAGTACCCGCATCTTTTGATTGGGCAATCTCAATAATCAATGTACCATCCATTTCTTGACGATCCAACACAACAAAACCGATCTGCTGCCAGAAATCTGCATTTTTTTCAACATCATCTACGTATAACATGATTTTCATTTCATTTGTAAACATCTATTCATTCCTCCACTTTTTTCGTCCTAGCTAGTTTAGCATAGCTTATAACGAAAATCTATGTTAGAGACATACGGATGAGAAGGGGGATTTATGTCGTTCATTTTATAAGTGAACTCATCTTTTACTGTTCAAGCTTCTTCTATATGAGAGCAATCAGTCAAAAATGTTTTAATATAGCATTATTCGAAAGCTGCATGAATAATAGTCTTCACTTGGATAAGATCTTTTCGAGTATATTTGTAACTTAACTTTCTTTGTTTACTAAAGGACTCACTTGCAGAAATTTTATTGATATAGTACACATCCCCTTTTTCGTTTGCAACTTCTGATAAAACTGTTCTGCCGATTGAAACATCATTAATATATTGAAATTTTTCACCACTATCATCTTGTCCACCAAAAAGAAAAATTTTACAATCATATACTTCATTTATTTGCATAAAATCAAAATTTTTAAAACTAGTAACAGCAGAATCATCAAAACATAAATCAATTGTAGCTGTATCTAAATTTTCCAACTCTAGATTCCGTGTAGCTACTGATGCTTCTATGGAAAGTAGTTTATACATGCGCATGCTCCTAGTTTAAATAGTTACGTGGATTGCTCTTGTTGGTAAATCGGTTGATTCGTTACTTCTCGATTCTCTAACTTTCGTCAGAAACCAAAACATTTATTTCAAATTGATTTTTCTTGCCAAAAGAATCGATTTTCTTCCATGTTTAATTTTTCCACCTGAATCTCTTTACAAACGATATTCATTGTCATCATCGATAGATCAAGAGAACATTCTACAAAGTTCTCATTCCCTTCATATTTTTTCAAGGAAATATCTTGTCCTTCATATCCAAGTTGCCCCCCTCGCATTTCTTTTACATTATCGATTGTTCGCCAATTTGAATCGGTCTCATAACTGACTTTATAACAAGATAAAAAACATATTTTCCAACAACTTTCTTCATTATTTTCTATAAAAATGTATACCTCATCACCATAATACTGAGTTTGAATATCCAATATTGACATATCCCAGTATTCAGTATTATCAATTTTATTTTGTAATAATTCAATATTCATCATTTACCTCCAAAATTAATTATCAGACCAAGGAATATGCGCATCAGAACTTTTTTTGTCTACAATATTTCCTTTCATATCCAATGAATTTTTATTTCCATCAAAAATATGCATATGTTTATATTTGGTAATTTTATCTGGTGGGTCAATCCGAATTCTAAAATTACCTTGTACGTCTTTGATATGAACTCGACCATTGTGTTCAAATATTTGCCAACCTTTCGGTACACTATTCTTTAATTCATTTAATGACATCTGACTAATCTCTTTAGGACTTAGGTTATCCAGCCTAGCATCTACTACCTCTCCAATTTTACCATTTTCCACCTGCTTCACACCAGTAGTCGTCAATACTTTGTAAGACGCATAAGTAAAGCCTAATATCATCAGGGCTTGACCAAGTTCAGATTCATTGATCCATGTGTAGCCGTCTTTGACATATTGCGAGGTAGAGACAATACTGCCTAAGAGTGGGTCTAGTTTTTCGCCAGTTTCATAATTGACGCCTTGACGCCATGCTGCATTGACTTTCTCTTGGTAGGTATCGTACGTCATAAATTGGATCAGTTCAGGTTCTAAGTAGTGACCTACTTTCGTGACATATTGATACAGCTCGGGGTTCACGATGCCATAGCCTGATTGCTTGTCTTCAATTTTCCAAAAGACACGTGGGTTGCCCTCGCTATCGTGAATAATGAGGGCATAGACGTTGTACTTTTCTAGTTCTTTGTTTTTAGTTGGATCGATGCCTTTTTTCTCGTTTTCTGCTTGTTGCCATTTATCTTGGATCGTAGTTGTCCAGGACAAATCTTTCGGCATAGAGAATGTCTTCGTTTGGCTATT
Source organism: Enterococcus sp. AZ140 (assembly GCF_051714405.1). Lineage (NCBI taxonomy): Bacteria > Bacillati > Bacillota > Bacilli > Lactobacillales > Enterococcaceae > Enterococcus > Enterococcus sp. AZ140. The sequence goes on from NZ_JBIORU010000001.1 coordinate 1,651,376, forward strand.
CCAAGCAGTTTTCGTTTGAGCAAGGCCTTGATTGACTGCTTGTTCGAGACTTTTGATTTCTGTAAAAAATTGCGCGGTGCTTTGGTTGTAAGCTAAGAGTTTTTGGAGTTTTTCTTCCAGCTTGTGTTTCAAGTCATGATACATCGTGAGTAACAACGTATTCTGATTGAGTTGAAACCCTTGGTGTTCTTCCGGCATATGAGGTGAAAGAAGCAACTGCCGTATCCCCTCGGCTTGGGTGATATATTGATTCATTTGACGAATTTGCGCTTCTAATTCGGATTGTTTCAAGCTGATGGAATCAACTTGATTTATGTATTCCTGTGGAAATCGTTTCGCTGCTTTTTCGACCGCTTCGGAGAGTAAGATCCCTCCTTGGACGAGTGGGTAAAGTATTTGAGAAAAATAGGCTTTCGCAGCGTCGTAGGTTTTCCCTTGGAGATTGGGCGTTTGTAAAGTGAATTGAGTGATGGCTTGTTGGAGATTTTGGTAATCAGTGACTTGTTTTTGGAAGAAGTGACTGGCGCTCGTGGCTTGGGCTAAGGAATCCGAAAGATACATATCGATACTCATGTGTTTTGATCCTCCAACAAAATTTTTCTTTTCTCAAAACTAATCTCATCAAGCTTTTGCGTGATTTTTTGTTGTTGGATCATTTCATGATGTTGGCATTCATCAAAGCCATTCATCAATCGCCTACTTTGATGTGAAAACTCCGAGGTGAATGTTTCGATAGATGTAGAGACATTCGACTTCTGGTAAGACAACTGTAATCGAAATAAGAAGTTTCCGATTTCTTTAAAGTGATTCTGGTAATCTGAACGGCAGGCATCAAGTTGTTTCATTTTCTTTTCCTGTTCTTCTCTTTTTGCTTGCAGCAACGTTTCCTCGGTATCAAGAGTTGTCCATTGATTCATTAGCGTCTCTCCTTAAAAAGATCTCGACTTAACTGAGTGTCTAGTGCAGAAAATCCTTGAGCAGCAGTTTGCAATTGATTAGCAGCGCCTGAGATGGCTGAGGCAATTTGATTGGCTGAGTTTTTGGCGGACGTTATGCTACTTTGAATGTCTTGATTGCCAATTAGCGTGGTGCGTGTGTCATTTTGAAGCGATGATGCTTGGTTTAAAGGGGTGGTTGCACTGGTGATTCTTGAAGTGGACTGTTGGGCTTGTTGAGAATTACTGCTAAATGTGACCATAGATCTCCTCCTCGATTTATATAGACGGTATAGAACGCTTGCATATTCATTATAACAATACATAACCTTCCGTTGGATGAGAATTGTATTAGATAGGTCTTGTTACCTTATTTTTTTATAGATTTTTGAATCAATTATTTCACGTTTACACTTTTCGGAATATATTTTAGTATAAAAAAAAGCGAGAGCAATCTGCTCTCACTTTTCGTTTTTTCGATCACGCATTCACGTCAACGACTTTTGCTTCATCTTTGATCACATCTCGATCAAGATCATTGATACGTGCACTTGTAACAATACCTGCTACCATACTGCCACTTACGTTGACAGCTGTACGAGCCATATCGATCAATGGTTCAACGGAGATAACTAAACCAACGATTGCTACTGGTAAGTTCATTGAACCTAATACGATCAATGAGGCAAAGGTTGCCCCACCACCGACACCAGCTACTCCGAATGAGCTGATTGTTACGATGGCTACTAGTAGCAAGATGAATTGAATGCTAAAGACATCCATTCCAGCTGCTGGTGCAACGATTGTCGCTAGCATGGCTGGGTAAACACCCGCACAGCCATTTTGACCGATCGATAAACCAAAGCTGGCAGCAAAGTTTGCTGTGGCTTCATCCACACCAAGTGCTTTTGTTTGTGTTTCGATATTCAATGGCAAAGCCCCCGCACTTGAACGTGAAGTAAATGCAAAACTTAGTACTGGAAATGTTTTTTTCAAGTAGTCGATCGGGCTGACTTTCACACCGATCAAAATCAAGAAATGAACGATCATCACTGCAAACAATGCAAGATAAGACGCTAACACAAATTTACCTAAGTTCAAAATGGCATCAAAATCACTTGTTGCCATCACGTTCGTCATCAATGCGAACACGCCATAAGGTGTCAAACGCAAGACTAACGTCACGATACGCATCACGATACGGTACAAGCTATCGATCATATCAGCAAAGAATGATGCTTCTTTTGGTGCTTTTCGTTTGATTCCTAAGTAAGCAACCCCAACAAATGCCGCAAAGATCACGACAGCAATCGTACTTGTTGCACGAGTTCCGGCAAGGTCTGCAAAAATATTTTTAGGAATAAATGACAAGATTTGTTGTGGGATACTTAATCCTTCCACTGTTTCTTGTCGTGTCGCTAACTCAGAAATACGAGCAGTTTCGGCTGCTCCTTGCGTAAATTCAGCACCTTGAAGACCAAATGCGATCGTCACACCGATCCCGATCAATGCGGAAATAGCCGTTGTTGCTAATAAAGTGGTCAGCACCGTTGCACTGATTTTACCTAATTTTTCTGATACTTTCATTTTTGTAAAAGCCGCAACGATTGAAACAAAGACTAAAGGCATGATCAACATTTGTAAGAAACTAACGTAGCCGTTCCCAACGATACTGATCCAATCCATGGATTGCGTAATAACCTCGTTTTCTACTCCAAAAATCAGTTGCAAGGCGCCCCCGAATACGATACCGGCAGCTAGCGCAGTGTAAACCCGCGTTGAAAATTTTGCATGGCGCTTTTGCATACGATAAAACACATATAATAATGCCGCAAAAACTAGAACCACTAAAACTGTGATGAGTGTTGTCATTTTCATCCTCCTCTTAATTTGTAATGACAAGTCCATCTAAGGAAGTAAAGGTTCCCGAGAAGAACTCTTCAGCTCTTCTCCTGAAAATATTTTTTTCAGTGACTTATTCATTCTAGACTATTTTCCGAAATTTTTCCTTACTTTTGCTTACAATTAGTAATAGAAAAAAACACCAGCGATAGCTAATAACTATCACTGGTGTTTTTTTCTTAATTTTCTTCTTTGGCTTTTTCTTCTTTTTCTGATTGGAAGTTCAATTTCACACCTGGCGCATCCAAGGCGATCTCTGTTACTTCATAGGCTAGACGTTTGACCATCTCAAAAAGTGGTGCCACTAATTCATCGACCTCTTCTTGCGTCACATCATTTTGATCTTGGACTTTGCGATTCAAGATGTGGTTGATTTGACTAACGCTTCCAGATAACACATATGTATCAAATACTAAACGAAATTCTAAACGGGCACCAACGATGCTATGTTCTTTCGGATAGTTTTCAATTGTCTCTTTTAGTGGTGAAAAACCTACTTTTAAGTCAGTTTGTACCTCTTGATCAGGTTTTAAAAAATCATAATGAAAAGCTTCTACTACTTCTTTTTGTCTTCTAATTTCCATTTTATCACTCCTCTGTTTAAATTATAGCATAACTAAAGTTGAAAGGGGATACTTATTCTGCATTCTTTTCGATTGCTAAAATATCCGCTAGATTCGCCACAATATGGTCGGCAGGAATCTCACCTAAGAAATGATCGATATCATATAGGCAAGTGTGGATCTTTGCGTTGATCCCCGCTTCAATATCTAATCTTCGGTCCCCTACCATCATTGTTTTTTCTGGGTCTAAATGATAACGATCGATCAAGTGATTGATTGCATCAGGTGCTGGTTTTCTGGCAAATCCTTGGTCGATACCAATCACTTCTTCGATCAAATCTGCTAGCTCAAAGACTTTTAAAAGTTTCCAAGTAGAAGCCGTTACACGATGTGTTAAAATATAATGTTTTGCTCCATTCTGTTTTAAACGACGTAAAACCATTTCAGTCTCTTTGAACGGTACTGAGAGTTCTTGATATTGTTCTTCATATTGATGAAACAATTGATTGAAGGAGGCTTCTTCTAATTGATAACTCTCTCGTAGTTTTCTCACTGATTCTTGCTTCATCACGCGATATATTTCCTTTTTTGGTCGTTCGATACCAAAATCTTGTAATGCTTGAGATACTCCTTCAACCATCGCCGGATACGTATCGAACAATGTCCCATCAAAATCCCAAATGTAATTTTTAATCATTCTTTTACTCCTTTTTACTCATTTCACTAGACCTTTGCCTAATATTTTTTCTTATACCTTTGTTGTGAATTGCGTGCCGCACTTTTTACAAGTCACTCGAATCTCACCCTTGCCTTTCGGCGCCCTTTGCTTGAGTTGACAAGTTGGACATGAAAAAATCGTGTAGGTAGCGCTAGCTTGTTGTTCGGGTTGACGTTTCAGTTTATTTTTCATTTTCGTAAACCAGCTTTTGATCGCAACTGTTTTTTGTAAATACGCTTGATTTTCGTTTGAACGAACATAGATTTTCTTTGAACTAAATCGAGCGATGGTCAAAGCGATAAAAACGAAGAAGAGTAGATAGCCTAAACTGAAAGGCAACCAATATCTCACGACAAAGAAAAATAATCCTAAAACTAAAAATAAACGATTTAATGGATCAAAACGCGCATATCTCCCTTTCATGACTTGTTGGTATTTTTGTTGAGCTTTCATTATACGTTGTATCCAAATAGGTCCCATTTTTTTCTCCATTTCTCTTTTATTCAAAAAGAAAAAGCCTTAGTTGGCCTTTTCCATCGTCATTTGTTGTAACACATGACGGTTCCTCATAAAATCGATCACGATCAGTTTTTTTTCATCTTCACGTTTTACTACTCGAAAGGTATCTTGTAAAGGGAATGTTAACTTCTTAGATTGGATTTCCTTCAAGCGAACAAAACGACGGATCAATGAGAGCAATTGTGGAAACTGGATCGATGTGTGTAATAATTCTGGATATTTTTTTAATAACTGCGTTGTTTTAAACAAATTTCTTTTTCGGCTGATTTGTTTTAAAAAACTTTTTAATATCTTTTGCTGCCGCTGAAAGATTGAAAGAGCGCCTTCTTCATCGATCTGGTAACGCATCTGACGTTGTAGATCTTTCACCGATAGATGGACTTCAGTGGTACCTGACTCTACGTTGATTCCTTGAGGGAAAAGTTCTGAAATTGCTTTGTCCCACTCTTTTAATGATACTTCAAGATAGTCATTCATTGGCAGTTGAAGTTCTTGAATAAAAAAATGCTTGGCAGCTTGGATGCCACCTTGTTCGTAAATCTCCCCAATCGTCAACCCTTCTAAATGAAACTCCGGCGAAAAATGCAAGACTGTTTTTTGTTCATCGATTTGTGTATAGATGAATGTCGACCGTTTGAGAATCGTATCTTTTAAAACAACTAAAAAATTCATTCTTCTCCCCCTTTTTTCTACTACAAAATAGCATATTTTCAACGGTTTGTGTGAAAATATGCAGGAGATTTCATAAATTCTTATTCTTTGAATTTTATACGCATATAAAAAACTTATTTTACGGCTCTATTCGTTTTTTTATTCATGTATTTGATGTTATGGGCGATTCGATAACCGTTACCTAGTATCTGAATCTAAAGGTGTCTGACAACTTATAGATTCAATTCGGTGCGCCTTCTGATTTTTTGCTCGTTAATAAGCCTTGTATTCGTATCATTACTATTTGCTTTACCTATATTTTTGATTGTTGAAAAACTTCTATTTCCAGAAGGGGCCTGTGTATGTTGTGAGGCGTTGATTTCTGTCGTTATTTCCGCGTTTTCTAAGGTGGTTTCCAATGGATGCTCGTATAATAAATTCTCCACATTGACTACTTCGATCACAGCAAGAGCAAACAATAGGTCGCCGTTTCCTAGTTGGTCAGCTAGACTTCTTTTCATGGGTGCGCGCTCAAAAAAGTTTCGTCCTAATCCAATATCACGAATACAAGCCATCAGCATCTCAGCATCGGTTATTTGAAGGTTTGCTTTTAACATCTTGTCAGTCAGTATAGCATTCAAGACAGCTTGTTTTGTAACAGTCGGCAATTTTAACATGTCACTTACATTCTCCACAAAAGAATCAAACCCCTCGCCATGAATTAGCTTCAGAAAATTTTTTTCGTATCGCTCTCGAAGATCTTCTCCACTGTTCCTGAAACCTACCGGACTCCTTGGATAACTGATCAAATCGTCCGATGACGCGACAATATGGGTCACTTCGTGCATAAGAGTATCCTTGGGACTTGGCTGCGCTTGAATCCCTGGTCTAGTAGCTGGATCCACATGAAAACTATCAAGCATGAAAATAATTCGACATTCAGGGTCAAACCGCATGACAAACGCATGTGCACCCATGTATCCTTTAATTTGCGAGTAGTAATTCTTTGTCACCTCATCACGCAATAAATCAGTAGATACAAGCCAAATATTTTTAAAATTAAAATCCTCCGTTTGTTGAAGAAGCTGCGCACTTTTTTTTGCAACTGATAACAAGCGCTTCATAATTTCTTTTAAAATTTGTTCTTGATTTTCCGCACCATCTAGTCTAAACATTTCGATTAAGTAAGCTCCCGCAGTTGTAGTTGCAAGAGCCCCTTCTTTTGATAGTTCCTTCTCCTTCTCTATAAATTTCTTGAAATTTTCGTGCGCATTTTTAAACTCTGCAGTAAATTGTTTTAGAAATGGTTTGAGTGATTCTGGTGCCTTAGTGATATCGATACCAGAAAATACACGATAATTCGGATTTGAATCTTTGGGGAAATACCCTTTAATTCCTGAAGTAATTTGTTCTCTTAATTTAGCTTCATCACTGATTACATAAGGCGGGAATTCTGGGACAAACTCCGATAAAACGGGGACTGTCACTTTTGGATCTTCCACTATATCTGTATCATCAGGAAGTTCTATTGCTTGGCGAAGTTTATTCCACTCCTTCGCATAAGGTAGTGTATCTGGAAGCTGGAAATATGGTGGGTATCGATTATCAACTAATACTTGTGATGAAGATGACGCTAGATGATCAAAGAGTGAATCAGCACCTTTTGAAGTGCTAGGAATTTGGTCATCTGGGACCTCGTCTTTCCCACCTGCGGGTTGCGCATAAGATTGAAAATTGAGGGAACGTTTTTCTAGTTCCGTTTCAAATCGGAACTGATCATTTGCTAAATCTAAGCGTAAGACTGTCATCGGTTCAAGAATATCGTTTTTAACTAAATGATAGCGCTGTTTCTCTTTATGGAATAAAACTAATGGGACATAACGCTCATTAATTTTTATATAGGTTCTACCTGTCTCTGAAATCATCAATCCCAAATCATCTGGTGGTGAAAGCGTGCTTGGGTCTTTCAGTGATTGAAATTTATCGATATTTTTGCTTACTTTTTGTACTACTTCTTCAGAGAGCGTTCGCGAAGTGGCTGGTTCGAAATACCATTCAATGCCGTTGTAGTTCACAGGAAAAACCCGTTCTCCTTCACAGATATCATAACGCACGCCTTGCTCCTTGATGACAGTTTCTCTTATAGGCGTAATTTTATTTTTTATTATAATGTAACGCCTACTTTGCTCTCCTTGTTTTTTTCCTGTTAAAATCATTCCATCACCATAAAACTTGACGTTTGGATTCTTTTCCTCGACAAACTGTTGGTCAATATCCACTTTATTGGATAGACGATTGATCAAATCAAGTTGTTCAGAGGTAAAGGAGGCTTGTCCTTCAAACACTCTTAATTGTCCTCCTCGCAACGTATAGTATTCTCCAAAAACATCTCTAGTTTTCAAATTGGTTACTCGCACGTATAGTTGGGCTTTCACCCGTTTGACGAAAACCTTGGGTCCATTTTTCTTCAGCTGAGCGGAAATAAGCTCTTTCGATAATGGTTCTGACGGTTTTTTTATTTTATTTAGCTTTACCAGTAGTGGTTTGATATCTTTTCGAATAAATGCGCGTGTTTTCATATTGATAAGCTTATGGAGGACTAACTGACTACTTCCTTTTGCCAGTTCAACTCCCGGATCAATATAACGGATCACACCTATTACTAGAGACTCGATCTCAGCGATATTGGGAAGGGCTCGCACACTATTTTTAACCATTCCTTCTGCGCCACCCACTATTGTTGCTTTTGCTACGGATAAACCGAATTTCAGATTAAGGGAAGTGACCTGTCCCAATACAGGTAGTAAAAGCACCACATCGATTGTGCAAGAAATAGCTGCTCCTTTCGTATCTCGATTATTGATCCCAACAATGCAATCATAAAATGGAATAAAATGCTTGACACCATCCCAAACAGCACTAGCAACTGTTTTATCATTTCCTGAATCATATAATTGGCGATACAACTGGTCTCGATGTTTCTGAGCAATCCTGTCAATCACTGTTCTCAAATCCCCTTTAGAAGTGATTGCATTCATTCGATCAACTTGACTAGAAAAAGCGTAGTCCTTTTTGCCAATTCGAATCTTTTCCCCAGCTTTCGAATATCCTTCTCCCCAGATATTTTTTTTATCAAACAAGCCATATTTAAGATAGAGCATAGGATCCTGATCTACACGATAGATGGCATACCCTCCCTCTTTATCTAGGTTTTTCAAGGCATACCACCGTTCTTCTTTTTCGTTGACAGCTACCAAAATATTCGTCTTTTCTAAATTAAGAGTTGTATCCAGCCAAGTTTCTCGATTCCCAAAAAATACTGGAGAAATTGATCCTGGTGCGGAAGGCGCATAATAGTGCACTTCATTTTTCAATTGAGTAAATGCTTCATAAATATGTGTCTTTGGAGAAATAATAAAGTTGAAATCTTCTATATTGAGTGAATGAAATGCATACTCCATCAACTTCTTATTTAATGCACGGTGCTTGTCTGCTACTTCTTTTGTTAATTCGGTGTACCATTTTTCTAGATCTCTTGGGATCCATGGCCCGGGGCATGGGTTCCCCCCATCAAGATACACTTGATCTCCAAGTAAACTCACTCTTATCCCGAGTCGTTCACACTCTGCTAACACTTCATTCACTAACCCTTTTTTACGCCGCCAGTTTATAAAAGCCTCTTCATACTCTTGATACAGATGCTCAACATCTTCTTGATTTTCCATATAATTGAAATAGCCTTTTTGGTAATAACTCATAAAACTACTTAATGCAAATTCTTTATGAATACCTAACTCCATCGCCTTACTTAACCGCTCTGGCTCTAGTTGTGCTGTAGCTAATAAGGCTGGCACAAAAAAATAATTCAATTCATTTAAATTGTCTATACCTTGATGAGTGGCAATATCAAACAAAAACATTCCAAAAGTATTCGTTTCATTTTTATTGAAATTCGAACGATAGCCTGTATCTTCTAAAAATTTTGAACCAATCAATTGCATCAAAGAGTCATAGTCAGATATCAAAAGCTCATCAGCTAACTGACTTGTTTCTAGAAAATAATTTGGGAGCATTTTTTTTGTCAATAGGATCCATAGTTTTGTTATCGTCTCTTGTTCTTCCTTCTCAGGTCGTTGCTTGATCAAACCTGCTTCAATTAGCTCATGTACCTCAAATAACTTTCTAAGACGGCCGATAGTAAACGTTGCCGGATCAGGAGCGGAAATAATACTTTGGACGATGTAGGTTTCCACCGATTTTTCCAGAACTGTTTCAAATACCCACTTCATGACTGTTGCTTCAGCGTCCTTATTTGAAACCTTCTCATCTGACTTCCCTCCATAAAGATCCAACTCATTAAGGATTATTTTCGCAACTGCCTGAACTTTGTCTGGCATTAACACCGTCCCAACCCCTTCTTGCGTAAACCATTTTCCGACTGCAAGTAAAAGCTCTTCTTTCGTGGGTCGTTCAGATAATAATCCTTTCTGTCGAAAAAAAAGTTCCATTTGGTTCTTGATATTTTCAGATTGCCATTTTGACACTATCGCTTTACTCATAGAATGAGATTGTTTTTGCTCTAAAGTATTTTCTTTAGGTTTCACTTCCATAGATGGAGTGTCCATTTCTATTGTATCTTTCATCCACTTGACAAATATTTGTTGCGCTTCTTCGTTAGAGATCACCCTCTCTTTTTCATCCCCAAGAATTACCCGAACTAATTCTTTCAATTTTCCCCAATCGATCGTATCAATCTCTAACCCTTCTACTAATGCCCAACTAGCGGCACTTGTCACCAAGATATTTTTATTACTTAGATCGTTAGCAAACCCTCTTTCTGATAAAAAATTGGTCATATTTTTGCATATAACCTCATTTTGTTCAATAGTAAAATTGGGTAAAGAAAAAGCCAATGGTTCACTACTCGTTAGTTTTGAGGAATCAATCTCATTCTCATGTAAAAAAGTGATGATTTTCTTTTCTAGTTCTTCCCTTTTATTTCCTTTGTTCCACTCATAGGCATAGTTTCTTTTGTCTTTTTCAATTGTATACCCATAGTACGCATTATTATTCCCCCATTGAAGATAGATGGCAAAAGCTTTATCGATCGATAAATCTTTTTCCTCGAGTTTATACGTTTTTACAATGATTTCTGCTATTTTTTTTACTCGTTTAATTATTTTTTTATAGGTCTCTCCAGCAATAATCCAGTTATCTACCGCTTTTGATACATCCACCAGTGAGGCTCCCTGAATTGGGATTCCCTTGTCATCTAATATCTTTTTCAAATCATAAACTGCTTTTACTATGTTATTCCTTACTTCAAAAAGTGGCGGATAATAGACAAAGGGAATCAATGGATGTTCATGAGATAACAAGTCATAGCGCTCATTGATGAAATCATCATAGATTTGATTACTTTCACTTTTTTGTTCTTGATTACGGGCTAATAAAGAATCTTCCCATGGAGATAACTTATAATAAATCGTTTGCTGATCCATTTTCTGATACTCATTTTTCTCAAGTAAGGTATTGGTTTTCCACTGCATGAAAATTCCGAATAACTGATTGGCTGATAGGGAATCTCCTAGTCTGCTTTGTCCCACTCCATAAGCTTTTAAAATAACATACGCAAGATACTGTGTTTTTCTCGATTTATACGACTTCTTTGAGCCCCAATCTTCTTGGCTATACTTTTCGATTGCTTTTACCAGTTCCAATCCACTGTCAGAAGAGGGTGTAATACCACTTTTTTCAAGGAGTTTCTTTAGTTGTTGATTCACCTCACCAGTTTTTGCCCTATGCTCAAAAAGATCATATTGGTAATAAAAAATCGGTAATAACTCTCCATCGTTTACAAGAGGGTTACGATTATTCATGAGATCTGTCACAAGTTCATCAATTCGCTCTAAGTCTGTTTTCTTAGAGGAAATTGTGGCAGGTGTAGTCTCACTCACAGGCTTGTTTTTTTCTTCATTACTCAAAACATTTGAGGGTGTCCATGTAATTTTTTTTACTATTTTAAATTGAACATTTTTAAATATATTATTGTTTCGCCATTGAAGGAAAATAGCATTTGCTCGCTCATCAGTCATTCCATGAGTTGAGAGGCGACAGGTATCAAAAATGATATGTGCAATCTGTGTTCTTCTATCAATCACTTTTTCAACTACTTCGCTATTTTCCAATTGTTGTAGATTTGCGAATACAGAACGCATGGAGGTATCGTCTTCCAGCCACCAGCCATAACCTTCCTCTCGTAAATATTTTTTGACCGCTGTATTGATTTTTTCCGTCTCATTCCGTTCTTGAAAAAGAGCGTAATTATACCAAAATGGCAGTTGTTTTTCACCCAACTCGTACTCAGGCAAGGTATTTTGAATGTATCTTTTAGTAACTAAAAAAACAAGATTAGAGGTTGCCATTTGCAAAGTCTCATAGGATCTCAACGAAGATTCCAATCGATGATCAGAACGTGGATTCAATGGGCTGATATCAAACCATGGAGCTGCTTCAACTCCCCTTACTTTCAGAACATCCCATTTATCAATATAATCATCCAAAGTATCTGATAGTTTATTAGTTAAACTCCAAAGCTGTGAGAAGATCCCTTCCTCTCTAGCGTGTGTGATCGAACTATTTTTTGAAAAAAACAGTCCTTGAAAAGATTCCGATATGAAATCAACTAGTGATGCAGATACTGACTCTGCATTCTTGGCTTGGTCATCCGATAGCATTTGTTGCTCATCCTTCATGTAAAATACTCGATTTATCATCTCTAGAAAAAGATCGAGCACTGAAGTACCGTTTAAATCTTTCATCTGTTCTGTGAAGGTAGCATTTTCAGGAACGCTAAAAAAAATAGTGAATTGATCGGTCATATCTTTCCAAAAAGCTGCTATCAACGAATCCTCATTGACCGAAACAATCTCGCTGGTACTGCTTGAAGGAACTATGTCAGTTGATTTAAACTGATAGTTAACATTGGCTTCAAATACATTTTTTAATTTCTCAGCCGAATTTTTTGCTATAAAATAGGAGGAATTGGTTTCTTTTGTAGGTTGCTCAAAGGGATTTTGGGAGAGAGTTAGGGATTGCTGTTCATTTGATTGCTGTGCTTTCAGAACAGCTACTTGGCGGATTTTACTAAACTGGTTTTGCGTATGATTCAGAGATTTCTGGGCGCCATGTTGCTCTTGATTAGAAAGTTCACTATTCATCGTATAATTGGCGCGTTTTGAGAATAGCTGTGCAAGCTGCTGCATGTTGAGATGCCATTGATGTGCTTTAGCCGTTAGATAAATCATTGGATTAATTGAGGATAGTTGCTCAATGAGGGGATTGACTGTTTCATGAACGTCTGGATAGCTGAAACGTTTGAGGTCTGCACTTGAACTTGATGAGGGGATTGAGGGGCTATCCATCGTGAATTTCTTTTCTTTTTGGCGAACCTTTAAATGAGTATCTTCTTTAAAAGCAGCTGACTGTTTATTTCCCACTTGCTGACGTGTCAAGGGGACTTCCCCTACTATTTGAAAGTTACCTAAGATATTGCAAATATAAAGGTAACCCGTTAAACTTCTTAGACCTTTTGGCGTAAGCGTATTTCCCATTTGATTTGTACGATAATTCGGCCACATTTGATCATTTAACTGTCTAAAATCCTCGTGACGTCTATTGTACAATTTACCAATCTCTTCGGAATAACTGTCTTTAGTCACTATTCTCACTCCTCAAATTTAGTTTTATTTTTTTCTACATTAAATAAAAAAATAGTACACACACTTTAGAGCCATGACTTAAACTGTTACTATTGTCATAGTATCCGAGCGATTTCTCTTGATGGACTTAACTACTTTAGTAGCACATACATCCACCGATCCTATATTTAATTTGTCTCAAGGCTAATTATAAGTAAATACAAGAAGTCTACCTCACCTTTTTCCAATTAAAAATCGAAAAAAAGTTTATCTAGTCAGAAGTTTCTTTATTCATCATTTTAAGTTGTAACCTATAAAAATGCTGATCCAGCAACATAGACAAGAATTTTTGGCAAAAGAAAAAGCCGTAAAAAACTTAAAATAGCACAAGGTCTATTTTGTTTTTTTCGACTTATTGTCAAAATAAGATTATTAAATTTTCGTATATTTCAAGGTAAGTGCTCTTCCGAATTTAGCAACTTGCATTTGGATGAGTTTCAATTATCTTCTAATAAATCTTTCATTTCAACGACTTCGCGATATTGATGGATTTTCGTAATACCAATCACTTTATCGATATCAATACTAAAACAAATACCATTGCCCGGAACATCGATCTTGATGCCTTTTCCGATCGCATCCATCACTTCATTTGTCAAACTATCTGGTACTAATGTCAGGACGATATCCTTTTCCGGTGAGATATCCAACCCTAAGAATTTTCCTGTGTCATGGACTCCAGAACCACGTCCATGTAAAATCGTCCCCCCTGATGCGCCAGCCTTCTTTGAGTAATCGATCACATCTTCCCCAATGCCACCATCCACGATCGTGACGATCATCTCGAGATTTAGTGCGACTAAATCATTCATTGTTGTTCCTCCATTTGTTGTAATTTTTCTTTGTTTTTCTGATCTTTTTTGTCTTTTTGTTTATAAATGAACCCTAAGACTAATGTTGATAGTATCGGTGTCAATGCGATCATTGCCACCACACCAAATCCATCAATAATTGGATCTCGACCGTCGATCTGTGTGGCGATTGCCACACTCATAGACAAAATAAAGGTAGAACACATCGGTCCTGTTGCGACACCTCCGTTATCAAAAGCCATTGATAGAAAAATCTTATCCACTTTTGCACCTAGGACAAATGCTAAACCATAGCCCGGAACTAGGAAATAATAAAGTGAAAAACCAGCTAATAGGCGCCACATAGACAATCCGACCGCTAAACCGATCCCAATCGAGATCACTGCTAACATGACTTTTGCATGAATCCGACCTTCACTTAGTTCTTCGACTTGTTTGACCATCACATGGATGGCTGGCTCTGCAAAACCTACTAAAAATCCCATAACAAACCCTAAAGGAATGAGGATCTGATTATTCGTTAAAGAAGCAATTGCACTCCCCAGGTGTTGTCCCACTGGTACATAAGCAACATTTACACCATGTAAAAATAAAATCAATCCGATAGTCGTGATCAAAAAACCTTTCATGATATCAACAAACCGTTTTCTCCTCAATTTGAATGAAAGAACGTTCATTAGCACAAATAGGATCACGATTGGTGCTACCGCAAGGATGACTTCATATCCAACTTGTCCAATACCTGTAAAAAAAGTGACCAAAAAATTCATTGGAAGATCACCCCCAGGATCATGACAGCCAAGATAGGCCCAAGTGAAGCAATACCAACCATGCCAAAGCTATCGTTTTCATTTTTTCCTTGGCGGATCATGCTTGTCATTCCACCAGCCAAGGCTAGTATAAACGGAACGGTCACTGGGCCGGTCGTGACTCCACCTGCATCAAAAGCAATCGGCATAAATTCATTACTTGTAAAAAAGGAAGCGATAAGTACCGCAAGATAACCGATCACCATCAATCGATAATACGACAGTTTAAATACGACTCGTAGGAGTGCAAAAGCTAAAAATACGCCGGTTCCCACACTGACTATACCGATCAATAAGACTCGACCAATCTCTCCATCCGATATATCAAATACTTGTTGACCCAATACTTGTACAGACGGTTCGGCAATCGTGATCACGATGCCAATCAGAAAACCCAAACTAATAATGATTGGTAGACTTTTCTTTTTGATCATATATTTTCCGACTAAATCACCAACTTCCATCATCGAATAATCCGCACCAAACAAAAAGAGACTCATACCAACCATCATCATGATTGCTCCTAAAATGAATCTTCCCATGGTTTCAACATCTAATGGTGCAAATACAAAGGTCAGGATAACGATCAATATCGTCATGGGCATGATCGCAATGATTACTTCTCTAAAATTTTTCTTCATATATCCTCCTCCTTACTTCTAGTTTACCTGATTAAAAGTAAGTTTACGAGGAAAAACCGTAAGCGATACCATTTTTATGTAAAAACGGTAAAAAAAACAGCAACAAACTAACTAGGGTATCAAAAAAAATCAACGAATATTGTTTTTTGTCTTTGCAAAAAAAAGGCTCAACTACATGCGATAAGCGATAAAAGCCAGAAATAGATAAACTATTTCTGGCTTTTATCGCTTATTTTTAAGAAGTTTATTTTATAACAAAAGTTATCCGCATATTGTAAATCTAACGGTGACGTTTTTCATATTTTTGATCATTCAAGTGATAGTGCCTGAACATGAAATTTCAGGCTTATTTCTGTCTATTTGACAGAACCAATCATCCCTTGAACAAATTGTTTTTGTAAAACGAAAAACACGAGTGCAGTTGGTAAGGTCGCAATCACCAGTCCACTCATGATCATGCCATAGTCTGGTGTATAGGATGCCCCCATGGCTGATAATACTAATGGAACTGTTCGTTTATCTGGAGATTGTAATGCCACTAAAGGCCAGAGGTAATTGTTCCAACTACTCATAAACGTGATGATCGCCGCTGCGGCATACGTATTTTTAGCTGTTGGTAAATAGACACGAAAGAAAATACTTAATTCTTTAAGACCGTCTAAACGTGCCGCCTCTACTAGGTCCTTAGGAAAGGATTTCGCATTTTGACGGAAAAAGAAAATCAAAAAAGCGGTACTTACTGAAGGTAAGATGACGACTAGAAAACTATTGATTCCTAATATCGTACCATTCAATTGTGAAAACATTCGATATAGCGGGATCATCAATGCCGCAAAAGGGACCATCATCGATAATAACAAAATATTAAAGACGACTTCTTTTCTTTTACTCTTATAGATCTCAAAGCCATAACCTGCCATGGAGGAGATCAATAAAGCAAATATCGTTGTAACCACAGCGATCATTGCAGAATTAAGTAGAGAGCGTGAAAAATTCAAGTCATTCGAAAAGAGATTTTGAAAATTGATCACTAAATTCTCTCCGATCATCAGTTTACCTGAACTAATATCGACTGCTGTATTCGTCATCCCTAAAATCATCCAAACAAACGGGAAAATTGAAATAAAGGAAACGATGACTAAAGAGGTATATTTAAAAATGCTTAAGAGTAACTGTCCGATACTCACTTGCTTTTTTGTCATTGACCGGGGTTGACTACTTGTCATTTCTCTCATTTGCTCTCACTCCCTATTTTAGTTTGAATCACTGATAACAAGACGATAAATAGTACGATAACGAAAGAGACTGCTGCGGCATAACCAAAATTCGGGGTGAATTTATAACTCAAATTATAGATATATTGTGACAATGTCGTCGTGGCATTTGCTGGCCCACCACCAGTGATATTTTGTACCTCATCAAATAATTGCAAGGTACCGATCGTTGAAGTGATCGACGTAAACAAAATGATTGGTTTCAAGTTAGGTATCGTGATTTTAATGAACTGTTGCCATCTTGATGCGCCATCAATATCAGCAGCTTCGTATATTTCTGGATCGATGTTTTGCATACCAGATAAAAAGAAAATCATATTATACCCTGTCCAACGCCATGTGATGGAAATAATGATCAATACTTTTGCCCAGAATGGATGAGTCAACCAACCGATCGGGTTATCGATCAAGCCAATTCCAACTAAAAGGTTATTGACTAAACCTGATTGGGAAAATAAACTTTTCATGATCAAAGAATAGCTGACCATTGAGGTAATACATGGCAAGAAGATCGCTGTTCTGAACAATCCTTTGAACTTCAATTTTTTATCATTCAATAGATTGGAAATAAACAAGGCCAAAAACAACATGACAGGAACCTGTACTAATAAGTATAAAAAAGTATTGAAAAATGCTTTACGGAAAGTTGAATCTCCTAACATTCGTTGATAATTTCCTAATCCGTTGAATGTCATGTTTACCGGAGGTCCACTTTGAAAAGAGGTGATCAGCGCTAACACCATTGGTATAAAAACCAAAATCGAGATCATGATCACTGGAAGGACTAAAAACGCGTTGCCATTTTTAAATAGATCCTTTTGTTTCATATTATTCCCCACTTTCATTACACATATGTTGAAGAAATACATGCCTCACAGAAAGTCAGACAAAATTGCTAGTTATTTTCTTCTAAGCTTTGAACCACTGCCTCAATGATTGGTTCCATCGGACAGAGAATAGCAAACGAGCGGAACTTCTTATTTTTTCGAATACCATTGCTAAAGTTATACAGGATAGCTAACGGT
This sequence comes from Enterococcus sp. AZ140, assembly GCF_051714405.1. Taxonomy (NCBI): domain Bacteria; kingdom Bacillati; phylum Bacillota; class Bacilli; order Lactobacillales; family Enterococcaceae; genus Enterococcus; species Enterococcus sp. AZ140. Next base: position 1,668,985 of record NZ_JBIORU010000001.1, read on the forward strand.
GTGACTGTCCCCATACGCGTTTCAATTAATTGCTTATTCTATAAACGATACCTTCAAACGAAAGAACAATACTCTCGTTGATCCGTTTGAAGAGATCGCAACTTATTTCTTTGTTATTCCATTCATAATCGGTTTACTATTGACGCTGGATATGACTTAATTGGCTAACTGAGCTTCGACTTGTTTTTGCGTATCTGCCAAAACTTTGTCTGCTGATTCACCATTGATGATTCGGCTCAAGGATTCTGCCACAACAGATTCAATGGCATAAGTTTCATGACCATAGTTCACTTCAGGGATTTCTGCTGTCCATTTTGAAAAGTCATCGAATACTTTTTGATTACTATAGAACTCAGACGGCTGTTGATAAGCTTCTTGGTCATTTGCGCTCAACATAGTAGATACTAAACCGATCTCTTCTGCTAATTTGCCCATCAATTCTTCATTCGTTGCGAATGTCTTGTCTAAGAAGTCTTTCGCATTTTCTTCACCAGCTACGCCCTTGATCACATACCAGCCGGCACCACCCAAGTTGGAAGCTTGTGCTTTTTGCATGTTAGCAGGTAGAGCAGGAATCGGTGCGATCTTCCACTTACCTGATTGATCTTCTGCCCCTTGAATCGTTGAAGAATACCAAGCGCCAGTTGGTGTAGAAGCAACAGCTCCTGATTGGACCGCCGTCACCCCAGCATTCCAGTCAGATGTTTGTTCGACTAGATCTTCTTTAAGCAAGGTAGCAAAGAGTTCTAACCCATATTTTAATGATTCATTATTTTCGATCGTCACTGTTTCTCCATCTTCCGAGGTATACCATTCTCCTGCTTGTTGCATGATCATGCGCACACGACCTAAATCGGAAGGATTGACTTCAGAGATTTTTTTCCCTGTTTTTTCTTTGACATCTCGTGCAACTTGTAAATAATCATCCCATGTTAAGTTCTTCATATCTTCTTCCGAATAACCAGCTTCTTCTAAGATATCTGTCCGATAGAAATTGGCTGTCACACCTGAGTCAAAAGGTACACCGTAAATTTTATCGTCAACTTTGTTAACTGCAAATTTATATGCAGCAAAGTTATTTTCATCCACAATATCTGTCAAATCAGCAAACGCATCTGGGTAAGAGGTCAGATATCCTTGAATACGGTAGTCTTCGATCAACACAACATTTGGTAAACCATCTGTATTTCCACTAGCTAATGCCGTATTCAGTTTTTGTACGATATCATCTTGAGACATCGTCACTACTTCTACGTCAACATCCTCATTTTCGTAAAACTCTTTGGCTTCATTGACGGCTTTGATATTAAAGGCTTCATCCCATGCCCAGACTGTTACTTTATCTTCGTTTCCCGAAGCATCACTGGAAGAATTGCCACAACCGGCAAAAAGTGTAACTGCTGCTGTTAGGACGAAAGCGCTAGCTAAGATTTTTTTTATTTTCATTTTTATACCCACCCTTTTTAGTGTTTGTTTTTTCTTACATGCTTATCATAACAGACTTGCAAGCGTTTTCTTCGTCATCGATCGTTCTCAAGAAAAATATCCTAAAATAAGAAAAAAGTACAATTTTGTCATCTTTTGATCTAGTGAATGAAATTTTAGACTTGCATTTGTAAACGTTTCCCAGTATTTTTAACTTACGTAACAAAGGAATAGGGGGAAAAACATTGAAAAATATCGTATTGATCGATGATGAACAGACCATTCTCTCTGGTCTAAGTACCCTGATCGATTGGCCAGCGCACGACTTCCATCTCAAAGGGGCCTTTTCAAAACCATTAGAAGCGCTTGAATTCATCAAGCATCAGCCTCTTGATATCATCGTAACGGATTTGATGATGCCAGATTTAAATGGAATCGAACTTTCTCGATTGATCAAGAAGGAACAACCTGAAGCAAAAATCTTGGTTTTATCTAGCTATGATGACTTTCAATTGGTCAAAGATTCATTCAAAGAAGGCGTCTCAGATTATTTACTTAAACCAAAATTGAATCCTACTGAGTTTTTAGCTTCTCTAAAGAGTCTGGTGGAACAATCTACAGAAGTAAAGAAACCACGTTTGACAGAACTCGAAAAAATGAGTCAACTACTGAGCAATTATTTGTCCGGAACTTCTCTTGATTTAGGTATATTACGCGAAAAATTCCCACATGACTACTTTTATTTAGTCTATTGTGAAGAAAAGCAATCGGAAAAACAGCGTCGGAGTGAACAATTGATTGCAGAAGCACCACGATATACAAATCAGCTCGCCTCTGTCTTCCCTTTTTCTACGACAGCAAATGATATTGGTTATTTTATCAATGTCGCTTCGAAGAAGGCATTCGATCAGTTGATTGAACGATTTCAGCAAGAGCACCAGGCAGATTCTTGTCTCTATGTTCTATCTGATGCACTAGATTTTGAAAACTTTTATTCTGAATTCCTTAAATTAAAACAAAAAAGTAGCGGACAGCACTTTTATCTGACAGATTACTGCGTTATTTGTGAAGAGCTATTATCTCCCCTACTCTCTTCTTATGAACAACAAACAAAAAGTTATTTGACCAAGATCATGAACAAAGATTTTTCGTCTGCCATCGAAGAATTGGACAATTACATGAGTAAGGTACTTGATCAACGATTGCAACCAAGCTATTTGAAACACGAGATCATCAATCGACTCTATGCCTTGATCAATGCGATCGCGGACGAACATGAAAAAAGAAAAGAAATCATGACACTAAAAATCACGATTCCAGCACAGATCACGCAAGCAGAACGGTGGGATGATTTGGTCTTGATCGTCAATAACACGACGAAGTTATTACGTGAAGTCACCACTACATTCAGAAAAGACAACTCAGATGTGTTGACGTTGATCTATGAGTATGTCCAAGAGAATTATCATCAAGACATCAGTCTACAAACGCTATCCGAAAAATATCATTTTTCTTATAGTTATTTATCGACGATCTTTACAGAAAAGTATGGGATCAATTTTACGAAGTACTTAAAAAAAGTCCGTATCAACCATGCAAAACTATTGTTGAAAGAATCGAATCTTTCGTTAAGTGATATCGGTCAGCAAACTGGATTTACTGAACTTGGTTATTTTTCTCGGGTGTTCAAAGAAGAAACTGGCTTGACCCCTTCACAATATCGTAAAGGAATACTGACCGTATGATTAAAAAGCTAAGAGAACACGAACTTTTGACCAAACTTTTGATCATTCTTTTTATTGCTTTATTCACTCAAGCAGCAACGATTTCTTTGTTCATTTATCAACGCTCAAGAGACGCCTACATCCAACAATTCGATCAATCCAATCGAATGACCTTACAAAAGATCCAACATGATTTTGAAACATTGAATGACAATATAGAGAACACGTTGACATTATTGGCTGAAAGCTCTGCTGTAGAGGGGTATTTCAAAGAAGGTCAACAAACGACTTTGGAGAAAATCAATCAACTACGTACGGTGCAAAAAATGAATGATTCATTGGCACCGATCTTTCCAAACATCAAAGATGATATTTTTCTTTTTGGGGAAAATGGTCGGATGTTCATTAGTAATGACATGGTGAGTGATCTCACTGCTGATGACTTTTTCCAATTAGAATTGATCCAGAAAGTCAATGAGAATCCAACAGCGACACAAATGGTCTTTACTCAGTTTGGACTGACGAAACGCGATCAACATTCACCAAGTGTCTTGTTTATCAAAAAGCTTAGATCCACTTTGAACCAAACTTATGGTTATGCTGTCGTAGCCATCACTTCTGATGAGTTGGCAAAAATATTCAGCCAATCGGTCGATCCGCAAATCACGCAAATCGATTTTGTGACAGATGAGAAAAAAATCTTTGCTTCGAATGTTCAGAACCGGATCGGAACGACGTTTGATTCATTTGATGAGTTAGTCGAACACGAGACATTGACTAAAGCCAATCAGCGGATCACTCGTTTACCGCTTTACCGACAAAACTCGGCTTTGGTCAGTGAGGTCAATGTCCACTCGATCGCCGATCAAATGAATGTCATCATTCCGATCATCCTTTATAATATTGGAACACTGATTTTAGGCGGTACCGTAGTAGCGACCTATTTGAATCGCAACACTCGCTCCATCTATCAATTAGTGGATTCCCTAAACCAAATCAGAGAACCGGTAGCAGCTTCTGTTCCGATCCAAGGGACGTATGAGATCCGGACACTTGCTACTACGATCAATCAACTGCTAACAACGATCAGTGACAATCATACGCAATCTTTACAAAATGAAAAGAAAAAACGAACATTAGAGATACAAGCGATGCAAGCACAGATCCAGCCTCATTTTATATATAATACGTTAACTAGCCTCAAATTTTTAGTGTGGCAACAAGAAAATGAAAAAGCCGTCGCAGGCATCGACAGTTTTATCGACCTCTTGCGCAGTACGATTGGCAATAAAAATGAAATTATCCCTGTAGAAGAAGAACTGAACAGTGTGAGAAGTTATATTGCGATCTTGACACTGCGCTACGGTGATGCGATCTCAACCAAAATCATGGTACCAGAGGAACTTTATTCTTTATATATGCCCAATATGATTATCCAACCGATCATCGAAAATGCTTATTTGCATGCGTTCCAAACGAAGAAAAATGGCTTCATCACTTTGTATGGGATGATCAGAGAGAATAAATTGACGTTTGAAGTCATGGATACAGGTGATGGCTTTGATACGGAACAACCAACGAAAAACAGAGACTATTTTTCAGGTATCGGTAGCAAAAATGTTCATGAACGAATCCAATTACTTTATGGTGAAGATTATGGCTTACACATTGATTCGGTAGTTGGTGTGGGTACATCGGTAACGATTACGTTACCAATCATCAAAAAAGAGAGTAAAACTGAATGAACGTGGAGACAGAAACAATCCCTTCAGAAAATCAGGTGAACTACTTCTTTTTTGACCTTTAATTATCAACCGCAACTCATAGGACCCACCAAAAATCCATTCTGCGGATCTTTAGTGGGTCCTATTTTTGATGTTCCGATTTACATTATTTAATGATAAAACTAAATTCGTGGTCTTCTTCACCACTAATATGATAGGCTTCTTCTACATCCGCTCCCCATGAATCGATCCCTCCGACTCCTCGGACTTTCGCCAACATCGTGACAACCGTTCGCCGTTCCGCTGGTAGTTCCTCCATGTGTGTCGCCTGTTCTAATTCTTCTGCTTTGAATGGTAATGCCGCAAAAGCAAATGGCGAATCCTTTTGTTCAAATCGTAAGGAAAACTCTTCCTGACTTTTATCTGCATTATTCAAGGTTGTCTTGCGCGTGATCTCTAACCACTTGGTATCCATATGGACGCCACAATCTTGTGGCACTAAATAAGGTGGGATCGGCAGGCCCTCCACATGATAGACCCCTGGTACGCCACCAGCTTTACGATCCGGATAAGTTTCACCTGACAGGCCTTCATAATCAAAATGAGTGGCTTTTGTTGGCATAATCATGCGAAAGCCTAATACTGGCAGTTCGGGTAATCCTTTCTTGCCATGATAGTACATGTTCACGTGTAGATCCCCTTGTTCGTTGACACGATACGTCATATCGACGGTCGTTTGTGGGGTTGTGTTGACTGCCAATGTGAAAGTGATCTCGACTGTATGCGCATACTCCTGGTTGCTATAACGATTATTGACTGGTGCGATCGGCAGTTCGATGGCTTGGTCGTTTATTGCAACATGGATGGCTTCCACTTTTAGATACAACCCTGCACCAAGCCACATACTAGAGCGATAACCAAAGCCATTTCCTCGATCATTATCTGTCAATGCTCGCCAAAAAGTCGGTTGCGTTTCACGATAAAGCCATTCTTTCCCATTCTTTTTGAGGGATTCCAAACCGCCTCGTGTGTAGGAAAAGATATAATGTTTTTCTTCTGTTTTGATTCCTAAAGTGCAGTCGCCATAAATGATTCTCAATTTAGGAGCTGTATTTGCCATAATAGTATCTTACCTCCTGTAATGCTGGTTTTTCTTGTCCATTTGCAAAAACGATGCCATTTCCCGAAAACTCATAATCACTTGGACGATCATCAAAATCGCCGCCGTAACGCATGACTTTTCGATTTGTTACTGGATCAAGTACCTCAAGTGCTTGATCTTTAAAGTCCCAAATATAACCACCTTGGTACATCTCATATTTGTCTAATAGTGCCATATAAGAACCTAATCCACCGAGAGAATTCCCCATATCGTGCATGTATTCGCACAAGATATATGGTTTATCCGCTTGGTTTTCTAGATATTCAGCGACCGCCTCAGGTGTCGCATACATACTACTTTTCATGTCTGAAACCGAAGCTTCAAATGCGGGATCAACATAATTCCCTTCATAATGCACCAAGCGGTCTGGATCAACGGTCTTGAAGTATTCATTCATCAAGCGAATATTCTCCCCTACATAAGACTCGTTGCCTAAGGACCAGAACAAGATACTGGTGTGGTTCTTGAAGGTTTCAAAATTGGTTTTTGCTCGATCTAGCACCACTTCTCGCCATTGCGGAATTCCTCTTGGTACATTATAGGATGGCTCAAAAGCTCCCATTTTTTGCCATGACCCATGTGATTCTAAATTGGTTTCTGCCATCACGTGGATACCTGCTCGATCGCAGAGGAAATACCAAGGAATCTGGTTGGGATAATGTGAGGTCCGCACGCCATTGATGTTGGCATTTTTAATCACTGCCAAATCCTTTTCCATGTCAGCTAAAGTGATCGCACGTCCTGTTTTTTCACTCCACTCATGACGATTGACGCCATTGATGATCAAACGTTTCCCATTCAGATACATCATTTTATCTTTTAACTCGATCTTGCGAAATCCGAATGGATACTCGACATATTCAGTCACTCCGTCACGGTCCCTGGTTTCAATTTCAACGGTATAGAGATTCGGCGCAAAATGATCCCATAATACCACTTCACCTAAATCAATACTGAGCTGCACTGTTTCGCCTATCTCATGCTTTTCTTCATAGATCGTTTGTTTGTCTAAATCAAGGACCCGTACCTGTAAGTCGCTTTCAGCTGTAAGATTTTCAAAAGATAAGGACACATCCAATTTTCCTTTTTGATACGTGTCATCTAATTGGGGACGTAACCACAAGTCTTCTAAATGATTCTTGCCACGAGCAACTAAGACGACATTTCGAAAAATCCCAAAGAAACGGAAAAAATCTTGGTCTTCTAAAAAGGCAGCTGTGCTACGTTTGTGGACTTCGACTGCCAAACGATTCTCTTCTTCTAGATAAGGAGTCAAATCAAATTCTGACGGTGTAAATGAATCTTCTGCATAACCAACGAAATGACCATTCAACCACACATACATGGCTTGTTCGACACCTTCAAAACGAATCGTGACATCTTTTCCCTTCAGTCCCTCTGCTAATTGGAAAGTCGTAACATAGGACCCTACTGGATTTTCTTCCGCTTGAGAGAACATCCCTGCCATTTCCTTTTCTGAAGCAGTTGTATAAGCGGGACGACGAAACTCATGACCTTCCCAAGGATACATCGTGTTGATGTAATGGATCTTATCAAAATCACTGAGTTCAATGTGGCCAGGCACATGAATCGTGTCGAATGAACGATCGTCAAAATCTTGTTCAAAAAACTCTTTTGGGCGTTTTTCTGCATTTTCAGAAAAACAAAAGCGCCATTCACCATTTAGCGACTGTAGTCGGGAACTTTGACTTTTTATTTCTTCTTTTGAACCGTAGACCGTATGATCACTATGTGCCTTTCGCTGATTCACACGAAAAACTTGGGGATCATCTAACCAATCAATTGATGCTTGCATTTTCTTCTTCCTCTCCTGTAGCTATTTTTTCAAAGTGAAACATTTCTGTTTGAAAATCTCCGTGAAAATCAGGGAGATAAAGCCCCATCGTCATTAACTCCGAGCCTGAATAAATCAATGAACTTTTACGTTCACGATACATCCCTTCCTCCAAACCAACCAAGCGGATCTCATGAAAAGGCGGTTGTCCAGAAGTTAATCGTCGTGCCATAAAGACAACGATCTCCTTTTTATTTGGAGAAACAAATTGCCACGCCGCAATGTTTTGTTCAAAGGGATTTTCTAAGCGGTCAAACTTTCCTTGTTGGATGGTTTGACGAATTTCTTTATACGTGCTGATCTGTTCTTTGATGATTCTCTTTTCTTGTTCGTCTAATGCGGTCAAATCAAGTTCATAACCAAATACCCCGCTCATCGCTACATCCCCGCGTGTCTTTAAATCTGTCACACGTCCACTTTGATGGTTAGGTGATGCGGAGACATGGGCACCCATGGATGAGATGGGATAGCCGAGACTCGTGCCATATTGGATATCGATCCGTTCCATTGCATCGGTATTGTCACTTGTCCAGGATTGTGGCATATAATAAAGGATTCCTGCGTCAAAACGGCCACCTCCACCTGAGCATCCTTCCCATAAGATATCTGGATAAGCTGTGGTCAACTCTTCTAAAAGGTCATATAATCCTAAAACATACCGGTGATAGACCTCTCCTTGATTCTCCACGTAAGCAGAGTAAACATCTGATAAGGAGCGATTCATATCCCATTTCACATAATCGAGCGGTACCTCATCCAAAATTTTTCGTAATTGCTGACTGATCGAATCTCGCACTTCTTTTCGTGTAAAATCCAAAACAAATTGCGACCGAGATGCCGCAGGCGTGCGTGCTGGTTCTTGCATCAAATAATCAGGCGTCTGACGATACAATTCAGAATCGATCGAAATCATTTCAGGCTCCACCCATAGCCCAAATTTTAGGCCCTTTTCATGGGCGTACTCTGCAATGCCTTTCAATCCATTCGCCAATTTCCCTTCATATTCAAACCAGTCTCCTAAAGAAGAAGTATCTGCATCTCTTTTTCCGAACCAGCCGTCATCTAAGACGAACATTTCCATACCTAACGCTGCTGCTTCATCGATCAGTGCTTCGATTTTTTTGCTAGTAAAATCAAAATAAGTCGCTTCCCAATTATTGACCAAGATCGGACGTGGTTCGTACTGATGTTTCCCACGTGCCACACGTTCTCGCAGCAGTTCATGATGTATGTGGCTCATGCCATTTAATCCTTCGTCTGAATAAGAAAGGATCATTTCCGGCGTTTGAAACGCTTCATCGGTTGAAAGTTGCCATTGGAACTGATACGCATTGATGCCACCAACAATTCTTAGTTGATCGATTTGATCTTTTTCGATCTCGAACGCATGATTGCCAGAATAGATAAACTGTAGACCGATGGCTTCCCCAAGACTTTCCGTCGTATGAGTATGTGTCAAAGCGATAAAATTGTTCATTTGGTGACTACTGCTTCCTCGTCGACTTTCAAATGATTTCACCCCCGCAGTGATCCGTTGTCTCGAAATCAAACGCTCTCTAGCGTGGGCGCCAGGTAAGGCGATCACTTCAGTAAATCTGCCTGAATTCGTCAAATCTAATTGAAAAGAAGCTGCTTTATCTAACCAGATCATTTGCTCCGTTTGATTGCGATACTTAGCGGAGCGGATAATGACCCCTCGTTTTTCGTAAATCGTATAAAAAAGATCCACATAGATCGGTAAATCTCGGTCTTTCAATGTGATACACAACGTTTGTGCTTCCTGTTCCTCCAATATATAGGTTTGTGGTAATCCTGTAAGCTTTGGTTTACCTTGGTTGATCTGGTACGTTTCATATCTTAAATCAAGCAAGCTAGAGCCATTCTCACGTGTGATGATCGTAGCTGGAATGCGATAATCCATACTTCCGTGTCCCGAAAATTCTTGTGGCAGCGTATCTTTTGAAAATGCCCGCTCATCATGCAAAGGAACATTTCCTGAAAAACCCCGATCTCTTCTTGGGTATTTTTTGTTATCGGTATAGTTACTCACTTTTTTACCAAAATGAACATGGGTCAACACACCAGATTCTTCAATTTTCATCACATAAGAAATCAATGGATTCGACAAATGAAAAACATTTGTTTCCGAATCGAATGCAATCAATGATTGTCTTTTCATTTCTTCACCTCACAAATTTTTAGAAACCGTTTACTTTTTAACTAACTCCTGTATACTGTTTACTAAACATATTTGTCAATAACTTTTTTTATATTTCTTAAAGGAGTGATTTTATGGTAGGGATTCGTGATGTCGCTCGAAAAGCGAATGTCTCTCCTGCAACTGTTTCACGCGTATTGAATCAAGATAAGACAATCCATGTCGCACCAGAAACAAAGAAACGGATTTTTGAAGTTGCAGAAAAATTGAACTATGATATCAATAAACGAAAATATATCAAAAAACGAATGCCATCGATCGGTGTGATCTCGACGATCAGTAAGGCAAGTGAAGCACAAGATGTCTATTACAAAGAATTACGTATGGGATTAGAAGAAGAAGCAAACCGCCTGCATATTGGCATGAATCGCATCTACAATCTCTCTGACAATCCCAAGGAATGGAAAGACTTAGATCAACTAGGAGCGATCATCGTAGTTGGAACAGTGACGAAGCAGTCGATCACTGATCTATTGGCACAAAATCAGCATTTGATCGTTGTTGATAATCCTGATATCCAACAAGAAGTCGATATGGTTTATGGAGATTTGGAGCGAATGACCAAAGCTGTTTTAGAGTTGTTTCTAGAGAGTGGGCATCAACGGATCGCCTATATCGGTGGCTATCAAGTCGATATGGATGAACGAGGAGGCAAGACGATCAATCCAGATGAAAAACGCATCCGTGCCTATTTGCATTTCATGTCTGATCACCAGTTACAAGATTACAGTACGCACTATCTGGGAAATTGGACCGAAGAAGACGGTGAACGATTAGCTGAAGAGCTGATCCAAAGCTCTGATCCACTTCCAACCGCACTCCTTGTAGGAAGCGATCCAATGGCAATCGGCGTCTATCGCACAATGAAAAAGCACCATTTGGCCATTGGTAAAGACATCATGATCGCCAGCTTCGACAACATTGAAGCAGCCAGTAAACTAACTCCTGGCTTGACCACCGTCCAAATCAATGCCAAATCCATCGGTAAAGCCGCCGTACGCTTAGCCGTCGAAAGAATCGACCAAGTCCGCGACGAACCCATAATTTTGACCTACCCCACCCGATTAGTGGTAAGAGAAAGCTTTGTGCCAAAGAGGTCGTGAAAGGCGCGTTCAGCACTGAAGCATAAGATAAAAAAAATAGAAAATGGCTCTTTCATTTTTTATTTTTTTGGCTTATGTCCGAAGTGTTGCGCCTTGAACACCGTTTATCAGAGGTTGTGAGAAAGCCGTTCAGCTCCCAGCAGTAAGGCGGAAATTGAGAAAATAGCTTCTCATATTTTTTCAATTTTCGACTTAATGTCGTAGGAGTTGGCTTTCGAACACCGTTTATCGAAGGTCGTGAAATGAGCGCTTTGACCTGAGCAGTAAGATAGAAAATCGGAAAATAGCTTCTCATATTTTTTGATTTTTTAGCTTAGTGTTGAAGGTCAGCTCATTGAACACCGTTTATCGGAGGTCGTGAAAGGCGCGTTCAGCACTGAGGCATAAGATAAAAAAAATAGAAAATGGCTCTTTCATTTTTTATTTTTTTGGCTTATGTCCGAAGTGTTGCGCCTTGAACACCGTTTATCATAGGTTGTGAGAAAGCCGTTCAGCTCCAAGCAGTAAGGCGGAAAATGGGAAAATAGCTTCTCATATTTTTTCAATTTTCGACTTAATGTCGTAGGAGTTGGCTTTCGAACACCGTTTATCGAAGGTCGTGAAATGAGCGCTTTGACCTGAGCAGTAAGATAGAAAATCGGAAAATAGCTTCTCATATTTTTTGATTTTTTAGCTTAGTGTTGAAGGTCAGCTCCAAGAATTGATTTTTTTCAGCAAAAAAACCGCTATGAACACAACTGAGTTGTTCTTAACGGTTTTTCTGAATACTTGGTTTATCGGCGTTTACTTAATTCCAGACCTCTTCTGCAATACTCTTGATCAACGCAATTTTCTGCCATTGCGCTTCTTCTGTCAAGATATTCCCTTCTTCGGTGGAGGCGAACCCGCATTGTGGGCTTAAACATAATCGATCTAAAGGGATGTAACGAGTAGCTTCATAAATACGTTCGATGATTTTTTGACGATCCTCAAGTTCGCCAGATTTTGAGGTTATCAATCCTAATACTACGAGTTTTCCTTCACTAACTTTCGCAAGTGGTTCAAAACCGCCTGAACGATCGTTATCATATTCTAAATAATAGGCATGAACATTTTCTTCCGTAAATAATGGCTCAGCTACAGCATCATACCCGCCAGCTGCCGCCCAGGTGGAGTGGTAATTCCCTCGACAGACATGGGTATTCAAAATCAAATCTTGTGGTTGATTTCCAAGAACCGCATTATTGATTTGTAAATAGGTCTGCGCCAACTCTTTGCGAATCTCGCTTTCCTCTTTATCACTCTCTGCTAAAAATCCTTCTGGTAAAGGTGCTACTAATACGCCCCACGTACAATCATCCAATTGGATCGTTCTGGCGCCTGCTTCATATAAATCCGCGATCACTTGCCGATAAGCTGTTACGATATCTTGAAAAAGTTCTTCGTTTGTCGGATAGATGGCACGAACATGAGGCAAAATGTCTGGACGTAACAACTCCACTAACAGTTGAGCTGGGGCTGGAATGGTTTGCTTTACTTCGACGCCCTCGGTCGTATGGGTACGTGTAAACCGAAAATGGTCCACAAAAGGATGGCTCTCTCCTGTGATTTTTTCTGTTACAATCACCGTTCCTGGACGTGTCTCTTCTCCGTGAAACTGATAACCACGCTCAGGTACAAAAAAATCGATACCTTGTAAACCAAAGAAAAAGTCCAAATGCCACCAACTCCGACGAAACTCACCATCTGTCACCGCATGTAAGCCAGCAGCTTCTTGTTTTTTGATCAGATCGATAATGGTTTCATCTTCTATCTCTTTCAAATCAGTAGCAGAAATAAGCGATTCGTTATATGCTTTTCGTGCTCTTTTTAACTTTTCTGGGCGCAAAAAGCTCCCGACGATGTCATAACGAAATGGGGATGTTGAACGAGTAGTCATAAAAAAATTCCTCCTTAGATTGCGTAGTAGATAAAGACCTGATGAAAACAAAAAAACACTCATCCCTTTTGCCAAGTCTTGACAAAAGGGACGAATGCGTCGTGTTACCACCCTTATTTGCATTATCCTCACAAATAATGCCTCAACGATACCATCAGATATCCGGCGAGTTAACGGTCGCAGTCCGGTTTTACTCATTTACTAGTAAAACAAGCTCCAAGTTCATCTTCACTAAGGTTTCTGGTCTCCTTTTTCACCCACCGGAGTCTCTTTTTACCGTTGACCGTTAGTTACTCTTCTCTTCTACGCTTTGATATTGTCAATTACTATCCCATGTTTACTTCCGAATGTCAACTAATCCTACTTCCCCTCACTCACTTCGATCCAAGCTCGGTAATATTCAAAGGAAATCTTTTCCTTTGTCGTATGGGTCAACAAGTATTGACCAATCGTTTGTCCTAATCGATAGCCTTGCTTTTGCAACCTGTCTTTTACTTCAGATAGATTATTATTTTTTGTGTTGTTCACTTCGACTTTTAGTAGAAATCGCACGTACTTTTTCGCAGGATCATTCTGCCAGATCGTCTGTGAACCTGGGAGTTCTTTCGTGTGCTCGTCCGTACAGAACCCATAAATACTGTTCTGATTATTTTCTGGAAAATAAATCACGAAACTTGAATAATTTTTTAGGTATTCCTTTGAATATAAGAGGTCATCAGATGCTGCCACGACGATTTTTTGAAAGGGAATTTCTTCTTCAGGAAATTTATCTGGTTCACTATCGATCATTTCTTTTAACTGTTTTTTTCTTGATAATACTTCTTTATGTTTTTGTTCTAAGATTTTTTTCTCATGATCCAAACGCTGTTCCGTTTCAGCTAAAATGTCGTACATCTCATTTAACGATTTACTATATAGATTTTTCATTTGCTTCATGGGAATATCGAGTTTTCGATAAAAATTGATGTCATAGACTTGAAAAATGGCATCGATATCAAACAACCGATACCCGTTTTCCTCTTCTCTTGCTGCATGGATCAACCCTTCAGCATCCCAATACCGAATGGTTGATCGAGGGATATCCAATAACTCCGATACTTCCCCAATCGAATACAATCGTTTCATACCTTTCACCTCAATGATAGTTTATGCTTTTTCTTCTTGACCTTCAAGTAACTTTAAGGTGTAGAATGCGTATTTGTCGGGAAAAGGAGGAAACATCATGAAACTATTAAAAATATCGATAAAAAACAATAAAGGAATTGCTTTACTTACTCTTTTATTTATCTGTTTACAACTGCTAGGAACCCTTGGTGTGCCAAAGTTAGTAGCTGATCTCATAGACACAGGGATTGCAAGTGGCGAAGTGAAACAAATCCAACAAATTGGAATTCAAATGTTACTTGTTGCTCTATTAGGCTCTTTTGCCGCAGTTGCCTCAAGCTACTGTTCTGCTTTGTTAGCCGCACGATTTGGCTATCAGACACGAGCAAGTTTTTTCAATAAATTCCAACAATTGTCGATGAAAGATGTCGATCAATTTAATACCGGTTCACTATTGACTAGGATGACCAATGACGTAGATAACGTCCAACAAATGATCGTCATGTTCTGTCAGATGATCATCCCTGCACCAATTATCTCATTATTTACGATTCTGATGATGTTGGAGCATTCCGTCAAGTTGACATTGATTACGTTAGGCTCGATCTTCATCTATGCGCTGATCACGTATTATTTGATGAAAAAAGGAACCCCTTTATCTTTGAGTATTCAACCGAAGATGGATCGTGTCACGACAACGTTGCGTGAATTCTTTACAGGTGTCAATATGATCCGTGCCTTCAACAATCAAGATTATGAAGAAAAAAGAACAAATGAAACCTTTGAAAATTACGCGCAACAGATGATCCGAGTCAATCGAATCTTTGCTTGGGTCACACCGATCGCCTTTTTACTTATGGGCATCGTTTATGCATCCATTTTGTGGTTTGGTGGCGGTTTGGTGGCTAATGGTAGCTTACAAATCGGTACAGTAACTGCCATTGTGGAATATTCGATGTTGACACTTGCCTATTTGATGATTGCCGCAATGGTTTTTGTTATCGTACCAAAATCAATCTCTTGTCTTAAACGAATCGAAGAAGTATTACAAGCTGAAATCGAAATCAAAGATCCCGACCAACCAGAAACTTTATCCTTCGATTCAGTCGATGATACTTTCTTATCCTTCGAACATGTGACGTTTCGCTACAACGAAAACGCCGATCCTGTATTGGAAGATATTGATTTTATTGTACCAAAAGGAAAAACGACAGCCATTGTTGGTGGAACAGGTTCAGGAAAAAGCACGATTGCAAAATTACTGCTACGTCTAAACGATGTTTCAAATGGACAAATCAAATTCGCAGGCACCCCGATCACAGAAATGAACCAAGAAACGCTTCGAAGCTATATTAGTTATGTTCCCCAAAAAGCATTTTTATTTAGTGGAACGATTCGCAGTAATCTATTGATGGGGAACGAACATGCGACAGATGAAGAACTAACCAAAGCAATTCGCATCGCACAATTGGATGAAGTATTAGAAAACCTACCGGATCAATTGGACAGCTTTGTGGCTCAAGGCGGAGATAATTATTCTGGCGGCCAAAAGCAAAGGATGTGTATTGCTAGAGCGTTAGTCAAATCTGCTGAAATCTATGTCTTTGATGATAGTTTCTCTGCATTGGACTATCGAACCGATGCTAAGTTACGTGGGGCGTTGCAACGTGAAATGGCAGATAAAACACTGATTATCATTGCACAACGTCTAAGTACCATCATAAACGCTGATAATATTATCGTTTTAGATGAAGGACGGATCGTTGGCCAAGGCACTCATGAAGAATTGTTGAAAAATAATCGTTCGTATCAAGAATTTGCGAAATCACAAGGTATGTTAAAGGAGGGAGTCGATGGAAATGACTAAAACAACGATAAAAAAACAAAGCTTGAAACGTTTCTGGCGAATGATCCAGCCTGAACATAAAATCTTCTATGGTTCGTTACTTTGCAGCTTGGTCGGTAATACATTAGTCGTTGCTATGCCACTAATCATGGGTATCGGGATCGATCAACTACTCGGGCGGATCAAAGAGGTTGGACTTAACCATATGACAGTAACAGATGTAAGAGAAACATTGCTTTTACCAGTGATCCTGTTGATACTCTTCTCCTTACTAAGTAGTATCACTTCCTTTATTCAAGAACGAGCGATGGCTTCATTAAGTGAACGAGTGACCTTACGTGTCCGTAAAGAAGTTACAAAAAAATTCAAAGCTCTTCCAATGGCTTTCTATGACCGTCATCAAGTTGGTGATATCATTAGTCGGACAACTACAGGTTTAAATCAGCTATCACAAGTATTGCTCACAGGGATCAATCAACTTTTCACCTCTCTTGTTACGATCCTGTTAGCTGGTATCATGTTGTTTTACATCGATATCAAATTGACTTTACTTGTTCTTATTTTGATTATGATCAGCACAACTGTCACAACAAAATTCGCAAACAAGAATAAACAAATTTCTGATCATAACCAAGAAGAACTGGGAGATTTGAATAATAAAGCAGAAGAATATCTAACTGGGAATTTGGTGATCAAAGCCTTCAACCAACAAGCATTAGCGATTGATGAAGTCAAGAAAGCAAATGAAAAACAATCACAAGCTTTCAAAAAAGCGCAGTTCATGAATTTTGCGATTTATCCAGCCATCCGTTTGATCAATCAATTAGCATTTATCGCAAGTGCGGTCATTGGGGCAATAGCCGTTTTATCTGGTGGGATCACCATTGGTTTCTTACAAGCGTATTTGCAGTATATCAATCAAATATCAGAACCAATCTCCACTGCTTCATATGTCATCAATTCCGTACAATCAGCCATGGCATCCATCGAACGAATCTTTGAGATCATGGATGAACCAGAAGAAGCAGTTGATCATGCAGTAGAAAATCCCATCATTGCACCACAAGGAGCAATTGAATTCAAACATGTTCGTTTTGGTTATACATCAGAAAAACCATTGATGAAAGATGTCAACTTCTCGGTCAAGCCACAACAAACGGTTGCCATCGTTGGGCCAACTGGTGCTGGAAAAACAACTCTTGTCAATCTTTTGATGCGTTTTTATGAAATTAATGACGGTCAGATTTTATTCGACGGTCATGACATCACCGATTTGCCGCGCCATGAATTACGGAATCTATTTGGCATGGTACTACAAAATACTTGGTTATTCGAAGGTACTGTTGCAGAAAATATTGCCTACGGCAAAAAAGAGGCAACCAGAGATGAAATCATTCAAGCAGCTAAAATTGCTCAATGTGATCATTTTATCCGTACGCTGCCACAAGGTTATGACACCATTATCTCAAGCGAAAATGGGTCGATATCTCAAGGGCAACAACAGCTCTTAACGATTGCACGAGTCATTTTAGCTAATCCTGCAGTCGTCATTTTAGATGAAGCAACGTCAAGTGTCGATACACGTACGGAAGCCTTGATCCAAGAAGCGATGGATGCTTTAACTAAAAACCGGACCAGCTTTGTGATTGCCCATCGTCTGTCAACGATTGAACATGCGGATATGATCGTAGTGATGCAAAACGGAGACATCATTGAAACAGGAACGCATACAGAGCTATTGCAACAACCGACACTTTATGCAAGCTTATACAATAGCCAATTTCAAAATAGTTGAGCGATAAAAAACCAACTTAGTCTAGGATCACTCCGAAACTAAGTTGGCTTTTTGATTTTAAAGAATCAATCTTTACGATTTTTCTTTTTCTTGTAGATATAGGTTCCGATTGCTCCTCCAACAAGAGCAAAACCAAGAACGGTTGCACTAGATCGGATCTCACCAGTTTTTGGTAAATTTTTTGCTGCATTTCCTTGGACTTGTTTTTTTGAGGTTGCAGAGGTGTTGGCTGTTTTCTTTTGCTGAGTATTCCCTCCGCCTGTGTTGGCATTTCCTCCGGCAGTCCCTCGTTTACTCACTGTCACTTGACTTGTTTCTGAAACTGAACCATTCGTGTAAGTGATCGTATAGGTTCCTTCTTTGTTGGTATCAACATCGCCTGACACCATATTCTGGTCAAATGCGAGAGCGAACCCTTCGCGATTTGTTGCGGAGACAAAGCCATCGCTTGGGTCCCACGTATCACCGATATATAATTGAAGATCCTTTGTTACAATCGTTTCTCCGTTTTCTTTTACAACCACCACAACTTCTTCTGTTGCTCGACCGTTGGTATAAGTCAACGGATAATCGCCAGCTTTAGTTGTATCTACCGTACCACTGACCATGCTTTCATCAAAAACGATCATTTCCCCATCTTTGTTTGTAGCAGATACAAATTGATCACTTGGCGCCCACTTATCACCGACATAAATGCTGCCATTTTTTGCTTGGATCGTTTCTCTATTTTCAACCACGGTCACTGTTATTTTTTGAGAGGCTTCTCCATTCGTATAAGTAATGATGAAGTTTCCTGTTCGTCCGGTGTCAACGGTGCCTGATACCATACTTTCATCAAATGGCAAAGTGTCACCTGCTCTATTGGTCGCTGAGATAAAATTATCGCTTGGATGCCAAACATCCCCTGTGTGGATTCTTGAATCGGTCGCCTTGATCGCTTCTTGACTAGCAATGACGGTCACTGTGATTTCACGACTGAGTCTCCCAAAAGTATAGGTGATCTTGTACTCACCTACTTGTGTCGTATCGACTTCGCCGCTGACCATATTTTCATCAAAGGCAACAGCTTCTCCCGTTTTATCAGTAGCGGAAACAAAATTATCACTTGGTGTCCAAGCATCCCCTACAATGATCGTCGAATCTGTGACTTTAAGGGTTTCTTGACTTTCTTCGACAGTCACATTGATCTGTTGACTCGCAGATCCATTGGTATAAGTCACTGGATAGACTCCTGCTGTCGTCGTATCCACTGTACCACTGACCATACTTTCATCAAAAGGAATTGATTCTCCATTTGGATCGGTCGCTAAGACAAAATTGTCGATTGGTTCCCAACTATCACCAACATAGATCGTTGAATCCATTGCGCGGATCGACTCACTAGCAATTGGTTGCCACACATAAGTATCCGCCATACTATTTTGATAAGTTGTCATCAGTGAAGAGGAGCTTAATACATATTCACCAAGTGGGACATCTTCTGTGCCAGATCCCACATTTTGCCAATACCCCGTATGCTCTTCTGTAGCGAGCAACTCAGGAATATTGGTATCAGTTAAAGAATAGAACTGGATACCTAAAGAAATTTTGGATAAAGAGGTTGTACCAGCAAACATCTCTTGCTGCAATTGCACCTTGCCAGTTTTAAAATGAGATAGATCCAATTCAGTGATCTTTTTGCAGTTTCTAAACATTCCTCGCATAAATCGAAGATTCTCCGTATCAAAACCACTGACATCGATTGCTTCTAAATTGAGACATTCTGCAAACATAAAACTCATTGTTGTCACGTTAGTTGTTGAAAAGTTCGTAACATCTAACGCTGTCAGACCGGAACAACCGAAAAACATATAGTACATAGAAGTCACGTTTGTCGTATCAAAGCGACTAACATCAAGTTCTGTCAAACCGGAACAGCCATGGAACATATAATGCATGTACATAACGTTGCTCGTATCAAAATGTGTCACATCTAACGCTTGTAATCCCGAACAGCCATGGAACATGAAGGACATTTCTGTTGCTTGACTCGTTACAAAACTAGAAAGATCCAGTTGAGCCAATCCGGAACAACCGCGGAACATATGACTGAAATTTGTCACGTTGGCTGTTTGAAAACCAGTTACATCCAGTGTCGTCAAGGCAGAGCAATCATAAAACATGTAGCTCATGTTCGACACGTTCATCGTGTTAAAACTGGATAAATCTAATGAAGTCAATCCGCTCATCCCATAAAATATATGACTCATTTCAGTGACATTCGCTGTATTGAAGTTGCTTAGATCGAGCGTGCTAACAGAAGACACCCCATTGAACATATAGTTCATCGAACGAACATTTTGGGTATCAAAAGCTGTAAGATCCAATGAGGTCAGCTGCTGGCACCATGCAAAGAAATAATCCATATTCGTGACTTGACTTGTATCTAGATTGGATAAATTCTCGATCGTCGTCAGCTGATTCATATCAAAAAATAGTCCTAATGAGTCAGTATTTGCTACCACAGGTCCAGTAAGAACGACTTTTTTGATGAGTGAACGGTGAGGAAACCAAGGTGCACGAGCCGCTGATGTTGTTTCTCCTAATGTCCCTGCATCTATGTACAATACACCTTCCTGGTCGATCCGCCAAGGACTGCTACCAAACACACCAGATGCTAATTGATCTTCTGTTCCTTGTATCTCAAAACATTCAGTCTTGGCATTTGGATCTGGAATAACTGGTTCACTTGAAACATCTGTCACTTCTTGTTCCACAGTGGTGGGAACTGTCGAAGCGACAGTAGATTGCTCTAGCTCAGCATTTCCATCTGGAGTTGTTTCTGTGGTGGGTTCTGTCGGCACTTCTGATGGAGCAGTTGCTGGGGATTCTGGCGTTTCGCTTGTTTGCTGTTCATCCATCGCTTCGTTTTCTGCTGTTTCCATCAGGCTATTCTCTGTTGGTTCTTCGATGGTCGAATTGACTAGCTCTTCTGTCATTTGTCCACTGTCTAAATGATCAGCAAATGTCGTGATACTCTGTTGGGATGCGTTCATAAGTAATAACATTGAAGCTGTCACTTTTACTATTTTTCTGTGGTCCATTCCTTATTCAACTCCTCAAATTATAGAAAGATAAAAAAACATCCAACTAAATTCTAACGTAATCTGTGAAAGAAAATTTTTTATTTTTTTTTTTTGAAAAAAATATTTGAGAATCGATTTGTATTTCCAAAATAAGAAAGATAAAATAAAACAATCGAATAAGAGTCACCCAAACGAAAGGAGCAATTAATGGAACCTTTTTTCAAACTACATGAAAATAAACAATTACATCGCCAAATCAAGATTCTTACTTATTTGAGAAAACGAAATGACATCACTTCGATCACAGAACTAGTTCAAGAAATAGGCTGTACACCTCCCACTCTACGTTCAGATATTCAAGCATTGCGTGCCAAATTACCACCATCGATTCAATTGCAATCAATCAAAATGATCGGTTACCGCTTAAAAATACCCGATGGGGAAACACTGGATACCTATCTTTTATCTCTTGTTAGAGAAACGATTACTTATAAAATCATTGACCGTAGCCTTAAGGGAAATCAACAATCCTTCGAAGCCATGCGCTTGGAGTATCATTTGTCTAGTTCGGCTTTACGCAAAATCATTCAACACATGAACAATGAGCTAAAAAACTACCGAATCCAACTCTCTCCCAAAAATGGTGATCTTGTTGGAAAAGAAAACGAGATTCGTTTTTTCTTTTTTAACTTTTATACGAGTTTTCGACGAACGATCATTATAGATCATTCCTATCTATTCTCTCAGGAGACATACAAAGTCATGTTCGCTGAACTAGAGCAAGTATTTCAGTCTCATTTACATATTAGTAATTTTCGCGCCACGTTATGGTTGTCCATCTTAAAAGAAAGATGGTTGCGTCGTAAACAAGGTGAAATCCCCTCAGAAACATTGAGTATGATCCAGTCTAGAAAAAGCTTCAAAAGGTTCTCAAAAAAAATCACTCCTTTTCTGAGAGAGATTCTTGGGATTCAACAGCTGTCTGTAAATGAACTAGTTTGGGCTTATTTGATTGCTTTACACTGTATTTCCTATAGCTCATCGAACTATCAAGAGACAAGATCGCATAAAGCGACCCATTACCAAGAAGAAGCACCAGCCAAAAAATGGATCAAGCAATTTTTACTCGACGAAGCGCTGATTGACGGTACAACAAAGGAAGGTATTGAGCAAATGAGTGCTTACTTAGCTAATCTACGCTTGCTTAATAAAATCACTGATGGTTTTGAGAATCACCCATTGTCGATTGATCATTTAGTCGATCCATCCTTTGAATTACTCTATCACTCCTGGCAAGACCGATTGCAGCAACTCAAATGGCAAGAGATCCTACCAATGACCTGCATAAAAGACGTTGCACTATCTTTAAGTATGATCCAATCCTCCTATCAGCAAATCCAAAGAAAGAAAAAGCAAACAATCGTCTTTACTTTTCATGGAGATGCTGGCTACGATAATTTTTTAATGGCTATGATCCAAAAGTGGCTACCTGAAACGTATCACCCTCTTTTTCTTTTTGATCAACCGATTACACAAACAAAGATCGACGAGTTAGAAGCTTGTCTCATCGTCAGCAACTATGATCTTACGGAGAAAATGGCCTGTGAAGTGATTCAAATTGCCCAAATACCGACCCATGAGGAGTGGAAAGACTTGAAACTACACTTGATTGAACGGGCTTCAAGTCATTCATAGCATAGTATCCAGGAACTACTCGATTTTTGCTGTAGACTTAGAGAGAAACGTCTAAAATTTCTCCCTAAGTCTAAGACTTGCGGCTATTCACAAATGAAGCTACTAGACTATGGATGCCAACCAAGGAAGGAAAAGAATCGAACTAAAACGAAGTGTGAGAGTCTTTCAAAATAGTTTAAGACAGCGAAACACTTGAAATAAATCTTCTTTGTGGTTACGTATAAGATAAACACTTAAAATGGTCACCACAAGCACTAAAACAAAGACATCGATCTGTTTATATGTTCTCGTCTGCATAGAAGGTTCTCTCTCCTTTCATCTGACTTTTTTGTTTATTGTTCTTTTTCTTTGTCTATGACAAAAAAGAACAAAAAAATGAAACGCCAAAAAGAGTAACAATCCAAGAATCATCGGCGAAATATTAGGGTGCCGATGGAAGTATTCTGTGATACTCGCGCTGATCCAACCTTTTTTCGCTTGTTGACGAACCTGATGATCAAGTTTTTTTGAGGGGGAACTATCTAAAAGTTTATGTAATCGATCATTTTTGCTGGCATAATTAAACGATTCTCCATCAAGTAATTCTTTTCGCAAGTCGAAATGAAATGAATAGTGTGCCGGGTTACTATCTACTCGATCATTTTCCATTTTTAATACATTCCAGCTACTAACAAAGTTCCCTTCAGGATTCAAGATAAATTCAGAGTGAAAGCCTCTATTAACCAATATTTTTCGGTTTTCTCTGCCGATGATACTTTCTTTGAATGTTTTGTTTTTAGGATATTTATTGTGAAATCGAGCGGGAGAATACTGCTGTTCCACTCCCCATCGTTTCCCATATTCCGCTAATGCCTCCTCGTCGGTCATTCCATTTTTTTTAAAATGATTACGGACATACGACAAATTTAGTTTATCTAGGTACATCCTTAGTTGATGGACAGATCGAACAAAGGAATGTTCTCCTTCTTCATAAGCTTTAAGTAACCCATTAGGGAAGGCTTCTTGTACTAACTCTGCGATATAGTGCAAAAAGAAACTATGCGGGGCTATAAACTCGTCAAATCGACGGAATTCATTTAATTGAAGCATATTAAATTCATCGATTGTTGCACCTAACTGTTCAAGAAGCAGCAGCAATTTTTCCTTTGCATCGCCTTCAGCCATCATCCATAACTGTGTGTAAATATTCGATCCAATCGGATACTCTTTTTGTGTCACAAATTCATCAAAAGCGACTAACGTCAGCTCATTCGTATCCGTTAGTTCTTTCATTAATGTGTGATATGACTCATCTGCAAAGATGATTTCTTGTCGAATTTGTTCCACAGGTAATTCTTTTTTTTCATTGATACTGTTGATTTGAACATCTTCATAGTAAATAAATTGATTGGTAGCTAACGCATCTTCTCGATCGAAATAACGAGTTTTTATTTCTTTTAAGAAACCTGATTCTCCAATTGTAAAAAACATCTTTAGATAGAGTGATTCATCGATCTTGAAATCAAAACTCAACTCAATCTTCTCCTTGTGGTCCTGACGCTGACTCTTCAAGATGGTCCAACCCTCTTGATTTTTCAATAGATTCCCCATAAAGGTTCCGGTATGCAATAAAAAGCGCTCATTGAATTGAAACGCATTGGTTGATTCATCTAGAATCGATTCCGTAATCAAATCTCCATCAATAAAACCACGATAGTAGACCTTGTTTTCTTGATTTTGTTCTACACTAGATCGTTGAAAGTGTCCATTTTTGTTTAAGTTTTCAGTGATGTAGCTATATTCTTCCTTCGTTTGTTGGTCACCGTATTGCCAGTGTTCTTTATAATATGTGACATGTAAATTAAAATAATCGACCATCTCATGATAGGTTGTTTCAGCCTCTTGATTAGGATATAGATCTTTCAAAGACGGTTGATTTTCTACCGTACAGCCACAAAAAAGAAGCAATAACATAAGGAATAGTAATTTCATAACGTCCACCCCTATTTTTCATCTGTCGATTTCATTCTTTGAACATACAATGAGCCAAGAACGAATAGATTGTTTCAATGAACATTCTTGACTCATGTCTGTTATCTAGCTATACTTAATGAGCAATGCGACAACGTTAGTGCTTATCCGCCAGATAATTTACTCAGTTGTCCCATTGTTTTTTTGTTTTCCAAATCTTTTTCATCTTTTTACAAAATGGGTGATGCCGCAACTGTAGACTAAAAATCCACCAACCAATAACAAAATGATCCCTGCGTAATTTATCGTCGTATGAACTTGGTGAATGATAATCACAGATTGCGCAATTCCCAGACCAATAAGAGTAAGAAAATGCGGCATGGACGATTTTTGTTGTTGTTTTATTTTATGCCAAGCATAGATCAACAGAAACAGGACAATGAAATTCATGCCATTCAAGATAATCGATATCGTACTATTCGTTTGCCCATCAACAATGACCCGAAATAATCTTCCGACTAGTAAAACCACACTAAATAACATTGCAGAGATTCCTGCTAATTTTTGAATTGAATTTTCCATCATTTTTTCACCATTCCTTTTAATTTGATTTTTTTGTATGTTCGAATCGCACCGCTTGAATGGATTCGATCGGTAATTCTTTAATCGGACCACTTCCTACAAAGCGACGTTCTTTTGTCAAATAGACATAGACTTTGCGACTATTACTTACTGTATCCTGCAACCATCTATCACCATCCACATTGATGATCACATCTCTTTCTGACAGTTGTCTCAAGAAAGTACAATCCTTGTTTTTCTTAATATCTTGTAACTTCAATTTGAGTTCAAGATCTCTCACCCCTTTTCCATAAATGACTTCGTCAACCCAATACTCCAAAGACGACAGGTCAGCAGCATCAATGATTCCTGAAAAATCAGCATTTTTATCAGTCAAATCATTCAAGCAAGACTCTTTCACATTGTAGGAACCAACAAATAGAAGCGTCAATGCACTGCTGATCAATAAACATCTCATTCTCATTTTTTTTGCTCCTTCACTAAAAGTTTAAATGGATCTTGTGTCAAAATCATTACTCACTCCATAAGCATCACCACCTTTCATTCGTTGCGATTATTCAATTAATTGCTTTTTTACTTCTGTGGGAACATCTTTAGCATCTACGATCACCCAACTATGAAGAGAGACGTTACTTGCCTCGGCTTTTACATATACTCCAGGATGCAGTGTCTCAGCTGGATTTCCTTCAACCATCGGTAAATTCAATTTTCGTTCAGTCCCTTGCTTATCAAACATACTCACATTAGGCAGAATCTCTAACTTTGCTAATTCTTCTCCTTCATAAGAAATCGAAACTGTTTGGCTTGCCCCGACTTCTAATTTATCGGTCAGCGGTTGGAGTACTGCTTTCTTCTCCGGATCGACAATCGGTTCAGTCAATGGGTCAAACGCTTCTGGGATTTTCCCCCAATAAGTGGTTGTCACAACGGTATCTTTATGAAGTTGTTGCAAATACAGACCAATTCCTGCAACTGCGGTGAACAAAAAGAATGTCAATAATAGAATCGTTGGGCTTTTCCATTGCGTACGATCTCTCAATATACGGCTAATGATCGTCAATAAAACAATAGATAATACGACAGGAACAAAAAATCTGAAAGAATGCACCGGCGACAAGCCAAAAAATTCATTCACAACAGGAATAAAGTAGCTCATAAAAAATAAAGCTAGAGAGAAAAACAAAATTTTGATCCGATAAACCGTTAGTGGGCGACAAAGTAAATACAATAAATAAAATTGAGTCAGCCCAATGATCAACGTGGCGTCAACGACAAAATCCACATATAATTGTACTTCGATATTTCCTACAAATTTCGAATAGATAGGCGCATAATATGTAATCATATACATGACCATGATGGTCAAACCAATCGTCACACCTACTGGAATAACATAGATTTTGATTCGTCGGAAGAAATCATCTTTGATTTTTTGGTCGTCATTTTCTAAAATCAACAATGCACAAGGTACACCGATTGCTAAAGAACTAACTAAAGCAAGATTGATCGATTCAATCGGAAACAGCTGCCTAGAAAAGGTCAATAATAAGATCAGAGTTAACGCATAGATCACACGTAAGATATTCATCCCAGCAACACGATTGATATTATTGATTACTTTTCTTCCTTCTCTGACAACTTGTGGCAAAACTGAGAAGTTCCCTTCTAGTAAAATAAAATGAGTCACTGATTTCACCGCTTCACTTGCTATCCCAAAGGTGATTCCACAATCTGATTTTTTCAGTGCCAAGATATCATTGATCCCATCTCCAACCATGGCTACTGTATGTCCATTTTCTTGCAAAGCTTGAACCAAATCTCTTTTTTGATCTGGTGTGATGCGGCCGAAAATACTAGTTTCTTCTACGATTTCTCGCAATTCATTTTTTGAATCAGGTATCTCTTTTGAACTGATTGCTTTTCCTTTGATCCCAACATCCCTTGCAATACCTGCAACGGTATCTGGATGATCTCCCGAGATGATTTTCACTTTGATTCCTTGTTCTTTGAAATAGGTAAGTATTTGTTTGGCATCTGATTTTGCTTTATCTTTGATCAAGATCAAGGCAATGATCTGACCGTCTTTCGGTACTTGATTATCCAGGATAGAAGAAGGCGTATGTGCGAAAGCAAGGATACGATAACCAGCTTTTAAAGCACTTTCGATCTCTACTTTTATTGATGTTTCGATATTATTTACAATCAAGTCGAAAGCACCAAGTACAAACGTTCCTTGACCGTTTATTTCAATCGCTTGCGATTTGCTCTCAGAAGAAAATGGCACATAGTTTTCTTTTTTGAACCGATAAGAAGCGTCTTCATGAAATACTTTCTTTAATGCTTCCGTGGACATATTTGATTCCGTATCTTGTTTGAGTAAAAATGCAATTGTGGCATCTATTTCTTCTTTCGTTTTATGATAATAGACCACTTCTTCAACACTCATTTTTCCTTCTGTGATTGTGCCTGTTTTATCAAGACACAATACATCGACTCTTGCAAGTGTCTCGATTGCCGGCAAACTTTGAGCTAAGACCTTGATTTTAGAAAGTTTGATCACTCCAGCAGCTAAAGCGACCGAAGTCAATAATACTAACCCTTCTGGAATCAAACTAGAAATCGCAGTCGTGCTACCAATAATCGCTAGTTTCCTGGACTCAACTATAGATAGATCCATGGCACTGAGAACAAATTGATTCAGCAGCACAAGCAGTGCAATAGGGATAATGCCTATCGCAATCACTCTCAAAATGCGATCGATGGCTATTTGTATTTTTGAACGCATTGGTTTAAACGATTTGGCTTCCTTCGTTAATTTTGCTATGTATGTTTCTTCACCCACCTGCGTAACAATTGATTTAATTTTCCCTTGCATCACTAAACTGCCAGAATAAATCGTATCCCCTCTCATTTTTTCGACTAGCTCTGATTCTCCTGTAATCATTGATTCATCGACGAACAATCCTTGAGAAAGCGCACAAACATCCACTGGCACTTGCATACCCTTTGCTAAAAACAGAAGATCATCTAAGACGATTTCTTCTTTTTTAATCGTCACCTCTTTCCCTTCACGCAAGACAGTCACTTGATTTTGCTTTAGAACACTCAGTTTTTCAATCGTTTTTTTCGCTTTGATTTCCTGAAATATCCCCATGGATGTATTGACTAAAATCGAAACCATAAAAAAGCTGTTTCTAAAGGACCCGATAGATATAACTGTAATAAACAACATGACATTTAAAAAATTAAATAAAGTCATACAATTTTTCAGAATAATTTCTTTTGTCGTTTTTCCAGCAGATTGCGTATCTAGTTGATTCGATTTGTTTTTTAAGATCCTTTCTTCGATTTGCTTCCCATTCAGTCCAGTTTTCTCATTTAATTCTTCAGGAATTATTGAGAAATATTCTTCCATTTTTTCTCCCTCCTATTTCATTATCAAATAATAATTTCTTTGAAAAGAAGATAACTCATCGTAAATAAAATAGGATTTAGTTATATTTACTCCTAGCTACCTTCATCAACACCTTAACATTAAATAACTTTATTTGAAACACATTTTTTTCTTCAAATTGAATTTCTTATGAAATAACCATGCGAATATAAATAAAAACATTATTAAAAAAGCTTTTTTCTGTATTTTTAATTTATTGATTATTTTATGTTAAAAAAGAACATATAATAAAATAACGATAACTATCGTTTTTTTCATTTCAATTAATGTAATTTAAAAAAATTAAAATAGATAACGTATTTTTTTCGAGTCATCCGTTCTCTCTACTTTTTTTTACCATTAATCCTTTATATTTGTATGAACTTTTATGTTTTTAAAGACCTACTTCTTTATTTTAAGACAAAAAAACACCAGTGATTAATCACTGATGTCAGTTTTTATTAACAAATAATTTAGCCGATACTCGTCAGACGTTTACTATTTATTATAGATTTTAGGTCCTTTTCTCATGTTACTACGATCATTCTTTGGCGTAGCCATCTTTTCTACTCGACCGCCACCCTGTTTCTTTTTGATTATTTCAAGCATTTTTTCTTTTGAATTCATCTGTTTCCCTCTTTTACTCTATTCACTTTTTTACTACTATGATACACACTTCGTTATTGTAACACATTTTCACTTGGAAACTTCAAACTTATTGATTTCTTTATGATTTTATCATAAAAGCGCACGGTTTTTGTGTGTTCATCACAGGATAAGATCACGTAACTTTTCTCATTATAAAAACCTAATACAAAAAGCAGATGAAGAGCACTAACTTGTTGCTGCCTGGAAGTTGATTGGTGCAATCGTGGCATGATGAGGAATCGCCGTAACAAAATTAAAGTACAGCATGTCGTGTTTACCCAATAAATGTTCCTTTATTTTTAGTCCTTATGAACGGCGCATATATCATGATGTTCAATACAATCAAAGCCATTTGCAAAAAGGCACCAGAAACTCCCGAGGCTAAGAATCCAGAAATAATAGGTGGTGTCGTCCATGGAATTTGGATGCCATTTGTTTTCGCTACAATTCCTATACTCATAGAAAAATAAGCAATAATTGTATTAACTGCTGGACAAAGAATAAATGGGATAAATACTCTAAAGTTTAGTAAAATCGGAAGGCCATAAATTATCGGCTCGTTTATGTTAAATAAACCTGGTATCAATGAAACTTTTGCTATACTTTTTTTGTCGTTATTCTTTGAGAAGAATAGTATTGCTAGAGTTAATGCTAGGGTACTACCACTTCCTCCATAATTAATAAATAAAGATTGGAAGGTTCCAGTAATAATATTTGGGGGAACTTCTCCATTTGTTATACTCAAAAGATTTTCCATATTTAATGAAAAATAAATCGGATTCATTACTGAATTAAATAGATAACTCCCATTAAATCCAAAAAACCATAATAATGTAATTCCCAGATTGATTATGATAACTGCTGGAAGAGTGCTACCTAAATTCGTGATCGGTACTTGGATCAATCCATTGATCATACTAGATGGATTTTCTATTTTAAAAAATACTAACACTAATTTTATCAAAAATAATACTACCGTGGTCGTAAGCAATGGTAACAAATATTCAAAGCTTTCTGCTACTTCTCTTGGAACAGAAGAATGTAGACTGATCTTTTTTTTCTTTTTAAAACTTACAGTTAATATACCGCATGTCATAAGAGCACAAAGCATCGAAAAGAATATACCATGTGATCCAAGTGAATCGATCAATTGATCTGGGGATTCAAGCGGCAAAAAAATAAAATAAGCGAATATTGTCGATGTGATGTACAGTATATAATCTTTCTCTTTTATTTTACAATAATTATAGGCAATCGATATTAAAATAAACAAACCTATCAAATTATTAAAAGCATTGGGAATTGAAGGAAGGGCAGTCGTCCATAATAAATTGAAATTTTTTTCCATAAATTTAGTAAAAGTTGGGATAGGAAAATTCACTATCAGAATAAAAAAAGAACTGATAATCGTAATTGGCATCAATGAAATAAAACTATTTCGCAATATTTTTAAAAGTAAATTATTTTCAATCGTACTGTATACTTTATTCATTTCGTTCTTCCTTTTTTAAGGAGATTTCTGTGAGTGAACTAATAATATTATTTGCTACAGTAAATAATTCACTATTTCCATTAACCATGCAGTAAGACTTTTCCGTAAGCATAAGCATCTCTTTATCATTTAATTCATCTCCAACAATGATTGAATTGCTGACGTCAATCTTAACTAAATTTCCTAAACAAATAATGGCACTAGCCTTCCCACTCCCAAGTGGTGAAATATCAATATATTTTTTATTCCTATTCACCTGAAAGCCAGTTTGTTCTATCGTTTTTGTAAAATTGTCTATTTCATCACTTAGACCTTTATAACTATTGACTTCTAATGTAATTGAGTTAGTTATTAATGGAATGTTGGATGTTTTATTCAAAAAGTTATTACTATGGATTCCTTCTAAAAAAATATTCTGTTGAAGATGACTAAATGTCATATTGATAATGATCTCTCTTTTTTCTAACATTTCTTGAACTAGCGGTAATATCATATTGGTTTTCATATTTAAGCTTACAAGTATTGAACCGTTTTTATCCATTACTAAAGCACCATTATTCAGTATACAATATTCATATTCAAAGCTATATTCTTGTATAAAACGATGGAACATTGCATAATTTCTTCCTGTAGCCAAAACAATTGGATACCTTTTAGATACAGAACTTAAAAAGAATAATTCCTCTTCTGTTACTTTTTTCTCTCTATAGATTGTTCCATCGATATCACTTATAAAAAAAATAGAATCCATCATTCTCTAGCTCCTTTTCACAAATTGTGATATATGTTCTCAATCCCCAATAATTAGGAATTGTTTCATAATAATGCGACTTGTAAAAGTCCATCTCTAATATTCCTTGAGTTGTAGCGATACCAAAATATGGATTGATTTCAAGCACGTGTTTAAAAAATGAGAGTGCTTGAAAATAGTTCTCAGAAAAAAAGTAGGTAAGCCCTATATTTATATATATATGTATACACAGAGGTGAAATTTCAAATGCTTTCTCGAAAAATTCCCTAGCAGTTTCATAATTTCCACAACAAAGTTCTGTTACTCCTAATGAATTTAAAGCCCTAGTATTTCTTGGATTAATGATTAGTACTTTTTTAAATTGGGCTTTTGATCGATGTATATTATTTTCACTTCTAAAAATATATCCTAAAAAGAGTTGAGCGATTTCACTATTTGGATTAGCTTCTGCTGCTTCTTGCGCATTCTTTTTTGCTAATTTTAGTTTTCCTGCATTTCTTTGAATGATTGCCAAATAAGATTTGGCTAATGTCTCTTTTGGGTTATTCAAAATTTGCTCATTCATTATTTGAATATACATTTCATTTTTTCTTTGACGTTCTTTGAAAGACCTCATATGACCTAAATGATTGAGTGTAACAGGAATATCATCCACACAAAAACCTTTACATTTTATTGATGGTTCTATTTTTTCGGTGGCTTTTTTATAATATTTAAAGCCACAATGATTCCGAAATAATTTTACCATTGAGTCAGAATACCACCCACCTGTTCCAAAAAAGTTATACCTTAAAAATCTATAGCCACCAATTTTACTATCATCACTATTACTTTCTATATATTGTCTAATTGTGTTCCAATCCGCTTTCAATAGTAGTTCATCTGCATCCAAGAATATTATCCAATCTTCTTCTACCTGCTCTAGCAAATAATTTCTCATAGCTGAAAAGTCATTATTAAAAGGCTTACTATAAATATTAGTTGTATATTTTTGCGCAATTTGAATTGATTTATCAGTTGATCCCGTATCAAGTACATAAATAGCATCAGCAAAGCAGTTTCGAAAAAAATTATCTAAAAATTCTTCTTCATTTTTCATCATTAAACATAATGCTAAGCTCATCCAAAGACCTCCTCAAATTTCAATATTTATTATTTCATCATTTACAAATTCCATTGTCTCTAATTTAAATTCTTCCAATGGATTAAAGAAAGGATCTTTAATAAGATATACTTCCGCTCCAATTCTCGATGCTTCTATAAAAATTCTTTTTTTCAAAGTTGGAATTATAGAAATCCCCGCATCAAAAAGAAACACGCAATCAAAATAGTTATTCTTGTAATCCGTAGAAACACCAAAATATTTAGACGTCTTGATCATCGGCAGATAATCATTAACAACTTGTTCAAACCTATCGGACCATACTAATATTTCTTGGGGCAATAACTGTTTTAATATTCCAAGTGAGTCAGTTCCTATAAATAAATTATTGCTTTTCATTTTTGACTTGATAGCACTCAAGTCATGGTGAGCATAAACTGGTGACATCGAACAAATAGCAGTTACTTCTAATTTATCGAGAACGTTATTCAAATTTATCCCTGTAACGTATTTATATAATTCACTTTCCATTGCTGGGTTCTTCATAAAAAGTTTGCACCTATTATTAAAATACTCCTTGGAAATATTTTTTGACTTACTTGCATGTGGATAATGAACTACCGGAGATTTTTCAGAAATTATAAAAGTGTTATTATTTAGAAATAATCGATAAGACAAATCCGTATCTTCTGCTCCCCAACCATTAAACGATTCATCAAATCCTTTCACTTTTTTAAATTCGAATTTATTACATGTGAAAGCACCACTCCATCCATATACCCAGGGAGCTCTCATCGTTGATAAATCATTTTTGTACAGTTGAAAAACATCTTTTCTGTAATCACTCCAGACGTCCTCATATGTTTTTAAAAACTGGCCAACATTCATCGGAGATATTTTTTCAAAAGTAGATCGATTAAGTAGAGTATCTTCTACATTAAACGCATAAATATAATGTAAAAGCACAGTTTTATTTGTAACTTTTTTCAATTTAAGAATAATTTCTTCTAAAAAATCTTGCTTAAATATCATATCTACGTCTATAAAAGTTATAAATTCTCCTTTTGCAAAATTAGCCCCATAATTTCTTAATTGAGAAATATTTCCTTGTGCATGTTCATAAATTGATACATTTGGAATAGAACTAGTTGAAATTAAGTCATTTGTTACAATAATCCATTCTAATTGGTAAAGATCAGGGCAAATCATCTTCTCGATATATTCCAATAATCGATTCAATTCTTTCGGTTTGTTCATTGCTACAGTTACAAAGGAATGGATATTACTGTTTCCAATATATTCCTTCATTAAACCCACCTCGTTCTTCGTACTTTTTAGTTTTAGCGTGCAATACATGTTCTTTCTTTAATAAGTCAAAACTATAAAATGCATCGATCACTTCTAAAATATCTGCCATCTCTTCATTTTTTTCATACACACTTTTAACCTCAATAAATTCTTGTACTTCCTCTAATAGCTTTTTTTTAAGTTCACTTTCTACTTCAATAGACGTTAAATCAATGAATGTAGCATTTGGATTAGTTTCAAGTATTTTTTCTCTTAATTTGGTTCTAATTAGTTTATTCATTATTTCCACCTATCATTAACTTTTTTTTCGCTGAGTAAAATTTATTCCACTCAGGATATTCTTGCCAGTTTGCTAATTCTGGTCTTCCAATTTTTATTGCAGTTAAAAATCGTAAATACTGTCTTTGTAAAGGTTGCGTTATTGGTACAAGGAACTTCTTTGAAGTTACATCTTCATAATATAAATAATGTCCATACTCCATATACGCCTTGAAAAATTCACGATCATCTTCTAACTCGATAGGAAATAATCCATCAGCTTTAAAACTTTCTAGTAAGTCAATCGCAACAGGTACCGCATGCAAGTGTCCATGGTAGCATAATTGCTCTCCAGGTTGTACATTACAATAACCTACACGTCCATGTTCATAAAAAATACACGCCCCATAATACTTAGTTAATAAATTTCGTACTTTTTGTTTTAATTGAAGATATTCTTTTTTTAAAATATCTGGCAGAGCACCAATACAATGATAATGATCATTAGGCATAATTAGCGAATAACCTTCAACAATTTGACCGATAGCTAACCAGACTGTAAAATTTTCAGTTTTGATATAAATTTTATCTTTTTCTTGAGAACAAAATGTACAAAAATCAATCGTTTTATTTTGCATTGAAATACTTCCTTTCTGGAATAGGCAATTCATAAACCCTTGGAAGCTTAATATTTTGATATTCTCCCACCTTGTTACATATCCCTTCCAAGATATCTATTAGTTTGTCTGTCTCTTCTTTTGTATTTGATTCAGATAAACTAATCCTTACACAACCATATACATTGTCATGGATATAATGGTGTAAAAAGGGTGCGCATAGTAAACCTGAGCGTGTCTTAATATTTTCTTTTTGAAGTAAGCTAGAAACTCGTGCAGCAATCATTCCCTTAATATTAAAAGAAACGATACCTAATACATTGGCATTGCTATAAATATCAATATTATGCATATCAGTTAACTTATTTATTAAATAATCCGTCAGAGTATATATGTATTCTTTTTTATTTTTTAAAGTCTCTATAGACAT
The DNA here is from genome assembly GCF_051714405.1 of Enterococcus sp. AZ140. Classification (NCBI taxonomy): domain Bacteria; kingdom Bacillati; phylum Bacillota; class Bacilli; order Lactobacillales; family Enterococcaceae; genus Enterococcus; species Enterococcus sp. AZ140. The sequence continues at coordinate 1,704,190 of NZ_JBIORU010000001.1, forward strand.
TTCTGATAAACTACAATACAAAGAGAAAATTCCTGGATAGTTCAATGTTCCTGATTCAAAGTAATAGGGGAGAGTCCTTGGCTGACTAAGAAGTTCTGACAAAACACCGGTGCCACCAACTTTCAAAGGAGAAATACTAGTATGCTTGGGGTTGATATAAAACCCACCAATACCGGATAACGCTTTCAAAGCTTTATGACCAGTAAAAACGATGAAATCTGCTTCAAGGTTATTATTATCAATTTCTATATGCCCTAAGGTCTGAGACATATCAATCAAAATAGGAATATCTCCTTTTTGTTTGACACGTTTACAAATCTCGGCGATTGGTTGTACTTGACCAGTTACATTTGAACCATGGTTCACTATAACAAGATCTGTTTTTTCATCGACAAAATCTATTAGTTCATCTACATTGATTAAACCATAGCGATCACATTTAGCCCAATCAACTGTTATATTTCTAATCTTTTGTAAATAGGTTAACGGACGTATTACCGAATTATGTTCAGTGACAGTAGAAACTATATTTGCGTTTTTATTTGCGAATCCTAAAATAATGGTATTCAGAGCTTCTGTTGCATTACTTGTAAATATAATATGAGTTGGATACTTTACTCCTATAAGCTCTGCTAGTTTTCTCCTAGTTTCAAAGATATAATCACTTTCTTCAGTTGATTCTGTACGATTGTAACTACCGTCAGTATTTTGTATAAAATCTGAAATACTTTCCAATACTTTTTTACTTTTAGGAAATGATGTAGATGCGTTGTCAAAGTAAATAGAATCCATAGAATCGCCTCCAATATTTTAATTCGTCATCATTTATTTTTTGAAACTTAAAAATATAAATTTTATTTTTTTCTCTTTGTTTTAACTATTGTTCTTTTTTATTTATATCAATCCCCTCTCTTCTATTTATTATTAGATACTATAGCTATCGCTAAAAATATTATATCTAGAATATGATATAATGTTTCCAGAATGTACAGATTTCCGTCAAGAGAGGTGGTTACCAATGAAACATCATGAAATAATAAAAAAATTACGCAAAGAAAGAAATATAAGTCAGAGAACTCTAAGCGAAGGGATTTGTAGCCGAACAACTCTTTCTTCTTTCGAAAATACTGGAACTAATATTTCTTTGAATTTGTTCCAATTGTACTTGGACAGATTAAATATTTCTGTTGAAGATTACTTTTTACTACATTTTAATGAAGAATGGCCAAATCAAACAGTCGCTACAAATAAGGAAAAAGCGAATAAAGTATTGGAAAAAGCCTATTATACGTATAACTGGACTGACTTAGAAGAAAAAATCAACCATACATATCAGCTATACCTGGAAAGTAATGATTTCTATTATTATTACCTATTTATCCAATACAAATTATTATTATATCGAAAAGTCAGAGCTAAAAAATTTATTATCAAAGAAAATGAAATCATAGTTATTAAAAACTATTTAAATGATGTAGAGGTATGGGGAGCATTCGAATTAAATTTATTCTCCAACTGTCTCTCGCTTTTTAATGATGCTTATATTTTTTCAAAAGTAAAAATTCTTCGAAAAAAATATCGGAATGTGCGTGGAAGTTTTAAATTTTACAAATTATATAGCTTCTTTATAATCAACGTTATCATGTTGAAATTTGAAAGAGATGAACTTGAAAATATGAACTTCTATTTAGCCGAACTAAAAAGTTTCAACACGATCAATTATGTAAGAGAACGTATTTTATATAATATTTTTACTGAGATCTTAAAATGTAAGTATGATCCTACTGTCAAAAAATTCAGCACGATTGATTCATTTATCGATATGTTTAGACGATTGGATTTTAATGATTATGCTCAAGAAATGGAAGCGTTTGTAAAAAATATCCTTGGCTGAGTTAATTTTTATAGAGATTTTCTCGTTGTTTTTCCATTTTCCAATCATAGCGCCAGTGCTTAGGTACCAAACCGCCTGTCACGAGAATGTTGCAGTAAAAATATCAACAAAATGCTGATACTTTGCATCTATAAAACTACTAAAAGTTTGTAAACTTTATACACCAAATTTTTTAATAATCTTTTGCTAGTTGTCAAAATCCATACTCTATTTGTATCAAGGATATCTAGTTTATCTTCTCCATCTTTAATGTGAAGGTTTAGTAGATAGCCTTTCTAAAAGTGAAAACTATATGTACGTTACTCATTGTAAGTAACAACTCGGTTCTCTTCTTTCTATTTTGAGTACGATACCATTTTTAGAAGAGTTCTCCTTGATAACTAATATTATCACTCACCTGAAAAAAGACGTTTCTTTTGACAGAAACGTCTTCTAAAATGAGTGTATAGGATATAATGCCTTGCGCTCATCTATTTAAATCACTTACCCTTTGCGTAATAATCCGACACATTCTACATGGTGTGTTTGTGGGAATAAATCAACTGGTTGGACTTTTTCTAACTGATAACCATCTTCTGCAAACAACTTCACATCTCTAGCAAAAGTTGCAGGATTGCATGAGATATAAACGATTCGCTCAGGAGCCATCTCGATTGCTGAATCAATAAAGCGTGCGTCTAAACCTTTTCTTGGAGGATCGACAACTAAAACAGTTGGTTTGATTCCTTTTTCTTGCCATTTTTTCATGACTGTTTCCGCTTTTCCAACTTCATAATGCGCATTTTCGATTTTATTTGTCAATGCGTTGAACTGCGCATCCTCAATCGCTGCTGGTACGATTTCCATGCCATAAACATTTGCTACTTGATCCGCTATGGATAAACCAATCGTTCCAATTCCTGAATAGGCATCAATCACGACATCCTCTTTTTTCAATTCAGCAAATTCGATCGCTTTTTGATACAATACTTCGGTTTGTAATGTATTGACCTGATAAAAGGATTTAGAAGAAATACGATAGGTCTTACCAAGTAGCTGATCTTCGATATATGATTGACCAAAAAGAACTTTTTCTTTTTCTCCTAAAATGACATTCGTTTTTTCTTCGTTGATATTTTGGATCACTGACACTACTTCCGGTAAAGCTTCATGGATCGCTTCAGCGATTTCTTTCGATTTGAAGAATTTTTCTTTTCGAGTGACTAAAACCACCATCATTTGATGCGTGTAATGACCTCTACGAACAATGATATGACGAATTTGTCCTTCATTTTTTTCTTCATTGTAGCCACGTACTTGGAAACGTTGCAAGATGTCTCTTACCTTGATGATGGCTTGATCGATTTGTGGGTCTTGGATGAAGAAATCTTCTATTTCCACTAAGTCATGACTATTTTTCTTGTAAAAACCAGTCACTAATTCGCCTTCGACGCGACGAACAGGAATCTGTGCTTTATTACGATAGCCTGTAGGTTCTTCCATACCGATTGTTGGTTGTACTGTGACTTCAGGCATTTTAGCGATTTTAGCTAAAACATGTTCGACTTGTTTTTGTTTGAATACTAATTGTTGCTCATAACTTAAATGGGCTAACGGAGCGATTCCTGTACGCAATAGAACATTACTAGTGATTTCTTGACGGTCTGGTGACGTCGTCAACCAGTTTTCGACCTTACCGTAGCCAAATTTATTGCCTGCTTTTACGACAAGGATCTCCACTTGTTCACCTGGCAAAGCATTTTCAATAAATAATGGATAGCCATCAATTTTCGCAACACCTAATCCTTCGTAACTTAAATCGATGATATCAACAGTATAGCGTTCATTTTTCTTAATTGTTTGTGTCATTTCATTACTCCTATTCTTTTGAATGGTTTCTAATTTTGTCCGTTCAACAAAGGAAAGAGCTGGGAGATCCATTCATTCCCAGCCCTTTTTTCTTCAGTCTATTGGAAAAAACAAGTAATCCTATGATCTTTGCTTTTTCCTTCTAATAGTCGTCCAATCCTGCTCAGTTCTGATCCTTGTCAGCAATTTTGCCATCGCCATCGATATCTTCATCCGTCAAACGTTCTACTTCTTTGACGAATTCTTTGCTAACTTCTTCTAGCTCTTCTTCCTCAAAACCAGTGATTGCCTCATCTGGAATTTGATCTGTGTTTGCATAAAACTCGATATGCTGATGAAGATTTTGAAAATGCATCGGCGCATTTCCACCGTATTCGCCATCTAAATTGATCATGACAGGGCGATTCGCATTATCTTCGGTTTCAACATAAAGAGAACTTGTTTTCGTATAGATGACTCTTGGATCATCGACATGCTTCCCTCCATTGAGCATTAAGGCAGCAATGTGGAGGATCTCAAAAATATTCGCCGTTTTGACGATGATCAAAGAGAATTTTCCATCATCTAGCTTTGCATCAGGCGCAATTTGTTCAAAGCCACCAACGGAATTCGTCAACCCTAAAAAGAACATCGAAGCATTGCCATTATATTCGCCTTCGTCATACTTCAAGTGCATCTTGATCGGTTTGACACGTGGTAACATTTCTGCTCCTTTTGCCAAATATGCAAGATAGCCAAAAATACTTTTCAATTCGGAAGGAACTTCGTAGGTCAATTCTGTCAAGTAGCCACCAGCTGCAATATTGATGAAATAGCTATTATCGGATTGACCGATATCCATTTTGACTGTTTGATTCTTTTTGATGACTTCTGCTGCTGCCTTGATATTATCTCTAGGAATCTTCAAGGCGCGAGCATAGTCATTGGTCGTTCCCGCTGGAATGATCGCCATTTTAGGTCTAACTTTCAATGAGGCGATACCATTAACGACTTCATTGATCGTCCCATCGCCACCAGCAGCAACGACAAGATCAAAACCTAACTCAGCGACTCGTCGTGCTTCATTTTTTGCCGAGTCCTCTTCCGGAGTCGTTGCATAAGCACTTGCTTCATAGCCCGACTCCTCCAAAGCTTGGAGGATGTCGGCAAGATTACGTTTTAACAATTCTTTACCAGAGACCGGATTATAGATCACACGCGCTTTTTTCATAGCATCCCTCTATCGTTTCGCTAATTCTTCATTTAGCAATTTGTTGACCACACCTGGGTTTGCTTGTCCTTTAGTAGCTTTCATGATTTGTCCAACTAAGAAACCGACTGCACGGTCTTTTCCGTTTTTGAAATCATCAACAGATTGTTGATTGTTATCTAAGATTTCATTGATGATCGGTAATAACTTCGCTGGGTCAGATAATTGGACCCAACCGTTTGCTTCAACAACACTTTGTGCATCTCCGCCATTCATGATCAACTCACGAAAGACTTTTTTCGCAATTTTAGAGCTAATCGTGCCATCTGCGATCAAAAGAATCATACCCGCTAAGTTTTCAGGTGTTAGTTTCGTTTCAGCTAATTCCAATTTCTCACTGTTTAAGTATGCTGATACTTCACCCATCAACCAGTTGGAAGCTTGTTTGGCATCTGCTCCGTTTTCCAATGTTGCTTCAAAGAAATCAGACATTTCTTTTGATAGCGTCAATACTTTCGCATCATACTCTGGTAAGCCTAATTCGCTGATGTAGCGTACACGACGAGAAGCTGGCATTTCTGGTAAGCTTGCTTTCACTCGTTGGATCCATTCGTCATCGATCACGAATCTTGGAATATCAGGTTCTGGGAAGTAGCGATAGTCACTTGACCCTTCTTTGACACGCATCAAGATCGTCTTATTCGTTGTTTCATCAAAGCGACGAGTTTCTTGTTGGATCTCTCCACCAGATAATAATACTTTTGCTTGGCGTTTTTCTTCAAATGCTAAACCTTTTTTGACAAAAGAAAGGGAGTTCAAGTTTTTCAATTCTGCTTTTGTCCCAAATTCTTCTTGTCCATAGGGGCGTAAAGAAATGTTCGCGTCACAACGCATTGAACCTTCTTCTAATTTCACGTCACTGACTTCAGTAAATTGGATCACAGAACGTAAAGCTTCTAAATAAGCATAGGCTTCTTCTGGTGAACGCATGTCTGCTTCTGAAACGATCTCGATCAATGGTGTTCCTTGTCTGTTTAGATCGACATAAGAGTATCCACCGATGCCGTGCATATTTTTCCCTGCATCTTCTTCTAAATGCACACGTTCAATGCGGATTTTTTTCTTTTTACCTTCTACTTCGATCTCGATCCAGCCATCATGACCGATTGGTTGATCGAATTGTGAGATTTGGTAAGCTTTGGGATTGTCTGGATAGAAATAGTTTTTGCGGTCAAAATGAGTATCTTTCGAAATTTCGCAATTCAATGCTAACGCTGCACGCATCCCAAATTCCAGCGCTGCTTTATTCATTACTGGTAAAACTCCAGGGTATCCCCAGTCGATCACATTGGTGTTGCTGTTTGGTTCAGCACCAAAATGCGCAGGAGCTGGAGAGAAAATTTTTGAGTTGGTTTTTAATTCCACATGGACTTCAAGTCCAATGACTGTTTCAAAATTCATTCGGCTTTCCCTCCTAAAATAGCTGGTTGTTGACGATGGAACTCTGTCGCTTGCTCAAACGCATAAGCTGCTTGATACATGGTTTTCTCTTCGAAATAATTACCGATGATCTGTAAGCCAACTGGTAACCCTTCCGATAAGCCTGCAGGTACTGACATACCTGGTAGTCCTGCCAAGTTCACTGGGATCGTCAAGATATCACTCATATACATCGTGATTGGGTCGTTGATATTTTCACCAAGACCGAACGCAACTGTTGGTGAAGAAGGGCCGATGATCAAATCATAATCCGCGAAAACTTTTTCAAAGTCACGCTTGATCAAGGTACGGACTTGTCCTGCTTTTTTGAAATGCGCGTCATAGTAACCTGCACTCAATGAGAACGTTCCTAACATGATCCGGCGTTTTACTTCTTCTCCGAAACCTTCAGAACGTGAATTGACATAAACGTCATCCAAGTTCTTGACATCTTCTGAACGATATCCATAACGAATACCGTCAAAACGTTGCAAGTTCGAACTAGCTTCAGATGAAGCAATGATATAGTAGACAGCCACGCCATATTTTGAATGAGGTAAGCTAACTTCTTCTACTGTTGCACCTAATGAACGGAATGTTTCAGCTGCTTTAAGAATTGCTTCTTTCACGCCTTCATCGACACCTTCACCTAAGTATTCTTTAGGTAAAGCAATCTTCATTCCTTTAATATCACCAGACAAACCTTCTGCAAAGTTAGGGACAGATACACCAGATGAAGTACCATCTTTTTCGTCGTAGCCACTGATTGCGGTCAATGCTAATGCGTTATCTTTGACTGTCCGGGTCATTGGACCGATTTGGTCTAAAGATGAAGCAAATGCAATCAAACCGAAACGGGAAACACGACCATAAGTTGGTTTCATTCCTACGATTCCATTGAAAGCGGCTGGTTGGCGGATACTTCCACCAGTGTCACTACCTAGAGAAACTGGCACTTGTCCTGCGGCAACTGCAGCTGCTGAACCACCAGATGATCCGCCAGGAACTTTTGTTTGATCCCAAGCGTTCTTTGTTTTTTTGAAGTAAGAAGTTTCGGTACTTCCGCCCATTGCAAATTCATCCATGTTCAATTTACCAACAGGGATCATGTCTGCTTCGTATACTTTTTCCATGACTGTCGCATCGTAGATCGGTTCAAAATTATAAAGGATCTTTGAAGCTGCTGTCGTTAAAAGATCTTTCGTCACGATATTGTCTTTGATACCGATCGGGATACCTGAAAGAACATTGTTTTCGTCGATACCTTTTTCGTCCAAAGCTTTGGCTTGGGCTAAAGCTTTCTCTTCATTCAATGTGATGAATGCATCGATCGCGGGTTCTGTTTCCTTGATGCGATCAAATGTAGCTCTCACTAAGTCTTGTGCAGTGATTTCTTTTGACACTAATAAGTCGTGTAGTTCTTCTAATGAACGATTGTATAATTCTGTCATTATGCGCCAGCCTCCCCATTATCGATGATTGCTGGTACTTTGATGAAACCATCTTCTTTTTCTGGTACATTTTTTAATAATTCATCTCTGCTCCAACCTAGTTGTGCACGGTCTTGTCGCATGACGTTGACAGTCTCAACGACGTTTGATGTAAATGGTACGCCTTCTGTGTCTACTTCTTCCAGCATTTCTACCATGTCAATGATTTTTCCTAATTGGTCAGTAAAACCTGCGCGTTCTTCGTCGGCAAATTTCAATTTGGCTAACTTCGCTACATGTTTTACTTGTTCTTCACTAATCGCCATAGTACCCCTTCTTTCCTAAATGAAAACTTTGCTTCTTATTTTAACATAAGAAATTCGCATTCTGAAATTCTTTCTTGAAATTTATCTGAAAAATTATTCTGCTCCTTCGGCAGGATGACTCTCTGCTAACGCTTCAGCCATCTGATCTTCCGTCCAAACCTCGACCCCTAACTCTTGGGCTTTCGTTAATTTACTACCTGCATCTTCGCCAGCGACAACGATATCCGTTTTTTTAGAGACGCTGCCAGTGACTTTTCCACCAAGGTTTTCAATCGTTTCTTTGGCTTCTTCTCTTGTGAATCGAGTTAATTTGCCTGTCAACACGATCGTCTTGTTTTTGAACGGCGATTCTACTTCTTTCAGCTGTGTCGAACGAATGCCTTTGTATTCAAGGTTGACACCTGCTTGTTTAAGTTCTTCCATCAACTCGTGGACTTCTTCGTTGTCAAAATAAGTCACTACACTATCTGCAATGATATCCCCGATCGTATCTAATTGGATGATCGATTCAAAATCGCTGCGACTCAACGTTTCTAAATCGCCAAAATGCTCCGCTAAGATTTTCGCTGCTTTTGCGCCAACATGACGGATACCTAAACCAAAGATCAAACGTTCTACCGAGTTCTCTTTGCTATTGTCGATCGCTGTTAAAATATTATTCGCTGATTTTTCTTTGATTTTATCTAACGTCAATAATTCTTCTTCTGTTAGTTTATAGAGATCAGCAACATCAGCGACTAACTTCTTGTCATACATCTGTTCCAAGACTCTTGGCCCTAAGCCATCGATGTTCATCGCATTTCGGGAAACGAAATGGTTCAGTCCTTCTTTCATTTGTGCGGGACACTTTGGATTGATGCAACGCAAGGCAACTTCTTCATCTAAATGAACCAACTCACTGTGACAGACAGGGCAATGTTCGGGCATTTTATAAGGCTCGCTGTCTTTTGGACGTTGATCTAAAATGACTTGTGCGACTTCAGGGATGATATCCCCTGCCTTGTAGATTTGGACAGTGTCATTCAAGCGGATATCTTTCATTTGGATATAATCACCATTATGCAGACTAGCACGGCTGACTGTCGTACCAGCCACACGAACCGGTGTCATGATCGCTGTCGGTGTCACTACCCCCGTTCTGCCGACCGTCCATTCGATTTCTTCGATGACCGTCTCTACTTCTTCAGGCGGAAACTTATAGGCAGTCGCCCAACGTGGGGCTTTGACTGTAAAACCTAATTGGTCTTGCAATGAAAAATCATTGACTTTAATCACGATCCCGTCAATCTCGTAAGGGAGATCTTTACGTTTCTCATGGTATTCTTCAATGAACGCCCAAACTTCGTCGATTGAATGACAAAGACGTTTTTCATGGTTCGTATGGAAACCGATCTTGTCTAATTCTTCTAACGCTTCGTATTGCGTCGTCGCTTGCATCGGTCCAAAATCTGCTACGGTATATAAGAACGTATCAAGATTTCTTTTCGCTGTGATCTTGGAATCTAACTGGCGCAATGAACCTGCTGCTGCATTACGGGGATTGGCAAAGACTGGTTTGCCTTCTTCTTCATTTTTTTGGTTCAATTTAACGAATGAACGTTTTGGCATAAAACATTCACCACGTACTTCGATACTCATCGGTTCTTTTAATTTGATTGGAACAGAACGCACCGTTTTTAAGTTTTCTGTGATATTTTCGCCGACCGAACCATCTCCCCGAGTCGCTCCACGTACAAACTCACCATTCTCATACCGTAAAGATACCGATAGTCCATCGATTTTCAGTTCACAACAATAATCGACTGGACGGCCGATTGCTTTTTGGACACGTTGATCAAATGCTAAGAGTTCTTCTTTATTGAAGACATCGTTCAAACTATATAATGGAATGTCATGTGTGACTTTTTCAAATGAGGAAAGAATCTTTCCACCTACTCGTTGGGTCGGTGAATCTGCGTTGATCAGATCTGGATATTGTTCTTCGATTGCCACTAATTCGGCATAGGTTTTGTCGTAGATATAATCTTCTACCGTTGGTTGGTCCAACACATAATACTCACGAGACCAACGATCTAACTGCACTCTGAGTTCTTCTGCTTTTTTTGTCGCTTCATCGATCGTCATTTCGTGTTCCATCTTTTTCTCCCCCTATTGAACTAAACTTTTTCGATTGGTGCAAAAGCGGCTAATACACGTTTGACTCCTTGACTTGGAAATGCAATATCAAGCTCAAGGTCTTTTGCATCACCACTAACTCTAACCACTGTACCAGGTCCCCATTTTTTATGTTTGACCTTATCTCCTGGCTTCCAACCACCTGTTTCGCCACCTGTAGCGACTTTTGCTGATACACCTGTTTTTGTCGGCTGTTGGTACTTAGGTGTCGCGTTATTCGCACGAAAAGGCGACGGTTGAGAGGCATTGGATGTTGGTCGCATCCCGTGGATATCTAATAATTCTTGATCGATTTCTTCTAAAAATCGTGAAGGTCGATTGTATTGCGTACGACCATATAAAGTCCGTGAAAACGCATTGGTCATAAATAATGCTTCTTCTGCCCTGGTGATCCCTACATAGGCCAAACGGCGTTCCTCTTCCAGTTCACTTTCCTCCATCAAGGCACGAGAAAGTGGAAAGACACCTTCTTCTAGACCGATCAAAAAGACGACTGGAAACTCTAGACCCTTCGCAGCATGTAAGGTCATCAATGTCACTTGCTTCGTTTCTTCTTCTAAGCTATCGATATCTGATACAAGTGCAAGGTCATTTAAAAAGACGACCAGCTTGTCCTCTGGCGAATCAGCATTCTCTAGCCCTTCTTTTTCAAATTGTTTATCAAATTCTTGAGTCACCGTCAAAAACTCTTCTAAGTTTTCGATACGTGCTTGGGATTCTAACGTATTTTGGATTTTTAGATCATCCAAATAGCCACTACGGTCTAAGACTTCTTTGGTTAACTCTGTAACGGTCAAATAAGGGATCATTTCAGTCAATTGATGCATCATCTCGCCAAAAGAGCCTAACTGTGTTCCTGCTTTTCCACCGATGTTCGCTAACTCAACATTTCTTGCAGCCTCTAGCAACGGCCATTCGTGCATCGTGGCAAAGCTACGAAGTTTTTCCACCGATCCTGGTCCAATCCCACGTTTTGGTGAGTTGACGATCCGCTCGAAACTCAATGAATCTTGAGGATTTGCCATCACATTAAGATACGCCAAAACATCTTTGATTTCTTTTCGATCATAGAATTTGTGACCTCCAACCATTTTGTACGGAATATTGGCTTTCAGTAAGGTTTCTTCCATGACACGCGATTGGGCATTTGTTCGGTAAAGAATAGCAAAGTCTCCATAATTGCGATGATTCGTCTGGATCTCTTCTTGCATTCTTTCTACAATAAAACGTGTTTCGTCACGCTCATTGTCTGCTCGATAGTACGTGATTTTGTTACCGTCTTGGTTTTCTGTCCAAAGATTTTTGGGTTTACGATTGCGGTTGTTTTCGATGACTTGATTCGCTGCATTCAAGATCGTTTTCGTTGAACGATAATTTTGTTCTAACAAGATCACCGCAGCATCTGGATAATCTTTTTCAAAATCCAAGATGTTTTGCATATCTGCTCCGCGCCAGCCGTAAATACTTTGATCTGCATCCCCAACTACACAAAGATTTCTGAACCGTCCAGCTAATAGATTGACTAGCGTATATTGTGCGTGGTTCGTATCTTGATATTCATCTACATGGATGTAATGGAATTTATTTTGATAATACGTCAATGAATCTGGATGCTCGTCAAATAAACGGATCGTATTCATGATCAGATCATCAAAATCCATACATTGGTTGTATAGGAGTTCCTTCTGGTATGCTGCATAACATTTTGCGGCAATTTCTTCATAATAACTGCCTTGCATTTTGGCAAAAGCCTCTGGTGACAACAAACTATTTTTTGCTTGCGAGATCGATCCTAACAAGCTTCTTGGATCGTATTTTTTAGGATCAATATTCAACTCTTTCAAAATTCGTTTCATCAATGATAATTGTTCCGAAGAATCAATGATCGTAAAGTTTCGATTATAGCCGATATAATCCACATCTCGTCTTAAAATACGGACACACATCGAGTGAAAGGTAGAGACCCAGACATCTTCACCACCTGTTTCTAAAATGGCATTGACCCGTTCTTTCATTTCTTTCGCCGCTTTATTGGTAAAGGTGATTGCCAAAATATTCCATGGATTCACTTCTTTTTCTTCAATCAAATAAGCGATTCGATGAGTCAAAACACGTGTTTTTCCACTACCGGCACCAGCCATTAATAAAAGCGGGCCATCTGTATGTAGAACCGCTTCTTTTTGACGAGGGTTCATTCCCTTTAATAAGTTTTCTTTGGATGACATTCACAACATCCTTTCTATTATCAATCCTTCTAATTATAGCATTATCACGATAGGCAATAAAGTGAAGTTTCTTGATCTTGAAGGAAAATATCTGTGAACGGGTAAATACTTCCGAAAGTACACTTGCTGGTCCGATGATCCGCGATTTTTGATCGCGAAAGTATCAAACTAACATGACGGACTTATCATCAATCAGCTAACCTTCGAAATCCATAAAAAAACTGAGACATTGAAACACGTCTCAGCTTTCACTTTATTCAGTCCACTCGTTCATTTATTCATCTTACGATCAATGATATGGTAGCTAATGACTGCAATCACTAGGAAAATACCTACCCATGTAACAAATAAAGGCTCGGTTTGCTCATTCGTTTTTGGAAAATAATCGATTGTTTGTGTTTCTACCTTGATGGGGACTTGGTTATTACTTCGATTATCAATTCGAACGACCGCGCTGGTGTCTTTTGTTTGTTCACGTTGTTCAGAGGAAGACGTTTGATCTGTCGTTGATGTGGTCTCATCCGAAGAACTACTTTCTTCAGTCGGTGGTTTGCTCTCATCAGGAGGAGGTTTGCTTTCTTCAGTCGGCGGTCGACTTTCTAAAACGCCTAGCTCCCCTTTCAGTTCTATATTCGTATCCATATTATCCCTTACCTTTCTATAGTCACGAGCGTTCTGGTCGAATTAACGTGGCGTCAATTGATACGTGAATTTGTAGGTCACGTCATGGCGTCCGTCAATTGGTCCTGAATAATGTCCTTTCAAATAGAGTTTTAATGGATCATCTAAAAATGGTAGTACTTGAATCGCATTTCCTTGGTTGCTTCCCACCGTTAACGGTCCTGTATGTTGTCCATTGGTCGCGGCCAAGCGAAGTTGTAAATGTTTGAATGCGTCTGTCATCGTACTATTGACCAAGGTAACTGCGGAATCGGTGCTTTGTTCCACGACATCTGTGACCTTAAAATCGATTGGGAAATTACTATGGCTTATAATTGGTAAGGCATTGGCAGTTTCATCAAATTCGCCAATCTCGCGAACTCTGAAAAATTTCTCTAGTGGCACTTCAACAGACATTGGACTTTTTGGTACTTCAATCACGATTTCGTGCCAAAGGCTTTCACTTAAATATTTTTGTAGCTCTGGATCGTCCTGCATCACACCAGTCACTCGAACATAGGCATAGTAGGTTCCAGCAGTCAGTTTTTCTTTTTGCCATGAAGATTCAGTCTCAGAAGATTCAATTGCTAAGACTCCATTTGTGGCTAGAGTAGCATTGCTTATCACTCGCTGAGTATTTAGAGAATTTATTGTTGGGAATAGAGTGGAAGGTGTCCATAGCCTAGTCCTACTCAGTTTCAATTGATACCTAGTGAGCGGGCGACCTACCGGTTCCACGGCATTGATCGAAGTCGTTAGACGACTGATGCCTACGTCGACTTCGGGTACAGCCTCTAATTCATCAATCGCAAATTTCCGCTGATAAAGAAATCCTTTTCTATTCGTTCCATAAAGCATTGTACCTCCACCGAATGATCCTCCTCCTGAAACTTCACTAATAAATATTTGACCAGAAACATCTATACTAGTTACCTGATATCCACCAGTTTCTCCACTGACTCCATCTAAACGCTTCATGGTTGCATTATTAACCGATGTAGTAGGAGTATTATCCAAAGCTTCCATTCTAAAATATTTGGGTTGGTCGACGTTTATAGTTAAATTATTTAGCCTGAAATTTGATTGATTTACAATATCTACTACTGCATTTTGATTTACATTTAAAATCGCTGTTCCCTCAGCCGAAACACTCTGGCGTATTATACTCATGTTACTCGTACTACTACCTCTTACAGATAACTCTGCTTCTTCTCCAATCGTCATTGTTGCACTATCAATAGCATAAGCAAGGACTTCTTTACCCGTTATAATCTCTACTTTTGCATTATTTTTTTGCTGAATATTTAAATTCCCGGTACCAAGTTCCGGAAAGAGAGGATTTCCTGATACATAAAAAATGTATAATCCAGGACCACACTCGATATAAGTAGATGAATCCTCTTCAAAAATTATATTAGGACTAGAGATTATGGATGATCTACTATTGATGAAGTCAAAGATAATCTGATTATCTCCTCTGAAATGAAAGTACGATTCGTCATTATAACCCTTCCATACCGCTTCCGCTAAGCCATAGTTCGTGTAAAAATTAATATTTTCCATTGTCATATTAAAGTTTAGTGAATAGTCATTTATAGAACTTATTATCCCGTACATCCCCTGTCTACCATATATGATCCCATTTTGATCTACTAACTGATTACTCCCAAAATTAATGTTTTGAAACGTTAGATGTATTCCATTATTTCGCGTTTCGAAGAAACTATAATAACTTCGTGAATCATTTTGAATCAATAGATGATAGCCTTGACCATCAATCACCGTATCTTTATAGAGATTAAATCGATCTACTCTGGTACCAACAGATAGCATGGGTACATTATTACGTAAAACAATATCAGCTGTTAAATGTATATGAAATGGTCCTGCACCTGGTATCGTCTTGATCATCTCCGTTACCGTCTCCAACTCCGCAGCTGTCCCCGCCGTAAAAGGATCTTGTTCCGTACCTGTACCAGAAAATGCAGCAATCCCTTGGGTTTCATCGTCCAGTTTTATAGAAGGGGATCGTAATTCTTCTGAGGAAACTTCCCGTGGTGAGGCTTCTGTTGGTTCGTCATTGTTGATCAACTGATCCAATTTACCTACGCCTAACGTTGAACTTTCGGTAGTCATCTGAATTTCTTCAGCGACAGGTAGGGACGTTGCGATTATTACTTGCTCTGCCAATGCACTAAATATCAATAAAAATAAAACGATAGATATGTTTACCTGCTTTTTCATATTCAGCCTCCTTATGTTTTTAGATGTACGTGCCCGTTCACCAATCGTCTATATCAGACATTCTTCTTTATCACATGAATGAATGTATCCTCACTATTGCGTGTCATCAACTATGCTTCGTTACTTATCCCATTGAAAAATTCGTTTCATCGATTGGCTACTCTCCTTCACAAAAAATTAAATTAAGATTAGGTTAAGGTTACAAAAAAATGATAATATATATTTTTGTTTTTAGTCAAAATATACTATAAGCCACTCCTTGAATAACGCTTTTTATATAAAATCGCCTTTTAGATCAATATTTAACATGTATGATAAAGGTAGCTCCGCCACTCTATAAAACGTTTACAACACTTGGCAAATCAAATGTCTACTGTTTTTAGATTGTTTATTCTCAATCAAAAAAAAACGGATAATTATTTAGTATCATCTATGATACTCCCTTTTAAAAGTACAAAATAAGCGTTCATAGAGGCGTGTGATGTTGATTAACCTATGAAGATCATTACAGCAAATAAAGATACTCTATGTTGGACTTTCCACAAAAAAATACACAAAAAAAGCAACCACCAAACAAGTTGGTTGTGGTTGCTTATCGATTACAAACGATTTGCTTGTAGGAAGTGAAATTGAAGTTCACTTAGATTTTACTAGTTCAAACTTTTTCTACTGTACTGTCAGTAGATACGTGAACAGGTAGCTCGGTTGATGCCTGATAACAATCGGTCCTGAAAATTGTCCACTGATATAAAGATCATGACTCGTTTCCCAGAATGGAAGAAGTTCCATTGCATCCGTATCATTTACACCAACGAGCATAGGGCCTATGGATTGTCCATCGGTTTTTGATAGGTTTAGTAACAACTCGTTTTCGCCATTCACAGATAGCTGATCGACTAAAGAAATCGTTGCTTCTTCTGATTGATCCGTTACTTCTGCAATCGTGAAATCAATGGCGAAATTGCTTTGGTTAACGATTGGTTGTGCATGTTCAGTTGCACTGAATGCACCTGTTTCTTTCGTCCCAAAGACTAATTCCAAAGGCACTTCTACACTGAGGGTGCTTTTTGGTATCACGATCTCTGCTTCGGCCCACCTGCTCTTTGTCGTGTACGCTTGTACATCTGGATCATCACTGATGATACCAGTAAGTTTCACGTACACGTAATACGTCCCTGCCATTAGATCTTCATTTACCCATACTTGTTCTTCAGACGTCTCGACTGCTAGGACTCCACTTGTCGCCAGTGTTGCGTTTTCGATCTGTGATTGCGCTTGTGCATCATTGATGTCAGATCCGGTCCATAAACTTTTGTCACTTAACTTGTACTCTACCGCAGTCACTTGTCGTGCAGGCGGATCATAACGATCGATCGTCGTCGTCAACTCGCTTTTGTTCACTGCTACATCCGGTTCATTGCTCCAATCCATCACTTCGATTCTTTTTTGGTAGATCGCTTGCTTTAGTGAAGGATTGCTGAAATAATTGTTGTTCAATGTGTTGGAGGATACCCCAGCTATTTCTTTTTCTTGCAATTGACTACTTGCATTTAAATAGCTAAAGCGATAATCACCAGTCACGCCAGCGGTGCCATCTTCGCGAACGAAGGCTATATTTCTTGTAAATAGACCTGTTCCTGTTGTACTGGTATTTTTGAAACGAATGTAATCAGGTGAGTCAACGTAGAAGGTGAGCGAACTACTGAGCAAATTTGCTGGCGCTGAATTGAATGGTCCCGTGTTGACAAAGGAAACTTGAGCATCGTTGCCAACAGTGATGTTCATCTCCACCATATTCGAAAAGTACATCGCATCCGTTCCTACGTGGGTGTAATAAAGTCTTGCACCTTCCCCAATGGTAAAATCGACCCCAGAAGAAATAGCATTATACGTAAAAGAGGGTTTAGTCGAAATAATATCCACTTCCGCATTTTCCTCAATTGTGATTCGCAAACGACCATCTGTTGAACTACCCGTTCCAAAAGCATAAAATAATCCTGTATTACTAGTTGTCTGATGGTCGATCGTTGTTTTCGATCCTTCTGCAAAAATGACATTATAGCCTTCTAAAAATTCCTCGCTAGCTACTCCAGCTCTTGCAACAAATGCATTCTCCCCTTGGAATGTAAACGTTGACTGTTGATTCCATGAAATGAAAGGCTGTGCGCCAGTTTGGGCATAGTAATTGACATTGTCCATGATCGCATGAAAGGTGGTTGAATCAGCGATAGCCCCAATGATGCCATAATAGGTGCTGTTATCATAAACCTGGTTACTGCTATCCATCAATGTATCACTACCGAAGTTGATATTTCTTAACGTTACCGTCACGCCAGACGTTTTAACCCGAAAGCCAGTATCCAACGCAACGGGACTCGAACTGTTGGAATACAGCATATAAAATCCTTGACCATCAATAACCACATCTTTATTGATACTGAATGAATGAGAGTCTTGGTAGACGATATTCGCTGTCAATTCGATATAATAGGGCCCTGGAGTTGTTGCACTTGTGATGGTTTGTAAGACGGTGATCAGTTCTGCTACTGAACCCGCGGTAAAGGGATCGGCAGATGTTCCCGTACCACTATAAGCAGAAATCATCTCTTCATTTGTTGGTTCTTCTTCTGGTAGGACGACTGAATCAGCGTATTCCTCTAATCTGTTGACTTCTTGTACCTCTTCCTCTGCACTCTGCTCGTCCTCGTTAACATCATCATCAGTCGAACTGTCTTCTGCCATTACTTCTAACTCAGAGGCCTCGATCTGACTTTCGACATCTGCATAGACTAGAGGATATGGAAACAAACTACTCCATATAAAAATGGAAAGCAACAGGATGTTTACTATTTTTTTCATGATACCCTCCTTTTTGAGGTTAGGTAATAAGCTTGTCACGATTTTTACAGTATTGTAAAAATATAGTTGGAAACATTTGATAAAAAATCAGGATGGAAGATCAATGAAACTATGAGATAATCATTTTAGAAAAAAGAATCAACCTAAGCCTAGGCTTAAATTGATTCTTTCTTTTCTCTCTACCACAAAACGAGCGGAATGGCTCAGTTGGATTCTTTCTACTTCAACTGTTGATATGATGGGCTTTCAGGTTGCGTCTGATCGACCATGTGTAACATACAAGTAGAATGAGTATCAATCCTAATAGCGAGAGATACAATCCAGTTTGATCATTTGTTTTTGGTAAAGGATTGATCACCTTCACTTCGGAACGAATCGTTGAATTTGTTTCAGGGGAAGGTGTTTCTTCTTTTGGTGTTGGCGCTTGCTCTGTGACTCCTAACATCCCGTTCAATTCAATCGTTGTCGTACTCATAGTGTATCCCTTCTATACTTAGTTGGTTGTAAATTCAACTGCGTCTAATTGAAGTGTCAGTGTGAATGTTGGATTTATTGGAGTAATATTATCTGCTGTTACAGAACCTTCATACTTGAATGTCGTAGCATTGCTACCAGTCGAAGTACCATCTGCTGTCAGGTTCCCAGCACTATTTGACAAAGTAAAGAGTTCAGCTGGTGTAGTGAAAGTTTCAAGCACGCCACTAGTGATCAGCGGCTGATTTACATTGGTTCCATCTAAACTTGAAATAAAATTCAAGCCACTAATGACAGCAAGGTCAGAACCGTCCGTTTGAGCAAAGTTCTGAACGGATACCTTTACCGGACGACCTGAGTTATTTGCGATGTTGTAAGTCGGTGAATTAATATTCGTTGTACCAGAAACGTTATAGAAAATAGTTGCCGTATCTAGTGTTACGTTGATCCAATCCGTTTGTCCTTCATCGATTTCTTCGTTTGGATCGGTATTATCGACCCCTAGAGATCCATTAATCGTAATGTCTGCCGTTGGTTCTCCAATAACATCCGTTGCTAAAATCGTCGTTGGCGAGAACGCTCCCGCAGTTGTTCCTAAAACGAATAAACTTGCTAATAATTTCTTTTTCATCCTAATATTCCCCTGTCTATTGTATTTTTTATTCGATGATTAGTGTTACTCCAGCTGCTACTTGTCCTTTTTTCTGATTCGTATCTGGATCGTACAAGCTAAACATTGCTACAGATGGATGTTCTCCTTTCTCCAGTGACTGTTCAAGTGTCACCTCTTTTATTTCATACCCTGGCTGGATTGCGCCAGATGTATAAACAAGTTCATCGTTACTCTGTTTTCGTATTTCCACATTGATGGGATGGCCATTTTCAAGTGGGTTCTTGATCATCAATTCACCTTGCAGCGTTCGGTGATTAAACGTCGCCTCTGGTGAAATCATTAGATTGAATTTACTTCTATCAACTGCTGTCTGCGATAATTCTAACAACTCTTCTTCTGAGATTCGTTGCGCATCTTTTCCATCTGGAAGGAATTCCCCACTAACAAGTGTCACTGGTTCAGGCGTTTCTTGTGAAAAATGGCGGTAAAGCAGCCAACCGGCAATTACCATTAAGAAAAGTATAAATATGATGATGATGATTTGTTTTTTACGTTTTTGATCCATTTCTTCTTCCATTAATCCTCATCTCCTTTTGCTGATAGCGTATAAGTTAGTCGAAAATCTACTTCATGCTTTTTAAATATAGACCCAGAAAATTCACCCTTTAAAAAAAGTTCCAGTGGATCAGTCAAAAAGGGCTCTAGGACCATCGCATCAAGTTTGTTTTCACCTATCATCAATGGTCCTAATTTCTGTCCATCAGTTGCTCCGATATTAAGTAATAAGTGATCCTCCTCATTCGCTTCAGTAATATGATCCACTAAAGCAATTGTCGGGTTGGCTGAATAGTTTGCGACATAAGTGACAGAAAAATCGATAGGAAAGTTACTATGACTAATGATCGGTTGACTATGCTCAATCTTATAAAAAGTCCCTGATTCACGAATATCAAACAGCTTCTGCAAGGGAACTTCCACATGGATCGGACTTCGGTCAATCGTAATTTGCTTTTCTTCCCATAGACTCTCACTTGCAAAAAGTTGCATTTGCGGATCGTCATTGACCGCTGCAGCGACCTGAACATAGACATAGTATGTTCCAGCCCGTAACTGACCATTGTGCCATGACAAGTTCGTAGATTTTTCAGCGGCGACAACACCTGATGTATCAAGTGTTGTCTGGTCGATGGCTGCTTGTGCGCTATCCGATGTAATTGAATCACCGCTCCACAGACGCTCTGTACTCAACTTATAATTCACTTTTGTCAAGATACGTCTAGCCGGTTCATAGGAATCGATCTTAGTGAGTAATTCGCTTTTACCAATACTAACATCCACCACATTGTCCCAAGTCACTTGGATACCTTTTTGATAGACCGCTTGTCGCAAGGCAGTATGGCTAAACTGGTTGTCCGCTAATGTTTGAGAAACTCTTCCAGGAACTTCTCTTCTTTGTAAGTTTTGTGCTTGATTTAAATAATAAAACTGATAGTCACCAACCTCACCCAAAATTCCATCTAATCGATTGAATGCCATATTTCTTGCAAATAACCCATTAGTATTTCCAGTATTTTGGAAACGAATAAAGTCCGGTTCGTTAACATTAAAAGTAACATTCCCTCCTGAATTGATTCGACCATGACTTAAAAATGTAGCTTGTGCATTTTTTTCGATATTGATCGTGGTAGATCGCGCATTGGAGAAAATCAAAGGACGGTTAGCTGCTTGTTGATAAAAGAACTTCGCACTGTCTGCTATCGTAAAAATGACATCTGCCCCAAAAGTAAAGTTTTGCTTGGAAGAGATAATATGGACTTCTGCATTTTCTTCTACTGTAATGCGTAAACGACCATCGCTACCAGCCGATCCCCCAGTTCCAAAGGCAAAAAAGAATCCGGTATGTAGTTCTGTTTGATGGTCGATTGTCGTTTTTGAGCCTTCGGCAAAAATGACATTATAGCCTTCCATAAATTCCTGACTACTCGTACCAGCTCGACTTGTAAATGTATTTTCTCCTTTGAATATAAACCTCGATTGCTGATTCCATGTTAAAAATGGTTGAGCGCCCGTACGTGCGTGATAATTTACGTTTTCTAAAATTGCGGTAAAGATGATTCCTGTCGTTCCTGCTGAACCAATGATGCCATAATACGTGTTGTTGTCATACACTCGTCCCGACGCATCTGTCAAGGTATCACTACCAAAATTCATATTTCGTAATGTCGCTTCTATCCCTGAAGCCCTGATGCGAAACCCTGTATTACTTGCAATCGTACTTGCATTATTGGCATATAACATATGAAACCCTTGTCCGTCGATCACTACATTCTTATGGATGTCGAATACATCAGAGGCATTATAAAAAATATTGTTTGTTAACACTACGTGATAAGTCCCTGTTCCTGGATCAGTTCGAATCGTATTCAGGACGCTTTTTAATTCAGTTGCTGTTCCAGCGAGAAATGGATTTTCTTCTGTTCCCTGTTGATCAGATCTTAAATGATATTCTTCTATTTCTAGGATGTCCTTCCTTTCAATACTTTCTTCGTTCTCTCTTTCATACACATCCTCTTTCTCATCCTCGTAGTGTTGTATTATATCTTCATCATTTTCTAATTTTAGTTCATCTTGATATACATTTTCAATAAAACTATCGCTTTCAATAACTTCGAAATAACTATCATCCGCATAATTATTTGTTAATGGAACAAGAGAAAAGCTTAAAAAACCCATAAAAAAAAGGAATTTTATCAAAAAAAATTACCTCCCTAAATTAATATATTGAAATAAAATAATGCGTAAAAGATTAAAATAATATGATAAAACGATAATACTATACACTTGTTAAAAGTGTCAATAAATAACTTTCGTGTTTTTTTATAAGAATTACAGTAGATTTTTTAACGATGGCATGTTCAAATTTTCACATATATGCTTATGTCCTCTGAATTGACTACTTACAGGCTATCTCCTGGTTTCACCAATTCAGAACGTCTTGGCGACACTATTCTTCTGTCACTAGAAATGATTGTTCAACCTATTGAGAATCTCAGACCAATTATATCTTAGCGAATCAGATTTGATCATCTACTAACAAAAGTTGAAAAAAAGGAGTGGAACATTCGTTCTACCTACACCTATAACCGAATAAACGGTGGCAACAGAAGTAACCTCTTCGAAAAAATAAGGCGCCATCCACAAAAATTTGAAGAACAATTTTCGTGGATGACGCTTTATTTCTCGAGGCTGAACAATTCTGTCCCGACATCTTTTATTATTTGATTGAAAGACCTTCACTGATTCATTCCGATTTGACTTCCCTTTACACGGACTCGAAGTCCATGAGATCATGTTCGAGCTTCCTTTCACTCTCACTATACTTGATTACAAGAAAATAGTGAGTAAGATATTCCGTCGAATACCTTACCCACTATTCTTAGTCTGTTTTATATTTTTAATAAAGATTAGGCTACTTTAACTGCATCTGGTGATTTTCTTAAAGCACCATAAATTACTCCAGAAACAATTGCACCAATTGCAATGAATACAAGATACATAATCGGATGACTTAGTAAGAAGACAACGAAGATCCCGCCATGTGGTGCTAACAATTTGATACCAAACGCTCCCACTAAACCACCTGTCAATGCAGAACCAATAATGAAACTTGGAATGGCTCTGATTGGATCAGCTGCGGCGAATGGAATCGATCCTTCGGTTACGAAGGAGAGCCCCATAACAATGTTTGTCAAGCCAGCATCTTGGTCTGTTTTACTGAATTTATTTTTAAACAAACGTGTTGCAACGAAGATAGCTAATGGTGGAACCATTCCTCCTGCCATAACGGAAGCCATCACAACACTACCACCGGTTGCGACAGTGGTTGCTAATGTTGCTGTACCGAACACATATGCTGCTTTATTGATTGGTCCACCTAGATCGGCAGCCATCATCCCAGCAAGTAACGCACCTAATAATGCAGCATTTGAACCGCTAAGTCCAGATAAGAAACTATTCAAACCATCATTCAGTGCTTTCATCGGTACATTGACCATCAACATCAAGAAACCGGTAATCAATAATCCAAAAACAGGATAGAATAGAATCGTTTTGATTCCTTCCAGTGACTTAGGCAAGTTTTTAAACAATTTACGTAAGAAGACGATCACATAACCTGCTAAGAAACCACCGATCAAGGCACCTAAGAACCCAGCACCGCCAGTATTTGCTAATGCTCCCGCTGCAAAACCAACGATCAATCCAGGACGGTCACCAATACTTGAAGCAATGAATCCTGCTAAAACTGGTAACATAAAGCCAAATGCAGCTTGTCCAATTTGATTGAACCAGCTTGCTGCTTGGTTGTAATTCCCAAGGTTTGCTAATTGATCTTGTGGTACACCCATGAATTGATCGACCATGAATGATAATGCAATAGCAATCCCACCACCGATAACGAATGGTAACATGTGAGAAACACCGTTCATCAAATCTTTATAGATTCGTTGGCCGATCGTTCCATCTGCACTTCCTTCGTCAGAAGAATTTTCTTTTCCATCACCATGGAAAACTGGTGCTGAGCCACTGACAGCTAAGTTAATCAATTCTTCAGTTTTTCGAATACCGTCACTTACTGGACGATTGACTAATTCTTTTCCGTCAAAACGATTCATTTCGACTTTTTTATCAGCCGCAATGATGACGCCATCTGCACGAGCAATATCTTCAGCAGTCAAACGATTTTTGATTCCTTCTGAACCGTTTGTTTCAACTTTGATCTCAACACCCATCTCTTTGGCTTTTTTCTTCAGCGCATCTTCAGCCATGTAAGTATGGGCGATCCCTGTCGGACATGCAGTAACTGCAACAACAAATTTTTTATTAGATGAAGCCGCTGTTTGTGCTGCTTCTTCTTGTTCTGCTAACGCTTCTGCTTCTTTTTGTTGTTCAGCTGTTTGGAACAATTCTTGGACTTCTTCCGGTGTTCCTGCTTCTTTTAATTTTCCAACAAAATCTGGATCGATCAATAAACGTGATAAGGCAGCTAATGCTTGCAAATGTGTGTCGTTTGCTCCTTCTGGTGCGGCGATCATAAAGAATAAGAAAGTTGGTTGACCATCTAGTGCTTCATAATCTACGCCTTTCTTGCTTTTCGCAAACAAAACTGTTGCTTCTTTGACAGCAGCATTCTTCGCGTGTGGCATCGCAATGCCATCGCCTAGCCCAGTGGATGTTTGAGCTTCACGAGCTAAGATCCCTTGTTTATAAGTTTCGATATCTGAGATACGACCTGCATCATACATTTTTTGGACCATTTCATCGATGGCGCCTTTTTTATCAGTTGCCTGTAGATCCATGATCATCGCATCTTTGATCATTAAGTCTTTGATTTCCATGATTTATCCCCCACGATATTAATCAATTTTTGTTATTTCTACTTCTGGTAACAATTCATCAATGAATGGGCGAACCGCTAAATCATCCGAAAAAGCAGTTGCACTTCCACATGCCACACCCCACTTGAACGCTTCTACCGCATCTCTATGTTTGCTATATGAACCGATAAAACCAGCAATCATCGAGTCTCCGGCACCCACTGAATTTTTCAATGGTCGAACTAATACATTGGAACGGTAGGTTCCTTCTTTTGTGAACAATAAAGCACCATCCCCAGCCATTGAAATCAACACATTTTTTACTCCTTCTGCCAATAATTTCTTGCCGTAAGGAATGATATCTTCAACGGAATGGAATGTCACATCATACAATTCAGCTAATTCGTGATTGTTTGGTTTGATCAACAACGGTTCCTTTTTTAATGCTTCTTTCAAATCATCGCCGGTAGTATCGATCACAAACTCAGCACCTTTTTCACGGATGATCTCAATCAATTCTTGATAGAATCCAGCACGTAAACTCGCAGGTGCGCTTCCTGATAATACCACGATATCGTCTGCTCCAACAGTTGCTAATTCTGCTTTCAAACGTTCAATGGCTTGATCCGAGATTGTTGGTCCTTGTCCATTGATCTCTGTTTCAGAATCAGACTTTAATTTGATGTTGATCCGAGTATCTTCTTCCACTTGTGTAAAAGCTGTTGCGATTTGTTCTTCTTTCAACCAGTCAGAAATAAAATTCCCAGTGAAACCACCAAGAAATCCTAAAGCGGTCGAATCAGAATCGATGCGCTTCAAAATACGGGAAACATTGATCCCTTTTCCTCCAGGGACTTTGAAATCTTCGGTCATTCGATTTAAATCACCGAGTTTTAATCCATCTACTCGTACGATAAAATCGATGGATGGATTAAGCGTTACTGTATAAATCATTGATTTGCCTCCTTAATTGTCGTCCGTTCACTGTAGTCGTCAAGAAATTCTAGTGGACAACGCTCGGTTATGATCGTGGCATCTTGCAGTGGTGCAACAGAAACAAAGGTTTGCTTATTGAACTTCGTATGGTCAAGTAAAACATAACTATCTTGGGCATTTGTAATGGCTAAGCGTTTGACCGCTGCTTCTTCTGGATCTGGGGTAGTGAATCCACGTTCAAGATGAACGCCATTCATTCCCATAAATGCTTTATTAAAATGGTAAGCCTGTAATTGGCTAAGTGTATTAGCTCCTAAAACTGCATTCGTTGAGAGTTTCACTTGGCCCCCTAGGACGATCGTTGAGATTTGTAGATCAACTAGCGCGGCAGCATGTTTCACTGAATTGGTCACAACAGTGATCTGTTTATCTTTTAAAAAAGGAATCATCTCTAACGTGGTTGATCCTGCATCAAGATAAATGACTTCTTCATCGTTCACTAGTTCCGCTGCTAATCGTGCAATCATTTGCTTTTCACGAACGTTTTTGAGCGTTTTTTCACTCATGTTTTGTTCAAAACCTAAAAGATCCTCTTTTTTTGCTCCTCCATGGATACGTTGCAATAAACCTTCATCTTCTAACTCTTGGAGATCCCGTCTAATCGTTGATTCAGAAGCATCTAACAAGACTACTAACTCTTGGGATTTGACAATTTTATGTTGTTCCAATAGTTGTAGGATTTTCTGTTTACGTTCTTCTGTAAGCATTTCCACGATCACCTCACGATAGATTCTAGCATATTTTTATTCAACATTCAACAAGATTCATTCAAAAACATTCAAAAACGATAAAAATCTTGAATACACACGTAACTTTAACTACAAGTAAGAAAGCATCCACAAAATCATACTTCAATTTTTGTGGATGCCTTTTGATATTTTAGATTTTAAACTACTTTACCATTTCACTTTTCCGATCATCTAAGTATGATCCAGCTTTTCTTGCAAATGATTGAAATCAGCTAATTTTTCTGCATCAATAGATTCCCAGACAATTCCGCTTGATCTAACAAGACGACCCGAAGACGTTTTTTTCCTTGAACTGCATCAAAGCTTAAACGTCCTCTTCTCTTGCGTATTCGTTTGAATTGGATCTCTGATAATCGATTGCGGATCTCCTCAATGGGAAAATCAGCTAAAAACTTAGTCGGCAAGTAAATACGCAATGAGGTCAAATAGTCTTGGTACATTTCATCGGGGGCTTCGACATTCAAGTATTCATTAATATAATAACTATAAGCATCGATTCCCTTGTCTAACATGAATGTTGGATCGATCACTTTATAGCAGATCAACTGGCTATGGCTTTCATCGACCCAAGGAAAAAATGCTTGACGATTCAGGACACCTCTCGCTCTTTTTTCTTTGTAATCATAAGTAGCAAAATCATAGCTTCTTGTTACGAAAAATGTTGCTTTCTTCTTTTCTGTTGGTTGCATCAAATGATTTTGATACTGGACCGCTTGCAAGGAGTCCTGAGTATAGGCATACTCGACAAATGGCTCTTTCAGTAAACCAACACCGTTGTCCCACGACAAATGATCAAAGCCTAATTGATCTCGATAGTATTGTTGAAATTTTAAATTCGCTTCACTTTGCCAACGAAATGGCTCGCGATACAACTGGATACCAATGACTTGATTCTCGTATTGGGTGATTTCCTCCACCTGTTGCATTTCCAAAAAAATCTCTTTAGGGATCAGTCGATAATAATATTGACTATAATACATTTCCCAACAAGAAGTAAAACAACGCCCTTCTACGATTAGATCATAACCGGGAAACTGGTTACAATCTACCTCAATCTGCCCATTTCGACCTTTGATTTTAGGCAACTTCTCGATGTTCTCGGCAGATTCAAAGGATAAACGATTTTCGATTTCTTTCGTATTATGATATAAATATTCTTCGACACTTCTCATATAAGCAAAAATACCATTTTTTTGCATTTTTGTTTGAAGATAGTTTCGAATCACCGATTCATTTTTTTGAAATACCTGCCACAAAAACTGATAATCAATTTGGAGATGATGATAGCCAAATTCGAAACGGCAAGTGAGATCATTCTGATAAATTTCAAACCAACCGATCTCTTCATCAGAGATTTCTTCTAAGGCTTTTTTTAGTCCAATTAAGGTATATGGTTCTTTCGTATGACGAGAGGATTGGAAAAAGTCAGGGGTAAGCAAGATACGAGTCAGCATGGACCAATCATAGGCTTCTTCTTTTTCGTTCGTACGATCTCTGGTCAAGACGAGACGGAACATCATTTTTTCTTTCGACACCATATTTCTCACCTCTCTCAAATCTATTTATAATCAAATTATAACGAATAATAAAAAAAAACTAAAACTTTTCGTCTTATGCCACCGATTGTGGGGTAGCATGTTAAAATAAAGAAAGAGGTGATAAACATGGGATTGAAATTTGAGCGTACAGATAATTTCGACAAACTATTTGAATCTTTTGGTGTTGATCCGGAAAAGACCGTTGCTCCAAAAGAAGACATTGACCGCTTTTTAAAACCAAAAAGCGAACCAAAAAAAGACAAAAAAAAGAAATAAACAAAAAAGACTTGATGCCTTAGCTTTTGAAAGTTTGCCTTTCAACCTAAGTATCAAGTCTTATTTGTTTACTCGCTGATCGCGTCTTCGATCGCTTTCCATGCTTCTTCTTTTCCTTGTTTAGTTACAGAAGAAAATAAAATGAATGTGTCATTGCGATCGAAATTCAACGCTTTTTTAATTTCGCTTTCGTGTTTGTTCCATTTTCCACGAGGGATCTTATCTGCTTTTGTCGCAACAACGATCACTGGGATATCATAGTATTTTAAGAATTCATACATTTGGATATCTTCTTGCGATGGTTTATGGCGAACATCCACCAGTGACACCACTGCTTTTAATTGTTCTCTCGATGTCAAATAAGTTTCGATCATCTGTCCCCATTTCGCACGCTCAGTTTTAGAAACTTTCGCGTAACCATAACCTGGAACATCGACAAAATGCAACGCATTTTCGATCAGATAAAAATTCAGGGTTTGTGTTTTCCCTGGTTTACCTGATGTACGTGCGAGATTTTTTCGATCGATCAGCGTATTGATAAAGGAAGATTTCCCGACATTTGAGCGACCTGCTAAGGCAATCTCTGGTAGATCTGTTTCTGGATATTGTTTCGGTGCAACCGCACTGATCACAATATCCGCATGATGGACTTTCATATGCTCTCTCTCCTTCAAAGCGGCAAAGCGGCTCAATCCCTCTCCACTTTCTTCGACAGAATGAAAAGGAGTAGTCGAAAAAGCTGCTAAAACTTTCACGACTGCTCCTTTCATTTTATCCCGCTTTTTTTTCTGAGTCTTTGTAAATAACTGTTGGTTTGCCGGTAAGTTCGGCAGCTTCTTTTGTAATGATCACTTTTTCGATCGTTTCATCAGAAGGAATATCAAACATGACATCCATCATGATTTCTTCGATGATCGAACGCAAACCACGTGCACCAGTATTACGCTCAATTGCTTTTTTCGCAATGGCTTTTAGTGCTTCTGGTTCGAATTCTAAAGCAGTGTCATCTAGTGAAAGTAATTTTTGGTATTGTTTCACTAACGCATTTTTCGGTTCCGTCAAGATACGAACTAAATCGTCGGTTGTTAGCTTTTCTAACGCAGCCATTACAGGTAAGCGTCCGATAAACTCTGGGATCAAGCCGAACTTCAATAGATCTTCAGGAATGATATGTTGCATGACACTTTCATTTTCTGAAAGTTTTTGGTTTTGTGTACCGAAACCAATCGTTTTCTCGCCCATACGATTTTTTACGATTGTTTCGATGCCATCAAACGCACCACCGACAATGAACAACACATTCGTCGTATCGATTTGGATGAATTCTTGATGAGGATGTTTGCGTCCACCTTGTGGCGGCACACTGGCAACTGTTCCTTCCAAGATTTTCAGTAAGGCTTGTTGTACGCCTTCCCCTGATACATCGCGTGTGATGGATACATTTTCGCTTTTACGTGCAATTTTGTCGATCTCATCAATGTAGATGATTCCTTTTTCCGCACGTTCAACATTGTAATCAGCAGATTGCAAAAGTTTCAATAAGATATTTTCGACATCTTCACCTACATAACCCGCTTCTGTCAAACTTGTTGCATCAGCAATGGCAAATGGTACATTCAATGTTTTTGCTAATGTTTGCGCTAAGAATGTTTTACCTGAACCAGTTGGACCGATCAGGCAGATATTGCTTTTTTGCAATTCGACATCATCGCTGTCTTGTGCTTCTTGATTGACACGCTTATAGTGATTGTAAACAGCTACAGCCAATGAACGTTTTGCACGTTCTTGTCCAATCACATAATTATCCAATACTTCAAGAATCTCAGAAGGTTTCGGTACTTCAGTAAACTCTCGTACTGCTTCTTCATAGAATTCTTCATCAATGATTTCTTTACATAGGTCGATACATTCGTTACAGATGTAGACCCCCGGACCTGCTACGATTTTCTTTACTTCTTCTTGTGTTTTACCACAAAAAGAACAGCGTACAGTCTCATTACCACTTGGATTATCATACATGGTCTTCACCCCTTAACTTGCGTTGATTCGCAAGAAACTATCAAAGACTTTACAGTCTTTCCCTATCATACCATAATTTAAAAAAAAGCAAAAGTATCAAAGAAGTTTAAAACAAAACGAAAGAGTCTAGGCTTCATCTAAGCGCCTGGACTCTTTCATATAGATGCAGATCAACAATTCTATTCGCTTATTCTGCTTCTTTTGCTGTACTTGTAATCAATTCGATTGCTTTTTTCATGATCACATCATGTTTTAGCATATCTTCTGTCAATACACGTTTGATTTGGTCAATCGGCATATTGTAAGTTTCTGCTAATTCTTGGATCTCTGCAGTGATTTCTTCTTCTGTTGCATCTAAGTTTTCAGCAGCTGCTACAGCTTCGATCACAAGGTTTGTTTTTGTACGCATTTCTGCTTCTTCTTCAAACTGTTTGTGCAAGTCTTCTTCTGTTGAACCAGTTAATTGGTAGTACATTTCTGGTGAGATTCCTTGACGTTGCATGTTGTTCAAGAATTCGTCCATTGAACGGTGAACTTCATCATGGACCATAACATGTGGAAGATCAACGATTTCCGCATTTTCGACTGCCAATTTGATTGCTGCTTCATCTTTTGCATCTTCTGCAGCTTTTTCTTTCGTTTCAGTCAATTCTTTCATGTATTTTTCTTTTAATTCTGCTAATGTAGATACTTCATCGTCTACATCTTTAGCGAACTCATCATCTAGTTCAGGTACTTCTTTTGTTTTTACTTCGTGGATCGTTACTTTGAAGACTGCTTCTTTACCCGCAAGATCTTCTGCTTGATAATCTTCTGGGAATGTCACAGTAACATCTAAGTTTTCGCCTGATTTGTGGCCAACTAATTGGTCTTCAAAACCAGGAATGAATGAACCTGATCCTAATTCAAGTGAATGATTTTCGCCTTTTCCGCCTTCGAATGCTTCATCGTTGATGAAACCTTCAAAATCGATGACAACAGTGTCGCCATTTTCAGCTGCAGCATCTTCTTTGATGACTAATTCAGCTTGCGCTTCTTGTTCACGTTTAATACGTTCTTCAACGTCTGCTTCTGTTACTTCACGGTCTTGTTTTTCAACCACTAAGTCTTTGTAATCACCTAATTTTACTTCAGGTTTTACAGTTACTTCTGCTGTGATCGTCCAGTCTTGACCTTTTTCCATGCTTGCTACATCGATCTTAGGTTGAGAAACTGGATCGATTGCTGCTTCTTTAACAGCTGCTTCATATGCTTCAGGTAAGACAGCGTTCAATGCATCTTCGTACAATGCTTCTTCTCCGTACATACGGTTGAATACTTGACGAGATACTTTTCCTTTACGGAATCCAGGAACGTTCAAGTTTCCTTTTACTTTATTAAAGGCAGTTGTTAATCCTTTTTGAATTTGATCTTGCCCGATCGTAAATGTTAAAACACCATCATTTGTGCCTTTTTTTTCGAATGTTGCAGTCATTTATTTCCCTCCGAGTTTAGAAATTCATTTGATACATCAAAAACGTTTCATGCATACCTTTAAATAGTACACTAACCCTTCCAAATTGTAAACATATTGAACGAGGGGAATCCACGTTTTTCATGACTTTTTTATCTTTTCCTCTGTTTTTTTACGTATTGAATAATAATAGTTCTGTCATTATTTTATTTCTTTTTTCAGTGAATTCGTGTTGTTCAGATGCCAAAAGATCCTCACACGGCTGATTCGTATAGGTTGCTACTGTTTGTTTGAACCATTTGTCAAGATTTCCAATGTAGCTATCATAGATCGGATAAACGATCGCCGATTGCATCGCAAACTCTTCTTTCAAGTTCTCACTCATTAAGGCGTCTTCTCGCTCATATGCTTCCGCCATTTGTTTGATTCGTCGATAGGAGGTTTGCTCTTCTGGACGCACCATTTTCTTTGGTATCACTTCGATCAACTCTTCCTCGATCGTCAAGTATGCAACCGGTGCTGCTTCTTTGACTTGAACGAGCGACTCAAGCAACTTGGCCCTTACAAGAACATGGACCGTTTTTAAAACGATCAACTTTCTAGCGGTCTGGATAAATTCGTGGTAAGGCAGTTGCTCGATTTCTTGGATATAACTCAACTGGGTAGTCGGTTTTTCAAAAGGTAATTTTTCGACCAGTTGATAGATTTCACGAATCTTCTGTCTTCGCATCTGTCCGACTAATTCTTCTGATTGTTGGATTTTTAACAAAACTGCTTGCTCAAAATCATCGGGAAAATCAGCACTTGCAATCAATTTTCGTGCATATAAAAAATCTTTTGCTGTAATCAGTAGATCAAAGTAAAAAGTAGCCAATTCTTCATTCATCAAATACTGTTTTTCATGCAAAAGTGCTTGATGAAGTGCTTCTTCCCACATATCCAATTCTGATAGTGCCAACACGTATAACGTATTCGCTTCAAATGTTGCTTCAAGTTCATATGCACGTTCAAACAGCTCTTTTGCTTGACTGTACTGATGATCTGTTAATGCCTGTTGGCCAATACGCATCAAATTGTCGTATTTATCAGGAAAATCGATCGGTCTCACTTAGGTTCTTCCCTTCACTGTTTTATCATTTGTCTGACACGACTTATTGAATAATAACCATATTCAGCCATTTTCTCTACCTAAAGCATCAAGCATTCATCTCTTGATTAAATGCTTTGATCATATTGATGGTTACTACACTCGTATTTGAGAAATAATCACCGATGTGTTGTTTTTTCTTACTAAAGATGACTGGGAGATAGCCGATAAAAAGTAACGGAAATCTCAAAATGAAGCGACAAGCGCCCTCACGGACTAATACTGTACTCCATGAAAGTTCCTCTTCATCAAAACTGATCACTCGAATACCAAAAATCATTTTTCCAATCGTCTGTCCGTGATTCCATTTCGTCAATAAAATAAAATAAGCTAAATAGGCGATCAACGACAAACTACCATAGATACTCAAATAAGAATCAGAAACTTGAAGCCATCCTAGGTTCACTGCGATACCTAACGTTAAGCGAGTGATTGACCCAATACAAATCAGATCAACCAAAAACGCAGCAAAACGAACCCAAAAACCGGCAAAGAAATAATAAGGAAAACGATTGATACTTGGTTCCTCGGTTTTCTGTTCTGTATATTTTTTCCATTTTTTCTGATTTTCTTTGATCTCAGTTTCTGACAGTGGTTTTTCTTCAAAGGAACTTAGCACCTTTTGAGAAAATCCCGGATCTGGTCCTACAGCCGGTTGGTCATTTTTTGCTTGTGCTGCAAACTCAAGTTCTTCCGACGAGCTACTTGTGTTTTTGTCAGCTGTAATTTCGTCTTTAGGAGCAACTGAAGCGTCTACTGTATCCTGGTTTCTACTAGTAGGATCTACTAATTTATTTTCTTCTACCTTAAAAACTTGTTTAGATGATCCCTCTGTACGTTCAGCTACTTTCGGTTCCTCATTGGTCTTTGAGCGTTCTTCGGGTGTTGACGCGTTCGTTGATTTCTCATTCATGCTTACTCACCTCCATATAGATACATTGCTCTTGGAGATTCTGCTGTTCCTAGACTTTCAAGTAACGACAAGATCTGACTTGTTTCAGAAGCTTGCAACCCTTGTAATTCTGCTAATTTTGCACCAAACCAAGTATTGCCAAATCCAGTAGAACTAGTTGAGTATTCGACTAACTCAGCATCTTGTAGATCAAGATCTTTTCTCATCGCAGCTAAAGCATCTGTTGGATAGCCGATTTCGTCCACCAAACCTGCTTCTTTCGCTTGTACACCGTCGTAAATACGACCATCTGCGACTTTTTTCACTTCATCTTCTGATTTGTTTCTTCCTTCACTAACGACTTTAACAAAACGATTATAGGCGTTATCGATGTAAGCTTGCAACACTGCATGATCTTGCTCAGTTTCAGGTCGAGTAGCCGATCCCATATCTTTTAGTGCGCCACTTTTTACTGTTGTATCTTCGACACCGATTTTTTCAAGTAAGCCCGAATAGTTGAGTCCGGACATGATGACACCGATTGAACCAGTCACTGTTTCTTCCGTTGCAAAGATTTTATCTGCTTGTGCGGAAATATAGTAACCACCACTGGCAGCCATATTTTTCATGCTGACATACATCGGTAGATCACGTTCTGCTCGGACCTCGTTGAGTAAGTTGGCAATTTCTGCACTTTCATAAACCCCGCCACCCGGAGAATTGACTTCCAACAAAATCCCACTGACACGTTCATCGGCTTTGATCGCTTCAATTTGTTTCAAGAAGTCTTCATGATTATAACTCTCAGTAGCAAATAAACCAGAAGAGCCTCCACTAGCTATGGCACCATCAACGGACAATTTTGCAATCCTTCCCATGCCACTGCCTTCTTCAAGTACCACCGGTGACATTTCATCGTCCCCATATAACCAACTATTGATGTTCCCCATCTGCACCTCTTCTTGCGGTTGCGTCAAACTTGATGATACCAACGAAACAACCAATAAGCCGGCAGCAATCAGTACTGCTATCCAACGTTTCTTATTCATTTTACACGCTCCTAATATAGATTTCTAATCACGATCACCGTTTCAGAACCAGGTATCGCATTCATCTTTTCTGCTTTTTCTTCAAGGGTGTAACCAGTAAACTGTTCGTGGGTCAATTCATCTTCAACGACAAACTGTTGCGCACGTTCGATTTCGAACGCATCAGGGGCGATTTCTTGGATACTGTCCCATCCGGTATCCAAAAAGATTTTAGTGTCATCCGTCACGTGTTCTGTTTTTTCAAATGCTGCAATTTGTTTTTTTAACATCCCCAACGTCATGATTTCTATCTTCTCTTCCATCTTTCATCCTCCTTCTATCTATAATTATTGTACCGAACTACAAGAAAAGATGATAGTCGAATTTGATATTTTTCTTTCGTTCATCCCAATTAGATATATACCAATTTATTTTTTTGTCTTTTTTATTGACAAACCTCACACATTAACGTTATGATTTTAGATGTTTCCAAAGAAAATAATAACAGGAGGATAATTAGACCAATACGGAATAGCGCCAGGTCTGTTTTAACAGATGACGAGGAAAGGGTTGATCGAAGGATTCGGCGGATGGCCCTAGGGACTGCACCCTAAAAAGAAACATAAAAACTATCTGTGAAGGTAGAACAAAAGGTTTCTTACGCAGTTGGAAACGCTAATATCAAGTTTATAACAGAAAGTAGGATGTTTTTTTATGTGCGGAATTGTTGGAATGATTGGATTAGAGAACGTGACACCAGGGTTGATCAATGGTTTAGAAAAATTAGAATATCGCGGGTATGATTCGGCGGGTATCTTTGTCTCAAATGGAAAACAGGACCATTTAGTCAAAGCACGCGGTAGAATCCAAAACCTTAAAGATAAATTATCTCCAGAAACAACTGGTACAGCAGGTATCGGTCATACAAGATGGGCAACTCATGGGGAACCCGCTGAGAAAAATGCGCACCCCCACCACTCACAAAGCGGACGTTTTGTTTTAGTCCACAATGGGGTGATTGAAAATTTTGAAGAATTGAAACAACAATACGTAGCCACTGATGACTTCATTGGCGAAACAGATACGGAAATCGTTGTTCATTTGATTGAAAAATTCGTGGGAGAAACGCAAGATACACAAGAAGGATTTAGAAAAGCGCTAGAAGTCATCGAAGGTTCTTACGCTTTTGCCTTGATGGATCGCACAGCTCCTGAAACAATTTTCGTTGCCAAAAACAAAAGTCCTTTATTGATCGGTAAAGGCCAAGGATTCAATGTGATCGCAAGTGATGCGATGGCGATGCTTGCTTACACTAAAGAATTTATTGAAATCGAAGACCAAGAAATGGTGATCGTTCAAGCAGATGATATCACGATCCAAACAATGACTGGTACGATTATAGAACGTGATTCTTATGAAGCACAAGTAGACGCTTCTGACATTGAAAAAGGAACATACCCTTACTATATGTTGAAAGAAATCGATGAGCAGCCGATCATCATGCGTAAAATCGCGCAAACCTATGTGAATGAGGACAATGAAATTCCTTTAGATCACAAATTGATGGACGAACTGTTAGCAAGTGACCGTATTTACATCGTGGCATGCGGCACAAGTTATCATGCGGGATTAGCGAGCAAGCATTCCTTCGAACAAATGACTGACATTCCAGTAGAAGTCCATTTGGCCAGTGAGTTCGGTTATACCATGCCTTTATTATCGAAAAAACCATTCTTTATCTTTTTAAGTCAAAGTGGCGAAACCGCTGATAGTCGTCAGGTGTTAGTCAAGATCAATCAATTAGGCCATCCTTCATTGACGATCACGAACGTTGCTGGTTCTACGTTATCAAGAGAAGCCGGCTTCACTCTGTTGCTACATGCAGGTCCGGAGATCGCTGTTGCTTCAACTAAAGCCTATACTGCTCAAATCGCTGTACTAGCTTTACTTGCAAAAGCAGTCGGTGATCAAAAAGGCAATAAACGTTCATTGACATTTGATGTAGCGCATGAATTGAGTATGGTAGCGAATGCGATGGAAACAGTAATTACCCAAAAAGATGAACTCCAAGAACTAGCTGCGGAATTCTTGAATGACACGCGCAACGCTTTTTATATCGGCCGTAGCAACGATCACGATGTCGCTTTAGAAGCTGCTTTGAAACTAAAAGAAATCAGCTATATCCAAGCAGAAGGTTTTGCTGCCGGTGAATTGAAACACGGTACCATTGCACTGATTGAAGAAGGCACACCAGTAATTGGAATTATTAGTGAGGAAATCACAGGGGCTCATACACGTGGCAACTTAAAAGAAGTTGAAAGTCGTGGTGCCAAAACCTTAGTGATCGCGGCACATGGATTAGAAAAAGAAACGGATCAATTAGTGATTCCTGCTGTCCATCCATACCTTTCTCCTCTTGCCATGGTCATCCCGACGCAATTGCTTGCTTACTATGCGACATTGCTACGCGGCTATGATGTGGATAAGCCAAGAAACTTAGCTAAATCAGTAACAGTTGAGTAATCTCTCGGCTACTGCTAAATAAAATACCGTTCAAAAATCCCTGTAAGAAATGCACTACCGTTTCTTGCAGGGATTTTTGTAACAAGAAAATAAACTACTTCTTTCTCACACGTCCGTTGAAAGCCACTATCGCTAAGAACTTAAAAACAAAAATCAAGCTAATACTCCACAGAAACGCTAACCCTAACGGTGGATTTGGCACACCTAACAATAACCCTCTAAGCGCTTCGATGATTGGTGACATCGGTTGATACTCGGCAAACAGTCGTATCGCTGTAGGCATGTTGTCAGTCGGCGCAAAACCAGCACTTAAGTATGGTAATACGGTGGTCAATACAGTAACTAAACTTGCCATTTCAGCTGATTTTGCTAATAATCCAAACAAAACCGAGATCCAAGTAAACGCAAGAATAAAACAAAAAATCAACAGCCAAGCAATTAGCCATTCTGCAAGATTGGCACTGGGACGAAAGCCAATGAGCCCAGCCACAAGTAAAACGATGAAGCTACTCATCACACTTCGAAGCGCAGCCGCGAATACATGCCCATTTAAAAATGCTGACTTTGATAAATTCAGCGTCAAGAGTCGCTCGACCATACCAGAATGTACATCCTGATTTACTACTATCCCCACAACAGAGGAACTTTGAGCAATACATTGGACTAATACACCTGGTAAAACAAAATCAACATAAGACAACTCCCCCACATCCATGGCTCCGCCAAGTACATATACAAAGAGCAACATCAACAGTACCGGTAGCAATAGCCCACTCATGACCGTTTCTAGGCTTCGCAATGATAACTTCAGATTGCGCTTGAATAATGTGTTCGTTTCGCTAATGGTTTTCATTTTAAACTCCTCCTTGTACTAGCTTTAAGAAGATATCTTCTAATGAGGCATTTCTCAGTTGGAAATTTGTGATCGTAATCGGTATTTCTCTTAATTCGTCCAGAAGATCAACCGAATCGTTGAAAGCATTCCCTACATTGACAGTCACAGAAAGTTTTTCTTCATCCTTTGATAATATTCGACGATCCAAATGTGCTAAAAGTTGATAAAAATCACTTTTGGTCAACACATTGATTGCCATTGATTGGCTGTCATATGTGT
This sequence comes from Enterococcus sp. AZ140, assembly GCF_051714405.1. Classification (NCBI taxonomy): domain Bacteria; kingdom Bacillati; phylum Bacillota; class Bacilli; order Lactobacillales; family Enterococcaceae; genus Enterococcus; species Enterococcus sp. AZ140. The sequence continues at coordinate 1,742,716 of NZ_JBIORU010000001.1, forward strand.
TTTTGACTACTTGTGGTGTAGCATTCAAAATAATTTTACCTTCATGTAATATAGCTACCTTGTCTGCTAGATATTCGGCTTCCTCCAGATATTGTGTCGTTAAAAAAATCGTTCGTCCTGCTGTCGCTGTTTCTTTGATTAGTTGCCAAGTGGCAATGCGATTTTGTGGGTCTAAGCCTGTTGTCGGTTCATCGAGAAAAATCACTTGAGGGTCACCGATAAAACTCATGGCGATATCTAAACGTCTACGCATCCCACCCGAATAATTTTTAACTAGGACTTGGCTGTGTTTTTGTAAATCAAACCGTTCTAATAATCTCTCGACAACCTTTTCTTTCTCTTTCACATGGCGAAGCTCAGCGATCATTTTCATATTTTCATAGCCGGTCAGCAGCTCATCCACTGCTGCGAATTGTCCTGTCAAACTAATGGTTTCTCGCACCTTAGCACTCTCTTTTTTTAGATCATACCCGTTGATCCAAACTTGCCCATCATCAAATGGCAGGATCGTTGTCAACATTTTAACAAGTGTCGTTTTTCCTGCTCCATTAGAACCTAATAGCACAAAAACTTCTCCACGTTCAACTGTAAAATCAACTCCTTTTAGTACTTGTTTTTCAGCAAACCTTTTTTTCAAATCGATAATCTCGATTATTTTCTTTTTTTCCATAGCTTCTTCCTCGTTTCTATAAGATAATTTAACTATATAAAAAATTTCATTCCTTGTTTCTTACAGTTCAATATATTGAAAAAGAAGGTGTGTTTATGAAAACTTATGGAAGAACAATGAAAGAGATCCGCTTAAGTAAAGGGATCTTACTCAAAGAACTAATCGATGAACAGCTTTCGATGTCGCTGCTTTCTCAATTTGAAAATGAAAAAACGACGATTTCATGCGAGAGATTTCATCGTTTATTGTCGAAATTAGAGGTTACCTTTGACGAATTTATCTGGATACAAACTGGCAACATCTTTTCTGCTTCTCAGCTAGAGATTATCGAATATGTCGAATATATGGATATCGAATCCATCACAGAGTGGGCAAAGTTGGAGGCAAAGTATCATGAATTACAGAACTATTATCATGACAACTATTCTTTAGAACTGGATCATTTGTTACAGTTGTTTCGTTTTGATCTAGCCATGAAAAAGGGGATCATAGAAGGCACCCCTCTCTTGACATCCTACCAAAAGCATAGCCACTACCTCGATTCCGCAAAGCACTATTTATTGAATACGGAGACTTGGGGCGTTTATGAGCTGAAATTATTTACACGAATCGCAGTCGGAATGGAACCTGCACTTTTGTTTCGTTGTTTGAAAATCGCCATAAAAAAAGGACAACGCTTTGCCAAAATCTCAGGAAACAAGGATATTCTCTATCAAACTTTTCCAACGATATTTTCGGCTTTTTGTTTAGTAAAAGAAGTCGCTTATGCTAAGAATACATTTGAGTTATGGAAAACACGGGTCTTTGAGGATGAACATATCGAACAAGCCGTCTTTCTGCCATTTTACGAGGGTTGGATCGCATTTTTAGAAGATGATCTAGCGCTTGCTCATCGATTGATGGACCAATCACTGAATCATTTAGAAACATTGGGTATGCTCAAGTCGTTAACAGGCTATCGGAGATTCAAGCAGCTCATCCTAACAAATGAATTTCCGGGAATCATTGTCAATGATCCTTTATTTGGTGAATTTTTTGATGTGAAAAATTACTAAGAGTCCTTCGCTTGAACATAAAAAAAAGAGAATCAACTCCACTTAAGGATTGATTCTCTTTTGCATCGTGTATTTTATTCGATCCCAATCTCAGCTTTGACAACTGCTGCGATTTTGTCAACATAATAGTTTACTTTTTCATCAGATGGTGCTTCTGCCATCACGCGTAGTAATGGTTCTGTTCCGGAAGGGCGAACTAAGATACGTCCTTCACCGGCCATTTCAGCTTCTGCTTCTTCAATGACTTGTTTGATTGCAGGAACTTCCATTGCACCGTTTTTGTTGCTTACGCGGATATTGACTAATTTTTGCGGATAGATCGTTACTTCTGCTGCTAATTCTGATAATTTTTTACCAGTTTGTTTCATGATATTCAACAATTGGATACCAGAAAGCATACCATCCCCAGTTGTATTGAAATCTAAGAAGATCATATGACCAGACTGTTCGCCACCGAAGTTGTAGTCATTTTTACGCATTTCTTCGACCACATAGCGGTCGCCCACTTGTGTCACGACATCTTTCAAACCGATTTCTTCGACCGCTTTATGGAAGCCGAGGTTACTCATGACCGTTGTAACGATCGTATCTTTTTTCAGACGATTTTTAGCTGACAAATATTTCGCACAGATAAACATGATCTTATCGCCGTCTACGATATTTCCTAATTCATCCACCGCAATGATACGGTCGCCGTCGCCGTCAAAGGCAAGACCGACGTCTGCTCCTTTTTCTACTACCATTTCTGCTAGACGCTCAGGATGCGTTGATCCGACACCGTCATTGATGTTCAAGCCATTCGGATTTGTTCCCATCGTGTAGAAATCAGTTTCCAAATCAGCAAACAAGCGATTGACAGATGTTGCTGTTGCACCATTTGCCGCATCTACACAGACCGTTAAGCCTGAAAGATCGCCGTTGATCGTCTGTACTAAGAATTGTGAATATTTCAGCAACCCTTCTGGGAACTCTTCGACTGTACCTAATCCCTCAGCAGATGGTCGTGGTAATTCATCGACTTCCGCATCTAACAATGCTTCGATTTCTAATTCTTGGTCATCGTCTAATTTAAATCCATCTGCACCAAAAAACTTGATGCCGTTATCTTGAGCTGGATTGTGTGAAGCAGAAATCATGACACCTGCGCTTGCTTTTTGTAAACGTGTCAAGTAAGCCACTCCTGGTGTAGAGATCACACCTAATTGAAAAACTTCGATCCCGACAGATAACAGACCAGAAACTAACGCTTCTTCAAGCATTTGACCTGAAATTCTTGTGTCACGTCCAACCAATACACGTGGACGTTTTCCATCTTTCTCATGTTGGCTCAGTACATAACCGCCGCAACGTCCTAATTTGAAGGCCAATTCCGGTGTTAGTTCTTTATTCGCTTCTCCACGGACACCGTCCGTTCCAAAATATTTACCCATAGCTGTAAATTTGCTCCTTTAACTTAATTTTCCGATGAATCCTCTTGACTATTCGGTTGACTACTTGATTGTGTTGTCTCACTTGATGATTCATTCGACCCTGCACTCGATGTTGACTGCGTCTCTTCAGACTGACGTGTCGTCGATGACGAAGAGTTCGCAGGTGTCGACCCTGCACCAGAAGTTGTACTTCCTCCCGAATTTCCGGAATTTCCCGAATTAGAACGGCTAGTGTTTTCCGTGCTTGTTTTCAGGACCGGTGTGATCTCAACATCGATTGAAGGTGGTGTGATACTAAGTCCACTCTCTACCGGAATATCAATATTTCTTGTCGTCCGGTGGACGATCCCAGAAATATCGATTGGTATCGTGATGCTATTTCCTAGTTGAGCCAGTTGACTCTCTGAACCAGTGACTTCTGCTTCAATGTCAGAGAAACTGAAATCGTAACTCTCCACATTATCTGCGGGGGTCCCTTGTGCTGTTCCATAAAGTCGAATCGTTTTCGTAGGCTTTGTTACCGTTGCTTTTGCAGTGACTTGCACTGGATCTGAAACAATACTTAAAGGTTCTCCTGCACTATTCAATGCTTGTACAGTGACTCTCGTGTCGACCCCATCGTCCGTGATCATCGCAGGTTCGATCCTCGCTACGACCTGTTGGATCTCTTCTAGTGTCTGATCGCCAGTCGTGACCGTCACTTTTTTTGGTGATAACTCAAGGTCATTCAATTCGAATCCAGCTGGAGTTGATTCTGTTGTGAGTAAAGGCGTGACCTCAAATTCTTTTGTCACTTTTTTCTCGATAGTCACTGTGATCGTATCCGGCTCTAGTTTTGCTTTGACTGCACTGCTCAGATTTCTGATTTTCAATGGTACTTCATGTGTTCCCTCACCTAAACCAGTGAGATCTGCTGTCACCCGAAACATTCTTGTATCTTCAATTGCTTCGGCATTCAACTGAACACGATTGGCACTGGACAACTTCGCTGTGACCGTACTCTCATATCCATGGATATAATATTGATCCGTGTCGTATAAAAGTTGTACTGACACATCAGAAACGTTTTGCGTATAGGCTTCATTTCCTGACAACGTATCTTGGACAGATTGTCCATTCGCATTAAAATACAGCACAATACTGAATAATAACGCAACAAACGCATATAAGATACTTTTACGCCTCTCTTTTGAGATCATTTGTGATCCCCTCCCTTAGTCATCACGTCTAAGAAGGTTTGGAGCGTATTTTTATTTTTGTTTTTTTCTTCGACGATCAAATTTTTACGCAAGATCGTCAAATATTCTTCTTGAGATAAGCCAGGCATCAATTGGTTATCCAACGTAATGCTGACATCTCCTGTTTCTTCTGAGACAACGATCGTAATCGCATCGCTCGCCTCACTGACTCCGACAGCCGCTCGGTGACGGGTTCCGAATTCTTTCGGAATCAACATACTTTCAGATAAAGGCAAGTAGGCACTGGCTACTGCAATTTTTCCATCTTTTACGATCACTGCACCATCATGCAGCGGTGTATTCGGAATAAAAATATTGATCAGTAATTCGCCAGTGATATCGGCATCTAAAGCAATCCCTGTTTCGATATATTCATCCAAACCGGTGTGGCGTTCGATCGTGATCAAGGCACCGATTTTACGTTTGGACATATATTGGATCGCTTTGTCGAAAGAAAGGATCATCTGTTCATCTTCTTGCTTCTCACTCTTCGATTGTTTGAAAAGTGAGCTACGACCGAGGTGTTCTAATCCACGCCGTATCTCTGGTTGAAAAATGACGATAGCCGCAATCACACCATACGTGATCACTTGATTCATCAACCAAGATAAGGTATGTAGACCAATAATCTCGGCTAAGATCCGAATAACAACAAAAATCCCTACCCCTTTTAGCAATTGGATTGCTTTTGTTCCTCGCAATAGTTGAATGAGTTTATAAACTAAATACCAAACAACCAATACATCGAGTATGTTCACCAAAAAATTCTGAGAAAACAAGTCACCGGAAAACATTTGTCGCCAATAGTCTAAATTAAAAAGTTCTCCGATTTGAAATGACATAGACAGCCTCTCTTCTCTTTTGAGATTTCCTCTTTAGTATATCATATGTTTCCCCAGAAGAGACTTATCTGCTTGGAATTTCCTAACAAAAACCAATTTTTTTCAAGAAATTTACATTTTCCATTTATTCACCAATAAGTTATTCTATTTCCTTGGATCGTTTCGTTTTATCATTCTTTGGTTTTTCTTCGTTCCGCTCTAGCGGCACGTCTGGCAGCACGTCTAGCTTCTGCTTCCGGATCAACCGTTCGTTCTTTTTTGACTCTCGGTTTTTCGATCTCTGGACTTTCAGTACCTTCTGTCGGTTCGATCTTCGCTTTGATTTTTTCTAATTGACCAGTCATCGCCGCATAGTTGTAAAACCGTTTTTTCGCATCTTGGATCGTTTTATTGAATAACTGCTCCGCTGCCTGCGGGTGGATCGTTTCAAGCGATGAAAAACGGACTTGCTTGCGCATGAAGTCAGCCATCATTGTAAAATCAGGCTTTTTATAGTCTAGTGTCATCGGCGTTTTATTCTTTTCGATCAATTCAGGATTATAGCGATACAACGACCAATAGCCTGAAGCCACTGCTTCTTTTGCTTCTTTGATCGATTCTTTCATTCCACCTAGTAACCCATGAGCAATACATGGCGTATACGCAATGATCAACGATGGTCCAGGGAATTTTTCTGCTTCTTCAAATGCTTTGATCGTTTGCATTTGATTCGCACCTGAAGCGATCTGTGCCACATACACATTCCCATACGTCATCGCCATCATGCCTAAGTCTTTCTTGGAGGCATATTTCCCATTTGCTGAGAATTTAGCGATTGCTGAAGCAGGTGTGGCTTTTGAGACTTGTCCACCTGTATTGGAATAGACTTCATTATCCATGACTAAAATGTTTACATCTGCGCCACTTGCCAAGACGTGATCGATTCCGCCAAAACCGATATCATACGCCCAGCCATCACCACCGATCATCCATTGACTATTTTTGACAAATAGATCTTTTTCTTGGTAGATCGTTTGTAATTCAGGAACAGCTTCAAGCTCATTTTCGATTGCCCCACGTAATTTAGCTGCCCGTTGTTGGGTTCCTTCGCTTTCAAACATATGCGCCAACCAATCTTCCATCAATTCACGTAGTTCTAAGGAGACTTTAGGCATCACTTTTTTCATCGTCTCTGCTAAAGCTTCTCTTCTTGTTTGTGCGGCTAAAAGCATCCCATAACCAAATTCAGCATTATCTTCTAATAATGAATTTGACCACGCAGGTCCTTGCCCACAATTATTTGTGGTAAATGGTGAAGCCGGCACTGCTCCGCCCCAAATAGATGAACAGCCTGTCGCGTTGGCGATCATCATACGGTCACCGAACATCTGTGTCAACAGCTTCACGTAAGGCGTTTCCCCACAACCGGAACATGCGCCTGAAAATTCTAATAAAGGTTGATTGAATTGGGTCGATAACACTGTATTTTTTCCTTTGATCGGATTTTCTTTTTGTCGCAAGGTCATCGCAAATGCCCAGTTGATTGCTTGTTTCTTTTGTTCTTCATAGGGCTTCATCACTAGTGCTTTACCTTTTGCTGGACACGCTTCGACACACAAGCCACAACCGGTACAGTCTTCGACAGACACTTGGATGCGATACTTCAAACCATCTGGCCCACGCATTTCTCGAACAATGAACCCTTCCGGTGCTTCTTCTAGTTCTTCCTCATCGGCTAAGAATGGTCGAATCGCTGCATGAGGACAAACGAACGAACATTCATTACACATCGTACAGCGCTCACTGATCCATTCAGGTACTTCAAGTGCTACCCCGCGTTTTTCGTAAGCAGCGGTTCCTAAAGGCATATCGCCTCGTGTCATTCCGTTTTCTGCTAAGGTCCTCACTGAAAGCTGATTTCCTTCTTGAGCGTTGATTGGTTCAAGGATGTCTCTGATATAGCGATTTTGAGTATTTTTCTCCTTATCAGGAAGCACCAATGTTGCCCATTCAGCCGGCACTTCGACTTTATGCAACAATTCCACTGTACGATCTATCGCTTTGATATTTTTTTCAACGATCGCCATTGATTTATGACCATAACTCTTCAAGGCTTCCTCTTTCAAAATCGGTAAGACTTCTTCGAATGGTATGATATTCGCCAACTTGAAAAATGCTGTTTCCATCGCCGTATTGATCCGCCGACCTAGACCTACTTCTTGCGCCAAGCGCATCGCATTGATCGTATAAAATTGGATCTCATTTTCAGCTAAATATCGTTTTAAATGGGTCGGTAGATGCGTAGCTAGTTGTTCGTCTGACCAAAGTGTATTCAATAAGAAAGTCCCTTTAGGTTTCAATCCTTTGACTAAATCATAGCTGTGAAGATAAGCAGGGGTATGACAAGCTACAAAATCGGCATGTTCGACTAAATAGGTCGAACGGATCGGTGTATCGCCAAAACGCAAATGAGAAACAGTCAGACCACCTGATTTTTTTGAATCATAGTAAAAATAGCCTTGTGCGTATTTGTTTGTATGGTCACCAATGATTTTGATCGCTGATTTATTTGCTCCAACTGTTCCATCAGATCCAAATCCCCAGAATTTCGCTTGGTAAGTATTCGCTTCAGTCAAATCAAGTGATGGGCCAACCTCCAAAGAACAGTAAGTTAAATCATCAATGATCCCGATCGTGAAACGTTTCTTCATGTCCGTTTTTTCTTTTTTCAATTCATCATATACCGCTACAATCTGATCAGGGGTGACATCTTTTGAACCAATGCCATAACGTCCGCCGATCACTTTCAGATGACGTTCTGCATCATATAACGCACTTTGAACGTCTAATAATAAAGGTTCTCCCCCTGCTCCCGGCTCTTTACTGCGATCTAGAACAGCAATTGCCTTTACGGCATTCGGTAGTTTTTCAATCAATGTTTCAATTGGAAACGGACGATATAAGTGGATATTCAAGAAGCCGACTTTACGACCGTTTTGGTTCAAGTAATCAACTGTTTGTTGGATCGTTTGCGCAACTGATCCCATTGAAATAATGACTTCTTCTGCGTCAGCCGCTCCATAATAAGTGACCAGATCATAAGAAGTTCCTCGAAGTTCATTGATTTTATCCATATACTTTTTCACGATTTGGGGCAAACGATCATAGTATCGGTTGATCGTTTCTCGTTGTTGAAAGTGGATATCAGGGTTTTGATTCGTCCCACTGGTCGTCGGCCGATTAGGATTCATTCCACGTTCACGAAAGGCCTCCAATTTTTCTTGAGGAATCAAAGGAGCTAATTCATCATATTCCAACACTTCGATTTTTTGGATTTCATGACTCGTTCGAAAACCATCAAAAAAGTTGACAAAAGGGATTTCTCCTTCTAAGGAAGCTAGATGCGCAACTGGCGCTAAATCCATCACTTCTTGGACGCTGCTTTCCGCAAGCATCGCAAATCCTGTTTGGCGAGCGGCCATCACATCGCCATGATCACCAAAAATATTCAACGCATTCGTCGTCACCGCTCGACTAGCTACGTGAAAAACACTAGGTAAAAGTTCACCGGCTATCTTATACATATTTGGGATCATCAATAATAATCCTTGTGAAGCAGTGTACGTTGTTGTCAATGCTCCGGTTTTTAATGACCCATGTACGACACCAGCAGCACCAGCTTCTGATTGCATCTCTACGACTTTCACTGGTTGTCCGAAAATATTTTTTTTACCTGAGGCTGCCCATTGATCAACCAGTTCAGCCATTGTTGAACTAGGCGTAATTGGATAGATCGCTGCTAATTCTGTAAAGGCATATGAAATATATGCCGCAGCAGTATTCCCATCCATCGTCTTCATTTTTCGCATGTTTCATCACCTTTGCTCAATTTATCTAAATAATCTTTATTATTATACCGTAAACGAACAAAGAAAACCTCCTAATTTTGAAAGAAAAATCACATGCTAAAGATATGACAGAAATGCTTCGACCAGAATCGACAGGTAGAAAATAAAAAAATAGCTTTTCCTTTCTTACAACTTTTAGCTTTTTAATCTAGGAAATGAGAGATTAACGATTCACACACACATTTATTTCTTTGAACAAATCATTGTCTTTTTTAGGGTAAAGTTATTACAATAGAATAAAGAGGTGTTAAAAAATGGATATTTCAATTATTGATGCAACAAAAACAAACAAAACTACTGGAATCATGTACGGAAACGAAGATGCACCAAAACAAATGATCGAATTTGTTAATCTTGCTTGTCCTTATTGTCGACAATGGTTTATCGAATCTTATGACATTTTAGAAGAGGCGGTTCAATCTGGAAGACTCTTACGAATCATCAAATTATTCGACAAAGAAAAACCTAGTTTACAAAAAGGAAATGTGATGCATCATCATATCACTACGACGGATGGAAAAGTCGCATTAAAACAAATCAAAGCGATTTTCGATGCGCAAGATGAATGGAAACAACTTGATTTAGACGGCATTGCCGAATATGCAACAGAAACACTTGGTTTAACCGAACAAGAAGACCAAGCAACTACTCAAGCAATCATCGATGAAGCAAATGCTGCTCACATCCAATTCGTCCCTACTGTAATCATCGATGAACATATCTTTGATGAATCGATCACACCAGAAGAATTGAGTGAATTGGTTAAATAATTCATCATTTGATCATTCCTTGATGGTTAAAATCAAAAATAGACCGAAAAGCGATTGGCTTTTTCGGTCTATTTTTTATCGTTGTAGTAACGAAGTATGTTTGGTTGAACGAAACTGTTGCGGCTTTTCTTGGAGGACCCGCTTGATATTCTCTACTTTTGCTTGTCGTTTGATTTCTTTTTCTATTTCCTTGAATTTTTTTAGTTTCTCCACATCATTTTTTCGTTCACTGATTTTTTTTATGCTCATTTTATTATTGCGCTTCGAGATGATTCGAACTGACTCTATGCTTACCCCATGTTTCATGGCATTAGTGACCTTATCGAGATACCTAGCATCTGCAAGGATCGCTGATTTTTGTTCATCTGTAATTCTATGCTTTTTGTTAGATAATCTTGTCAGTCTTTTCAATGATCGCCTTTTACTGATGACTAATGATTTTTTTACCGAAAGTAGCTGCGCAATTTGGCTGTTTGTTTTTCCTTCCCCTATCATCCGCTTAACATCCTGCGTTTGTTGCTCTGTCAAATAACTATTTGTCCGTTTTTTGATATTGGGATAGTTTACTAGATCCGCTTGAAACGTGATTTGATAGATGTTGGTCAAATTCGTATTGAATTGCTTTGCGATAGCTTCTGTTTTCTCCCCGTTATTAAGCTTCGTTAAAATCAGGTGATTTCTAATTGCACAAGTTTTATGGTGATCCAAGTTAAGAGAGAGACCAATTTCGGCCATTGATTTCCCTTTTTTTAATTCCTCCATAAATTTGGCACATGCTTCAACTGAAAACGACGTTAGTGGCTCAGTTTTATTCTCTTTCTTATCTTTTTTCATGGGTTGTTGTACTGCCTGATTATGATAAACGACTTTCTGTAGGGCAGTAGTTTTCATATTGAACTTTCTAGCTAAGATACTTGCTTTGATTCCATCCTCGCGATAATACAAAATCCGCTGATTCCTAAGTTTTCTTAGTTCATCCACAGGTGTATAAAATCGTTTGCTGATTTCTGCTAGTGGCTGCTTTTGCTCGAATGCTTGTTCAATATGACGCGTACGTGTCCGAATCACAAATTTTTGGTTGATATTCAATTGCTGGGCAACGATTCTTGTTGGCTTTCCTTGTTCTAAGCTCGCGACAATTGCTTGTTCTTGTCGATTGATATTTTTTAGCCATTTCTTACTTTCTTTTGTGACATGACCTTGCAAGGCAAGTGGTTGGCTAATTTTCTGACGAATACGTAAAACATCTTCAACGGATAATCGAAAAGTAGTGGCAACATCTTCTGGATGAGTCATTTGTAATCGTCTTAAAATGGCTTGTTCTCGTATCTTTTCTACACTACTCTCTGCCAATTTCCACCTGTGCGCAACTTCTTTGATGGTCAATTTTTGAACTAACTTTTTCTCGATCATATGATTTCGAATAGTAAGTATCTGTTGATGCTCCATATGTAGCTTTTTAGCGAGATCATTCTTTGAAGCACCGTTTATTAGATGATGTTTGATATAGTTATTGCGTACCTCTCGAATTTGATCTAGCGACATATTCAATCGGTGAGCGATTATTTCCATACGCGTACCTTTTTTGATCTGTCGTATAATTTCTCTTTTTATAACGAATCTGACCTGCCAAAGAGTAAGGTGATGTTTTTTTATGATATATACGTTCGTTTTGCGATGTCTTATTTCCGCTAATACGTCTTGTTTTTTTTCAATTGCTTGCGTACGTATTTGAAATCTTCTTTTGGATGTCACTACCTGTTTTTCATAATCACTCATTTACAGTTTCCTCCTAACTTGTTTGTTTCATTCTCTCGTTATAGGAGTATTTCTTTGATCGATCTTTCTTTTTTTTAACATATGCTAAAAAGAGATTAAGGGAATGATTCTACTTCGTCTTGATCAAAAAGAGGGCTAATGCTCTTTAGAATACTGTCCATTACTCGTATCTATTTATTCACGTTGTGTCATCAATTTCGTTTTTGGCATTTTTTCTTTTTGAATAATTTGCTGAATATTGCGGATTTTCGCTTCTTCTTTTACCTTAGTAAGTAGTTCATCCATCTTTTGTAGTGCCTTCATTTTTGCTGTTTTTCGTTTTTCTTGGATTTCTCTCCCCTTGATTTCTTCAAACCTAGTAGCCAAAACGCGGATGGTCGACTCACTAACCCCTGATTTCGAAGAATTCACAAATGGAGTCATGTAGTTTAGGTCTTGCATGATCTGCTTTTTTTGTTCTTTTGTGACTCGATGCTTCATCTTGATTGTTCCTTTTTGTGATTTCATTTTTGTTTGCACACATCTGACCAGCGAGTCTTTGATTCCTAGTACTTCAGAGATTTCTCTGATCGTCATCTTGCGATTGATGCAGTTTCTAACTGTTTGCACTTGTTCAGGTGTCAAATAATCTAAAGTACGTCGCTTGATATTGGGAAATTCTGCCAAATTTGCTCGGAAAATAACTTCACGAACATTTTTGATATCCATTTTGAATTCTTCTGCGACCGCTTGAGTGGATTCTCCACTGTTCAATTTTGTTAATATCCCATGATTTCTCACTTTATAGATCAGGGGGACGATTACTCCTAATTCTTTTCCCAAAGCCTTCGTTATTTTTGTTTCTTTGATTCGTTTCAGAATTTCTCGTCTTGTCTCATCAGATACTATTGAAATATCAAATGTTTTTCGAGAGCTTGCTGTAGTATGATCAAGCTTATTAGAAGCATTATTCCGACACAAAATCGATCCAACTCTGGATAATGACACGTTAAATCTTTTTGAAAGAAGACTACTCGTTTTCCCTTGATCGCTTTGTATCAATAGACGAACATCTCTTAGTCGATAGAGTTCCTCGATTCCAATGTGGAATCGCTGACTGATTTCTTGGCCAGTCTGTCCAGCTTCGAATGATTTTTCGATTTCACGATTACGGATATCGATGACTGCTCGTTGACTGATCTTTAATTCTTGTGCTACAACTTTTGTTGTTTTGCTTTCTTCAAGTAAACTTAGTACCTTCGCTTTGCGTTCCTCTAATTGATCCAAGAGATTTTTGTTCGCGGGAGACAACTCTTTTGTCTTATTATTTGATTCTAGCGAACGTTGCTTGATCAAAAATACTTGTTCCATTGATAAATTGAAATCTCTGGCAATTTCTTCAGGATGTTGTTCTTTCAATCGTTCGATAATCTGTTCATTTCTGATTGAACGAATTTTATTGACTGATAACTGTGAATCTTTTGCTACTTCTGTTACACTCGATCCTTTTATCAATTCAGTGGCAATCCTTTTATTGCGAATCTGCAAGATTTGTTTTTCACTCATCTGAAATTCAGCTGCTAATGCTGCTATCTCTCCGTTTTTTGCTAATGCGGTATAAATATAATCATTTCGATACTTACGAACTTGTGAGACTGTCAATTTCAACCGATAGGCAATTGTTTTTTGGCTTTTTTGCCCGATAATCTCTTGGATTGCCAGCTTTTTCTTGGTTGTATAGAGGCGCTCTCTGCTGATTTGATACTTGTTCATGATGTCTTTTTCCAACTGACCTGATATTAACTCACGATAAATGGCTTGATCACGCTTTTCTTTTAGGTCTCTTGTAGGATATAGTTCATCTATTTTACGTTTCTTACTTTTATGTGCTTCCTCCATAATGCAATCTCCTCCTCACTATCACTAATTTACATTCATTATAAGTACCTAAACTTTAGATTCATGCCCATTTTTAAGAAAAAGAAAAAAAAGTGGTCTGACATCTATCCTCTTGCTTCGATGAACCCTAAAAGCAAAAGACAAATTAGTCAAACCACAATATGTTTATATTTCGATTTAATGAACAATAAATTCATTATTCATTAGGATGCTTGTTCTTTTAATTTTTCAGCAAATTCGTTGATTTTTCGAATCCGATGATTGATCCCTGATTTCGAGATTGCTCCGGATGGGATCATTTCTCCTAGTTCTTTTAAACTGACTTCAGGATGTTGCAAGCGTAATTCAGCAATCTCTTGTAACTTTTCCGGAAGTGCTTGTAAACCCACTCGTGCTTCGATCAATTCAATATTTTCAATCTGTTTTGATGCTGCATCAATGGTTTTGTTCAGGTTAGCCGTCTCACAATTGACTAACCGGTTCACTGAATTTCTCATATCACGCACGATCCGCACATCTTCAAAGCGCAACATCGAATTTGTTGCCCCAATCAGAGTCAAGAAATCAGCAATTTTTTCGGCCCCTTTTAAATAAGAGATATAGCCATTACGTCTTTCTAGTGTACGCGCGTGTAAACCATAGTAATTCAACATATTACAAATATCTTGGTTATGTTGTTCGTAGATCGAATAAATCTCTAAGTGATAACGGCTTGTTTCCGGGTTATTGACTGAACCCGACGCCATAAATGCGCCACGTAAATACGAACGCATCTTTTGCGCATTTCCCATGATCTCATCGGAAACATGCCCATTGAACATCATACCATCCATGATATCCAGATCCATCAATACATTTTTCGTTCCTTGTTTCAAGCGAACGATGTAGACATTATTCTTCTTTAATTTCATTTTCTTACGTACGAGCAGTTCGCTTCGTACTTGATAATGATCTTTTAAAAGTGAGTAGATCCGTCGAGCAATTGCGGCGTTTTCTGTCTGTACGTTCAAGATGAATTGCTGGTTGACGATTCCAAGTGAGCCATTCATTCGTAATAATGCGGCTAATTCCGCTTTTGCATGTTCTCGATGGACTTCCAAACCAGTCAATTCCTTCTTGACTTCAGCTGCAAATGACACGTTATCCACCTCCTTTTCACAAAATTTTTCCTTTAATTACTTTGAGCCAAAGACGATGCGGAATAGTTCTTCGACTACCTTTTCACCATCATGGAAGACTCCGCCATTTTTCAACTCTAAAAAGTCAGTCGAGATGACCCGACAATTTTCTTCTCTTAAGCCATTAAAATCATGTGCTACTTGGACAAGGTATTCATCGTAGATTTCCGGGTCCATGTAATCTTTTGGTACTTTTTCTGTATTGACTAAGACAGTATCAATAAAGGGTTGGTCTAAATGTTGATGCAACACACGAATATGATCTGCATCTGAAAAATGTTCTGTTTCCCCTTTTTGTGTCATGATATTACAGATGTATACGACCTCTGCTTTCGTTTGAAGCATGGCTTCACCAACTTCTGGTATGACTAAGTTAGGAAGAATACTCGTGAACAAGCTTCCCGGCCCTAAGACGACCATATCTGCTTCCATGATCGCAGAAACAACTTTGCGCCCTGCTTTGGCTTCACTTTCGTCTTCTGTATTACGTACGAATACCCGATCGATCGTTTTGCGGTCAACAGCGATTTTAGATTCTCCGATCGCTGTCGTTCCATCTTTGAAGACCGCATGTAAGGTCAACGGCGTTTCAGAAGAGGGATAGATGTGTCCATCCACGTGCATCATTCGAGACAATAGTTGTACTGCTTCATAAGTACTCCCTCTCATTTCAGCAACTGCCGCAATGATCAAGTTACCAATGGTATGATTGGCTAAAAATTGGTCTTCTTTTTTGAAACGGTACTGAAAGATATCTTCGTAAAATTGAGGCATATCAGATAGCGAGACTAACACATTTCTTAAATCGCCTGGAGGAGCCATCGCAATCGACTGGCGGATCTCACCGCTACTACCGCCATCATCTGCGACGGTCACGATTGCCGTGATATCGGCTCCTTGATTACGTAGACTTTTCAAAATAACAGGTAAGCCTGTACCGCCTCCGACTACAACGATTTTGGGTTTTCGAATTCGGTAAGTTTTCATTTTCATGAGCGGTTCACCGTCTCTTTGCGCTTATCTTTGTCACGATGAGTTACATTGACTTTATATGTTTCACTAAGCGCTTGAGATAACCTTTCTGTTAAAGCAACTGAACGGTGTTGTCCACCCGTACAGCCAATCGCTACAGTCAAACTGCTTTTTCCTTCTTTGATGTATCCTGGCATGACTGTTTTTAATAAATCAAGGAATTTCAAATAAAATAATTCTGTTTCGTCAAAGGACATGACGTAATCATAGACTGGTTTATCTTTCCCAGTCAATGGTCTTAAATCAGCGATATAATGAGGGTTCGGTAAAAAACGAACATCCATCACAATATCTGAATCGATCGGTAACCCGTATTTGAAACCAAACGAAACAAACTCAATGCGGAATCCTTGATCATCTTTTGTTTTAAATGTTTGATTGATTTTCTCACGTAGTTGTCGTGGAGTTAAAGTCGTCGTATCAATAATGACAGAAGCTTGTGCTTTGATGTCATTTAAAATCGCCCGTTCTTTACGGATGCCTTCCGTTACTAGTCCATCCATAGCCATCGGATGGGTTCTTCTGGTTTCTTTGTAACGAGCAACCAACTCTTCGTCAGAGGCATCTAAAAATAAGACAGAGGTATCAATAAAATTTGTATTTTCGATCTCGATCAACATACTTTGGATCTCTTCAAAGAAAGAGCGTGAACGTAGATCCACACCAAGTGCCATTTTTGTGACTTTCCCCGATTCCTTGATCAGTTCCCAGAATTTTGGGATCAGTGTTGGGGGCATATTATCGATACAAAAGTACCCCATATCTTCAAAACTTTGAATGGCCACAGTTTTACCTGCCCCGCTCATTCCTGTAATGATTACTAGTTCTAAATTATCAGCCATCCGTATGGCCTCCTCTCTCGTTCTCCTATAAAATTATATCATCCCGGGCGTATCATTGCTAGTTCGAATTCGATTTCTTTGGTTTTTATTCAAAGGCTGTAAAGCAAAATCAAACGACTTCAAAATAAGCGCGAAAAGTGAGGGGCACATTAGTCCTCTCGCAGATTCTAACACTGAATAAACGATGGAAACAAAAGTAACCTCTTCGGAAATAAGGCGCCATCCACAAAAATTTGAAGAACAATTTTCGTGGATGGCGTCTTATTTCTCGAGGGGAAACATTTCTGTCTCTAACTCTTTTCGCGCTAATTTATAGGAGCTGAACCCCTGTAGATCAAACTCAGCCCACAACTATTATTACACTAAAAACGTATCTTACTTTCGAGCAGATAGTGCCATCTCGATTGTTCGATCAGCTAGTATCGACTGCGCATCGATCACAGGATAAGGATTATCGGAGGCAACTTCTTGCATCAAAGACAATTCTGTACAGCCTAAGATGATCTTTTCACACGCCAAGCGTTGAACAACTTCTTCTAGAATCTCAAAATAAAGTTCTTTATTCAACCGATCCGCTTCTTTGATTTCATGATAAATCAAGTAGTTCACTTTTTCTTGTAGTTCTTGGTCAGGAATCACCACGTCAAAACCTAATGCTTTGATCTCTTTTTCGTAAACACCGGCAAGAATACTTCCTTGAGTTGCTAAAACAGCTACTTTACCCGTTGTTTTTTGACGGACAAGCTCTTTTGCCGCTTCTCGTGGCATATGCAAAATCGGAATCGTCGTCTCTGCCTGTAAGTCATCAAAAAAGTAATGAGCTGTATTACAAGTCAAAACAATGAAATTCGGTTGTAGTAAATTTTGTTTTTTGACATCCTCTACTAAATAAGGGACAGGATTTTCTTTCGTTTGATCCAAAATGTAGGCCGTTCGATCAGGAACTGTCGCATGATTGAACAATACATAGTTCAAGTAATCCTGATCTTTGGCAGCTTTGACACGATGATTGATCAAGCGGACAAAGCTTTCCGTTGCCATCGTTCCCATCCCACCTAAGATACTGAAAAAATTCTCCATGAACTAGCCTTCTTTCGAATGAAAGTATTTTTTAAATCTTGGAATATAGTTTCGGAACATATAAGTCATCAATACCCAGCGTTTAAGTGAGTGATCTTTCTCATAAAACACAGTCGTTCCATAGCGTTTTTCTTTGATCAACTGCAAGGCACGTTGTTTTTGTTCGTTCTCTTTGGCATAAGTCAAAAAGACTTTTTTAGGCACGCCAAGCCATAGCTTCGCTTGGTCTGATTGGTTCGTTCCGTAGGTCGTTTGCACGAACGGCACACCAAAGACACGGTCTTCTGTTAGAAAACGTGCTAAATTCAGGCCATTGAGCGTAACAAAGAAACTACTTCTTCCTTGACGAAGATTGATCTCAAATAATTTATATTCGCCATCTCGTGGGTCATACTTCATGTCAAAGTTTGCAAAGCCAGTGTACTCGATTTTTTCTAGAAATGCTTTGATCGTTTGGTAGATCTTCTCGTTATAGTCAGGCATGATCACGACATAGTTTCCGATAGACGCTGGTGTTGGGTCTTCAAGTAATGGATGTCCTAGACACATCATTCGTACTTGATGCTGGTCATCAACGTAGGCATTCAAGACCCGCATATTGCTGTCATCCCCAGGAATAAAGTCTTGTGCGATCATTTCGCTCGTATAGCCCGCTTCATAGATCCGACCTAGCATCAAATCAAATTCCTCGCGATTATCAATAATAAACGCTTTTTTTCGTCCCTCAAATTGGACAGATAAATATTCCACACTATTTGCCGGTTTTAGTGCTACAGGAAAATTGAAAGGTAACTCTTGTTCTAAGCGGCCATTGTTCAACATTTCTTTTCGAATGATCAATGTTTTGGGATAAGGTAACTGATATTCTTCACATATCTCATAAAAACTCACTTTATTCACTAATCGCTCGAAAAGTGAATAATCGATATAAGGACATATAAAAGTTTCAGACAGCTCCTCTTTATGCTGAGAAATCAACTCAGCATATCCGTCGCCACAAGCTATCAGTAAATATTTTTTATTTTTATCCGTATATTTTTCTTTTGCTAAACGTCTCATCGTCTCTATAAAGACCGGATCTTGATCAAATCCTGGAATCACTTCAACGTTTACGATTTTGCTATAGCGGGTAGGCGCTAATTGATTCGACGCATAGGATTGACAAACTGTGCCATATGCCTCGTGAAATGAACGGGCCATACCATAAACGTTCATATCGCTACCTAATAAAATAGGGATAAATTCATTTTTTTCATTACTGTTCATCATTATCTCTCACTAACTTAATAATCTCTTGTTTTTTCTTTTACAATTACACAAGGAATATCATACCATAAAGAAAAAAGCAATCAAAGGAATCTCCTCCGATTGCTCAATTCTTTTTTGAACGGATTGAACTTATAGGAAGTTTTTATCTATACCAATAAGTGTAGAAAGAACTACCATATAAAATATTCTAGAATACTCATGAAAAGAAAACAATACATATTGTATTCTTTTAATATTTTTTTAACTATCATCATCACTTTTATTATTTTTCCATGATTTTTTTCAAATAATGTCCTGTATAGCTTTCTTTGACTTTCACTAATTCCTCTGGTGTACCAGTCGCTAGGATCGTACCGCCACCTTCGCCACCTTCAGGTCCTAGATCGATCAAATGATCCGCTGTTTTGATGACGTCTAAATTGTGTTCAATGACTAACACAGTATTCCCTGCATCAACCAATCGTTGCAAAACATGCAATAAACGAGCAATGTCATCAGTGTGAAGCCCTGTAGTCGGCTCATCTAAAATATAAAAATTCTTCCCATTAGAAATTTTGTGCAGTTCACTCGCAAGTTTCATTCGTTGCGCTTCTCCACCGGACAATGTCGTTGCTGGTTGTCCCATCGTGACATACCCTAAACCAACATCAACGATCGTTTGTAGTTTTCGATGGATCTTAGGGATCGGTTGGAAAAACTCAACGGCATCTTCAACCGTCATCTCTAAGATATCCGCAATACTTTTTCCTTTGTAATGAACTTCTAGTGTTTCTGAGTTATAACGTTTCCCATGACAGACTTCGCATGGGACATATACATCTGGTAAGAAATGCATTTCGATTTTGATGATCCCATCCCCGCGGCAAGCTTCACAGCGTCCACCTTTCACATTGAAGCTGAAACGTCCTTTTTTATAGCCACGCATCTTCGCTTCATTGGTTTGAGCAAACAGATCACGGATATCATCAAAGACACTCGTATAAGTCGCCGGATTACTTCTTGGTGTCCGACCAATCGGGCTTTGATCGATATCAATGATTTTTTCGATTCCTTCATAACCAGTTATCGTTTTGAACTTTCCTGGTTTAGCTGAATTACGATTGATTTTTTGTGCTAATGCCTTCTTCAAGATACTGTTCACAAGCGTACTTTTCCCTGAACCAGAGACTCCAGTGACCGCCACGAACTCACCCAAAGGAAACTCGACGGACACGTTTTTCAAGTTGTTTTCTGTCGCACCTGTGATCTTGATCGCTTTTCCTGTACCTTTTCGTCTTGTTTCAGGAACAGGGATCGATTTTTTGCCAGACAGATATTGTCCGGTCAATGAATGTTTATCCTTCGCAACTTGAGCTGGCGTTCCAGCAGAAACGATCTCGCCACCTTGATGTCCCGCACCAGGCCCAACATCGATCAAATAATCAGCTGCACGCATCGTATCTTCATCATGTTCCACAACCACTAAGGTATTGCCAAGATCACGCATTTTCTTCAATGAACCGATCAAGCGATCATTGTCCCGTTGATGCAAGCCAATGGAAGGCTCATCTAAGATATAAAGAACTCCCGATAGATTTGAACCGATTTGTGTGGCTAAACGAATCCGTTGCGCTTCTCCACCTGATAAAGTGCCCGAAGCACGACTAAGTGTCAAATAATCAAGACCTACATTTTCTAAAAATGACAAACGATCATTGACTTCTTTTAGAATCGGACGAGCGATGACTTTTTCTTGCTCTGATAACGTTAGATTTTCAAAAAATTCAACGGCATGTTGGATCGACAACTCATTCGTCTGACCAATATTTGTACCATTGATCTGTACGGATAAAGCTTGTGGATTCAATCGGTAACCGTCACAAGTCTTACACGTCAATTCTGTCATGTAAAGACGCATTTGTTCTCTCGTAAAATCGCTGTTCGTATCATGGTAGCGACGTTTGATATTGGTCATCACCCCTTCAAATGACGTTTCAACATCTCTCACTCCGCCAAAATCATTTTCGTAGTGGAAATGGAAGGGCTCTGAGGTACCATTCAACACGATTTCTTGATGTTCAATAGGTAAGTCTTCAAATGGTGTATCCATATCGATGCCATAACTTTCGCAAGCTTGAGCCAGCATTTGTGGATAATATTGCGAACTGATGGGATTCCAAGGGATGATTGCTCCTTCGTTCAATGTTTTTGTTTTATCTGGGATCACTAGATCGATATCGACTTCTAATTTGACACCCAAACCATCACAATCCGGACATGCGCCAAATGGTGCATTGAAAGAAAATAAGCGCGGTTCTAATTCTCCCACTGTAAACCCACAGTACGGACACGCATAATGTTCGCTAAAGAGCATTTCTTCTTCCCCGATCACATCAATCAGTACATAGCCATCCGCTAAACGAAGCGCTGCTTCGATAGAGTCGAATAAACGAGAGCGGACGCCTTCTTTGACCACGATTCGGTCAATCACGATCGCGATATCGTGTTTTTTATTTTTCTCTAATTCAGGTACTTCGCTAACGTCATAGGTTTCTCCGTCTACACGAACACGAACATACCCTTCTTTTTGGACACGTTCAAATACTTTTTTGTGTTGTCCTTTTTTCTTTACCACGATCGGTGCTAAAATTTGGATCTTCGTCCGATCAGGCAGTTCTAGCACTTTGTCCACCATTTGTTCGACGGATTGACTGGTGATCTCGATATGGTCATTTGGACAGATCGGATGACCGACCCGAGCAAACAACAAACGTAAATAATCATTGATCTCTGTGACTGTCCCTACGGTAGAACGAGGGTTTTTACTGGTTGTTTTTTGATCGATCGAGATTGCTGGGCTAAGTCCATCAATACTATCGACATCCGGTTTATCCATTTGCCCCAAAAATTGACGGGCATACGCAGATAAACTTTCGACATATCGGCGTTGTCCCTCTGCGTATAATGTGTCAAAAGCAAGTGAACTTTTCCCTGAACCGGATAATCCGGTGACGACCACGAATTTATCACGTGGGATCGTCACATCGATATTCTTCAAATTGTGCGCTCTTGCGCCATGAATAATAATTTTATCGTTAGCCATGTTTACCCCCTACTCAGATGCTTTTAATTCAAGAATCATATCACGCACATTGGCTGCGGTCTCGAAATCCAATGCTTTCGCTGCATCTTTCATTTCTTTTTCTAGTTTCATCAATAGTGTTGCTTTTTCTTCTCTTGTCATCTCTTCATAAGAAACTTGTACCGTTTCTTTTGCATCATCTTCTGACTCTTTCGTAATCGAGATCAAGTCTCGGATTTCTTTGATGATCGTTTTCGGAACGATACCATGTTCCTCATTGTATTGTTGCTGGATACTACGACGTCTTGACGTTTCGTCCATGGCCAAACGCATAGAATCAGTGACTCTGTCCGCATACATGATGACTTTACCTTCTGAGTTACGTGCCGCACGTCCGATAGTTTGGACTAACGAACGTTCACTTCGTAAGAACCCTTCTTTATCGGCATCTAAAATAGCAACTAACGATACTTCAGGGACATCTAATCCTTCACGTAGTAAGTTGATACCAACTAATACATCGAACTCACCTAAACGAAGGTCGCGAATGATCTCTGTTCGTTCTAATGTTTTGATATCACTATGCAAGTATTTCACTTTGATCCCTAGCTCTTTGAAGTAATCGGTCAAGTCTTCTGACATCTTTTTCGTCAACGTGGTCACGAACACCCGTTGATCTTTTTCGACCCGTTCATTGATTTCACCTACTAGATCATCGATTTGACCCATGATCGGTCGTACTTCGATGACTGGGTCTAATAATCCTGTTGGTCGAATGATTTGTTGGACCACTGTATCTGTTTGTTCGTACTCATAAGGTCCCGGAGTAGCAGAAACATAGACGATCTGATTGACATGTTTCTCAAATTCTTCTAGACGTAAAGGACGGTTATCTAGTGCAGATGGCAAGCGAAAGCCATAATCGACTAGCATTTGTTTTCTCGCACGGTCTCCGTTATACATTCCACGGATCTGTGGCATCGTCACATGAGATTCATCAATGACCATCAGCGCATCCTCAGGGAAGAAATCTAATAACGTATAAGGCGGTTCGCCTTCTTTACGACCATCCATATGACGTGAATAGTTTTCGATCCCAGAAGTATAGCCCATCTCTAACATCATCTCGATGTCATAGTTCGTCCGTTGTTCTAAGCGTTGCGCCTCTAGTAATTTGTTCTCATTACGTAACACAGTCAAGCGTTGTTCCAGTTCTGCTTTGATATTTGCGACCGCATGTTCCATATGATCGTCATCGGTCACAAAGTGAGTGGCTGGGAAAATAGCGACGTGTTCTGTTTCGCCTAATACTTCACCTGTCAACGCATTCACTTCACGGATTCTTTCGACCTCATCACCAAAAAATTCCACGCGTAATGCTCGCTCATCACGTGAAGCTGGAAAGATCTCCACGACATCACCACGCACTCGAAAACGACCGCGCTGAAAATCAATATCGTTTCGCTCAAATTGGATGCTGACTAGATCTCGGATCAATTGATTACGGTCCATCTCCGCACCTTGTCTGATCGACACGACTTGTTTTTGATATTCGAATGGTGAACCTAATCCAAAAATACAAGAAACCGAAGCAATCACGATCACGTCATTTCGTTCTAACAATGAACTTGTGGCGGAATGACGCAATTTATCGATTTCATCGTTGACACTTGAATCTTTTTCAATGTACGTATCACTCGAAGGTACATAGGCTTCTGGTTGATAATAATCATAGTAAGAAACAAAATATTCGACCGCATTATTCGGAAAGAACTCTTTGAATTCCCCATATAATTGGCCAGCTAGTGTCTTATTATGTGCAATGATCAAAGTTGGTTTATTTACTTTTTCGATCAAATTAGATATCGTATAGGTTTTCCCTGTTCCGGTCGCACCTAATAAAATCTGCGCTTTTTTACCCTCATTTACACCTTCGACCAACTGCTTGATCGCTTCTGGTTGATCGCCGGCTGGTTGGTATTTTGACACCAACTCAAAATGACGGGAGGTATCTCTTTCAATCATTGTTCGTCCTCCTTTTCGTTCATTCCTTCTCTCATTTCATCAAAAAAAAGAAAAGGAAAGCAAAGGCATTCCTTGTTCTTCTATTATATCACGGCGAACATACTTTCGCCAATTGAAAGTTTCAGATCTTAAAGGTCATCTCTTCCTTTTATCGTATGTCATATTTTCTTACATACCATGTAACAAACCGCTACTTTTTTGAATTATTTTTTCTTGGAATCTTGTGTTAGGAATATCTTTTCGCCTATAATAGTTAAATATTGGAAATTATCGAAATTTATATAGGAGGTTATTTATGAAAAAAAGAAACAGGTTACAGACATTCCTTTTCATAATGACAGGACTTGTTACATTCGCTCTGCACACGCCTGTGCAAGCTGATGAGACGCAATCGACTACAGCAACTAGCGAGACAATGCAAAAAATAGAACCTAAAAAAGACGTTTATGTGATTGCAAGTGATTCGGCCTTCGCTCCATTCGAGTATCAAAATGCGGATGGCGAATATGTGGGGATCGATGTCAGCTTAATGGAAGCTATATCAGAAATGCATGGGTTCAATATCCGCATGGACTTCCGCGGTTTCTCTGCTGCGTTACAAGCATTGGAATCTGGACAAGCAGATGGAATGATCGCGGGGATGACGATTACCGATGAACGTAAAAAAACGTTTGATTTTTCAGACCCTTATTTCCAAAGTGGTATCCAAATCGCAGTCAAAAAAGGCAATACTTCGATCAAGTCTTATGAAGACTTAGATGGAAAAACAGTCGGTGCGAAAGTCGGTACCGAAAGTGCAGATTTCTTGGTCGCTAACCAAGAGAAATATGGCTACGAAATCAAATATTTCGATGCTGCAGATCAGCTATATGACAGTTTGAGAGTCGGAGCAATTGACGCAATGATGGATGACTATCCAGTAATCGGTTATGCGATCAAAAATGGTCAGGAATTAGAAACGCCGATCGAACGAGAAACTGGTGGCTCTTATGGTTTCGCAGTGAAAAAAGGAGAAAATCCTGAATTATTACAAATGTTCAACGAAGGATTAAAAGAATTAAAACGAACAGGTCAATATGACGAGATCATCAATCAATACATCTCTACAGACGAAAGTGCAGCAGCACCAGCTGTTGATGAATCGACATTGACTGGCTTGATCCAAAACAATTACAAAGCGCTATTGAAAGGCTTATGGCAAACGATCCTATTAACCTTGATTTCATTTGCACTAGCTTTAGTTGTCGGCGTAATCTTCGGTCTTTTCAGTGTTGCACCGATCCGCGCCTTACGAACAGTTGCCAGCATCTATGTAGATATCATTCGTGGAATCCCGATGATGGTACTTGCTTTCTTCATCTTTTTCGGTCTACCAAGTATCGTCGGCTTTACGATTCCTGACTTTATTGCAGGGATCATCACATTGACCTTGAACGCGAGTGCCTATATCGCCGAAATCGTACGCGGCGGGATCAACGCTGTTCCTACAGGACAAATGGAAGCTTCACGAAGTTTAGGTCTGTCTTATAACCGTACGATGCAAAAAATCATTTTACCACAAGCATTTAAAATCATGATTCCATCGTTTGTCAACCAATTCGTGATCTCATTGAAAGATACGACGATCATTTCAGCGATCGGTGTGGTCGAGTTGTTACAAACTGGACGAATCATCGTTGCTCGGACCACTCAAAGTACGTATGTTTACTTGATCATCGCAGTAATGTACTTGATCTTGATCACTGCATTGACGAAATTCGCGAAAGTTTTAGAAAAGAAGGTGAAATAAGATGACAGAAAAAATCTTAGTCGAACATCTTGTAAAAAAATATGGAGACAACACTGTCTTGAACGACATCAACGTGTCGATCAATGAAGGCGATGTTGTTTGTGTGATCGGACCTTCTGGTTCAGGTAAAAGTACTTTTTTACGTTGTTTGAACCGTTTAGAAGATCCGACATCCGGTGATATCATCATTGATGGTGCTCATTTGATGGATAAAAACACAGATATCAACTTAGTAAGACAACATATTGGCATGGTATTCCAGCATTTCAATCTTTTCCCACATCTTTCTGTGTTGGAAAACATCGTTTTAGCACCGATGGATCTAAAGAAACTCTCTCGTGAGGAAGCAGAGAAAAAAGCAATCAAATTATTAGAAACCGTTGGCTTAGAAGACAAAAAAGATATGTACCCAGATAACTTATCTGGTGGACAAAAACAACGGGTTGCTATCGCTCGTGCATTAGCTATGAATCCCGATATCATGCTCTTTGATGAACCTACTTCAGCCTTGGACCCAGAAATGGTCGGCGATGTATTGAATGTCATGAAAAAATTAGCGAAACAAGGAATGACTATGGTCATCGTGACACATGAAATGGGCTTTGCTAAAGAAGTCGCTAACCGTGTCATGTTTATAGATGGCGGCAACTTCCTTGAAGATGGCACACCACAACAAATCTTTGAAAATCCGCAAAATGAGCGAACGAAAGATTTCTTGGATAAAGTATTAGATATCTGATCGACTAAAAAAAGCCTCTAAGAACGTCTGGAAAAACCAAGCGTCCTTAGGGGCTTTTTACTATTGATTTTTAACGAATGTTACATGATCCACCGATACCCATCCTTGCGCTTTTGTATCAACATAAATGCCAATCTCACTCGTGCCGGAAGTAACCGGGATATCTTTGATCGTTACCTTCGTCCACTCGACACTTTTAGTGATCGAAGCCTTCAGTTCTTTCCCACCATGATTTTTGACATACACCTGACTAGTGGTCAAATCGCCGCCTGCCATAGTATAAGCAGTTAATGTGTAGGTTCCCTTGCTTAATCCATTAACCGTTTGATATATCGACATTTGATACGCTTGATCATCCCAAAAGGTTGCTTTATACGTTCCGGAAAACCCACCAGTTTCAGTTTTCAATGTATCGATTGCTGCGCCATTGCCTCGCCACACCGACCAATTGGACGGTGCGTTCGTGAAACCGTCATTTTCAAAACTAGGATTTTTCAGAAGATTTTGCTGTCTCCCTGCTTCTTGAAATGCCTTTAAGCTAGGAAGTGCTTGCCCATTGAAATCAAACATCGCTTGGTTGTCCCACTCATTGCCTGTTTGAGATTGTACGCCTAAATAGTTCATTCCAGCAGCTGTTGCCCAAGAGACATTGCCGTTATACCATAGAGGTTCCCAGTAGAAGAATCCGTTTCCTTTCTCATTTGGTACGGTTTGGATACGGGTCACCAAATCATTCAAATATTCTCTTTGACCTGCTGGTGTTGCCGCATAGCCTCCTGCAATTTCCTGTTCAGGCCCAAAAGCATTGGGCATACTATCCGCATTGGCAGTTGTGTGTCCATACGCAGTCTCAACCACATTGACTTCTTTATCATATCTGGCACTGATCGTGTTCATTGTCGTTTGCAAGGCATTCATCGAGCCATGCCAATAAGGATAATAGGACAGGCCGATCAAATCGTAATCTACCCCACGTTTTGTAATCTCATCAAACCACCAAGTAAAGACATCTGTATCTCCACCATCAGCTAAATGTAGCATGATTGGCGTGTCGACTGGTTGTGTTTCTTTTACTCCCCGAATCCCAGACTTCAAGAAAGTGGCTAATCGATCAAACTCGCCACCACCTTCACCCCATGACTTCCCATAAGGCCAAAGCATGCCGCTGTTCAATTCATTGCCTATCTGGACCATATCAGGATATACGCCATTGTTTTTCATTTCTGTCAATACACTTTTCGTATAACCGTATAAGGCTGCATCAAGTTGCTCTAAGCTAAAGTTTTCCCATGCTTTCGGTAGGTTTTGTTTGCCAGGGTCCACCCAGAAATCACTATAATGAAAATCAAGTAACACTTTCAATCCTAGGTTTTTCGCACGTTTCGCCAAAGCAATCGTTGTTTTCAAATCATTCGTGCCTGCACCATATGAATTCCCTTGATCATCATAAGGATCTTGCCATAATCGCAAACGAACATAGTTGACGCCATTGTTCTTTAGAATCTGTAATGCATCTTTTTTCACACCATTTTCGTAATATCCTGCACCAGATTTTTCCATATCTGCTAATATCGAGATATCTGCTCCTCGTATCAATTCCTTTGCCTCCACTTGCCTCGAACCTAATGCCACACTGACTAATGAAACAAATAATCCGACAACCAACACTCGCCAACCTTTTACTTTGTTCATTTAACGATCTCTCCTTTGATTTAAAATTGATCTAAAACAAACCGAACAGCTTTCTCAGGATCTCTTGTCAAACCAATGTATTCTGCACCTTTTGTGGCAACCAATTTAATCCCTAAACGATCTGTGTCTTCCTTGATATCCTCATAGTAAGATTGGACTTGCGGCGCCAAGACGATCATATCAAAGTCTTCCATCATCTCGTAATGAGAACCATAAGCACCTGCTAAAGCACTGATTGGTGCATCAAATTCTTTTGCTCCTTCTTTCAAGGCATTTGCAAGCATCGCACTTGTACCTGCACCTGCGCATAAAACTAATACATTGATTTCTTTACCTGAATCAGCCAAAGAACTCGCTTCTGTTGCCAATCCTTCATTCGCCGGAATCGTCACAGTCACTTTTGTTTCGTTTTCTTGCATGGCTACTTGTTCTGCTTGTCGTGCTTCTTGCTCGACTAACGTTGCATCATACGCCTTACAGAATGGGAAGTAGATTGCAAAGTCGACGAGAATCAAGACGGCGGCTAATACAAACGCCAAAACCCCCATGCCGGTTCCTAAGACTAGTCCAATCGGCGCTGGCGTTGCCCAAGGTAAGACATACATGAAACTATTCATTCCAAATACATCAACAAAAAACTTGAACAAGCAAACGTTTACAATCGGTGTCAATAAAAACGGAACAAAGAAATACGGATTCAAAATCATCGGTGCCGCAAACAACAACGGCTCATTCACAGCAAAGCTGACTGGAATAACTGAAGCTTTACCGACAGCTTTTAACTGTTTGGATTTTGCAAACAGCAAAAAGATAAACGGAACGACTAAAGTCGCACCTGTTCCACCCATCGTTCCGACAAAATTTCCTAAACCAACAGTCAATACATGTGAAGCTTGTTCCCCAGAATTAAACAGTTGTAAATTGGTTTCGACATTCGCATAAATGATCGCTGCAATCGCTGGTTCAACAATCGATGGGCCATGCACACCAACAAACCAGAAAAATGCCATAGCACCCCAGATCACGGCTATCCCCAAATAGCCATCTGCTGCTGTAAATAGCGGTTGTAATAAAGTGATGATAGCCTCTGCAAAAGAGATACCAAAAAGACTACGTGCAGCTAAGTCGACCAAAACGGCGGCAAAGACCGAAAATGAAAATGGAAAAATATCGCGGAACGTTTGAGAAATCGTTCCTGGTACCTCTTTTGGCATCTTGATCGTAATATCTTTTCGTACACAAAACTTATAAATGTTTACAGTAATAAATGCAGCGATGAACGATGCAAGTAATCCTTTCGTCCCCATATATTCCGTTGAAAAACCACCTTCGATCGGTGAGACACTCAACAATAAGAAACTAACTAAAGAAGCAAGCATCACCGATGTGGTATTGATGATTTTATTTTTCGGCATTCTCCGATTCATCGATTCAGCTAAACAACGTGCAGTCGTTGTAGAAACTAATATGCCCACGACCCCCATCGAATAATTGTAGATTTTCCATAACCAGGTCGATACTCCTTCTGGCCATTGAAAACCAAAAATCTCAGGAACTGCCGCAATCAAAATAAAGATACTTGAAAATAAAATTGCAGGCATAGCCGTCAAGAATCCATCTCTGACCGCACCTAAGTATATATTACGTGAGATTTTTTCAAAGATCGGTTTGCCTTTTTCAATTTGCTTGATGATCCCATTCATGCTTTTCACTCCTAGTGATTATTTGTTTTTATATAACTCAATGAAATCTTGGATCAAATCTCTTAGCAATAAAGTAGTCATCAAGTGATCTTGTCCATGGATAAAAATAAATCCCATATCCATATCTTTTCCTGAAGCTTCTTCTGCTAAGATCTTTGTTTGTGAATTATGGGCTAATGTCAAATTCTCATCTGCATCCTTCAAGGCTTCTTCCACACGATCAAATTTCCCTTGACGTACTTCTCTTAATAATGTGAGTAACGTACTACGTGCATCCCCTGAATAAGCCACGATCTCAAAACCTAACATTTGCAATTCTTCTTTATTCATCTTCCATTCCTCCAACTTAAATGATTGTTTTTGTTTCACTGACGAATTTGTACCAATAGGCGGACTCTTTAGGGTAACGTTTTTGTGTTTCGAAATCGACATAGAAGAGTCCGTATCGTTTGTTGTAACCATTTGACCAAGAGAACAAATCCATTAACGACCATAGGAAATAGCCTTTCACGTTGACTCCAGCAGATATAGCTTGGCTCAATGATTCTAAATAAACTTTCAAATATTTGATCCGTGGTTGGTCCATGATCACACCATCATCGAACTGATCTTTGAATCCCATCCCATTTTCAGTGATGTAGATTTTATTGTAGTGGGGATAATCTTCCTTGATACGTAACAATAGATCATATAACCCTTCTGGATAGATCAACCAGTCCCAATCCGTTCGAGGGATTCCTTCTTTATAGATCCGTTCCCCAATTCCTTTTACTTTATAAACAGAAGTTCCTTTGTCCCCTGTGCCATTATGATGAATTGCATTCTCTCCATGATACGCTTTGACAAAGTGGCATTGATAATGGTTGATCCCCAAGTAATCATTACGATGTGAGGCACGCTTCATCTCCGCCAGATCCTCTTCAGGAAACTCATAGCTTGCGTCGTTCGCTTCACAAATCTCAGCAAGTGCTGACAATGTTTCATCAGAGTAATATCCTAAATAAGTGGCATCTAAGAGAAAACGGATCGACAACGCATCATCTAAGAATGCTGCATGTTGATCTTCCAAAGCGTCCGATGCAGGATATTTCGTTTCCAAGGAATGAACCACACCAATTTCACCGGCGTATCCCTCGTCCTTGAACAAGTTCACCACTCTTGCGTGCGCATACATCATGTTATGCAAACAAGCAATGATTTTGGTAAAATCATAGGTGATTCCTGGTGGGAAAATCCCTAATAAATATTGATTCGTTGCCACTGGATAAATCTCGTTGAAGGTACTCCAGTAGCGCACTTCTTTAAATTCTTCAAAGCAAAATTTTGCATATGCAACAAATGCTTCTATATTGTCTCTATTTAAAAAATCACCTTGATCAAATAAAACTTTCGGAGTATCAAAATGATGGAGCGTCACAAAAGGAAGTACACCATGTTTCTCACAAGCTGCAAAGACCTTATGGTAAAATGCCACACCCTCTTCATTGACTTTCCCAGTTCCATCAGGAAAAATACGACTCCACGCAATGGATAAACGTAACCCATTCACACCAAACTTCTCACATAATTCAATATCTTTTTCATATTGATGATAGAAATCACTTGCCGGATCAGGACTGAATCTTCCTTGTTTCTC
This sequence comes from Enterococcus sp. AZ140, assembly GCF_051714405.1. Classification (NCBI taxonomy): domain Bacteria; kingdom Bacillati; phylum Bacillota; class Bacilli; order Lactobacillales; family Enterococcaceae; genus Enterococcus; species Enterococcus sp. AZ140. The sequence continues at coordinate 1,774,311 of NZ_JBIORU010000001.1, forward strand.
TAAAAACTCGTCCCAAGCAACTTCACCTTTTCCGCCTTCTTTTGTTGCACCTTCTACTTGGTATGCCGCTGTTGCTCCGCCAAAAATAAAATCTTCTGGTAATTTCAGCATCTCTTCCCCTACCTTCTTGTCTACTAATTTATATAACAACACGAATTGTAATCGCATTCAAAACATTTGTCAACAAAAACAAACAAATTCAATCAATAAATTGCATTTATTTGAAATAAAAGTGGCAATTGTTTGTTTAGGTTGATTATTTTTGTTTGTACATGTTTGTTTTTGTTGACCTCCATTCTATTCTATGGTAGATTATTTGTGAATTGGGAGTGATTAGATGTTAAAAAGAGAGCGCTTACTAACAATTAGTGAGATGGTGAATAAAAAAGGAATTTTAACGGTCAGTGAGATCATCGAACAATTGAATGTCTCTGATATGACCGTTCGTCGAGATTTGGATGAGCTAGAAAAGTCAGGAAAATTATTGCGTATCCATGGCGGGGCCCAAAGTCTTACCTATACCCTCGACCAAGAATTATCACATACAGAAAAATCAGTCATGCAAATCAAAGAAAAGCAACAGATTGCAGCAACTGCTGCACAGTTGATCAATGAAGGTGATACAGTCTTTTTGGGCCCAGGCACGACGATCGAGTTATTAGCTTCTCACTTGATCCACAGAAAACTACGGATCATTACGAATAATTACGCCGTTTTTGAAGTGTTAGCCCAAGCAGAAGTTCCCGAAATTTTGTTGATCGGTGGCGATTTTCGAAAAAACACTGGTGCATTTGTCGGCCCCATCACCAACGATAACCTCAGAAAACTGAAGTTCACCAAATCTTTTATCAGCGCTAACGGTGTGCATAATGAAGCAATCTCAACCTATAGTACTGAAGAAGGCGAAGCCCAACAAATTGCATTGAACCATTCGAAAAATAAATACTTATTAGTGGATCACCAAAAATTTAATCGCGATGACTTTTATATCTTTTATCAATTACATGATTTCGATTTATTGATTACTGATCCACACATCAAGTCACATGTGAAAGATCATTATTCGCAATATGTCCAAATAAAATTAGCGGAATCGCTAGAAAATGAACTTTAGGAGTGAACGTATGAAAGGAATTATTTTTGATTTTAACGGGACGATGTTCCAAGACTCCCATTTACATGAAGCAGCTTGGGTCCAAATGATCCATCATTATTCTAAAAAAGAGCTTTCTGATGAAGACATTGTTAAAAATATCCATGGACGTACCAATAGCGAGATATTGAATTATTTTATCTCACCTACTCTATCTAAGAAAGAAGTCGAGAAACTATCAAACGAGAAAGAGGCATATTATCGCACTCTTTGCTTAGAAAAACCGGATGATTTAGTGCTTACGCAGGGATTGATCGGTACTTTGGATATATTGAAAGAGGAGGATTTCCCGATCACGATCGCTACAGCGACAGTCAAAGATAACGTTGAATTTTATTTCGAGATTTTCGATTTAGCACGATGGTTTGAATTTGATCAAGTCGTTTACGATGATAATACTTTTCCAGGTAAACCACAACCTGATATCTTTATCAAAGCTGCCCAAAAATTGGCTCTTGAACCAAAAGACTGCTTGGTCATTGAAGATGCTTATTCTGGACTTTTAGCAGCCAAGCGTGCAAATATCGGTACGATCATCGCCATTGATCCATTTGGAAAAAATCGCCAGTTATTCTCCAATAAAGAACTAAGAAAAGATGGTGTGATAGAGAATTTTGATGATTTCTATCTCAATTTCTTCTCCACTGCAACTTCACCAAAAAAAAGATAGACGTATGATCGTCTATCTTTTTTTGTATTTATTTACGTTTTTTTCCGCCAAACGCATCTTTTACTTTATCAAAAAAACCATCTTCTTGTTGCTCTTGAACATGCATGCCGCCTGCTTTAGCAAACGCACGTAAAGCTTCACGCTGTTCCTCATTAAGGTTTTTAGGTGTAATCAATTTCACACGTACATGTTGGTCCCCTGTAGAACCACCACGTAAACGCGGCGCTCCTTTGCCACGTAAACGGAAGTTCGTTCCCGTTTGCGTACCAGCAGGGATTTTCAATTTGACATCCCCATGAACAGTTGGCACTTGTACTTCATCGCCTAATGCTGCTTGCACGAAGCTTAATGGTAACTCATAATAGATCTCTGAGCCATCGCGATCGAAGATATCACTTTCTTCTACTCGGAAGACCACGTATAAATCTCCGAATGGGCCTCCATTTTCGCCTGCTTCACCTTGTCCTGCTAAGCGCATTTGTTGTCCTTCTTCCACACCGGCTGGTACATTCACTTTGACCGTATGTGCTTTCTTCTCATGACCAGAGCCATGACAAGTTGGACATGGTTCTTTGATTTCTTTCCCAGTGCCTCGACACACATCACAAGTTTGGCGGCTCATCACACGACCAAGTGGCGTTTGACGTTCCACATTGATCGTTCCAGAACCATGACATTTATGACAAGTCATTGGTTGTGTTCCTGGTTTTGCACCATTTCCGCTACACGTGTGACAAATTTCTTCACGATTGTATTTGATTTCTTTTTCTACCCCAAAGATTGCTTCTTCAAAGGATAAATTGACTGTATATTGTAGATCTGATCCTTGACGAGGGGCATTTGGATCAACAGATCTTCCACCACCGCCAAAAAACGAATCAAAAATATCTTCAAATCCACCAAAGCCAGCTCCACCACCGGAGAAGCCGCCAAAGCCACCAAAGCCGCCGCCACCAGCGCCATAATTAGGATCAGTTCCGGCATGTCCGTATTGATCGTAAGCCGCACGTTTTTGTGGATCACTTAAAATCTCATAAGCCTCGGAAACTTCTTTGAATTTTTCATCAGCATCAGGCTCTTTATTGATATCTGGATGGTATTTCTTTGATAACTTTCGATAAGCTTTTTTTATTTCGTCTTCTGAAGCTCCCTTTGATAGCCCCAAGACTTCGTAATAATCACGTTTTGTTGCCATAGGCTTTCCTCCTATTGGTTCTCTTCATTTCCACGTCGTTTGTTATCATATCACACTTTGATCGAAACAAAAACCGGAAATTTCGAAGTATCGACTAAAGAAGAAAAAATCGATCATTGATTTCTATGGCATGAAGAAAAGAAAGCATTTCTCTTCTTGATCCAAAGAAAAATCATAACTGATGACTTGTTACTTTACCCTAGTGATGCTTCTAAACTGTATAAAATAAAGTGATACAAGATTATTCCCTCGGAAATAAGCCGAAGAATCGCGAAAATATGAGAAGCTATTTTCGAATTCTTCGGCTTATTCTAAGCGGGACTTGATCTCTTTAAGTGAAACTAAATGAACTGATTATTTTTTGTCGTCATCGACTTCTTCAAAATCAGCATCTACGACATCATCCGCTCCGCCTTGGGCAGCTTCAGGATTTTCTTGAGCTTGTTGTTGTGCCGCTTGTTCATATAATTTAACTGTCAAGTTTTGCACGATTTCGTTCAACGCATCACGTTTTGTTTTCATTTCTTCGATGTTGTTTGCTTCTACTGCAGCTTTCAACTCGTCACGAGCTGCCTCAGCTTTTTTCACTTCTTCTTCGTCAACTTTACCTTCTAATTCTTTCAAGGTTTTATCAACTGAGAATAGCAATGCATCGACATCGTTACGTAGATCCACTTCTTCTTTACGTGCTTTGTCTGCTTCTGCATTAGATTCAGCATCTTTCACCATACGTTCGATTTCTTCGTCTGTTAGACCTGAAGAAGATTTGATCGTGATTTTTTGTTCTTTTTGTGTACCTAGATCTTTGGCAGATACATTTACGATACCATTTTTATCAATATCGAATGTTACTTCGATTTGAGGGATACCGCGTGGTGCAGCTGGAATATCTGTCAATTGGAAGCGACCTAATGTTTTGTTATCCGCAGCCATTGGGCGTTCCCCTTGTAATACATGGATATCTACCGCAGGTTGGTTATCCGCAGCTGTTGAGAATACTTGTGATTTACTTGTTGGGATTGTTGTATTACGATCGATCAATTTTGTAAATACGCCACCCATCGTTTCGATACCTAATGATAATGGTGTTACGTCTAGTAAAACAACGTCTTTTACATCACCAGTGATCACGCCACCTTGGATTGCCGCACCCATCGCTACAACTTCATCAGGGTTTACTGATTTGTTTGGTTCTTTTCCTGTTTCTTTTCTTACAGCTTCAACAACCGCAGGAATACGCGTTGAACCACCGACTAAAATCACTTCATCGATTTCTGATTGTGACAAACCAGCATCTTTCAATGCTTGACGTACAGGAACTTTCGTACGTTCCACTAAGTCAGCTGTCAATTCATCAAATTTTGCACGAGTCAATGTCATTTCTAAGTGCAATGGACCAGCATCGCCAGCTGTGATAAATGGCAAGCTGATTTGAGTGCTTGAAACACCTGAAAGATCTTTTTTCGCTTTTTCAGCAGCGTCTTTCAAACGTTGTAAAGCCATTTTATCTTGACCTAAATCAATGCCATTTTCTTTTTTGAATTCAGCAACCATATGATCAATGATTTTGTTATCAAAGTCATCTCCACCTAAATGGTTGTCTCCAGCAGTAGATAATACGTCGAATACGCCATCGCCTAATTCAAGGATCGATACGTCGAATGTACCACCACCAAGGTCAAATACTAAGATTTTTTCATCGCGATCTGTTTTGTCTAAACCATAAGCTAGCGCTGCCGCAGTCGGTTCATTGACAATACGCTCTACTTCTAAACCTGCAATTTTACCAGCATCTTTAGTTGCTTGACGTTGTGCGTCGTTGAAGTATGCAGGAACAGTGATAACTGCTTTTTCTACTTTTTCGCCTAAATAATCTTCTGCGAATCCTTTGATGTATTGTAAGATCATTGCAGAGATTTCTTGTGGTGTATATGATTTACCTTCAACATCCACTTTATAACCAGCTTCACCAATATGGCGTTTGATGGAAGAAATCGTATTAGGGTTTGTTACTGCTTGACGTTTTGCTACTTCCCCTACTTGGATCTCCCCATTTTTAAATGACACAACAGAAGGTGTTGTACGGTTTCCTTCTGGGTTTGCAATGATTTTTGCTTCATTTCCTTCTAATACAGCTACTGCTGAGTTTGTAGTACCTAAGTCAATTCCGATAATTTTACTCATAATCAACGTCTCCTTATCTTATTACTAAGTTGTTTGTTTCTATTCCATCATGACTTTATTGCGCAACGATAACCATTGTCGGTCTCAATACGCGGTCATGTAATTTATAGCCTTCTTGTAACACTTCAACGATCGTATCAGCAGGTAATTCATCTGTTGCTGGTACGGTCTGAACTGCTTGATGCAATGTCGGATCAAAAGGTTCACCTTTTGCAGGGATTTTTTCGATCCCCTCTTCCTTCAATGCATGTTTCAAACTTTCAAGAACCATCTCGACACCTTTTTTCAAACTTGCACCTTGTTCGTCAGATACTTCTGTCGCTAAGGCACGTTCCAAGTTGTCGATCGAAGGTAATAATTTTTTGGCTAAATCTTGTGAACGATATTTTTGCAATTGCTCTCGTTCGTTTTTGCCACGATTCGCCATATTAGCGATTTCTGCTCTCGCACGCAAAAACTTGTCTTCCATTTCATCAAATTCAGCTTGGAGATTTGCAAGTTCATTTGCTTCTTCTTCCACTTCTGAAACTTCTACTTCTTCCGTTTCTGGATCTAGCTGCGTATCATTCAATTCCTGATCTAATTCTTCATGGTTTTCTTTCATGATGCAGTCTTCCTTTCATTATTCAGTCAGATGCTTGATCGCTCAAATCGAAAAAACGATCAGTCACTTTTGTGATTGTTTAAAAATCCGAGCGATCAAGTGTGCGATAATAATCAGCGAGTTTGTGCGCCAATTCTTTTCGATAGACATCGACAAGGCCTAACATTTTGGAATATGGCATACTCGTTGGTCCTAGTAATGCGATGGTTCCACGTCCATGGCCGACGATTTCATAACTCGCTTGGATCATACTCATATTTTGCAATAGGTCATTGCCTATTTCCGAACCGATTTTGATATGTATCTTGCTATCCATCGGTACGATCATCTGTGTCAGTTCATAGGAATCTGTCATAAATGAAAACATTGACTTGAACTGATCCACATCTTGCAGTGGTTCATAATCCAATAAGTTCATTTGGCCACTCACATAAACTTTATCTTCAAACGCATGACTCAATACCGTATCAAAGAGATTTGACATCCCTTCCGTTGTTTGAAAATATTTATGCAAGATCATCGGGATCTCCGTGCGTAATTTGTTGTATACCGTCACTAACGGATCACCTACCAAACGGTCATTGACAATACGAACCATTTTTTCTAAGTCCTGACTACCTAAGTTTTCAGGAAGAGTAAAAACCTGACTTTCAACGTTCCCATTATCAGTCACCACGATTGCAATGACCTGACGACTGTTCAATGGCACGATGCGAAAACCGGTCAAACGGCGATCTTTAATCTCGGGTCCTAACGAAAAAGTAGTGTAACTAGTCAACTCAGATAAAATCTCAGCTGATTGTTTGATGATTTCGTTGATTTCATGGAATTCCTTGTTTAAAGACTGTCGAATTTGGTGCAAATCATCATTTGCTACACGAGCAGGTCGTAACAGATGATCCACATAATAACGATAACCTAGCGCAGACGGTATACGTCCAGAAGAAGAATGTGTCTTTAAAAGTAGACCTTCATCCTCTAAAGCTTTCATATCATTACGGATCGTCGCTGGACTTGCCTCGACTCCTTCCGCCATTAACGTTTTGGAACCAACGGGCACCCCACTACTCGTATAGTTTTGGATGATCAGACGTAAAATATCACTTTGTCGCTGTGTTAACATCTTTCTCACCTCTCATTAGCACTCTTAGCTTCTAAGTGCTAACCCACTTATAAATATAGCAAGAAGACTAAAAAGTGTCAAGGAAAAGAACCCACTTTTTTAGCACTCTGCCACCGAGAGTGCTAATCAATTGTCAACTTGCTTAAAATACCGTCATATCAGTCTTTTAATCATAAAAAACTTGATCAAAATCGTTTTTTTATTTCGTTGTTATAAAAAATTTAAACAATCATTCAGTCGTTTATCAAGTCCTTATCCAATAAAAAACGTTCGAAGACATTATTTCCCAAAAAAGTTCCTTTTTGTGTCAAATATACTCGGTCTTCTTCATTCACTAACAACTCTTCTGCTACTAACTCATCTAGGACAGATTGATACAACGATTCAATCGATCGACCATAACGCTGTAAAAAGTGTTGCTTCTTAATGCCCACCTTTTTTCTTAAACCAAGAAACATCTCTTCCTCGATTTGATTCTTACGAGATAACTCTTCACGTTCTAATACCGGTAGCTCACCTTCACGTAACGGACGCAAATAATGTTGGATCGGACCTTTATTTCGATATCGCGTATGATCCAGATAGCCACTTGCCCCTGCGCCAAAACCGAAATAGTGATCATTATTCCAGTACATCAAATTGTGTTGCGATTCATGACCAGCTAAACCAAAGTTACTGATCTCATATTGATGACGTTGGTGTTTTTCCATCGCCGCAATCGTTTCTTCAAACATCCGTGTCTCCGTCTCTTGATCTGGCAACTGCAACCGACCTTGTCGAACCCAATTCATAAACATCGTTTTATTCTCTAAAATCAATGAATAAAGAGAATAATGAGGTAAGTCTAAGGCTAATGCCCGCTCCAAAGTATCAAGATAGCCTTCTAACGTCTGCCCAGGTAACGCATAGATCAAATCAATGCTGACATTTGAAAAATTTTCCGCCTCTAAAAATCGCATCGTTTCATAGACATCTTCCGCCGTATGTTTTCGACCAATTTTCTTTAATAAGCGATTATCAAAGGTCTGGACCCCCATCGATAAACGATTGACCCCATAATTCTTCATTACTTGTAGCTTTTCCCTGGTCAAATCACCAGGATTCGCTTCCACTGTAAACTCTTTTCCTTCATTAAAAGGTAAGATCTCTCTGGCACCAGACAATAGTCGATCGAGCTGCTTAGCCGATAAAGAAGTCGGCGTTCCACCACCAACATACAGTGTCTCCAATTCATTCACCGGACGACGCTCCATCATGATCGCCATTTCCTTTAGTAGCATTTCGACATACTCATCCACTGGTTGACCTTCCAGAAACACTTTATTGAAGTCACAGTAATAACAGATATGTTCACAAAATGGGATATGGATATAAGCAGAAACCTTATGTTCTGCGGATTTGTTTGTTTCTTTCATTAGTTTTTCTTTCTCCTTACGTCAAAAAGTCGTACCGCTTTTCGACCACTCTTATATACGCATACTATACGTATTTAACAAACAAATCCACTAAAAAATCCAAGAATCGATTTCTTGGATCAGTTTTTCTTTAGTTGTCGTGGAGACTTGGTTGTAAATTTCCAGTGTGGTTTTCATGTTGGCATGCCCTACACGTTCCATGATTGCCTTGAGCTGTATGAAAACAGCAACGATGATTATATTTCCCATAAATTTTCCGTCTAGTTTAATAGTATGTATAAATCCTTATCCGTATTATTTAGCTAATCCTGCTAATTTACGTTACCTCTATTTGCCCCTTTGCCACAAGCAAAGCTTCTATATCACTTATATGTTCAACTCACTTCTAAGTTGTTGTTTGAACTGCTTACCAGTATACATGCTATTTTTAATCTTACTGATTATCTTCCCCCTATTTACAAGGGTCGCAAAACTTTTTTTGTCACTATTTTGTGAGGGGGCTGTTAAAACATTTTCTGTTGTTGTTTCTTTTGGTCTTTCTTTTGGTCTTTCTTTTAATGTAACCTTTTTTTCAAGATTTTCATAATTCCATAGATGCATCATTACTTGAAACATAAACATAAATCCGTTTCCTAATTTTGAATGATCGGCACTTCTTTTAAAACGTGGTCGTATGTCAAACTCATTTCCTTGTGCAATATCTCGAATAATGACCATTACCATTTCTGCATCCATTAATTGAAAATTACTTCGCAACATAGAATCTACTTTTAGTGCTTCAACAACAGTATTTTTAGATAGATTCGGTTTTTTTCTTCCAGAGCTAGTCTTTTAACAAACCCCTCAAAGGACTCCGACAGTACAAAGCTAGGATAATAACGTAGAAACTCATCTCTCAAGTCTTTTCCGCTTCTTCTTGTCCCTTTTTCAGGTAAAGAATAGGCTATGATGTCATCTGTCGATGATGCAAGATGTGTTGCTTCATGCATAATCGTTTCCTCTGAAGCTGTTTTTAACTGTTCTCCTGGAGAAATAGCTGGCTTTAAGTGAAAAGCATCTGCCATAATAATGATTCGACATTCGCCATCTTGTTTAAATACAAATGCATACGCATTTAAATATTCATTATACTGTGAATAATAGTTTTGTGTGATTTCATCTCGAACAAGGTCAGACGAGACGATCCACATGTTTTCAAATCCCCAATCTGCTGACTGTCGAAGAAACAACTCCCCTTTTTCTGCGATCGACAGGACTCTTTTGACGATTTCTCTTAAAACCTGTTCTTGGTTCGTTGCTTCTGCTAAGTCAAACATTTGAATCAAATATTTCCCTACTTTTGTTTCAGCAATTGTAGAATGTTTTAATAAGTTCGTACAAATTTCTTTGGCTTTGCTGAAATTTTCTACTGCTTTATAAAACTCTTGGGATAATTCTTCGATAAATGGTTTGAGAAAGTCAGGAACCTTTGTGGCATCAAAGCCCACAAATACTCGATAGTCAGCTCGAAAGTTTGTGGGACCTTCCTCCTCTATTTGACTAGTCAACTCGTTTTCTTTTACGAATTCAATTTCCCCTTCATTTGGATTACCGGGTTGTTCAGGTACTATGTTAGGCGCTACTTCTTCAATATTTTGAGCAATAGACTCCTCTACCCATCCTTTCATAATCTCTAAATCTTCGTCTGTAAATAGAGGCTCTGGTGGTTGATTGAGTGGCACGTCTTCATTAGGAAATGATGTTTCTACCCATTCCTCTAATTCTGTTAAGTCGCTAGTTGCCACAACAGGGACATTCGAAGGTCCCGCATCTAATAGATCATCAATTGCTTTTGATATTGCTTCACCTAGACCCTCTTCTTCAGGAATTACCTGATGTTGAGAAACTTTCTTAGTCAACAGATCATTAATTGTACGAGACAATGCGCTTTCTACCAAAGCTTGATCTTGTATATAATAATTTTGTGGCTCCGAAATAAAGCTAGTTAATGGTGTAAGTGCCACATCATTATCTTCATATCTTGGAATTTGATAATCATTTGGAGTGACTACTGCTTGTCTGAATTTATTCCACTCACTTATTTTCCCTGCCACTGCAGGGATTGTATTATATGGTGGGAATATGCTATTTTTAGAGGTCTCTTCCTGTGGTGCGCTCGCGATACCTGCCTTTGAGGTACTAGCCTTCTCATATTTCCCACCAGTTTTTGACACGGCACTCATATGATCAACAGTGACTCTCTCTAAATGAGTCTCAAAACGAAAATGTTGAACGCTAGAATCAAATCGTAATACAGTGAGCGGTTCTAGAATATTCTTTTTTACTAAATGGTATCGATTCTCTTCCATGTCCAACAAAATCAATGGAATGTACCGATGTGTGATTTTTATAAACGTTCTTCCTGCTGCATCGCTCATCAACCCATACGCATTTGGAGCGGAAAGACCAGTTGGATCTAGTAACACTTCAAATCGGTTGATTTGACTCTCAACAACGGTTGTTACTTCTTTAGAAAGAAGGGGTGACGTCCCTGGCTCAAAATACCATTCCACCCCGTTGAAATTGACTGGAAATATCTCATTTCCATCGATAACATCGTAACGTACCCCATGGCCTTCTACTGGCTCAATTCTGATAGGTATAATTTGGTCATTCATTTTTATACCATAAGAGAGTGATTTATCTTTATTTTCTATGGTATAAACTATCCCCTCCCCATATCCCTTTGGATAAACATTCGCTTCTTCCACAAACGGAACGTCCTTATCTACTTTCTTTGTTAAGCGATCAATCAATGCTTTTTGTTCTGGCGTAAAAGATGCTGCCCCTTCAAATTCTCTTAGTTGATTGCCTCTCAAAGTAAAGTATTTACCAGAGACCTCTCCATTTTTTAAATCTGTCACCTTCATATATAATTTATTTTTTACCCATTTCACTTGAACTTCTGGACCATTTCTTGGTAAATGTGTACGGATGTATAGGTTAGACCAATCTGTTGTTTCTTTTTGTAACTTTTCTAGTTTTAACAAGATTTCTTTGATACTATGGTTTAAAAAATTTTTATTTTTTAATGTCACTAATCCTTTTATGACTAATTGACTCCCACCTACAACTGACTCAAAACCGGGATCAATATAACGTGCCACACCTGCTATGAGAGCTCTCAGTTCTGCTGGATTAGGGATTACGTGCGCACTGTTCATTATTGCATTCCTTATTCCACCTCGTGCAATTGCTCTTGCTACGCCCACAACAAACTTCGTATTCAAAGCAGTCACCGTTCCAAACAAAGGAATCAGCAGAACAACATCAATTAGACAAGAAGACACGGCCTCACCCACTTGTCCATTTATACTACTTACCACACAATCGTAAAACGGAATAATATGCTTCACCATGTCCCATATTTTTTCAGTTGTCGCCTTGTCATTTCCTGACTCATACAGTTGTCGGTAAAATGCATCACGGTGCTTACTGCTGATATTTTCGACGAATGTCTCTACGTCAGTACCACGAGATAATTCTTTATCGCGATGGACTTTAACAGTAAATGTATAGTGTTTTTTATTTATCAAGACCCCATCACGTTCTTTTTGAAAACCTTGATTCCAAATATACTTCTGATCAAACAAACCATATTTAAGATATAATAATGGATCAGTATCGACACGATATAACATATACCCACCGTCTTCATCCAATGCTTTTAATGCGTAAAAACGTTCTTCATTGTTGCAAACGGCAACGAACAGATTGGTGTTTTCTAACTTAAGGATCGTATCGAGCCAATCCACGCGTTTTGTAAAGGAAACTGGTAGCATACCTGGCGCACCTGCACCTCCTCCGACATAAGGAGCTTCATTTTTCAACTGCGCCGAAGCTTCGTAAATTTTGGTATCAGCCGAAAATATAAAGCTAAGCTCCTCAGGAATGACTATTTTTAATGCCAGTTCAATCAACTTCTTATTGAACGAGTGATAGGCATTCGAAACAGCTTTAGTTAGGTGTGTATATTTTTCATTAATATTTGGCAACTCCAAAAGTTTAGGACATGGATTTTTCCCCTTAAGATATATCTGATCAAAACCTCTGACATCTTTTACTCCCTTTTGTCTACATTGTTCGGCTACTTCTTTTGCCAACGCTTGCTTACGACGCCACTCCCTGAATGCTTTTTCATACATTTGATAAGAAGCATGTATCGTTTTATGTAGCTCTAAAATTTTGAAATAACCTTTCTGTCGATAACCTATGAAAGTGCTTAAGGCAAACTCTTTATGGTTTCCTTTTTCTAATGCTTCACTTAATCCCTTCGGATCGAGTTGAGCAATGGCTAGTAGTGCTGGTGTGATTAGATATTGCAACTGATCAAGTGAATCGACGCCTTGTTCACTGACTGTCTCACAAAAAAACTCACCAAACGCTCGAATTTCCGTTTGGTTGAACTGTTTGAGATATCCTGCATCTTTTAATAACATTGAACCTGTTAACTGCATTAATGTATCATAATCAGAAATCGGTAAATCATCCGATAGATTACTCGCCTCTAAAAGATAATTTGGTAATACGCGATCGACTAGATGGATCCATAAACTCTTTAAATTCGCTTGTTCCTCCTCTTGTTTTCGTGAATCAGCAAGTGTATGTGCTCGAGGTGGAGTATCGATCAGTCCTGATTTTTTCAACTCCTCTAGCTCAAACAGCTTTCTGAGCTGTCCAATCGTATAGGATGATGGATCTGAAGATGCAAGTATACTTTTAGCTATGTATGCTTCGATTGAACTTTCTAATAAATTTTCAACAGCCCATTTGGAAACCGTAGCTTCTGCAAGATTATCGGAGATTTTTTCTTCTAATTCTCCACCATATAAGTTTAACTCTTTAAGAATGATCATCGCGATTGCTTGTAAGTTTTCATGTATGATGACTCGTTTGTCACCACTTCGTATCAACCATTTTCCCATTACACCGAATAGATCTTCTTTCGTTGCTTCATTTGCTAATAGGCCTTTATTGTAAAAAAAACGTTTCACCTGTTCCATTACTCGTCCCTCACGCCATTGATCCCCGTCACTAGTTGTTTTTAAACTAATGATATTTCCTAAGATATCTCGTTTATCTGTAGGTATATCTGCAAGGGGTACAGATGCATTCGAACTAGTTGATTGTTCAACTATACTAGATGTTCTATTTTCATTTAAAGAAGTGACATCTTCAATCGTTTGAGAAAGCCAAACAATGAAAGTCATTTTTGCCTCCATGTCTGAGATCACTCCATCTTGTTCTTCACCAATAATCAATCGGGCGATTTGTTTCACTTTCACCATATCAATTGTTTCTTGAGTAGTATCTTCGAGTAATGTCCATTCTGACACCTTTTCAACTAACAAACGAAGATCAGAGATATCGCAAGGAATCCCTTCTGTCGTTAAAAAAGTGGCAATTCTTTGATTGATTTGTTCTTTTTGAGTAGCATCGATTCCATTTTCGAAATGGTTCTGTAATTCGTTGGTTACTTGTTTGGCTGGATCAATATGATTTTCATTCAGAAATGCTTCAATTTTTCCTTTCGTCTCTTTCTCTCCCTCTATCTCTTCAGTGATCACCCCAACAAAACGACGTTCACTTTCTCTGAATTCCTTGTAGAAATATCCTTTCTGTGCGTTATTGTTTTCCCATTGGAGAAAAATCTTTCTTGCCTCATCAATGGTAATAAAAGTTTCTTTCATACCATAATTTTTAAGGAGGAGATTGGCTACCTCTTTTTCTCTTTTGATAATCAAATCATATGTATCAGCTGATAAAGTCCACTCGCGCAATTTTCTGACTAATTCACTCGTAGATGAATTAATAAAATGGGCATTTTGCTCATGGAGAAACGTCCTGACTGCTTCGTTCACTTTAGAAGTCTTGGTGCGATTTTCAAAAAGAGCAAAGTGGTAACAGACAAGAAGGATTGGTTGTGTATTAGGTATAGAAAGCGGTCGATCATTAATAAAGTCGGCATAAAGTTGATCACTATGCTTTCTTTTTTCTAGGAAATGACTCATCACGGATGTTTCCGGCTGAGCTAGTTGATAAATGTGCGTTTGATTCGTTTGATTTTTGTATGTATTCCCCTCTAAAATCGTATTTGTTTTCCATTGCATAAAAATTGCCTGTAATTGAGTCGCAGAAAGAATATCTCCCAACCTTACATTTTCTACGCCATACGTTTTGAGTAAAAAAAAGCTAAGGTTGCTAACTTTTCTGATATAACTGATACTTCATTTTTTTCACTTATTCCTACCCAATCTTGAAGTCTCTTTATCAGTTCTGTGTCAGTGACAGAATCACTCAATAATCCTTGTTTGATGCACCAATCTTTTAAATGTTTATTTACCGTTTTTGTGGCGTTTCTTCTTAAAAAAAGAAGTTCGTTATAATAAAAAATCGGCAATGGTTGATCCTGATCGATTGCGGGAAAACGATTTGCCGCAATCGCTTCAGTCACTTTAGATAATAATGTGAATTCAGTCGCATTCATTGTAGCTTTATCTTGATTCATCTGGGTGTCCATTAGGATTGTTTGGTTCTTCATCAAAGCAAAATTTTTATTTATTGAAAATGTAACGTTTTTAAAAATATTATTATTTCGCCACTGGAGAAATACTTCAATGGCTCTACTATCAGTCAGATGTTCTTCGGAAAGATCATAAGCTTTCAAAATGATTCGAGCAATTTGTTTTCTTTTATCCAAAATATCTTGATTCGTGTTCCCTCTATTTCCCCAGTATTGGATTGCAAGAAACAACTCTCTGAGCGATGAATCATTCGACAAACACAATTCCTTATCATACTGGCACACACGGTCAATAATCACTTTATTAACCGTCTCCGTCTCATCACGCTTGCTAAAAACCGCTAAATCAAACCATACTGGCCGCAGTGATTCAACTATTTGTTCTGAAGAAAGTTCATTTTTCATATAAGACGAAATCGTAGACTCGATTTTTTTTAGTGTATGATCCGAAAAGTCTTCATATGATTTCAGTGGAATGTTCACACTTCTATCCAATGGTAATATTTTTTTTCTACCATCGGATAATTTGACAGGAATCGTTGCTGCTTCTGCAACTCTTACTCTTAACGGATCCCATCTTTCAAGGAATCGGTCAACGCTTTCCGTTGCTTTCTCCATTAATGTCCATACCATATTAAATTGTTCTTTTACTATTGAGCTGTTATCTAGATGTTTAGTGAGTTGAAATAAGTAGGAGAAGAAATGTTGTATTGGATGTCTGATATTCTTTCTAACTTGGGTAGTTTCCAATTTTTTTGTTTCATAGTAGGGAGGAAAAGTTTGCTTGAAAAAGGGGAAATAATAGTCAATTACAAGGTATCCATTTGCATTTTCTTGTTTTTCTGTAAATATATTATTTAAAAATCCACTAAAATAAATGGGAAATAAATCAATTTTCCCTATCGGAAATTCTTCTACATTTGATACTGCTCCTTCAATCGCATTTTCTGAAAAAGATTTATTGGTCGAAGAATATAAATCTTCCATGTGGAATTGAAAAACAGTTTTTAATGTTTCCGTCATATCCTTTCCAATAGAAAATGGCAAGTCGTTTTCTGTGCTAGTTTTTTTAAAGTAAAACTTTCTGATGTCGATTGGGCGGTATGTTTGTTGGCCTAGTCTTTCTTGTGAATTGATGATGGCTCTCTGACAAATTGTTTTAAAATGAGATTGTGTATGATCGGGAACTTCCCACAGTCCCCAATGTAGTCGATAGGTGAACTCACTATTGGTTGTACAATTTTCAAGTTTCGAAATCCCATGAATTGCCTGATGAATATGGATACTCCATTGATGCGCTTTTTCAGCTAAGTACATCATCGGAGGATTATTAGAGTTCCCTTCAATGATTGGTCCGACTATCGTATTGTTACCTGTTTCTGCCTGAAAATGCACCCGGTTAGAAGTAGAAGTTGAAACAAAAGATTGAACTGTGAGAAATTCCTCTTGATTGCGCACTTCTATGAAGGTGTCTATTTCAAAAGTGGGAGAAGATCCCTTACCTCTTTGTTGAAGATTGGGTGATACTTCATCGGATAATCGGAAATTCCCTAATACACTTAATAGATAAAGGAATCCTAGCGGACTGTGAAATCCCTTGGGGCTGAGCGTCTGTCCCATACTATTGGCTAAAGCGTTCAACCATCTTTGTTCTGCCTTCTGATTATATTTCTTTTGACATTGATAATAAAATTCACCATTTTTTTTCCTATAAACTTCTATTATCATTTTTTTCACTCCTTCATCTGTTTTAATAAAAAAACTTATGTAATAATCATATTTTTAATCATAGAGAGTGTTAAGTCTAGATACCGAAATAAAGGAAAAGCATATCGTCAATAGGAATTAAAAAACTAAAAAAATTTATTTTTATATACGTCAATTGTACAAAAAATATGACTATCCAATGTGACTTTATTTGAATGATTGATGAAAAAAATGGTCGAGTGATAGTGATGACAGAAATGCTCACTAAAGAAGTATGAATATAAGCAGAAAACTTATATTCTGTAGATTTGTTTTCCCTTCCTTTAATTTTTCTTTAGTTGTTGTCGAAACTTAGTTACAAATTACCATTGTAATTTTCATATAGAAACGTTCGACACACATCAGGTTAACCATGATGACATAGCTACTTTAACAAAGGATATGATTTATCTTTTCTGTTGTTACTGAATATAAAAACATCATAACAATGAAGTGCGCCCCCTAAGTTAGACCGAAAAAATCTAACTTAGGGGTATTTTAGTGACTGAATACGATTACGCACTTAAAAAACAGATAGTTGAAGCTTACCAAGGAAGTGAAGGTGGTTATAAAACATTGACGGATCGGTATAGTATTCCAGCCTCCTATACAGTTAAAAACGGATTAAGACAGTTGAAACGCTCGACTTTGCTGCTTTTCACAAGAAAAAAACGAAACAAAGTTACTCTTCTCAATTCAAACAACATGTTACACACTATTATTCGAATAGCGATAAATCTTATCTTGACAATACCCTGAAATACAGCTGGTCCTCCAACGGTCTAGGTCTTTTATTGGCATCAATCATTCCTCAAACAAGGCATTTAAAGTCTTTCACCGAAACCGAAAGTAAAATTCTCATGGAAAGCCAATCATCAAAAAATTATATCTTAGCACAATCCATTGGCGAGTGGATGAAGTATTAGAATCATCTGCGCAGCAAAACGAAACTCGACTGCAATCCTGTTCAATATCGTAAACGAATGGCAACATAAAAATACCGACAAGATTTCTCCAGTCGGTACTTGGCCTAACTATTGGATCTCTCTTCATAAAGAGTATGGTTTACAAAAATTATTTATCTAACCCAGTTAATTTACGTTGTTTTCGATTGGATTCATTTGCTACATACTGAAGAACGGTCATAAATTCTTTTCTAGTTGCTTTTTTATTGAGATTACCATAGCTACGGTTATATTTTTTCATAATTGCTTCTGCTTTTTCTTTATCAGTCATATAGCTTCCCCTCCCACTCTTCTTTCGTAATAGATTCAGGCAAAACAAGATTAATATACACAATATCTGGAACAATTATTGCTATTTCATTAATGTAATCTTTCAGAATCACATGCCCTGAAATAGAATCACCGTACTGTTTAATAATTTTGTGAATATTATCACGATAACTAAAATAATCATTAATAAATCGCTCTTTAGGACAAATCTTCCTCCTACTATTCCTCTTAATTTAGTGTAATTCCATGCAATAATTGGTTCTTGAAAAACAAAATAAATTGTTACATCATAATCACGTGATAGACATCTTTCAATATTTTGTTTCGCTCGACCAATCGCAAATGTTCCATAATCAATTTCACAATTATTTCTTAATATGTATACATTGCACCTCTTTATCTAATACAAACCATCTATTTTAATAACTAATTTTATAGACTATTTTTATCTTTTAGATTACAAGCAATGTCGATCATCAGCATAATAAACATAAAAGGACCAGTTACACTCAACAAAAATGCACCTAAGAATATAGCTAGTAATGGCATAGCGCCTATACCATTTTCACTTGCATCTAAATGAGGAAAAATTTTGAAAATAACTAAAAATACAAACGGTATAAATACTAATATAAACATACTTATTAAAAACAACACTAAACTTATGTTCCGAATTTTCTTAAACATAGTACACCACATTTCCAATTTTTTGTTATTATTATGTAGTAAAATTTGGCTTCGTACAAATTTTAACCAGAGTAATAAAAAAAGTTTATTATTAGTTAAAACGTAATAATATTAAGTTAAGTGCCAGAATAAAAAATCCTATGTATATATGAAACTTGCACTTTGTTAAATAAGCTTCTGTCTTCGTATAATCTGATCTTGATAGACTTTTCCCGAGGTTTAGTCGTACTACTTTTTTTACTCTCAATAAAAAACCAATACCTATACTAAAACACATCATACTAAAAAAACATAAGCTTATCCGAACCATTAAATATATCACTTTGATTCACCTAAATTCTTTTCACTATCTATAGTCAAAAGTTTATGCAAAAAAATTGTATTTTTCTAACAGTATATCTTAATTTTCTACAGTTTTTCCAGCAGCTAATGCTGCTATTAGTTCTAGTGCCTATTGTATGCTAAAGCTTTACCACGTAATGACGTTATGGCACCTTGAACAATAATTATATTTTCTACGACCCGAGCTATATTTCACTTATCGTTTCTATTATTTCCTCTGCTTACTACCTGCTGTACTTGTTCTTTTTTTCTTGGTATCTAAGATATAGAGTATATACCAATAACATTGTTATACCAAACGGAGCAGTAATATACATCCCCCATAACGATAACCCTATACATAATAATACAATATTGCCATCAATAAAATTAGGAAACAAATGACTCAATGCACTTAAAATAAAGGGCATCACAATCAACATAAACGTATTAACACCTAATAGAAGTTGACTTATAAAATATATTTTTTTCATTTGTCCACTCTTTTCTTTAGTCTACAAGTTCAAACCTGTATTTTGTTTTCAACTACTTCCATCAGTTTTCTTTAAAAATTATACTTTTGATTTATTGGCTTTCTTATAGATATATACGTAAAAACTCTGGATTCTATCCTATCAACTAAATTCAAATATTTTTCTTTTTATTCCGTCTCGCTCAAGTTATTTGCCCTCCAGAATTATATAATACCAGTTATTCTATATAACTACCTACTACAATTGTTCGAGGTCTTTTAGGATTATTTTGAGAATCTGTTCTTCTGACATGTAATCAGTTATTGTTTTTTCATTCTCTAATCTCAAATAATCTTTTTCCAACCACCATTTCTTCATGACTTTTTCACCCCATTGGGCACTTTTCTCTCTTGTTTTATGTCGATTGACTGTTTCACCAAAAGAAATATCAAAGTAATAAATATGCGCGTTCTGTTGAAAATTCGAAACTAGTTCAACCAACATCTCTTTATAAATATGAGTGCCTAGTATTCCTTCTATAACAATAACTTTAAATTTCCCTTGACCAAATAATGCGATGGATTGGATCAAGTCAGCTGTGGGATTTTCTATGCGGTCTTTTACGTTGAGTATGTGTAATCTAACTTCATCTTGCGATATCAACATTACTTCTCCTCGAGGAAATGATTGGCGTATCTTCGATGCAATCGTCGATTTTCCACTTGCGGAATTTCCACGCAGAATAATTAATTTGCTGTTCATTTACTTTATTCTACCTCCTTTTATTCAGGGTTTATAAATTTTCTGTTGCACTCGTTTGCTCTCTATGTAAATTATCAGCACCTGTCAGTAAAATTACTTCTCTTCGATTTTTTATGGTTTTACTTTTCATATCTCTACACCCTCCTAGCTTAATAATAATCACCTCACAGATTCTTAGCCCTGTTTAACTTTGCCAAAACTATACTGATTGATACTGTAAACTTCTGGATAACTTATATATTCAGTTTACTTTGGATCGAATCCATTTTGATTAATTATTAATTAGCGTATCATTGATAATCCCACTGATTTTCTCCTCTCTTTTGACAGCTGTCAAAAACTTTAATTGTGTATTTTGCGCAATCGTCGATAAAACTTTCTCTGTCTTAATATTTTTTATGCCTTATTTATTATAACCATTCGCTAAAATGAGGAACTCTATGTATATGCTCTTTAAGAGCTACCTACATTAGTTTTGATTTGCATAAATTAAAGATTGTACTAATGAAAGCGTAACAGTACTATGTTTATTGAAATCACAAAAAATCCTATATAGACACAAAAATTACAATTCATTAAGTAGATTTTGCTTTTAAGAGCGTCTAACCTGGATAAACTTTTCCCGAGGTTTTGTCGTACTACTTTTTTTACTCTCAATAAAAAACCAATACTTATACTAAAAAATATAATACTTAAGAAACATAAGCTTATCCGAACCATTAAATATATCACTATTTTATACCTACGACCTTCTATGTATGTAATGTTAAAGGTTTATTCCAAAAGATAACTATTGTTTTTCTGACCATTCTAGCTATATCTTCTGTAATAATTCTCTTAACCCTGGTTCATACTTATAGCAATAAATTTTTTATTTACAAAAAATTATTAATCTTTAGAATTTTTTTCATAATATGCAAAAAATCATGAATTACCTTTAAACCACACGTTTAATATAACCTAATAACATCGTTATTATTTAAACTAATCATAAAAACTTATTTTGAACGCATAAACGCGAAATTTATCTCAATCAAGTATGATAAAATCAGCAAAACAAAAAAAGCCATACACATATTTTCTGTATGATTTCAGTATCCAATCCATTTTTATCTAACCAACTAATCCTCTCTGTCTTTTATTCGCTTCATCTGCTACATATTTCACCCAGCATAAAATTCTTTTGCTATGACAATCTCTACTAAATCCACAATACTTTTATTTTACATTTCTTTTACCTTTTCCTTTTCACTTTATAAGTGTATTTTTATTTAACTGATTGATAAACTACTTAGGCAAAATAAAAATCAGTTGAACATCCTCCGTCTTTATACTATGTCTATAAAAAGAGGGAATGTTCAACCAACCTTGTTTTTTGGTGCAAAAAAACAGAAGAGATATAAGTAATTTCATGCATCTGTTCTTTTTTTGAAATCACCTATTTAGCAAAACTCATTAACACCGTCGTTTCAATTGAAAATTAAGCGGTAAAAACTTGGTATTTCTGATAAAATGACTACTTGTAAATCTTTATCGAGCGAAAATATTTCTAACTCTTTCGACTTTGGCTAGAAAATGATATGCCAAGAAGTTTCAACTGTTTTTTGAATCGCTTGATCTTTTTATATTATTGAAACAGAACCGTCACATTTGCTATCGCACGGACTGTTCGTCCATTTGGATATGAAAGCATTAGCTCTAGTTGATGTTGACCAACTTTTGATAGAACTTCAGGATTCAAAATAGTGATTTCAGGACGATCGTTTTCTTCTATATGGGTTTGCTCAACAAAATCAAATGGATCAAAAGATTCACCTAAAATAATCTCAACCGTCCGACCAACAGGAAATGCATCTTGTATTGGTATGTGCGTTTCTTTATATTGATCATACATTGTAGAATCGATCAAACTTCTCCAATCCTTTGGCATTTTGTCATACTCTGCTGAGGTCCAATACTCAACATTTAATTGACGATCAGATGTATCATCACGTGTATTGCCAGAAATATACGTTGACTCTCCTTTAAAACCTTCAAAAGCTTGATTCATGATCAATAGCTCTCTCCGGCGGTTGGCTGGAATATTGTGATAATTGATAAATTTATTATCAATAAATACCCCATTGTATACGTTGTCCTTTCCAGTATGCCGATTATACTCTATCCCAATCGCGTATTTATCCTGCCACTCTTTAAAATCAAACACGTTATTTGCTACTAACCAATTCGATAGCTCAGCTACTTGACCTTGAGCAAAGCTATCTCCTAATCCAAATTCTGGTGTTTCATACATGATAATACCGGTATTACGTAGATAATTATTCATGATCGTGATGTTACGTCCTGATTTGAATTTAAATCCACCATAAGGTCCATTGTGCAATCCACGAACATGATTGCCTACAACCTGTACATTCTGTGATCCTCTTAGATAGATGGCATGATCACCTACCACACCATAGCGATCCTCGTTCTCGTACATCTGCTGGAAGAAATTATCTTTTATCAAAACATTCTTCGAATTACTATATGAATTGACACCACAAGAAAGATAATTTTGTTCGTTATGTTCAAGAGACATTTGCTCAGATTCCAACGCAGATTGTAGACGATTGATGGTTTTGATAATCTCAGGATTGCTAAAGCTCTTGATTGCCTCTAACTCATTGATCCGTAACCCAAATAGATTATCTGTAATCTGTACGTTTTCCATATACTCATATCTTCCAACCGTCGAAAAACCACCAATATAGATTGCCCGATTTTCTGTATCTGGCGTGGCATGTTCATGATCTCTCATAAATATATTATTTTGCATAGTTGCCCCGTTGGATGTCTGTAGGTTGATCGGATACAAAGAGACAGGATGATAAAACACATTATCATTGATGGTAATGTTATTTGCTAAACGTGTAAAAATTCCTACTCCATCGAAAAACAATGAATGAATCTCAATATTGTGGCTTGTCTGGTAATTTTCATCTGACAAATAAACGTTTTGTCCTGTTTCATTTTTCAGTATCGTTGGATTCTCTTCTTCTCCTTTGATCTTGAGACCGCTTCTTAACACTACATTTTTGTTGATAATATACGTACCAGCTGGAATATATAACTGTTTTGTTAAAGAATTGGTGTGATCAATAATCGCTTGTAATTGATTTGACTGATCTTCTAAACTCTCACGTCGCAGCGCATGCTCCCCAAAAATCGTCGCATCTGTTGCATCTAACCATTCGGTGGGCTGAGCCAAAAAAGTTTTTTGGCCCTCTAACTCATTCATTGATTCTGCGTTTATATTTGCTGGTATGCTTATTAAAAACAGAACCAGAAAACATAACATCATTTTTAGTTGTCGTTTATTCATTTGTCTCTCCATTCTTTTTAGCTGTGATTGGCTATCGTTCTAAACAGGAAGTATTCTTTTATTTTTGCTGTTAGGTACCTTTTGTCTAACACACTATAAAATAACGAACGATATCCATTTGTAGATTAGCAGATAAATAAATAGTTTGGCACTCAATAATTTCATTCACAGGTGAAATTATTGAGTTCTTTCGCAAAAAAATAGTTGAGCAACAGTTTTACCTTAAAAGACCCGACTAAATTTCTCTAGTCGGGTAATAGTCCTATTCGTTATAAATTATCACTTGAAACTTGATAATCCTTTTCTATTTTCTTTATCAATTATCGGGGTTATCTTAAACTCTTTTTCACCATACACCCGATGCATCGTCCACTGATCAATGAATGGTACCGCTAGATTCATGACAACAATCGCTACGCCGATCCCCCCTGGCAAATCTAAGACGATTCTTAAAACGGCACATAGTAAACCACAGCCGATAGCAAAATAATACTTCCCTTTATCGGTTGCAGGTGAAGTCGTATAGTCTGTCACCATGAAAACAGCTGCCATGATCAATGCTCCACTAAGCAAATGTGCTGTAGCAAAGCTAAAATTAAACCCACTATAAATTAAAATCGCTAGATAGAAAGAGCTTAGGGTCAACAGAGGAACGAATGGATGGATGATTTTTCGCACGATCAAATAGCCCCCTGCAATCAATAAGAGCAGTTTACTTGTTTCCCCCATTGGACCGCCTAGATCAATCCCTAAGAAAAGTTTCCACCATTCAGGTGTGGTCGCGCTGATTTCTCGAGAAAAATGACCAAGTGCCACAAGTGGCGTCACCGTTGTGATCACATCTGGTCCTGGTGCGGTCCAATTGGTGATCCAAGGAGATAAAAAGAGCTTTAGAAGGACTCGTGCTGCTACTGCGGGATTGATCCAGTTCCTTCCTAACCCGCCTCCTAGATGCTTTACAAGGACGATAGCAATAAAGTCCCCGACAAGCACTGTCCATAATGGTGCACTAGTAGGTAATGTCAAAGCTAACAGCCAACCTGTGATCACAGCAGTCAAATCATTGACCGTGATCGGTTGTTTACTTGCTTTTTGGATAACCCCTTCAAGTAATACACAGGTGAGGATACTGCTAATGATCATCACTAACGAACGCCAACCAAAAAAGTAAGTAGCACCAATCGTTGGAAATATAAGGGCAATCAACACTTGTTTCATTTTCCATTGGCTTGTCCAATCATTACGGATATGCGGACCATTGATCGTTCCGTTTCCTAGATATTTCGTACTCATCCTTTTGCCTCCATGATCTGATTTTTTACTGCTCTGATATCTTTTAATAAATCGATTTTTGAAGGACAAATAAATGAACAAGCACCACATTCTAAACAATTCAACGCGCCTAACTGTTCGGCTGTCTGAAGATCCTGATGACGGTACGCTTGACTGATCAAGATCGGATGTAGACCGATTGGGCACGCATTCACACACTCGCTACATTTGATACACTTTTGTTCCTTGGGGATCATTGCCTCTGCTGCAGACAATGCTAAAATCAAATTAGTCGTTTTTGTGACTGGTTCATCTAATGATTGGATAAGTTTCCCCATCATCGGTCCACCATTCAATACCTTAAGAGGTGACGACACAAATCCACCACAAGCATCAATCAATTCCTCTACTGGTGTGCCAATTCGTACTCGTAGATTTTTTCCTTCTTTGATCGGTGTACCTGAAACTGTTACTACCCGTTCGAAGGATGCGACCTGCTTCAACGCAGCACTAAAAATACTATGTATCGTCGCTACATTCAAGGTGATCACTCCGACATCAAAAGGGAGCTTGCCTTTAGGTATTTCTTGAGATAATACATGCTTGATCACTAATTTTTCCGCACCTTGAGGATATAGATCCCCTAGAATATGTAACTGGATTCTTGGATCAATCAGATGTTTATGTAAATGTTCAATTACTTGTACAGATGATTTTTCGATCGCAATCCTTGCTTTTGGGATTTGATAAGTATCCAAAATCATTTGGATACTCTTGATCATTTGTTCGGTATCTTCAATCAATAATCTTCTATCACTAGTAATGGATGGTTCACATTCTGCTGCGTTAATGATCAAGGTATGGATCTTTTGCTCTTCTTTAGGTAGTAGCTTTATGTCAGTTGGAAAACCAGCGCCTCCCATCCCGATGATTCCTGCATTCGCGACGATATTATGTAAATCTTTGTTTTTTGTACGTAATAATTCCATACGGTCAGAAAAGTCATTTTCTATAATGACCACTTTAGTCGATCGATGATTGACCATGCGGTTCTCGATTTTTTTTACGACTCCTGCCACTGAACTATGTACATTGGCAGATATTGGTCCATCTTTTTCTCCGATGAGTGTCCCAATTGCCACTTTATTGCCTACTTCAACAACGACTTTAGCAGGTTTTCCAAGATGCATAGACATTGGTAAAATAATTTTCTTTGGTGGCGTTAGTTTCTCGATGGCTTGTTGTGCTGTATGTTTGTTTTTATCAAGATAGACGCCATTCAACCTTTTTTTTACTATTAATTTCATTTTCATTCCCCTAACGATAGATAAAAAAGTAATAAATCAAACCAATTGCTACTAAAACTAATTGCAAACCTAATCCGATCGATTCATATTTTTTTCGATAACTAATTTTTTTCATTTCTCCCCCTACAATAACAATTATTTTTTTATATAAAACAGTTGTTTTATTACTCGCATGAACATGAACAAAACAGTATATATTCGCCATACTCCATTAAATAATATAATTGAAAAGTGAAATCTTTTACTATTTCCGTTTATATAAAAGTAAATAAAATAACCATTTGTAACAAATATAATAACACGATACAACGTAATATAAAAGATTAATTTATAAAAATTTTTATCTTATCTTTTTTACTAAATGACAATAACAAAAAATTCTAACTCATGTGTTGCTTTGAGTTAGAATTTTTGATCGATTTGCTTGCGAGAAATAATTTGAAGGGTTACCTTTTACCAAGTCCTGATTACCGAAAATTATTTCGTGGAACGTGACAATCTATCCTGCAACAATCTGCTTACTATTAGTTACTCCACTACTTGTTTTTTCACATTTTGATGAGAAGGACTTTGTTCAAACAACACCTTCCCATGTGAGAAATACAATTCAGCGTCTAAACATTGCCTGTCGTTAAGTAAATCAGTTATGACATTCGCTAATTTAATTACCGCAATTCGATCAAACGCGGTGATCATCGACTGTCCAATGGCTAAATTATCTAAAACAATACTTCTATAATCGGATAATGTGGGACAAAACGTTTCAACAAAAGATTCGATTGAACTAACTGAACGGTTCAATAAAAAATGCATAGGATGGCTATTCATATGTTTCAAAAGATATTTTTTATTATTCGTTAAATCAAGTTGATTAGCAATACAAACATCGATTTCATTTGTCAAAGATAGTTCTCTTGTGACTTTACCTGTGATGGTATCGTCAATTTGGATGAACGTTACTTTTTGATGAGAATGTCCAGTATCGACGATCCGATCAATCACTTTTGTGACGCCGTTGATAAATGTATCTGAACCTACCGTATAGTCACCACTTGGGTAATCAAGATAGTTGGATACTGGTACAGTGATTACTGAAAGTCCATGGCTACGTAGCTCATTTGCAAATACAACACTCGAAGTCCCACCTAATAATACGAAGGAGTCGTAATTTTCCTCTTTGATCAATTGAATAAATTGATAGTTAACATGGTTAGTTTCTGAACATAAATAAGAGCAATCAAATAAATGCCAATTATTTACATGTTGATCCAGCTTTGTTTGGATATATTGTTCTTCAGAAAAATTGATTGCGAATAATTCGATTTCTTGTTCAGGTATGGAAAGCACAAGCTGTTCCACTAACCGCTCTCCCCCTTTTACATAACCTTCTATTGATAAAATCCCAACTTTTTTCGCCATATTCTTTTCCCCTCACTGTATTCTTTCATTGAATTTCCATACTAAGTTAGTTCCAAGAGCTATCTTCCTCAATCAGTAGTAATTTCTCATGCCAATCAAATAAATAGCAGCCCCATGTAATCGGTATCATTTAATCGTAAAAGTTTTCAAAAAGTCACTTGATTTTGCGATTTTCATAGGATAGACATAGTATCCTTCTGCTATTTTCTATTTAAGTAAAATATACCATATTTATTCCAATATAGCATAGAGGTTTTTTTATTGGTAGAAAAAAGTATAGGATTACTAAAATAGTAGCAATTGTGACAGAACAAATTATGATATTTTTGTCTCACGGCAACACCTAGAAAGCGAGGAAGACAAAGACATTTCTTTTATTGGTGAGCATCGAATCTGGCTTTGGATCTGTCTTCAACAAAAAAATAGACCGCAAGTTTGACTTGCAGTCTATTTGTAACGTTCGATAACTCAAAATAAAACAGCTTTAAACTTATTGTACCTTCAGTTGTAACAAGTATATTTTATTCGTAGCAACAATTAGAGCTGTTTCATGTTGAATGATCCAACATAGAGTTAGATAATGTGCTTTTCATTTAACAAACAATCGATCGCTTCGACAAATCGGTTAAAAAATTTTCAATAAATAAATCTGTTCCTTCTTTTGTCAGTTCATTCGAGTGACTAAACTTTTCTTTTACTTTTAATTTGATTTCTTTGATGGTCTGTTCCTTTGTCAGAAGATCGAAGATATATGTCGCTACTTCATTCTCCAGTAGAAAGATTCCCTCATCTGATGACAAGTAGATTGTATTTCCTAATTTTTCATAAGCGATCGCCTTGTTTAACTTCATTTCTTTTTCTTCCTTTCCTATAACTCCATAACCAATAGTTCTACTATTGATTGTCTTCTTTTAACAGTAATTCTTCGAAATTGATGATGTTCTGAATATTACTTCACTTGGACTGTCTTTTCAAAAGCATTAACCGTATTACTTGTTCTTATTCCTTATTCCAAAGATAAGAGTTCCTTTATTCTTGGCAGGTGATCGATTCTTGCATTTACTTTACATCGTAAAATAATCAAATGCGAATAAGTAGTAGTTTTCATCTCAAAATGTTATGTATACCCATAAGATTACTATATAGATAAGGTTTATCCTTCTTATCTAATCTTGGTCATCGTTAACTTACAATTGATTATTGTGAGGCAAATCATAGACGAAATCATTTGCCTCACAATATGGGGATTTTTAGGAAACTAAAGTTAGTCTGTACAAAAAAGGGGAGTTTTTTAGTGTACTAACTTCGTTTCTACCATAAAAAAGAACGGTGTAAGCTTTGGTCCATTTGTTAAGCATCTAGAACAACTACATGACTTCACTTTGGTATACGGTCATCTAATGTGCTTAGAGACTCTTCTCAGATCCTTTGAGCTAACTATCACTGTCCTCCTCTCTAGCATTTAGGAAAAAATTTCACTTTTTTTCCTAACATTAGTATAACGCGATTAATGTAAAAGTCAATATCTTTGTTAGGAAAAGTTAGGAATAAGTTTATTTTTATTAAACAGCTTATTCGTACTGTTTTCATGGATTGAAGGATTTTAGACACTGAATTAAGAAGTAACTAGCTATCCTATTATTGAAACACTCACAAATTTTAGAGAATGTTTTAGAAAAGGTTTAGGCGGATTGTTTACAGACTTGATATTTACCTTATCGATATTTTGCAAAAGTTTAAAAACATAACAATAATCTTCAAAAATTATGGTTTTAATGCTTTATATTGAGTATAATAATTTGAAAGATATCCTTATTTTTTCTCTATTTATTTATTATTTTACGCTATATTTATATAATTGATAGGCAAATCATAATAGCAAGAATCATTTACCTAACTTGTAAATGGTACTAGTTATTTGTTTCTATCATTCAAGAAAACGGAGGAAGGAAAACTGATGAAGAATTATTATTCAGTCAATGAACTTGCAGAGATTCTAGGAGTAACCACTCGTTCTGTACGAAATTATCTACGCGAGGGAAAACTGCAGGGGATAAAGGTTGGAGGAAAATGGAAATTCTCAGAAGAAAATCTGTCAGAGTTTCTACAGTTCTCTCTTAAAAACAAACCAAGCTTCGTAGGAACTGACCAACCAATAAATAGTGCAGTAGTCCTAAAATTCTACCTTCAGTACGAAACGTTGGAGTCATTGCACCAATTTAGAGATTGTATGATCAGCTATCATCAAGATGTTTATTCAAATAAAGAAGATCGTTACTTTTTTTATAATGTCTTAGATGATACCTACGCGGAATTTATTATTAGTGGGAATTTTAACTATGTTCAAAGTTTTGGTACTTGGTTCAATGAAGCTGTTTTAAAACGAACGGATATCTCATTGACCGCACCAAAATAAAGCAGTGTAAGACATTTTTGTTAGTCGATGTCTTACATTGCTTTATTTTTTTAAATCAGCACAGTGATCATACTACCCCCGACAATCAAGGCTAACCCGATCAACGTGTATCTTAATTCTTTTTTGCTCTTCTTTTCGTGCAAAATAACCATACCACCTAATGTTGAGATCACTACGTTCAGTTGTGTGATGATATAGGCAGTAGCTACTCCATTGGCATTAGCTGAAAATATATAAGCAAATGCGGCTAAACTAAAAATGACTCCGACGATCGTTGCTTTCCAACTTTTTCCATCTCCGTACGCTTTTGGTTGCTTCAAGACGACGTATATAGCCGCTGCTAAGAAAACTCCTAACATTTGTGGAAAGAAGATAGCTACACCATCTGCATTGACTAATTTAGGTAATGCACTGTACACCCAATAACCAATACTTGTAGAAGCAAGAATCGAAATTCCTTTAGTTATTCCACCTTGTTTACTTCCCCCATCAGTTACTGCTGTTAGTGCAGAACCAATCACTAGCAAGACGATCGCTACTCCACCAATCACTTTCCCTGTTGTTCCTGCCCATTCGCCAAAAGCAAAAACACCGATCAGTGACGTTCCAACAAGCTGCATCGCAGTGGAAATAGGCATTGTTTTGGATACGCCGATCAAATTGAACGTGGTATATTGTCCGATTTGGCCAATGACCCAAAACGCCCCAGATAAAAGACTGATCAAAAATGTAGTAATCGAAATACCACCGGGTGCCATGAACAATTGAACAACTAGACCAACGAGTAATGCCCCAATACCTGTACCCAATATTTCATTGGTGGGACGTCCACCGATTTTTTTCAAAACCAGTGGTTGGATTCCCCAGCCAATCGCTGGTATTAATGCAATTAAGATTCCCATCAATCAATCCCTACCCTTTCCCACCTTGAAATGAAGGATAAAGCGTCATACCACCGTCTACAAACAACGTGATACCTGTAACGTAGCTTGATTCATCTGAAGCCAACCAAGCAGCCGCAGCGGCGACTTCACTTGGTTTTCCAATGCGTTCCATCGGGATCATGCTTTCTGTTGTCGCTTTTTGCTCTGGATCATCAAACTTTTCGGCATTGATCGGTGTTTTGATCGCTCCTGGTCCGATACTATTGATACGTATTCCTTCAGGCGCATACTCCATCGCAACACTTTGAGTGAATAGTTTTACCCCACCTTTTGAAGCGGCATAATGTGAGAAGGTCGGCCATGGGATTTGTTCATGGACAGAGGAAAGATTGATAATACTTCCTTTTACTTTGTGTTTTTTGAAATAATTGATCGCGGCTTTTGTTCCTAAAAACACGCCAGTAAGGTTGACTTGCATCACAGTTTCCCATTCTTCCAAGCTTAATTCGTGCGTAGGTTTTTGGTTTTCAGTGCCAGCATTGTTGACCCAAACATCCAACTGACCATAGGCTTTTATCGCTTGATCAATCAAAGTCTGCACGCCTTCTTCTGTTCCTACATCCGCTTTGACAGCTAATGCTTGACCCCCAGCTTCTTCAATCGCTTTAACTGCTTCTTCTGCTCCATCAGCATCCGAATGGTAATTTACAACTACTTTCATCTTCTCTTCTCCAAAACGCTGAGAAATGGCTGTACCGATCCCTTTGGACCCACCAGTCACTACAGCTACTTTCTGTTCTAATTCTTTATACATAGAAGACACCCTTTCTTTTATCACATTAATAACAAATATTTTAAAACATTCGTTATTAGCTATAAAGACAGTGTACACTACGCAGTGTAGGTGAAAGCAAATCATACGCACTAAAAAATTCTTTCCAAAAAAAGAAAGCCCTTCAGTTATCCTGATTGGGCTTCTTCCTTATTCTCGAATACTATATTTGCTTATTCAACATGTTCAAAAAAATCAGCAGTTACTTGTTCGTCTGCTTTTAATTGCTCGATCAAAGCTTCTGCTCCATCAAACTTCACTTGATCTCGGATAAACTCGTGCCAACGAATGTAGACATGTTCACCATAGATATCTTGATCAAAATCTAGAATATACAGTTCGACTGTCAATTCACGTCCATCGCCAAATGTATCATTATGTCCGATTGATCCCATCGCTGGATACCACGTCTCACCGATTTTGATTTCACAAACATAGACACCCACTTTTGGTAAATGAACGGTGCTTTTCACTTTGACATTGGCTGTCGGGAATCCTAATAAGCGACCACGTGCGTCCCCGTGGATGACCACACCGTCGATTTCATAAATATATCCTAGCAAATGGGCGACACTCGCGACATCCCCAGCATCCAAGTCTTGACGAATCCGTGAAGAACTGATTTTTTCTCCTTCTTGTTGCTCTTTTGGTACAGTGACTACCTCAAAGCGACCTTTTGCATAACCAGGAAGATGAGGAACATCCGCAATTTCTTTCGGACCATACGTATAGTCAAAGCCAGAAACGGCATACTTAGCATTTAGTCCTACAATATATTGATCAACGAAATCTTGAGGGGCTAAGTGGGCAAATGCTGAAGTAAATTCAATTTCGTAAAGATAATCGATACCAAGTTCTGCCATTTTTTCTTCTTTTTGTTCTAACGTAGTCAAGTATTTAACGTTACTTGGATTGATTTTTTTAAAGACGATTGACGGATGTTGATTAAATGTCATCAATGCCAATTTCAGACCCTCTCTTTGAGCAATTTCTCGCCCCGTTTCAATCACTTTCTGATGTCCTAAATGAACTCCGTCAAAGAAACCTAAGATCAATACGACGTCTTCTTTCGGAATTTGAGAAACTTGATAAGGGTGTCTGATTTTGATGATTTCCATTTTTACATTAAACCTCATTTCTTAAAACTTTACTTGGTTTTAACTTATTTTTTTCTTTTGGATTTGGTTGGTAGATACTCACTACTTTTCCTTGATAAAAAAGGGCAATTTCTTCTGATGGCATCTCTGATAGACCGAATACTTGGTAATCTAAGCGCATACCATTCTTGACTTTCTGCCACACTGTTTCATCGATATCGACCTGTTTGAACTTTGCTACACCCGTTTCAATGGGTAATAAATACTCTTCAATCGTACCATTCTCCATATATGATGCTACTTCAGCTAAAGTCATTGCTTGGGATTCATCCATGCCGGCACTCGCTGTTCTCGTCAAATCTGACATATGCGCAGGATAGCCCAGCTTACTCCCGGTATCTACAGCCAATGTCCGGACATAGGTACCTTTGCCACATTCGACTTCAAACCGCCACGAAACGGTCCCTGCTTCTTTTGACCAGAGGATTTCACTCGTTCGTTCAAAACGATAGATCTGTGCCTTGCGAACAGGTCGTTCCACTGTCTCATTATTTCGAGCATATTCATATAAACGTCGACCATTGACTTTCACAGCCGAGTACATTGGAGGAATCTGTGTGATCTCACCGACAAAAGCAGCCATTGCTTCATCTACTTGCTCCTCTGTCAATGCTTCGGTGACAGCTCGTTGTTCAACGATTTCTCCTGATTTGTCTTCAGTCGTCGTACTGTAGCCAAGTGTGATTTCTCCTTTGTAGGTCTTCCCCGAATCCGTCAGATATTCAATGACTTTAGTGGCTTTACCAATACAAATTGGAAGAACACCATCTACATCAGGATCTAATGTCCCACCATGTCCGATTTTCTTTGTATGTAAAATTTTTCGTAATTTGAATACACAATCGTGGCTAGTCATGCCGCGTTCTTTCCATAAAGGTAATAAGCCTTCCATCTTTTGTTCTCCATTCTTTTAAGTATTAACTGAATTATTATAACACATCGGATCAAAAACTGACGGGATTGATCCTTAAATGTACGATTATTTTGTTTTAGAAACATAAACGTAACAAAAGTTCACACTGTTGTAAATAGAAAGGTGGTATTCTTTTTGTAAAGGAGGGAGCACCTATGGAAAATCTTTTCTTTGCACCTTTTGATTGGTTATACGGATGGTTATCTGGTAGATGATCGGATGATTTTTTGATCAGTCAATTCTTATCTTTTGCTTTTATGATGAAACATGTTTTCCCCAAAAGCGGACAATTCAGCGATGATCATCTGCTACGAATACAACGAAAAAATTCGAAAATGGCTTCTTCTATTTTTGGATTCTTTCGTTGTATTTTGTTTGGCTCTCTAGTGTCGAATGAAAATAGACAAAAAAAAAACAGGGAGTGGGACATTAGTTCTCTCCCACCACCTAAAACCGAATAAACAGCGGGAACAGAAGTAACCTCTTCGGAAATAAGGCGCCATCCACAAAAATTTGAAGAACAATTTTCGTGGATGGCGCCTTATTTCTCGAGGCTGAACACTTCTGTCCCGACCTCTGTTTGACCATTGATACGAACGAGTTAACTCGCTAGAACATTAGTCTTTGTTTAAATTACGCAATAATTCATCGATATGATTACCATATACAACTGATTCGTCTAGCTCAAACGTCAATTCAGGTGTTTTATAAATACTCATGTTATGTCCTAATTCACGACGAATCAGTCCACTTGCTTTATTCAACCCTTCTTGCGCTTTTTTCTTATCTGAGGCTAAGTCAGATAAGAGGCTATAATAAATCGTTGCTTGTTGCAGATCACCCGTGACATGCACATCTGTGATCGTTACGTTTTCCACACGTGGATCACGTACCTTTTTGCGTAAGATATCATTCACTTCTTTTAAAATTTCTTGACCGACTCTGCGGTCACGATAGTTAGCCATAATGAGCGGCCTCCTTTTTTTAAATTAGTCGACTTTGATTTCTTCCATGATAAAGCCTTCGATAACATCGTCTACTTTAAGATCATTGAATTTCTCAACCATTGCTCCACATTCAAAGCCCATTTTTACTTCTTTGACATCGTCTTTGAAGCGTTTCAAGCTTGCTAATTGTCCTTCGAAAATGACGATGCCATCACGAATGACACGTACGCCGCTATCACGACGAATGTAACCATCAGTGACAAAGGCACCAGCGATCGTTCCGACTTTCGATACTTTGAAGGTTTCACGGACAGTCATTTGACCAGTGATTTTCTCTTCAAATTCAGGATCTAGCATCCCTTTCATCGCTGTTTCGATTTCTTCGATAGCTTTGTAGATGATACGGTGAAGACGGATATCCACTTCTTCTGTATCTGCTTGGATTTTCGCTTGTGGTGTCGGACGAACATTGAAACCAATGATGATCGCATTACTTGCCGCAGCAAGTGTTACATCACTTTCATTGATTGCTCCAACAGCTGAATGGACGATCTTGACACGTACGCCTTCAACGTCGATCTTCTTCAATGAAGCAGCTAGTGCTTCTGCTGAACCTTGTACATCAGCCTTGATGATGACATTGACTTCTTTTAATTCGCCTTCTTTTAAGCTTTCAAATAAGTTATCTAATGTCACACGGCTAGTTGCTGCACGTTGTTCTAACATCGCACGTTTGCCACGTTCTTCACCCGCCGCACGAGCTGTTTTCTCATCTTCAAAGACAACAAAACGATCGCCTGCTTGAGGTACATCATTCAATCCTGTGATTTCAACAGGTGTTGCTGGTCCAGCTGTTTTTTCACGGCGTCCTAAGTCGTTGACCATTACACGTACACGACCATATGTGTTTCCGACAACGATTGGGTCTCCGACATTCAATGAACCTTGTTGAACAAGTAATGTTGTCACAGGACCTTTTCCTTTGTCTAATCGTGCTTCAATCACTGTACCGATCGCACGTTGTGTTGGATCAGCTTTCAAGTCTTCCACTTCAGCGACTAAAAGAATCATTTCTAATAGTTCTTCGATGTTTTGACCGAATTTCGCTGAGATTTCTACAAAAATCGTTTCGCCACCCCATGCTTCAGGAATCAATTCATATTCACTTAATTCTTGCATCACATGTTGTGGGTTTGCACCTGGTTTATCGATTTTGTTGACTGCAACGATGATTGGCACACCAGCTGCTTTCGCATGGTTGATCGCTTCTACAGTCTGTGGCATTACGCCATCATCGGCGGCAACAACTAAAATCGTGATATCAGTGATACTTGCACCACGCGCACGCATACTTGTAAAGGCCGCATGTCCTGGTGTATCCAAGAATGTAATTGGTTTGCCATCAATATCGATTTGATACGCACCGATATGCTGTGTGATACCACCGGCTTCTCCGCTTGTTACGCGAGAATGACGTAAGGTATCGAGTAAAGTTGTTTTACCATGGTCAACGTGTCCCATGATCGTAACAACTGGTGGACGTGACACTAATTTTTCTGGATTCACTTCATCCGCTTCAAAGAATTTGTCAATATCCGCAATATCTACTTGGATTTTTTCTTGTGGTTCCATCCCGTAGTCTGTTGCTAACAATTCGATCGTATCTTTATCTAATGCTTGGTTTTGATTGACCATCACGCCTAGCATAAATAATTTTTTAATGATCTCTGCTGGTTCGCGGTGAATTTTCTTCGCGATATCTGCAACATTCATACCTTCTGTATACTCTAATACTTCAGGTAACTCACGGAATTTACGTGGTGGAACTGCTGGCTTGTTTGACGTTTGTTGTTTGCCTTTTTTCCCTTTTTTGTTGAAACGATTGCGGTTGTTGTTGTTGAATTTGCCGCGATTGTTATTATTGTTTCTATTTTGGCCGCCGCCTTGGTTTGCTCCTTGACGGTTTTGGTTACTGCCCTGAGTGTTTCCTTGGGTAGAGCCTTGGCGGTTTTGGTTGCTACCTTGGCTGTTGCCTTGGGTAGTTCCCTGACGGTTTTGGTTGCTGCCTTGGTTGTTACCTTGGCGATTTTGATTATTGTTTTGAGTAGCTCCTTGACGGTTTTGATTGTTTCCACCTGTCTGGTTACTCTTATTCTGATTTGTTGATTGGTTTTTTCCTTGATTCACTTGACCGCTCCCTTGACCGCGATCTTGATAGTTGCGGTTACTTTTATTTTTTTGTTGGTTCGATGGTTCGTTTGTTTTCTTTTGGTTACTTGGTTGTTGTCCGGCTGGTTTTTGGTTTGCTTTTTGTACTGGTTGCTTTTTCTGCTGTGGTTGGTTGAACGCTTGTTGCAGTTTCTTTTCATCTTGTGTGCTGACCGCACCCATGTGATTTTTCACATCGATTCCAAGTTTCTGCGCTTTATCAACGACCTCTTTACTAGACTTGTTCCATTCTTTCGCTAGTTCATAAATTCGTTTATTGCCCATGCAATCACCTTCCTAACCTTCAATTAGCTCCTTGACCTTTTTTGCAAAGCCGGTGTCCGTGATTCCTATCACTTTCCGAGGTTTACCGATCATCTGCGTGATTTCTTCCTCAGAAAACAGCTCAAAGCAAGGAACTTCGTAGTACGAACTCTTATCTTTGATTTTTTTTCTGGTATTCTCACTGGCATCACTCGCGACGAAAACGATCTTGGCTTTTTGGCGACGGATATCTCCGATCGTCAATTCTTCACCTGTGATCATTTTCCCTGCACGCATCGCTAGACCAATAAGATTCATGGCTTTTTGCCGAT
Organism: Enterococcus sp. AZ140; assembly: GCF_051714405.1. Classification (NCBI taxonomy): domain Bacteria; kingdom Bacillati; phylum Bacillota; class Bacilli; order Lactobacillales; family Enterococcaceae; genus Enterococcus; species Enterococcus sp. AZ140. The sequence continues at coordinate 1,811,756 of NZ_JBIORU010000001.1, forward strand.
TCATCCCATTCATTCGCCAAATAGCTCTTTTCGGGCTTTTTGGTGAGTGACGTAATCTAATAGTTCTTGATAAAATTCATCTGTTAGCTTAGCTTCAAGTACACGATCCAAGAGATGTTTATCCCAAGCTTGTTGTACTTCCTCCGGCTCAAGTGAGACATACGCTCCTCGTCCAGGCATTTTTCCAGTAGGATCGATCGATACCACACCTTCTTTTGAACGTGTGACCCGAATCATCTCTTTTTTTGGTTTCATTTCACCTGAAACCACAGATTTGCGTAAAGGGATCTTCCTTTGTTTCATCTCTTTGCCTCCTTCACTAGCAGTTAAATTTCTTCTTGTTCAGTTATTTCAGCTGTTTCGTCTTCAAATGCGATTGTTTGATATTCATCATCTGTCAAATCTGATTGGATGATTGCTTCATCGTGTAATTCTTCAGAGATTGCTGCTTCTTCCTGAGCTTTTTTCTCATAGAATTCAGTCATGTCTGACTCTGATTTGATGTCGATTTTGTGGTTCGTCAATTTGGCTGCTAAACGCGCATTTTGTCCGCGTTTACCGATTGCCAATGACAATTGATAATCCGGCACAACGACCGTACAAGCTTTTGGATTTTGTTCGTCAAAAATGACATCCACGACTTGTGAAGGATTCAATGCGTTCGCAATGAACACCGCAGGATCTTCATCCCACTCGACAATATCCATGTTTTCGCCCTTCAATTCATTCACGATTGCTTGGACACGTTGGCCTTTAGGACCGACACACGTGCCGACAGCATCGATATTCGGATCCGTTGAGCGGACAGCCACTTTTGAACGATCGCCTGCTTCTCTAGCCACACTGACGATTTCAACAAGTCCATCATAAACTTCTGGTACTTCTTGTTCGAACAAGCGACGCAAAAGATCAGGATGACTACGGCTAACAAAGACTTGAGGGCCTTTTGATGTATTCTCAACACGTGATACATATACTTTAATACGATCATGTGGTTGATAAAATTCATTTGGCATTTGGTCTTGTTTTGATAGTACCGCTTCGATTTTACCTAAATTGACATAGATATAACGTTTGTCTTGACGTTCAACGATCCCTTGCATAATGTCTTTTTCATAAGCACTGAATTCGTTATAGATGATCGTGCGTTCTGCTTCACGTACACGTTGCAAGATGACTTGCTTCGCTGTTTGGGCAGCGATACGACCGAAATCTTTTGGTGTGACTTCAAAACGGATCTTGTCACCGATCTCGTAAGCAGGATTGATCAACAAGGCGTCTTTCAAAGATACTTCTAATTGTGAGTCCATCACTTCTTCAGTGACTTCTTTCACTGCATAGACATGGATCTTGCCTTTTTTTTGTTCAAATTCTACTTCTACGTTTTGTGCTTGCCCATAATGGCGTTTGTATGCAGAAACTAACGCAGCTTCTAAAGCGTCGATCACGATTTCTTTTGAGATTCCTTTTTCAGCCTCTAAAGCATCTAACGCGTTCAACATTTCTTTACTCATTCTTCTGTTTCCTCTCCGTGATTAAAATTGGATTGCTAAGCGAGCTTTGGCAATATTCTTACGGTCAAAAACAATTTCTTTTTCCCGTGTCTTTATGCGTATCTTCAATGTAAGCTGTTCAGCATCAAATGATTGGAGAAAACCTTCATATTGTTTTTCTCCGTCAACTGGTTGATATAAAGACACATGGATATACTCTCCTCGTGCTTTTTCATAATCTGCCTCTTTTTTCAAAGGGCGTTCTGCGCCTGGAGATGATACCTCTAGGAAATATGCTTGTGGTATCGGGTCTGGCTCTGTCGTATCAAGTTTCTCACTTAATTTTTCACTGACAAATGCGCATTCTTCAATGTCGATTCCGCCTTCTTTATCTATAAACACCCGTAAAAACCAGCTTTTTCCTTCTTTGACAAATTCTACTTCTACTAGCTCAAACTTTTGTTCATCTAAGATCGGTGTCACCATTTCTGTGACTGTTTCAACGACGCTACTCAAAGATTTCGCCTCCTTAAAATTAGATCCGTAATTCCATTAAAAAGAGTGAGCGAAAATTCCGCTCACTCACAGTTAGTATCATTACCTTAAATAACTATAACATAAATCACTCTAAATGACAAGCCATATCATTAGAACCAACTGGCAACCAGCTTTACTAATCTTTGCTTTCATTTTGATTCATTTTCATTTCTCACGTTGACTTTTATAACATATCAAATAACGATAATTGATTTTCATCAGGTAAATCTTTCAAGACACCATTTTCTGTCATATACTCGATCAATGTCTTCGAGACTTTCCCACGAGTTGCCAAGTCTTCTTTGGATAAGAAAGGACCATCTTTTCTCGCTTCGACGATTTGTTTCGCTACGTTGGCCCCTAAACTTGGTACCGCGCGGAATGGCGCAATCAGCGTGTCTCCTTCGATCACAAAGTTTACTGCATCGGATTTGTATAAATCGATCATTCCGAATTTCAAGCCACGTTCTAGCATCTCATTGGCTAACTCTAAAACTGTCAACTGATTCTTTTCTTTTACAGAAGCATCTAAGCCTTTATCCGTGATTTCCTTCATCGCTTCTTTCACTGCTTCTTTTCCTTTGCACATAGCGACAAGATTAAAGTCATCTGCACGAACGGAAAAATAGGCACAGTAATACAATATCGGAAAATAAACTTTGAAATAAGCAACCCGTAGCGCCATCAAGACATAAGCAGCCGCATGGGCTTTCGGGAACATGTATTTGATTTTCGAACAAGAATCGATGTACCAGTCAGGAACGTTATTTTCTTTCATTGCGGTCAAATACGTTTCACGCAATTCGTCAGGGATCTTATTCCATAATCCTTTACGCACCGTCTCCATGATTTTGAACGCCATCCCACTATCTAAGCCAGCATGGATCAAATAAACCATGATATCATCACGACAGCCGATTACTTCAGCCAGCGTCGCATCCCCACGTTTGATCAATTCCTCTGCGTTCCCTAACCAAACATCCGTACCATGAGAAAGACCAGAGATCTGCAATAATTCCGCAAAAGTCGTTGGGTGTGTTTCCTCTAACATCCCACGAACGAAACGTGTCCCAAATTCCGGTATCCCTAATGTACCTGTTTTAGAATAAATCTGTTCTTGTGTGACTCCCAAGACTTCGGGTCCAGAAAAGATCCGCATGACTTCTGGATCATCGGTTGGGATTGTTTGTGGATCAATCCCAGATAAATCTTGCAACATCCGGATCACCGTTGGATCATCGTGTCCCAGGATATCAAGTTTCAAGACATTGTCATGGATCGAGTGGAAATCAAAGTGGGTCGTTTTCCATTCTGAATTCTGATCGTCTGCCGGATATTGGATCGGCGTGAAATCATATACATCCATATAATCGGGGATAACAATGATTCCCCCTGGATGCTGTCCAGTCGTTCGCTTGACCCCAGTAGCACCTTTAGCTAAGCGATCCACTTCGGCGCTGCGGTAATGCAAGTTGTGGTCACGTTCAAACCCTTTAACGAATCCATACGCCGTTTTATCCGCAACAGTACCGATCGTTCCCGCACGATAGACATATTCTTCGCCAAACAATACTTTCGTATAATGATGGGCTTCTGCTTGATAATCCCCTGAGAAGTTCAAATCGATATCGGGTACTTTATCGCCATGGAAACCTAAGAATGTTTCAAACGGAATATCATGCCCATCTTTATTTAAACGAGCGCCACATTTTGGACATTTTTTCTCAGGCATATCAAATCCTGAACCATAAGTTCCATCTTCATAAAATTCAGAATACTGACAATCTGGGCAATAGTAATGAGGTGCCAATGGATTAACCTCTGTGATCCCGGTCATGGTTGCGACGAAACTAGAACCAACCGAGCCACGAGAACCAACTAAATAGCCATCTTCATTGCTTTTATGCACTAACTTTTGTGAAATCAAATAAATCACTGAGAAACCATTACCATTGATCGAATCCAGTTCTTTTTTCAGACGCTTTTCTACGATATCCGGTAATGGATCACCATACATTTGTTTTGCCTTCGTATAACTTAGATCCGTGATTTCATCTTCCGAACCAGGAATTTTAGGGGTATATAATTCATCTTTGACTGGCACGACTTCTTCACAGATATCTGCAATCTTATTGGTATTTTCAACTACGATTTCTTTTGCTAAATCTGTACCTAAGAAGGTGAAAGCAGTCAGCATCTCATCCGTTGTTCTGAAATGCACTTCAGGCAAACTGTGACGATTCAATGGATTGGCTCCCCCCATCGAATTGACCAAGATTTTACGATAGATCGCATCTTCTTCATTCAGATAGTGGACATTTCCTGTCGCTACAACGATTTTATCTAATGATTTGCCGATTTCTACTAAGTTACGAATGATTTCTTCTAAATCATGTTCATTTTTGACAAGCTCTTGCTCCAGGAGTGGTGCATAGACAGCTTTAGGCATGACTTCGATATAGTCATAAAATTTCGCCCGGTTACGTGCTTCTTCTACCCCTTTTTGCATCATGGCTTCAAAAATCTCACCCTTGTCACAGGCAGAACCAACTAACAGATCTTGTCGGAATTTTTTCAGCTGTGATCGGGGGATTCGTGGCACGCGTTCAAAATAATCGACGTTTGACATCGAGATCAGTTTGAACAGGTCTTTTAATCCAGCTTGGTTTTTAGCCAGTAATGTGACATGGAAAGGTCGCGCCCGTTTGTAAGAATCACCCTCACCTACATGGGCATTCAACTGATCGTGATAATACATTTCGTGGTTTTCCATCGCTTCTTTGATAAATATCCAAGCCAGATGTCCGGTTGCTTCCGCATCATAAATTGCGCGGTGATGCTGTTCCAAGCTAACACCGAATTTTTTGGATAGGACACCTAAACCAAACCGTTTGAATTGTGGATATAAATAACGAGCTAATTCTAAGGTATCGATGACTGGATTGGCTGCTTCAGGGATATTGTATTTGGCATAACTTGTATTCAAAAATCCCATATCGAATGCCGCATTATGGGCAACTAGGATCGCATCTTTTGAGAATTCTAAAAATAAGCGTAAAACTTCTTCTTCTGATTTTGAACCGCGGACCATTTCATCCGTGATCCCTGTCAAATCAATGGTTGTTCGTGATAAGGGATGTCCAGGATCGATAAATTCATCAAAACTTTCGATGACATTTCCTTTGTACATCTTAACAGCAGCTAACTCGATGATCGTATCATAAACAGCAGACAAACCTGTTGTCTCCACGTCAAACACGACATAAGTGGATTCACTCAATGAATCATGGGCGTCATTATACGCAATCGGCACTCCATCATCGACCACATTCGCTTCGACACCATACAAGATCTTCACACCAGCTTTTTTCCCTGCACTATGTGCCTCTGGAAATGCTTGTGCACCGCCATGGTCAGTGATTGCAATTGCTTTATGTCCCCACTTACCTGCTTGTGCCACAAGATCTGCAATATTGTTCGTCGCATCCATGGTACTCATATTACTATGAAGATGTAATTCAACACGCTTTTCCCCTTCAGGAGAATAATCTTTACGTGGTGCATGTTTGACTTCTAAAATGTCTTGGGCATTCATCACTAGGTCACGAACAAACGTGTCTTCTTGGACACTCCCACGAACTTTCAACCAACTACCCGTACTGATTGCTTCAAAGATTTGTTCATCTTTTTCATTATTTGAAAACTTTTTGACGATAAATGAAGAAGTGTAATCTGTGATCTTCAATGTCAAAATCTTACGTTTTGAACGAAGCTCGCGTACTTCTTTATCGAACACGTAGCCTTCGATCGTTACCCGGCGTTCCTCTTCCAAGATATTGATCATCGGTGTGATAGGCTCATCATTCGGGATATTTCTACCTAGTTGGATCGGCCCGTCAAGCGCTGGTAATTGCTCTTTGCGCTCTTTTTTCTTTTGTTCATGAACAATCAAGCTTTCAGCCGCTTGTTTCATGAACGCTTCAGCCTGCTCTTGTCGTCTTTCTTCAAAAAGCTTCAGGACTCTTTCTGCTTGTTGCTCATCAACTTCTGGTTCGATCCGAAACTTAGGAAAGCCGTAACTAACAAATAACTGTTCTACTAATGGCAGATATTGTTGTTTAAGATAGCCGATCGCTCCCTCACCATCAACAGGCAAAATCACCTTATGATCTTTGATCGTTGGCACTTGCGTCTTTAACACCTTTTGTACTAAAGGCGTATCGCATTGCTGACTTTCCAGTGCTTGCGACCAATAATCTTGTAAGAGTTGTTCATCAAATGTTTGATCCGCTGCTTGAACTGTGATTTTCACCTCAGCAATTTCTTTAAATGCAAGTATGACATGTTGCACCAGCGAACGATAAAGCATCACAGGCAAAATAGCTGGAAAACGTAACGTAAACTCCCACAGACGAGATTTACGATGGACCACCACCTGTTCCATTTCACCAGCAGAAATAAGCGGATGCGCTTTTTCTGTTTCTTCTAATTGGATCTGCTCCAATAATTTCTCAAATAACTCTCGTTTTTCTGACAAAAATATACGCCCTTTCTGTCAAGACCAGAAATCATTCCATTTCCGACCCTTACTTTTCAATACTATCTAGTATAACCCTTTTTAGGGAAATTTTCATCAAGGTTGTGAGAAAGCTGGGCAACTCCGAGTATTAAGAAAGAATTTGAGAAAATAGCTTCTCATATTTTTTCAAATTTTGGCTTAATATCGTAGGAGTTAGCTTTCGAACACCGTTCATTAGGTTGTGAGAAAAGCGCTTTGACCTGAGCAGTAAGATGGAAAATCAGAAAATAGCTTTTCATATTTTTTGATTTTCCAGCTTAATGTTGAAGGTTAGCTTTTCGAACACCGTTTATCAGGTTGTGAAAGAAGCGGTCAGCACTGAGTAATAAGACAGGAAAATCGAAAATGGCTTTTTCATTTTTGATTTTTTTGGCTTATTATTGAAGTATTGCTTCTTGAACACCGTTTATCAAGGTTGTGAGAAAGCCGGTTAGCTCCGAGTATTAAGGCGGAAATTGAGAAAATAGCTTCTCATATTTTTTGATTTTCCAGCTTAATGTTGAAGGTTAGCTTTTCGAACACCTTTCATTAACTGAAGAAAAGGAAATGAAAAAGTCGCTTCCGTCTTCTAAAAGACTGATACGACTTTTCCACTCTTATTTATTCGCCTTGATTCAATAAAATCGGTAATGTATTTACAAGTTCTTCTTTCCGAACTTCGACCATTTCACCTGTTTTTTTGATTTTCACTTCGACGATGCCATCTACTGCTTTTTTACCGACGGTGATACGGATTGGACATCCGATCAAATCAGAATCAGCAAACTTAACACCTGCACGCTCATTGCGATCATCAACAAGTACTTGATAACCCGCTTCGTTCATTGCTTTTTCCACTTCATTCGTCAAGTTCGTTTGGAACTCATCTTTTAAGTTCATTTGTACGACATGCAAATCAAATGGTGCAATGCCTTTTGGCCAGTGAATACCGTTTTCGTCAGCATTTTGTTCAACGATCGCTGAAAGTAGGCGGCTCACACCGATACCATAGCAACCCATGATCACGTGTTTTTCACGACCATTCTCATCAAGAACAGTAGCGCCCATCGATTCGCTATAACGTGTACCTAGTTTGAAGATATGCCCGATCTCGATTCCTCGAGTGAAAGCTAATACGCCATTATTATCTGGCGAAGGATCGCCTTCTTGGACAAAGCGTAAGTCTTCATATGCTAGGACATTGAAATCACGTTCTGGATTGACATTGATATAATGGTAGCCAGTTTCATTCGCTCCCGCAATTGCGTTTGCCAGATCTTGAACATGACGATCCGCATAGACTTTGACTTCTTCTGCTACACCGATTGGTCCAACTGATCCAAAATCAGCGCCTAAATAGTTTTTCGCTTCTTCTTCTGTTGCTTCTTCTAAGAAATCTGCACCTAAGAAGTTTTTCAATTTCACATCATTGACTTCATGATCGCCGCGAACTAAAACTAGAACAGGCTGCTCATCTGCTGTGAAAAGTACAGATTTGATGATTTTTTGTGGTTGAACGTCAAAGAAAGCTGCAACCTCTTCGATGGTTTTCACATCTGGTGTTTCTTTCTTTTCCATTTCCAATTGTGTTTCATGGGATTTTTTTGGCACATAGTAGCTCGTCGCCATTTCCAAGTTTGCCGCATAGTCACTTTCTGTTGAATAACAAATCGTGTCTTCACCAATTTCTGAGATCGCCATAAATTCTTTTGAGTCTTTTCCGCCCATCGCGCCACCGTCACCGATGATCGCGCGGAACTCTAGACCACAACGCTTAAAGATCTCTGTATAAGCTTTTTCGTAATCTTTGTATGTTTCATCCAAACTCTCTTGAGAAGCATGGAAAGAATAAGCATCTTTCATGATAAATTCGCGTCCACGTAATAGTCCAAAACGAGGACGTTTTTCATCACGGTATTTTGCTTGGATCTGATAAAGATTCAAAGGTAATTTTTTGTATGAATTGACTTCATCACGGATCAATTCTGTAAATGTTTCTTCATGTGTTGGTCCTAAGATCATCTGACGATCGTTGCGATCATTCAAGCGATACAAGTTGGGACCGTATGTTTCATAACGACCAGATTCTTGCCATAACTCAGCAGGTAAAATCGCTGGCATCAACATTTCTACTGCGCCGATTTTTTCAAATTCTTCGCGCATGATCGTTTTTAATTTTTCTAATACACGATTTGCAAGTGGTAAATAAGAATAGATTCCAGCCGAAACCTGACGAATGTAACCGGCACGTAGTAAGATTTGATGACTTAATACTTCCGCATCATTTGGAACTTCTCTTAATGTTGGAATCAACATTTTTGATTGTCTCATTATATAAACTCCTTTATTCCTCAAATAATCTAACGCATGTCATTATACCCTACTTTTTCTAGAAAAAGAATCGTTGAATGTCATTCCATGTTACTAATACCATCAATAGCATCAGGAAGCCAAAACCAACGAGCGTCAAAACGCCTTCTTTTTCCTGACTAAGTGGTTTACCACGGACACCTTCAAAAATATTCAAGACTAGTTTTCCACCATCTAATGCTGGAATCGGCAATAAATTGACGATCCCTAAATTCATTGATAAGATCGCCATCAAACCAATGACTGTCATGATCCCTTGATTCGCTGCCTCAGAAGACAATTGGAACATCATCACCGGTCCACCCAATTTATCCAAGCTAAAGCCGGTAAATAATGAACCTAATGCTTTGAATATTTCTAAAGAGCTACTAAATGCACGTTGTGTGCCACCGATGATCTTATCGAAGAAGCCAGTTTTCATTGGCGCTTGTATCCCAAGTTGACCAATTTTTTCACCATTCGACTCAATTGCCTTCGGTGTCACTTCAACAGAAGAAACCTGTCCATTTCGTTCAACTTCAAAATCAAGTGGTTTATCTGGATTTTCAGTAATGATCGCTGTCAGATCATTCCATGTTTGGATTGATTTTCCCTCTACTGAAAGAATTTCATCATTTTCTTTCAGTCCAGCTGCAGCCGCAGCTCCATCTGGCGTAACAACACCGATTTGGTTGGTATTTGTGACAGTCACCCCGCCTTGCATGAACGCTAATACGATGAATAATAGAATTGCTAGAATAAAATTATTCATTGGACCCGCAAAGTTCGTTAACATTCGTTGCCATAATTTGGCTGATTGGAACTGCACATCTCTCGGTGCGATCCTCAATTCAGTCCCATCCGCCTCGATGATCGAAGCATCGTGATCCACTGCATACGTTACTTCTTGCGTTTCATCACCATTCACATAACCTGTGATCGTGAGTGCTTCATCAAGATCATAACGGATCAATTCCATGGGGATCGCATTAGTCAATTGGATCTTTTTGCTCAAGTTGATTTTCTTTACGACATGATCTGAATCCATCAAGAGTGATAACGGCATTCCTGGGGCCATTTCCGTTTCGTCGTCCCCATTCCCAGCCATTCTCACATAGCCACCGATCGGTAACAAACGCAATGTATAAGTCGTGCCGTCTTTTGCTTGATGACCGTAGATTTTAGGTCCCATGCCAATCGCAAACTCGCGAACTAGGATTCCTGATCGTTTCGCAAAGAAGAAGTGGCCAAATTCATGTACGATCACTAAGATGCCAAAAACGATAATGAACGTGATAATTGTTCTCATCCTATTCTCCTTTACATTAATCATTATTTTTTATTCAGTTAAAATAAAACTACTTAATTTTACCATATTATCGACACTTCACCAAGCACCTATTAAAATGTAAAAAAATAAAAATCCTGTAAAGAATCTCCTTACCGATCGTGTCTGATTGACGGACGAAAAACTTTTGGCTTCGGAAGCTTCTTTTACAGAATTTTTATTTATATCAATCCAAATAAGTACATGACTGGAAAGACGAACAATAGACTATCGAATCGATCTAAGATCCCACCATGTCCAGGTAAAATGTTCCCTGAATCTTTGACCTCATAGTGGCGTTTAATTGCCGACTCGACTAGATCCCCAAATTGGCCTACGATCGATAGAATGATCGTTAGGAGTAACATGACGAATAAGCCATGTCCAAACAATTCTTGTGGTGGATAAAGTAAGAAATATAGTAAGGCAACAACTAACGCACTACCTATTCCCCCTAATGCACCTTCAATCGTTTTGTTGGGTGAGATATCTGGCCATAGCTTACGCTTACCAAAACGTCTACCAACTAGATATGCGCCAATATCGGTTGCCCAAACGATGAACAAGCCAAAAAGCAATACGTTGATTCCTTCTGTACGCGCACTAACAAAGTTTTGAAAACCAAAACCGACATATAAACTAGTAACAACTGGAAAACCAGCTTCATCGATCGTATACATATTTTTTGAGAAGACAGCGGCACCCAAAAGGATCATCACAGTCAAATAAAACAACATAAATTCATTTGTTTGTTCAGGTAAAAAGAAAAACCAGCGCTCTTTCGGCAGGACAAGAAAAACTGCACCAATGGCAGAAAGAACTCCTTCAAAACTTAATAGTGTCAATCCTTTCATACGAAAAAGTTCATAGACACCAACTACTGCTAATAAAGCCGCTACTAGCTCAAGACCAATTCCTCCGATCCAAATGATCGGAATAAATAATGCCAATGCTACGACCGCAGTGATCACACGTTGCTTCATGATTGTTCTCCTTTATCTACACTTTTTACGCCACCAAAACGACGGTCTCGATGTTGATAAGAAGCGATTGCTTCCTCTAAATGGGCGCCGTCAAAATCTGGCCATAAGGCTTTTGAAAAATATAATTCACTATAAGCAATCTGCCACAATAAGAAATTACTGATCCGTTCTTCGCCACTTGTCCGGATGACTAATCCTGGATCGCGAAGTTCGGGAGGTAAGAAACCGGTCATCAAATGATCCGCGATCATGTCCTCGTCGATGTCTTCCGTAGAAAGATCGTTTTCTTTTACTTGTTCACTGATTGCTTTGACTGCAGAGATGATTTCTGCCCGACTACCATAATTCAGTGCGAAGTTTAAGATCATTCCCGTATTTTCTTTGGTTTGTTCAATAGCACGGCGTACTGCATCTTGCGTATGTTCCGGCAAGAGTTCTTCATAGCCCATCACTTGTACCTTGACATTTTCAGCAATCAACTCAGGGACGAACGTATCAAAAAAGTCTACAGGTAATTGCATCAAAAAATTGACTTCCTCTTTTGGACGTTTCCAATTTTCGGTTGAAAACGCATAGAGCGTTAACACCTTTACCCCAAGTCGAGAAGCTTGTTTAGTGACTTTCTTAACGGTTTCCATGCCTTCTTTGTGGCCAGCCACTCGTGGAAGACGACGGTTTTGTGCCCAACGACCATTCCCATCCATGATGATGGCGATATGTTTCGGGATATCTCTCTGCGCATCAAAATGGTGCTCACTTTTTTCTTGAATATATTTGTTTTTTTGCGGAAAAAAACGTAACATTCTTTTTCCTCCCATACTAAAAAATTACAACTATCTTTACCATTATAGCAATATCTATCGTTATTTCCTATGGTATAGCCCTTTTTTTACGCAAATTCAAAGGATTTTTTAGTTTTTCTTAGTTAAAAAGTAAAAAACAGGAGACAGCACTTCACACTGTCCACCTGTCTTTATTGATTCTTATACTTCAAGCAATTCTTTTTCTTTGTCTGCAGCGATACGATCTACTTCTTTGATACTGTCATCTGTTAGAGTTTGCACTTCTTTTTCTAAGTCACGCAAATCATCTTCTGTGATATCGCCATTTTTTTGTTGTTTTTTGTACTCATCGATTGCATCACGACGAATGTTACGGACAGCGATTTTCGCATTTTCAGCTTCTTTTTTCACGTCTTTCGCTAATTCTTTCCGACGTTCTTCTGTTAACTGAGGAATGACTAAACGGATCACATTTCCGTCATTTGTTGGGCTGATACCGATGTCGCTTGCCATGATCGATTTTTCGATGTCTTGAAGCACACTTTTATCGAATGGTGTGATCATCAATACTCTTGCTTCTGGGATCTGAATCGATGCTAATTGGTTCAATGGTGTTGGTGCGCCATAATAATTAACAGTGATACGATCTAATAAGCTCGCATTCGCACGGCCGGCACGGATCTGTCCAAGTTCACGTTGTAGATTTTGTGCTGCTTTTTGCATCTTGTCTTTTGCTTCTGTCATAATTGCATCTGCCATTGTTTATTTCCCCCTTACGGTTGTTCCGATATTTTCACCTAAAATTGCTCGGCGAATGTTTCCATGTTCATTAAGATTGAACACAAGTAACGGGATATCATTGTCCATACTCAATGAACTAGCAGTTGAATCCATTACTTGTAATCCTTTTGCAATGACTTCCATGTGTGTCAATTCATCGAATTTCACTGCTGTTGAATCGATTTTTGGATCGGCAGAATAAACACCGTCAACATTGTTCTTAGCCATTAAAATAACATCAGCGCCAATTTCAGCTGCACGTAATGCCGCAGTTGTATCTGTAGAAAAATAAGGGTTTCCAGTACCTCCGGCAAAAATAACGATGCGCCCTTTCTCTAAATGACGCTCTGCTTTACGACGGATGTATGGTTCTGCGATTTGTCGCATTTCAATTGAGGTTTGGACGCGTGTAGGAACACCAACATTTTCTAATGTATCTTGTAATGCTAAAGCATTCATCACAGTTGCTAACATGCCCATGTAATCCGCTTGTGCACGTTCCATCCCCATTTGTGCGCCAATTTGACCGCGCCAGATATTTCCACCGCCGACAACAATTGCCATCTCTACGCCTAACTCGTGGACTTCTTTGATCTCTTGGATGATTTCTTTGATAACTGGTGGTTTGATTCCAAACCCTTCATCTCCAGCTAAAGCTTCTCCACTTAATTTTAAGACGACACGCTGATATTTTGGTGTGACCATGTTCATTCCTCCAATATTTTCTATTGACATTCTACCATATCCAGATAGTTTAGGCACGAAAATACCTATGCTCTTGATATCTCTTGCCCTAAAAAAAAGAGCTGTGACGAATGTCGCTGCTCCTCATTTCATTCAAATAAGCGATGGAACCGATGTGGTCACAAAGAAAATGCAGAATGATCTCTATTTTCTTTGGACCAAACATCGTACCATTAAACAAGTCCGTAAACCGGATTATTTTTTCACTTGGTTCATTACTTCTTCTACAAAGTTATCTTCGCGTTTTTCGATACCTTCGCCGACTTCAAAGCGGACAAATGATTTCACAGTTGCGCCTTTAGAAGCAACATATTTTTCAACAGTCATATCAGGATCTTTAACGAATGGTTGGTCAACCAATGCGATTTCAGCTTTAAATTTGTTTAAGCGTCCTTCAACCATTTTTTCAACGATGTTCGCTGGTTTGCCTTCGTTCAATGCTTGTTCAGTCAAGACTGTACGTTCGTGATCTAATTCAGCTTCAGGGATTTGTGTTTCGTTTACATAACGAGGGTTGATCGCTGCTACGTGCATCGCTACGTCTCTAGCAACTGCTTCGTCAGTTGTACCTTCTAAAACAGCTAATACAGCAATACGTCCACCCATGTGTAGGTAACCACCAAATGCAGCGTTGTCATCTTTTTCGATTACTTCAAAACGACGGAAGCTGATTTTTTCACCGATAACTTGTGTTGCTTCGATCAAGTCAGATTCAACTGTTCCTTTTGATGTTTTGATTTTCATTGCTGCGTCCATGTCAGCTGGTTTGTTTTCAGCAACTAGTTCAGCGATTTCTTTTACTAAGTCTTGGAACATTTCGTTTTTAGAAACGAAGTCTGTTTCTGAGTTAACTTCAACGATTGCTGCAGTATTCCCTTTCACTGCAACTGAAGCAAGACCTTCAGCGGCGATACGATCGTTTTTCTTCGCAGCTTTAGCCATTCCTTTTTCACGTAAAAGATCTACCGCTTTTTCGATGTCACCTTCAACTTCAACCAATGCTTTTTTCGCATCCATCATACCTACGCCAGTCATGTCGCGTAGTTCTTTTACCATTTTAGCTGTAACGTCTGCCATTTTTACTTCCTCCTAGTTGTATGCTTTTTCTTTAAAAAAAGCTGTTTCAAAGGAGAGTGAGGCTTGTCGCCTAGCCTTTGAAACAGCTCCATCATTTAAAAATTATTCTGCTGAAGAGTTGTCGCCTTCAACAACATCAACGATTTCTTCGATTGAAGTCGCTGTGTTTTCTGCTGAAAAATCTTCTTCAACTACTTGATCTTCCCCTTGATTTCCTTCGATGAAAGCATCAGCCATTTTTGAAGTAATCAATTTAACGGCACGAATTGCGTCGTCGTTTGATGGGATAACTACGTCGATCTCATCTGGATCACAGTTTGTATCAACCATTGCTACGATTGGGATATTCAATTTGTGTGCTTCTTGAACGGCAATGCGTTCTTTACGTGGGTCAACGATGTACATTACATCTGGGATTCTTGGCATATCAGCGATACCACCTAAGAATTTTTCAAGACGTTCACGTTGTTTGTTCAAACCAGCAACTTCTTTTTTAGGTAGAACTGCAAAAGTTCCATCTTCTTCCATTGCATTGATTTGTTTCAAACGAGCGATACGTTTTTGGATCGTATCCCAGTTTGTCAATGTTCCACCTAACCAACGGTGGTTTACAAAGTATTGTCCAGCACGAGTAGCTTCATCTTTGATTGCTTCTTGTGCTTGTTTTTTCGTACCTACGAATAAAGCAACGCCGCCTTCTTCTGCTACGCTCTTCATGTAATCGTAAGCTGCATCTACTAATTTAACTGTTTTTTGCAAGTCAATAATGTAGATTCCGTTTCTTTCTGTGAAGATGTATTTCTTCATTTTTGGGTTCCAGCGACGAGTTTGGTGACCAAAGTGTACGCCGGCTTCTAGTAATTGTTTCATTGAAATTACTGCCATGTTTGTTTCCTCCGATTTGGTTTTTATTTTCCCTCTTCTTGTCTTCCAACTCGCTAGCCAACTTTTTCAAGCACCGACCAACGATCCAACAAGAATGTGGATTTATTGAGTAGTGACGTAAGATACACCAAAGTGATCTTTTTCTGCTCAACATTCAATAGTTTAACTGAATTGGGCATAAATTTCAAGAAAAAAAATCAACTTACTTATTTTTTTGTGTCTTCTTTTTCTCCCTCTCATTTTTTAACTTTATTTCTTTGTTTTTTTATAAGCAATTCGTGAAAAAATAAACAGGTAACTGGAAAATAAAGATGGGCAATTCAACGTTTTTTTGTTATGATACTTGTGAAAAGTTTCGTTAAAGGAGAACTAAAATGCGAAAAACTGAGCGACACTTGTTGATTAAACAAATCATTGAAGATTATACGATCCGTACACAAGATGAAATGTTAGCTAAACTGACTGAAATGGGTGTATCTGCGACTCAAGCGACGATTTCCAGAGATATACGTGACTTAAAAATCGTCAAGGCGCCTGATGAAAATGGTGTTTCCCATTTTGTCCTGTTCAAAGAAAAGGAGACAGCTGAATCAAAAAGCGAAGATGAAAAACGTTTGATCCAGATGATTGAAGATATCGTGTTAAAAGTGGAACGAGTTCATTTTTTGACTATCGTCCATACCTTACCAGATAATGCCCCGTTGTTTGCTGCTGTCTTAGATGAAATCAAACCGCCACATATCGTCAGTACCATCGCTGGTTTCGATACAACGATCATTATTTCAAAAGATGATGAAGATGCGCAGTTAGTTGAAAACTTCTTGCATCATCCCACTACAGCAACAATTTTTTAAATGCCATAACAGATAGTAATTGTATATATATTTTTTGATGTTGGTGAAATTTGCCAGCATCTTTTTTTATTTAAATCAATACTGGAGAAGATCCATGAACCTCTCTCAAGTTGACTTAACCTTCAGTTACTACGAAAGTTCCGCTATACCTCGCACTCAATGCCTCATAGAAACAACAATAGTAATGTTTTCCATTAGTAGAATAAATACAAATCTCATGGAGAAACACATCAAGCGCTAAAAATCATATAAAGCTTCGTTCACTTTGAATTAGGCAGGTATTGCTTGTTTCATTATAAATCCCCACTTTTTTCTGATCGACGAAAAAACAGTCCCCCACACTCCTTATTTACATGTCATACTTTAATTTAAAAAACTTTTATAGCATAGAAAGGAAAAACGATTATGACCTTCTTCCCCTTTGTCGATCCCAATCGTCGACCACAAGCAGAAATCAAAAAAATGACAGAAGAACTCACACAAAAATTTCAAGCAATCGATTCAGATTTGACTTTGATACATAATGATAACTTTATTGATTACGGTCCAGAGGTCTTTCCAAAGCTATCGAAAATTTATTGGGACCCTCGCGTGGCAAATCATCCGATGGAACATTTTGTGTACTCGGAGTACCAACTTAGATATAAAAACTACCCTCTTTACTGGTTTACTCCTTATGGTGAATGGCTTTACGAATCTTATAAAAAACCTGGAGGAACTCCAGATCCAGAAAGAAAAACTTTAAAAATGATTGATCAGACTATCCTAAGAATCATTCATGACTATCAAGTACGTAACCTACTCTACTGGAAAGATATATTTACTGAAAAACAATTGGAACAAGAAAAGTTAGAACCTTATAAACGATTATCACAATTCGTTGGACCAGCAAAAATCATTAGTTCGCCAATTAGTTTCACTGACCCCAAGCACCGACCTTTGGCGGCTGTCGAACAGAATACGGAATTTCTAGAAACTCAGTTAAATCACTTAGATTCTCGATTAACAGTGATTCATGATGATTCTTATATTGATTTTGGTCCGGATATTGGCCATTTTCTTGCGGAATGTCCTTATGATCCTGAAGAAGACGAGCCAGATGATCCTAGACGTTACTTATCTCACTATGATTACAACATTTATTTTAATGAGACAGCCATTTACGGACTTTCTCCTTATAGTATAGGAACTAGTTTTCATGGCGACTTCTTTAATGGGGGGATTGCTAATGTTACGTACCTTGGACTTAGTAAGGAACTAGATGATGCGATCGAAGTGATTATGAGGAAATATATGCTCTATAATAAATATTACTGGCGCAACAATTATTCCTATGAAGATTTCCAAAAAATAGTGCGTAACTATAAAAAGACATGGAAGTTGAATTAATTCAACTTCTTATGATTCTTGAACTGAAAGGATATTAACTATGACCTTCTTCCCCTTTGTCGATCCTAATCGTCGCCCACAAGCAGAAATCAAAAAAATGACAGAAGAACTCACACAAAAATTTCAAGCAATCGATTCAGATTTGACATTGATACATAATGATAACTTTATTGATTACGGTCCAGAGGTATTTCCACAACTTTCTACTATCTACTGGGACCCTCGTGTACCGAATCATCCGATGGAATATTTTGTGTATTCGGAGTATCTGCTTAGATATGGAGGTTACCCTCTTTACTGGTTTACGCCCTATGGTGAACAAATCTATGAATATTATAGAAGACCTGGAGGGAATGCAGACTCACGAAGAAAAAATTTAAAAATTATTGAACAGACTATCCTAAGAATCATTCATGACTATCAAGTTCATAACCTACTCTATTGGAAAGATATATTTACTGAAAAACAATTTGAACAGGAGAAGTTAAAACCCTACAAGAGAGTATCGCAATCTATTGGACCTGGCGAATTAATTAGTTCACCAATTAGTTTCACTGACCCCAAGCACCGACCTTTGGCTGCTGTAGAAAAAAATACCGAATTTCTAGAAACTCAGTTAGATCAATTAGATTCTCGATTAACTATTTCTCATAATGATTTGTATATTGATTTCGAACCAAAAATAAGTCGTTTCTTAGCTGAATGTCCCTATGATCCCGAAGAAGACGATCCTAACGATCCAATAAATAAATTATGTAGTGAAGAATATAAACTTTATTATGAGAATATTCTACTATTCAGCTTTTATCCTTTTCAATTAGGTTACGGTTATCGTGGTAATTTCTACGAGGGAGGCATTCCTAACACAACGTATCTTGGGTTAAGCCAAGAATTCATAAATCAAATTGATAATATTATCTCAATGTATATGATTTTTAATCTATATTATTGGCGTGATCAGTATTCTCCAGAGCAATTCCAGTATGAAATTCATAAATATAAGAAAATGTGGTGCTTAGAATAACCAAGTAACGCTATTCTTTACTATGATAAGCAAATCAATTTAACGCTTAGATAGGTGTCCAACCTACATGTTTATTATCGCTTTACTCATGTTCTCTTCACTTCAACTTTTACGAAAAAATTCTTTAGAATGCCTTTTAACTTGTTATCTTTCAAATGAAAAATCTTGAATAGAAAGGAATAATACCTATGACCTTCTTCCCTTTTGTCGATCCCAATCGTCGACCACAAGCCAAGATTCGAAAAATGACAGAAGAACTGACCCAAAAATTTCAAGCAATCGATCCAGACTTGACTTTGATACATAATGATAACTTTATTGATTACGGTCCAGAGATCTTTCCAAAGCTATCGAAAATTTATTGGGACCCTCGTGTGCCAGATCACCCGATGGAACATTTTGTGTATTCGGAGTATCTGCTTAGATATAGAGGCTATCCTCTTTACTGGTTTACTCCTTACGATGAACAAATTTACGAATATTATAGAAAACCGAGCGGGGCTTCAGATTCTTCTAGACAAGCAGTAAAAGTGATTGACCAAGCTATCTTAAAAGTCATTCATGAATATCAAGTGCATAACCTGTTCTATTGGAATGACTTATTTACAGAAAAACAATTGGAACAGGAAAGGTTAAAACCTTATAATCGTCCATCACAATTCATTGGACCTGGCGAACTAATTAGTTCACCAATTAGTTTCACTGACCCCAAGCATCGACCTTTGGCTGCTGTAGAAAAGAGTACGGAATTTCTAGAAACTCAGTTAGATCAATTAGATTCTCGATTAACCGTGATTCATGATAAATCATATATTGATTTTGGTCCAGATATCGGTCATTTTCTTACGGAGTGCCCTTACGATCCAGAGGAAGACGAGCCAGATGATCCTAGACGTGATTTATCTCGTTACGAGTACGACATTTATTTTAATAAAACATTACTTTTTTCTCTCTCTCCATATTGTAGTGGGACTGGATTTCATGGCGATTACTTTAATGGGGGAATACCGAATGTTACCTACCTTGGACTAAGCAAGAAGCTAGTTGATGCGATCAATGTGATTATGAGAAAATATATGCTTTACAACAAATACTACTGGCGGGAAACCTATACCCCAGAACAATTTCAAAGTAAAATACGTGAAGATAAAAAATGGTGGACTTTATTTTAACAGTTTATTCAACAAATAAAATCTTGAACTGAAAGGATAGTAACTATGACCTTCTTTCCCTTTGTCGATCCCAACCGTCGACCACAAGCCAAGATCAGAAAAATGACAGAAGAACTCACACAAAAATTTCATGCAATCGATCCAGATTTGACCTTGATCCACAATGATAACTTTATTGATTATGGTCCAGAGGTCTTTCCAAAGTTATCGAAAATTTATTGGGACCCCCGTGTGCCAGATCATCCGATGGAATATTTTGTGTATTCGGAGTATCTGCTTAGATATGGAGGTTACCCTCTTTACTGGTTTACGCCTTATGATGAAAAAATTTACGAATATTATAGAAGCCCTGGAGGGAATGCAGGCTCGCGAAGAAAAACTTTAAAAATGATTGAACAGACTATCCTAAGAATCATTCATGACTATCAAGTTCATAACCTTCTCTATTGGAAAGATATATTTACTGAAAAACAATTTGATCAGGAGAAGTTAAAACCCTACAAGAGAGTATCGCAATCTATTGGACCTGGCGAATTAATTAGTTCACCAATTAGTTTCACTGACCCCAAGCACCGACCTTTGGCTGCTGTAGAAAAGAATACGGAATTTCTAGAAACTCAGTTAGATCAATTAGATTCTCGATTAACCGTGATTCATGATAAATCATATATTGATTTTGGTCCAGATATCGGTCATTTTCTTACGGAGTGCCCTTACGATCCAGAGGAAGACGAGCCAGATGATCCTAGACGTGATTTATCTCGTTACGAGTACGACATTTATTTTAAATAAAACATTACTTTTCTCTCTCTCTCCTTATTGTAGTGGGACTGGATTTCATGGCGATTACTTTAATGGGGGAATACCGAATGTTACCTACCTTGGACTAAGCAAGAAGCTAGTTGATGCGATCAATGTGATTATGAGAAAATATATGCTTTACAACAAATACTACTGGCGGGAAACCTATACCCCAGAACAATTTCAAAGTAAAATACGTGAAGATAAAGAATGGTGGACTTTATTTTAACAGTTTATTCAAAAAATAAAATCTTGAACAGAAAGGATAGTAACTATGACCTTCTTCCCCTTTGTCGATCCCAACCGTCGACCACAAGCAGAGATCAGAAAAATGACAGAAGAACTGACTCAAAAATTTCAAGCAATCGATCCAGATTTGACTTTGA
Organism: Enterococcus sp. AZ140; assembly: GCF_051714405.1. Taxonomy (NCBI): domain Bacteria; kingdom Bacillati; phylum Bacillota; class Bacilli; order Lactobacillales; family Enterococcaceae; genus Enterococcus; species Enterococcus sp. AZ140. The sequence continues at coordinate 1,832,897 of NZ_JBIORU010000001.1, forward strand.
TACATAATGATAACTTTATTGATTATGGTCCGGAGGTATTTCCAAAGCTATCGAAAATTTATTGGGACCCTCGTGTACCGAATCATCCGATGGAACATTTTGTGTATTCGGAGTATCGTTTAAAAGGTAAGTTCTATACTGCTTATTGGGTTACCCCTTATGGTGTGATTATTGATAAATCACGATTACCAGATAGTCATGAAAAAAATTTGCAAAAAAAAGTAAGTAGCATTAATGATGCAATTCTTGAAGTCATTCGAGATTATCAAGTTCATAATCTTCTTTATTGGAAAGATTTGTTTTCACAAAAACAATTCGCACAACATGCTTTGGCCCTATATAAACAAAATCAACAAATAATCGGAGACACAAATATATGGAACTCCCCATTTGATTTCAGTGATCCAAAGTACCGACCTTTAGCAGCTGTTAAAAAAAATACGGAATTTCTAGAGACACAGCTGAGACAGTTAGATTTTCACTTAACTCTTACTCACGATGATTCATTTATTGATTTTGGACCAGAAATTGGTCATTTATTAGCTGATGCGCCTTATGACTCTGAACAAGATGAGCCTGATGATCCAATTGCTACCATATCTAATTATGAATATAATATTTATTTTAACCAGATACCTATTTACAGTCTCTCTCCTTATAGTATAGGAACGTGTTTTCATGGCGACTTCTTTAATGGTGGAATTACTAATGTTAAGTATCTGGGGCTAAATAAGGTGTTAGATGATGCGATTGAAGTGATTATGAGAAAATATATGCTTTACAACAAATACTATTGGCGTGAAACCTATACGCCAGAACAATTTCAGCACAAAATACGTGAAGATAAAGAATGGTGGCACTTAGTTTAACTAAGTACCACCATTCTTTATCATTCTATGATTGGATAAGCTGTCACAACATTTATTTTACCATTTGCTTTTATATTTACTCGCCCTGCTATTTTAAATCCTTCTATACTATCGCCACTAAAAGGATGATTCCCTGGGACGGAACTAGATACTTTTTCCTTTACAATTCTTTCTACTTCACTAATAATCTTTTCCGCATCCCAGTTGTCGGGAAAAACAGTAGATTTAGTATTTTTAATGTTCCCATCATATCTAACTTCTGCCTCAAAAGGTTGCCCTTCCACCACTGTTCCTGTCGGCTTATATACAACTCCACTTTCTGGACTATAAAAATCAGGATGGCGCGAATGTGCACCTGTGATTTCAGGATTGCCATCTCTCCCCGGTCTCACCTCTCCTGCCACATGTCGCAACGACTTGCGGTTATAAAATTCAGTGGTTGGTAACTTCTCTACTAAGGCTTCATTTGGACAGCCCTTGGTAATCAGAGCCTTTTCCGCTTCCAATACGCGAGCGGCTTCAGCTTCTTCGACTTCGATCGCTGTTACGAAGACTTCTTCGGATTCAACTGCTCGTAAGACAGAAAACATTTCAGACAACGGTAAGCACATAATGATCAGTAAGATGTCTGTTTTTTCGAGCTGGATTTGGGACTGTTTGATGACCCAGTCGGTATTTTCGTAATTTGGTAAATTCTTCAATACATTGCCACCGACTTCAGAAATCGCTGCAATGGTGGTTTCATCTAGACTTCTTGGTAAGGCATTCGTGCGTTCTTCATCAAACAAGCCATCGGCTAACGCATAGTAGTTGCAATAGACACCGAAAAAGCTTTGCACTTTGCGGATCGTATAGATGACTTCTTGGTTAAAGCCGATGTCGATTTGGTCTAAGGGAACGATTTCTTGCGTTCCCCGATACACAAACTCACCTTCCCGATCAATGACAACTTCTTTTTCATTGGCTTTCGCTGCAATCCGGAATAGATTAGTCTGAAACGTATCAGGCAATTGATCAATCAGCGCATCCCGCTCATCGATCATCTGACGGGTGATTTCTTTTCCGACTTCATTGACGGAATCGACATCTGTTAGGTCTACTGCCCCGAATTGGACCGAAGAATATTCTTTAACCAGTTCCAAGGCTTGTTCAGGTGTGGCGATTTCTGCTAAAAATGTATCAAAGTCCGTCTCCATGGGAATCGTGATGCCGCGAACATCATATTGTGTATATAATTGTTGACGATGGTCATAGGCGGTATAGCTCATGGTCACATTGACATAGGGTGTTCCTGGACCATTATATGGAGAAAAATTGATTTGTTTCAGGGCGCCGATCCGCGGAGGTAATTTTTCATTTCCCGGTAAGTATTCATTCAGTGAAGTATCTGGATAAACTAACAGACTTTGATTGTTTGTGCTTTTCGGCACGAATAATCTGCTCACACCGTCTGTGCCAGTTCGCAGCTCATATCCAGATAAGTCGGGAGTCGTTTCTATGTATTCGAGAAACTGGTTTTGGACTGAAATCCAACTAGCCAACTCGATTTTGGTGGTTGGATAAATCTCAATCGGATCTTCGGGTGCATCAATGGCGTCACCAAGTAAACTGATCGATTGTCTTAAGATATTGGTGGAGGTCACACGATACAACTGACTGACAGCTGTCTCTTTGGACGATTCTTTTAAGTAGGGTCGGGTAAATTCAGCAAAGGCGGTAGCTTGGATGATCGGTGCAATTTTCGAACGAGCAAACCGTGCACTGAGGGGTAACGTACTTGGCCCTTCCATCATGTCTAAATAATCCGCTACAACTAAATTATCAAATACGTTATGTTCGGCAGTCAGGGTATCCGTAAATCCTCGGAGTTTTACCCATTCGTTCCATGTTTTTTCATCTTTTGCTGGCGAAGTGCCACTTAAATCAATCTCAACAGCTGGACGCGAGGTTGCTTCTTTGAAGGATCGATCACTCGCAAAGGCTAAGAGTGTCGGTTGGAAAACCGACGACAACAACATCACAACCATCAACAACGAGAACCATTTCTTTTTCACTTTCATTTTTCCACTCCTTTTCTTTTTTATTTACACCGAGAGTATACCGCAAGAAAAGAAAGCGCTTAACAAAAAGTGAAGATTCTCATGAAACGACTTTTTCTAAAATAAGAAAAGGAAATCCAATTATTTATTCATAAAAATTTTTGTATGTACAATTCAACATAAAACAACTATGAAAATGTATGCCGTACCAAAAATACGTCAAAAAAGCCGGGATTTTTTCAAATCCCGACTTGGCTCGTTTCTAAAAGAGAACCTTCTAGATAAAAATCAATTCAATTGTAAATATGCAATGGATTATTGACTGATAAATAACTTTTAGATTTCTCTTCAGAAAATCATTGAGCAATGAAACTTTTTACATTTTATCTGGTGCATGTAATCCTAATAGACGTAAGTCTTCTTTTAGTAAAACAGTTACCGCATAAACTAACGCTAAGCGCGCATCTTTTTGGTCATCGTCCGCTAAGATTTTTGTATGTGCATAGTATTTATTGAACGCTTGTGCCAATTTGATCGCATGTTTTGCAATGATCGATGGCTCATATTTTTCACCCGCTTGAAGCACTGTTTCAGGATATTTCTGTACAAGCTTCACGACTTCCCAACTATTTTCATCATTCAACGCATAAGCTTGATCTTCAGAAGGAACAAAACCTGCTTTGTCTAATAAACTCATCGCACGAGCATGAGTATATTGGACATAAGGACCAGTTTCCCCTTCAAAACGAACCACTTCTTCTAAATTGAAGTCAAAGGTATTCAAACGATCATTTTTTAAATCGTGGAAAATAACAGCACCAACACCGACTTGTTTTGCGATGACATCTTTGTTTTCCAAATCAGGATTCTTTTCACTGATTTGTTGTTTCGCTGAGTCGATTGCTTCATTCAATACTTCTTCTAGTAAAACGATCTTTCCTTTACGTGTAGATAGTTTTTTACCACCTTGTGTGATCAAACCAAACGGGATATGGTGCATATCATCTGACCAGTCAAAGCCTAGTTCTTTCAAGACAGCTTTCAATTGTTTAAAGTGATAACTTTGTTCATTACCAACTACGTATAGTGATTGACTGAAATCATACGTACGTTTACGGTATAGTGCAGCTGCCAAATCACGAGTAATATAAAGTGTCGCACCATCTGACTTTTTGATCAAGGCAGGATTTAGATCATAAGCAGATAAGTCAACGATTTCTGCACCTTTGTCTTCTTGTAAGAGATGTTTTTCTTCTAGTAATTCGACGATTTCATCCATCTTGTCATTATAGAAAGCTTCCCCGTTCAATGAATCAAAACGAACTTCTAACAAGTCATAGATCTTGTTGAATTCTTTCATTGATTCGTCACGGAACCATTGCCATAACTCCATCGCTTCTTCGTCGCCTTCTTCTAGACGCTTGAACCAAGAACGAGCTTCATCATTCAATTCAGGTTGTGTTTCAGCTTCTTCGTGGAATTGGACATATAGACGCAATAATTCATTGATTGGTTCAGCTTTTACAGATTCAGCAGATCCCCATTTTTTGTAGGCAACGATCAGTTTTCCAAATTGTGTGCCCCAGTCTCCTAAATGGTTGATACGTACTGGTTGGTAGCCTAATTTTTCCATGATAAAGCCAATTGAGTTTCCGATCACTGTCGAACGTAAGTGACCCATTGAAATTGGTTTTGCAATGTTTGGTGAAGACATATCGATAGGCACGCTTCCTTGGTTACCGATCGTGCTATCACCATAGTGTTCTTTTTCTTTTACTACTGTAGCTAACACTTGCTTACTAATGATCTCTTTGTTCATAAAGAAGTTCAAGTATGGTCCAACGACTTCGATTTTTTCAAAATTTGTTGCATCGATTTTCTCAGCAAGATCCGCTGCGATCTGTTGTGGTGCTTTACGGAAGATTTTTGCTAAAGAGAACGTGGGAAATGCGACATCTCCATGGTCCGCTGATTTTGGATTTTCAAGTAATTGTGCGACTTGCTCCAACGTCAAATCATCTTGTACTACTTCATATAGTGCTTTTGCAACAACATCTTTGTTATTCATTTATTTTCCTCCTACATATTGTTTGCTGTAAAACAAAAAAATCTCTAGCAAATCCATATTTCCTATGAATTTACTAGAGACGAGAATTCCCGCGGTACCACTCCAATTGTCCTAAAAAAGGACCTGCTCGATCTGATATCGGTAGACGACCGTCTGTCAAAGACAGAGTTCTCCAAGTGCGCTTCATTGGGATTTGTCCGTCCGGCTTCCACTCTACCCAGACTCGCTTTGAACGAAATGACACCAATTACTCTCTTGTTCAGCAAACGTTGCTCTTATTTAACTTGATTTGAATTATAGCAGATATCCAATCGACTGGCTAGAGTTTTCTTCATAAATAAACGGTGTTCGAAAAGCTGACCTTCAACAACAAGCTAAAAAATCAAAAAATATGAGATACTATTTTCTGATTTTCTATCTTATTGCTCAGGTCAAAGTGCTTTTCTCACAACCTAAAATGTCCAGGAGGTCTAAAGGAGATTAAAAACCAACTGGACATTTTATACACATGGTCATGGTAAAACGATAAAAAGTTTCTTACGCTTCATCAGCAACAATGATCGTTCCTTCTTCTGAAGCTAATAGATTCTCAATATTTTCTAAGGAAGTAATAATTGCTTTCCCAGTAGGACGAGCCTCAACAAAGGCAATCGCTGCTTCCACTTTTGGCAACATGCTTCCTGGAGCAAATTGGTTTTCAGCAATGTATTGTTTCATTTCTGAGACACCAACTGTTTCTAGTTTCTTTTGATCAGGTTTTTGATAATTCACATAGACATTATCGACACCCGTCAACACGATCAGTAGATCTGCTCCGATGATCTCTGCTAATTTTTCAGAAGCAAAATCTTTGTCGATCACGGCTTCTTTTCCTTCAAGACCTGTTGCAGTTTCCACTACTGGAATACCGCCACCACCTACAGAAATGGTGATCACGCCTTGTTCCACTAATGTTTGGATGACACGAGCTTCTTTGATTGAGATTGGTTTTGGAGAAGCAACGACCTTACGCCAACCACGTCCTGCATCTTCTTTGAATGTTACGGAAGAGTCTGCTTTCATCTGATCGTTCGCTTCTTCTTCTGTATAGAAAGGTCCAACTGGTTTGCTTGGATTTTTGAACGATGGATCATTTTCATCAACGATGACTTGTGTCACTAAAGAAACGACATCTTTATCGATTCCTTTTTCCTTCAACACTTCGCCCATCGCATTTTGCAACCAATAGCCAATTGAACCTTCCGTCATCGCCACGCATGTATCTAATGGCATTGCCGGTGTTTTTTCTGAATCAGCCGCTTGTTGTTGGATCAACAAATTTCCAACTTGAGGACCATTACCATGTGAGATGATCAATTCATCTCCTTGTTCAATAAATTTCACTAAGTATTTTGCTGTTTCCATCAATGCGTCTTGTTGTGCTTTTGCACTTGCATCTGTTGATAAAATCGCGTTTCCGCCTAATGCAACAACCACTTTTCTGTTTGCCATGTCTATCTCCCTTTCTTTCAGAACATTCTGAATTTTACCGATGACAAAACAAGCCAGCGTTCTTTCTGAACGATCCTCACGCTGACTCGTTTTGATTATTTACTTGTTAGTTGTTACACACGAGGAATGAATAAGTTTCCTAGTGTTGCTGCCATGATTGCTTTGATTGAGTGCATACGGTTTTCTGCTTGCTCAAATTGACGTGCATATTTACTGCGGAATACTTCGTCTGTTACTTCCATTTCAGTGATGCCGAAGCGTTCTTTCATTTGTTCACCGTAAACTGTCTTCGTATCATGGAAGGCTGGTAAGCAGTGTAAGAAGATCAAACGATCTGTATTGTTTGTTTTTTCGATCATATCCATATTGATTTGGTAAGGTTTCAATAATTTGATACGTTCTTCAAATTTATCTTCTTCACCCATTGATACCCAAACGTCTGAGTAAAGAACGTCTGCTCCGTCAACCCCTTTAGCAACATCGTCAGTGATCATTAATTGTGCACCTGATTTCGCTGCAAACTCTTCAGCCATTTTCACGATTTCTTCTTCAGGTTGTAATTCTTTTGGTGCAACGATACGCATGTTTGTTCCTAAGATCGCACCTGTTACTAACAATGAATTCGCCATGTTGTTACGTCCATCGCCACAATAAGCAACTGTGATGCCTTCCACTTTACCGAAGTTTTCTTGGATCGTTAAGAAGTCAGCGATCATTTGAGTTGGGTGCCATTCATCAGTTAAACCATTCCATACAGGTACGCCTGAGAATTCAGCTAATTCTTCCACCATTTTTTGGCTGAAACCACGGAACTCGATTCCGTCAAACATACTACCTAATACTTTGGCAGTATCTTCTGTAGATTCTTTTTTACCTAATTGGATGTCATTCGCACCTAGATATTCAGGATGCGCACCAAGATCGATTGCTGCAGTTGTAAATGCTGCACGAGTACGTGTTGATGTTTTTTCAAATAGTAATGCAATATTTTTTCCTTCTAAGTAATGATGTGGGATGCCACGTTTTTTCAAATCTTTCAAGTGTTGAGAAAAGTCGATCAAATATTGTAACTCTTCCTTTGTAAAATCTTTTTCTGCTAATAAACTTCTTCCTTGAAATACTGATTCTTTCATATGAACATTCTCCTTTAAAATTGTATTCTATTTGATAGTACATAAAGTACTTGGTATTAAGAGGAAATCTGATGGCAGCTGACAGTGACTGCCATCAGGAATAAACTATTTTAAATCTTCACGAACTAACGGTTGGCTCATGCAACGAGGGCCGCCACGACCGCGTGACAATTCACTTGAAGTGATTTCCAATACTTTGATGCCGTAGCTTCTCAATAATTCGTTTGATACATAGTTACGATTATAAGTAACTACCACCCCTGGAGCGATCGCTAATGTGTTTGAGCCATCATTCCATTGTTCACGAGGTGCAACGATCGCATCGCCATTACCTGTTGGGATCAATACAAGATCATCTAAACCTAGAACTGATTTCAATGACTCTTGTAAATCATCTGAATGAGAAATTTTGATATCATCGCCAGCTTGTTCGATTGTAAAGACGTCCATTTTTCCTTCTTTACTTTGGATCGCTGGGTGGATCGTGAATTTGTCATGGTCAACCATTGTAAATACTGTATCTAAATGCATCATCGCACGATTATTCGGAATCTTGATTGCCAAGACTTTTTCAAATCCTGCGTTTTTCGCAAATAAGTGACGTGCTAAACGCTCGATCGCTTTTGCATTTGTTCTTTGTGAGATACCAACAGCGACAACTGTGTCACTAAGGATCAATTCATCCCCACCTTCGATATGATCTGGATTTTCGCGATCCAACCATACGTCAACACCTTTATTTGCAAAACGTGGATGGTGGTTCAAAATGTATTCTGTGAACATTGACTCACGACGACGCGCTTCAAATGCCATTTTATTGATTGTCATCCCATTTCCCATTGATGCGGAAGGGTCTCTTGTAAAGTATAGGTTTGGCATTGGGTCCATGTAGAATGGATAGTCGTCATCAGATGATAAATCGTATAAACTACGTGATTTCACATCGATATCTTTTGTACGGACACCCGCCATGATCTTATCTACCATATCTTGAGTTTCCATTGATAGAAGGAACTCATGAAGACCATCTCTAACAGCATTAGATGCAATAAAAGATTCATCTAACATTTTATTTAAAAATTCCTCTTTGACATTACCTGCATCGATTGCTTCAGCCGCTAATTTCTCTAAATATAATGTTTCAGCGCCTTCACTTTGGAGCACTTGTGCAAATTCATCATGCTCAGCTTGTGCAATCGGTAGATACGGAATGTCGTCGAACAACAAACGATCCATAATATCAGGTGTTAGATTTTCCACTTCTTGACCAGGTCGTTTTAATAATACTGTCTTTAACTTTCCTATCTCAGAGAAAACGTGAATCGGTTTATCCATGTTGTGTTGCCTCCTTCGTTTTGATTACATACTTAGAATAAACTGCTTTTGTAATCACTTTCATGCTTTTCTCGCATTTTAAATGAGAAGAATCTCTCATTATTAAAGCTTAATTAAATAATTACACATTTTTGCATCTTTTATTAATAATTTCTCTTTTTTTTATACTGAAAACTCTATCAAAAAAATTTTTATTCATCAAAAAAATTTTTCTGTATATTTTTAAATCCCATTTAAATTAAGGTTGTTAGCGTTTACTTTATGTATATTATTTGTTTTTTATACACTTTTATGATCACTCATCAAATTATATTCATCTGTTTTGTATAAATCCTACATAATAACAAACGCAATTGATTTTTTACAAAATATAGCTTTTCTCGGAATGTATTATGGCTTTACAAAAGAAATAAAAGAAGTCACAATAGAATTAAAGAATAATAGGAAGCAGGGATGTTCATGCGTGTAAATAAAATCGATTATCATTTTTCTAAACTCAGATATCAACCTGATTTTGAACACTTTACTGATGAGGAATTTGAAGAAATCAAAGAGCAGACTGTCCTACGTTCATATAAGAAAGGACAAGTGCTTTTTGATGAAGGAGATGAGCGGCAACGTTTCTATGTCTTAACAGAAGGATTGATCCGTTTAGAGCGTTATGACGAAAGTGCGACTTATTACTACTATGATTATGTCACAGCAAATAATCTCTTTCCAATGTCTGGTATTTTTGAAGAAGAACCTTATACGTATACAGCACAAGCCATGACAGATATCGAGACTTTTTATTTTCCTGTAGCTTGTTATGAAAAAATCGTCAAAAACAACCCCAATCAATTGATTTACATGATCCAAAAGTTAGGAAAAGTCGTTCAGATGCACGAACTACGCATTCAAATCGGCTTGACCTCCAGTGCATTTGACCGAGTGAAACAAAACTTATTTGTTTTAAAAGAAGAATTAGGAATCCCTACAGAAGACGGTCATATATCGATACCCTATCCGATCACGTTGAAAGAACTAGCAGTCAATAGCGGTACCACTCGTGAAACCGCCGGACAGGTGATCAAACAGCTGAAAGATTCAGGCTTGGTGAATTATGACAAGAAGCGGTTCACGTTTTGTAAGGAGGCAGTGACGCCGGGGTGGCGGGAGTGAAAAAATGAGCTCTATAATTTATGGGACTGATGAATCAAAATTGATTCTTCAGTCCCATTTTCATTTAAGTTATAAAAAAACATATCGTTCTCTAGTCCACAAAATAAACAACTGAGAGGACGATATGCTATATGAATGATTCTCTCAAAAAAATGCTGAGACTAATAGATAAAGATTTGATGATTACTGAGATCTCTTACGTGATCTTTCATAAGGAAAAGACATTGATCATTAATGCCATTCTCTCAGCTGATCCTCGTGCCTGTAGAAGTTGTGGTTCTACTGTGGTAGATGGAAATGGGAAAGCAAGTGTGGTGAGAAACGGGAAGAAGGAAATCATTGTCCGCTTTGAACAATACAATCATATGCCTATGCTTATGCGTTTAAAAAAAGCAACGCTATACCTGTAAAAACTGTCGAACCCATTGGACTGCTCAAAGCTATTTTGTACGCCCAAGACATTCAATTGCGGATCATGTCAGATATAAAATTGCTTCTTTACTGACTGAAAAAGTCTCTTTATCTTTTATTGCGAAAAGCTGTCAGGTATCTTTGACTACCGTTATTCGTACATTGAAAGAGTTTAAACGCTATTTACCAAAGCCCACTAAGAGGATTCTCCCCAAAGTATTGATGGTTGATGAATTTCGTTCGCACACTTCCATAGAATATAAAATGAGCTTTATTTGCGCAGATGGAGAAACAGGTAATTTAATTGATATCTTACCTACTCGTAAATTACCTCGATTAACAAACTATTTCTTTGGCTGCACCAATCCAGAAGAAGTAAAATTCTTAGTCACAGACATGAACGCCGCCTACTTCCAGCTCACCAAACGCGTTCTGCCAAATGCGAAAGTAGTGATTGATCGGTTTCATATTGTCAAACACATGAATCAAGCTTTCAATGAGTTGCGTATCCGTGAAATGAATGAACTGCGTAAAGCAGGACAGAAAAGCCATGCAGAAAAACTGAAAAAGAACTGGCGCTTTCTGCTAAAAAATCGTGCAAACATTAATCACTATGAGTATAAAACATGGAAAAGTTTCCGAGCACCTAAATACCCATTTCTTACTGAAGCAATGATGATTGATCGATTGCTTAGCTTTTCTAAGCCCCTAAAGGAGGCGTATCCCTTTTTCCATGAATTAGTTGAAGCTTTTCGAGACAAAGACCCTGACTTGTTTTTCTCCTTATTGGCAGAACTTCCCGAAACGTTAGATGACGGCTTTCGTGAGAAACTTCAAAACCTACTGACCTACGAAGAAGGCATCGCCAATGCGATGATTTATCCTTACTCCAATGGAAAAATAGAAGCAAAGAATACCCACATAAAAACGATGAAACGAGTATCCTACGGATTTAGATCATTTGAGAACATGAAAATTAGAATCTTTTTGACCAATCAATTAATCAAAGTGAGATAACAAAAAATCTGAGCCAGAATGAGGTTCATTCTGACCCAGATTTAATTTTTCGCAACTCATCAGTCCTTATTGACAAAGAGCCAGCTTATTTATGCTCCGATTGATTCTCAATTAAATTCTTTCAATTTGAACTCACAACACTACTTGTTGAAGTGCCAAAAAGAGGTAGTATTGTGAACCACTTCAATATTTAGGTTTTATACTACTATTTTTCAATTCATATTAAGTATATTTAAAACTATTTTTTTAATCACGACTGAAAATATCTCTCGTGTATATTTTTTCTTTAACCTCTTCTAAAACAGACTCCATACGATTAGATATAATTAAATCAGATATTTGTTTGAATTCTTCAAAATCTTTAACCACACGTGATTCAAAAAAGAAATCGGATTCCAAAGTAGGCTCATATATCACGATCTCAACCCCCTTAGCTTTTATTCGTTTCATAACTCCTTGAATCGATGAATATCTAAAATTATCAGAGTTTGCTTTCATGGTTAAACGATATATTCCAACTTTTTTCGGATTCTTTGCAAGTATTTGTTCAGCTATAAAATCTTTCCTTGTTGCGTTTGCCTCTACAATTGCACTAATAATATTACTTGGTACATCTTTATAATTCGCCCTCAATTGCTTAGTGTCTTTAGGTAAACAATATCCTCCATAACCGAAAGAAGGATTATTGTAATGCATCCCAATTCGTGGGTCCAATCCGACCCCTTCAATTATTTGCCTAGCATTTAAGTTATTTAATTCAGCATAAGTATCTAGTTCATTAAAATATGCAACACGAAGAGCAAGATAAGTATTAGAAAATAACTTTATTGCTTCAGCTTCAGTAGAATCTGTCAATAACACTGGCACACTTTCAGCAAGAGCATTTCTTTTAAATGTATCAGCAACGTCTCTGCCCCTATCAGAATTTTCACCTACAACAATTCTAGAGGGATATAGATTGTCGTACAATGCTTTACCTTCACGTAAAAATTCTGGTGAAAATATAATGTTATCTGTTTTAAAGTACTCTTTTAATTCCACTGTATAGCCAACAGGAACGGTTGATTTGATGATAAAAATTGAATCTGGTCGAATAGCTAATGCATCTTCAATTACCTTCTCCACAGTTGAAGTATTAAAACAATCTTTTTCTTCATCATAATCAGTAGGTGTGGCAATAATTAAATAATCCCCGAAAAAAACTGCTTCTTCAAAATTTTTAGTAAAATTAATATTTAAATTTTCTTGTCTTAAATATTCATTTATTTCTTTATCTTCTAAAGGTGATACACCATCTAGTAAAGAATCTATTTTCTCTTGTACTATATCAAATGCCATAACTTCTTCAGATTGCGACAACAATAATGCATTCGCTAGGCCAACATATCCTAGACCAAAAACTGATATTTTCATTTCCACCTATCCTCGCTGATTTACTAAAATAAATTCTGCTTACTTAACTATTACTAATAAGTTAGCTTTGGTTAACAATTAAGAACTTCATATATATATATAGTTAAACACTAAATATAAGATCTCGAATAATACTAGCATAGTAATGTGGAGTCGCCTCATAAAGACTTGCTTCAGTATTATTTTTAAATGAATTCATTTTCACTTTGTTAATAAAATTATCAAATTGTTTCATAGAATATTCCATCTTTTTATAGTCTTGACTAATTGATAGTCCTTTATCATATTGATTTAAAATATTAAGCACAGGGTCTTCTATACTATGATAAAAATGAATTATAGGCTGATTTAATCCAATATATTCAAATACTTTGCTTGGAGTTTGACTAGTATCTGTATTTCCAATAGAAATCAATACATCACTATTTTTCATCAATGATGAAATTTCGTCTTTACTAACAGTTGAATTACTCATAACCTGATTAGGAAAAGATTTCGACAAAAAATCAAGTTTTTCTTTCTCATTACCTTGAGTATAAAAATCTACATGGTACTCAGCATTTTTGTGCAATAACTGACTAAAAAAGTCTATTATAAATTTTACTGGTCTAATATTTTTATTAACCGAACCAGCAAAAATAAATTTACCGGTAAAAATCTCTTTTTGATATAAATTTTTAGTTGACTTTAATAGTGTAGGTGGATAACCATATAATGTAAAATCATCGTTAAAATTCCAATTAGCTATAATATGTTTTTTCCAATCATATGAAGCTATAACTTTATTTGAATATCTGATATTTTCTATTTCAAAAGACAAATTCCTTTTGAATTTTAATTTTCTATTAAGCTTATTCCGGTGTAAAGTGTTACTAACACTATACTTATCAAATAAAATCGGTGTGTAGGGAATTTCAAATTTTTCATTAACTTCTTTACTAGCAATCACACTTTCAAATGGAAAACATACTGGAAAAATATAGTCGATATTATCTTGTTTATTAACTTCAATTATTTTTTCTACTAAAACTTTTTTCAACGACCTATCATACGTAGTTAAATGTAATATATCTTTTAGATACTTATAAATTCGAACAATATTCATATAGAAAATTTTTTTATTTGACTTAATATTGGAACTTTTTATGTCATTTCGGATTTTACGCTCAAATGTTTCAATTCTTTGAACTTTTATATTATCTATTATCTCAAATGCTTTTTGTTTTTTTTCACTTTTCAAACAAATAATAGTGATTGACAAGTCATTTTTCTTTGAGAGTTCTGCAATCACATTAGAAATACAAACTCCATTTGCAGAAGGAAATGGAAGATACTCACTCACAATGAAAACTAAGTGTTTTTTCATTATTTACCTCCCTTTATTAAAATCTTGATATTATTAAAAAATTTAGTGCAAACTAAAGTGAAAACTATTACATAAATTCCTAGTGAATACGGAAGAGGAATTAACCAAATTATTATTATTATTATTAGAAAAGTTATCAGCTGAAAAAGGTTATTTCTATTAGGCATTTTCATTTCAGATAATAAATATATTTCGGAAAACAAACATCGTATCCAAGATACTAAAAATGTCATCAATGCTATATTTACTGCTTGTACTGACACAAAATAAAATTGTAGAGAAAATAAGCCAATTAATATAATTGAATTAACATTAGCCACAAGTAAATTTTTTTCTTTTCTCAAAATTTTATAATACGTATTATTTAATATTTGCATCCTAGATTGCATTCCAATTACTCCAAATAATAAAATCAAATATTTTAGAACTAACGAATAATCTTTTAGAAATAATATTATAAACAAGTATGCTAAGAAATAAAAAAATGGAATACAAAATAGAGCAAAAAAAGTAATTATTGATAATTTTTCATATATTCTACTATAATTTTTATCCTCAATCCTTTTTAGCGTTGGATATAGAATTGTTGATAACGCTGAGGCTAAAATTATTAACATATTGCTTATAGTAATTCCTAAAGAATACTTTGAATACTCTTCGATACTTGAAAATCTTTCAAGTATAAATCTACCTATACCGATCATCCACATTGAAGTGAACAATGCTAACATGATATTAATTCCAGATTTTATATTTTTGAAAAATTCATCTACACCTAATTTTATTGACTCTATTTTTCTAAACAAGTAAATTTCTTTCAAATCAATTATCATCATAACCACAACAATAAAAGTCGAAATAAAGTCGAAAATAACATAGTACTTATAATCATGGATCTCTTGAAAATAACCAATTGCGATTGTAATAACAAATACTATTTTAGGCAATAAATTAAAAAAACTATATTTTTTTAATTGATTAGTAATTTGATATATATATATGGTAACTCCATTCAAGCCCAAAACTAATATGTTACACGAAACTAAACTAAAAATAAATCTCATATTTTGGTCTTTTATATAAAAAAGTACTAATAATAATGAAGTCAGTGTAAAACTTAATAACATAAAGAAATGAATAAAATTACCATTTCTTATTTTTCTTTTAGGCAAATTTTCAATTGAATACTCTCCAAATCTTAAATATATACCTTCGTTATAACCTAATGAAAAAAATCCAAGATATGATGTATAAAATAAATAAATTTGAAACAAGCCGTAATCTTCAATATTGAGTAACATGGGTAAAATAAAAGCGCGTGCCAATCCAAATAGTAAAATAAAAATTTGTGAAGAAAATACATATTTGAAATTTTTATAGAAATTACTAAGCATAATTTATTTCCTAACTATTTTTTTTGAATTCACTATTAAAATTAAATTATAAATAACGAATGGCATAAAAGTACTTGGATGTGATAATACTTGGTTATTCATTGGAATATAAAATATTAGCTGTACCATTAAACAAAATAAGCCCACATATATTGGTCTTTTTGTATAAATTGCTTTACTACAAACAAAATAAAAATAATATCCAATAAGAAACATTAGTGGAAAAATTCCTATTAATGAGACATCATTTGCAAACCATAAATATGCAGAGTGCCAATTTAGACTCCCACTCCATCCTAATAATTCTAATCTAGATTGGTAAGTATACTGGTATACATCCATATTAATAAATCCTTGTAGTTTTTCAATAAGGAAACTTGAGTTACCAACTCCGAACATTGGAATAAAATTAGTTTGAAAAGCTAAATCAATTGCATAAAATCCTTGTGTCAAATAAATGGTCATAAATATATATATATACTTGAGTGATTCTGGTAACCATTTATATATACTGTTTTCTAAATTTATTTCAGTTCCATTTGTTATGCTAGAAAGGACAAAAATATTATCTCCTATCCTGGATGAAATATTTATTGAAAATATTACTAACACTCCTAATGCCGTTAAAACAACCAAACCTTTAATAATATTATTACTTTTTTTATATACATCTCTTTTTAAATAATATATAGCTATAAAAATTAAAAATAAATCAATTAATCCTTTATTTGTTCCTATTAATAGCCATTTTAAACATTCAAGGATGATATTTACCATACCAATAGTTTTTAAACCTAAGTTTAGTTTAGAAAAGTAGTACAAAGTTAGTGGTATTGCTAAATATGTTATAGGTGAAGTAAACGTACTAAACATTGTTAAAAAACTTGAACCAGTATTTTGAATTTTATTACTATATAATGTTGAAGATAAATCACCAAAATTAGATAAAGTTTGTACTATATAAGAGAAAGTCAGCAAACCATGTCTGGAATATAAGATTAATACATTCATAATTAGTGAAAAACCAATTATGATGAAAAGTATTTTTTTTGAAAGATTATATTCATTAACTAAATTCTGCCTTTTCATTTTTATTTTTTTAACAGAAACTGTATAACCTATGAATAAAAATATTTGCGCTAAAATAAGAAATCCAACTGTTTGAAATGGATAATGTAATACCCATTTCATCGGTCCAAATATGAAAAGCATTAATACAAAAGTTAAATAAATTTGTGCGATAAGGATTGGTTTATACTCTTTACTCATTTTAACTCCTTTAATCAAGTTATTCTAAAATAATTTACACCTTTTTTCTTTTAAATAAATTTTCATAAATAAAAGACAATTTAAATATAATCTTTGAAGGGTAATTTATTATTTTAGCCATTTCTTCATTAACTTTAAACTTATGCAATACTAAATAATTAATATTATTAATTTTGTAACCAAACTTAGTAAGATAATTACTCTGTTTGTATAAATTGGAATCATTACTTAAGCTAATCCACAACATTTGTCTAGCATTAATTTGTACTGTTCCTCTAAACCCTGCGTTTCCATTTCTAATTCTAAAATAAGACAAGTAATCATCAACATAATACAACTCAAATTTTTTTGCTAATCCTAAATAAAAATACATATCTTGACCATATCTTGCGTCTTCTCTGAAAGAGATAATTAAGTTCCCATATTCATCAAACAAAAACTTTTTTTTCACCATCACTGTTGAAGTTTGAATTTTGAACGATGTAAACACCTGATTTGATACATTACCAGCATAATACTTTGTGTTTATTTTTTTCAGCCGTTCTAAACTATCGTCATACATATAGTAATAGTTGTGTTGCGACCATACACTTTTATTCTCTACCATTTTCATTAACTGTAGTTCTAATTTTTTGGGTAACCACATATCATCTGAATCAAGAAATGCTACATATTCTCCTTTTGAACTTTCAATACCTTGATTTCTAGCGGAAGCTGGACCACCATTCTTTTTATTAATTATTTTAATTCTTGAGTCAATCTCCTCAATATCTTTTATATTTTCAGGGGAACCATCATTTATCACTACAATTTCAAAAAGCTGATATGTTTGCTTTAAAACACTCTCAATTGCTTCTTTGAGCCATTTCTTCTCCTTGTAGAATGGGATAATGACCGATACTAAAATATTTTGATTCATTTATCCCACACCACCCGATTCACATAATCGGTATAAGACAAAATAATTCGTAATACTTTTTCTGAAACATTTGGCATCGAATAATCTGAGACCTTTCTCAAAGTATAATTGTCTTGTGTTTCTAACACTTCTAGACCTTGAAGGATTCTTTCTTTTTCAAGTCCAACCATCATCACACTTGCTTCTTCCATTGCCTCTGGGCGTTCATGTGCTTGACGGATATTCAATGCTTTAAAATTCAAGGTAGAAGCTTCTTCACTAATTGTTCCACTATCACTTAACACTGCTTTGGCGTTGAGCTGTAACTTATTATAGTCATTGAATCCCATCGGTTTCATTGTTTGGATCAATTGATGAAATTCGATTCCTTTCGCTTCAATCATTTTCATTGTACGAGGGTGCGTACTTACAATGATTGGTAACTGATATTTCTCAGCAATCGTATTTAGACTATCTACTAAATTCATAAAGTTGTTGTCGGAACTGATGTTTTCTTCACGATGGGCGGAAACAACAAAATATTGTCCTTTTTCCAGACCTAAACGTTGAATGATGTCAGAATTCTGAATGTCCTCTTTTCTCGAATGAAGAACTTCAAACATCGGACTTCCAGTTTTAATAATACGATCGGCAGGCAATCCTTCACGCAAAAGATATTCTCTTGCAATATCACTATACGTAAGATTGATATCTGCTGTGTGGTCTACGATTTTTCGATTTGTTTCTTCTGGCACACGTTGGTCAAAACAGCGATTCCCAGCTTCCATATGAAAAATAGGAATATGTCTTCTTTTTGCAGCGATTGCACACAGACAACTGTTTGTATCACCTAATACTAGGAAAGCATCAGGTTTTACTTCCTCTAAGATAGGATCAATCTTGATTAAGATATTTCCTACTGTTTCAATTGCTGTGCCATTTGCAGCGTTCAAAAAGTAATCTGGTTTTCTTAATTTAAAATCTTCGAAAAATACCTCATTTAATTCATAGTCATAGTTTTGACCGGTATGAACTAGCACGTGCTCAATCGCTTCTGAAGTCTCTAAACGATTGATTACTGCAGATAGTCTGATGATTTCTGGACGAGTACCAACAACGGTCATCACTCTTAATTTTTTCATTCATTAAACCTCCACATAATAAGTATCAGGATGTTCTGGATCAAATGGTTCATTGACCCACATGACGGTTACCATATCTGATTTACCTAGATTCTCAATATTGTGTGTATAACCAACTGGGATATCCACTACTTCCAGTTTTTCACTGGAAACAAAATATTCAATCACTTCATCTGAATCTATTTTTCTGAAACGAATGACTCCTTCACCATTCACTACTAAAAATTTTTCATTTTTTGTATGATGCCAGTGATTTCCCTTAGTGATTCCTGGTTTTGAAATATTAATTGATACTTGGCCACGATCTTTTGTTCTTAAAAATTCTGTAAAAGATCCACGATCGTCTACATTCATTTTTAAAAAATATGAAAATTCGTCTTCTGGTAAAAAACTTAAATAAGTGCTGTAAAGATTTTTTTCAATTCTTCTCGAAAAATCTGGTAAAGTTAAGCTCACTCGACTTTCTTTAAAAGAAATAATCAGTTCTTTCAATTCACCAACAGTGATTTGATCAACTTCTCGAACAGAGCAATACCCTTTTTCCATATATGGTTTATCATTTAAACAAAAAATCAATTCCTTGACTACGTCATCGATGTAACACAATTCAATCATCGCATTAGGGTCATTGACTGTCACTTCTTCATCACGAGCAATCTTGTAACAAAAAGTAGCAACTACCGTATTATAATTTGGGCGTGACCATTTACCATACAAATTTGAAAAGCGATAGATGTAAACTGGTGCGCCTGTTTCCTCATGATATGATTTTAAAAGATCTTCACCAGCTTTTTTACTTTTACCGTAAGAGTTATCCAAAGAAGCTTGAATAGATGAAGAAATCATCACGGGACATGTATTATGATATTCTTTTAGCTTTCCAAGTAACTCTGAAGTAAATCCAAAGTTACCTTTCATGAACTCGTCCTCTTCTTTCGGGCGATTCACACCTGCTAGATGAAAAACGAAATCTGCTTTTTCGCAATATTCGTCTAATAAATTTTTTGGTGTGTCGATATCAAAGTTGAAAATATTTTCATATCCTTCATTTTTTAATTCAGCAATCAAATTTTTACCTACAAATCCATTGGCTCCAGTTACTAAAATATTCATTTTGTGTGCCACGCTTTCAACTCTTTTTTTACATAATCCAATTCAAGGAGCTTCTCTTTGATTTCTGCTACTGATAATCGATGAGTATTATCTGAATTGTACTCACCTTCTTGTGTTAATTCTTTACTACCTTCAAAAAAATATTTATCGTAATTCAAATCACGCGTATCCGCAGGCACACGATAAAAATCACCCATATCTTTAGCAACTAGATACTCTTCTTTGGTAAGCAAGGTTTCATATCTCTTTTCGCCATGGCGCGTTCCAATCACATGGACTTCGTTATCTACATTAAATAATTCAATAATTGCTTGAGCTAAATCCCCAACAGTTGATGCAGGTGATTTTTGAACCATGATATCGCCAGCTTTGGCATTCTGAAATGCAAAGATGACCAATTCTACAGCTTCGTCTAAACTCATTAAAAAGCGGGTCATTCCTGGATCGGTAACGGTTAAAGGCTTACCTTCCTTGATTTGTTCGATGAACAACGGAATTACTGAACCACGAGAAGCCATGACATTTCCATATCGAGTGCCGCAGATTGTTGTTCGTTCATCTGATACAGTTTTCGCTTTTGAAACAAAAACTTTTTCCATCATCGCTTTAGAGATTCCCATGGCATTGATTGGATAAGCTGCTTTATCTGTAGAAAGACAAATCACCTTTTTTATCCCCATCTCAACCGCTGCTGTAACTACATTATCCGTTCCGATAATATTTGTTTTTACAGCTTCCATTGGGAAAAATTCACACGATGGTACTTGTTTAAGCGCAGCGGCATGAAAAATGTAGTCCACACCGTACATAGCGTTTTTAACACTGTTGATATCTCGAACATCACCAATATAAAATTTTAATTTGTCATTGTTGTATTTCTTTCTCATATCGTCTTGTTTCTTTTCATCACGAGAAAAAATACGTATTTCTTTAATATCAGAATCTAAAAATCTTCGCATGACTGCGTTCCCAAAAGAACCGGTTCCACCGGTGATTAATAATACTTTATCTTTAAACATTCTAAAAACTCCCTATCCTATGGTTTTAAGTGTTTTATTATAATTGAGTAACTATTGTTAACGTCATAATTATCTTTTAAATAATTATATGCATTTTTCCCTAATTCGATTCTTTTACTATTATCTTTTAACAAAAAAATGTTTTTAGTAAAACTTTCCAAGTCACCATGTAATGAGCTATAACCAAATTTTCCTTTTTTAATTATTTCATTAAGATCAGTGTTTTCATCTATTGCAGCTACTATTGGTTTTTGAGACTCCATATAACCTAAAATTCGAGAAGGAATATTAGGAATTGTGAATTTTTTATCTAGAAATACTAACCCTATATCAGAAATAGATTCTATCTTTTTATATTCTTCCTTAGGCAAACTATTTATTAAAACTGTATTCTTAATTTTATTGTAGCTCAAATAATTTTCTATTTTTGAGTATTCGGTTCCAGAACCCACAATTACTAATGTATAATCTTGGTTATCTTCTAAATATTTGATGATGTCGATTAGAAAATCTATCCCTTGAGGTTTCCCTAAATTCCCTCCATAAAGTAATACAATTTTTTCTTCTGGAATATTATATTTTCTTTTTACATTACCAATAGCTAATGTAGAAGAATCTGTCGGGCCAACTTTAATCGAATTAGGATTTATTTCAATAATCTTATTTGCATCAAAAGTGTTATTTGTTTTTATATATTCTAAATTCTTATATGACATTGTTCCAATAAAATCAGAAACCTTATATAAATCAATTTCTTTTTTTCGAAAATACTTATAAACAATACTTTTTTTGGATAAATGTTGTAAATCAACTGCATTTTGCGGAAATATATCTTTTAACAGTAGATAACTTTTGCAATTATCTCGTCTTTTTACATATTTTATCACTTTGGCGAAAGTCACCGGAGGTGTAGAATATATAACTAAATCAAACGTTTTGTCGCTAAAATATTTTTTTATTCCTGCAATAAACTGATTTTCTATCAAAATGGTAGAAATTCCTTTTTCTATTTTATTAGTCTTTTGTATATTGCCAATTTTCAGTTTTAAAATTTCACATTTATTATTATCTTTTATTAGATGTGTGTTTTTTCTTTTTTTTCTTTCGGTAGGCGATATGATGGAAATATTATGTCCATGATCAAAAAATTCAGACATCAAGTCCGTATAAATATTTCTATCAGCTAAACTATCAAAATCTAAAAGAGTAATAAACAAAATATTTAATGGCATCAATACTGGTCTCCTTTAAATTTTTCTGGGATATCTTGTGTAAGTGTATTAATATTTTCACTTCTAATCACTTTAATTACTGTTTGAAATATTATTGATACGTCACACAAAAAACTTACTGAATTAATATACTTGATATCTAGTTCGAATTTTTTTTGCCAACTAATCGCATTCCTACCGTTGACTTGCGCTAATCCTGTCAATCCTGGGCGGACACTATGGCGTTTTCTTTGATCCTCATTATATAAAGGCAAATATTCAACCAATAAAGGTCTTGGACCCACAAAGGACATATCCCCTTTTAAGATATTCCAAAGTTCAGGTAATTCGTCTAAACTGGTTGCTCGTAGTAATTGTCCAAATTTCGTTAACCGAACATTATCAGGTAAGTAATTTCCATTTGCATCTTTTGCATCCGTCATTGTACGAAATTTATACATGGAAAAAATGACTTCATCTTTTCCAGGTCGATTTTGCTTAAATATGATTGGAGAGCCCAATTTAATTTTTACTAGAAGAGCTACGATTAAAAGAACAGGCGATAAGACAACAAGAGCAAGAGCTGAGAAACATATATCTAATGCTCTTTTTCCCCATTTCTGATATACGCTTTTATTATTCATGTTGTAACACTCGCTTTATTGTTTTCACGACTCGAGACAAATCTTCATCTGTCATCTTCGTATCTGATGGCAAACACACACCAGTATTAAATAATGTTTCAGCAACATTATTTCCAACATAATCATATTCTGCAAAAATTGGTTGTAGATGCATTGGTTTCCAGACAGGACGGGCTTCGATATTTGCTTTATCCAATTCATCCATAAGCATATTCGTGTCCACATCTGAAAGCAAAATCACACTTAGCCAATAATTAGGTTGATTCCATTCATTTTCAGGCATGAAGGAAATGGAAGGAATGTCAGATAGTTCACGTTTATAGTAATCATAAATATATCGTTTCTTGTTGATTCGGTCTGACAAGACTTTTAGCTGTCCTCTGCCGATCCCTGCTACAATATTGCTCATACGATAGTTATAGCCTATTTCATTATGTTGATAATGACGTGCTTGTTCCCGGGATTGTGTTGACCAAAATCGAATCTTTTCAATTCGTTCAGGATTATTTGAAACAGCCATTCCTCCACCAGATGTGGTAATGATTTTATTTCCATTAAAAGAATAGATACCATATTCCCCAAATGTGCCTGTATATTGACCTTTATATGTTGTACCTAGTGACTCTGCCGCATCTTCGATCAATGTCACTTGATATTCTTTACATATCTTGATGATTTCATCTAAATTTGCAGATAAACCGTATAAATGAACGACAACTACTGCTTTTGCTTCAGGATATTTCTCTAAAGCGATTCTAAGTTGTTCAGGGTCCATATTCCAAGTTTCATTATCACTATCTACAAACACTGGTTTTGCACCTTGATAGACGATAGGGTTTACAGTAGCTGAAAATGTTAATGATTGACAAATCACAATATCATCTTCTCCAACCCCAGCTGCTTTTAATGCTAAATGGATAGCTGCTGTACCTGAAGTCAATGCAGCCGCATGCTCAATCCCTACATACTCAGCCAATTCTTTTTCAAAGTTATTGACATTTGCACCAAGCGGAGCAACCCAGTTGGTGTCGAATGCCTCCTTGACGTATTCTTGTTCGTATCCTTCATCACTCATATGTGGTGATGCTAGGAGTATTCGTTCATTTTCCATCTTAATCCCAACTTTCTATTATTTTTGCAGGCACTCCCACACTTTTTGTATTGTTATGAATATCCTTAACAACTACACTTCCTGCGCCTATAATATTTCCTTGGCCAATCGAGACTTCTGGTATCACTTTAGTTCCGACTCCGATTTCATTTCGATTGCCTAATAGTGCATAACCAGACAGATTTACATTTGGATAGATTGAATTATAGTTTCCTATCTTTGAATCATGCCCAATTGTTGAATAGATATTGAACATATTGAAATTACCTATTGTTATATCGGCTGTATAAGTTGTGTAAGGCATCAAAATGTTCCCTATACCTAGTTGTACATTCAATCCTACTAAAGCAGTAGCATCAATCAGATTTGGAAATGTCAGATTATTATTACCTTTCAATTCCAAAAAAATTTTTTCCTTAATACGCGGATTAGCAATTCCTATAAATACAGCAATCTTTAGTTCCATTTTTGTTAATAATTCTATTTTTCCTAGCACTGGTATTCCAACAATCTTTTCATCTACCGTCTTGACATCATCAACAAATCCAATTAACTCATATTCGGACTGTCTACTTAATAAAAAAGCGAGTTCTTTACCGAAACCTCCAGCACCAACAATTATTGCTTTCATGACACTCCCCCTATTTACTCGAAGCCCTTGCAAATGCTACGACTTCTTTTGCTAGTTGTCTGTCATCGTCGGATAAACCTGTGACAAATTCCATGACTTCTTGGATCGGGTAACCTTTGATATTCCCGACAAAAATCTTTTCATACACCTGTTCATCATTTCGTTCTTTGTCCAACAACAGTTCTTCATACAATTTTTCGCCAGGTCGGATGCCTGTTTCGACGATTTCGATTTCTTCTTCGGTGTAACCACTCAAGCGGATCATATTTCGTGCAAGATCTAAGATTTTAACTGGTTCACTCATATCCAAGACAAAGATTTCGCCACCTTTGGCTAATGCACCCGATTGGATGACTAAGCGACTTGCTTCTGGGATCGTCATAAAGTAACGGGTCATCCGAAAATCGGTGATCGTGATTGGTCCGCCTTTTGCGATCTGTTCTCGAAAAACGGGGATCACACTGCCTCGAGAGCCTAATACATTACCAAATCTTACGGCTGAAAATTTGGTACAATTCTCTCCATTCAAGCCTGTGACGATCATTTCTGCGATTCGTTTTGTGGCTCCCATCACGTTTGGTGGGTTATTGGCTTTATCTGTGGAAACCATGACAAAGTTTTTGACATTCGCTTCTTTGGCAGCTTCAGCTACGTTTTTTGTTCCTTTGATATTGTTTTTCACTGCTTCTCTTGGGTTATATTCCATCAAGGGCACATGCTTATGTGCTGCTGCATGATAGACGATATCCGGCTGATGTTCTTTCATGATATGGAAGATCTTTTCACGGTCTTGGATATCTGCAATAATTGGAATGATTTCTGTTTTATTATAAGAGGGATCTCCTGATAGTTCGCGATGAATCAAATAAATCGAGTTTTCACCATGTCCTAATAAGAGTAATTTTTTTGGCGAAAAAGCAAGTACTTGACGACAAATTTCTGAACCAATAGAGCCTCCAGCTCCGGTAACAAGTATGACTTTTTCTGAGATGTGTGATTTTAGTTTGTCTAAATCTAATTTGACTTCTTCTCGTCCTAACAAGTCGACCACGTCGATTTCTTTCAGGCGAGAAACATTGATTTTCCCTGATGCGATTTCTTCAATCGAAGGCATGGTATTCATCTTGACTTCTTTTGATTCGATAAGATGGAAAATTTCACGAATTCTTTTTCGTGGCAAGGAAGGTATCGCGATCGTCACCATATCGATCGACAATTCGTCGATCAATCTTGGTAAGTCCTTGGTATTCCCTACGACTTTTATCCCAGACAAATATGTTTTATATTTGTTCGGATCATCATCCACAAAGCCAATCACTTCCAAATCGTTGATTGCTTTTGAACTAAGAATACTATTAGATAGAATACGTCCGCCTTCGCCAGCTCCGATGATCAGTGTTCTGTGTTTGTTTAGTGGCGATTCTTGACGCTGTGTTTTATGTTCGATATATATACGCCAGAATAAACGACTGCTGATGATGAGAAACATAGATAAGATGTAAGTTAATAATTGTAATCTAAGGCTGATTTTTTGCATAAACAAATATTGGATGATAAATGATGAAATAACGGTACAAGTAATGGCTGAAAAAATAGCTGCCATCTCATTTAAATTCGTATATCGATTGATTCGCGTGAATGTTTTGAACAGCATGCCATATCCAATGTAAAAAATTAGTGATACGCCTAAATTCACGGCTAAGTAATCTTGATCGATACCAACAAATGGTGTCATAAAATAATAGCTTGATAATATAGAGATGCCTAATAAAAAACTATCAACCAAAACTAAAATGATTACTTTTCTTCTTCTAGTAAGTTCAAACAACCCCTGCGCCCCCTAAAACTTTTATACAATAGGTCGAAAATCTTTTGCATGCACTTGCTCCCCATTGATGATGTCTCTTGTTACTTGATCCATTTCTTCGATGACTGTAGATCCAAATTTTTTCTCTACGATACTATATGCTTTTTCCATATAAAAATCCCGATCTTTTCGACTATGGGCATCTGAGGCGATCATCTGGACAAGCCGATGTTGAACCAGTTCCTCACTTAACTTCTTGATCTGTTTGCCATAAACACCTGCAATACTCGGTGCAGTCAACTGCGCCAAACAACCCATATTCAAGTAGGGTAATAATAGATTAGGACTTTCTTGGAAACCGCGGTTACGCTCAGGATGGACAATGATTGGTACGATCCCCATCTGACGTAATTCATAAAACAAACTTTCTGTGTATTCGGGAATGCTGTTTGTTGGTAGCTCAGCTAGCAAATAGCGATCGGTGACATCTGCAAAAAGAATCTTGTCACTTTTAATTTCATCTATCAAATTACTTTTTATTCGAACTTCTTGTCCTTCAAATAAAGTTAGGGGGATGGACTGTCGATCGAGTTCTTTTTGCAAGTCTTCGACAGCTAATAATACATCTGCTTTTTCATTGGTGAAACGTTGATTGTGATGAGGGGTGCATAAAATGTGGGTGATTCCTTGTCGAACAGCTTCTTCTGCCATGGCGATCGATTCTTTGACCGTTTTTGGTCCGTCATCTATACCAGGTAAAATATGACAATGTAAATCAATCATTTTTGCTCACTTCCTCATCAATAGTAATAATAATTAAAATCTGCATTCTTCTTCGCACCGTTGTAAACAACACCTAAAATCGTTGCTTGTGCAATGGATAGCAGTTCTTTCGCTTTGATTAATTCTTGTTTCATTGTTTTGCGTTCTCGGACGACTAAAAGTGTCCCATCTGTTTTTGCGGCTAAGATCTGAGCATCTGTGACTGTTGCAATGGGAGGTAAATCAAAAATGATCAAATCAAATACTGCTTTTAGTTGTTCGATCACTTCTTCCATTCGTTTCGAATCAAGTAGTTCTGATGGATTCGGTGGTTTTGGTCCACTTGTCATGACCCAAAGATTTTCGACGGAACTGGTATGATAATATGATTCCGGTCTTCCTTCACGATCGCCTAAAAAATTACTTAATCCATTGACATTTGGCAATTGAAAGGTCAATGCTACACTTGGTTTTCTCAAATCAGCATCCACCAGCAAAACTCGTTTGCCACTATTTGCGAATACGACAGCTAAGTTAGCAGCTGTTGTTGATTTTCCTTCACCTGGACCAGATGAAGTCACGACCATCGTCTTCAATTCACGATCGACAGAAGCAAATTGGATATTTGAACGAATCGTCCGATATTGTTCGGAAACCATGGCATTTTTATCGGTAATGCTGAGGAGTGAAACAGGTAAAATAGTGTTTTTCTTCATAAATACTTCTCCTTATACACGTTTTCGTGAACGACGGCTTTCTCTTTGTTCAGTTGTTTCAATTGTTTCGACTTCTGCGGGTTGAAACATACGGCCGTTTTCAAGTTCTTTCTTCGTCATTTCATTGACATCTCCAAGAATCGGCAATCCTAATTCTTCTGTGACAAAACGTTCATCTTTGACTGTTTTATCTAACAACTCTAGAAGAAAGGCTAATCCGACTCCAATCATCAAGCCAAGCAACCCACCGATAACTACGTTCAACATGTTATTTGGTGAAACAGGTGTAGGATTGCTTTGTGCTGCAGAAGTGATTGTCACTTTATTGACATTCAATACGTCCGTTGCTTTTGATTGGAATACTTGTGCTGTAACGTTGGCGATATCCGTCGCATGATCTGGATTATCGACAGTTGCAACGATTTGGAACATTTGTGAGTTTTGTGATTGATTGACACTGATCACCGATTTCAACTCACCCTTTGTAAGACTTTGTCCATAATTTTGTTCAAGTTCTCTTTGAACATCATTAATGACAACATCGCCTAAAATCATATCTTTATAAGTATTGATCAACAATACGTTAGCGTTGACATCTTGTAGATTCGTATTCGTATTTTCTGCTTTTGACTGAACGATCATCTCAGCTGATGAACTGTATTTAGGTGTGATCAAAAAGAACGTGACTCCAGCAGCTAATGCAAATCCGGCAAGCGTGGTCGCAAGAATCAGCAACCAACGCTTTCTTAAAATCTCAAATAATTCTCCTAGACTAATCGTTTCTTCCATGTTTTCTCCACTTTCTATCGTTAATATCTTTTCTTAACTTTTCGTCTTCTTAATAGTTCGCTCAACATCCAGATGATGAAACTACAAATAATGAGCACGATTCCCCATTGGATAAATGTTACAATAAAGTTGCTTAGATACGTAGTTAAAAAATGATAGAGCGACTTTGAATTGATGCCGATACGCTCGACCATTTTTGAAAGGTACACAAAAAGAGGTAACGCTAAAAGCATTAGACCAGCGCCACCCACTGCATAACTTAAATAGCGTAACGCACGATGGAAAAAACGTGTGTCGATTGCAATGATCGCAATCACTAATAATGCAGAAACTGTCATTGTAAAGAAGATCAATAAGGTCAGCGTTCTTTTATACCCCATCACTTGCTTCCCATAGGTCAAAAGATAAGGGATCTCAATATATTCACTATAGGTTTCGATGGCAGATTTTTTTAGATTATCAATTGATTGTTGTGTTTCTGCATTGATTTCATAATTGTTTTCTTTCGCATAGTCTTCGACTTTTTTCTGGATGATTTTGTCTACATCCTCTGTCCGTTCAATCAAAAAAGGAATGTCTGTATAAATGGTGCGAATATAGTGTTCAACATTCGATTGTACATAAGCTTGAGGAACAGTGTCTGCCAATACATCTGCAGGAATATTGCTTCCTCGACCTAGATCGCTGATTCTTTGATTGATCTCAGAGGTGATCGTTTCTGAATAATTGGCTTCTTCCATGGCTTTTTCCATAAACTGTTGGTTGAACAACGTTAGTCTCAATACAACTAACGTCATGCCGGCAAACAAACTCAAAGAACAAATAAAAGTAAGTAGCCAACGAGACCCTTTTTGCATGAATTTTTGCGTACTCATGATTTCCTCCTATTTATTAGGATTGATCAACGGACCTTCAACTAACTCACAGATAACAAAAAGTCGTTCATCCGTCATGCCTAAACTATCAACAGGATAGCATGTATAAAGAAGCAGTATTGGTTTATCTTTTTGACTGATCAATTCATTGATTTCCGGATCATCTTTATGACGAATCACCATTTCTTTTACTTGATAGCGGTAATTCGCATAGGTCGTCTTAGCTGTCACGATATCATTTGTTTGAATACCGCTTAGCTTACCAAACCCATCAACATTGTGCCCACCAACTAGTGAAGTTCCAGTCTCACCTATGTAGACAGAACCCATATATTGTCCGGCACCTTTTCTTAATATCTCATCGGTATCTCCAAAATACAAAGGCACATTCAGATCTAAAGAATCCACCATGATGTCACCATAACGTTCGCCACCTCTAGGGTAAGCGATACTGCTAGATGCCAGTTCATTGTTCTCATCTTTAGCGACATCTTCTTCTTTTACAGCTTCAAAGCTTTGTTCTTGCGTTTCGAATGTTGGGACATCTGAAAGTAAAAACAAATTTAAAGAAGAAGTGGCAAAATGAATGACAGGTCTTCCTATGACGTACATTAGAGAATAACCAGCTGCCAAAAAAAAGACAGGGACAAAAAGCATTGCCCCTAGTCTCTTAAGCAGCTTGCGCTTTTTACGCAATCTTTGTCTTTCTTCCTACTACAACCGCACCTGCTGCGACTAATAGTAATGAAGCAATTGCCATTGCACTAGCGGTATAGTTACCACCTGTTTGTTTAATTGGAGAACTAGTACTAAAAGCTGGTGATGTTGTTCCATCAGCGTTTTTCACACCGATTTGGATGTTACTTCCATTCCAACTTAGTACAACTAATCCCAACGCGTCAGCAACTCTCGTTACCTCTTGTTGGATTTGCATGATGACATCCCGTGGTAAAGCACGGATCAAATCATCAAGCGTGTTGACTCCTGTCATATCTATTGTTACTGAACCTAACAGATTACGCACATTTTGAATACCTGTAACGGCAGTTTCTACTTGTGCATCCGTTAAATCATTTTGTTTCAAATGGTTTTCGGCTTGTGTAATGTAAGTATCAGGGACAGTGAATTCTTTTCCTTGAATACTTACTGGTGCTTTCAACAAGTCTAGGATCTGTTGCTCATTCGCAGAAATCGCGCCAGCGGCATCTACAGGGACAGTGAACAATAATGCAGTGAAAAATACAACTAAATATCCGACAAACTTTTTCATCCATTCGACCTCCTTTGCATTGAATTGTGAAGGCTTTCAGCCTTCGGTAAAACATTATAGAAAATAACATTATCCTTTTTATTTTCTACAATTCTTATACTATCACATAGAATTAACTGACACAATTTATATAACCTGAGTTAACTTAAGTTTTTTAACCTATCAGCCTTGTCAGTGCTAAGTGTATGGAAAAGGAAAAGCCTCTAATTCCATAACTACACTTATAATAACCTAGATTATATCCATATAATCTTTATTGTATTCAAATTTCTAAGATGAATGTCAGGTAAATTACCTGACATTTTCTATTGGTTCACCTAACACTAAACCTGGTTCTGCATTCAGTCGATAATCAGCAAGATGCCCTTTTCGCCATTCGACGGATGCAGCGGCACCGATCATTGCCGCATTGTCCCCACAAAGGCGTAATGGTGGTACGATCAGTTCCAATTCAGGTAATTCTGAGGCTAAACTTGCTTTCAAGCTTTCTCTTAGTCCTTGATTGGCAGCAACGCCACCTGCAAGGATCAATTGTTTCACCGGATAACTTTTGCAAGCACGTATCGTTTTTGTTACCAAGACTTCGACAACACTGGCTTGAAAACTTGCAGCAAGGTCTGCTCGATCCAATTCTTCCCCTCGTTGCTCCGCGTTGTGAACTAAATTGATAAATGCACTTTTTAAGCCACTGAAACTAAAATCATAATTATCTTCACGAAGCATTGCCCGAGGAAAGTGGTAGGCATCTTTACCTTGATGGGCTAATTCATCGATTTCTTTTCCACTTGGATAGCTCAATCCTAAAACACGTCCTACTTTATCGTAGGCTTCTCCAGCGGCATCGTCTCTTGTTTCACCGATGATCTCATAAGCGCCATCTTCTTCCATATAAACTAACTCCGTGTGCCCTCCAC
Source organism: Enterococcus sp. AZ140 (assembly GCF_051714405.1). Lineage (NCBI taxonomy): Bacteria > Bacillati > Bacillota > Bacilli > Lactobacillales > Enterococcaceae > Enterococcus > Enterococcus sp. AZ140. The sequence continues at coordinate 1,864,765 of NZ_JBIORU010000001.1, forward strand.
TGACCAACAACGCCATCAATGGAAATTCATATGCTTTTTCGAAGCGGGCGGAGTAAATATGTCCTGCCATATGATTCACTGGGATCAATGGCAGATGATTTGCCCAAGCAAAAGCCTTTGCTGCTGAAATACCGATGAGTAATGCCCCTACAAGACCTGGTCCTTCTGTGACAGCAACCGCAGTAAGTTGTTCGGCAGTCACGCCTGCTTCTACCAACGCTTCTTCGAGACATAAAGTAATTTGCTCTACATGATGGCGACTGGCCACTTCAGGTACGATCCCGCCAAAGCGTTTATGGCTGTTGATTTGAGAGGCAACGATATTCGATAAGATTTCTTGTCCATCTTTCACGACCGCTACGCTTGTTTCATCACAGCTTGACTCGATTGCTAAAATCAATTCTGTTTGTTTATCATTCATGGTTTCATCACCTCTGTTTTTAGCTTTGTACACATGATGACCGCATCTTCGACCGGATCATGATAGTAGGCTTTTCGTTTACCTACTTGGCGGAATTTTTCTGATTCGTAAAGGTGTTGGGCAGCAATATTTGACTGTCGTACTTCTAAAAAAACACTATGCGCTTGGTTAGCTTTTTCTCGTTGCAGCATCTCTTGTAATAATTGTCTTGCTACACCTTTGTGTTGTTCAGCAGTCAGAACTGCAAGATTCGTCACTTCTACTTCATCAAGTACTTTGGCATATCCAATAAAGCCAATGATTTCATCTGCCTGGTGAAGGACTAAATAATTGGTTTGCGGTTGTTGGATATCAGACAAAAATTGCTCTTTTGTCCAAGGTGATCCATTTAAAAAAGCATCGTCACTGACTTGCCAAAGCGCTTGGGCTAATTTTGTATCATTGAAAGCTGTTTTTTCTTCAATCACTTTATTTCACTCTTCTTTTAATAGTTTTACCATATCTAAGGCATCTTCATTCGTTTCTGTATAATACCCTTTTTTTACTTTTCTCGATTGGAAGCCTAGTTTTCTGTATAAGCGTTGGGCATTCTGATTACTGATCCGTACTTCTAATGACATGGTCTCGCATTGATTCATCCGTGCGAATGTCTCGATCTCGTTGATTAAATAGGTGCCGATACGCTGCCGTTGGTAACTCGGACTGACCGCAATGTTCGTGAGATGGCAATCGAGTCCTAATACTCTAGATCCAACAAAGCCGAATAATTCTTCTCGATCGAATATCCCTAAATATAAAGTCATGAATGGGGAAGTCAGCTCTGAGATGAATGCACTTTTTGTCCAAGGTAATTCCCCTAAATAAACTTCCCGTTCGATACTTAACAACGCCTTGACATCCTCAACTGTCAACTCTCGTAATTGATATTGCTTTTCGCCAACAGTGATCGTTTTCTCTGGATAATCTGCTTTTTCTTGAAGCATGGTCCGTAGATAGGCTTTAAATTTTTTCAACATAGCTTTCTTCTCCTGGCGTATGTGTCTCCAACCATTTTTCTTCTGCTTCCACTCGTTTTAAGTAACGTGGTAAGAAGGCTTGGATATCGTTGACCGGATTACTTGAAGCCCCTAATTGCGCGACGACAACTCCACTAGGAATATCCCAAAGTGGCAAGGAGTTACACTTAGCATCAGGTATTGATTGAGCGATTTCTGAGTTGAATTTGTGGCAATCGCTACCGACAAAAGTGATCGATCCATCCATTTGTTTTAATTTTTCGGTTAATTCTACAAAAGCAATATGGGTGTCTTCTAGAACGTTTTCTAATATTCCATGATGCCAGCGATAGGCACCAGCATAAACATTTTTTCTTCTCGCATCAAACATCGGTACAATGATTCCTTCGATTCCTACGCAATTTGCTGCAAGTACAGCAAGACTGGAAACACCAACCAATTCTTTATTTAAAGTATATGCTAATGTCTTGGCAGTTGTGACACCGATTCTCAATCCTGTATAAGAGCCTGGACCACTTGACACAGCAATTCGATCGATTTGTTCTGGTGTGAGTTGGCAATCTGAGATCAATTGATCCAACGCTGGCATCAACGTCAGACTATGATTTTTCTTTCTATTGATTTGGATTTGACCTAACACTGTTTCGTCTTCCAATACGCCAACAGCTAAGGTTTGATTTGCTGTATCGATCCCTAATGTAATCATTTGACCGTTCCCTTCTACTACTCTAATGTCGTTTATCATTGTAGCATACTTCGAGGTAAAAAAGGGGAGGAAAAATCAAGTTTGGCTCTCGCCGCTGTTGAAATTCCCACCCCTTTACTAAGGTTGATAATCGTCTATTTGATCGTAGCTTGTTTTGTTGATTCTCGTAAAATTAGTTCTGTCGCGATCGTGATTTTTCTTGCAACCGGTGCAGTACTATGGATTAACTGGGTCAATGTCTCAACTGCCAACTCCCCCATCCATTCGGTGTACACTTTGACTGTAGAGAGGGGTGGTGAGACATACTTTGCCACACTGATATCGTTGAAGCCAATCACTGAGATATCTTGCGGAATAGTCAATCCTACTTCTTTGATTGCCTTCAATGCACCAATTGCTAACGCATCATTCGCAGCAAACAACGCATCCGGTAATTCCTTTTCTTGCAATAAAAAATCATGAACAGCTTGATATCCTGCCTCCACTGAAAAATCCGCTTCAATGATCTTTCCTGTGAGGTTCTTTTCTTCACTGATCAGTTTTTGAAAAATTGCCGTTCTAGGATCAGTCACCGGTGTTCGGTGTTGCTTCGTGTACTCTTTTCCGGCTAACATCACGAGTTGTTTGACTTCTTCTTGTAAGAAATGATCCATCACTAAGCGAAGACTCGACTCAAAATCAACAACTAAAGAATCGATGCCAAATCTTGTGCCATCTGAATCGACAAGTAAAAGGTTCTCTTGCGTACGTTTCAATTCTTTCAATTGCTCTTCGTCAAACTTTCCTAAAGCAATCGTTCCATCTGCAGATTGCTCACTGATGGCATCCCATGTTTCCTTGATCAGGCGAATATTCGCTTCCTCCGCTTTTTTTTCGATTCCTAAGCGTATAGAAAGATAATAAAGATCTTCTAATTCTTCTTGCGTGTCATACCATTGGATCAATTTGATCGTTTGTTTTTCAGAGGCTAGATTCTTATGATGTTTTTTATAATTCAAGTGTTCAGCTGCTTCAAAAATTTTTTGTTTCGTTTCCATTCCTACTGACAATTTCTCATCATAATTCAGCACTCTTGAGACAGTGGCAGGAGAAACTCCCGCCAACTGAGCAATATCTTTGATTGTGGCCATTCGTTTCCCCTCCTGTAAGTGACCGATGCTTATAATGTTTCAGTAAAGCGCAAGAACGCAGCTCTTCCTTGTTCGTCCCGTTTGAAGACACCGGCATCTTCTAACACTCTGGCGAAGACTTGCCCAACAGCATTTTGGATAACAACTGTCGCAGTCTCTTCAGTCAAATCAGGATTTGCTTGTTTTAGCTGTTCTGCCCATTCACGATGATAGTCCGCGACTTGGTTTTCTTCACCTAATAGATATTGCTTCACTTCTTCCAATTCTGGTTTTAAGCGTGGCGGCAACACAGCCAACCCCATCACTTCGATCAAGCCAATGTTTTCTTTTTTGATATGTTGGATATCACGATGAGGATGGAAAATCCCTTCAGGATGTTCTTCGGACACATTGTTGTCACGCAATACTAAGTCGATTTCAAAGTAATCCTCTCTGCGACGAGCAATTGGCGTGATCGTGTGATGTGGCGTACCATCTGCTGAATAGGCGATGACTGATACTGATTCATCTGAATAGTTCTGCCATTTGTTTAAGACCGCATCTGCTGCTTCTACTAATAAATCTTTATCGGGCGACTGTAACCGGATCACCGACATCGGCCATTTGACGATCCCTGCAATCACCTGCGGATACTCGCTTAGCTTGATCAATTTCTCCATCGGCGCTTTTGCCATCGGAAATTCGTGACGTCCAGCTTGATAATGGTCATGTGAAAGGATCGATCCACCAACGATCGGCAAATCAGCATTTGAACCTACGAAATAATGTGGTAAGACTTCAGTGATCTTCAACAACCGAGCAAACGTTTCTTTAGTGATGCGCATTGGTCGATGTTCTTCAGATAAAATGATCGAGTGTTCATTGTAGTAGGCATAAGGCGAATACTGAAATCCCCAACTTTCTCCGTCTAAGTTCATTCGGATGATCCGATGATTGGTTCGTGCTGGGTAATTCAATCTTCCTTTGTACCCTTCATTTTCCATACATAACATACACGATGGGTAATCGACGTGCACCGCTTTTCTTTCTGCAGCGATTTGTTTTGGATCTTTTTCAGGTTTAGATAGATTGATCGTGATTTCCAAGTCTCCGTATTCAGACGGATAAGTATACACGATATTTTTTGCGATGGCTCGTGTTTTGATATAGTCATTGTTGCGGCTCAACTGATAAAAATAATCCGTTGCTTCTTCTGGACTTTTTGAATAATGTTGAGCAAAAAAAGCATTGACAACAGAAGGTGGTGGCGTCAAAAAATCCATCAATTGTGCCTCAAATATTTCTCGGTCAGCTGTTACATCCGTCACCAAGCCATTTTCTTTTGCTTGTTCAACTAAACGATTCAATAGGTCGACCGATTCTTCTTGCACTGGACGTACTTCAAAAGAGTCGCCGGCTTCTTCGCCAATAAGACCTAAAATACGATTTTGTAAGTAGATACGGTCCATTTCCATCCAACCACCAGACGCGATTGCTAGTGTGACAAAATCTGCAATTGTTTGACTAATCGTCATTTTCTTCCACCTACTTTTCATACCCGTTAGGATGGCTTTCATGCCATGCCCAAGCAGTTTTGATGATTTCTTTCACATCTGTATATTCAGGTGCCCAGCCAAGGATTGCTCTCGCTTTTTCACTTGACGCTACTAAACGACTTGGATCACCCGCTCTTCGTGGCGCGATTTTCGCAGGAATATCACGGCCTGTGACTTCTCGTGCTGCTTCTAGCATCTCTGTGACTGAATAACCTTTGTTACTTCCCAAGTTGAAGAAGTTGCTTTCATTTCCAGCTTTTAAATATTCTAAAGCTAAAATATGCGCAGCAATTAGATCTTCCACTTGTACATAATCTCTGATACATGTTCCGTCTGGCGTATCATAATCATCCCCATAGATCGCTAATGACTCTCGTTGGCCTAAAGCTACTTGTAAAATGATCGGCACTAAATGAGTTTCAGGTGTATGATCTTCGCCGATCGACGCATCATTCTTAGCTCCTGCTACATTAAAATAGCGTAAAGCCACATAACGCATGCCATATGCTTCGTCACACCACTTCATCATTTTTTCCATCATCAACTTACTTTCGCCATAAGGATTTTTCGGATTCGTTGGTGACTCCTCTGTAATTGGCGATTCTTTTGGCTCACCGTAAGTCGCAGCTGTTGAAGAAAAGACAATCCGTTTTACATCAAACTCGTGCATTACTTCTAATAATACTTGCATGCCATAAACATTATTATTGAAGTAGACTAAGGGTTTTTCAACTGATTCACCGACTAACGAGCTCGCTGCAAAGTGCAAGACGCCTTCAATCGTTTCTTTTTGGAAAACTCCGCGTAAAAATTCTTTGTCACGAATATCGCCTTCATAAAAACGTGCATCAGTATGAACTGATTGACGATGGCCTGTCAAAAGATTATCCACGACTGCTACATCATAGCCCTTTTCAATTAATTGATCGACGGCATGGGAACCAATATAGCCTGCTCCGCCTAATACTAAAATTGTCATGTTAAGACTCCTTTATCCATATAATTATATTCGTTATTTATTTTAACAAAAGTGATGACCAGAAAACAGGGACTTTTTTTGACAAAACCTTCTTTCATTTTATTTAGTAAATTTATAATAAAACATTTAGTAAATTTTTTCAACATTTTATTGTAAAGGGTTTCAAATAAAAAAACGAAAGACTAGCGTTTTTCCTTGTTTTGCTTCATAATAGAAGTGTCAAATAGATAAATGAGGTGAATCATTATGAAAAAATTTGTATCAGGTATCTTAGTAGGTAGCTTGGCTACTGTAGCAGCTGTGGCTGGTTTAGTAACTTCTGTGAAGAAAACAGTCATCGACCCAATCGACGAAAAAGAAGCAATGATTGAAGAAAATCGTAAAAAAGCAATGAGAAAACGTGTATCACGATAAGAGCTAGTGATTGAAGCATTCAGCTTCAAAAACGAAAAAACCCAAAATTGTTCTTCAATTTTTTGGGTTTTTTTGTTTCTACCGAGTTTTTTCTAAAACTCGCATTTTTAAGTTACGATAGAAATGGGAGCTGACAAATAGCACAGTTGTATTTCCTCTATCTCCCTCATGCTATTCAAAAAGAACGTTCTTTTTATGATTTTTCTGCTAAAATCAGTTGTGCGATACGATCAATTTGTCTAAGATTCCAAAAATCGACATGGGGTCTCGGAACGGAGGCTGTTAACCATTCTACCCCTTCAGTTGGGATGCCGATACAATACAAATTGTTTTGTACTTCTCCATGGGCATCGATCACACGTGAATTTTCTCGTTCGATTGCTACCGCACCAGAAACGAAATCGCCACTTGGATCATGCAACTGGAATGGCTGAAGGATCTGGGCATCACGTAGACTGATCAAGGCTGGATTTCTTGTTGTTCGTAAGTCATTTTTTGGTAATCGTGCCTCAATTAGATAGCTACTTGTAAGCCCTTCTGGTTCCAGGTGAAATCTCTTGTCCTTTCCTACAACAGTAAAAGGAGGTTCCACCAAATGGAAAATTCCTGCATCGATCAATGCTGCTAATTCCTGGGTTCTTCGTAAAGGCGGACCAATAGTAAAAAAAGCATCAAACGTATTGAACCATTGCCACAATACTTCTTTATATTCTTTTGCAGAAAAAACTTCCCATAGCATTACTTGATGCACCATATTTCGCCAATCTTTCAATGCATCCAACGTCGCAATCAATGGACCGTCCACATTCCCTTTTTGCGCTTCATTGATTTGATCTTCGATATACCTCCGACTCATTTGTGGATAGGGTAACGTGTGGTCGGTCAAATGAGCCAGTAAGTCCCATGACCACAAGTGTCTTGATAATTCAGGATATTTTTGCAGCCATTCCTTTTCTATAGCTCCAAGAAAGACTTCTTGAAATTCGCTGAGAGAAATCGACAACCCATGTTCCTCGATCACTTTTTTATAATAGAACAATTCGAGATCTTTTTTTAAGTCCGCAAAGAAATCTTGTCCAGTCAGTTTTTGGGTCCGATAGTACGTATTTAATCGTTCTTGCGTCAGAATAACTGGCTGTGCCACCTCGCCAACTTTTTTCTGGTTGCGTCCATGGGGATAGTAAGGTAACCCTCGCCGAGAGCCACAATAGACGATAGGTTCTTCTCCAGACGGACGATAAACCAATCGACCTTCCAGTTCTTCAAAGCGCCCGCCTCGTTGTTGCGTCAATAAACCGATATAGTCAAAAAAGCACAAACCTAAGCCCCGAATAAACACCGGCTTTTGAGCAGGAATTATCGATAAATCAACATCTGCTGGATTAGCTGGTCCTTGGTAAAATAAGTGATGCTCAGCCGCATACTCACTTAATTGGCTTTCTTCCGAGGTTTGTTCATGTTCCCAATGACCCGTTGCTAGAATCAGTTGATCCACCACATATGTTTCGTCTTTAGTTCGCAGAATGAATTGTTTCTCTTTCTTGGTAGTTTCGATAACTAATTTTTGGATATAATCGAAACGATCAGAAAATCGTTCCTGTAGTCCTTCGTAAAACCATTGGAGATAGGCGCCGAAAAATCGCCGACTCGTTGGTTGGTTTTCTAATAAATTAGCCGCTTCACCTATAAACGCTTCTTTTTCCTTGATGGTTGTCTTACTGAGATAGGAAGGGGCAAATTCTTTCGCCCATTGATAGAGGTTCACTCCGTTAGCGATCACACCCCCACTGCTCAATGTCTCATCCGTAAACATCGTCACTTGGGACGACAATGAATTCATCAGTACTTCTTTTGGCTGATCGACTCGCCAAACCTTACCACCGATCCCACTTGGATCAAAAAGGAGGATCTCAATATCTTCTTGTTGTTGATTATAGAGTAAACGCTCTAACATGCTAAGTCCGCGAGGTCCTGCCCCGATGATCCCAATTCTCATCTATCCACCTACCTATATGTATTTGCTTAGTTGTTACGCATATATCCTTTTGATTTCACTTAATATGCGCTACGCTGATTTTCTTAGCTAACTCACTGAGGAGCAACAGTTCTTCATTTTTTTCGTTTAGTGAACAACTGAGTCCCTATAAACATCCGTAAATTTAGAGAACGATTTAGGAAATTCCTTGGAGCTTACTACCTCCGTCGTGTCCTCTCATCCAATCATAGCATAATTTTTCTTCGATAAGAAAAAACAACAAGAAAAAAGAGCGAATAACTGCTCTTATTCTTGTTGCTACTAAGGTGACACAAGAAGTACAGGACTCCTCGTTAGACTTTTTTGCTTTTGATTTTACCTGACCAGCCATCGTAGCCGCCTTTTAAGATATAGATATCTTGGTAGCCTGCTTTACGCAGTTGGTTGGCTGTACGAATACTCAAACTTTTCTTTTGATCATAAATGTAAACAGGTTGGTCTTTACGAATCGAACCAAGTGAATTTTTTAGCACTGTGTAAGGAATATTTCTAGCGCCTAAAATATGACCCGCATCAAAGACATCTTTTTCACGAACATCGATGACTTGTGCACGACGCATTCCTTCGCGAAATTCTTCTTCTTCAAGCATTGTTGCAGAACGTTTAGCCATTACTCGTAAGTAAACTTCCCAAAATACGATAGCTAAGATGATCAGTAATAAAATGATGTTAATAATCCATAAAACCATGTCGTGCCTCCACTTTATTCAGCATATTTCAAGGCTAATGAGGCAGCACCAATGACACCTGCTTCATTTCCTAATTCAGCTAATTTGATTTTTGTTGATTCTCTCACTTGTGGGAAAGTAAATTCTTTGAAATATTTCTCCACACGACTGCGTAAGAATTCTCCCGCAGCAGATACGCCTCCACCGATGACAATACTTGATGGATTCAACGTGTTTCCTAAATTCCCACAAGCTAGTCCTAGATATAGACAGACACGATCGACCACCATCAAACCAAATGGATCATCTGCTTCTGCTAATTCAAAAACATCTTTACTTGTTACTTCTTCACCATTATCAAGCATTGCTTTCAGTCTTGAATCGCCAGCGTATTCTTCTGCTAAATGACGCGCTACTCGGACGACACCTGTCGCACTTGAGACAGTTTCTAAACAACCACGTTTGCCACAAGTACATTCGAATCCATTTGGATCGATCGTGATGTGTCCGACTTCTCCAGCTGCTCCCGTCACACCGTGAAGTAAATGACCATCCGCAACGATACCGCCACCAACACCTGTACCTAGGGTGATGAATACGACATCAGGATCGTTTTCACCTGCACCTTTCCAGCGTTCGCCTAGTGCTGCGACATTGGCGTCATTATCGATGGCAAATTTGATACCCGTTCCTTCTTCAATCATTTTTTTGACAAATTGAAGCTCGCGCCAGTTTAAATTGTACGCACCAATCACTGTACCAGCTTCGCTGTCGACTGTCCCTGGTGTCCCCATACCGATACCGATGAAATCTTCCGCTTTCATACCGTATAAGTTCAGACGATGATTGATAGATTCAATGATTTCAGGAATAATGTGTTTGCCATCATCCAAAATATTGGTATCGATACTCCATTTCTGTTGAATTTCTCCGTCAGGTGTCAAGATCGCAAATTTTGCTGTTGTTCCACCTAAATCAATCCCAATAATTTTTTTGTCCATGATCAAATTCCTTTCTTTCTGCTCTCTTCGATTCGGTGTTCTCTTTTTAAGATGTGCCACGCAGTCATATATGTTTCGTGATCGATCAAATGATTATCATAAAGCTTACGTAATTCGATCGTCATCAATTCAATATCATAAATCCGTGCTCCCACATAAATAAAGATACCAAATCTCTTGAATAGCTGTTGTACGTCGTATAAGCTTTCCATTTAAAGCACTTCCTTCACATTATACAAGTATTCCATAATTTTTTAAACCCACTAAAACACATATTATAAAAAGAAAGAGAAAAACGATCGACGATAAAATACGATGATGGATCGAGTAATCATTGGATCGATTTGGTAAACCTAGTAGATTCCCTATCAGGAAACCTCCGATCAAGCCACCAACATGCCCCCAAATATCCACTGAACTGTCTGATAAACCGAATATGAAAGAAAAAACGATGAATATCATGTAACGGCGTACAAGCTGTTTCACCACATAATCATTTTTGTAATGAATACCAAGAACAAATAATGCACCAAATAAACCAAAAAGCGATGTACTTGCTCCACCAGATAATACATTCATTTCATTGAAGGCGAAACTGGTCACATTTCCCATGATACCACTAAGTAAATAAATCAAGAAAAAGCGCCAATGACCGTATACCGTTTCGATTTGTGAACCCATAAAATACAAGACGACAGAGTTCAATACAAAATGCATCATTCCAAAATGAATAAATATTGGTGTGATCAAACGCCACCATTCATGTAAATAGGCAACATGCTGGCCAGACATACCTAGTTCAAAAGCCACGCTATTACCAGGTAATACCTCCATTGCGATAAAGACGATTGTTTGGATCACTAAAAAAATCTGAGTTAAAAATGGCCCATCGAGCCAAGATTTTAATTTGAATTGTTGCTGCCGATTTACTTTCATATATACCCCCTTGATTTTTAGTCGCTCAATAAATGTTGGATTTTCTTATCAAAGTCTTCTGGTTCCCAATCATTATGGATCATCTCTTTGAAAGTCAAGCTGCACGTTTGATGCGGATACTCTTCCAGATAGCGATCATAATATCCTCCACCAAAGCCGATCCTGTACCCATCTGGATGAAAGATGATTCCTGGGACGATCAATAAATCAATCATTTGTGACTCATAAAGATGCGTTGAAACGGGTTCTAAGACACCAAAACTTGACCGTTTCAATACTGTGTTCTCAGAGAACTCATAAAATGCCATTTGACGTTTTGGCAATGTCTTGGGGATCACAACGATTTTCCCTGTGGCTCTCGCTTGTTCGATCAACGGTCGTGTATCTATTTCAAATTCATTTGAAAGTGTCAACCCGATGACTTTCGCCTGTTTCCAATACTCTGTTGCAAACAATAGCTTATAGATTTTTTGTTCTTTTTCTTTTTTATAGCCACTAATAGCAATTTTTTTAAGTTTATCGATACCAAACTGTCGGAGCTGTTCTTTTTTCTGCTTTTCGTACCCCAAATAATCACCTGCCTACCTTCTGTTAAAATGGTAGCGGAAAACGGAGAAAATAGCAATTTAACTTTTTCGATTTTTGGATTTGTTCTGTCTAATTTTAGTTAGGACATCGATCTATCATAGCTTTGCTGGTTTTACATTCGTTGAACCTTGGGTAACCCGCAGCTACGTCATGTAGTTATTGCCATCAAATTCCACAAAAAACATTCACAAATTAGTTTTGACTAATAATGTGAATGTTTTTTATTAACTATGTTTCCTATTCAGTTTCAACTTCCTTACTTATGAATTGAGTATTTTCAAGTATTTAAATGTGTTTAATCTTAACAACTTGATTTCTATTAAACCTTAGTTTACTTTTTTCATTTTTTAAAAAATATATAATATATCTTTTTTTGAAATTAAAGATTTTGGAATGACTTCTTCTAAATTCTCAATCCTAGCAGTCATGTATTCTTTCTCTTCTCCCTGAAGATTTGCTATTGCCCAGCTCTTCAGTAAATCTAATTCTTCCATGACAACTTCTAGTTTAGTATTATTAAATTCCGCACCATCTTGTATATATTTGATACCCAATTCTCCTATAGCTTTTTCCCAATACCTTTCATAAAATGATTGTGAGGATATGTTTTCACTTAATATAACTTCAGAGTTTTCCTCATAGATATCCCCATTATATTTAAATAATCCTACTGACATTATTTTTCACCTCCATATGTTACATTAAAATTATAGTCTGGATACTTTGTTTTAAGATTATTAATTTGTTCTTGAACAGCTTCACGCAAAGCTGGAGTATCTGTATCAATCCTAAATGTATAATCTTTAATATTTTTAATCTCATCCATGGAAGAAACTAAACTACTGTCTATACCAGATATACTAATTTCAGTTTGATTTAGCGCATCCAGTCTATTAGAACCTTTTTTAAATATATGTTTATAAGCCCACTGCTTTTCAGTTTGAGGAAAATCAGGATTTTCCATATATAGCTTAGAAGCAGATTTATCTTCATAAATAACCTTGTTAATTAAATCAATTTCATCTAATTCCGTATTTAGTTTTCCATGAATATTAATTTCTTTAGGATTACCCACCTCCTCAATCTTACCATTCTCTACATGCTTCACACCAGTGGTCGTCAATACTTTGTAAGACGCATAAGTAAAGCCTAAGATCATCAGGGCTTGACCGAGTTCAGATTCGTTGATCCATGTGTAGCCGTCTTTAACGTATTGCGAGGTAGAGACGAGACTGCCTAAGAGTGGGTCTAGTTTTTCACCGGTTTCGTAATTGACACCTTGGCGCCAAGCCGCATTGACTTTCTCTTGGTAAGTATCATACGTCATGAACTGGATCAGTTCAGGTTCTAAGTAGTGACCTACTTTCGTGACATATTGATACAGCTCGGGGTTCACGATGCCGTAGCCTGATTGCTTGTCTTCGATTTTCCAAAAGACACGTGGGTTGCCCTCGCTATCGTGAATAATGAGAGCATAGACGTTGTACTTTTCTAGTTCTTTGTTTTTAGTTGGATCGATACCTTTTTTCTCGTTGTCTGCTTGTTGCCATTTGTCTTGGATCGTAGTTGTCCAGGACAAATCTTTCGGCATAGAGAATGTCTTCGTTTGGCTATTCCAAGCAGTTTTCGTTTGAGCAAGGCCTTGATTGACTGCTTGTTCGAGACTTTTGATTTCTGTAAAAAATTGCGCGGAGCTTTGGTTGTAAGCTAAGAGTTTTTGGAGTTTTTCTTCCAGCTTGTGTTTCAAGTCATGATACATCGTGAGTAACAACGTATTCTGATTGAGTTGAAACCCTTGGTGTTCTTCCGGCATATGAGGTGAAAGAAGCAACTGCCGTATCCCCTCGGCTTGGGTGATATATTGATTCATTTGACGAATTTGCGCTTCTAATTCGGATTGTTTCAAGCTGATGGAATCAACTTGATTTATGTATTCCTGTGGAAATCGTTTCGCTGCTTTTTCGACCGCTTCGGAGAGTAAGATTCCTCCTTGGACGAGTGGGTAAAGTATTTGAGAAAAATAGGCTTTCGCAGCGTCGTAGGTTTTTCCTTGGAGATTGGGCGTTTGTAAAGTGAATTGAGTGATGGCTTGTTGGAGATTTTGGTAATCAGTGACTTGTTTTTGGCAGAAGTGACTGGCGCTCGTGGCTTGGGCTAAGGAATCCGAAAGATACATATCAATACTCATGTGTTTTGATCCTCCAACAAAATTTTTCTTTTCTCAAAGGCAATCTCATCAAGCTTTTGTGTGATGCTTTGCTGTTGGAGCATTTCGTGGTGTTGACATTCATCAAAGCCATTCATCAATCGCCTACTTTGTTGTGAAAATTCTGTGGTGAATATTTCGATAGATTTAGAGGTATTCGACTTCTGGTAAGACAATTGTAATCGAAATAAGAAGTTTCCGATTTCTTTAAAGTGATTCTGGTAATCTGAACGGCAGGCATCAAGTTGTTTCATTTTCTTTGCCTGTTCTTCTCTTTTTGCTTGCAGCAACGTTTCCTCGGTATCAAGAGTTGTCCATTGATCCATTAGCGTCTCTCCTTAAAAAGATCTCGACTTAACTGAGTGTCTAGTGCAGAAAATCCTTGAGCAGCAGTTTGCAATTGATTAGCAGCGCCTGAGATGGCTGAGGCAATTTGATTGGCTGAGTTTTTGGCGGACGTTATGCTACTTTGAATGTCTTGATTGCCAATTAGCGTGGTGCGTGTGTCATTTTGAAGCGATGATGCTTGGTTTAAAGGGGTGGTTGCACTGGTGATTCTTGAAGTGGACTGTTGGGCTTGTTGAGAATTACTGCTGAATGTGACCATAACTTCCTCCTTTATCACAATGTTTAGATAGAACGCTTACATATTCATTATAACAATACATAACCTTTTGTTGGATGAGAATTGTATTAGATAGGTCTTGTTACTTTATTTCTTATCTGGTTGTTAAAGGTATTTCTCAATGGACTAAAAAACACTGAAGGAAAAATCTCCTTCAGTGTTCCTCTATGCTATCCAAACTGATTCCAACATTCTGCTCTTCTCTTATACAGATAATTGTTTCTTTTGAATATAAAATAATAAATAAAGAAAATACGGTGCGCCCAAGACGGCAATCAAGATCCCTGTAGGTACTTCTCCATCTGGCAAAATGACGCGCGCAAGAATATCAGCAATGTTGACAAATAATCCTCCGAACAAACCACTAAAAAGGAGGGTCCACTGATTTTCTTTACGTACAATGATTTTGGCAGCATGTGGTGCGAGTAAGCCTACAAAGGACAAACTACCTGCCACAGCAACACTGCCACAGGCTAAGCCTACAGCAAGCAGTAGTATAATCGACTGACTTCGTGACACATTCAATCCTAAGCTTTGCGCACGTTCTGGTCCAAAGGATAAAAGACCGATCCTGCGACTATAGAAAAACGCTAAAGGGATCAGAATAAGTACCCATGGCAAAAAGGCAGTGACATAAGGCCAACTAGCCCCCCAGATCGAACCTGCTAACCAAGCGTTCACAAAGCCATAATTTTCTTTTGAGATTTTTATCGTACTTAATAGCATTGCCGCAGAAAAGCCCGCATTCACAGCGATACCTGAAAGGAGCAAGCGATTCATCGCTACTTGTCCAGAACGCTGATAGGCAACAAAATAGACTAGACATGCAGCAAGCGTGCCGCCTAGAAAGGCAACGAAAAGCAACAAGAAAGGTGACGCATGGCTAGTAAAAAAACCTAAGTATAACATCACAAAAAATCCTGCGCCGGAGTTGATACCTAAAATACTTGAATCAGCTAATGGGTTTCTAGTTACTCCTTGCAAAAGATAGCCTGCGATTCCTAGACAGGTACCTGCGAATAAACTGATCAATAGGCGTGGCAAGCGAAATTCTGTCAGAACCAATTGTTGGACCTGTGTTCCTCTACCAAGTGCGACATCGATCAATTGGTCAATATAAAGAAACGGTGTACCGATCATTAAACTGATTCCCGCAGTCACAAGCCATAAAAATAGTAACAGGCCAATCCCCCAATATATTTTTTTCACACGCGTTCCCTCCTAACCTGTACCAATAAAAAAGGGACACCAATCAAGGAAATGACTAAGCCAAAAGGTGTTTCAAATGGTGGATTGACCATGCGTGCCACAAAATCTGCTAACATAACTAAGATCCCCCCAGCGATAAATGAAGCTGGCAAGACGTACCGATAATCCGTACCAACAAAGCCACGAACAACAGGTGGAACCATCAAACCAATAAAAGAGACGGGACCAACTAAAGAAACAGCTAACGCTGCTAAGATCGAAACAAAGATGAAAACCAATACCCGTGTGCGCTGTGGATGTCCTCCTAAGGCGATCGCATGTGATTCACTCAAATGGATCAGGGAGATCGACTTCCCTAAGAGAAAAGAGCCAATAACCGCCACTAGATAGATAGGTGAAAGAACGAGCAACTGTTGCCAAGTAATATTCGCCGCGCCGCCAACAAACCAAAAAGTCAAATCTTGTTGTAGATTAAATAACTGGGTCAACGCTTGGCTGATTGCGGTAAAAAAAGAACTGATTGCCACACCGGCTAAAATCATCTGCATAGTACTGAGTCCTATTTTTGAAAAACTGAAAAAACCTAGAACGATCATCGTCACGATCAACGAACCAAGTAATGAAAGCAGAAAAATTGAAAACGGCGAAGCTTTAGGTAAAAAAGCAAAGCTAAATGCCATGGCTAACGAGGCACCAGCATTGATCCCTAACAATCCTGAATCTGCCAAGTTGTTTCGCGTTACCCCTTGCATCAAAGCGCCACTGAGGGCGAAACAGCTACCCACAATAAATGCTCCGATGACCCGAGGCAGACGGATATTACGTATGATCTGCTGGGCTTGATCAGTTGGATCGAACTGGAACAACGCCTGCCAGACTTCATTTCCTTTAACTTCAGAAGCACCATTATACAAAGC
This sequence comes from Enterococcus sp. AZ140, assembly GCF_051714405.1. NCBI lineage: Bacteria > Bacillati > Bacillota > Bacilli > Lactobacillales > Enterococcaceae > Enterococcus > Enterococcus sp. AZ140. The sequence goes on from NZ_JBIORU010000001.1 coordinate 1,881,151, forward strand.
AAAAAAGAAGACAAGGATTGCCAATAACAGAAGCAGCCATAGGATATTTATTTTTTTCCCTTTCCTCATCATTTTCCCTCCGGTTTCTTGATGAGATCATATGTTAAAAAGACAGGTTTATTTGTTTCAGGTAATTGAACGATTTGTGCTTCGATCTCAAAAATCTCTCTCATCCATTCTTTCGTGATGACTTGTTCTGGGGTCCCGTTGACGATTAATCGCCCATCTTTCATTGCGACTAAATAATCGGAAAAGCGGGAGGCATGATTGATGTCATGGATCGACATCAAAATCGTTGTTTTTTTCATTCGGTTGATTTCTTTCAGCAGATCTAAGATTTCCAGTTGATGCGCCGGATCTAAAAAAGTTGTCGGTTCATCAAGGATCAAGATATCTGCTTCTTGAGCTAACGCCATCGCAATCCAGACTCGTTGGGCTTGACCTCCGGATAAACTCGCTAAGTCTCGATCTTTTAGCGAGATCAGATCGGTCGCTGTCAATGCCCACTCAATGGCTTGCAGATCTTGATCATCCATGCCACTGAATAGTTTTTGATAAGGATATCTACCGTAAGAAACGACTTCTTCGACTGTCATTCCTAATGGGTATTCACTCGTTTGGGCTAGTAAGGCAAGTTTCCGAGCGAGTTCTTTCGAATGATAGGTCGTCAAGTCACGATCGTTGACTAATATTTTACCGTTTTTTACAGGAAGTATGCGGGTAAAGCTTTTTAATAATGTAGACTTTCCACTGCCGTTCGGGCCAATCAAACTGGTGATTTTCCCTTCTGGTATAGCGACAGACAAATTTTCAATTATCGTTTTGTTGGGGTAACCGGTAGTAATTTCAACTGCATTTAATCTAGACATATACTTCCCCCTCTCATTGAAAATCATTCTCAATTATGACGGTACTTCACAAATTCGTCAAGCACAAATTTCGTCGTTTACGTTAGTAAAAAGAGTTGACAGCGCCCTTTTCTTGGGGAATAATAGCAATTGAGAAACATTCTCAATTACGTTTGGAGGAAAGACATGAGACTTAAAAATAAACTATTCACAATCTCTAGTGCATTACTTTTGGTGGGATTACTGAGTGCTTGCTCGCCAGGCTCATCTACAACCGAAGAGACAACCGCCTCATCGACTACTGCCGATAATGGTACGCATACCTTGACAGATACATTAGGACATTCAGTTGAAATACCTAACCAACCGAAGCGGATCATCGGCAGTTATTTAGAGGATTATCTTGTTGCGTTAGGTGAAACCCCGGTTGCTCAATGGACAGTCGGCAGTGGTTCGATCCAAGATTATTTACAAGATGATCTGAAAGATGTCCCAACTATCTCCTATGATCTACCCTATGAAAATGTGTTAAGTTTTGAACCTGATTTATTATTGATTTCTTCTTCAGCCACTGTTGAAGGCGGCAAATACGAGCAATATAGTAAAATTGCTCCAACCTATGTTGTTAAAAATGGTACCGATGTCACATGGGAAGAACAGTTGCAAGACATTGGCAAAGTATTGAATAAAGAGGACAAAGCAGAGGAAATCATTCAAGATTATCAAGATTACGCGAAAGAAACACGAGAAGAATTGAGTGATCAGATCGATGGGAAAACAGCGGCCGTCTTATGGGTCACGAACAACTCTGCCTTTATGGTCAGCCAGAATCGTTCAAGTGGTCGCATCGTTTATGAAGATCTACAATTCGGTGTCCCACCTTTAGTGGAAGAAGTATCAAAAGAAGCAACCTCTGATTGGTCTGCTGTTTCATCAGAAAAATTAGCTGAATTAGATGCAGACTATATCATCTTAGTCAATAGTGATGAACAAGCAGCGATGTTCAACGAACCCACTTGGCAAAATCTGAAAGCAGTCAAAGCGGGTCAAGTGTTCGAATTTGGTCCAACTTCTAGCTGGTTATATAATGGACCAATCGCTAGTCGTCAAATGATCGATGATATCAAAGGCGAGCTAAAGTAAAAACGTGAAAACCACAATTTGGCTTGCGCTGTAAATAAAAGAAGTGTTCCATGTGCTAGCTGGTAAACAGCACATCGAAAAACGACAATCACCAAGAGGTAAAATTCTTCGGTGATTGTCGTTTTTTTCGATATTCAATTTGTTTGTCGCTTACTAAGAATTTCGGTAATCACGTAATCGATAGCCCACCCCGATCTCAGTGATCAAGTATTCTGGACTAATGGTATTTTTCTCGATTTTTTTCCGAATGTTTGACATATTCACACGCAACACTTGGGAATCTGTTCCATAAGGTCCCCAAACTTCTGATGTTAATACACGATACGTGACGACTTTTCCGAGATGTTGGAATAACACGAGTAAGATACGATATTCATTCTTAGTGAGATGGATCGGTTCTCCTGCTTTGGTCAACAGCTGACTTTCTGTGTCCAATGATAATTCCCCGTTCGTGATAACTGAAGGTAATTCTTCTTGTTTACGATGACGAAAAGCAGTTCTGATCCTAGCAAGTAATTCATTCATCCCAAAAGGCTTAGTGACGTAATCATCAGCACCGAGATCGAGGGCTTTGACTTTTTCATGCTCGTTGTTTCGCGCTGAGATCACGATCAACGGTGTAGCCAGTCGTTTACGAATGATTTTCAATAATTCAATGCCATCAATATCTGGCAAACCTAAATCAAGTAAAAGTAAGTCAAATGAATTTTCTTGGAACACATTCAAAGCTTCCATGCCTGTTGTAGCAATCGTAACGTGATAGTGTTCTTTTGCCAACACGACTTCCATAAAATCAGTGATCGTTGGGTCATCTTCAATCAATAGTACTTTCCTCATGTAACGTCACCTCCTCACTCTTATTCAAATAGATGCGAACCACTGTTTTTCCTTCTGATACAGCCATCTCTAATTTCCCATTATGGGCATGGACGATGGTTTTGACAATACTTAAGCCAATGCCAAGACCATTTTTTGAATCGATTGGTACTTCTTCTTCATTGGATAGATTCATCTGGATTTTTTCATATTGCTTCAATGAGATTTCACCATCATTCTTCACTTCACAAATGACCTGTGGTCCCTCTTGAAACACGCTGACTTCTACTTGCCCTTGTGTCGATCCATGACGAAACGCATTTTCCACCAGATTGAACATCGCTTGCTCAATCAAGATAGGGTCAACTTCGACAAATAAAACCGCTGTCGGTAAATGAACCAATAATTCCTTGTCAGGATAAACTTTTGTGACATGTTCATAGACTGCTTCGATGATTTCCTCAATCGGTTCTGTTGTTTTTTTCACTTGCATCGTGTCCATATTGATCCGTGTGATCGACAACAGATTCTCCACCATGCGAATCAGCCATTGGGATTCTGTCTGGATATCGGTCAGCAATTTTTGGCGCGTTGCTTGTTTCAGCTCTTCATCTGTTTGCAAGAGTGTTTCTGCAATCCCAGAAATCGCAGTCAATGGCGTACGCAAATCATGGGAGACCGCACGTAATAAATTACTGCGAACTTTTTCACGTTCATTTTCTAACTCAATTTGTTCTTTTTCATTCTTAAGCTCTGTTTGCTCTAAGATAACAGCAAGCTGAGTCAACACTAATCGTAAATAGTTCAATTGGCTATCCTCTATTGGAAGCCCGCGGCTGCGACGAATCCCTAAAACAGCTAACGTCTTACCATTTGCGACAATCGGTAAATAAAAACCTTTTGCGCCACTTAATGTATCCGTTCCATAACCTGAGTCTTTTTGATTTTTAGCCGTCCAATAAGCTACTGCTGCTTCTTCTGGATGATCGAGTAAAAATGGGGCGTCTTTTGGTGTATATTGGCTTAGCTTGATGGCATGTTTATCAAAGAAAATCACTTCCCGATCCAATAGTCTACCTAAATAAGTGGCAGATAATTCAACGATTTGTTGCTGGTCTTCTGCTAAAACAAACTGCTTGTTCAGTTCATACAGAATTTCCATCTGTTGTTCTTTTTCTCTGGCATGGACAGCCTGTTTTTTCAGACGAACCATCAAATTACTGATCATCAGTGCAACGATCAGCATGATGACTAAAGTAATCGGATAACCTTGTTTATATACGGTCAAGGAATACAGCGGCTCGACAAAAAACCAGTTGAAAGCTAAGACACTTAAAATAGAAGATAATGCGCTCCAAAAATAGCCAGAGGTCAAACGGGCAACAAGTAAGATAAAGAAAATGTACACCAACATCAAGTTTTGTTCTCCAAAGTGAAGATACTGCATCACTTCAGTCAAGAGCGTTGCTACGAACACACAGATCAATGAAATCGCAAAATCTTTTCCTCCCCCTTCCACTAATTTCTTGGAATGGGAAAGGATGGTTGAACGTTTTTCTTTATAAGGAATCAAGTGAAGTTCAGTTTCTGGCAATCGTTTGAGCAGTCGTACATCCAGCTCTTCTGAAAACAATCGCTCCGTCCACGGTTTCGCCAAATTTTTACCGATGATCAAATCGGTTGCGCCGACCAGTTTAGCATATTCGACGATCGTTTCAAATGAATGATCCTCCTCGATCACCACGACTTCTGCGCCAAGTTTCTCCGCTAAGTCATTCGTCCCTTGTAAACGATCATCGGAACGAATGTATAGCACGATCCATTCTGCCCCCAAGCCTTGAGCTAACCGAGCAGTCCACCGAATACTTTTCTCAGCCATTTTAGGGAAAGCATCTTGAACGATCGTGATCAATTTACTTTGGACACCATTTGTTTTACCGATCACACGATTGATATGATCCGAAGCCCGTTGGATCGCTAGACCTCGTAACTGTTCCAATTTTTTAGGAATAAAGAAGTGCTGCAAGGCGCGTTTTGCATTTTCATCCGCATAGATTTTCCCTTGCGCTAAACGATCGATCAATTCATCTGGTTCCACATCGATCACCTTCAATGTCGCCTGTTGGAAAAACGTATCCGGAACCGTTTCTTTTACTTCGATCCCAGTCACTTCTTCAACGATATCATTCAAGCTTTCAATATGTTGGACGTTGATCGTCGTATGGACATTGATTCCTGCATTCAATAATTCTTCGATGTCTTGATATCGCTTGCGATTTCTTGATCCTGGCGCATTACTATGGGCTAATTCATCGATCAAAACGATCTCTGGCTGACGTTTGATAATAGCATCGATATTAGGTTCACTCAAAGTCAGCCCCTTATACGTCACTTCTTTTAAAGGAATCTGTGGTAATCCTTCTAATAATTGGTTCGTATCCGGGCGATCATGAGGTTCGATGTAGCCGACCACAATGTCTTTACCTAGTACGCTCAGCTCTTGTGCTTCCGCCAGCATTGCATACGTCTTGCCGACTCCCGCCGCGAAACCAAAATACACCCGTAGACGACCTCGGCTTTTTTCACGCTGGTGTAACATTTCTGAAACATCCTGTCTTTCCATTTTTGTTTCTCCTAACCCCTCTGCCGCCTACATGTTATCAAGTGACAGATTCAATTCAAGCACGTTGACAAACATTCGATCTGAAAACCAATCTTTTTGTGCTTTTTCCTGTATTATAGCACGAATCTTGGTAACGTCTTCTCCCCGCTCTTTAGCGATACGGGACACTTGACTTTCTGCAGATGCCACACTGATATGCGGATCAACACCGCTTGCAGAGTTTGTGACTAGATCGATTGGGATCTCCATAATTTGATCGTTTTGTTGCGCCAATTTCGTTTTATCTTCTACTAATTTCTTTTGCTCCGATGAGGTTGGTGAAAGTTGGGTCACGTCTTGCCCTCTTCCATTAAAATAAGCTTCCTGTTGAAAGGATTGTCCAATCAACGAAGAGCCGACCACCTTCCCTGAAACCACTTCCTGACTACCATTGGCTTGATGGGCAAAGAAAAGTTGACCGATACCAGTAACAGCGACGGTGTATAGCCCACCGAGGAGTAGGATGCTGAGGAATAAAAAACTAAGCTGTGCTCTAAGGATCTTTTTCATAGGTGAATTCCTTCTTTCTGCAAAATGTCTTTTTTTATATTAAGAAAAAGCTCAAAACGAGATCGATCAGTTTGATGAATATGAATGGGGCAATTAAACCACCTAATCCATAGACCAATAGATTATGACGCAAAATCTGACTGGCAGGTTTTTCTGTATACTTGACTCCTTTTAACGCTAAAGGAATCAATGCGACAATAATCACTGCATTATAGATAACAGCCGATAAAATCGCCGTAAGAGGACTACCTAGTGCCATGATATTCAATTGGGCCAATTCGGGATAGATCCCATAAAACAAGACTGGGATCACAGCAAAATATTTTGCGACGTCATTTGCAATACTAAACGTGGTCAAAGCACCTCTAGTCATCAATAATTGTTTACCGATACGTACGACCTTCAATAGCTTCGTTGGACTAGAATCTAAATCGATCATATTGCCCGCTTCTTTTGCTGCTTGTGTCCCTGTATTCATCGCCACTGCCACATCCGCTTGCGCTAATGCTGGCGCATCATTCGTTCCATCACCTGTCATTGCTACAAGATGTCCTTTTTCTTGATAGTCACGAATAAGATCCATTTTATTTTCAGGTGTTGCTTCTGCGAGAAAGTCGTCGACCCCCGCCTCAGCCGCAATCGCCGCTGCTGTCAAAGGATTATCTCCTGTGATCATGATAGTTTTGATCCCCATTTTACGCATATCTGCGAAGTTTTCCTGTACACCATTTTTTACAATATCTTTGAGATAAATGACCCCCATCACTTGATCATTTTTTACAACTACCAAAGGAGTTCCGCCAGCTTGGGCAACTTTTGCAACGATGTGATCACATTCTTCTGGATATTGTCCACCACGTGCCTGCACATATTTCTTGATCGTATCTGCGGCACCTTTACGGATCTGATCGCCACGATAATCCATGCCGCTCATGCGGGTTTGCGCACTAAAATCAATGAACTTCACTTCAGATTTTTCAAAAATACGTTCCCGCAAAGCAAATTTTTCTTTAGCTAAAATGACAATACTGCGGCCTTCTGCCGTCTCATCTGCCAAAGATGAAAGTTGTGCTGCATCAGCTAATTGTTGTTCTGTGACACCATTGACCGGTAAAAACTCACTTGCCCGACGATTTCCTAAAGTAATCGTTCCTGTTTTATCTAACAGTAATACATCAACATCTCCCGCTGCTTCGATGGCACGACCACTCATTGCAATCACGTTTTCTTTCGTTAACCGACTCATTCCAGCAATTCCGATCGATGAAATCAATGCACCGATCGTCGTTGGCGCTAAACATACGAATAAAGCAATGACAACGATCGTCGCAATCGGCGTCCCTTTACCTGACAGCTGACTACTGAATTCGGTAAAAGGAACTAAACTAACAGAGACCGCTAAAAAGATGATCGTTAAAGTGATCAAAAAGATTTGTAACCCGATCTCATTCGGGGTTTTCTTTCGTTGTGTCCCTTCCACCATTGAAATCATTTGATCTAAAAAGGAGTGTCCATTTTCGGATGTCACACGGATCACCAAGTAATCAGAAACCACCGTCGTCCCACCAGTAACGGCACTTCGATCGCCCCCTGATTCACGGATCACTGGCGCTGATTCCCCTGTAATGGCACTTTCGTCCACTGAAGCAGCTCCTTCGATTACATCACCATCCGCCGGAATTTGTTGACCCGATACTACGTAAATCAGATCCCCCTTTTTGAGATCAGAAGATTTGATCTCAATAAATTCTTGGTTTTCAATGTCTTCTAAGCGATTGATCTTATAAGTGACTACTTCTTTTTTTGCTTGCTTCAAGCTATTTGCCTGCGCTTTTCCGCGACCTTCTGCCACTGCTTCGGCAAAATTTGCAAACAACAAAGTGATCCATAACAAAGAGGTGATCGTTATAGTAAACCATAAAGGCACGGTTGTTTGTTCAAAACAAAGGATCGTCGCTAAGATCGCTCCGATGTAGACCATGAACATCACTGGGTTTTTGATTTGTTGTCTTGGGTCTAATTTGACAAAGGCTTCTTTGATTGCCCATACATAAATAGTTTTCATTTGATTTTACTCCTTCTAACTTAAGGTAAAATGATCAGCGATCGGACCTAATGCCAACGCTGGTAAAAAGCTCAATGCTCCGACAACAAGGATAACGATCATCAACATGGAGATGAATGTGCCATTCGTTGTTGAAAGTGTTCCATCATTGATCGCGATGGTTTTCTTCCTTCCCATGTTTTCAGCCAAGAACAAAATAGCAACGATCGGAATGTAGCGAGAGCACAACATCAAGACACTTCCTAAAAGATTTAGAAACGGTGTATCTGCCGTCAACCCACCAAATGCACTCCCGTTATTATTTGCTAAAGAAGTCACATTATATAGCAACTCACTAAATCCATGGGGACCTTTATTGGTCAACCAAGTTAAAACATCAGGATGCAGTGAAACTGCCATCGTACCAAACAACGTCAATAATACTGGCGTCAAAATCACTAAACTAGCCATCTTGATATCGAAAGCTTCGATTTTCTTGCCTAAATATTCTGGCGTACGACCGACAAGTAGCCCAGCGATAAAAACCGTCAGTAGTAGAAATGCCAACATGCCATATAATCCACTACCCACACCTCCAAAGATGATCTCCCCTAATTGCATCAAGAAAAGCGGAATACCACCACCGAGAGGCGTAAAACTGTCCAACATTGCATTGACTGATCCATTCGATGCCGCTGTTGTGCTAACAGCCCATAAGCTTGACCAACCCACACCAAAACGTACTTCTTTTCCTTCCATATTCAGTGAACCCAGTACATCCGTAAAAGCGGGCCCATGATATTCACTAATTGCTACACCTACAAAAGCTGCAAAAAGAAAAACAAACGAAACGATCAAAATCGTTCGACCTTGTTTCCATTCTTTGACCCAATAGCCGAAAGCAAAAATCAATGCAGTAGGTATCAACAAGATGGCGAGATTCTCGATGAAATTAGAAAAGATCGTCGGATTCTCAAATGGATGCGCGGAATTTGCACCAAAAAATCCACCACCATTGGTTCCTAATTGCTTGATGGCTACTTGACTGGCCACAGGTCCTAGATACAACCATAAAGATTCTCCAGATAGACCAGTGTATGACATCCCATGACTAAACGTTTGAACCACGCCTTGGGAAATCAGAAGTACAGCAGTAATTAATGAAAGTGGTAAAAAAATGTAAAGCAAACTACGTACTAGATCTTGCCAAAAATTGCCCAGTTGGCTTGATTTCCTTTGGATGATGCCGCGGATCAATGCACAAAGAACCGCTAAACCAACCGCTGCTGACAGGAAATTTTGCACAGTCAAACCAAACATTTGCGTCGTATTCGACAGTGTCACTTCTCCTGCGTAAGCTTGCCAGTTGGTATTTGTCACAAAACTAACAGCTGTATTCACGGCTAAATCAAATGACAGATTTTCTACGCCGTTATTACCAGGAAGCCAACCTTGGACCATCAATAATCCGGTTAAAAATAGCAAAGAACAGATTCCAACACCCAACACATGCGCTAAATAGCGCTTCGCCGTCATTTTCTTTTGACTCTCAGGACCAATCAATTGATAAAAAAAGCGTTCGATTGGTTGGATGAAACGTACATATTTTGGTGTTTCCCCTGTCATGATCAACTTGATGTACCACCCAAGAGGTGCGGCTAAAACGAGTAGAATAAAAAAGAAAAACAACCCTTGAAATACTGCACTCATCATTGCTCTTCCCCCTTAAATAAAAACCAGAATAGATAAGCTAACAAAATAATACTGATACAACCTAAAAATAAGATCATTTTCTTCCTCTCCTTTGTTTTCATCATAGACAAAGGACTATAAAGATAGTGTTAATATTCAAGAAATTTCTTTATATGTTCTTTATACAACACAAAAAAACAGCTAAATCTTAAGGAGCAACGCTCGCTTGACTTAGCTGTTTCTCTATAAAAAAGACAAAAAAAAGATGCTCCCATGATCTTGAACATCTCCCTTTATTTCTTTCAATCCTCCATTTTATGCATCAATGATCAGAGCTTACTTTCTTACCCATTTTTGGAAGCGATGGGCATAATGGTTTTCTTGATCCGTGATACCGATATGTTCTTCTGCTAGTTCAAAATCACTAAAGTCGATTTCTCCAATATACGTATCTCCTTCAAACTCACCATCGATCAGTGTTCGCCAAATGATCCCAGTCTGGGGCAATAGTTCTTGAAAGATCCGACTTCCACCAGAAACATAAATATCTTCTGAAACAGTCTCCGCAAAAGCCAATAATTCATCGATTGAATGCATGACTTCTGCATTTTCTTTGACCTCAAAATCTTCTTGGGTAGTCAACACGATGATGTGGCGATAAGGAAGAGATAGATCGCCCATGCCTTCATATGTTTTACGCCCCATCACTAATAAACGATCCACCGTATGTTCTCTGAAAAAACGCATATCATTTGGCAAACGCCAAGGCAATAACCCATCTTTACCGATCAATCCATTCTTGTCTTGGGCCCACATGGAAATAAACATTTTGACTCGCTCCTTTCATCTACTACTTGATTATACTAAAAATAAAAAAGCTTGGGTACAGACCCAAACTTTTTTAGACATATTATTTTGTTTCGCGGTGCAAAGTAACTTTACGTTCGCGTGGGCAATATTTTTGCTTTTCCAAACGATCAGGATTGTTACGTTTGTTTTTGTTAGTTAGGTAGTTACGTTCTTTACAAGAAGTACACTCTAAAGTAATGTTTACGCGCATGATTTTCCCTCCCATTTATACTAGAATCCTCTAAGATGACTCTCAGACTTGATTATCTTACCATGATTTTTATCAGATTGCTAGCCTTTTTCACGATTTTGTTAAGTAGTTCTACTTGACGAGAAAAAAATAAGCACAGCAAAAATTGAAACAGATGATTTTTCTTTTTACCAAGTTGAGATTACACTTGTTATAGTAGTAAAATCAATTATTCTTTTAGGAGGAGTTAACTATGCCTTGGAATATGAAAGATTTTCCACCAGCCATGAAGAACTTGGAAGAATTGACGAAAAAGAAAGCAATCGATATCGGCAATGCGCTTTTAGATGAAGGCTATCCTGATGATCGTGCAATCCCGATTGCGATCAGTCAAGCGAAAGAATGGGTTGAAAGTGCAGATGAGAAAGAGAAGAAAGCTTTCTCAAAAGAGAAAAATCCACAAAAAAATGACAAGCATGATAGCAATCCACGAGCGGCGAAATTATTAGATGCTACAGTCGAAGTAAAGTTTGAAGAGGAGCACTGGATCGTTCGCTCAAAAGGAGCTGAAAAAGCAAGCAATCACTTCGACCATAAGGAAGAAGCCGTTGAAAAAGGCAAAGAAGTAGCTCGTAATAAAGAGACTTCCTTAATGATCTACAAAAAAGATGGTACATTCGAGCGAGAAGTGCATTATTGATTGTTCCTCATCGCTTGTTTGGATTAAAAAAGCAAGCAATGTCAATTTACGACAAAAAACGAAGAGTCTATCCATTATGGATCGGCACTCTTCGTTTTTTTATTCATTAGAAAAAATATTTTACCTTCTAAACTGTTACATATTGGATCGGTTCAGCTTGAGGAATCGTTTCATCCACAAAATAAACTTTGTACCACGTCAAGAAACTGAAAATCGTCCAAATCTTACGTTGTTCTTCACTTCTACCTTCATGATGGTCATCAAGTAATTGGATGATTTTCGCTTGATCAAAGAACTCTTTCGCAAAATCAGCTGTAAATAATTCTTTTACTTGGCGGTAGCCATGTTCTTCTTTAAGCCAAGCTTTGATCGGTACAGGGAACCCAAGTTTTACACGATTTGACCATTCCTCAGGCAGATGCTTATTCGCAGCTTGTCTAAAGACATCTTTCGTATTGTTTTGATTCAATAAATACTTGCTTGGGATCTGTTGTGCTAATTTCATCACTTCGATATCTAGTAATGGTACTCGCACTTCCAGTGAACTTGCCATTGAAAGTTTATCGGCTTTCAATAAAATATCTTTTGGCATCCATTGGTGTAAGTCAACATATTGCATCTTGTTGATCTCGTCTTGGATTCCTTCCGTTTTCGCATAATGTTCTGCCATGATTTCTTTGACTGTTGGGGCTTGTTGAAACTCTGGAGTCAACAGGTTGGCTGCTTCGTTTTCTTCAAAGATCCGTGCATGCCCGATAAAATATTCTTTGGCAGGCGCTAATGATTCATATAAATGGATCCTACCATGGAAATTACGCATCTTACCGATTTTTCTTCCTAAGTTATAGCGCGTTCCTTTAGGTAATTTTTTCAATCCTTGGGCAATCACTCGGATAAATTTTGAATTCGTGTGGAAGCCATACGATTGATAGCCAGCAAATAATTCATCTGCCCCTTCACCAGATTGAACGACTCGTACACTTTGTGCCGCAAGATTTGCTAAGAAATATAACGGTACACAAGATGGATTAGAATCCGGTTCATCTAAATGGTATTGGATCAAAGGGAAAGCCTTAAAGGACATGTCTCCATCAATGACAGCTGCGGTGTTATCCAAGTCAAGCATTTCTGTTAATTTACGCGCCTCGATTGCTTCATTATAGGTTTTATCATCAAAGCCTATTGAGAATGAATGGTCTGGTTTCAAAACAGAAGTCACATAACTTGAATCGACCCCACTTGATAAGAACGAGCCAACTTCCACATCACTGATCGTGTGTGCTTCGATCGATGCTTTCACAGTTTCATCAATTTGATCGATCCATTCTTGACGGCTTTGTGTGCCCTTTTCTTCAAAGTTCGCATCCCAATACTGTTGGATATCCATTTTGCCATCTTTGTAAGTGAAATAATGACCTTCTGGCAAACGATAGACACCTTTAAAGAAAGTTTCACCATTCAAAGGAGAATATTGGAACGTCATATATGGTTTCAATGCTTCCCGATTTAATTCTTTATTGAAATCTGGATGTGGTAAGAAGCTCTTGATTTCAGAACCAAACATCAATGTTCCGTTCATTTCAGCATAATAATATGGTTTGATCCCAAAATGGTCTCTTGCACCAAATAATTCTTTTTTCTCATTATCCCAAATCGCAAAAGCAAACATTCCACGTACTTTTTGCAATAACTCAGTGCCCCATTCTTCATAGCCATGCAGTAAAACTTCTGTATCTGCATGGGTTTTGAAAATGTGACCCGCGTCGATCAATTCTTTTCTAAGTGGTTGATAGTTGTAGATTTCTCCATTAAAAATAATGATCTTTGTTTGATCTTCATTGTAAATGGGCTGTGTGCCCCCTTCTAAGTCAATAATACTTAGACGTCTAAAACCCAAAGCCACATCACGATCAATGTATTCACCTGAACTATTCGGTCCGCGGTGAATGATGCGATCCATCATGTCATTGATGATTGCTTTTTTATTATCTTTGTCATTAACAAATCCTACGATTCCGCACATTTATTTCACATCCTACTAAAATTACTATTCCATTATTATGTCCACATGAATCTTATCACAGGAAGGCATCCAGAATGAATGATTTTCACTCTTACAATTTCGTCACATGAAAACAAATAAAAATGAAAAATCTCTATCTTTAAAAAAAGTAGACTCAACAATTAATTTAACATGTTTTATCCTAGGAAGCTACTGGATTCTCCTATAGTTTACAAATATTTCATGTTATTCATAAATAGGGAGATTTTTGTAGACGTATATCTTCAAAATAACAAGCGATTTCATTTTTTATTTCAATCTAAAATCTTCTTTACTTGCGCTTTGATAGGATACCTTTTATCCATCACTGTCTTTTACGTCGGCATGTAAGAAAATCATCATGCGAAAAAAAAGTCAGTTATTCTGTTTGGTAGAAACGAGAACTACTCGGCACAATATTAAAAAAACTTTTTATTTGCCTCTTATTACATTTGAAAATAACTGAGTAACTCTTTGTACTACCTGCTTCACTTTATATAATAGGTAAATTTCAAGTAATAAAAATCAATATACAATAACTGTAACCTGCTATCAAATCACTTGACGAAAAAACGAATTTCGGAGATGCTCAATTTAAGAACATATTTTATTTTAAAGTTAGGAAGGATCAACATGAAAATCGGAAAAGTACTATTGGGGATATTGTTAGGGGTAACAACTATTATTGGGGCATTTATGTTAGGAATCATGCTATTTCCTTTATTTGCCCCAGAAATCCAAAATACGGCAGTTCAAGAAGCCACGAATACTTCACAGACAAAAAGTACCGAACGTTCATTAACTACAACAGAAACAACAAGCGAAAAGAATCGACCATTTGCAAACCAAACACTTACAGAACAAAAGCAAACAGAAGATCCAGTTTTGGAAAAAGCAATGAATACACCTGCTACACCATTGAGTGCATTTAGCTCAGATCCTTATGATTGGGATTTAAATCAAGCGAATATCACGAACGGTACCGCTCAGTCTATCGGCTGGATTCAAGCAGAAGACGCAACTGGAAGAATAGAGGTAGAATATCACTGCTTCGCTTGCGACAAGAATTGGAGCGGCAGAAATTACGCCTATGAATGGAATGGGCAAACGACGACGACTAAAATAACTCCTTTCACGATCGTCGGAACACCTTGCGAACATCAAAAATCCCTAAAAAATCATGGCTATATTAGCTGATTTCAGATAAATAGAAAATATATTTAAAGAGAACAGATTACTTGAATACAAGAAAACAAGCGCAGAAACCAAAAAAGACTACACCGTTGTTTGGATTTCTGCGCTTATCTTCTTCTAAATAAAAATTATTTATTCCTCAAGCTAGGAAGCTAATTGATTTTTTTATTGCGAGCAACAAAAAGCAATAACTTGAGATTCAACGACAAAAAAATCAAGATTAGCAATCGCTACTTTAATAATAAATTTTTTTCCATCCTTTTTATTGCAAGATTTTTTTTAAACAACCTCTTCCATCATAGCGAAAAAATAATCCTCATGATCACTCAACCTTCCCGTATAATTTATACTATCAACGAACAAGACGTTGAAATAAATCAGGATGGTAGATATAGATGGCAATTTATTATTTTAACAAAAAAACAGATGATCGAGGAAATCACGAAGTCCACGTGATCTCATGTACGCATTGTCCAGAGGATGCACTTTTTATTGGCGTATTTTCTACATGTGAAGAAGCCCTACATAAAGCAAGCACAACCCACACATCCAAAAGTTTCGATGGATGTCGCTACTGTTGCAAAGACTGCCATAACGGTTGACTTTCAAGGGATAGCTAGGCTGTCCCTTGTTGTTTCTTTCTTTTTATAGAGAACTTTCTTTATACATAAAATAGACTGTGTTTGTAAATTTACAAATCACATGAGATGAGTATGTAAAATGATAAAAGGAGTACCAAAAGGGGAGTCAAAAAATATTCTAGGGTAAAAATTCAACAAAAAAGACACGATCTAAATCGTGTCTAACCGTTGGTATAAAAGGAAGGTACAGGATTTGAACCTGCGCGCCGGTGTTAGCCGGTTCGCCGGATTTCGAGTCCGGTGCATTACCACTCTGCCAACCTTCCATGCCTACTATTTTTAATCTTTTTTCTACAAATGTCAAGAGGTATTATGCACTCCAGTTCATCTTATTTGTTTTGTAAACTGGTCATTTAAATACCATAACTGTTATGTTTAAATTTGAAAACACTTTTCAAATTACAGGATTGGAATAAAATAGCTTACGGGACATTCGTCTTCTCGCACCACCAAAAAACGAAGAAACGGCGTTAACAGTAGAAGTAACCTCTTCGAAAAATAAGGCGCCATCCACAAAAATTTGAAGAACATTTTTCGTGGATGGCGTCTTATTTCTAGAGGCTAAACACTTCTGTCTCGACCTCATGCTGTTGTAATTAACGTATTTTTTCTGGGTTTTCAATTGCAAGTACAGAATCGACCGTCGTTTTGATGATCGAAATGATTTGCTCTTCTGTCGGATGCATAATACTAGAAGACATCAATGAAGCAATACCAGTGATGGTTACCCAAGTACCAGTATGAAGCGCATCAATATACTCTTCCGATAAATCTTTATAGCGGGCGTCCTCTTTTAATAACTTGCGGAAATAATTATAAGAAAAATCATGCATCTTTTGACCATTTCCATGCTCATCGATATATAAAGCCATATAAAGGCTATGGTTTTTCTTAGCGAAATAAATATAATTCAATCCTAAATCGATGATTTTATCTCCTGTACGCTCTACAGGAAACACTTCTTCTTCTAACTGTTGGAAGATGACATCTAATAGCGTATTTTTTAAATCTTCCATATTTTTGAACTCTAAATAAATCGGTTGGGTAGATATCCCCATCTTCTTCGCGATATTTCGTGCAGTGAAACCTTTAAATCCTTCTTTAGCAACAACTTCATATGCAGCTTTCAGAATTTGATCCTTCGTATAGACTTTTCTTCTCATAATAAACTCCCCCACTTCATGCTACAGTCTCTGTTCTTTTATTTTAACCGATATTGATCAATTTTTGCAAATAATATACCTAAATTGTTATATTTTAAAGCATATATGTGTTTTTTATTGATTTTCTCAATTTTCTAAATATTTTTTTGCGTAATTTGTTTCCCCTTACAATTTTTGATTTTGTGTTGAATTTAAGTTGACCTAAAGTTTTCTTTCAAGTTATAGTTAAATAAAAAGGAAAAGAAGGTGTGTAATGAAGAATAAAAGTGACGTTATTTATATTCATCCTAAAAAAAGAATCATTTCTCAAAGGAAAAACTATTTTTACCTTATTTTTACAGGCGTGTTTTTTTTGATTATTGGATTGCTTAGCGATTCTTTATCAAATAACCTCGTGGGATTAATGGTCATCATGACCTCCCCCAGTAATCTTTTGACCGACTATATTGCTTTAGGTGGATTTGGAAGCGCATTTATGAATGTAGGCTTACTTACACTCTCTTCTGTGTTACTCGCCTATCGCCATAAAGTCATGTTGAATGGTGCAATGTTTGCTTCCATATTGACTGTCGCAGGTTTTTCATTCTTTGGGAAAAATCTATACAATTCCATCTCCATTATCCTCGGTGTTTATTTATATGCCTATTTTATGCACAAACCGTTTTCTCAATATGTAATGATTGGCTTATTTGGTAGTGCACTCTCCCCTGTTGTCAGCTATATTACATTCGGGATGGGTTTACCAATCCTTCAAGGTGCTTTCCTAGGTAATTTAGCCGGTTTGATCGTTGGCTTTTTATTGCCGATCCTAGCTGTTCAGACTCTGACCTTTCATCGTGGTTTTACACTTTATAATATTGGTTTTACTTCAGGGTTGATTGCT
This sequence comes from Enterococcus sp. AZ140, assembly GCF_051714405.1. Lineage (NCBI taxonomy): Bacteria > Bacillati > Bacillota > Bacilli > Lactobacillales > Enterococcaceae > Enterococcus > Enterococcus sp. AZ140. The sequence goes on from NZ_JBIORU010000001.1 coordinate 1,898,527, forward strand.
ATGTTGGTGACAGGTATCCTTCGGCAATTTAGTTATTCGATCGAAGTGCATTCGATTCTTTCGACTGATTACCACCATGAATTGACTTGGATCATTTTTTTATTCTTTTTATCAACCGCTGTTTGTGGCTTCTTCTTTAATGCCTTCAAATTGAAAGGATTACGTGAAATCTTTGAGTCTTCTGGAAAACTTACAACAGATTTCATCGGCACATCAGGTATCGGCGCCACCTTGATCAATATGGGCTTGGTTGGCTTGTTATTGATGTCTTACGTCCTGCTGATCGGTGGTGTGCTAAATGGACCTGTGGTGGGAGGAATCATCTCAGTGGCTGGTTTCAGCTCATTTGGAAGTCATGTTAAAAATTGTTTTCCGATTTTGATTGGTATCTACATTGCCTCAATATTAGGGACGATGCATGATATGACCGAAACAACCATGCTCGTAGCTGCGATTTTCGGTACAGGGCTTGCCCCGATCAGTGGATTTTATGGCGGCGTTTATGGAGTGATTGCAGGCTTTTTACATATTACTCTTGTCCATAATCTCAGCACATTACACGGAGGATTGAATCTATATAATAGTGGGTTTTCAACGGGATTTATTGCTGGTATACTAGTGCCTATCCTAGAAAATTTTACGTTTACCGGGAAGGGAAAGAACGCACATGGAAATGGAAAAAGAACTATCAAAGAGGATCATTGATGAATTTCTCACGTATTTTTACGAACACGAGATCAATGAGATTCGTATTGGCTTAGAATATACAGATGAAGGACTGTATATCGAATTTCAAGGAACAACGAAAAATCCGCCAAAAGATTTGAATACATTGGCCTCACTGTTGAATACACCTAGAGATCCTAGTATGGAGATCTATTACCACGAGTTGCTAGGCACCCCTTCTCATGGCCAAGAATCCTATCGATTACTTGGGAATCTGATCGATGATGTGGAAATCATGTATGATTCGCCAATTTTAAACATCAAGATTTTTCGTCGGATCTAACATTTCATAGATCATAAAATTAAGTAAATAAGACTCTAGATGGATGTTTTATTTTGTTTCATCCTCTATACTTGGTTTGAACTTACAAAATTGTTTGTTGTTTCTCACTTGAAATAGTGGCGCGCAGTTGCGCTTTTCAGGTAAAATACAATTATCAGATGAAAACCTCGAAGGAGTTGACTAGGGATGAACGTTGCAGTATCACGTAAATTAATGAATATTATATCGATCATCGGTATTGGTTTTTCAATTGCACTCACGATTTATTTTATTAATCTAGGCGTCTTTAAAGATTTGAACGCATTAAGAGGTCTTGTAGGTGATTCAATTATTTTAGGACCGATAATCTTTATCTTGATCCAAATACTGCAAGTCGTTATACCGATCATTCCTGGAGGGATCAGCACCGCAGCAGGTGTCCTGATTTTTGGTCCTTACGCTGGCTTTATCTATAATTATGTTGGTATTTGTATCGGTTCGATCATTATTTTCCTATTAGGTAGAAAATATGGAAAACCATTTATCCTGTCGATGATTAGTGATAAAACATACGACAAATATATTGGTTGGTTAGAAAACCAAAGTCGCTTTGAAAAGCTTTTCGCGCTAGCAATCTTCTTACCAGTAGCACCAGACGATGCCTTGTGTTTAATGGCTGGTTTGACAAATATCTCAGTCAAAAAATACACATTGATTATTTTGATTGCTAAACCCTTATCGATCTTTTTGTACAGCATGGCATTGATTTATGGTGGTAACTTCCTGACTGGCTTGTTAGGATGATTTCTTAATAGATACACTGTGAGTACTGCAATGAAAGATTCCTGCAGTACTCCTTTTTTATGTTTTTTGCGCTATAATGTTAGGAGTAGGTGATAATAATGATCGTTTATTTAAAACGAAGTTTAGGAAATGCTTGGGACTTCCTGAAAGGAACACAAGCTTATTTTCGTGATGTAGTTCTGATGCATGGGTTTATTTTATTTATTTGTTTGCCTTTGCTTGGTAGTATGACACGCTTGATTTTACAACGTGGGTCGATCGATTATCTTTCAACGGATAATATCCCCACACTGATTTCGCAACATCCAGGAGTTTTCTTCTCCTTGATCGCTGTCTTATTGTTGATTTTGCTCTTAGTCTATTTTGAGTTTACTTTTTTGCTAATGAGTGTTTATTTCATCAAAAAACAAGAACCAATTTCATTAAAGCAATTATTGCAGTTGACCATCCGACAAATAAAAAAAGTTCGTCCGATGATTTTTTTATTTTTCTTAGCTTACTTTTTTTTGATTTTACCAATCAGCGGATTAAGTTTTAATTCGGACTTACTTTCTAAAATAAAAATTCCTGCATTTATTATGGATTTTATTTTCACTAACCGCTGGATCATCGTAAGTTCTTTTCTACTTGTCTATGTCTTTCTCGGTTATATCGGGATTCGTTTAATCTTTGCATTACCTGAAATGATTTTAAGAGATCGCCCTTTTCGTGAAGCGATCCGTGAGAGTTGGCGTTTGACCAAAGCACGTTTTTTTGCGATTTCAGGTCAATTTTTAGTGATCAGTGGTACGATTTTATTGATTTCAACAATCAGTTACTTGGCGATCTTGTCCGGTCAGATCTTTGTTGAGGAATATTTCTCCGATTACTCATTGATTAGTGCTGTTTTTGCCATGACACTCTTACAAGGCGTTCTTTTGTTCAATATTGTGATGTCTACCGTCGGAATTTTTTACGTCATTGTAGACTTTATGGATGATGAAGGTTTCTTACCAGATATACCCAGCTGGTTCTCTTCACAAGAAGTGCCCAAAAAACACACAGCTTTAAAAAATACTGCGTTTACTTTATTTGCTGTTTTCTTCGGTGTTGGTGTTTGTATTTACAATATGAATTACCTGACATCTGCTTCTGAAACAAAACCTCTAACGATTTCCCATCGTGGCGTTAGCTTAGGAAACAGCGCACAAAATACGATTGCTGCACTAGAAAAGACGAGCAAAGATTACCATCCAGATTATGTAGAAATGGACATCCAAGAAACCAAAGATGGTCAATTCGTGGTCATGCATGATTTCAATTTAAGAAATTTGACTGGAGTCAATAAAGCACCGCAAGACCTAACTCTAGCAGAACTGAAAAAATTGACTGTGACTGAAAATGGTGCCAAAGAGCCATTGGTTTCATTCGATACGTATTTAAACCGAGCAAATGAACTGAACCAAAAATTATTGATCGAAATCAAAACGACTCGAAAAGACTCAGATGATTTAGTTAAAAATTTTGTTAAAAAATACGAAGAAACTATTTTAACACATGGACATATTTTACAAAGTTTGACTTATCAAACAGTGTCAGATTTAAAAGCGGAAAACCCTAATTTTTACGTTGGCTACATTTTGCCTTTTAATCTAGTTGGTCCTCCAGTAACACCTGCCGATTTCTTGACCATGGAGTACAGTACGATCAATCGTAATTTCATTGATTCTGCCCATCAGGATGGCAAAAAAGTCTATGTATGGACACCCAATGAGTCAGACGATATGAGCCGGATGATGTTTTATGGTGTAGATGGTATCATCACAGATGATATGCAAGCGTTGAATGATACGATCAAAGATTCTGAAGGAGAAATTACTTACTCTGACAAGTTATTAAACTTTGTTCTTGGTGTTGGTTAATATAAAAACGTGTTGCTCACTATCCCACCGGATAAGTAAGCAACACGTTTTTTTTAGTTTATCTTTGCTTTGATTCCTTAATAGCTCGAACGACTGCTAAAACAGCAGGGATAGCAGATATAACTGCTAGAAAAATGCTTAGTTTACCAGAATTTTTTCTTTTTTGCATAGCGATTCGCCCCCTTTCTTTTATTATAATGAAGTTTGCGAAATATCTCAAAGCAAGTGTTTGCTCACCGCTTCCAATTTTCACTATTTTGATTCCTTCGTTACTATTATTTCAGTCATCCCAACCAAAAATATGACAATTTTGTTTGAACTTTATCCCCCACTGTTCGTGAGTCCAAGCTAAAAAAGAGCTACACTAGGGTCAAAGAGGTGAATAATGATGGTCTATATTCAAACTGGTATATTTATCTTATTAATGATTGGATTATTGATGGGAATCTCAGAGAATTAATTTCAAGTAAACTAGCAACAGCTATCTTATAGCACATTGATTGCCCAAATTTTAGAATGGTGCTAAACTTAAGGTGTATTCGGAAGTTTTATGAAAAATTTCATGAATACACAAATACCAATGAAAGGAGAAATATCTATGACATTCACAAAAACAAGCATCAGCTATCGTGTAGCATTTGATAGTTCAACGAATCGCTTCATGGCAATCGATGCAATGAACGAACAACACATCGCTTATGGGATCACCATTGAGCAAGCAGTAAAAGCGCTACACGAATCTAACTAAGGAGTGTTCCCTTTTCATGTCAGCTGATAATTCTATAAAGAATTAAAAGACGTTTTTGGCTAAACGAGCCATAGAAACGTCTTTTTTGTTTACTCCAAATAAGAAGAATATCCTAGCAGCACTTTTAAGAAAATCCTATCGATCATTTTTTGTACTTCCCCTGCTCCTCTGAGAAATCACGCCATTTTTTCAAACGTACTTTAACAAAATCAGGTACAGGTATTCCTAGTTTCCTTAGATTTTCAATAACGGACAAGCCATAGATCGCACAATACGAAAAAACCAAAGCAATACCAATTGCTTCAAAACCTGTAATTTTGAGATAGGGATAAGCAATCAAAACAATAAGTAAAATCAACAAATATTTGATTACATCTTTTACCACAGAACGTTTGAATCGTTTCTTTTTTCCTGTTTTCAGACAGATACCACTAATAAAATCAAGACATAGAATCAATACAAAAATCTGAATGTACACATTACTTACAAGATTTCTAAACTCATTCAATACCACAGCATTCTCTACAATCATTTTGCTCACCCTCCACTTTCTGGAATACCTAACCTTTGTTTGATCTTACCTATTCCGACAGACTACTTCAATTTGATTACAATTCAATGTTCATCATCTTTGACACAAAATAACTTTTAAGCTATTATAAAGTCAATAGAAATCATAAGAATACGCTTTATCTTAAGCATGCTTTATCGAAAGAACTTTTAAGTAACTGTATTCTTAACTTTTCGAACAATTGAATCAGTGTATAAGCAAACTATAATAGCTTAAAAGCTAATTGTCAACCATAATGACTTTTATGCTATTTGAATATCAAGAAAGGTGGTTCCTTATGACACTAGTTGCGCGAATCAAACAATTAGCAGAAGAAAAAAAAGTAACCTTTGCTGAAGTCGAACGTGCCGTAGGAATCTCTAATGGCCAGATCCGAAGATGGGATCGTGTTTCACCCAAGTCGGAAAATTTAAAAAAAGTAGCGGATTATTTTGGGGTAACAACTGATTTCTTATTGGGCAGCAACCAAGCGCCAAAATGGGCAAATAAAGATGATTTATTTGAGTTAGACAAAATGCTCAATTCAAATGTCAATATGGCGTATGGTGGAGAAACATTGACAGAACAAGAAAAGCAACGTGTGAAAGATGTATTGACGGGGCTTTTCTGGGAATTTCGAAAACGTGGCAAAGAGAAGTGAGCATATATGGAGATGGATATTATCAAACTAGTAAGCGAACTGAAGCGTACCTATGATACCGCCAATCCTTTTGTGATTGCTGAAAAATTAGGAATAGAAATCAGATATGTTTCTTTTCTCGATAATCCAAAAGGACAGTTTCAAGAACTATTAGGCTCCCCTATTATTTTATTGAACAACTCACTGAAAGAATCAGAAGAACGTTTTTATATTTGTGCCCATGAACTCGGACACGCTTTGTTCCATCGAGAAATATCTAGCTACTATGTATCCTCTAGAAATTCAAGAAGCAAATCTGAAAGCGAAGCCAACTGCTTTGCTTCGAACTTGATCGTTTCCTTGTACAAAGAAGATACGGAAACCTACCCAAGAGAAGTGGAAGAGCTGACAAGACTTTATGGCCTTCCAGAGAGTTGTTATCGGTTTTTGATTTAATGAGTGTACTATTTTATGTTTATTTAGGACTTAGTGGGGTAAGTCCTCGATAATATAGATTTGGCGACTACTACTACCTGCCGTTAAATGGGAGTAAGAAACAAGGAAGGAGTAATGGAAAAAGTTAAATTGGGTATATAAAATATGATGAGTATTCATCAAGGAAAAGGGAGTTAAATATGAGTACTTTATTTACTTTAACATTTTTATTAGGTTGTGTAGGTATTTGGTATTTTATCAAAAAGGTTCCAAATAAAAAAAATCGAAATATTTCGATTGCTACGGTTATAATTTCTATATTATTAATTAGTGTATTTACCCCCGCAAGTTCAGAGAATAGTAAACAAGACACTAAAGCGGAAACAAAACAGACATCCACTATTGAAACAAAAAATGATTCAACTATCACTTCAGAAACCACTAGTACCACAACTCAAAGTTCTGCTCCAAAGATAAATCTTTTATTGGAAATACCATCTGAAATCGAGTGTGATTCATCGAATAAGGCTACAATTTCAGGGAAAACTAACCCTGGCGCTAGAGTGAGTGTTGGACTAGGTATTGTCGGAGATGCTACTGAAGCAGATAGTGACGGTAACTTTAGTCTTGTTTATGAAATGACAGAAGACGAGAACAAGGAATTAACTATTTATACTAGTATAGATAAAGATTCTAAAAGTTCTAAGATCACTATCAAGCCAAATGCGCAAGTTCTAGCAGCAAAAGCAGAACAAAAGGCTGCAGCCGAAGCGGCAAAAAAACAAGAAGAAGAACGTAAACAACTTGAAGCAAGTTTGCCTACTGAATATAAGTCTGCTTTAACGAAAGCACAATCTTACTCAGAAATAATGAATATGTCTAAATTAGCTATCTATGAACAACTTACTTCTGAATATGGAGAAAAATTTGCTCCAGAAGCAGCTCAATATGCTGTAGATAATTTGCAAACTGATTACAATGCAAATGCGCTAGCAAAAGCTAAATCTTATCAAGAACAAATGGCTATGTCTCCTGAAGCAATTCGTGATCAACTTATTTCTGAGTATGGCGAACAATTTACACCAGAAGAAGCTGAATATGCGATACAACATTTAAACGAATAATAATATTTAAATAAAGATTGTAGGTGTTTGTTGGTCTTACTAACTATCTACAGTCTTTTTTTATATTTCAACATCTAAAGTATCTTACTTAGCACCTGCACCAACTGCCCAAACTAATCATTACCCTTAGTTACTCCCAATATCCCGATTTCTCATATAGCTCTTCATGTTGTATTTTTTATATAAAATTCACTAAACCTATTTCCCATAATAGATATTCACCTATTTAAACTAACTTCTGGCTCATATGCTTTCCTCGTTATGTTGATGTGACAAAATGGTTGTAATATCAAAGGTATATCCATTTGTGTCGATAATATCTTCTTCTATAAGAGTCCAAAATCCCACACCTTTGTCTCTTTCTTTTGCGCTAATCACTGATTCCCAATCTACAAATTCTTTCTTCATTTTTCCACTGTATAGTTTGCTGTTTTCCAATCAAAGTGACTATTATAGTTAGCCCCTTTTAGCCAGATGGACTATCTATTTGCCAAGATCAAGTAGTCCATATAGTTTTCCTCTTATGATTTTTTTAATAACAAAAAAACCATCTCACAAAGAGATGGTTCAAAGTCGTCTATTGAATTATTTATTGATATTTACTGCTTGTGGTCCACGTTGACCATCTTCAATATCAAATGTAACTGCTTGACCTTCATCTAAAGTCTTAAAGCCTTCACCTTGGATAGCTGAAAAATGTGCAAATACATCTTGTCCATCTTCACCAGTGATAAATCCAAAACCTTTGTCTGAGTTAAACCATTTTACTGTACCGTTATTCATATATATTTCCTCCTATTACGTATATCATACGTGTTTTGTTGCAATTAATATTACTTAGTAAAAGGAGTTTTTATAGTGTGAATATATCGCTCAGATTACGTTTCAAATTAGATTACTTATATAATATAGCATGTATCAGCTAAGAACACAAATAATAACTCTCGCAAAACATCATTAGAGTTTATGATACCTATCTCTAGTCAAAACAAGTTTAATGGAAGTTATTATTATCACGCTAATTTGGATGTCTTATCTTTTTACAATATATATACGAAGTGTACGATAAATAAATAATATATATGGGAGAAATTATAATGAAAAAAATTGTTTTTATTGGTATGGTAACTAGTCTTCTTTTACTCGCTGCTTGTGAGACAACTACCTCAAAAAATACAGAGTCAGATAACCAATCTATAAGTTCAACGAGTAATATCAAACTAAATTCAATAAATAAAAAGAGTTCGTCTCAAGAAAATTCATCAATATTTCAACCTTCACAAATTCAAGAAGCTATAAATTCTACTCAATCATCTGAGGTAACAACGGAATCAGCGGCTGCTTCTTCGCCCCTTGTAGGTAATGCAATAACCTCTCAGGAACGAGCAATGCAAGTACTTATCAGTGATTCTCCTGAATTACAAAATGAGGATATCGTGGTTACTTTCTATAAAATGATTGAATCAGACTATCTATTTCATGCACAAAGTAAATCAATTCTTGAACAAGGAGGATCAGGATCGGTAGGTTTTTATCGAGTTTCTAAGGAAGGAACGATCACAATAACTGATGCATACGGAAACGCAGTTTAATTATTTAACCAAAAATTTAGTAGGCTTTATTTGTCAATAAAGCTTGATCAACCTATCCTACCTCCATAAATATATTTCTCACTCCATTTATACTCAGTTACAAAGAAGTATCTCCCCCCAGATATATGCTCACCTCTCTCTCCTTGTCAAAGAACGTGCTATAAGTAAATCAGATGATTTTTTAAACAATCCAGATAAGAAAGAAACTGGTCAACTGGTCCAATTTACATCAAAAAAAGACAGCCAATAATCGGCTGTCTTTTCTGCATGTAGTACCACTAAAATAAAATGGTATCTACATGTTTAGTCGTTTGCATTACTAAGAATCTTCTCTAGCCCCTATCTTACAGGCGTTCGTTCAATTCTTTCGCAAGGTCTTCAAACCCTGGTTTGCCTAGTAAAGCAAACATGTTTTTCTTGTAAGCTTCTACTCCTGGTTGGTCGAATGGGTTAATACCATTCAAGTAACCTGAGATGCCGACAGCAATTTCGAAGAAGTACATTGTGTAACCTAATGTGTAAGCATCCATTGTAGGGATTTTAACTAATAGGTTTGGTACATCGCCGTCTGTATGAGCTAATAATGTACCTTCAAAAGCTTTTGTATTTACAAAGTCGATTTCTTTTCCTTGTAAATAACCAAGTCCGTCCAAGTCTTCTGCTTGTTCTGGAATTGTAATCGATTTACGTGGTTTTTCAACTTTTACGATTGTTTCGAAGATATTGCGACGTCCTTCTTGGATGTATTGTCCAAGTGAGTGCAAGTCTGTTGAGAAGTTTGCACTTGAAGGGTAGATTCCTTTTTGGTCTTTACCTTCTGATTCGCCGAATAATTGTTTCCACCACTCAGAGAAGTATTGCATTCCTGGTTCGTAGTTGATCAACAATTCAGTAACTTTGCCTTTACGGTAAAGAATATTACGCATTGCTGCATATTGGTAAGCTTCGTTTTCTTCAAGTTTGTCGCTTGAATAAGCTTTGCTTGCATCGGCAGCACCTTGCATCAAGGCATCGATATCTGCTCCGCTTGCGGCGATTGGTAATAAACCAACTGCTGTCAATACAGAGAAACGTCCACCGACATCATCAGGAATCACAAATGTTTCCCATCCTTCTGCGTCTGCTTCTACTTTAACAGCCCCTTTTGCTTTGTCTGTTGTAGCGTAGATGCGTTTGTTTGCTTCTTCTTGACCATATTTTTTAACAAGTAATTCTTTGAATACACGGAATGCAATGGCTGGCTCAGTCGTTGTTCCTGATTTTGAAATGACATTTACTGAGAAGTCACGGTCGCCGATCACTTCGATCAAGTCAGCAAGATAAGTTGAGCTGATTGAGTTTCCAGCGAAGAAAATTTGTGGTGTTTGGCGTTTGTCGCTTCCCAACAAGTTGTAGAAGGTATGTTGTAAGAAATCGATTGCTGCACGAGCACCTAAATAAGAACCACCGATACCGATGACCACAAGGACTTCAGAATCAGATTGGATTTTCTTAGCAGCAGCTTTGATACGAGCAAATTCTTCTTTGTCGTAGTTCGTAGGTAGGTCGATCCATCCTCGGAAATCGCTACCTGCGCCAGTTCCTTCTCGTAATAATTTGTCTGCAGCAGTAACTTGACTCTGCATATAGCCTAACTCATGTTCATTGACAAATGGTGCAACTTTTGAATAGTCAAAATGAATGTGTGCCATTTTTGTTCCTCCTTAAAAGTTTCAATCTACAGATATACTTTACGTTTTTTTTTATTATTTTTCAAGCAAATATGCGAGAAGCTTCTAATATTTGCAAGAAACTTCCATTTTTTAGACTAAACCTTGCATAGCCATTACTTTTGCGACTTTTTCAAAACCTGCCACATTGGCACCAAGCAAAAGATTTTTTTCGTTGCCAAATTCTTTGGCAGTTTGACGACATGTTTGATAGATCGTTGCCATGATCTCATCAAGTTGCGCATCAACTTGGCTGCTTTCCCACACCAATCGTTGTGAATTTTGGCTCATTTCTAGCGCAGATACAGCTACACCACCAGCATTGGCAGCTTTTCCTGGACAATACCAGATATCTGCTTTTTCATAGACTGAAACAGCATCTAATGTGGATGGCATGTTCGCACCTTCTGCGACGATCTTCACGCCATTTTCTACAAGGATCTCTGCCAATTGTCCGTCGATTTCATTTTGCGTTGCACAAGGTAAAGCAATATCAGCCGCTTGTTTCAAAGTCCAAACCGATTCATTTGCGTGGTATTCAGCCGATGAGCGTTCTTTGGCGTATTCTGTTAAACGGGCTCTTTTGACTTCTTTCAATTCTTTTAATAGATCAAGATCGATACCTTCTGGGTCATAGATATAGCCACCTGAATCAGAACAAGTAACCACTTTTCCACCTAGTTCATGAACTTTTTCGATTGCATAGATTGCCACATTCCCACTGCCTGAAACCATCACTGTTTTGTCAGCAAATGAATCTTGTTCTTCGCTCAATAGGTGTTTCACATAATAAACTAAGCCATAACCTGTTGCTTCTGTTCGGATCTTACTTCCCCAGAAATCTAAAGGTTTCCCTGTCAAAACGCCTGAATCATATTGTTTCAATCGTTTATAGGCACCATACATATAGCCGATTTCACGAGCACCTACACCGATATCGCCTGCCGGTACATCAATTGAAGGTCCGATATGTTTTGCCAGTTCCAACATGAAACTTTGACAAAAGCGCATGATTTCATTATCCGATTTTCCTTTTGGATCAAAATCACTTCCGCCTTTACCGCCACCGATTGGTAGGCCTGTCAGGCTGTTCTTGAAAATTTGTTCAAATGCTAAGAATTTTAAAATACTCAAATTGACACTTGGATGAAAACGTAAGCCACCTTTATATGGTCCGATGGCTGAATTGTATTGGATTCGGTACCCACGATTCACTTGCCAGTTTCCTTGATCATCTTGCCAAGGAACACGGAATTGGATCACTCGTTCTGGTTCTACTAAAATCCCTAGAATATTTTTTTCAATGTATTCTGGATTTTTTTCTAAAAATTGGATGACCGTAGGCATAAATTCATCGACCGCTTGCAGAAACTCGATTTGGCCGTCATCTTTTTGGTGAAGTTTTTCTTGTATCGCTTGTACGTATTCTTTTGCATTTGACATAGGTTCACGCTCCTTTATTCATCTGACTTTATTTTAGCTTATTTCAATCATAGGTCAAAACATTTTCTGCGAATCGTCTTCAAATATGCTACACTCTCTGTGAGGTGAGAAAATGGAAAAAACTTATGACGTAATTGTTGTTGGCGCAGGAACAAGTGGCATGATGGCTGCAATCAGTGCGGCCGAGTACGGTGCCAGTGTCTTGTTGATCGAAAAAAATAAAAAAGCAGGTAAAAAATTATTGATGACTGGTGGCGGTCGATGTAATGTCACAAATAATCGCCCTGTTGATGATTTGATTGCGCATATCCCAGGAAATGGTAAATTTTTATATAGTACGTTTTCTCAATACAACAATTTTGACATCATGGAATTCTTTGAAACACAAGGGGTTCACTTAAAAGAAGAAGATCACGGACGGATGTTTCCAGTGACAAATAAATCAAAAACGATCATTGAAGCGTTGGTTCATCGTCTGAATGAATTGAACGTCACGATGTTTTTTGGTGAACGTGTAGAAAAATTGATCCATAAGGACAACCAAATCTATGGTGTGCGTACTGAATTTGATGAATTTAAAGCAAAATGCGTCATTTTGACGACTGGTGGACGCACCTATCCTTCTACTGGTGCAACGGGTGATGGGTATAAATTGGTCAAAAAAGTAGGCCACACGATCACACCACTTTATGCAACAGAGTCTCCTTTGATTTCTGAGGAGTCATTTATTGCGGATAAAGTGTTGCAAGGTCTTTCTTTACAAGATATCACGTTACGTGTCTTGAACCAAAAAGGAAAAGTGATCACGGAACACACGATGGATCTTTTATTTACCCATTTTGGGATCTCTGGACCAGCAGCTTTAAGGTGTTCCAGCTTCATCAACAATGAGCTACAAAAAACGCAGGCACCTGTAACTGTTTCTTTAGATTGCTTCCCGACGAAATCAGTCGAAGAACTGATACAGGAGTTAGTGGAACTAAGTAAGGAATCGAAAAAGAATTTGATCAATGCGTGGCGTGGTTTTCTACCTGAACGTCTACTCCAATTTTATCTTGAACGGCTAGAAATGACCGAACTAACTGGTAGCCAAACAACCGAAAAACAAATCCAAGAATTTGCTGAATTATGTAAAAACTTTGAGCTATTGATCCATAAGACATTTCCCATCGAGAAATCTTTTGTTACTGGTGGTGGCGTTTCATTAAAAGAAGTCAATCCAAAAACCATGGAAAGCAAAGTATTGAACGGACTGTTTTTTGGCGGTGAATTACTTGATGTAAATGGGTATACAGGTGGCTTTAATATCACGGCAGCTTTTGCTACGGGACGTGTTTCAGGAATGCACGCAGCCATGCAAAGTCAATGGTAAGAGACAAAAAAGCAAAACATTGCTTGAATGAAACATCCATGAAAGGCAACGCGTGTCGTTCGCCTTTCATGGATGTTTCAGCATTTGTTTTGCTTTTTGTTTGTGGTTTTTAAATTTTGATATCGACAAATGTTGCATTGGTCAACTCAGCGATTGCTTCTGGAGCAAGTTCCATTTGCAGTCCGCGCTTTCCAGCAGAAATAATGATCTGGTCATATTCTTTTGCCTGTTCTTCAATAAATGTTGGGAATAATTTTTTCATACCAATTGGTGAACAGCCACCTCGAATATATCCGGTCGTTTTTTCCAAGTCCTTGAGATGGAGCATTTCTACTTTTTTATTGCCGGAGACTTTTGCTAGTTTTTTTAAATCAAGTTCAGTGCTTCCAGGAATAACGGCAACGATCGGGCCTGTGTTATTCCCCACTGCTACTAATGTTTTAAAAATTCGTGATTCACTTCCTGGCAACTGAGCAGCAACGGATGAGGCACTGATATGTGCTTCATCCCAAGCATATTCATGTTCTGTATAAGCAATCTTTTTTTGTTCTACCATACGTATAGCATTCGTTTTTACTGGTTTCTTCTTTGCCAAAATCTTCACCTTCGTCTAGCTTAATTTTCATTGAGTAAACTAATGATTTGTTTTAATTCTTTAACTGGTAATTGGCCAGGTGCAGAAGCTCGTGTTGCATCTAACGCACCGAAAGTGATGGCTGAACCTGTCACGTTGCCTGCAAGTCGTGAGACCATGCCGAGTTCACCCATTGACATGGTGACTAGAGGCATCGAAACAAACGCATGTGCACGACGAGTCAATTCCATCATCCGTAAAACATCTCGTTCATTGTTTGGCATCACCGCAATTTTGCCGATACTTGCACCAAAATGTTCCATCATATTCAATCGATACAGCAAGACCGGATCTGCTGGTGTTTCTTTGAAATCGTGACTACTGATGACCAGTGGGATCTGGCGGCGATGGATATCATGGAGTAAATCCTTTTCCATACTTTCGATTTTGAACAACTCAACGTCTAGCATGTCAACTAATTCGGTGTCGATCAAAAATTTATATAGATCGTGATAGTCCTTGATCGAAATATCTTGCATGCCACCTTCTTCTAAAGTTCGAAAGGTCAAAAGCAAAGGAAGTCCTTCGAGCATTTCATAGATCAGTACCAAGGTTTCCTTTAATTGTTCTTTATTGAAGACATCATGGTAACAATCGAGACGCCATTCAGCTAAATCAGCACCGGCCTCCCTCGCTAGGATCGCTTCTCTCAGAAGTTCCTCGCGAGTTGTACCAGTCAAGGGCGCACAGACTTTTGGACGTCCAGTACCAAATCTTACTCCTTTTACTTGAAACATTTACTTCACGCCCTCTCTATTTTTTTATTTCATAAACAAATACCTTCAAATAATTTCCTTCTGGGAAAGAATCAATGGTTTGAAAATCATCAGGCAAACGATAGACACCGCTGATTTGATACTCATACTCAGCTGAGATCAATTCATCTTCGATCATTGCTTGAAATTGATCGATCGACACATTGGCTGCATTTGTCGAGGCAATCAGGATTCCTTCATCGGCTAAGATCGACAAGCTATCTTTCACTAATTCACCATAATTTTTTGCCACGCGAAAGACTTTTTTCTTATTACGTGCAAAGCTTGGTGGGTCCAAAACGATCACATCGTAAGAGAAACCTTTGCGTTGTGCGTATTTGAAGTATTCAAAAACATCCATGACGATGATTTTATGGGCATCAGGCGCCAACCCGTTGACCTCAAATTGTTCACGAGTTTTTTTCAAGCTTCGCTTTGCTAGATCGACACTTGTGGTTTCTGTTGCCCCGCCCATAGCAGCAGCTGCAGAAAAAGCACCTGTATAGCTAAACATGTTCAGTACTGATTTTCCTAAAGCCAAGCCATCGATCAATGCCCCTCTGACTTCTTTTTGGTCAAGGAAAATCCCGGTCATCAGACCTTCATTCAAATAAGTGGCATACGTCACTCCATTTTCTTGGACAAGTAAAGGTTCTTTCGCCTCTTCACCAGTCACATGCTGACTCTCCGGTAATCGTGTCGTTTCAAATCGGATTTTTTCGTAGATTCCGATAATCTCAGGATAAGCAGCTTGAAAAGCTTTTAGTAAAACTTCACGAGCCAAATATAAGGTTTCATTGTACCAAGAAAAGACAGCAAAACTATCATAGTAATCGATGATCAATCCACCGATGCCATCTCCTTCTCCGTTGAACAAACGAAAAGCTGTTGTCTGTTCATCATTAAAATAGCTTGTCCTTTTTTCTTTAGCTGTCAGAAATTTTAGTTCAAAGAACGATTGATCAAATGGTTCATCCTTGTGACTTAGTATCCAACCAATCCCTTTGTTTTGTTTCCCTAAATAGCCTTTTCCTAAAAATTTACCTTGCGGATCAACTAATTCTACCCATTCTGTCGTTTTTTTCATTTGGACGAGATCCTCTTCTTGGATCAATGGATAGCCTTTTAAAAATTTCTTGACTGCTCTTTTTTTTATTGTTAGTTTCATTGGCTCACCTGCTTTTTCATTGTCCCTTTTAGTATAACAAAAAACACGCGTCTTGTCTTAGAGATTCCCTGTCTTGTAGGTAGTTTACCTTAGAAAAGAGTTTAGAAAAAAGGCCTCTTGTCTCCCCCCTAAAATTGAATAAACGGTGTTCCAGAAGTAGCCCATTTAGAAATAATCATGAAGCCCTGATAATTTAAAGAATAATTTCCGGTTTTCCATGATGCGTTCTCAGTACTGATCACTTCTATCACAGTCTCTCTTCATGTGTAGATTTTTGTACAAAACTCAGCGATCTTAAAGAAAATCTTAATCTATCAAGCTGGATTGGCACTTTCAATTGACACTATTTTGGTCTACTAGTAAAATGGTTAGGAGTATGTGAGTCGTGAGTATGTTTCATGTCACTCTTTTTTTATGTAAGAGTGCAGAAAGGAAGATTAATTTGAAAATAAAAACACCCGCTTTTTTAAATAAAAGGCTCGGATTTTTTTCTTTACTAGCAGTTTTGTTATGGGTCAAAACGATTGCTACTTATCTATTTGATTTCCATTTAGGGATTGATAGTGGGATCCAATATTTTATCTTGTTCATCAATCCAATTGCAACGACTATCCTTCTTTTAGGGATTGCCTTATATGTTAGACGGACGAAAGCAGCGTATATCACGATGCTGGTCATCTATTTCTTGTTGACCTTGCTCTTATTTTCTAACATCATCTATTATCGTGAGTTCACTGATTTTATTACGATCAACGCGATCCTAGGCGCAGGAAAAGTCGCAAGTGGTTTAGGCGAAAGTGCCTTACGGTTATTCCGTCCTTACGATGTTCTTTATTGGATCGATATCATTTTGATCGTGGCACTTTTAGCCACGAAAAAAATCAAAATGGACACACGTCCTGTACGCGCTCGAATGGCGTTTGCCTTTACTACCTTAGCAGTGATGATCTTTTCAGGAAATCTCTTTTTAGCTGAAGCAGATCGTCCAGAGTTATTGACACGTACATTCTCTCGTGATTATTTAGTTAAATATCTTGGACTAAACGCGTTCATGGTGTACGACGGTATCCAAACCTACCAAACAAACCAAGTACGAGCTGAGGCAAGTCCAAATGATATGAAAGAAGTAGCGACTTACGTCAAAGAACATTATGCTCAACCAAACCAAGATCTCTACGGATTAGCTGAAGGTAAGAATGTCATCTATATCCATTTAGAAAGCTTACAACAATTTGTGATCGATTATAAACTGAAAGACGAAAATGGCGTAGAACATGAAGTAACGCCTTTCTTGAATAGTTTATTCCACAGTAATGAAACATTTAGTTTTGACAATTTCTTCCATCAAGTAAAAGCTGGAAAAACAAGTGATGCAGAAACATTGATGGAAAATTCATTATTCGGTTTAAACCAAGGATCGTTGTTCACTCAACTTGGTGGTAAAAATACTTTCCAAGCGGCACCAAATATTTTAAAACAAACAAAAGGATACACCAGTGCAGCATTCCATGGTAATGCTGGTACATTCTGGAACCGTAATGAAACGTACAAGAGTTTTGGTTATGATTACTTCTTTGATGCTTCATACTATGATGTGAATGACGATAACTCATTCCAATACGGTTTACATGACAAACCATTCTTTGAACAATCCGTCCAATATTTAGAACGGATGCAACAACCTTTCTATTCAAAATTCATTGCGGTATCGAATCACTTCCCTTATTCAAAATTCACGAATGAGGAAGCTGGATTCCCGGTTGCAAATACGAACGATGAAACAATCAATGGTTACTTTGCGACAGCTAACTATTTAGACACAGCGGTAGAAGAATTCTTCAACTACTTAAAAACAAGTGGCTTGTATGAAAACTCAGTCATCGTCTTATACGGTGACCACTATGGTATCTCTAATACAAGAAACAGATCTTTAGCTGAATTAGTTGGTAAAACAAGTTCGACATGGACAAACTTTGACAATGCAGCGATGCAACGAGTACCATATATGATCCATATCCCTGGACAAACAAAAGGCGGAATCAATCATACGTATGGTGGTCAAGTCGATGCTTTACCGACATTGCTTCATTTGCTAGGTGTTGATTCAAAAAATTATATCCAATTAGGTCAGGATCTCTTCTCTCCTGATAATAATCAGTTAGTCGCTTTCCGTGATGGTGACTTCGTTTCACCTAAGTACACCTATTATGGTGGAGCTGTCTACGATACTCAAACAGGCGAAGTACTATCCGATATGACCGAAGAACAACAAGCAGAAGTCACTGCCTTACGTGAAGCAGTCAGCAAGCAACTCGCTGTTTCAGACCAGATCAACAATGGCGATCTACTTCGTTTCTATACAGAAAGTGGGTTAGAACCACTTGATACTTCTACGTTTGATTACAAAAATGGCTTACAACATCTGAGTGATGCTGAGCGTTCACTCGGTGATAAATCAACAAGTGTCTTCAGTGAGAACAACAATCAAACGACACAAAATCTTTACGAAACAAAAACGTTCCAAGATATCCATGGTATTCCTGCTGAGGAACCTACGGATAGTGAAGGTTCAGTGGAAAACAACGAATGAACAACGTGAGAACAAGTAACTGATGTTATCACTCAACGAACAGCACTCGAGGAAAGCCTTTCTTCGAGTGCTTTTTTTTGATCTAATAACTAGAAATATAAATAGATTTGCTTATTTCTACTCAGTGATTTTTTTCTTACCCGCACGATTGAAAAGTGCAAAGAGATGCTACTAATCATATTCGATGCCCCTCTGTCCCCTCATACATACTCTAAGTCTGAACCAGACAAATCATTTGATTCTTGGGGACTCATCGCTCGTTCATAAATCTTGAAATTGATACATTCTCCTATTAGTTTTTGCACTGGATCTCATAGTAGGACCAAAAGAATAGCGTCACTAAAGAAGTTTTTTATACGCCTCCAGGTTCCCTTTGCTTGTCCTACTTGATCAGCCTTCCTTTATTTCGGTTTTTCACTAAATGATTTTCATACTTTATTCATATTCATTTTTTATACTATTCTTGAGGTGAAAAGTATGAATATGATCCGTTATTCTACCGCACGATTACTTTATTACAAAAAACAAACATTTCTATATACTTTGTTTTCAAGCTTTTCTGCTTTTCTATTATTGATCAGCTTTAACTTATATAATCTACAAACCACTTTACACAAACAAATCCAAGATCGGGTGTTGATATTTGATGCTTCTGATGTCAAAGAGAACTTGCCTTCATCAGAAACGCTTCAACAAGCCTATCTGGTTGTGATCAGTTGTATACTGGCACTGTTTGCCTTGTGTTTCTTTTTTTTCTTTTTACTCTCACTCTATCGTCATCGTATGGAAATCATCAATTGGCGATTAGCAGGTCTTTCCAAACCAAAAATGTTCTTCTTTGTTTTTTGGCAATCCTTGATTCCATTAGTTCTGAGTTGTCTTGGCGTTCTTTTGATCGTTTTTGCTTTCCAAAATGGCTATCAAGCTTTACTCCAAAAAATCAATTTGGCTCTGTTAGATTTCTTCGAACTACCGAACTTACCAAGTGTCTTTTCTTCTGGAAATGGTTTATCGATCTCGATTGACCAAAATAGTTTTTTTATGATCGATTTTTTTAGCGATAACTTTTTAGTAGATACCTTAAAAGGGATCGGACAGACGATCATTTGTTTAGTTAGTATTAGCACATTACTTAGTACCTGTCTTTTCATGATTTCAAATCGACTTTTAAAAAGAAAGAAGCTGATCATTGATGAACCAACATGATTCACTGATATCATTTAGCGGTTTTACTGTTCTGATCGGTTCGAAAGCCGAACAACAGGTGATTTTCACAGAGATCAAAGCACAACTCCTTGCTTCAGAACGAACTGATCTGATGATCGTTCAAAAAAATTGGCCGTTCTTCCCTTATCTTAATTTAAAAGAACAAGTATTTTTGGACATCCCCGAAAAACAAAAAAAAGCCAAACAGGAACAAGCGCAAGATAAGCTAATGATAGATTCCTCGTTGCTCAAAAAATCAGTAAGTGAGTTGAGCACGTATGAAAGAATCAAATTGCAACTGATGCATGCGATCCTCGCCGATAAAAATAAACTGATCATCGAAGACCCTATCGATGATTTGTCGATTATCGAGATTCAAGATCTTTTGACAAATCTTTGCGATTTAGTCAACGATCATTCTTTTTCAATCTTATTATTGACGCATGATCTTTCCATTGCCGAAAGCCCCTATGTCACTGATTGTAAAGAAGCGAGTTAACTTGAGCTTGTTGATCTTCATAAAAAAACCGTTAAAACAAGAGAGAAGCCTTGTTTTAACGGTTTTTGATTTAGTTATCATTCGATTTCAACATCTGGTAATTTTACAGTAAATGTCGTTCCTTTTCCTAACTCACTTGTTACGTCGAGTTTTCCTTTATGCAATCGAACTAATTGTTGAACGATCGGTAACCCTAAGCCGGATTCGCCATATTTTGTATTTTTTCTAGATGGATCAACTTTGTAATAGCGATCCCATATGCTTTTCATTTGTTGTTCTGACATACCAATACCAGTATCGGTCACTTTAATGATCGTTTCAAGATAACCTTTTTCTAATGTGACTGTGATCGTTCCATTTTCAGTGAATTGGATCGCATTTTGAATAATGTTGACCATGATCTGTACAAACCGATCATAATCAGCGTATACGTCTAATTGTTCAGGTGCTTCTAAAATCAATTGATTACCCGCAGCTTCTGCTTTTGCTTCCAATTGAGCAACAATGTTTTTTAACGTTTCTGTCCCATCAAATTTTTTGATGACCATACTGATTTGATTCGTTCTGATTTTTTCATAATCTAGATTCTCATTGACTAGACGAATCAAACGTTCAGTTTCATTTTTCATTAATTTAATGGCATTTTCCCGTTGGTTTTCTGGGATGGCATTATACTCTAAGCCTTCTAACAAGCCATTGATGGTTGTTAAAGGGGTCCGCATTTCATGGGAAGCATCTGCCATGAATTGTCTGCGCCGATTCTCTTGTTCCTCGATTTCTGCTCGTGATTCTTTCAATGAGTTGGTCATCTTATTGAAATCGTCTGCTAATTCATCAAATTCATCTTTGTCATTTACAGGTAATTGCACATCGAAGTTGCCATTCGTGACTTCTTTTGTAGCATTTCTCAAACGATTGATCCGTTTGACTTGGAAAGCCGCAAAGGCATAGCTTGCGATGATTGCAATGATACTTGAGAAAATGAAGCCTTTGAAGAGATTCAAGGTGACTGATCGCACGCTATTATCGATATTTCTGGCTGGTTGGCTTACAACTAATCCACCATAAAACTCATGATTCAAGTTGAAAGGAACCAACGCATAGGAAGTGGCTTGATTCTCTCCTGAGATATTTTTATTTGAAGTAAACTTGACTTGGCGACCGCTTCTCAAACTTTCCCATTGATCTGCTGTAATCGTAAAATTCAAGTAAACCCCAGCAGTTGGATAAATCACTCGCTCATATTTATCAATAAAGATAAAATTGACATTTTGTTCGGTTAATACTTGTTCAGTCAGTTCCAACGCATTTTGGAATGCTTGATCTTGATTGAATTGAGGAAACGTATCCGCAAAGGTTTGGGTCGTTTTCTCCACCGACTCGGCATAACCAAAAAGTTGTTGGTAATTATTTTCTTCGATGGTCTGCTTGGTCAATTGCGTAAAAGAAATACCGACGATCAAGATGATCATCGCGATCATCCCACAAAATGCCAGTAATTGTTGGTATAAATAGCGCATCAGGAAACACCTGAATCATCAAATTTATAGCCTACTCCCCAAACGGTCTGGATCACTTGTGGGCCTACTTTCTCGATTTTTTGACGCAGTTTTTTGATATGGGCGTCGACGGTTCGTTCATCACCAAAATATTGATAATCCCAAACGAGTTCCAATAACTGTTCTCTTGAAAATACTTGTCTTGGTTTTTTTGCTAATGTAAATAAAAGATCAAATTCTTTTGGTGTCAATCCATCGATCGGTTGGTTATTCAAGTAGGCTTCACGCGTTTTCGTATTCATCTTGAAGTGATCGGTTTGGATGTCAAAATTTTGATCAGATAATGGATTTTCTTCTTTTGTTTCTACCAATTCGCTACGACGGTGTAATGCCTTCATACGTGCAATCAACGTCAAGGGACTAAAAGGTTTAGTGACATAGTCATCAGCTCCCATTTCCAAACCGATCACTTGATCACTTTCAGAATCTCGTGCGGTCAACATGATGATTGGTACCGTACTAGAAACTTTTCGGATTTCTCGTCCAACCATCATGCCATCCAATGTTGGAAGATTAAGATCCAACGTGACCATATCCCAATGTTGTGGATTCTCTAAAAACGCATCTAGTCCTTCTTTTCCGTCGTATTTGAAGGTTGCTTCCCATCCTTCATTCAAAAAAAACATCTGCATCATTTCAGATACGGATTGATTATCTTCAATCATTAAAATGTTCATGCTCGTCTCCTCCATTTATCAAATCGTAAGTTTGTAATTTTTTTTCTGTTAATATAAAAATCGGCATGATCGGAAACACTAAGACCAACATTTCAATAATAAAAAAATTGGTATGTTCGGTGATTTTTAATCCGTAGCCGATCAAGGTCATCAATAATCCGAAAATCAAGAAATATTTTCCGCTTGTTCGTTGGGCAATCCGCCAATGTTCGTCGGATCTAGTGGCACGTTCTGAATGATAACCATAGAAAGGTAAATTACCTTTAGAAGGCAAAATTAAAAATAAGAGCCCTATCAAGGTCAAAAAAAGACCAACTGTTAAAAAAATCATGATTTCACTCTCCAATCTCTGTCTATAGTATACTCTAAAATGGTTGCTGAACCAATAAGTTCAGTAATTCTTCACGAAACGTTTGTCTTTTGTTCATTCTTTGATAAGATAAAGATAGTCAAATGAAAAAGGAGTTTTATTTGTGACAAACTATCAAGCAATCACATTTTTCGATCTCGATGGGACTTTATTAGATGGACATTCTAAAATAACTCCTGAGATCGCCGCAGCAATCCAAGCATTAAAAGAGAATGATATCCTACCTGTTATCGCTACTGGACGGACAGAAATGGAAATCAAACAAATCATGCGTGATGCAGGTATTACTTCCGCTGTAACAATGAACGGTTCTTGTATTAGCGTAGAAGGAGAAGAAATTTATTCTGTACGCTTTTCTAAAGAAGAATGTCAAAAAATGCGTGACCATATCGAAGAGCAAGGTCATGCCCTTTGTTTTTATAATAGAGAGAACATTTGGAGTACTCATCACACAGAGACCATGAGAAAAGCTTATGGCTTTATCCATTCAGATGTGCCACCAATCGATCCTTCCGCTTTTCAGGATCATCCGATCAATATGTTGCTGATTCTTTCCGAATCAGGTGATGAATATTATCATGAACGTTTCCCAGACATGACTTTTTACCGCAATAGTCCCTATTCGATCGATACGGTCAGAAAGGGTATTTCAAAAGGTGCAGGGGTCAAACGCTTAAAAGAAACATTAAAATTAGAGAATGTCCCAACTTTTGGTTTTGGTGACGGGCCGAACGATTTTGCCTTACTTGAAGCTTGTGATCACAAAATCGCGATGGGCAATGCTTATGATGAGTTGAAAGAACTTGCAACCTTCATTACGAAGAAAAATACCGAAGGCGGGATCGTTCACGCATTGAAGCATTTTGAATTGATTTGATTGTGGAACTGCTTAAACATGACAAAACGAAATAGCCGTCACTTTAACAGAGGACGACTATTTCTACTATACCGAATGAAATTTTTGGCGCCTTTTTTAGCGGCGCTTTCCAAAGGGACTGTTCACGCAGTTCCTTTTTTATTGTTAATCTCGCCCAAGACTGAGGATTCAGACATCGCCCCTAAGTCCATGAGTAGGGAATTTTAACTACTCAACATCTCTAAAATGACATATATCCACCTTTATTTTACTATCTCTCAACCGCGGCTAAAAACCGAATCCTTGTTTTGATATCAGTCCATGTCGATCATCACTTCAACCGTTTGCAGTGGTACGTCATAAAAACGGTCTTCGCGACGCCCTAAGAAATCTTTGGCTTGTTGAGGGAATAAGGCATAGCTTAAAAGATCTTCTGGTGATTTTGCATACTCACTGATTTCTTTTTTGAGTAGCGGCAATTGAGGTGCTAGTAAATCTGCGGGTCGCTCTTGGATCACTTGTTCATCGCCAATGATTGTTTGTTGGATGGCTTCAGCGATTGGTGCTGGAGGACGGCCGTACAACCCTCGAACATATTCTTTGATCTCAGTAGGGACAAGCTTGTACCGCTCACCAGAGAGTACATTCATCAGCGCTTGCGTTCCTACCATTTGGGACAACGGAGTAACAAGTGGCGGAAACCCAAGATCTGCTCGAACTTTTGGCACTTCTGCTAATACTTCTTCATATCTGTCTTGTAATCCTTGTTCCGTCAACTGACTTAATAAATTAGATAACATACCGCCAGGCACTTGATAAATCAATGTTTTAGGTTCAATGTCCTTGACTTTAGGATTTAACATCCCTTCTTCGCGAAAACGATCTCTGATCGGATTGAAGTATTCTGCTATTTTTGTTACTTTTTTCATATCTAACCCTGTCTCATAGCCCATTTCTTCAAGCACCAAAGCCATTGATTCAGTTGCAGGTTGGCTCGTTCCACCCGCAAAAGAAGAGATAGCCGTATCGATGATGTCCGCCCCTGCTTCAACTGCTTTTAAATAGGTCATTTCAGCGATCCCACTTGTTGCGTGAGTATGGACTTCTAATGGTAATGGAACAGCATCTTTGATTCGACTGATCAATTCGTAACCAGTTTGCGGGGTCAATACGCCCGCCATATCTTTGATACATAACGAATCTGCTCCTGTATCCGCCATTTCTTTTGCTAACCTCACAAAATAATCGATCGTATGGATTTCACTCGTTGTATAAGAAATAGCTGTTTGGCAATGTCCACCAGCTTCTTTCGCTGTCACAATAGCAGTCTGTAAATTTCGAACATCATTCAATGCGTCAAACACACGAATACTATCAATGCCATTCTTGATCGATTTCTCGACAAATTCTTTGACTACATCATCTGCGTAATTTTTGTACCCAAGGAGGTTTTGTCCTCGAAGCAACATTTGTAGCTTTGTTTGTTTGACTTGTGAACGAATCATACGCAAACGCTCCCATGGATCTTCATTTAAGAAACGTAAGCACGCATCAAAGGTAGCGCCACCCCACATCTCTAATGAATGGTAGCCTGCTTGATCCATTTTTTTCAGGATTGGCAACATGTCTGCTGTAGTCATTCTTGTGGCAATCAAGCTTTGTTGCCCATCACGCAAAACGGTTTCCATCATTTGGATTTTTTTTGCCATTTACTTTCTTCCTTTCTCAACAAGTTGCTGGATATGTGTGCGTATCATTTGCAGGGAATGTTTCTGTTCGCGACTACAAACTTTGGCTACTTCGTTACACACGTAACATGTCCGTTGGTTATATCCCAGCATCTCGCGACTCAACTGCTGCATCTTTCCTTCTTCCCAAAAAAGTACATCAAGATCAACTAATCGACCATAGGGGCATGTTTCTTCGAGTTCGATCATGCGCTTTTTTAGTAGCTCTTTTCTTAAAGGAAGAAGCAAAAAATACTCGTAACCTGTTTTTTTCTTACGGTACAATTGGACCAATGGAGTGACTTCTGAAACACATTCTTCTATAGCTTCGACCACTATATGAAAGACTTGTGCGATTTCTTCTGACGTTTTGACAGGACCTGGTATATTCATTGTTGCTGAAAGCAACACATGTTGTGGATTTGCTTCCAATAATTTTCTTTGTCTGTTAGCACGGGCCTCTCTTGCGATAAGGATCTCTTCATGCGTCACAATTGGTCCATCGAATAATTTGCTACACATTTTTGACCACATCGATCAGTGTGCCATCACGATATTCCACCAAGGCAACGATCTTTTCGCCATACTGGATGGCCGAAGGTTCTCCAACGATGGCATATGCTTTTTGTTTAAGCTCGTCAATCGTATATTGCGGTATATCTACACCCTTAAAATACTCGATCAGATCTTGTCGTTTAGGATTGATGGCGATACCTACTTCCGTAACTAAGACATCAATGCTAGTTCCGGGAGTCACAACCGTATTGACATGATCAACAACAGTGGGTATCCGTCCACGAACGAGTGGCGAGATCACTAGGCTCATTTTACAACCCATGCTGGTATCTGGGTGGCCGCCAACAGCTCCACGAATCACTCCATCTGAACCAGTCATGACATTGACATTGTAAGCCGTATCGATTTCTAGCGCAGACAAAATGGCTGTATCTAGCTGATTTACCATAGCACCTTTACTTGCTGGAGAAGCGTACATACTTGCATCGATTTCATAATGTTGGTTGTTTTCGCCTAAAGAAATCGCAGATAAATGATCGAAATCCTGGACATCGATAATCTTTTCTACTAAACCTTCCTCTAGTAATTCCACCATCGCATTTGTAATTCCACCTAAAACAAAACTAGCAGTCATTTGGTCTTTCAACATTGCTTCGCGTAAAAAACGGGTAACTGCCAGTGCCGCACCACCTGTGCCAGTTTGAAAGGAGAATCCCTGTTGATAATAAGGCGAATGAGTGATGACTTTTGCTGCATACTCTGCGATCAATAGTTCTTTAGGATTTTTAGTAAAGCGTGTCGCACCTTTGGCAATGCCCTCAGGATCACCTATCGCCTCCACTTCTACAACATAATCGACATCCGTCTGTGCAATACTGATTGGGATATTAGGAAAAGAAACTAATGTATCTGTGAGGATGACCACTTGATCCGCATATTTTGCATCGACCATGGCATAACCTAGTGATCCGCAAATGGCCTTTCCAGTGGTTCCATTGGCATTTCCATATTCATCTGAACTCGTCGCTCCTAAAAAAGCGACATCAATATGCAGGTCACCGGATGCGATCGCTCGCGCTCTTCCACCATGTGAACGAATGACTACTGGTTTTTCCATGATTCCTTCCGAAATCGCGGCACCTACTTTATCCCGCAAGCCGCTCGTTGTAATTCCAGTCACAACGCCATTTTTTATATGCTCGATCAATGGTTCATGGACATTTGCGATTGAACTTGGTGCAATCGTGATATTTTTGATTCCTAGAGATGCAATTTCTTCCATGACCATGTTTAGTACAAAGTCACCTTCACGGAAATGATGATGAAAAGAAATCGTCATCCCGTCTTTCAGTCCAGTTTTTTCAATGGCTTCTTTGAGACTTCCCACTATTTTTTTGTCATTCGGACGGACAGGATGGATGCTTCTACTGGCTTCTTTGTATGGTTCAATATGGTCCAACTCACCTTCGTACAGACGATGAGCAACTGTTGCTGTTTGTGGAATCTCTTTACCAACTTTATTTACAACCATTTCTAGATCTCCTCCTCTCTGATCAACTTCGCCGCTTTTGCAAGAGCAATCACTCTTTCTGCTCGCTCGACGATTGGTTTATCCACCATCTTGCCATTCACAGAAATCACGCCTGAACCTTTTGCTTCTGCTTCTTGGATGCCCCAGATCACTTCTTTCGCTGCTTGGATCTCTTTTTCTGTTGGTTCATAAATGGCATGGACTAATGGAATCTGACGTGGGTTGATCACTGATTTCCCATCAAAGCCTAATTGTTTGATCAGACGGACTTCTGCTTGAAATCCCTCAACATTTTCAACATCTGAATAGACAGTATCGATTGCTGCAATACCAGCAGCTCTGGCTGAATGAAGGATCATATTTCGGGCAAAAGACAATTCTTGTCCATCGGGATATCGTTGAGTTTTCATATTGGTCACATAATCTTCGGCACCTAACGCGATGCCAACTAACCGTTTGGAAGCTTTAGCGATTTCTCTTGCATTCAATACCCCTTCTGCAGATTCGATCGCTGCCATCATTTTTGTGGTTCCCATTGGGATATGATAAGTTTCTTCCACTGAAGTGATGACCTGATCAACCTCGATGATGTCTTGTGCGGTTTCTGTTTTTGGCAAGCGAATGACATCGATCCCTGCTAATACCATTGCCTCAATGTCTTGGTCACCCCCAGCCGTCAATGCGTTGATTCGAACGACCGTTTCTACTTTGCTATAGTCAAATGTTTTTAATGCCATATGAACGAGCAAGCGTGCCGAATCTTTTTCTTTTAAAGATACGGCGTCTTCCAAATCAAACATGAGTGAATCTGCACCGTATAATGGCGCATCTCTCAGCATCGCTGCATTTGCACCAGGGACAAACATCATCGTTCTCCTTAAACGTTCCATGAATTGATCTCCTTCCAATCATAGCGCTCTTGCTTTCCAGCTCGATGGACTGCTGTAATCGTCCTTGCCTGGATCGTGCAATCAAGCGCACCTTTATCGACAGCTGTTACTTTGGCGGCTTCAATGCCTAACTGTTGAAGGGTGTCCATAATGACTTTTCTGATTTGGTGACCAAATTGTTTTTCGACATTGCTTGTCAAGGAAAGTTCAATGCCTTTTTCTATCTTTGGATCGATCGTGATCATGATATCACTGGATTCAATTGTTCCAGCCACTGCACTTTGATAAATTTTCACTTCCTGTCACCTCTATTACGTTTATGATTTTTAATATAGTTATAAGTCGAAGCAGGCAAATACGCTTGTAATGTCTGCACGTCATCTTCTTGTAAGGCTTTTCGGACTTTTGTTGCACTGATTGCTACTCTTTTGATACGTTTGCGTGGTAGGACGATCAAAGAAAGCGATTCTCCAAATATCTTTTTCAACGTTTCATTATAGATTTCAGTTACCTTAGAGTAGGGTTCTTCACCGACAAACCGACTTTCAATTGCAAGTATCGGTGCAATTTTTTCTTTGAAAAGTAGCGCATCCAAAGTACCTTGCACTTTTGCCGCTTCTTCTGTAGCATGTTCCTTTAAAAAATAGGCAGGAAATGTGGCGGAAGAAATCAGATAATCTTCTGTCGGTAAAATCGTGACATTTTTTACATGCGCGACCCCTTGCTTGACCATTTCGAACCGTTCGGAAAAGGAAAATTCTGAACGATCTTCTGAAAGGATAAAAAGGTAGACTTGGTCTGCTTGTTTGGCTGCGCACTCCACCAAGTACTGATGTCCTTTTGTAAAAGGATTGGCATTCATCACAATCCCACAGCCTGTACCTTTTTTCTTTTTTACCTTCAACATGGCAAGATAATCTTGAAAGTCAGGTGTACCTTGTTCCATAAACAATATGGTTTCAGTGGCAATGATCTCTTTAAATCCCATAGCATGAAAAATCGGGTGATTACTAGGACTTGTGTAGACAAAGAAATGCCTTTTGTTTTCTTCGGATAAATGATCAATTAATTGCTGAACGATCTTCGTCAACAAATTTTCTG
Source organism: Enterococcus sp. AZ140 (assembly GCF_051714405.1). Classification (NCBI taxonomy): domain Bacteria; kingdom Bacillati; phylum Bacillota; class Bacilli; order Lactobacillales; family Enterococcaceae; genus Enterococcus; species Enterococcus sp. AZ140. The sequence continues at coordinate 1,927,912 of NZ_JBIORU010000001.1, forward strand.
ATTGGAAATCCTTCGCAACAGCCAAATATTTTAAAATATTGCGCTCATAAGAACCGGTGGCAATCAGCCGCTCTTCTTGATAGATCCCAACGGTATAGTCAACCTTTTCATTCAATGTGAGACCGGATTTTTCGATCAGCTCCAGCCATTGTTGATAGACTTGAGCATCCTTTTCCAACCATAATCTTTTGATTGTATACATGTACAAGACCTTCTTTTTATTTTCTTACTGGAAACAAGCGACTCAATAGCATCGAAGCAAGATAAATGATCAAGATAACAACGAATACGCCACCCCATCCTAAAACTAGTAGTTCAAGAGATTTGATTAACTCTGCTGACATCGTTTTTCTCCTTTCTTATACCAATAAGGCGAGCAATAAGCCGCCGGCAATCACTGAAGCAATCTGACCAGATACATTGGCTCCAGCTGCGTGCATCAAAATAAAGTTCTGTGGGTCTTCTTCTGTTGCCATTTTCTGAATGACGCGGCTAGACATTGGAAAAGCAGAGATTCCTGCTGCTCCGATCATTGGATTGATTTTCTCTTTTCGGAATAAATTTAACAATTTAGCAAACAATACTCCACCGATCGAGTCCATAATGAAAGCAACCAGCCCTAGACCGATAACCATCAACGTATCGATCTGTAAGAATTCTTCATACTGCATTTTGACCGAAATGGCGATCCCTAATAATATGCTGATGAGATTGACTAACTCATTCTGAGCAGTGATCGACAAACGATCCAATACCCCACATTCTCGTAACAAATTTCCAAACATCAAAAAACCAACAAGTGGCAGAGAGACAGGCGCAATCAAACCAGCGACGACTGAAATAACTAAAGGAAAGAGGATTTTTGCTGTTTGCGACACTTCCCCTGCACGATAATTCATTCGAATACGTCGCTCTTTTTTAGTCGTCACAGCTTTGATCGCAACTGGCTGAATGATTGGCACGAGGGCCATATACGAATAGGCAGCTACCATGATGGCACCCATATATTTCGAATTCAACGTATTCGCGACAAAAATGGAAGTTGGTCCATCCGCTGCTCCGATGATGCCAATAGAAGCTGCATCATTCAAATCAAAACCTAATAGGATCGCTACGATGATCGTAAAGAAAATCCCAAATTGTGCGGCGGCTCCAAAAAGTAATAAAAATGGATTTTGTAACAAGGGGCCGAAATCGATCATTGCACCAATACCAATGAATAATAAGAGCGGAAATAGCTCCGTCGTAATCCCCATATCAAACAAAATTTGGAATGCGCCGGCCTCACCACCGGCACTCAGCACACCTGAATTAGGGAAATTGACTAAGATCGTACCTAACCCCATCGGTACGAGTAACGTTGGTTCATATTCTTTTTTTATCCCAAGGTACATGAGGACTCCGCCAATCACCATCATCACGATGCGTCCCGGCTCTTGCCCCATGCCAATAACTCCTTCAATAAGTGTTTCCACACATGTCACTTCCTTCTACTTAATATTGAATACCAAGAGTCACCAAAATGACTCTACTCTCAAAGCGAACATTTAACTGATCGTGATAAGTGGATCACCAGGATTCACCATTTCTCCTTGACTGATATGGATTCCAGTCACTTGACCAGCTTTTCCAGCAACGATTTCATTTTCCATTTTCATCGCTTCTAAAATCATCAAAGGTTGATTGATTTCCACTACCTCCCCAACTGTAACTAATAAACGAGAAATCGTGCCTGGCATCGGCGAATTCATCGCATCCGCTCCCGCTTCGACTGAGGATTTCGTTTCTGGTACAGTTGTTGAGACCTCTGATGGTACGACCGCTTCCACTGGTGTAGATCGTTCTGGTGTTGGAACTGGGTTCGTTTGCGGACTTCCACCGATTTCTTCCATTTCCACTAAATATTCTTTTCCATCAATTGAGATTTTGAATTTCCGCAACATTTTTTCTCCTCCAAAACATTTATTTTTTGGCTATTTTTCGTATAATAAACTGACTATTTGGATTGACTCCCGCTGCTACACCTGTAGCAATCAGTGAAACCAAAATTGCTTCCGGATTTCTCTGCTTGATTTTTTTGATAATGAATCGACTCTCCGGATCATATTCTGCTGCTAAACTTGCAGCTACCACACTGACAAGCTGAACATCAGCTGGCGCAGCATCAATATATGCACGAACCGGTTTCATTTCATCCATCTTTTCATTGTCTCTTTCTACTATTGTGGGGCTGGGCTCCACTGCTGGTTGCTGCTTCTTTCTTCGTTTTGTAAACAGCCACATACTTCATGCTCCTTTCTTCTTTTCTGTCCTTATTTTTATTATAGAGTGATTCAACCAATTATGTTTTCCAAACTGACATAAGATTGTTTTTTTGTTGTTTCTTTTTCTTGAATCAGGCAAAAAAAAGCAATACAAACATTGATATAAAAGCTTTTTCCAATGAATTAATGTTCTGTTAAGGTACTATTAAGCATTCGATAAGATTAGGTAGACCAAATTGTTTTTTTCATGTTCTTTTTTCTTACTTCACCTATCTTCCCTTTAAAATATTGCTTATCCTAGAGTCGTCAAGGAGGCGTCAATTTTAGTAAAATACAACTCTTTCTGTCCTAAGAATAATTTTCTACCCATCTAATTTTGATACCGCTTACAAACAATACAATCAGAAAAGGAGAAGCGTATGTTATTAACCGTTTTATCTTATGCAATGATCATTATCTTCATGTATGTCATCATGAAAAAGAAAATGTCCCCTTTTACTTCCCTTGTGGTTATTCCACTTTTATTTACCTTAGTTGCAATGATTTCTGGTGCTTCAAAGAAAGGAAATATTGGCGATTTTGTATTAGAAGGCATCAAAACAACTTCAAATACAGGAATCATGCTATTATTTGCCATTTTATATTTTTCAATCATGTTGGACGCTGGTCTATTTGATCCAATCACTAAAAAAATGATTTATTTTGCCAAAGGCGATCCAATGAAAGTTTTAATGGCAACTGCGATCGTTGCCGCAACCGTTTCGCTGAATGGCGATGGGACAACGACTACGTTGATTTGCTGTTCCGCTTTTATTCCTATCTATAAAAAATTAAACATGAAAATGATGAACTTAGGGGTATTGATCATTCTTCAAAATACCATCATGAATCTATTACCTTGGGGTGGACCGACCGCTCGAGCGATGGCAGTATTGGAAGTCGATGCGGATATCTTGTCTTACCTAGCTCCTGGAATGATCTTGTCTTTGCTTTATGTCATTTTTTTCGTTGCACGCCGGATGGGAAAACAAGAACGTGACCGTTTAGGTATTACCCAATTATCAAATGAGGAAATTGAAGAAATCACTAAAATCACCGATCCTGAAACAGTCAAAATGCGCTGTCCTAAAAATTTTGTATTCAATGGTGTACTCACCATCGTGTTGATTGCCTGGTTAGTTGCCAGCTCATTTATCTCTTCGATTGCCTTGCCACCTCTTTTATTATTTTTAGTAGGAACATGCATTGCCTTAATGGTCAATTACCCTAATCTAAAAGATCAATCCGCCCGTATTGGTGCAAATGGTGGTGATGCGGTGCAAGTCGTGATTTTAGTTTTTGCAGCGGGAGTTTTTATGGGGCTTTTCCAAGGTTCAGGTATGGCTGAAGCACTCGCGAACAGCTTTACTTATCTCATTCCAAAACAATTAGCAGGATTCTGGGGATTAGTTATTGCGTTGATCTCAGCGCCCGGTACTTTCTTTATTTCAAATGATGGTTTTTATTTCGGTGTATTACCGGTTTTAGCAGAAGCCGGTCATGCGTACGGCTTTACCAATATGCAAATGGCCCTTGCCTCTTTGATGGGTCAAGCCTTCCATTTGCTCAGTCCGTTAGTGGCTTTTATCTATCTCTTGTTACGTTTGACCGGATTGGATATGGGGAAATGGCAACGAGAAGCTGGAAAATATGCCTTGGGTATTTTTACTATTTTTGTCGTCACAATTATTCTTTTTGGACATATGCCATTTTACATCCCACAATAAAAACCAATCGTACCAACAAGAGTGACTAACTAAACGAACGGCTCCTTCATTATTGGAATACTAATTTTCACGTTCTGCCAAAGTGAAGGAGCCGTTTTAACTGCTATTGACATATTTTTGGGTTCGTTCTCTTGAGGGTTGGAAAGCATGATAAACTTAGAACAGAAACTGAATGTCTAAGTAGAAATGGGGAGAAAAAAATGAAACAAGTGGTTGAAGCATTACGAAAAAATTTGGATCTAACTCAAAATAAAACATTGAATGCACTTATTTATGAAGCGTTTCGTAAAACGATCATTCTTGGTGATATTCCTGCAAATACACGAATCAATGAAAAAGTCTTAGCGGAAGAATTGAATATCAGTCGCACACCCATTCGCTTAGCAATGAAGCAATTAGTCAATGAAAAATTAGTTGAACACGTGCCTAAGATCGGCATCGTCGTCAAAGGTATTCGCATAAAAGATGCTTACGAAATCTATGATATCCGTAAATCTTTAGATACCCTTGCCACGATCAAGGCAATGAATCAGATGACAAAAGAAGACTTCATTGAACTAAAAGAACTATTATTACGAGGCGAAAGCTATAATCAAGCAGATCAAACAGAAAAAGTCTTGCAAAATTTTTCGGACTTCAATACGTTTATTTACGAGAAAAGCCAAATGCTCCGTTTAAAATCCATTGTCTTAGAGTTACAAGCTTACCTCGTTTATTTTCGCGATATCGCCATTCGTTCATCCAGACGCAGGGATAAAGCCCTTGAAGAACATTGGCTGATCTATCGCGGGATGCAAACAAAAAATGCAGAACAAATCACTTTGATCACCCACGAGCATTTAGATCGTTCATTACAATTTATTTTAGCTGAAATGGAGCGTAGAAAAATTGACTGACCACAAACTGATCGGTATGATCGCACAGGCTGCACAGCACGCTTTGTTTTACGAAGTAGCATTAAGTCCAAAACCAGGATTAGTCGATCCTATTTCAAATGGCGCGCATACAGATATGGATTTTCAGACTTTTCAAATAAGTATCCAAACCTTAACACCTTTTTTTCAAAAATATATCGAAGCAGGTTTTACTCATAAAGGGAATACGAAATCATTATTTAAAAAACTAAGAAGCATGGGGTATCAAGCAGAACAAGCAATGCTTGTCGCAACGAATGATATCAATACACATAAAGGAGCGAATTTTTCGTTTGCAGTCATCTTAGGCGCTATCGGTTGGCACATGCAACAACGTTTTATCCAAAGACTTCCATTAAACGCTAAACAGACGGAGCAAATACTAGATTTTACAGGAGAACTGACACATGATTTGATCAAAGAGGATTTTCACGACTTAGCGCGGAAGACAAAGCGTACACATGGGGAAGAGCTTTTTTTGACACATGGTATTTCAGGTATTCGTGGCGAGGCTGCTCAGTGTTATCCCAGCCTTACTTCCATTCTTCTCCCTTACTTACGTTCAGCAAACTATCATGCGCCCGATGAAGTCTTTCTACGTGCCTTGGTTTTATTAATGAGCGAAATCGAAGACGGAAATCTACTTCACCGAGGCGGTATTCAAGAGTGGCAAAAAGTACAACAAGAAACAAAAAAAATTCATCAAGCAAAGCTTCCATGGAAGCAGCTAATTGATGAATTAACAATCTATGATCAACGATTGAGCAACCGCAATTTAAGCCCTGGTGGTGCAGCAGATTTACTTTCATTAGGTATTTTTTTCGCTCAATTAGAAGGATTACTTTCTTTACCAGAGGGTAAGAAAATATAACCAAGTCCTCTAACCGTTCTGAGGTACTGGACATTTTTTGGATCATCTTCGATTTTGTTTCGTAAGTGATTGATAAAAACCATAATGGTATTGGCATCCAGCTCACTGTCATTCCAAACACTTTGATAGATTTGTTCCTTTGAAAAAACCTGTTCGGGATTTTCTATAAAGAATTGCATCAGCTTGATTTTTTTTGAAGACAACTCAATGGATCTGCCTTTTTTATATAAACGATAGAGCGCTTTGTCAAAGCAAAAATCACCTATGATGATTTTATTTTCTTTACAGTTGGTGGTTTGTTCTTTAAGTACCTTGTGTCTATCCAAAATAGCCATGACTTGCGCCTTTAATAGTGTTGGATTGAATGGTTTAGTGATGTAATAATCTGCTCCCATCTCCAATCCAGTGATAATTTCAATTTCATTTTGTTGTTCAGTAAAAAAAACGATCGGTGAAAGATTGTCTTGCTCTCGAATCAGTTGCACAATATGGTAGCCATCTGTTTGATGAGCTAAACGAATATCTAAAAGATACAGATCAAAGGTCACTCTAGACATGATATCCAGTGTTTTTTCGACGGAATCACTTTGATAAATCAAAACGCCAGTTGGCTGTAATGCCTTCCAAATCATTCTTCTAAATGTTAGATTTTCATCAATCGCCAATATCTTTTCACTTCTCATTTTCTTTCCTCCTGCCCAGAACATCCATAGGTTAAAACTGTAATTTACTTATTCAAGTAAAAAAAGCAATTGATCATAATATCACAATTTATCCCTCAGCTCTATTATACGCACAGAGACGATGATTTATTGTCTCAAAAAAAAGAAAATACAATAAAAAAACATTTTTATTTACTCCATATAGACGTCGCTTCATATAATAATTTGTTTTTACTATTTTTTATGATAGTTAAACCTAGTGAAAATTTTTATAGAATTTTTTTTACAGCTTTATAGTATGACTAACTGTAAATATCTATTATTAAGAAAAGTACAATTTGTCCTCAGAAAAAACTTTGAAAGAAAAATCCTTTAAAAAAGAAAGATACTTATAATTGTGGATAGAGTATGCAATGGAATATTTTGCTCATTTTTTTAATATGTTTTAATTATGTACACAAAATAATTCTAATACAGATTTGAATGTTACTGCTGAAGTCACTTTAATCAAGAGTTTTAAAAAACATAGCATATTATAAGAAAGAACGGTAAAAATGTCCTGAAATACTCATACAAAAAACTTTTAAAAATTAAATTATATCTCTTAATAGTTCTGAAAAATCGTAATCAAGCCTAACCTTACTCGTTACTCTCGTATATAGATTGGGATTAGCTAATTTAAAATTATAAAATAGCGCCTTAAGTTCTCTTATGAAGTTGTTCCTAATTGTATTTCTCTTTGATAACATAATGGCTATAGTAACGAATAAAGAAGAGATATCATTTTTTAATATACCCTTTGTATATAAGCTTCTAATTTCTTTTCTTTCAAGTGCGTATAACTCTAAAAGATGGATTTTGATATTGTGTCTAGAGCGATGATTAATGATTCTATTACTGTGTGCAGCACGATTCCTGTATTCTTTTATGATTGTAGTTAGATTTACAAAGAATTCCAGATTTTCTTCTATATCAGTTATGTGGTAAAACGGGTACTGGCTGAAATCATACATCATAGTTTTAACAGTTTGCTCTTTTATTTGTCTATCAGATAGCTTATACCAATACATAAGAGTATCCATAGATAAACAACCCGCCAATACCCATGGTGGTACATAGCCATACATATTGGAATAATGCTTTATCTGTAAATCTCTTTCCATATCAATAGTTCGATTTAATTTTTCTAATAAAATCTCAATTTCGTATTTTTGTTCTTTTTTTACAAAATTACCTTTTCTATATTTTTTTCGATTAAGATAATCATGGTTTTTATGTCCATAATGTTTACCAATATGGTATGAAAATATAGCTTTAATAGAATCTTCAATTCTCAATAAGTATTTAAAAATCAATGCTGAAAGTTCTTTATCAAATTCATATGTATCTCTTAAATCTACAAATAGTACGTATTGATAATCATCTTCCCCATTTTTATCTATAATACTGAAAAAATCTTTATATCCGTTAACTAGTGAATAATATGAATTATTTTGCAATGTATATATTGCATCTTTCCTTTCTTCATCATTCCTAAAACTAAGTTTTCTAGACTCAAGTTTTTTTATTTGTTCTTCCAAAGATAAAAAAATTTTTTCTCCCATATTATTATCCCTTCAAAATGATAGAAAAATAGCCCCAATCCATAAAAAATATGAAATGGGACTATTTTCCTAGGCATCGCGCCCTTCGTTAAATAAAATATATCATAGCAATTTGATCAAATCAATAGATAGATAGATTTTTTCATACTAATTTTTTAGCACAAGAATTTTTTCTGTTTAGTTGGAATAGTCAATACTTAATACTTAAAATAAAAATTCTGATGTTCTTCATTATTCAAAACCAGCAAAACATATAAGAATGTCCAATCTTGCTTAGGTCATTTGGATATCCAAACGATTATGAACATCTATACTCATGTTTCTCCTGAAAAGCGTCATGAGACGGCCGTTAATTTCGCCAACTATCTAGCTAGGAACTGAACGTAGTCAAAAACGTAGTCAGAAATAAAAAAAAGTAGCAAGAACACTGTACAATCGTTGGTACAACAGTGTTTTTGCTACTTATATGATTTCTCCGAATGGAGACGGCGGGAGTCGAACCCGCGTCCAAACACATCGCCACTTAAAAATCTACGTTCATAGTCAACTCATTTAGAGGTTCGCTTTACAGCTTGCCGAGTGACAGGCATTCTGTATCGCTAGTCTGATGTTCTCTTTTTCAACTTACAGACGGAAAGTTGAAACGTATCCCACTAAAGTTAGGACCCTTACTCGAGCACATGGGCGATGCCGAGAGGATCTACGCTAACTGTTTTTAGGCAGCTAAAGCGTAAGAGTTGTTTTCGTTTTTAGCAGTTATATTTAACTGTAACGTTTTAGCGTAGACGTAACCTACGAAACGCAATTCAAGCTCGAACTGTGCCTGTCGAATCCGTAACGTCCCCTTAATAAAATGGGTTACGGTATTTTCAAGATACTTACATAATATACCATATATGTCGTTTTTTTTCAATATGGTTGTTTGCTTTTCGAGTAGATGCTTCACTTCTTGAGCGAAGCAAGAAAGGTCTTAGGGATGAATAGACATCAGACTTTTCTTGCTCCCTCTTAAAGTGGACGTTCTTTCTACTTTAGCTGCTTCGATCGCAAAAGAACGTGTCAGCAAATCCTTTTAAGCAAGTGTTTTTGCGACATTCAATTCTGTTTCTTTTTCTGCATATTCAGGCATGTTCTTGAACAATTGTTGCAACAATGGACTTTGGTTATGTCCTTCGATTGCTTGTTCGTCACGCCAGTTTTCAACCATCACAAAGACATTTACTTGTTCCGTTGACTCATACAATTGATAACTCAAGCAGCCATCTTCTTTTCTAGTCGCTTCGATCAATTGTGTCGCTTCTTCTAAAAATTCAGCGCGTTTTGCTTCTTTGATGGTAAATTTTGCATTGATGATGATCATTCGTCCGTCTCCTTTTTCTTTCTATTTGAAAGAAGTGATTTTTTCTGAAGCTAAACGAACAGATTCGTAGCCTTGATCGACTGCTTTACCAACTGACAAGATCATTACAGGGACATAACGTTCTTTGTCCAAATCGAAAGCTTCTGCTAATTGGTCTGCTTCAAATCCGCCGATTGGATTTGTATCATATCCATGGCTACGTGCAGTTAACATAAATTGCATAGCTGCTAAGCTTGAATCGATTTTCACTACGTCATTCATTTGTTCACGTGTGAAATTTTTGTAATAAGGAATGATCGCTGCTAATTGTTCGTCACGAACTTCTGCTGGCATTTTGCCTTCTTCCACAGCTTGATCATAGATTTCTTCTCCGTATTCATAGCAATTCATATCACCAAAAATCAAGACCATGGCAGATGACGTATCATTTTGTTTTGTGTTGAAACGGATCAATGGTTTCAATTTCGCTTTTGCTTCTTCGCTTTCAACTACTACAAAGCGCCAAGGTTGTAGATTCACAGAAGATGGTGCTGTTGTTGCTTCTTGGATCATTTCCAACATTTCTTCATGAGGGATTTTCACATTTTCGTCGTACACACGGATTGATTTTCTGCCAAAGACGATATCAGAAAAATCATTGTTTGCTAGAGTTTTATTCATTACTTAACCGCTTCTTTCTTCGTTTTGATTTTTAGTATAATTTATCTAGTAATTTAGTCAGTTGATCGATTTCTTCATCTGATAGCGAAACACACAGGGAGTCATCTGATTCTTGATGTTTTTTTTCACACTCGGTCAATTCATTCACTGCTTTATCGGACAAAGAAACGAATACTTCACGATTATTGTTCTCATTTCTTTTTCTGATCACATATCCTTTTTGTTCTAATATCTTTAGATGACGTGAAATAGCTGCCAAATCGATTTTTAAATCGCTCTGTAACTTATTTTGCAAACATTCCCCGTTTTCTTGTAAGAACATCAAGATCTCGTACCTCGTTAAACTAAATCCAGTTTCTTTTTCAAATAAAGCTGTTCCTTCTTGACTGATGATTTTTATCTGATAAAGCAATTGACTTAACTTTCTCAGCTCCATAATGTTGCCTCCTACTATCGTTGACTAATCAATTATTGACTTGTCAATAATATAAATCATTTACTTCCTTTTGTAAAGTAAAAAGAAAAAGAAGCAAGTTAAAAGTTATTTTCCCTTTTAACTTGCTTCTTCTTCAACTGTCTGTATTCGAGTATTCTATTTCTTAACGATTATGTATGAATGTTCAATTGCTTCTATATATGTATGCAAATTAAAGGAAGTCTGATAATTAACAATAGCTTATTTAAATCAGACTTCCTGCTAGGCGATAGGCGTATTCATCACTTTAAGATACCATTGCTTGTGTGTACAGCTTGGTTGGTGACTGAAAGACTTGTTCAACGGGACTCAACTCAAAGATATCTGTATATTTTGCGACAACTTTCCCACATTTCTCTAGAATATCTAAGTGATCTGTACGATCATATTCCTCTACACTCATAATCACACAGTTTTCTAATTTTCCGATTACTTCTCCAACTACTTTATTTTTGATGCCGATTGGATGACATACATATTTTTGTCCTAAAACGATTGTTTCGCTTGTCATAACTCATTCTCCTCTTGGTTCTTTAATATTTTATAAAATGATAATAACATTAAAATTAGATTATGAAAACAAAAATATTCAATAAACTAAAAAAAAGTTGAAAAAAAGTGATCAAACACCTTTTTTCAACTCTTTTTCACTTTATTTCATAACATTTACAGGAAAATCACCTAACAATAACTCAACATATTGTTCCAAAAATTCTTGATCTAAAGCATCGTAGCCCTCGGTCACACCACAATCGATATCAAGTACTCCGATCAATTGACCTTCTTTGATCATAGGTACTACGATTTCAGATTGTGCGGCTGAATCACATGAAATATAATTTTCATGGGTTTTCACGTTCGCAACGATCAATGTTTTTTGTTTTTCTGCTGCTTCGCCACAAACACCTTTTCCCATTTTGATACGGGTACATGACACTCTACCTTGGAAGGGGCCTAAAATCAATTCTTGCCCATCATATAAATAATAGCCGGCAAAGACTGTTTGAGGTAATGTTTCATTCAATAATGCAGAGGAATTAGCTAAATTGGCCAACCAGTTGTCTTCTGCTTCTAAAAGTCCTTTTTGTTGGAGTAGCAAAATTTCATAAGCATCTCTTTTTTCTTTTTCTGTCCATAACATCCAAAATCACTCCTTCTATGCCCAAAATTATAGCCTAATTCAAGGAGCAACGCTATGATTTGTTTTTGATTCTCAATGACTAGATCATTCTGCTTGCTCGATTTCAGCAGCTAGATTTGCATAGTCGATTTCATTTTGGATAAAAGTCGGATCATTCGTCGGAAAATGTTGCACCAAAGATTCTATTTGACTGATTTCTACTGTTCCTTGCGACACAGTAAAATCGAGGATATGCCCTCCAAATGTTTTCTCATCGTCAATAAAATGTAAATGGAAGCCTGCAGCAGCCACCCCTTGAAATAATTCCGGTGTATAAAACCCAACAATTGTCCCTTGAATATCTGATCGATGAAACTCTGGCTGGGATTCTGAGATCTTCGCTAAGCGTCGATATGGTTTTTCTTGTTTTGGCATGATACGGATATGCATATCTTTAAATAAACCGCTGATCTTGACTGCTAAAAAGAGATTTTTTCCTGCTTCGTCCTTCAGGATTTGTTCTTTTAATGCTTCGCTAGATAGATGTTTGACTGCAAATGAACGATCCGCTGAAAATGCAGTGATTGCCGCATAAGGAGTGGACTCTTCTCCGGACAAATGGATCAATGCGCCATCTGATCTACCTTGATAGGCTTCACCGTCTAAAAATATCACTTCGCCGTCTAACCCATGTAGTGTTCCAAGACCTAGTGTACCGTACTTTAAGATCTCCGCGATGGAAGTTGTACCGTCCATCAGTCCCGCCATTAGCGCACCTAATGTACCATGTTGATATAATACTTTCTCTGTCATCTGAACATCCCCTTAGTAAAATTGGTCTGGTAAGATCGTTTCACCTAATTTTTCATTATCTCGATAGTCAATCGGGATATCGATGATGACTGGTCCTTCTGTAGCAAATCCTTCTTCTAAGGCAGAGGCCAATTCTTCTGCATTGCTTACTCGCAGACCTTTAGCCCCAAAAGCTTCGGCATATTGAACAAAATCAACTGGACCAAAATCAACCCCTGATGCTCGATCATATTTCATGATTTCTTGAAACTCGACCATATTATAACGACCATCATTCCAAATCAAATGAATGATCTTCAATTTTTTACGCACAGCTGTTTCTAAGTCTTGGGCAGAAAATAAGAAGCCACCGTCTCCTGATACAGAGATTACTTGCGTATTTGGACGAACTAGTGCAGCAGAGATCGCCCAAGGAAGTGCGACTCCTAATGTTTGCATGCCATTACTGAATAGCAAATGACGCGCTTCATAACTTCTAAAGTGACGGGCCATCCAAATGTAATGACTACCGACATCAACCGTCACAGTCATGTCGTCCGTTACTTTCGATTGCAGTGTATTGATCACCTCTAACGGATGTAAGATCCCGTCTTCACTACTGGTTTCACAAATATCTCGTGCCTTCAACTTTTCTTGCAACGTATTTAAATATTCTTGCGCATCTGCCGATACTTGTGTTTCTTCTAACGACTCTGTCAGTAAATCTAATGTTGCAGAAATGTCCCCGATTAGTTCACGTTCTGGTTGCATGAAACTGTCGATTTCAGCTGGTGTTTCATCAATGACGATGATTCTAGCATCTTTTTCAGCATTCCAGTTTCTCGCTTCATATTCGATTGGATCATAACCAATCGCAATCACTAAATCACTCCGTTTTAACAGCATATCTCCTGGTTGATTGCGGAATAGACCTACTCGACCAAAAAAGTGGTCTTCTAATTGACGAGAAATGACACCGGCTGCTTGGAAAGTTTCTACCACAGGCAATCCTGTTTTTTCAACAAGTTGACGAATGGCTGCTGTTTCATCTTTACTTGATCCACGCATTCCAACTAACAATACAGGTAACTTCGCTTCACGAATCCGTTCAACCAGATAGTCGATATCTCCTGAAGATGCTGAGCCTAATTTAGGATCTTGTAATGGTTTGATGACCTCACTTTTGACTGGTGCATCTACCACATCTTGAGGGATACTGATAAAACTAGCGCCTTTTTTCGAACTCTTTGCCATTCGATAGGCATTAGCGATAATTTCTGAAATTGTTTCAGGATCTTGGATCTCTGCACTATATTTTGTGATTGGTTCAAACAATGCAGCATTGTTCATGCTTTGATGTGTTAATTTTAATAAATCACTTCGTTTTACTTGCCCTGCGATTGCCAACACAGGATCACCTTCTGCTGTCGCTGTGACTAGTCCGGTTGCTAGATTACTCGCACCAGGCCCACTTGTCGCAATCACCACACCTGGTTCTCCAGTAATACGACCAATTGCTTGCGCCATAAAGGCAGCGTTTTGCTCATGACGCGTCACGATCAACTCTGGACCATGATCTTCTAATTCATTGAATACTCCATCGATTTTCGCTCCTGGAATACCGAATACGTAATCAACTTGATGATTGATTAAACTTTCTACTACAGTTGTTGAACCTTGTTTTTCTTTAATTACTTCTTCTGATACAGTTTCTACACCTTGTTTTTCCTTAAGCAACATGAGACATCTTCCTTTTCAACGCTATTTACATGATCATTACATTATAAATAGAAATAATATTAATACAGATATTCACACCTGTTTCATCTATTAGTCTAGCACTTAATGAGTCATTTGTGTAGTAAGAAGCAAAAAAAAGACATACATTTTTGTCACATGGACAAAAAGTACATCTTTTTTATTGCTTTTGATATTTTTTTCCTAGAATGATCAGGTCATTTTCTTGATTGCCCATATTGGCAACTTTTGGCAAATGTCCCCAAACGGCATATCCATTTTTGAGAAATAACTTTTTACTTGCCTGATTCACATCAAAAACAAATGCAAGCACTGTCTGGATTTTTAAACGATGTAGTTGAGTTTCCACAAAGGCAAGCGCGGCCTTACCTAAATGATGACCACGTGTCACTGGGTCTAGATAAATACTGATTTCCGCTGTCTGTTGATACGCAGGCCGACCATAAAAATCACTAAGGCTGATCCAACCGACGATATGATCGCCATGACGCATTACCCAAAGCGGTCTAGAATCAGCATGATGCGCCTCAAACCAAGGGACCCTCGAGTCAACCGTTATCGGTTCCAGATCCGCCGTTGCTTTTTTCGATGCGATAGACTGATTATAAATGTCAACAATTCGCGGTAGATCCTTGATCGTTGCATAGGTATACTTGATATCGATTGGTTTCGCCCCCTTTATTTTTGAATAGTATAACACGTTTTTTATCATCGTTATATAGCAAAAAAAGGAGTTATATTGAAACCATTGATATTACTACTATTAGTGTTTATTCTTCGATCTTTTTGATTGTTGGATGAGTTTGAGCGCACGTTTTCGTGTTTTGATATTCGGGCTTTTCAATCGTCTATATGCGCTTGAAAGGTCTTGCTTCTCCATTTTATCCCCCCATTTTCTAGAACATTCATTTCACCTTATTTTACTTCTGTAAATAGCATTTTCTTTCTTAACTTTGGCGAATATTTCTTTAACGTTAATCGTTCCGGTGTATTTCTTTTGTTTTTACTCGTCAGATAGATTCGCTCACCCGTTTCTTTGCATTCTAATGTAATGTTTTGGCGCATGTTTTCTCCTTCTCTCACTCTTTTTTAGTCATTCAATCGTTGCCCTATTTTCAGCTTCGATCAAACCACTCAAGTTTCAAATAGTAATGATTACGATTTATAAAATATAATATACGCTAGTAGCGAATTACTGTCAATAAAAAAACGAATGAAAATACCTTCAAATGAATGGCCACTCATTTTAAACAATTAAAAATAACAAAAAAACTGATTTTCAACGGGCAACTACGTGCGCCATCGAATGACAGTTTTTTTGTTTTGACTATTGTTTTACAGTTGTTACTAGTAGTTCAAACAGATCGGCTAGTACAAACTCTGCTTGTGGCTCATCTGCCCAAACACCGACCATACTACCCATCACTGGTAATTCGGTATTGCTGACTACAGTGGATGTCGAAATTGTCGCTAGTGCGTTTTTTGCTGTATCAAAGGAGTAATGTCCTTGTTCGCTTGTTTTTCGACCGATGACCCAATACCAGTGATCGTTCGTATTCACCAGTTGATGCCCTTGATCAAGTAAAAATTCGGCAGAACTGACGTGATAGTTGTCCCACCCTGCTGTCCAATAGGCAATCACTAAGTCTTGATTGAATCGACCAAATTGTTCTTTTTCCTCGTAGTAGATGCCGTCGTTAAATACGATCGGAATCATCCCATAGGTTTTGACCAGTTCAGCCAATTGATTGGTATAAGTGACAAAATCGCGATACTTCCCAGACTGCTGGAGTCCTCGCCACCCGCCATCAGTTAAATCATTGGCAAATTCATCGCAACCTATATTGAAAGAATTAGTGATCGTTGAGAAGTAGCTCACATATTTTTCAAGTAGTGCTTTCGTGAAAGCGACCGCTTCTTGATTATCCAAATCAAGTGTTCGAATCGACGTTTGATAACAAGGATGTTCGATGCCTAATTGTTGCATTCCTGTTAGAATCGCGTCCATATGGCCAGGGGTATTTATAAGCGGGATCACTTCCATGTTTTCTGCCTTAGCCACACTAGCTAACTCTGTCATTTCTGTTTCCGTCAAATAAGTACCATTAGGATCATCATAGTACTGTTTTGTTCCTGCAATCAATGCTTCTTTGACTGATTGACTGGAATAAGTTTTTCCTTTGACAGTCAGCGTCATGTCATCCAGTAAAAAGCGTAATCCGTTATTTCCCAGCGCAAAAGAAATCGCCGTGTATCGACATTGTCTTGCTTTTTTTATGATCTGGATCAATTGTTCTTTCGAAAAATATTTACGTCCATTATCAATCAATAAAACCTTTTTCATCTTTACCTCCACAAAAAGAAATCGTTTACATATTATACAATAAAGGAGGCCCAACGAGAATACTCTTTTGCACTTAAATAAAAAAATCCCCTCTCAACCAGATTACTCGATCGTTAAGAAGGGAGGTTGCTTATTCAACTGAATCTACACAAAATGCCTTTTCTTTGGCTAAAAAGAACGGACGGAGATAACCGACAGTGTTTGATAAAGGCAGCAATTCTTCACTTAAATGAATCTTCAAGACGTCCGCTAAATATTGCTTACGTCTAACGATCCGCTCCCACATGTCTGGATATTGCTCCTTCAGTTCATTTCTCAATCCTTCATCTGCAAGTGCCACACATTCTTCTGCACTTACTCCAGTATATCCTGATACAGAAGGAATAATATCTAACTGGAAGATCATACCACTCTTGATGATTTCTTGCGAACCAGAATAAATGGGCGAGGCTAACCATTCTTCATCCGCCGTCAAGTGTCCTGGATTCAAATGCCAGTGATAGGTCGCTTGTGGCAAGACTGTTTCAATCAACTGATAGAGATCAGCCCCTTTCATTCCGATATGGATAGCTTCTAGCCAGCTGACGATAGCTGCATAATAAGGTTTTGCTACTCGATCCAGATAATCAGCTTGTTCTACTGGCAGTTGAGCTTCTTCTTCGATCACAAATCCTGTACGACTGGATAAGCCACCTTTGAAGCCTGTCGTCAATGACAGCGGATCACCGAATTGGATCGTTTTTGCTGTTGGATAAAGATTCGCAAATTCAAAACGGCGTCCAGTTGCAGCAATCGTGATCACTGTATTCGCTTGTCCTTGTCCGTGCAACAACTCTCCGATCTCGGATTCTTTCACACCAAGCTCAATGGCATCTAATGCACGTAGCATGCAAGACGAAGCAAGATTTGCCCCATATTCGTAGTGTGCAATTTCATTTGCATTGTTCGTGACACGCGCCCCTTCCTCACCAATCAATAGATGAGTGCCATTGACGATAGCAGTTTCCGCAGTGATTGCTTGTTTTAGCGCATCTACGATAAAAAATGGTACATCGAACAATTGGCGATTGTTTTGTGTCATAGACGTAAACAACTTCCAGCCGACTAACCCGATTTTCTTTCTATCTGCCACCTTTAGTGATGCAAAAATAGCTGACAGGTTTTGTTCATGGTCCATTGGTTGATTCGGTAAAGAAAATGCTGGATAATGGATCAAATCCGCAGTGATCCGCGCATGGGCATTCATCTTTAGATTCTCATTCCCAAGGATCATCGTGAATTTGCCCGATTGATCTAACACTAGTAACCCTTCTTCAAACCGCGGGATAAAGCCTGTAAAATATTCAAAATTGCCACCATGCTCTTTATCTGCATATATCACCAACAGATCTATCGCTTCGTCTTTCATGCGTTTGATCGTTTTGTTGATCCGTTCGGTGATTGTGTCCTCTGTCAAAAAGACAGGGGGAACATCTGGAAAAATCGCTGGTTTTGGTATAGTTGTTAACTGGATGTTTTCTTTTTTCATTCATTCTTCCTCGCTTCTATGAGTTCTACATGGTTCTCAGTCAGTGCTTTGGCTAATGCTTTTGGAGGCTTTTGATCCGTGATCAAATAATCAATCGCTGATAAGTCGCAGACTTTATAAAAACCAGTTTTATCTAGTTTTGTATGATCCGCTAGTGCGATCACTCTGCGTCCTTGTTGGATCATCTGACGTTTCACTAAGCCTTCTTCCTCTGTATGGATGAACAGTCCTTCGCTTGTCAACGCAAATACTCCAAGTAGTGTGTAGTCTGCTTGATAATTTTTCAACTGTTCCACTGTTTCCGTTCCAAATAAAAACAACTGTTCTTTGTGTAATCTACCAGGTAATAAGGAAATAGCTGTTTTCGGATGATTAGCTAGTAATAAAGCGTGAGATAAAGAATTGGTGACCGCATGGATTCTTTTGTCCGGTAGTTCTCTGATCACTGCTTCCACTGTGGTCGAAGAATCAAAGATGATCGAGGAAGGATCTGCCATTATTTCAAGCGCCTGCTCAGCCATTTGTTTTTTCACATCATTCAGGATCGTTGACCGTTGCTCATAATCAAAGATCGTTGCTTCTTTTTGAATCGCTAAAGCACCGCCATGGGTCCGTTTGATTTGGCGCTTTTTTGCTAACTGGATCAAGTCCCGACGAATCGTATCTTTAGACACCTCTAAGCGATCTGCTAAATCTTCGATCGAAGCACTTTTTTCTTGATCAATCATTGTTTTAATACGTTGGATGCGTTCTTCCTTCAACATGACGCTCACTCCTTTTATCTAAGATACGCTATTTTGCATTTTTTTGCAATATTCTGCTGTTTTTTTCGTAAAATAAGTGGGCCACTAATTCTTTACCACCTAAAACCGAATAGATGGCAGGAACAGAAGTAACCTCTTCGAAAAAAATAAGGCGCCAGCCACAAAAATTGGAAGAACAATTTTCGCGGCTAGCGCCTTATTTTTCAAGGCTAAACATTTCGGTCTCGACCTCTTGATGGTTGATTGATTCAATTCATAACAGCTTGCTTCTCTTCAATTGTTTCAATGAGTCTTGGCAAATCAGAAAACCGATCGATCACATAATCTGCGCCAGCTTCTAAAAATTCTTGCCGCACCCGTGCAAAAAGTTTTTCTTTTTCAGCAGCCGCCAATTGCTGATACGTGTCAAAGGAATAACCAGCTTGTGAACTTCCTTCAATTACGCCCACAGAAAGAACTCCTGCATTCTTCCCTTCAAGTATATCAGAGATCGTATCTCCTAGTTTTAACACTTCTTGTCTATTTTCCTGTTTAAAATAATTCAAGTTCGTTAATAACATCTCTGGAGAGGGACGCCCTTTGCCGTCTACTTCATCTGGTGTGACGATGTGATCTGGCTGATACCCTTGTTCTTTCGCCTTCGCAACAACGATTGCCATCATTTCACTCGTATAACCAGTCGTACTGCCGATTTTGGTTCCTCGCTTACGTAAAGTTGCGACGGTGTCAAGTACACCCGGTTTCACTTCTGCATGATTTGCCAATTGCTGGAACAATACTTCTTCAAATGTTTCATAGATTGCCTCGATATCAGTAGTTTCAGGCTGACGTCCGTGAGTTTCTAACCAACTTTCAGCAATACGAGGCATTTCTAGCATCATTTGGATATGCTCGATTTTTTTCATTCCCATCGGCTCTCTGATTTCTCGTTCTGTCACAGTGATCCCTTGATGTTTGAATGCTTCGCGAAACGCCGCCACCGGTGCCATACAACCAAAATCGACTGCTGTTCCTGCCCAATCTAAGATGACCACATTAATCATTTTTTCGCTCCTCCATATATTGCTGGATCAACCCAGCTACTTTTTCGATATCTTCCAGATAGATTTCACCAATATTCCCAATCCGGAAGCAATCAGTATCACTGATTTTCCCAGGATAGATCGCGTAGCCATGTGCTTTTAAATAGTCATAAAATGCTTGGAATTCGAATTGGATATTCTCAGGATATTTGAATGACGTGATGAAAGGTCCCTGATTCTCACTAACATAGGCTTCAAACCCAATTTCTGCCATTCGTTCACGCAAACGCTCATTGTTCATCTGATATCTGTCATAGCGAGCATCGATACCACCTTCTTCCGCCAACTCTTCTAGCGCTTGCCAAAATGCGAGAACAGTATGGGTTGGTGAAGTGAAACGCCATTTCCCGTCTACATCCATCACACGAAATTGATCATACAGATCCATGCTCAACGTGCGTGCTTGTCCGGCACTTTTTTTTAGTAGCTCTTTTTGACAAATCACAAAGCCAAATCCAGGTACTCCTTGGATACATTTATTTGCACTCGAAACAAGAAAATCGATTTCTAACGCGCCAACAGGGATCGGAATGCCGCCAAAGCTTGACATCGCATCGACGATAAAACATAATTTGTGTTTCTTTGTCACTGCTGAAATCTCTTCTAAAGGATTCAAAATACCAGAAGTCGTTTCACTGTGGATCATTGCAAGTGCAGTAATACCAGGATGCAACGCTAATAGTTCCTCGATTTTTTCAGCTTGTGGTGTTTCATTTTCAGCCACTTGATAAATCACATGATCAATGCCATGGTATTGAGCCATTTGCACCATCCGTTCGCCATAAGCACCATTTGTACAGATCAGTAAACGATCGGTCGCGCCAACAACTGAACTTAACACAGATTCAACTGCAAAGCTGCCACTTCCTTGCATCAAAACAGCTGTATAAGCCTCATTGGAGACACCAGCAAGATCAAGCAATCGTTGTCGAATCGCCTGAGTGATGACTTTAAAATCATCATCCCATGTACAATGATCGACAAGCATTGCTTCTTTCACTGTACGACTCGTGGTCAGAGGACCTGGTGTCAGTAATTTATAATTGATTTTACTGTGATTGATTTCTTTTTCATAATGTTCGATCACCTTTGTTTTTCCACTCATTTTCTTTCTCCTATTCAACTAGACTGGCATGTTTTTTTAGCAGATCTGGGGTTAATGCTTCCGGGAAAACTTTTTGATTTTTGGCGGTTTCAACCCCCGCTAGATCATCTGTTTCATAAAGTTTACTTGGGTAGAATTGTAATAAATCTGCCCGACCTTCTTTAAGGATCACATTCAACATTTCTTCGGCTAAAGGATTTGTCGCTTCTCCTTTATCGATCACTGCGAGTGATTCTGTTAAAGCATATGTTCCTTCACTTGGTTCCACAAAATCGATCGGCAATCCTTCTTTTTTATCTTTGATTGCTTGATGACGTAACCCAAAACCTAACGCCACTTCACCGACGCGGACTTTTTTCAACGGACCCGAACCAGACGCTTCAATATGGTCGCCTGCATTGTCATAAATATCGGCTAAAATCGTTTGCGCTTCCGTCTCCCCATATTGATCAATCAATCCTTGGAACAACAACCAAGCTGTTGAGGAATGGTTGATATCAGAAATCGCTAATTGTCCTTCATAGATTGGATCAGCTAGATCAGCTAAACTTGTCGGTATAGGCAAGTCTGCTTCTTCCATTGCTTGAGTATTATAGAAAATGACCCCTTCTTGTGTCGTCATCGGTGCTTGGTAATTTGGCAGATCATCGATTGGTTGGACTTCTAATGCCAATTCTTTGAATATCGGTTCATTTTCTTGGACACCATCCAAATAGAACGTACTCATTGTCACTAGATCCGCTTCAATATCTGTGCCTTCCGCCCAAAGCTTTCCGCTCAATTCCGAAGTGCCGAAGGATTGTAGCAAGTATTGGTTTTCAAATCCATTCGAATCAAGAACATCTTTGATGATTTGAACCGGCTCTTCATCTGCATTCGTGTAGATGATGACTTTCTCTTCGTTACCGTTGGCATTCTCACTTGCGTTTGACGTACTACACGCCCCTAAAATTCCTAAAGCGCTGGCGAAGGACAGATAAATGAACCCTTTTTTGACTAATTTTTTCATTTGCTTCAAATCTCCTCATGATAGATTGCGCAAGTATTCTTGCGGTTAAATTGATCAACAATAATAAGATGGATAGGATAAAGATCTCAGTGAATCTGCCGAAATGTTGTAATTCTTTGATTTTGGTCGTGATCACCATCGTTCGGGCACTTGTCAAAAACACCACTGCACTGATCGTAACCATCGAATTTGTAAAATAGTAACAAGCCATTTCTACGATCGTCCGCTTTGAATTTGGAAGAATGATGCGAACCACTGTATCAAGCCAACTATCCCCCATCATCTTCGCTGTGTTTTCCCAGTTGGGATTCATTTTTAATAAGGCACTTTTCGCTAACTGATAAGGGGTTGCAAAATAATGCACCATGTTGGCAATCACCAAAATACTGATCGTACTTTGAAGAGTTGTTCCGCTAAACACCAGCAAATAGGCAATCCCTAAAACCATTCCTGGAATCGAATTCGTGACAGAAGCAAGACTATCAATCATTTTCAGGATCACATTTTGTTTTGCGGATCTAGCGGTAAAAATGGCTGCCAAATAAGCAATAACCGTTCCAAACAACGCTGTCCATAGGGCAACGAATATCCCTGTATTCAACGTTCTTCTTAAATCAGACGTTTGTAGGAACGCTTCGATATGGCGTGTAGTAAAAGTCATATCAAAGGGCCACCCTTCTACAAAAGGAAGAAGAAACATCACGAGGAAGACTCCTAAAATAAATAAACCACCAACTGTCAGTCCTACGCCAAAGAATAAATCTCTGACAGGGTTGCTTTTTACTGACGTATTTGTCCCGGGGGTTGCATGATCATTTTTTTGGATCTTACGCAAAAACAGAATGCTAATGATCGAAGGAACTAACATGATCAATGCAATGACGGCTCCTCGATTAAAGTCTGGGATCGAACCCATAAAGTACTCATACAATAAAGTCGTGATAAACGGTTCTCGGCCCCCCACCGCTACAGGTATACCAAAATCCGTAAAACTCATGAAAAAGGCTTGGACGAAAGCAACACCAAATGTTTTGCCCAAAGGTTGCAGGATCGTGATTTTCAATCCTCTAAAAAATCCGTCTCCCATCAATCTCGATACCGTCAAATAGCGTTTATCCAAATAATTCATGGCGTCATTCATCAATAAGAAAGTCACTGGGATCGTATAGATCAGTAATCCTAAGATCACACCTGATTTTCCATAGATCGAAAACAATTCTTGACCGAATAGACGTGTCCACAATCCTTGACGGCCAAATGAATAGATCAACACAAACCCGTATGTGATGGTCGGCAATAACATTGGCAACATAAAGCATTTCTCAATCACCCACTTGAACCCCTTAGGTAGATTCGTAAAGTGCATCCCGTAAGCAAACCAAAAGCCAAGAAAGGTAGCAAAAAGTGCTGTGATCCCAGCAATAAGCAAACTATTACTTAACGCATTTAGCCAATCGAAGTTCCTTGCTAGTTCTAGGAACAGCTCAAAGGAAAAGCCGCCTTCAACAGTCAACGCTTCTTTCAAAACATTCGCTAAGGGATAAAACAATACGAGGACAAAACCAAATAAGATGAACGCTGGCAGTAGTGCTTCTATTTTCATCTTTCTCATGAGAAGCGAACCACTTTTTCATGAACTACGCCGGTTGCTTGAGTAAAGATCCGTTCAATATTACGTCGTTTGATTATTAGCTGATCGACAATAAATGCCTGTACAAAGGGTTCCATCGTATTCGTCACGATTTCTTTTGGTGTACTGTATTGTGCGATTCGGCCATCTTTCAAAACCATGATTTTATCAGAAAGGGTCAATGCCTCTTCTGGATCATGCGTAACGATGATCGTCGTTAAGTTCAGTTTTTTAGCAATCAATTGGATACGTTCTTTGATCGATTCTTTGATGACACCGTCCAATGCACTTAAGGGCTCATCAAGTAACAATACTTGGGGTTTCATCACCAGAGTCCGACCTAATGCCACCCGTTGTTTTTGCCCGCCAGATAGTTGGTGGATGCGTTTATCCAAATGATCATTCAAATCCAATAGATCGATCAATTCTTGCAATTCTTCTTTAGAAGTGATATTTTTTTGTTTTCTCAACCCGTACACCAAGTTTTCATAGGCACTTAGGTTAGGGAATAAAGCATAGTCCTGAAAGACAATATTAAATGGTCGTTTTTCCATGACCTGTTTTGTGATATCTTCGCCATCATAAAGTAGTTGACCATTTGTTGGTTGCTCCAATCCAAGGATGATATTCAATAAAGTTGTTTTTCCTGAACCCGAGGCACCGAGTATCGAAACGATCTCACCTTTAGCGATCGATACATTGATTTCTTTTAACACTTCATGATGATTAAACGTCTTACTAATACCATCTAGCTTTAACATGCGTTCACTCCTTTGTTCTTTCTATACTGCTAATTGTAGAAAATCACTTTTTACTTCTGATTAACTTTAAGTAAATTATTTGTAGGAATATATATTTTTTGTGTAAATTTTCTAATCATTTTCAGATAAGTATTTCTATAAAAAAACAGTGGCTTGCTTCAATGCGCTATCCTCAGCATTGAAAGCAGACCACTGTTTCAGTGATTACTTATTAGATCATTTTATTTATCTATTTGATGTAAATTTGGTTCAAGTGTAAGCTCACTTCGTTCCAAATCGTTCTCCATAAATAAGCACTTCTTCGACTTGATTATCGTTGTTCGGCAAGTGTTTCTTTAATATTTTTCACGATATTCTCTACTGTCAGCCCATTTTCCGCTAATAGTTCTGATGCTTCATAGCGATCATGAAAAGCTTTATCTAAGCCGTAAGTTTGTACACGAATCGCTGCATCTCCTAAATAGCCAGCGACCATTTGACCGTACCCACCTTCCAAGAGACCATCTTCAAGCGTTACTACTATATCGTGCGTTTCTTTAAGTTCATCCAGTAATTCAGTATCTAAACCAGAGATGAACGCTGGATTGATCACTGTAGCAGTTAGTTGGAGATGTTTCTTCAATTCAACAGCAACTTCTTCTGCCAAACCATAAAAATTACCTACACCCATGATTGCTACTTTTTCGCCTTTTTGGATGACTTTGTTCTTATATAACTGACTGTAATCTGTTCGATCTACTTCACCAGAAGAAGTGATTGGGCCGACTGGTACGCGGATTGCCACTAATCGATCCGTTTGATCGATCGACCATTCAAGCATCGCTAAGTATTCTTCTTTCGTAGTTGGGGCTAAGTAGACTAGATTTGGGATATGACTCAAAAATGGAATATCAAAGATCCCTAAATGACTTTCATCATTCATTCCGTTTACAGAAGCAAGTGTCACGAGGATCGTACCTGATAAACGATTCAACGCTAAGTCATGAGAAATTTGATCATAACTTCTTTGTAAAAATGGTGAATGGACTGCCCATACAGGTTTTACTCCGCCTTTAGCTAAACCAGCAGTCATCGTCGCCGCATGTTCTTCGGCAATCCCTACATCAACAAATTGTGCGCCGACTTGTTGACGTTGTTCCGGTGAAAATAAAATCATTGGTGTGCCTGCATTTACTGCCACAACTGTTGGATCTTCCGCCATTTTGCGCAATAAGAAGTCTGTGGTTAGACTGCTATAGGTATCTGCTCCTTTCGATCGCAGATACTCACCTGTTTCGAGACTAAACGGCCCACCCGCATGGAACTTTTCGCGATTTTCTTCTGCAAAAGAGAACCCTTTTCCTTTGATGGTATGGATATGCAGGACAACCGGCGCTTGTTGATTTTTTACTTCTTCGAATAATGCGATCAAAGCAGCTAAATCATTGCCTGCGTCAAGATAACGATAATCAAGTCCTAATGCTTTAAAGAAATTGTTCGCTGCCTGACCATTCGTTTCCCTTAACTCTTTGAGATTTTTGTAAAGTCCCCCATGATTTTCTGCGATCGACTGGTCATTGTCATTGACGATAATGATCGTATTCGTGCCTAGTTCTGAAATATTATTCAAACCTTCATAGGCTAAACCACCCGATAAAGACCCATCACCAATCACTGCAACGACATTATTTGTTTCGTTTTTTAAATCTCTCGCCTTAGCTAGACCATTTGCTAAAGACAATGAAGTCGATGTATGTCCGATCGTAAAGAGATCATGTTCACTCTCTAATGGGTTCGTGTAACCTGAGACTGCCTGATAATGCGCTTGGTCCAAAAACGCTTGCGCTCTTCCTGTCAACATTTTATGCACATAGGTTTGGTGTGAGACATCAAAAACAAATTGATCTTTTGGTGAATCGAACACATAATGTAGCGCTACCGTCATTTCAACAACGCCTAGATTGGGGCCATTATGTCCACCATATTGGCTGATTTTTTGCAATAACGCGGCACGTGCTTCCTCTACTACTTGTTGAAGCTCTTCTTGCTTCAATTGCTTTAGATCTTGAGGACCTTTTATTTGTTTTAATAACATGAATTTCCCTCCTTTATTTCTGCTTAATCATACACCTTGAACCGAACTCTAAGTCAAGTGATTTTTTTAACAAATAATTCTGATTTGCGAAAATGTTGATTCTGTTGTTTTAAAGCTATTTTTTTCATTAAAAAAGCCGTAGATCCTTCAATCTACGGCTTTTCATTTATTTCTTCGATGAATAGTTCACAATGATTTTACCCATTTTTTTTGGATTTCGTCGCTTGTCACGAATAATTTGATAACTAACAAGAACGATCAAAATCAAAATCACACCTGTCAAAACGTACAATACTTGTATTTGTTCTCCCAATGGTGGTAAAACGTTCTTTTTAGGCGGTGCGCTTGGTGTCACTGATTCTTTCGGATCATCGGTGTTCGGCTTTGTGGGACTTGTTTCTTGTGTCGCATTTGAATCAAACTCTAGTTCTCCAGTGACTTCAATGGTATTAGAACTAGCTTCTATGTGCGTTTGTGGCAATCCAACGATCAATAGACTTAAAGCCATGAACAAACAAAGAATTGTTTGTTTTTTTTGTTTCATCCAATCACCTCACAATTTGAACTATGGATAAGGATCTCCAGCTTCATCTAGCGCTTCAATATTCAATGTCAACGTACTTGCAATTGAGATTGATCCTTTATCCGTTGGAAAATCAAGAACATCAGTATCAACATCTCCTTCAAAAGTAAACGTCGCTGTGCTTGCTCCTGTTAAATCACCAGGACGTGCATTCGGTGAAGCTAAGGTCATCAAATTGCCTGATAAGTTTGAATTCACCAAACCATTTTCAATCAAAAGATTGCTGTCTCCTAAACTACCAACCAATGTTAACCGATCGATTGCTGAGATATCACCAGATGAAACTGCGTAATTTCCTAGAGTGATTTTTACTGGACGACCTGAATGATTGGTGATCGTATGCTCTCCACCTAGAATTGTCTTATAGTCTTCTGGTTCAGTGAAGAAGACCGCTTTTAAAGGTAACGTCACATTCAACCATTTATCTGGATTTCCTGGTTCTGGTGCCTCCGGATCTGTGTTATCAAAACCTAAAGTTCCATCGATCGCCACATCTGCAGTCTTATCGATCGATCCACCTAATGAATTATCGATCGTTTGATCATCTCCGTTGATGACAATATCAGCTTGAACACTTGCCCCTGCTGCTAAAATCGTGCCGAACATCAAACCTGTTGCTAGAATATTTTTTGCTTTCATTTTGTTTTCTCCTTTATTTATGTCTTTATATCCTAAAGCATGATTGCTTTATTCCCTCTTTATTGATTGACATTGATGGTCACGTCAACCGTCGTTTTACCCATAAGCTTTTTATTTTCTAAATCATAAAACTCTAATTCCACTACTCCTGGATGCGTGCCTGTCGTCAACTCTTTTGCTAATGTCAATTCGGTTACTTCATATCCTGGCTCCAATAAGCCTGTTTCATATAATGTTTCTTTAGAATCCTTCATAGACAATATGGCTTGTTGCCCATAGCGATTGGTCGGCAAGTTTTGGATCCAGATATTGCCCGTTTTCCCATCCGCATTGACACTGACTTCTGGATACACATTGATAGTTACATTACTGTCGTCTACCGCTTGATTGGCATATTTTTTCAATTGGTCGCCTGTCATTTTTTCCGCATGTTTGATTTCTGGAAAATCGTCCGACAAAATCTGCGTTGGTTGGTTATTGACATACCAATACCAACCAATCGCAACGAACGCAAGCAATAATAAAAGAAGCGCCAGTAATCTTTTTTTCTTTTGTTGTTCATTTTTTTCAGTTATTTTCTGTGTTTCCTGTGTGATCATGTTCACCTTCTTGTGTGTGTTCAATTTATCTTCGCAGCAAGGTGTAAATTTAACTTGCCTGTTACTTTATTATTTTGTGTGGTATCCCCAAAATATTTTCCTGTAAAACCAAGCGACATCCGGGAATCTGACGGCACTGATTCGGCCCATTGGGTACCAGCAAAAGTACTTGCTTGTCCAACTAACGGCTTGTCAGATGGTGCCGCACCGATTCGTTGCAAATATAAAAACATCGATTCGCTCGTCGTCTCTTGTTCTGATGAATCTAAAAAGACAATATCTGAAGTACTTGCTAATTCCACATCGTTTTTGGTATGGAAGGAAACTGTCAGTTCTGTCGTTGTCGAATGATTGACCACCTGGTAATCATCACTAGTCACTTGATCGTCTAAGACATCAAAAGCCATCCGAACCGGTAACGTTACATGGATCGCTGGATCACTTTCCACCACAAAAGGAACGGTATATTCCCATGTGGCTGTTTCGCCATTAACCAATGACTCGCTGACAACGATCTTGCCAATCGTCGCTCCTTCTTTTGATGTATCAGGATATTGAGTAAAACCTTCAATTTTCAAGGTTGGATATTGACTGATATCTAAATATCGCCCAACTTGACGATCCATATCTTCACGAGACATTCCTAACACTATTTTTTGTTCCCTTGGATTTAAACGATCGATGTTTATTCGTTCAAACCCCTTCGCAGTGATTTGATAACGACTTCGATTATCCGATATCCTTGGCTGCACCGCATTATCTTGGAAGTTGTCCAGTCTGCCATTAGCTTCTGCATGGAAAATTTCCACGATATCGCCTTTCGCAACTGATAGTCTTCGATTTGTTCCGAAACCATTCAATGTATCTAACCTTTGATTGCCATTTACAGAAAAATCGAAATCTGGCGTTTGTGCATTCAATGGACCATTAGAAACAGTTGCTTGGTTATAGTGCCTGATTTGATAGTACATCTCATCTCCAAAATAGGAATGAACCGAAGTTCCAGCTAATGCACTATTATAGGTCGCAACAATTTGTGTCTGATCACTGTTCAAGCTTAAAGTTGCTGCTCGTAGGTCTGTTCCTTGAAAACTAATGCCTCTTACATTTAGTGAATGACCAAACTGATAAGTGACAGGAACATCGATCGTAGCTAATACTGTGCCATTTTTTGAAACCTCTACACGTGCAGCTTGACCATTCAGTGAATCAGGGAAACTTACAAAACGTGCATCATAATCCTCTGTTTCAGTTTGATCTTTGAAGACTGTGACAAAGTCTTTTGCCTGATAATCCGTTTCTCCATATCCATAGTTCAAAACTTGGTTCTTTGGCTGGATATCTGTATAATTTCCGATACCAGTAAAACCAATGACGCCTTGTTCATTGATGACCCCGATTGAAAAGCGTTCGGCATTATTCCGATTGATCTGGAATGTACCTGATGTGATCTCTCCTGCCAAGTCCGCTTGATATGGATTGAATAAGCGAACAGGTTGTCCTGCAAGATCTAAAGTTACTGTTACTTGGTTGGTTGAGACAGCTGTATCTACTTCTGGTTGGATCGAGTGGAAGAACTCGGCTGTTTGTCCCCCATTCGTCTGCCACCTCAAGTACGGATAAGTTCGATTGGCATTGCTCCCCAAAGCAAAACCTGTGAACCACTTCTCACCAAACCCAAGTTCAGTTATCGTTCTATCGATCAATCCTGTAGTACTACGTGCTTCACCCACACCATTTGTCGTTGTTTTTCTTGTCGTGCTTGAATCAAAATAAACATTGCTTGCTGTGATTCCTGTGGTAGTATTCGAAATTGGTTCTCCAGCAGTAAATCCTGCGACGAATAAATTCGTAAGTTGTGCGGTAGCAGTCGAATCGATTGTTCCGATCACTCCATGCCCATTTGTTGAGCCAACACTATAATTATCCGTCAATGTTAAGCGACCATTTCCTTCAATCCTGCCAATGAAACCACCAGTGCCAGTTGCAACATTTCCAAGGATATAGCCACTGTGATAACTCTCATTGATGGTGACATTCCCTAACATGACACCTATGAATCCACCAACAGAACTATTTCCACTTCGGAGATCACTCGAATTGATACTTCGCTCAATCTGCACTTGACTATTTTCTGTCACATAGCCAATCAACCCTCCACGGTAGCTAGCAGTTGAAGAATTCACTGTCGAGCGAGTTTCACTCTGTGTATCGGTGATCGTTACTGTACCAGATACTTCACCGACCAGCCCGCCTAGATTCAAGGTATAATTATTACCACCAGTAAAATTCACTTTTGAACTAGAGTGACTCATGTTAAGCACGCCCGTCGTGCGACCGACGAGACCCCCTAATAGACCGTTCGAAGTATTCGAGTGAAGGTTACTTGATACTTGGCTATTCGTAATCGTTAGTTGTCCATTGTTGGTTCCAACAAAAGCTCCGCTTCCATTTGACTGGTTTGAAACAATGCTACTGTTACTATCCATCTGGATATTCTCAAGTTCAACCATATTTCCTGTACCAATTTGAGCAATCACCCCTGCTGTATAGTTGGTATATGACTGTCCTCTAGTATTCGTCACCCTCAAGTTTTCAAATGTTAGATTCTCAATTCGTAAAGAAGCATTCCCGACTGAGCGAATAAAGGCTAAGTCTACTTCTCCACTAGTCAATGTCAAATTCTTGATGACCGCATGATTACCGATCAATTTCGCTCCGTATACTTGTCTGCCAGAAAAGGTACCTGCATTTGCCATATCGATTGCTATCCCATCTTCTGGTTCAATCGAATAGTTTTCATCGTCTTGATCAAAAGGTGCTTGACGATTCAAAAAGCGACTTAGATCTTCTGCTGTACGAATGACCGTTTGCACATAATTTGCTGTCACTGTTGCATCTTCTGTCCCCATCGTGAAAGTAGCTGTTCGATTTTTTTGATCAACATTTGTCACGGTACTTCCTGTGCCCGTCACGCTAAATCCAACAAAACGATACCCTGTATTTGCTTCAGCCGCCTGAATCGTTGTTGTTTCCCCTTCGATAAAATTCGTTTGGTCAGCGTTTGGATCAGCTGCACTCCCTGCCAAGGGATCACGGGCCAGTGTCAAACTCATTCGCCTTGCGGTAAAGCCAACGACTCCTTGCTGATTGATGACCCCAATTGATACGTTTGCGACATTGCCTCGATTGAAAACAAAGCTTCCTTCTGTGGCTTCAGTGGCTAACCCCGAGCTGTATGGATTAAATAATCGCAATGGCTCATTTTTCAAATCCAACGTTACCGTTACTTGGTTGCCCGTCACTTGACGATCGACCATTGGATCGATGCTATCAAAAAACATAGATGGTTGCGTATTTTGGGTCTGCCAACTCAGGTATGGATAGGTTTTATTCGTACGTTGAGCCACTGAAAAGTCGGTTCGCCAACGACTCCCGAAACCTAGTGCAGTGGTTGTTGATTCAATCAACTCTAGCGTAGTTTTCGCTTCACCTACTCCAGTCGTAGTTGATTTGTTCGTTGTACTGGAATCAAAATACACATGGGTCGCAGTGATACCCATCGTATCTGAGGAAATGGGTTGTCCCCCAGTAAAACCTGCAACAAATAGTTTGCTGAGTGTCACTCGATCCGTTAATTGATTGATCCCGATCACACCATTGCCATTGGATGAGCCAATGCTATAACTATCCACGACACTAAGTCCGCCATTGCCTTCGGTCATACCAATGAACGCAGCAGTTCCTAGACTTGTACTTCCTTGGACATGTCCATTATGATAGCTTTCCTCGATGTTAGCAGTTCCTGACATCCTTCCGATAAATCCGCCCACATAACTGTTATTTCCTCGCATATCACCGGCATTGATACTTCGTTGGATCGTGACCTCCCCTGAGAAGGTCACTCGACCAATCATTCCACCTCGATATGTTCCGCTCAATGAATTGATTGCTGTTTGGCTTTCACTTACAGAATCAGTGATTGTTACCTCACTACTGGTTTCACCCACTAGTCCACCGATATTTAATGTATATGAACCACCACCAGTAAAAGTAACTCGAGAAAGACTACTCTCAATGATCAATGGACCGTCATTTTTACCAACAAGTCCACCCATTAGTCCATTAGCTGTGTTGGAATGTAACGTTCCTGAAACCTCACTGTTTTTGATTGATGCTGAACCTTGGTTGTTCCCGATCAATCCGGCACTCCCATAGGGTTGACTAGCAGCAATTTGACTGTTTTCATTGATCGTGATATTTTCAAGTTCAACTGACTTACCGCTTACTACTTGACCGATGATTCCAGCCACGTTAGATTGCGTCCTCGTATCATTGACGAGTAGTCCTTCTAACTTCAAGTTCTCGATTCGTGAAAGGTTGCCACCGTTTAACGTTTGGATCAATCCAAGAGAAACACCGGAAGCTACTAATGAAAGATTTTTGATGATCGTGCCATTTCCGATCAGATGACCAGAAAATTGACTACGTCCTGAAAAATCACCTTCTCCTGACATGTCGATCGTTTGATTTGTTTCTGGTTCGATCGTGTAAGTCTGGTCGTTTGCATCATAAGGAGACTCACTTCGTAAAAACTTTCCGAGATCATCGGCATTACGGATAATCGTTGAGGCGTATTCTGCTGTGATGACCGTGTTTTCAGTTCCAATCGTGACTGTCGCTGTTCGTGCGGTCAAATCGATGTTTGAAACTGAACTACCCGCACCGGTCACACTAAACCCAACAAAGCGATAGCCTTCGTTAGGTGCAGCTGCTTTGATTTGTGTCGTTTCACCTTCAAGAAAATCATTTTTTTCAATCTCTGGATCATGATCACTACCAGCGATTGGATTACGAGCGCTCGTCGCCGTCATTCGTCGGGCAGTAAAGCCAACGACGCCTTGCTGATTGATGACACCAATCGACACTCTTGCAATAGATCCACGATTGAAAGTGAAGGTTCCTGCTGTCGCTTCACCAGCTAAGCCAGAACTATATGGATTGAATAGTTTCAATGGCTCGTTTTGTAGATCTAACGTTACCGACACTTGATTACCCGTTACTTGACGATCGACCATTGGATCGATGCTGTCAAAAAACATCGCCGGTTGCGTGCCTTGGGTCTGCCAACTCAGGTAAGGATAGGTTTTATTCGTTCGCTGAGCCACTGAAAAATCGGTCCGCCAACGATTCCCAAAACCTAACATATCGGTTGTGGATTCGATCAACTCCAAGGTTGTTTTTGCTTCACCTACACCTGACGTAGTTGTTTTATTCGTGGTACTTGAATCATAATAAACGTTTGTCACATTGATTCCTGACGTACTTGAAGTGATGGGTTGCCCCCCAGTAAAACCTGCGACAAAGAGTTGATTCAACGTAACATTACTTGCTAGTTGATTGACACCGATCACCCCATTACCATTGGAAGAGCCAATGCTATAACTATCCATGATATCAAGAGCGCCACTGCCTTCAGTCAAGCCGACAAAGCCTGCGGTTCCAAGGCTCGTACTTCCTTGGACATGCCCGCTGTGGTAACTTTCTTCAATTCTTGCAGTTCCAGACATTTGGCCGATAAACCCACCGACATAACTATTATTTCCACGCATATCACTGACGTTAGCACTTCGTTGGATCGTCGCATTTCCGGGAGAAATCACTCGACCAATAAATCCACCTCGAAAAGTGCCACTTAATGAATTGATGGCTGCATGACTCGCACTCCTTGAATCAGTGATCGTGACTGATCCATTGGTTACACCTACTAGACCTCCTATACTTAGTGTATAAGATCCCCCTGAGGTAAATTCCACTTGTGAGAGACTCGTTTCAATGGTCAATTGACCTTCATTTTGTCCAACGATCCCCCCCATCAAACCATTGGCAGTGTTGGAATGCACAGTACCAGCGATGTCACTGTTTTTGATTGTTACTGACCCCTGATTGTTCCCGATCAGTCCCGCACTTCCATTCGGTTGATTCGCTGCGATTTGACTACTTTCATCAATCGTGATATTTTCAAGCGCAACTGACGTACCAGTAGCAACTTGACCGATGATTCCAGCTGAGTTAGACAATGTTCGTGTATTATTTAGTACCAAGCCAGCTAAGGTTAGATTTTCGATTCTAGAATCATTGCCGCCGTTGAGTGTTTGGATCAATCCAAGAGAAGCATTTGACGCCACTAATGAAAGATTTTTGATGATCGTCCCATTTCCGATCAGGTTACCTGAAAATTGACTACGCCCTGAAAAGTTCCCTTGTCCAGACATATCGATTGTCTGATTGGTTTCTGGTTCGATCGTGTACGTCTGTTCATTGGAATCATAAGGAAATTCGCTTCGTAAAAATTTTCCAAGATCCTCTGCATTGCGGATGACCGTCGAAGCATACTCTGCTGTGACTGTCGCATTTTCAGTTCCCATAGTAAAGGTGGCTGTGCGATTGGCTAAATCAACATTTGTGATCGTACCGTTACCTGTCACATTGAAACCCGCTAAACGATAGCCAGGTAAAGGTGCGCCTGCTGTGACCGTCGTCGTTGCACCTACCACTAGAGTAGTCGTTGGTGCAGTTGGGTTGCTTGCACTTCCGGCTTGTGGCGAACGTGCCAGAGTCAAGGTTCGATTACTCAACTCATAACGTGCGGTAACGGTCGCATTTTGTGATCCCATGGTAAACGTTCCTGTGCGATTGGCTGTATTCACATTCGTGATCGAACTTCCTGTACCACTCACATCAAATCCTGCAAATTGATATCCCGTCGCTGGAGCCGCAGCGGTCACTGTCGTTGTAGCCCCTTGTGCCAGTGTAGTCACAGGCGCCGATGGATTTGCACTCGCTCCTTGTGATGGGTTTCTAGCAAATGCTAATGTATGAGCGGGTAGTTCAGTAAAACTGCCACGGATCGCTTGGTTAACCGTTGCAAAATAGTTCACATAGTACATATGAATATAACTAGGTGCATGGTAAAAATAAGTATTGAAAATCCAATCTAAATCAACTAAAAAGGAGTTTGCTCTTTGACTAGTGATTGTTGCGTCTCTGATCCTTTCCACTCGTACCGTAAACTCTTGAAAGTCAGCTAAACTTCCTTCATTGCTATTTGACGGAGATAAGACAGGATTTTTAATTTGATAAGGGCTACTTTCTTGAATAGTAAAACGAAAATCTCCATTGCTATGCTGAATCGAATTTACTCCGAATTGGTACTGGTTTCTTGTGGGCATCCCGGAAAAACTAACACCTGCATACAATAAATCATTAACATTTCGATATAAAAATTGTCGTGGTAACATCACTCGCCCTTCAATACTATTCCCAGTTCTGTTACCTAATTGATTGCCCCCCGACCATACAATGGACGCTCGGCTATCATTTAAAAAATAATTCCTAAAAGTTGTTGGAAACTGTGTGCGGGTACCACTGGCATTTCCTTGCAAGAATTGTGAAATCCAAAAACTATTCAAATTATTTAGCTGTTGTAAATTTCTTGGTTCTCTTTCCAGTAAAGGCTCATCGCCTACTACTTCTGGTACCACTTCTTCTGGCACTACCGGTTCACTCTCTTCCTCAGTCGCCTCCTCACCTTCTACCAATGTTTCTTCTATTGTTTCCTGTAATTCACCAACATCTTCTACCTGTTCTTCTACGCTTGACTCGTTGATCGTCTCAGCGATAACACTGATAGTATTTCCTAATGACGAGAGAAGCAGCAAGATAATTACAATAATATGTAAACTTTGTTTCTTATAAAAATGAGTCATTTCCTCCTCCTACTCTACACGTATTACTTGACGTGACGTAATCTGCTGATTTTTTGGCAGAAAGTTATACTCAATGTATTGAATGTACTGATTTATAGTGATTCATTTTCTACTTAGTATCTTCTATTGCACGATTGATTCCCTAAACAACTGTTCTTTGTAATAGAACATGCCTACTTTTTTAGATATTGCTAGTTATATGTTCGACTAATTGAATAGCTGCACCCCTTTCTTAACCCAGATGAAACTATGATATTAAATAACGATGTAACAAAGCTATTATTTTTTCATCTTTTGATTATAATAACACTAATCTATTCTTTGTTTATTTTTATTTTTTTTCGAACAAAAAAAAATAAAGCACTGCCTTATTTCTATAAGTTCTGTAATTATAGTAATAGTCATTGGTTTCAATACATACACCCATAGTCAAAAACTATTTTTTTATTATTCAGAAAAAAATATCACACTATGCGCCTAAGAAATTTTTGTATACTCTTTATTGAAAAAACAAAATATCTTCACTTATAAAAAATAACAAAATTATTTAAAAAACAATTATTCGATAAAAAACACGGCAATTCCAACTATTTGCCCTTAATTTAAAACAGATTATTTTTAAATTATAATGATTTTTTATTTCAAACGTTTGTTTTTTTTGTATACTTATAATATGCACATCTTTCCCTGAGCCTATCTAACTATGTGTTTTAACTTTACAGAGAGACTATATTTCTTACATATTTATAGAAAAATAAAGATTGGAAGCCAGAATAATGGAAAATTTACCCATCACCTTACAACTTGATAATCAGTTTAAACGACAATATCAAATTTTAAATTTAGTACATAAAAATAAAACCAACCAGTTAACGCTCAATGAACTTTCTCTTAACTTAGAGAAGTCAAAACCAACACTAAAAAAAGACATCGAGGAAATCAATCAAGCGCTGAACGAGCAGTGCGTTTCACTGAAGATTGATCACAAAGGACTACTATCGTTTCACTACAAAAAGGTAATGACAATCGATTCGATGATCACCTTATTAGCTAAAAGGACCATCACCTACCAGATCATGGATCTATTGCTTCATAATGTAACTTACTCAACCGATGAATTAGCCGATGCCTTGATGGTCTCTAGAAGTACAATTTTTAAAACGATCCGTCATATGAATAATATCTTGAAGGAATTCAGTGTGACGATCACCACTGGACCATTGACTTTATCAGGTAGAGAAGAAGATATTCGTTTTTGTTTTTTTGCCTTTTACTCAAGTTTTGGCGATAGTACGATCATTGATTCAGATAGTGAAATCGATGCACAGTATTTAGTCGACGAAGGCCATAAAAGAGATCATGCCTTTTTACATTTTAGCCATTTTCGTGCCGCTTTATGGCTGTCGATTGCAAAAGCACGTTGGAAGTGTAAAAAACTTTGCAACTTAAATCGAAGTATCAAAGTGTTGATCAAAAGCAGCAAAGGCTTCTCTTCACTTGAGCCATTATTACAGGATTACTATCTTTCACGCTCGAATGAAACACTCTCATTAAATGAAACGATGTGGTTATACTTGGTCTCACTTCATTGTATTTCCTACACACGTCAAAGCAATTTGGACGATGGTCGCTCCTATGCATTTTATCGAGAAGAAAGCCCTGGTGTCATCGAAGCGATCCAACGTTTTCTAGCGACTGTTTTCCCGGAACACATGATCAAAGACGGGACACTAGAAAAAATGGAAGCCTACTTGGTCAATGCGCGTTTACTTTCTAAAATGAGCCATACTTATGAATTACATTCACCCACGATGGTGACGCAAATGAAGGCACGTTATTCTGAGCTCTACCAAGTATGGCTTGAAAAATTGACGATTCTAAAAAATAACCCATTATTTGGTTTTGTTCATATCGATTATCTTGCAGCTGCGTTGACAACGTTTCATGCTTCGCTGTTGATGAAGCAGTCGTATCGCCCTTTACGCATTTTGTTTACGATCCAAGGACCGCCATCTTTAGATGATTATATCCTGAATGAGATCGAGACACTTTTTATGCAACGGTCAACGGTCGAATTTCAAATTGAACATGCTGTCACAAAAGAATCGATCGAAACCTACCAAGCTGATCTCGTAGTTTGTAATTACGATCTTCATTTGATTGATGAACAGGTTTGTCGCATCCATCGAATCTCCAATGTGCCGACGATAGCGGATTGGCGTCTTTTAATGGAGACGATCACTTATTTGTCTTTGCCTGCTTATTCACAAACTAACTAAAGGAAAAACACTCCCTATCCTTTAGCCGTGATCTCAAAAAGAGGTCGAAACAGACGTGTTTAACCTCGAGAAATAAGGCGCCACCCACGAAATTTGTTCTCCAAGTTTTCGTGGGTGGCGCCTTATTTTGCGAAGAGTTTCCTTCTATTCTTGCCGTTCATTCGGTTTTAAGTGGTACAAGAGGACGAATATCACACTCTCTTTTGATTGTCTCAGCCCTCTAATGGAACATCGAAATTTAAAAATATTTTTTCTTTTTTCTTTTCTGCCTCTATCAATGCCTGACGATACTCAGAAATTGGATACATGGGAGCGGTAGTTAGTAGGTTCAATTGTCCCTCTTCAACCAAACGGAATAGTTGTTGAAATTGTTTCTGCCATTCTTCATTGGAAACCGAATCCGCCCAATGCCTTAGATGATAGACTTTGGCTTGGATCGGCAATGTTTGGATGAGCGACCAATCAACTTGTTGACCAGAGAGTAACCCGATCGCAACGAACTTCCCATACGGTTGAATCGCTCGCGCCATAGTTTCACCGCTTTTCCCACCTACTTGATCAATCGCCGCCCTTACGCCTTTCCCCTTTGTATGTGCTAAAATTTGCGGCAACGTTGTTTCTTCATCCCAAAGAACGACCAAATCTGCTCCTAGTTCAGTTAACTCTTTTTTATATTTTTCGTGGCGAACGATTGCAATGACTTTAAATGATAAAATTTTACTCAATTGGATAAAAATTCTACTAATGGAAGAATTTCCTGCATTGAGCAAAATATGATCTCCTTTATTTAGGTTCAATTCTTTTGTACAGATCAACCATGCGGTTACAGGATTGATGTACATCTGGGCAGCTGTTAATAGATCGACCGAAGAGGGAACAATTACTAATTCACTCTTGGGTACTGTGTGATAGGTTTGCCAAGTTCCTTCCCCTCGTAGGGGTAAAACGTACTGTCCTATCATTTGTTTATCCTGAGGATCAGTGACTTGGATCACTTTCCCGACACCTTCATACCCAGCAATTTGTGGCAAGTTGATGCGATGTGCATAGGCGCCGTGGATTGGAATCAAATCAGAAGGATTGATTGGAGCCACTAACATTTTGACCAAGACTTCTCCTTGTCTTAAAGTGAGTGGTTGCTCTTCTAGTTGCACAACCTCTTGTGGCAAACCAAATGCTCGGTAAATCAGACAGTGATTTTTCATTTTTTTCTCCTTTGATGATCGTTGGATTCTTTTCACAAGTGTAACATTTACCTGAAATAAAAAGAAGACTGTGCGCACCTTAGAAACGAATAAACGGCGGAAACAGAAGTACGATCTTCAAAAAAAGACGACGACCACAAAAATTTTAAGAAGCAATTTTCATGGTTGTCGCCTGATTTCTTGAGCTTAAACACTTCTGTTTCCATCTCTTGTGATATCCGTAAGATAATGAACCGGTACAGATCAATTAGTAATGACGTATCAGTTGACTGCTACGACTGTTACTTTGACAGTTTTTGCCCCAAAACCATACTGATTCGCCATCAGTACCACTTCATATTCGCCAGGAATAGGCAAAACATTGTTCTCTTTGATGACTGCACCTTTCACGACTTTGCCATCACTATAAACAGTTCGTGCATTTGTCGCTTTGATAATGGAGGCGTCATCTATTTCATCGGCCGTAATAACAGCATCTTCTGCTAAAAACGTATAGCCTTCTGTAAGATTTTCAGAACGAACGATCACTTCAACTGTTTTTTCAATATCGCCTTTATCGATACCGATCGTTACTTCATAGTAACCGACTTCGTCTTTGACTGTCGATGCTTTGATCACTGGTCGTGCGTCGACTGGTCGACCAGATAAATCTGTCACAGTGGCCCCGACTGCCGCTAAGATTGATTGGTCATCCGTCTGTCCGACAGTCACAGCAG
Organism: Enterococcus sp. AZ140; assembly: GCF_051714405.1. Classification (NCBI taxonomy): domain Bacteria; kingdom Bacillati; phylum Bacillota; class Bacilli; order Lactobacillales; family Enterococcaceae; genus Enterococcus; species Enterococcus sp. AZ140. The sequence continues at coordinate 1,968,245 of NZ_JBIORU010000001.1, forward strand.
CATCTGCTGCATTTAAAATGTACTCTTGTTGTGGAACTTGCTCCCCAACTACTGTGATTTTCACTGTTTTTTCCACACGTTCATCTTGTTCGATACCAATCGTCACTTCATATTCTCCTGGAGTATCTTTTACTGTGCTATGCTTGATGATCGGTACGACTTGTTTTCCTAATGTTTGATTGAACACATACGCATTGGTTGCTAACAAAAGGGAGTAATCATCTGTCTGTCCGACCTTGACTTCTGCATCTTCTGCAATCACGAAATAATCAAAGTTAGGGATTTCAGTTTCTTCTCCTTCAACAGTCACATTCACTGTTTTTTCAATCGTAGAGTCTTGACTGATTCCTAGCGTGACTTTGTAGACACCTGCTTTATCTTCTATCGTTGAGTTTTTAACGATAACAGCGATCATATTTCCATAGCTATCATAGGCCTGCGCATTGGTTACTTCAATGATTGAACGAGCATCTGTTCGACCAACTGTTGTGAAGCCATCATTGGCATAAAGTTCATAGGATAATTCAGGTTCAGTTGTCTCTTCACCAATGACTGTCACTTGGATCTTCTGTTCGATTGAAAGGTCTTTATCCACTGCAATCGTTGCTTCATAGACACCTGCTTTATTTTCAACGGTTGAGGATTTGATGATTGGTTTTGCTTCGTACGTCAAATACCCATCTTGATCCTTCACTTCAGCGCCACTAGCCCAGAGAATTGTCGCCTCATCGGTTTGCCCAACTTGTAAAGTGATATTCTTTTCCAAGACATTCAAATGATACTTAGGCTGGTCCTCTGGATTTTGTACCGTAATTTTCACTTTTTTTTCAATAGAATCATCTTGGATTACACCAAATGTCACGTCATACTCTCCCGGAGTATTTTGGACTGTTGACTGTTTGACAACGACTTGTCCCACTTTTCCTGTCGTTGCATCGATTGCATATGCCCCACTTGCCGCTATCAATGATTGTTCATCTGTTTGTCCAATAGAAACTATCGTATCTTCAGCAAGTAATTGATAATTGGGCTGACCTACTGTGTCCTCGTTTGCCTGCATCACGGTGACAGTGATTGTTTTTTCAATAGTCATATCTTGATCGACAGCGATTGTCGCTAGATAAATACCTGGAAAGTCTTGGACAGTGGATGACTTGATGACGGCTTTTGCGTCCACTGCTTCGCCACGCTGATTCGTGATCTCGACATTAGCAGCTGAGAGGATTGATGCCTCATCCGTTTGACCGACCATGACTGTCGCATCCTGGGCACTGAATACGTAGCTTTCTTTGTCTGAGACAGTGACTTTGATCGTTCGTTCCACACGAGGATCTTCCTTGATCCCTAAGGTCATTTCATACTCACCTAATTGATTTTCAACGTTTGAGCTTTTTACGATCACATCAAATAACTCGCCCTTTTCATTACGTGCATAGGCACCGGCAACTTTTAGAATGTAATCAGTAGCGGTTTGTCCTACTAGTACAGTCACGTCTTCTGCTAAAATCGTATATTTTGTTTCTTGTTTCTCATTTAAAACTGTTACTTTTACTGTTTTTTCCACACTGGCATCTTCTTTTAAGCCAACGGTCAGCTGATATTCCCCTGGCTTTGCTTCAACGGTTGTTGCTTTGACATAAGGCGTGAAACCACTTAGAGGTTCACCTTCTTCATCAACGACTTTCGCATCTGCAGCCACTAAGAGTGAGGCAGAGTCAATTTTTTCGGGCAAGACAGTTGCATCATAAGCGACTAACTCATACTTTTGATCTAAACGATTGATTTGTTCTTGGTCGGAAGTGATCGATCCTAGTAAAGACTGATTGAGTTGACTCGTCTGTAAAGAATCATTCTCCTTGCTCTTTTCTACTGACTGAATTGCTGCTGACACATGGGAAACTGGCACCATCATTGTCGACACAGTGAGACCGAGCAACATCAACTGACACATTGTTTTCCTTTTTTTCATAATGTAGATCATCCTCCTAAGGAAATTTTACCCACCAATTATCTATGGATAGATTCTTCACCCATTCATAGCCCCCTTTTATTGGCGGTTTTTTTGTAAAGAAATAACAATCCACATCCTTTACACCAAGAATAATAACACCATTTATCAGCATTATCGTGCTTATTATTTCCTATTATAGAAATAAATTCACACCAATATCTTAGAAATATTCGCCATTGATTACTGCTATTAAAAGAACACTCAATTATTAGAAATCTCCCAGTATCATAATTTTTTCGGAAATAAAAAAAAAGAACATCAAAATATACCAGCTAAAATTTGATGGCTGCGCCATCATGGAACCGCCATTTGATGATATACTTGATTTGTGAAACCCTTACCAAATACTCACAATAAGCAATTGAAGGAGTCATGCTTTTATGGATGCAGCTTATCGATTAAAAACGAAAATAGACCAAAATGAACCAATTGAAGATCCCATGATCTATCTTGAGCAATCACAGATCGTCAAAAAATATGAACAACAAGAGAATCTATCCGCTTTAGGAAAAATTTTTGCTTTGGTTGGTTTAGCCGAAATCCCCTATGCCAGTCAATTACCAGTTACCCAGTCATTGATCCAGTATGTAGAAAAAACGATTGCGACGTCAGACGGTTTTTCTTATACCGGAAAAGCAGAAGATATCGTTCCTTGCTACAATGCGATGTTACTGGAAGCCTATGTTCGTCTCGGTTTAGGGCAAAAACTTTCTGCACAGCGAGCACTCATGTGGATCAAAAATTATCAGCTCTTTGAACGGAATCAAACAACCTCATGGACAGGACGTGGTATTTGTCAACATGGCGGTTGTTTAAGAAAAACCCCTTGTTACATCGGCATTGGAAAAACTGTTCGTGCGTTGATCACTTATCAAAAAATGGTGGATCAAACTGACCCACAAGTAAAAAAAATGATTGCTGATGGTGTGATGTATATGGAAAAGCATCAATGGTTCAAACGCTTATCGAATGGACAGCCCATTTCTGCACATATTACAGAAAATATGTTTCCACAAGGCTACGTTTTATCCTTGACCGATCTTATCTACATCGCTTCTCATACTCCAGATCTTGATCAAGAGGCATTACACCCATTGATCAAGTTATTGAAAATGAAGCAAACCAAAACAAAAGGTTGGAAAAATGAATATATCTATCGCTATAATGGTTACCAACCCTTCAGTATGCGTCGCCAAGACTGTCCTTGGATCACTGAAATAGTTTTACAGTTTATTCATACAAATTCGTTAAAATCATTTTAAAAAAATGGTCGATATATAACAAAGGAACCTAATCCCATTTTTTAAAATGTTATTAAAAAACGAACGTTCTACATGAACATATTTTCACAATCCTCTGCAAATCAAGCGTTTATATATAAAAACCACTTATTTTTATTTTAAAATCAAAAAAAATATTTTGTTATGATACTATTAATAGTTTTAAAAATAACACAAAAATGGTATTATTTGATTATGAAGATAATAGAGGAGTGAATGATGTTGGTTCAGTTAAGCAAGTTTTTATTTTGGTTTCCTTTAAGTATTGCCGTGCTAGCATTTTTTTATTTCTTTAAATTAACTAAGCGCACTTTTCTGGTGTTCCTAGCTGCATGTCCAGTGATTTATTTTATCACTAAAATCATGGCGTATTACTTTTATGATTCTCTGAGGGTGTTTGTATATTACGAAATCGGCCTTCTAATATCTGTGATTTTTTTCATCAGTGTGCTTTATTATTTCTATAAAAAACGCTAACTGACAGAAAGAGATTGTGATCCCTATGCTAAGACTCGTGTTAACATAAGGATCACAACCCCTTTTGGTTACTCTTCTTTTTTCTTCTTACGTATGAATAGAAAATAAATGATCAATAGAAGGATGATCCCAAGTAAGACACCCACAACTACATAGACCCAAGTCGGGATTGACTGCTGATTCACTTTAGAGATTGCTACCTTATTCACTTCTTTCGCATCACTCTCACTGATTGTAAATTCGCGATCGAATACCCACTCGTTGTCTTTTGCATCTGAGATTGTCAAATGTAAGGAATAATCTCCCGCTTCCAGTCGTTCATTGTCCCAATCGATTGCAAATCGATACGTTGACAAGGGCGCCATTTGCATCTCTTTATCATAGGATACTTCTTTTATGACTTCCCCTGTGGCATCTTTCACCTCAGCTGCATATTTCAAATGACCGATCGCATCCATCGTTGGATTCTTCAAAGTGGCTACCACACTTGTTTTCCCAAATGAAATGGCTGGTTCGACGCCTTTCAATTCCACTTTTCTTTGCACTTCATTCGTATTATTCGTTAATTTCAATCCTAAGACATAGCCATAATTGTTGACGATTTGGCCCTCTTGTTCCGCTTGACCTACTTTCATGACATGGATGGCTGCCAAGATTTGTCCATCAAATTCTTTTTCCGGCATTGTGAGGTCAACGCTAACTTCTTGTGACTTCCCACCAGCTAAAGTGATGCTTTCTGGGACTTTTGCAATGTTGTCGATTTGAAATTCCTCCGGTATATCTGGATCATCAGTTGGTTGCGTGTAATCAATAAACCCTTGGTCATTCGTATAGGCTTGGTTTACTGCAACCTGATAAGTTGACTCTTCATTCGATGTATTTTCTATCAGAAACTTGATCGTTTGTTTTTGACCAGGTTCTAGTTGTAAATCAAAATAAGTTAATTTTTTATCGGCTTGATTTTCTGGAATAATTGCTTTGATATGAAAGCCCACTTCACTCTCAGTCTCTGCCTCGGTGACTAAGGGGAAGCAAAAAGCAAACATGCAACAAATGGCTAAAATTATTTTCCGCATCACTACACCTCATTTATCGATTCATTTGGTTTTTCCCAGAGATTTGATCATGAACAAAAACCTATAGAAAGAATTGAAGCAATCGCTGAATGCGATTGCTCCAATCTTCTCAATTTGAGCACAACCATTAAGAAGCATCTGCCGTATTGTACAATTGATAATTGATCGTACCGTTCAAGACATTATTTACTTGTAAGACATTGCTCGGATCAGTAAAACCAATTGCGATCGATGTTACCGGAGTGGTGATTTGACCGGTATTATTTCCGGCATCTGGTGTAGTCGCTGATCGAGCGACAATCCCAGTTGCGCCTGTACCAACTAATTGTGCACCATTGATTTGGAATGAATTCACATCAAATGTGGCTGGTGCAGCTGCTCGTGTCAATTGATTGTTCGCAACAGTTGCTCTCACTGACCATGCTTGAGCGATACTATCATTTGAAACAACGATATTTCCTGGTGTACCGATCGTTCCAGTACTAAGTGAATACGTGCCATTTTCGATTTCCGTCTCAAACGCATAAGTCGCTGGAACGGCATCGAGTCTTAAATCTCCTGAAGTAGCATCGGTGATCGTTACAGTCGTTGGTGTACTTCCAGTTTGTCCTGGTACCTCTGCTGCGAATGCTGCTACTCCACCTATATTTACTAAAATCAACCCTGCGAATACTGCACTTAATGTTTTTGTTTTGTGGTTCATTTTTATTCCTCCTTGATTTTCAATTAATCTACATCGGCAACCACATTTACGAGGTTGACCGTCTGTATCGCTTTATAGGTACCACTTGGACTATTAGCAGGAACACTCAACTTAATACTTTCTTTCGGGATGATCAATCGAAAGTTTTGTTTCGTTCCTTGACTGACTTTGACGAGTTCTTGCGTTTCGCCATGACTGATATTTTCTATATCATTGACTTGATAGACAGTGGTTTTTTCTGTCGTCAACTGTCCATCTTTCATAGAAAGTTTTGCTGTATATTCCTGCTGATTTTTAAAAGCAGATAATGAATAATCGAGTTTCCACCCGTTTGTTCCAGAACGATTGTCAACCACTTCGATCACTAGATCTTGCTTTGCTTGTACTTCAATGTCCGTCTCAGGGACTGGGTAGCGATCAAAAGTTGGTGGTATTACTTTCTTTAAATAAATAGCAGGTTCGATGATTTGGACATTCACTGCTGATTTTTTCTCTTCACCAACAGAAGAAGCTCGGATCTTTGGAGGAGAAACAAACATCAGGAGCAAGATAAATAGTAGCAACCATTTGATTTTAGGCTTCATCGCTTCTGCCTCCTTGATCGATACATCAGTCCGACAAATCCAATCAGCAATGTACCGAGAAATGCAGACGTTCCATACAACAAACTACCTGTTTGCGGAAGCATCCCCTCCGCTTGCGGTTTGGTCGTTCCACTTTCACCCTTATCTATGGGACTCACTTCATCTTTTTCATATAATTCAAACTGGATTTCTTGCTGATCGGAAGCAATCACTTCGTCGACAAACGTAGGAGCGACTCGCACAAAGCCAGTGAACAAAACAACACTAAGCAGGAACAAAAGATTCATAGTTATTCGCTTCATCTCATCGCCTCCTTATTCGATCGTAGCCGTGTTATATAGCTTCCAATTAGCTGTTGCTCGTCCACTATAATCACCTACAGGCAACAGTTTTGAGCTATTCAACAACACACCCGCATTTTCACTCATATTCAGCGTATAAACATAACCAGTCGGGGTCACACTCGCAGAATCAAACACTTTGATTGGTGAATTACCCAAATTTTGAACCGCACTCGTAGGACTTATTTTCCAGACGAAAGAAAAAGGTGCGTTCGTTCCACTCGTGATCGAAAGTCCAACCGACCAATTTCTTGTTGTTCGTGGATCTCTCGAATCCCATACCTTTAATTCTAAGCTATTGCCCGCATCACGATCCAAGATCCCTTTACTTTGACGAACCTTTCGATTCGTCCATTTGAATGTACTTGGTGCCTGCTCAAGTCTTAATTCACCAGTGTAGGTTACCGTTAGATTCAATGATGCAGCCGGTTCTTCGGGTTTCGTCAATTTTCCAGAAGAGTACACTTCAATGACAAATTTATTTTCACCATAATCAAAATATTTTGTAGGAATCACTAACTGTGTATTTGCATTAAAACTTGTCGCCCCTGTTGTCGTGACATCAGAGAATGGAACATCAGTGAGATAAGTCGTTCCTTTTCTCACTTTGAAACTCAATCGATCGCCGACATCTAAATCTTTCCAATAAAATGTTCTTTTGTACCCAGGATCGCGATTCGCAGAGATATCCAACGTCTCACTAAAATTGGTCACCGTATTGACATTTTCCCATGACAGAGTGGTAAACTGATCCGTTTTTTTAACCCAGTAATACACGGTATCGCCATAGTAGGTGACGTTCGTTGTGTCGTTGGGGGTCGTTCCCACTGGATTTGCTAAGACTGAACTTCCGTAACTAGTTAGTGCATCCGCTGACAATGTTCTTGTTGGTGCTGAATAACTCAGTGTCGCTGAATCTCCGGGATTGAGATTGATCGCGTTATTGGCTATCGTCGTGACCACTGTGATCACGCCAGTCGTTGCGTTATTTGTCACGACTGTTGCTAAATTTGCTGGGGCAATCGTTGACGTCACCCCTGCGGCAGTCGTTTTCGTGATCGTCGGTGTGACTGTCGCATTTGTTGCCAAATTGATTGCTTTCGCATCAAGCACCGTCGTCCACCTCGTAGTATTCAAGGCGGCTTCGCCTGTATTTACCTTGATCGTTGATTGGATCTTAGCTGGCTGCTCACTCATCAAATATTTACTTTTACTTGTATCTGTACTTGGAACAGTCACAGATGTATTGGCGTTGTCCAATACATTACTCGTCACTGTCGCGCCTATCGGTATCGGCGGTTGTGTAAAAGCAAAACGAACTTGTCCTGATACGCTACCGTTGGCTGCAGTAAATCCCCAGTAGGCTCGATTGTTGTTGGTTGCTAACTGCAATTCCGAGTTCAGCTCTCCCCAAGGTATCGTTGTGTCAGCAGTTTTTGCTCCATTGACAGGATTTCTAAATGAATACGTAAAGTTCCGTGTGGTGCTATTAAAGCTATAATTGAACTCGTACCATGTTCCATCTTGGACATTGGTACTGACAGCTCCATTAAGTGGGATCAAGCTGTTGTGTTTGATCCGTCCGGGATTGGCGAGGGTCAAAGTGAACCAATCATTTGCTCCTAAATCACCATTCACTGCATTGATCGGTTGATACGTTCGGCTTAGGTTACCTGGAAAGGTATAAGCCATATGCGGCGTATTTCCAGCAGGAATCTGTGCATCATAGCGTGCTCTACCAGTTACTGCTTCATTAGCAAATAAATCAAATTCAACCGCAAATGAATTACGAATCGCGGTCGTTTCTGGCGTACGTGGTGATAATCCCTCATAGTATCCGCCAGTTGCTCCGTAGACGCCCAAGTTTTGTCCGTCTACACCGACTGCTCGAGAATTCGTGATCGCTGTTGTCTTTCTTGCATCATTATGCATGACAAACGCCACGCCATCTGCCTGCTGTGTGCCAAAATTGACGTAGACCCGTTGTGAAAATGATTTCGTGAAATCTAAGCGATACGCGTCATTTGACCAAATCGACGTCCAGTTATTACTCCCCGAAAGAGAGATTTGTGAAAATGGTTTTCCGCCATTGTCATTCGTATTCGTGACATTTGAAACGACAGCCCCACCATTTGGTGCAGCAAAAGCGCCACTGATAGGCATAGCTCCCGGCGGTACGTATTGAGAACCTGTACCTGTTGCAAAAGCTTGGATTGCTCGTGCCTGGGGTGGTTGATAGTCAGAAGACGTCGAGCTTTGTTCTTCCGCTACTTCCGCTTCACTGGTTGCTTGCTGTGTCTCAGTTGGTTCCTGATTTTCTCCAGTTTCGCTATTTTCTTCAATGGTACCGCTCGTTACTTCGGTTGGTTGACTCCCTGAAGTACCTGATTGATCATTATTTTCTGGTTCAACAAGTGGAAGAATTTCTCCTTCAGGTGGTGTCAGATCCGTCAGTGTTCCATTTGCGGACTTATACTTGACAAATAATCGAACAGGTTCAGTTGGTTTGGTAAAATGTAGGGTAGAAAATTGTTCTTCTGTCAATACCTGATTCTCAGCAATGGGTTGATCCTCTATCATAAGCGGGATTTTTTCACCCTTAGAATCAATCAAATTTACGGAAAATTGTAACGCTTCAGATGAATTTTTTTCTAGTTTAAATCGCACCCCTTTATTCGTGTCTTCGAGTGATAACGCCACTTCTCCATTATCGATCAACACATTCGTTGATTGCCTTTGATTGACATCAGCAAAAACAGAAGAGCAAACGCCTCCAATAAAGAACACCACAATAATAACGAACGTTATAAAAAACGGTCGCGTATTGGTTTGAATTCCATTCCTTATCCCCACAAACTTTACCTCCTTTGTCCAAACTATCGCAATTTGAATATAGAAGACTTTTAAAAAGTCGTTACTTTTATCATTTTTTCAAATAGCCTTTGAGATCAGGTCCATTTCTACTAGATTTCACTAGAAAATGAAAATTTATCAAAGACTATTATGTAAAAACAACGGAGGAACTAAGCGAGTTACCCAAAATAAAAAAATAAAACTATGTATAATTTAACTATTCTCTTACGATATCTCTCATCAAAAAAATAATAACATACTTTATTTTTTAAATGAATTTTTATGCTTATAACATTATATTTTTAGAGAACGCTAACTACAATAAAATACTTTGACATCAATAGTTGCAAACGAAATCATAAAACATTAATATTTATGAATAAATAATGAATACGATGCTCATTGTATACACGACTCACTTTTTTAATCCACTAATAGGTTGCTTTGATTTTTCCCACACTAAAATTCTGCAAAGCAACTAAATTGGCTCTATAATTTATGGGACTGATGAATCAAAATTGATTCTTCAGTCCCATTTTCATTTTAGGTATTAAAAAACATATCGTTCTCTAGTATGATTAAATCACCACAAAATAAACAACTGAGAGGACGATATGCTATATGAATGATTCTATCAAAAAAATGCTAAGATTAATAGATAAAGATTTGATGATTACTGAGATCTCTTACGAGATCTTTCATAAGGAAAAGACATTGGTCATTAATGCCATTCTCTCACCTGATCCTTGTGCCTGTAGAAGTTGTGGTTCTACTGTGGTAGATGGAAATGGGAAAGCAATTGTGGTGAAAAATGGAAAGAAAGAAATCATTGTCCGCTTTGAACAATACAATCATATGCCAATGGTTATGCGCTTAAAAAAGCAACGCTATACCTGTAAAAACTGTCGAACCCATTGGACTGCTCAAAGCTATTTTGTCCGCCCAAGACATTCAATTGCGGATCATGTCAGATATAAAATTGCTTCTTTACTGACTGAAAAAGTCTCTTTATCTTTTATTGCGAAAAGCTGTCAGGTATCTTTGACTACCGTTATTCGTACATTGAAAGAGTTTAAAAGCTATTTACCAAAGCCCACTAAGAGGATTCTCCCCAAAGTATTGATGGTTGATGAATTTCGTTCGCACACTTCCATAGAAGATAAAATGAGCTTTATTTGCGCAGATGGAGAAACAGGTAATTTAATTGATATCTTACCTACTCGTAAATTACCTCGATTAACAAACTATTTCTTGGGCTGCACCAATCCAGAAGAAGTAAAATTCTTAGTCACAGACATGAACGCCGCCTACTTCCAGCTCACCAAACGCGTTCTGCCAAATGCGAAAGTAGTGATTGATCGGTTTCATATTGTCAAACACATGAATCAAGCTTTCAATGAGTTGCGTATCCGTGAAATGAATGAACTGCGTAAAGCAGGACAGAAAAGCCATGCAGAAAAACTGAAAAAGAACTGGCGCTTTCTGCTAAAAAATCGTGCAAACATTAACCACTATGAGTATAAAACATGGAAAAGTTTCCGAGCACCTAAATACCCATTTCTTACTGAAGCAATGATGATTGATCGATTGCTTAGCTTTTCTAAGTCCCTAAAGGAGGCGTATCCCTTTTTCCATGAATTAGTTGAAACTTTTCGAGATAAAGACCCTGACTTGTTTTTCTCCTTATTGGCAGAACTTCCCGAAACGTTAGATGACGGCTTTCGTGAGAAACTTCAAAACCTTCTGACCTACGAAGAAGGCATCGCCAATGCGATGATTTATCCTTACTCCAATGGAAAAATAGAAGCAAAGAATACCCACATAAAAACGATGAAACGAGTATCCTACGGATTTAGATCATTTGAGAACATGAAAATTAGAATCTTTTTGACCAATCAATTAATCAAAGTGAGATAACAAAAAATCTGAGCCAGAATGAGGTTCATTCTGACCCAGATTTAATTTTTCGCAACTCATCAGTCCTTATTGACAAAGAGCCACTAAATTTACGAGTGCTAAAAAAACACTAGTAAAGGCAGATAGATCCGCGTTTTACTAGTGTCATTCTTAGTTATTATTCCTTCACCCGAGCTAACTCCGTCCATTTCCAGTTTTCCACTACTGGCAGATCATGACCTTCTTTCCGAATATACTCTCGATGTTCTTTCAATTGTTGTGTCATTTCTTCAGCAAAAGCTGTTGCTTCTTCACCGTAGACAGTTACCGCTGCATGTTGCGCTAAGTGGAATCGATCCAACTCACTAAAGACACGCATATCAAACGGTGTAGTGATATCGCCATTTTCTCGATAACCATGAACCATCAATTGGTGATTGTGCCGTAAGAAGAAAATATCCCGGATCATGCCTTCATAGCCATGGAAAGCAAACAGAATTGGTTTGTCTTTCGTAAAGAACGTGTCAAACACTTCATCACTTAGTCCTCTCTGATCAACAGATGGGTGTCTTAACTTCAAGATATCCACCACGTTGATAAAGCGGATTTTTAGTTGTGGAAATGCTTGATTCAATAGCGAGACTGCCGCAAGTGCTTCAAGGTTTGGTTCTGTGCCTGCTGCTGCGATCACTAGATCTGGCTCTTCATTCGCAGAAACCGTACTAGCCCAATCGATGATTTTCAACCCCTCATTGGCTAGTTCTTCTGCTTCTGTTGCCGAATAAAATTGCGGACGTGGATGTTTACTGGAAATAATCAAGTTGATGACTTGCTCTTCTTGCAACGCACGATCCATCACAGCCATCAAACTATTCGCATCTGCAGGCAAGTATTCGCGAATAAACTCTGCTTTCTTCTCTGCTAGATGGGTCAACACACCAGGATCTTGATGGGTATACCCATTGTGATCTTGTTGAAAAACAGTCGATGTGGCAATCAAGTTCAAGGAAGGATAGTTTTTCCGCCAAGGCTGATCACTAGCTTTACGCATCCACTTGAAGTGTTGCGTCAACATCGAGTCAACCACACGTAAAAAAGATTCGTAACTAGCAAAGAACCCGTGTCGCCCTGTCAAAACATACCCTTCTAAAAATCCTTCCGCTTGATGTTCCGACAGTTGTCCATCAATGACCCTTCCTACAGAAGACTGCCACTCATCTGAAGCATCTTTAGGTTCCATCCATTGTCGATCAGTCACTTCAAAGACTTTGTTCAAGCGATTGGATTTTGTTTCATCCGGACCAAAGATCCGAAAATTGGTTAGGTTCTTCGTGATTATATCTCTAGCTTGTTCCCCAAAGACCATCATATCTTGTGCAACGACAGCTCCTGGTGTGGCAGTATCCACGGCATAGTTTTTCCAATCAGGCATAACTAACGGTTTGGGATCGATTCCGCCATTTGTGATTGGATTTGTCGACATCCGACGATTGCCTTTCGGTGAAAGATCTTTGATTTCTTGTTTGATTCTTCCTTGTTCATCAAATAACTCTTCCGGGCGATAAGACTGTAACCAATCAATCAAATGATCGACGTGTTCCATATGCTCTGAATCAACTGGAATCGGTACTTGATGGGCACGGAACGTTCCTTCCACTTGTTCATTTTCCCACGTCTTCGGTCCTGTCCAGCCTTTTGGCGTCCGAAAAATAATGACGGGCCATCTTGGCATCGTGGCTGATTCCGCAGGTGCTTGTCTTGCTTCCTTTTGGATTTCTTTGATTTCTTCGATCACTGTATCTAGTGTTGAAGCCAGGATGTGATGAACAACCTCTGGATCTGTTCCCTCAACAAAATAAGGTTTCCAGCCCATTCCTTCGAAATACTTTCGAAGATCCTCATCACTCTTGCGGGCAAGGATAGTTGGATTAGAAATTTTTCCGCCATTCAAATTCAAAATTGGTAACACCGCACCGTCATTGACCGGATTGATAAAGACATTTGAAAACCAACCGCCAGCTAATGGACCTGTTTCTGCTTCGCCATCGCCTACAACTGTCGCCGCGATCACATCCGGATGATCAAGGATCGCACCTGTCGCATGGGCAAGTGAGTAGCCAAGTTCTCCACCTTCATGGATCGATCCTGGTGTTTCCGGCGCAGCATGGGATGCAATCCCGCCAGGATAAGAAAACACCCGACATAAATGTGCCAATCCGGCTTCATCTTCTGTAAATTCAGGATAGATCTCACTGTAACTGCCATCAATATAAGAATTGGATACCATCACTTGTCCACCATGACCAGGACCCTCTATGTAAAACATATCCAAATCGTATTTATTGATGACACGATTTAAATGTGCATACACAAAATTTTGTCCAGCAATCGTTCCCCAATGCCCAATAGGATGTGTCTTTACATCGTCTTTAGTTAATGGACGGCGTAATAATGGATTATCTTTTAAATACATTTGAGCAACAGAAATATAATTTGCAGCCCGCCACCAAGCATCTAATGGTTCGAATTCTATTTGTTTGTCTACGTTTGTCATATCGAACACCCCTTTAATCATTGCTAGTCCTACGAAAGAACAAAAAATGAGTCTGGCCTTTACCAGAGTGTCCAGACTCATCTTCGTCGCTTCTTTCGACTGCTCGTATGTGCTATCCCTTAATCAGCTGATAACATTACGGTATTTATTTAACTTTAACTTGAATCTCTAAGAAATGACATCATAACGCTCTACTTCTTTGAAAAAGAGTGTTAGACGTAAGTTTTTCTAAAGTCCTAAAGTCCTTCAATTGATTATTTCAGTTATTTGATGACGATATCTTCTAAATCAACCAAGCGCGCCCACGTTTGGATCTGCTCAGTAGTAAGATGCAATGACACAACGGTATGGTGTCCGCCACCTGTGCGGATCCAAGCACCTACCCCCTCATGGAAATTCGGTTTGACTTTCCAAAGTACGCGTGCCACTGGTAAATGTGGGGCTTCTTCCGTTGGTTCGAAGGCTTCCACTTCATTGATCAACAATTTGTAATGCGTGCCAAAATCTGCCATGGAAACCACGACACCATCGCCTGCTTTACCGTCAAACACCAAACGAGCCGGATCTTCTCGATCACCCATCGATAATGGCGAAACAACGATTTTTGGTCGATTGACCGCCAATGTCGGATCTACTTCCATCATGTGAGATTGTAAAATTGCTTCTTTTCCTGGCGTCAATTCATACGTGTAATCTTCCATAAAACCTGTGTCTTTGTTTTGTGCCATGATTTTTAACATCCGATCCAAAGCAGCTGTTTTCCAATCCCCCTCACCGGCAAATCCGTAACCTTCTGCCATTAACCGTTGGACTGCCAAGCCAGGTAATTGTTGCATACCGTAAAGATCTTCAAAGTTTGTTGTGAAAGCATTATAATTGCCCGCTTCCAAGAAACGTCTGATCCCGATTTCTTGTTTTGCTTGTACTTTGACATGTGCCTCCCAAGTGTCATGGTCATAATCTGCATAATCAAAATCATAAAGTTGTTTATATTCTTCAAATAATGACGCTACCTCTTCATCAGTGACTTCATCGATCACTTTGACTAAATCGCCGATCCCATAATAGTCGACCACCCAGCCAAACTGGATCTGTGCTTCTACTTTGTCTCCTTCGGTCACAGCCACATTACGCATATTGTCTCCAAACCGAGCAACCTTGATCGAGAAGCTTTCATTATAAGCCACAGCCACGTGCATCCAGTCTGAGATCTGACGTTGCACATCTTCGGATTGCCAATGACCTACCACGATTTCATTTTTCTTATTGAGTCGTGCATTGATAAAACCATATTCCCGATCCCCGTGGGCTGCTTGGTTCAAGTTCATAAAGTCCATGTCGATCGTTTCCCAAGGAATACTCTCATTAAATTGCGTAGCTAAATGCAACAAAGGCTTTTGTAATAACTGCGTGCCACGAATCCACATTTTTGCTGGGGAGAAAGTATGCATCCAAGTGATCACACCTGCTACTTGCTCCTGGTAATTCGCTTCTTTCATGATCGAGGTGATCGTATCAGCAGTTACTGCTAGTTCTTTTAGTACGATCGGATAAGGCAATGTTTGGTGATCATTTAGTGCCGTAACGATCGTCTCTGCATTCTTTTTGACCTGCGCTAACGCTTCTTCCCCGTATAGATGTTGTGAACCTACGACGAACCAAAATTCTTTTTTACTGATTGCTAACATGATTGTAACTCCTCTATTTTTTTATTTTTTTTGGCCATAATACGCATCTTTACCATGCTTGCGTAAATAATGTTTATCTAATATTCGTTGGGGCAATGGTTCGGAAAAACTATTCAATTGGCGAGTAAATAAGTTCATTTTCGCCACTTCATCCAGTACAACGGCATTCATCACCGCTTGGGAAGCATCTTTCCCCCAAGTAAATGGTCCATGGCCATGTAATAACACTCCTGGAATTGCCATGATATCAATATTTCTATTTTGGAATGTCTCAATGATCACATTGCCGGTTTCGTGTTCATAACCAGCATCGATTTCTTCTTGTGATAAAAATCTTGCACAAGGAACGCTCCCATAAAAAGTATCTGCATGAGTCGTACCCATGGCGGGTAGATCGATACCCGCTTGTGCCCAGATCGTTGCCCACGTCGAATGCGTATGACAAATCCCGCCAATTTCCGGGAAATGTTTGTAGAGAACCGCATGTGTCGGTGTATCGGAAGATGGATTTAGTTCACCTTCGATGACTTGATTATTCAAATCAACAACGACCATATCTTCTGCTTTCATTTCCTCATAGCTCACGCCGCTAGGCTTGATGACAAAATAACCCGTTTCCCGATCAAATGCACTCACATTCCCCCATGTGTATTTGATCAGTCCTTGTTTTGGTAAAGCTAAATTCGCTTGATAAACAGATTCTTTCAGACTTTCTAACATTCTCTCACTCCTTCTTCCATTGATACGATCGCGGATGCTTCGATAGGCAACCCTTTTTCATACATCTCAATAAACCGTTCGTAACCACTTAAGTCTTCCTCCGATGGTTCGATCGTCAGACCTTCACTGGTTGAAAATACCTCTTTTGCTAAAAATTCTTCCAAAGTCGTGCCATCTGCCGATCGGAGATAAGCAGCTAATAAGGCAATCCCCCAAGCGCCTCCTTCTCCGGCTGTTTCCATGACTGTGACAGGTGCTTCCATTGCTGAAGCTAAAATCGTTTGAGCAACTTTCGGCGTTTTAAAGATCCCGCCATGTGCGACTAAACGATCGATCGTGACTTGTTCGGACTTAAGAATCTCCATCCCTAGACGCATCGCCCCAAAAGCACTCGACAGGTGCATCCGCATAAAATTCGCTAAATCAAACTTACTATCCGGCTGTCGCACGAATAATGGTCTGCCTTGTTCCATTTTTGTGATGTTTTCTCCTGAGTGGTACCCGTAGCTGAGTAATCCTCCACAGTCACCCTCTCCTTGTAGCGCTTTCAAAAATAAGGTTTCATAAATCTGCTGTGTATCGATCGTCACACCAAGACTCTCACTGAACTCTTTGAAAATCTTGACCCATGCGTTGATTTCTGATGAGCAATTGTTTGTATGCACCATTGCAACAGGGCTTCCGTCAGGTGTTGTTACTTGGTCGATCTCTGGATGGATGTTTACTAACTCTTTGTCTAGTACGATCATTGCAAACGCCGATGTCCCTGCTGAAACATTCCCTGTACGTAACCCCACACTATTCGTTGCGACCATACCTGTACCAGCATCTCCTTCAGGTGGGCAAACAGGAATCCCTGCAGATAAGTTACCGGATAGATCTAAGAGCTTGACTCCCTTTTCAGTCAGCGTCCCTGCAACCTCACCAGCCAAACGAATTTCTGGAAGGAGCGTTTCTAAAGGTTGCATAAAACCTTCTGCTTGTGCCAATTGATCAAAAATAGCAATCTTTTGTACATCATATCCCTTCGTTTGACGATCAATCGGAAACATTCCTGAAGCATCTCCAACTCCTAATACTTTTTGTCCGGTCAACTGCCAATGGATATACCCAGCTAATGTTGTAAAGTAACTAAGATCTTTTAGATGTGTTTCTTTATTTAAAATTGCTTGATATAGATGGGCAATGCTCCAACGCTGTGGAATTGTATAATGAAAGGCTTTGCTCAACTTTTCTTCTGCCTCTGCGGTAATGGCATTGCGCCACGTGCGAAAAGGAACAAGCAATTCATCGTGCTGATCAAATGCTAAATAACCGTGCATCATTGCGCTAAAGCCGATCGCTCCTATCGTAGTCAGTGTCGTGTCATACTCTTCAGAAACCACGTCGACTAATTGCTGATAACTCGATTGTAACCCCTTCCAAATCTCATCAAGTGAATAGGTCCAAATACCGTTTTCTAACTGGTTTTCCCAATCGTAACTTCCAGCTGCAATCGGCTCATAGTGTTGATCGATCAGCACTGCTTTGATTCTCGTCGAACCTAGCTCAATACCTAGTGCTGTTTGCCCTGTGCGAATCGCTTCTATTCGTTTCAGCCTAGTTTCTTTCGCTTCGATGTCAAACGCCTCCTTAGTTTCTCTTTATGATAGTTACAGTATAAAACTTTTTGTACGTACATGTCAACGCAAATATAGTTATTTGTTCGTACATAAATCCTTTTTCTTTTTCCTGATAAATTCACATTTATCATATAAAAAAGGCAAAGAGAGTAAATTCCTCCTCTTTACCTTTTTAAGAGCAAATAATCTTGCTAGACATTGACTAATGTTCATTAAATAAATTTTTATCGTATTTGGTACACTTATCGTTTTCCCTCAGCTACTCGGCATTCTTTGCTGCACTTACTGAATCTCTGATCACCAAACTAGGTTCATAGACGATATTTTCTCCTTGATTGCCCGTTTGGATCGTGTGAATGATCCATTCTGCTGCATCTTTCCCCATCCGCTCTTTTGGATGAGTTAAAGTGGTCAGTTTCACTGCGCCCATCTGACTCAACGAGGAATCATCATTTCCGATGATCGACAATTGCTGCGGTACTTGATAACCCTTTGCGATCACCTCATCAAGCAACTGGCTAGCAACTTGATCGTTGTAGCAGATGATGCCGGTGCTTGCCGATTCCTTTAGCTGTAAGAGGACTTTTTCACCTAGTTTCCCACGTGAATCAGTCGTGTAGGTAATGATATCTTCCGGCGAAAATTGGATACCATAGGCTTCGCACGCTTGAATAAATCCTTTCATCCGATATTTCCCTTGTAAATCATCGATTTTCGTGATGAACAGTAATCGCTGATGTCCTTGCTGGATCAAATACTCCGTCCCTTTAAAGCCAACTTTTACATCGTCGACACAAATCGAGGCGACCGCTAATTCTTCATAGACAGCATTGATCATGACCATCGGGATTCCTTGCTCTCTCAATCGGACATAAAGCGCAAGGTTCGGATTGTATTCATTACTTTTTGTCGGCTCTACGATTAAGCCATCTACACCAAACTGCAACATTTTTTCCAAGCAGTTTTTTTCTTGTTGATGATCATTATTCGTACTGGCTAGTAAGAGGGAATAGCCTTGTTCACTCAACGCTTTTTCAATTCCTCGGATGATCGAGGGGAATATATAATCCGATAAATACGTCGTGATCACGCCAATCGTTTTTTGGTTTTTTCTACTTTCTGAAGTTTTCTTATACGCGTCATCGACATATGTTCCAGAGCCTTTCTCTTTACGCAGGTACCCTTCATTGACTAACAGTCCAATCGCTTGTCTTACCGTATGACGGCTGACTTGATAGTCTTTTTGTAATTGGAGTTCAGGCGGTATCGGTTCATTTAGTTTGAAAATTTGGTCAATGATCTTATCCTTTATCTCATCTGCGATCATTTGATATTTTGTTTTCTCCATGGTTACTTTGCCAATCCTTTCACTCCGACGTAAGTTGTCCGAACAATTATTTGATATCATTGTAGCACAACTTGTTTTGGAAAGGCTTGTTAACACGAAAAAATATCTATGAGTTTCTTTTTACTAGCGCTTTGTAAGGAACAACTGCTTTTTTTCAGCTTTTAGTTCAAGTGATTTCAAAAGAATTGTAAGATATCTGCTAAGACAGATTCTCCATCAAATGTTTCGTAATCTTCTTTACGAATCAATTTGTAAGGAACAGCTTTCACCGTCAGAAAATCTTTTAATCGTTCCACTTCATATTCTGATTGTGGACCGATCATCAGTCCGTCAATCTGCTGGTTTTGGATCGCCTGCTCTGCCACGATTGCTGGTGCAGAGTATACATGTAGAGGTACACCTTTTTCATTTGCTGCATTTTGGATATTTTTTACTAGCAGACCTGAAGTGATCCCAGCGGTGCAAATCAATAATATCCGTTTTTCCTCTGTCGTTTCCATCCGTTCACCACCTTAAGAAATTTTGCGTTTTTTATTGTAAATATCCAATACGACAGCAAGCAACAAAATCAAGCCTTTGATCGCTTGTTGCCAGTCTACTCCAACACCCATGATCGACATCCCATTGTTCAGCACGCCCATGACTAAGCCACCGACGATTGCTCCAGTGATCGTTCCAATCCCTCCAGAAGTGGAAGCTCCTCCGAAGTAGACAGAAGCCATCGCATCCAATTCAAGCGAAGTCCCTGCCTGAGGGGTAGCAGCATTTAAACGTGCGGCTAAGATCAGTCCTGCTAAAGCAGCCATGACGCCCATATTCACAAATACCCAAAAAGTGATTTTCTTCGTCTTGATCCCAGATAATTGAGCAGCTTTCAAATTACCACCTGTGGCATAAATTTGTCGTCCCGCAACTGTCCGATTGGTCAAAAATCCATATATCCCAACAATCACACCTAAAATGATCAATATTACTGGAAATCCTTGGTAGGAAGCAAAGATATAACTTAATCCTAAGACAAGAACGATCGTCAATGCCGCTTTGATCAAGAAGGCGTTCATTGATGGTACTTCAAATAAATTTTCTTTTCTTCGCGCTCTCGCACGCCATTGAGCAAATACTAAACTAACAGCTAACACGACACCTAAAATCAACGTCAATAAGTGCATTCCAGGAACACCAAAGATATCTGGTAAATACCCCGTCGAGATTTTTTGGAAACCTCCAGGGAAAGGCGCTAAAGATTGCCCTCCTAAGACAACCTGTGTCAAACCACGAAACATCAATAGACCGGCAAGTGTCACGATGAACGCCGGAATCCCTACATAAGCGACCCAAAAGCCTTGCCATGCGCCGATCACTCCACCGACTAATAAACATAAAGGAACGGCGAGCCATGGACTGATGTTGTTGTTGACCATCAACATACCGGCCATCGCTCCAACAAATGCCATGACTGAACCTACCGATAGATCCACGTAACCTAAAAGCACGACCAACAACATTCCCGCAGCCAAAATCAAAATATGGCTATTTTGTAACACAATATTCGTAATATTCAACGGTCTTAAAAAGATCCCGCCGGTCATTAGTTGAAAAGCAATCAATAAAGCGACCAAAATAATGACCATACTATATTTACTAAAGATATCTAATATCTTTTCTTTTACATTCCAAGCATTTTTTTCCTGACTTTTTTTTGTGACATTTTCCATCAGCCCACTGCCTCCTCTTCTTTTGTCATCAGGTTCATCAATAACTCCTGATTTGCCTCTTCTCTAAGCACTTCTCCCGTCATTTTCCCTTCATTCATGGTATAGATCCGATCACACATACCGATGATCTCAGGTAGTTCAGAAGAAATGATACAGACACATTTTCCTAAGGCAGCCATTTCTTCAATAATCGTGTAGATTTCATACTTTGCCCCGACATCGATACCACGAGTCGGTTCGTCCAGAAATAAAATTTCCGGTTCTGTCATCAACCACTTAGCTAAAACGACTTTTTGTTGATTCCCACCACTTAAACTACCAACGTTTTGGAACACATTAGTGGCTTTGGTCCTCATTTTTTTCCGGAAGTTTTCTGCTTCGATCACTTCTTTTTCTTGATCTAAAATACCACTTCGACTAATTTTTTTGAGACTAGCAATCGTCGTATTTTCTCTGATGTCCATCAAAAGATTCAAGCCAACCGACTTACGATCTTCGGACACATACGCCAACCCATGATCAATTGCTTGAGAAACATCTTTGATCACTAATTCTTTTCCGTCTTTAAAAATCTTACCGCTGATATTGCTTCCATATGAGCGACCAAAAATACTCATGGCAAATTCAGTGCGTCCTGCCCCCATCAATCCGGCGATACCAACAATTTCTCCTCGTCGAATCGAAAAATCGATATGATCATTGATGATTCGGTCGGTGGTCAATGGATGATGGACCGTCCAATCCTTGACTTCAAAATAAACCTCGCCGATATCAGGATGACGATCAGGATAACGATTCGTTAAATCACGACCAACCATCCCCTTAATGATCCGTTCTTCACTGATTGCTGTATTTTCTAACGTTTCGATCGTTTGGCCATCTCGTAAGATCGTGATCCTGTCCGCCACCGCAACGATTTCATTCAATTTGTGCGAAATGATGATCGAAGTGATCCCTTGATTGCGAAACTCCTTGATCAAGGCTAAAAGATTGGCACTTTCTTCTTCATTCAGTGCTGCTGTCGGTTCATCTAATATGAGTAATCGAACATTTTTAGAAAAAGCCTTCGCAATTTCCACCAACTGTTGATGCCCGACACCGATTTGTGAAACTAAGGTATTCGGATCGATTTTCAAGCCCACTGTTTTTAGTAGATTTTCTGTTTTTCGTTCCGTCAAGTTCCAGTCGATCACGCCATGCTTTGTTTGTTCGTTCCCTAAAAAAATGTTTTCTTTGATGGATAGATAAGGACTCAAGGCTAATTCTTGGTGGATGATCACGATCCCTTTCGCTTCACTATCTCTAAGATTTTTGAATTGGCATATCTCACCGTCATACATGATTTCGCCTGAATAACTGCCATAAGGATACAAACCGCTCAACACATTCATCAACGTGGATTTTCCTGCACCATTCTCGCCACAAAGGGCGTGGATCTCTCCACGTTTGATGCGGAGATTGACATTGTTCAACGCACGAACACCAGAGAATTCTTTGATGATTTCTTTCATTTCTAAAATATAATCTGCCATTTTTTCACTTCCTAATCGAGAGTGTGATAGTAGCGCTCAACTTCGAAAAATAAGCGCGAAAACTGAAAATCGTTCTTCAAATTTTGAGATCTCACGCTTATTTTTGAAGGAGCTACTACTGAAACACTGTTTATTGAGGTTGTGCCAGAAGCGTTTTGACCTTAGCAATAAGAGAGAAAATTGAAAAATAGTTGGTTATATTTCCCGTTTTTTTGCTTAATATTGAAGGTCAGCTTCTAAACACCGTTTATTCGGTTCTAAGGAGTACAAGAGGACAAATGTTCCAAAGCCCTCTTATTGGCCTAAATCACTTTCGCTGTAATACTCAGTATCGATCAGCTCTTGTTTGTAATTTTCTTTATCTACAGAAACTGGGTTAGCTAGATAAGTCGGAATGACTTTCACACCGTTATCGTAGGTTTCCTCATCATTGACCGGCACTTCTTTATCATTGTTGATTGCTTCGATCATCTCTACCGTATTATCAGCTAGCACCCGTGTATCTTTAAAAATCGTTTGTGTTTGCTCTCCTGCAATGATAGATTTCACTCCAGCAATCGTTGCATCCTGTCCTGTGATAACTGGAAGTGGTTTGTCGGCTGAGCCATACCCTACTCCTTTTAAGGAAGAAATGATCCCTAAACTAATTGGATCGTAAGGAGATAGAACTGCATCTAGTTGGTCATCTGTATAGTTAGCACTTAATAAGTTATCCATACGTGCTTGTGCAGTTGAGCCATCCCAACGAAGCGTCGCGATTTGATTGAATTTCGTTTGACCTGATGAGACGTTCAATTGTTTGCTGTCGATATAAGGTTGAAGAATCGACATCACACCATTGTAATTGATCAATGCGTTGTTATCGTCAGGCGAACCGCCAAATAATTCGATCGTAAATGGGCCAGCACCATCTTTTAAGCCTAATTTATCTTCGATATAAGAAGCTTGTAAAACACCTACACCAAAATTATCAAATGTTGCATAATAATCGACATATTCAGAGTTCATCAATAAACGGTCATATGCAATGACTTTGATATCCGCCTGATGTGCTTTTTCTAAGACATCTGTCAATGCTGAACCGTCAATCGAAGCAATGACCAACGTATCCACTCCCTTTGTGATCATATTTTCGATTTGCGCCACTTGGTTTTCTACTTTGTCTTCTCCATATTGCAAATCCGTTTTGTAGCCTTTTTCTTCTAGTTGCTTGACCATATTGTCGCCATCTGCGATCCAACGCTCTGCAGATTTTGTTGGCATCGAAATCCCTACAAATCCTTTTTCATCTCCGGCTGCACTGCCATTGCTACAACCAGCAAATACTGTCACTGACATTAATAAAAAAACAATTGCTACCAACCAATTTTTCCCAACTCGTTTCATGTGTGTCCCTCCAAATACTTATTTGATGAATTCATCATAGTTGAAATATAAAACGCTTTCATTGATTATTTTTCTGTGTTTCTATAAATTCCCTCGCAAATTTATGTAAACTTTTGATTTTTCTTCATTTTCTTTTGACGATTCTTGATTTTCTTACGAAATTGACAAACATGCTAATATGAAATTTGAAAACGCTATATGATATAGATAAAAGGGGAGATTCATTATGAAGAACAAAAGTTTTTTTATTCTGGCAGTTTTTTGCCTGTTGTTGACTGGGTGTGCTTTCAACTCTACTGAGCCTACAAAAAATGAGTTGACTATTGGTTTTTCTCAAGCTGGCACCGAAAGTAATTGGCGCAAAGTTCAAAATCAGTCCATCAAAGAAGCACTGGAAAAACAAAATTTCCAAGTCCTTCACCGAAATAGTTACTCTGATCCAAAACAACAGATACAAGATGTGATGACATTTATTGCCTATCAAGTCGATATGATCGTGTTATCTCCTATCGAAGAAACTGGCTGGGATTCTGTTTTGGAAGAAGCCAAAGAAGCGAATATCCCAGTCATCATCGTTGATCGTAACATCACAACGGAAAAACAAGATCTCTATTTGACCCATATTGGTTCAAGTTTCAAAGCACAAGGTAGTCGAGCTGGCCTCTACGTCACCAATCATTACCAGCAAAACACACAAGAATCGATCCAAGTATTTGAGATACGTGGTTCAGAAAACACATCTCCCACTCGCTTGCGATCAGACGGCTTTTTAGAAACTATCGGTCGCGACCCAAGAATCCATGTCAGGCAAGTGATCACCGGAGACTATATTCGCTTAAAAGCCAAAGAACAATTTTCAAAAGCCATTGATGAGGGAAAACTTGAGGGAATCGATGTCATTTATTCTCACAATGATGAAATGACACTAGGTGCCTTAGATGCGATCAAGGAAAAAAAGCTCGAAAAGAATTTTGTGATTGTCAGCATTGATGCACAAAAAGAGATGATCGATCAATTAAAAAAAGGAAAGGTCAACTGTGTGGTAGAATGCAATCCTTTTATGGGTGAACTAGTAGCCAATACAGTCAAACGCTACTTCGAAAAGAAAGCGATTCCACAAGACATCTACGTTTCTGATACGGTGTTCTCAGATCAAAATGATTTTTCAACGATCCCACCGCGGGGATATTAGGAGGAAAAATGAAAAAGAACGAAAGCATTAAAGTACTACTTCGACATACAAGTTGGCTCATGTTATCTTTAGCAATCACGCCTTTGATCATTAGCATTGCACTTTATACACATTATCTTTTTTCCTATGAAAAAAGTATCCATAATATCTCGATTGCTAATCAAATCGCCAGTAATGTAGAAGAAACAATCATCGAAGAAGCTCTTGGATTAACTTATGGGCAGATCACACCTGAAGAATTCCAAAAGAGCAACCAGATCAATCGCATCAAAGAAGAAATCAGTGCAATCAAGGTCAGCACTCAAAACTCACAAGAATTAGCAACACTCAATATCGTTTTACGCTCCCTTGATAATGTTTCTGACTATTTAGACAAAATCATTGCAAATATCCATCAAAAAGAAACATTCGCAGAGAATCAAGCATTGATGTTACATGTTGAATCTGCGGTCAAACTTGCCCATGACATCTTACAAGATTTTGTCAAAATCGAAATCGATACGGCTTCCGTAAAAAGTGAAGAAGTTCGCAGTTCCTTGGTGATTCTCTCCACCATCGAGGCTGTTATCATCGCGCTGATTTTCCTATTGACAAGAAAGTTCAACACGAAAATGATGTACCAAATTCAACAGCCTATGGATGAAATGATCAAAATGGCTGATGCTTTAGCAGAAGGACATTTAAATCATCGGATCAAAACTCCACAAAATAATGAGTTAAAAAAATTAAGTAATAGCATGAATGATATGGCTGATAACTTAGTGATTTTGTTAGAGGAAAATGCGTTGAAGCAATATAATCTTGCGCAAAGTGAAGTCAGGACACTACAAGCTCAGATCATTCCCCATTTTATTTATAATAGTTTAGATGCCATTTTGGTCTTGGCAGAAATGGGTCAAATTGAAAAAGTCAAAGAAATGACATATGCCTTATCTGACTTTTTCCGCATTTCATTAAGCCAAGGAAAAGACTGGATACCAGTCGAACAGGAAATTCGACATTGCGACAATTACCTGAAGATTTTGCAAATCCGCTATGGAGACCAATTATCTTATCAATTAACCATTGATCCAAAAGTCAATCATCATCCAATATTGAAAATGATTCTTCAACCATTGATTGAAAATGCGGTCTATCATGGAACCAAATTGGTACGTCGGCCAGGAAAAATCATCGTAAAAGCGTATATAGACCAAGAAGAATTTATCCATTTTTGGATCATTGATAACGGAAAAGGGATTACTGAAACCAAGTTAGAGGAGATCAACCAAGAACTCGCAGATGGTTTAGATACTAATTTCCATAAAGGATATGGACTCTTTAATGTCAACAAGCGCTTGCTTTTATACTATGGAACCGATGCAAGTATCAAGATTACTAGTCGGATCGATCATGGAACGGTCATCCATGTCGTTGTCCCTACAAAAAATATAGATAGGAATGAAGCAAATGTATAAAATTTTTATTGCAGAAGATGAACATTTGATTCGCGAATCATTGAAGAGGATGATCACTGAATTTTCAACCTTTTTACCTTTGGGCTCTATTGAAGATGCCAGCGATGGCGAACTTGCTTTATCAATGATTGCTGAGCAGAAACCAGATATCTTATTGACAGATATTCGTATGCCTTTTATGAATGGGATTGAATTAGCCAATGAAGTAAAAAAACTTTTGCCTGATATCCAAATCATTTTTATTAGTGGATATGATGAATTTACGTATGCAAAAGCTGCGATTCAACTTCAAGTAGCCGAGTATCTGTTAAAACCGATCAAACCTAATGAACTACAAAAAAGCCTAGAACAAATCATTCAAAAACTAGAAGCTGCCTCCTTATTGAAACAGTCTAAAGAAACAAATGGCTATTCCTTAGAAGTACAAAAAAACTTCTACTTGAATGCCCTGTTCAATAATCAGTTACTACTTTCAGAAGCAATTGAAGAAGGTCGAAAACTTGAACGTGAAATCGCCGGAAATAAATATATGGTTCTTTTAATCGCAAATCATACAAATAAATTTTTTTCAGATTATGATATTTTTCATGAAAAGATGGCTGAGCTATTCGATAACGATAAACAAATACTTTTTTCTTCCCTTTCTTCACGATTTATCAAACTATTGATTTTTGATCCAAATGAAGATCTATTACAAAAAAAAGCAAATCAGGTTGCATTGCTTTCTCACAAAACATTAGGGCATACAACAGATGATTTAGTTATTGCAATCGGATATCCTGTGAAACGAATCAGTGAAATTCCACATAGTTATCAGACTGCTGTTCATTTGCTCAGTTACTTGAAGATCGATCCTAAAATAAAAATTCTTTCTTATTTAGATTATGAAAAAAAGCTTGGCAATTACGGACAATCTTTTGATCTAAAAGAATCCATTCGTTTACTAAGAAAAAGCGAAATTTCTTCGTTTGTTGAGAAGTTGGTCAAACAGACCAATCAACATGCCGATCCACTTCTCGTTAGGCATCTGATCATCAATGAGTTGAATGAATTAGTAACGATACGTCAAAACCAAACCAATCAAGTCGTTTCTTTTACCACTACAGAGGAAATTCCGAACATTCTGTCAGACACGCCTCTCTTCATCCAATACCTTGAACAAATGATTTACTTTTTAAAAGAAATGGTACTTGAGAATCACATGAATCAATATAAAGAAGTACTCGAACAATCCATCACGTATATTGAAAACCACTATTTTGAACCAGAGCTTTCTCTTAAAGAAGTGGCTGATCATGTCCATTTGAGCAGCTCACATTTCAGTACGATTTTTTCTCAAGGAATAGGACAAACATTTATTGACTACCTTACTGAACAACGATTGAGCATGGCTAGGCGACTTTTGCGGGAAACCAATTCAAAACTATCTGTCATAGCCTCAGAAGTGGGATACAATGATCCAAATTATTTTAGTTCTATTTTTAAACGAAAAGAAAAAATCTCACCTAAAGAGTATCGAAAAATGAAACAAAATCGTGCACATTCTTTACAAGAAAAAAATTATCTAGTCAACAAATAAGCAACAAACCCGCGGAATATTTTTTTCAGTTTAGTCTGAAAAAGTTGTTACTTTCTTAACTGGACTACTTGCTATAATTATAGAAATAGTGAAAAAAGAAAGGAATACGCGTGTGAAAGCAGAAATAAAAAAATTACCTGTGATTATTGTTGGAATCATTAGTATTACTGTGGGACTAAATATGTTTTTGCTTCCACATCAAATTGCTTCAGCAGGCGTAGGATCAATTGGTTTTCTTCTAGAAATGGTCTTGCTGATCGACCGGACATTGATTGTTTGGGCAATCAATCTAGCGATGCTTTGTTTAGCTTTTATCTTTCTGGAAAGAGCAGTTTTTTTTAAAACTCTGATAGGTAGTTTGATATTTCCGATTATTTTAGCATACACACCGGCTTTGGTAATCACCCAATATTTCCCAATCGCCTTAGTCGCTGGCAGTTTTCTATTTAGTCTTGGAATATTCATTCTTTATCAAATCGGCGCGTCAAACGGCGGGGTTACGGTTCCCCCATTGATTTTCAAAAAATATTTTGGGATCGAACATGCTCTAGGCGTTTTACTGACAAATACCGTGATCATCGCTCTAAACCTTGTGATTCTTGGGATAAGACAAGCGGTTATCTCTGCCATCTCTATTTATCTCATTTCATTTTTCATGAAAAAACTATTACAATTTCAAACTCAATTTTTAGCTATTAAGCCGATTGATTTAGTGAATGAGAGTTCGCCTATTCTAGATGAACAACCTAATAAAAATCTAGCAGAATAAGCATTGTAGCTAATAGCTATTAGAAAACAACCCATGAAATCCAAAAATAGGAAACTATTTTCGGGGTTTCATGGGTTGTTTTCTATCGTTTTATTTTATCCATTCTTTAGTTAGAATGAGTTGAATCAAAATGACCACTTCAAAATAAAGTGTCTGGACATTAGTCCTATCACACACCTAAAACCGAATAAACAGCAGAAACAAAAGTAACATCATTGGAAATAAGGCACCATCCACTAAAACAAATTTCGTGGATGGTGCCTTTTTTTCGAGGCTAAGCACTTATATTTCGATTTCTTGCTTATCGAGGTAAAAGTACTCTATGGTATCTTATCTTCTACTTTTTATCCTTATTTTCCTCTTTATTTTCTTGTTCTTCATCTTCCTCTTTGATCACACGTTCGACACGATCTTCATCCTTTTGTAATTCACGACGTTTACGTTTGAATAGTCCAAAGAATCCCGCAAAAGCAACAAGTATCCCACCAACAAATTTTCCAAACATCCCTGAAGTTGAACCAGTCTTAGGTAATTGCTTACCTGAAACATCTTCAGAGTCACTTGTTCCTTGTGTGTTAGTCGTTTGGTCATTCGTTTGATTATTACTAGATAATCCATTGTTAGAGCTGTTATCACTTAGTACTTGGGTTCTTGCAATTTGAATATCTGTATCGGTAGTCTCAGTTGGTGTGGTACTACTTAAATCAGTTCCTCCACCACTGGTTCTTGGATTTACCTCTGGTGTTGTCGTGCCTACCTCGGTTTCGCCGTCTCCTGTTCCGGGATCGACTTCTGGCGTGCCGGTGCCTGGATCGGTTTCGCCGCCCGTTCCTGGATCGACTTCTGGTGTGCCTGTTCCTGGGTCAGTTTCGCCGCCTATGCTTGGGTCTACCTCTGGCGTGCCTGTTCCGGGATCGGTTTCGCCGCCTGTACTTGGGTCTACTTCTGGTGTGCCTGTTCCGGGATCGGTTTCCCCGCTTGTACTTGGGTCTACCTCTGGCGTACCTGTTCCGGGATCGGTTTCGCCGCCTGTGCTTGGTTCTACCTCTGGCGTAGTTGTTCCTGGATCAGTCTCGCCTCCACCTGTTCCGGGATCGACTTCCGGCGTTCCGGTGCCGGGATCAGTTTCGCCGCCTGTTCCGGGGTCGACTTCCGGTGTGCCTGGGTCCGGATCAATTTCCCCTCCTGTACCTGGATCTACTTCTGGCGTTCCTGTATCAGGATCAATTTCTACACCCGTTCCTGGGTCTACCTCTGGTGTTCCGGTGCCGGGATCAGTGCCACTACCTGTGCCTGGGTCTACTTCTGGTGTGCCTGGGTCCGGATCAGTTTCGCCCCCTTTGCCTGGGTCTACCTCTGGCGTAGTTGTACTTGGATCAGTCTCGCCTCCACCTGTTCCGGGATCGACTTCCGGTGTTCCGGTGCCGGGATCTGTTTCTCCACCTGTGCCTGGGTCTACCTCTGGCGTGCCTGTCCCGGGATCAGTGTCACCACCTGTGCCTGGGTCTACTTCCGGTGTTGTCGTTCCGGGATCGGTTTCACCGCCTGTGCCTGGATCGACTTCCGGTGTGCCTGTTCCAGGTTCGGTCTCGCCTCCAGCACCTGGATCGACTTCTGGTGTGACCGTGCTGGGGTTAATAGGTATTAACGGATCAATTTCTGGCGTGACCGTGTTTAGACTTTTATCTGGTATTACGATATCTACACCTGGAATACTTGCTCCTGGTTGACTTGGTAAAACTGGATTGACAATTGGAATACCTGCATCTGGCTTATCTGGAATCGTTGGGTCTACCTCTGGTGTGCCGGTCTCAGGGTCAGTTTCGCCACCTGTACCTGGATCGACTTCTGGTGTGCCTGTTCCTGGATCAGTTTCTCCACCTGTACCTGGGTCTACTTCTGGCGTACCAGTTCCTGGATCTGTTTCGCCGCCTGTCCCTGGATCGACTTCTGGTGTTGTTGTCCCTGGGTCAGTTTCGCCGCCTGTGCCTGGATCGACTTCTGGTGTGCCTGTGTCTGGATCAGTTTCCCCTCCTGTACCTGGATCGACTTCTGGCGTTCCTGTATCAGGATCAGTTTCTCCACCTGTACCTGGATCGACTTCTGGCGTGCCTGTATCAGGATCAGTTTCTCCACCTGTGCCTGGGTCTACCTCTGGTGTTCCGGTGCCGGGATCAGTGTCACCACCTGTGCCGGGATCTACCTCTGGCGTAGTTGTTCCTGGATCAGTTTCGCCGCCCGTTCCCGGATCTACCTCTGGCGTAGTTGTGCCTGGATCAGTCTCGCCTCCACCTGTTCCGGGATCTACTTCCGGGGTGCCTGTTCCCGGATCAGTTTCGCCGCCTGTGCCGGGGTCTACTTCCGGTGTTGTCGTTCCGGGATCGGTTTCTCCACCTGTGCCGGGGTCTACTTCTGGTGTGCCTGTTCCCGGATCAGTCTCGCCACCGGTGCCTGGGTCTACCTCTGGTGTTCCGGTGCCTGGATCAGTGTCACCACCTGTACCTGGATCGACTTCCGGTGTGCCTGTTCCCGGATCAGTTTCGCCGCCTGTGCCGGGGTCTACTTCCGGTGTTGTCGTTCCGGGATCGGTTTCTCCACCTGTGCCAGGGTCTACTTCCGGTGTTGTCGTTCCGGGATCGGTTTCGCCGCCTGTACCTGGATCGACTTCTGGTGTGCCTGTGTCAGGATCAGTCTCGCCTCCGCCTGTGCCTGGATCTACTTCTGGTGTGCCTGTCCCCGGATCAGTTTCCCCTCCTGTACCTGGATCGACTTCTGGTGTGCCTGTGCCTGGATCTACCTCTGGCGTTGTTGTTCCTGGATCAGTCTCGCCTCCACCTGTGCCTGGGGCTACTTCTGGTGTGCCTGTCCCCGGATCAGTCTCGCCTCCGCCTGTACCTGGATCGACTTCCGGTGTGCCTGTTCCCGGATCAGTTTCGCCGCCCGTTCCTGGATCGACTTCTGGTGTGCCTGTTCCCGGATCAGTTTCTCCACCTGTGCCTGGATCTACCTCTGGCGTAGTTGTTCCTGGATCAGTCTCGCCTCCACCTGTTCCGGGATCGACTTCCGGCGTTGTTGTACCTGGGTCAGTTTCCCCTCCTGTACCTGGATCTACTTCTGGTGTGCCTGTTCCCGGATCAGTTTCGCCGCCACCAGCGCCTGGATCTACCTCTGGCGTTGTTGTTCCTGGATCAGTCTCGCCGCCACCTGTGCCTGGGGCTACTTCTGGTGTGCCTGTCCCCGGATCAGTCTCGCCTCCGCCTGTACCTGGATCGACTTCCGGTGTGCCTGTTCCCGGATCAGTTTCGCCGTCCGTTCCTGGATCAGTCTCGCCTCCACCCGTTCCGGGATCGACTTCCGGCGTTCCGGTGCCGGGATCAGTTTCTCCACCTGTGCCTGGGGCTACTTCCGGCGTTGTTGTCCCTGGGTCAGTTTCGCCGCCTGTGCCTGGATCGACCTCTGGCGTGCCTGTTCCGGGATCAGTTTCTCCACCTGTGCCTGGATCGACCTCTGGCGTAGTTGTACCTGGATCAGTAGTTTCTCCGCCACCTGTGCCTGGATCGACTTCTGGTGTAGTTGTTCCTGGGGTCACTTGTGGGTTGGTTGCATCCGGTGTTGTTTCATCTGGTGAAGCCATATCCGTCATTGAGGAAGAAATATAAGCAAATTCTCCCCCGATTTGGTAGATATTAAAGTTCGTATCTTTCACAACGATCGTAAAATCACTGCCGCTTCCGTTTGCACCAGTTAAATAACCAGCATACTGAACCCCATTGACCATGATTGGTTGAGCAACAAACTGATTATAAGACACACCGTCTACTGTTATATTGACCGTACTTATAACTGAAGAAAAGTTTGTCTGAGAAACCTGTCCTGTTTTCACAGTTACTGCCGAATTCGCTGTAATCGTGTGTCCACCATATCCACCACCAGAAAACGTCGCTGTCTGATTCCATCCTGCTAATCCAGCTGCGTCTTCTGCGAGATTACCATCAACTGCTCCCCCAGGACTAATACCTGATTGAGAACCACTATACGTTGGCATCGACATCTCATCTGCGTATGCTGTAGTTGAATCAGTGGCTTTTTGCTCATCTAAACTAACGGTCACATATTCATATTTCAATGACTCGATCACTTGATCTTTTGCTTGGATTTCATAGTAAGTTGTATTTTCATCCGCTAATTGATCAACGAAATTTACTTTTACATTGATATTGGATTCATCTGTATTTAACCAAGAATCTGTGTTCTCAAAACTCCGTACACCGTGCAAGGATAAAGACGTTTTTAAGCTGTCAACTGTACTACCGAACTGAACAGGTGAGACCAAGTAGTGACCATTGATCTCTAAAGGCAATCCATGTGTCGACGAAGAAAATGTGAAATAACCATCTGCTTGATTTTTACCATGGTCGGTAGAAATAGACTCATCATGATAAACTGCATAATAGGTACTACCTTCATAAGTGATGGAAAAATTCTTCTCCATTGCATCTTCAAAATCGCTTTTGATTTCATCTGTTAATTTTGCTTGACCATTTTCTGCTTTCACGTTCAAAGAAAAGCCTGTATCGATTTTCATATTTCCTAATACTGCACCATCATCCGCGGTAAAGTTGGTGCTTTCAGGTTTCGTTTTAGATGAGAAACTTAAGGATTTTTCTCTCGTACTTGCAACTACTTTTGAATCTTTCCAGTTTGCAGAATCTTCATAAGCCTTTTCTTTGGATTCATATAAATGAGGAGAGACCGTTTTATAATTATCTTGTGAAGTTACCTTCACATTCGGATTTGCTTGAATCAATTGCCGATAGCTTGACATTTTCATTACTTGCGCATCACTTGTAGATAAAGTAGAAGTCTGGTAATAAACGTCCGCATCTTTGATTCCTAGAATTTGTTGGATATCATATGCCGTATGACTATCACTGACTTTGATCCCTTCTCCTTCATACATAGAAGAAAGTTTTTCTTTACTTGGTAGTTGATCCATTAACTTAGCTACAAAGCCAGTATTTGTCTTCACACTGCTACTTTGACCTTTTTGTAAGGATTGATTCAATTCATCCACAGAAGTATGTTCAATATCTTGGATGGTCTCATCTTCAACAAGTCGCTTTTCGGACAAAGAGGAACTGTCTGCAGAGGCAGAAAGATTTGGAATCGTGACGCCACCGATAAATGCACCAGCACCTACTGTCAACAGTGCGCCAGCTTCAATCATTCGCTTTTGTTTTTTTGACATCTCTTTATCTGGTTTATTTAATTTCATTTGATCTTTCTTCTTTGCCATCACGACCACTCTCTCTTTCTTTTTCCCTAACTAAAGAGGCTAATATTTTTGTAAAACCTAGAGGATTCTTGTAGCCATGTTCATAAAAGAAATCCGTAAATTCAATTTCTGGCACGGTCACATTTTTTTGGATTGCTAAACTGATGATATTGACATATTGAGAAATATCAACTGTTCCTAGAACCTGCAATCCTAAGATTTTTTTTGTTTTCTTCTCATAAACTAGATAAATACTTGAATAATGATTCTTTCTGCCTTTTTCAATTGGTGAGTATTTGACAATCGATTCATGCACAAACTGTCCGCCACGCTCTAGATAACGATTCTGGTAGTGTACTTCTTCTGCATCATATCCGAATTTTCTTGCTTGATTCAATGTAATCCCAGTATTCGCAATGGTAAAGCCATCCATATTGAATTTATAAGTCCCTGTGGTCATTGCTACTTCTTGCTTTTTCTCGTGGATATTGACAGCAGCGATCAGTCCTTGACGAAAAGCATCAGAAGCATGAGGATTATAAATATTTTCTTTGGTCAAGTCCATATAAGTCGTAGAACAATCCCCTATCGCTAAAATCGAATCATCTGTTGTATACATGTACTTATCAACGACGATTGCTCCACGGTCACCGGTTTCGACTTGTCCAGCTAATAAGAACGAATTTGGTCGGAAGCCAACAGAAACAAAGACACCATCTGCACGGATAGTCGAATCAGAAGAAGTTTCAACTTCGATTTTAGGTCGACTCCAGATTTTTTTATCTATTGTATGGTAGCTTGTCACTCTAGTACCTAGTAATAGTTGGATACCTTCTTCTTCTAGTTGCTTCTCTACTTCGATTGCGGCATTCTCATCCAAATATTTGTCAAGGATTCTTGCATTTGATTGGATCAAAGTGACTTTCATTTTTCGTTGGGCTAAGATACGAGCAATCTCTACACCGACCAGTCCAGCGCCAATCACTACCGCATGATGGGCTTCTGATATGAATTTTTCAATTGCTTCAGCATCCTTACGCTCTTTCAAAAGAAAAAGTGTCTCATTCAGTTTTCCGCCAGTTGGAGGAAGGTTGGGATACGAACCCGCAGCCATGATCAATCGGTCATAAGTTATTTCGTGCTCATGTTGACTTAACACATTTCTAAAATTCAACGTCTTCTTTTTCGCATCGATGTTGGTTACTTCTTTTTGAATGCGTAAATCCACTCCTTGAGCAATAATTTCATGCGGTGTTGCATAATTTGCTTGGGAGTGGATATCTTGATGTCCCATCAAAAATAATGGGATTGTTTGGGAGACAAATGTTATTTCATCTTTTTTTTCAAATACGATTACTTCATCGTCTGGATATTCCTCACGAATACGAAGTGCTGCGGCAATCCCCGCGTGGTTTCCTCCAACAATTATGATCCTCATCAACTGCCTCCTTCATTAATAAAAGCATGCTATAAAATATACATACGGTTATTTTTAATCTACTATTTATATAAATTATATCACTTAGAAAGACTAGTTGTCAGTTATAAAGGTCTAACCACTAAGACGCAATGAAGCAACTATTTCCTCTTCCACTAATTCAAATCGGTATATTAAAGAATATAATCATTCTTGCTTCAACGGATGAAATAAACCGTTCATTTTTTTAGTAAACATCCAGTCATAAAGTAGATTTGCTCATTTATTGAATGTCATAAAAAAAATTTATTTTTTACGATATCAACTATAAGTATATGGACATATGAAGTTCCCATTCCATTGTTGGTTTAACTACACGGTGACTATTTGATTATGGATGAATATAATAAATATAACGTTATTTAAAAAGAGCCACAGAACGGATCGATCAACCATTCCATGACTCTTTATTCTTTTTTATTTAGTAGGACTTATCGCCCCTGTTGCTCCTAATGCTTTCACATCTTTGACACCGAATGTCTCTTCCCAATCTTTCCTAAAATCTGTCACGGCCTTTTGAATAGAAGGCATACCGAATACTTGTGCAAAAATATCTGGTGACGCAGTAATACTATGCGCCCCTTGACGGCAAGCTTGATTGACTTGTGCGACATTTTTAAAACTAGCAGCTAAGATCTTGCTTGGAGATTGCGTTCGCTCGATTTCCATTGCTAAGGCTTTGATAATAGCAACCGCATCAATATTCAGATTTTCCATACGGTTATAATAAGGCGCCAAATAATCAGCACCTGCGGCAATGGCTAAGTATCCTTGCATTTCGGAGTAAATAGCGGTAGCAGTGACATTTATTCCTTCAGCTTTCAGTTGTTTGATGGCAGCTAATCCTGGTTCGTTCACTGGTACTTTAATGAAGATCTCCTTACCAAGTTGATCGATGATTACTTGCGCGTCAGCTAAGATCTCCTCCGTTGTTTCTCCAACTACTTGTACATGTAAACTTGCTTTTCCAATGAGCTGCTTGATTTCTTTCAAGTGAGCAAACAAATCAATCTTTCCTTCTTTTTTGATGATTGAAGGATTCGACGTTACTCCAGATAGCGGAAGGATCGATTGGTAATAACTAATTTTCTCAATATTGATCGTATCTAACATAAATTCCATTTTATTCATCCTTTCAACAGATATGTTGCTCTGTATTTTACTGAATACTGATTTTAGTCTTGATACCAATCTCAACGATTTCTTTTCCTTCGACGTATAAAGTACCTGGAAGTTCAGGCGTTACCGCTCCATCAAATTTAATTGTGATATGTCCAAGCTCTTTTAGATTATCATTGACCAAACTTCCGACAGACGTGATGCGATAGCTTGTCTCATCGACGAAGAGCTGTTGTCCTACTTTGATCTCTCCGTGGATTGGCTGAAGTTCAATATTGTAACAATAGGCTGATAGCATATCTGGTGCATCTTTTCCAAATAGTATCACGAGCTTCTCTTCTTTAAAGAGCGTAGCTTCTGCGCCAATCGAAGTGACTTTTGTTGAATAAACTGACATTTTTTTCCTCCTAGATTCAACTATACATGCCAAAGCTTGCTATCCATGCGACTAACACCCTAGGTACACCGTTTAAAAAGCGTGAATACAAAACGGAAGGTACGCCAACCTCTACTGTTTCAGCCTCTGCCTCTTCTAAGCCTAATCCGACAGGGATGAAATCACAAGCATTTTGAGTATTGATGGCAAATAACGCAGGTAAAGCGAGCTGTGGCGGAATATTGCCTTTTCCGATCTCCACCCCGATCAGTGTCCCGATGACTTGGCTGATTACTGCTCCAGGTCCTAATAATGGAGATAGAAACGGTAAGGAACAGATAAAACCGATGATCATCAACCCCCAAATATTCCCTGCTAAAGGTGCCATAATATTGGCAAAGAAATTACCGATACCAGATCCTTGTATGATCCCGATCAACAAAGAAACAAATGCCATGAATGGAATGACCGTATTGATCATCGTCTGTACACCTTCGCGCGCGGACTGATTAAAAGTTGCCACTACTTTTCCTGCACCCATGCCGATTTTTGCAATAAAATTCTGCTGTTCAGCTTTTTGTTCAGTAATTTTTTTGCTTGTATCGTATTTATATTCACGTGCTGCTACACGCTTATTTTCTATGTTACCAGATTGACCGACTGTGCCTTCTTCAGTAGTCAGTGTAATTTGATTGACCCCTACTGCCGATACATAGATGTCTTCTGTAATATATTGTGCTAATGGTCCACTTTTTCCTGTTGGCACCACATTGATCGTAGGTATTCCTTTTTTTGGATAGATCCCACAACGCAATGTCCCTCCACAATCAACGATTGCTAAAGCGATTTCATTATCTGGGATAGAAGTTTTAAAGCCATTGACTGCTTCCATTCCTGTCAATTCAGAAATTTTATCGACGATTACTGGTTTTTCTCCTCCGCCAGTAATATAAATGAATTTGTGTTTTTCTTCTGTTGGTGTGATCACTAATGGGCCTCCGAATCCACCAGTTCCTCTTACAACTCGAATACTGTGATAGCTCATTTTTTCACTTCCTCCTTATTCTGTCGCTGTTTCTACTGTTTTACTCAAGGTGACCCCTTGTTGTTTACAAACATATGCGGTGGTAAAATCTGTCACCCAACCACCAATAAAATTCATAAGAATTCCGACAAACATATAACGTACAGCTAATTCCATTGAATTTAATCCTAAGGTTGTGATTCCTTGGGCGATTCCTAACCAAACAAATAATTCACCCGGATTGATGTGGGGAAAGACGCCATTGCTCGTATGACAAAATTGTGCTTGAGAAGCATAATAGCTTGGCTTGTAATATTCAGGCCATTGTAAAAGACATCGGATTTCCCAACATAAAGGCAGATAAAAAAGGTAAGATCAAATATCTTGTGACGGGATTCTTTGTTGATAGTTTGGCAACTTTAGTTACTCGTTCTTCACCTAAGAAAGCAATCAGAGTATTCATTGCGACCATTAGGATCAACACTACAGGGACGATGCCAGTCATCCAAGATATAAAAGTTTCCGCACCCGTTTCGAATAAACCGATGAAGCCTTCCGCAAATTTTGTGATATATTCCATTATTCAACACTCCTTTTTCTTGATAGGTATTGTTTTTTCCATAAACTGAATTGAATGCCAAGCATCGTAAGTGGGGAAGGTCGCGATTCTTCTTGATAATTGCCTAATTCTACCCGCAAATAGATTTCTCTGGCATTTGCCATTGCTTGTTGCACCAATTTATTTTCTGTTCGTACCAAAGGATGATAGTTGTCGATGTAGTGGATATCTGTTCCGATATATTGTGGCAATAGACGAAATTTTGCTAGAACAGTCACGCCCTGCATCTTTCGCGCATCAATAATAATCCCTTTATGATCGACAGCAAACATGACGATCGTTCCTGCTTTGATTTTTCCAGCTCGCCGACCGATAGCCACTTTCCCTTTTCTGCGCATTTCTTGATAGATTTGATTAAAGTGCTTGATTTGTTTCATTCCAAATATGACTTGCAGTCCGTAAGCAACAAGTGCAAATGCGCCGAATATATATATGAAATTCATGTTATGACCCCCTTTCGTATCATCCAATTTTGTAACCCAACTAAATCATCCAAACGACATAGTTCACTTCTAAATTCAGGATCGCCAATAACAGCAAAAAGCTGATCATACAGTTTTAGCAATTCTTTTTCTTTTTTCATCGTTAGATCTTGTGGAATGGCTAACAACAAGACGACTTGTACTTGTCCGTTGATCGTGGAGATCCCTTTCCTAAAGATACCCACTGATAAAATAATTTCAGCCGATTTTTTATTGATGGCATGAGGAAAAGCAATGCCATATTCAAAAATCGTACTCCTTAACTTTTCTCTAATAAACAGTTGCTCCTTAAATTCTTGATCGACTAAGCCTTTGCTCTCAAGAGATTCAAGCATATGATCAAGATTTTGTTTGTAGGGT
Organism: Enterococcus sp. AZ140; assembly: GCF_051714405.1. Taxonomy (NCBI): domain Bacteria; kingdom Bacillati; phylum Bacillota; class Bacilli; order Lactobacillales; family Enterococcaceae; genus Enterococcus; species Enterococcus sp. AZ140. Next base: position 2,007,760 of record NZ_JBIORU010000001.1, read on the forward strand.
TTCTTTTCATTTAAAATATCAAAATCTAATTTTAAGTGATGAACGTTTGCGGCTCTCAACTTTTCTGCTTTACGCCACTCTTCTTGCAACCAAGTTTCGTTGAATAGATTGATCAATCGAATGATTGGCGTATGTTTCTTTACATTTTTCAGCGGAATGGTTGTAAAAACAGCAAAATATTGATCTAAGTCTTCCTGCTGATACTCCTCCTCAGAAAAATGGACCATGCTGATTTGCGGACCCAAAACCCGTTCCAATTGACGGCGAATAATCAAAGCTGTTCCTTTTCCGGTATTACAGACGATTGCAATTTCTTTGTGTTCGTTGTTACTGGTTTGTTTCCTCAATGCAAGTTCAAAATAAAAGGCAATATAACTGATTTCAACAGTCGGAACCACTCGTTGTAACTGCTCCCCGATCTGCTGTAGACCAATTTTTGCCAGTTCATAGGCTAGAGGATATTGGGATTCGATTTCACCATAGAAAAGATCTTGAAGCTCTATTCGAAAAATCAAACGATTGAGCATGTAAATGAAGTGTTCTTTTATTTCATGGACTAAGAAGGTTTCATCAAATTCTACTAGTAAATTTTGATGAATTGTCTCTATCATTTGTTGAAATAACTGTTCGATTTTTTGCTCATCAATAGTAGACTTATCCATGCCAGCAATAGCACTTATATTAAGAGGAAAACTGAGAAAAGCTTGTTCTGTTTGGCTTAATGTGATGCTATATTCATATTCCAAATGATGGATCAATTCGACAAAAGCAGGATGACTCGTCATAAGGTCCATATATTCATTTGGCAAATCTACCAATATATTTCCTTTAAGGAGTCGTTTCATTGTAATAGAAATCGTTTTTTTCAAAAGAAGGCCCTGATTTTTAGGTAAATTAAATTTTTGAACTAAGTGTTCTACGAAATCTTGTGTGCGTTCTGATAATGGACGTTCGGCAAAATATTCTTGTACATAATGAAGGTGTAACAGTCGTAGATCCAGTTCTTCTCCACGCATACGCAGTCCACGATTCGGCGTTCCAATCACTTCGACATTAAAAGAGGAAATCAGTTTTTTCATCACTCGTAGATCTTTGACAACAGTACTTCGGCTGACCCCTAATGCTTCTGACAGATCATCGATCAGCAAAAAATCTTTTTGCTCGATCAGCTTCTTGACGATAAAGAACACTCTTTTACTGCAAGAATTAAAATCGCTCTTCCGCCTCAAACTGCCGTTCATTATCAAATCAAATTTTTCAAAATTTTCAATTTCGATATGAAAATCATTCTTATGTTGAACGATTTCTGCAATTCCAATCAATTCTTCGTTTAAAGATTCAATGCTGGTTTTCACCGTTTGCGTACTTGTATTCAGCTGTTGTTTCAAACTGCCGATCCTCATTTCTTTGTGGGTAACCAGTAATTGTAGAATTTGATACCATCTGTTCACCACCGTCATTTACTTCCCCCACTTTTTATCCTCTAGTTTTTCCTCCGGCCACATTTGTGGTTACTCCAGTGATATAACTCGAACGATCAGATAGATAGTAACTAACTAAGTCAGCGACTTCTTTTAATTTCCCGCTTCGACCTAATGGAATCGTGCTCGTTTTGGCATAACCTGCTCTAAGCTTTTCAATCGTGATGCCACGAGTATAGGCCAAGGCTTCTTCATAAGAAAGTGTGCGTAGTCCGGTTTCCTCCATGATTCCTGGGGCAATCCCTATTACCCGAACATTTGATTTTCCTAACTCTTTTGCCCAAGATCGAGTAAAGCTGTTGACAGCGGCTTTCGTTGCCGCATACGCACTTTGCCCCTCTGAACCTTCAAGTCCTGATTCAGAAGACATATTGATGATTACTCCTTCTCCTTTAGCAACTAAGATTCTACTTACTGCTTGAGTCATTAAATACAACCCTTTTTGATTGATTGCAATGATTTTGTCAAATACTTCATCGGATAATTCATATTTTCCATGCGCTTGTTTCTTATCCACTAATAAGCGCGGAATGTTGATGCCTGCATTGTTGACCAAACCATCTACCGTACCAAAGTGATCCTTTACTTTTACAACTCCAGCTTCTACTTCTTGTCGCGATGTTATATCGGTTTTTACGAATAATAATCGTTGATGTTTAAGTGTCGAATCTCTAATATCAAAATTTGCTACATTGACATGTTGTTCCAATAAACTTTCGACGATACTTTTCCCGATACCAGAAGATCCTCCGGTTACAATAATCGTTTTCCCCTCAATGTTCAGCCAATTTGTCATAAGCTATCACCCCTTTTTTTGTTTAAGCTTTCAGTATAGCTACGTAGAAGAAAATAATTAAGTCAGACTTTTTTTGAATTTCCAAAAAAAATCTGACTTAATGTCTTTTTATGAGTGATGTTTTTTTATTTACTAGTTCTTTCCTCTATAATATTTTTTTACGTGAGCATTATCTTTCAGTTTTATCGGCTACCTTCTGATTTCGAACGTTTTAACCAGCATATTCCTATTACGAAGACTATAAACATACCCAAGCCAACCATACTAGTCGAATACATCGATTGTTCCGCCGTTTTTGGAAGATGACTCACTTTTCTAGGTTGTTTTATGGGTGTACTATACGTAACTTTATCTTTTTTCATTACTTTAGTTATTGCTTTAGTTGTTTCAGTTGTTTTTACTGTTTCATACACTTTGTTTCCTTCTGGTTGTTGGATCGGTGGTGTCACCGGTTCAATGATTTGCGGTAATTTTTCCCATTGTGCGGTATAAGTCATATTACCTTCTACAAACTCGCTGACAGTTGGCGTCCAACCGATGAATTTATAGCCTTCTCTTGATGGTGTTCCACTAAACACAGGGGTTGCTATGCCTTTAGATAATTCTGAAAATACTTGGTTTTCAAAAATGGTTTGATTTGTAACACCGTCTGTATAGACCACTTGATAAGTGACAGTTTGTGGAATCACAGGTTCCCAAATAGCCGTATAAGTGACATCACCAGTCACTGTATCAGTTATTGCTTTATCCCATCCTTTAAATATATACCCAGCTCTTGTAGGTTGCCCACTAAATATGGGTGTCGCAGAACCGGCGACTAAATTGTTAAAGACTTGATCAGCAAAAATCTCTTCATCTGGTACACCGTCTGTATAGTTGACCTGATACGTTGGAATTGGTTCCCATGTTGCTGTATAAACCGCATCGGTTGTAACTGTCTCGCTGACAGTCGGACTCCAACCAGCAAATGTATAACCTTTTCTTGTTGGTTCTGCACCAAAACCTGGTGTAGCAGCTCCGGGTTCAATACGTTTGAAGGTTTTATCCTCAAATACAACTTCATTCTCTACACCATCTACATAACTCACTGTAAACGATTCAATTGGTGTGAATGAAGCATTTACAGTAATTGATGCTAGTCGAGAAGCATTTGACGCATCTACTGGTAGTGAGATATGAATTTCAAGTGTATTTATATCACCGACTTCACCTTCGATAGGAAGTGGAACGCCTATCATACGAACACTTGGATCTAGGTACGGGCTAGTATTACTGAATAGGTCGCCGACCTGATATTTTCCTAAGGAGGTCCCATTTAGAAAAACTTCCAGCTCCATCTCACTAGGATTTCTTCTTTCCGCATCAGTATTATCTAGCGTGCTTAGATCAACCATGACCATTGCTCTGCCACTTTGTTGGTTTTGAGATAACAATTTCACTTGGGTTGAAAATATCCCTGGAGAACTTCCAGGATTGATTTGTGCACCATTAAAACGCCATGGGATCATTGCATCTTCCCCGACATCATAATAATCAATGCCATTTGCAGAATACGACACTTCTGAATTGATTCCTAGAGTTGCCGCAGAAATAGTTGGATTGAAACCTAAAAATACCAGTAAAACAATAAAACAAGCGACTATCTTTTTCATAATGATCCTCCATTCTGATATGAAGTCAAAAATCACATTCCGTTTGCATATTAAATTGCTCAATACTGATCAATGATAAAATGAATGTTTTCCGTTTTGTAAAATCCCCCTTTTTTGAAAAAAGTAATGATAGTAAATTCGATCACAAATTTAATCTCCTACCTTTCTATTTAGTTATAATGTTTCATTCGCTTTTAATTTATTATTAAAATTAGAAAAATATAAAAGCCTGCGATCATACACCAAAATTGTTATATTTTTTTGTTTATCAGCTATTTTTTAGCGGTTTCCAAAAATGAAAGTTCACTTAATCTCAAGTAAATCATAACAAATTTTACATTAAAATTTCATGAATTTTAGCATGTCAAATTCTCATAATGCTAGTAAACCAGTAATTAAATATGTTCTATTTTTTGTTTAAGTTCTCGTTTTTTTCAATTTCAATCAATTTCATCGCTTCTTCCTAACAATATATATTTCTGTTAAAAAGTTATAAAAAAACTTAATATTGTTATTAAATTCACAAAAATTATTTTTTAATAATTTCGTATTTTCTATCTTCACCGATTATTTTGGTCAGAAAAGTAAAACAAATGATTGCTTATCTATCGATAGCAATTAACTTTTTTAAAAAATTATACAAAAATAAGCAACGAAATACGGAACAAGCCACAATTTCCGGATTTCATTGCTTATTATTTTAGCTTAGGCTTCGATAGAATTGCTTTAACTTTTCTTTTTCTTCTTTTGTCAAAGCTTACACAGGCTTGCCTTTTCTCGCTCCTTCGATTCCATATAGCATATGCAGACAGGCGCCACCGTCCACTTTTTGTCGAATTTCAAAAAATATCTGTTCCGTTCCCTTTTCTTTAAATTGTTCTTCCGTTGTCACACCAATCTTTCGTAAATTTTCTTCTAATACTTCCCCTATATTCGGTAGATTACTTAACTCTGTCATGAGATTCCCTCCAAAAGTTTGGCTTTGATATATTGCATCGTACACTTAGAATATTCTATCGTTTTTCTTTAGTCTACCATCTTGAGAAACGCACTAGCAATTCCTATAAAAACGCTACTTCGAAAGAAAGTAAACTGTTGCTTTTAGCTACTCCGTGTAGGCTTGCTCCTGTAAAACTTGAATCTTCTGCTTTTTTAGATATCATTGGTTCGTAACTAAATATGATTTTGTTTGCAGGGGGACGTTATCGCGTTGAGTAGGTTACTCTATACGATTGTACAATAAATCATTTTTTGTATATAACATTATTTTGGGGCTTGTTCTAAGGTCCAAATAAGTGTTCCTTCATATTCTCCAACGAAATCTGTCGGAGAAATAATTACCCTCAGTTTACCTATATCTGATAGTTTGATATTTCCGCTACCTTCACAAATTATCTGATTTGTTGTGTTAATATTTTTTATCTCTTTTCCACCTAAAAATTCTATATTGTTCGTAAATAATTTATTTTCTTTGTTCGTTAACTTTTTTTCTTCCTTTACTTTTACTGTCCACTTTTCTTCCTCTAGCATATTTTCATCTTTGATCTGGATTTCTTCTTGATTTATCGCTTCAATTGATTTGTCATAGCTTGGTATTTCTTGCGTGCCAAATGTGAGATTAGCGGGTAGGAAAAGTTGTACTCCCTTATCTAAAATCAAGTGACGCGTTTCAATATTCGATCGCTCACCTTTATCATTTTCCATGTAAAAGTCCACGTCTTTATCTAGCCAACTTTCAGAAAAATTAACTTGCAACTCGCTAGTGCCTTCTTTTTCAGCGTTTGGAAGATCTCCTAGTGTTCGCCGCTCATTTCCGCATTGTGCTACCAAACGAATTGTTTCATCGGTATTGTGAGAAAAACGAATTTTCAACTTCCTTTGTTTTTTGAAATGAGATACTCTCAAAGGATTTTCTGCGTCGATTAAAGAAAACGTCAATAAGCTACCTTCTTTATAGAAATGGCTAACTTTTTTTGGCTCAGGTGTATAAATCCCCTGATTTTCATTCTCTTTGATAGGAAAATAACCAGTGATTTCAGGATACTTTTCTGAAAGATCATAGGGATCGGTGATCAAACCAGAAATAGTTTCTGGCGGTAGTAGCGTTTCTCCTGTCTCTTGCTTCAAATATTCAACTGTTACTTGTCCAAGATAATTGACAGATGTAAAGGCAGAACTGTTTGGTTTTGTCTCACTATCGACGGTTGATACAACTGAAAATGGTATTTTCAAGTAATTGTTCTCAATCGAATCTTTATCTACTGGATTATCTTTGCTTCCGATCCATTCTAGTACTACTTGATAGTTTAAAACTGTATCGTACAATCTATTATTGCCAGAATCCTTTGCCGTCAACTGATAGTCATGATTATTCAACGCCTTTCCTTCAAATAGATCAGACACATCTTCCCCGCTGAATTTTGTGACTCTGAAATTTTTCACTTTATATTGAGGATGTTTCAGATTATTATCCAACAAGAAGTCCACTTTCAAATTCTTCATTTTCTGGCTTTGTAAAACACTCGGTACGGTTTGGACACCTTGTATGCCAACTTCTTTTTGAGGGTCATCAATGGTCGTGTTAGTAGCAGTTATACCAGAATATTCAGGCGTTGCCAGAAAGTCAGTTTCATACATTAGAGAAGAAGGGGTACTGTCTAAATTTTGAACGATCGTTTCAATTTCAGATACTTTTTTTGTACTCACTTGAAAAGCTTGAGTAGGGTGTCGCCACGTACGATGCTCGTTGTTCTTTAAATAAGTCCAACTATCCTCCCCTTGTTCTTCTGTATCATAAGTGATATCAGTTGGATCATTTGCAATCAAATATTGAGTTAACCCGAATATATTTTTATACCCAATACTTTTGTTTGCATTTAAGCCATTATAAGTAAATGTAGTTTCAACAGGCAGTTGTGTTCCTTCATTGTTTTCAAAAAAATAAGTAACACCCATTTGCCCCCGAATCGTGATGTCCAAGAAAGTAGATGGATTCCTAATGGATATTTTACCGCCATCATTTGTTCCAATTACTTGCAAAACAATTCTTACGTTAACAGCTGCTCCATTATAATAACCGACATTTTTTATCAACGCACTTGCGTTGGGACTTGATTGGCTAACATCCAACCACCCATTAGAATAGTTACCCTCTACTTCTTCAGTGGAACTGTTCTTGCCATAATGCATTTTGAATGTAGTTCCTGCTGGCGTTTTCATGCTATTTGCATAGTGGAAGTACGGTAAATTAGTAATACTACCTCCTGCATGGACATTACTCGGGTGGATAAATAAACAAAAAAACAGTACCCCTAAACATCCTACATATTTTTTTAGATCATTTTTCATGTTTGACTCTCCTTTTCAAAAGGATCGACAAATAACTAATCAAAGTTGTTATGCCGAGTAACTGAATTAACCAACTATTTTTTTCACTGGTCTTTGGCAAATAAGAAACTGATTGAACATTTTTTTCTTGGACCTCATTAACTGTTGAAGCCTCTATTTTTTTCATTGGGATCGTCTTATTTTCTGGTTGAACAAACCGAATACCGACTTGACTTGTTCCTTCCTCTATAGCAGACACGGGGGTTGTTGCCCCAATCAACAGCCCCACTAACCCGATCCAAATTATTTTTTTCATCTCTAAACTCCTTTCGTAAAAAAGTCGTTTGTTATTGATCAATCACTTCGTAAGTATCATTTTAGTTGACGGCGCAGCTTGTTTATATACCAAATCAAACTAAGAATGATCAACACAGCAAAACTAAACAAGCAATATATAAATAGATTTGAATCATCTATATCATTCACTTTAACTGCCTGATCATTCAATTTTTCATCTGTTCCTTTTATTTCAAATGTTTTTTTTAAGTGCCATGTCTTTCCGTCTTCATCTTTCAACTCCATAGCAAGTTCATAGGTTCCTTTTTTTAATGGTTCATTGTCCCAACTTAGTGGCAGTTTAAATTTTGTACGCGGCGTAAAAGACACTTTCTTTCGAAATTCCTTGATTGGTTTTTCTTCCCCTTTTTTTGTTACGATTGCATGAACGTCTAGTTGACTTTTTATGACTGGTGCAGCATTAGCTAAAGATGCAAAAATAGTCAAGTACCCATTTTCTAAACCTGGCGTCACCTCGTCTAATGAAAATTTCGGTTCGATTTCTTTGTCAGTGCAAGTCAATTTAGCACCTAAAGTGTATGCGAACTTATTTCTCAAACTAAATCCTTCATTTTTTTTATCTTCACTATCCGTATCTTCATAACAATAGAATCCGCCTAAGATCGTGCCGTCAAATCCTTGTTTCGGAATTGCTAAATGGAAAACCACTGATTTTTCTTCCTCAGGCGCCAACATGACCGTTTGCGATTCCGAAATCAGGTCTTCAAACGAAGGTCCTCCCAAAAGTTTTTCTCCATGGTTAGAATAATCGATAGCTCCATTCTTGTTGGTCAAAGCGTTATTTGCCTCAACTATCACTTTTATTTGGTTTGAACTTGTATTACGTACCTTGAGTATAAGATTTTGTTTTTCACCAGGTTTTACTTGCAAGTCATAGTAGCTAGCATCTGATTGCTGATTTTCAGGTAAGACAGCTTCCGCATCGAAAGAGACTTTATTCGACTCTGCATGAACATTTGTGGTGAGACAAAAAATAAAGAAGCAGATGATACTAATAAAAAAGAGAGGAGAGTATCGACTCTGCTCTCTCATAAAATCAAATCGGCGCATCATTCAACACCCAAGTGATATCTGCCGTATAGCTTTGAGCTTCTACACCCGCACGTGGTACATGGAGTTTGACATTTTTATTTGCTTTGTCTTCTCCTTTAAATGCAACAGCAAACGCCCCTGCTCCTTGCCCCTCTTTTGCTAACATGACTTCTTGACTTTGTCCATTTAAATCAATTGATTGTTGTGAGATGGTTGGTGGGGCAGATTGATTATTTTTTGTAATGACTTCACCACCAGAAAGTGTCATTTTTGCTCCTTTCAATTCCTCACCGTTTTCTCCTACAAATGGCGATATTTTTACACCTAAAGTCCAACCTTTTGCTCCTCCACGCGTATCATTTACTTGAACGTATGGACTTCTATTTAGCGCATAGTAATCCGCATCTCCTTGTTGGATCTCTTGTTTACCAAATGTGATGTTCGATGCAAAAGGAATGGACAACGCTCCAGTATTTCCTGTACTTGGATTATCATCGTGTGTGTCATCTGAAATAACAGGTTCGACGTTTGTTCCAGTTCCCGCTGTCAGTGTTACATTTGTCTTGTTTGTTGCTTCTTCAGCAAATGCGATTGTTCCATATGCACTTGCTGTTAACAAAGCTAACGTTGCTGTTGTCACTATTCTCTTCATTTTATAACTCCTCCTAAAAAATAATTATTCTAATCGAGCTATTGATTATTTTGTCATGAGCTCCATGATTTTTCTAGTTTAAAAAAACGTCTGATTTTAGAAAAAAAATAAAAGTATCGGAACATGATTATTCTATAACACACTAAAAAAGCTAGTTTGATTACTTACAAACCAGCTTTTTTATACGCAATTCTGAAAAGAATTTCACCCAATTGTCGCCAATTTCTATCGGAAGGAATATTTTTCATCAATAGTAAAGGTGTATTTTTCGTCTTTAAATAATAATTAGAAATTACTAAATCAACTTCTGATAATTCAGTTTGATAATCATAAAAAGCCAAAACATAAGCATTACCATAATACACTTGTATCTTATTCATCAACCACAAACGATGAGTATGATGCAGATCATCTTGGATCAGGATTTTGATTGGCGCCAAATTGTTCAAAAATAAATCATAATAATCCAAGACAAAATAATAGGACAAAAATAATTGTTCCCAATTTTCCAAAAGATCATTTACGTCACTATCCGATGTTTCTTTCAAGATTTTAGATAAATCTTCCATTATGACTGATTCTCGCAAATTCTCTTCTTGTATTTCCTTAATATATGAACGATTGAAAAACAGATCCGTATTCCCATAAAATAAAGAACTCCTTTCATGAAAAGCAACAAAATTGAAAATCAATTCCGGATCTTCTAAATCTAGTTTAAATTGAAAGGTTTGATTCAACGCATCCGCTAAATTTTGCACGGCTCGAAAGGAAGTCGTACAAAATTTTCTATGGGCGGCCGCATGGCTATTTTCATATTTTTTATGACCATCAATGATCCCAAACGAATAAATGATCTGATAAAGAAAGTATCGTTCATCTAATGACAGTCCCAGCTTCACTTGTTCTACCCACTGATTTAAATAGCTGAAATGAGCATCCTCATCAACGACTACTTGGTAAGAAGGATCGATTTTGATTTTTCTCGTTTTACTCCGCTCTAAATTGATGGTCAGCCAATATGAAAGAGTTCGTCTTTGTAATGGACTTAATGAAATTTGATAGATTGCTTCGAATGAATCAATGTAAGTTTCTATTGTCGATAGCGCTGTTTGGAATGGCCAAGCCCGTTCACTCTCTTTCGTGGAATGCCAATAAAAATAATAAAAGAAACTACGAATGTTTCTTTCTTCTGCATTCAACTCCAACTTAAAGGGTTGGAATTTCAAGCGGTAGCGTTTAAAGTAGGGAACCAATAATTTAGCATAGCGAAAAACCGTAGAAATACTAGTGAATTGAGCGTTCGCAAAGGTTTCCAAAGTCTCTTCAGGATGACGATACATAAAATCGATCAATTGGTAGTTATAAGAAGATTTGTAAAAATATAGATAAATCGTATAGATTGGGAAATCGTTCTTTTTATGTACCCAAAATTGTTTGTTATTCTCATTTTCAAGAAAGATATTTTCTCCATATTCAGCCAATAAAGTCGTTAATTCTTCGATATAATGGAGAACTGTTTTATCAGTTACCTGTAATAGCTGTTTCAGTTCTTCCATGGAGCACCAGTTATCTTTTTCCAATAAATAATCTAATAACACCACTTTTTTCTGTGATAATTTTGTTAAGAATGTTTCCATAGTATTCACCTCTGAATGTTTCGTTTGGAAATGCATCATTCTGCATTTTATCATGTGTGTAAAAGGAAATATACTTATAAAATTTCTGGAATTTGGAAATAATTTGACAGTAATCACAAATAAGCTCACTTGTCATTCACTACACATCAAGGCATTCTTGCTAGATACTCAAAAACTTGAATCTTCTGCTTTTTTTAGATATCATTGGTTCGTAACTAAATATGATTTTGTTTGCAGGGGGACGTTATCGCGTTGAGAAGGTAAAACCTGACCCTTTGAACCTGTTGGTTGATACCAGCGTAGGGAGCAAATGTCCTTTTTGTTGATGCGAAATCGAAACAATCAAGGCATTCTTCTATACTGGAAGAATGTCTTTTTTTCTATTTTAAGGAGGAATTTGATGAAAAAAGTACTAAGTATTGCTGGCTCAGACTGTAGCGGTGGCGCCGGTATCCAAGCCGATTTAAAAACATTTGCCGCTCATGGTGTTTATGGGATGTCTGTGATCACCTCAGTAGTCGCTGAAAATACCGCTCGTGTGATCTCATACCAAGATATCGCACCAACAATAATCAATGAACAAATGACAGCCGTCTTCGAGGATATCTATCCAGATGCAGTCAAAATCGGTATGTTGTCTTGCACAGATACCATGTTAGCTGTTGCAAACAGCCTACAAGAATGGCAACCTAAAAATATTGTACTAGATCCTGTGATGTATGCAAAAAATGGCGATGCCTTGATGGAGCCACAAGCAATCGACACATTGATCAAAAACGTCTTACCATTAGCTACTTTGATCACCCCCAATATTCCAGAAGCAGAAAAAATCGCAGATCGCTCGATTACTTCCCTGGAAGAAATGGAACGAGCAGCAAAAGCCATTTATGAAACATCTCACGCTGCAGTTTTGATCAAAGGAGGCCATCGCACAGGTGAAGCCACTGATATATTGTATGATGGGAAAAATATTTACTCCTATACGTCTGAACGAATCGTCACAAAAAACACCCATGGCACTGGTTGTACCTTCTCTTCAGCGATTGCCTCACAACTCGCTTTGGGCGTACCATTAGACCAAGCAATTTCCAAGGCTAAAAAATATATCACTACTGCAATCGCACATTCACTAGAATTAGGCGAAGGTCATGGCCCAACCAATCATTTCTATTCACTCTATCGCAATGGTCTTAAGGAGGAACAAAGTCAATGAATACATTTTTAAAAACAGCTGTAGAAACGGTCCGTATGAAAAAGCCTTTGGTCCACCATATCACGAACTATGTAACGGTCAATGATTGTGCGAATGTCACACTTGCGATCGGTGGTTCACCGATCATGGCTGATGATGCGTTAGAGGTAGCGGAAATCACAGCAATGTCACAGGCATTGGTACTAAACATGGGTACTTTGAATGAACGTACCGTAGCTTCGATGCTTTCAGCTGGGCAAACAGCCAATGAAAAAGGTATCCCGATCATTTTTGATCCAGTCGGTGCAGGGGCTTCACAGTTTCGTAATCAAACAGCGAAAACGATCATAGAAAACTTGAAATGTGCAGTGATTCGTGGCAATATTTCAGAAATCCGCTTTTTAGTGGGAATCGCAAGCACGACGAAAGGTGTCGATGCCTCGGCAGATGATGCAAGCTCCATTGAAGAAGCCCAACGGATTGCTGATCAATTAGCAACCGTTCACAAATGTATCGTAGTGATCACCGGTGCGACAGATGTAATTTCTGATGGGCGGCGTAAAATCTTAGTGCACAATGGTTGTCCTGAAATGAGTCGGATCACTGGCACTGGCTGTATGCTCACTTCATTGATTGCTAGCTTTTGTGGGGGTTCTCCTGAACATCTTTTCCATGCAACAACTACAGCTGTTCTTACCATGGGGATTGCTGGCGAGCTTGCGTTGGAACAAACGGCTGGTACGGGAAGTTTTCGGATCGCATTGATTGATGAAATCAGCCGTATTGATCGGGAAACATTACTACTGCGAGGAAACTACTTTGAAAAATGACATCAACTATTCCTTATACCTAGTGACAGACCAGTCACTGCTGAAAAAAAAGCCCCTCCAAGAAGCAGTGCAACAAGCTCTTGAAGGAGGTATCACCGTCTTACAGTTGAGAGAAAAAAAAGCCAATTCACGAGATTTTTATGAGGAAGCGATCGCATTGAAACGATTAGCTAAACCATACAATGTTCCATTGATCATCAACGATCGAGTAGACATTGCGTTAGCTTGTGACGCAGACGGTGTTCATGTCGGTCAAACAGATCTACCTGTGGCTGTGGTGAGAAAAATGATTGGCCCTGAAAAAATCATCGGCGCTTCCGTCCAAACACTCGAACAAGCAATTTCCGCTGAACAAGCTGGGGCAGATTATTTAGGTGTAGGGACGATGTTTCCAACCGCTACTAAAACAGATGCCATAATCGTATCAAAAAATGAACTCAAGAAGATTCTTCAACACGTTTCGATCCCTGTTGTTTTGATCGGTGGTCTCAACGAACACACGATTGCAGAATTCAAAACCTTCCCCGTCCAAGGCTTTGCTGTGGTTTCAGCGATCCTAGCAAAAGAAGAAATCAAAAAAGCGACTAAAGAACTTGCTGCACAAATCAATACGATTATCAAAAAACAGTAAATCAAAAAAGCGACCCATGTAAAGTCAAATGATCTTTACATGGGGCGCGTTTCATTTCATACCTCACTTCAAGCTTTTCAAATGATGTTCAACGATAAAAGCAGTTTCTTCAATCGATTTATCTGATACATCAATGACAACATTTCCATAGCGATCAAAAATCTCTTGGGAGTATGCCAATTCTTTGTGGATCGTTTCTAAATTGTTGTAGCTTGACGACTGATGCAAGCCTAAAGAATCTAAGCGATTGCTCCGGATTCTCACTAAATTCTCTGGATGACAGATCAAACCAACGATTTTATTCTTGTCTACTGCTTCTAATACTTTGGGTAATGGTACTTCAGGGATCAGTGGCAGATTCGACACTTTGTAGCCTTTATTTGCCAGATACATACTTAGAGGTGTTTTTGATGTTCGGGAAACGCCAAGAAGCACGACATCTGAATCTAAAAAACCTTTTGGATCTTTTCCATCATCATATTTTACAGCAAACTCGATAGCAGAGATCCGATTGAAATATTCTGTATCCAATTTGTGGACGGCCCCTGGTTCTTCAATCGGCTGCATCCCAGTTTTCGCATGAATGATCTCAAAAAGAGGGTGCATCAAGTCAATATAGAGTAATCCAGTTTTCCGACTAAAAGATTTTGCCACTTCCGACAGTTCATGATTCACGAGGGTACTAATCACAATTGCTTTATCACGTAAAGCATCTGCTAAAATCGACAACAGCTCATCCTTCTGATTCACAAAAGGAAATTTATAGTTATTATTGAACACTAAGTTAGGATATTGGACCATCACAGCGGATAATAATTTTTGAGACGTTTCACCTAGTGAATCTGAGATAGAATAAACAATGACTTCATTTTGCATGGATAAACTCCCCCTATCGATTTCGTTCAGCATTTCTCGCTTGCTGAGTGATAAAATTCAATACTTTTGATTTAGTGATCTTACCGATTACGTTTCGCTCATTTGCTGCATCCACCACTGGTAGAGAGTCAACTTCAAAATCTTGAAGGATCGTCGCTACTTCTAATATATCCATTTTTTTTGTACAAGTTTTGATATGTGGACTTCGAGTCATACAAAGAGCGACCGGCGTATGATCGATTTCGGTATTTAAGGAAGCTCTCAACAAATCTTTTCGAGATAACACGCCCACCAATTGTTTATCTCCATCAATCACATAAATCGACCCAACGTCATATACAAATAACGTCGTGATTGCATCACGGATCGAGGTATTCAAATCGATCAACAACGGTGGAACCATGATCTCACCCACTTTTACTGTGAATGTTTTAAAGAAAAAAAGCGTTTCTAAATCTGATCCTGTATAGGTATAGCCAATTTTAGGCGTTGCTTCAAGTATGCCTGCCATTGTCAAGAAGGATAGATCTGATCGTAATGTCGCTCTGGAGACGTCTAAGAGTTCAGAGATTTTTTCTCCACTGACAGGTTGCGTCTCTTTGACGATCTCGATGACTTTTTTTTGTCGTTCGCTCAGTTTCATCTATACTATTTCCTCCCTCCTTCGTTCTCATTACTTATTATACACATATATAAACCGATTTCACAATAAATTTGTGTTTAATTTTTCTGATTGACAGATATATATGAGTCATATTAAGATGTATTTATGTTAAACATGACTCACATTAAATCAATGGAGGCTTATCACATGGTAAAATGGATCTATGACTTTAACGAAGGCAGAAGCAAAGATAAAGCATTATTAGGTGGAAAAGGTGCAAATTTAGCGGAGATGACTCATTTAGGTTTGCCTGTTCCTTCTGGCTTTACCCTGACTACAGAAAGTTGTATGCGCTATCTTAAAGACGCTGCTTTCTTTGATCAACAATTGATAACAGAGATTCAAACAGCGATCGAACGGCTAGAGGTAAAAACAAACAAGTCATTTACGAATGATGATGATTTATTGCTAGTTTCTGTAAGGAGTGGTGCTGTTTTTTCTATGCCTGGTATGATGGATACGATTCTCAATCTAGGTCTAAATGATTCACGTGTCCATGCTTTAGCTGAGCAAACTAGTTTAGCTTTTGCTTACGATTGCTACCGTCGTTTATTGCAAATGTTTGGCGATGTCGTTTATGGTATCCACAAAGAGAACTTCAATCGTTTACTCATAGAAGCAGAAAAAGAAAACAATCAAACGGTTACTGATTTCAACGAAGAGCGACAATCCGCTTTGATCAAAAATTATAAAGAATTGTTTGCCAAACATAATAAAGTTTTCCCTCAACATCCTATGGATCAGTTGAAAGAAGCAATCCAAGCGGTCTTCCACTCTTGGAACAATCCACGAGCAAACGTTTATCGAGAGTTACATGGTATCTCTCATCATTTAGGCACGGCTGTCAATGTCCAAGAAATGGTTTTTGGAAATAGCGGAAATGAAAGCGGTACAGGGGTCGTCTTTACCCGAAATCCCGCTACAGGTGAGAATCAGCTTTTTGGTGAATTTTTGCTGGATGCACAAGGAGAAGACGTTGTCGCTGGCATTCGCACGCCTCAACCGATCCAAGAGCTTAGTGAGCGATTACCTAATGTCTACCAAGATTTCTTGCACTACGCACAAATGCTAGAACTCCATTACAAAGATATGCAAGATATCGAATTTACCGTTGAACAGGGGAAGCTATTTATTTTACAAACAAGAAATGGCAAGCGCACAGCTAAAGCTGCTTTAAAGATTGCGACTGACTTAGTAGACGAGAACGTTCTTTCAAAAGAAGAGGCTTTGCTGCGAGTAGAAGCAGAAATGATCGACCAGTTGATCCATCCGATTTTCAAACCTGAAGCTCTCGATCAAGCAACACCATTTGCTCAAGGCTTACCTGCAAGTCCCGGTGCTGCTACAGGTGAGATCGTCTTTACAGCCGAAAAAGCAAAAGAACGATACGGACAAGGAAAGAAAGTCATCTTGGTTCGCCAAGAAACCTCTCCAGAAGATATCGAAGGAATGATCGTTAGTGAAGCCATCGTCACTAGTCGTGGCGGGATGACTTCTCATGCCGCTGTCGTCGCTCGTGGGATGGGCACTTGTTGCGTGACTGGTACGGAAACCTTGACGATCGACGAAGAAGCAAAAACTGTAACCACAAATGACATTCGGCTAAAAGAAGGCGATATTCTCTCCGTTAATGGCAATACAGGCGAGATTTACTTAGGGGAACTTCCTACAGTTGTCGCTGAAAATAATCAAGACCTTACTTTATTTTTATCTTGGGCTGATGAACATGCGGACTTAGAAGTGCGCGCCAATGCTGAAACGTTGACTGATTTAACCACTGCTCTTGATTTTGGGGCTACAGGTATCGGATTAGCTAGGACCGAGCATATGTTTTTCGGAGAAGATCGTATTTTAGAAATGCGTCGCTTGATTTTAGCAGAAGATCACCGAGAAATGGAAACAGCTCTGACAAAATTGCTCGCATTTCAAGAAAATGATTTTTATCAGATGTTCCAAACGATCCAAGATAAACCTATGGTCATTCGCCTACTTGACCCACCGATGCACGAGTTTCTTCCCCATGAGGCACCAGACATTGCGAATTTAGCAGACAAACTGAACCGATCAGTCAATGAGCTGACAGCAAAGATCGAGTACTTGAAAGAAACCAATCCGATGTTAGGTCATCGTGGTTGTCGCTTAGGGATCACTACACCAGAAATCTATCAGATGCAAGTCAAAGCAATCATTCAAAGTGCGATTCGGCTAACACAAGAAGGAATACCAGTTGTTCCAGAAATCATGATCCCATTGATTGCTGAAAAAGAAGAACTAATGCACCTTAAAGCTTTATTGATCGAAACGATTGAAGCAACTTTCAACGCACAAAACATCATACCATTTCCTTACGAGATCGGTACGATGATCGAGTTACCTCGTGCTTGTTTGATTGCCGACCAATTAGCAGAACAAGCTGATTTCTTCAGTTTCGGTACAAATGATCTCACTCAAATGACCTATGGATTTTCTCGAGATGATATTGGAAAATTCATCAATCGCTACCAAGAAAAAACGATCATGACCCATGATCCATTTCAACATTTAGATCAACAAGGTGTTGGTCAATTGATCAAACTCGCTGTTTCTAATGCACGTCGAACCAAACCAACGATGACGATCGGCATTTGTGGTGAAGTCGGCGGAGATCCTCAATCGATTCCCTTCTTTCAAGCCATTGGAATCGACTATGTCTCCTGCTCTCCTTACCGGATTCCAGCTGCTCGATTAGCGGTGGCACAAGCAGCTATCCGTAACCGTCCGTCTTGATTATTTATTTGTTTGTATCTAGTTTTAAAAAAAAAGTACCCGCAGCCAACGTATGGAACGTTTTAGGCTGTGGGTACTTTTTTAGAGCAATATTATTTTACCGTGAGCTATTTTCTTTTTCTTTTATTCTTCAACTTCTCTTTTTCGCGGATTCTCTTTTCTTGAAAAATCAGTTCTTTCTGCAATTTCAAATAGTTCCTATACCGATTTTCTGATAGCTCTCCATTGTCGATCATATTGTCTAAGATCCAACCAACATATCCTGCTCGGTCTTTATCTAAATTCTATTTTTGGCTCCCTTTCTCTTTGTATCCTTTAAGAAAGACTGAGTTTTTTCATTCTCACATAAATACTTGTATCTAATACCGCTTTTGTCACCAACAGAACGATAAGTATTAAAGCGACGTTGGCAACAAAAGAGTGAAAGAAGAACATATTATCTCGACTCATCCATAACAACACTTTATCAATTTCAAATGTATTGATTGGGAAGAAATACATTATTTTATTCGGTATTCCCGACATAAAAATATGCGTCAGTGGTTGCGGAATGACAAAGACTCCTAGTGAAATAGCTAGCGCACTAAATGGTGAACTACTCAAACTGGAAATCAGCATAGTTACGCCAGCGATGAACAGCACTCCTATTAACTGAAAAACAACACCGAACATGTAAGATTGAAGCATATTCCATTCCAATGGAAAATCAAAGACCTTCCAATCCAAGTTGGCTTGAACGCTCACATCCCACCCACTAAATCCATAATAAATATAAAAGATTATCAAGATGATTAACTGAACGATTAGGAAGGAAGCTAATGCCATACCTGTTCCAACCAGAATTTTTGATTTTATCATTTTTGTTCTGCCGTACCTTGTAGACAACAACAAAGGAATAATATTTTTTGAAGTATCATTCGCAAAAAGAATCGAGCATATCAGAATGACAAACAGTGAAACTGGGATAAAAGCAATTGAAGTGACATTTAACAAATCCGTCCAAGTCTTAAAATTCCCTATTTTGATCGGAAAGTCCATTTTTTTATAGCCCACGTTTTTCATAGATAAAAGATTCACATCGTCAATGGTATATTTTTTACCGTCCCTAATGGCATCTATCATTTCAACATAAACATCTTGCTCCTCGTGATTTGTAAATGTATCGACCACTGACCATTGAAAGTAATCAAATATTTGAATGTTTTTTCTTTTTTTGTCCTGATAAATCTTCAAATAGTCAGATGTAATTTTTTTAACCTTATGATCAGTCAACTCGCCCTGGTACTCATTTGTAAAATCTAGATATCTTTCAATTGATTCCCTACCAGAAACACCAGTAATATTTTTAGCTCCCCTAAGTTGCGACTGAAAAAAGCCAATATAGACGATTGCAAAAAGACTCAATAACAGGACAAGCCCAGCTCCAATAATCGATTTGTTTTTCAGTATCTTTTCACTTTCAAATTTAAAAATCTGCATTCGTTTGATCCTCAGTTCTAAAATAGTATAAATACAAATCTTCTAAGTTCGCCTTCACATGGAGAGCATTGTCATTCGGTTTGACAGTCGAAATGATTCTTAAGATGACACGATCATCTACATACTTTTGATTGCTTACAGGATATTTTTGGTAATATAAATCAATCTCGTCAAGCGATGTTTCAACTTCCCACACACTGTTTTCGATATTATTCATTAATTCAGTTACTAATCCTCTATCTTGAACCACACCTTTATTTAAAACCAATACTTCATTCGAAATATATTCCACATCAGATACAATGTGAGTAGATAAAATAATGATTTTATTCTCTGATAGGGAGCTGATTAAGTTTCTGAACCTCACTCGCTCTTTTGGATCTAATCCAACTGTGGGTTCATCAAGTATCAAAATTTCAGGATCATTAATCAGTGTTTGAGCAATTCCTAAACGTTGTTTCATACCACCTGAATATTTCTTTATTTTTTTATTCTTTTGATCTGAGAGTCCAACTAATTCAAGCAATTCCAAACATCGTCTTGTTGCTAGTTTCCCTCTCAATCCTTTTAACGCTGAGATATAAAGCATAAACTTTATCCCTGTAAAATCTGGATAATAACTGAAATCTTGTGGTAAGAAGCCGAGAATAGATCTAAATGCTTCACTGTTTGCTGACACATCCTTATTGTTATATAAAATTTCTCCATCATCGGATTTGATCACTCCACAAATTAACCTAAAAAGAGTTGTCTTCCCTGAGCCATTGGCTCCAAGTAAGCCATAAACGCCTTTATTCAACGTCAGGGAAACATTATCTAAGGCTTTTAATCCATCGAATTTCTTAGTAATGTTCTTTATTTCCAGTTTCATATAAAATCACCAACCATGTTATGTTTCTTTAGCATTTGTCTTATCAATGCAAGAAGTCCAATGGAAGTAATCACATAAACAATCGTCCAATAAGAAAGTGGAAAACTATAAATGTTGAATATCTCTTCGGTAATAATCGATACTGCGACTAGTACTCCCGAACTAGTCCAAAGCAATAGGTTCGACAAGTTATTTCGTAGTAGAGTAAAAATTGAGAATAAAACAATACAGAAAACATTGAACGGAGCGAGAAGATACAACGCAAACCTTAAGAAAGACACAGGAAACATCTGCTTACCTACTACCGCAAGAATCACTATCAAAAGCAAATCAAATACACCAAAAACAAGCATTTTCATCGCTGTATGTTGCCGTAAATCGTATTTAAACGTCTGCTCTAGCTCCCACATATTATTCGTGAAGCTCTTAAACAGCTCATCTGTGAAAAATATCACTGAAAAAAGAACCATTCCTGTTATCCCTCTCAGAACATGTTCATAGCTCATTTCACCCTTTGAAAACATAAGAAACAAGGAGAATCCTAGAAGTGCAAATTGAATACTCCACAATTTCCATCCCACAAACTTAATTGAGGATAAAAACAAACTTAAATAAGATTTTCTTGAAATTTGGTTTTTAAGTATTTGCTTGGTTCCCAATTTCACTATTCTTTTTTTGGCTTCTTGGGTAGAAATATCATTTTTCGGATAATCTCTATTCAAAATAATAGTCCTCCTTTTTAAGTATTTGTTTCATTTTGTCTAGTCCTTGTTGAATCCTTGATTGTGCTGTTGGCACACTCGTTTTAGTTAACTGTGCTATTTCCTTAACCTTCATATCATAGAAAAATTTCAGTATGATCGCTTCTCTTTGATATTCTGGAAGTTGGTCTAACGCACGCTGAATGATCCTACTTTGTTCATTTACAAAGTTAACGTTATAATCCTGCTCATCTAACTCTTTATTGTAAGATTTATCAAATACTACTTCGTCAAAATCATTTTTCTTGCTGTAGCTATTACACGTGTTCACAGCGATGGTGAAAAGATAATTGAAAAAACTTCCTGAGAACTTATAAGAATCGATACTACTTATCACTTTCAAAAACGTTTCTTGGGTTAAATCTTCAGCTAATCTACTTTTTCCAAAAAACCTTCTTCTGCAATAATTGAAAATTTTGTCATAATATTTATCAATAAGTTTTTCCCAAGCGTCAACATCTCCTGACTTTATTTTCAGGATAATTAAATAGTCATTGATCTCTTTCACCTACCTCTCTTTCAATTCATCAAGGGATCAAAATCCGCCTGCATCTACTTTATTTTGGCAAGTCTTACTCTTGACACTGTTTTTCTTACCATGCCAAAACCCCAAACAATAATGAGTGGAATTACCACTCCCACCATCACACGAAATAAGCCATTAACGACAGTAATTTCGTTATGCCAGAAATTAAAAATTTGAATAGGTATCATATGTAGCAAAAAAACACTTTGACTATAGGGTTTTAACCTTTCAAATCCGCTTATCTTGTTTTTCGTAATAACTAATAATCCAAACAAACACACCGTAAATGGAATAGTGAAGTACATAAAATTCTTATCAATTCCTTGATTTTGATATACAATCATTCCCTCAAAAACTCCAACAAGACTAGCTAAGATCAATCCATAGAAAAGTGACTTGGAGTATTTTTTTAATTTATACTTATTATCTGCCAGAACAAACCCTATGAGAACAAATATCGGACTAAAGAATAAACCATTCCTTGTAGTCGCAAACACACTGAAATATTTTTCCACGCCTGAAACGAGCAACGGATTAGAAAAAAATGCTGAATATGTTTCAATAGAGCCAATCGAAAAGAGCAGGAAACAAATCAGCAACATCCATCTATAACCTAGTTTTTGAAGCATGTATCTCACAATAACTATCGAGAAGATTAAAGCAGGAAAATACCACAAATGATAGAAGCTTCCACTGTATAAGAAAGAGACAATAATTGCTATTGGTAGTAATCCTAAATGAACATGGACTGTCTGTTGTACCAACTGAATACCAAAAGGTATGTAAAGCATAAAAGTCGCTGCATAGAGATATACTATCTTTCTCAGCCACTTAAGCGAATGCCCTTCTCTTTTGCTGTTCAATCGAAAGAAGTACGCATTATTGATGAAGAAAAACGGGACAGCGATTCGACAAATTATGCTTTTAACTATAAAATGCAATGTCGGATCACTAACAATCGTTCCAGAGTGGACAACGACAACACAAACCGTTGCAATAAATTGTGCAATATATAGGTTCTGATTTTTGTTATTCATGGCTTCTCCTTATGATTTGGCTCTTACACTAATAATTAACTGTAAAAGTAAAAAAAACATTTAAAGATTAGCAAAATCTAATAAATATATGTAAATATCGAATGAAAGTTTTTTTAATAGTATTTTCTCATTCAGCAATTTCATTTTATATCTCAATTATATTCAACGTCTATTGAAATATTTACGCCTCCAGATTATCGCCATTTATCGTGAGCAACTGGCTTTTCTGACTAAATATAAAGAAAGGCTTCCAAACATCTTACAGTAACAAAGCATTGGAAGGGAAAAACATAAAATCAAGGTCCTCAAAAATTGAAAATAAAAAAAGAACCCTTGAAAATTCAAGGGTTCTTCCTCTGTCTGATAATGAGAAATTAACGACGGATTTCTTTGATACGAGCTGCTTTTCCGTGTAATGCACGTAGGTAGTACAATTTCGCACGACGTACTTTACCGTAACGGACAACTTCGATTTTTGCAACACGTGGTGTGTGCAATGGGAATGTACGCTCAACGCCTACACCGTTAGAAACTTTACGTACTGTATAAGTTTCGCTGATTCCAGCACCACGGCGTTTGATTACAACACCTTCAAATAACTGGATACGTTCACGAGTACCTTCGACAACTTTCGCATGAACACGTACAGTGTCACCAGGGCGGAAAGCTGGAATGTCAGAACGTAGTTGTTCTTTTGTTAATTCTTCGATTAATGGATTCATTGTTTTCTTCTCCTTATTCCAAACATTCTTATGAGTAATTTCTCACAGCGGAACATCGTAATAGTTAAGTGTTTTTACACTCACCATAGAATACTATCATATTCTATGGTGAGTGTAAAGAAAATTTTCATTTATTTGTTGCAACTCAAGCTTCTTCTTTTTTGATCTCCGCTAGCATTTTTTCCATTTGCGGTGTCATGTCTAATTTTTCTAACATGTCTGGACGTCGAAGATATGTCCGGCGTAAGGATTCTTTTAGTTGCCATTCTTCAATCAATTTATGGTTACCATTGGTCAATACTTCTGGTACCTTCATGTCTTTGAATTCTGCTGGTCTTGTATATTGAGGATGTTCCAACAAGCCAGTAGAATGCGAGTCTGTTTGGGCAGATGTTTGATTACCTAAAACATCTGGCAATAGCCGAACGGTCGCATCGATCATCACCATGGCGCCTAGCTCACCACCGGTCAATACATAATCTCCCAATGAGACTTCATCTGTTACGAGTGAACGGATGCGCTCATCATAGCCTTCATAGTGGCCACAAATAAAGATCAAATGCTCTTCTTCCGAAAATTCTTCTGCCATTTTTTGATTAAATGGTTTACCAGCTGGATCAAGCAAGATCACACGTTTCTTAGTCTCTGGATGTTTTTCTTCGATGGCTTTGATATTGTCATAGATAGGTTGGACTTTCAATAACATCCCTGCCCCACCACCATAAGGATAGTCATCGACTGTTTGGTGTTTGTTGTCCGAATACTCACGGAAATTAAAAACATTGATTTCTAACAATTCTTTTGCTACTGCTTTACCAATGATCGATTCCCCCATCGGACCTTCAAACATTCGCGGAAACAAAGTCAACACGTCAATCTTCATCATCGATCAATCCTTCTAATAATGTCACACGAACCAAGCCATTTTCAAGATCGACTTCTTGAACGACGGAATCGATATACGGGATCAGTGCATCTTTTTTCTTTGGTCGTTGGATGACCCAAACGTCATTTGCGCCTGGAGATAAAATCTCTTTGATCTTTCCTAGTTCTTTTTCGTTTTCGTCGATGACCTTCAAGCCAATGATTTCATGGTAGTAATATTCATTTTCTGTCAATTCAACTAAGTTTTCTTTTGATACACGTAAGATACCATCACGATATTTTTCAACGTCATTGATGGAAGGATGATTCTCAAAGCTGAGTAAATCAAAGTTTTTGTGTTTACGGTGACTCTTTACAGTCAATTCTACAGGAGCTTTTCCTTCTTGGAAGAGTGTCAAAACTTCACCTTTTTTGTAACGTTCTTCAGGGAAATCTGTGGTTGAGATGACACGGACTTCGCCTTTGATTCCTTGTGTATTGACAATCTTGCCAACGTTTAGATATTCAGTCAACTTTTGTCCTCATTTCTTTCATGATTCTTCTCACTCTGCTTGGTCACGATTTGCTTTTGGACTCAGAGTGTTCTATCGTTTCCTGTCTATTTTAGCATGTGGTTCTTGGCAATTCTAGTCTTCTTTTATTGTTGTTCCATGGAAACAGCCATTTTTAATGCATTCATCGTATCTTGATTCGTGATGGTATAGACAGTGGTTGGTTGTTGCCAAATGATTCGAGTATTTTGATTCGTGCCATCGGTCATATTGATTTCGATCGTTCCGACTTTTTCCGGTGCAGGTAAGCGGGCAGACTCCAAGTAAGTCACGATCTGTTTCGCCAAAGGTACAGGATCTTGTCCGTCAATATTGCTGGCACGTATTCGTAACCGCCAATTTCCTTCTTGCCATTCAAGAATCGAAGAACCAGCAGCACCTTGTTGATAACCGACAATGTTATAACCGAGATCGACTTGTCTTCCTCCAGTATCGACCGTAAATGGCTGAATCGTGTTCAGTGTTTCTTGGGAAGATGCAAAGTCATCTTGATAAAGGTAAGAAGCGATTGGTTCTGCTTGGTTCAATGAGGCGTCGTTTAGTGGTAGCGCTTGTTCTGATTGATAGTATAAGACAGAAAAGCCTTGTTTTGTCATCGTTGCTGCGATGTTCAAGTTAGATGACCCAACTGGGATCTCTTTGGGCATCGGTGTGTCTGGATACTCTTTTTGCAATTGCTCAAAGGCAGTTTGCGTCGAATTTTCTTGCGTACTCGTACTTGTTTCAGCTGATGAGACTGTCTCATTGCTACTTACGGAAGATGACCCTATCTCTTCTTTTGAAGTACTTGTTTCTGTCGTACGAACTGTTTCATTTGTCGTTTCTTGACTCGTTTCACTTGGTGATTGACAGGCACCGAGTAAAGCGACTGCGAATAAGCTGATCAACCCTATTTTTTTCATTCGAAACACTCCTCTCTTACTATTAAGGATACGCTTTGTACCTGTTTTTGCCAAATATGATCTCTAAAGAACACAAAAAAACTGTTTCGCGAAAACGAAACAGTTTATTCTTTATTGTCGATGATATTCAAACGCACTTTTTTCGGTGCATTGATTCGTACTCCGTAAACGATCGTGCGGATTGCTTTCGCAACGCGTCCTTGTTTACCGATGATACGACCGATATCTTCGGGAGCCACAGTTAGATTGTATTCGTAAAAATCTTCCGACTCAACGACTTCTAGCTGGACTTGATCAGGATAAGTAACTAACGGACGAACGATTGTTAAGACTAAGTCGCTTAAATCTTTCATATCCGGTCACCTTATTTCTTTGAGAATTTAGCTTCATGATGTTTTTTCATAACGCCTTCTTTTGAAAGGATGTTACGTACTGTATCTGAAGGTTGTGCACCTTTTGATAACCAGTCAAGTACTAAATCTTCTTTTAAAACTACTTCTGCAGGGTCTTTCAAAGGGTTGTAAGTACCTACAGTTTCGATGAAACGTCCATCACGAGGAGAACGTGAATCAGCTACGACGATACGGTAAAAAGGACTCTTTTTAGAACCCATACGTTTTAAACGGATTTTAACTGCCATTATATATTTCCACCTCCATTGTTTTATTCACAAGATGTAGTGTACCAGTTTTTTTTTACCCTGTAAAGCTTTTTTTCTTTACAGTCTGATTTTTTTCTATTTTTATTCTTTCTCTAAGTAGTTAGTGTCCTTTTCTACGGATTTCTTCTTACTTTTTTTGCATCATCAAGGTTGAACATAGGAAGCTTGTAAATCCCCTATCCATAAGCATTTCCTGTGTTTTCGATCACACATTAAAATAACCCAAGTGTTTTTATTTGCTCAGTTTACTTATTTTTTGTAAGATAAATATAGAAAGATTGAAGGAGGAATTGTTTTATGACAAAAAAAATTGGTTTTTTCATCGGAAGTTTAAGAAAAGATTCATACAATAAGAAAGTTGCAGAAACTTTTGCGGACTTATTACCGGAAGGATACGAGCCTGTATTTATAAAAATCGATGACCTTCCTTTTTATAACGAAGACATTGAAACACCTGAGCAAACACCTGCAGAATGGACACGTTTCCGTGAAGAGGTCAAAGACCTAGACGGCGTGATATTTGTTACTCCTGAATATAATCGTTCAGTACCAGCTGTATTGAAAAATGCCTTGGATGTTGGTTCACGTCCTTATGGTCAAAGTGTTTGGGATAAAAAACCTGGTTTAGTGGTCACTGCTTCTCCTGGTGGAGTTGGTGGTTTTGGCGCAAATCATCACTTACGTCAATCATTAGTCTTTTTAAATGTCCCAACATTACAACAACCAGAAGCGTATATCGGAAATATCACTAACTTACTTGATGAAGATGGCAACATTATCCAAGGAACCGTTGATTTCTTCCAAACGATTTTAGATGCGTATCTAGATTTCGCTGGAAAATTGAACGCTTGATGTCTTGCTAATTTTACAAAAAACCACGAAACAGCATGTTGTTTCGTGGTTTTTTGTATGACCTACTATTCTTTGTGCTCTTCTTTATGATAGTGTAGCTCAATAAACTCCCCAAAGCGTTTCGTGTCCACCAATTGATACCGCTGTACATAATCCCCTTCTTGAAAAAGACGAATCCCATTCCCAAGTAAAACCGGCGCAATTTGAATGTACCATTCATCGATCAGTTGCTGTTCAATGATTGGTTTGAGCAAACTGCCCCCACCAACTACCCAGATCCTTTGTTCACTTGATTCCTTCAACCCCTTGAGAAAGCTTACGGGATCTTCGTGAACGACCCTAGCATCCTCCAACTTCAATTTTTTGTCTGTTGAAAAGACATAATTGGTTTTTTCTGGATAGATCTTGGCTGTATCTAAATATTTTTTGGCTTCTTGGTACGTTTTTCTGCCCATGATCGTTGTATCGATGGTTTGATAAAACGCATCATAGGTTGTTTTTTCCCCAGTAGGCGTATCGAAGAGCCATTGTAAGTCATCATTAGTTGTTGCTAGATAGCCATCCATACTGATTGCTCCGTAAAAAATGATCTTAGACATATTATCCTTCTCCTTTAGCGTTTGACTTCTTGGTGGCGAAAACAAGTGATCAGGTGATCGTTGATGATCCCTACCGCTTCTAAAAAGGCATAAATGGTCGTACTTCCAATAAATTTGAAGCCGCGTTTTTTCAAGTCCTTTGAGATACGATCAGAGAGTTCACTAGTAGTTGGCACTTCACTTTGGTCTTGGTAGTTTCCGGTTACCACTTTGCCATCCACAAAAGACCAGAGATAATCCGAAAAACTGAGTCCAGTGGCTTGCATTGCCAAAACAGCTTGTGCGTTCGTTATTGCCGCTTCGATTTTTCGACGATTGCGAATGATCCCCTTGTTGTTCATCAATTCTTCGATTTTTTCTTCATCATACTTGGCAATTTTTTCGAGTTCAAACTGGTCATAAGCTTCATCAAAAGCTTGGCTCTTGTTCAAGATCGTTTGCCAGCTAAGACCTGCTTGATTGATATCAAGCATTAATTTACGGTACAGTCGTTGATCTTCATATTCAGGTCCCCCCCAAATCGTATCATGGTACTCACGCATCATTTCAGTTGATTCACTCCATGGACAGCGTTTCATCGACTCACTCCTTTTAGGATTTTCAAACAATGTATGAAAAAACTCCGAAGACAAAATTAAATACGTCTTCGAAGCTTTTTTGCACTTGATTACTGTTTATTTCTTTTTCTTCTTTTTCTTTTTGTTTTTCTTCATCATGCGATTCATCGCCATTTTTCCTAGCTTCCCTTTGACGCCAGTACCGAACATTTGGTCCATGCCAGGAATATTCATGTCCCCTTTAGACATTTGTTGCATCATCTTACGGGATTCTTTGAATTGTTTGATCATACGATTGACTTCCACTACGCTGTTCCCTGAACCAGCAGCAATTCTGCGTCGACGGCTAGGATTCAATAGGTCTGGATTTTCACGTTCTGCAGGTGTCATCGAATATACCATTGCTTTTTTACGCTCAACATCTTTCGGATCAACTTTGATATTTTCGATTCCTGGCATTTGATTCATCCCTGGGATCATTTTTAATAAGTCTTCGATTGGGCCCATACCCATGACTTGATCCAATTGCTCAATGAAATCATTGAAGTCAAATGAGTTTTCACGCATTTTTTGCGCAAGCTCTTCTGCTTTTTTCTCATCATAGTCTTGTTGCGCTTTTTCGATCAGCGTCAACATATCCCCCATACCAAGGATACGACTTGCCATACGATCTGGATGGAAGACTTCTAAGTCAGTCAGCTTTTCACCAGAACCGATGAACTTGATCGGTGCACCGGTCACTGAACGAATCGATAGCGCCGCTCCCCCACGTGTGTCTCCATCTAATTTTGTGATGACGACCCCGGTGATCCCTAATTGTTGATTGAAGCTATCCGCAACGTTGACGGCGTCTTGACCAGTCATCGCATCAACAACGAGTAAGATTTCGTTAGGTTGTGTCAAGTCTTTGATTTGTTTTAATTCATCCATCAATGTTTCATCAATGTGTAAACGACCGGCTGTATCGATCAATACGTAATCATTTTTCTTTTCTTTTGCGAGTTCCATCCCTTGACGAACGATTTCTACAGGACTCACATCTGTTCCCATATCAAAAACCGGAACATCCAATTGCTGTCCTAAAACTTTTAACTGGTCGATGGCAGCAGGACGGTACACGTCACCTGCAATCAACAAGGGACGAGCATTTTCATTTTTCTTTAAATAATTCGCTAATTTACCAGTAAACGTTGTTTTACCTGCCCCTTGCAACCCAGCCATCATGATGACAGTCGGGATTTTAGGAGATTTAGTCAATTCAACTGTTTCAGAACCCAGAGTGATCGTTAACTCTTCATCCACGATCTTTACGATTTGTTGTGCTGGAGAAAGACTATCAAGTACTTCTGCTCCAACTGCACGTTCGCGCACACGTTTCGTAAAATCTTTGACTACTTGTAAGTTGACATCGGCTTCTAATAGCGCAAGACGGATCTCGCGCATCATTTCCTTGACGTCAGCTTCAGAGACTTTTCCTTTTTTTCGTAACTTTGACATCGCCTGTTGTAGGCGTTCAGTTAAGCTTTCAAATGCCATATTTTATTCATTCCTTTTTGTTATTCTTCGATTTCTTGAATTTTTTTGATGTATCCTTGTAGCGTTTGATCTTCAGGATACTGTTCATTGATATAGTTCGTCAATTCTGTCAACAACTGTTCACGAACGACATAGTCAGAAAAAAGGTGGAGTTTTTTTTCGTAATTCTCCAAGATCTTGCTCGTTCGTTTGATATTATCATAAACTGCTTGGCGACTGACTTCATATTCTTCAGCGATTTCTCCAAGTGAGAAATCATCTGCATAATATAATTCCATATAATTCATTTGTTTCTCAGTCAACAGTGTCGAATAAAATTCAAAAAGAGCATTCATCCGATTGGTTTTCTCAATTTCCATTCAACTCACCTCGTTGATCCATCCACTCTTCTTCTGAGCAGACACTGATTTTTTGTTGGAGAAAATAGGCGGTAGCTACGCCAATGCCTTCTTTCAGACTACCAGTGAAACTACCATCATAGATAGTTGATGAGCCGCAGGAAGGACTATTTGCTTTTAAGATCAACGTTGAGATCTGCTTTTCCTTTAGCACTTGATAAGCATTGATCGCACCTTTTTTATAGGCTTCTGTGACATCTTTTCCAGAGATCGTCATGACCTTAGCCTGATGATCCCAGACATCAAACCCATCACCACCAACGATTTCTGCTGGTTCTCTTGGAATGGGCAAACCTCCTGCTACTTCTGGACAGATCACGATTGCTTGACCTTCTGTCACGAGTTTTTTTAAGGCAGGGATTGTTTGTTCCCGGCCATCATAGCGACATGACACGCCACCTAAACAAGCACTGATACCGATCATCGGACATTTTCTCCTTTAGCTGAGCAAATTGCTTTTATATTATACCATTTATTTAGCTGGTTAAATAGTCCTTGCCCCCGATTCTGTGCTAAAATAAAGGAGATGAAATTTATCAAAAGGAGAATTTATGAAAAAAGTACTAGTTGTTGATGACGAACCCTCAATTGTAACATTACTGACATTCAATCTTGAAAAAGAAGGATATAAAGTAACCAGTGCTGCAGATGGTCAAGAAGGTCTTGATCTTGCATTGGAACATTCATATGATTTCATTATTTTAGACGTGATGCTTCCTTCGATCGACGGAATCGCGATCACACAAAAACTCCGTCAAGAAAAAAATGACACACCTATATTGATCCTAACAGCTAAAGATGATCAAGTCGATCGAATCATTGGACTGGAGATCGGTGCGGATGATTATTTGACGAAACCCTTCAGCCCTCGGGAAGTCCTTGCACGGATGAAAGCCATCTTTCGTCGGATCGAACCCCGTAAAACTCAATCTGATGAGGCAGAACCAGAATACTTATCCATTGGACAAATCAAAGCTGACTTGACGAATTATCAAGTGACGATCGAGGACCAACCAATCGAACTCACACCGAAAGAATTTGAGTTACTTGTTTATTTCATGAAACGCAAAGATCGAGTGATCGACCGAGATACACTGTTGGATCGTATTTGGAATTTTGATTTTTCTGGACAAAGTCGTATCGTTGATGTCCATGTTAGCCATTTACGTGAAAAAATCGAACGTGACCCGAAACATCCTAAATATTTACTGACTGTTCGGGGCTTTGGCTATAAATTTCAGGAACCAAAACGATGAAAAAACAATGGAAAAAATTCTCCGAGCGCTTGTTTTTTCTTCTCTTGTTGCTTGGCTTATTTTTTGGCGGATGGCAGATCATCTCCCATTATTTCCAACAACAGATCATTGAACAGCAAGAAAGTTATTTGACTAAAAAAGCGCAGCTATTGGCACGTCAACTAGATGTCGAGAATCCTGCTTCTGCTAGTAATAAAGCAGTTCTGGATGAATTTGTCCATCAATCCAATGAACGAGTGACGTTGATCGATCAAACTGGCACGATCATTTATGACACGGAAGAATCTTCTCTGCATGAACAAAGAAAAACACGTCCGGAAATCAAAGCGATCTTAGAAGGCAGTACGCTTGGCACTTCGCTTCGTAAGAGTACGACATTGAACGAAGAATTACTTTATGTCGCCTTGCCTATCAAAGTCAATGGGAAATTAGTAGCGATCATTCGCATCGCTGAACCTACAAGTGGCTTTCTTCCTCGCACGGAAAGTTTTCGCCGATGGGTATTCGGCTTCTTCTTGGTGTTCTTTCTTTTATTGACATTTATGATCTACTATCTGATTTACCAACGGAACCAACCACTCAAAACAGTGATTCCTGTTTTGAAAAAGATGGTCAAGAACCCGGAACAAACGGAGATCATTATGCAGACTTCTGATCAATGGGAAGAATTATACCAGACGATCAATGGCTTGAGTGAACAGATGACCAAAATGTATCGCGCCTATACGACGACGGAAGAGCAATTATACAGCTTGTTGAATGAATTGATGATCGGTGTCTTTCTGATTGACTCCAATGCGACACTGCGTCTGCTTAATCCAAAAATGCAAGTCCATCTAGGTGTGAAAGATTATCAAGAAAATCAACATTACACAGAAGTGATCCGCGAACCAAAATTGATCCAATTGATCCATCAAGTTTCTCCGACTGAACCGATCGTTCATCAAGAAGTCACGATTGCTGACGGTACGCAAACACTGGATATCAGCTTGCGTTATTTCAATAGTTCAGAGGATACTGGCCAAATTTTAGGTGTTGCTTATGATCTGACAAAAGTCAGACATTTAGAAAAAATGCAAAAAGATTTTGTCGGCAATGTCTCACATGAATTAAAAACACCTGTCACTTCTTTGATCGGGTTTACTGAGACTTTACTGGACGGTGCAAAAGAAGACCCCGACACACTGACTGAATTTCTATTGATCATGCAAAAAGATGCGATTCGTTTAGATAAGCTGATCCGAGAAATTATTCAGTTATCAAAAGACGAAGAGAGTTTACATGAAACCCAAACGATCTATATGGAGCCTTATTTCCAACAGGTGATCCAAAGCTATCAACCAATGATCCGGAAAAAACAGTTGACGATCAAATTGATTGGAGAAAATACTGCCTTTACGACACATCCTGATTTGCTTTACCCGATCATCAAAAACTTGTTTGAAAACGCGATCCAATATTCAAAAGAAGAAAGTGAGATCATCCTTCGCTACGAAAGCCACGATCAGCTGATTTTCTCTGTACAAGATTTTGGTATTGGTATCGATCGCGAAGATCAAGAACGCATCTTTGAACGTTTTTATCGTGTAGATAAAGCGCGTAGTCGCCATTCAGGTGGTACAGGATTAGGATTGTCGATCGTGAAAGAATACGTGAATTTACTTCATGGTACGGTGGAGATCGAGAGTCACCCTGGTATCGGCTCTACCTTTATTGTGACGATCCCTAAAATCAATTAATCGTGAACCTGATAGGCATAAATGAAATAAGCGTCAACCTCCAAGAACATTTCTGTTTTAGGAGGTTGACGCTATCTTTTTGTATACAATAAGTCTTGGCTCACTTCTTGAAAAAGGGAAATACTTTTCTCCAACGTTTTTTCGTACGTGTCGCATCGATCTTATCTAAATGCAAATATTTTTCCACGAAAAAGGTCAACTGACGAAAGATGGATTCTGCTGCGAAAAAGAGCATGACCACCATTAAGATAGACACTGGAGAAATGGCTGATATTGAAAATAGTTTATGCAAGAAGACAACAGAAAAGACGATTCCACTTGCACAAAATAGCATGATCCGTGTTCGAAATTGGTTCAATGGTTGACAGATTTTATAAAGGACTAAAAAGCCAACAACGATCAGCAACATGGTAGAAGCTGTCGACGTATCGGTTTTGTTCAGATTTAAAATTGAACCACCCACGACTAAAGCGCCTACCACCATCATATCGGTCAGACCACCCGGAATGGCTTTTTCCAAGACGTTCTCAATGAATCGGCCTTTGATTCGGTTTTCATTTTCTTCCAATGCTAATAAAAAGGAAGGTAACCCGATCGTAAATAAACTGATCAATGTGATTTGTGAAGGTTCTAATGGATAAGTGAATGCAAAAAGAACAGAAAAAACAGACAATAAGAATGAAAAAATATTTTTTACTAAGAAAAGACTGGCAGAACGTTCGATATTGTTTACGACACGCCGTCCTTCGCCAACAATCTCTGGCATTTTAGAAAAATCTGATTCCAACAAGACCACTTGTGCAGCTTGCATCGTCGCTTCATTCCCTGATGCCATCGCAATGCTACAATCGGCTTCTTTCATCGCCAAGATATCATTTACCCCATCCCCAGTCATCGCCACTGTATGCTTCTCTTTTAGTAAACGAACAAATTCCTTTTTTTGTTCTGGTTTGACACGGCCAAAGACGGTATATTTTTCCATGGCTTCTGGAAATTCTTCTTCCCTTAACGAGGAGACATCCACATATTGCTCCGCGTTTGAAATACCCGCTTGTGTGGCAACATGAGCAACTGTCGCTGGGTTATCACCAGAAATCACTTTGATAGCAACTTCTTGTTTCTTAAAGTAATTAAACGTCGCTTTCGCTTCTTGACGGATCGGATTGGCAATCAATAAATAACCTAACGGGATAACGGCTTCTTCCAAGTCTTCTCGTGAAAGTACTCCTTGGTATTCACCGAAAACTAATACCCGATAGCCTTGATCCGTATACGCGCTAAATTCAGAAGCATAACTCGTGAACGCTTCACGCAAGACCATTTCTGGTGCTCCAAGGACATACGTTTTATCCGTAAATGTCACGCTGCTATATTTTCTCACAGAAGAAAAGGGTAAACTTGCTGTTGCCTCCCTGTCAGAATGCTTCGTGAAGTAATTTTTGATTGCTTGCATCGTTTCATTGTCAGCTTCGATTGCCTGTGCGTAGTCACCAAGTAATTCATCCAACTGATCTGCTGTTTGTTTTGCTAAAGAATTTTCAGGAATCAGCACACGTTGAACGTCCATTGCATTTTCAGTGATTGTTCCTGTTTTATCGACACATAATACATCCACTCGTGCTAACGTCTCGATACTTTTCATGTCATGAAGCAACACTTGTTGTTTCGCTAGGCGTGTCGCACTCATTGCTAGAGCAATCGTCGTGAGTAGGTACAGCCCTTCAGGAATCATACCGATCAACGCAGCTTCCATCGAAACAATACTTTCCCTCAACGTATTGCCATTGTAAAAATAGCTTTGAGAAAATAAGGTCAATCCAATGGGGATAATGATGATCCCTACCCACTTGATGATCCTATCTAACGAAGCAATCATCTCTGATTGTTCTCCAGTACCCATTTCTTTTGCCTGCATCGTTAATTTGGCAATATAAGATTCATTGCCGACTCGTGTCAACTGAACCTTCGCTTTACCCGCGACGATGAAGCTTCCCGACATTAGTTCGTCGCCGATTTCCTTATTTATCTCATCCGCTTCACCAGTCAATAGCGCTTCATTCACTTGTAGATTGCCGTCTATGATCTTTCCATCTGCGGGGATCTGGTCTCCTGTTTTTAGAATGACGAGGTCATCTAGCACTAACTCTTCGATAGTTATCTTCTGTTCTTGACCATTCCGTAATACTTTGACCGTTGCGGCGTGTAACATGCTCAACTGATCCAAGATTTTCTTGGAATGGATCTCTTGATAGATTGCAATGCCCGTATTTGCCAATATGACAGGTAAAAAAGTCAAATTTTTATAGGAATTGACGACACATAATAGAATCGCTAAGACTAAAAAAATCAGATTGAAATAAGTAAAGACATTCTCCATCACGATCTGTTTGTTCGTTTTAAATGTAGGACTCGTTGCTTGATTGACAGCGCCAACACGGATTCTTTCTTGTACCTGTGTGTCTGTCAGCCCTTCATTTTTGTTAGGATCAATGCGTTCTAATTGTGTCAACATTTGCTGCATCTGTTTTTCTCGCTGTTTTTCTTTTCTTCTCATAACTAATCCCTCAACTTTTTTTCTACTCTTTAACCATACGTCATTTCGTCCAATAAATCCTCAGATATAACTGATATTCTTCTTTCAAAACTGTCATATGGAAAAAAACGAAAACGTAGAGTGGGCAATAAACTAAAAAAGCTTAGATCCTCAACGAGGAACTAAGCTTAATGATCAATGGTAGTCGTTATGAATAAACATGTGATTGAAAGATGTATTCAATCTTATGATAAGTTACCTTCTGCGTCGCGTTCAACTTTCATCATGCTGATCGGTAGGTAGCCTAAATCTTGTACTGGTCCTTCTTGAACGGCATCTGTCATCATGAAGTCTAAGAACTTCTTCACTTCTGGTTCAGGTTCGCCATTTGTATACATATGCTCATAAGACCAAATTTCCCAGCTGTTGTCTGAGACATTTTCAGGAGTTGGCTCTACGCCGTTGATTTTCAACGCTTGAGTAGAATCATCTAAATAAGAGAAAGCTAAATAGCTGATCGCGCCTGGTGTTTGTGAAACGATTTGACGAACTGTTCCAGATGAATCTTGTTCTTGAGATTGTACTGGCACTGCGCCATCTAATGCCCAGTATTCAAATGTTGCACGTGTTCCACTTCCGTTTGCACGGTTGATGACGTTGATTTCTTGATCTGCTCCGCCTAATTCACTCCAGTTAGTGATCTTGCCAGTGAAGATGTCGATCAATTGTTCTTTTGTAATATCATCAACGCCTGTATCTTTATTTACGATTGGTGCCATTCCAACAACTGCTACGCGATGGTCTACTAATTTACTTGCATCGATTCCATCTCTTTGTTCTGCAAATACATCAGAGTTTCCGATTGTTACAGCACCTGACGCTACTTGACTAAGACCTGTTCCACTTCCGCCACCTTGAACAGAAATCTGATAGTTGGGGTTATCTTGTGTAAACATTTCTTGTGCAGCATCAACTAAAGGTTGCAAAGCGGTTGAACCGACCGCTACGATTTTTACTTGATCATCTGAACTAGCCGAGTTGCTTGCTGATCCATCCGTACTTCCTGAACCAGAACCACATCCAGCTAAGATAAAACCTAATACTCCTAAAGAAAATAAAACTTTTTTCATTTGTATGCCCCTTTCTTAGTTACAAATTGATTGTATCAGGGTACTGTAAATCCTAGATATTGAATATGTAAAGTTATTGTTAAGTTGTGTAAATATATCGTAAAACAAAAAACGTCCGAAAATGGACGTCCTACAAAAAACTATATCTTTTCTATAAGTAAAGATTGTTCACGGATCTCTGTATAATAGAATAGGCCGACTGCTAACGCAAAGGAAACAATCGCTATATAAAAACAAGGTTTGATGGTCAAAAAATACATCGCAGAATAGCTTGTATCTTTTAGTCCACTTTCACTTAATCCATTCGGACCGATGATGATCCTCGGTAATATCGAGAAATAAGATGTAAAGACCAGCATAGAAGAAAACTGGATCAAATGCCAATTATACTTTTTTATAAATGTTTTTGAAACGATCAAATTCACACTGATCAAAAAATAAAAAAGGGTCAATGTCGGAAAATTTTTGGAAATAATAAAGCCACTTCCATTGATGATGCCTAGAATCTCGGCACCTTGTACCACTGCATTCACCCATGTAAAAGGCAAAAGAAAAATTGGGAAAAACCAAAGAAATAAATACAATTGTTCTAGTTTTATTCTCTTTTTCATACAAAACCTCCCAAAAGACACTCCATCTATCATACTATATTCTATTTCTCTAAAAAAACTGAGGGGAAAGACTAGTTTTTTAAGAATAAAGCAATGAGATTTTATTCATTTTATTCAGAATATTTCTAAAAAGAATTGATTATTCATTGTTTGATCTTACAATAAAAAACAAGGAAAAGGTTTGGAGGAATGTACCTTTGCGATTATGCTACATAAAAAAAACAATTTATTTATTGATGTGTGTACCTTATTTTTATCTTGCACTACTTTTTGATTATTATTATCATTCGGTCAACCTATTTATACTATTGATATTTTTGGCTTTTTTCCTTGGTTTTACGTTGAGACGAGCCAATCGTTTAGGAACATTGGTTCTTGGCAATCTTTGTTCTACGATCACCTCTTATTTATGTTTTGCTAAATGTACTGAATGGCATTTTTTATATCATCCTTTTTCGCCTGAACAGATCATCTTACTGCTCGCTGGTGTTTACTTATTTCCACAGTTATTAGGGATCTTTTGGGGTAGTATATTTGCCTATTCGCGCAAGCAAGTAAAATAAGCGTTCACTTTTTTAGATAGCAAAATAAAAGTAAAACCCCCAGAGACGGCTAGTGGTCGTTAGAGGGCTTTACTTTTATTTTTATATTCTTTTTGGCCTAGGTTCAATGTTTAGCGAAGCAATCAAGGCAACACTTCGTAGTTTTTTATATTTCATGTAAATAGATTTTTTTGATGATCAGCTTATCGAATAGTTGAGATTGACTATCTTGTTCACCGATGATCTCTGCGATTACGATTTTACCATTTGGTTTTTTCCTTAATTGGTAATTGATTTTACCCGTTTCTGTTAATTCATTGAGCATATCAACAACCCCGCCAAAACCAGTTTTCTTCGTAATGAATCCCAATGCCACCATTCGTTCATCAAGATTTTTAGCAGAGATAGATACACCTGTAACTAAATATTGTTTTAAGGCGCTAACCAATTCATCTAACGATTCAGAAGTGGATACGATGGCCGTGCGATTTTTTGTGAATGGTTCGTTTGTCCCAGTTCCATTTGTTTTTGCCTCTTCTGTTTCTGTCGCAACGAGTTGGCGAAGCGTGGCTAATTCTTGCAACAACGTCTCATATTGCTCTTGGGTCAACATCACACCAGCAACTTTTTCACGATTAAAAATATATACGCCTGTTTCAGCTTTTCTAGCTTGGTCAAACACATCCATCGGCGATCTTTTCACTTCTGTAATCGAAGATGTAGGTACTTCTAGTTTCTTTAATTCCAATGGATTTTCCTCCTTTGTTTTTCCAGTCCATTATAGCATATTCTAGCGTTCGATGATTCGTTTACTCGTAAAAGTTATCTTTGTGTTGATCCAATAATCGATGTCTGATAATAGTTTTTCGATTCCAAGTGAGTCTTGATAAAAATAAGTTTTCTGATCATTAGTGAGACTAGCAGAAAAAAAGTGGTCTGTGATGACAAGTTGAGCATAACTAGGTGGCTTACTCCTGGTACATACGTGGATCGATGTGCGTTTGCGATGACGTAACGTTTTATCTAAAATTGCTGCAAGTCGTCTAGCTTCTTCATGGTCATAGCGAAAAAAGAACACGATTTTGACTTCCGGTGCATACATCTCCAGATAGCCTCGTTCATTTAATAATTTCAGCAACATCCTTGCCCAATCGGTGGTTGGCTGAAACAAAGCTTGTTGCAAAGCGATACGAAACTGGTTTGATTTTTCAATAAAATTAGGGATCGTGTCTGCTAATGCTTGGTAGGCAACAGCTTCTTCATGGATAAAGCGATCATGAAGACCAATTGAATATTTTAACCACTCTTGGAATAGTACTCTTGTTATTTTCTTTTTGTTGGAACTTTCAAAATCATTCGTCAACCAAAATAATGAATCTAATTTTTCAGTAACGATCGATAATTTTTGATAGACGGAGGTTTTTTCGATCCTTTCCCACCGCTTTTCTGTGATCAAATGGCTATTCAGTCGCAGGATAGCCCGATAATTCTTTTCTTTTGTCGGAAGCTTTTGTTCAGAGCGAAAGAGTAGTTCTGGAAAAATATCATAGAAGAACAATTGATGATTTGTAAAAATCTCAATATCTGTATGTTTGGGACGTTGGTCTAGAAGTTGGATGAATAGTTCTGAAAATGTTTGATCATGGTCTTCCTTAAAAAAAGTTGGGAACTCTTTGAGAAAACAAAAAAGTAAATATCTGATTTTTCGTTCAGAACCATAGATTTGCCGCTTTTTGTAGGAAAAAGAAAGATGATAATCCCCTAACCATTTTTTCAATCGTTCTTGTGCGGAACGATCGTATTCGAAGGAGTATTCCCTTTGTAAAATCAGATCCCGTAATAAACAGAACGAATCCGATCGGATCAAAAATTCAAACAAAAGAAATGGCTCATTGTATGCTTGATGATAAACCAGTTGGACTTCTTTTTTGTCATACGCTAGTTCTAAGGGATAATCCTCTGATTTCAATCGCTTCAAATAACGATCGATCGTTTTGACATCGACATCCATCCTTTTTGCTAAGTCGCTTTTCTTCCATCTCAGATCTTTCATTTGGTTGATCAGTAAAAAGATATTCTGTGCATTTTTTGTTAATAATGTTTGCCAATTCATTGCTTAACCTCACTCTATCAATAGTTTTTCCAGAGTGGTTCATCAATACTCTGAAAATGTCTCTTATATAAAGTACGCAAAGAAATATTTTTTATTTTTATTATTTTACTAATTTACAAAATTAACCAGAAATTAATCCAAAGTCTCTCGTTTGTGTAAATCATACCAACGACAAAAAAGAAGTGGGCCCTTCGTTCTCTCCCACCACCTAAAACCGGATAAACGGCAGGAACAGAAGTAACTTCTTCAGAAATAAGACGCCAGCCACAAAAATTTGAAAAACAATTTTCGTGGCTAGCGCCTTATTTCTTGAGACTGAACATTTCTGTCCCGACCGCATTGACATAGTCATATTCACTCATTATTCAATAATTATTTACTAAAAATGATTATTCTTTGATCTTCAACGTCAACGCATTCAGTGCTACAACTACGGTACTCAATGACATCAAGACAGCTCCAATCGCTGGGCTTAACAAAATCCCGATCGGTGCAAGAATCCCTGCTGCCAAAGGAATGGCAAGAATGTTGTAACCAGCTCCCCACCATAGGTTTTGGATCATTTTCTTTCTCGTTTGTTTGGCTAGATCTAAGAAATGCAAGATATCTATTGGATCACTGTTGATCAAAACCACATCCGCTGAGTCGATCGCAATATCGGTTCCTGCTCCAATCGCCATCCCGATCGTCGCACGTGCTAAACTTGGGGCGTCGTTGATTCCGTCACCGACCATGATGACTTTTTTCCCTTGTTCCTGATAACGTTTGACGATATCTTCCTTGTCATTTGGTAAAAGTCCGCCATAATACTCTTCAATACCTAAGTATTGTGCGACCACTTCTGCTGCATGTGGATTGTCACCAGTCAACATCACCGGAGTGATATTTCTTTCTTTGAGACTTTGGATAAAGTTTTTTGCTTCTGCTTTGATGATGTCGCCTAAAGCCACTAATCCCACTAAACGATCATCGATCAATAGAAAACTGACTGTATTCCCTTGTTCTTCGTAAGGAGTTAATCGTTCCTTTGCCATTTCAAGTCCTAAACGTTTGATTTCTTTTTCGTTGACTACTTTTACATTTTTATCTGCTACTGTGCCAGTTAAGCCAACCCCTGAAAGATTTTTTTGATTCTCTGCTTGATAAGGAGAAATATTTTGTTCCTTCAAATAACGCATGATCCCAATGGCTAAAGGATGATTGGCGTTCGCTTCTAAGGCACCTAGATATTTCAATAGTTCTTCTTGAGGATAATCATCGTCTAAGCTTTCGATACCAGTGACGGTGAATTTCCCTTCCGTCAACGTACCTGTTTTATCCAGCATGATGACATCTAACTCATTGGCTTGTTCTAAGGCGCGACGACTTTTGAGCAACAACCCATTTTTAGCAGCAATCGACGTCGAACGTGCAACAACTAAAGGAATCGCCAAACCTAACGCATGAGGACAGGCAATAATGAAGACGGTGACCATCCGTTCTAAAGCAGTTGGTAAATCGGTTAAAAAGAGCCACACAACAAATGCCAATAGGCCGGCGATCAATGCGACATAAAACAACCATTTGGCTACTTTGTCAGATAAAGATTCTAGTTTTGACTTTTCACCTTGTGCTTGACGGACCATATCCATGACTTTGGCTAAATAGCTATTTTCACCAGTTCCAGTCACTTCGATCTCAATAGTGCCGTCTCCATTGATCGAACCACCGATCACTGGATCAGATGTTTGCTTTTTGACCCCTTTGGATTCGCCAGTTACGGCAGATTCGTCCACGATCGTTTCACCTTTCAGGATCTTCCCATCCGTTGGCATTTTATCTCCTGCTCGAACGACTAAATGATCGCCCTCTTTGACCTCTTTTAAAGAAATTGTCTCTTCTGTCCCATCTGTACGTAATCGTTTGACCGTTTCCGGTAATAATTCTGCTAATTTCTGTAACGCATTACTTGCATTAGAAACGGCACTCATTTCGATCCAGTGTCCTAACAACATGATGACGATCAACGTCGCCAATTCCCAGAAGAAGTCCATTACATGAGTATGGGGATTGATGAGATTTGCGATAAAAGAATAGACACTATAAACATAGGCGACACTGATTCCCATAGCAATCAAGGTCATCATTGCTGGACTTTTTTGTTTCAATTCCATTTTAGCACCACTTAAAAAGGGTTGTCCGCCATAGATGAATAAGATGGTCGCCAAGATCAAGACGAGCCAATCAGAGCCAGGGAAAGTCACTTGAAAGGGGAATTCCATGCCCATCATGGGAGAAAACAAGATGATCGGAATCGCTAGCAACAAGGACAACCAAAATTTTTGTTTAAAATTCCCCATGTGCATCGAATGATCCATCCCGCCACTCATATGGTCATGATGATCCATGGAACTATGATCCATTGAGTGATGCTCATGTGCCATGCTCTCGTGGTTCATTTTTGTATGGTCCATACTCGTATGATCCATTTTATGGTGTGTCATGTTCTTTTGTTGCTTCATTTCATCATGATGATGCTCGTGCATCGTTTGTTTTTTTTGCTCGTTCATTTTCATTCTGTCCTTTCCTTTGTTGAACCGTTTATTTCTTCATTTTTTGGTTTAGACTTAATGAATTGAGTAACACACTGATTGAGCTAAAGGCCATCGCTCCTCCGGCAATGATTGGATTCAATAAGCCAAACGCAGCAAATGGAATGCCAATCGTGTTATAAATAAATGCCCAAAATAAGTTTTGTTTGATTTTTTTCAAGGTCACACTTGAAAGTTCGATCGTTTGTCCAATCGACGAGAGTTGACTATTCATTAACGTTACATCTGCTGTTTCCATGGCGATATCGGTGCCATTCCCCATGGCGATACCGACATTTGCTAAAGCCAAGGCGGGGGCATCATTGATACCATCACCGACCATTCCCACTTGTTTTCCTTCTTTTTGCAATTTTTCGACATAGCCTGCTTTTTCATCAGGTAATACTTCAGCAAAGATGTTTTCTTTTGGAATACCAACTTCTTGTCCAATCGTCGTTGCAACTGATTGATTGTCCCCTGTGACCATATAAACTGCCAATCCTTGGGCTTGTAATTGTTGGATTGCTGATTGTGCGTGTTCTTTGATCTGATCAGCCACAGCGATCATACCCAATACTTGTCTGTCATCTGCAAGAAACATCACGGTTTTTCCTTGTCGTTCTAATTGTAACGCTTGTTCTTGATACGCTTCAAATGAAACGTTCAGCTCCACTAGTCGTTTTCTCGTACCAATAAAATAAGATTTTCCATCGATTACCCCACTGATCCCAGCACCCGGATGTGCTTTTGCTTGAACCACAGGCAAAGTCGCGATCGCCTGTTCTTTTCCATAAGTCACAATGGCTTTTCCTAAAGGATGCTCTGAGCCTTGCTCTA
Organism: Enterococcus sp. AZ140; assembly: GCF_051714405.1. NCBI lineage: Bacteria > Bacillati > Bacillota > Bacilli > Lactobacillales > Enterococcaceae > Enterococcus > Enterococcus sp. AZ140. The sequence continues at coordinate 2,051,321 of NZ_JBIORU010000001.1, forward strand.
ATGTGGTGGCGATCGTTAACACTTCTTCGTCACCAATAACGTCTGTGACCACTGGTTTACCTTGTGTGATCGTACCCGTTTTATCTAAAAGAATCGTGTCTAGATGTGTTGCAGCTTCTAATGCCTCGCCGCCTTTGATCAAAATACCCTTTCGTGCGCCTAATCCTGTACCAACCATGATAGCAGTTGGTGTCGCTAGTCCTAACGCACAAGGACAAGCAATAACCAACACTGAAACACTATGGATCACTGCCAGTTCCCAGTTGCCACTGATGAGTCCAGTGACTATTAAGGTAAAGAAAGCAATGACTAAAACGATAGGAACAAAAATACCAGAAATCTTATCAGCAATTTTTTGGATCGGTGCTTTACTTCCTTGGGCATCTTCCACCATTTGGATGATTTGTGAGAGGACAGTTCCTTTTCCTACTTGGGTCACCGTCATTTCAAGAATCCCTGTGGAATTGATGGTTCCGCCGAAGAGTAGATCCCCCGTTTTTTTCTCAACTGGCACACTTTCTCCAGTCAACATTCCTTCATCGATCGCACTATCCCCTTTGATGACTTTCCCATCTGTTGGGATTTGTTCTCCCGGTCGGACGAGTAAAATATCCCCAATCTCTACTTCCTCGATTGGTATGGTCTTTTCTTCACCATTTTTTATGACCTGTGCTGTTTTTTTCTGAAGAGACATCAACTGCTTGATGGCATCGCCGGTTTTGCTTTTCGCTGTGTGTTCCAAATATTTCCCTAACAAAATCAGTGTGATGATCATATTGCTACTTTCAAAATATAAGTCCGATGAATGTGTACTGAAAAAACCATTGTATACACTAAGCGCAAATGCGGCGGTCGTACCGATTGCCACTAATACATCCATATTGGGTGCATTTGTTTTGATGGCATGATACGCTCCTTCATAAAAGCGCCAACCAATATAAAACTGGACAGGGATTGCTAAAATCAGTTGAACCCATGGATCATGGAAAAAATGGACAAGCGTTCCATGAAAGCCTAACATCATTGCAATCATCGCAATCATCATAGGAAGCGTCAAGATAGCACCTATGATGACATCTCGCTTCATCTTTGTTAAATAAATTTGCTTTTCTTCTGCAATTTTTTGCTTATGTGCCTCATCATATAAAATCGCACCATAACCAATGGTTTCAACACTTTGGATCAGTTCTTCGATTGATACTTCCTGATAATTGACCGTCGCTTTTTCTGTTGCCAGATTAACAGTCGCAGATAATACACCCGGCTGTTCATTCAACTCTTTTTCGATTCGTGCAGCACAATTTGCACAAGTCATTCCAGTAATCACGAGTGTGTCTTTTTTAGCTGGATGCTCCATTTAAATCACCTCTGCTTGATAGCCTAAATCATTGATTGCTTGACATATCGTTGATGGTTGGATCACTGTTTCATCTAATGACACAGTTCCAATCTCTTTTTTTAAGTTGACATTGATTTTTTTAACACCCGGTAGTGCATTGACCGTTTCTTCCACTCGTGCAACGCAATGTTTACAGCTCATTCCTTTGATCGTTACTTTTGTTTTCATCGCTGGTTTCCTCCTAGTTGTTTTGATGGCAATGGCATTGTCCTGGAATGCAATTGCACTGGATAGTTGTTACTGGCTCTTTTTTCTTTAGTTCTGCCATGATTTGGTCGATATCTGCTTGTGTCAAAGTTGCTTCTGAAACAAGATCTGCAATCGTCTCGCCGATTTTCTTTGCACAAATATGTGAGAATAAATTCTCTGCAGCACTTTGCACAGTGTCCGTTTCAGACACCGCTGGATGATAAATAAATTTTTTCCCTTCTTGTTCTGTCCAAATCGCTTCTTTTTTGACAAGTCGCCCTAATAACGTTTTGACTGTTGCTGCTTTCCAGCCCATTGATTCAGAAAGGATCTGTGTGATTTCTTGGGCAGTGGTGTCTCCTAATGTCCAGATGACACGCATGATCTCCCATTCTGAATCACTGATTTTGATTGGCTTTTTCACTTCTTCCATATGTATCACTCTCCTCTTCGTTTACAACTGTAAACTTCATTCATAAATACAGATTACACTTGTAAACGAAAAGTGTCAACTACTTCTACTTCGCCATTGCTCTAAAAATTTTTTTTGCTGTCGCGGACCATTCAAAATGACTAATTTTCCTTCTGCTCCGTGTTCATAGATTTTTTTGATTGCTAAGGGTTCTCTTTCTTTCTTGAAACGCCAAACAAAAAGTAAAAAGTCCAAATATTCTTTGTCGAATTTTTCTATAAATTCTTCTGGAACATCTGGACGGGTACTTTTATCTAATTTTCGTTTGAGCGAACGTTTGACCACACGATACATCGCGATGTGTCTCGGCAAGCGAAGTAACAGGATCCAGTCAGCTTGTTCAATTCGATCTTTTGCAATCGATAGATAATTCCCTTCGATGATCCAATCCTTGTTCTCAGCCATAAATTTTCCCTGTTCTTTTAACAACCACTGCTTGGCTGCTTTTCCATAGTCCGTTGCTAGCCACAATCGATCAAGGGCTAAAAGAGGGCTTCCTGTCGTTGCTTGTAAGCTTCTTGCAAGTGTGGATTTACCTGCACCGGACTGTCCAATAATCATTATTTTCATCTTGTCCTCCTTCGAATGGTCATCTTTTTATTTTACCTCTTATTCTTAATAACGCAAAAAAAGACCGAACCAATCGTTGGACTGATTCGGTCAAATTTTTTTAAAGTTGAGAAACTGGTTCTTTCAATGGATTTTTCTTATTATCACGACGTGCGATCGCTGGTAAGATCATACCTAGTAAAATCAAAATGATCGGTGTGACGATATTTGAGATCAATTGGAACCACCAAGCTTGTGGATCAGCAGCGTATTCCACTTTTGGTACCATTCCCAAAATACATGCAAACGCAGTGAAAGCAAAACACCAAGCACCAAAGATGAATCCAACTTTAGGATTTTTCACGAACTTATATTCTGACGTGAATTTTTTGTATGCTTTGTTCAACATCATATAGGCTAGGAATACCCATAAGTAACGCATTGGCATAACGACTGAATTTAAGTTCGTCAACCATTTAACTAATTCATTCATATCTTTGATACCAATAATCGGTAATAGAATGATGATACCGACTAAGATACCAGTTAACATGTAACCATTGACCAACGTTCCTTTACGGTTACGTTTACGTAACCAACTTGGTACAAATTCTGGATCTGCATCGGCTAACAAGATTTTCAATGGCGCATCAATAGAAAATGCCAAGGCAGAAATTTGACCGACCATATTCGTCAATGCATAGATGATCATCAATGCATTACCGATACCATAATAGTTACCTAAGATTTGGAAGGCACTGTACGCACCGTTTGCCATTAAATCTTTTGGAATATTGTCACTTGCAAATAACATACCCATTGCCACAGAACCTAAAACAGCACAGATACCGACCATCGCTGCTAAAAAGATCATCCCTTTTGGAAATTCTTTTGCCGGGTTACGTGTAGAATTAACATAAGGAGAGATTTTCTCAGCGCCTCCTACAGCAAAGACTAACATTGAAACAGTCGTAAAGTAACTAAAGTCAAACTTAGGAATATACGTTTTGACTTGGTTCATATTTGCTGTCGCAAATTCCATCGTTGGATTGATGAATGGCGCAGTAACAGCAAGTAAAATGAATAATAATGACATGACGAACATCGCTGTACCTGCTAAACCACCGATAACTTTCAACGTTGATAAGCCTTTTGTTGATAGATACAAGAAAGCTAAGAAAATGATCAAGGAGATCACTGCGACCATTTGGACAGACATCGTATTGACGATATCGCCATTTCCTTGAACTGCCCAACCAGCTGCAATCAAAATCGCTTGTGGTTTTTGTGCTAAGTATGGAATATGCACGACCCAATATGTCCAGGCAGCATAATAAGCTAAGCGTTTATTCGAAGTAGTATTTTCTACCCAAGAACTAACGCCCCCTTTACTATCTTTGAATGCTGATCCTAATTGACCGACGATCAGTGCATAGGGGATAAAATAAATAGCTAGGATCAATAACCATGAAGTGATTACTGAGATTCCTTGTTGCGCGTAGTTATTGACGACATTCCCCATACCCCAGACCATGTTGAATGCAATCAACGCTACTGTAAACCAGCGCAGTTGTTTTTCGTTCATCTGATTTCTCCTTTATAAATATTTAATAATTATTCATTGACTATCATATTCAATTTTCATAATGTTTACAACACTTCGTTATTTTATTTGTGGATTATTTTAGGTAAAACACATTGTTTTTACATTTATTTTTCATTTTATCCTCTAATACCTAATCTAAAGGCGCACAAACAAGAAGTATTTTCTAACTATTTTGGAATTTTCAGAACAATTAAAATCTTCCAGTTATTTTAATCACAGAAAAACCACAGTCCTCAAATAAATGATTTCTGTGGTTTAACGGTGCTTTTTTGACTATTTATTTGACTTTTTTGACAGATAGCCCACGCATGGCGTTTAAAACTGCTATCAGGGTCACACCCACATCGGCAAAGACTGCATTTCCCATAGAAGCAAAGCCAATAGCTCCGAGAACCAATACGATTACTTTTACTCCGATAGCAAACGCAATATTTTGCTTGACGATTTTCAGCGTTTTTCTTGAAATTTGAATCGCCTCCGCAAGTTTTGATGGCTCATCGTTCATGATGACGACATCGGCTGCTTCAATGGCTGCATCACTGCCTAAACCACCCATGGCGATTCCCACATCTGCTCGAGCTAATACCGGTGCATCATTGATCCCATCACCGACAAAGGCAGTTTTCTGAGTCGTTTCCCTCATCAATGCTTCTAATTTTTCTACCTTATCTTCTGGAAGCAGTTCACTATAGACTGTATCGACTCCAACCTCTTTTGCGACTTGTTCCGCAATCTTTTGGGCATCACCAGTCAACATCACTGTCTTTTTGACGCCGACTTTTTTCAATATCTCGATAGCAAATGTTGCATCTGGTTTGATCGTATCCGCAATAACTAAATAGCCCATGAGCTGACTGTCGATCGCTAAATAGATCAATGTTCCTATTTCATGATTCTCTGGTTGCTCGACTCCATAGCGAGCCAATAATTTTTGATTTCCGACAAGTACCTCTTGTCCCTTGACCTGTGCGTTGATTCCTTCTCCAGCGATTTCTGCAGGTTCTTCAATTTCATATAACGGGCCACTGTAGGTATCCATGACCGCCTTGGCGATTGGATGTGTCGATACATTTTCTAGACTCGCCACATATTTCATAAATGCTTTCTCGTCAATGGTAGAAACAACTTTTTGTACGGCAAAATCACCCTTGGTCAGGGTACCTGTTTTGTCAAATACCACTGTTTCTGTACGAGCTAAAAGTTCTAGATAATTTCCACCTTTGACAAGTATCCCTTGTTTACTCGCTCCACCGATTCCTCCGAAAAAGCTAAGCGGAACAGAAATGACCAATGCACATGGACAAGAGATCACTAGAAATGTCAATGCTCGATAGATCCATTCAGAAAAATCTCCTCCATAAAGTAAGGGTGGGACAGTTGCTAAAAGAACAGCTAAAGCAACGACGATCGGCGTATAGTAACGAGCAAATTTAGTGATGAATTTTTCAGCAGGTGCCTTTTTACTACTTGCTGTCTCCACTAGTTCTAATAATTTGCTGATGGTCGAATTTTCATAGTTCTTTTTTACTTCGATGGTTAAAGGATGGGTCTTATTGATAAAACCACTTAATACATTTTCACCACTCATCACTTCTTTAGGCAATGATTCTCCTGTTAATGCAGAAGTATCAACGAGAGATTGTCCCTTCAAAATCGTTCCGTCCAAAGGAATTCTTTCACCTGGTTTGACCATGACCGCCTCACCGATCTGCACTTCTTCTGGTAGCTTATTTACCAAGCCGGTTTCATTGATCACATGAGCAACTTCCGGTCGGATCGCCAGCAACTCACGAATTGACCGACGAGACTGATCGACCGCAAAATGTTGGAAATACTCACCGATCTGATAAAACAACATCACAGCAACTGCTTCTGGATATTCGCCGATCATCATCGCACCGATAGTTGCAATCGACATCAAAAAGTTTTCGTCAAACACTTGTCCTTTACGAATATTGAGGATTGCTTGCTTGATGACATCAAAGCCAATGAGAACAAAAATGGCGAGAAAAGTAATGAAACGAATAGGCTCAGCAGGCTTCCATAAAAACAATAAAAGTAAACTAAGTGACGCTATGATGATACGTAACAACGCTGTTTTATTTTCTTTTTCTGGTTCATGATTTTCACTTATCTGGTTTTTCACTTCGATTACTTTGACCTCTGGTTCTAATCGATGGATTTCTTCTGTTGCTTGCTTTTCAATCGCTTCAATGACCGCTTTGTCTGCATCGATCATCATTTTTCCAGTCGCAAAATTGACTGATGCTTCTTTTACGCCAGGTATTGCTTGTACTTTTTTTTCGATTTTCATCGCACAATTTGCGCAATCTAATCCTTCTAATTGATAACTTTTCATTTCAAGTCCCTCCTCACTAAACATATGACTATCTCTTCATAAGTTATTATACATGAATGATTGTTCATATGTCAAATCATAGTAATAACAGCTCATGATTGAATTATCGTTCGAGAGAATCATTATTTCTGCAAGGTGTAAAAGAAGGTGCTTATGTAAAAGTGACGAATGATAAACTTTTACAATAGAAAATAAAGGAGGTAATACATGATTGATTTCAACGATCAATACCATATACTAGCTATGGCTTTACGACTAGGAAAAGCTGCCAACTTCAAAGCAGTCGGAAAGAAAGGAAAAGAAAATTATCAATTTTTATTTTCAAAATTGATTAAAATGATCGAAAATGATCAAGACTCCTTTTTTATTGAAACAGATAAAAAAAATGACTTGATACACTCTTTTAAACAGACCATTGACTATTATGATGGAAAAAAAAGAAGAGATATTCAGCACATCATTGAAAATTTAAGAGAGGATGACCCAACTAGCTTCGTCATCATCCCCTCTTACTCTACTACTACAAGATTATTTCATGATCACATATATAGCTTGATCATTCACAAAAATAAGGACTACATTGTTACTAAGATCAATAAATTAGAGTCAATGACTACGAACTTCCAGCTTAAAATTGATGAAAAAAATTTAAATAAGCTTAGCGATATTCTTTATTGTTCTAAGTTTGAGTATCGAAAGACGAGAATATCTGTAGATATATTCTCAACACTAAAAAAGATAGCTGTTGAAAAACCCTCTGCTTTACATGTGGAAATGCGTGGTTATCCAGGTGTTACAAATTGCCCGATACTTGAACCGTTAACAGCATTAAAATGGACTGTGTACAATTGCAATAAGCCAATTTCATCTGCCGAAATCAAGGAGAAGAAAGTGATCAATCCAAAACTATGGCCTTCAAAAGAGCTTCGGATGCGATTTTATCAAACGTTCTTAACCGATAATGAGCAACATAATCAACAATTTTCTATATTATGGCATTATTACATCATGCGAAAAGCAGAAACTCAATTAGTTGATAAAGAATACATAGGAAAGATCCGCTATCTTTCTATTAAATATTTAAATAAAGTCTTAAATGATCCAGCCGTTCCAATAGAATTTAAGAGAAATCAAACAAATGAAGCAAGTCAACAAAATTATAAAGTATTTCATTCAAGGTCAAAAAAATTGGAAACGTTACACACAAAAATTAGTCATATAACCAATAAAAAGAACATAGCAACTGATAGATCTCAACATAAAAACGCTGAGAATTCTCAAGATTTTACACTAAGTAATAGGATTGCTTCTACTTCATCAGCTAATGTTACCTACATGAGTTTTCTCTCAAAAAAAGAGCGCCAAGTGTGTTCAATACAAAGGTAACTGTTTTCCTACGGAATTGAAATAAAGCGAAAAACAGTTGCCAAGTAAATTTATCCTATCCTTTCTATAGTGGGATCACTTCACAAAAATAAAAAATAAGGAGAGTTATTATGCTTGATTTTGATGGACAATACCACCAATTGGCACTTGCTTTAAGATTAGGAAATGCAGCAGCTTTTGAAGTGGTCGGTTCAGATGGAAAAAAGAATTACCAATTTTTATTCTCTCGATTTATCAAAATGATCGAAAATGATGAGGACGGCACTTTGATCGATCACCCTAGAAAATCCCTAGTAATCCAGTCTTTAGCACGTACCATAACCTATTATGAAATGAAAAAACCGACAGAATTAGAAGCGGAAATCAGAAATATGAAAAGGAATGATCCAGCAAGTTTTATGATTATTCCCTCATACACCGTAAGTCCTTCTTCTCATCATAATCATATTTATACTTTGATCATCTACAAGCAAGAACATGACTATCTTGTCGCTAAAATAGATAAATTTTCGGCTAATACAAACATGGGTAATCATTTATCAACTATCCCAGCAGATCATTTGGAAAAATTAAGCAAAATACTTTTTGCAACAAAACTCGAACACCATAGCGAGTCTAAGATCAATATCATTGATGCAATCAACCAACTATCAGAAACGCCACCAAAGAACCTTGATTTTGACATGAGAGAATATGCGCTAGTCCCTGTTTGTCCTATCTTAGAACCACTTACTACCTTTCGAAGTGCCCTTTATCATTGCCAAAAGGCTACATTCACTCCACCATTTGCTGAAGGCAAAGTAAAACCAAAATTTTGTTCATCAATGGTATTTCGCAAGCGTTTCTATCAGACTTTTCTAGGTGAAAATACAAAGCATAATGAAAAATTTTCCCAGTTATGGAAACATTACGAACAGCGAAAAAACATCACTGGTCTAAAAGAAACTATCTCCAGAGATGATTTCGTCGATATTTCGGATGATTTCGTAAAGAAAGTCTACGAAGATCCTAAAACACCTAAAAAATTTGTCAAAAATCAATCCGTCGAGGTCGCGCCATATTATTATCATGTTTTTTATGATGATTCCAGACGATTGAAACGATTGGATGCTCATATCAACGCAATCATCGATGGAACAGATCAACCATTTAAAGAGGGATTTCGACAAAAAGTAAAAGCTAAGAGCCAGCGGTTTGGGGGAACAGTCAAAACAGTCAAAGATAGGATTTTTTCTGATAGACAGACCTCTAAAAGTAACGCCACAGACGTACCACTTCCAACTTCTCCAACACAAACGTCCTTTACACAAACAAATTTTAATCATCGCGTAGTAGACGCAACCAACAAATCGAATTTTTTGAGTAAGCACATACCTAAAAAACATACAGATATCATTCGCTAAGTGTAAAAAAAGTAACTCTTTGGACAGACAACCAACTGTGCAAGAGAGTTACTTTTATATTTAGTGACTATTTAAACGATTTCTGCCCCAAATGGCATCAACGCTAGGCGTGCTAGTTTGAAGGATTGCTTTGCGAAAGGAATACCAATGATCGTGATACAAAGTAAAATCCCACTGATGACATGACCTAAAGCAATCGGCAAACCTGACACGATCAACCAAATGATATTGACGATCAAAGACACGCCATTGTTTGTATAAATGACTTCTTTTCCAAAGGGCGCAAACGATAAAGAAGCTAGTTTGAAACATTGTAGCCCGACCGGAATACCAACAATTGTGATACACCATAATACACCTGCTACCGTCCAACTAAGTCCGCCGAGTAAACCACCAAAAATAAACCAAATAATGTTTCCAATACAACTCATTGTTTCTTTCTCCATTCTAACGAGAGTCTTACTTTAAAACCCATTGAAATCGACTCTCTTGATTTTACGTTTTTTTGCTTCTAGTAACCACTGCTCCATAAACTGAGCGGCTACTGTTCTTTCTTGATCAACTGCCACAAAAATCGTTTGAACCAGTTCACCTGATTGCTGATCTGCTTCAGTCGTTTCGATTTGTCTCGCTTGTCCAAAAGCGAAAATCATTTGTTTTTCTGCGTCATCTTGTGCTGCTATAAACGATATATTCAATGGATCGTTTATATCTGGCAGCGTTAGTTCCTCCAAGAATCGATTTTCTTGTTGCCTGATCAACGTATTGATCATCGGTAGATCTGCTTCGGTTGCTGGGCGAATGATCATTCAAACCACTCTTTTCTTTTTTTGACCGTTTCTATCCAAATATTGGCAATCGTTTCATGACCCAGTAGTGTCGGATGGACACCATCGTCCCCTGTATATTTCTCATAGCCATATGAGATGCCTAAAGAATTCAACGTTCCATCTAACGGGACAAAAACTGCTTGATATTCTTTTGCTAGTTGACGAATCAAGTGGATCTTTGGATCAAGATCACTACGCCAACTTCTCCGATCGTCAGGCTCTGGCAAAACAAATGGTTCCATCAAGACGATTTTTTTGATGCCACTTTCCACTAAACGATCAAGTAAATACCGATAATCGGCTTCAAAACGCTCAAAAGATTCTTTTGTCGCAAATGCTGCAGGCTCGCCTACATTGTGCCATGTATCATTGATACCAATCAAAATCGAGACCATATCAGGTTTCAAATCGATGCAGTCTGCTTGCCAGCGCTTCTTTAGGTCTGCTAACTTGTTCCCGCCGATTCCGCGATTGACGAATGTCCACGTGTTTTCTGGATCACTCGCAGCCAATTTTGCCGCTGTTAACAGTGCATAGCCCTGACCGAGATCGTCAGTTCCTCTACCCGCATCTGTGATACTATCTCCAATGAATAAAAGTCGTTGTTCCATCACACACCCTACTTTCCTTGCCACTTTTACGTTATTATCCCACACACATCTAGCCAAAGAAAGAAGGAATTGGAACAATAGTGATTTTATAATAACTTCTTAAAAAAAATGCGTTCCACGAAAATGCGATGAACGATTTTCGTGGAACGCGTCTTATTTCTTATGGGTAAATACGATTTAACAAACGTGGGAATGGAATTGCTTCACGTACATGATCGATCCCTGAGATCCAAGTCACTGTACGTTCTAAGCCTAAGCCGAAACCAGAATGTGGAACAGATCCGTATTTACGTAGATCTAGGTACCATGAGTATTCTTTTTCGTCTAAGCCATGATTCTTGATTTGTTCAAGTAAGAAATCATAGTCAGTCGCACGTTCACTTCCGCCGATGATCTCGCCATATCCTTCAGGTGCGATCATATCTGCACAAATCACGACATCTTCTCTTGTTGGATGTGGTTTCATGTAGAATGGTTTGATTGCTTTTGGATAGTTCAAGATAAAGACTGGTTGTTCAAATGAGTTCGCAATGAACGTTTCGTGCGGTGAACCGAAATCATCGCCCCACTCGATATCGTCAAAACCATTTTTCTTCAATAATTCGATGGCATCATCATACGTGATACGTGGGAAAGGTAATTTAGTATAAGTTTTCAATACTTCTTTATCACGTTCTAAGACGTCTAAAGCATACTCGCAATTATCTAATACACTTTGAACTAAGAAAGCAACATATTGTTCTTGTACTTCTAAGCTTTCTTCTTGATGCGTGAACGCCATTTCAGGTTCGATCATCCAAAATTCGATCAAATGACGACGTGTTTTTGATTTTTCAGCACGGAAAGTTGGTCCAAATGAAAATACTTTACCAAATGCCATTGCAGCAGCTTCCATGTACAATTGACCACTTTGTGACAGATATGCTTTTTGATCAAAGTAGTTTGTCTCAAATAGATCGGTGGTTCCTTCTGGGGCAGAGCCAGTCAAGATCGGTGGATCGATTTTAACGAATTGGTTGTTGTTGAAAAATTCGTAGGTTGCACGGATGATTTCATTTCGAATCTGCATCACTGCATGTTGGCGTGAAGAGCGTAACCATAAATGACGATGATCCATCAAGAAATCTGTTCCATGTTCTTTTGGTGTGATTGGATAATCATGACTTTCACTCACTACTTCAATGTTCGTGATCCCGATTTCATAGCCAAATTTAGAACGGCTATCTTCACGAATCTCACCTGTCACAAGGATCGATGTTTCTTGAGAAAGATTTTTTGCCATTTGGAAAACTTCCTCAGGCACTTCGCTTTTTACGACAACTCCTTGGAAGAATGCTGTCCCATCTCGCAATTGTAAAAAGGCGATTTTCCCACTTGAACGCTTATTAGCGACCCAAGCACCGATCGTTACTGTTTCGCCTACATGTTTTTTTGAATCGATGATTTGAATTTGTTCCACGTAAAATTCTCCTTTGTCCTATAATAATTTCTATTCGTTTTGACTTTTACTCTCAATAAAACGTTGGATTCGTCGGATTCCTTCTTCTAACGTTGCTAGATTCGCCGCATAACTCAAACGAACATTTTCCGGTGCGCCGAAACCTTCACCTGTAACTAGAGCAACCCCTGCTTCTTCTAGTAGATCTTCGACCCACGGCGTCACTTGTTCATAGCCACATATCGCTAACGTTTCTTTCACATTCGGAAACAAGTAAAATGCGCCTTGTGGTCTTTTGACCGACACCCCAGGCAAATCAGCAACAAGCGGAAATACGATGTCTAGACGTTCTTCAAATGCTTTGCGCATCTCTTCAACGGTATCTTGTTCCCCTTGTAATGCTTCAACAGCCGCATATTGACTGACTGCAGTTGGGTTACTAGTTGATTGTGATGCAATCGCAATCATCCCATCAATGATTTTTTGATCGCCGACCGCGTATCCGATACGCCAGCCTGTCATTGCATAGGTTTTTGATACACCGTTGATGATTATCGTCTGTTCACGTATTGCTTTTGAAATCGTTGCAATTGGAGTAAACTCATTGTCATTATAAACTAATCGGCCATAAATATCATCAGCAACTATTAAAATATCGTTTTTTACTGCCCATTCACCTATAACTTGTAGTTCTTCTTTTGTATAGATCATCCCCGTCGGATTAGAAGGAGAATTGATAATGACTGCTTTTGTCTTGGAAGAACGTGCTTGTTCCAATTGTTCGAGGGTCACTTTGAAATCATTGACTTCTTGACCAGTGACAAAAACAGGGACACCTTCTGCTAACTTGACTTGTTCACCATAGCTCACCCAGTAAGGTACTGGAATGATGACTTCATCTTTTGGATCTAGGATTGTTTGGAATAAGGCATAGAGGGCAAATTTCGCCCCGTCTGTCACAATCGTCTGAGAAGCATCGTAAGTCAAGCCATAATAGGTTTCCAGATACGAAACGATTGCCTGTCTTAATTCTGGAATACCCGCTGTTGGCGTATAATAGCTTGCTTTTCCATTCTTGATGGCTGCGATCGCTGCTTCTTGGATATTTTCAGGTGTAGCAAAATCAGGCTCTCCTACGGTCAAACTGATAATGTCTTTCCCTTGTGCTTTCAATGCCTTCGCTTTTGCTGCAGTTGCTAGTGTTACGGAAGGCTCTAAGCGTTCCACTCTTTTTGACTGTTTCATCCAATCTATCCTTTCATCCGTCTTTTCTATATCCCGCTGATGACTTTGACTTCCTCTCCCGTTTCAAAAGAAAGTAAATAATAATTCAACTGATCATCAGAGGTTTTGGTCATGACTTCCCATACTGGTTCATCTTTGTACATCCCTAAAGAAGCTTTTTCCACTTGTTGATCGGGATGTTTCTGGCTGATTTCTTGGCGGGCAGCTTCTTCGGTCAATCCTGCTTTTTGCTCTAATACTTTTACTCGCTCACCCGATTTAGGAATGATCACTGCAATATCTTGCCCTTTATCATTTTGACCTGTTAATGAAAAATAAGTGGCTTCTCGAGTAAACCAATAGAATTGGTCCACTTCCTCAAGATTTGCATATTGTTCAGCTAGTTTTGTCGCTTCTTGTTTTGCTTGCGTCATTGGGCGTGTCGCGCGCAGATAAAAAATAGTACTGATCACGATTACTGCCAATAAAGCGATGATCAAGCCCAACAATACGCGATTGATCGTATGTTCTTTGTTTGTCTGATTCTTCAAGGACTGTCGCTCCTTCTTTTTTCATTGATGTCCATTATAACAGATTTCGAGGTAAAAATAGTCCTCGATCATGGCTTAATTTCTTCGTTTTTGTTTAAGAAATCATGGATGTCCTCACAAATTTTTTCAAAAGGTGCCTCTTGGACAGGCATCTTTTTAGGCAAGGCATGAATGATCCTCGCGCCATATTTTGCGGTCACCAATCGTCGATCTAAAATCAGCAAGACACCTTTGTCCGTTTCCGAACGGATCAAACGACCTAAAGCTTGTCTGACCTTCAGTGCTGCCTTTGGTAAGGATTCTTGATAAAAAGGATTGATGCCTTCCGATTCTAAATACGCATTTCTCGCTTTGACCATTGGACGTTGTGGATGATCGAATGGAAGCCGTGTAATGACGACTAGTTGTAAGGCATCTCCTGGCAGGTCGACACCTTCCCAAAAACTATCTGCACCGAATAGTACGCTCATATCAGAAAGAACAAAGCGTTTCAATAGTTTCTCCCGACTGCCACCGATTCCTTGAGCTAAAATCTCTCTTCCTTGTTCAAGCATCGTCAAATGCATCCGTTGATACACCTTTTGTAAAATATCATGAGAGGTAAATAAAACCAAGATCGGTCTTTTTTCTTGTCTGATCAACTGGTATAACACATCCGTTAGATAGTCGACATACGCTGTACCACTTAATTGATTGATCTCTGGTGCTTCTTTTGGCACGAAGATCCGCGCTTGTTTTTCGTAATCATAAGGAGAGGCAATGACTTTCAGCGGAGTACCTTCAATTCCTAATCGTTTTGCTAAGTATTGACGATCTGGCCCTACTTTCAATGTCCCGCCTATATATAAAATCCGTTCATAGCGCTGATACCAAACTGTATTTGGGATCAGTGCAGCAGTGAAATCATGGAGATGGAACATCGTCTGCTGTGGTGTGGCTCCTGGAACGAACCAATGGACTAAACTTTCTTGCCAATTCTCCAACCATTCTTCCATAAAACTAGCTTGTTGATCTAAACGATCAAACAAAGCATACAGACTTGCAAGATCGACCCGCATTTGCTTCGTCCAACTTTCTTGAAGCACTTCCAATCCCGAACGAATCCTGTGTTGCAATTCCTTTATTTCTTGGTAAAAAAGATGAAGATGGTCAATGGCTGTAATTGCCTCAAAAGATAATTTATCCATGTCTTCTTTCGTGATCATGACTTCTTCCGGGTAAGTTTGTCTTTTTTGTTGAGGGACAATCTCCAGTAACCCTTCAGCTAAGCAAAGCTGTGCTTCACGAAGCGCGGACAACTCTTCTTTGTAGATATCAAGCCAACGCTGCCCCTCATGATTGGCTGGCAGATAGCCTTTGAAGCAATCGAACAAGCGGTCAGGCTCTTCGAATAATTGCACTTCCTTGTTAAAATAGCTCAAACTGAATCGTTGATCATTGACTTTTTCAGCAATTTCAGGCAAATGGTGCGCCTCATCGATCAATAAATAAGGACTTTCAGGCAACAACGGTGTCTTTCTTTGCGTTTCTTGGACTAAGAAAGCATGGTTGACGATCAAGAAATTGCTTTGCTTGATTTGTCGATGCAAAAATCGAATAAAATCTTGTTCATAAAATGCTTGTTTTTTTGCTAAAAAATCAAGCCCCCGATGGGAAACATCTGTAAAAAAGGCATGATTCAAATTCGTTAGATGCAACTCGTCTAAATCCCCTGTTTTCGTCTGTGTCAACCAGACAAGAACCGTCATTTGGTAGAGTGCATACTGCTTTTGCTCCTTCGGCTCAAGGAGTGTAGCTTTAAACCGTTGCAAATCGAGATAATGGCGGTAGCTTTTGATAATCGTTGCTTGGATCGGTTGGTCGAATAATTGATTCAACAAAGGAATATCTTTTTCCATGATCTGCTCTTGTAAAACAAGTGAGACCGTACTGATCACTGCCGGCTTCTCCGGTGTAGCTAGATAGCTAAGAGGCAATAGATAGCCGATCGTCTTGCCCATACCAGTCGCAGCTTCGATCATCAAATTTTTGGATTCATCTTTGGTAAAATGATCATAAACGACATTCATCAAACGATTTTGTTCCTTACGATACATCAATGTTTTCCCAAATATTTTTTCTTTCGCTTGTTTTTTTCTTGGATAATCTTTATGACCATAGTAGACTTCTGAAAATAATTCGACTTCTTTTTTTTGTAAGGCGATTCCCTCGATGATTTCCAGTTCGTCCGATAAAGGTGGTGGCTGCTTTCTCAACTCATTAGTGATTTGTTCGATGAATAACTTGGTATCCATCCCTGTATGATTGCTCAGTTTCACGATTTGTTCAAGTGTCACTAAAGGTAAGCGGCGCATCCGTTCTTCGATCAGTAAGAGCAGTTGGGCTGTCACTTCTGCATCGCTATCAGCCTGATGGGGATTATCGTGGATAAAACCCAGACTTTCAGATAAATCAGCTAAACGAAAGCTTGGTTCGGTCGGTAAAAATATCTGTGCCAACTCGACCGTATCGATTCCCGGAATCTTTAATTTGGGTACACCACACCGAATCAATTCATGGTTCAAAAACTGATAATCGAAATAAATATTATGCGCCACGAAGATGGTATCCGCTAGAAGGTTGTAAATCGTTTGTGCTACATCTTCAAAATAGGGTGAACGATGGACACGTTGATTGGTGATCCCTGTCAAATGCTGGATCTGTTTTGAGATTTTTCGCCCAGGGTTGATATCCATCGAATAACGAGAGGTGATCCGCCCATCTTCGATCATGACACATCCAAATTGGATAATGCGATCTTCTTTTGGATTTGTCCCAGTCGTTTCAATATCGACGACTGCATAAGTTTTCGGTTTCAACATATCTTCCTCTTCTCTTCCCTCTAGTCTTCTTTTGAAATTATACTACAAAACACTTGAAAATTCTTAGGAAATCAACCTAATGTATACGTCTGTAGTTATCTCTGTTACTGAAAGAAGTAGTAAGTTCACGTCCTACCACCTTATCTCGTTATCTTTTATCCACCTAACCTGAGAGATGTTCTTAGGTGAAGACGGTCAGAGAATATTATAAGAAAACACAAAAAAGCCCAGAACGCTAGGAACTAGCAGACTGAGCTTTTATTTAGTAGTGGGTTAATTAAGCTTTAACAACGTTAGTTGCTTGAGGGCCACGTTGACCTTCTTCAACATCGAAGTTTACTGTTTGGCCTTCTTCTAAAGTTTTGAATCCATCACCTTGGATAGCTGAGAAATGAACGAATACATCGTTGCCGTTTTCTGCTGTAATGAAACCGAAACCTTTTTCTGAGTTAAACCATTTCACTGTACCTGTTTCCATAATAAAAATCCTCCTTGTGTATCAAACACATATTTTGCAATTACTTGAATGGTGAATATCTGGAAGATGTTTATTTGAAACAAACTACCAAGATTACCGAACAAAAACTACATAGTTATTGTAGCACATTAATTACAGTTTAGCTAGTAAATTTTCGAATTTTTTTATTTTTTTTTCATTCTTTTGCTTATTTCTCCAAAGAAAACGAACGTTTTTAATTCCCGCTTAAAAAAAATTCAGTTTTCAGTTAGGTGATCTTCTCACCTTTCTTCTTTGAGAAATAAGAAAAAGCCACGAAATCAAGTAAATGATCTGCATGGCTTTTCCTTTCTTATAAACGGATTATCCATCGTTTCTAGGTACTGTTCCTAGAGACTAATAACGCAATATCGCGGTCAAGCTCTTTTCGTCAGGCGCATCTTTTTGATCCAAGATAAAGACTTGTCCGCCATTGGTGATTACGTCGTCAGCTAGTTGATTCAACACTTGTCGACGGTCGTACTCTGTTTCTGGGTCTTCACCAAAACCGTCAGCGAGATTAGAGGTTGCGATAAATAAGTGAGAAATCTTTCCCTCTTTCGCTGCTGGCACGATGTCCACTAGTTGATCCAAGAATTTTTTATCTAGCAGTTGATTGTAGCTACTTGCTTCCTTCGCTGCTAATTCTTCCGACAGTTTCTTCGCACCTGCTTCAATATCTTTTAAAGATAATTGGGCAGGTGAAGCTGAGATCGCCACATCTGAACGGTAATAAGGGTTTTTCGCCACTTTTTTGAACATTGTTTGATTTTCAGGTAAAGCATACAAGTACACAGGCCATTTTTCAGGATTATCCAAGCTGTCTTTGAGAAATTCATCGACCGCTTGATAATAGTTGATCCAGTCAATTTCAACTTCTTCATCCTTAGGGTTAACTCCATGGAAAGTTGAACCTTCACTTCCGTTTGACGAGTAGTTGATCCCTCCGCCTGTCAGCTCAGATCCTAAAGCTGTCACCACATCTGTAGGTGCTCCTTCGGGTAGATCAACTTCTTTTACTTGTTTGTTGCTTACTTCGTAAAGCTTCATTGAATCACGATTCAATCCCAGTAAATAATACGAGTAGTTAAAATGTCCATTTTTAATGATCGCTAATAAATAAGGTAGGTCACTTACATAATATTGATCATCTACTGCAATGCTCAAACGATGAACAATGGTACTTTCAGGAGACAAGATCACCGCGACACTCGCAGTGGCACTGCGCCAAAATGAAGCATCTTCTAGTAGTTGATCGATTTTTTTTTGAAAATTCGACCAATCATGCTCCTCATATTTCTTTTCAAAACGTTTTTTTGCTTCTTTTGCAAAGTTCTTGAATTTGATCTGATCTTTTTCCACATCTTGATGTGCAACGTGAGTGTTTAGCATAATAGTAATAAATGGTCCTTTGACACCTGCTGAAGTCAGTTGTGACAGTAACTCTCTATCCTTTTTCGCCATAAACGTACCCCTCCTAAAAATCATTTCTTCAATACTACTAACTAAAGTCTACCACAACCATTTTTATCCATAAAACAAAATGGTCCCTAGACAAAAAATCGTTTACAATCCCATCTCTGATTAAGGATTGTTTTCTTCAACTATTCTTCAAAATTTCATCAATGATTCGTTACATTTCACAGCGAAATTATTCATACCTAACTGATAACATAGAGAAAAGTAGAAATCGAGGTGTTTATATGCAATTATTGATGATATTTAGTTTACTATGTATGACTGCTCTATTTGTATTCACTGCCTTTCGTCTAAATGAACCCGAGGCTCAACCTGTACGAGTCAAAAAGAATCAACGCTAACTATCCTCTTGTGTTCGTTTGGTTTATCTAAAGTTTTTTTCAGAAAGATTGAAACTACGCACACTCTCTGATAAAATTTTAATTTGTAGCAAATCAAATTAGAAAACAAGGAGATTGGACATGGGCACTAAGAAAAAACATTTCGCTTTACTGTTGGCAACGCTTCTTTTGACGTTAGGATCATTCTTGCCAACTTTATCCGTACAGGCCGATGAAGCATTTTCTGTGAATTCCCAAGCAGCATTTGCTGTGGACGCAACAAGCGGAAAAATTTTATACGACCAAGACGGAGAAAAAACAATGGGGATCGCGTCAATCTCAAAAATCATCGGGTTGTACATCGTACTTGACCAAGTCAAAGAAGGAAAATTATCCTGGGATGATGAAGTGGCAATCTCCGATTATGCTGAAACCTTGAGTATTGCACCTAATTTATCGAATGTTCCCTTACATAAGGAGAATACCTATACTGTAAAAGAACTTTTTGACTCTGCTTTTATCCAATCAGCCAATGCATCAATGGTCGCTTTAGCTGAAAAGATCTCTGGCAGCGAAACAGCCTTTCTGACTGTCATGAATGACCAGTTAAAAGAATGGGGCATTGAAAATGCAACGATCGTCAATGTTTCTGGCTTGAACAACGTGTACCTCGGCGCAAATCGTCCAGAAGGTACTGGCGAGGCAGATGAAAATCAAATGTCCGCAAAAGACGTAGCGATCATCGCACGTCATCTGTTACTTGATTTTCCCGAGGTACTAGAAGTGACGAGCACTGCAACAAAAATGTTTGGTGAAAATACACAATCACCGGTGGAAATGGTCAATTGGAATTGGATGCTTCCAGGTTTTATCAACTTCAAAGAAGGCGTTGATGGTCTAAAAACTGGAACGACTGATTTTGCTGGGGCTTGTTTTGTCGGTACCATCGAAAGAGACGGCAAACGAATCATTACAGTAGTATTGAATGCGGAAGGCCATGAGTTAAATCCAAGCGTTCGGTTCACCGAAACGGCTCGCTTGATGGATTATTGCTATGATAACTGGTCAGTCAAAGAAATCGGTAAAGCAAACGCAAGCATTCCTTCACTCAAATCGATCGATGTGAAAAACGGAAAAGAAACTTCTGTCAATGTCGTACTAAAAAGCCCAGTCAGTGTCTGGGTCAGAAATGATATGGATACGGGTCAATTGACGATCACACCTAAGATCGATGAGACAAAAGTAAAGGATAATGAACTTGAAGCACCGATCGTTAGAGGCACAAAGGTTGGAACAGCCACTATCACTTTAGCTGATGATCAATTAGGTTACTTAGAAGATGGTGCCTCTCCAAGCACAGACATCATCACTGCTAGTTCGGTTGAAAAAGCGAATATCTTTGTGATTGGCTGGCGCAATGTCACTAATTTTTTCAGTAATCTATTCTAAATAAACATTCCAAATAGTTACATCCACTCCTTACCCAAACAGTAAATGCTGGCTCTTCTTCACGAATTGACGAGACGCCATCAACCTTTACTGTTTGGGTATTTTTCTGCTTCTTACAGAAAATAAATGTATTTTCTATTTTTTCTTTTTTTATAACAGCATTTTTACAAATTTTTCGTTATACTGTATATGGTAGATTGTTACTTGTAGGGTTGGTCTATGAGGGGCGAGTAACACTATCAGTTCGTGTTGAATAATCATCACTACTGTTATCCATCTGTTCTCCATTCGCAGTGATGACTACACGATTAGAAAAAGGAGTTGGTCATATGAATTTAACAAGAGATTTGATTTTTTCGATTCTCTATATTTTAGGGATGGTTGGGATCATCACCTGGCGTAGGAAACAAAAAGATCCAGCATTATTCTTTTATTGTGGTACTTGGACATTCGCATTGATGCTTACGTATTTCATTGTATTAGAGATCTTTTATGCGAGTTTTTATTTCTTGATCCCTCTCGCTTTTTTCAGTATCTTTGCTTTTTTTTACTTTACCGAAAAAAGGCGACTACTGAATGGTTTGATATTCAATTTATTTTTGATTAGTTTTGGCACTTATTTATTACTTTTGCTTTTTGAGACCCAGAATATCTTTATTGGTGGTATTTTTGCTTTGATTGCGGTACCAGTTCTATTGATTTTACTATTTGGTGTGTATATTTTAGTCGTCTTTCTCATTTGGAATGGCATCATCGTCTTAAAAAGAGAATCACGTTCGTTAGCCAATCTTTTGACTTTGCTATTAGGGATTGCCTTGACGCTTTATTTAATAGCCACTGTATTTCTAATCAATTACTTGCCGGCGTGGGTCAATGTGCTATTTTCCGGTATAGCAGTCATTTTGATTTATCTGTTCATTGTCTTTTATAATTTTATGACTGTCTCTTTCTTGTATCAGTTCAACCGACCACGTTACAACCAGAATTATATTATTGTGCTAGGAGCAGGTCTGATCAACGGGGAACGTGTCTCTCCTCTTTTAGCCAAACGGATCGATAAAGCGATCGCTTTTTATTGGGCACAAAGTCATGCTACGCTAAATCCTCCGATTCTTTTGATGTCTGGTGGTCAAGGTGCGGATGAAAAATTACCAGAAGCAATCGCCATGAAAAACTATGCTTTGGAAAAAGGGATTCCCGAGCGAGACATTTTAGTTGAAACAAATTCAACAACCACATTAGAAAATATGCGTTTCTCCAAAGAATTGATGGATCGTGAATCTGGCGGTGGCGCTTATCGTGCGATTTTCAGTTCCAATAATTACCATATTTTCCGTGCGGGACTCTTTGCGAAGCAAGCACAGTTAAAAGCTAATGGTATTGGTGCAAAAACAGCCTTTTATTATTTGCCGAATGCTTTTCTTAGAGAATATATTGCCATCTTGATGTTGCACAAAAAACGGCATATGGTCGTGTGTGGTACTATCTTTGGACTGACTGGTTTATTAGCTTTGATCACACTTATCGCCTAAAAAAAGAAGTTGCGCTTCATGCAACTTCTTTTTTTCTTTCAATCAGTAGACTATTCTCTATGATCTTTATTCATTGGTAAAAATAAAATTCCCTTTTTGATCACTACTTTTTGTGCGGAGTAGATTCCGTTATTTCCCGAACACATGAAACTGATCAAACAAATCATAAAAAAGAAACTAGCTGCTTCTCCTCCAAATAATTCGATCCCCATGACAAAACATGCAATTGGTGTATTCGTCGCTCCAGAAAACACGCCAATAAATCCTAATGCAGCTAGAAACGGAATCGAAACATGTAAGAGTGGTGCTAAAGTTGCCCCTAGAGTTGCGCCAATCTCAAATAAAGGGGTCACTTCCCCACCTTGATAGCCGGCGCCTAAAGAAAGGACAGTAAATCCTAACTTACCGATAAAATCATAGGCGTGTGCCTTTCCGGCAAAAGCATCCTGCAATAAAGGCAAGCTAAGTCCTAAATAGCGTTGTGTTTGTAAAATCAGTGCAACTACTACGACAATTCCTCCACCTATAAAATTTCTAGTGATTGGATTTTTGAACCATTTCATATACGACTTTTTCAAAAAGACGATTGAACGACTAAAGACCCAACCAATAATCCCAAAAGCGATACCTGCCACCATCAACTTGCCAAATAGTGCAGGACTCCACCCTGGAATTTCCCCCATCTTATAATGGATATGTGTGACACCAATGCTTTCCGTTACGAAGTTAGCAAATAAAGCAGCAAAAAAACTGGGAAAGATCGCTTCTGTTCTCATTTTACCGATTGCTAGTACTTCAAGTCCGAACAATGTGCCTGCTAAAGGTGTCCCAAACACTGAACTAAATCCTGCACTGATCCCGCTGATGATCAGCACCTCTCGCTCGATAGGACTCAATTTTAATCCCCTTGCTAGATTTTCTGCTAAAGCGCCACCCATTTGGACTGCTGTTCCTTCTCGACCGACAGAACCGCCAAAAAGATGTGTCGTGATCGTACCGAAAAGCGTTAAAGGAATCAATCGGAGCGGGATTTTTTCTTCCCCGCCATTTCCTTGATCGATAACCAGATTATTCCCACGACTAGCATTTCCACCGTAACGTTGATAAAGAAACGCAAATAATGCCCCACTGACTGGTAATAGATACAATAACCAAGTATGTGCTTCTCGTAAATTCGTCACCACGGTTAAGCTATTTAGAAAAAAAGCGGAAAGTCCTCCCATTAGTATACCTAAACAAGCAGTGATCACTAACCACTTCACCATATATGTTCCTACTTTGAATGGACTAAGTAAACGTTGATCCATTTTTCTATTCCTCCCCACAAAAAAAGCCTACTAAAAAAACGGATTTTCCGATTTTTAGTAGGCGTCATTAGTCATCTATCGATCGACATTTAAAGGCGAACACCATCACCTATTCATTTACAAAAAGTCTATCATAAATTCCCAAGAAAAACAATGGCGCTATTTTTCTTTCTTCACGATGTCTGTAAATTCATAGAATGGTGCCAGCTTTACTAGTTGTTGATTGCACTGATCACTATCATGACAAATGTAATTTCCTTTTTTAGTATACGTGCCATCTGATCCTGATTTGGTCGTGGAAAGAAACATCGAAACACTCGAAGTCTTATGGCAAATCGCGCAGACTCCTTTGATGATCGTCGGCGAAAGTGTGCCATGAACACCTTGTAGCCGCTCATCTGCATAATAGAGCAGATATTTCTTCTGTGTTCCTGGATCATTCCAGCCTACATAAGTATGCTCTTTAAGATCCAATGTTTGCCAATCTGGGTGTTTCAACTTTTTCACTTTTCGGAATATTTTTTCCACTTGGATTTTTGATGGTTGCTTGAATGGCGCAACATGTTCTTTTAAACGTTCGAGCAATTCTGTCGCTTTTTCTTTTTTCAAGTTTGTATCCATAACTTGCTTCACAAATGGTTCAAGTAAGGCGATTACTTGTGGATCATTTTCTACTACCTCATTGATTCGTTCTGTGGCTAATGCTTGGACAGTTGCAACAGTTTTTTTATCATTCACTGAATGATAGACATTTAACAGTTGCTCGATTTCCCGTTTGATAAAGAAATATTGATACGTTTTGATTGTTATTTCCATGATTTTGAGTCCTTTCTTCTTTCAAAAGTAGCTCCTTTGAAGAAAAAAGAGTCCTTCAACAAAGTAAGCTTAAAAACTGAAGTCCTTGAACTCTGCTAAATAAGATACGTATGGCATCTTATCATCACCCCCTTTATGCTTTTTTCATCTATGTACATTCACCTAATAAAGAGTTAACCTTATAAATCTTGTTTCGTCAACTACTTTCCCACAAAAAAAACAGTCAAAGGATTCCCATGATCGGGACCTTCAACTGTTTTCGTTCGGCTGGTCAAATAGTTAGATCGACTGTTTTTTTCCAAAATATCGTTGCCATTTTTGTTTCATTGTATCCGTTACTGGTTGCGCCGCTTCTTTCACTGCACAATACTTGTCAACAAATGTCACAATATAGCTTTCTTTGTATTTTGGTGGAGCGATCGTTGCTCCCCACATATGTTTCAAGATGATGTCGCGCTCTAAATCAGAAAGTTCAGTAATCTTTTCTGCATTTTTCACAGCGATCCTAGGATGCACATACGCATGTGTTCCTTCATCAAATTTTGTCGTACGCCAGTCATAATAGAATAGGTCATGTAAAAGTCCTGCACGCGCAGTAGCTCTTGCATCTCCACCCCATTTTTTTGCTAATTTGTAACTATGATAAGAAACACTGATCGAGTGTTCTAATCTTGTCGAATGTACATGTTGAATATAATCAGCTAATTTTTGTACTGCTTCTGTTTCTAATAGATCTTCGATATAAGACATGTATTCTTCGTCTTCACGCCATTTTTCTGTCATAATTTTCGATCTGCCACCTTTTTGAATTTCATTTATCGTTGAAATTGTACATAGTATATCATTCATGTTCGGAATATTCTAGTGAGGTTGACTAAAAATCCAAAAAGCTTAATAGTTCCTTAATCAAGAAGAAAGATGATACAACAATATGCCCGTAGCTACGCCGACATTCAATGACTCAGCATGGCCATTCATTGGGATATAGATGTTTTTATCAGTTAACGCCAATAACTCTGACCGTACACCTTGCCCTTCATTTCCCATAATGATCGCATAATTTTTTGTTGGTACGACGGTTGGAAGAGAAACAGCTTCTTCGTTGAGTTCTGTACCATAAATCGCAAATCCTTTTTCTTTCAATTCAGGAATGAGTGCGTCTAACTCTTGTGAGATAACTGGTAAATGGTAATTGCTTCCCTGCATACTTCTTAAAACTTTGGTGCTATAAATATCAGCTGAGCCTTTCCCTAAGATCACACCTGCTAAACCAAACGCATCTGCTGTTCGGATCATCGTTCCGACATTTCCAGGATCTTGGACATTGTCTAAAAGCAACCAGCCTCCTGTATTGACTGACACTTGACTAACTTCTAACGGCATCACTGCTACGATTCCTTGTGGTGTCGGAAGATCAGAGATCACCGCCATCACCTCATCAGTGACTAAAAAGCAATCCAATGCGTGTTGTTCGACCCATGTCCCCCATTCTGACCAGCCTCTTTCTGTCAGAAAGATCTCTTTAGGCTTGAATTTGGCATTCACAGCTTCTTCGATCAAGTGGAACCCTTCAAGCAGGTATTCCTGTCCTTCTTCGCGGTGCTTCTTTTTATGTAATTTTTTTAATTCTTTGATTCTAGGATTTTTTGCTGATTGAATTTTTTTCACGTTTTCCACCTCACTTCATTATAGCATGGAATCAATCGTTGGGCTTGTTAGTTTTAGAAAAAATCGTTATCATAAATTTATCAAATAGAGGAAAGAGTGGTGCTTCAAATGAAAAAAGTTAAAATGAATGTTCAAGGGCGTGTCCAAGGTGTTGGTTTTCGTTATATGACAAAAATGGTGGCTGATCAATTGGGCGTGACCGGAACAGTTAAAAACGAAGATGATGGTTCTGTGACGATCGAAGCCGCTGGTGAGGAGGAAACTATCGATCAGTTCATCAAAGAAGTCAAGCAATCACCTAGCCCCAGTGGTCGTGTCCAATATGTCGACTTGCAAGAACATCCGATGATGGAAGAACGAAAGAAATTCGATGTGATCGGCTAACTTTTTCTTCTTGAACCACATATGAAGAAAGTCATTGTTGCCTTCTACTGGAAGATGATCTTCTCAATTGTCTGTTCTTTTACGTGCTCTTCCCTGTCCCTCGCATCATCTGCTAAACTTAAGGGGATTATTTGAATTTTCTATGAAGTTCATTGAATTATTCTCATATTTTTAGTATAGTTAAGCTTGTGTAAAAATTTTAAAAGAGGAAGTATTTTATGAATAAATGGAAAAATTGGTTACTAGGTTCTGGTCTTGTAACACTCTTACTTTTCTTATCTGGTTGTGTCAGAATGGATTCTGAAGGAAACCCTGATACATCTGGGATCGTCTATCGCGTATTAGTACATCCTATGGGACAAGCGATTACATATCTCGTACAGAATTTCAACTGGTCATACGGTTGGGCTGTTATCTTGATGACTGTGATCGTGCGAATCATCATTTTACCTTTAGGAATCAGTCAATCGAAAAAGACGATGATCCAATCTGAAAAAATGCAAGCATTGAAACCTCAAGTCAGTGCCGCCCAAGAAAAATTAAAAGCGGCAACGACCCGAGAAGAACAAATGGCTGCACAAGCAGAAATGCAACAAGTGTATCGCGAAAATGGGTTAAGTATGACTGGTGGAATCGGTTGTTTACCTTTATTGATCCAAATGCCGATCTTCTCAGCGCTGTACTTTACTGCTCGCTATACAGAAGGTATCCGTGAATCGACTTTTTATGGTATCGACTTAGGAAATCCAAGTTTAGTCTTAGTTGCGATTGCCGGGATTGCTTACCTTATTCAAGGGTACATCTCAACGATCGGTATTCCTGAAGAACAGAAAAAAACAATGCGTACGATGTTGATCGTTTCACCTGCGATGATCGTTTTCATGTCGATCAGTGCTCCTGCGGGAGTGACCCTTTACTGGGTAGTCGGTGGTATCTTTAGTTGTCTACAAACATTTATCACAAATGTGATCATGAAACCACGATTAAAAGCACAGGTCGCAGAAGAATTGAAACAAAATCCACCGAAACAAGTCGTGACACCTCGCAAAGATGTGACACCTGAAGAAACGACGAAAACAACAAAAAAAATCAATACACAAGCAACAAAGAAAAATGCTAACGGTCGAAATGCCGGTAAACAACAACGTAAAAAATAAAAGGTTTGGGATGTTCGCATCCCAAACCTTTTTTTGTTTCAAGCTTTCACTTGATCCGTTTTATTTCGTAATGATTTGATCAAGACTAGCAATGCTTAAAGCCATGTCAGCGATTTGTTGCAACTGTGCTAAACGGTTGTTACGGACAGCTTCATCTTCGACCATGACCATCGTTTGATCAAAATACTGATCGATAACTGGTCTTAAGCTGACTAATTGCTCATAATTCTCTTTAAGTGTACGTTCCGCAAACTGAGCTTTCACTTCCTCAACTGCTTCGTACAAAGCTTTTTCGGCATCATTTTCAAACAAGCTTGGATCAATCTCATTCGTTATTCCTTCGGCTTTTTTCGCTAGGTTCATCACACGCGTCAAGGCTTCCATCGATGGTTTGAAGTTTTCATCTTGCAAACGTTCTTTCAACAGACGTGCAGCGGCAAAAACGGTTGTTAAATTACTTTCCTTCGCATTCAAGACAGCATCGATCACATCATGGCGAATCGCTTTAGTCATCAATCGTTGACGCAAACGACCTTTGATAAAGTCGATCACATCGCTTCCTTGAACGAAGGCTAATCCAAAGCGCTCTTGATTTTCATTGATTGCAGCATTCACTTCTTGTTGTAATTGTGCTAATGGGAAAGCCCACTGTTTTGCTTCAATGATCCGAACGATCCCATAGGCTTGACGACGTAATGCGTAAGGGTCGTTTGAACCACTTGGCACCATTCCTACAGTGAAGAAAGAGAAAATACTATCTAATTTATCGGCAATGGCCAAGACCGCACCAATCGTCGTTTCTGGCAATTCACCTTCACTAGCGATCGGTAAGTAATGTTCACGGATCGCTGTCGCAACTGCTGGATTTTCTCCATGCAACAACGCATATTTTTCACCCATGATGCCTTGAAGTTCTGGAAATTCTCCAACCATATTCGTCACTAGATCAAACTTGTAGATTTCGCCAGCACGTTGTAATGCATCAAGTTCTTCTGTTGATAAACCGACAGATTTGCCGATAACAGATGCAATCACTTGTACACGTTGCATTTTTTCATAAATACTACCAATCTTCTCATGGAAAGTCACTGATTTCAACTTATTGACATAATGTTCGATCGGGAATTTTTTGTCTTCATTGTAAAAGAATTCTGCATCTTCTAAACGCGCAGTCAGTACTTTTTGGTTCCCACGAATAACGTTATCTAACTTCACGCGATCGCCGTTTCGTACAGCGATAAAATGTGGTAAGAGTTGTCCTTCAGCATTTCGCACATCAAAATAGCGTTGGTGTTCTTTCATGGAAGTCACGAGTACTTCTTCAGGTACAGACAAGTATTTTTCTTCAAAATCACCAGCAAAGACAGTTGGATACTCCACTAGATTATTGACTTCTTCAAGTAAGTCTTCATCAAAATCAATATGCCAATCATTTTCTGTCGACAATTGCGTGGCTTGTTCCATGATCATTGCTCTTCTTTTTTGTGGGGAAGCAACTACAAATTGCTCAGATAGCTTTTCTTCATATTCCGCTGGATGAGCAAATGTCACATCTTCGCCTAAGAAACGATGCCCGCGAGAAGTACGTCCAGTTTTCACGTCTAAAAATTCAAACGGGATCACTTCTTCTCCGAATAGTGCTACGATCCAATGAATCGGGCGAATATATTCAAAGTCAAAGGAAGACCAGTGCATTGTCACAGGGAATGTCATACTTTTAATGACATCGATCAATCCTGCCAAGACTTCGATTGCTGGTTTACCTTGGGTATATTTCGTCACATAAACATATTCCACACCTTTGATTTCTCGGAAAGTGATATCATCTGTCGTCAGTCCTTGACCACGAACAAATCCTTGAGCTGCTTTGGACCAGTTGCCTTCAGCATCTAATGCGATTTTTTTCGCAGGTCCTTTTACTTCTTCTTCACTGTCAGCTTGACGTTCTGGCACATTTGTTACTTTGATCGCCAAACGTCTCGGAGTAGAGAACGTTTCGATTGCATCGTATGTCAATTGATTGTCCGTCAAAAACGCTGCTGTTTTTTCTTCTAATTGTTTCATGCTTGGTGTCACCACATGCGCTGGCATTTCTTCCAAGCCAATTTCTAATAATAAGTCCTTTGCCATCTTATTCACCCTCCTTAACAGTCGTTGGATTTTCTGATTGATTATTCAGCAATGGGAATCCAAGTTTTTCACGTTCTGCAACAAAGATTTTCGCCACAGATTTCGCCATGTTACGAATGCGAGCCAAGTAACCAGCACGTTCAGTTACAGATACTGCACCACGAGCATCTAATAAATTGAAGGTGTGACTACATTTTAAAATATAATCATATGCTGGATGGACTAAATTTTCTTCAATGCAACGTTTCGCTTCTTTTTCAAAGCGATCAAAATTGCTTAATAGTAATTCTTGATCACTCACTTCAAATGAATATTTTGAGTGTTCGTATTCTGGTTGTTTGAAGATCTCGCCATATTTGACACCTGCTGACCATTCTAGATCATACACACTTTCAACTTCTTGGATATAAGAAGCTAGGCGCTCTAATCCATAAGTGATTTCTGAAGTGACTGGTTTACATGGTAAGCCGCCGACTTGTTGGAAGTACGTAAATTGCGTGATTTCCATGCCATCCAACCAAACTTCCCAACCAACACCGGCACAACCCATCGAAGGGTTTTCCCAGTTATCTTCAACAAAGCGGATATCATGTTCTAACGGATCGATCCCTAACAAACGCAAGCTTTCCAAGTAAAGTTCTTGGATATTTTCTGGTGATGGCTTCATCACCACTTGGAATTGGTGATGTTGGTACAAACGGTTAGGGTTCTCACCATAACGACCATCAGCTGGACGACGTGACGGCTCTACGTATGCGGCATTCCAAGGTTCTGGGCCGATTGCTCGTAAAAACGTGTAAGGGCTCATTGTACCTGCCCCTTTTTCTGTATCGTATGCTTGCATCAGCATACAACCGTTCGATGACCAAAATTTTTGTAATGTCAAAATCATTTCTTGAACTGTTTGCTTCTTACTCATATAATTACCCCTTCCATCTTAACCAAGAATCAAAAATAGTAACAAAAAAAGTCCCTATGTTTGCGTAAACAAACATAGGGACGAATATCTTCGCGGTTCCACCCTACTTCCGAGCGAGTCGGCAGCTTCGTTGATCGTACTCACAAGTGCCTCTTCAAAAACCGTTAGCATTCGGCTCACACTCTCCCGAACTCGCTTGTGCCACTTGATTTTCTACTGATCTTGATCATCGTACGTATGTGATTATTGAATATCCTTTATAAATGACATTCGTCTATTGAAAAAACAATAGTTACTATCTAGGCTTTATAATAGACGTTAACCAAGTACTTTGTCAAATATTTTTGAAAAAAAACCATTGTTTCAAACAATTTTTCATTCTTCTGCAGGATTTTCCTTCGTTGCCTCATTGGTCGGTTTCATGATATGTTCCCAACTTTTCATTTGATCAATAAACTTTTTACTTTTCAAATGGATGCCTACGTATTCTTCGTATAACAGATCAATCAATTGGCGAATCTTTTGTTTGGTTTCTTCTTTGAGGTCGATCCCGCTGATGCGATCATACGAGATTGCTGAGAAGAGCCGTACGAAGTGAACTGCACGTGGGTCCGCGTGATACCGATGATGATCTAACTCCCAGTGATTTTCACATAAGACGCCCCCATATTTGGATGAATAATCAAATTTTCCTTGCGTCTTTCCACACACTGCACAGTGGGTCCAAACTGGCGAGATCCCGAAACGTTGCAATAATTGGATCTCAAAAATATTCGTAATGATCTCTGGGTCATCTCCTTGATCCATGCGTTGCAATGCTTGGTGTGTGAATTGAAATAGATTCGGATCATATTGCCGATCCTCGATCGCCGCATCCACTAAGTTCAACAAATAAGTCCCGTAACCGCTAAGAAAAATATCTTCTTGTATCTTACGAAACGAGTGGACATCTTTTACACTGTTAACAAAGGACAAGCCTTCATTATGAAAATGACCAATATAAATTGCTTCCGTAAAAGGCAACAATGCGGGTGCAATCGGTTGATTTTGACGATGGATCCCCTTGACATAAAACATCATTTTTCCTGCCGATTCTGTAAATATCTTAACTAATTTATCTTTTTCCTTGTAGTTGCGACTAGAAAGGATGATTCCTTTTGATTCTGCAAGCTGACTCATCGTCACCCCTCCTCTGACTTTAACGTAGATTGCTTTTTTAAATTGAAAGAAGGAAAAAGTCATGCGAGCATACGTGAAGTCGAGACAAAAGTAACTATTACTTTTATTCCAGACTCTTAATTGCTTCCATGACTTAGTTGTCCTCTAACTTCTATAACTGGATAACCGGTGTTCAAGAGCAACTCCTCAATAGTAAGGCGAAACGTGAAAAAATATGGAAAGCTATTTTCCCACGTTTCGCCTTACTATTCGGAGCTGACCGGCTTTCTCACAACCTTGTTTAATACTCGTCTTGACGATATCCAAAGTCTTGTAAATAGACTCGTTTATCTCGCCAGTCTTTTTGAACTTTGACCCAGAGCTCTAGAAAGACTTTGTCTCCTAATAGATTCTCAATGTCTCTTCGTGCTTTTGTTCCAATGTCTTTCAACATCTTACCGCCCTTACCGATAATGATTCCTTTTTGACTATCACGCTCGACGATGATCGTAGCTTGGATATGGATTTTATTATTCTCATTACGTTTCATCGTATCAATGACTACTGCGACTGAATGGGGTACTTCATCTCGTGTCAAAAACAAGACTTTTTCCCGAATCAATTCAGAAACGATAAAATACTCCGGATGGTCAGTGACTTGATCGTCTGGGAAATATTGCGGGCCTTCAGGCATTTCGTCCACTAAGACCTCCATCAAACGTTCGACATTGTTTCCTTCTGTCGCAGAGATCGGAACAACTTGGGCAAACTCCATTTGTGAGGAATAATCTTCAATGATCCCTAACAGCTCATCTGGATGGACTTTGTCGATCTTATTGATCACTAAATATACCGGTGATTGGACATTTTTCAAGCGTTCGATGATGAAATCGTCGCCTTTTCCTCTTTTTTGATCGGCGCTGATCATGAACAATACCGCATCAACTTCACGTAAAGCACTATAAGCTGTTTCTACCATAAAATCGCCTAAGCGATGTTTGGGTTTATGGATTCCTGGTGTATCAATAAAGATCAATTGTGCTTCAGGAGTCGTATATACTCCTTGGATCTTATTTCTTGTCGTTTGCGCTTTATCACTCATGATCGCGATTTTTTGACCAACGATCCGATTGAGCAACGTCGATTTACCAACATTTGGTCGTCCGACGATTGCTACAAATCCAGATTTATGTTCTGACATAATTACTCTCCTTTTAATTAAAAAACAGTTGATAGATTTTTGGACCAAATAAGATGATCCCCACGATTACAGCGAAGCAAGCAGTCAATAACACTGCCCCAGCTGCCATATCTTTGATTTTTTTTCCAATGGGATGAAAATGGAAGTCTGTGAACATATCCACTACATTCTCAAAAACAGTGTTCATGATTTCGACGATCCATACGAGAAAGACTGAAAGGAGCAACCATAGCCACTCCATCCGATCCAATTGAAAGATGAACCCCATGATCAGAGCAATGATCCCAAGAGCCACATGTTTCTTCATATTTCGTTCTTCATCAAAAACGGTTTTGACTCCTTGTAAAGCAAACTCCACTGACATCAAAAAATGTTTGTTTTTATCTACTTTTTGTTCTTCTCTTTTATCTTTTAAGTCCATAAGCATCTAAAATCTCTTTCTGTAAGCCAAACATTTCCGCTTCATCTTCAGGTGTCATATGGTCGTAGCCGTTGATGTGTAAAAATCCATGGACGGCTAAGAAGCCTAGTTCGCGATCATAGGAGTGACCATATTCTTCAGCTTGTTCTTTTGCCCGATCGATTGAGATCATGATATCTCCCAATACACGAGGCATTGGCTCATCGTCCTCTTCAAAAATGACTGGGATCTCGTCTTCACCTTCATCTTCTAACGCAAAACTGATCACATCTGTTGGTGCGTCTTTGCCACGGTACGTACGATTGATTTCTTGGATAGACGGATTATCCATGAAGGTCACCGACATTTCCGTCTCATCTGATAAAGAAAGTTTTTTTGCCGCAAATTGAAGCAATTCTTCAATTTCTTTGATTTTCGTTTCAGATACAGTGTTTGTTTCATCGATAAATGTAATATCCATTAGTCATCGCTTCCTTCTTGCTATTCTTTTTCTTGTTTCATTTTTTCTGCTTCAGACTTCATCTTAGGGTATTTGATCCTTGAATGGAAGGTACTGCTCAATCCACTAACAAGAGATTTTTCAACTTTGCGGATTTCTTTGAGTGTCAATCCACTATCATCAAGCTGACCGTCAGAAATCCGTTCTTCAATCAGATTATGCACAAAAGCTTCGATTTTCTCACTGGTTGGATGATCCATTGCTCGCACAGCGGCTTCGCAACTATCCGCAATATTGACGATCCCAGCTTCCCGTGTTTGCGGTCTAGGGCCAGGGTAACGGAATTGTTCCTCTGTTACTTCGGGATTACGTTCTTTTGCTTTGATATAGAAATAACGCATCAAAGTCGTCCCATGATGTTGCTTGCAGATATCGATCACCATTTGTGGCATATCGTACTCTTCTAAAATCTTCGCACCGTCTGTCACATGCCCAAAAATAATTTGTTTACTATCTTCAGGAAGTAAAAAGTTATGGGGATTTTCCGCACCAGAAGGTAAGTTCTCTACGAAAAAGCTGGCATGTTTGATTTTGCCGATGTCATGGTAATAACAAGCCACACGTGTCAACAATGAACGCCCACCGATTTCAGCAACTGCATTCGCACTTAGATTCGCAACCATCATACTATGATGATACGTTCCCGGTGCTTCTTCTAGCAATTGCTTCAATAATGGATGGTTTGGGTTACTCAATTCATTTAGAACGATCACACTGTCGTCATTCACTAATAGCTCAATATAGGGGTGCAGACCGATCGTCAGTAAATACGACAGAAATGCGCCCATGAAGCCACATACAAGTGTTAACCAAGTGGTGCCATCACTGAAGCTCATGCCTTGATAAACCACTAAAACGACATCCATCAATAACGGAAAGACAACGACCCACATGATTGCTGGAAACCATTGTTCTGAAATACGTTGCCGTTTTAAAATCGCTGCTAAAAAGCCAGCAAATAGGTACGAGACTAAAATCACAGTCAAGAAATTCGTACCGATCGAATTGTAAAAAATGAATAGCGCTGAAACTGCTTGGAACAACGCAGCCATGATACCCGCTCTGCGATTCAAGAAAAAGTTCAAGACAAGCGGTACAAACGCTGCGGGGTAAAGTAACGGAATATAAGTTGCTTGTTCTGTTTGAAAGACTTGGAAAAATTTCATCAATAAAATACTGATGGACATCGCTGTTACGTAGAAAAGAATATACTCTGTTCGTTTGAATAGATCTTTATACTGGAGTGAATTGTAAAACAACACACCAATTTGTAACAACACCGCTAAAATCATAGCGACAAGTGGAAAAATTGAAGTAGATTGACTCGTCAAACCTAACAATTCTAATTTTTTCATAGCTGCTGCATCGATTTGATTTCCTTCCCGAACAATGATCTCCCCTTGGAAAATCATGACGGGTTGAATGGAATCTCGCGCCTCTTGCTTCAGATCTTCCGTACGTTTCTCATTTAACACATCATTTACAACAATTCCCTGATTGACTAAATAGCGGATCATTTCTTGTTGTTCTGCCGAAACATTTAAATATTGGATCTTATCCTCTGCTTCTTGTTTGAAATTATCTAAATCACTTTCTCGAACTTGCTTACTCATTTGTTCATCGATCAATTTCAAGCTTTCATCACGAACCGTTGTGATCTCGCTTTCTGACATATTCATGATCGTTGAGTAAAAACTATTTGGTAATTTCTGGTAGAACGCAACATCATCCGCATTTGAACTTTCGAATATTCGTTTCAATGCGGCTATCCGTTCTTCTACTGTTGGCTTTGGTACATTTTCATCTTCTTTTGCCTTACTGACTTTTTCTTCGTATTGTTTGTCAATCGTGTCATTCGCACGACTGATCAAAACAAACAGTTGATTGATCCGACGATCTTGTTCCGAAGCTAAGTCACTTTGGTAAGTATACTCAGGCGTTACTGCTTCAGCTGCTAATTTCCTTTTTTGTTCGGTTTCTTCCGTGTTTTCAATCGTTTTATTGGCACGGATACTTTCTTCGGCTACTTGTCCCTCTCTAAAATCATTGGGTTTTTGCTTCACGCTGCTAAACGTGATCCCACACATCAATAGAAAGAAAAGCAATAAGAGAAAAGGTGCTGCAGCTTTCCCTAATTTCGCTTGAAGCTGCTGCAATATTTTGTTCAACATGTGGTAATCCTCCTAAAAAAGCTATTCTTGATGAAGATCCGCTTTTTCATAAGCTTTGATGATTTCTGCCACGACTGGGTGACGAACAACATCACTCGCTTCAAAATTCACAAAATCAATTTTTTTGATCTGTTTCAGTGTTCGTTCTGCATGGATCAATCCACTCATCGTGCCTTTTGGTAAATCGATTTGGCTCGTGTCCCCATTGACGATCATTTTTGACTGATAGCCAAGCCGAGTCAAAAACATTTTCATTTGGGCAACCGTTGTATTTTGCGCCTCATCCAAAATCACAAAGGCATCATCTAGCGTTCTACCGCGCATATAAGCAAGTGGTGCTATTTCGATGATTCCTCGCTCCATCAAACGATTGGTATGATCCAACCCAAAAATTTGGTACAGTGCATCATAAACTGGTCGTAAATATGGATCGACTTTTTCCTTCAGATCACCAGGTAGGAATCCAAGATTTTCACCTGCTTCGACGGCTGGTCGAGTCAAGATGATTTTTTGGACTTCCCCTTTTTTTAAGGCAGCAATCGCTAAAACGACGGCCAAAAATGTTTTCCCAGTACCAGCTGGTCCTACGCCAAAAACCACATCATGTTTTGCCACAGAATCAACGTATTTTTTTTGTCCGCTGTTTTTGACACGGATTGGTTTTCCATTGCGGTCTTTGACGATCTCTTGTTCATACATCTCAACAAAATAATCTAATGTCCCTTTTTGGGCCATTTTTAGTGCAGTGACCACATCAGGCATGCTGATATGGATCCCTCGTTTGATCAATTCTTGTAACGTTCGGATCACGGAAGCAGCTAAAGAAATATCGGTTTCTTCTCCGATGATCTGGATTACTTCGCCTCTTGTGTGGATCGTCGTTTCAGTTGTTTCTTCGATCAGTTTGATATGTTTATCATGTGACCCTAAAAGCATACTGATATCATCAGTTGCTGTTAATCTAATATCCAAAGAACTAGACGCTTCTGTCAAAAATAGACATCTCCTTTATTTCAAATCGTTCTTACCTATTCTACCATAATCATGAAAAACTATATAGCGAATAAAATGAGACGACTTGAGAAAAAAGTTTTAATTTGGATTACTGAGACAAAACGTTCTTCAACTAAAACAACCTAATCATTTAGTAACTAGCAGAGATACCTGACTTTGAACATCAGTTGTCCGATTTATTTTAACTTAATTCAGGCAGAAGTCGCCCATCCTCTATAGGCGGGTGATGAATGCCGTTCGGTATGAGGGTTACCGTTGGTAACTCGAAAACCGACATATAAGGCATATTGCCTTTTTATTTTGTACTATGGTATAATCAGTCTATATAAGAAATGAGCTGATATAACAATGGAACTAGATACTAATAATCATTCAGTGTTTCTTCTCTATTATCATCTTGTACTGGTAACTAAATACCGTAGACAAGTGATTGATGATGAAATATCTGAATTTGCTAAAATAACTTTTGTACGAATTGCAGAGTCACATCACATCACTCTCGTTGAGTGGAATCATGAGAAAGATCATGTTCATATTATGTTCAAAGCACAGCCAAAAACAGAGCTGACGAAGTTCATCAACGCTTATAAAAGCGCTAGTTCACGCTTGATAAAGCGTGACTATCCTAGAGTAAAACAATATCTTTGGAAAGAAATGTTTTGGTCTAAAAGTTTCTGCCTGTTGACAACTGGTGGCGCACCAATTGATGTCATCAAAAAGTATATTCAGAATCAAGGTAATAACCACAAATAGAGAGTAGGTGAGTCTTATGGAGCGACTAAAAGCATATAAATTCAGAATTTATCCAACAGAAGAGCAGGAAATTTTCTTTGCTAAGTCTTTTGGTTGTGTCCGTAAGGTCTACAATCTAATGCTTGATGACCGAATGAAAAATTATGAAGAAACTAAAAATGATTCTTCTACAAAAATGAATTTTCCAACACCAGCTCAATATAAGAAAGAATTTCCGTTTTTGAAGGAAGTAGATAGCCTTGCTTTAGCGAATGCACAACTTAATTTAGATAAGGCATATAAGAATTTTTTTAGAGATAAATCCGTTGGGTTTCCTCGATTCAAAAGTAAGAAGAATCCTGTACAAAGCTATACTACTAACAACCAAAAAGGAACAGTAGCTTTGATTGATAATAAATTCATCAAAGTTCCTAAGTTGAAGTCTTTAATCAAGATTAAACTCCATAGACAACCTAAAGGAATTATCAAATCTGCCACAATCTCACGTCATCCAAGTGGTAATTACCATATTTCTTTGTTGTGTAAAGAAGAAATAGTTGAACTTCCTAAAAACGATTCTTCTATTGGAATTGACCTTGGTATAACTGATTTTGCCATTCTTTCTGACGGTCAAAAGATTGATAATAATAAGTTCACGTCAAAAATGGAAAAGAAACTAAAGCGTGAACAACGTAAGTTGTCAAGACGTGCATTATTAGCTAAAAAGAAAGGTGTCAATCTCTTTGAAGCCAAAAACTATCAAAAACAAAAACGAAAAGTAGCGCGGCTACATGAAAAAGTAATGAATCAGCGCAACGACTTTCTAAACAAGTTAAGTACAGAGATTATCAAAAATCACGATACTATCTGTATTGAAGACTTAAATGCAAAAGATATGTTACGCAATCATAAATTAGCTAAAAGTATTTCTGATGTATCGTGGTCTAGTTTTGTAACTAAACTACAATACAAAGCTGACTGGTATGGATGTGAAATCATCAAAGTAGATAAATGGTTCCCATCTAGTCAACTCTGTTCGGCTTGTGGTCATCAAGATGGCAAGAAAACGCTCGAAATACGAGAATGGGCTTGTCCAGTTTGTCATGCTCATCATGACCGAGATATAAACGCAAGCATCAATATTCTCACCGAAGGTCTCCGAATAAAACAATTAGCTTAGATAAAATCAAGAACCGTAGGAACTACGGGTATAGCTTGGCAAATAAGAGACACCGCTGTTAGTAAAGAAATACACTATCAAGTATGCTCTATTCCCAAGAAGCTCCCACTTCAAGCGTTAAGAACCGTCAGGTTTAGCTAAGTGGTGAGTAGTTCACTCTATGAATCTTTTGCGAAGTAACAACAAATGTTTTTAAACAAAAAAATATTGATCAAAAAACTATTCTTTTAATGAACACAAAAAAACTACGGACACTTTCGCGTCCGTAGTTTCGTTTGCTAAGATTAAGACTGCAATAGTTCTTTTACGATAGCATTTACTTGATTTCCATCAGCTTTTCCTTTGACTTTAGGCATGATAACTCCCATGACTTTACCAAATTCTTTTGCTGATGAAGCACCTGTTTGCGTGATCGCATCTTGAACAAGTTGTCGAATTTCTTCTTCAGAAAGTTGCTCTGGCATATACTTTTCGACTATCACAATTTCACTTTTCACTTTTTCAGCTAAATCGTCACGTCCAGCTTCCTCGAATTCATGCAAAGAATCACGGCGTTGTTTCATTTCGCGAGACAACACTGTTAGTTCTTCTTCTTCTGTCAAGTCGTGACCTTCTTTAATTTGCTCGTTTTGTATAGATGACTTGATCATACGAATCACCTGTAAAGATTCTTTATCTTTAGCTTTCATCGCTGTCTTCATGTCATCGTTCAATCTACTTAGTAGTGACACACTACCAACTCCAATTCATCAAAGAACTAGAATTTTTTGCGTTTTCTAGCTGCTTCAGATTTTTTCTTACGCTTTACACTTGGTTTTTCGTAGAATTCACGTTTACGAGATTCTTGTAAAGTACCCGCTTTTGACACGGAACGTTTGAAGCGACGAAGAGCATCGTCAAGTGATTCGTTTTTGCGAACGACTGTTTTTGACATATTAATTCCCTCCCTCCGAGCTTAAAAAGTAACCGTAATTGTTATTGAAATGTTAATCTCAAGAAACAAGACTGTTCTATAAACATTATAGCTAAAGCAGTTTTGACCGTCAAGAGAATCTTATGATTTTTTTAAATAATCACCTGTTATTTTATTGAAAATTATTATTGACAGCTCTCACAGCGACCAAATATCTCAAAGCGATGCCCTTCAATGGTACACCCACTGAGTTGTTCTTCAAAATAATTCATTGGACACATATGGATTTCTTTTGTCGTCCCACAAACGGTACATATAAAGTGGTGATGATGCCCAATCTCGCCTTGACAACAATGAAAACGGAATTTCATTTCTCCATTTAGATCCGTTTCTTCCAAAAGATCTAACTCTGAAAAGTCATGTAAATTACGATAGATCGTATCATAGCTGACTCCTTTAAATTCCTGACTCATATAGTCAAAGACTTCTTTTGCAGAGACGTAACGATTTCGTTTGATTAAATATGCGAGTAATGCTTCTCGCTTTTTCGTGTATTTGAACCCGTTATTTTTCAATGTTTCTAAAGATTGTTCGATCAATGTTTGTTTATTCATCATTATCCCCCAAATCAAAATGATTACGAAGTATGTACACTCGAGTATGGTATAATAAACCTAAAAAAAAAGCAAGCGAGGTTTTTTATTTATGACTGCCGAATCAAATGAAGTCGTCACCTTTTTTGTCATTTCAGACTCTGCAGGTGAAACAGCAACAAAATTAGCCCAAGCCACAATGGCGCAATATCCATCCATCGAATTTAGTTTATTTCGACGAACTTTTGTGACTGATCCAGAGACGTTGCAACGCGCACTAAATGATGCATTGTCAGAACAAGCATTAGTTCTCCATACATTGATCAACCAAGAATTGGTGGATTTAACAAATGAATTTTGTCAAAAAAACAAATTATACAGCTTTGATGTATTGACCCCGCCAATTGCAGAAATCGAGCGCTTGACTGGCATCAAACCGACACGTCAACCAGGGGCACTTCACTTATTGAATGAAAATTATTTCAAACGGATCAAAGCGATGGAGTTTGCGGTGAAATATGACGACGGAAAAGATCCTCGAGGTTTTTTGGAAGCCGATGTCGTCTTACTTGGTGTTTCCAGAACTTCTAAAACACCGTTAAGTTTGTTTTTAGCCAATAAAAATTTAAAAGTAGCGAATCTCCCACTGATACCTCAAGCACATATCCCTAAGCAATTGTGGGAAATCGATCCGAAGAAGATTGTTGGATTAACAAATAACCCTGATATTTTAAATAACATTCGTAAAGAACGCATGCGTTCATATGGCCTGAATCCAGATACTGCGTACTCCGATATCGAAAAAATTCG
This sequence comes from Enterococcus sp. AZ140, assembly GCF_051714405.1. NCBI lineage: Bacteria > Bacillati > Bacillota > Bacilli > Lactobacillales > Enterococcaceae > Enterococcus > Enterococcus sp. AZ140. The sequence goes on from NZ_JBIORU010000001.1 coordinate 2,092,548, forward strand.
TGCAGAATTGGAATTTGCCAATGAACTTTATGAGAAATTAGGCTGTGTGGTCATCAATGTTGCTTCTCTTTCCATTGAAGAAACAGCTTCATTGATCTTGAATGAGCTAGAGCTGGAAGACCATAGCTATTATGGCACGGAAACTTCGGAAGAAAAATAGTTCTCTTTTCAAACGATAAAAACAGGATCTGATCGGCGCATCCTCGCCTTTCACATCCTGTTTTTAGTTACATTCGTTAATTCTTTTGATGTTCAACATGCTTGATCGTTTGTTCTAAAATATCTAATACATGAAAGTCATCCAAACTGTAAAGGATCGTTTTTCCTTCACGTCGTGATTTCACCACGTGGTTTTCACGTAACAACCGTAATTGATGAGATACAGCCGATTGTTCCATTTGAACAGATTGACTGATCGACGTCACATTTTTTTCTCCATCTTTTAAATAAAGTAAAATATTCAAACGTGTCGGATCACTTAATACCTTGAATAATTGACTCACTTTTTCTACTTTAATGTTTTGATTCCCCGACAAACGATTCACCTCCAAAAAAAGACTGACTACTAAAGTGTACCACTTTTTTCGTCAGTCTCAACTGTTTATTCTTCTGTCATTGATTTGATGCTAGCTTCAAGTGCAGCAATTTTTTCTTGTGCTGCTTCGTTTGAATCACCTTTGACACCAATATAAAATTTGATTTTTGGTTCCGTTCCAGAAGGACGGATCGCGATCCAACCGTCTTCTTCTAGTGTATATTTCAATACATCTGAAGGTGGAGTCGTTAGTTTTTCTACATTTCCTTGAGCATCTGTTTTTGTCAGTGCCTTGAAATCTTCTGTTTGTAAAACTTTTTCTCCGGCAAATTCAGTTGGTGCATCTTTTCTGAATTTCTCCATCAGTGCAGCAATTTTCGCTGAACCTTCTTGACCACTCATTGTGACTGAAATTGTTTTTTCTGCATAATAGCCATACGTTTCAAAAATCGATTGTAACCCATCATAAAGGGTCTTACCTTGTTTTTTATAAAATGCAGCAACTTCTGCTAATAATAATAGTGCTTGAATCGCGTCTTTATCGCGAACGAATGGTTTGACTAAATAACCGTAGCTTTCTTCAAAACCAAACATGAATGTATGCGCCTTGGTTTCTTCGAATTGTTGGATTTTTTCAGCAATAAATTTGAAGCCAGTCAAAACGTTCATCATTTCTACACCATAATGTCTAGCGATTGCTGTCGGTAGTTCACTTGAAACGATTGATTTCAAGACCGCCGCATTTTCTGGCAGTGCTCCTTTTTCTCGGTGAGCTTCCAGGATATATTGGACAAGCAAAGCGCCGATTTGATTTCCTGTCAATACTTTGTAAGAACCGTCTGGCAAGCGTACAGCTGCACCTAGACGATCGGCATCTGGATCAGTAGCAATCAATAGATCTGCGCCTTCTTTTTCGCCTAAACGGATTGCGTATTCAAAAGCAGAGTGTTCTTCTGGATTTGGTGATTTGACTGTGGTGAAGTCTGGGTCAGCGACTGCTTGCTCAGGAACCAAGACAAATTGTTCAAATCCCGCTTGAGTCAACGCACGCTCACCTAACATTTTGCCTGTTCCGTGTAACGGCGTGAAGACTAGCTTCAATTCTTTCCCTAATGTTTCTACTAATTCATGATTGATCGTCACTGCTTTGATTTCTTCCAAGTACGCTTGGTCGATTTCTTCGCCGATGATCGTGATCAAATCACTATTTTTTGCTTGTTCTTCTGCTAAAACTTCTACTTTTAATGGATTGCTGATGTTTCGTACATATTTTGTCAATGCGTCTGCATCAGCAGGCGGCATTTGTCCACCATCTTCGCCATAGACTTTATAGCCATTATATGCCGCTGGATTATGAGAAGCTGTAACCATGATCCCAGCGAATGCGTTAAGATGACGAACCGCAAATGAAAGCTCTGGAGTTGGTCGTAAGCTTTCAAATACAAAAGATGGAATACCATGTTGCGCTAAAGTTTTTGCCGCTTCCATCGCAAATTCTGGCGATTGATGACGTGAATCATAAGCAATCGCTACCCCACGTTTTTTTGTTTCTGCTCCTTGTTCATCCATAAATTGTGCAAGCCCTTCTGTTGCTTGACGTACAGTATAGATGTTCATTCGATTGATTCCAGGTCCTAAGATCCCGCGCATTCCTGCTGTACCAAATTCCAAAGGTGCGTAGAACGCATCTTCTAATTTTTCAGGATTTTCACTTAATTCTTTTAATTGTTTTTTTAAATTTTCTTCTAATGATTCTTCAGTTGCCCATTGCTCGTAAACTTGTTTCCAAGACATGAAGCTGACACCTCTTTCTAAAAATATGTTCCTTTCTAAGTATAGCATTCTCTTTTTAGATAGCAAAGCATAAGAAAAAGGACCATGACATTCCTCATCGTCCTTTTCGCTTTCCACATCATTAGTTATCCTTGAGCGTTTGGCGTTTCTTCTAAAGCTTCCAAGTATTTATACACTTGTTGTCCAGCAATCCCGCCATCGCCTACTGCTGTGGTGATTTGGCGTAGATCTTTTTCTCGTACATCGCCAATAGCAAACACACCAGGCATATTCGTACGCATATCTTGATCTGTTGGAATCCAGCCAGCAGCATTCGTGAGTCCAGCTTTGCGGAAAGGTTCAGTTAATGGATCTAGTCCAACGTAGATGAACACACCGTCAGCTGCTAATTCGATTTCTTCCCCTGTTTTTGCGTTGTGCCCTTTGACACCAGTAACGACCATATCATTTCCGATGATCTCATCAGTGATCGTATCCCAAACAAATGAGATTTTTTCGTTCGCAAATGCGCGATCTTGGATGATTTTTTGCGCTCTTAGTTCATCACGACGATGAACGATAACGACTTCTGAAGCAAATTGTGTCAAATACACAGCTTCTTCTACCGCAGAATCGCCACCACCGATCACGACTAAGCGTTTGTTACGGAAAAATGCACCGTCACAAACTGCACAGTAAGAAACACCACGGCCAGCATATTCTTCTTCGCCTGGCACCCCTAGTTTACGATGGATACAGCCAGTCGCAATGATGACTGTTTTCGCTTCGTAACTTTTGTCTTCACAGATGACTTCTTTATAGTTGCCATGATCTTTGATATCTTGGACGATACCGTAGACATTTTCAGTTCCAAATCGTGAAACACCTTCATACATTTTATACGCAAGGTCTGGCCCCATGATCGAATCAAATCCAGGATAATTTTCTACTTCTGCGGTGTTGTTCATTTGCCCACCAGGTGCCCCTTGTTCGATCATCGCTACTGATAAGTTTGATCTTGAAGCATACAAAGCAGCGGTCATGCCAGCAGGTCCTGCACCAATTACGATTACATCATACATATGTAGATTCCTCCGTTTTAAAATCAAGTAAGCCTACTTTACAGCCAATCACACAAAAAGTCTATTGTTCTGCCTACGAGTTTCGAATAGATATATTATACTCGAAATCGATAGACAAAAACAATAGACATTCTTATTCTATCCTATTTGTTCGCTAGATTTTCACCATTCGAAGCAATCACTTGTTTATACCAATCAAATGATTTTTTCTTTGTTCGTTTCAATGTACCATTGCCTTCATTGTCACGATCAACGTAGATAAAACCATAGCGTTTCTTCATTTCACCAGTTCCAGCAGAAACTAGATCGATACATCCCCAAGTCGTATAACCTAATAGATCAACACCATCTAATTCGACTGCATCTTTCATCGCTTGGATGTGTGAAGCAAGATATGAAATGCGATAGTCATCTTCCACATAGCCATTCTCATCCGGAGTATCTACCGCGCCCAAACCATTTTCGACAATAAACAATGGTTTTTGATAACGATCATAAATATCATTCAAGGTTACCCGTAAACCTAATGGGTCAATTTGCCAGCCCCATTCACTTGCTTCTAAATAAGGGTTTTTCGTTGATTCAAAGATATTTCCTGCGGTTTGTTCTAATAGTTTTGGATCGGTTGTTGAAACACGAGAAGAATAATAAGAGAATGAAATAAAATCAACAGTATGTTGTTTCAATAACTCTAAGTCTCCTGGTTCCATTTTGATCTCGATGCCTTGGCGTTCCATTTCTTTTAGTGCATATGCTGGGTATTCTCCTCTTGACTGCACATCGATAAAGAAGTAATTTTCACGGTCTGCTTGGCGTGAAGCCCAGACATCTTCTGGTTTACATGAATAAGGATAATAAGCCCCCGCAGCTAACATACAGCCGACTTTATTCTCAGGGTCGACTTCATGCGCGATTTTTGTGGCAATCGCACTCGCTAGTAACTCATGATGAGCTGCTTGATATTTGACTTGCTCTACATTGTCGCCTTCTTCAAAATACAAGCCAGCCCCCATGAACGGTGCATGTAAAATCATGTTAATTTCATTAAAGGTCAACCAGTATTTTACTAATCCTTTGTAACGATTAAAGATCACGTGACAAAGGTTTTCATAAAATCCGACTAATTCACGCGAACGCCATGCCCCATATTCTTTGACTAGATGCATCGGGCAGTCAAAATGAGTGATCGTTACTAAGGGTTCGATCCCATACTTTTGACATTCTTTAAAGACATCTTCATAGAATTTCAACCCTTCTTCGTTTGGCTCTTTCTCATCACCTAATGGAAAAATACGGCTCCAGGCAATCGATAGACGGTAGGTTTTAAAGCCCATTTCTGCAAATAAGGCAATATCTTCTTTATAGTGATGGTACATATCGATCGCTTCTTTTGCTGGATAAAAATGTTCGTCATCAAACTCAAACATTTTTTGTTGACCGGTAATCACTGGAAAACGATCTGGACCAATCGGCACGACATCTACGTTGGCTAAGCCGCGCCCTCCTTCGTCGTATCCACCTTCACATTGATTGGCAGCTGTTGCGCCACCCCATAAAAAGTCTTTTCTAAATCCCATCGTTGTTATACTCCTTCCACTACACGTTTTTCTGACAATTCTCTTGCTAATTCATCTTGCACTTCGATGCCTTCTGCTGTTAAGCGATCGATGGCTTCTTTAAATTGTGGTAAATACTCTTGATGAGCAATAAATAATTCATCCATCATACGTTTTGCTGTTTTACCAGAACGAACTAATGGGTTGATCGTAAATGCTTGTAACGCCGTCCCGTAATCACCTGTGACAGCTGCTTCGATCGTCAACAACTCCATATTTTTCATCACTTGTAACCAGCCACGTTCTGCTGTAGGTAATGAACCAAAAGCAACACTTCTTGCTCCTTGCGCGCCTACATACGCTGTTACTTCAACGACACAGTCTGCTGGTAGATCAGGCACTGCCCCATTGTTTTTCGTTGAGACAACGATTTGAGTTTCTTTATTGCCATAGATCGAAGCAATCGTTTCACACGCAGCATCCGAATAATAGGCACCGCCTCGTTGTTGTAATTGTTCTGGTTTATGATCGAGTTGCGGATCTTTGTATAGCTCAAACAATTCCGCTTCTGTTTGTTTGACTTGTTGTGCTCGCGTTCCGATCGTGTGGTATTCTTCCAACGCATGCTCCAACATTTCTTCTTCACGATAGTAATAGCGGTGATAGCCACAAGGAATCATTTTCATCTGATCGAGTTGTTCTCTAAAGAATGGCACATCGAATATGTTTTTTGGCAACCCGTTATCTTCCGCATAAAGTTGTTCGATCAAATCTTCTGTACGATCATTTCCTTTTGCATCCGCTACTTTGTGCCAATGGAAATGGTTCAGCCCAGCAAATTTATAAATCAACTCTTCTTTCTTTTCACTGATCATGACTGGCTCTGTCATCATTGCCATTACTGGTACATTGCACAATCCAATCACTTTGTCCCATTTCCCATAACGAACGACTGCTTCAGTCACCATACCGCTTGGATTCGCGAAATTGATCAACCAAGCGTTCGGACAGAGGCGTTTCATGTCTTCAACTACTGCTAAAATGACTGGGATCGTACGAAATGCTTTGAACATTCCCCCAGCTCCATTGGTTTCTTGGCCTAACATGCCATAGTACGCTGGAATGCGTTCGTCTTTTACACGAGCATCCAATTGACCGACCCGAAATTGTGTAGTGACAAAGTCGGCATCTTTCAATGCTTCTTCGCGATCTAAGGTGGCATAGATTTTCACGTCATATGGAGAAGCATCCCACATCCGTTGGGCCATTTCACTGACGATCGCTAGTTTTTCACGCCCAGCTTCGATATCGACTAACCAGATTTCACGAATCGGCAATTCATCGTAACGTTTGATGAATCCTTCCATTAGTTCCGGTGTGTAACTACTTCCGCCACCAATTGTCGCGATCTTGATTCCTTGATTCATACACTCACTCCTTCGTCTTTTTTACAACTCTATTATCATTTTTGTAAATAAAAGTCACAATACTTTTTGATCAATTTGAATAACCATTTACAAAATGATCGATATTCTTGCATTTTTTTGTAAATTTATTGCACATAACAAAAAGAAAAATAATGAAAAAAAACCAAATAAAGCCTAATTTTATAATCAAAATAAACGAGTAAAGGAATTACTTCTCTTTTTTTTGTTTCATTGACACACTAAATAATACCGTTTACAATTATTTTACATACTTTTAACCAAAAACGTAAAAAAGAGGATCGAATTATGCTATTAAAGGAAAAGCTTAAACAAATCAACTTTTCACCTTCAGAAAGCGAAGTCATCCGTTTTCTCCAAGCCAATGAAACAACTCTGGCCGATCGAACGATTCAACAAATTGCTGAAACTTGCTATGTCCATCCTTCTACTTTGATTCGGATCGCCAAAAAAATGGGTTTTCACGGATGGGTGGATTTTAGAGATGCGTTCATTGCTGAAACAGAATATCTACAAGGAAACTTTCAAGAAGTGGACGCCAATCTCCCTTTTTCCGAAAATGAAGGCATCATGACGATCGCTAATCGGATTGCGGCACTTGAACGTATGACGATCCAAGATACGTTATCCTTGTTGATGCACGACGATCTCCAACAAGCAAAGCAACTTCTGCTGCGATCGAATAAAATCGTATTATTTTCGAGTGATACCAACACATTGATTGCTCAATCCTTCAAATTGAAAATGAATCGGATCAAACAGGAAGTGACCATTGTGCCAACTTCTGGCGAGTCATATTACGATGCCTACAATTGTCAGCCTGAAAACTGTGCGATCTTGATCTCTTATACGGGAGAAAATCAGATGATGCTTCGGACTGCTGAAATTTTGAAAGAAAAAAATGTGCCGATTTTATCGTTGACGAGCATCGGTGAGTCCAGTTTGTCCACAGCGAGCGATGTGGTATTGCGCCTGACAACACGTGAACGATTGTACTCAAAAATCAGTAGTTTCACGATCAATACGTCGATCTCCTATTTGTTGGATGTGTTATATAGTTGTGTCTTTGCTGAACATTATCGTGAGAACCTCAATTATTTGATCGAAGTCGGGCAAAAAGTCGATACACGGCAGATCAGTTCATCCATTATGAAAGAAGAACTATTTACCGATTCAATCGAAGATGGCGATTAGTCTACTTTTATAGCGGGAACGATCAGAAAGATTCGTTCAGAACAAAGTTGCTCCTTGAAATTTACTCTCTAATTTAATAGCTGAACTTCTAAGAAAATAAGCCGTAACATCCAAAATATGAGAGGAAACCCTCGGATGTTACGACTTTTTTTGGAATCAGGTACTTAGAAACATTCTCCTGTGGAAAAATACTTTTTAACACTAAGCTAACTTTCTAAAACCTTGATCTAAAGGGCTTTGAACTCATCAAGTCAACGCTGTGATCAACTCATCCCCATTCGTCACGATCTTCGATTGATTCTCGACGATATCGAGGTAATCTGCTGAATTGGTAATAATGACAGGGGTTTCTACACTATAGCCTTCACTTTCGATCGCATTGATATCAAATCGCAATAAGACGTCTCCTTGTTTCACTTTATCCCCTTGTTTCACAAAAGACTCAAAATGTTTCCCTTCCAATTGTACAGTGTCTAACCCAACATGGATCAACAGTTCTAATCCACTTTCAGAAACTAAACCAATCGCATGTTTTGAAGGAAATAACGTCATCACTGTCCCATCGAATGGTGCAACGACTTCCCCTTTTTCTGGATAGATCAAGATTCCTCGTCCTAACGCGCCTTTAGCAAATGCTTGGTCTTTTGCTTCGCTTAAAGATGCAATACCACCTTGGATCGGTGTTTTGACGATTTCTTTGATTTTACTTTCTTTTTTCTCAGGTACTACTTCTTCGGTATCTTTCCAGAACAAGAAAGTCAAAGTAAAGCCAATCGTTGCTGCAATTGCGATACCGATAAAGGCATTGTACATGCCACTGGCATCGCTACCACTAATGAAGTTGACCACTCCGAAGATGCCCAAGCCACCCATTGTATAACTTGTCGTACCACTCATCATCAAATAGATACCAGAGATTGCCCCACCAATCATTGAATAAATGAACGGGGTCTTTTTAGGTAGAGTGATTCCATAGATGGCTGGTTCTGTCACACCAAAGATTCCTGAGATAAAGGCAGGCATACATAAGGCTTTCATTTTCTTGTCTTTAAACTTGAAGTACATTGCTAATACCACGGCGGTTTGTGCAAAACTTGCCCCAAAAACACCTACAAGCATTTGACTTGAGCCATTTTGTGCCAACTGCATGATCGCCAAAGGGATGATACTCCAATGTAGACCGAAGATAACTAATACTTGCCAGAAGAAGCCTAGAACCCCACCATATAATGCTGGTGAAAAATCCATCAATGCTTGGAAACCTGCACTCAACCACTCTGTTAACAAGCTAACGATTGGGCCAATCACCAAAAAGCCGATCGGTAGAGCAATCAATAAGACCATAAAAGGAACAACAAATGTTTGGACAACTGTTGGAACGATCTTCTTCGCAAATTTTTGCACTTGTCCGGCAAAAGCAATGATAAAGATGACAGGAACAACACTTGATGTATAAGAAGCTCCTACCCAGGGAATACCCAAGAAACTTTCATACGCGGGCAATCCTAAAAGGCTAAGCGGCGCAGCTGCACCTTGATTGGCTGCTTCAAAGCCACTTTGTAATGCCGGTCCTTGTACGGTCGGATAGACAAGAGCTGCGCCGATCACGATGCCGACCATTGGATTCAATTTGAATTTTTTAGCTGCTGTATACCCTAAAATAACTGGCATGAAATAAAAGATCGAATCACCGATCCCATTTAACATGATATAAGTTCCGGAAGTCTGCTCATAGAATCCTAAAAAGATAAATAATGCATTCAATCCTTTGACCATCCCGGCAGCTGCTAAAGCTCCTAAGAAGGGCTGGAAACAACCACTTAAAATATCGATCAAACGATTAAATATATTGCCTTTCGCAGGGGCTAATTCCGCATCTTCTGAAATCCCTGCTACACTTAATACATCTGCATATACGTCTGGTACATGATTACCAATGACTACTTGGTATTGCCCACCGCTTTTCATGACAGTCACGACACCATCCATATTCTTCAATGTCTCGTCATCTGCTTTACTTTCGTCTTTTAACCGAAAACGCAAGCGAGTCACACAGTGCGTCAAACTACTGATATTTTCTTTTCCGCCAACATATTTCACGATTTCTTTTGCTAAATCTTGGTATTTTCCCATGTTCTTTTCCTCCAATTGTTTGATTGAAGGTTTAGCCAACTCAATGTCACTATCCTTTGGTACTCATTCGTTGAACCCACGGCCCTCCTTTTAGTGATTTTTTAAATGATTATTATCTGCCAAACGAGCCAGATGGATCGTTAAGTAGACAATTTCATCGTCTGACATATGATAATTAAATGTTTCCTGTAAGAATAAAGCGATTTTGTCCACGCAGCCAGAAGCCGTTTGGTATTTTCGCTGGATCATCTGGATCAGTTCTTCCTCGACCTCACCTTCTTGGGTAAGGGACGTGTTCATCACACGGCTGAGAAAAAAACGAAGATGCGTGACAAATCGGAAAAAATAAATCGATTCTTCATCAAAGGGTGTTTGATAATAATAGCGAACGATATTCAAAATATCCTGAATGGTTTTCGTAAACTGGTACATATTGTTCATACTATCTTGTTCTGATTGTGCATTGACTAAATGAAGGGCAATGAATCCAGCTTCATTTTCGGATAAATCAAATCCATATTTATGATGGACTCTTTCAATCGTTTTTTTACCTATTTGGTATTCTCTCGGAAATAATTGCTTGATATCATATAATAAAACATTAGGTAATCCAACGCCGGTTTTATAACGTTTGATCGCATTGTATAAATGATCGGTCAATGAAATATAAATGGATTCATTCAATGTCACATCTAACTTTTCTTTTGTATACTCGATGATCTCGTAGGAGAGTTCGAGGTATTCCATCGGGATATCCTCCGCTAATTTTTGAAAATGCCTCGACAGTCGATCATCTGTCAAATGAAATTCTTTATCCACACCCGCTTCTAAAATAGCATCACCAATCTTTTTTTTGAATGCTAATCCTTTTCCCATAACGATCATTTCTCGATTTAATTTGTCCCTTGTGACAACGACATTATTATTTAGAATTTTTTCAATCCGCATAATATCCCCTTTCTATGATTGTCACTCCTAAAAAAAACAAAAAAACCCAAAAAGTCAGCCATGGAATCGATTCATGGTGACTGATTAGGTTTAGCTTGCGTGATGCAATCACTATCCAACAGTATGTTCTTTTCTTCATAGTAGCGAAACAATTTTAAAATGTCAACGCTTTCTTTTGTATTATTCCTATATTTCTAAAAAAAATTCTTTCACGTTAACATGGAAACTACCACTCCCCCAGAACAGCCATTAACCAGACAGTAAGAATAGCCGATTGACTTTTTTGATTTGAATCACACCGCTAGCAATCAAGTCATAAAAAAAAGCCTTGATCCCCAAAAGTTGGCACGTTTTTGGGGATTCAAGTCTTATGAGTTGAGGCTAACTATTTTTATCACGGCTTACGATACAAGTGTTTCAAAAACAGATGCCTTTATTCTTCCCTGTTACTCACTTTGTAATTTGTACATATCTGAATATAGCCCTTCTTCAGCTAAAAGTGTTTCATGATTCCCGCGCTCCACGATATGTCCTTTATCTAATACGAGGATCAACTCTGCATCACGGATCGTTGACAGACGATGGGCGATAGCAATCGTTGTCCGACCTTGACGCATCTTCGCAAGTCCTTCTTGGATCAACACTTCTGTTTCTGTGTCGATATTCGCCGTCGCTTCATCCAGAACTAAGATTTTAGGATCCGTTACAATCGTTCTGGCAAACGTGATCAATTGGCGTTGCCCACTTGAATAGCTCGCCCCTCTTTCAATCACTTTTGAATGATACCCTTTCGGTAAGTCTTCAATGAACTGATTCGCTTGGACAAACTCAGCGGCTTCACGTATTTGTTCGTCTGTGATCTCTGGATTCATCATGCGGATGTTTCCAGCGATATCCCCATAAAATAAGAACGCATCCTGTAATACTAGACCCATTTTATTGCGTAATTCAGCGATTGGATATTCACGAATGTCATGGTCATCAATCAAGATCTGCCCTTCGTAAAACTCATAAAAACGCATCAACACATTGATGATCGAACTTTTCCCACTTCCTGTATGTCCGACTAATGCGACAGTTTCTCCTGGATTAGCAACAAATGAAATATTGTTCAATACATTGTTTTTTCCATCATAAGAGAAACTGACATTACGAAATTCGATTTTTCCAGCAGTGATCGTTCGATCCGCTGATTCCTTTTGCTGTGGTGCATATTCTTCCGTATCCATGATTTTCAAAATACGACTTCCTGCGACTGTTCCATCAGTAAAGACACTTAAGAAGTCCATCATTTGCGACATCGGGTTAAAGAATCCTTGAACATAGGTGGTAAATGCAAAGATCAAGCCGACTTCAACTGGTGAATGTAAGGCATCGAGTCCGAATAACGTCAAAGTCAAGGCAATCGCTAAAGCATATAAAAAACTGATGATTGGACTCAAAAGAATCGAATTTGTCTTGATCATGGCATAGCGAGTCGCTAGATACTCTTCATTGACTTCCTCAAATTCTTTTGCTAAACGCGATTCTTGACGAAATTGTTGGATGATCCGCATCCCAGAAATCGATTCATTTAATTTTGTGTTCAATTGACTCAAGCGTTCACGCATATTTCGATAGATCCTTGAACTAAATTTTTGATAATACCAAATCACTACTCCTAAAATCGGTAAAAAGATCAGACACCATAGCGCGATTTTTTGATTGATTTGAAACATCGCAATAAATGAAGAGATCACGGCAAAAATCCCTGTTAAAACCATCAGAAAGACATACCAAAATTCAAACAGTGTTTCTGTGTCATTGGTCACACGAGAAACCGTCGATCCAGCTGGCGTTTGATCAAAGTACCGCATTCCTAATGTATGCAGTTTTTCAAACAGCTTTACACGGATATGTTGGTAGGTCTTCAATGACGCCATCGAATATAAATACCATTGGAAAAACCAAATGATACTTTTGACAATGACCCCAAAAAGATAAAGCCCTGCAAAGAAAAGAATGACTTGTGTCGTTGCTGACTGCTTCGCTAGATGCTCATCCATGAATGTTTGGATGATCCTTGGCAATAGCACATTGATGACTGATAATACTAGAGCAAATAAAATCGCAATGATGAATGTCGAGCGAAAGGGTTTAGCAAATTGCATCAACCGTTTAATGATCGAAGCTTGTTCTTTATAGGTCATGGATTTTGACCATTCCGACTGATATTGATCTTCCATTATTCGCCACCTCCTTCAATTTTTGCTTCTAATTGTTGTTTCTGCCACATTTGTTCGTACCAACCACCAAGAGCTAACAACTCTTGATGTGTGCCACGTTCAATAATCCGACCATGATCGATGACGATGATTTCATTGGCGTGCATGACACTACTTAAACGATGGGCCGCAATGATCGTGGTTTTGTTTTTCCGTTCTGCTTTAAGGTTACGTAAGATTGCTTCTTCTGTCTTAGCATCAACAGCGGATAATGCGTCATCCAAAATCAATAATTCGGGACTTTGGATCAATGCACGAGCAATCGACAACCGTTGCTTCTGTCCACCAGAAAGAGAGACCCCACGTTCACCGACCATTGTCTGGTACCCTTCTGGCAGTCCTTTGATTTCTGTGTTGATATACGCCAATTCCGCTGCTTCTTCCACTTCTTCTGGTGATTTCTGTGGATTGGAGAAGCGAATATTATCTAGGATCGTCATCGAAAACAAGAAATGATCTTGTGGCACATAACCAATCGAGCGCAACAAGGCATCTAGTGAGTAGTCTCTGATCGTTCGTCCGCCAAATTTGATTTCTCCTTGATAATGGTCATACTCACGCATCAATAATTTGATGATTGTCGTCTTACCGGCACCTGTTTTACCAACGATACCTAACGTATCACCTTCATTGATCGCAAATTTGATGTGTTCTAATGCTGGCTGTTCATCGTCTGGATAGGTAAATTGTGTGATTGCCACATTCAACTCACCTTTTGCTGGTGTCATTTCTGCTCCTACTTTTTCGACGATATGTGTTTTCTCATGCAATAGTTCATTGACACGATCATACGAAGCGTTCCCTCTTTCTAGTACATTGAACAGTCGCCCAATCGCAAACATCGGCCAGACAAGCATACCGATATAACTGATAAAAGAAACCATCTGTCCAATTGAGATCGTACCATCCAAGACATAACGTCCTCCTAAAATAATTGTCGCCACATATGACAAGCCAATGATCAACGTGATGAATGGATCAAAAAGCGCATCTAAAAAGTTTACCCGCTTATTTTTCTCAATGGCATCATCGATCTTTTCTTGGAAATCTTCCAAGTCTTGTTTTTCTTGGCCAAATGTTTTGATGACTTTGATACCTGTGATACTTTCTTGTGTTTTATCGTTGATACTTGAAAAGGCTTCTTGTGAATCACGAAACGCATCATGTAATTTTGAGCCTAAGATCCTTGAAGTAACCGCTAATAATGGTAATGGGATCAATGCAATCAAAGTTAACCGCCAATCAACGAATAGAACCATCGCAATGATCGTCGTTCCTCCAGTGATCACTGAATCTGCAAATGTTAAAATTCCTGCACCAGCCACATTTTGAATCGCGTTCAAATCATTCGTTGCATGAGCCATCAAATCACCCGTCCGGTATTTTTGATAGAACAAACTATCCATTCGCGTAAAATGAGCAAATAGACGCTGGCGTAATTCTTTTTCAAGCCTAGCTGCACTGCCCCAAATGTTCATTCGCCAAATATAGCGAAAAAGATATTGCAAAAAAGCTGCAATGATCAATACACCTATCCACAATGCAATGATTTGCATCGAGATATTTTGATCGGCGATTTCATCGATAATGATCCCGATGACTTTAGGTGGGATCAACTGCACTATTGCCACCGCGAACAAAGAAAATACGCCAATCAAATAGTGCTTTTTCTCTTGTTTAAAAAACCAACCCAATTTTCTGAAAATCGACATATATTTCCTCCTTCTAACTCCTAAAAATTTCATTTATTTCCGAGGTTGAATTGCATCCTCAGATATCGTTGATCACAATCGAAAAAATATGATCGTCATACAATTTATAAAAAAATAATCATTGATCGGCATGAATGCGCTTTTCTCAAATTGAGAAAAAGAAAAAAGCGAGCTGAAATCAATCAGCCCGCTTTTTGATGTTGTCGAATAAGAACCTACTTCTTCCCTTGGTTCTTCATTTGTTGCATCATCTGACGAATTTTCTTTTCAGATGGTTTTTGCCCCATAGACATCATCATTGATCTTAACATTTCCTCATTAACGGGAGGATTTTTTTCTAAGTAATCTTTCATATATTTACGCGCAAGAAAGAATCCACCGACTGCGCCGATTAACAATGCAATAACTGCAATAAGTACAACGATTCCGTTTGATACCATGTAAATCTCTCCTTTCCTTTTCCTAATTGCTCTCAATGATTCATTTTACTAAAACTTACAAAAAAAAGAAAGGCGTTTTCTTAAGAATATGTAAAAAAAGTCATTTTTATTTCATGATTATACAAAAACGCCCATTTAGAAAGTAAGCCACATTTAATTTTTAGGTTAGCCGAATTTTTTTCTTTTATTTTTTCGTCTCTGGGTGTAGAATGAATTCGAAAAGAAATAGAAGGGTGGTTTTCATTTGAATAATCACGAGAATAAACATAAATGGATTGAACACACTAATGGGTTATCCCTTTCAGAAGTAAACGGTACGGTCAAAGTACCAAAAGGAAAAAGTTTCTTCCGCACCTTACTTGCCTATTCCGGACCTGGTGCACTCGTAGCAGTCGGCTATATGGACCCAGGTAATTGGTCAACATCGATCACCGGTGGCCAAAATTTCCAATACTTATTGATGTCAGTTATTCTGATGTCCAGCTTGATTGCTATGTTACTACAATATATGGCGGCCAAACTTGGGATCGTCAGCCAAATGGATCTGGCACAGGCGATTCGTGCTCGTACGAGTAAAACGCTAGGGGTCATTCTTTGGATCTTGACCGAATTAGCGATCATGGCGACAGATATCGCTGAAGTCATTGGTGCAGCGATCGCTCTATATTTATTATTTGATATTCCTTTGGCAATTGCTGTCTTTATTACCGTCTTGGATGTCTTTGTCTTGCTTCTTTTGACAAAGATCGGTTTTCGTAAAATCGAAGCGTTAGTCGTCTGTTTGATTTTCGTTATCCTATTTGTCTTTGTCTACCAAGTGGCGCTTTCAAACCCTGATTGGAGCAGCCTATTCAAAGGCTTTATTCCTAATAGCCAAACATTTGCTGAAGAACCAAAAATCGGTGGAGAGACCCCATTGACTGGAGCTTTAGGGATCATTGGTGCAACTGTGATGCCTCACAATCTCTATTTGCACTCTGCTGTTTCCCAAACCCGCGAGATCGATCGAAAAGATCCAGAAGATATTGCAAGAGCGGTGCGTTTCTCGACATGGGATTCCAATATTCAATTAACGATGGCTTTCGTTGTCAATGCACTTCTATTGATCATGGGGGTTGCCGTCTTTAAAACTGGTGCAGTTCAAGATCCCTCTTTCTTTGGTTTGTATGAAGCACTTTCCGATCCATCTGCGATGAGTAACGGCGTCTTGATCGCCGTAGCAAAATCAGGCATTTTATCAACCTTATTTGCAGTAGCACTGCTTGCTTCTGGTCAAAATTCAACGATTACCGGTACATTGACTGGACAAGTCATTATGGAAGGCTTTATCCATATGCGCATGCCGATCTGGTTACGCCGTTTAGTCACTCGACTATTGTCCGTCATTCCAGTACTACTTTGTGTCTTGTTCACTAGCTCCAAAGGCACGATCGAAGAACATACAGCACTTAATAATCTAATGAATGAGTCCCAAGTATTCTTAGCTTTTGCCTTGCCTTTTTCAATGATTCCTTTATTGATGATGACCAACAGCCAAGCAGAAATGGGTGCCCGTTTCAAAAATTCACTGATCGTCAAAATACTTGGTTGGTTTTCTGTCATCAGTTTGACGTATTTAAACTTGCGCGGACTTCCAGGACAAATCGAAGCTTTCTTTGGCGATCAAGCTTCCACTGCGTCAATCGTCCTTGCTGATCGGATCGCTTACATCATCATCGTTGCAGTTCTCGCCTTACTCGCTTGGACGATCGTTGATCTTTATAAGGGAAATAAACGCTATGAACAACGTTTACAAGAGTTGTCTTGATCAAAGGTTTTAAACTAAACAAAAAAGCTTAGATGAACAAAAAATATTTTTACATATTTTTGTGATCTAGGCTTTTTTCTTTATCTAATAACCTTTACAGATTATTCAGGCTTCTACATCTACTAATAATTCTGGAAATACTTCTGGATCAAAGGTTTCAGCTTTGAACATCGCGATTTCTTTCCCATAAGGGGCATAAGCTAATTTTTTATCTTTTCCGACATATGGTGTTTCAAGAATCTTTGAAACATCTTTGAACATTGGTTCATGGACGATTTTATTTAATGCATCAAAACCGATCGTACCAAAGCCGATATTGGCGTGGCGGTCTTTATGTGAACCTTGTGGATTTTTGGAATCATTGATGTGTAGTACTTTCAAGCGATCTAAACCAATCACTTTATCAAACGTTTCAATGACGCCATAAAAATCATTCGCTACATCATAGCCGGCATCGTTCGTGTGGCACGTGTCAAAGGTCACTGATAGCTTTTCATTCAATGTCACCCCATCAATGATCTGTGCCAACTCTTCGAACGTTCTGCCGATCTCTGTACCTTTTCCTGCCATTGTCTCTAAGGCGATTTGTGCGGTCTGTTCTTTCGTCAAGACTTCATTTAGCCCTTCAATGATCCTTGCGATCCCTGCCTCTGCTCCAGCACCGACATGTGCGCCTGGGTGCAATGTGATCTGAGTTGCTCCTAATGCTTCCGCTCGAACGATTTCTTCTCTTAAAAACTGTACAGCAAAAGGAAACATTTCTGGTTTCGTTGTATTTCCTAAATTAATGATATACGGTGCATGGACCACTATATTTTTCAGTCCATTTTCTTCCATATATTGTTTTCCAGCTTCAATATTCATTTCTTCAATTGGTTTTCTACGGGTATTTTGTGGTGCGCCTGTATAGATCATAAAAGTAGAAGCACCATAGCTGGCTGCTTCTTCTGCTGCACCTAGTAACATCTTTTTACCGCTCATACTGACATGTGAACCTAATAACATCGTACTCCTCCTATAAAGCCCTCTCGGCTAGTCACTCAGTGAATGGATTTGTTCACTCTCCTTTTATCTTAACTGAAACGGATTTGAAAGAAAAGTTTGAAATCTGTCCAATGATCCGAGCAGATACAAAATAACTAGAAGAATTTTTAATGTTTTCTCAAAACCAAAGGTCAAATAAGACACAAAAAAAGCCATGTCTGTTTTTTTGTTCTATTATTTGCTATAATTAGCGAAATAAAACCATTAGTTGAGGTGAAACCTTTGCCACGTAATAATAAACGAAGAAAACAAGCACGACGAACAAAAGAAAAGTGGTTTGTTCCTAAGGTCATTTTTCGCGTTTTTCAATCATTAACCGTTTTTATCATGGTTCTTATCATTCTATTCGCTGCATTAGGTGTGGGAGTCGGTGCCGGCTATTTTGCGTATCTAGTTGAAGATACAAAGCTACCTTCCAAATCTGAGTTACAATCTGAGTTAGGCAATATAACCGAAACATCAAAACTTGTTTATGCCGATAATACAGAGATCTCGACGATCCAAACTGATTTGATGCGGACAACCGTCCCTTCAGATCAAATGTCGCCTTATTTAAAATCTGCGATCATCAGCACAGAGGATGAATATTTTGAAGAACATAAAGGCTATGTTCCTAAAGCGGTGATCCGAGCACTTTTCTCTGAAGCAACTGGGATCGGCTCATCTGGAGGATCAACACTGACACAGCAGTTAGTCAAGCAACAGATTTTGACCGATGAAACAACCTTTAAGCGTAAAGCAAATGAGATCTTATTGGCTGCTCAAGTCGAGAAACATTTTACAAAAGACGAAATCATCTCCACTTATTTGAATGTTTCACCTTTCGGAAGAAACAATAAAGGCCAAAATATTGCCGGTGTCCAAGAAGCTGCGCAAGGGATCTTCGGAGTCAATGCGAGCGATTTATCCTTACCACAAGCGGCATTTATCGCAGGTTTACCACAAAGTCCGATCACTTATAGCCCTTATACCAATACAGGTGCATTGAAAGAAGACCTTACTGCCGGCTTAGAAAGAAAAGACATCGTGCTATTTAGCATGTACCGTGAACACCAAATCACAAAAGAACAATATGAAGAAGCAAAAGCCTATGACTTAACAAAAGATTTCTTAGGTCAACAAGTGGCAGAACAAACTGACCGTGACTTCTTATATTACACGGTCATGAATGCCGCGACCGATATCATTGCTAGACAATTGGGAGAAAAAGATAACGCAGATCTATCCGATACAGACGTCTACAATGCCTACTATCAACGTGCAGAACAAACGATCCAAAATCAAGGCTACACGATTCATTCAACGATCGACAAAGGCATCTATGATGCGATGCAAGCAGGTGTTGCCAATTATGGTTACTTACTTGATGACGGAAAAGGCACACCTGTTGAGACTGGTAACGTTCTGATGGATAATAAAACCGGTCGAGTTTATGGATTTGTCGGTGGTCGTAATTATGCGCTGAACCAAAATAATCATGCCTTTGATACTCAAAGACAAGCCGGGTCATCGATCAAGCCGATGTTGGTTTATGGCCCAGCGATCGATATGGGCTTAGTTGGTTCAGAATCACGTGTTTCTGACTATGCAACTACTTGGCAAGAAGGCTCAAATGCCGGAGAAGACATCGTCAATGCGACGAATAAAGGATCAAATACCTTCCAAACGGTTCGTGAATCATTGGAATGGTCGAACAATATCCCTGCTTACCATTTATATCAAGATGTTTTGAACAATGGCGGCTCAAAACAATACGCCTACGAAACGTATCTATCAAAAATGAACTATCCTGCAAATGCTAACTGGGGCGTTGAATCGGCACCACTGGGAACAGTCGATGTCACCACTCTTCAACAAACCAATGGCTTCCAGGCATTAGCAAATAATGGCGAATTCCAGCAAGCGTATATCATTGATGCAATCACTGACAACGAGGGGAATGTCATTTATCAACACGAAGTTAAACCAGTGCGCGTCTTTTCCGAAGCCGCAGCTTCGATCGTCAATGATATGTTGCGTAGCGTTATCAATGAAAAGATCACCACACCATTCAAAGATGATATCACTAGTCTCAATGGCAGCTTAGGTCAAGCGGACTGGATCGGTAAAACTGGTTCAACGAATGATTACCGAGATTCGTGGTTAGTTGTCTCCACACCCTCTGTCACGATCAGTAGTTGGGCAGGACACGATGATAATACCGGAATGGATGCCCAAGCAAGATTGCGTTCATCCAAATATTTAGCAAATTTAATCAATCAAGTGTATCAAGTAAACCCAACGATTTTTGGTACCGATCAGAAATTCACACTTGCTTCTGATGTGAAGAAAGAAGACGTTTCTGCCTTCACAGGACAATTACCTGGAAAAGTGACCGTTGACCGAAGATCGATCAATACACCTAGCAAAACTGTCGAGTCACTTTGGGCAAAAAATGGTCCTGAGAAAAGCACCTTCAAATTTGGTGTAGGTGGAACGGATGAAAATTACAAAGATTACTGGAATACTGTCGGAACATTCGAACGTGAAAATCCACAGAACAAAGAGGATGACAAAGACGACGATTAACAAAACAATCTGAGTCCACTACTCTTTCTCAAAAAAAAAATGAGTCAGATCTTGATAAATGATATCAAGATCCGGCTCATTTTTTATTCGTTTTTACTTATCTTTGGTGAAACTTTGCCCCTGTTATTTCCATAAAAAAGTAGCTGAAACGACGATTCTTTGTCATTTCAGCTACTTTTAGTTATCGTTTTATTTGATCAATCGCTTGATGTTTATCTCAATCGATTTATTTCGTTGAACCTTTTTCTTCAATTCCATAAGGTAAGATGATTGTTTTTTCTTCTACTTCTTCTTTGTTCATCATTTTTGTCAATAGACGCATTGATACCGCACCTAAGTCATATAATGGTTGCGTAATACTTGTCAAGCGTGGGCGAGCAACTTCAGTCAATAAAGAGTTATTACTTGTGATGATCTCAAATTCTTCTGGTACTTTGACACCACGGTCAATCAAGCCATCTAAAATACCGATTGCTAGTTCATCATCCGTTACATAAACAGCAGTTGCTCCACTATTGTGGATACGTTCTACTAATGACAAGCCATCTCTAAAATTATAGCTTGATTCAAAGATCAAACCTTCACTATAAGTCAGTCCGTTTTCTTTCAACGCTTCTTTGTAGCCTTTCAAACGGTTTTGGCCATTGATCGGGTCAATCAATGCACCACTTACAAAGGCAATTTTTTTATTGCCGTTTTTAGCTAATTTAGTCACTGCATCTTTTGTCGCTGAAGTATAGTCGATATTGACACTTCCTACTTGTTCGTCTGGATCGATCGAACCAGCTAAAACAACTGGAGTTTTTGAACGTGAGAATTCGCCACGGATTTCATCTGTGATATGATGCCCCATGAAAATCACACCGTCAACTTGTTTGGCTAAAAGATTGTTCAGTACGTTGACTTCTTTTTGGTCATTTCCGTCTGAATTTGCCAAAATGATATTATATTTGTACATCGTTGCCACATCATCGATCCCACGTGCTAATGAAGCAAAGAACATATTGCTGACATCTGGGATGATGACCCCAACCGTCGTTGTTTTTTTACTTGCAAGACCACGAGCTACAGCATTTGGTCGATAATCTAAGCGGTCAATGACTTCCAATACTTTTTTTCTTGTAGCTGGTTTTACATTTGGATTCCCATTGACAACACGTGAAACAGTAGCCATCGAAACATTTGCCTCTCTCGCTACGTCATAAATAGTGATAGTTTGTTTTTCCATCGTTGTTCTCCTATTCTGTTTTTATATCTTTTCTGAAAATACGATTTACATTTCTAAAACAGGATATCAAAGATTGACAGAAATTGCAACCGTTTTACTAGCGTTTTCATGAAAAAAATCACCTTTTTCACTTTTAGTCAATTGGTCTTTTTTTACAAGAGTGGTACAATGAATTATCGAAACATGCCATAAATGCGAAAGAAGGATGTCCAAATGAATCTTGAAAAAATCAATGAATTACGCCAATGGATGGCTCAAAAAGAAATCGACCTTGCTTATATCAGTGATCCAGGTCATATCGCCTATTTTGCTGGTTATGAAAGTGAACCCCACGAACGTGTACTAGCTCTATTTCTTCCACTTGACCAAGATCCTTTCTTGTTTACACCAGCGTTAGAAGTAGAAGATGCACAAAATAGTTCTTGGGCCTATGATGTCCGAGGTTATCTTGATAGTGAAGATCCTTGGCTATTGATCGGGCAAGAGATCCGCACCCGTTATCCACAAATAAAAACGATCGGGATCGAAAAAAATGCGTTGACGGTTGATCGCTTTGACGCGTTATCGCAACAAATGACAAGCAGCGTCCGATTTGCTGACCTGACTCCAGTCATCCAACGTCTGCAATTGATCAAAACAACAAAAGAAAAAGAGCAATTGATTGCGGCAGGAAAATGGGCAGATGTAGCTTTTGAAATTGGTTTTCGCTCCATCAAAGAAGGCGTAACGGAACAAGCAATTATTGCTGAAATCGAATATCAACTAAAAAAACAAGGGGTATCTCAAATGTCTTTTGACACGCTGGTTTTAGCGGGGACAAATGCAGCAAGCCCTCATGGAACACCTGGAAGTACTACGATCCAACCAAATGAACTTGTCTTGTTCGATCTAGGCGTCGTATGGGATGGCTATTGTAGTGATGCGACACGAACAGTTGCCTTCCAAAAACCGACAGAATTTCAAGAGAAAATCTACCAAATCACGCTTGAAGCCCAATTAGCAGCTCAAGAAGCTGTTCGTCCAGGCGTCACAGCCGCTGAACTTGATCAAGTCGCACGTAACGTCATTGAAAGCTACGGCTACGGCGAATACTTCAATCATCGTCTAGGTCATGGTATTGGTACAACGGTTCATGAATATCCCTCACTAGTGGCAGGCAATGATCTAGTGATCGAAGAAGGCATGTGCTTCTCATTAGAACCAGGTATTTATATCCCTGATCAAGTAGGCGTAAGAATCGAAGATTGCGTCTATGTCACAAGTGACGGTTGTATCCCTTTTACAACAACACCAAAAGAATTATTAGTGGTGGAGTAAGGTTGTGAAAGAAGCGTTCAGCACTGAGTAATAAGACAGAACCATCGAAAATGGCTTTTTCATTTTTGATGGTTTTGGCTTATTATTGAAGTGTTGCTTCTTGAACACCGTTCATCGAGGTTGTGAGAAAGCCGTTCTGCTCCGAGTATTAAGGCAGAACTTGGGAAAATAGCTTCTCACATTTTTTCAAGTTTTGACTTAATATTGAAGGAGCTGGCTTTCGAACACCGTTTATCTAGGTTGTGAAAGAAGCGTTTTGACCTGAGCAGTAAGATGGGAAATCAGAAAATAGCTTTCCATATTTTTTGATTTCTCAGCTTAATGTTGAAGGTCAGCTTCTTGAACACCGTTTATCATAGGTTGTGAAAGAAGCGTTCAGCACTGAGTAATAAGACAGAACCATCGAAAATGGCTTTTTCATTTTTGATGGTTTTGGCTTATTATTGAAGTGTTGCTTCTTGAACACCGTTCATCGAGGTTGTGAGAAAGCCGTTCTGCTCCGAGTATTAAGGCAGAACTTGGGAAAATAGCTTCTCATATTTTTTCAAGTTTTGACTTAATATTGAAGGAGCTGGCTTTCGAACACCGTTTATCTAGGTTGTGAAAGAAGCGTTTTGACCTGAACAGTAAGAGGGGAAATCAGAAAATAGCTTTCCATATTTTTTGATTTCTCAGCTTAATGTTGAAGGTCAGCTTCTTGAACACCGTTTATCTAGGTTGTGAAAGAAGCGTTTTGACCTGTAAAATAAGCGATAACCCCAAAGTAGAAACTATTTTCGGGTTATCGCTTATTTTTTTAGTTGCTTTTTCTGATATCCGTTAGTTGTCGATACCTATTCATTTGCTATTTGTTGCTTTAAATAGAATTTTGTTGTGCCAACAAAAGGCATATTTTCCACCGAAGCAAACACCTCAAAGCCATGCCTTTCGTAGAACTCTCGAGCTTGATAATCTTGCGTATTGACGGTCATATACAAACACTGGTTTTCCAAAGCTGTTTGTTGAACCGCTTCTATTAATCGCGATCCGATGCCTTCGTGACGGTACGATTGATCTACGCCGAGCAATGATAGATGCAAGGTATTTCCAAATAAAGATGCCACTGCGCCACCGATCCACTTCTCATCCTTAGATGCACTGATTGAAATGGTTTGAGTTGTTAAGTGTTCATTTGTAGAAAATGATTGCATATATTGTTCGTTCAGCAGACCAATGATTTTCTTTTCTGTTTCTTCGGAATCGCTTTTCTTGATCTCAATCATTTACAATATCCTCTCCACGTAAGATTAGAGAAAAAAGGACACGAATCAGGTTGTTTCCTGATCGTGCCTTTTCTTGCTCACTTTTTAGTGTTGCTTATTTAAATGTATCTTTTAGATCTTCTTTCGCAGTAGCTGCATCTTCTTTTGCCATCTCAGACAAGATTTTTGCATCTTCAGCTACTGGTTTAGCTTCGTCAATGCCTTCTTTTACAGTACTACCTGCTTGGTCTGCTGTATCTTTGATGTCGATCATGATGTCTTCTTTCGCAGCAGCTGCTGTGTCGCCTAAATCAGCAGCTGATTTTTTGAAACGATCAGATAAATCAGCTGATTGCTCTTTCAATGTCACTAAAATATCTTCTGATTCGTCTCCTGCGTCGGCTGTTGCGTCTGAGACTGTTTGTTTGACATTACCAGCTAAATCGCCTGCTTGTTGTGAAAGATCATGCGCTTTGTCTTTTGCGATACTTGTCAATTCAGTTGATTTTTCTTTTGCCATCTCTGTATAATCAGAAGCCATATCTAGAAAATCATCCGCTTGTGCTGCTAATTCATCACGTAATTCTTTACCTGATTTTGGTGCAAGTAGTAGAGCTGCTACTGCTGCTGCTGTACCACCAATCACTGCACCTAGTAAAAATCCACCTTTTTTTGCCATGATTATTTTCCTCCTGTCGTATCTGTTGTTGGTTTTTTATGTTTAAAGAATTTCACTGCAGTCCCACCGACTTTGCTGGCAACAGTTGCTTTTGCTGTTGTTTTACCGATGCCACCAACTTTTGTAACGATGTGTTTGCTTGAAGAATTCAATTCTGATACACTCTCGCTCAAATCAGCGACAGCTGTAAATAAAGGATCGATCGTTGCTACTTTTCCGTTGATATCATTCAACAATTCGTTGCTTTTCACTAACAAGCCTTCGACTTGTCTCGATAAAAGATCAACATCTTTGGTAACGACTTCAATCGTTGTGTTTGCTTCTGTTACTGTTTGTTCTGCTTTTTCAATCGTTTTTGCTAATCGAATCAATACACGTACTAGAAAGACCACAAGTATTGCAAAAGCAATTGCTGCAATCAAGCCAGCAATTTCTCCAACTGTCATAATCAAGCCTCCTTCTCCTCTTCTTGCTATAAGGATAGCATTTTCATATTTTTTAAACAAATAAAAAATAGCAAAAAGCTTCAACTACCTACATTTTGATCAGCAGCTGAAGCATCTCGCTTGTTTACTTTTTGTTAGTTGGTTCAGAAGTTTCTGTTGATTGATTGAAAGATGAAGGCGTCTCTGCTGCTAAAGACTTGCCTAATGATAGAATGTATTCTCTTAATGGTCCACCCACTTCTGGATGTGTCAATCCATATTCGATGCTTGTTTTCATAAAACCAAATTTGTCGCCGACATCATAACGTTTACCCGTAAATTTACGTGCGAATACGCGTTGTGTCTTATTCAATGTATCGATTGCATCGGTCAATTGGATCTCATTACCTGCACCTGGTTTTTGCTCTGCTAACACATCAAAGATTTCGGGTGTCAATAAATAGCGTCCAATAATTGCTAAATCACTTGGTGCTTTACTTGGTTCAGGCTTTTCAACAAAATCTTTGACATTGAATAAGCCGTCTTCTAGTTCTTCTCCTGGATTGATGATCCCATATTTAGATGTATCTTTGTGAGGTACTTGCATCACGGCGATCGTTGAAGCATGTGTACGCTCATAATCGTCGATCAGTTGTTGTGTCAATGGGATTTCATCTTCCATGATGTCATCGCCTAACATGACAACAAACGGTTCATTTCCGATGAATGCTCTTGCTTGCAACACAGCGTGTCCTAACCCTTTAGGATGCGATTGACGAATAAAATGAAGGTTTACATCCGTTGTTTCTTCCACTAATTTTAGTAATTCAGTTTTTCCTTTTTCGCCTAAATTCGTTTCTAATTCGATATTTGAGTCAAAATGATCTTCAATTGGGCGTTTTGCTTTCCCTGTGACGATCAAAATATCTTCAATCCCTGATTTTAACGCTTCTTCTACGATAAATTGAATCGTTGGTTTATCAACGATCGGCAACATTTCTTTTGCCATCGCTTTTGTTGCAGGTAAAAATCTTGTTCCTAAACCTGCTGCTGGAATCACTGCTTTTTTTACTTTCATTTTTTTCTCTCCCTTAAAAATGTTAGTGAAATTCATTCTCTTTTTTGCCATCGCGCAACATGATCTCTGTCGCTGCTTCATTTATGTTCTTGTGCTCATATAGCACTTCATAAATCGTTTGAGTGATCGGCATCTCGATCCCCATGGTCTCAGCTAACTCTTTAGCAGCTCGTGTGGTCTGGACACCTTCCACGACCATGCCCATATTATCCAAGACTTCGCTTAATTCATGGCCTTGTCCAAGCAGATGACCGGTACGCCAATTTCTCGAGTGAATACTTGTACACGTGACAATTAAATCACCGACACCGCTCAGTCCGATGAAGGTCAACGGATTTGCTCCCATAGCAACACCTAAGCGGCTGATTTCTGCTAATCCTCTTGTCATGATAGCTGCCTTTGCATTATCCCCAAAACCTAAGCCATGGATTGCACCTGCACCGATTGCGATAATGTTTTTTAAAGCGGCACCCATTTCGACCCCAATAACATCAGGATTCGTATAGATTCGGAAATAATGATTCAAAAATAGTGTTTGAACAAATTTAGCAGCATCTGCTTCCGTGCTTGCAGCAGTGATCGTCGTAATATCGTGACGAGCCACTTCTTCTGCATGACTTGGACCCGATAAAACAGCAATTGCTTGTCTCTTTTCTGCTGGGATCTCTTCTGCCAGGACTTCTGAGATCCGCTTGTGTGTTCCTTGTTCTAAGCCTTTACTTGCATGGATGATCACTGGTTTTGTTTTCAAGACCTCAACGAGTTCTTGACATACAGAACGAATCGCCTTAGTCGGTACAACGAACAAAACAGCATCTACATCAGAAACAGCCTTCGCCATGTCCGAGTATGCGATGATCGTTTTGGGCAATTGGTGTTTTGGTAAATAACGCTCATTGGTATGCTTTTGGTTGATTTCATTAACCTGTGAGGCACGGTGACTCCAGAGTCGAACGTCATGACCATTTTCAGCAAGCACTTGTGCTAATGCTGTTCCCCACGAGCCAGCACCTAAAACCGCTACCCTATATTTCATTTTACCACTCCTGCAAATTTTTTCATTTTTTTCGACTTGGACTTTAGATAATGAATTGATTTTTCCCTAAAGATCGGTCGTAATCTGGTAAGTTGCCTTTTTTCCGACGCCAGATGAATAGAACGATTGCTCCAATGAATAGCACAGCAGATAAAAGCTGTGACACACGAATCGTATCTAAAAAGTAAAGACTATCCGTTCTCATTCCTTCGATGAAGAAACGACCAAAACTATACCATATCAAGTAAAGCAGTGCGATTTCCCCTTTTTTCAAAAGATGCGCTTTTTTCCGCAGTAATAAGAGAATGATCACACCAAGAAGGCTCCACATCGATTCATAAAGGAAGGTTGGCTGCCGATAGATCCCATCGATATACATATTATCAATGATAAAATTTGGTAAATATAGGCTTTCTAAGAAACTCCTTGTTGTATCTGGTCCAAATGCTTCATGGTTCATGAAATTTCCCCAGCGTCCAATTGCTTGTGCTAATAAAACACTAGGTGCAGCAATGTCCAAGAACGTCCAGACATCAATGAAGTGATATTTCGTGTAAAAATATAATGTGATACCGCCTGCAATCAGACCACCATAAATCGCTAGACCGCCTGAACGGATATTGAATATTTGGATCGGATTTGCAATATACTGTGGTAAATCGAACAAGATGTAATACAAGCGTGCGCCAATGATCGATAGCGGTAATCCCCATAACATAAAGTCAGTGACGTCTTCTGCTTTCATTCCTACCCTTACTGCTTCTCGACTGCTTAACCACATGGCGATGATAATGCCTGAAACAATGATCAATGCATACCAGTAAATAGGAACTCCTAAAAGGTCAAAAGCGACCCGATTGATTTGTGCAATCATACTTTCACTCCTAGCTATTGTCCGTTTGAATTTTCTTCGATCAAACGGCTCAATCTTTCTTCAAATGTCTTCGTTGCATCGAATCCCATCGTTTTCGCACGGAAATTCATCGCAGCAACTTCAATGATGATCGCGACATTTCGTCCAGTTTTCACAGGTATTTTGATTTGGGGAATACCTACTTCCGCAATTTCAACAGAAGTATCTTCAGACCCTAAACGATCGTATTTTTTCTCTTTTGCCCAAGCTTCTAAGTAGACAGCTAATTGGACTTGCATTGATCCTCTGACTGCACTGGCACCAAAAAGATTCATCACATCAATGATCCCGATTCCGCGAATCTCAATCAAATGTTCAAGGATTTTTGGTGGCTCTCCAATAACAGTTAGCTCATCTTGTTGATACACATCCACTCGATCATCTGCAATCAATCGATGGCCTCTTTTGATCAGTTCTAACGCTGTCTCACTCTTCCCAATACCACTATCTCCTTGGATCAAGACACCTAGTCCATAGACATCGACTAAGACGCCGTGAACACTTGTCCTAGGTGCTAATCGTCCATCTAAATAACTTGATAACTCACCAAGTAAACGTGAGGTTGAGATCGGCGAACGCAAAACGGCCATGCCATGTTCATTTGCTGCTTGAATCATTTCTTCCGGTGCAGCTAAACCTCTAGAGATGATAAAGGCTGGCATGTCTTCACTGCATAAACGACGCATGATCATCAAACGCTCTTCCGGCATCATCCGTTCTGCGAAGCTGATTTCTTTGCTCCCAAATAACTGTAGTCGATCATGCGAATAATAATTAAAATAACCGGTCAATTCCAGTCCAGGTCTGGAGATATCACCGGTTACGATGACACGATTTAAACTTTGCTCGTCACCAGTGACGATTTCTAATGATAGTTTTTCTACTAATTGGCTAACTTTTACCATTTCTGCCATTCGTATACCTCATTTCTATTAAACTGTTCTCTTTTATTTTATCATTCTATCGGTAAAAGTACTACCAATAAAAAAAACAAGGGATATCCTTTTCATTACACTCGTTTTTTTTGCAAGCACCCATCAAGAAATCGCTATCATTTCTTTAGAAATAAGAAGAGGAAGCGACAATTGCCACTTCCTCTTTCCACTTATTTGATTGTGCTTTATTGTCCTTTGGATTGTTTTCTAACGATTCCTGTTCATATTACGATTGCTAACGATGATATTTACGAATGACATGATCACTGCAATCATTATAGCTGATCCAAATGACGAAAAGCTAAAATTAGCTGCTCCGACAAAGAAGGAGGTCATCTGTAAAATCAATGCGTTGATTACAAAAGTGAATAATCCAAACGTCAACAAGGTAAAGGGGATCGATAAAAACATAATGAATGGCTTGACGAATAGATTCAGCACAGAAAGAACAAAACTCGCCACAACTGCGGTCCAAATACTATTCACAAATATCATATTTGGAAAAATAACTGCCAGAGAGATAAACGTCAGCGTACTAACAACAATACGTTGAAGATAAGACATTAAAAGTCACTCCATTCGTCATCGTTGATTTTCTCTGCCTCTTTTCGTTTATTCGTTTGTTCTCTGTAGTTGTTTTTTTGATAATAGTCGTTGTCATGTCCATAACGACGTTGATTATTCTTTCCTGAAGGCACAAGCAAAGCCAACAGAATGTATAAAATAATTGGGCTTCCAAATGCTACTAAACTTAAGAAGACGTAAATGACACGAACAACTGTCGGATCAATCCCAAGATATTCAGCAATCCCGGCTAAAGTACCAGTCAATACAATATTTTTATTTGATTTTGTCAACTTTTTTTTCATTTTCTTTCACCTCTGTTCTCCTATTTTAATTGAAGAAAGATGCTAAAACAATCTTACTTCGGAAGATTTATTGGAATAATAAACCTATTGTTTGTTTCTTATAAGTATGATTTTCGCTTCGCCTTCCTCTTTCAGAAGGTCGAAGCGAAAAAATTATTTATCTGTATCTTTTAAATAGATACTACCAGTTGTAGTAGACAATTCAATTTTCGCCATTTCATTTTCAGAAACGCGACGGAATTCTAACATTTGATTCGTGCGCTCTTTCTTTTCACGGATCACTTCATAATCAGACAGTCGGCTATTGATACTGCCGAGACTTGTTTTTGCATGACCGTCCATACCGATGGTTGTTGGCAATGCAACTTTGACGTTACCATTGACTGAGCTTGCTTCGATTTTCTTCAAACGATCTTCTTTCACTGTCAAACGAACATCCCCATTGACTAATGAAATCGCTAAGTTTTCTGGTGTTGCGCCAAAAGTAACTGTACCGTTGACTGTTTCAATGATTGAATCTAAAATATCTCCATTACGGACATCGATATTCCCATTGACTCCACCAATCTCAAGCATCGTTGCAGCCATTTGCTCAACCAAAATATTACCGTTTGTTGATTTCATGTAAATATCTTTTACATCTAAATCTTCAACTACAATATTACCATTGAGTAATTTGATTGCTGTATGGTCATACATGCGTTTTGGTAAGTAGAAGACTAAATCGGCACGTACACGTTTGTTCGGGATTTGGAAAGAAATGTGTTCATCATTGACTTCGATTTGGCTGCGTTCAGCAAAAGCTTCATAAGGCTCTGCACCCATTTTTCCATAAAGCTTGATTTTTGCTTCGACTTTTACGTCTTCGCTATCCCAAGTTTTCAAGGTGACATTCCCATTAGCCGCTTTGATGTCGATAATACTTGCTTGTGGCGCGCTATAGTAAAATTCGTGTTCAAATTTAGTTGTAGCGATCCCAGGTACTCGTAAGCTGACATCTTTCCATTCCATATTGTCATTCACTGTTACGGAAACATTTTGGAAGGTTTTCTTTAAGAATTTACCTAGTTGACTCCCAGCTTCAGTCATTTTTTCGCCGACTTGGTTCAATGTGTCATTTGCTTGTTCTTTCCAATCCTCTGGCAAGTCAAATTTCTCAGCAAAGGTGTCTTTTTTCTCAGACCATTGGTTTTTACGGATATCTTTTAATTCAGCTTCAAGCTTGATCCGCTCTTCAGATAAGAGATCTCCGGCTGCTTCAAGTTCTTTGACTTCTTGCTCCAATTGTTGACGTTGTGTCAATTCTTCTTCTGTTAGTTGATCCAACTCTTCTTTTGTATTCAATTGCATCAATGTTTCCTGTTTTTCATTGCGTGCAATTTTATTTTCAAAAAGTTTTGCGTTGACTTCATCTAAGTGAGCAGAAGTTTTGTTCGCTTCAGTCGCCAATTCATCTAAGATTTTTTCTAGATTCTCTTTGTCTTCTTGTTCTTTTTGTCTTGTATCTGGTTCTACTGCTTCACGTTCAGCTTTGCCATTTTCAAGTTCATCGATCAAACGACTTGCTTCATCTTTTTCTTTACGATCAGCATGTACACGATCTGCCTCTTTTGCGATTTGCTTTTCATCTTTTTCAGTTGCCATGCTCTCTAATAGGTCTAAACCTTCTTCTGTGGAAAGGATGCCTTTTTTAACTAATTCTAAAATACGTTCTCTTTCTTTCATGGAAATTGCCTCCTTATAGCAAAAATTGTTTGCAAGCTTTTCCTTACATACACATTATGCAATGATTTGAAGAAAAAGTCATAGGACTTAAGTTGTAACTTTCTCTCATTCTTAGGATGATTTTTTCTGTCGAGTAAATAAAACTGAAGAAATGACTGATGTTATCGGTAAAACAAGGATCGCTGCACTTGTGGTGATCACTACAGTTACATACTCCAAAACGAAGGTTTTTTCGTTGATCAACTGAGCAAAAGACAATTCTAGATCGATAAACCATAAAATCAGTGCCAAACAATTTCCCATGAAAGCAAACACCAATGTTGTCACTGTTGTAGCTAAAATTTTTCTGCCGATCCGCATACTCGATTTTACTAATTCGCGATACGTTTGTAATGGATCTGTAAGATATACTTCATACGTCGCACTAGCGATCGACACACTTGCATCTAACACGGCTCCACTGACACTGATCAATAAAATCGCTCGTGTCAATGCGAAAAAATCCAAAGGTACATGCAAATCAAACCCTGTCAGCTCATCTAATTCAATCCTTGTAAATCCTTGGACCGCTAGTTCAGAAAGAACCGGCGTCACCACTAAGAAAACCACTAAAAAAAGTAATACACTAAGAAAAGCTGCTTTCATCTTGAGATTATAGCCATTAACAAAAAACAATGTGACACTAGTGATCAATAAAAAGATCACGATGGCACTTGGCAATATTGGCAAACGAAAATGATACAGGACCAATAGAAGGAAAAACAACAATACGTTGATGAACAGACCTAAGATCGTATAGAGCCCATTTTTCCCACCAACCAGTAAAATCAATAGCACTAAGAGAAGCGCTAAGAGCAAAAGTACATTCATCAAATCGCCCTCCGATACTTCAAATGGCCTAAATAGCATAAAAGTGTAATGGGAATCGAAAGGACAATGCCTAGACTTCCGCTGATCACACGTAGCAATTCCAACGAGAGATGTAGCTCAATCGCATCTCTCAAGGGCCAACCATTGTTAAAGTAAACAAGTAACATTGGGATCGTCCCACTGACGTATACGAATAGTAAGATATTCGTCATGGAGCCAATTACATCTTGTCCTACCATTTGACCAGACTGCCACAATCGCTTCATCGTTATTTTTGGTTGTTTACTCACCAACTCATCTAAAGTCGTCGTGACTGTGACGACTGTATCCAATACCCCACCTGTCATCCCTACTAATAAACTAGCTAAAAAAACGGAACGATACGGTCGAGTCAAGTAACTCATTTCCTCATAACGTAATCCTTGATCGTTCAAATAATCCATTGCGAACAAACAAATTAGAAAAGCTACACCTACACTCGTCATGGTTGCGACGATTTTTATCAGTCCACCTTGTTGCCAACCATCTAAAGCAAAAACGCAAATGACCGTTCCTAGAAAGACAAAAAGGACACTCGTCATCACCAAAGATATCCCTTGGAGCTGCGTGAAACCTTGAAGAAGTAAAATCAATAACAAGAGATTGAGTCCTACACTGATCAAAGTGAATATGCCTGCTTTTCCGCCTACGAACAAGAGCGCGCAGATAAATAAACTTGTAAAAAGGAATAACCATCCGTCATTTTTTTTGCTGAGTATCTGCCATTCATCCCCGATTTTTCGTACGAGATAAAGTTGATTCGTCTTAACTTTTGCATGTTCGATCTGATTTTCTTGGTGCGGAATAAACAGAGTGAGTTCTGTTCCTTTCGCTTGCGTATTCATCAATTCTCCTTTGATTACTTGTTGTTCATTTTCTAGCGATACTTGCTGTACTTGCATGATTGGGTCTTCGTACCATTCAGTGGCATGTTGGATTACCCATGCGGCCACAAAACAACTACAAAGAATCAAACATTTGATCAATAATCGATTTTTTTTGTACATACGCCTTCCTTTCAGAGGTTGTGAAAGAAGCGACTTGACCTGAGCAGTAAGATAGAAAATTGAAAAATAGTTTTTCATATTTTACAATTTTTTAGCTTAGTGTTGAAGGTCAGCTTCTTGTACACCGTTTATCTAGGTTGTGAAAGAAGCGGTCAGCTCCGAGAAATAAGCGTGAAGAACCGAAAATTGTTCTTCAAATTTTAGGGAGTTCACGCTTATTTCTGAAGGAGCTACTTCTTGAACACCGTTTATTCTAAGGTTGTGAAAGAAGCGGTCAGCACTAAGGCATAAGGAAGAAAAATCGAAAAATGGCTTTTTCATTTTTGATTTTTTTGACTTATGTCCGAAGTGTTGCTTCTTGAACACCGTCTATCTAGGTTGTGAAAGAAGCGACTTGACCTGAGCAGTAAGATAGAAAATTGAAAAATAGTTTTTCATATTTTACAATTTTTTAGCTTAGTGTTGAAGGTCAGCTTCTTGAACACCGTCTATTCGTTTTTAGAAGGAACAGGATATCTAATG
This sequence comes from Enterococcus sp. AZ140, assembly GCF_051714405.1. Classification (NCBI taxonomy): domain Bacteria; kingdom Bacillati; phylum Bacillota; class Bacilli; order Lactobacillales; family Enterococcaceae; genus Enterococcus; species Enterococcus sp. AZ140. Next base: position 2,126,933 of record NZ_JBIORU010000001.1, read on the forward strand.
TACCCGATCCTTAAAATTTATGAAATGGATAACAACAAATAATTAATCATCGCCAAATCTCGAATAATTGTCTTCTATATTAATAAAAAAGCCAACTTCCAAAAATATATCTCTCTTTTCGGAAGTTGGCGCTTATTTCTCAGAAATACTGATCAGCATTTGACAAAAATCAGCGAATGATTTTTATCTTTGATTAGTCTCTTCGTTATGATTTGTGTTCAACTCAGTGATTTTACCTGTAGCTAGATACACGATCCATTCACAGATATTTGTTACGTAATCACCGATCCGCTCTAAATAACTTGCTACGTTGACATAGTCCGTTCCGCTGATAACAGTTTCGGGATTTGCTTGCATATTTTTGATCGTTGCATTGTAGATCCGATTGAAGGATTCATTGACACGATGATCCATGTTTGCAATCGTACGTGCGTCCTTTTCATCTGTTTTAACGTAAGCGACTAAGACATTATCTACCATTTTTTTGACATAATCAGACATATCAGAGATTTCTTTTTCGATTTCAGGAATTCTTGTTTCTCCTTTAAGACGAATCGTTGACTTGGCGATTGATACTGCGTGGTCAGCCATACGCTCTAAATCTGAACTTGCTTTCATGACTGTGATGATCGTTCGTAGATCAGTTGTCACCGGTTGTTGCAAAGCAATCATTTCAAAACTTTTTTTCTCTAATCGTGTTTCCATATCATTGATTGTAATGTCATTTTCAATTACTTCTTTTGCAAGAACTTTGTCGTGTTTTGTATAAGAGCGCACTGATTTATGCACGGCATTACTAACCATCATTCCCATTTCGTAAAATTGATTATGAAGGTTCAATAATTCTTCTTCAAATTGTGTTCGTAACATCCTCTTTCCTCCTTATCCGAATCGTCCTGAGATATAATCTTCCGTTTCTTTTTTATCAGGATTCATAAATATTTTTTTCGTATTGTTGAACTCGATCAAATTGCCATCTAAGAAGAAAGCTGTTTTGTCTGAGATACGTGATGCTTGTGACATATTGTGAGTCACAATGATCATCGTATAGCGTTCTCTTAACTCTAATAACATACTTTCTATTTTACCAGTAGAGACTGGATCTAAGGCACTAGTTGGCTCATCTAATAAAATAATTTCTGGATTGACAGCTAACACACGGGCAATACACACTCGCTGTTGTTGTCCACCTGATAAAGACAACGCACTTTTATGCAATTTATCTTTGACATCTTCCCAAACAGATGCTGCTTTCAAGCTCTCTTCTACTACTTGGTCTAACACTTTTTTGTCTTTTTCACCTTTGATTTTCAACCCATAAATGACATTTTCATAGATGGAGAATGGAAAAGGATTTGGTTGTTGGAACACCATACCGATTTCTTTACGTAGTCCAACGATATCCGTTTTAGGACTGTAGATATCATTGCCCTTGTAAACGACACTACCAGTGATCGTTACACCTGGGATCAAATCATTCATACGATTCAATGAACGTAAATAAGTAGATTTCCCACAACCAGATGGTCCGATCATTGCAGTGATCTCGCCTTTATTGAAACTTAGATCAATGCCTTTCAAGGCTTCTTTTTCCCCATAATACAGATGAAGATCTTTTGATGAGATAATTTCTTTTGTCATAGCAAGTCCTCCGTCTTAACCAAAATGACCGGACACATAGTCTTCAGTTGCCTGAATCTTAGGTCTAGTAAATATCTTATTCGTCTTGTCATACTCGATCACATTTCCAAGATAGAAGAACGCAGTGTAATCGCTGATCCGGGCAGCTTGTTGCATATTGTGAGTCACAATAATAATCGTATAATCTTCTTTTAAGTTGACTAACGTTTCTTCAACAGTCCCAGTTGAAATCGGGTCTAACGCACTCGCTGGTTCATCAAGCAATAAAATATCTGGTTTCATCGCAATTGCACGAGCGATACAAAGACGTTGCTGTTGTCCACCTGATAACGCCAAAGCACTTTTATTCAAACTATCTTTGACTTGATCCCATAATGCCGCTTGCTTCAAACTAGTTTCGACGATCTCATCTAGTTTTTGTTTGTTTTTCTCACCATGCTGTTTCAAGGCAAACGTAATATTGTCATAGATTGATTTACTAAAAGGATTCGGACGTTGGAACACCATGCCGATTCGTTTGCGCATTTCGTAAACGTCGATTTGTGGTGCATTGACATCGACATCTTTATACATGATCTTTCCAGTGATCTTCGTATTTGCGATCCCATCGTTCATTCGATTCAATGAACGTAGATAAGTGGACTTCCCACACCCTGATGGTCCGATCAATGCAGTGATTTTATTCTTTTCAAATTCAAGATTGACACCTTTAATGGCTTCGTTATCGCCATACCATACATGCAAATCATCTGTATATAGCGCGATATCTTTTTCAGCGCCCATTTTGATGATGTTGGTTTCATTCATATTATATTCTTTCATTCTGCTTCTTCTCCTTAAGCTGAAGTCATTTTACGGTGCAGACGTTTTCCAATTGCTCGAGCACCAAAGTTGAATAGTAACACAGCGATGATCAATACTGCAGAAGCTCCTGCCGAAACGGAAACCCCATCGGGCATCGTTCCTTCTGTATTGATTTTCCAAATGTGGACAGCTAGTGTTTCAGCTTGTCGGAAGATACCGATCGGGCTGGAAATGCTAAATGGATTCCAGTTAGTAAAATCTAAGGCTGGCGCACTTTGACCAGCGGTATAGATCAACGCTGCGGCCTCACCGAAAATACGGCCAGAACTCAAGATGACCCCCGTCAAAATACCTGGTGTCGCTTCAGGAACAACGACACGAAGCACTGTTTCCCAACGAGACAATCCTAGAGCTAAACCAGCTTCACGTTGTGTATAATGAACAGCTTGTAAAGATTCTTCGACTGTCCGAGTCAATAAAGGCAAGTTGAATACGGTTAATGCCAAGGCACCTGAAATGATCGAGAACCCATATTGGAATTGGATAACGAAAACCAAGAAACCAAAGAGACCGACAACGACAGAAGGCAATGAGCTAAGAATCTCAATGGATGTGCGGATGATATCTGTCAACCAGTTTTTACCTGCATACTCAGACAAGTAGATTCCTGCACCCAGTGAAATCGGAAAACTGATGATCATTGTGATGATCAGTAAATAGATAGAGTTGAATAATTGGATTCCAATTCCTCCGCCAGTTTGATACGCTTTTGACGGTTCAGTCAAAAATGCCCAAGAGATATGTGGAATACCGCGAACTAAGATATAAAGAAGCAACGCAGCGAGGATCAGGACGATGATGCCTGAAATCACATATAAGACACCTGTTGCTATTTTATCAGAACGTTTTGCATTCATTATTTCAATTCTCCCTTCTTACCAATCAAGCGGATAACGATATTAAAGAATAATGACATCAAGAGTAGGATCAAGGCTAGAGACCACAACACGTTGTTTTCAACGGTACCCATGATTGTATTTCCGATACCCATCGTCAAGATCGATGTCAGCGTTGCAGCTGGAGTAGTAAAGCTTGTTGGCATCAATGCCGCATTACCGATAACCATTTGAATCGCTAAGGCTTCACCAAAGGCACGAGCCATCCCAAAGACGATAGCTGTCAAGATTCCTGGAATTGCTGCGCGTAAGACTACTTTATATGTGGTTTGCCATCTCGTTGCTCCTAATGCAAGAGAAGCTTCACGATAGTGTCTTGGTACGGCTTTTAACGCATCGACTGTCATCGTCGTAACCGTTGGTAAGATCATTACGAACAACACAAATGTTCCGGCTAAAATACCAAAACCCGTTCCGCCAAAAATGCCGCGAATGAATGGAACGATGACGGATAGACCGATAAACCCATAAACAACTGAAGGAATACCTACAAGTAGTTCAATGACCGGTTGTAAAATCTTTGTTCCGTTTTTCGGAGAGATTTCTGTCATGAACACAGCTGCTCCGATGGCAAAAGGTGTTGCAATGATCGCAGATAAAAAAGTAACGATAAACGAACCCGCGATCATTGGTAGAGCTCCTACCATTGGTTTTCCATCCGGCCCGAGTGCGCTCGGATTCCAATTTGTTCCAAATAAGAAATCAAAAACATTGATTTTATCAACAAAAAAGGTCGCTAACCCTTTGCTGGCAACAAAATAAAATATTGCTAAAACAACCACTACAATCAATGCAATACATAAAAAGCTGATAAACTTTCCACGTTGTTCCATTTTCGAGCGCTTGGATTTAGTTACTAGTGCTTTTTTTACATCTTCCACAGATGATTCCTCCTTGGTCCTTTAACATACCTATACAGTCTACTAAGCGAATATCAATTTGATTTTAATAACATGTAAATTTTTTGCTAACTTTGTAAATTTTGTGTAAAGATGGTTAATTCACCACATTACCTTCCCAATCGCGTTCAACTTTCATACTCGACACTGGAATATAGCCTAAATCTCCAACGATATTTTTTTGCACTTCATCTGATAAGATATAAGCTAAAAAGTCTTTCGTTAATTGACTTGTCTCTTTTCGCGTATACATATGCTCATAAGCCCAAATCGTCCAATCATTTGTTGTGACATTCTTGTCTGTTGGCTCGACTCCGTCGATTTTCAGTGTATCCACATCTTTTGATACATAAGAGAATGCGACATAGCTGATTGCTCCTGGGGTATCCGCAACGATTTGACGGACCATTCCACTAGAATCTTGTTCTTGGGAACGAATCGCTGTTTCACCGTCTAAGACCCATTTTTCAAAAGTTGCTCTCGTTCCACTACCTGCTGCACGGTTCAAGATCACGATTGGCTGATCTTTCCCACCTAGTTGTTTCCAGTTCGTCAATTCACCAGTAAATACTTTTTTCAAGTCTTCCATCGAAATGTTGTCGATGCCGACTTCTTTGTTGACAATTGGTGTAATGCCCACTACTGCTACTCGATGGTCGATCAGTGCGGACGCATCGATCCCTGATTTCTCCTCTGCGAACAAATCAGAATTACCGATCTCCACAGCGCCTGATTGGACTTGCGATAAACCAGTACCACTTCCGCCACCTTGTACATTGATAAATTTGCCGGGATTTTCTGATTGATATGTCTCAGCAACCGTTTCAACTAAAGGTTGTAAAGCGGATGATCCCACCGCTGTGATCGATTCACCTTGGTCGACCAGGTTTGAACACCCAGACATTGTTATAAATAGTGCTATCATTGGTATTAATAATCGTAATTTTTTCATTAGAAATCTCCTTCAATCCTAAAGTATTTCCATTTTAACATTTTCACTATTACTTGAAAATCAATTGATTTTATTAAATAACAAATAATTTAATTTAATTAAAAAAAATACTATCTCAATAAATTTTTCTATGCTATACTGGCATTGAAATGTGTCTCTGTACCAAGCAAGCATTAACTTATTTCTTGCTTTCCCCAAAAAACAAGAAATACCCCAAAAGTTAATTCCCGCTCTTGCGAGACGCTTTCTCCATTTCTTGTAATAAAACTACAGAAATGGCCCCGATAGAAAAGGACATGAAAATCTGCTCTTATGAGTCTATTTCATGTCCTTTTTTGTTCAGTTTTTTACAAGAGTGGCGAAACAAGTCGAGCCAATCCCTCTTTTAGCTTGATCATCCAGCCCCGAGCCTCGTAACGTTCTTTTGTCAAACGCTCAGAAACTTTTGCATCTTCAAAAAATGCCCCTCGCACTTGAGTTGCGAGCCGTTCGTCATAGATCAGTGTATTGACCTCAAAATCTAAACGGAAAGAACGAACGTCGATGTTTGCTGAACCTACGGAAACGATTCCGCTATCGATGATCATTGTCTTCGCATGAATAAATCCATTTTCATAAGTTTCGATGACAGCACCATATTCGATCAATTCAGCAGCAAAAGAATACGTTGCCCAATAAACTAATGGGTGATCTGGTTTATTGGGGATCTGCAAATGGACCTTCACACCGGATAACAATGCCAATTTCAACGCTTCATGGATTGATTCATCTGGAATATAATAAGGCGTTTGGATCAAGATCTCCCGCTTGGCCAGTGAGATCATTTTAAGGTACGTCATTTTGATTTGTTCATGTTCTGAGTCTGGTCCACTCGTCACGACCTGTAAGGCAATCTCACCGGTTGATGCAATACTTGGGAAAAAGCGCGCCGCATAATGCACTTCTTTTGTATGTTGAGAATTCCAATCCATCAAAAAGCGATTTTGTAGCGCATAGACTCCTTCACCATAGATACGCAAATGATTATCTCGCCAATAACCAAATTTTTGCACGAGACCTAAATACTCATTTCCCACATTGAATCCACCTGTATAACCAATTTTCCCATCGATTACTACGATCTTTCGATGATTCCGATAATTGATTCGCGGGTTCAGATAAGGAACAAAAAGCGGAAAAAAGAAAGCAACTTCTCCACCAGCTTCTTTTAACTCATGGAAAAACTTGGTTGAAACTTCCGTCGATCCCCATGCATCTAGTAAAACTCTTACTTGAACCCCTCTGCGAGCAGCAGAAGTTAATGCTTGGCAGACCTCGATCCCTAAGCTATCGCTGCGATAAATATAATATTGTAGATGGATGTGGTCAGTTGCCTGTTCAATATCCTCGATCAACCGATCAAATTTTTCTCTGCCATCGGTGAACACCGTCACATCATTGCTTGTGGTATACAGTGTGCTTTCTCCAACAGTTAACATATAAATCAACTGTTTGACATCCACTTGTCCAGTCGGAGGATGTGGGTATAATCCCCGCATCAATGCCTGTCGATCCTCTTCGATCTCTAAGTTCTTACCGATCTTTCCTTGAATCTTCAAATCAAATATCTTATCTTTTGAAATCCCACGTCCAAAGAAAATGTAAAGGAAAAAACCTAGTATCGGGATAAAAGTCAATACAAGTAACCATGCCCAAGTTTGAGCAGTTTCTTTTCTTTCGGTAAAAACGATCACTAAAGATAATAATGTGTTCGTAAGCAGTAAGATCGTCGAAAAATTGTCAAAAATAATATCCATTGCCTCACCTCTTATCCGGCTATCCTCCTTAGGATAGCGAAGTTGTTTTTTAAAGTAAAGAAAAACCACTGATTTGTCTACCAGAAAAACCGACTTCCTTAGAATACTATAGATAGATAGGAAAGAGTAAGTTTATTTTTCTATAAAATAGATTTTTCGAGAATGAAAATTTTTACAAAAAAAAACCAGCAGGATCGCTCCCACTGGTCTGCTTCATATCTTTGACTAAAATTTCAAGAATCTTCTCATTGAAATAATCGAACCCAATGAACCAATAATGACACCAATACCGGCCATCAATGCGTCGATTTTCCAAACGATATCCTGTGGCTGTATCAATGAGTAATTTGAACGCAACAAGGTTGGATTGAGCAAACCATAGATTTGTTGATACCCAAATGTAATGATCAATACAGGAAGAATCGCACCGATCAAACCGATCCAACCACCTTCCAAGAAGAACGGCCAACGGATATAGCCATTCTTGGCACCCACTAAACGCATGATCTGGATCTCTCTTTGACGTGAAATGATCGTGATACGAATCGTATTTGAGATCAAGAACATCGCGACAAATAATAGCAAGGCAGCTGCTGCTAATCCCCATGTACGTACTGCCGCAGCAATATCAAAGATTCGGTCAGACGAAGTGCCACCATAATCCGAACGGAAAACATTTTTCAACTTCGCGGCTTCTTCAGAAACTTCTTTAGTATAAGAAGGTTGTGTCGTTGTTACAACGTATACATCGTATAACGGATTGCCGTCTCCCTCAAACAAACTCCAAGAATCACCCATTTGATCCTGGATTTTCTTTAATTCTTGGTCTTTACTTGAAAATTCAACTTTGTTGACGTGTTCAAGTTCATTCAATTCTTTTTCGAGTGTTTTCATATCTTTCTCATTCGTCCCGATATCAACGAACACAGAAACATCTACGTTACCTTCGATGTCTTCGGCTAATTTAGTCGCATTCATGATGATTGCCATAAATACACCAACCAAAGTCAGTGTGATCGTCACCGCACTGATTGATGCGATGGTCATCCAACCGTTTCGTTTTAAACTTTTGATACTTTCTAATAAATGACGGAAAAAGGTTCTAATCATCGTATCCATATTCCCCTTCCGCTTGGTCACGAATAATCCGGCCATTTTCAATGGCGATTACGCGGTGACGAATTGTATTAACGATCGTACTGTTATGTGTAGCCATCACAACAGTCGTTCCTTGCGCATTGATCCGATCCAATAACTTCATGATTTCCCATGAATTTTCCGGGTCTAAGTTTCCTGTCGGTTCATCTGCAATCAATACTTTTGGTGTATTCACGATTGCTCGAGCAATCGAAACACGCTGTTGTTCCCCACCTGATAATTCACTTGGGAAAACACGTACTTTATGTTTCAAGCCGACTAAGTCTAAAACTTCCATGACACGTTTTTTTATGTCACGAGGTTTTCTACCGATGACTTGCATCGCATATGCGACATTTTCATATACTGTTTTTCGAGGTAACAATTTATAGTCTTGGAAAACTACTCCGATTTCTCTACGTAAATAAGGTACTTCACGATCTTTGATATTTATCAGATCATGGCCAGCAACGTTCAATGTTCCTTTCGTTGCTTTTTCTTCTCGGTACATCAATTTGATGAATGTAGATTTACCAGCACCAGATGGTCCTACTACATAAACAAACTCTCCTTGGTCAATGACGATCGAGAGATTTCGGATAGCTGTGGTACCATTTGAGTACTTCTTCATTACATCCTTCATTTCAATCATGGCGTTCTCTCCATATCTTTTCAGTCTTTAGTCATTATAGCATGGGAATGTTTCAGCTTGCTTTCGAAATCTTACAATTTTATTTCAATTTACTACTAATCGTAAGCATACTATATATGCATTTTTAAATAGCCATCGATGAATGGGTCTAACTCGCCATCCATCACCGCTTGGACATTTCCAGTTTCCACATTGGTCCGATGATCTTTGACCATCGAATACGGATGGAAAACATAAGAACGGATCTGTGAGCCCCAGCCGATTTCCATTTGTTCCCCACGTAATGCAGCTGCTTCTTGTTCTTTCTTTTCAACTTCCAATTGATAAAGTTTCGCTTTCAGCATCCCCATCGCTTGTTCACGGTTTTTTAATTGTGAGCGTTGTGCCTGACTGGCAACGACCGTTCCTGTTGGCAAATGCGTGATCCGTACAGCAGATTCTGTTTTGTTGATATGCTGTCCACCCGCTCCACTTGCTCGGTAAGTGTCGATCTTCAAATCATCAGGATTGACCTCGATGTCGATCATGTCATCTAATTCTGGCATGACATCGACCGAACAGAATGACGTATGTCGACGTTTCGCCGAATCAAATGGCGAGATCCGAACAAGACGGTGAACGCCTTTTTCTGATTTCAAATAACCATAAGCATTATGCCCTTTGATCAATAATGTCACACTTTTGATTCCAGCTTCATCACCAGCTTGGTAATCTAACATTTCCACTTGGTAGTTGTGTTGCTCTGACCAACGGGTGTACATTCGTAACAACATACTTCCCCAGTCTTGAGATTCTGTTCCCCCAGCACCTGGATGCAGCTCGACGATGGCGTTATTGCGGTCATATGGTCCATCTAGTAACATGGCTAATTCGTAAGTCGTCATCTTTTCAGCTAACGCACTGATTCGCTCTTGTGCTTCTTCTTGCATTTGCGCATCTGGCTCTTCTTGTAACATTTCCACCATCAATTCTAGTTCTTCTAGCTCTTGTGCGAGTTCATTGAACTGATCATAGGTTTCTTTGTTTGCATTATTTTCATTGATCACTTTTTGTGCAGCTTCACTATCATCCCAAAAACCTGGTTCAGCCATTTTTGCTTCTGCTTCAGCAATATCTTCTTCCAGCTGATCTAAGTCAAAGAGACCCCCTAAAACTTGTGACTTTCTCTTGCATTTCGGTTAGGAGGTTTCGAATTTCAGAAATTTCCATTTCGATTTCCTTCTTTCTGTCTAATCTTCATTGTTTAGTCTACCAGAATCTTGAACGAACAGAAAGAATAAGATGCGACAAGCTTGCCACTTTCCCTTTTTCATTCCGTTCTTAATGGTAGTGCGTCCCAAAAGTAACCTCTTCGGAAATAAGGTGGAATCCACAAAAATTCAACGAACGATTTTTGCGGATTCCACCTTATTTCTTGAGGCTCAGTACTGCTTGACCTCAGGGAAGTCATAAAACAAAAAATAGTGCTTTAAGATTCCCTATCTATTTTAGTTTGTGAAAAGGAACGATCACTCTCATATGAGGGAAGTTCCTTTTCTGAATTGATCAAATCTTATTGTTCAGTATGAACGATTTCTTTCAATAGGAAAGATTACATTTCATTCTTGCCGTGACAATTTTTGAATTTTTTACCACTGCCACATGGACAAGTGTCATTACGACCAACTTTATTGACACTGACAGGCTGTGATTTCACATTCAATCGACTGTTTTCTTTCGCGTCGCCTTCTGTTGGTTGAACAGGCTGTCCTTGAGACACTTGTTCACGTTGGACGTTTTGACGGATCTCTGCTTTCATAAAGATACGTGTTACTTCGTATTCGATTGCACCAATCATGTCTTCAAACATTTTGTATCCTTCTGTTTGATATTCGACAAGTGGATTGTTTTGTCCGTAAGCACGTAGTCCGATCGATTGACGTAATTGATCCATTGCATCGATGTGGTCTGTCCATTTTGAATCGACAACACGTAAGATCACGACTTTTTCAAACTCAAGTAATTGCTCAGGTCCATTTAGTTGTGAAGCTTTAGTATTAAAGATTTCTTGTGCTTTTTCATTTAAGAACTCTTTGATTTGTTGTGGTGTCTTGCCTTCTAGATCAGCCAATGAAATACTGTCTTCATGAACAAGTGTACTACCAGCAAAGTCAACGATCCCTTCAAGGTTCCAGTTTTCCTTTTCAAGTTGAGTATGTGCATCTACTACTCGACTGATCGTTCGTTTGACCATATTCATCAATGGTTCAGATAGACTTGTTTCTTCCATGATGACGTCTTGACGTTGTTTATAGATGACTTCACGTTGTTCACGCATCACGTCATCGTATTGAAGAACGTTTTTACGTGTGTCGTAGTTGTTTCCTTCTACACGTTTTTGCGCAGATTCAACTTGTTTCGACAACATCTTACTTTGGATCACTGCATCTTCTTCACCGATCTTCATGCGTTCCAAGAAAGCTTTGATTCGTTCTGAACCGAATCGTTTCATCAAGTCATCTTCAAGAGACAAGTAGAATTGTGACATCCCTGGATCTCCTTGACGACCGGCACGTCCACGTAACTGGTTATCGATACGTCTTGATTCGTGACGTTCTGTACCAATAACGGCTAATCCACCCAACTCACGAACACCTAGACCTAACTTGATATCCGTACCACGACCAGCCATGTTCGTTGCAATCGTAACTGCTCCTTTTTGACCAGCATTCATGATGATCTCGGCTTCTTTAAAGTGGTTTTTGGCATTTAGTACTTCATGAGGGACGCGTTCTCGGTTCAATAAATCAGAAAGCAATTCAGACGTTTCAACAGCGACAGTACCTACAAGAACAGGTTGTCCTTTACGGTAACGATCTTTGATATCTTGAACGACTGCATTGAATTTGCTTGTCAATGTCGGATATAACAAATCTGGACGATCATCACGAATGACCGGACGATTTGTAGGGATTTGAATGACTTGGATGTTGTAGATTTCTCTAAACTCTTCTTCTTCTGTCTTCGCTGTCCCTGTCATACCAGATAATTTCTTATACATACGGAAATAGTTTTGGAATGTGATCGATGCCATCGTTTTTGTTTCATCTTCGATCTCCACGCCTTCTTTGGCTTCAATCGCTTGGTGCAAGCCATCAGAATAACGGCGTCCATCCATGATACGACCAGTAAATTGGTCAACGATCATTACTTTTCCATCTTGGACCACATAGTCGATATCTAAAATCATGATATAGTTTGCGCGTAATGATTGATCGATATGATGCGTTAAAGCAGAATTTTCGATATCATATAAGTTATCTAAACCGAAAGTTTCTTCGGCTTTTTCAATTCCCGCTTCAGTCAAGCTGATCGTTTTTGATTGAACATCGATTTTATAATCTTCTTCTTCTTTCAATCGTTTGACAAAGTTATCAGCACGCGTATATAACGCAGTTGACTTTTCTGCTTGTCCAGAAATGATCAGTGGCGTTCTTGCTTCATCGATCAAGATCGAATCGACTTCATCGACGATCGCATAGTTCAATGGACGTTGTACCATTTGATGACGATAAACGACCATGTTGTCTCTCAAATAGTCAAACCCTAGCTCGTTGTTTGTACTATACGTAATGTCACAATTGTAGGCTTCACGTTTTTCATCTGCTGATTTTGAATTGATATTCAAACCAACTGTCAAACCTAAGAAGTTGTATAACTCACCCATCTCATTGGAGTCACGGGTAGACAAGTATTCATTGACAGTAACTACGTGAACGCCTTCTCCTGTCAAAGCATTTAAATAAACAGGCATCGTAGCAGTCAAGGTTTTCCCTTCACCGGTACGCATCTCTGGAATATTTCCATCATGAAGGACGATCCCCCCCATCAACTGCACAGGGTAAGGGTACAATCCTAATACGCGTTTTGCTGCTTCACGAACGACTGCGAAAGCTTCTGGTAAAAGTTGATCTAATGTTTCCCCTTTTTTATATCTTTCCTTAAATTCGGTTGTCTTTGCTTGTAATTGTTCATCTGTTAATGCTGCCATATCATCAGCATGAGCTTCGATTTTTTTTACAATATTTTCTAAACGTTTTAGTTCTTTCTTATCATTTTCGATAATCGAACGAATAAAATTGGCCATGCGTTGTTTAATCTCCTTTTATATAATATCCAAACTATGTAGACTCTGTTTCTTATTTTATCATTAGTTGTGGATAAATGAAATAACTTAAGACAATTAAAGTGATATCTTCATAATTATTTCATATTCTTTTTTATCTATTCAATCCGAAAAAAAAGCTTGCAGTAGTCATTAGAGACCACTGCAAGTTTTTCTCATGTTATTCTTTCGTTATTTATCAATCAGTTTCGATCAATCCATATTTGCCATCTTTACGACGGTAAACAATGCTTGTACCATTCGTTTCTGCATCTTCAAAGATGAAAAAGTTATGGCCTAACATATTCATTTGTAAAACAGCTTCTTCGCTGTCCATTGGTTTCAATGACAAGCGTTTTGTACGCACGATATCTAATTCAGACTCATTTTCTTCTTCGTCTTCATTATTGAACATAACCGCCGCATTTGCTGTATTCAAACCAGTTTCACGAGATTTGCGATTGATTTTTGTTTTGAATTTGCGGATTTGACGTTCCAATTTATCTACAACCAAATCAATACTTGCATATAGATCTGGTGAAGTTTCTTCGGCACGTAGTACGAGATAAGGTAATGGAATCGTAACTTCCACTTTTGCTGTTTTTTCAGTATAAACTTTTAAATTCACATGCGCCGTAGCATCGGGAGCATCGCTGAAATAACGTTCTAATTTTCCTACTTTTTTCTCTACGTAGTCACGAATCGCTTCAGTTACTTCGATATTTTCGCCGCGTACATTATATCTAAACATAAAAACTACCCCTTTCATCTACCACAATCAAGAAGGAGAAGGACCACTCTTTCCCTCTTCTTACTTCTATTATATCGAACTCGTAAGCATTTGCAAACTAAATCGCTGTCATTTTACTGCTGTTTCTACAAAAAGCTTATCTAGCAAGTGAGAACGTCTGTACTTTATTGGGTGACTGCGCCAATAGGCAGGTTGCTGCATGGAACATCGTCTGGCCAGTCGTATAAACATCATCGATCAGTAAGATATTTTCCCCTTTAATTTTCAGTGTAGATGGCTGATAAACAAATGGTTGGGGCGCAATCAAACGTTGCTCTCTTGTTTTTTTAGATTGTGGTGTATGGTGTTTTTCTCTGATCAGCAATTCTTGAAAAGGCAGCCCAGCAGCTCTCAATAGTTCACTCACTTGATTAAATCCCCTTTCGCTGATCCTTTCTGTAGACAATGGGATCGGACAAAAAACAAACGACTTATATTGTTTTCGTAATTCTTGTAACTCTAAGCTGAATGTGTGTGCCAACAGGATATCCCCCATGAATTTATATTGTTTGAGCCAAGTACGGAACGCTTCATCATAGCGGAAGAACGCACGATGACAAAAACGATAGTCAGGATAACGCGTACGCCAATGCAAGCAATCTCGGCAATAGTCATGTTGATCAATCGCCTGTTTCGTCCATACTTTTTGGCAGCCTTCGCATTGATGGCTACTCTCCTGTTGTATTCGTTGGAATAAGAATTGACATTCCTGGCAACGTCTCGCTATTTTTTTCAGTCCAAGCAATTCACTAACTGTTATATTTCTACTAAATGTTTTCTTACAGTATACGCATCTCATCTCGTTGCTCTTTTCCTTTTTTATTCATTTGTTTGATTTCTTTACACGCTTTTGTGATAGCACGTGTCTTTTCTTCATAGAAAAAATAGACCTGACTATTGGTGAATCCTCCCTTTCGATCGGCACGTCCAGCAATTTGGACCAGTGATGATTTGCTGAATACCGGATGGTCGGCACCTAAAACAATGACTGAGATCCGTTCAAAAGTCACCCCACGCTCTAAGATCATCGTGGTCAAAAACACATCGTAGTGTTGCTGTCTCATATTTTGGACTTTGCTACTACGTGCTTCATCTTTTGATGAGGCGGATGTCATACGACATGACAATTGTTTTTTTAATTGTTTCTCCAATTGCTCCATTAAAGAGATACTCGGGCAAAACAATAGCACATGGTTTTCTTTGACTAGCTCTTGGATCAAGCGACACAATCGTTGATTCTTTTTTGGGTGTAAACAGCGATTAGCCCACTGATCCCAAAAAAGCAGTTTCGGTTCTGGCAATAATCGTTGATGAAAGCGTAAAGCCAACTGATGAACAGTCATAGCTGTTCGGCTTTTTTTCAATAACTGGTCATCGGGTGTCGCACTTAAATATATCAGTTGGCCATTTCTTTGTAGCGCGGTTTCTACTGCATAAGCTAACCCTTGATCCCCCACAAATGGAAAAGCATCCACTTCATCTACTACTAAAAGAGCAAATGCTCGGTAAAAACGATACAACTGATGCGTCGTACAAATCACTAAAGAACCATAGCGATCAGGTTCGTCTGATTTCCCATGAAGCAGGCGGATCTTTTCTTCTGGGAAGACCTTGCTAAGTCGTAGGTATAATTCCTGACAAACATCGATCCTTGGTGAGGCGATAGCAACTCTCCTACCTTTAGCTAAGGTCGTTCGGATACTGGCGTAAAGCATCTCCGTCTTGCCTGAACCGGCAACTGCCCAAACCAAATGCTCACCCGATCGTTCACTTAGATCATCCGAAATTCGCTGTTGTAGTGTTGTTAATTGACCTTCCCAACAGTGCTTTATATGACGCTTCTTTCCATTTGGTTGTTCGAATAAGTAGAGCTGTTGCAGGGTATCGCAACGCCCCAAAAATAGACAGTGGGGACAGTAGTAGATAGACGCATTGAGCCTTGCTGTTTGCAAAGTGGTCGTTTGACTGCAACGATTGCAATAAAGCTGCTTCTTTTTTATTGTGACTGCATCGACCACTACATAGTTCAATTTTTCATAAGAATGTTCATTCCCATATACTTCTTTAGTTAATAATCGCCGCCCAAAAAAATCTTCCGCTTGCATGTGTACTTCTCTCCCTTCGCAAAATAGATACGCAAAAAAAGAAATCCTTCATGCAGAATCAATCGGATTGATCCAATTAGAAAATCAGCTCATAAGCGGACGAACGAACGTGATGATTTCAATGAAAAACAAAAAAAGTATGAAACTGAGTCAGCGGGCCATTTCTTTAACAGAAACTTTCGGACTCAGATCATACTGATATATGTAGCTAGACCTAAATTTGGACTTGAATCGAGGGATCGGATCAACAGCTAGAAAAATAGTTATTCGTCAAACAACCAACTGGATTTGACTAATTGATTGAATACGATAAATTCTTTTTCTAAATTGATGACCACCACTTCATAGCCAGCATTGATCCAGCCATAGGCGCCTTTTTCAGGATGTTTATAGTCGTTCGCCCACCAATCGGTACTTTCTCGTGCAGAACGGGGCAAGGCACTACTTGGAAAAAGCAACTCATCGATTTGAGTAAATGTCAGCGTGATTTGAGAGCCACCATTTGTCTTTAAATAATGAGTGATGGCATCATACTTTTTGACTCGTTCTTTCATGTTACGCACCTCACTTTTCTTTATTATCCCATATTCCCTTCGTTAAGCAACTATTAACATAATTGTCATGCAGAAAAAAATTCTCTATACTTGAAAAGAGACGAGAACAAACAATGAAAGTAGTGAAACAGATGTTAGAACGTTATTACACGATCAAAGAAAATGGTCAAAGTGAGCTTGAAATAAAAAAATCACGTTTTATCTGCTCACTGAAACGAGTTGAAACGGAAGAAGAAGCAAAACAATTTATCCAAGAAACAAAAAAAGAACATTGGAAAGCCAATCATAATTGTAGTGCGTTCGTGATTGGTGAAAAAAATGAGATTCAACGAAGTAGCGATGATGGTGAACCGAGTGGAACTGCTGGCGTGCCGATGCTAGAAGTCATCAAAAAAAATGAACTAATCAATGTTGCAGCTGTTGTGACTCGTTATTTCGGCGGGATCAAGTTAGGTGCAGGCGGCTTGATTCGTGCATATGCGCATTCGGTTTCCCACGCATTACAAGAAATTGGCATCGTTGAAGGGACATTGCAACAAGAACTATCGATTCATATTGCCTATCCCCAGCTAGGAAAAATAGAAAACTTCTTGGCACTCCAGCAGGTGAATGTGAAAGAAATCCGCTATACAGAAAAAGTCATCGTTGTTTGCATGATCAATGAAAAAGAGGTCTCTGCTTTCCAAGAAGCAATCATTGAACTTTTGAGCGGTCAAGTGACATTTACTGAAGGCGCTGTTTCTTATCATGAACAACTCATTCAAGCAAGAGAGTGACTTGAATGGTATAGAAAAGACCAGAGAATAGAAAATGGCATATCTGCCTCCTATTCTCTGGTCTTTTTATTCAATATGAACGATCATCTTTCTAAATAAAACTCAAAGCGGTCGCCGACATATTGGGTACGTACGTATTCAAATGGCGTGCCATCTTCAAAGTAAGAAATCTGTCTTAAACGTAAAACGGCATCTCCTCGCTTGACCTCTAAATATTCAGCAATTTTTTCTGAAGCTAAGACTGCTGAAATTGTTTGTTTCGCCGCACCAATCTTGTTTCCTCTTTTTTCTTCGAGTGTTCGGTACAATGACTCCGTAATTTCTGCTTTGCTGTATCCGTCGATGATTTTTTGCGGAATACTCGCAATTTCAAAGCAAATCGGGATATCATCAGCAAAACGAATACGTTCCATTCGTAAGATAGTATCATCTTTTTTTAGTTGCAATTTCTCCATTTCACTCGAACTTGGTGACGTGAGAAAATAAGAAATCGTTCGACTGGATGGTACACGATTTTGTGATTCCATGATTTCGGTAAAACTGGTTGCACCAGACATCTTTTCTTGGACTTTTTCTCGTGCCACGTAGGTACCTGATCCAATTTTTCTTTCAAGGATTCCTTCATCGGCTAAGTTTTGGATTGCTTGTCTTAAAGTCATTCGACTAACATTGAACTTGATGGCTAATTCTCTTTCTGAAGGAAGACGATCTCCAATTTTCCAGACGCCTTGCTCGATTTCAGTTTTGATTTGATCGTGAATTTGTATATATACCGGTAATTGATTCGACATAACATCTACCCGTCCTTTCATTTCTATTTTATTATAACTGGTATATACCTAATTCTCAACAAAAAAGAGCCCATCATGCGGTTCATTCCACTGCCTTGCCCTCCGACATAATAGCGTTTGGATAGAGACCTATGATCATTCACTCTTATTCAATAAGTAATTAAAGTAACAAGCCCTTACTATTCTTGCTCGGAAACGACAGAATCAAAAAGGCTGGCTCAAGTTTACCCAATTAATCATTGATCCAATGTTTTCATGGCCGTTGCCATCATCAAACGGATTCGATTCAATTGATTGACTACGGAAGCACCTGGGTCATAATCGATTGCCGTAATGTTGGCTTTTGGGTAACGATGACGAAGCTCTTTGAATACCCCTTTGCCTACAACATGATTCGGTAGACAGCCAAATGGTTGCATACAAACGATATTAGGCACATCAGTTTCCAACAATTCAATCATCTCCCCGGTTAAAAACCAGCCTTCACCAGTCTGATTGCCAATTGATAAAATCTGGCTTGCTTCCTCTGCTAATTGATGAATTGGTGTTATTCCATCAAAGCGTTGTGATTTCCTTAACGCTTTATCCATTGGCTTTACAACCTGTTCAATCAAGCGGATAAGAAACTGCGCGACCCATTTGCTTTTTTTCGAATGACCTAAATGTTCATATTTCCAGATTTGGTTGTATATCGAATAATTCATAAAGCCCATGATATCAGGAACAACGACTTCAGCTCCTTCTTCTTCTAATAATCGGACGATATCATTATTGGCTGTCGGTGAATACTTGACTAGGATCTCTCCAACAATCCCTACTTTAGGTTTCGTTTGGTTCGTTAGCGGAACCGTGTCAAAATCATGGATGATTTTCGCCATATTTCGATTGAAATTTGTCAAAGAACCATTTTTGACATTGCGTTCCACTCGTTCAAGCCATTGTTGGTGCATTTCATCAATCGTGCCTTTTTCTATCTCATATGGTCGAGTGCGGTAAACGACTCGTTCAAAAAGATCGCCATATAAAAAAGCAACAGCTAAACGTTTCAACAATGGCAATGTGAACGTAAAACCAGGAGAAGATTCTACCCCTTGATTGCCGAAAGACACTGAAACCACAGGTATCTGTGGGAAGCCAGCTTCATCAAGCGCCTTGCGAAGTAGTGGGATATAATTAGTCGCTCGGCATCCACCTCCTGTTTGGGTCATCATCACGCTGGTATGATTTAAATCATATGTGCCACTTTCCAATGCCTCGACTATTTGCCCAATCGAGATGATTGCTGGATAACACGCGTCATTGTTGACATACTTCAACCCAACATCAACGGCACTGCCACTTTCACTTGGCAAACAAACGACTCGATATCCCGAGGATTTTAGAGCAACATCAACTAAACCAGATTGATGGATAGGACTCAACATTGGCAATAACAAGGTATGTGTTTTCTTCATTTCTTTGGTAAAGGTGATTTTTTCTGGTGTCAGAAATTGTTTTGTTGGTTGAAATTGTTGTTTGGTTCGTGCATTGACTGCCGCTTTTAATGAGCGCAAGCGTATCCTGATAGCACCTAAATTTGCGCCTTCATCGATTTTTAGGACAGTGTATAACTTGCCATATTGCCCCATGATTTCTTCCACTTGATCCGTTGTCACCGCATCGATACCGCAGCCGAAAGAGTTTAATTGCACTAATTCTAACTCCTTAGATTTGGCGACGACTCGGGCAGCTGCATATAACCTTGATTGATAGACCCATTGATTCACTACTCGTAATTGCCCCACATCTCCTAGATGAGCAATGCTATCTTCTGTCAAGACATGGAAGCCTTCTTGTGTGATCAATTCTGCAATCCCATGATTGATTTCCGGATCTAGATGGTAAGGACGACCTGCAAGGACGATGCCACGTTCATTGTTTTGATGCAGCATCCTTAAGGTTTCTTCTCCTTTTCGCTGAATCTCTTTTTTAAAATCGGCTAATGCTTCATATCCTTGGTGTAAGGCTTCTTTTATTTGATCTTCTGAAAATCCATAGTCAGAAAATGTTTGGTGTAACGTCTTTGCCACTGATGCTTCGTTCGCTAGATTCAAAAACGGTTGACGGTAATCGATCCTTCCTTCCCGAATCGCATCGACATTATTTTTGATGACATCTGGATAACTTTGAACGATGGGACAATTAAAATGATTGTCCGCTTGGTTGTTCTCCTTTTGCTCAAAGATCACGCCCGGATAAAAAATGCAGGAAACCCCAGCATCGATCAGTGACTGGATATGGCCATGCACCAGTTTTGCTGGATAGCAGACGGTATCACTGGAAATCGTGTCGATTCCTTGTTCGTAGATTTCCTTACTCGAACGAGGGGATAAGACTACTCGAAAGCCTAAAGTACGAAAGAAAGTCTGCCAAAGAGGAAAGTTTTCATACATATTCAATACTCTTGGAATCCCGATTTCCCCGTTGACAGCTTCTGTTTTTCGTAATGGACGGTAACGGAATAATTGCCGAGATTTTTCAGCCACTAAATTGATTTTCTTATCGGCTTTTTTGATTTTGATCTGTGCCCCACGTTCACAACGATTACCAGAAATCAACTTCCGACCATCAGAAAATAAAGTGACCGTCAATAGGCAATTGTTCTCACACAACCCACAGTGCGTCAATTCTTTTTCTGTGGTCAACTGAGACAATTCTTCGAATGAGAGTACTTCACTTATTTCCCCTTTTTGATATTCTTCCAAAGCAATCAAAGAAGCCCCATATGCACCCATCAATCCTGCGATAGAAGGACGAACAACTTCTCTTCCACTGATTGTTTCAAATGCTCGCAAGACTGCATCGTTGTAAAAGGTTCCACCTTGGCACACGATCTTATTGCCTAGATCTTCTGGTTTTCTGATTTTGATCACTTTGTAGATCGCATTTTTGATCACAGAATAAGATAGACCAGCCGAGATGTCTCCAACAGAAGCGCCTTCTTTTTGGACTTGCTTGACCTTTGAATTCATGAAGACCGTACATCTGGAACCTAAGTCCACAGGGTTCTTGGCTGAAATAGCAGCAACCGCAAAATCTTGGATTCCATAACCTAATGACTTAGCAAATGTTTCGATAAATGAACCACAACCTGAAGAACAGGCTTCGTTCAATTGAATCGAGGACAATGCACCGTCCTTGATCGTCATTGCCTTCATGTCTTGTCCGCCAATATCTAAAATAAAATCGACACCTGGTTGAAAAAAATTTGCTGCTTTATAATGCGCCATCGTTTCGACTTCACCAATATCGATTTTCAATGCACTCTTGATCAACGCTTCACCATACCCAGTCACTACCGCTTTACCGATAAAGCAGTCTTTGGGCATTTGCTCATACATATTTTTCAATACGTTGATGGTTGTTTCTAAAGGCTGTCCTTCATTGTTTCCATAAAATGAGAATAATAGCTCTCCTGATTGATTGATCAAGGTGACTTTCGTCGTTGTCGAACCAGCATCAATACCTAGAAAAGCCACCCCCTGATGGGTAGCTAGCGCACGTTCTTGCACCTTCGCTTTTTCGTGTCGGCTGCGAAAATCAGCTAACTCTTGATCGTTCTGAAACAATGGCGCTAAAGAACGAGATGGATGAAGCAACTCTTGCTCTTGGCTTTTCAATTTCTGGATTAATTCACTGAGTGTTTTTTCCTTTGAAGTTTTTGCGTGATAAGCTGCCCCTAATGCTACGAATAGTTGCGGATTTTCTGGAAAAATCACTTCTTCCGTCGATAGACCGAGCGTTTCAATAAAGCGTCGCCGTAATTCAGACATAAAGTAAAGTGGGCCACCTAAAAAGGCGACCTTTCCTTTGATCTTTCTGCCTGCTGCTAAACCAGCGATCGTTTGATTGACGACGGCTTGAAAAATACTAGCAGCGATATCGGCTTTCGCCGCTCCTTCATTGATCAGTGGTTGTACATCCGTTTTAGCGAATACACCACAGCGAGAGGCAATTGGATAAAGCTGTTGGTACGCTTTAGCTAGTTCATTCAACCCATTTGCATCGGTTTTCAATAGTGCTGCCATCTGATCAATAAACGCGCCTGTCCCTCCCGCGCAGCTACCATTCATGCGTTGTTCTAAAGAAGAACCAAAAAAAGTGATTTTGGCATCTTCTCCCCCTAATTCAATTGCTACATCTGTTTCGGGAATCCTTTCTTCAATCGTTTTTGTACATGCAATCACTTCTTGGATAAAAGGTAATTGTAGATGTTCCGCTAATCCCATACCGCCAGAACCAGTGATGGCAAAAGCAATCCCCTGATCTTGTAAGGTTGTTTTGGCTTCTTCTAATATGTTGATGGTTGCTTTTCTGATATCTGCATAATGTCGTTCGTATTTAGCAAAAAGAGTTTCGCCATGGTTATCAAGAATCACTAATTTTACTGTCGTTGAACCTACATCGATACCTCCGTACATTTTCATCGTCTCGCCACCTTCTTAAAAAAACGCTTTGTTGAACATTGAACAAACCGTCTGTTATACTACATATATCTATTTTAAAACGATTTAGAGCGATTGCAATAAGCAATAATCGTCAGTTTGTGAGATAAACAACAATCGTGTGCGATTTGTCGACCAAAAGTGAGGAGATTTTTATGATGAAGAAAAACGATCTTCGAGTGAAACGTACCAACAAAATGATTATTGAAGCGTTCTTACGTTTACTAGAAACAAAAAGTATGGAGCGAATCACGATCCAAGAAATCGCCGATGAAGCAATGATCAATCGTGCGACTTTTTATGCTCATTTCAAAGATAAACAAGATCTCTATGAGCATTTATTCCATATCGCTATCCAGACATTTACCTCGATCTTAGATTTGGAACCCTTGATGGAAGGCAATAAATTGAAGCTGAAACGGGTCAACCGCGCCTTAACTCAAATTTACCAATTGGTGGCTGAGAACAAAGCCATATTTATTACGACTTTGGACGGCACTTCGATCGAGTTTTTCAGAAAAAAGTTGAAAATTTTCTTATCAGAAAAATATGCCACTATCTTTGATCGTCTAAAAATCACAGAGAACGAACTAGAAGTACCTATTGACTTTATCACAGAATACATAACTGCCATTTTCACCGGTACTTTACATTGGTGGGTCACTAGTGATACCGAGATGACACCACAGCAGTTAGCTACTTTAGTCATCAAATTAGTGGGAAATGGTCACTTGACCGTCTTAGGGATCGAGATTGAAAAATAACAAAAGCTCTGAAGAACACAAGATTATGTGAACTTCAGAGCTTTTGTTATTCTTAACGATTTTTAGACAACCATTTTTTGGTATGATTTGTTGGACGTTTCGCTTTGATTTGGACAAATTTTTCTGATTTTTTCGGTACATGGATCTCTACATTGTACTTCTCCGATTTGATCATATCGTAAATTTTTTCTGCTGTTTCATCTACTTTTTGTTTCCACTTCATTTGTGCCGCCTCCTTTTTTCTTCTTATATCTACTCTAGCCTATAATAGCAAAATCAGCAAGAAACAAGGTGTTTTACACAAAAAAAGAGTGATCTGCAACTGATCACTCTAGGAACTGGGGTAGCTGGATTCGAACCAACGCATGAGGGAGTCAAAGTCCCTTGCCTTACCGCTTGGCTATACCCCAATGAAATGGAGGAGAGTGGATTCGAACCACTGAACCCTAAGGAACGGATTTACAGTCCGTCGCGTTTAGCCACTTCGCTACTCCTCCGAAAGGTTTGTATCAACCTGACTTAGTTATAATACCTAATTTTCCAAGTGATTGCAACCCTTTATTGAAAATTTTTTTGATATTTTTTTATTCGTGTAAATTCCAATGACGAATTACTGTTTCTATCGCATTTTCAAGACTTTTTTCTTTGCCAAAGTCTTCTTCTCCCAAGAAAATCTCAAATTCTTTTGGGCCATACGCTAAAATTTCACCGATCATTTTTTTACCAATAAATAACTGCGTTACCTCATATGTGTTCCCTTTGATCGTTTTTTTGATCTCTTCGGTACGCACTTCAATATCTTTATTCTTTTTTGACATTATTTCCCACCTCCTCAATAGTTTATCACATTTAACGGCAGAAAACATTCACTGCGTGCCTTCTATTTGATAATTTATTTTCCTGCTTCTTGTTGCGCTAGATAATTTGCTGCTGCCCCTATCAGGTTCGCATCATTGCGATACTCACACAGGGTGATCAATGGATCAAAATCATTCAACCCAAAATGATTCGTCAATTTTTTCATCCGTTGATTGATTTCTGTCAGTAATCCCTCTTTTGCAGAAATTCCGCCACCCAATACGATCACTTCTGGATCAAAAGAAAATTGAATACTAAATAACCCTTTTGTTAAATAATCATAAAAAGATTCAACTTCTTCTTGTGCGAGAGGATCACCATTTTCTGCTAATTCAAAGACTTCTTTTCCACTAAAGGTATGTTTATCTAATCCTTTGCGTTCACAATACCGCCACGCCATTTGGACTGCCGTTCCTAATGTACTGAATGTATGCTCCCCATTAAGAAACATCAAGCCAAATTCTCCGCCATAAAGATGAGCGCCTTTATTCAATTCACCATTAGTGAACATCGCACCACCTACGCCTGTACCAATTACTACAAAAGCAACATTTTGATAGCCACGAGCAGCACCTTCATAAAACTCAGCCATTCCCGCGCAATTCGCATCATTTTCCATAGCAACTGGCAGACCAAACAATTCCTCTAATTCAGTATAAATATCAAACCCATGGATATAAGGGATCGCGCTGATACCTTCAATCACTTGTCGTTGGCTATTCACAACACCTGGTGCACTAAAGGCGACCCCACTGATTGCTACTTCTTGTGATAATTGTTGGAATACCAATAATAATTGCGCTTTCATTTCTTTCCATGTAGCTGGTGTTGTGAACTGACCTTTATGTGTTAGTGTTTCTTGTTCCCAATAACCATATTTGACAGCTGAACCACCAAAATCGAATGCTAAAATCCCCATAATTATTTGTTCCTCCTCGATAGTTTTTCATCATTAGTTTCACTGTGAAACGCTCTCTTTTTATTCTATAATTCTTTGGCTAAAGTGACTTGATCTCTTAGAAGTATTCCTTCTTCATAGATTGGTTCTGGGTAGTTATTGATGAAGTAATCCTTTTCTCTTGATACTTCTTTAAAGCCTTTTTTCTGATAAAGATGTAACGCTGGATTCGTGATGCTTCCTGTACGGATCAGTATTTTTGTTGGTTGTTTGCATTCTTTGCTCAACTGTTCGAGTGCATGGTCAATCAGCTTGCCACCGATTCCTCTTCCTTGATGCGCATCAGCAACAGAAACATTCATGATCTCACATTCCGTTTCTCTGATTTCATAAACAAGCACACCAATCACTTCATCCTGCTCTTTCCAGATAAATCCATCGCCATTGGTCACATAAGTGATCACTTTGTCTTTATCAGGATCGGCTTCTAGTAGTAACGCCCATGGTAAGTCACTTTTGTTCAATTGTTGAAACATCGCTTTCTCCCATCTAATAAAAATCAATGACTCTATTTTTTGTATTTTTTATAGTCTGGCATCGATTGATCTTCTTTATTACGCGTCAAACGAAAGTTACGAGGCACATAATCGATACCGCCTTTCACAAATGGGTGGCAACGAAAGATGCGTGCTGTTCCCATTAGGGTTCCTTTGAGCGCACCATGTACTTGGATGGCTTGAATCATGTAATTGGAACAAGTTGGATAATACCGACAACTTGGTGGGAACGCAGGTGAAATAAAACGCTGGTATCCTCGAACTAAATAAATTAAAATCTTTTTCATATTTTCATCTCCATAAAAAAGAGGATTGGTCATACATCCACTTACCATCCCCTATAACCGGATAAACGGTGTTCTAAAAGCAACTCCTACAGAAATAAGCGCCAAAACCCAAAAATATGAAAAGCTATTTTCGGATTTTGGCGCTTATTTCTCGGAGCTGTACGCTTTTGCCACAACCTCTTTTTATCTTATCTGTTACCTAGTGTACACACTTAACTAAAGAAATCAAAGATATGCAACCATAAGCTCGGTTGAAAGACCTTGAATGGACTTCCACCGCCAATCAAACCATATCCGATCATTGTTCCAATGATGAATAATAGGAGTACAAGTAAAATGACAGCTAAAATTTTTACCAAACTTATCAAAATATAGCGTGGACTCGTCATCTCTCGTCACATCCTTAAGCGATTGTTTGTGGTGTTTTTTCGACTGGTGTTTCTTCTACATTTACACGTTCCACATCTGCACCTAATTGTTGCAATTTAATATGGAAATTATAATAGCCACGATCTAAATATTTTAGGTTACGAACGCGTGTGATTCCATTTGCTTTCAAACCAGCTAATACGAGCGCTGCTGCTGCTCTTAGATCTGTTGCATAGACTTCAGCACCTTGTAATTCGTGATTACCATCCATGATTGCAATGTTACCATCGATTTTTACATGTGCATTCATTCTGCGCATTTCTTCAAGATGTTGGAAACGGTTCTCAAAGACTGTTTCAGTCACAACACTTGTACCTTCTGCAACCAACTGAATAGCAGTCATTTGTGCTTGCATATCCGTTGGGAAACCAGGATGTGGCATTGTTTTTACATCTGTTGGTAAAATATGTTTTGGTCCGATGACACGAACGCCACCGTCTTCTTCAGTGATCGTTGCACCCATTTCAATCAATTTAGAGATCAATGGACGATTATGCTCAGAAATCGCATCAGCGATCAATAGATTGCCTTCAGTCATTGCTGCTGCTACCATGAAAGTACCAGCTTCGATACGGTCTTGGACGATTGAATGGTTGACTGCATACAAATGATCAACGCCTTCGATACGCATCGTTTCTGTACCAGCGCCATAAACATTCGCACCCATTTTATTTAAGATATTCGCTAAATCAACGATTTCAGGTTCACGTGCGACGTTTTCAATGATCGTCGTGCCTTTTGCTTTGACAGCAGCCATCATGATGTTTTGTGTCGCACCAACACTTGGAAAATCTAAATAGATCGTATTTCCGATCAGTTGATCGGCGATTGCTTCGATATAACCATTCTTTTGAATGATTTTTGCACCCAAGGCTTGAAAACCTTTTAGGTGTAAATCGATCGGACGTTTTCCAATCGCACATCCACCAGGCATTGCAACTTTTGCATGACCATTTCTAGCCAATAATGGTCCCATCACAACGATTGACGCACGCATTTGGCTTACGTATTCATAAGGTGCTTCAATTTCTAATTCTCTCGATGCATCAAGTGTCACACGATTATTCTCTTCATCAAACGCTACATCTACGTTCAAATGACGGATCACTTGATTCATAGTGAACACGTCAGAAAGAATTGGCACATTATCTAAAACGGTCGTTCCTTCTTCAGCCAATAAACTTGCGGCTAAAATCGGCAATACCGCATTCTTTGCTCCTTCGATCTTTACTGTTCCTTTTAATTGATTGCCACCTTTTACGATGATCTCTTCCATGTTGTTCCCCCCAAAAAAATCCGTTGAGTATACATTCGCTCAAAATCTTTTTTATTATATCACTTCTTGTTTTAAAATAGTACCTTTTTTTAAAATTATAGGCTGACGAAAAGATTTCGACATAGCGCAATGATCTCTAAGAAAAAACTGCTCGCTGTATACCCTAAAAAAATTGAAAAAAGGACAATTGCCATTCTAATTTGTGTCGTATGCATTGAACGAAAAAAAGCGTCAACGCGTAAAGAACGCAAAGACCAAAAGGCTAAGTAAATAAATGCCAAATGACTAACGATCCGAATGATTGCATCAATACCATATACTTGCATCATTACGCCCTTTCTAACAAATGTTTTTGATAACTAACACACTGATGATACCATAAATTTTATAAAAGTAGAAATTATTGGTTGTAAAAATGATAAATCTCTGTAATTTTCTTGACAAACTCTGAAAAATGGATGAAAAATATCATTTCTTTACACTAAAAAAATAAATTTTATCCTAACAATGAATGATAAAGAAAAGAAGAGATCGGGAAACACACGTGGCTGCATTAGCACCCATAAGTGTTTGTCCCGATCTCTTCTTTTGGGAGTTGTTCTCCCACCATAATTCAATTACTTGTCAATTATAGTAATCACTTATGTTTTGATACATTGATACGGTTCACTGCGCGGTGTAACGCAACAGTTGCCCGTTTCAGTTCATTCTTATCTTCTTTTTGTTTGGCTTCTTCGATTTGGCGTTCAGCACGTTGTTTTGCGCGTTCTGCTCGAGTGACGTCGATATCTCGTTCACGTTCCGCACTATCTGCGACGATTGAAACTAAGTTATCGCGAACTTCCATGATGCCGCCGTTCACAGCGATCCAGTCAACGTGTGTATCTGAATCTGTCCGCTTCACACGAACTTCATCGATTGTTAAAGGCACGATGATGGGCGCATGCTGTGGTAAAATACCAAGTTCGCCAGCAGTAGTGCGTGCAACAACGATTGCCGCATGGTGATCATAAACTAAACCATCGGGAGTAACCACATTAACAGTTAAATATTGATCCATGGGGCACCCCTTTCTAGTAGCCTAGTTTTTTCGCTTTTTCGACAACGTCTTCGATTCGGCCGACACTGCGGAATGCTTCTTCAGGAAGGTCATCGTATTTACCTTCAAGAATCTCACGGAAGCCTTTGACAGTTTCTTCAACTGGTACATAAGAACCTGGAAGACCTGTGAATTGTTCAGCTACATTGAAGTTTTGTGATAAGAAGAATTGGATTCGACGAGCGCGTGAAACCAATATTTTTTCTTGATCTGATAATTCATCCATCCCTAAAATAGCGATGATGTCTTGCAATTCACGGTAACGTTGTAATACATGTTGTACTTCAGTCGCTACTTTGTAGTGTTCTTCTCCTACGATTTCAGGAGATAACGCACTTGATGAAGAAGCAAGTGGGTCAACGGCTGGATAGATCCCTTGTTCGGTCAATTTACGTTCCAAGTTTGTCGTTGCATCTAAATGGGCAAATGTCGTTGCTGGCGCTGGGTCAGTATAGTCATCCGCTGGCACGTAGATTGCTTGGATCGAAGTGATCGAACCTTTTTTCGTTGAAGTGATCCGTTCTTGGAGTTGTCCCATTTCAGTCGCTAAGGTTGGTTGATAACCAACCGCTGATGGCATACGTCCTAGTAAGGCAGATACTTCCGAACCTGCTTGGGTAAAACGGAAAATATTATCAATAAATAAGAGCACGTCTTGTCCTTCGACATCACGGAAATATTCCGCAATCGTCAATCCAGTTAGTGCGACACGCATACGAGCACCTGGTGGCTCATTCATTTGTCCAAACACCATCGCTGTTTTTTCGATTACGCCTGAATCTTTCATTTCGTAATACAGATCGTTTCCTTCACGGGTACGTTCACCAACACCGGTAAACACTGAGATTCCCCCATGTTCTTGGGCGATATTATGGATCAATTCTTGGATCAGTACGGTTTTACCAACACCGGCACCCCCAAACAATCCAACTTTCCCACCTTTTAAATAAGGTGCTAATAAGTCAATGACTTTGATCCCAGTTTCAAGAATCTCTGTACTTGTGCTTAATTCATCAAAATTTGGTGCTTTCTTGTGGATCTCGCTTCTTTGGGCATCCTCTGGAAATGGTGCTTCCAAATCGATTGTTTCACCTAACACGTTGAACACACGACCTAATGTTTCTGTTCCAACTGGTACAGAGATCGCTTTACTTGTGTCGATGACTTCCATTCCACGTTGTAGTCCATCCGTCGATTCCATTGCGATCGTACGGATCACACCGTCACCTAATTCTAATGCTGCTTCAAGAACAACTTTTGATTTTTGCTCATCATTTTTATAAACAACTAATGCGTTGTTGATATCTGGTAAGGATTGGTCTAAAGAAAATTCCACGTCGACAACGGGACCGATTACTTGAACAATCTTGCCTGAACTCATCTTTTTTCCTCCAATCTCCTTGCTATTCTAGTGCCGATGCTCCGGCAACAATTTCGGTAATTTCTTGGGTGATCGCCCCTTGTCTTGCACGGTTATAAGAAACCGTCAGATCATCGATGATGTTCGCAGCATTATCTGTTGCGGTTTTCATTGCAGTCATTCCCGCGGCATGTTCTGCCGTTTTCGCATCGACGATCGCACCATAAATCAAACTTTCGGCATATTGCGGCAACAGTTGAGTCAAGATTTCTTCTTTTGAAGGTTCAAAAATATATTCTTGCTCAAAGCTTTTCGCTTCTCCCGGATCTAAATCTGAAATAGGTAACATTTTTTCTACACGAAATTGACTAGTCAATGAATTGATATGATGGTTATAACATACATACAATTCGTCAAATACTTCATTTTGATACATGGTCGTTGCCATGTTCACGATTTTACGAACCTCATCAAAGCTAGGTTGATCAGACAAATTGCGCAGTTCATACGCTAAGTTGATGTCACGAGCTTTAAAGAAATCCGCTCCGGTACCACCAATGGCGATCATGACATATTCATCTGGTGATTGATGATCTTCTTCCAAGATGGACATGGTTTGTTTCAATATGGAACTATTGTAGCCACCGACTAACCCACCATCAGCTGTGATCACGATATAACCGGTTTTTTTAACTGGTCGACTGATCAGCATACTATTATAATTGACATCTCCTCTTGGATTAGCCGAAGCAATGTCAGTTAATTGTGTTGCTGTTAAATGCGTAACGATTTCTCTCACCTTATTGGCATAAATCTGGAACTTCTGTGAAGAAGCTTCAGATTTTGTCAATTTAGAAGCTGAGACCATTTGCATGGCACGAGTGATTTGGCTCGTTTTTTTCGTTGACGCGATTCGTGTCTTGATTTCATTTAATGAAGCGCCCATTCATCTCACCTCACTATGCATTTTGAATGGATTTCAATTTGTCTTCTGTTGAAGAATTATTTCCTTTTGTTGCCATAAAGATATCTTTGTACTCTTGAATTGCTTGGTTCAACGCTTCTTCTTCTGGAAGATCTTTCGTTGTACGGATCGTTTCAAAGAGATCTGCATGATTTGTCTCAAGATATTCAAATAACTCATGTTCAAAATCTAAAATGCTATCTACAGGGATACTGTCTAAGTAACCGTGTGTCAATGCATATAAGATGACTACTTGTTTTTCCACTGCAAGAGGTGCATGTAATTTTTGCTTCAAGATTTCTACTGTACGACGACCACGATTCAATTTCGCTTGTGTCGCCGCATCTAAATCAGAACCAAATTGCGTAAATGCTTCTAATTCACGATAACTTGCTAAGTCTAGACGCAATGTTCCGGCAACTTTTTTCATTGCTTTGATCTGTGCTGAACCACCAACACGAGAAACTGATAACCCTGCATCTACGGCTGGACGAGTTCCTGCATAGAACAAATCACTTTCTAAGAAGATTTGTCCATCAGTGATCGAAATGACGTTTGTTGGAATATAAGCAGAGATATCCCCAGCTTGTGTTTCAACAAATGGTAAAGCAGTCATTGACCCTCCACCTAGATCATCACTTAATTTTGCTGCACGTTCTAACAAACGTGAGTGCAAGTAGAAAACATCCCCTGGATAGGCTTCGCGGCCTGGTGGTCGACGAAGTAATAAAGAAAGCTCACGATAGGCAACAGCTTGTTTAGATAGATCATCAAAAATGATCAATACATGTTTGCCGTTATACATGAATTCTTCACCCATAGCTGTTCCAGCATAAGGTGCGATGTATAGCAATGGTGCAGGTTGAGAAGCGCCCGCATTGACTACGATCGTATAATCCATTGCGCCATATTTTTTCAATGTTTCTACTTGTGTACGTACCGTTGAATCTTTTTGTCCAATAGCTACATAGATACAAATCATATCTTGACCTTTTTGGTTGATGATTGTATCGATTGCAATCGATGTTTTCCCTGTTTTACGGTCACCGATGACTAATTCACGTTGTCCACGTCCGATCGGTACTAACGCATCGATCGCTTTCAACCCTGTTTGCATTGGTTCGTTGACTGATTTACGTTGCATAACACCAGGTGCCATCGCTTCAACTGGACGTGTTTTGTCCGTCACGATTTCACCTAGCCCATCAATGGGTTGTCCTAAAGGATTGACGACACGTCCGATCATTGCGTCCCCTACAGGTACTTCCATGATCTTTCCTGTGCGTTTTACTTTATCCCCTTCACGAATGGATTCAAAATCACCTAAGATAATGATTCCGACATCATTTGATTCCAAGTTTTGTGCCATACCATATGAACCGTTCGAAAATTCAAGTAGTTCACCACTCATGGCATTTTCAAGTCCATGCGCACGTGCGATTCCGTCACCAACATAAGTGACTGTACCGATTTCTTCGACTGAAAGCACGTTTTCATAATGTTCAATTTGTTCTTTAATCAAGGCACTAATTTCTTCTGCTTTGATAGCCATTCGATTCACCTACCTCTTTGTACTATCTATTTAATTGATTACGCAATTTTTCCAACTGCGTCCGAATGCTTCCGTCGATCACTTGATGATCTGCTTCTACAATTGCCCCACCAATGATCGTAGAATCAACTTGTTGCTTCAATTCGACCGTTTGATAGTTCATTGTTTTAGCGACATTTTCTTCAAGTCTAGTCAATTGTTCCGCTGAAAGTGGGACTGCTGTAGTCACACTTCCCAGTAACAAACCATTATTTTCATTGTAGCGATGTTCATATTCGTCGATCATCAAAGGTAGATCGTTCATCCGATTGTACATGAACACGACTTCTAAAAAGTTTTTTACAATTCCTTGATAACCACTGACTAATTTGTCCATGATCAATCGCTTTTCATGAGGTTCCAACCGAACATCACTAAGGATACTCCCTAATTCAGGAACATCAGCATAGATTTTACGTAGACTAAGAAGTTCTTGGTAAATTTCTTCTGTATTATTTGAATCGATCGCCAGTTCAAATAATGCTTTTCCGTAACGTCTACCTACTGTATATTTATCTAGTTTCATTTGACGAACCTAGACCTTCGATGTATTGATTGATTAAAGATTCGTGCATTTCTGGAGATAATTCTTTATTCAAGATTTTTTCCGCGATTTGAAGAGAAAGTTCAGCTACATCGTCTTTGACTGAGTTCAATGCCGTATCACGTTCCATCGTGATATCCGATTGGGCTTTACTTTTTAGACGAGCAACTTCTTCTTGCGTCTCCTTCAAAATATTTTGGCGGCTTAATTCTCCACTTTCTTTCGCATGTTTGATGATATCCGCAGCATCAGAGCGAGAAGCCAACAATTGTTGCTCACGTTCTTGTTCTAATTTTGCTGATTTGATGCGAGATTGTTCTGCAGAATCTAAATCATTGGCGATCTTATCTTCACGTTTTTTTAAAATATCGCTGATCGGTCCCCACGCAAAGTGTTTTAATAGGACCATTAATATCAAAAATGAGCCGCTGACAACGATGATATTACCTAACATCGGATTGCCAACTTCTGCAATTGCCAATTGATTCAGCATAGGTTAGCCTTCCTTTCTCTGAGAATCCAGTTTTCTTAGATTGCGTATTTAATAAAATAGTAGATAGCTTTTTTGACTATCGCGCAACCTGAGCATTTTTATTACACACCAAAAACTAGGATCAAGGCGATAACAACACCTAGAATAGGAACGGCTTCGACTAAGGCTACCCCGATGAACATCGTTGTACGTAATTGACCTGACATTTCAGGTTGGCGTGCCATTGATTCGATTGTTTTAGAAATTACTTGACCATTACCGTAACCAGCTCCGATAGCTGCCCCTAAGATTGCGATTGCTGCTGCGATATAATTCATAATTTACTTCCTCCTAAAATAGTTTAAATAGTAATTAAATCTAGTTGTTTTACTCTTCTACTTCGATTTTGTGACTCATATATACCATTGATAAAGTGACAAAGACAAATGCTTGGATGCTTCCGATAAATAGTGAGAACGCGATCCAAACCATCTCTAACGGAATTGCTAAAGGCAATGAGAACCAGCCTAAGCTTGTCATCATTTTTGCGATCAAAGTTAGCAATACTTCTCCCGCATAAATATTCCCATAAAGACGTAAAGCAAGTGTTAACAAGTTTGTGAACTCTTCGATCACCTTCATTGGAAACATAAAACTATAGGGTTTTAGGAACGAGTTGACAAAGTAACCTTTGAAACCGAGCTTCTTCACCCCGAATAGATGAGTAAGTGTGATCATAATAAATGCCAATGTTAAAGTTACAAACGGGTCTGCTGTCGGACTTTTCCAAAGTGTCGTTTCGCTAGGTAAGACGATTTTTGTAACTAAACCGATATTGTTCGCAACAAAAACGAAGAGAAACAAGGTAAATGCCAATAAATGAAAATTATTCAATTCTTTTCTAGGTACATTATCTGTAACGATCCCTCGTGTAAAATCAATGACCCATTCAAGTGCATTTTGCTTCCCAGTTGGCTTCATCTTTAGATTTCTTGTAAAGAAGTAAACTAAAAAGAAAACGATCAAACAAGTTAACAACACCATCAAACAAACAGTCCCATCAAACCAAACCGGTCCAATGTGGAACGTTAGCGAGCGTTCATCCAATCCATTTCACCTCTTTTCCCCGAATTTCACATAAAATCAATTTCATGTGTGTATCTGGTTTTTCTTTATCGGTTTCTAACCAAACGGTATCATACCACCACGAAATAGAAATTTCAAAGTATTTTCATGAAAATTAGACACTTTTTTATTTCAGTCTAAAAATCATCAAAAACATGGATGATATGATGTCTGGAAACTCAGAAAAAACCTGTGATAATCATGTTTCATCAGATTAAATGCTAACAAATTTTATCATTAAGTAAATCTAAAAGCACCGAATATGCGAAAAAGGATAATGAAATTATCTAGAGAAATTTTTTAATGTACGATCAATTTGTCGATCCACATCTTTTCGCTTCAGATCTTCTCGCTTATCATACGATTTTTTCCCTTTGGCCAATCCGATCAAGACTTTCGCATAGCCATCTCGGATATAGACTTTCAAAGGAACAATCGTGATTCCGGTATTTTTTGTTTCATTCAATAAACGCGCAATTTGCTTTTTATGCAATAACAATTTTCTAGTTCTTAGTGGATCATGATTAAAGATATTCCCTTGCTCATAAGGGCTGACATGGACATTATGCAAAAAAGCTTCGCCGTTTCTCACACGAACAAATCCATCTTTTAAGTTGATACGACTATTGCGAATAGATTTGATCTCTGTACCTTGTAAAACCATTCCTGCTTCCATTGTGTCGATGATCGAATAATCATGGCGAGCTTTTTTATTTTGCGCAATCAGTTTTCCCTCGCCTTTTGGCATTGGACATTCCCCCAATTCATTTTCATTTTTTATTTATTTTTTCTTTTTCTTCTTGGTGACGCCTTTGTAAAAAGGTTTTTTTCCTTTTTTCCCTTTTTCTTTTTTTGGACCATATTTACTATCGGCTTTTTTCGGACGTTTTTTCTTGTCCGTTTGCCGTCCATTTGAATGTTTTGAAGAACCTCTATTTGCTTCTTTTCTTCTTCCTTTTGGCGCTTCCAGCGGTGCCAATTCTTCTGCTGAGACTAATTCAAAATCAACCGCTCGCTCAGTAGGATCAGCCTTGACTACTTTCACTCGTACTTTTTGCCCGATCTTGAATGTTAATCCTGTCCGCTCACCAACGAGCGCTAGATGGTTTTCAATGTAGTGGAAGTAATCTTGTTTTAATTCATTGATATGAATCAAACCTTCTACTGTATTTGGAAGTTCGATGAATAACCCGAATTTCACCACAGAGCTGATGATCCCATCAAATTCTTCTCCCACTTTATCCATCATAAACTCGGCTTTCTTCATTGAGTCCACTTCACGTTCTGTTTCAACTGCACGTCGCTCCATTTTCGAGCTATGATCGGCAATATCAGGCAGTGCATTTTCCCAATGCGTCTGATTGCTTTCACTTGGATCTTGACCATATGAACGAATCAAACGATGCACGATCAAGTCTGGATAACGACGGATCGGTGACGTGAAATGTGTATAGTACTCTGCTGCTAATCCGTAATGACCAAAATTATCCTCAGAATAGCGTGCTTGTTGCATACTTCTTAACAACATGGTATTGATCACTGCTGACTCCGGTTTTTCTTCAACATCTTTGATCACTTTTTGTAAGTCCTTAGGTGTGATCGTGCCCTTCGTTCCTTTGACTAAAATTCCTAAAGCAGATGCAAAATCAAAGAATCGTTGCATTTTCTCTTCTTTTGGTTGCTCATGGATACGATAAATAAAAGGGAAATTCGCACGTGAATAATGTTCTGCCACCGTTTCATTGGCTGCTAACATAAAGGATTCAATCAAACGTTCTCCTACACCACGACTCCGCAAGAGGATATCTTGAGGGTGACCGTCTGGATCAACCAAGATTTTGGCTTCCCGATCTTCAAAAGAGATCGCACCACGACGAATACGCATCGTCTCTAAGATCTCATGCAACTCACCCATCGCTTGAAACATAGGAACCAATGATTCATAGCGAGCCATAGTTTCTTCGTCTTGCTCTTCTAAGATCTGATTGACTGCTGTATAAGTCATTCGCTCTGTTGTTTGGATCACACTTGGAAAAATCTCATGAGAAATGATTTTCCCTATTGGGTCGATCTCCATTTCACAACTCATCGTTAAACGAGGAACCTTAGGATTCAGCGAACAAATACCATTTGATAAACGTTGCGGGATCATCGGAATCACACGATCAGTCAAATACACACTTGTTCCACGTTCATAGGCTTCACGATCTAATTGACTGCCTTCTGTCACATAGTATGAAACATCGGCAATGTGGACACCTAAAAAGTAATTCCCATTATCTAACTTTCTAACTGTGACTGCATCATCTAAATCTTTGGCATCTTCGCCATCGATCGTCACGATCAATTGGTCACGTAAATCTCTGCGACCAATCAAATCTTTGTCACTGATACTATCTGGTACAGCATCTGCTTCGCTTAATACATCATCCGGAAAATGGGTCGGTATCCCATTGGCTACGACAATCGATAAAATATCCATCCCAGGATCATTCTTATGACCAATGACTTGTTTGATGATTCCTTCTAAACTCGTTGCATAGCTTTTTTCTGGATAATGGGTCAATTCGATCAGCACGATACTTCCATCTACTGGACGGACACCTTCTGCTGCGGCGTACACTTTGAATTGATTCATTTTTTTATCTTTTGGAATGACTACTCCATAAAGATCCGTTTCTGCCATTTCATCTTCTGTATAAGCGATGAACTCTCCGGCAATTTGTGTGGTTGCGCGTTGACGAATCTCAACGACCTTTCCTTCGGCTCCACGATCCGAAAAGGCATCCGCCGTTTTGACGATATCGATTGCAACAGTATCCCCGTCCATCGCATAGCCAGTCGCTTCTTTGGGGATATACACATCATCTTCTTCAGGATCGATCGTGACAAACCCAAATCCTCGCTCATTTGCGCGGAACGTTCCTTCAATCAAAATAGGCTGAAGTGGCAGTTTGATTTTTCCTTTTTTGGTAAATACGATACTTTGTTCTCTTTCCATCTGTGCGATGGTTTGCACTAGTAATTTAAAATCTTCGCTTTTTTGAAAGCCAAGACCTTCAGCGATTTCTTCCATCGAAAAACTTTTCTTACGACTGCTTTCAATAAAGAAAATGATTTTTTCTTTTAATGTTTCTTTTGTCATTATTATTCCTCATTCCAAGGTAAGTTCTCTAGAAAATCCAATACATCCTTTTCAAACGCTTTTCTTGCTATTCCTACTGTGATCACATGCTTACTTTCTGGATACCAGTGTAAGGAAATGTCAGTTTGCGTAAGTTTTTTTGCTGTCTCGTAGACACCATAAGGATCAATCATTTCATCTTGACCCGCTTGAGCCATGAATACTGGTTTTTGGATATCTGATAACTTACTTTCTGTTATTGCTGCTTGCTCTTGAATATCTATTAATTGTTGCTGTACTCGTGGCCGAAAGCTTTCGACTTGTTGTTCGATCATCGACTCCGATTCACCGGCAATTTTCAAGACCTGGCGTACATAATTCTCAAAATTCTCCGGCACATGATTTTCTACTGGAGAAATTGGCGAACAAAAAAATCCGCCTCCTATCATCGGAAATTCTGATAATGCTCGAACGGCA
Organism: Enterococcus sp. AZ140; assembly: GCF_051714405.1. Taxonomy (NCBI): domain Bacteria; kingdom Bacillati; phylum Bacillota; class Bacilli; order Lactobacillales; family Enterococcaceae; genus Enterococcus; species Enterococcus sp. AZ140. Next base: position 2,165,239 of record NZ_JBIORU010000001.1, read on the forward strand.
AAAATGCCACCCATCGACAATCCTAATACGGCGATGTCAGAAAATCCTTCATCGTTGAGAAACTGGATCGCTTGTTTCGTGTCTTGCCACCACGTCTCAGCGTCCTGTTCTAAGATCTCATTTGGAGCAAGCGTGCCATGTCCTGTAAACATTGGGGCATAGACCGAATAGTTTGATTTCTCTAAAAAACGGGCTAACATCCGTACATCATTTGGACTACCTGAATACGCATGCAATAAGAGGATTGCACGCTTCCCATGTTTTTCATAAATAGGTTGTGGTAGACTTTTCATTTTATTCACCTCATTAGCCTTATTTTACCATAGTTAGCAAATACCTTCTTATATAACGGTTCTTTTTCTATTCAACAAAAAAGGTCTGGGAGCATTTCGTTTCCCAGACCTTCTATTTTTTTGAACAATCGATGAACCATCCGTATATCCTCAAAATCTGAATGAAGCAAATGATCACTTCTGATCATTGGTTTCGAACGATTTATTTAGAAGATAAAAATGCAAGTACGAACAACAGAATCATCCATACAGCGCCCATAACAGCTGTCGAGCGTTGCATTACTGCTTCAAATCCACGTGCTTTTTGCTTTCCGAATAATTGATCTGCGCCACCTGTAAATGCACTTGCTGCACTATTTTGTTTGCTTGGTTGCATCATGATTGCAATGACCATCATAATCGAGATGACAATGACGATCCCTAAAATAATATTATACATCAAACAGCCTCCTTTCTCAAAATATCGTCCTTCTAACTTTATCACATAACACGTCTTGTGACAACAGTGTTTCATAAGATGGGCGATGTTTTAAAGAACATTTCTAGGCTTTTTCACATCGATTTTTTTGCAGGTTCTGTGACAAACGATCCACCTGTATCCTCCTCTAAAATCAATGCTTTTTTGCTAACCATTAACGCTTATTTTCGCCAAACATCATGATATTCAGCTTTTCTCTCAAACTCCGCTTTTGCGTAGGGACATAACGGAATCACTTTTCTGCCAGTACGTCTGGCTACTTCTACTCCTGTAGCAACCAATTTTTCTGCTAATTTCTGTCCACGAAATGCAGGATCAACAAATGTATGATCAATGATCATAATATCAGGACCAGCATCAGACCACGTCATTTCTCCTATTTCATTTTGTTCATCGTCCAATAACACTAAGCGATTTTTTTCTTCTTTGATTTCCATCATTTCACTCTCCCAACCCTAAAATAACGAACAGTTTCTTTATTCAATTTGATTTTACCAGTCCTATTTTTTTCAAACAATCATTTGTACTTATAGACCCACTCTTTGCTCAATGAATGAAAAAATCACTGTCCAGTAGGTCTCTGGATCTTTACTGACTGCTTCTAAATGTTCTGCTCCAGGCACTAGCAGTAAGGCTTTATCTCCTGCCGTTGCATTTTGGATCGTATAAGCTGCTTCCATCGGAACAAAATGATCATGTTCACCATGGATGATCAGAACGGGTAAATGATTGCTCCCTAACTGTCTCGTTGCTGATGCCTGTTTCAAAGAATAGCCTGCATATTTTTGTGCGTAACGATTCGCATGTCGCATAATGATTTTTTTTGGAAAAACTGTCAATTTGCTTAACATATAACGAAATTCTGAATAAACGGATACAAAGCCACTATCAAGGATCAAGCCTTTGACAGCACTCGGCAACTTCTCGCCACTAGCCATCATGATCGTAGAAGCCCCCATTGAGCCTCCATGTAAGATGATCTTAGCCTCTGGCTCTCGTTGCAAGATCTCATTGATCCAGAGTATCAGATCTAATCGATCCAACCACCCCATCCCAATGATCTCCCCTTCACTTTCCCCATGGGCACGCAAATCAGGGATCAAGACATTGAAGCCTTTTTCTGCATACTTTTTCCCGATATAAGACATGTCTTTTTTTCCTGTGCTGCGATAGTCATGGACACAGACTACCCATTTACCTTTGTTCGAATAAGTAGAGAATATCCTCCCCTTCAATTTTAACCCCTCTTGACTTTTGGTCATAATGGGTTCTCCTTGTTGCCAAAAATCTTCTGCTAGATCTTCTAAACGTTGGCGTTGCTCTTCGACTGTCGTCAAAGAGGCAGGGTCCATGAGTTGATGACCTGTCTCTTCATACCAAGCATAACCACGTTGTAATCCAGTTTTGATCAACTTCTTTGCGTACAGATAAGCAATAAAATGATAACTACCGATCATTAATAACATAATTAATAAACTATAAAAAACAATCACTTGCATCCCACACTTTCTACTTGGTGATTGAAACAAAAATTCAAGTATGCTAAATGGTGCTCTAGCTTTCTCCTACGTATTTCAACGTTCATTTCTATTGTACCACGTTCTACCAAAGAGGCAGACAGTGAACCATTGACCAGCTGTAATTTTAAACACCTTATTCCTTACAAACGATCTTCTCTTCCTACTTCTAACACTCATAAGAGATAATGAATTGTTTGCATAACATTTACATTCTTCATAAAAATAAGTATACTAATGCCGTGCATTGGAATCAAGGGTTGACCCCTTGGACTGGTTCGGAAACTTCCCAGGATAAAAAACTAAGTGTCTCTAAAGAAAGGAGATTGGAAATAATGCGAAAAGTTATTATTGATTGCGATCCCGGTATCGATGATACATTAGCGCTATTGTTTGCATTAAAATCACCAGAAATCGAAGTTGTCGCAATCACCACCGTTTGTGGGAACGTCCCCGTACATTTGGGAACTGAAAATGTGATCCGTTGTTTGGAACGTTGTGACCGTTTAGACATCCCTGTCTATCAAGGTTCTGCAACACCACTCAACACGCCATTTATCAGCGCTCAAGATACTCACGGCATGGACGGTCTAGGGGAAACGAACTTCCCATTAGTAACAGACAAGCAAGCCGAAACGATCCACGCTGTTGATTTTTTAGCGAGTTATTTTGCTGAACAAAAAGATACTTCAGTGATTGCGTTAGGGCCGCTAACAAATGTCGCTTCTGCTTTACAAAAGAATCCACAACTAGGAAAGCACATGGATCGATTTGTTTCGATGGGCGGCACGTATAAAAGCCACGGCAATTGTTCACCAGTAGCAGAATACAATTACTGGTGTGACCCTGATGCCGCAGCTTATGTATTTGAACATCTTGGTCAAATGATCGAGATGGTCGGTTTAGACGTGACACGAGAAATCGTCTTTACACCAACGATCCTAGAATATTGTTGCCAACTTGCACCTCAAGAAGGCAACTATTTAAAAGCAATCACACGCTTTTACTTTGACTTTCACTGGCAGCAAGAACGCATCCTTGGTTGTGTCATCAATGATCCTTTAGCAGTTGCTTATTTCATCGATGAACAACTGTGCCAAGGATTCACTAGCTATACTGCTGTTGAAACACAAGGCATCAGCCGCGGACAAACCTTGGTTGATCGTTATGATTTTTGGCAGAAAAAACCAAACAGTCTAATCATGACAGATGTCGACACCTCTCTTTTTTTCCGGAAGTTTTTAGCCGTTCTTTTACATGCACAAGAAGAATTGATAAAAAATGATCTGGAAAGATTAAAGATAGGATGAAAAAAGATGACACAAAAGAAAATCACGACAAGAATGATCACAATCATGGCACTAAGTATCGGAATCAACTTTCTCGGTGGAACGATTGCTTTATGGCTCCGTTTACCGATTTATCTTGATTCGATCGGCACGATTTTTGCCGGTGCCTTACTCGGACCAATTCCTGGTGTTTTGACAGGATTGAGTAGTAGTTTGCTTAGTGGCGTGACAATGGACATGTTCTCTTTGTATTATTCACCCATACAAATCGTCACTGGACTATTAGCAGGGTTGATTTTACCACAGAAATTACAGGCACACGGTTTGAAGAGTAGACTTTCATTATTGGCGTGGACATTTGTCCTTTCAGCGCCTGGAACCATACTATCCTCGATCATCACGATCCAATTATTTGGCGGTATCACCTCATCAGGTTCAAGTGCCATCGTCCAACTTCTTTACGGATTAGGACTAAACCAAGCTGTAAGTGTCACGATCGTTCAAGCAGCGACAGATTATTTAGATCGGCTGCTATCGGTCCTTGTCGTTTCACTCGTTGTGTTGAAATTACCAAACCAAGTAGTGGCAAAGACAAGAAATCGTTGATGCGTATTTGTACTATAGCTAATCACTAAATGCAAAAACCCGAACGTCGAATCAATTTCTCTCATCTCTATGAGAAGGAATGATCCATCGTTCGGGTATTGTTTGTTATCCAAAAGTTTTTGTCTCTTGTTTGACTGAAAGAGACTTTCCTGAATCCAGTATGCTATCGTTCCATCAACAAGGCACTATCTTGGACTTTAATATTTTTTTCTCGATCTTTATACGTAATCGGTCGGATCACTTTACATGGATTCCCCGCAGCAATCACATTTTCTGGTATATCTTTTGTTACGACACTTCCTGCCCCAATGATGCTATTTGCACCAATCGTCACCCCTTGAAGAACATGGACTCCCGCTCCTAACCAAACTTTATCGCCAATATGGATCGGCTTCGCATAAACGACATGATCAGCACGTTCAAATGGATCTTCTGCATGATTGGCTGCATACAAACCAACTCTCGGCCCTACATAAACGTCATTTCCGATCGTCACCTCATGACAATCAAGAATGATCATATCATGGTTCAAATAAACATTATTTCCTATAGAAATGTTGAATCCAAACTCACATTGAAAATTCGACTCGATATAGACATTCTCACCCATTGAAGCGAATAGCGCCCGTAAAATGGGGTATTTATAATGATTTTCTGAATTCACGAGAAAATTGTATCTCCTGCATTGTCTCAAGGCATGATTTCGTGCGTGTACTACTTTAGAGTCCATATCATCGTATGGCAACCCTGTATTGGTTATCTGTTTCACATCATCTTCGCTCATCTTTCTCCCCCTATTATCTTATTTGCTTACATGTATTATAACAGAGAGTCTATTTTCTATAAGGAAGAGAGATTTGTGAAAGATCGTGACACTTTTTTTCTAGTAATTGGTTTCGTGAATTCGCTCTATCTCTTTTCGATAGGATCTTGTTAATTCTTGCTCTTTTTCTTCTAATTGTCGTGCATAGTTTTGAGCCGTATGGATCAGGTTACGATCTATTGCCTCCATTTGATGATAGAATTGTCGGCTATCCCAATGATCATTCTTCGTCAAATACATGATTTTTTGTACCAATTGACCTGTTTCTTTCCTAAAGTTTACTAACTGATGATCGATTTCTTCTTGTTGACGGTGTATCTGACGTTTGTTTTGATAGAATTGCTCCTCTAAATCTTGTAGTTTCCGTTGTTTCTCTACTGTCCCCATTCTTTACCCCCTTTTCACAGGTGTGACCAACGTTGGTTGTTTCATTTGTTTGACATACTGTTCTGCTCCAACGGCACTTTCCCCTTCTAAAGCGCCTTTCAAAGTAGATGGTAAGACACTATTCGTTTGTTGATACATTCCTTCTGAGATCTCTTTTAGGGATTCGATCGAAGTTAACTTGGCCTGAGCGATGCGACTTTCCTTTGCCAGAATCAGCGCTTGTATGGCTACTCGTTCCCGTTCCTTTTGTTCTTGTCCAAGTCTTTCTAAAAATTCTTGTAATTCTCTATCTTCCATGGATAAACTCCTTTCACTTGTTTTTGAACAAAATATTTCCTGCCTGTCTGTCATACTCTGTAAGATGATTTGCTACTACCGCCAGTTTATTACTAAATTCCTCCAGCTTCTCTTTATATTGTTTCACTTGATTCGTATTTAATGAGGCTTGTCCGCTGTCCCATAAATTATTTATTCCATACGGGGAAACCATCTCTTGTACTTCCCAATAAGTCAAATAGTTTTTGATTGCTCCCGCACCAGCCAATATTTCTTTCGATATTGCCGTAATCTCATCTTCAAATTCTTTTTGGGCATTTTTAAAGATGATCTCGTACTCTTCGCCTATATTTTTCGCCTTTTGGATGATCGATTGAACTAACTCCGATTGTAAAGTGATTTTTTTAGAACCTGAAGCATTAGAAATTCTTTTATGTAATTCGTTGACCGTCTCGTTCCATTCACTAGCAACTTTTGCCTCTGCAATAATCTTGGCATATTCTTTTTCAAAATCTTTATATTCTCCAGATAGCAATAATTTTATGACTTCGGTAAAAGATAACCCACCTTCTGGTTTTTCTTTTACTACACGATTCAAATATTTATCTATCAATTGGGAAACCTTTACCCCCGCAGCAAAAATGTAGCCATGTTCCTTTAAATTAGCTTCCTGAAGTGTGCCATCAGGATTTATTTGAAACTGTCCAAAATCATGACTCGAGCCGTTTTGATCTTCCATATCAAACGTCGTGTTAAAAGATTTCGGTAGTAAATAGCGAACATTCCCGATTTCATCTACTCCAGGCTTATTTCTATTCAACATGGAAACGATATCAAAAGCATTGACGTAATAGTCGATTTTCCCATGCTCTTCCAACTTCTGGATATTTTTTTGTGCCTGTTCAGACATTTTATTGATACTTTCACGCGCATCAGGTCCTTGAAACAAAACCACTTTGTCGATTTTAGCAATATCTTTTTCAGGGAGATTCGCCACAGCCTGAATCGACACCATCGTTCCCAGAGAATGACCTGTGACAGACATTGTAGCATGAGGTGCTTGTGTGGTCATTTCCGTTATCTTCTGGTGCATGGCTTGATTTGCTAATTTTGCTTGCGGAATATAAGCATTTTTTGTTGTAAATGCCTGGTTATTATGCCACCAGTCATTAAGATTCAAATTACTTGAAGAAATACCATCACTGCCTCTAGTAACAAAATAAGTATGCTTAGTCTCTATCGACAACTTAGGCGTATCCGTCACATAATAAGCATTGAATCCAGCTTTTTCATCCGTCAAGAGTCCTTGCTTATATGTGTTTTTCACATAACTTTGTACTTCATAGCCTCCGTTTACTTTCGGCACTCGTATGTTTCCTAACTCCTTGACTGTTTTGACGGTGGTATCGGGTTGGAGGTAGACCACACCGTTGTTGGGTAACTTTTTACCACCTTTTGTTAACTTTCCATTAATTTTTTTATCTTTAGAGAAGTCAAATTTTATTACTCTCTCTCTATTTTGGTAACTTGTAAAAGAATTGGGACGATTATTATAAGCACTTTCTGCTAGGCTAGCAAAAATATTATCAAAACTCTCTAAATTACTCATAAATCATTCCTCCTACATATAATGAGCTTAGAAGCCCTATTGTATCAAGCTTAGGCATATTTTTTTCATCCACTCCAAAACTTAATATAAAGTTTGACTCCTTAATATCATTAAATTTCCCATTAATGGTCATTAATTTTCCAGCGCCCATAGGTGTCCCATTTCCTATATCATCGACTTTCACACTATCCCATTCATACTTAACACTTTGAATCTTCGGGTTTTGAGATTTCACATACTCTGTCATTTCTGCTTCATGTGCCCTTAAAAAAGCTACTTGTTTTTCTCTTTCTGTTGGCTCGCTCATTTTATTCACTCCTATCGTTGTCAAAATGACTAATAATATACCTACACTTACTAAAACCAACCATTTTTTCTTCCCCATTTGATTATCTCTCCATTTCTTGCACCTAAAATATTTAGATATATTCAGACAGAATATCGGCACTTTCACACATTTTTTACTTCATCCTCCGTTTACTTTCGGCACTCGGATGTTTCCTAACTCCTTGACTGTTTTGACGGTGGTGTCAGGTTGGAGGTAAACTGTGCTTAAATCATTTACATGAGCATCTTTTGCATTTGGGAAGTTGAATTTAACAGAATTATTATTGTCTAGTTTCTTTTTTTTACTAAAGCTAAGCTCTTCATAAGGAAAGTTAATCTCACGACCTGTATAAGATCTTTGTGCAAAATTTGCATATATTATTTGTATTTTCTAAATCAGACATGATGTTCTCCCTCATAATTTATTTTTTGACCATAATGTAAAGTTGACATATCAGGTATATTGTTTTTATTTAATTCTATATCAAGCCTGAAATCCATATTTGGCTTATTATTTACGAATCCAAAAATTTGAATTTTTTTACCTGCACCACTAGGAAGACCATTTCCGATAACCACTTGATTAACATTGTTCCAATCATAATTAATCGCTGTTACTTTTTTACCTTCAGATTGATTAATATATTCTGTCATTTTACTTTCATGCTCTTTCAAAAAAGCAATTTGGTTCTCTTTTTCTGTTGGTTCGCTTATTTTATTCACTCCTATCGTTGTCAAAATGACTAATAATATACCTACACATACTAAAACCAACCATTTTTTCTTCCCCAATTGATTATCTCTCCATTTCTTGCACCTAAAATATTTAGGTATATTCAGACAGAATATCGGCACTTTCACACAGTTTTCACTTCATCCTCCGTTTACTTTCGGCAGTCGTATTCTTGCTAATTATTTGACTGTTTTTACGGTAGTATCGGGTTGCAGGTAGACTGTACTTAAATCATTTCCATGAGCATCTTTTGCATTTGGGAAATTGAATTTAACAGAATTATTATTGTCTAGTTTAGTACGGTCTTTTTCCAAAAGTACTTCATAAGGAAACGGTTTTGGAAGTTCTGTATACGCACTTTGCGCTAAATTAACATATATATTATAGTTATCTTCAAATCAGTCATTTATTCCCTCCTGAATATTAGAATAAATAGGGTCATTTAAAACCATCAATTCCCTTATTTTATTTAATTTTTTTAAATCAGTTTTTACCCTAAGTACATAACCTCGATTGTTATACTCTGATTTTGAACTGTCACTAATATCAAATTTGACAATCAATACAGGTTCGGAAAATGCAATACCTGTATTTACTGCTGTTGTCTCCCAATTAAACGTAATCTTCCCATCTTGAGAACTATAACTTTTTATATACTCCGTGATTTCCTTTTCATGCGCCTTTAAAAAAGCGATTTGTCTTGCTTTTTCTGTAGGTTCCAATATCTTTCTTATTCCTAAAATACTCACTAATGTTAAAAACGTAATTATGCAAACCACAATGATTTTTTTCTCACTATTTGCCCTCCTAACCACTACTTTCATTCATCTCAAAAATCGAGCCTCTCTTTCTCTATATATACGCATTCCATGTTAGCTATTTTTATTTGTGCCCTTATTTGGCCATCAATTATAACGCTTTCATAAACATTATAACAAACTATAATCTATCCTTGGATAAAAACCTGATTAGATAGATCATGTTACTTAATTTTTAGAGTCAACAGGTTATCTACGAAATGTGTCATATATCAATAAATAGCTATAAAAAAATGAAGCCAGAGACTGATACAGTCTTGGCTTTATTTTCTAGTTAAATTTATTTGAAAAATATGTATACTGAAACGGCTCTCTTGCTTCTACCTAAATAACAAGATAGTTAAAAATAATAAATAAGTTTATGATTCTTTTAATCAAAGAGCTATTTTCTTTTTTTATTTTTCTTTTTCAAAGATTTTTCCGCTTGGAGATACTTTGTATAGTCATCATGCCTTATTTTTTGCCACTTTCCATTGGGTAATCTTTCATATTCAATGATTTTTGAACATTTATATACATTTCTAAAAGAAGTATTATTTTGTGCTTCATTATCTTTTTTTAAATTAAGACAAGTGCGAGGTACTGAAAATTCAGGATTGTCATGATATAGCCCTAATCCCAAAAATGTTCTATGTATACTTAATGTGTTAGTCATTGGTATAGTTCTAAGTATCCCATATTTTCCAACTCTAACATTGTCAGTTTTAATGTCTTTGATATATTTAAGAACTGACATTTTATCTTTTACTTTAGCTAAACTTTCAACCCAGCATTTTGAAAAGTCCAGTTTATTCGATTCAAAATCACGATAAAAACTTAAAGCAAAACTTGGCTGATTATATAAATGTATAGTATGTCTCTCATGGGAGGCATAGTAATTAATTCCAAATAAATGCATAATACTTTCTTTAGGTACACATAAAGAGATTTTTTGCTGTCTCTCTTTTGTTCCCGCTTTAAAAAAGTAATCTATTTTTCGATGTACAAATTCCTCTTGAAAAACTGTAAGTAAAGAAATCATAGTCTGGCAAAACAAATGAAATTCATTGCTCTCGGTGAATAACTTAGATAATTGATAGGTTTTCACAAATTTTTTTGAATATTCCATTGTAAGCTCTCTTTCTTTTCTATTTAAATTGTAATTAGTAAAAAAAGCGAACATGCATACTGCACATTCGCTTTCCCAGTTCTCTTTTAAGGGTGCTTGTTTTTGATAACTGTGTATCAAGGCTTCTCCTAAGCCTATGTTTAAATACGTGATATCGTAAGTAAACACTTCATTCATTCGTAACAAAATTACCTTCGCTACAAAATAAGGATTACATTTAAGTCAGCACCCAATGACTTTGAAAGTAAGATTTTGATGAATGGCTCTTTCATCACGTCAGATAACTGATACCCTTTCAGGCAAGAAAATACATTCTTCAAGAATTCCAATTAAGCCCAAGAATTCTCGACTTCTTTCAAAAATATAGTACCACAATTTAATTGCCTCTACAAGTGAGTTGTAATATTAGTCAGGTACGTCCTACTAAACCGAATAAATATGATGCTATAATTCACCGTAAAACAAGTACTAAATAAATATGAACCTAGACCAATGTTTTTACTTTATCATTTACAATCAGCACATATATCAATAATTTGACAAACTACAATCAACTAAATATTATTCTCCTATAGTTAGTAAAACTTGCGTTAACCCATTCTACTGAAGGAGGATAACTATGTTAAGAAAAACAAGTTTAGTAGTTGGTTCTATTGTTCTAGCAATTTTAGGTTTTAGCCCGATGCTATTATCGATCGTTCGAAAAACAACTCCTACGTGGATATAAAATTAACCCCAAAGTATTATGAGCAGTCAGAAGAGTCTCTGTTTATTTTGGAAAATCAAAAAGAATAAAGCATTGTTTGTTTTATGGACGATACCAGACATGTCTTGGTATTGTCTTTATTGATATGGATGTGTCCTTTACTGTTTGATGTATTACATAGGCTATAATGAAGTTGACCACCTCTTTTTTAACAATAAAAAGCTAGTGTATACATAATAAAACTCACTATATTCATTACTCAAACATCATTCGGAGGTGACCTATCATGAAAAACCAACTCGCTTTTAAATTTTTACCCAAGTTATGGACTTCTATTTTGTATCTTGTAGTGATTGCTGTTGGATCTTTTATGTATTTATCAAAACATTGGGATATAACGATTTTTACCTCGATCTATTCGGATTTTTATTTTCATATTTCAACTTTTCCATTAGTTTGATTTTAGGTTTGATTCCTTATTTTTGGTTATTGATGGGTGCAAAGTTCAATTATATCATCATTTTTTCTTTACTTTTACTTGTAGCAAATGCGCTATGTGAAACTGTACTCGGGTTTATAAACACGCCGGATATCATTGATATGTATTATGGCTTTGCTGGTACCGGAATTTCTTTTCTCACATTATTGATCATTTATAAATTTGGCCTTTCGCCTAATAGCGAAAAACGAGAATCGCAGCCTTAGCTGTTGATTCTCGTTTTCTTATATTTAAGATAAAGTATTACACTTATGACAATCAATAGAGTAGAAAAAATGATTAATAAACCAATCACCCATATATTGTTGGTTTGATTGACAACAACATGATTCGAGCCGTTTGTTTGTTCAATCAATTGTTCAAGCGCCTCTTTTGTATAGCTAAATCTAGTTATTTTCTCCTTGCCATCAACAGTTATGATGAATTGATATTCCCCAGATACCAATTCTGCGTCCCTAACTAAGGGCAGATTCAGCTTTGTTTTAGTCATTGGCGTCAATGCAATTGAGCTTTCTTCAATTTCTCCTTCAGAAATGATATCCCCGTTTGGATTGATTACTTTGTATGAGCCGCTTTCCGCAAAAGTTACTGTAGGATCATTGTTGGCTATATAGTAATCAAGCCTTATCGCATCCTGTGAGCTCACAAACTCAAACTCATCATAAGTTTGTTCTTTTTCAGCCTCTATTTCATCCATCTTGAGATGAAATAGGATCACTTTCTCATAGACATGAACGATATCTACAGCATCTTCATGACTTTCTTCACTTAATGTCTGAGAGAAATTCACCCCACCTAAAACTTCTCCATTAAGTTCCTCAGTCACATTGATCAAAATTGCTATCGTTTCACTTTGTTTCGCTTCAACTTTGATTTTCCCGTCTTCTAGTTCGCCATTAGCATCAGTTATCTTCACGTATTTACTAAAGTCATACTTTTCATCTAAAAGATTTTCTGTATTTTCAACATAAGTGACACTTCCCATCGTTGATATAGCAACCGATGGATAGACAGTAACATCTAAGTCTTTGTCACCTATATTTGTAATCGTAGCAGTGAACTCATAGTTCTTATTAAGTTCTGGAGTAAACTGCAGATAGCTATCTCTGATCTCATATTCTTTGGGTTGCACATCCACTAGGATCGATGCAGTATCTTCCTCGGACGCCTCTACTGGTTGTATGTAAAAAAAACATCCCATCAATAAAACGAAAATAAGCGAACAGAAGTCAACTAACTTGTATTCTTTGGCTTGGCTATTTTTTGTCATTATTTCTCCTATTCATTTTCCTATCAAGTATCTTAAATCTCTATATTTTTTCTTGATCATTCTTATTCCTCTTTTTCACAACAGTAGTTATCCTATCATCATACTTTGTATTTTGATTCATCAGAATGTTTCACTTTTCCCTGATCAAATTGAAAAGAATAAGTTTCCTTCGAGATTTTTTTATTATCTATATTTATTAAATTCATTACTCTAACTTTAAGATAATTCTTGCTTGGACAATCGCGTTTAAATTGTCCCAATGATCCTTATTGTGAATGTCTCTAAAAAAAGCAAAATCTTGGGACTCTTCGTGGTACACAATCCCATCAGACACCAAAATATCTGCATCAGTAAAGTCAGAAGTGAAATGAATGATTTTTTTATTAAATATCGTTAGTAATTTACTTTCGATAACTGGTACATATTCCGGATGATGCAACATCGATATAGCAATAGTCACTCTTTCATTGTTTTGGATAGGCAAATAATACGAAAGGATATGTGCTAACTTGTTCGCAAATATTTGTCTATCCCCAACTTGAAAATTCCTGTTTTTGACTATTTCCAATAGTAGCTGCTTCACTTCATGGATTCTACTATTGGGACTATTTTGATTAGCCACTCCCTTTAAATTCTCGAAATAAATATTTTTGTATGCCCAACTATTGATGACACTTTCATATAAAATCACATGTTCCACATCGGAATTTATCTTATATTTTTCTGATAATGTTTCGACGACATTCATAGAAAAATCAACGATTTCGTTCTGTTTATGCTCTTTGAATTTTTTGCCTAAGACTATCTTGTCCTGCTTGCTTGTCGTTTCAGGGATGAGAAGTTGTCTACAAAAATAAAAGAATGCAACTTCTTTTTCTCTATCTTCCATGTTTCGCGTTGGTATCAACTTTGTTAGCGAGTCCTCTTCATACAGTTCTTTCATATCAGCGAATAGTTCTATCGCTGTTTTGTCCAAATCTTGTATGATATACCCACGTGACACAGCATTTTCAAGTATCGAGAATAGAATGTCATGCTTTGCTTTTGTTGTCTTCAACCTCTCATAGTGTCCACCTACTAGGTCAATATTCACTCTTGTTTGGCTATCTGCGAAAACATTATATGCCATGATTTGTACCAGGTAATGATATGTTCTGATAGACATCTCATTGCCTTCCAAAGAAATTGATTCAAAATTACTATTAATAGTTATTGGTATTTTTTGATAATGAAAGATATCTTTCAGCCGACTGATCAATTTATAACTATAAGACTTACTAAACATCAACTTTTCGGAAATATCGACTACACGAGTTTTTCGGTGTTTCAAGAGATAGAGCAATAATTGAAAATAAGGTGATTCATTAAAAAACTTTTTTTTCAAATTAACAAATACTTGAAGCAACAGTTCCTGATTAACACCTTCGATTAAACCAATCGTCCCCTTTTCTAGTAAAAAGAAAGATGAAAATGTAAAATTCAATTGTTCGAAGTTTTCTTCGAGTTCAACCAGTAATATTTTCGTTTGATACATCGTTAAGTTTAACCGCTCACTTAATTTATTCAATGACAAATATTTTTCTGTCACTAGAACCGTAAACAGTTGCAACATTTCGTTTTGCTTTTTTGTTAAGTAACGGCTACTAAACGTATCCATTATATATTCCATTTCTTCTACCAACCTTCATTTTTAGAGGATTCTATACTAAGAAGAATTCATTTAGTCAGAATGTTTCATTTTTTATTTTCAGCGAACTATACCGATGTCTCCTAGTTCAACTTGCATGGCTGTTGTATTGGTCTTGCCTGTACATTTTGACTTGATTACTAAGGTAGTGAAGCTTTGATCATGTATATTTGTCTTTCTACGGAATTATTATTTAAACACCTTCACTTATTTCTAATAAATTTCTATTGATTAAAATTTTCTCTGTTTGCATTACTAGATTCATAAATCTGATGGACCAACCAGCGACAGTAGAAGCTTGCAACTACACGAAAGAATAAAAGAAGGAACACTGATCAGGCAATCAACAAGAGTAGTTTTCATTGATTGGATCAGCATTTCTTCTTTGAATATTCTATAGGACAGACGGATAGATCTACGTATTCTATATTATGATCCATCGTATTCTGTCAATCTTCGCACACTTAACTCTTTTTATCTGGCAAGCCTTTCACAACTGAAAATAACTATTTTTTAGTCCGGAGTATTATCCCCAAGGATTATTTACTTCTTGTGCTGTCAAGATGATTTTGGCGCTATCATCTCTGTTTGATCGCCATACGTAATCATTTGCATCTAAAATGACATCGAAATCTTTTTCGATCTGTACCGAACTCATTCGCATTACCTGTTGTGCTTGAAGATGTGGGTTTGAAGGTTGAATGTCTAGTCCATTTCCATATTGGTCAAGTTTTGCAAAAATATTCACAAAAACATCCTGTGATTTTGTATTATTTACTGTAGCAGTTGCTTTCAAGACCTTCGTTTGTTTACGCATATCTGAGTTTAAGTCAAAATCAGATAATTTGAAATCGACTTTGTTTGTTGTTCCTTCATTGAAAGTGATATCTAGTTTTCCATCTTGGACTTCAATCGGTATTTGTTTTTCACTGACTGCCTCGGATGCGTTTACTAAGCTTGGGTTACTACCTACTAACAACAAAGTTGATAGCATAACTGTTGTGGATACCTTTTTTTTCATTGTTGGATAGCCTCCGGAATTTAATATTTTTTTCACAAAATCAGTTTACATTAAATTTCCTTATAGGGTTTATCCGAACATTCAACTCTTTTTTTAAAAACAGGATAATCTTTCACCACGTTCTTTGCTACATGATAGAAACTTGTCCGGAAAGATGGACTAGGCTCACTCCTTACCTCTATAAAAGCTCCCTATTTGTCCTTTGATCAGAGTTATTAGACCTTTTAGGCGTGATATTTCGACCAAAACCGTATCCGGTTATCAAAAAAATTTCCATGAGAACTTATTCTCTTACATTCATCAAAAATCAACTTATTTATATTGGAACCGAACACTATGCGGGTTTTGTTTATATGGCAACATATGATGATGACGTCAAAAGACTTGGTGGTTAGGTTGAGGAAGTAAGAGAAGCAAATGATAAAGAAGAAATTCTTCGGAATCGTTCGTCGTTTAGATAATCAATAGACTATAACACACTATATAATAAAAAGAAACCCCACATAGTTGTCGATCTTCAAGTTTATAGGAGGTACATTCTTGTTCTCAATCGTCTCGTTTTCATCATCCATGATAAAGACGCGATGAATTAAGAACAGCTTGGTTAAAGCTAATTAATCGATTTTGTGCCTAATAAAATATGAGGAATGATGATCTTTATTTATATTCATAAGAATCTATGATTTGTTTCTATCATTCGTTTCTTTAAGTACTAAAAATATTTTTTCTGATTAATCATATGCCTAAAAAAAATACCCCTCTCATGTCATTGACATAAGAAGGGCATTTTTACATTCATTTAATTATTTGTTTTTTAAGTTGTAGAAAGATTTCAAACCTTTGTACTCTGCAACTTCACCAAGTTGGTCTTCGATACGTAATAATTGGTTGTATTTCGCAACACGGTCAGTACGTGATAGAGAACCTGTTTTGATTTGGCCAGCGTTTGTTGCAACTGCGATATCAGAGATTGTTGAATCTTCTGTTTCACCAGAACGGTGAGAAACTACTGCAGTGTAACCAGCTTCTTTAGCCATTTCGATTGCTTCGAAAGTTTCTGTCAAAGTACCGATTTGGTTAACTTTGATAAGGATTGAGTTAGCAATTCCTTTTTCGATACCTTCAGCAAGTTTTTCAGTGTTTGTTACGAACAAGTCGTCACCCACTAATTGAACTTTGTCGCCTAGAACTTCTGTCAATTTCTTGAATCCATCCCAGTCGTTTTCGTCTAATCCATCTTCAATAGAGATGATTGGGTATTTAGATACTAATTCTTCGTAGAATTTGATCATTTCGTCAGTTGTTTTTTCGCCTTCGCCTGAATCAGCTAATACGTAAACACCTTTTTCTTTGTCGTAGAATTCTGAAGAAGCAGCGTCCATTGCAAGAACAACGTCTTTACCAGGAACATAGCCAGCTTTTTCGATTGCTTCGATGATTACTTCGAAACCTTCTTCGTTTGAACCAAGGTTAGGAGCGAATCCACCTTCGTCACCAACTGAAGTTGCTAATCCACGAGATTTCAAGATTGCAGCTAATGCATGGAATACTTCCGCACCCATACGTAGTGCTTCTTTGAATGTTGGCGCGCCAACAGGCATGATCATGAATTCTTGGAAGTCGATTGAGTTATCCGCATGTGATCCACCGTTGATGATGTTCATCATTGGAGTTGGTAATACTTTTGTGTTGAATCCGCCTAGGTAGTGGTATAAAGGTACTTCTAGGTAGTCAGCAGCTGCACGAGCAACAGCGATTGAAACACCAAGAATAGCGTTCGCACCTAATTTACCTTTGTTAGGAGTTCCGTCTAAAGCGATCATTGCTTTGTCGATAGCCATTTGGTCACGTACATCGTAGCCAATGATTGCTTCAGCAATGATGTTGTTTACGTTGTCAACAGCTTTGATTACACCTTTACCGCCATAACGAGATTTGTCTCCGTCACGTAATTCAACTGCTTCGTATTCACCAGTTGAAGCACCTGAAGGAACCATTCCACGGCCGAAAGCACCGCTTTCTGTGTATACTTCTACTTCGATTGTTGGGTTACCGCGTGAGTCTAGAATCTCGCGAGCGTAAACATCAGTAATAATTGACATGTTTTGTCTCTCCTTTGAGTTTGGTTTTTTCCTAAGGGATTTCCCTCATATACGATTTTAGTTAATTTTGTGTCTTTGTGCAAACATTTCTTGCATTTTTCACAAATTTTCAATAATTATTTTACAGCATCAAGTAATGCTAAGAATGAATCCGCTTCTAAGCTAGCTCCGCCAACTAATGCGCCATCCACATTTTCTTTTGCCATATACTCAGCAATGTTCTCAGGTTTTACAGAACCACCGTATTGGATACGAACTGCTTCTGATACTTCTTTGCCGTAAAGTTTTTCAACTGTTTGACGTACCACGCCACAGATTTCGTCAGCGATTTCAGCATCTGCTGATTTACCTGTACCGATTGCCCAGATTGGTTCGTAAGCAATAACTAGATTACTTACTTGACCTTCTGTTAAGCCTTCAAGACCAGCAGTGATTTGTCCTTCGATCCACTCAGCAGTTTTGCCTGCTTCATATGTTTCTAATGACTCACCACAGCAAAGAATTGGGATCATACCGTTTGCGAAGATTGCTTTCGCTTTTTTGTTGATATCTTCGTCAGTTTCGTGGAAGTATTCACGACGCTCAGAGTGACCGATGATCACATATTGTACACCTAGATCAGCTAAAGCTGCTGGTGATGTTTCACCAGTGAATGCACCTGAGTTTTCCCAGTAAGAGTTTTGTGCAGCGATTTTCAATTCTGTACCTTCAGCTGAAGCCATTAATTCTTGTAAGAATAATGCAGGAGATCCAATCACTGAATCTACTTTATCATTTGAAGGGATCTTGTTTTTTACTGCTTCTGCAAAATCTTTTGCTTCAGATGCAGTTTTGTTCATTTTCCAGTTACCAGCGATAATTGGTTTACGCATGATATGCACTCCTATTCAGAATGTAAGAGGACTACAGATTTGAGCAATCTGTAGATGGTCCTCTCACCATTTTATTTATTCGTTGATTTTATGCTTATTTGTCGTTGATTGCAGCTAGTCCAGGTAATTCTTTCCCTTCAAGCAACTCTAAGCTTGCACCGCCACCTGTTGAGATGTGAGTGAATTTGTCTGCAAAACCTAATTGTTCCGCAGCAGCAGCAGAGTCACCGCCACCGATGATCGTTGTTGCATCTTCAAGGTTAGCGATTGCTTCACAAACACCGATCGTACCTTTAGCGAAGTTACTCATTTCGAATACACCCATTGGTCCGTTCCATACAACTGTTTTCGCACCTTGTAATGTATCAGCAAATAATTTAACTGATGCAGGGCCGATGTCTAATGCCATCAAGCCTTCAGGAATATCTCCTTCGATGACTTGTGTTTCTACATCATTTGAAAATTCAGGGGCACAAACGTTGTCGATTGGTAAAACTAATTTGTCGCCTGCTTTTTCGATCAATTCTTTTGCTAAAGCTACTTTATCTGCTTCAACTAAAGAGTTACCGATCTTGATGCCTTTTGCTTCGTAGAATGTGTAAGTCATTCCGCCGCCGATCAAGATTTTGTCTGCTTTAGGAATCAAGTTTTCGATGACACCGATTTTATCTGAAACTTTCGCTCCACCTAAGATCGCGATCATCGGACGTTTTGGTTCTTCAACTGCTTCGCCAATGAACTTGATTTCTTTATCCATCAAGAATCCAGCAACTGTTGGGATACCTGTTGAAGCGATCCCTACGTTAGAAGCATGGGCACGGTGAGCTGTACCAAACGCATCATTGACAAATACATCACCTAAAGAAGCCCAGTATTTACCTAGGTCAGCATCATTTTTGCTTTCTTTTTTGCCGTCGATGTCTTCAAAACGAGTGTTTTCAAAAACAACTACGTCTCCGTCTTTCATGTCAGCAATTGCTGTTTCTAATTCTGAACCACGAGTTTCAGGAACGAAAGTTACTTCTTTACCTAGCAATTCGCCTAAACGTTTTGCCACTGGTGCCAAAGATTTTCCTTCTTTGTCTTCTTCTGTTTTCACACGTCCAAGGTGAGAGAAAAGAATCGCTTTTCCGCCTTGCTCCAACACATAATTGATTGTTGGTAACGCAGCTTTGATACGTGTATCATCAGTGATGACGCCGTCTTTCAAAGGAACGTTGAAGTCAACACGGACAAGGACTTTTTTATCTTTTAAATCAATATCTTTGACTGTTTTCTTAGCCATTTGATTTCCTCCTAAAATAAACATCTTATCAAAAAAAGCGGAGAAGCGCGATTGCTTCCCCGCTTTTAAGTGTACATGGATATAGGTTACACTTGTACGATTTATCTTATAAGTTAGCGAAGTATTCTAAAGTACGTACTAATTGTGCAGTGTATGACATTTCGTTGTCGTACCAAGCAACAGTTTTAACTAATTGTTTGTCGCCAACAGTCATTACTTTTGTTTGAGTAGCATCAAATAATGAACCGTAAGTCATACCAACGATATCTGAAGAAACGATTTCGTCTGTGTTGTAACCGTAAGATTCGTTAGCTGCTTCTTCCATTGCAGCATTTACTTCATCAACTGTTACGTTTTTATCAAGAACTGTAACTAATTCTGTTAATGAACCAGTTGCGATTGGTACACGTTGAGCAGCTCCGTCTAATTTACCGTTCAATTCAGGGATTACTAAACCGATTGCTTTAGCAGCACCTGTTGAGTTAGGAACGATGTTTGCAGCAGCAGCGCGTGCACGGCGGAAGTCACCTTTAGGATGAGGTCCGTCAAGAGTCATTTGGTCACCTGTGTAAGCGTGGATAGTTGTCATTAATCCTTCAACAACACCAAATTTGTCGTTCAATGTTTTAGCCATAGGAGCTAAACAGTTAGTTGTACATGAAGCACCAGAGATAACTGTTTCTTTACCAGTTAATGTTTCATGGTTTGTGTTGTAAACGATTGTTGGTACATCGTCTCCACCAGGAGCTGAGATAACAACACGTTTAGCACCAGCTGTTAAATGTTTTTCAGCAGCTGATTTTGAAGTGAAGAAACCAGTACATTCTAGAACGATGTCTACGCCTAGTTCGCCCCAAGGTAATTCTTCAGGGTTACGGTTAGCTAATACTTTAACTTCTTTTCCGTTTACGTTGAATGAACCTTCGTGAACTTCAACTGTTCCGTTGAAACGTCCTTGAGTTGTATCGTATTTTAACAAGTGTGCCAACATTTTAGCATCTGTCAAATCGTTGATTGCTACTACTTCGATTCCATCTACATCTTGGATACGACGGAACGCTAGACGTCCAATACGTCCAAAACCATTAATACCTACTTTAACTGTCATTTAAGATTTCCTCCTTATGAAAATCAAAAAAATATTTATTTTAAAGGGATACCCCTTTTAAAATCTCATTAGCAGCGGCTTCATCTGTGATGAGCCACGTTTGTTTTGGTGCATTATTCATATACGCTCGAATTGCTTTGGCTTTGGCTTTCCCTCCTGCAACCGCAAGAATGATCGGGACTTTAGCTAAGTCTTTTAATTCGATGCCGATTCGTGGGACTTTATAAACGACTTCTCCTTTTTCATTGAAGAAATAGCCAAAAGATTCCGCAACGGCATTGGCTTGTTTCAACATCAGCAATTCTTCTTCATTCATCTTTCGTCGCGCTGCCATATGCAACGCCCGTCCAATACTATGAATAACACAATTCGCCTGACTTATCAAGTTTAAAACTTCTTGTATAGACGGCTCATTGAGTAATGAATTGTAAGTAGCCAAGCTTAATTGTTCCGGCACATATAGTGCTCGGTGTTTTCCATTTGCCTTTGTAGCCATTCTAGCACTGACTGAGTTCGCTTGTACAGTAATCGCCTCGCCGATCCCACCTCGCGCAGGAACAAACAAGTTATGGCGCTTGCTATTTTCTAAGCTAGTCAGTTGCTCTGCAACGATCGCCATCGTCGTTCCTCCCATGACTGCGATGATATTATCACCTTCCGGAAGTAGTAGATTCAGTGATTCGTCCAAGGCTTCGCCAAAAGCATCTGCTACTTTTGGTTGTTGTTCACTGTTTCCAGAAACAACGATACAGCGCTGGTTCCCAAAATACTCAGATAGTTTCATTTCAATCTGATGCATTCCTAAAAGTTGGTCCATAAAGCCTTCGAGGCTTTGATAGACTTCCTCTCCTTTTTTCGTCAGCGTCATACCACTTTTAGAGGCGTTGATCAGTTCAAGTTGTTTGAGCAGATCCGTTTCTGTTCGTAAGACACGTTCGGTCATGCCCATGCTTTCCGATAAACTACGACGACCAATTGGCTGCATCCAGTAAATATTGCGCAAAATCTTATAGCGTTCTTGCAAAACATCCATGATGTCTGGCGCAACAGCTTCAATCAGTTTCAATTCATCTAACATAGCGATCTCCTTAGTTGGACATTTTTCGTCCAATGTAGACTCAAAACGACCCATGTGATCTAAAAAAATAAATCGGACTTTCCAACTTGCACGTTTTCTACTAGGAAAATCTCAACCTCACATGACATAGTCTAACAGTTTTGTCCGTATTTATCAACAAAAAAAGACTAGAAAAATGTTTAAGATTCTTCCAGTCTTTCATTCAATTATTTATCATACCGTTTTCTTTTCGATGAACTAGGGATTCCTAACAAATCACGATATTTGGCGACTGTTCGTCGAGAAATCGAAATTTTGTCATTTTTCAGTAGTTCTACTAATTTTTGGTCAGATAATGGTTTGCTTTTATCTTCCGCATCCACTAGTTCTTGGACTTTTTTCTTTGCGGTATCTGCTGATAGGTCTTCAGTACTCTCTGCATTTGTAGGTTGGAGTCTCGTCGTAAAGAACTTTTTCAATTCGAAGACACCAAAATCGGTTTCAAGATACTTGCCATTGACTGCTCGACTGACCGTTGATTCGTGGACGTCGATTTCTTCTGCGACTTCTTTTAAGGTCAACGGACGGATCGGGCGTGCGACATTTGTAAAGAATTCTTTTTGCCGAGAAACAATGATTTGCGCCACACGCATGATCGTATCACCGCGTTGCAAAATCGTTTTTTGCAGCCATTCAAATTCTTGTTTTCGTTCTTTCAAATAGGCTTGAGTCTCTTTATCTGCTTTTTTTTGCATCTGTTGAAAATAGGCTTCTTGAAAACGTACATTCGGCTGGTTGCCTCGATTTGAGATGACTTGAACTTCTTCACCTATTACGACAACTTTGACATCGGGGATGATATACAAACCGCTACTATGGTCAAAGACTCGTCCAGGACTTGGACTAAGGGTTTGGATATAGTCAAAGATCCGTTGTACATCGCTTAATGGAATCGCAAAATGTTGGGCGATCTCTTTCCATTTGCGTTCAACTAATTGATCAAACCATTCTTCCAAGACGATGTAAGCCAATTCGGGCGCATAATCGTCTCTTTCGGTTTGTAACATCAAACATTCTTGTAAACTTCGCGCCCCAACACCTGCTGGCTCTAACTGCTGGATCAGCGTCAATGCGTCAAGCATTTGGATTGGTGTCGCATTCGTTTGTTGGATGGCGTCTTCTAAAGAAATAGTCAAAAAACCATTCAGGTCGATATATTCAATCAAATATAAAATCAACTTACGTAAGAAAGTATCTCGGTAATTCAAATGGACTTGTTCGATCAATGATTCAAAAAGTGAGCCTGTTGTATCAGGAATTTGATTCAAGTAGCTCGTCTCTTCTCCCTCATAACTGGCATTACGTTTTTGGTAATCGGGTTGCCAATCCGGTTCGATCACTTCTACTAAGGGGTTTTCCAACGCCTGATTTTCAACAAAAGCCAGTAGCTCTTCGCTGTTATACTGCAAGACTTGGATGGACTGTTGGAGCTGTTGTGTCATGGCAAGTTTTTGTGTTTGTTGTTGTTTTTGTGAAAAATTTTGTTCAAATTTCATTTTTTTGTCCATTCCCCTTGTAATTTATTTTTGATTTCGATACAATTGTTGCAGTGCTTGCGTCCTTAGTGTAGTGGATATCACGTAAGATTCCGGTTCTTGAGACGGGGGTTCGATTCCCTCAGGACGCGTCTATTGTTATCTTAGCATATTTGTGAAGATTTTGCTTTCAAATTTCTAAGAAAAAAAGCGGTTTTCCTATCTAGGAAAACTGCTTTTTTTGATTTCTTCATGGTATTTCAAAAAGTAAACCAATCTTCTATGTAACTATAGTAGAAATGATTTGTTAAAGGTCCAGGAGTATAGCGCTCTGTCACACCCCCACCTTGACGAAGCGTTAAACCGTTTCTTAAAGTGGCTGTTTTTTGATCATAAAAATCACCATTGATGAGATAAAATATTCGGTTAGGGTCCTCTAAATAAGCAAATACATCTCCTGTAAAATGTTTTTCCAATCCTTGATCAGCGGATTTCAACTGAACGGATAAAATCGACTTGATTGCTCGGAAATTTCCACTTTCACTCGTTTCACAGTATAACAATAAATTTGGTTGGTATACTCTGTTGACAGTTATGTTTTGAGAAAAGATACGGTAGATTGCCCCATTATGTATTGCGCTTTGCACCATTTGCTCAGTATAGCCGAGCTGTTTTTTAGCTTCTTCTTCGGTTAGTTGATATTCTCTCGAAATGACACGAAGCAGTTGCTGAAAGTCCAACTTACTGGACATTGTACGATATGTATTTTCTTCATTTTTCGTTGAAAGATTCAAAGAGGTTTGCTCTTTTGGTGATGAATGGACCAAGAGAAACAACCCAAATAAAATCACAAGAAAACCGATTACTTTTATTCGTATTGACTTTTTCATTGATTACTCCTATTTATTTGTTATTCTTCTGTCTATAATCATAATCGGAAATAGCCAATGAAGCAAAGAGTTTTTATAAAAAACAAACGTTTTTTATTTTCCGACTTGATTCTATAACCTGTTTCCTCAAGAAGTCACTACAGCAGTGTTTAGCCTCAAAAAATAAGGCGCCATCCACGAAAATTATTTTTCAAATTTTGGTGGATGGCGTCTTATTTTTCGAAGAGTTACTTCTGTTTCCGCCGTATATTCGATTTTAAATGGTGCGAGAGGATTATTGTCCCACTCTCTTTCATTTTTTATCAATCATAAGGAACATAATCTTCGTAACTTTCTTCGTTGTTCAATGCTTCATTTTCAATAAAATAGTTCATACCGCCCATCAATTCCGAACTCATTGGTCCGTTTAAAGATAAATCATGACGTTCAATCATTTCCCGGTATTCATCTGCACTGATCACCGCACCGGTTTTCAAGCTTTTGTATTGCTTCGGTGTTTCCTCCACTTCTTTATCCAACTTTGAAAAATCTGTTTCTTTGTATGTCACGAAATAGCCATGAGAAAGTTTCCGTTCGACTACTTCATTGCATTCAGGACAGCGGATCGGCATTTCTTTTTCTCGATGCTTCACAATGTGACGTACTTCATTATAATAGAATTTGGTCTGACAATTGGGACATTTTAATTGATCATCTAACATATCGATCGTCTCCTTTTATATTTGATTGTCATGTCTCAGTTTCACTTTCATCATACTCTTTTTTACAACAAATGAAAAAAGATTCGCTGATATCACCTAATGCTTTTCTCTGAAACATTTCTATAAATCACAGAAATATGCCTTCATCCTTAAGGAGAAACACTTTTGGTTTCTAGTTGACGTTCTGCCTTACTCTCTAGGACTTTTTCTTTTATTCTAATACAAAAAACTGCAAGGCTACTTTTACAAGTAACTTGCAGTTTTTTGTGATTTCTCTTACTTATTCTTCTGGGAAATCTTCGTCTTCAAATTCTTCGTCTTCTTCGTCATCGTCTTCGATAATGCTTAGATCTTCTTCGATGTTTCCTGGGATTTCTTCTTCTTCGTCTCCAGTATCTGCACCAATTTCTTGTAAGTCTGAATTGTATGCAGCGATTTCTTCATCATCGTCATCTTCATCTTCAAAAAGATCATCATCGTCTTCGTCAGACAGATCAGTATCTTCTGGGTCATCATCGTTATAATCGATGGCATCTTCGTCATCATTGATAAAGGCATTGACTTTTTTGCGTTTACGACGACGTGGTGTATCCTCGTCTTCTTCGTCGATTCCATGGTTGACTTCTTCATCGATCGAATCGATGGCATACCATGAACGCAAGCCCCAACGATTGTCGCCTAATGAAATAAAGCTACCGTCGATATTTAAGTCAGTATAAAATTGTGCGAGTGAATCACGAATGTCACTATCTGATTTGCCAAGATATGTTTGAATCTCATTTGCTAAATCAGAAAAGTCCATCACATCACCACGCTGCTCTAAGATCGCGTGTGCGACTTCGATCATTGATAATTCGTTTTTGTTTGCACCTTCAAATACACTAATTTCCAATCAGGACACGTCCTTTCACAGTCTACTCCTTATCATACAAAATCACAGGTAAAAAATCAAACGTTTCTTTGCTATTTATGCAGTAAAATCTAAGACCATCTCATATTCGCCTATTTTTTCTACACCCATGAACAAATCGTAATCGATCATGACCTTGCCAGCCGTTGGACGATCTTTTAGACTGACGTGTAGTTCTTTTGTGAATGTGTCGACTTGGATCATTCCATAAGGCGTGCGGTAATGGGTTTCTAGACGCTCCCGATAGGCAAATTTTAAACGCATACGCATTTCACCAGCACGGATCAATTGCACGTGACCATCCGGCATGATCTTGATTGTGACAGGAATTTCTTCTTGTCCTTCTTGGATCTCTTTATAGCGTATGTATAAGGTATCGCCAATTTTGACCATCTGTCCTTTCAGATCAAAATAAAAATCTTGATGCTCTCCTTGTTGTTTCACTTTTGTACGTAATTGTATCGAAATCGGTAATCCAGATCGTTCCATTTGACATTCTCCTTTTCTCATAGCTACATTGTTCCCACTTTCCACTGATTTGTCAACCGACAGGTCTAAAGAGCAGATAACTTTTTCCTCTCTTCTTTAATAATTTGGAGTATAATGAAGGAAGTGGGCGTGAGACTCCTATTGTATTATAACGATTTGGGGGCTGTGACATGATCCTCTCGTCACACCTAAGTTCAAATAAAAGATAGGTAAAGCACCCGTTCTCAAACAGATTTAACTAGGAGCTGAGTACATGACATCCATCATTTTGGATCAAGAAGTCTACCACACAAACGATTTTTCTCCGTTTGCTTTAACGGATATTTTAACAGAGAATTCAAAAAAAAAGCAACAAACTTTTCTACATTTTTGGCAATATCAACAGACAGTTATTCTTGGTATGAAAGATACTCGGACACCCTTTTTAGCTGATGGGATAAAGGTTATCCAACATGCGGGATTTACCCCAGTGATTCGTAATGCCGGTGGACTTGGCATCATTTCCGATCAAGGAATCTTGAATATCTCATTGATTTTCCCGCAAGAGGATGAGAATAGGATCTCGATCGATGAAGGCTACGAAAAGATGCTCGCTCTGACTCGCCAAGCTTTTCCTGTTTACGCCGACAAAATAGAAGCCTATGAAATCAAAGAGTCCTACTGTCCAGGTACGTATGACCTTAGTATCGATGGTAAAAAATTTGCCGGGATTGCCCAACGTCGCATTAAAAACGGGATTTCAGTCATGATGTACCTTAGCGTGAATGGGGATCAAGAAAAACGAGGCGAACTGATGCGACAGTTTTATCAACAAGCGTTGAAAGAACAGTTTGGTACGGATGGCTACCCTGCCGTGAGACCAACAAGTATGGAGACATTAGAAGAGTTATTCGCTACGTCATTGACGGTCGTGCAAGTAAAAGAGTCATTTATCAAGGCATTTGATACAATGTATCCAACAAGTATTTCGATGGATTCTGACGCTTGGCAAAAAGCCAATGTCTCACCAGATGAGTGGCAAGCACAAATCGAGCGTATGAACCAACGAAATGTACTAAAGGAGATGGCTTATGACAACACCTTATAAATACAAACTGTTACCAATGGAAAAAGTCTTTAGAGATCCAGTGCATAACTACATCCACGTGCAACATCAAGTGATTTTAGACTTGATCAATTCGAAAGAAGTCCAGCGATTACGACGGATCAAACAACTCGGAACTTCGTCATTTACTTTCCATGGCGCAGAGCATAGCCGTTTCACTCATTCACTCGGTGTATACGAAATCTCCCGACGCATCTGTGACATTTTTTCAAGAAATTTCTCCATTGAAAAAATCGGCCCTTCTGGTTGGGATGATCGGGAACGTCTCGTGACTTTATGTGCCGCCTTACTCCATGATATTGGCCATGGGCCTTATTCACATACCTTTGAACATATTTTCCAGACCAATCATGAAGCAATCACTGTAGAGATCATTACTTCGCCAGAAACGGAAGTCTATCAGATTTTGAATCGTGTCGAAGAAGGTTTTCCTGAGAAAGTGGCTAGTGTGATCCAAAAAACGTATCCAAATCCACAAGTCGTCCAAATGATCTCTAGCCAAATCGATGCCGATCGTATGGATTACCTTTTACGTGATGCCTATTTTACAGGTACAGAATATGGAACGTTCGATCTGACAAGGATTTTGCGTGTGATTCGCCCCTATCAAGGTGGAATCGCCTTCTCCATGAATGGGATGCACGCAGTAGAGGATTATATCGTCAGTCGCTATCAGATGTATGTCCAAGTATACTTTCATCCAGTTTCTCGGGGAATGGAAGTCGTCTTGGAGCATCTGTTGCATCGTGCCCATGAACTTTATCACCAAGATGATGATAGTTTTGCACGTCATTCACAGTTACTGTTGCCATTTTTAGATGGCACATTTAGTTTAGATGAGTACTTAAAGCTGGATGATGGCGTCTTGAATACGTGTTTCAGTCAATGGACGGATTCATCTGATCCAATCCTTAGTGACTTAGCCAAACGCTTCTTAAATCGTAAACCATTGAAATCAGCAATGTTTTCTGGTGATCGTCAGTCCCCACTGATTGCTGAATTGACCTCTTTGGTCGAAAAAGTGGGCTACAATCCAAACTATTATACAGCCATCAATTCAAGCTATGACCTGCCTTATGATTTTTACCGTCCAGAAGAAGGCAGACATCGCACACAAATTGAAATCTTGCGAAATGACGGAACTTTGGTAGAATTATCAGAGGTCAGTCAATTAGTTGCTGCACTCGCAGGGCAAGAACAAGGAGATGAACGCTTCTTCTTTCCGAAAGAAATGGTCGATCCTACCTTGCGTAATCACTATGATCTTTTTGATGAAACCTACCAAGAATTTGCGCGTCATATCCATAATGGCGCATTGATTGAAGAAATAAACTAACTAAGGAGAATGTTATGTCTATCAAATTAGTCGCTATCGATATCGATGGCACCCTTTTAAACGAAAAAAGAGAAATCACACAAGAAGTAAAAGAAGCAATTGCAAGCGCTGTGGAAAAAAATGTGGCAATCGTACTATGTACAGGTCGTCCGCTTCCAGGAGTCAAAAACCAATTGAATGAATTGGGATTATACCAAGACAACGATTATGTGATCACTTATAACGGTGCGTTAGTCCAACAAACAAAATCCGGCAAGATCATTGCTCGTCATGGCTTGACTTATGAAGATTTCTTGGAGATCGAAGTCATGGCCAGACGTGTGGGAAGTCATTTGCATTCGATCGATGATCAAACGATCTATACAACAAATCGTGATATCAGTCCCTATACTGTCCATGAAGCTTTTTTAGTCAACATGCCATTGAAATATCGGACAGCTGATGAAATGACACCTGATATGAGTATCGTGAAGATGATGATGATCGATGAACCAGCGATCCTAGATGCTGCCATCGCTCGTTTACCACAAACTTTCCGCGAAAAATATACAACTGTCAAGAGTTCACCTTTCTACTTTGAGATCTTGAACAAAGAAGCTAGTAAAGGCGCTGCTGTTGCTAACTTAGCCCAACATCTAGGAATCAAACAAGAGGAGATCATGGCAATCGGTGACAACGAAAATGATTTGTCGATGATCGAATACGCTGGATTAGGCGTGGCGATGGGAAATGCCGTTCCGTTGATAAAAGAAGCGGCTAATGTGGTCACTGCAACCAACGATGAACACGGTGTGGCCGAAGCAATCAAAAAATATGTCTTGTAAAAGTAATGAATAAAAACAGCTCATTTCGAAGACCGAAGTATCGGCTCTTTCTTATGAGCTGTTTTTTTGTTCAATTTTGCTTCATCGCTAACCATTTTTCCACTGCCCAACGATGACTTCCTCGTTTTAATTTTTCTAAGGCAGTTTCAGGAGTGACCCACCAGATCGATTGGTCTTTTTCGGTTGGTTCCCCTACCTTTTGCCAACTCTTTGCTACATAAAAATAGCCAGGATTGTGGAAGTAAGTTTTTCGATGGTTTGAGTAAAAATATTCCGCTGCTTCCCCTAGATAACAAGCAATCTCTGCGCTGATCCCCATTTCCTCCAGTAATTCACGAGAAATCGCTTCTTCATTTGTTTCCTGTCCCTCTTTTTCACCGCCTGGCAAAAAAAAGGCACCATTTGGCGCTTCGATCATTGCGATTTTCCCATGTGTTTCGACAATGATATACGCTGCGTAACGGTCTTGGTAATTTGCAGACTCGTCTTTTTCGCCAAACATTGGGTTTTCCATAGGTATTGTCCCTTCATCTTTTTCTTTCTATTCTACATGAGAGTTTTCTCATAAACAAGCACAAACCCATAGCGTACTTGAAATTTTTGATATGATAATGTGGAAAAGGTAAAAAAGAAAGGAAGATATACTTATGAAAATGGCTCACACTTGCGTCCGCGTTAAAGATCTTGACGCTTCTTTAAAATTCTATCAAACAGCATTCGGCTTTGAAGAAAGTCGTCGTCGCGATTTTCCAGAAAACAAGTTCACGCTGGTTTACTTGACTTTACCAGGAGATGATTACGAATTAGAGTTGACTTACAACTATGATCATGAAGGCTATGATTTAGGAAATGGCTACGGTCATATCGCTATTTCAGTTGAAGACTTAGAAGCACTTCATGAAAAACATCAAGCAGCAGGCTTCAACGTGACTGACTTGAAAGGACTGCCAGGAACAGCTCCGTCTTATTACTTCGTTGTTGATCCTGATGGTTACAAAATCGAAGTGATTCGTACAAAATAAATAGAGCAACACTAAAAAACAGAGGATGTGAACACCGCGTGTCAACTTCCTCTGTTTTTTTCTGTTCTTAAAACCTCTTACTGTTAACCGATCAATACGCTCTCTTCTGGATATTTGTACTTCGTCCCTACTTGATTTCCTTTTACAAGAATAGAGAAAAAGACGGTTAAAATCCCTACACGTCCGATATACATCAATGACATGATGATCAGTTTCCCGACTTCTGTCAAATCTGGCGTCAACCCCATTGTCAACCCAACTGTTCCAAAAGCTGAGAACACTTCAAAAGCAATATATTCGATGCCTGAAGTTTCTGGGATCGTCTCAGTCACAGACAAGACCATGATCGCCAACATACATAAAGACAATGTAACGAAAAACAATGTCAGTGCGCGAAGTACTGCTGCTGGGCGAATCGTTCGTCCGAAAGCTTCAGCTCTGGTTTTCCCGTTAAATGTCGCATGCATTTGAATCAATAGGATGCCCAAAGTAGTGGTCTTTAACCCACCTGCTGTTGAACCGGATGTTCCACCGATATACATCAAGATCATTGTCAACATCAAGCCGGCATGGCTCATTTGTAAATAGTCGATGGAGTAGTAACCAGCTGTTCTTGGTGTGACACTCATGAAGAACGTATTTGCTAAACGTTCAAGATAAGTTCCTTCAACTAGATGGATCGCATTTTGTTCGGTAAAGAAAAAGACGATAAAACCGCCCACCAATAAGCCACCAGTGACAATCAATGCAATTTTTGAGTGGAGAGTGATTTTCTTTACTTTATGATAACTAAGTAGATCCCGCCAAACAATGAAACCTAACCCACCAGCAATGATCAGCGCAGAGACCACCATTAAGAGATAGATGTTTGGCTGATCATTTGCTAAGCTATCCCCTAACAAATCAAACCCAGCATTACAAAAACTTGATACGGCATGGAAGATGCTGTACCAAATCCCTTTTGTCCATCCGTAAGTCGGCACAAATGTAAAACTCAAGGCAAGTGCTCCCAGCCCTTGGATGACCATTGCGAATTTCAAGATATAGAGCATCAAACTCATAACACCTGACATGATTTCAAGATTCAATGCTTCTTTTAGTAAGATCCGCATACTAAAGCTGACTTTTTTCTTCGCTACTGCAAAGAAAATAATGGGGATCATCATAAAACCTAAACCACCGATCTCGATCAAAACCATGATCAGAAACTGACCGGCTTCATTCCAATGCGCCGCAGTGTTCAATGTAGTCAAGCCAGTGACACAGACGGCTGAAGTTGCAGTAAATAATGCATCAATATAATTCGTCGGTTCGCCACTTTTACTAAAGAAAGGCAAAGTAAGTAAACTGCCACCAACTAAGATCAAAAGAAAAAAGCCAACAGCAATCAATTGAACTGGTGACAGTTGTTTTGTTATCCTCTGTTTCATTCGAATCACTCCTCTAAGACCGTTAGCTACCTTCGCAACGAACAAATGAAGTAGCTATTGCTCTCACGGATGTAAAAGTAAGTCCGCCAAACGCTCGCTCTCTTTTCATCCCTTATCTTACCCTGTTTTTCTTCTTCCAGCAAAGAATTTGAGTCTTTTTTCTCCCTTATACCTGTTCGTTTGATACACCTGCTTTCGAACAAACAATAGGAACGCTCAAATGAGCTCTACAAAAAGAAAAAACTCCAGATAATAAGCCATAAACGTCCGAAATTAGTTAAAGATATTTTTCGACGTTTACGGCCTATTCTTCGGAGCTTAGAACTGTAGCTCGGATGAACGACCAACGTTACTAATTTGCTCAGATGACTTAGCTAATCAGCGTTCCCCATATTTTTCACTTTGATCAAGCGAGTAACTTCCGCACGTTCATTTTCTTCTAACTTCATCTTGATATAATAGATCGTTTCTTCTAATTGTGGGATCGTCATGTACTCTAACGCATTCACTCTGCGCCGTGTTTTTTCGATCTCGCCCGCCATCAGTTGACAGGTTTTCTCGATCTCTGTCAACTCAAGGAGCTTAGGCAGAAATGAGGTAAAACGATCGATCGAACGGTCTAATTCTGCATTGGAATTCAAATAGCCATAATCCACCGGTGCTTCGCCTAGCTGTTCGTCATATTCAAAATTCATGATCGGTACTTTGACGCTCATAATGTTTTTTTCGATAACAGCTAACTCGACATTTTCAGCCGGTAGTACAAACAATTCATCAATGAAGGCTTCAGGTAATGAAGCTTTCGCAAGGACAAAATCGCTCATAGCTGCTGTCATTTCTTTTTCTACTACTTGGCGCAGTTCATTGTTCTTACGGATCAGTAGGATGAATTGACGCATCAATTCATCCTGCTTATCCTTCAACAATTTGTGTCCTCTTGTTGCAGTCGTCAATTGTTTTTTGAGTCGTGTCAATTCCATTCGTGTCGGATTAACATTTAATCGAACCATCTGACACTCACTCCCCTTCTGGCAGGTACTGGTCAAGCAGATCGTCTTTGATCCGTTTTAATTCCGTTCGTGGAAGCATGGCTAAAAGTTCCCATCCTAGATC
The DNA here is from genome assembly GCF_051714405.1 of Enterococcus sp. AZ140. Lineage (NCBI taxonomy): Bacteria > Bacillati > Bacillota > Bacilli > Lactobacillales > Enterococcaceae > Enterococcus > Enterococcus sp. AZ140. Next base: position 2,198,465 of record NZ_JBIORU010000001.1, read on the forward strand.
CAGCGTTTCAGCGATCGAGCGATTGGTATAAAAACCTTGATTGACATATTCTTTTTCAAAACGTTCCGCAAATTTTGCGTAGATCTTGTCCACATCTGACAACGCCGATTCCCCTAAGACAACAGCTAATTCTTTGGCTTGTTTGCCTTGAGCATACGCCGCAAACAATTGGTTCATCGTTGCTGCATGATCTTTTCTAGTTTTCCCTTCACCTGTCCCTTTATCTTTCAAACGTGAAAGTGAAGGCAAGACATCGATCGGTGGTTGGATGCCGCTCTTGTACAATTCCCTCGTCAAAATGATTTGTCCTTCTGTGATATAGCCGGTCAAATCAGGGATCGGATGGGTCTTATCGTCTTCTGGCATAGTCAAGATCGGGATCTGTGTCACAGAACCCTTCAACCCACGGATTCGACCAGCTCGTTCATATAAAGTTGCTAAGTTCGTATAAAGATACCCTGGATAGCCACGACGACCAGGCACTTCACGACGGGCAGCAGAGATTTCGCGTAATGCTTCGGCGTAGTTGGTCATATCTGTCATGATGACTAACACGTGCATCCCTTTTTCATAAGCAAGATATTCAGCCGCAGTCAATGCCATGCGAGGTGTTGCGATCCGTTCGATGGCTGGATCATTCGCTAAGTTCATGAACATCACCGAACGATCTATTGCTCCCGTCTGGCGGAAGTCTTCCATAAAGAATTCTGCTTCTTCAAAGGTGATTCCAATGGCAGCAAAAACAACTGCAAAATCATCAGAAGAGTCTAATACCGTCGCTTGTCTCGCAATTTGAGCAGCTAATTCTTTGTGTGGCAAACCAGAGCCGGAAAATACCGGCAATTTTTGTCCTCTGACCAAAGTATTCAGGTGATCGATTGCTGAGATACCTGTTTGGATAAACTCATCAGGATAATCACGAGCCACCGGGTTGATGACTTCTCCATTGATGTCCAAGTATTTTTCTGGTAGGATTTCTGGCCCATTGTCTTTTGGACGACCTAACCCGTCGAATACGCGACCGATCATGTCTTCAGAAACCCCCAACTCTAATGGGTGCCCTAAAAAGCGGACCGTTGAATCTCTCAGATTGATCCCACTAGTTCCTTCAAAAATTTGGACCATCGCTTTGTCTTCTTGTACTTCAAGTACTTGTCCACGACGAATCTCGCCATTTTGCATTCGAACTTCGATCAATTCTTCGTATTTCACCCCAGCGACTTTCTCGACCGCCATCAAAGGTCCGACCACTTCGCCAATTGTTCGATATTCTTTAATCATCGGTCATTCCTCCTTCTGAAACGATTGCTTGGATCGTTGGTTTGATATTCGCTTGGATTTCATCTAATTTCTCTAATTCTGTTTCTGGCACGAATTTACTACGACCGATTCGTTCTCTCAATCCCACAGTTCCTTTCATGATCTCACTGAGATAAGCACCTAATGAAATCGCCTGACGTGCTTCTTCACCAAAAGATAGGATCAATTTCAACATCTTGAATTGCTTTTCTCTAGAAGTAAATGTATCCACGTCATCAAACGCATTTTGTTGTAAGTAATCTTCACGAATGGATTTTGCTACTTCAAGCGTCAAGCGATCATTATCTGAAAGTGAATCGACACCAACAAGACGCACGATTTCATTCAATTGCTCTTCTTGTTGCAAGATACGCATTCCTTCTGCCACCATCTCTGCCCAATTCGCTTGTAGGATCTGATCCATATAACGTCCCACTTCTGACGAATAAAGAGAATAGCTTTGAATCCAATTGATGGATGGAAAATGACGCTTCTGCGCCAGACTGGAATCTAATCCCCAGAATACTTTCACGACGCGCAACGTATTTTGCGTCACTGGTTCAGAAACATCTCCACCAGATGGTGAGACCGCACTGATCGCTGTAATGCTTCCTTCACGTTCTTCACTACCTAAAGCAATGACACGTCCAGAACGTTCATAGTATTCTGCTAAACGAGAACCTAAATATGCAGGATAGCCTTCATCACCAGGCATTTCTTCTAAACGTCCACTCATTTCTCGCAATGCCTCTGCCCAACGAGAAGTGGAATCTGCCATGATCGCCACATCATATCCCATATCACGGAAATATTCCGCAATAGTGATCCCTGTATAGATCGATGCTTCCCGTGCAGCTACTGGCATATTTGATGTATTGGCAATCAATACGGTACGTTCCATCAATGATTCACCTGTATTAGGATCAATCAATTCTGGAAACTCATTCAGTACGTCCGTCATCTCATTACCACGTTCACCACAACCAACATAAACGACCATATCGACATCTGCCCATTTAGCAATTTGGTGCTGAACAACTGTTTTACCAGCACCAAAAGGGCCAGGTACAGCGGCAGCTCCGCCTTTTGTCACTGGGAAAAAGGTATCGATAACACGTTGCCCCGTGATCATTGGCGCGTCCGGATTCAATTTTGCTTTGATCGGACGACTCCGTCTAACAGGCCATTTTTGCAACATCGTCAATTCTCGCAAACCGTCTTCTGTTTCGATGACACAAACCACTTCATCGATTGTAAATGATCCCGCTTCGATTTTTTTGATTTTTCCTTTGACGCCATGAGGTACCATGATTTTGTGTTGGATGATCTTTGTTTCATCCACCACACCTAGAACATCTCCGGTACTGACTTCTTGCCCGACTTCAGCAGTTGCTTCAAACCACCATTTTTTTTCATGGTCTAACGCTGGTAATTGGACACCACGACTTAAAAAGTTGCTTTGCGTGATCGCCATGAACGTATCCAATGGCCGTTGGATCCCATCAAACATTTGTGAAATGATCCCAGGCGCCAACTCAACAGACAACGCTTCACCTGTTGAACGAACGGGTTCACCAGGGCCGATCCCTGAAGTTTCTTCGTATACTTGTATCGATGCGACATCTCCGCGCATCTCAATGATTTCGCCGATGACTCCTAGCTCTCCCACTAAGCACATATCTTGGATACTTGCATCTGACATATTTTTTGCCATCACGAGAGGGCCGGAGACTTTTATGATTTTTCCAATTTGCAATGCACTATCTCCTTTACATTCTATAAGATATTTTGTCCAACTGCTTTTTCCACACTCTTTTGGATCTCTGCTACGCCGATCCCCATCGTTCCTTGATGGCTAGGGATTAGGACAATTGCTGGCGTCATCGATTCTTTGTAACGTTCTATCGTCTCAGGTGTCATCGCCGCCGATTGTTCTGTGACATAGATCACTCCATAGGCGCTTTTTGCCATTTGTTCGATTGCGCGCCTCACTTCTTGTGGCTCTGTCGCATAGTGCACATCAAACCCAAATAATTTAAATGGTAAAACAGAATCTTTGTCGCCAACGACACCGATTTTATGCGTCATAGACTTGTCTCACCCTTTCTCTGATCGTTTCATTATCAAAGTGATTTTTCTTACCGATCACTAATAACCGAAGATTTTTACTCTCAATTTCTTTTGCATTCAAGAAAGCAAGTAAAGGCAACGGGCCAAAAGCCTGCGTTTGTGCGGCTTCATACAGCGAAGATAAGTAATCGTCTTTGATTTGTTCTAATCGAACAAAATCTAGTTCTCCTTCATGGATTGCAGGTTCGATCAATTGACGATAATCTGTTGTTTGCAGAAAGTTCAAATAGGTATCCAACTCGCTTTTGACGAAACTCAAAAACGTTTCTTTCGGGATACTGCCAGAACTTGAAAGTACTGCAGTCATAAAACCGCTGGATCGTTGTTGCAAGATACCGCGTGCCATCGTCGTGATATTAGTCAAATCAATAAACGCAATGATTTCTTCCAGTAATTCCGGATACCCAAGTTTCTCTCCAAGACGGCGTTGCTCTGTCAAGAAATAGCGATCATAGATAACATCGATTCCTTGTAACACAGAGGATTCTTCGCAGTATTCATGGACTTCACGAATACTATCCATCAACTGCGAAGGCAATTCTGTAGAGGCTTGTGTATGGATTGCTTGCTTTAACGCTTCGCATGAATAAAAACCATCATTACGGTACAGATGATCTAGATTTTTACCCGTCATCTCAGCTTTTGTCAGGACTTTTAAATTATGGAACGTATAACGCATCGTATAGACCCAAACGACTTCAGGTTCTGGCGCCGATTCTTTCAACCAGGTAAATAGTTTGCCCGACTCAGCCAACAGATTTTCCTCAAAGTCCCGTTCAAAACCTTCGTAGATATAAGGATGATAAATCGTTGTTTTTAACATTTCGCCTAATGCGTCCAATGATTTCGTCTGGATCATGCGATCAAAATCTTCTTTTGATAAAAGTTCTAATTCTCTTCCACGAATCAAGGGATTTAATTCATGATAATCCATTCACCGATCCCTCCTTACTCGAATAGTTGTTTCGCAATTTCAAAGCGCATCTGTTCTTGCACTTCTTGTACTAGATCACGATAGACAAAGTTGTATTGTACGCCTTGGTCATCAATCAAAAATCCTGCTTCTTTGGCAATCCTTCGTTCGCTTAGATGCAAGGTAAAAGGCAACTGTTGATTCCACTTTGTCACTACTTCATTGGTTAAAATAGCAGCAGATTTTTCTCCGGCTAATAAAGTAACCTCACCAGATAAGGATAAATTCTGCACCATATTGAACATCAATGAAAGTTGATCTTCTGACGGCCAACTTTCTAATTCTTGGCGTGCTTCAGCAAACAAACGATGTAAAAATTCTTGTTTTTCATTGAGTGTTGCTTGACGCACTTCCACCTGTTGGCGATTTCTTAATTGTCGGTAACTCTTTTCAATTTCTTCAAGCTCTTTAGATTTTTGCTTTTCATAATCTGTTTCTAAACGCGCACGCTCGATTTTGAACTGCTGATCGATTTTTTCACGTTCTGCTTTTTCAAACGCCGCTCGTTCTGCTTCAGCTGTTTCATTCATTTGACGAATGATATTATCAATGGCGTTCATTGTTTTTCCTCCTTGTTTAAGCATTCAATACTAATAAGAAAGAAATAACGAAGCCTAAGATTGCGTAAGTTTCAACCATTGCGGCAAAGATAATTCCTTTAGTTGCGTGTTCTGGTTTTTTCGCTAAGATCTGGATACCTGCAGCAGATACTTTCCCCTGAGCAATCCCAGAAAACAATCCAGTAAAGGCGATCGGTAATGAAGCGCCTAAAAAATTCAATCCTTGGACAACCGACATATCTGCATTTAAATTGATAAAGATCAAGAAGGCGATTACGAATCCATAAAGTCCCTGTGTTCCAGGAAGCAATTGTAAAATCAACGCTTGTCCGAATTTTTCCGGTTGACTCGTCGTCAATGCTGCTGCGGCTTCACCGGTCATCCCCACACCTTTCGCTGATCCAATCCCTGAAAAGATCGTTGCTGTTGCCATTGCTAATACCGCAAATACCATTCCACCATTTTGAGCAATTAAGTAATCCATCATTTTTTAAAATTCCTCCAATTTTTTTCTACTTTTTCTTATGATTGATATTGACATATTTTTCCGCTGTTTTCAGTGGATCGAAGGCCCGTCCGCCTCCGGTATAAAATTTGCCGAAAAATTCGACATATTGCAATCTCGCTCCATGCACGTAGGCACTAAGCAAGGTCAAGAACATATTCAACGCATGTAAAGCAATGATCAATAAGATCCCGACACTAAAACGTGCGGCTGGCGGCATGAAAGCAACCAACATATTGAAGGCAGCGCCGATACTCCCACCAGAGATCCCCAAAGCCATCAATCGTGTATAACTCACTAGATCACCGATATAACCAGTCAATCCATACAAATTATACGCCCCTTTTGCGGCACCTTTGACTTTGGAAGAAGATTGAAAAATCGGAATGATCAAAATACATAGCGCTGATAAAATCGCTAATCCTGCACCTAGGTATACAAAGATCGGGTTTTTAAGAATCATACTACCAAGCAATAAAAGGACGACTCCTACTAAAATCCCTTGCCAGGCAAACCCATCATTGATCGCATCCACGTAATCTTTACGCTTGATATGCTCTTTTGCTGCGAGAAACAAACCGACTAAAATCTGGATAAGTCCAAAGACGACCGATAAGACTAAGATCGTATTGACATCATCTGTTGTAGACAACAATGGGAATGGCAAGTGGATACCTAACACTTCGGTCGGTAACGCTTGTCCGAAAAATGAACTGTAAATAAATCCCCAGATGATCGACGGAATGGCTAAGATCTCGAAAAACTTAGCAAATCGTTGCATCCCTCGAGGCAATACCAACAATTTTTGTGCAATGATTGCGCCTATAAGCATGAGTAAGCCATAACCAATATCAGCCACCATCATCCCGAAAAAGACAAGATAAAATGGCGTCATCCATGGTGTCGGATCGATTTCATGATACTTAGGTAAACTATACATTTCCGTCAGCATCTCAAATGGCGCAACAATTGGATGATTCTTCAATTTCGTTGGTACTTCTTCATTGATCTCTTCTTCTGTTGGTTCTTCGAAGCTGAGAAAGACTTCATCAGCAGACAACACATTTTCTACCTGCTGGATCAATTCTTGCTTTTCTTCCTCACCGACCCAACCTTGGACAACGATCAGGTAAGGTGCCATGACAAAGCGATCCTTCACTGCTTCTCGTTCTGCCATTGCTAATAGGATTTCTTCTGCCCATTCCAATTCTTGGATGTAACTACTACAACGACCGATTTTGATCGCTAATTGTTTTTGTGCTTCGTAACAAGCTTGCAACTCTTGTTTGATTTTCTGTAGCTGTTCTTTTGGCGTGACATCATAAGGATATGCTTCTTTGACAAAACCATAACGAGTAGCGATTTCATCGACAGCGGAGGCTGAAGTTTTGAGCACCACATAAGCCAAATAAGCGAAATGATCCGTTTCACTGATTTCTTCCACATAGACTTCTGGTATTTTTGCTAATGTTTCTCTAAACTCTGTCGCATTAGCAACACTGATCGTTCCCATCACAACTGTTGTTTGTTGGCTGCTAAAGCTTTGTGGAATAAAATCTAGATTTGACCAATGTGTCAACCAGTCTTCTTGCTCTGTCAATTGTTCTCGTTGTTCCGCCAATGTTTCCCATTGTTTCTTTAAGCCTAATATTTCAGTTAATCGCTTCGTAAATTCTTCTTCCGAATAATTTGCTTCTAGTTCCTGCAAGGTCAGTTCTCTTCGTTTGAGGTGTTGCTTCTTTTGTTGCTTGTCCCCGTGGTGATCAATGAATTGAACTGCTTCTCTTGTTTGCATGATCCGACTAGAGAGCGCATTGACAATCGGTTCTTTTTCAAAAATCGCTGCTTTAGGAAAGTAAGTATCGACCCATTGATTATTTGTCGTTTCTTGAAAAAGATCTCGGATCTCCACATTTTGGATGCCTTGGATCGTTTTTAACAGGACATCCTCATGGCGCTTATCGGAAATAAGAGTGACTTTCTCCATCTTAGTGACGGCCATAAGTTTCTTTCACCCTTTCAATGATTGCGTCAACCGCTTGCTTCCGTTGCTTTTCATATTGTTCTTGTACGATGGATTGCAATCGTTTAGCATCTTCGTTCAATTTATTTTTTTCAGCAGTAGCTTGATGTTGTTCTGCTTGTTTTTTTTCTTCAAGCAACTGTTCTAAAAGTTTCCGCTGGTCTATACGAAATTGATTCAACTCTGCTTCTTTGATTTGTTTGTATTCTCTCAATTCCTGATGAAGTTTTTGCATGGTTTGTTCATTTGTTTTTTCAGCTTGTTGGATTTTTTCTAACGCTTCTAACACATTTCCCACATCCTTTCTCTAAAAAAAAGAGGGACATCCTTTCTTTTTTCATTGAAAGTATGTCCCTCTAAAAATAACTTCAGATAATCTAGGCACTTTCAAAAAAATGTTCTTCTCACCCCTTGAAGAACTAGATCCTTGAAGCTTGCGCCCAACCATTTATATATTTCTTACTTACAAGTATAACAAATTCAGGTAAAATTTCAACTAACAGATCTCTTTTTCCTTTCAGAAAGTTCACAACTGACAGTAAATGAGCAACTTTAGATAAACATTCTACCTATTATATAATTACGTACGTTTTCCAAAACAAATATTTTAATTTTTTTTAAACTATTGCTAAAATAGAGATAGTTTATGAATGGAGGAAATCGTATGCATCAAAAAATTGGTATCGCGGCCAATCAATTACTGCGGGCTACAGAAACATTTCAAGGAAATCAAGTCACTTACACCCCGCAAGGTTTTGTTAATGCGGTACAGCAAGCAGGGGGCTTGCCTTTGCTTCTCCCTATTTCTTCCACAGAAAGCGCTCGTGACTACATTCAGCTCGTCGATAAGCTACTCCTTGCTGGTGGTCAGGATGTCAGTCCTTCGCTCTACAACGAAGCGCCTCACCCTAAATTGACAGAAACAAACCTGAATCGGGATCTATTTGAACAGGCGTTGATCAATGAAGCATTAAAACAAAATAAACCGATCTTAGCTGTGTGTCGTGGGATGCAATTATTGAATGTAACGTTAGGGGGGAATCTTTACCAAGACCTTACGTTATATCCAAATTGGTCAGTGAAACATGAACAACAACCAACTCCCCCACAATTTGCTACGCATGAAATCACCGTCGAACCAGATAGTATCCTCCACGAAGTATTACCTACTTCTTATTTTGTAAATTCTTATCATCACCAAGCAATCAGGGATCTTGCTCCCACACTAAAAGCAACAGCGTATTCTCCTGATGGATTGGTGGAAGCTGTTGAAAGTAAAAGACCCGACCAACGAATACTTGGTGTTCAATGGCATCCTGAGCTTATTCACCAAAAAAATCCACTCGATCAAAAATTATTTGATTATTTTGTACAATCGTTATGATCGTTACAAACGAAATGAAAAGCCCGTCTAGCAGGAACATGTTGTTTCGGCTAGACGGGCTTTCATTCATTTTATGCAAGGAACATCGATCTGCAGTTAACTTCTACGATACTCAAGCAGCTGTTTCAATTGCTCGATTTGTCGCTGCAATTCGCTCCCTTTTGTCGTATCACGATTTAATTTTCGTGGCAACTGTTGATCAATGACCTTTTTGACTTCTGCCAAGCCATTGGCTGTTTCAAATTGTTCCTCGATGCCTAAAAATGGGTAGTGGGTCACGATTTGAAAGCCATAAGAGTTACATAGCAACGAATACCCTGCAATACCCGTTGTTCGTTGATAGGCCTTTGATAAACCACCGTCAATCACGAAAACTGTTCCGTCCGCTTTGATTGGTGACTCCCCTTTTTTCACTTTGACTGGTGTATGTCCATTGATGATCACTGAACCATAGACAGGTACACCGAACTCACGCCTTACTTTTTGACTCAACCATTCTTTGTCTCGTAATCGATAGTAAGCATTGCTGACTTCCACATGCGTTTCTTTTTCTGCTAAATAATAACGCTCAAACGTAGCCATCTTACTTTTACCAAACAACGGCGAGTATGGCCCACTCCATGCGTACCAAATCAAATCAGTCGCTAGGTCTTCTGTTTTCTTCAGTGATTTAGCACTTTCACGAATCTGTTCTTCAAAAAATGCCATCAATTGCTTTCCTTGATACGTCTCACTCCCAAGTTTAAAACTTAGAAACTCACCATGTTCATCTACCGGCATACAGCCATGAAACAAGATACTTTGGTTCGTGACAAGATACATCCTACCTTTTTCTAAAAGGAAATCCATATGTTTTTGCATTCGGAGTGAATGTTGAAAAGAATACAGCAACATATCGATCACTCGTCGTTCGTCTGCCGTTAAACGATCCGGTTCCTGCGCAGAAATCGTCTGGAAACATGGGTGATGGATCTTGTACTTTTGACCATCCAGAAACAACTCATTTTTTTCATAATCGATATTCGCTAACATATCCCGATCCGCCATCTCAAATTCTGGCCGTCGTTTCAGTAATTGCGATTCTAGTTTGAATTGCATGATCGCAAGCGCTTGATGGATTTTTTCCATCTCTTCTCTTTCGCGTTCCGTTGCGTCTTGGCTATTCTTAGGTGTAAACAAAGGGTTTGTCTGATAAGTTTCTGTCGCAAACGAACAAAGGGAACGCAGATTCAACGCGTACTCTTTTTCCAACTCGAATAAATAATTATACCGCGCAGCGATACGCAATAAGGTCAACAAACAAGTTTCCGAGCCACAATATGCCCCCAGCCATAAAATATCATGGTTGCCCCATTGGATATCGATTGAATGGATCTCCATCAAGCGGTCCATCACTTTGGCGGCTTGTGTCCCCCGATCAAAGATGTCTCCGACCACGTGAACATGATCGATCACCATTCGTTGAATCGTCTGCGCTAACTTTTTTAAAAAGCGCTCTTCTTCATTCATCTCAAGCAACTGATCAACGATTTTACTCACATAAGATTTTTTCCCTTGCACACGATCATCGACATACAATAATTCCTCAATGATATAACTATATTCTTTAGGCAAGGCTTTTCTTACTTTTGATCTCGTATACTTAACAGAAGTGAATCGCAATAACTCGATCAATTGATGGATCAACGTTGTTTTGTCTTGTTTTTTGTACCAGTCAGTCGCTAATGCGTATTCCGGATATGCAACAAAAATCGTTAATCGTTTCATCTCTTCTTCACTTAAACATTCTTGAAATAAATCTTTGATTTTCTCTCGTAGATTCCCTGAACCATTTCTCAATATATGATCAAATGCTGGAAACTCTCCATGGATATCACTTAAAAATAATTCGGTTCCTTTTGGTAGTTGTAGGATTGCTTCTAAGTTGATGATCTCCGTAATGACTTCTTCTTTTGTTGGGAATTTTTCTGACAATAATTCTAAATATTGATCCATCCAAACGCCTCCAAAATTGGTATACCTAAAATTATAGGACACACAATGGATATTTACAACAAAATTACTTTACTAAATCAAAAATAGGTACATATAAAATCGTGGATTTTTCAAATCAAACAAAAGCACTCTAGGTATACGTCTAAAAGCAACTCTTATGAAAATAAGCCGAGACACCCGAAAATTGTTCTTCAACTTTCGGGTGTCTCAGCTTATTTCTCATCATTGAATATTTCTGTTACAACTTCAACATTTATTTCTTTTTGCGTTCATTTCTCATGATTGAAATCGATTGTTTCAATGACGTCCAAATACCACCTTCACTGTAAACAAGCACGTTTGATTTGTACATATTTGCGGACATGAACATCAATACGAATGTGATGATCACTAGGACGATCAAAGAAATCAATACGCCACTTATTTCAACCGTTTCATTTGCCAAGCGGATCGGCATGATATATGAAGATAGGAATGGAATGTATGAAGTGATGCGGATCACGATATTATTCGGATCAGATGCACCAAGGATCAATCCTAGCATATAACCACCTAAAGAAAGGTACGTCACTGGTAAAATCGCTTTTGCTGTATCTTCGGCTTTGTTGACTAGTGAGCCACATAAGGCAGCTAACACGGCGTAGATCAAGATCCCAAAGAACATAAATAGTAAAGAGTACCATAAGAATGGCCCGAAAATACTATCCAAAGAAATCCCATCCAGTACACTTTTAACGATTTCCATATCTTTGAACTGATTGAATCCTACTGCAAAGATGATACCGTATAAAGCCATTTGAGTGACTGCCACTAGCAGAACTCCTGTTAGTTTTCCATAAAAATGTTTTTGTGCAGTGGTACTAGACAAGATCACTTCCATGATTCTTGTCCCTTTTTCTGAAGCAATCTCTTGCGCGATGATCTGTGCATACGTCAAGATGATGATGAATAGAATGATCGTTGCGACATAACTGACTGCATATTGAACAGCTGAGTTATCTTCTCCTATCGTCATTTCACCATTGGCGTCAAAACTGACTTTTTGTCGTGAAAATCCAGCCGGTTGACTTAATGCAGCCACTTCTTCAGGAGAGATCCCTAAGCTACTTGCCCGCATCATCGACTGTAAACCAGTCAACTGCTGTTGAATCAACAGTTGTGTTGCTTGGCCTAATGAGTTTTCACTAAATAATTCTCCGGATACTTCTCCATTATCTGTCGTGACTACCATGTACGCATCGATCTTTTCGTCAGATAACTTACTTTTGGCTTCATCCTCCGATGAAAAAGCTTCAAAGTGGAAATCCCCCATATCGGATTGACTCAAATAATCAGTGATTTGTTGGTCTTCAGCAATCACACCGATTTTATCTGTTTCACTGTTTTGTTGAGCAAAATTACCTGCTAAGTAAATCACACCCATCAAGACAAACGGGACTAATATCATAATAATAAAAGAAATCGATTTGACATTTTTCAAATAGACATCTTTTGTGATGATCCAAAATTTACCCATGTAGTTCACCTGCTTTCATCTTGAAGATTTCTTCTAAAGTAGGCGGTTGTTGATTGAACATTGGAATATAGCCAAATTGTGTCGCACGGGTAAAAATTTCTTTCCCTACATCTGGATGATCCAACGTGATTTCCAACGATTGATCCTCACGAAGAACCACTTTTTGGACCCCAGCGATTTCCTCTACTTCTTGTTGTGACAATCCAGACTCCAAAAATAGCTTTGTTCTGCCAAATGCTTCTCGAATCTCGTGGACTTTCCCATCTAGTACCATCTCCCCATTTCGAAGCATGATCAAGTGGTCACAAATCTTTTCAACATTATCCATGTTGTGACTAGAAAAAATGACACATGAGCCGTTTTTCTTCAATTCGATGATTCCGTCTTTGAGTAGCTCAGCATTCACTGGGTCCAACCCACTAAAAGGTTCATCTAAAATAATCAACTTGGGTTCGTGGATCAGTGTTGCAATCAGTTGTACCTTTTGTTGATTTCCTTTTGACAAGGACTTAACTTTATCTGTTTTTTTCCCTTTTACTTGAAATTTCTCCATCCAAAAATCGATCTTAGGTTCAATTTCTTTTTTTGTTTTTCCCCGTAATGCGGCAAAATAGATCAACTGTTCTTGGATCGATACCTTGGGATAAAGCCCTCGTTCTTCCGGTAAATACCCAATGATGTCATAATCTTTTTCACTCAAATGATGGCCGTTCCATAGTACTTCTCCTTGATCTTGCGTCAAAAAATCTAAAATCAAACGAAAAGTCGTTGTTTTTCCTGCCCCGTTTTGCCCAATCAATCCCATGATTTTCCCATCAGGTATTTGAAAAGAAACATGATCAACAGCTGTATAACTGCCAAATGTCTTAACCAAATCCTTTACTTCTAGCATTTTCTCACTCCTTCATCCTAAATTCCTCTATCCTTTACTGTACGATATAAAATAACTTATACATAAGAACTTATGTTATTGTTTTTTATTGTACATATGAAAATGATAGGACACTTTACAGGTTTTGTAAAGCGCCCTCAGTTCAATTTTTATGCAGTTTATCGAAAACATTTTGTGCGACATTTTTTGGTAGACCAACTTCTTGTAACTCCTCAATTGACGCAGCGGTGATGTTTTTTAACGATTTGAACTCTTTCAACAACATTTTTTTCCGTTTTGGCCCTAACCCTTCAATTTCATCTAAGCGCGACGCAAAACTATTTTTACTACGTAACTGACGATGAAACGTGATTGCAAAGCGATGGACTTCGTCTTGGATACGTTGCAATAAAAAGAATTCTGGTGAATTTCGTTCAAGCGGAACAACTTCTAATTCATTTCCAAATAACAACTCATTGGTTTTATGCTTATCATTTTTAGCCATCCCAGCGACAGGGATATCGATACCTAATTGATTTTCTAATACATCCTTTGCTACATCGACTTGCCCTTTCCCCCCATCGATTAAAATCAGATCAGGCAAGGGCAGTTCTTCTCGTATCACACGTGCGTAGCGACGGTAGATGACTTCTCGCATCGAAGCATAGTCGTCTGGTCCAACGACCGTTTTGATTTTGTATTTACGGTATTCTTTTTTTGCTGGTTTTCCATCGATGAATACCACCATCGCCGCTACTGGATCGGTTCCCATGATATTAGAGTTATCAAAAGACTCGATCCGAATGGGTGCTGGAATGTTCATCGCATTACCAAGGCGCTCGATCGCTCCGATCGTTCGTTCTTGTTTCCTCACGATCAAATCAAAGCGTTCGTTCAATGCCACCCTTGCATTTTTATTGGCTAGTTCGACTAATTTTTTCTTCTCACCACGTTTGGGCTGGATGACTTTTGTCGATAATAACGCCTCAACACTCGGTTGATCGATCGTATCAGGGATCACCACTTCTTTTGGAATGAAATGTTCATTTTCTTGATAAAACTGTCCGATATAGGTTAAGAAATCCTCTTCTGCTTCATTATAAAAAGGAATGATCGATACATCTCGTTCAATCAGCTTTCCTTGACGTACAAAGAATACTTGGACACACATCCAGCCTTTATCAATGGCATAACCAAACACATCTCGATCAATCAAATCAGTGTTTGTCATTTTTTGTCTTGTCATGATCGTTTCAATAGCTCTGATTTGATCACGATACTCTGCTGCTTTTTCAAATTCCATATTTTCTGCAGCCTTAGCCATTTTCTCTTTGATCTCAGCTTCGATCGTCTCATGACCACCATTCAAAAAGCGTTTGACTTCGTTCACGATACTTGTATATTCCGCTGGATCTACATCAAAATAGTAGGGACATAAGCATTGACCTAAATGGTAATAAAGACAAGGTTCTTTTGTCTGACTTGGTTTACACTTCCGTAAAGGGAATAAACGATCTAAAATCTTTTTTGTTTCATTCGCAGCCCCAACATCCGGGTAAGGCCCAAAATAAAAGGCTTTGTCTTTTAATACTTTACGAGTGATCACCAAACGAGGATATTTTTCATTCGTGATTTTTAAAAAAGGATAAGTTTTATCATCCTTTAACATGATATTGTATTTTGGATCATTCTTTTTAATCAGATTGATTTCTAGCAGTAATGCTTCAATGTTGGATTCTGTCACAATGTACTCAAAGTCCTCGATCTCACTGACTAATCGCTCCGTTTTCGTGTTATGACTTCCAGTAAAATAGGAACGCACGCGATTTTTCAAGACTTTGGCTTTTCCCACATAAATGATCGTGCCGTTTTTGTCTTTCATCAAATAGCAGCCAGGCTGATCAGGAAGTAATGCAAGTTTATTTTTTATTCGTTCATTCATGGTGACTGCTCCTTTATATTTCTGATATCGCTATTATAACAGAGGTTGAGAGAGAAGTATCAAGCGAAGAGACATAAGAAAAATTTTGCGCAGTTCATTGTATAAATTTTTAAGTAGCTTGTCTCCAAAAATAGATACTATTCTCTTCATCTATGACTTTTTTGTTCCACTTCTCTGTTCAGTTTCACGACTTGATTAGTCGCAAAAAAACCGAGACAGCAATCCATATGATTGTTGTCTCAGTCTGATGTGTTAGTTACTTAATCTTATAAGTGTTGGGCAATCATTTGACGTAATTGATCTTTTGATTGAACACCGATTGCTTTTTCTACTACTTCGCCGTCTTTTTTCAAAAGTAATGTTGGAATACTCATGATCCCAAATTGTTGTGGTGTTTCAGGATTTTCATCAACATCCATCTTCACGATTCTGAATTCGTCTTCGTCATATTCTTCTTCTAACTGGTCTAAAATTGGCGCTTGCATTCGACAAGGTCCACACCAAGTTGCCCAAAAGTCGATTAAAACTAACCCTTTATCTGTTTCTTCGTTGAATGTTGCATCTGTAATTACTTGAGCCATATCAAAGACCTCCATTTATTAGTCTACTCTAAGTATAGCACTATTGGTACCTAGATTCGAGCTATTTGCTTACCTTTAGTAAGCTTTATTTAAATTTAACAATTGTCGCACCATTGCCCCCTTGATTTCCAGGAGCAAAATCGAAGCTCTTGACGCTACGATGATTTTTTAAATAATCGGTGATCCCGGTTCTTAGTGCGCCTGTGCCTTTTCCATGAACGATCGTCACTTGAGGGTAGCCAGCCAAAATTGCCGCATCTAAATATAGATCGACTTCATTTAATGCTTCTTCATAACGTTTCCCTCGAAGATCCAGCTGGTTGGAGACGGTGGAGTGAGCATCTGAGCGAACCGTATGGATCACACGTTGCTGTGGTTCTTTTTGGGGAGCGATCGGTGTCAATTCACTTTCCGAAACGTTCATCTTCAAGATACCGATCTCCACTTGCCATTGGTTGCCATTTTTGCGCAACAATGTTCCACGTTGCCCATAAGTCGTCACGAGTACTTCGTCACCTGGTTTCAATGTTTTCTGTTCTTTCGCTTTTCTCAAGACTTTATTTTTCTTTAATTGTTCTTCTTGATGCAAGTTGGCTAACTGTGATTTGGCATCGATCAATTGATGCTCTTTGACCGTACCTTGCCCCACTTGTTTTTGTAAATTGCGAATATCTGCGATGATTTTTTCTGCCTTTTCTTCTGCTTCAGAAACAAGTGCATTGGCTTTTTGTTTGGCTTTCGCCATTTCTTGTTCGCGCTCTTCAAAGAAATAGCTATAAGCTTCTTTCAAATCATTGTACAGACGTTGCGCTTCATCGACATAATGACGCATCTCTAAATACTCTGTTTCTGCCATTTTTCGACGATTCTCTAAATCAGTGATCATTTCGTTCAAGTCTTGACTTTCATCGTTCATCAATTGCTTGGCTTCATCAATGACTTGGTTGTCTAATCCTAAACGACTTGAAATCTCAAAGGCATTACTTCTACCTGGCACGCCGATCAACAAGCGGTAAGTGGGGCTAAGGGTGTCAACGTTGAATTCCATACTCGCATTGATGGTATTCGAACGATTGTAGCCGTAGACTTTCAGTTCCGGATAATGTGTTGTTGCCATCACATAGGCAGATTTCTTTCCTAGATCATCTAAAATAGCAATGGCTAGCGCTGCTCCTTCTTGAGGATCAGTCCCCGCACCTAGTTCGTCAAATAAAACTAAGCTTTTTTCATTGACTTTGGAAAGGATATCCACGGTATTTGTCATATGTGAGGAGAAGGTCGATAAACTTTGCTCAATCGATTGTTCATCTCCGATATCAGCAAAAATATCTTCAAAGATCCCGATCTGACTTTCTTCATCCGCCGGGATCGGTAACCCTGCTTGCCCCATCAATTGCAATAAGCCTAATGTTTTCAACGTGATGGTTTTCCCACCAGTATTTGGTCCAGTAATGACGATTGCTTGATAGTTTTCCCCAATCGAAATATCATTTGGCACGACTTTTTCTTGATCGATCAATGGATGTCTGGCTTGCTTCAAATCAACAATGTTTTCTGTACTGATCGTCGGTACGATTGCCTTTAGTTCTTTCCCAAAGCGTGCTTTCGCATTCATCAAGTCCATTTTTCCAATGACATACGCATTGTGGATGATTTCTTGGCGATGAGGAACTAACTCCGCCGACAACTCACTTAGAATACGTTGGATCTCATTGCGTTCGGCAATTTGATATTGACGCAAGCGATTGTTCAATTCCACGACTTGTTTTGGTTCAACGAATAGTGTTTGTCCCGAAGAACTTTGATCATGGACGACTCCGCCAAACACACCACGATATTCTTGTTTTACTGGAATAACATAGCGGTCGTTTCTCATCGTAATGATGGCATCGCTTAGGTATTTGGTATTTTTCCCACGAACGATCCCATCTAATTGTTCTCTGACTGCTTGTTCGCTTCTACGGATATTATGGCGGATCGTCTTCAACTCTGGAGAGGCATCATCCGTCACTCGCCCATCATCATCGATTGCTTCTTTCAAACGACGGCTCAAGGATGGGATAGCGACTAATTGATCTGTCCAAAAATAAAGACGCGCAAATTCAATCTCGCTATCTGCTAAATCATCAATAAAACGTCGCAACTCACTAGTAGTAGATAAGACACGAGAAACTTGTGCTAACTCGACCCCATTCAGATCCGCACCGATTTCGATCCGTTTCATATGCGGACGGATATTCTCTAATTTGGGGATTGGGATACCGCCACGCAATCGTTGGACTTTTAGACCATCTTCTGTTTCTTCCAACCAATATCTGATCGTCTCTGCTTCATTCACTGGCACAAGCTGGGCTAATTCTTCTTGCCCTTGTGCTGTGATCACAAACTGTCGTACTTGTTGTTTTACTTTTTCAAACTCTAATGTTTCTAGAATGCGTTTGTTCATTTTTTTCACCTTACTTTCACTAAAAAAGAGGCCGATAGATGGCTAAGCAGTCTTCAAGACTAACCAACATCTTCATAGCCTCTGTCATTGACAAAAAATCATCTCTTACTTAGTTAATCACTTGTGTCACCCATAGATCATATATTTTATTTGCTAAAATAGGTGTTCGTTCAACCATAAATGTTGCAAGATTATTGCCACTAAATTGGTTTTGGATAAATCCCACCGGAATAAACGTCAGTAAACGTAAAACTAGAACCAAGGAAATATAGGTGATGATCACGGATAAAATCCCGCCAGCCACCCAGTCTAATTGCTTTAGTACAGGAATAAACGTCAACCCATGAGCGAATACCCCAATGAATCGTGTGACTAGCCAACCAATAAATAAAATGATCAAGAAAGCCACCCCTGCATAAAATGCTTCATCTAATTTAAATGAAAAAGCTTGATCAAAAAAAACTAAGTTAGAATTGGCTGTTACCGCAGGATAAGGAATATATAATTGCAGATGATTGGCTAATGTTTTGTAATAGGTTTGTGCTGCTAGAAATGAGACAAAATAGCCAACCAGATAAATCCCCTGTAGCGCAAAACCACGACTGGCTCCAGAAAAAAATGCAATCAGCAAAATAAATAAAATCAAAAGACTAAGCATACATTCTTCCTTTCTCTTCTATAATAATATCAATTTGAAGATCTTTGTTTGATTTGACCTTTTCGTTTTTCATTTAGAATCTGTTGTGCTTCCACATGATTTTTGATCTCATGGTCACTTCCATTTTCTTTCAATACTGCTCGTGCTTCGTTTTCAATCGCTTCGATTCGTTTGATCCGATTTTCCATTTCTGTGAATCTCACCATTTTTTGTTTCAGTTCTGTGACTTCTTTTATTAAATTCAAATTTTTTTCCTGTCTTTTCAATTGATCGGAAAATGCATTGACTGCTAATAAAATAGCTGCTTGTTCATTGTCTAATTGAGGGGACAATTCTTTCAGTTCAGCTAATTGTTCATTGATTAATTTTGTGACCATATCCATATGCTGTTTTGATTCTTGCCCGATAATAGTATACGTTTGGTCCGCAATCACCGCTTTATAGCGTGTTTTTTCATGTGCCATATGAATCTGTCTCCTCCTATTGCCAAAAATATTAACTAGTGTACCATATAGTTAAGCAATTAACCGTACACGAAAAACTTCATTATAAATACTTTACTATTATATGATAAACTTTGCAAAAATGCTATGTGTGCATTGATTTCAAATCAGCTGGATCTAGTCAAATACAACTTTTCTTACGACTGGATCGCAACAGGAGGAAAACATGAGTAACATTATCTTAAAAGTAACGACAAATCAAATGAATAAGATGAAAGAGGCGTATCGCCCATTTCTAGTACAAAAACCGATTCCATATACTCTTTTTTCAGCAAAAAAAAATGGCACAACGATCACTGCCTATACTTCTGGAAAAGTGATGTTTCAAGGCACCGGCGCCGAACAAGAAGCAGCAAAATGGGGAAATCCACTTACAGCAAAAAAAGCGACACAAACTAATTCTTCTTCCTTACCCAAAGATCTACAAACACTATCTGTTTTAGGGAGTGACGAAGTCGGCAACGGTAGTTACTTTGGCCCACTGACTGTTTGTGCTGCCTATGTCGATCAAACACAATTGAAAGAATTACGCACGTTAGGCGTCAAAGATTCAAAAGAATTAAAAGATGGACAAATCATTCAATTAGCCAAAGTATTAAAGGAAACGATCCCATATCAATTACTGGTCTTGCCACCAAAAAAATACAATGAGATCCAACCTACGTATAATGCAGTGAGAATGAAGGTCGCTTTACACAATCAAGCTATCCACTTATTGTTACAAAAAATAGCACCAGTCAAGCCGGATGCTATTTTGATCGACCAGTTCACACCGGAAGCCAACTTTAAAAAATACGCGCGTTTAGAAAAAAATCAACTCACCGAAAAACTCTACTTTGTTACAAAAGGTGAACAATATCATTTAGCTGTTGCTGCCGCTTCGATCATTAGTCGCGCAAGCTTTTTAGAAGAGTTGAACAAAGAATCTGCTGAACTTGGTCTCACGCTTCCTTCTGGTGCAGGTACAAAATCCGACCAAGTCGCTGCAACGATTTTAAAAAAAGGTGGCGAAGCCTTGTTAGCAAACTATGCAAAATTGCATTTTGCGAATACAGAAAAAGCCAAAAAATTAGTCAACTAACTATCCGTTTTAGCTTGTTCCGCTTTTCTTTAAGTTCGATTTAAGTTTTGTTGTTTATCCTCATGTTCAAGAGGTGAAAACGATGAAAAAAATGCGAATTATTATTATTTTATGTATAATCGGGATCATTGCCCTTTTCAAATTTGGTCTTAGCAATCAAGAAACAAATGCGAGACAACAGACAAGTAACAGTGTCTCTAGCATCATAACAACTGATTCTTCTTCAGAGACCCTCATAAAAATCGGAAAAGAAGATGCCACATTGTATGCAGATTCGTCATTAAGTGAACCGCTTATTTCCGTCAACGCTGGTGAACTGGTTACGCTTCTTTCAACTACAGCCAACGCCTACAAAATTACCACGAATGATGGTGAAACGGGCTATTTATCACTTA
This sequence comes from Enterococcus sp. AZ140, assembly GCF_051714405.1. Taxonomy (NCBI): domain Bacteria; kingdom Bacillati; phylum Bacillota; class Bacilli; order Lactobacillales; family Enterococcaceae; genus Enterococcus; species Enterococcus sp. AZ140. The sequence goes on from NZ_JBIORU010000001.1 coordinate 2,219,327, forward strand.
CGGACGGCTCATCACTGACTCGCTCGACACAAGAGCTACCGAGTGACCTATCAGAAGCAGTGATCGTACTAGATCCTGGACACGGAGGCGACGATACAGGCGCGCTTAGCACAGATGGACATACAGAAGAAAAAACAGTGACACTCGCTGCCGCAAAACAGTTACAAACGAGTTTAGAAGCCGCTGGCGCAACGGTTTATTTGACACATGAAACAGATGACTACATTTCTTTAGATGACATCTGTTCATTTAGCGAAGAAAAAGCCGCTGACCTTTTTATCAGCTTACATGCTGATTCGACTGAATCGCCCAATGAAGCAACTGGTACCACCACTTATTATTATTACAATAGAGACCAACGTCTAGCGGAAACTGTTTCTGATGAACTGGCGGATCTGCCCATTACATCTCGTGGAACTGCTACAGGGAACTATCAGGTGTTAAGAGAAAACCTTCAGCCATCCCTCTTGATCGAAATGGGCTATATGAATAATGACGAAGATTTAGCTACATTGGCTACCGTTAACTATCAACAACAGTTGGCGCAATCGATCACACAAGCGCTACTCACTTATTTCAATCAGTAATTTTTTTCTAGACGCAAGAACCTCGTTAGGTATTGATGTTTCATCAAGCCCAACGAGGTTCTTCAATTTCATCAGCAACCAGTTGTCAGTAAATGGTCACCCCTGAATCTGTTTATATTTAAACGATCTAATTGATCAATTCCCATGGTCCCCATTGTTGAGTTCCAGGTTCATCGCCTTGTGTCCACCATTTTGCCTGATACGTATTGCCTAGATGAGTGACTCTATCTCCCATAAGATAGACTGTTCCTGAATCCCATGCCGCATATCCAGGCACACTGTCTTCCAAGGTTTGAACGATCACTGATTGACTAGCAGCCGAAACATTGCTTGACGCATCGAATGCTTTGACAGTATACGTATACTCTGTATCAGGTGTTAATCCCGTATCTGTAAATGTTGGTGTTCTTGGTTGTCCGACTAATTGTCCATCACGGTAAACATAGTAACCTGCTACTCGCTGATTATCGGTCGAAGCCATCCAGTTCAATGTCACTTCTGTTGCAGTGATCGTTGTCGCTGCAACATTTGTTGGAATCGACGGTGCCTCAACATCTGATGGGTCTGGCTCTTCTGTACCAAAGATCACTTGGTGATTGATTTCAATGCCTTCAGTCCCAATTCGTTGACTTAAAGTGATCGTATCAATATGATCAACCAAAACCTGTGACGTATCAGATTGTAATCGGAAATCATAAGAATCCCCAGGCGCAATCTCTCTGCCATCATAAACGGAAGATAGATCAACTGTCACTGTGCCATTATCCATAGAAACAGTTCCAGCTTTATAGTTTCCTGCACTTAATGTTTCATTGCTATTCAAGTCGATCGTAAATTTAGGCAACTTGACTGTTTTCTGTGCAGCCTCAACAGCGCTTAATACAGTAGATGATTCTGTCAATGTTTCATTATTTGTCACTGTGATTTCGTACCCGCTTACATTATTCTCTGTATAAGGGGTGATATCCACAGAGATGTCTAATGGTGTACTAACGATTTCGTGCTGCGGTAATGGCGTATTCCCAAATAATCCTTCTTTGATCGCGTTCGTCAGTTCGTCACGTTTTGTACTTGTCGTTTCCTTGTCTTGTGATTGCATCCAAGAAATCACACCGCCTAATTGTTCTTCCTGTACATATTGTGTTTTATAACCGATCGAGCGTACGTTATCAAAACTGAAAAATTCGCCAGTTTCTGTACTATACATGTAAGGGGCCTTCGCTACATCATCCCAGTATTCAGTCAATCCACTCGTTGCACTGATCAAATCTGGAATATTTCGATAAGGCCAGACACCACCGGCTCTACCACCATCCCCTACAACTAATGGACTTTTGTTTTTCGCCCCGTATGTTGCCGATAGGTCAGCATTTCGATTACTCTGTTCAGCCGTTTGGAACAATCCCGGTAGTAACGGATCATTGCCTTCTGCCACTTCATGCCAACCACGAGTATAAAAAGCTGCCCCAATCACGATTTTTTCAGCTGGCGCACCTTCATCCCTTAAAAACTGAACCGTTTGATCTACCGAAAGTCCTTGGTCATAATTAGGATCAGCAGGATTCCCATAAAGCGCTGTATGATGTCCACTGCGGTCTCCCCAACCACCGTTCATATCATAGGTCATGATATTTGCAAAATCAACAACTTCAAATAAACCATCAATGTCTATCCCTGAAGATAATTTACTTTGAGATGCAGGTAGCGCAACTGATAATTCATAGGTCTTTCCTAGTTCTTCGCCTTGTTCATCAATCGACTCACGAATCTCATTTAGCAAAATGATATAGTTTTCTTTATCTTCAGGTACTGCATATGGCGTTCCTTCATCATTGACATTATCTACCAAGTCAGGTTGTCGAACATCTGCAGGATACTCCCAATCGACATCAACAAAATCCATATTCGTATATTTGATGAATCGGGTGACGTTTTCCACTAGATTTTGTCGTTTCACTGGATCAGCCGCTACTTCAGAAAAATCACCTGATTTAGACCAGCCCCCCAAAGAGACACCAATTTTCATATTGGGATTTTTCCCACGTAGATCTTGGATCGCATTCAAGATACCCGAGCTTGCTGAATTCCATTGAACCCCTGTTTGTCCTACAGGCGCACCAACAGCAGCATCCGTATCTGTAAATTCTAAATCGCCATTACTATCAAAATCTAAAAAGGCAAAATTCAAATGAGTGATTTGATCAGCTGGAATATCTTTAGGATAGAAATTTCCTTCTCCACCCCAAATCGACCAATCGCCATAGTACATGACATTGCGATAAGGCGCGACCTGAGTTTCCCGCACCTCTTCAGCATGAACCTCTGGTGACTCATTAAATGCTGGTAAAGTCATTGAAACAATCGAAGAAAATAACAAAGCAACTAAACTAATACTCTTAATTCTTTTCATATCAATCTCATCTCCTTTTTTTTATCAGTTTATTTACGGAAAAACACGCGCGTCCAAATCACAGGTTAAAAAGTTATTTTATCACTCCTCTAAAATTAGAAATCAACTAAAATTCAATTAGAAACGTCTTACAAATATGAATTTAACATTTATTTATTTTTAATGCAACTAATTGGAACCGATTACAATCGTCGTGTTTCAAGTTATTTTTAAATCATATGATTTTGTTTATTTTTTAACTAACATGTTTTTTTCAGTGAATTCGAGTAAATAAGATAAATAACAATGAAAGAATAACATTATAAAAAAAGAACAAGGCAATCTGCCCTGTTCTTTTTTTATTTAAATTAACCAATTAGTTCCCATGGACCCCATTGTTCAGTTCCTGGCTCATCACCTTGTGTCCACCATTTCGCACGATAAGTATTTCCTTTATGAGTTACTACATCACCTAAATCATAGACTTTGTTCGCATCCCATTCGCCTTCAGCTGGCGGAGTTGTTTCTTCTAAAGTTGTGACAACTAATGCTTTGCTTTCTTCTGAAACATTTCCGGCTGCATCAAACGCTTTTACTGTATATGAGTATTCCGTATTCGGTGTTAACCCAGCATCAGCAAATGAAGTTGTTGCTGATTGACCCACTTGTTTGCCATCACGGAAAACATAGTATCCTGCTACTGCAACATTGTCAGTTGAACGAGTCCAAGACAATGAGACATTTTTCTCACCGATCGTTGAAGCTTTCAAGTCTAATGGAATTGAAGGTGCTTCTGTATCTACTGGTGCTTTTTCTAACGTTTTAACAACTAATGCTTTACTTTCTTCTGAAACATTTCCGGCACGGTCAAATGCTTTTACTGTATATGAATATTCTGTATCTGCAGTTAAACCAGCGTCAGTAAATGAAGTTGTTGCTGATTGACCCACTTGTTTGCCATCACGGAAAACGTAGTATCCTGCGACCCCTTTGTCGTCAGTTGATTTTGTCCATGATAGAGAAACGTTTGTTTCACCGATTGTTGAAGCTGTTAGTTCTGTTGGTACTGAAGGTGCTTCTGTATCCGGAGTTCCTGGTTCAGTCGTTGACCCTTCACCAAAGATCACTTGTTTATTGATTTCGATACCTTCGTCACCAATTCGTTGGCTTAATGTGATTGAGTCGATATTGTCAACAGCGACATCTGCTTCAGCAGCATTTGAACTCAATCTGAACTCATAAGATGCACCTGGTGCGATTTCTTTGCCATCATATACAGAAGACAAATCAACGATTGCAGCGCCATCAACATTTGTTACAGTACCTGCTTTGTAATCACCAGCGCCAAGCTTTTCATTTGTCGCCATTGGAATCACTAATTTAGGTAATTTGATTGTTTCTTGTGAAAATTCAACTAATTTCAATACAGAAGAAGTTTCTTCCATTTTTTCATTGTTGGTAATTTTTACGTCGTAACCACTAACGCCATATTGTGTATAAGTTGAGATCTCAACATCCACATTCAATGGTGTGCTCTTGATTTCAAACTCTGGAAGTTTCTCACTACCTAACAATCCTTCTTTGATTGCATTGGTCAACTCATCACGTTTTGTTCCAGTTGTTTCTTTATCTTGTGATTGTTGCCATGAAATGATTCCACCAAGTTGGTTTTCTTTTACATATTCAGCTTTATAAGTCACTGATTTTTCATTTTCGTAAGTAAAGAATTCACCAGTTGTTTCGCTGTACATAAATGGTGCTTTCGCTACGTCATCCCAATACTCTTTCAATCCAGATGTATTACCAAGTAACGTTTCAATATCTCGATATGGCCATACACCACTGGCACGTCCACCGTCACCTACTTTTAATGGATTTTTGTTTTTCGCTCCATAACTTGGTGTTTGATCGGCATCTTGACTTGATAATTCTGCTTTTTGGAATAATCCCGGTGCCTCTTCATTATCCCCTTTTGCCACTTCGTTCCATCCACGAGTATAGAATGCTGCTCCAATAACGATTTTTTCTGAAGCCGCACCTTTCTCACGTAGGTATTCTACTGTTTGATCTACTGAGAAGCCTTCATCATAATTAGGATCAGCTGGATTCCCGTAAAGTGCTGAATGGTGACCACTTGTATCTGACCATGCACCAGTTAAGTCATAAGTCATGATGTTTGCGAAATCGACAACATCAAATAGTCGTTTCACGTCGATACCTGAATCTAATTTACCTTGAGCTGCTGGCAATGCAACAGATAGTTCATATGTTTTTCCTAATTCTTCGCCTTGTTTATCAATTGTTTCGCGAATTTCATCTAATAATTTTATGTAATTTTCTTTATCTTCAGGTTTTGCATTTGGTGTTCCTTCGTCATTTACGTTATCCACTAGATCTGGTTGACGTACATCTGCCGGGAATTCCCAGTCAACATCGACAAAGTCCATATTTGTATATTTAATAAATTTTGCTACATTATCTACAAGGTTCTTACGTTTCGTAGGGTTTGCTGCTACTTCAGAGAAATCTCCTGATTTAGACCAACCACCTAATGAAACACCAATTTTCATGTTTGGATTTTTTCCACGTAAATCTTGAATCGCATTTAAGATACCAGAACTAGCAGAGTTCCATTGTACGCCCGGTAATCCTACAGGTGCGCCTGTCGCTGCGTCTGCATCAGTAAAGACTAGTTCGCCATTACTATCAAAATCTAAAAAGGCAAAATTCAAGTGAGTCAATTGATCTGCTGGGATATCTTTTGGATAAAAGTTACCTTCGCCGCCCCAAATCGACCAGTCACCATAGTACATTACGTTTCTATAAGTTGCTTGTTGTTCTGTTTGTTGGATTTCTTCTGCATTGACGATAGACAATTCCCCAATTGTCGGAAGCGCCGTTGAGACAACAGAAGAAAATAACATTGCTGCCAACCCAATTTTTTTAACACTTTTCATTTTTAAATTCTCCCCTTTTTACACTATTCACTTTTCAAAAAACAATTATGTAACAAAATAAACACGAAAATATGTTATTCATTCCCCCTCTATTTCTCTAAAATAGTGAGTTAAACTCAGTGAAACTTTTGTTGCTAACAGAATATTATCACCTGAAAATGGCTTTTTCAACCGTTTTCCTAAAATTATTTAAAAAACAAATTAAATCACCTTGGTTATTTATCTATTTTATAATCGTTATTATTAAAAATCTTTATATCACTTGCTTTTCACCTCTTTTTCTCAATTGCCAGAAAAATTAAATATCCCTCATTATTTTAATTAAAAAATAACAATTCGAGAAAATATAATAACAAAAAGGCGTAGAGGACAAGAAATTAAATTGATTTTTGTTTCTAATCTTAAAAATCAAATAAACGATGTTCCAGAAGTGACTCCTTCATAAAAAGCCGAGAAACCCAAAATTTGAAAAACAATTTTTGGGTTTCTCGGCTTTTTTCTCAGATCTGGATACTTCTGTCACAACCGCATTTAATCAGCTACCACACCATGAAGGTATAAATCGATCAGTCGTTCCACACTAAATGGATTTTCAAGTGAGTTCGAAGATTCGGTGATATAAGGTGCTAACAAAAGAAAAAAGTGCTTTGCCGCAATTTCTGTCGTGACATGTTCGCGCATCAAAGATTTATTTTTCGAAAAAATCACTTCAAATGGTTCACGATAACTTTTTTTCCACAAGGTAAAAAGATGATTTCGTGTCTCTGCCGAAAGGTTTGATTTTAAATCATGGTGCATCATAAATAGGTCTAAAAGATGGGTATCGATCAGATACTTCGTCATTTTAGTCAAAGATTGTTTAAAATCAAGTTTGTTCTCTTCTAAGATTGCTCTTAAGTCTGTACCTACAGTACTCAAATGCTCTTCTAAGACTGCACAATATAACTTTTCTTTATCGCTAAAGTAATGATAAAGATTTGGTTGCGTGATTCCAGCATTTTTAGCAATCTCACGTGTTGAAGTTCCTTGATAACCTTTTGACATAAACAAACGATTGGCTTCTTTTAAAATTTTCTCTTGTGTATCCTTATTGTATCGATGGACCAACTTTTACACCCTCTGACTTATTTTTTTTCTCGAAAGACACCATCTTCTATCATAAATACTTTATCACATCTGTCAATAAGTCGGGTATCATGAGTGACCATTATGATTGCTTTATTTTTTTCCTTGGATTCTTTTGCTAAAATATCTACAACTTCTACTGCTTTTTCTGAATCCAAACTAGCTGTTGGCTCATCTGCCAAAATAATCGAAGGATCGTTATATAGCGCTCGGGCAATTGCCACTCTTTGTCGTTCACCACCTGAAAGATCTTCTGGATACTTATTAAGGAGTTTATCCACCCCAAGTTGTTGGAATAATTCTTTTGCCTCCTCTTGTCGATTTTCATGCTTGATCTTATCGACCAGTACTAATTGTTTTTTGACGGTCAAAAATGGAACTAGATTGGAAGCTTGAAGAATAAATCCGATTTCCTTAAACCGTAATTTTACTCGTTTTTTCTCCGGTTGTTCACTGAAATCTTCTCCATTGATCTTGACGGTTCCTTTATTTGGTGTCTGTAAACCGCCTGCAATCGTTAAGAAGGTACTCTTTCCAGAACCAGATGGTCCAATGATTGCGACAAACTCCCCTTTATCGACACTGACATTTGTTTTTTTCAATGCTTGGACGGTTTGATCACCATCTTTAAAACTTTTTTCAACATCTATAAATTCAATTGCTTTCATTTCCCATTCTCCTTTCTATCCGATTGCTTTTAATGGATCAATTTTGACGATCGTTCTAACAGAGAAAAGTGCCCCTAAAATAGCAACGATCAACATCATTACACTAATCACACCGAAAAACAACCAGTTACTTTGGAATGGTACAGCATCTGGTAGAACAAGTGAGGTAACGAACGTTCCAAACAATCCAAGAGCGACACCGAAAAATGAAAGTAAGAACGTTTGTGCAACTACTGAACGTGCAATAAATCCACCAGTAACGCCTTGGGCTTTCAGTACACCAAAAATATTGATTTTTTGCATGGTCAATACATAGATGAAAATGCCGATCACGATTGCTGCAATCACAATCAAAAAGCCGATCATGAAACCAAACGTCAATACTTGTGCATTGTACCCTGGTAGTTCATTGATGAATGTCGAAATACTGATTTTCTCTAGATCATCCGGTAAGCTATCCACATCTCCTCGCACGACCACTGCATTGATACGAGCATTATCAGTTGCATCTTGTTTCTCAAATCGTATCTCTTGGTACGCATTGATCGTTGTATAGACGACAGGAGAGACATTGAATTTGGCATTCTCAGTAAATCCAGTCAATTTAAATGTCTTGTCGCTTCCTGATAATTTGATCGTATCTCCAATGTCTAAGCCATATTCTTCTTTTAAACTGATATCACCGACTGCTTCATCATTTGACTGGAATTCTTCTCCTTCCACGATATTCGGCATGATGAATTGGTTTTGATCGATTCCAAAAAAACTAACATTGACTTTATCAGCATCTGGACGATCTGGACTCGTGACTACTCCAGGTGTTTGAGCTAAATAAGCGACTTGATCACCTTTCACTTCTTCTGCCATCTTTTTCGTGATCATCGACATCCCTAAGTTTGTATTGGCGTCTTTTGATAAAACAATGGTATCTGCCTCCCATTTATCTACAGCAGTTCGATTGTCTTGTGCCAATCCATAGGCTAATCCTGTCAAAAAAAAGACAAGGTACGCAATTAGAAACATGACGCCTGTCACTAAGGCATAGCGTAATTTTGAATGAATGATTTCATTTAATGCTAAAAACATAAAATTCCCCCTAAAAATTTATCAACTGATAAATATATCTTATCACTTGATAAATTTTTAGAGGAATAATCTGCTCAGAATAATCATTAAAATCCCGATTCTTTTAACTTTGGCAATAGATATTCTTTCGCTTGTAAGATCTGACTTTCATAATCCTTATCCTGACCACTCCACATTTCAATCAAGAATGGCCCTTCGTAATTTACACGTTTCAATGTTTTAAATAAGCCAGAAAAATCCACACAACCTTGACCGAACGGAACGTCTCTGAACTTACCTTTACTACTAGCTGTTACTGGTTGCGTATCTTTTAGGTGGATCGAAGTAATATATTCGATGCCTTGTTCAAGTTCAATCGCCACATTATTTTCTGGCCACGCGGATAGATTTCCTAAGTCAGGATACACTTGTAAATAAGGAGAAGGGAGTTGTTTTTTTATCTCCATGAATTTACGAATGGAATTCATAAATGGGTCATCCATGACTTCAATCGACAAGATTATCCCAAACTGTGCTGCCTCTTTGATACTGGCACGCAACCCTCTGATAAACGCTTCTCTTGTCTCTATTGATTTTTTTTCATAGTATACATCGTATCCCGCCACTTGTATGATCCTGATGCCTAACCGATACGCAAGCTGTATCGCCTTTTTCATCATAGATAAGGCTTTTTCTTGTTTTTTGATATCTACTGAGCCGAATGGAAAACGGCGATGCCCACTTAAACAAAGCGAATGTATAGCAATCCCCGAAACCGCTATCGCTTCTTTTAACTCAGCGATTTGTTCATTCGTCCAATCTAAACGAGCCAATCGTTCCTCGCTTTCGTCAATCGATATTTCCAGAAAATCAAACCCCAATTCTTTTACTGCATCTAACCGCTCTTGCCACGACCATCCGCTAGGCAGTGCCTTTTCATAAAGTCCGATTCTCGCCATCTCATTCTCCCCACAGTCGCTTGATCTCGTTTTGGAATGCTTGGGCTTGTATGATAGGATCTGCACATGCCGTCAATCCTCGACCGACAATAAAATGAAAGATCGGCATCCCTTGGAACAAGGCTAACGTTGAAATTGACAGCCCACCAGTTACTGAGACTTGAAAACCTAAATCGATCAATTGTTGGACGAGCTTCAGATCCTTTTCTCCCCAAACTTCTCCAGCTAACAAGGCATCCCTACTTTGATGATAGACGACCTGAGAAATCCCAATTTCTCGCCATTTTTTTGCTTGTTCCATCGTCCATTCTCCGTATAGTTCTACTTGAAGTGCTTTGACTTTCTTTTGTGCGGCTTGCATGGTAGCTAGAGAGGCACAGCAGATCACTGTCATGAAATCTGCCCCAGCCTGCGCTACATTACCAGCCACAGTTTCTCCTGCGTCGGCACATTTTGTATCCGCAACGATCGTTTTTTCTGGAAACATTTTTCTCATACATTCGATTGGTTTGCTTCCTTCTTGAAGACAAAGAATGGTGCCTACTTCGATCACATCGACGATTTCTCCAATTTTTTTCACATCTGCCAATGCAGACGCTAACGTGTTATGATCCAGAGCAATTTGTAATTTTGGTCGTTTCATCTAATTCTCCTTTGATTTCAATTCTTTGTACATTGTTGTTTCTTTGAATTTCTCACAGATCTCAGTAGGTGACATCACATTTTTGATCCCCACGACCGTCACACCTCGCTCAATTGCTTGCATGAACATCGGCATAAAATTGAGTGGCGTAAAGACGACATCATATTGACTTGCCGAACTTTTACCTTCAGAGATCGGGCAATGATGGATTTTACTCACTGTAATATTTAATTCTCTCATTGCCTTTTCTACACTACGCATCATCATTAAACTTGTACCAGAACCATTGGCACACGAAACTAAAATTCTCATTTACTTTCCCTCCTATTTAATTACTGTCTCCAAACTTTTCTTTATATTTTTGATAATCCTCAACAATCAAAAAATATCCTTCTGGATTTTTTCGATATTGTAGTTGCGGAATTAGCAACAAACCGACGACCACTAGTGCAACACCTGCATAACCAAAAAATTTCATCAAAACAGTAAAGGCTGGCCAAGCAGTTGCCCAATCAAACATACCAATGTACCCTCCGTAACTGGATAACCCGATCCATGTTGCAAAGAGTGCAGAACCACCGACTTGGATCAGCCCAGATAAGAAAGGGAACAAACATGCTGCCTTGAACCCACCCCGATTATTTGAAAACACAGCGATGACCGCATTATCAAAAAATAGTGGGATAAATCCAGCGATCACGATCGTTGGTGATCGGAAGATGATCAATAAGATGATCATCAAGAATTGTCCTAATGCACCAAATAAAAACCCGATCGTGACTGCATTTGGTGATCCGAAGCCGAAAGTTGCAGCCACATCGATCCCTGGCACAGCTCCTGGTAAAATAGTATTTGAGATTCCTTGGAAAGATTGTGTCAACTCGTCCACAAAGGTCCGGACACCAAGCTGTAAAATAGCTAAATACACAGCAAAGTTCAAAGAAGTGGTCAGTACGTAGAATAGAAAACTTTGTCCTGCCACCATAAATTCTGCCTCAATCAAATACTCCTGTCCTAATACTAATAAGATGATGCCAAAGAAGAACAGCATTAATAAAGAAGTCGCCACCATGTTTTCGTTGAAAATGGATAAGAAACCCGGAAGCTCCATATCTTCAAGCTTTTTATCGGCTTTTCTATTCTCACTTTTTTTACGACTACTCTTTTGCCACCACTTCGCTAAGGTAGAAAATAGGTACACCCCAAACATCTGTTGGTGCGCAATCGCAAAACCAGCTCCGTCTGTCAATTCTTGTGTCACGCCAACAGTTAAATTAGAAGCAACTGCCCAGTAACACCCTAAAATGATTCCCATAAATACTAATACTTCTACTCTTCCTAATTCAGGAAAACAGAAAAGTAAGATCCAAAAAGCTGTAGCTGCTTGCTGGATCTGGACATTTCCTGTCGTAAAAACAGCTCGCAACTTCGTATATTTTTGGAAACGAACTAACAGGATATTCAATACAAATGCAATCAATAATAAAATCATCACATCACTGAATGTTCGCCCAAAAGTCTCCATCAATCCTGCATCTACAGCATTTTGACCAAAATAGGGATCAGTCACCATCGCCTCAAGATCAAAACGATCCTTTAAACCAACTAAGATCGGTCGGAAATTGTTTACTAATCCACCTGAACCAACAGCTAAAATCAGATAACCTACAGTGGCTTTCAAAAATCCAGCTATACATTCGTATAATGGTCGGCCAAGAAGTATATACCCTAATAAAACGATCGAACCGATCAAATAAGCTGGCTGCGTTAAAATATTTGTCGCAAAATACGTCCATATCTCCATCAAGATAGCTCCCATATTTTTCCGTTACCAAAAACCAGAACAACTCCTCAAACGATGCAAGATATCATGGTTTTCATGTAAACGGACTCCCTCCCTTACCTCGTATTTTTTAGTTGATAATTTATCTTTTATATCTATTTGCTTTGTACCGAATGGTCCTCACTGGCCATACCTAGCAAGCAAAAGACTACCTCTACCTATAGTGGCTCGTATTTCTCCATGACCATTTGATAGTCTTCGATTGTTTCTGTCGCAAGTAATTCTTCGATCAACCCATCTTGCATCAGTAATTCTGATAATGATTGAATATTTTCTAAGTGTTGCTTTGGCTCTTTAGCTGCTAAGGTGAAGAAAAGGCTGGCAGACTTTGTCCCTTCCTCAAAAGGAACTGGTGCGTTCATTTTGGTAAATGAAATCGTCGTATCGAAAACATGTGAGCCACCTTGCATGGCATGAGGCATCGCAACGTGTGGGGCGATCAGGATATATGCCCCATGTTCTTCGACATTGCGGATCATTTCTTCTACATATACATGATCAATGATTCTTTTTTCTAATAAGTGACGACTGCTCTCCTCGATTGCTACTCGCCAATCATTTATCGTAGTTTCTACATAATTGACTAAGTCATTCTCATAGAAATATCTCAACATATTTACAAACAGTATCAAGCAGTCAACCCGTTGTTTGACAATAGCGCATTCTTATCAAGAGATGACTTTGTCTTACGTTCACTTGCTTTGATACGTTCTCCCTCCTCGCTTTTGCTTTTGTTAAAAAATTCTCAGTTCAGCTGATTTATTTTCATATATTTCTTGGGCTTCTACAAAAATGATGGAAACGGCGTATCATTTTCTTGGGTGAAGACATCATGGAAGCCACGATCGAAATTGAATGCTAAATCTTTTCTATTATCTGGGTACGTATACTTCCCACCTACTTGCCAAATATAAGGGGAAAACTGATAAGCCAATCGATCTTTTTTCATGCGCCATAATTGAGTGATCTCGCTAGGATCAGCCATAAAATTGGACCAAATATCATAATGGACTGGGATCACGACTTGAGCTCTCAACGATTCTGCCATTCTCAACAAATCACTGGCGGTCATCTTATCAGTGATGCCACGCGGATTTTCACCATATGCACCTAGACAAACATCGATTTGATGTTCATTGCCATGTTTGGCAAAAAGGTTGGAATAATGCGAATCCCCTGCGTGATAGATGTTACCTCCTGATGTTTTGAAAAGATAATTGACAGCGATCGTATCCATTTCTTGTGGCAACTGATCTTTTAATTGCACATTAGGATCCTCATGTGTGATCAATGCCGTCCGATCAAAGGCTTCCAGCGCAACGATCTCTACTTCATTGATCAAAGCGATATCGCCGGGTTTGACTACTTGGGTCTTTTCTTTTGGTATCCCCCAAGAGAGCCATGTTTCCACTACTGCTTTGGGGCCAATAAATAGCGCCTCCGGACAATTTTGATGAACAGCTGCGGCAGTGTGGATATCCAGATGATCGGAATGGATATGTGTCACCACTAATGCATCCACATTTTTGATCGCAAATGGATCGATCACAAAAGGTTGCGTTCGTAAATTCGGTTGCATCTTTTCTGTACCGCTCATACGCATCATCTGGTGGCCTTTTTTCATCTGTCCATTCCCGTGTGTTCGTTTTCCTGTCCCACACCATAAGTCACAAAGGATATTTGTACCTTCATGTGACTTCAGCCATATACCTGTACATCCTAGCCACCATATAGATACGCTTTTTTCTTTTACTTGTTCCATTTCGATTTCTTCGTTCAGATAGGTTCCCCATTCTGGAAAAGTCGAACGCAACCAACTTTCCTTTGTTACTTCTGTTATATTCATGTGCCATCCTCCTCTTTATTAGGTATATATAAATGATAAAGCGCTATCAAAATGATTGGAATAGCTTTATATGACTGTTATTACTTTATGTGATCGTTTCCATTTTTTTATGCTCGTTTAGCTATAATTAGTCATATAGAGAAACAAATTGATTGAAAAGGAAGGATAACAATGAAAAATTCTCTGTTGACGATTAAAAAAAGACGTAATGAAATTCTTGATCTATTACAAAGGTACACAAAAATGACCACGATTGAACTGTCTGAAAAGCTTCACGTATCACTCAGCACTATTCGTCGAGACCTTAGATTATTAGAAGAAAAAAATGAGATTATTCGTGAACATGGCTATTGCCTCTTCAACTATGACAATCAAACAAATTTCGATCTTTCAGGACCAACGTGGATCAAACATCAAATTGCTCGTTGTGCTAGTCAATATATTGGAGACTATGCCACCGTATTTATCAATTCAAGTTCCACTGCCTTAGCTACACTCGATTATTTAGAATCGAATCACGTCACCGTCGTAACGAATAATTTAAAGGTCGTTTCTTGTGTCAGACAAGGAAATTATACGTATATTCTCACTGGTGGCGAATTACGCGTACCGAAAGAAATCTTGGTAGGAGATATTGCCGCTCGCACATTAGCAGATATGAATGCAGATGTCTGTATTATTGGATGTAGCGGAGTAGATTTAGAGAATGGTGTGACGACAAAAATTTTAAACGAATCTAAAATCAACGAATGGATGATCAAAAAGAGTATCAAATGTCGTATCCTTGTTGCAGACCATCGTAAGATTGGCCGGACTTCACAGTTTAAGATTGCCGATATCTCTGCCTTTGATTATTTGATCACCGATCAGCATTGTTCACCTAAACTTGCCAAAAAAATCGAACAACTAGGTGTCACTGTTATTCGAGTAAGTTTGTAAAAGAAAGTAAATTTCATCAAAGTTGCTAACAGATAAAAAACAGCTATCATTCGATTTTCTTCTTTTAGTCAAGTATTCAAAGCGTGACTATACTCTTGCATAGCGGTAACTCTCCGTTCAGTTAAATAAAATAAAACAGATTATTTGCCTGTTTTAAAAACAAGGCGTAGTATAAAAATGTAAACGCTGACAAATTCAATATTATTTATTGATCGATACTACGAAAGAAGGTTTGTTTTATGGAAATGATTTATCAAGCTGGCTCACAAGAAGGTCAAATCAGTTTTATCAATACAGAAGACTTAGAAATGGCGGCAGCTCAAGTGATTCCTACTGGCGGATACGGCTATATCAGTAGTGGTGCTGGAGATCTCTTTACGTATCAAGAAAACGTGCAATCATTCAATCATCAATTGATTATTCCTCATGTTTTAAAAGACGTGGAAATTCCAGATACAACGACTTACTTTAACCAAGAAACATTAACTGCGCCAATCATCATGGCGCCTATTGCAGCTCATGGTTTAGCTCATACACATGCAGAAAAAGCTTCAGCTAAAGGAGTTGCCGATTTTCATACGATCTATACGGCGAGTTCTTACGCTTCCTGTACATTAGAAGAAATCCGTGAGGCCGGTGGTCCAGATGCACCACAATGGTTCCAGTTTTACATGAGTAAAGACAATGGGATCAATTTAGATATTCTAGAGATGGCCAAACGTAATGGCGCAAAAGCAATCGTTTTGACAGCTGATGCAACCGTTGGTGGGAATCGAGAAACAGACCTTCGCAATGGCTTCACTTTTCCTTTGCCAATGCCGATCGTTCAAGCCTATCAATCAGGGGTCGGACAAACGATGGACGCAGTTTATAAATCCTCCAAACAAAAGTTAAGTCCAAAAGATGTGGAATTTATTGCCGCTCATTCTGACTTACCCGTTTATGTAAAAGGTGTGCAATCAGAAGACGATGTTTATCGTTCATTAGATGCGGGGGCAAATGGCATCTGGGTATCGAATCATGGCGGTCGTCAATTAGATGGTGGGCCAGCAGCCTTTGATTCTTTGAAATATGTAGCAGAAGCCGTCGACAAACGTGTCCCTATCGTCTTTGATAGTGGTGTTCGTCGTGGTCAGCATGTCTTTAAAGCCATTGCTTCTGGTGCCGATCTAGTCGCGATCGGTCGTCCTGCCATTTACGGTTTAGCTCTCGGTGGAAGTACAGGCATCCAACAAGTATTCGACTTCTTCAAAAAAGAATTAGAAATGGTCATGCAACTGGCCGGAACGCAAACCGTCGAAGATATCAAAAATGTGACATTACGGGAAAATCGTTTCTTCTAAATTGAGAAAATCTCAAATAAAACAAGCGCAGTTCCCATAGTCATCTCGCACTTTTGAATCCAAATAAACCAACATCATAAAGAACCATTAAAAATAAGCAAGAAGACCCGAAATTTATTCAAATTTTTGGGTCTTCTTGCTTATTTTTCAGAGCTGTATGCTATTTATTGCACTCTGTATCCTACCTGTTTGGATGGATTTTCTAAATGTACGCTTCACCTTTTGCAAACAAGGTTGCTTCGCCACTGATCATCACGCGTTCACCTAACCACTTGCAAGTCAAGAACCCACCTCTGGCAGAAAGTTGTTGAGCAACCAAGTCATCCTTTCCAAGCTTTTGTGCCCAGTAAGGAATCAAATTCGCATGGGCCGAGCCACACACTGGATCTTCATTGATCGTTAGTTTTGGGAAAAAGGTCCTAGAAACAAAATCTTCGTTCTTTCCTTTGGCTGTGACAATCACGCCGACGCCTTCTTCTAATTCCCTCATTGCAGTATAATCAGGCGTCAGCTTTGCCACTGTCTCTTCGTCTTCTAAAACAAAAAATAAGTCCCTTGCCAGATAAGCCTCTTTTATTCTTGTGCCGATTGCTTGTTCGTATGCTGGTAATATAGCAATTGGTTGCGGTAAAATACTCGGAAAATCCATCGCATATTTTTGCTCTTTTTTTGTGACAAATAGGTTCCCACTTTGCGTTGAAAATGAAATCATGGATTCACTGATACCATAGAAGTGGAACAATACAAATGCGGTTGCCAAGGTCGCATGACCACATAAGTCGATTTCACGATCAGGGGTAAACCAACGTAATTCATAACCTTTCTCTTTTCTAACGGTAAAGGCTGTTTCGGATAGGTTATTTTCGATGGCGATTTTTTGCATGGTATCATCAGGTAGCCATTCATCTAACACAAAGACCGCAGCAGGATTTCCTTTAAACACTTCATTGGTGAAGGCGTCAACTACATAATAGGGTAAATTCATTTATAAACTACTCCTTTACTTTTTGATAAATATATTCGGCACAACATAAATCTTCCACTGCTAAGCCAACCGCATCAAAGATCGTGATCGCTTGTTCGTCTGTTCTCCCTGTCTTCTGCTGGGTGACTAATTCACCTAGAGAACCGAGAATGTTTGTCTGATCAATTTTCCCTTCTGACAAGGGGATCAAATAGTCGCCACTTTCCCTTTTGACCGCTTGGTAATCATCTACATACAATTGTCCAGATGCCATCAAATCACTTGTTAATTCACGGGTATCTGGTGTAAATGTGCCGATTGCATTGATATGTGTGCCAGATTTAACCTCTTTTTTTGATAAAAAAGCATGTTTACTAGGTGTTAAAGTACAGATAATATCTGCTTCTATAGTCGCTTCAGCCAATGTCGAGCAATCAATAAAACGCAGTTTTGGATAATTAGTTTGCTGTTCTAAGATAAATTGTTTTCGTCGTGTTTCATCTAAATCATAGACATACACACGGTGAATCTTTCGGACACAGGTAATTGCGGCTAGATGTGAAACTGCTTGTTGTCCAGTTCCGATCAATGTGAGTGTATCTGCTGATGGCTTTGCTAGATAATCTGTGGCTAATGCTGAAACTGCTGCTGTTCGTATCCAAGTCACGGCATTCGCATCGATCATTGCGACGGGTTGCCCGTTTTTTGAATCGAAAAGTATGATTTCACCTAAATGTGATGGTAGCTTTTGTTTGTGATTGCTTGGAAAAGCCGTGATGATTTTTGAACCAAAGTACCGGTTTCTTCCTAAATAAGCGGGCATCATCGCAAAGATATTTTGTTCCTCGCCATCTGGTAATTGTTGGACCATTCGCTTCTCTTGAGAAATCTTTCCGACTTGAAAATCTTTAAAACACTGTTCCATTACGTTGATTGCTTCTGTAAAACTAAAATGGGTGATTACTTTATGACTATCGATGATTTGCATATTTCCCCTCCTTTTTTCTATCCTAGCGCCCGAAAACAATACATTCAATGATATAATTGTATGGAATACAATTTTTGAAAGAAGGAACGAGTATGTCGATCAACTCTTATGAGAATTATCCACTGACTTGGCGTCCAGATAAAAAAAAGTTACATCGCCCAATCTACCAATCACTTATCACGCAGCTAGAAGCTGATATCTTATCAAATAAATTACAAAAAAATACAAGGTTACCTTCCCGAAGAGAACTAGCTGATTTTTTAGACATCAATTTCACAACAGTTGGTCAAGCTTATAAGTTGGGTCTAGAAAAAGGGTTACTCTATACAAGTATCGGGAGTGGGACATTTGTTTCCCCAAATGCGTTTACCTCCATCACTATTTCTTCTGATCAAGTACCTGATCATGTCATTGATTTTGGGTTAGTCAGTTCATTTGATGAATGCAACGAAATGATCACTCCTTTTATTCAAGCTGTTTCACAAAATCATGCGACGAACGGACTTCTTAGCTACCGTGAACCATTAGGGACAACCTATCAATTGACGATTGCCAAAAAATGGTTGGAAACACAAGGTGTCTATGCTTCAAGGGAACAGATTGCTATTGTTTCAGGTGTCCAAAACGGCTTGGCGATAACGCTAGCTGCTTTGTTTTCTCCAGGAGATCGTTTGGCAGTCGATCGCTATACTTATTCGAATTTTATTGAGCTTGCTCACCTTTACCATATGGAAATCGTGCCGATTGATTTTGATGCGGAGGGTATGCTTCCCGAATTACTTGAACAAGAATGTCGGAAAAAAGCAATCCACGGTATTTTTCTGATGCCTTCATGTAACAATCCTATTGGGTTTCAACTATCTGCAAAACGGAGGCAACAGCTAAAAGAAGTTATTACAAAGCAACAATTGATCGTGATCGAAGACGACATCCATTCTTTTTTGACTACCTATAATCAAAAAACACCCATTCCCTCATTCCAGCAGTTACTTCCTGAACAAACCATTTATCTTGCCGGAATGACCAAGTTTATTTGTGCAGGCATGCGTGTTGCCTTTCTAGTATTTCCCGAAAAGTACAAACAAAACATCCAACAGGCGATTTTCAATATCAATGTCAAAACCTCAAGTTTAGATGCTGAGATTGTCACGCAAATCTTATGTTCAGAAACCGCACAGGACATACTCGAAACAAAATCCAACTATACAAAACAAGCAAATGAACGATTTGATACACTTTTCAACTTGCCTCGACCGACCAATCCACTTCCTTTTTATCGAAATCTCCCTGTTCGAAATGATCTGTCTCCAGAAACGATCGAACAAGCTTTTTTAAATAAAGGGATTCGTGTCTATCATTCACATCGTTTTACGACACAACCGCAACATGATCCTTTTATTCGAATTGCTTTATCCTCTAATCCTTTGGAAGTATTAACAAAAGGGCTTGAAATCGTCAAAAAAGAAATCGTGTACTTTCAACGATGACTTATCATATAAAATCAAAATGATCCAACTCATTCTTTTTGTTTTTAACTGCTCGAATCCCCATCGAAGAAGAGGTCGGGACGGAAGTAATCAGCCTCGAGAAATAAGGCGCCATCCACGAAAATTGTTCTTCAAATTTTTGTGGATGGCGCCTTATTTCCGAAGAGGTTACTTCTGTTTCCGCCGTTTATTCGTTTTAGGTGGTAGGAGAGAACTAATGTCCCACTCTCCTCTTTTTTCTATTGTCATATAAATAAAATTTATCATAACTACCTATTTTGACTATAGCCCTGAGTGAATCCTATACTTCGTATGTATTAAAACTTAGGAGGAATCATTTATGCTAACAGGGTTAAACTTACTAAATAATCCATTTTTAAATAAAGGAACTGCTTTTACAAAAGAAGAACGTAAAAAATACGGGATTGCCGGAATGCTTCCTAGCACAGTCCAAACATTAGAACAACAATCTGTGCAAGCATATGGCCAATACCTAAGCAAACAAACTGATTTAGAAAAACGTATTTTCTTAATGAACTTATTCAATACAAACCGCACACTTTTCTATAAATTGATGGGACAACATTTAGTAGAATTTATGCCGGTAGTCTATGATCCAGTAGTTGCAGATGCAATCGAACAATACAATGAAATTTTCTTAAAACCACAAGATGCTGCATTTCTTTCGATTGATGAACCAGAATTGATCAAAGAAAGCTTGAAAAATGCCGCAGCTGGTCGTGACATTCGTTTGATCGTTGTTACAGATGCAGAAGGTATCCTTGGAATGGGTGACTGGGGAGTTAATGGTGTTGACATCGCAATTGGAAAACTAATGGTTTATACAGCAGCTGCTGGTATCAATCCAGCGCAAGTATTACCTGTATCGATCGATGCTGGTACAAACAATGAAGAGTTATTGAATAATCCGTTATATCTAGGAAACAAACATGCCCGTGTCGAAGGTGATTCTTACTATGAATTCATCGACCAATTCGTTTCATCTGCTACAGAACTATTCCCTGAATTATTGTTACACTGGGAAGACTTTGGTCGTGGCAATGCCGCAACGATCTTAGAAAAATATGAAGACAAAATCACGACATTCAATGATGACATCCAAGGAACAGGGATCGTCGTACTAGCTGGCGTACTCGGCGGATTGAATATTTCTGGTGAATCCTTGAAAGATCAAACGATCCTAACATTCGGAGCTGGAACAGCTGGAGTCGGCATTGCGAATATCTTATTAGATGAAATGATCCGTCAAGGTGTACCAGAAGAAGAAGCACGTAAACACTTCTATCAAGTGGATAAACAAGGACTATTATTCGAAGATACTGAAGGCTTGACACCTGGACAAATTCCTTTTGCACGTAAACGTTCAGAATTTGCCAATAGTGAAGAATTGACTAATTTAGAAGCTGTTGTCAAAGCAATTCACCCAACAATCATGATTGGTACATCTACTCAACCAGGGGCATTCACAGAAGAAATCGTCAAAGAAATGGCTAGCCATACCCCACGACCAATCATCATGCCTTTGTCTAACCCAACAAAATTAGCAGAAGCAAAAGCAAAAGATTTGATTGAATGGACAGATGGAAAAGCATTAGTCGGAACAGGTATCCCTGCGGATGATGTGGAATACAATGGCGTGACTTATCAAATCGGACAAGCAAACAACGCATTGATGTATCCAGGTTTAGGACTTGGTTTGATTGCTTCAACAGCTACTCGTGTCAACGCTGAGATCATCTCACAAGCAAGTCGTGCATTAGGTGGTATCGTTGATGTCACAAAACCAGGGGCAGCTATTTTACCACCAGTTGCAAGAATCACTGAATTCTCACAAACGATTGCTGAAACAGTCGCTCAATCAGTCGTGGATCAACAATTGAACCGTGAAGAAATCACTGACATCAAAGCAGCTGTCGAAGCAGCTAAATGGGTGCCTGAATATCAAGATTTAGAAGCTTAATTCACGCTAGTCTCTTTCACATTAATTCGTTACTAAAACAGTTCTGTGCAAAACGAGACTTAAAGTAAAAAATACGCATGGTAAACATCGAAGCCTTGGATCATTCGTTCACCGAGAAATAGGAAAACCAACTATTTTTCAACGAATTGATCCAAGGGGTGTTTTTTGCCAAGAAATACTGGAGCCAGTTGAGGAATAGCTTTAGATTATTTTCCAACTCATAGGGAACTCCTCTTACGTTAATCAAGGAAAGGATCTGTAAGAATGTTACATCAAGAACAAACGACTGCTACAGTCGTTAAGACAAACAAAGAAGGTTTTTGGGAAACAAAAATCAGTGGGGTCAGTTTACCTATCTATTTGATCATGGTTCTCGTTTTGATCGTTGCGATGGCATTAGGTAAATTACCAACAAATATGATCGGACCTATCGCAGTGCTTGTCATTTTTGGGAATCTATTCCATTTTATCGGGACAAAAATCCCAATCGTCAAAAGTTATTTAGGTGGTGGTTCTGTTTTTGCGATCTTCGCTTCCGCAGCTATCGCAACCTTTGGTATTTTACCTGATTATGTCGTGAAATCAACTGAAAACTTTGTCAATAATATGGGCTTTTTAGACTTTTATATCGCTGCTTTGATTACCGGAAGTATTCTAGGAATGAACCGCAAATTATTGATGAAGGCTTCCGTTCGTTTTATCCCTGTTGCACTTATTTCTATGGTTGTTTCATTTTTTGCAGTTGGACTTGTGGGAATGTTGATTGGGAATGGCTTCGCTAATTCCGTATTATATATCTCTTTACCTGCCATGGCTGGTGGTGTAGGTGCTGGCGCTGTTCCACTATCAACTATTTATGCAAACGTCTTAGGAACAGATGCTTCTGCTATTATTTCACGTTTGATCCCTGCAACTGCGATGACAAATGTGCTAGCCATTATCGGTGCCGCTTTAGTGGCTCGTGCTGGACAATCCATGCCAAAATTGAATGGTAATGGGAAACTGATGGAAAAAGGCGATCTAGGTGACGGCAAACCACGCAATGTGAAACCTTCTATCCCACAATTAGGTGTTGGTTTAATGGTCTCGATCACATTCTTTATTCTTGGCCAAATCTGTAATTTCTTTGTACCAAAAGTTCATGCTTATGCTTTCATGATCATTATCGTAGTCATTTGTAAAATCACTAATATTCTTCCTGAATATTATGAAGATGCAGCGATCATGTTCAATAACTTGATTGTTAAAAACTTAACAGCAGCTGTTTTAGCAGGTATCGGGATTGCCTTATTGAACTTGAATGTTTTAGCCTCTGCTTTAACATGGCAATTCGTCGTACTTTGCTTGACCAGTGTCATCGTCATCTCTCTTGTATCTGCTTTTGTCGGTCGTCTATTCGGACTTTATCCGATCGAATCAACGATCACAGCAGGACTATGTAACAATTCAATGGGTGGTACAGGAAATGTTGCCGTCTTATCCGCAGCAAACCGTATGGAATTGATTGCTTTTGCTCAAATGGGCAATCGTTTAGGCGGAGCGATCGTCTTGATCATTTCAGGATTTTTGATGCAACTATTCTCTTAATTCGAATGAATGTAAAAAAACTTCTCGATTCTTATTCGAGAAGTTTTTTTGTACGATGATATTCATGATTCCTTTAGAAATAGTTTTTGCCATTTTGTTGAATGATAGCCGATATGTTCATAAAAACGATGTGCCTCGTTGCGATGTTCGCCAGAGTTTAGTCGAACTCCAAAATAGCCACGTTCTTTCCCTTGTTTCTCGACACTCTCCATCAATCGTCTGCCAATTCCTTGATGTTGGGCTTTTGAAGAAACCGCTAATGCTAAAATATTGAACAACGTTGGACTTAACAATGTTTCATACTTTTGGGCATGGACATATCCTAATACTTTCTTCGTCCCTTCTTCCTCATAAACATCGACGACATAGATCTCTGGTTGTGCCAATATGTATTTTAATTGCTTCGTCGTTTCCGAAAGTGGTATCTCATACCCTAATTCTTCCTTATTTAGCTTGTTTATGGTTTCTGCATCTTCCACACGAGCAGTTCTTATCATTTTGTTCTTCCTTTCTTCTCTAAGGTTATGTACTAAGACAAAGATGGTATGGTTTTTTCTATGGAAATAAACCTTGGTCAATTTCTTGATCAAAAGAATGATAAAAAAAGAGAAACCTTGGTATGACAAGGTTTCTCCACTATTTAAATACTATTCTTCTTCTTCAGCCATGAATGTATTGAAGACCTCTTCGATCATATCCCATTCAGCATCTGTTTCGATTTGTTCTAATTCGCCTTCTGTTCCGTCTTCGTTTTCAACGTAGGCATAGGCTTGTAATTCTACATCTTCATCTTCCGGTACGCCGGCTGGATAAAGCAATACGTAGTTACGACCAAATTCTTCTTGTCCATCGACTGTTAACAAGATTTCGTATAATGTTTCATTTCCTTGATCATCGACCAATGTGATATGTTCATGTCCTTCATGATCATGTGTATGATTGTGTTCTGCCATTAGAACCCCTCTTTTCATTTTTTAAAATAGTTGTTTTCCCGAACCATCTAAATAATTTTGTAAAATCATCACCGCAGCAAGCTTATCGATGACTTTTTTTCTTTTTGCTCTTGACGTATTTGCCTGTTCGACCAACATGCGTTCTGCTTGGACGGTAGTCAGTCGTTCATCTTGATAGTCGACTGGTAGAGAAAACATTTCTTTGATCTTTTCTCCGTAAGCCATTGAGCTTTCTGCTCTCGGACCGATTGAATTATTCATGTTTTTCGGCAAGCCTACAACAAAACGATCTACTTCGTACTGTTTGACCAGTTCTGCCAATCGTTCAAATCCAAATTCTTCTTTATCTTCATCGATACGAATGATCTCTACGCCTTGTGCAGTCCAGCCGAAAGGATCACTAACAGCGACACCTACAGTCTTTGAGCCGACATCCAAGCCCATCACTCTCATAGATTCACTCCATGATTTGAGAGATAGTCTTTGACGATCACTTCCATGATTTCATCGCGTTCATGACGACGGATCAGATTCCTTGCATCACGATAACGAGGAATGTAGGCCGGGTCTCCAGAAAGCAAGTAGCCCACAATCTGGTTGATTGGATTGTAGCCTTTTTCTTCTAAAGCCCGATAAACGATCGCTAATGTTTCGCTGACTTCTTTTTTACGACTATCATCAAAACCAAAACGTACGGTTTCATCTGTAAAACCCATGATTCTACACCTCTTTCCGCAGGGTAGTCAAATTACCCTCTACACCCTTTATTTTACTCGAAATGTGGTAAAACTACAAATAAATATTCCAACTTCGCCGGAAATATAAAAATAATAATGATTTCTTATTTGATTGTATCGATTCCAACATTTATGAGTACACTTTCTTACAGTATACGTGATATTTAATTAAAAATAAGTCTTTTCTCTGTTTTTTCAAAAAATTCACAAAATATTCAAATAACGAACGCACATAGATCATGCTTTCTTTGCTTGACCCGTTTGGTAGTTGATCGTATAACCGTCTTGGACATTATAGATAAACACATTGAACGAGATTTGGTTATCTTCAATACTTTGGGCTTCTAACTGAACACCTCGTGCTACTAATTCTTCCCCTTCAAAATGTGGCGTTACGCGATATCGAACATGATGATTGGTTTCTTTGATGTATGCTGCAATATCGTTTTCATGTGCAAGCATATAAGGGGTATTCAACGAACGAGTACCAGTCATCAAATTTTTGATGTTATTATTTTGACCAGTTAACTGAAAACCTATCAAGTGGCTACGATTGTAAAGCCACTGTCCGTCACTCAATTTCTTTTGCTTCCACCCTGTTGGATCGATATAAAGAGACTCACGTTTTTCTTTAGGGAACATCTCTTTTCCTAACATGGCGTTGGCTTGACCTACACGATTCAGTCGATCGATATCGGAATAACTTTCCCATGTTCCTTTATCTAAGATCAGTTCTTCTTTTGTAAAGGTCGGCTTATTTTGATTGATTTCGATTTCTTGGTGCGTGCCGTCGTATTCTGGAACATTCGCCACTTGTGAGACTTGAGGTTTTGAATCGAATAAACCTGTTAGCTGTTGAATGAGATCAGAGTCTTTTTGCGTCGTTGAAATCCCTAGTGCACCAGCTAAAAGAGCAACTGCGACTCCTATGATTGTTTTGGTTGTTTTTTTGTTCATGTATCTACTCCTTTATTCAGTCGAACTTCATAAATCTTAACATACGTTCCCCTTTTTTAAAATAAAGAAGTATTTAAATTCTTTCATCAATTCCTTCTTCAAAAATTATATACGCATGTTACGTCGATTTCCAAAAATAAACAACCTAAATTTCCACGTGAAAGGAAATCTAGGTTGTTACTAAAACTTCATCAATTGATTCGATTGATCTTCTTGTCTATTATATAGCAAAGTGAATGCTTTTATCGATAGGACAATTAGGCACTCAACATCTACTCTTGTTTCAAGTTCTCTTATACAAAGTTTGCTTTGTTCATTGCCTGTTCAATCATCTCGACTGTTGCTTGTGGGTCTTCTACTCCAATGATGAGACGATTGAATTCTTCATCTTTTAGTGTGATAACGACTGCATTTTCTTTTCTTTTGAGATCATAAAATACCTTGTTTGAATCTTGGACGAATGTTCCGGCAAAATAATATCCATAGGCATCAACGCCCATTCTTTTTTCGCCAAATTTCGGTGTATCTTCCCAGACATCGGCATCCACAGTTGCGCCTAATACATTGGATAATGGTGTGGATATTTCATTTTTCAATGCCCACAGTTTTCGTACGCCCTCCATACTGATGATCAATCGATCATTTTGGATTTCAACTTTAGCCATTTTCTACTTCCTCCTGTCCGTAAGATTCGCTCGACGCATGATTCGATCAGCAATGATCGTTTCAATCGAACCTTCGTTTTTCTCTTCCAAAGCGGTGATTACCTTCTGTGCGACTTTCTTTACTTCGTTGTCATCTGCCGTACGTTCTAATAATGCGATGATCAATAAATCAATCAATAACCCATTATCAGTCACTCCATCTTCAGCTATATAGTTAAAGCAAGTCGTAAATAAACCAGCTTTACTATAATAAGCAGAGTATAAACTTCCTCGAAGCAAGCCAGTCGCCTTTACCAATTGACTGATCGACGTCCCTGCATACCCATTTTTGGCAAATATTTTTGCCGATTCTAGTAAAACTTTCTCTTCATTAAATTCTCTCGTTCTTCCCATAACTTAATTATGTCACATTATTGAACGATTGGTCAACAATTAACCAAAAAGCTTGATTTATCCTAACTGTTGACTTAACACTTGGCTCTCTTCAGCATTGCTCTCACTTGGCTCTTATTTTCCCTTTCACTGCTGATTTTTGAGATTCAAGTTTTCTTTTTATACGTTTTCCAATTTGTTTGTAGTAAAATAAATACAAGAAAACAACTATTGGAGAAAATGCCATGCCAGAAAGAGATTTAGATTTATTGCTTAATACCTGTTTATTGGCGGGAAAAATAATGACGGAAAGTAATGCAGAGATGTACCGTGTAGAAGATACGATGAGTCGAATCGCTTCTGCTTCTGGAAATTATCGTTTAGTTAGCTACGTGACCCAAACAGGACTATTTATCGGATTTGATCGGACTTCGACGATCCGCATGGAACAAATCACCAATCGAACGATCAATTTAGAAAGAGTAGTCAAGGTCAATAACCTTTCAAGAAAATATGTTGCCAATGAATTGACTTTGGAAGAACTATATAGCGCATTACAAGAAGTCGAGAAAGATCGACGGATGTTCCCAGTATGGCTACAAATCATCAGCGCTGCTATCATTAGCGGGACGATCATGATTTTATTTGGTGGCGAATTGAAAGATTTACCGATCACATTGTCGATTGGGGGAGTGGGCTACATTGTTTATCTTTGCAGTTTGCGTTTTTTTAGAATCAAGTTTTTAGCTGAATTCCTTTCCTCTTTGATTATCGGCATTGCCGCTATTTTAAGTGTGCGTTTAGGAATCGGTCTCAATCAGGATTTGATCATCATTGGTTGTGTCATGCCGTTGGTTCCTGGTGTTCAAATCACCAACGCGATTCGTGATCTATTAGCGGGGCACTACGTTTCTGGTGTTTCTCGTGGAGCAGAAGCGATGATGACTGCGGCGATGATTGGTTTTGCAATCGCCTTTATCTTTCAAATCTTCTACTAAGAAAGGACTTTAGCCATGTGGCATGTATTGATTCAATTTTCTTTTAGCTTTTTAGCGACCGCTGCCTTTGCAATCATCACTAATGTGCCAAGGAAAGCCTTAGTTTGGTGTGGTTTAGCTGGTGCCGTAGGTTGGATGATCTATTGGTTGTGTCTAGCTATGGGTGGCGGTGCAGCTTTAGGTTCATTACTAGGTTCATTAGGCGTTGCTTTTGCTAGTGATCTTTTTTCTAAACAACTAAAAATGCCCGTCACGATTTTCAATATCCCCGGTATGGTACCACTGGTTCCTGGTGGATTAGCTTACCAGGCTGTGCGCAGTTTAGTGACAGGTGCTTATCAAGATGCGGCATTTTTTACGGTTCAAGCGATCATGATCGCTGGAGCGATTGCCTTAGGTTTAGTGATATCGGAAGTCTTCAACCACAATATCCGTAGTTTTAAACTGAAACGTGAAGCGATTGTATTGAAGCGAAGAAAGAAAAAATGAGTGTTTCTCGTTTTGTCCTTTTTTGAACAGAGTAAAACATACGGTGAGATTCTTACAACCTATAGTCAAAAAGTGATAAGAGATGAAATTCTTGCGAGTTTCGTCTCTTATCACTTTTTATGTTGTTTATATTACTACAACTTTGTTTCGTTCATTTAAAATGCCCGATACACATATTGATTTTCAGGAGCAGTGATTTTTTCTACTTTCGTCACTACGACTGAAGGAATCTCTCGCTTGAAGGGTTGATAAAAATCGGTTTGGATCGTCCCTTCAACTTTGTACCAGTCATCATTTTTCACAGTCATTCCTTCTGGCAGATGCGTCAACAATCCAAAGACCCCGGAATCAGCAACACAGTGGATGATCCCAAATCGAAAGAGAAAAGTATCAGTACTCTTATCATTTTTCGACTGATAGATAAAGCCTTCATAAGAGACTTTTTTACCAATGAATTCGCTTGGATAGTTGTAGATCAATTCCATGATCTCTAAATAATTATCGTCTGTGATCGCAATCGTTTGTTCATCTTCGTATTTATCTTTTAACTCATTCATTTGATCTTGATAGTCGGATTTATTGAAATAAATACTCGTATCTGGTTTCAAATATTGCGTTTGCACTTGTGGATCACCGACAGATTCTTTGCTTAGTGGAAAGTTGAACCCTTTCGCTTCCACGATCGTTGTGTTTAAACTAACTGTCGGAAACAGTGTGCCTACAACGATCGGCAAGGCTAATAAGAGATACGCAATCCATCGCTGATAGGGTTTTGATAATCCGTGATCATGAGAATCATGGGACTCATGCGTTTCTTTTTTCCCATCTGCTTTTACCCAAAGATATAACTGAACTAAGGCTAGTAAGGCAGATAAGACCATGGATAATACTGCCAAATAACGATAATGGACATTGATGTATTGATCTAAACGCCCTGAAACTTGAAGATACATCATCATTTCAAAATAACCAGATAAAATCAAAAATCGCAGCATGTTTCTCCTCCTAAATAAATAGTGTAAAGCCGATAACACTTAAGGCGATCAGCCCGATCAATGAAACGATGAAGCGTGTGTTGAAGTAGCGTTTCATCATCAATAGGTTTTTGATATCCACCATTGGTCCAAAAACTAAGAAAGCGACAACTGGTGCCGTTCCAAAAAGACTTAATAAAGAGGAACCAATAAACGCATCCGCTTCAGAACAAAGAGACATCGTGAATGCCAATACTAGCATGATCAAAATGGCTAATAGCTTTGTCGAACCTAACGTCAGCATCACTCTCGTAGGTAAATAGGTTTGCATCCCTGCAGCAATCAAACCACCAATGATCAAATAACGGCCCGTATCGAAGAACTCATCAATCGAGTGAGTCAAGACATGGAGGATTCGATGTCCCCATTTCTGTGGTGCGATTGCTTCCACTTCCTCATGCTCATGTGTATGGGAGTTAGGCTCAACCATCGCTGAATCAATTGAAGACTTCAAGATTGTGCCTTTTTGGATATAGGCCAACCAGACACCTACGATCAGTGCGACAATAAAACTTCCTAACATACGCAGTCCCGCCATTTTCCAAGTATTGCCAAATGCAATAAAAGTTGAAAAGATCACGACTGGATTAATGATTGGCGCAGTGAGCATAAACGCAAATGCTGTGTGAACAGGAACCCCTTTTTTTACAAACTGATGAACGATTGGGACGATCCCACATTCACATGAAGGAAAGAAAAAACCTAAAATAGACCCAACAATAATCGATAAAAAGCGATTTTTAGGTAACCACCGTTTGACACGTTCGGGGGTCAAAAATACTTGTAAAGCACCTGAGATGATACATCCCAATAAAACAAACGGCAAGGCTTCGATAACGATCGATAAAAAAATCGTTCCCATCTGCAATACCGAATTTGGAATAAACGAAAACATATAATTTCTCCTTGTCATTTGAACTTCATTCGCCCATCAATATACGCTTTTCTTCAATAAAATACAAGAAAGCTTAAATTTTTTTCATAAGTTTAAGAAATCAAAAAAAGCTTTTTTATTGACATCTCCGTCATAAGGATTTACTTTTAGCACAGCTAAGATGAAGATTCAGGTAAAAAGAAGAGAGTCATTTGCCTATTTTCTATTTGTATACGACTGAATACTTTTTCACCATCGAATTAGCGATGTGCTAAAAGCAACCTTAAGGAGTTATCACCATGAAAGAAACCCATGATTTAACTGAAGTCTTAAAAACTATCCAAGAAGAACCGACTGTCGTGCTTGCGATTTCTACACCCAATTGTAGTGTTTGTCATGCAGTAGTGCCAAAATTGGAACAATTATTGACTCATTATACTTTCCCAGCGTATCATTTAGATGCCTTCGAGATGCCGGAAGTAGCTGGCACATTCCAAGCATTTACTGCACCAGTGATCTTGCTCTTCCATTTTGGAAAAGAAGTCGAGCGACAAGCCCGCTTTATTCAATTTGAACAACTGACAAAACGTTTAGATCAATTAAATGAATCAAGCAATCAAGTCAGCTACGATACTTTATTCGATCAATAAAAAAGAAGTACCAGTCATTTCTGCAAACAAATGACTGGTACTTCTTTTTAGTTAAACACCCGTTAAATAATGAGCTGTGATCGACTGTTCACAAGTACTGATTTTTTCTGGTATTCCTTCGTAAAGGATCTCGCCACCACGAATCCCGCCATCGATCCCCACATCGATCAACCAATCTGCCGCCTTCATGATTTCCAGGTTATGTTCAATGACGATGACCGTATTGCCTTTATTGACCAACCGCTCGATGATTTCTAAGATACTCTTGATATCTGCCATGTGTAAACCGGTTGTTGGTTCGTCCATAATGTAGATATTGCCTTTTTTACTTAATTCTTTCGCCAGTTTCAACCGTTGACATTCTCCTCCTGACAATGTATTTAACGGTTGTCCCAACGTCATATATCCTAGCCCTACTTCTAAAATTTGTTTCAGTTTTCGTTGAATCGATTTTTCTTCAAAAAATGCCACCGCTTCAGTCACACTCATCGCTAATACTTCATCGATCGATTTCTCTTTTAATTTGTATTGGTAAACTTCTTCTTTGAATCGTTTACCACCACAGGCTTGGCAAAGGACCTCTACAGAATCCATAAAAGATAATTCCATTTTGATATGACCATGTCCTTTACACGTTTCACATGCCCCTTCTGAATTATAAGAGAACAGTCCGGCAGAAACATTATTTTCCAACGAGAAGACCTTGCGGATATCGTTCATGATCCCTGAATAAGTCGCTGGGTTGGAACGAATATTCCCTGCAACAGCAGACTGATCGATATTGATTGCTTCCGGATACTCTTTGGCAAATACGCCGTTAACTAAACTACTTTTTCCTGAGCCAGCTACTCCGGTCACCACTGTAAAAACACCTAATGGTACTCTGAGAGAAGTATTTTTAAGGTTATGCAACGTCGATTTTGAGGTTTCAATAAACTTGTCTGTTTTTCTTGGTTCCTGTTTGAAATCTGTCATTTGTCCAAAGGCTTTTCCAGTTAATGTATCTGAAACTAGTAACCCTTCGTAACTACCTTCATAAGTGATGTATCCACCATTTTTTCCTGCTTTTGGTCCAACGTCAATGATATGATCTGCTACTTTGATGACATCTGGATCATGTTCTACAACAATGACCGTGTTTCCTTTATCACGCAATTTGATCAATAGTTCATTTAACCGATGAACATCTCGTGGATGCAACCCAATACTAGGCTCATCGAAGATATAAATGACGTCATTTAAACTAGAAGATAAGTGCTTGACCATTTTCACTCGTTGGCTTTCTCCTCCAGATAAAGTCGCTGTCTCGCGATCTAAAGAAACGTAATCTAACCCAATATTGATCAGATCTTGTAGTCGTGATTGGAGATTTTTCAACACTGGTTGGATCATTTCATCTGTGATCCCCGGTAAGATTTCTAATAGTTCATCCAGTTGCATTGCTAAGAAATCTGCGATTGAATATCCGTTGATCTTGCAGCCCAAAACCTTTTGATTGAATCGTTTTCCCTGACATTCTGGACATCTTTGTTCATCCATGAACGCTGCGATTTTTTTCTGGGTCGCGGCAGAGCTCTCATTGCCCCCTTTGATATTGGAACGATTGAAACGTGCCACTAATCCCTCATAGGTCGAACTCATGCCTTCCATATACAACGAATCGATTTTTTCTCCTGAAGCATACAAGAACTTTTCCATTTCTTCTGTTGAATAATCCTTTAATGGCTTATCATTGTCAAAAAAACCTGTGTTCGTGAAAGACTTCAATAACCAAGATCCGACTTTGTAGCCTGGAAGTAAAATCGCTCCTCCATTCAACGATTTTTCTAAATCTAACGCTTTGTCTAGATTCAATCCAACGATCCGACCAATCCCTTCACACGCTGGGCACATGCCGTGAGGATCATTGAATGAGAAATTCCAAGCGGGGCCTAAATGGGGAAGGCCAATACGAGAGAAAAGCAAGCGGATCAGTGGGTTGATATCTGTGATCGTTCCTAGTGTTGAACGCGAATTTCCACCTAAACGGCTTTGATCTACAACGACTGCCATAGATAAATTGTCGATGGCATCTGCCTCTGGCTGACTATACTTAGGTAAGAAATTCTGCACAAATTTAGAGAAATTTTCATTGAGTTGTCTTCCCGCTTCTTGGGCAATCGTATCAAAAACGATGGAAGATTTTCCCGAACCGGAGACACCTGTAAAAATCGTGATCTTTCTTTTTGGGATTTGTAAATCAAACCCTTTTAGATTGTTCTGTCTGGCATTATGTATCCTGATATATTCCTGCATTGCTGATCCTCCCGTATTCCCTCGATTTTTTTGGTGAAGTATTATTATAACACAGAAACAATGTATCACTATAATAAATTTCGAAGCTTTCAGTTGTTCACCTATCAGCCTCCTAATTGAAGAGACGCCAATGAAGGAAAATATTACTTATTTTTATCTATTTCTAAAAAAAATCATAAAAAAACAAACTATTTTTTCTAGTGAATAGAAAAATAGTTTGTCATCGATCGTTTAACTTTTCTTTATTTCCGGTTATTCGTTGTCGTCATGCTCATGCAAGGACGCATCGGAATGCAAGAAGTAGATCAACGTTTGTAGCTCGTTCGTCAAATCGACATTTTGGATCAATACTTCGGATGGTGCATTTAGTCGAGCAGATGTAAAGTTTAATATCCCTTTGACACCAGCTTCTGTCAAACGATTCACGACTTCTTGTGCTTTTTCGGCAGGTATCGTTAAGATTGCCACTTCGATTTGTTGGATCTTGATTTGTTCGATCATGTCATCCATTGGATAAACGGGAATACCATCAACGATCCGACCCACGATTTCTGGGTTCACGTCAAAAGCGCAGCTGACACGGATACTATTACTTTGGTGAAACTTATATTTCAACAAGGCACTTCCTAGATTACCGACCCCGATCAATGCAACGTTCGTCAATTGGTCATCATTCAAGGTTTTTGCAAAGAAATGCATCAAGTCCTCTACATCATAACCGTAACCACGTTTTCCTAGTTCGCCGAAATAGGAAAAATCACGACGGATCGTTGCACTATCTACTTGGACTGCTTCACTTAGTTCAGTTG
Source organism: Enterococcus sp. AZ140 (assembly GCF_051714405.1). Classification (NCBI taxonomy): domain Bacteria; kingdom Bacillati; phylum Bacillota; class Bacilli; order Lactobacillales; family Enterococcaceae; genus Enterococcus; species Enterococcus sp. AZ140. The sequence continues at coordinate 2,253,531 of NZ_JBIORU010000001.1, forward strand.
ATGAAACTTTTTTCTTACCTGCGTTATTCAAGATTCTTAAATAACGATAATATAAAGGCAGGCGTTTTGCGGTTGCCTTTGGAATTACATGGTCTTTCACTTCATTACCTCCACTGTATTTCTTCTCGATTTATACATCATATCAGTACTTACACAAAAAAATCAATTTCGTTGCTTGTATATTGTGAATTTTTATTCTTATTCTCATTTTCCTAGCTTCTCAGAACCTCGCAGTAACTATGAATTTGTGGTAGACTACAATAGAAAAAGTCCATGAAATTCTAGGATAATTCACAAAGTAGAAAAGAGGATTCGATGATACTATTACAAGCCAATCAAATCGCTCGCCATTTTGGCGCTGAGATTTTATTTGAAAATATCCACTTAGAGATCCAAACGGGCGCACGTATCGCTTTAGTCGGACGTAACGGCGCTGGTAAATCGACATTATTAAAAATCATTGCTGGCATTGAAGCCCCAGATGTAGGTAATATCGCAAAAAATAAAACAGCTACCCTTGGTTATTTGGCCCAAGATACAGGATTAGATTCCACTGAAACCGTCTGGAATGAGATGCTAAAAGCATTTGAAGAAGTGCGCTTGATGGAACAGCGGATGCGTGACCTTGAAGTTTTTATCAGTGAAGGCACCCCTGACACGCCGGCTTATCAATCCTTCTTGAAAGAATATGATAAATTGCAGCATGATTTTTCTGATAAGAACGGTTATAGTTATGAAAATGAAATTCGCTCTGTATTGCATGGATTCAAATTTGATCCGTCGTTTTACGAGCAAAGAATCGATACGTTATCTGGTGGTCAAAAAACAAGATTAGCTTTAGCGAGGATGCTTTTACAACATCCAGATATCTTGATCCTGGATGAGCCAACGAACCACTTGGACATCGAAACACTCGCTTGGTTGGAAAACTATTTGCAAAGTTATACTGGTGCCCTTCTGATTGTCTCCCATGACCGTTATTTCTTGGATAAAGTGGCGACTGAGGTTTATGAACTGAGTCGGAAAAAGATGCGTCACTATAAAGGAAATTATTCCAAATATTTAGATATGAAAGCTGAACAATTAGCTTCTGATTGGAAAGCCTATGAAAAACAACAGACAGAAATCAATAAACTCGAAGATTTTGTTGCCAGAAATCTTGTCCGTGCGTCAACGACAAAACGTGCCCAAAGTCGTCGAAAGGCATTAGAAAAAATGGAACGGTTAGACCGTCCACAAGGAGATGAGAAACAAGCTCATTTTCTCTTCAACGTGGCGAAACCTTCGGGAAACGTTGTGTTGCAAGTAGAAGATGCCGCTATTGGCTATGACGGCACCATCTTATCTGAACCAATCAACTTGGATATCCGTCGTCAAGAAGCAATCGCATTAGTGGGCCCAAATGGCATCGGCAAATCCACTTTACTAAAATCGATCATCCAACAGCTGCCTTTCATCCGTGGAAAAGAAACACTTGGTACGAATGTCAGCATTGGTTATTACGACCAAGGACAAGCGGAACTGCACACTAATAAAACGATTCTAGCTGAATTGTGGGATGAACATCCAACCGTTCCAGAAAAAGATATCCGTTCGATTTTAGGCGCTTTTTTGTTTTCTGGTGAAGATGTTGAAAAAACGATTCCTCTTTTAAGTGGTGGGGAAAAAGCACGTGTCGCGTTAGCTAAGCTAGCAATGAATCAAGAGAACTTTTTGATTTTAGATGAGCCAACCAACCACTTAGATATCGACAATAAAGAAGTGTTGGAAAACGCATTGATCGACTATGAAGGGACACTACTCTTTGTCTCTCATGACCGCTACTTCATCAATCGTATCGCCACTAAAGTCATTGAACTCTCAGAAAGCGGAAGCAAAGTCTACTTGGGGGACTATGATTATTATTTAGAAAAGAAAAAAGAAGAAGAAGAAATTGCGGAACTGTTAGCAGCTGAACAACCTGAGGTCAGCACGCCTTCAACAAACAAATCCACTTACTTCCAAAGCAAAGAGCAACAAAAGATCATGCGGAGCTTGCAACGTAAAATCACGCAAATCGAAGAAGATATGGCTCAACTAGAAGAAACAGTGGATGAACTCGAACAACAGATGGTTTCTCCTGCTGTATTAGATGATCATGTCAAATTGAATGAATTAAATCAAGCGCTTGATGAAGCACATCAACTACAAGAAGAAAAGTTGTCTGAATGGGAAAACTTGAGTCTTGATTTAGAAGAAATCGAAAATAATCAATAGACTCGCTCCTGTCATCCTTTTTAAACAAAACCGCTGAAAGCTGGCTTTATATCCTGCTTTCAGCGGTTTTACTTTAGACTTGTTGATATAAATCGAAAACATGTTTCAATTCGACAGTTACTGGAGAATGGTCTGGATTTGTTTCCATCAGATCTTCCATGAACACCCACCACTTTTGATTGATTGCTGTTTCTGGTACATGGCGCCATTTTTCTTCATCTTCAATCTCTAGATACCCAAAGAGAGTATTTGTTTCTGGATCAAGAAAAATCGAATAAGAGCGCGCACCATGTTCAGCCAACATGTCACGCATCTCCGGCCACAATTCATTGTGTCTTTTGAGGTACTCTGCTTCGTATCCTGGGTACAACTTCATTTTTACTGCTTTTTTGATCATTTTTATTCCCCTTTCACTGATTGTTCGATCTGCTCGACCCTAGCAATTATCTGTTGGTTCTTACTTCTTTATTTTCTAATTTAAAGCAAGCGTTTACAATAGCAAAAAATAAGGATAACGGTGGCAGATTCACAGGAATTCATCATAGAACAAAAAAGCGACCGCGGTGGGTGGCCGCGGTCTAGGAGTTTATTTTTACTTGAGGAGTAAAAATGAAAAAGTATAGGGTTGTTGGTTGGTATGTATATAGAATAGAAGAAAAGTTTGAAGAATTTTCACTATAATATTTGTCTTTTGTTAGGATAATTCATTAAGAAAAAGTAAAATGCCAAGTACATTAGTTACTTACTAATAAAATAATCATTCCATAGGATAAACTTTACACCTTGTTTTCCCCTTATCTAAGGTAGTTAAAGTAATCGGTTCGTCTACTTCTTACTTTCTTGCTTGCCTTTGCTTGTTGCTTTAAGAAACTTATTTTTTTTCGGTTTCTGAAATTAAGTTTTCTTAGTTGGTTCCGAATAAAGACGAATCTTCTTCTATTATTCATTGATTTTTGTTTCTTTTGATAAATGGTTACTTTCCTATTCGCGATGATAATAGCCTTCTTATTTTTTTGTCTGGCACTATTCTTGCTCGCATCTAGCACTGATGATAACTGTTTTTTTTGACTCTGATCATCTTTTGATGACGCTGTTCCTAATTCTTGGGGCTCTTTGTTTTTTTCTAGGATGGTCATTTTTCTATTTTGAACCATCACCGTTTCCAATACACCCACTCGTCTAGCATCCTGTTCTTGTTTCAGACGATCATTTTTTTCTAATACGCTCTCTGATGACAGGTTAGTCAATGAATCTTCTTGAACATTCGTTGATGGAATAGCGGCTTCTTGCTTTTCCATGTCTTTCAAATATTCTTGGATCATCGGATCAAGCATAAAAAAGCTAGGTTTCGCTCGGTGGCTCACTTCCTCTCTTACCTCATCCTTCAGCAGTCGATTGTACTTTGGGTTCTTTAAGCAGAACTGGAGGATTCCCTTTCGTATATCAACGGTTTCTTCTAATGACTGAACTAATTTCGTAAGTACACTAGCATCGACATTTGCATCGATTGTTCGATTTTTCTGTTGCTGAAATTGCTCAAGTTTTTCTTTATCGATACTTAACCATAAATGTATATAATCCGATACATAGAATTTTTTATCGTAATACTTAGTTATTTGATTAGTCAACTCATTTTGTCCACTGTCTTTGCAGTTGATTGCAATTTTTTCTGCTTGTTGGAGGCGAATGATGGCAGCTTCCTTACTTGACCAATCCCCGTCAGGTATCTGGTTTTTTAGAATTTTCTCTACTTCTTCTTTGACCGTTTTGTCAAATTCATTAAAAGAAGTTTGTTGATTTTCAATCGTCAATGTTGGTTCCTGATTTTGACTAAAGATATTCCTGATACGTTGGCTGATTCCCATAATATTCCTCCTTGTTTCTGTTGATAAAATGAGTATACAGTTTGTAAATCGATTCGTTCGCCTTTCTTTTCTTATACATGCAAAAAAAAGACTTGACGTTTTTATTGAACTTAACCTCTTCAAAAACAAGGCGCCATCCACAAAAATTTGAAACACAAATTCCGTGGATGACGCCTTATTTTTCGAGGTTAAATACTTCTGTACCGGTCTCTTTTTTTTCTTTTAATTTGGCGTATCCATCATGAATTGCTTCACGCTTTTTTGCTCAGCTATATACTTCTTGCCTCGTTCTTCTCGTATATCCATATATCGCCAAACTTAGAAAGAATAGAATATAAATGACCAAGATGAGCACTTCCCTGCTGTTAGCTTCCCATGTTTGTCCGGATTGAAGGTTTTTGATAATCGTCAAGACCCAATATTGCGGAGTAATCATCGACACGTTCTGCATCAATTCTGGCATCACCTCTTGGGGGATCAAAGCACCCGATAGTAAACTTGTGACGGTGATCAAAATACTTTGCAAAGCCGCTGCCACACTTGTACTTGGTGCAAGCACACCAATCGCGATCGACCAACCTACCGCTAGTAAACTAAATAGACTTAGTAGGCCAATCAAATCAAAAGCGCTTAACCCAGGGTCGATGTTGAATAGACTTGTCATGACGACAACTGCTAACATTACTTGGATCAGCATAGCGAACGTCGCAAAAATCGTTGTCCCGATAAAATACGTACTTTTAGCTACCGAAGTCGTCATCAAACGCGTATAAATTTTATTTCGTCGTTCTTGTTGAATCGTCGTCGTTCCAAAATTACCTGCTTGGAAAAGAAACATCATCAACAAAAAGCCAACGATTTGCACCGACATTCGTTCGGTCGTTGTGCTTTGATCTACTTGATTGATCTCGATTTCTGTCGATTCTTTCAAGCGTTCCAGCGATTCATCCTCCCCTTCAGCTTCTGCTAACAGATGGATACTAGAAACTTCTGCTAGTGCGCGTTGGGTCAATCGGTCGATTTTCTCCAACAGTTCCCCTTTTTGGAATGTCCGGAGAGAGAGTTTCGTATTTTCAGAAACATTTTCTTGATAACCTTTAGGGATTGTGATGACTGCCACCGCCTGTTGTCGGGAAAGAACCTGATCGATTTCTTCTACTGAACTAATTTCCTGAACGCTGACTCGTTTTTCCAAACTTTCAATAAGCAATTCACTATAGGATGAGCGATCCTGATCAACTACCCCTATCGTCAGTAGATTCGTTTCTTGATCTCCATAAGCAAAAAGATAAAGGACAACACTCAAGAAAGGAATTCCTAAAAGAAACAAGATTTGCAATGGTCGATTTTTCCAAAGAACCAACCGTTCTCTAACGATCCAAAAGATATCTCTCATTAGAATACCTCCCTTTTATCTAAAATGACGACTGATGACATGAGTAAAACAAACATTAACCCAAAATTCCCATAGATACCTAACCATTGCAAGGAATTGTCGGTCCACAAACTTTCTCTGACAGATGCTAAGACCCAACCTAATGGTGACAATCCCATCATCGTTTCATTCGTTGGAAAATAGGCACCACCTAAAAATCCAGTGAGTTGAATAAATATCTGGGTAATGCCAGAACCAATTCTTTTTTCATCACGGTCTCCAATGGTTTCTAAAAATAAACCGAGTGCGAGAAAACTGCCCATAAGTGCGATTAAGTTTAGGTAAGAAAAGCCAAAACTTAAATACCATGGAACATCAAATAAAAATTGAGAGATGAGCATCAAGATCAACACCACAAGCATCCCAAAGAAGAAGTGACCGAAAAATGTCGAAAAAATGATTGTTTTACGGCCAAGTGGTGTGATTAATTCTCTTTGCACGGTTCCATGTTGTCGTGCTTCTCGAAACATGCTCAGACCAATTTCAGAAAAATATAAAACAAATAGACTAATCATAGCAATCGCATAGTATTGGTAGGAAGATGCGCTTTCTCGTTGATTTTCTTGATCGACGACGATCGCATCTGTAAACTGCTCTTCTGAAACTAAGCCAGCGGTTGCCGGCAAGTGCTGTTCCATAATGAAACTTTGTCGTTTGATTTCCTGTACGATTTCTACTAGATAGCTTTGTAGGATTGTTTTTTCTACATTGGTCAATTCCCGACTCTGCACTTCGATGCGATCGGAAAAATGTAAGTAAGCATCAGCTTCTTGTTGTCTTATATTCGCTAATCCTTCCTTTTCATTTGTCACTTCTTCAAAATGAATAGCACCTTCTGCAAAAGAACTTACTTGTTGGAATATTTCACGGACTTCTTGATCGTCTACCTGATATTGTACCGTCAATGGCTCCATATCAGAGGTTACGTCATTATTGAATACACCTTGGAGGACGGCCCCTAGAATAAACATCAACGTGATCGGAAAAGCGAGATAATAAATGTAATTGGATTTTTCACGAAAATTTTGTATCAGGGTCCGGATAATTATTTTTTCATTCATACTCACTCCTCCTAATCACGTAGATTACGTCCAGTCAAACTAAGAAAAACGGTTTCTAAATCTGGAGCTTGTTGCAGTACATCGACTACTCTAACTTCTTGCTTGATCAGTATCATTAATATTTGATTCAACAATTTGCTCTCAAGCACCGTCACGATCTGTACTTGCTGTTTGTCGAGTGAAACATTGATGATCCCGTTAATATTATTGATTTCTTCTAAATCCAGTGCCTCTGGATTCTCCACAGTGATTTGCAGATTGATTTTATCCGTGACGAGATTTACCAATTCTTCTTCACTACCAATAGCAATCACTTGACCTTTATCAATAATGACGATTTCATCTGCCAAACGTGCGACTTCTTCCATATAGTGACTCGTATAGATGATCGTTGTACCATTTTCTTTCATATTTTCAATTGCATCTAAAATATAATTTCTAGATTGTGGATCGATCCCTACCGTAGGTTCATCCATGATCAGTAAAGCAGGCCGATGGGCAATCGCCATTGCAATATTCAATCGTCGTTGCATCCCACCAGAAAACGCACTCGGGCGCTCTTTTCTTCGTTCGTACAAATCAACCGTTCTCAATGCCTCTTCCACATTCTTTTTTAGTTCTTCTCCCCTGATTCCATAAAGCCCGCAAAAAAAGCGGACATTTTCTTCAGCAGACAAATCATAATAAATCGCTAACTCTTGCGGAACTACCCCTAAATTTCGCCTAAGCTCTCTTTTTCCCTCGGTCATCTCTTCTGAAAACAACTGAACCGTTCCAGATGTCTTATTCAATAAACCAGTAATCATATTGATAACGGTTGACTTTCCTGCGCCATTTGGTCCTAACAACCCTAAAATCGTTCCTTCAGGTACTTCAAATGACACACCGTCCACAGCAATTTTCTGTCCAAATTTTTTTGTCAATTTTTGCACACTGAGTATATTCATTCAATCACTCCTTTTCTTTATTTTATAAAAAAAAGAGAAACTGTAATAGTACAGTTTCTCATGATTTATGAATTAGAAATCTCATGTTCTTCATCAAAAGGTAATATCGTGGTGATGTGGAAACCATCCGTTCCATCGATCAACAATTTGCCGTTCAATACGGCTGTTCGTTCTTCCATTCCTACGATCCCAAGGCCTTTACGATAGTCCAATGCCCTTTTTCCATTGTTCTTCGATTCAAATCGTAAAAATTTTTGATACACATGTAGGCGCACCGTCACCGTAGAAGCTTCACTATATTTCAGCGTATTCGTCAAGAATTCTTTCAAATTCGCCGCCAATACCTGCCAATGAAAGCGACTGATTTTATCTAAAGAACCACTATATTGGAAATCCACGATAATCTGGTGAGTCTCGGAGAAACGTTGGAGTTCTGCCTTTACTTTATTGATGTTCAAGGTTTCATTCTTTGGTCGCTCGTCATGTAACACGTTGCGCACTTCGTTGATCGACTTTCTTAAGCGATCAGCAGATTGACTCAATAATTGATGCGCTTGTTCCGGTTGTTCTCGATTGATGACCTTTGCCGCCTCTATTTGGATCAAGCAACTCGTTAAGTCGTGCCCAAGATGGTCATGGATTTCATGAATGATCCGTTGTCTTTCTACTAACGTTGCTTCTTTTTGCATCGCTTCAGCATTCAAAGTGCTTTGTGCAAAGAGTTTTGATAGCTTGTTTCGTTCAATCCGTAAAAAATCGGAAGAAGTAGTTAACTCTTCTTGTTGTTTCATCATTTTTTCCGCAGACCAAACGATACTGATCATCCCACTTACCCACAGTACAAAGAGAAAATAAAGTGACTCAGTGAGAAAAAAGCTGCCAACACTATAATTGATCAAGGCTACGACTAAAAGTAACCATGATTTTTGGAAGCAAAAATAACCTTGCAGCAAGGAAAGTGGCAATAGAAAAATCGCTTGTTCGACAAAAATCAAACTCAATAGAACACTGAACAATTGCAAAGCAACAAACCAAGGCCGATGTTTCTGAAAACTTTCGCCTAAGAAAAAAAATGTCAACCATACCATACTTAAACTAATGACAAACATCAAAATGGTAGTGGATGTTTGATAGATCATCAACCCGATCAAACCAATGATCGATAGCAAGTTGATCGATAATTTGATTGCTTGCATCTACGTCATAACCTCACCTGTGAGAACATAGATCGCTAATTGCGTACGATGATCCAAGTTCAGTTTTTTTAAAATCATTGAAAGATTGTTATGGACAGTACCTTCACTTAAAAATAGTGTTTGTGCAATCACTTTATTCGTCATTCCTTTTGCGACTAAGTAGGCAATTTCTTGCTCTCGTTCCGTCAGTAAGGAGAGATCTGCTTCTTGATCATTCTTGTTACCTAATTGTTGCGTTGCCTTCACGAGGATTTCTTTCGAAAGGATCGTTTGTCCCTGTAACACACTCTTGATTGCTTGGATCACCGCTTCAGGAGGAGTTGTTTTCAGCAAGTAACCACTTGCACCGTTGCGTATCCCTTCCTCTATGTAACGATCTTCATCAAACGTAGTTAAAATGATGACAGGTATCTGATATACTTCCGTAATCTGTTGCGTAGCAGTGACGCCATCCATTCCCGGCATTCGGACATCCATCAATACAAGATCGACTTGATTTTTTTCGCAAAAAGCAATAGCTGAACGCCCATCATGACAAATACCCACTACTTGAAAATCGTTTGTACTTTCTAAAATGATTTTTAAGCCGCTTGTAATCAGTGCACTATCATCTACTAATAAAATGTTTGTCATAGTGATTCTCCATTTTTTTATTTTGAGCAAGTAGGAGTAACAAGCAATCAAATCAAAAAGTGTTGGCTTCTACTTACAAAGTAGTCTTCGCATGTGTTATCTTTTTTGATGAGTTCATTTCTTTTGCCTCTCGTACTTGATCTTTTCTTATAGTATACTCGAAAGAATCAGCAAATAGAAGTTTGAGCCCGTAGGTGACGATGGTCTGTCGGATGACTACTCATTGATCTTCCCTATCCATTTTTAATCAACAAAAAAAAGATTGAGATAATCATGTTAGTTCTCAGAAATAGTCCAAAACCTAAAAAATAGAAAATAAAATTCTAGGTTCATAGAAAGATTTCTTGACGCTATACACAATTAGCTCAATCTTTATGTCATCGCTTAATTATTTTTTTTATGCTTCAGCCAGCTAGCTAAAGCTGTACCTACCGCGCCAAAACCAAGTAATGCGAATGCACTAGCTACTTCGCCAGTTTTCGGTAGATTGCTGTCTCTGCCATTATTTCTTGTTGATGCAACATTTGTCGCCACACTGCCACTACCACTTCCACCAATTGGAGTCGTGCCGGTTTGATTGTTTCCTAACTGATTGTTGCCAGAAGGAGCGCTGATGTTATTCCCGCCATTTCCAGTATTCCCAGTGCCCCCCGTGTTTCCACCGGAATCTCCGCCATTGCCTCCCGACTGCGCTGTAGTAAGCATAATGGGTTCAGACTCTTCCCCTTGTAAAAAGTTGGTACTCTCGTCTGAAATCGCAGTGATCCAATACGTTGTGTTTGCACTCAATCCCAAAAATACGCCATCTACTGCTGGTACACCATCTGCGTATGCAACGACTCGCGCAAGCGGATTGGCTTGTGGATCTGTGTCGTAAATCAGGTAGGTCACATCTTGCAGCAATTCTTCCGCATGGTCATGGTACCAGTGCTCGCCTGGTGTATCTGGGGTATCGTCATGGTGTAGAAGTGCAGTATCCGCAATCGTGATCACTTCATGGGTATTGTTTTGTTTTGCTAATTCCTCATCTATTCTCAGAAATGCACCGGCTGCTTTCGTGATTGCTTCGACATCAAAGATATCTGTGACCAGATACTCATGATTCCCAATAGTCGGTAAGCCGGTAACCTCATAGTTGGAAAGGTTAACCGTGCCCCAATCAATGGTCCAGTTCGCTCCTTCGATCGTATTCGTTCCAGCAGCACTATTCGTATATTGGAAACTTGATTCTTGCCAAATCACCTCATCTCCAGGTGCCAACCCAGTTAACGTCGGCATATCGAAATGATCAATTTCAGTCGTTCCATTGAATGAACGAGCAAAAACTGTCCCTTTTTCTAGAATGATCTCAGCCGGAGTCACTTCAATCATTGCTTTATTCCAATTCTGTCCAGGTTCTAATGTAGTGATACGACTGATTGGTGTAGCAGTCACTTCATAAATCCCAACACTAGAAATTTCCAAGATCAAATTCATACCATCGGCTGAAATGCTTACCCCATCCGCATCTGTTTCAAAAAGATAATCATCTGGATTTCCACCTCGTCCGAATAAAGAAAAGACATCAGTAAGTGGAATCTTTGTTTCTGCTCCACCATATGGCACTTGAAGCGTTTCTCCTAACGCATTGATCGGTAAAGTATCCATCTCGTTACCTAGTCCTAGCTTCGGATAATTTGTCGCAGTATCCCACACCCAAGTACTACCGAAATCCCAACCATTTGATTCATAAGTCGCTTGCGTGCGCAATTCAATGACATCTAAAGGTTCAATGACATCTTCGATCACTTGACCGCCAACTGGAACCCCGCCGTATAAAGCTTCAGAGTTATTATAGTAGTAATTATTGATATTCGTTCCACCTAAACCGAAATGATCGACATCGGATTCTCCAGTGACATCCCCCATCCCATAACTGTTTTTGATTGTTAGAGAGCCGGCATTACCGACAAAACCGCCAACAGCTTCAATGCCAGTTACATGTCCTGTACTATAGTTGCGTGCTACTTCAATCGCATAAGGATGAATGGCCCCGATAAATCCTCCGACGTTCGTTCTCCCAATGACATCGCCTGTCGCATAGGAATCGACTACTGTACTGTAGAAGTCGTGTCCACCAATCAACCCTCCCACGTTTTCACTTTCCGGGCTGTCAATATTCCCAGTAGCATACGAGCGACTGACTTTACCCCAGCTATTCAGACCAATTAGTCCTCCAGTATTGGTGGTATTCGCTGTGACATTTCCTGTGGCATAACTATCTACAACTGTATTTCCATTTACTCCGATCAACCCCCCAACAGCTTGAGGATACATGTAAGGATTGGCATTAACTGTTATCGTTGCGGAAGAAGATGAGCGCGCAATCGTAGTACCTGCGACAGTATTCGCCATATAACCAACTAGTCCACCAATGTTATTCCCACTTGCTTCAATACTTCCACCAATAACAGTAGAATCAGTGACGGTCGTTGGTCCTTTAGATAGGTCATTGATTTGACCAATCAATCCCCCAACATTATTTCCGTAGAGCCCTCCCACAACTCGAGGATTTTCTAATGTGATCCCAGAAATCTTTGCACCATCTGTCACACCGAAGAATCCACGATTATGCAGATCCCCAAGTTGTACCCCAGCATTCACTATCATATTACGGATCACTGTTCCAGGTTCAGCTGTAAAACTTCCAGTAAATTTTGTTGCTAAAGTTGTCCCATATCCAACAGGTATCCAATCTGAAGTGAGTGTAATATCATTCATCAATTGGTAATGCGCCGCGAGATCATTTCGCATTTCATTCAATTCAGCTTCAGTGGTGATTTGGAAGGGCGAGGTGAGAGAACCATCACCTGCTCCAGAAAAGTACGATTCAACGATTGTTTCGTTTTGCTCTTCCATTTCTTCCATCACTGTCTGTTGCGCTTCAACCAGTTGATCGGTTGTCTCGAGTGTTACATGGTCGTCTTCTTCAGTTACCACCACATGACGATCATCCTCCAGAACCACGACTTCCTCGGAAGACACTTTTTCATTTATGATTTCATCATCAAAGCTTTCTTTTTCTTCGTCTATTGGCTCTTCTTCAATCACTGTATGTCTTACTGGATCAATATCTTCTAAAACGTTTGCAAAAGTCGGTACTGTTTGCGTTAACACCATTGAACTTAAAAGTATATTTGCAATAAGTTTTTTCTTGTTCAGTTTAATCATAAATATGTCCGCCCTTCATTCTCTAACCATATTTTAATTTATGTACAAATTATCTCATAAAAAATTTGATAAATGAACTTTTTTACTATCTAAGAAGCACCTATAATTAGAGAACTCTAATTATATTATAACTAAATGTTTTTTTATTTATGATATGAAAGTTCATGTTTACTTCATGAAACTTCTTGTTATTACTTTTTTACCAATAAGGAAACACAAGATATTAAAACATTGTTATGTAAAAAAAATCTTTTTTATTTTCCACTAAAATAAAAGTATGTCCCTCTCTGAATCGAGAGAACTTTCAACATCTTCTTAACGGCTTCCAGTTTAATTACTAATTTGTCGATCTCTTACTTCGTTTCATAGAATGATAATTATAATGTTTCCTAAAAATAGAAAAAACAACCGCCAACTTGCACATTGTAAATTTTACTCCTAATAAAATGATAAGGTTAATCATTGTTAACTCAGGCAATCAAAAGCGAAGGTGTCCGATAACCACCATGAATGATGATTCGATCAATCATAAAACAAACAATTTTGTTTTGTTATTTTATTTTGATAGTATTTTCGGATCTTTTAACTGACAAAAATAAGAAAAAAAGAAAAACAACCAGAAAATACACGGATGTATTTTCTGATTGCTTTCTTTTTCTTAGCAATTGATTTACGCAGATACAGATAAACAACTAACTATTTTTTAGATATTCAAAATATGAGCCCATTGAAAAGGACGTAATCGCTTAAATTGATAGTGTCATTTTTCTAATTCTAAGTAACTGACCTTTTTGTCTGGATATGAAACAATCCAAACAATGATAGCTTTCGGTATGTTTACCGTTGCTTTAGTTGGTTTGGTTGTTACGATGCTAAAAAATGACAAAAAGAAATAGCCGTCACTTTTTCCCGGAGACGACTATTTCCAAATTAGCATAAAATTCTGTCACTGGGTTTAGCGGTGCTGTCAAAAGGGAACTGTTGACGCAGTTCCTTTTTCATTTTTATTATAGCACAACTTCGGCTTCTTCTTCAATTCTGATTCAGTGTATTTTAAGTGAACATACAAATTTTTCAAAAAAACATCCGTGTTTATCTAAATTTCAAGGACTCTATCTAGGGCGATATGCTATACTTTTTGGGACAGTAAAGTTGAATGACGGTGGCGACTTCAAAAAAGGTGGTGGTGCTTATGGAGATAAGTACTGAAATCGAGGAAAGGAGAAGCCTTTTGTCTGTTGAAACAGCGTTAGGGCTAATGATCAGTTTCGGTTCATTTACCGCTACTTTGATCTTTGGCATCCTAGCCTTGACCAACAAAAATGACAAAAAGAAATAGCCGTCACTTTAGCGAGGGTCGGCTATTTCTACAAAAAATATCTAATTCTTGCCACTAGCTTTTAGCGGTGCTGTCAAAAGGGAACTGTTGACGCAGTTCCTTTTTTCGTTTTTATTATAGCACAACTCCAGCTTCTTCTTCAATTCTGATTCCTGGTTCAGTGTATTTTAAGTGAACATACAAATTTTTCAAAAAACATCCGTGTTTATCTAAATTTCAAGGACTCTATCTAGGGCGATATGCTATACTTTTTGGGACAGTAAAGTTGAATGACGGTGGCGACTTCAAAAAAGGTGGTGGTGCTTATGGAGATAAGTACTGAAATCGAGGAAAGGAGAAGCCTTTTGTCTGTTGAAACAGCGTTAGGGCTAATGATCAGTTTCGGTTCATTTACCGCTACTTTGATCTTTGGCATCCTAGCCTTGACCAACAAAAATGACAAAAAGAAATAGCCGTCACTTTAGCGAGGGTCGGCTATTTCTACAAAAAATATCTAATTCTTGCCACTAGCTTTTAGCGGTGCTGTCAAAAGGGAACTGTTGACGCAGTTCCTTTTTTCGTTTTTATTATAGCATAACTTCTACTTCTTCTTCAATTCTGATTGATATATAAGAAGAATTTATGGAGACAACTAATTGGCTGGACCAATAGATTCCGACTTAAAAAACGATTACTCAAAATTTATGACAAGCTTTTTATCCAATCCTTGTGCTAGTTCGATCACTAACTCAATACTAGGATTCATTTCACCTGTTTCAACTCGTGAAATGGTTGATTGAGGTTTCCCAATTTTTTGCGCTAATTGTTTTTGTGTTAATCCAGCACTTTTCCTTAATTCTGCTAGTTTTAACGCAACATCTAATTTAGCTTCTTCAATTTCCATTAGATGCACAAATTCTTCACTTTTTTCCGCTCTTTTTTTTATATAATTTTGTACTTGACTCATCATATCCACCTCTCGTTCTTACTTAAAAAATTGTCTCGCAACTTTCTTCCTTTTTCTAACTCTCGTCTGGAAAGCTTATTTGCTTTCTTTCGAAACCCATGAGTAATAAAATATTCATGCCCTTTTCTTTGAAAATATATCCCTCTTAAAGCATTACTACTTATACTTACTTCCACTTCATATAGATTGCTCTCCAGTTTTTTTACCCACTCTTATCGCACGGATGTTTGCCTATCTGTTTTTTCAATTTTATCAATGATTGATAAAAGTTTTGTAGCCTCCTTGTCACTCAATGAATCAAGGAATCTTTCAAATTCATCGTCCCACTTAAATTTAGGATGATTCAACTTATTTCCTCCTAACCCTATCACTATATAGCGAATTAGCTATATTTCTCTACTATTTGTTAAAAACTTTTTTCTTTAGGCAAATCAAAATTTCATGTTTATTTTTCCCTTCTTTTCATGGTTGATTTATCCTTTACACAATCAATTACGCTAATTAAAGACTATTATTTTAATCTATATTGCTATCCTTAAATCAAAACAAAAAAAGCGCCTAAAAAGGCGCTCTTGGTAGAAATTTGGAAAACTGAGCTTTCAAAAGTA
Source organism: Enterococcus sp. AZ140 (assembly GCF_051714405.1). NCBI lineage: Bacteria > Bacillati > Bacillota > Bacilli > Lactobacillales > Enterococcaceae > Enterococcus > Enterococcus sp. AZ140. The sequence continues at coordinate 2,269,027 of NZ_JBIORU010000001.1, forward strand.
CGTAAACAACGGTTTTTGTTCCTTGATTTTTTCCCAGTTTTATTGAGTTTTACCATCATTTCCGATACATCTTAAACTCTAAGAATAAATCGTTATAGATTCCTAAGTATTCTGAACCGAGATTTTCATAAACTTCAAGATGCGAAATCGTTTCATCAGATGGATAAAATTGTTCATCTTCGGAGATTTCCTTTGGTAACAATGCTTTGGCAGCTTTATTTGGTGTGGAGTAGCCGATATATTCTGCATTTTGAGCGGCGTTCTCCGGATCGAGCATGAAGTTGATGAAATCATAGGCGCCTTCTTGGTTTTTAGCTGTTTTTGGTATGACGATGTTATCAAACCAAAGATTTGAGCCTTCTGTTGGGATCACATAATGTAAATGTTCATTTTCATACATCATATCTGCTGCTTCACCTGAGAAAGTTACAGCTGCTGATGCCTCTTCGTTGATCATATACATTTTGATCTCATCTGCAACGATTGCTTTAACATTTGGCGTCATTTTATTCAATTTTTGAGCTGCTTCGTTCAGTTCGGTCATGTCTTTGCTGTTCAAAGAATACCCTAAACTATTCAACGATAAGCCCATCACTTCTCTTGCTCCATCAATCAACATCAAGCTGTCTTTCAATTCTGGTTTCCAAAGGTCATCCCAATGCTTGATTTCTTCTTCGTCGAACACTTTATCGTTATACACGATACCCAGAGTTCCCCAGAAATAAGGAATCGAATATTTATTATCAGGATCGAAATCCAAATCCAAGAAGCGCTCATCGATATTGTTCAAGCCTTTGATCTTACTATGATCTAAAGGCATGACAAGTTTTTCTTCAATCATTTTTTGGATCATGTATTCACTAGGAATAGCAATATCATAATTGGTTCCGCCCTGTTGGATCTTGGTAAACATGGCTTCATTCGAGTCAAATGTTTCGTAATTGACTTTATAACCGGATTCTTGTTCAAACTTCGTGATCAAACTAGGATCGATGTAGTCTCCCCAGTTATAAATGGTCACGATTTTCGCTCCACTCATTCCGCTCGCTTTTTCTAATTGTCTAACACTGACAAGCAATACACCAATGATCAAGATAATACCGATCAGTAAAGATTGTAATTTTTTCATCGTAAACGAGCCACCTCCTCACGGTTGCGGCGATTTTTTTTCAATCGTTTTGGTCGGTTTTCTTTACTGATAAAGTAGTAACCGATCACTAACACCATCGAGAACAGGAAGACAAGTGCGCTCAATGCGTTGATCTCTAAGCTGATTCCTTGCCGCGCTCTTGAATAGATCTCAACGGATAAAGTAGTAAAGCCGTTTCCTGTTACAAAGAAAGTGACTGCAAAATCATCTAAAGAATACGTGAACGCCATGAAATAACCGGCAATGATTCCTGGAGATAAAAACGGTAAAATGATATTTTTTACGACTTGGAAATTATTCGCCCCTAAATCTCTCGCAGCATCCACCATCGAATCGTTCATTTCTTGCAATTTTGGTAAGACCATTAAAACAACGATAGGGATACTGAAAGCAATATGGGAAAGCAAGACACTTTGAAAGCCTAACCCAAAGCCGATTAGCGTAAAGAAAATCAAAAAACTCGCACCGATGATCACATCGGGAGAAACAAGTAAAATATTGTTCATGCTCAATAGCGCCGTTCGTGCTTGACGTTTTTTCGTGTAATAGATCCCCATCGCGCCAAATGTCCCGATGATCGTTGCAATCAAAGCCGATAAGAACGCCAGCATAAATGTATTCAATACGATGATGATGAGTCGTGTATCCTCAAATACCGCTTGATAGTTCTCCCAAGTAAAGCCGGTAAAGCTGTTCATCGTTCCGCCTTCATTGAAGGAATAAAAAATCAAATAAAAAATCGGTAAATACAATAATAGAAAGACAACTGTTAGATAGAGATACGACCATTTGAATTTTTTTCTCATGAGCGACCTCCTTTTTTCTTCTCACCAGTTAGTAACATCACAACGAACATAGCGATGATCAAAATCACGCCGATCGTTGAACCCATGCCCCAATTTTGCGTCACTAAGAAATGCTGTTCGATCGCTGTACCTAGCGTGATCACTCGATTTCCACCAATCAAACGTGTCAACATGAAAAGTGATAGTGAGGGAATGAAAACTGCTTGTACCCCACTTTTCACGCCGTTCAATGACAAAGGAAAAATCACTCGGCGAAATGTTTCAAAATTACTTGCTCCTAGATCTTTACTAGCACTCAATAACGAAGGATTCATTTCTTCTAAAGCGTTAAAAATCGGCATGATCATGAAAGGAATCTCGATATATGTCGCTACGAATAAGAAGCTAAAATCAGTAAATAAAATCTGTTGCGGCCCAATGCCGACAAACTCGAAAAAGTGGTTGACACTTCCATGGATACTGAAAATCCCGATAAAGGCATATGCCTTCAACAATAAATTGACCCATGTCGGTAAAATGATCAACATCAACCATAATTGCTTATGTTTCAATTTCGTTAAAAAATAAGCTGTTGGATAGCTGATCAACAATGTGAATAATGTAATCAAGAATGCATACCATACCGAATTGATCGTCATGGCGATGTAAGTTCCTGAAGTAAAGTACGCAGCATAATTGCTTAATGTAAACTGACCACTCATATCAAAAAAAGATTGATAGATGATCATCAAAACAGGCGCAATCACAAATAATCCAAGCCACAAAACATAAGGGATGGAATAGATCCTACGCATTGTTCTCATATTCTCTCCCCCTATTCTTCGTAGCTTTCCAAACGTGCATCGAAGTCTTCTTCTGACTCATTGAAACGCATAACGTGGATATCTTCTGGTTCAAAGGCTAAGCCGACTTGACTCCCTTCGCGCGCTTTTTTCGTTGAGTGGACCATCCATTCATTTTGTTGCTCATCATAGCAAATGATTTCATAGTGGACGCCACGGAATAGTTGAGTATCAACTGTCACGACTAATTTCCCTTTATCTGGTGTAGTGATGGTTAGATCTTCTGGACGAAGCACGACTTCAACTGGTTCGTTGACGCGCATCCCACCATCGACACACTCAAATTGTTTACCAACAAACTCAACTAAGTTATCTTCGATCATCACGCCATTGACGATATTACTTTCACCAACAAAATCTGCCACGAAATGGTTGATCGGTTCATCATAAATATCTACAGGGGTGCCGCTTTGGACGATTTTCCCTTTGTTCATCACAAAAATTTCATCACTCATCGCTAACGCTTCTTCTTGATCATGCGTCACAAAAATAAAGGTGATCCCTAAACGTTGTTGTAGTTCACGCAACTCATATTGCATATCTGTCCGTAACTTTAGATCCAATGCTGATAACGGTTCATCCAATAACAAGACTTTCGGCTCATTGACGATGGCTCGCGCGATGGCTACCCGTTGGCGTTGTCCCCCTGACATCTCGCTGATCTCTCGCGTTTCATATCCAGGTAATTGCACCATACGTAATGCGTCTTTGACTTTTTTTTCGATTTCTGATTTAGGCATTTTTTTGATTTTCAATCCAAATGCCACATTATCAAATACATTCATATGAGGAAATAAGGCGTAATCTTGGAAAACCGTGTTGACTTGGCGTTTATTCGCCGGCAGATCGTTTAGTCGCTTTCCTTCAAAATAGATATCTCCTTCCGTTGCTTCTGTAAATCCAGCAATGATTCGTAAAATCGTTGTTTTCCCACAACCAGAAGGCCCTAACAATGTATAAAATTTCCCTTGCTCGATCTCAAAACTGACATTCTTTAAAATTGTTTCATCATCATAGCTTTTTACGACCTGATCGAATGATATGATTGGTTTTCCCACTTTTTCTGCCCCCTATATTACAAGTATGATTCGGTTGCGACGATCAATACCTTAGTTTGTTTGTTTTGATGATTGCGTAATTGATGGTGTGTCGTTGCCTGATAGTACATCGATTGACCTTTTTTTGCTACATACTCTCGCTCACCCAAGCTTAGCGCGATCTCCCCTTCTAAGACAAAGATAAATGTCTCTGAGAGTGAAGGTTCAAAGGTTTTATATTCACCAGCTGTATCGAATGTCAATAAAACTGGTTCCATTTCTTTTTCATTGGAATCTGTCACTAACCATTCCAGTTCGTAACCATTTTCCTCATCATAATAGACCGTTCGATCTTCTTTCGTATAAACGATTTGAAGGTTGGGTGTTTCTTGATGAAAAAAAGCTTCTGGGGTAACTCCTAATACTTCAAGGATTGAGAAAAATGTTTCCATCGATGGCGAACTTAAATCCCGCTCAAGTTGTGAGATATAGCCCTTTGATAAATCTGTCCGCTCCCCTAATTCTTCTTGTGTCAAGTTTTTTTGGATACGCAGATTTCGTAACTTCTCACCAATTTCCATTTGTCACTGTCCCCCTACGTAAAGTTTTCTAATAGTAAACTCCAAGTTTACTACCACCTGTATTAGTATACAAATTTCCGCTGAAAAAACAACCCTTTTGCTTGAATTTTCTTTGTACTTTTTCGGTTATCTCGACTTTTTTTTAGAAGAAATTAATCAGCAAACTACTAGAAAATGAAACGCTTTATGGTATGATTAAGGAAAATTTCGAAAGGAGTACCTTCTATCTAATGAATACATTCAAACAGTTTCAAGTAAACAACGAGCCTACTTTTCATACAAGCATCGTTGACAAAGAATTTCCTGAGCTGACTAATAATGAAGTTTGGGTAAAAATCGCTTACTCAGATGTCAATTATAAAGATGCGTTAGCTTGTAGTGAACATGGCCAAGTGATTCGTCATTATCCAATGACTCCCGGAATTGATTTTTCTGGTGTCGTCATGAAAAGCTTGGACAAACGATTTCAACCAGGAGATCAAGTTCTAGCAACTGGCTATGGGTTGGGTGTTAGCCAACCTGGTGGCTATAGCGATTACCAAAAAGTATCTGGAGATTGGCTTGTCCCTCTTCCAGAAACGATGACCCTACGTCAAGCAATGGTTCTAGGCACCGCTGGTTTGACTGCTGCACTTTGCGTGAATGCTTTACTTACCCAAGGAATGAAAGCAGAGGATAAAGTGATTGTTACTGGTGCCTCTGGCGGAGTTGGTAGTGTGGCAATTGCCATGTTGCATAAAATGGGCTTTCAGCAAATCACCGCATTTTCTCGTAAAGAAGAAGCAAAAACTTGGCTACAGAAACTAGGAGCGACTCAAGTTGTTCATCCAGAAGCCTTTCTACCAGAAAAAAATAAACCTTTAGATAAACAACAAGTCGATTATGTGATCGATACTGTTGGGGGCGAACAGCTCACACGATTATTGCCTTTGATTGCTTATGATGGCGCAGCTGCTCTCTGCGGCAATGCGGGGGGCATCAAATTGACAACGACTGTTTTACCTTTCATTTTACGTAATATCCAGTTGATCGGTATCGATTCAGTCAATGTTCCTCATGAAAAACGCTTGAATATCTGGCAACAATTAGCAGACCTATCTGTAACTGATCATTTAGTCGTCAACGAGATCACCTTAGATCAATTGGAAGAAACAACCACAAAAATCCTTGATGGGACACACCAAGGAAGAACACTTGTCACTGTAGGTGAAACAATATGAAGGTATTGATCACAGCCGGTGGCACAAGCGAACGAATCGACCAAGTCCGCTCGATCACGAATCATTCGACTGGACGATTAGGTCAAGCCATCGCAGAAGCCTTTCTTGCTCACGAGACTGTGACGATCGACTATGTGACGACACGATCTGCTGTAAAACCTACTGCTTCTAAACTTTTGACGATCCATCTCATTGATTCTACACAAGACTTACTGGATACGTTAGAACGATTGATGCAAGATAATACCTATGATGCTATTATCCATAGCATGGCGGTCAGTGATTTTACACCGGCTTTCAGTCTTTCTGAACAACAGTTTGCTGAGCGCTTGAGTAAAGAGGCATTGACTCCTGATTCACTGCCGTCATGGCTGGCAGAAACAGAACAAACCGCTAGTAAAGAAGCCAAGATTTCATCTGATACGGACTATCTCTTTTTGACCTTGAAGAAAACACCAAAGATTATTCGTTCGTTACGCCAATGGCAACCAGAGGCAGCGATCGTTGGTTTTAAATTATTAGTCGATGTCTCAAAAGAACACTTATTGGACATAGCTAAAAAAAGTTTGATCACCAATCAAACCGATTATATTTTGGCCAACGACTTAACTCAAGTCAGTGAAACACACCATCATGGCTATTTATTATCTAAAAATGGAGAAGTCATAGAAGCCGATACCAAGCAAGAGATTGCAAAATGTATCGTTACCGCGATTCTAGAATAAGGAGGAATTCATGATGAAAAAAATCCTATTAGGCGTATCTGGCAGTATCTCTGCTTATAAAAGCGCAGATATCACGAATCAGCTTGTCAAACTTGGTTACCAAGTCGACGTGATCATGACACAAAGCAGTACCAAATTTATTACGCCATTAACGTTACAATCTTTATCTAAACGAGCTGTCCATACAGATGTCATGCAGGAAAATGATCCTTCAGTCATCAACCATATCGAACTAGCCAAACAAGCAGACTTATTTTTGATTGCACCAGCCACTGCAAATATTATCGGCAAGCTAGCGAATGGTCTGGCTGATGATCTATTATCGACTGTTGCGATGGCGCTCTTACCAGAAACACCAAAATTGATTGCGCCGGCAATGAATACTAATATGTACCAACATCCGATCAATCAAAGAAATTTAACGACGCTAAAAGAAATTGGTTATCAAGAGATTGAACCTAGAGAATCCCTCTTAGCTTGTGGCGATTACGGAAAAGGTGCTTTAGCGGATAACCAAATCATTATCGACCAAGTCACACTTCTGCTGAATCAGAGGTCGGTCTAGTATCTAAGGAGTTATGATGAAAAATACCAAAAACTTTACTTTAACTGCTATGTTTTTAGCAATTATGATCTTACTCGCTGTCACGCCTCTCGGATTTATTCCGATTGGGCCGATCAACGCAACAACGATGCATATCCCTGTCATCGTCGCTTCAATTATTTTAGGTCCTCGGCTAGGTGCCTTTCTCGGTGGCACATTTGGTTTGATCAGTCTGATTCGCAGTACGTTCATACCAACACCGTTGTCTTTTGTTTTCTCACCGTTTATTCCGGTGATCGGCACAGATCAAGGAAGCTGGAAAGCCTTGATCATTGCCTTGATACCTAGAATCCTGATCGGTGTTGTTCCTTATTTCGTTTATAAAGGAATACAGCGATTGACAAAAAACAAAGTTAGTCCGCTCTCACTGTTTCTCGCAGGGATCGCTGGTTCTCTGACCAATACGATCTTAGTGATGAACTTGATCTATTTTCTATTCCAACAAGATTATGCACAGGTTCTTGGGACAAATATCAATGCAGTCTATTCAGCAGTTTTAGCGGTCATCTTTACTAGTGGCGTACCAGAAGCAATCGTCGCTGGTTTAGTCACAGCTGCGGTATCTACCGTTTTACTACGAATGATTCGTTAATGATCGGATTAAAAAACCAAAAAAGAGTGATGCGGTATGTTAGCTCTTTTTTGGTTTTTTTGTCGATAAGTGTTTAGTCCTGAATTTTTTATCTTTTGGTGTTACCATGATTGATACAGATATGTAGCGAAAGGATGAAGAAAATGAATATTTTTGTAGTAGGAGCAAACGGACAAATTGGGCGTCATTTGATCCAAAAACTCGGAACAACCGAACATCAAGTTTACGCGGGTGTACGAGATGTTGCCAACCAAGCGATTTATGATGAAGAAAATATCGCCTATGTTCCCTTTGATTTAACTTGGTCTTCAGAAAAAATGGCGGAAGCCTTTCAAGAGAGTGAACTCGTCATCTTTGCTGCTGGTTCTCAAGGAAAAAATCTTTTACAAGTTGATTTAGACGGCGCAATCAAAACAATGATTGCAGCAGAGCAAGCAAATATCTCTCGTTATTTGATGATCAGTGCAGCTTTTGCGGATAACCGTGAAAAATGGCCTGAGTCAATGACTGATTATTATATTACTAAATATTATGCAGACGAATGGTTGAAAAATCAGACATCATTAGATTATGTCATACTACAACCTGTAGCTTTGACGAACGACGAGGAGGTCACTTCGATCCAATTGACCAAACCAGACGAAAAACCAGCTCAATCGATTACAAGAAAAACGGTAGCAGAAGTTTTAGCAGCGTTAGTGGATCAACCAAACATTTCAAAAACAACTGTTGTTCTATCTGAAGGATCAGCTACAGTATCGGATGCCATCAAACAACTTGTTGAGGAGGCTTGATCATGCGTGGAATCTCTATGAAACATCCCGGTTCAGCAGATGTTTTGACTGAAGTGGATGTCCCTAGACCTATTCCAAAAGCTGGGGAGTTATTGTTAAAAGTCCACACCGCTGCGGTCAATCGTACGGATATCATGCGTCGCGAAAATACTGCACTTCAAGCGCCTTACCCGATCTTAGGTGTAGAGGTTGCTGGTGAAGTCATTGAAAACGCAAGTGACCGTTCTGAGTTTTCAACTGGAACGAGAGTCTATGGTCTAGTGAATTTAGGTGGCTATGCAGAATATGCCGTTATCCCAGCAGATCGAGCAATCCTCTTGCCCGATTCCCTTGACTACGTATCAGCCGCTGGTATCGCTGAAGTTTTCTTGACTGCCTATCAAACCTTGTATTGGTTAGGAAAACTCCAAAAAAATGAGACTGTCTTGATCCATGCTGGTGCAAGTGGTGTTGGTACTGCAGCGATCCAATTAGCCAAACAATATTCGCAAGCACGCATCATCGTTACCGCAGGTTCAGCTGAAAAGTTAGCCTTTTGCCAAGAATTAGGCGCAGATGAAGTAATCAACTATAAAACGCAAGATTTCGCGGAGGAAGTAAAAAAGATGACTGATGGGCATGGCGTTGATGTCATCTTAGATTTCATCGGTGCTTCCTATTGGGAAAAAAATCTGTCATCGATTGCTGTGGATGGCCGCTGGGTCTTGATTGGCACACTAGGAGGCACAACAGTCGAGTCTCTTGATTTAAGCGTTTTGCTACAAAAAAGAATCCAATTGATTGGCACGCTATTGACACCAAGAAGTGATGAATACAAAGCAAAACTGACTCAAGAGTTTATGAAAAACATCGATCCTTATTTTGAAACCGGAGCGATCCGTCCAATCATTGATCGAACCTTTCCATTATCAGAAGTAAAAGAAGCCCATGAATATATGGAAGCTAATAAAAACGTTGGAAAAATCATTTTGACAGTCAGTGAATCTTAAAAAAAGAACCTAAGGCATGAGTCTTAGGTTCTCTTTTCATATCATTTCTATTATTGTGCATCTACAAATTTTGCTGCTTGTTGCCCTGCTTGACGTCCAAAAATAATGATTTCCGCTACAGAGTTTCCGCCGATGCGGTTTTCACCGTGTAAGCCACCAGTGACTTCACCTGCTGCGTAAAGTCCAGTGATCGGTTGTCCGTCTTTATCCACAACTTCTGTGTTCGTATTGATTTTGATTCCACCCATCGTATAGTGGATACCAGGTGCGATTTTGATCGCATAGTAGTTTGGTTTAGACAGATCATGCTCCATGGCTGTCGTACGACCAAATGCTGTATCGTCTTGATTGGCAACTTCTTCGTTCCAAGTTGTTACTGTTTGTGCTAATGTTTCTGCTGGTAAGTTGATTTTCTCTGCCAATTCTTCAATCGTCTCACCTGCAGTTACATAACCTTTTTCATCATAAAACTCAATGGCTGTTGCGCGATCACGTACCCCTTGGTCAAAAATCAAATAAGCAGATTTTTCTGGCAATGCAGTGATTGCAGCTGATACTTTGTCTCGTGTATTCATTTCGTTGACGAAACGCTCGCCATCTTGATCGACTAAGATTGCTCCTTCACCACGTACCACTTCCCCGATCAAGAATCCTTCATCTTGTTGAACCGTTGGATGGATCTGGATCTTATCCATATCGACCGTTTGACCGCCTAATTTTTCAATCATCTTGATACCATCGCCTGTTGATCCCACTTGATTCGTCGTTACATATCCTTCCAGATCTGGACGGTAAGTTTGGATGTATTCCTCACTCGCACCGAATCCACCAGTTGTAACAACTACAGCCTTACCAGTGATTTCTTTTGGTTCTTCCCCTTGGACTTGGACTGTTACTTGGTTAACTGTATCTCCCGTTTTTTGGATATCTGTCACTTCAGTATTTACAAAAATCGGGATTTGACGTTCGTGGACATTTCGTAATAACCCATCGACTAAATAGCCACCAATAGCAGAACCATCAGAAGGGCGATGTGTCCGTCTTTCACTCATTCCACCAGTGATCGTCAAGTTATCTAATTTAATGCCATTTTCGTCTAACCACTCGATTGCAGCAGCCGAATGATCGACAAAATAGCGTAACATTTCTTTATCATTTGTGCCGTTCGCACCTGCTAATGTTTCTTCATAAAAGGCGTCGTTCGAATCAGTGATGCCTTCTTCTTCTTGGAATTTTGTTTCAGATGCGTTCATTCCACTTGAAGACTTTAATGTATTTCCACCAGCAACTGGCATTTTTTCAAAAATGACTGGATTCAAGCCTGCATCTTTTGCTTCGATTGCAGCTGCCATACCAGCACCTCCTCCGCCGACGATGATCAAATCATATTCTTCTTTCATATCAGCTGGATTTGTGTAAGTTTGAGCAGACGCTCCGGATGATACTTCTGTTGATTCTTTTGTGGAAGAGCTACTGGATGCAGATTCTTTTTCATCAGGCGTACAGGCACCTAAGGCAAAAATTGCTGTAACTGTCAGTAACCCTTTAATTGTTTTCTTCATAGTTGTCCTCCTAAAATTTAACACTTATCCCATCATAAGTGATAGCATTCACAAATTCAACCAACAATTTACATTTTCCGTACTACTGGTATCTCCTTCTTTTATAAATAACCATTAATATTCCAAATTTTTCAAGTTTTCGTTAGTAACTATCGAAAAACAGTCGAGTTTCTTGAATAAATAGTCACGCAAAAAAAATTTATTTTTTTGATCCAAACAGAAGATTTGGGCTTTTTTCATTAGACAAGTATAATCGATATGAAACACGAAGGAGTTCATTTATGAAATTTATCAAACATTTTTTTTCAAAAGGGAGTAAGTCTGCTGGGAAGGTCACTCATGCGATTTACATCATTTTACGTATCATTGTGGTGGTCATGCTCGTCGACCAATTGATCGACCGGAACATGGGGAATATCATGCTCTTATTATTAACTTTATTATTGTTTGAAATCCCCTATTTACTAGAAAAATTACTAAAGATTCAAATCCCTAACACACTGGAAATCATCATCTTATCCTTTATTTTCAGTGCCACTGTCTTGGGTGAATTAAGTGACTTTTATGGCTACTTTTCACTATGGGACACAGCGTTACACGCACTAAGCGGCTTCCTAGCAGGTGGTGTCGGTTTTTCTCTTGTCTATCTTTTGAACAAAAACACGAAAACAATGAATCTGACGCCATTACTAGTCGCTCTAGTCTCTTTCTGTTTTTCCATGACCGTGGGGGTTTTTTGGGAATTTATCGAATTCTCTGCGGATCAAGTCTTGCAGATGGACATGCAAAAAGATAACTATGTTGATCAGATCAACAGTGTCAAATTAAGTGAGGATGGCAACACCGTATATAAGATCAAAGATATCCAACAAACAACCGTCACATATAAAGATGGACATGGCAAAACCAAAGAGTATGTCATGGCAGATGGGTACTTGGACATCGGGATCTTAGATACGATGAAAGATTTATTCGTCAATTTTATCGGAGCCCTTGTCTTCAGCGTTTTCGGCTATCTTTATACACGAAACGATTATCGGAAATTTACGTTTATCCGGAACTTCATCCCTAGAAAAAAAGGTGTGACCACACGGATGGATACTGCTGGAAACAAAAAAGAGTAGCTGGAGAAAAAGTAAAATTGATTTTTGTTTTTGACCTCAAGCCCAAATAAACGGCTGAACCATAAGTGATAATAGTCAGAAATAAGGTGAAATCCACAAAAATTACTCATTGAATTTTTGTGGATTCCACCTTATTTCTCGAGAACAAACACTTCTATCCATTTTTTCCTACTACACAAATTGCTTGTTAAAGTTGTAAAACTAATTTTGGCTGATGTTTCTTTTCCTGTCGGCTGCTCCTCTCTGAATTGACCCTGCCACTTTTTTCTGTACTAGTGACAGCAAGATTTAGGAAACTTCGCTTCATCGACGAGGAGACTGATTCTATGCCTGTTCGTTCATTTGGAACAGTCTGATGTTTCACTTCCTGTTGATTGCTCCTCTCTGAATTGACCATGGTACTTTTTTCTATACTACTGACAACAAGATTTAGGAAACTTCGCTTCATTGATGGCGGGGCTGATTCCATACCTGTCCGCTCATTTGAATCATTTGAAACCGATCGCTTTACACGATTAGGCTCTTCTATAGTAGATTCAATACTTGAGAGAGCTCTCTTTGATTGACCTCTCGTAAAGAAGTCTGGTTGATCTATCTCTCTTTTCTTTCTAAGGTTTGTTAATTGATGATCGCTTACTTTAGCTGTTACATTCGTTTGACTAGGAATGGTGGTGGTGTGTTCTTGGATCATCGTCTGATTCAATTGGATATATTTGTCAAAGTAGCCATGATCTTGTACATATTCCAGTGCTAAAAACGTTGATAACAAACCGTTACCTAGTGTCACATCATCGAGGCCTCTAGCAACACGAACTACACCATCGAAGTCTCTTCCCTCCGCCGCGTCTCTTAGGATCATTGCAATCATATCGGCATCCGATATTTGGACATTCACACGTAATACATTATTTTTTTTTAGCTCATTCCACACTGTCTCTTTTGTTAATCCAGGTTTGTTTTGAAATTCAGCGATTTCTTCCACAAGACTTGTGAAACCTTCTGAGTTCAAAATACTCTCAAAATTTTTCACATATTCATCCACCATCATTTTCCCAGTTTTTACCACACCTAGCTTCGTTGTTGCATATGCCATGAGATCTACTGTTCCTGAACTAAGATGACTAGTCTCATGAAGTAATGCTCTCACCTTGTTTACCCCTATTTCTTTCCCTTTCGCAAGACTCGGATCTAAGTGAAAAGCATCTGCGAAAATGACCATTCGACATTCTGGGTCATAAGAAAACACCTCAGCCTTCGTTTCTATATATTCCTTATATAATGTACGAAATTCTTGTGAGTCCCCTTGGCGAACTAAATCAGTGGAGACGACCAAAATATTTTCATAATCCCAATCCGCTGTTTGTTGGAGGAATTGTCTTCCTTTTTGGACGACAGAGATCAATCTATTCAAACTTTCTAATAAGATTGGCTCTTGATTGGGTACGCTCTCCAGCTGAAAAAATTTGACCAGATAAGTTCCTATTTTCGACTCTGCGATTCTATCTCTTGTCAATGCTTCCGCAAACACTTCGATTGCTTTGTCATAATAATCGATCGATTTATCAAAGTCTCTACGCAAGTCAATCAAAAATTGCTGAAGAAACTCAGGACTCTTACTCGCGTCAAGACCGGAATATATTCGAACGCCAATGGCCGGTTCCTTTGGCAATTCTTCAATAATCGTTTTCAGAATAAAGTCTCTATTCCATTTTTGATTGTTGTAAACAACTGGTTTCGGCTCAGGAATAAAAGTAGAGATGGGATTTAGAATATTATCATTGATACGATCGATTTTCTTTTTTGTATCTGGCTTCTTATACTTTGTTTCCGCAGGTATCGTATTTCTCAATTCGTTCCAGTATTGACCTTTCCCTGGTGACTTTGGCATTTTTTTAAACGGTGGCAGTTTCTGATTGCCAAATTTTGGAAAGGTGACTTTCCAACTTCTACTTTTTAATCGATTGTCCGAGATTACCTTCTCTTCAATTGTTTCTAGCCGAAATGTTCCTGTATCCGGCGTATAAGACAAAACTGTCTTCCACTGGTTGACATCTTTTTTCAATAAGTAATACCTATTCTCTCCTTGAGGTATTGATATCAAGGGAATGTAATGATCATTAATTTTGATGTAAGATTTCCCCCACCGATTCCATCTCAGACCTTTTTCATCTGGAGCAGAAATAAAACTTGGATCCTTGATTGAATCAAATTCATCGATTTTTTTCATTACATCCTCTGCCAATTCTTTCGGAATGGAAGGAGAAGTCGTTTCCTCAAAATACCATTTTTTCCCTTTACAGTTCACAGGATAAATATTCTCTCCATCAATCACATCATACCGTACTTTGTGATTTTCAACTGATCGAACCCTTACAGGAACGGTCTGCCCATTCATATCAATGAAATACTTAGTTTCTTGTCCACGACCTGGGATTGTCAATACTGTGCCACTACCATACGCACTAGGATTTAAATTTGGTTCTTCTAAAAAAACATGCTCTGGATTAATGTCTTTCGACAAACGGGTAATCAGTGCTTTTTGTTCCTGCGTAAATGACACAGGATCAGAAATCACTTCCAATTGATTACCTCTCAAATTAAACGCATTTCCGTATACATCACCCGTTGTTAGATCCGTCACAATCCTATATATATCATCTTTCATGTGTTTTACAGGAACTTCTAAACCATCCTCTGGCAAACGAGCGATGCTCACATCTTTAGGAAACACGGGAGGTTGTATATTCAAATTTGATGCTTTTTCTAGCATTTTTTTTACGTCATTTGCAACCCAAATTTCATTTTTTAGTGCTACTAACTCTTTGAGAATAAATTTTCCTCCATCAATTATTGGTTCAACTCCTGGATCAATGTACCGTATTAGATGAGCTAGCAGCAACTTAGATTCAGAAAAATTTGGAATAAACTGCCCACCTAGACGAATCGCCTGTCTGATCCCTCCGGTCGCAATTGCTTTTGCCATCCCTAAAGCAAATTTCATGTTAAGAGAAGTGACTTGCCCTAAGAAAGGAATCAACAGAAGGGCATCAAGCACGCAAGAAGGAACTGCCACTGAAGCATCTTGATTGCCGATCCCTATCACACAATCGTAAAACGGGATAATGGATTGAAGCACCTCCAACACCTGATCACTGATGGCACGATCATTTCCTGATTGATACAAATTTTGGTATAGATTATCCCGATGTTTACTAGCTAATCCCTCAATGAAAGACTGTGTTTCTTTTCCCTGAGATAGTCGTTTATCACGATTGATAGATTTATAAAACAAAAATTCACGTTTTCCAATCTGAACGCCGTTTTCTATCTCTTTGTAGCCTCCACGCAAATGCTCTTTCTGGTTAAACAACCCGTTTATGAGGTATAACATAGGTTTGTCATCTACTCGATAGAAGACATAACCTCCAGATTTATCTAATTTCTTCAAGCCATAGCAACGTTCTTCCTTTCCTTTCACTGCCACAAACAGATCGGTGTTCTCTAATTCAAGTTCAATGATCAAGTCAGGTGGAAGACGATATCCACTGGGAATCGTTGAAACCTCCATGACATGTTTTAATTTGGCAGTTGCCTCATAAATCTGTGTTTCAGGCGAGAACATAAACTCTTGCTCTTTTTCGTTAAACTTTAACAGAGCAAAGTCTATCAGTTTTTGATCGAATGGATAATAGGCATCTGACACGGCTTTCGTCAATCGCGTATACCACTCTTCTAGATTCGGGGGCGTATAGTTACGGCATGCAGTCAGTGCTCCAGAGAGATAGTCTTGTTCTAACGCATAAGAAGTATATAGTTTTGCTCGATCTTTGTCATATTGCGCGCATAACTGTGCTACTTCTTTGGCTAAAACCTGTTTTCGACGCCAATTGATTGCTTCTTTTTGATATCCGCCATAAGCTTCATAAAGTGATTCCAAACTTTCTGTAAGAATAAAATAACTATTTTTCCAATAATTCAAGAAAGTGTTCACAGCAACTTCTTGATAATTTCCTTCTTCCAAGGCTTTGAGTAATAGATCTGGATTTAACTGGGCAACCGCTAACATAGCGGGCGTGACAATATAACGTAATTCATCCACCCTTTTCACACCAGTTTTACTGATTTTTTCCCAATATAGACTACCAAATTTTTGAATTTCTTCTTGAGTGAACGATGTGCGAATTCCTGCATCTTCTAATAACCTCGTTCCTGTAAGTTGCATCAAGGAATTATAATTAGAGATAGGGGTCTCATCTGGTAACATACTTACATCCAGTAAATAATTAGGCAACACTTCTTTGAGAAAAAGTACCCATAATTTTTTAACAACTGTGAGTTCCTCTTCAGGGATTTCCAAAATCTTAGTCTCTGCATTCAATTCGTCAATTTCAAATAACTTTCTGAGACTGCCCATAGTAAATTGGGATGGATCGGGTGAATCGAGGATTTTCTTGAGCATATATACCTCAACCGAGCTATCTAGTACATTTTCAAACACCCAATTCATAATGGTCGATCGCGCAGCTCTATCCGAAATTTTTTCTCCTTGTCCACCGCCGTAAAGTTTTAATTGGTTTAAAATCACTTTAGAAAATTTTTGTAGTTTGTCATAACTGAGAACCATCCCTGTTCCGTCTTGTGTAAACCAGGTTCCCATTGCAAAGAGGATGTTGGCTTGGGTTGCATCCCCTTTTAATACCCCTTCTTGACGGAAAAACTGTGCTACTTGGACCTTCAAATTAGGATCACGCCAATTAGGTGCAGCATACTTTGGCCTTTGGTTCTCATTAATGATGGAGGATTGCGTACTCGTTACTATTTTGGATGTTGTTGTTGCGGGTGTTACTGTTATTGTGGAGGTTTTCTCCTCTTTTGCTGGTTCAGCAGGCGTTACAGAGAGGCCACTAGCCATATCATATAACCAGTTTTTAAAGGTCACTTCTGCCTTTTCATCTGCAATCTCTGCACCTGCATTTTTTCCAAGAATAAGATTTGCCAACATGTTCACTTTAGTGCTATTGATTTTCACTTCATCGTTCACTTTTATCGTTGCCCATTCTGCTGTTTTTAAAATTAGCTCATTCGGCTTAGTGATGTCCACCTCGATATCTCTCGCAGCTAAAAAAGAAACGATTTTTTTCTGTATGGTCTCTTTTTGTTGCTCTGTCAGTTCCAGTATGCGCTCCCCTTGGTCTTCGATAGCAATATCTGTTATAAGAACTGCATTATTTTCACGAGTAAACGCGTCAATCTTTTCTTGCTGTACAACAGTTGCTTCAATCTCACTGATATCGATCGCATCCCATTCCCTGCTCTCTTTATAGGTATAGTCGATTTGTGCATTATTATTCTCCCATTGAAGTATAATATAGCGAGCGTCTGTTGCTGTTACCTCTTCTTCACTGCTCCCATATTCCGCTTGTATGATCCTTGCAATTTGTATTTCTCTTTCGATAATCGCTTCGTACGTGGGTCCTTCAAGAAGCCACACTTGTAATTGTCGAACTAATTCACTTGTAGTAGGATGTTTGAAAGAAATCCCACGATCCTGCAAAAATTTTTTAACAACTTCATTCACCTCAGGCGTTTTTCCTCGTTGATCGAAAATCAACTGATGATGATAGAATTTACTGATTGGCTGCGTTTTAGAAATAGTTGGCGAGCGATCATTGATGAAATCACTAAAGATTTGCTTACTTTCTTTATTTTGTAAATTCAATCGTACGACGTTCGGATTTTCTATTTTCCCTAATTGATAATGAATCGTCTCAGGACTCATTTCTTTGAAAGTATATCCTTCCAGTAATGTATTACTCTTCCATTGATTAAAAATCTCCTGTGTTTTTATAGAGGACCAAAATTCCCCAAATCGAATGTCCGTGAGACCATATGCTTTTGCGATAAAATAGGCCAAAAACTGTTCTCTTTCAGAGGTATTATTGCTTTCACTTGTTCCCCCTTTTTCAATCCATTGAAATTGTGCTTTTTCTAACTCATTGCTCGTGGTGTCTTTGATCTCGATTCCTGCTTTAGAAAAAAATTCCTTCAATTTTTGATTCACCATGTTTGTTTCATCTCGTCTTAAAAAAAGGCCAAAATGAAAATAGAGAATTGGTAACGGCTCGGAATAATGGGTCACAGGAGTAACATTCTTGACAATATCGACAACGATTGTATGCACTAATGCTAAATCAGAATCTTCCATAGTGGACGGTATCACTTTCATCTCACTGGTTTCTGTCACTTTTCCCTTCTCTACTGGTAGCTTAAGCTCAATAAATTGGTAATTACTTAACATATTGTTGGTTTTCCATTGGAAATAAATATTTGTTTCCTCGACAGCAGTTAGGTTTTGTCGCACCATTCCGTGTCCCTCAAGAATGTTCGGAACAAGTTGTTTTTGCCTTTCTAAAATCTTTGAATCTACCTGCCCATCATTTATCCATTCATGTGCGGCCAGAACGATTCCCTGTGGCGATCGATCATCATTAAAAAACTGTTGACTATAGAGAAATTTCTGCACGAATTGATTGGCGTTCTTTGTTTTTTCCCGATCTTGAAACAGTTCATAGTCGTACCATAAGGGAATAAGCGGTTCCTCTATCGAAATGGGTAAAGGCAATTTCTTCATATAAGCGACATGCATGTTGTTCACCGTTGTCACGATATCCACAGGGAGTGAGCCATAGGTATTCGGCCGAACAGAAGTGATGATTCCAATTAGATCATTGTTTAAAATTTCTACTTCCTCATGTCCTTTGGCTGGAAAAAAAGTGTAGTCTCTAAAAATATTATTGTTTCGCCATTGCAATATGATAGCGGTCGCACGAGTATCCGCGATCGTTTGACCTGTTAGTCCCGAAGAATTAAGGATAATTTCAGCAACTTGTTTGTTTCTACTTAATTCAACCTCTTTTCCGTCTCTTCTTAGAAACTCTTGGGTGGCAAGAATCAACTGCAGGGGAGATAAATTCTCACAGGGGACTTTTTGTTCACATAGAAATTTTTTGATTGCATCATTGACATTTTGCGTTAGATTGATCTTATTGAATAACTCCTGTTCATACCACATAGGTGCTAATTTCTCAGAAGTTGGTACAGGAGAAGGTTTCCCCTCAAAAAATGCAACAATTATACTATTCACTTTACTTAACCGTTCTCCAAAAGCTTTTTCATCAAATTCCGAATTTTCTTTTGTCGTAGATGTTCCCTTTTTCTTTTGGCGCTTAGCATCGTTCATTACGACTGGTTGTGTTGTTGGCACTGTCAACTGAGGGAGAATTGCACCATCTCCTTTTTTTGCTATTCTCGTAGGTGTAGTTAACATGGATTGACTAGTATTGAATATAGGTATTTCCGTATGTGCTTTTTCTAAAGATTTAAATTGATAATTTTTAAAAAGATTATTATTTCGCCATTGCATCAAAATGCTAGCTACAGTCTCATCGGTCAATTTGCGAGGAGGTAATCCTGAAACACGCAGAATAATCTCTGCAACTTGTTTTCTTTTACTGCTCTCCGTTTCCACATCATCTACTCTTTCCCAATGTTGTACTTCAAGAAGCAATTCTTGCCCAGACATAGTTGAACACCGTCGTTTTTTTTGACAGATAAAAACATTCACTGAATCATTCACTTTGTCAATTGCATCACGCCTTTCAAAAAGCGCACGATCATACCACAAAGGTGGTAAATTTTCTGGTATCTGCCCCTTCAACATCCCATCAAGCATTTGACCATACATGTATTTCGTAAAAACCATTTGTAATTTTATTCGTGTCTCTAGAGGTATTTCTTCAGTTGATTGTAATTGTGGATCAATCACTACTGGTGGTAAAGAAGTAGTCGTTTTTATTGGAGGGTTCGTTGCTTCATGATTGTCTTCTTCTTTTACAGTTAATTTTGGTGGCAATGCAAACGTGTAATCTTTAAAAATATTATTATTTCTCCATTGAATAATAATCTCTTCGCCTCTTTTATCGGATAACCCTTGACTGGGTAATCCCAGAGTCTTCAAAATCAATTGTGCAACTTGTAGTTTTCTAGCTAATTTATTTTTTTCTCCCGCTTTACTTATCCAGTTCTTTAGTGCATTAAATAGTTGAAGTGTAGACAGCCCTTCACAAGGGATACTTTGCTCACATAAAAATTGCGTCAGCGCTTGATTAACTTTTTCTATTTCGCCTCGCTTTTCATAGACCTCATAATCATACCAGAACGGTTCAAGTTGGGTAGCTGTAGATTCTGGTGAGGGTGAATTATCAAGATAAGCCATAATGATATAATTTAATTTCATTAATGTCTCCCTAGACAATACTTGATAAGACTTCATATCTGGATCGTTGGAAACAGGATGATCGCTTTGCATTTGTCGATCAGTAGGAATGGATTTAGCTTCGGCTGCTAAAAATTGAAGTCCTACCGTTTTCTGGACAAATCTATCTGCCCTTCCTAAAAAGTCACTTGCCAACTGATATATCTGTGCCAAAACACGCCTTTCTTCTGATTTCAATACAGGTTGTGTTTCTGATTTTAGGTTTGATGCTTTTTCCTGATATCTCTCTCCTTGTTTTTTCTGACTTACTTTCTTTATGGAAGTCTTATGTGAAAGGACATTATTATTGGGATGGGTTTTCATTGGAAGGTTCGTATTCTTTCGTGTTTGAGGCTCATCTGGACCATGTTTCCCATAGTCCACAGAAAAAGTACGCAACAACAAGTCAATAAAATGAGCCATCACCGATCCACCATTTGCTCCTACCTGTTCTTTCGTATAATTCGTATGTTCGTATTCACGGAAAAATTGAGAAAACGTCTCGGTTAATCCAGCCAAAAAATAGTCTGTTTCATTACTCATTTTATCTATTGATTGACTTTTTTTGTCAGTTGTATTCCCATGTTGACTCTGCTTATTTTCAACGGCAGCTTGAAAGATCTCTCTTAACTTTTCAAGCTTTTCATTTGCTTTAAATTGATTGGCCTCTGGAGTGGAGTTATTTGGCATGCGGTGAAAAGAAAAATGCTGGTGTTGACTTCTTTGCCTTGGTCTTTCTCCATTCTCTTTCTTTGCTTTTGCGACGGCTACTTTACAAACCGTTCTTAACTGTGTTTGTTCAATATCTTCTCCCCAGAAAATCCATTTTTTCATTTGCGTGGCTCTTTTCGTGACCGTACAATTCATCAGTTCTTCGATATCATGCGCGATTTTATGAATAGAAAGGCTGAATTCATGAGCCACTTCCGCAATATCGGGTTTTAGTACTAAATTTTGGTGCGGATAAAAAGGGAGGGTTTGAGTAGAAGAATTATTTGTAGGATTGATGGTCGGTTCGATCTGTGGATCAGCTAGGAAACTGGGGGAGATATTCTCTATCAAGGGTACTTGGCTTCGGCGGTGGATTAGGTTAGGATTGACAGTTGAACTTGAATGAAAGGAATGGACCCTTGTCTGATTCCCTTCACTTCTCAGATCAATACGGGTGTCTGCTTCGAAAGCTGTCGTAGGAGAACTTCTTTGGGTGAGACGATCAACTGGTGGAACGATCGCACCCAAGGTCATCCATGTATACAACCATCCCACTGGGTGTCGGATTCCTTGCTCTGTTAAGGTATGCCCAGAATTTGATGCGATAAAATTTAAAACTTGTTGCGCGTGGTTTTCATTCATTTCGTCATTGCGTTTGTTGTTGAACAGACCGCTTTCTCTTCTAAAATCATCTTGTGGCATTTTGATCACTCCTTCGCTAAAATGATATAGCTAGCTAACTATGTAAACGTGGTTGAGATAGAAGTGTTCAACACCTAGAAATAAGCGACAAAAAACAGATAATAATTCCCTATTTTCAGCTCCTTGTTGTCAATAAATTTTGCTTATGGAATAGTATGTTTATCAACTTTAGGTGTTTTGAAATGACTAATACCACAGCCCCGATTATTTTAGGTCATAACAAACGAAAACAATGGGTTTGTCTTTCTCTATTATTCATGACACATTCTGACTAATTACCGATTTCTCCGCTATGAAACACGTATCTGATTAGTGAACTACTCACCACTTAGCTAAACCTACCGGTTTTTAACGCTTGAAGTGGGAGCTTCTTGGGAATAGAGCATACTTGCAAGCGTATTTCTTTACTCACAGCGGTTTCTCTTATTTACCAAGCTATCCCCGTAGTTCCTACGGTTTTTGATGATTGGATCTAAGCTAATCCCATAGAATGTAGTCTTAGACCTTCGGTCAGAATATTGATACTAGCATTGATATCTCGGTCATGATGAACATGACAAACAGGACAAGTCCATTCTCGAATTTCTAGAGATTTCTTGCCGTCTTTGTGTCCACAATTCGAACAGATTTGACTAGATGGGAACCACTTATCCACTTCGATAATTTTTCGACCGTACCAGTCAGCTTTGTATTGTAACCTAGTCACAAAACTAGACCATGAAACATCCGAAATACTTTTTGCTAGTTTATGATTACGCAACATACCTTTTGTATTTAAGTCTTCTATACAGATCATATCGTGATTTTTGATAATCTCTGTGCTCAACTTGTTTAGAAAGTCATTGCGTTGATTCATTACTTTTTCATGTAGTCGTGCTATTTTACGTTTTTGTTTTTGATAATTTCTAGCTTCAAACAGATTGATACCTTTTTGTTTAGCTAATAATGCACGTCTTGACAACTTACGTTGTTCACGTTTTAGTTTTTTTGACATTTTTGACGTGAATTTATTGTTATCAATCTTTTGACCATTAGAAAGGATTGCAAAATCAGTTATACCAAGGTCAATTCCAATAGCGGAATTAGTTTTAGGAAGCTCAGCTATTTCTTCTTTACACAATAAAGAAATATAATATTTACCGCTAGAATGACGTGATATTGTAGCGGATTTGATCAGACCTTTAGGTTGTCTATGGAGCGTAATTTTAACTAACGACTTCAACTTAGGAAGTTTGACAAATTGATTATCAATCAAAGCGATTGTTCCATTTTGATTGTTAGTCGTATAGCTTTGAACTGGATTTTTCTTGCTTTTGAAACGAGGAAATCCGGCGGACTTATCGCGAAAGAAGTTCTTATACGCCTTATCTAGGTTGAGTTGTGCATTTGCTAAAGCAAGACTATCCACTTCTTTCAAGAACGGAAAATCTTGCTTATATTTTGCAGGCGTTGGAAAACTCATTTTTTTAGAGGAATTTTTCCTAGTTTCTTTATAAGCTTTCATTCGGTCATCAAGCATTAGATTGTAGACCTTACGGACACAGCCAAAAGACTTAGCAAAGAAGGTTTCTTGTTCTTCTGTTGGATAGATTCTAAATTTATATGCTTTTAGTCGCTCCATAAAGCTCGCCTGCTTTCTATTTATGATTGTTTCCTTGATTTTGAATATATTTCTTAATCACATCAATTGGTGCTCCACCAGTTGTCAAAAGACAAAAACTTTTTGACCAGAACATTTCTTTCCAAAGAAATTGTTTGATTCTTGGATAATTGCGCTTTATCAAACGTGAACTAGCACTTTTATAGGCATTGATAAATTTTGTCAATTCTGTTTTTGGTTGAGCTTTGAACATAATATGAACGTGGTCTTTATCATGATTCCACTCAACTAAAGTGATGTGATACGATTCTGAGATTCTTTCAAAAGTCGCTTTAGCGTAGTTAGATATTTCATTATCAATTACTTGTCTACGATATTTCGTTACTAAAACAAGGTGATAATAAAGAAGGAATACTGAATGGTTATTTGTGTCTAATTCCATGTTGTATCAACTCATTTCTTGTATAGACTGATTTTAACATGAGACAAAATAAAAAAGCAATACGCCTTAGTTGTCGATCTTCGAGTTACCAACGGTAACCCTCATACCGAACGGCATTCATCACCCACCTATAGAG
This sequence comes from Enterococcus sp. AZ140, assembly GCF_051714405.1. NCBI lineage: Bacteria > Bacillati > Bacillota > Bacilli > Lactobacillales > Enterococcaceae > Enterococcus > Enterococcus sp. AZ140. The sequence goes on from NZ_JBIORU010000001.1 coordinate 2,292,958, forward strand.
TATGGGCGACTTCTGCCTAATTCTGTTAAATAGGACAGATAAATCTAAGTATTACGAGTTTTTTAACGGTTTGTTTTCAAATTTCCAAGATAGATTTGACAACTCAACTTTCATTTTTTCTAGAAGAAAAAAATAAATACGGGTGATTCAACTATCTCGGGTATCTAATTGACTCTTATTACTAAATCATCTGGAGGATTTGTTGTCTTTTCTATTAACATGATTATACACACAAACCTATTTCTAAGTTGACCCATTATTTCTTGATATTTAAATAACATTGGTATATGAACTAATAACTTTAATATCTTAGTGAAGGATTTCCCACTTAGCGATCAACCTAATGATCCTCTAACATTGAAGCAATTTGAAGCGTTTGGAAAAAAATGAAATTCCTTTTTGTTTCTATCCTTAAAATCGTGTATACGGTATTCGCAAGCCAACTCCGTCAAAAATAAGCCGTGAAACCCAAAAATTTGAAGAACAATTTTCGGGTTTCACGGCTTATTTCTCGGAGCTGAATACTTCTGTCATCACCTATTTTTTAGGTGCCTTTTTTAATTTTCGATGATAAAATATCCATCACCATTTCATAATCGGGATTTTCGCTACCATCAAATTTCTCAGGGATGAACGTGAAACCTAAACTTTGATAAAGTTTGATCGCTGGATGACTCCATGTCTGTGTGTGTAAATAGATTGGACTTTGTGTCGTTATTTGCTGAAAACAACGGAGCACTTCGATCGTCAAACTTCTGGCGATCCCTTTTCCTTGATGTTCTGGCTTGACCGCTAACCAATGAAAAAGCGGATATTCTTTCTCACGAAGCTTCCACCAAGCAGTGCATGTGGCAATGCGTTCACCTTGTTCGTTGACCACAAAATACATGCGCTTTGCCAGTTCTTCTGGATAAGGGGCAAAAGCTTGGTCAAAGTAAGCCAGTGCTTCCTCCACAGAGACAAATTCACCGACTGCTGTTTCAATGATTGCCCAATCCTGCTCTGCGCCTGGTTGATACTTTTCAAAGTGATACTGCTGATTCAAGTGATAAGAAGGCAATTCTTCATTGAGTGGGCGTGTCATCCAAATCTCTGCATAGGGCAATTGCTTATCTAACATCACGCCACCTACTTTCCTTTAGCTTCTTTTTTCACCAATGATCCGTACTTCTGTTTCTAATGTGACATCAAACTTCTCTTTGATCACCCCTTGGATATGGGCAATCAACTCTGTATAATCAGTTGCTGTTGCATGGTCGATATTGACGATAAAGCCGGCATGTTTTTCTGAAATCTGTGCGCCGCCCCATTTCAAGCCTTGTAAGCCTGCTTCTTGGATCAGTTGTCCTGTGAAGTGTCCTTCAGGTCGTTTGAAGACACTACCGCATGAAGGGTATTCCAATGGTTGTTTTGCTTCACGCAATTCCGTCAATTCGTCCATCCGGCCTTTGATCATCTCATGATCACCAGGTGTTAATTGGAAACGAGCTTCTAAGACGATAGCCTCCATCTTCTGTAATTCACTATGGCGATAAGAAAAGGCCATTTCTTCATTTGACAGAGTTTGGATCGTCCCATCACTTAATAATAAGTCGACTTCTGCAAACACGTCCTTGATCTCCCCACCGTAAGCTCCTGCATTCATGTAGACTGCACCGCCGATACTTCCAGGAATCCCACAGGCAAATTCGAATCCTGTCAAAGATTCTGCTAAGGCTGCATACGTCGTATCGATCAGTTTCGCACCTGCTTCTGCAATCACCATCGTGCCTTCAACGCTGATCTGATTCATCTCTGTCAACATGATGACCACGCCGCGTATCCCACCATCTTGGACGATCAAGTTACTTGCATTTCCTAATACCAACCATGGCACTTGGTTTTCTCGACAATAGTCAACTAACTGTTTGACTTCTGATTTGGTTTTGGGAAAAGCTAAAACATCTACCGGTCCACCGGTTTTGGTAAATGTATAATGACTTAACGGTTCATCAAGCAACAGATTCAACTCTGGATTTTTTTTAACGATATCTTCTTTATTCACTGAGGACTTTCCTTTCTTTTCAAACGTCCCCATCATTCTATCACGCTTAAAACAATCTTGCCAGTTTTGCTCAAAGCTGATGACGATAAAGATTATTCAACATCTCCTCACAAAGTGCATGGCTCTCATAAATGTTGGTTTGTTTTAACTTTTCATTATTTGGCGTCGGTTGTTGGATTTCTTCAAAAAATCGTTCAACCATTGGCACAAAACCACGTTTGCTCAGGGTGGTTTCCCAATCACCAAATTTCTTTATTTCCACCGTATCTGGTTTACGGATGACTAATTCTGTCAGATCACTCAATTCATAGGTTCCTTGTTTGCTCGTTACTTGATAGGTTTCAGTATTTGCACCACTTCCAAGATCCATCGTTACAATTGCCATTTGGTTCGCAGTTTCAAGTTGCAACATCGCTACTTCCATAAATCCTTCCTTTTCTCGGATATGAGAAGTTGTTTTGATCACTGGTTCGTCTAATAAATAAACAGCCGTGTCCACCAGATGCAAGAACAGATCGTAAATGACAAAAGCAGTTGTTTCTTTTGCCGCAATGCGATTTTTTTGTAACTGGATCAACCGTTTTTCTGGAATCGCTTTTAATTCTTCGACCATTGGGGCGAATCGTCGGTTGAAGCCCACCATTAAAATCACTTGATGTTGTTCTGCCAATTCTTGTAACTCTTGGATTTCTTTTAGGTCGACACTTAAAGGCTTGTCGATATATACATGGATATTATGTTCCAAACATTTTTTAGCTAATTGAAAATGAACGCTTGTTGCCGCATGGATCATACATGCTTCGATCTCCTCTTCAATTAAGTCATCCAGCGACTCATACAAATGAGCAAATCCATAGGTTTTCTTCAGACGCTCTTTCGTTACCTGATTACGTGTCGCAAAATAAAAATCAACCATTCCTTGTTTCTCTGCATATGTGGGTAAATATGCTTTTTCGGCAATGTTACCTACTCCTACTACGCCAATTTTCATGGGTTCCCTCCTGCTATCTGTTATTACTCTTATCTTACACTATTTTTAATAAAAATGAGGTACAATATAATCGCACAGACTTGATAGAAAAAGGAGCGTGTTTTTTTGAAACTGATTTCGTGGAATGTCAATGGTTTAAGAGCCATCGTCAACAAAAATTTTCTAGAAACATTTGAGGAATTTGATGCAGATTTCTTCTGTCTTCAAGAAACAAAGCTACAAGAAGGTCAAATCGACTTGGATTTACCAGGTTACCATCAATATTGGAATTATGCAGTCAAAAAAGGCTATTCAGGTACAGCGATCTTCGCCAAAGAACCTGCATTGAACGTTTCTTATGGAATGGGCATTGATGTCCATGATCAAGAAGGCCGATTGATCACGTTAGAATATCCTGAATTTTACTTAGTCACTTGCTATACACCAAATTCACAAAATGAATTGAAACGTCTCGATTACCGTTTAGAATGGGAATCTGCTTTTTATGATTATTTAGAAGAGTTGAAAAAACAAAAACCGGTGATCGTTTGTGGGGATCTAAATGTTGCCCATGAGAACATCGATTTGAAAAATTGGAAAACGAATCAAAAAAGTGCTGGTTTCTCGATCGAAGAACGAAACGCATTGTCTCATTTACTTGATAATGGTTTTGTAGATACTTTCCGTTACTTCTATCCAGAGTTAGAAGGTGTCTATTCTTGGTGGAGTTATCGTTTCAATGCTCGAAAAAACAATGCAGGTTGGCGTATCGACTATTTCTTGACGAGTGAAGAGTTGACACCTCGTTTGGTTGATGCAAAAATCCATACATCGATTCTAGGTAGTGACCACTGCCCTGTCGAATTAATTATCGAATAGTAAGGATAGCAACGGAAGAAATTGGGTTGTCCCGATTTTCTTCCCTTGATCCTTCACTGGCACCATATTTACTTGATACATAGTCTGAAAAAGCTATTTCTTTTCATACAAATCTATGTTATGGTTTATTTTTTAAAGGAGGCTTATTTGAAAATGAATTTTATCGCGATGGACTTTGAAACTGCGAACCACCAATCTCATAGTGCGTGTTCCTTAGCCCTTGTCAAAGTGGAGAACAGTCAGATTGTCGATGAATTTTATACCTTGATCCAACCGGAAACGCCATTTTTCTGGCGGAACATCCAGATCCATGGTATCCGACCCGAAGATGTCCAACAGGCACCTAAATTTCCAGATGTTTGGCAGAAAATCGAAAAGTATTTCCAAAAAAACCGATTAGTCGTTGCGCATAACGCCGCATTTGATACAAAAGTATTGGCTGGTTGTTTAGATTATTATCAGTTGCCTCAACCGAACTATCTCTCATTGTGTACCGTCAAAACAAGTCGCCGCTTGTTTCCAGAAATGCCAAATCATCGCTTGAATACAGTTTGTGAAAATTTGGATATCACCTTGAAAAATCACCATGATGCGTTAGAAGATAGTCGAGCATGTGCAGAAATCTTGTTATATCAGGAAAAATATTTTGGGACAGACCCATTGAAAAAATTAGTCACAGTGAAATAGTTCAACTAGCTAAAATAAGCTACTTCTTCATTTCTATTAGTTGATTCCCTCGTACGAAAGAATCAACGATAATGATAAATAAAGAACCTGAAAAGTGGACAACTACTTTTCAGGTTCTTTGTTTTTGAAATCAGTTTATTTCATGCTCAATCGTTCGTTTCATCTTGATTATCGCTAATGATTGACCTTGTCTTCCCGAAGAGTCAACACTTTGGGTTTCCTCTTGAAATCCCATTTTTTGATAAAGATGGATGGCTCGTTGATTGTCCGCCAATACGTCAAGAACCAACGTACTAAATCGTGCATTTTCTGTAGCCCAAATGATTGCCTCCTCTAAAAGAATCGTACCTAACCCCATTCCCCAATATTCTTTCAAGATACTGATCCCTATTTCGCCATGTCGGGGCAAGTCAGGTTTGGGAGCAACAGAAACAACACCTACCACCTGTTTTTTGACACAGGCTAAAAATAATAAGTGTTCTGCACTTTCTTTTATTCGAGACAATTCAGTTGCAAGTACCTCTTTACTTTTATTGAGTGAACGCTCCTCAACAACAAAATAATCCGTTTCTTGTCTCGCTTGGCGTAGCATCATTAACAATCCTTGAGCATCTGATTTCTCCGCTTCTTTTAACGTCAGTTCAACATCATTAGCCATGAGAAGCCGCCCATGCTTCATAGATACGTTTTTCAAACTCTTGACTATTCGGCCCGTATGATTGGAATTTCACATACCTTTTTTCTAATTCTGTATCACTTTTCTCAATAATCAGTTCCAAATAATCTTCAGGTAAAGCATCTTCTAATAGATTTCCCCACTCAATGACTGAAAGTCCATCGCCTTCAAAATATTCATCTAATCCTAAATCAGCACCGCTAGCAGCGACACGATAGATATCCATATGGTATAAAGGCATTTTTCCTTGTGTATATTCCCGAATGATCGTATAGGTCGGACTCTTGATCATTTGAACGATGCCTAATCCTTTTGCAATTCCTTTTGTCAAAGTCGTTTTACCAGCACCTAGATCGCCAGTCAACACTAGATTATCTCCCGGATGAGCGACTTTTCCAATGATTTCTGCTAATTGGTCTGTCATCGCCACACTTGTTAATTCAATCATCATCATTTCTCCTCATTCTTTTTTGTCAGTATAACGTGTAATCCAACAAAAAAAAAGAAAAGAGTCAGGAATCCTCAGCTCCCTAGCCCTTTTCTTTTTAGATCTACTGTTCGATTAATCTAATAATGTTTGTGCACCTGTAATGATTGCTAATTTGTAGACATCTTCTTCATTAGCACCACGAGAAAGGTCACTTACTGGTTTGTTCAATCCTTGTAAGATTGGTCCGATTGCTTCAAAGTTACCAAAACGTTGAGCGATCTTGTAGCCAATGTTTCCTGATTGTAATTCAGGGAAGACAAAGACTGTTGCTTGACCTGCCACTTTAGAATCAGGGGCTTTTAATTGTGCGACTGCTGGAACGTAAGAAGCATCAAATTGTAATTCTCCATCGATCGTATATTGAGGCGCTAATTCTTTCGCGATTCTTGTTGCTTCAACCACTTTATCTACTTCAGGAGCTGCTGCAGAACCTTTTGTTGAAAAGCTCATCAATGCGATTTTTGGATCGATATCGAATAGTTCAGCTGTTTTTGCTGATTCCACAGCAATTTCAGCTAATTCTTGTGCGTTTGGATTCACGTTGATCGCACAGTCAGAAAAGACATATTTTTCTTGATCTCTACCGCGAACCATGATCATAGCACCACTTGTACGACTTACACCTGGTTTTGTTTTGATGATTTGTAGTGCTGGACGTACTGTATCTCCGGTTGAATGGATCGCTCCAGAAACCATACCATCAGCAATGCCCATATATGTAAGCATTGTTCCAAAGTAATTGACATCTTTTAAGATTTTTTCTGCTTGTTCTTTTGTTGCTTTTCCATTACGGCGTTCAACAAAAGCTTCGACCATTTCATCCCATTTTTCATAATCATTTGGATTGATGATCGTGAAGTTAGATGTTTGGATACCACGTGCATTTGCTGCTGCTTCAATTTCTTCTTTGCTGCCGATCAAAATCGGTTCAACTAATTCTTCTGCTTTTAAACGTGCTGCTGCTCCTAAAATTCTTGCATCCGTTGCTTCTGGAAACACGATTTTGATGCCGCGACGTACAATTTTAAATCTTAAACTATCAAACAATTCCACAAGATGACCCCCAGTTATTTTTATTAACTACCATGATACACTATTATCAAAAAAAAGAACAGTTTTAAATTTCTGTATCAGTCAAATAATGGATAATAATTAAGTTTTTCACATAATCCGGAAAAACTGCATTATAACAGGAAAGCGCTGTATCATTACACTGTTTTAGGCAGTTGCCAATCAATCGGTGTTTCACCCAGAGCAAGCAACGCATCATTCGTTTTTGAAAATGGTTTTGAACCAAAAAAGCCACGATGCGCCGATAATGGGCTTGGATGTGGGGCTGTTATTATAATGTGTCGACTTTTATCGATCATTTTCATTTTTTCTTGTGCAGGTTTCCCCCAAAGAATAAATACGATCGGTTTGTCTCGTTCATTCAGCTTTTCAATGATCGCATCCGTCAATTGTTCCCAGCCTTTTCCGCGATGAGAATAAGCTTGCCCTTCTCTGACAGTTAGTACAGTATTCAACAGCAGCACACCTTGTTTGGCCCAAGTCACTAAATTCCCATGAGAAACTGGTTCGATCCCTAAGTCATTCTTCAATTCCTTGTAGATATTGACCAGAGACGGTGGTGTTTTTACTCCTGGTTGTACGGAAAAAGAAAGACCATGCGCTTGATTTACTCCATGATAAGGGTCTTGTCCTAGAATCACGACTTTGACTTCTTCATAGGGAGTCAGCTCTAACGCTTCATAAACATGATACATATCCGGATGGATTTTTTGAGTTGCGTACTCATTTTTTAAAAATATTCTCAACTGCTGATAGTAATCTTTTTCAAATTCATCAGCTAATACTTCTTGCCAACTATTGTGGATGATTTTCTTCAAATTTCCCACCTCCTATTTTCCAGAATAACTCACAAATTATTTGTTAACAAGTCAAAATCTTCCATCTTATCTCGCATTAGTATGTTAAACTAGGAGGGAGAAAAGGAAAGGAACGGTAATCACATGATCAAATTAATTGCCTCTGATATGGACGGCACTTTACTCGATGCACATATGAGTATCTCAACAGAAAATACTGAAGTAATCCGCATGGCAAATGAGCTGGGTATTGAATTTATGGTCGCTACTGGACGTAACGCACAAGAAGCACGAGCAGCCTTAGATGAAGCAGGAATCGATTGTGCGATGATCACTTTGAATGGCGCGCAAGTTTTTGACAGATCCGGTAAGTCGCTTTTTACAGTACCAATTCCAAGTCCCCAAGCTATGACAGTCATGGATATTTTAGATGCAAATGGTATTTATTACGAGGTAGCGACAAACCAAGGATTGTATTCGGAAAGCCAACCAAAAAGAATCGAAAGCTTTGCTTCTTCCATTGCGACCCATATGCCCCATTTGACATACAAAATGGCGATCGCCATGGCTTCAGCTAATCTTGAACTCTTACACATCACTTATGTTGACAGCATTCGCGAATTACTACTTGATGATAAACTTGAAGTCCTAAAAATCATCTGTTTCCATACTGAAGGTCCACGTATTTTAGGCCCTGTAGGGAAAGAAATCAGTAATTTAGGCGAACTGGCAGTGACCTCTTCTGGTCAAAATAATCTTGAAGTCAACCATAAAAATGCTCAAAAAGGAATCGCAGTTGCTCATGTCGCTCATGAACGAGGGATTACTTTAGATGAAGTCATGACGATCGGTGATAATTTCAATGATGTCAGCATGTTGCAAACCGCCGGCGTTAGTTTCGCTATGGGAAATGCAGAGATCGAAGTCAAAGATTACGCTAAATACTTAACAGACACGAACCTTGAATCGGGTGTTGGCAAAGCCATCTTACGCGCAATCAACGAAAATCTATAGTTGTTTGAAGAAAGTGGGGAACAAATATGTCAGAATTTTTCATTCAGGAAAAACAGCTGAGTCGTGCGACCCGGACAATCGTCAAAGACGAAAAAGGCAAATCACTTTTTTTGATGGTCGGCCGCTGGGGAACGAAAGGAGATGCTTTATCTCTTTATGCCATGAATGGAGATCTAGTCGCTCATATCAAACAAATCAGTCTGACATTTGGGACACGCTTTGAACTTTACAAAGATTTCGAAAAAGTCGGTACGATGCAAAAGATTTTCAATTGGCCAGGAGATTTTTATTATATTCGCCGATTACATTGGACTGTTCAAGGAGATATCTATAACCATCGTTATCAGATCCAGCATTTCAATGAACCAATCATGGAAATGGACAAAGCAACCCTCTTTACCGGTGATTATTATGTCCTTGATATCCCTTGTGAAGAAAATGCGCCTATCTGTATCTGTATCGCTGCTGTCCTTGATTACTGGCTCTATCGAAAAAACAAAGACAAAGAAACACCTCTTTCTTATCGCTTTGATGTCAACTAAAAACAAGGTTGTGACAGAAGTGTCCAACTCCGAGAAATAAGCCAGAAAACTCCGAAAATTGTCTTTCAAATTTTTGGAGTTTTTCTGGCTTATTTTTAAAGGAGTTACTTCTGGAACACCGTTTATTCAGGTTTAAAAGGATCAGACAATCGATGTCACAGCTTCGTTTTTTCTTTTACACCTGTTTTCTTCTATAGAAAAGAAGTGTCACTACATAGATAAGCACTGCACCTACCATGATCCACAAATTATTTCTTTCCCCATTTGTTTGAGGGAAAAGCTGTTGATTTTGTGATTGTACATTCTTAGTCGAAGGATCATCATTATTGGTATTTGATTCAACAGCTAGCGCTACTTTATTTTCACGTCTATCGTTCATTTGCATCGTGTCTATTCCATCGCTTTCAACTGTTCCTTCTCCACTGATAACAGGCTCGTCAGACTCGTTTGTTGATGAAACACTACTAGCACTACTTGTTGTGGTATTGGTTGTGGTACTTGTATCTGATTGCTTTCCATTTTTACCTGGATAGGTACTGCTTTCGCTCGTACTTGGCTCTGTACTGCTTTCGCTCGTACTTGGCTCTGTACTGCTTTCGCTCGTACTTGGTTCTGTACTGCTTTCGCTCGTACTTGGTTCTGTACTGCTTTCACTCGTACTTGGTTCTGTACTGCTTTCACTCGTACTTGGTTCTGTACTGCTTTCACTCGTACTTGGTTCTGTACTGCTTTCACTCGTACTTGGTTCTGTACTGCTTTCACTCGTACTTGGTTCTGTACTGCTTTCACTCGTACTTGGTTCTGTACTGCTTTCACTCGTACTTGGTTCTGTACTGCTTTCACTCGTACTTGGTTCTGTACTGCTTTCACTCGTACTTGGTTCTGTACTGCTACTTGTTGTATCTGTCGTGTCATCATGCGTATTTGGTACAGCAAAAATTTCATTTGGGTCCCAACGATTTGTTGTGGCATTCAAGATCACATTTTTTCCTATGATCGTTCCATCTTGACTTTGATTGACTGTAATATCCGCACAAGGTGCAATAATCGTTCCTTGGAAAGGCGCATTGATTTCTAATTTTTCTGTTAGATTACCAAAATTCCAAGAAATATTGGCATCAGAGAAATCTTCTGTTTGATGATTGGAACGTTTATTATATTGGATCTGGGATTGTACCGAAAAATTAGTGGGTGCATCTACAACATTGATTATAAGCACTTTTTCCTGAGGATTGTTGATTTGTAAAGGGGTGTTCTTTGCCAGAACAGAAGCAGCAACATTGATGACATAGGGCTGATCCCCAACCAGATCTGTACAGTCAATCACACGATTATTCATATCAGGGAAATCATCTGGCGTATATGTTTTTAATGGATCTAACGACATCAACATATTTGATGTCAGCATTAAATTTTCAAACTCTTTGTTGAAATCAATATATTGAGCATCTTCTCGATCTTGATAGAACTCATCCACTGATAAATGATCCAATCTTGTTCCATTGACAACTATTTTATCGTTTTCCGTCGTGATCACATTGTTTGATCCCACAATAAATTTATTCGATCGTTTAACAGAAGCCGCAGTTTCTGTTGAGCTAATGATTGTCTCAACGGATTGTGCATAATTGATCTCTTTATTTAAATCCCCTGTACTGATCGATGTCCCGAAGTTATTCGTTGCTGATAGGACACCCGTTGCTACATTCCCCTCTGTATGTGCATTGATGGTCGTTTTTTCTTTTGCGAACACATGGAACTGAGAAGCAATCCCTAATACCCCATAATCACCAGTCAAATCATCATAAACACTTCCTGGATCTTGTGGAATAAATGTCTCAGCAATTACTTGGATTGGAAAAAATAAATGGAGAAGCAAAACAGACATTAGGGAAAGATTCACAACTTTATTTTTGAACATTTTTTCATCTCTTTTCGTCAATATATGAAATTTTATAACATAAAAACATTCGTAATTATATTCCTAAAAATCGATAAAATACATATTTCTCTGAAATTATATAGAAAAATTACATTAATTTCATACATTCTTCATTTAACATAACGCATAGTATTTATGTTCTTTCACAATTATTTTTGAATTATGTGATATTCCTCACTTTTTTATTAATAAAAAAAGACACACCTTTTCAGGTATGCCTGCATTTTGTTAATCTGGTAAGCTTGATTGAGCAATAAAAACTCACTAGACGATTTTCTTTTGCATATGATCATACAGATGTCCACTGATCGTTCGTTCCCCGATTACTTTGAACCCATGGCGCTCGTACAATTTTCTAGCTTGCGGGTTTTGCTTATCGCAACTTAGTCCAATGACATCGCGGTTTTGTTTTTTGACGATTGGTGGCAATGCTTCTAACAAAGAGGAACCGATTCCTTGTCCTCTAAATTCTTCTGAAACACAGATAGAATCTAAATACCATTCATCAGGGAATGTTTCTCTATCCGTAAACATTTTTACTTGCTCATAAATGCCATGCTTTTGTAAGATTTTTTCTAACGGCTGGTCGATGATTGGTTCTTCTTCGTCTGTATAACCATAAACGATTCCTGCTACCTTGCCTTCTCGCTCATCAACGATCCCTCTTGTATAGCTGTAACGATAGTCTGGGTCTGTAATGGCTTCTTCCAAGACTTCTAATGTTTTTTCTTCACCGTACTTTAAAAGAAACGGTAAGTCCATATCTTTCAATATAACTAAAATAAGCGGAGCGATAGCTGCCGCATCTTCTTTTTTTGCATTACGAATCATTTCTGACACTCCTTTTTTTCATTTTACCATAATGAAATCTCAGAGCAAAACAGCTAATTCAAATAATCTTCAATTTTTTGTGTCACGAAATAACCATTCGAAACGATTGTTTTTGCTTCAAAACGACAGTAGGGGCAAACAATCGGCATCTCTTTTTTTACGTGTTCAACGATATGATTTACTTCTTCATAAGTGAATTTTTTTCCACAGTTTGGACAAACCATCTTTTGCATGATTCCCTCAATCCCTTCTTTGTTTTACACTTTTAGATTACTCTTATCTATAAAAAAAGAGAAGTGAAACCACTTCTCTTTCAAGCACTGATCAATACATCTTCTAAATGATTCGTTCCATCAACGGCTACAGAATAATACAATTGACCACTTTTTGTCGTGATTTCCCAACTTTTTGCTTTTCCGTGATGTTTTCCGACTTTATGGACTGCTTCTTTCATTGCTGCCTGTGGATGTTTCACTTGATGGATCGTTTTCAAGTGAAAGAATTGCCCTGGTTCGTTTCGGCTTTCATCAACAACCATCGTCTTTCCTGAGATTGGGTTCACTGTGATCACTCGATTGGGAGTATAAAAAATATATTCATACATCTTTTTATTACTTTGTTCTTCGTCTAATTGGTTGAACTGGATACGACTGACTTTCTCTTCATGGTACTCATCTCGCAAAATAGACACTGCCTTTTGCAATGAGATTTGATATTCTTGGTCACTGATGTCATCAAAAGAAAAGTTTGCATCCAATAGTCCTAACGAAGCCGCTAAGCTAACAATGATAGCAATCGATGCTGCAATGATTATTTTTTTCATTCCACTCTCTCCCCGTTTTTTTCTAGAATAACAAGAAATAGGAAAGAAAAAAATCGAATGAACGGAAGAAAAAGTGACAAATTTGTTACCTTTATTCGTGTAACTCCAACGGCAATCCGTCCGGATCAAAAAAGAAAGTCATTTTTTCGCCTGTAAAGGTATCGATACGGACTGGTTCAGTTTCAATCCCCAATCCTTGTAGTTCCGCGACTGTTTCTTCGATATGTTCCACTTTGAATGCTAAGTGCCTCAAACCACAAGCTTCTGGGTAGCTCGGTCTTTTAGGTGCGTCTTTGATGCCGAAAATCTCAAGCTCCATATCTCCTAGTTTTAAGTCTAGCTTATAATCGCCACGGTCTTCTCGATAATTTTCACGAATAACTTCAAAACCTAGCAAATCAACATAAAAAGCACGTGACTTTTGGTAATCCGACACAATGATCGCAACATGGTGAACGGTTGTTAAATTCATTCTCACACTTCCAATCTTTTTGTTTCCTTTATCTTATCAATACTTTTAGACATAGCATAGATTTTTCTCCCGCTGCACAAAAAAAGAGAGACCACATCAAATGGCCTCCTACTTTTCATCGTTTGAAAGTAAATGTTTCTCAGAAAACAATCAAATCGAATAATAACATATATTTTTTTAAAATGAAAGACTAGAAATAAATTTTAAAAGGAATACAATAATTTGTGTCTCTAAAATAAACAAGCACTATATATTGTGTTCCAAGGAGTTTTTTATTATGAGTAATTATTTCAGATTTTTGATTCATCAATTGAAAGGTTGGCCTCAACAAAATTATTATCTATTCTATTTTAGCCTAGGTTGCCAAGTCATGACACTTGTGAATCAGCCAATCACTTGGTTGTCGATCATTACCTTCATCGGGACAAATCTAGGGGTGTTATGTATTTTATCAATCAATGCCGCTAAATCAGTCAACGGTATTCTAGGAATTCTCTCTGCTATTTGTTTTATCGTCGTTGGCTTTTCTGCCAAAAACTATTTAAGTATCGGCGAACAAATTGCTTATATGGTCACATTGGATATCCCAGTTTTATTAAGTAAAGAATGGAATCATAATATGGCTTCCAAAATTCGAGAATTTAGTGGAAAAAGTTGGTTGATTGCATTAACCGGGACTGTGTTCGTTTACTTGATTTCAGGTTATTTGATTGGTACGTATACAGACGACCCTCGTCCTTGGATCGATGCCATTGCTTTTTCGATCAGTCTTTCTGCCGGAATCATTAGCTTCCTTCGCTACAACAATCAGTATTATTGGTGGCTTGCTTCTGGTCTTGCACAAATGGTCTTATGGTATGTTTCCTATACCCATGGGTCTGCTAGTTTAGCTATGTTTATCAATAGCTCTGTTTACTTGATCAATGACTTATTAGCCTTTACTGTCTCTCCTTGGTACAACAAAAAAGAAAGAGCGCGCATGCAGCGCATGGAAGCAGAATATTTTTCGCACCATGTTTCTTGATGGAAAACAATAAATAAACTTGTACTAGAAATTGGTTTGTTTTTCAAACCTCTTACTAAAGCGAGAAAGTCACCCAAAATAGGATGGGACTTTTCTCGCTTATTTCTAGGTATCGTCATACCAAGATTCTCTCAGCGGTTCGAGTCAACTAAATCAAATCCTTGAGCAACATTCTAATGTCTTCATCCATCGTTTGTATCACTGATTCCATTTCTTGGAACTTTTTTAATGCAAGCTGTTGTTCTGAAGTAAATACATAGTCTGCTTGTTCATATTCTTGGATCAAAGAGGCGACTGATTGTTTTTTGATTTTCTTTGCAAGTTCTTGCCATTCAATTTCTGTCACAGTTTTTGTTGTAGCTTGCTGTTTTTCTTCGCGTTCTTTGCGTAAAATCTTTAGAAAACCATTTCTCATCACCCGAGGGATACTATCGAAAAAACCAGTTGTAAATCCATAACGCTGATATTGTTGCCAAACAAAATAATAAATTTGCGGTTGGATAAAACGCTGTTCTTTTGCTGATCGATCGACGTCTACAGCTTCATTCTTCGATCCTTCTCGCAGATTAGCGATAAACTCTGCAAAAAAAGCGACAGATGGTTGGCTTGTCTCAGCCATTGAAACAGATGACCAATCTTTTCGAAGGAATAGTTGATAATTAGTCAAGAACGCTTCAACCTCTTTAGTCAGATCTTCTGAAAAATCCTCAAATAATGATTTTTTTTCAAGGATTTTTTTCGGCTTTTCTTTTGCCTGATAGCTCACTTGTTGGATGTACTTTTCCATTGCTTGATAGTCTGCCAGATAAATCGGTAACTGGGCATGACGAAATTCAGTGAGTCGTTTAGTCAGCTTTTTATCTGGTAAAATCGGTTGTTTCAGCCGGCGATTATGATACAACATTAGACAATATTCTTGCCAGAGTCGTTCAGGAAAGGCAATATTTTGTTGTTTCAGCCAGAGGATCTCATCCAGCGCTAGATCCACTTTAGTCATTCCCTGATTGATCGACGCTGCAACTGTTGGACTAATGTGCAAGTGTTCTGCAAAATGATTGATGCCTAGTTTTAATTCCTTGCCCGTTTTAGGGGAACGAACGATATATTGGACTTTCAGTTCACGGCCACATTCACAATAAAGTTTCTGTTGCCTACGTGATGTGCGATAAAATGGATTGATCTTAAAGTCAGAAAAAATCCAATCCGTTGCTGCTAAATAGTTTTCTTCCAAAAACTGTGAGTGGATCAAATATCGACGATGTTGATCCATGACAATTCGTTGTTGTTTCGTCAATCGTTCATAGATTTCCCATCGTTGGCTACTTGTATATTGTTTGGAGATTTTTATTGGGTAGTGTTGCTTGATTTCTTTTGGGAACCATTCGTCAAAAATTGCTTGCCAACTTTCATTCATACCTTTCACCTGCCTTTCTAAATTAAGAGAGTAAAAATAAATATGTTCAAAGAGCAACAAAAAAGCCGAAAATAATGTGAGCTATTTTCGGCTTTTCGCTTTTTTCATACGTGAAGCTGAGGTTGTGACAGTAGTGTCTTGCACTTGCTTCGCTTCAGCTATCTATCAGTGAGTTGTTCCTGCGTTACCTGAAATATCTTCTTTGTTGTTGACTGCTGCTTCTACCGCATAAGTCAATGAAGCCGCAATATCATCAAGTGACATTGCCGGTGTCCCTACAGGGCGATCGATGACTTGATCTGGTGAGAATGGCACATGGATAAAGCCTCCACGAATTGTTGGGAACTCTGTTTCGATCAAGTGTAACAATCGATACATGATGTCGTTGCAAACAAACGTACCAGCTGTATAAGAAATATAGGCTGGTAATCCATGTTCTTGGACATTTTTTGTCATTGCTTTGATTGGTAATGAAGTAAAGTAAGCAGCTGGGCCGTCTGCTTCTAACGGCGTATCAAATGGCTGGTTACCTTCATTATCTGCAATACGTGCTTCAGCTAGATTGATTGCTACACGTTCAAAAGAAATCGCTGAACGTCCACCTGCTTGACCAACACAAATCACGATTTCAGGTTGATGCTCTTGGATTGCTTCTTTTACGACTTGACCACTTTTACCAAAAACAGTGGGAACTTCTAATTTGATGATTTCTGCACCGGCAATCTCAGACGACATTTTTTTGACTGCTTCATAGGCAGGATTTACTTTATCTCCACCAAATGGATCAAAACCAGTTACGAGTACTTTCATTTTTCATTCCTCCATTATTCTATAAAATGATGCGTTCAATTCATCCTTCAAAGATTTATCTAAACATTAAAATTTGATTGTTTCTCACTCGTGTATTTAGTACTTTCAGTGAGTCATTCCTATTCGAAGGACTCAGTGTCTATCTATTTTAACAAAAAATAGTCAATAATGAAATGTTAGCTGTTCAGAAAAAGAATCAATCTTCTCCATATTTTATGGAAATCATTGATTCTTTTTCGCTCAAGATACTATTTAAATAAAATCATATAGACGATTTGGAAAACCAGCATGAATACAGCAACAAATAATTGATTCTTGATCACGCCGTATTTATCTTTCATTTCTAACATCGCCACTGGTACTACGTTGAAGTTAGCAGCCATCGGTGTCAACAACGTTCCACAGAAACCGCATGTCAACGCGACCATACCGATCAATGCTGGATTAGCCCCTTGACTAAAGACAAAAGGCGCACCGATTCCGACTGTCATGACGGTGATTGCCGCAAAAGCATTCCCCATGATCACTGTAAATAGAACCATTCCTAGCGCATAGATGATGATACCAATATTGACATTTCCTTCTGGAACGATCGTACCGACTGCACTGGAAATCACGGTACCAACACCTGCACTCGTGAAGACCGCACCCAATGAAGCTAAGAGCATCGGTAACATACTTAAAGGACCGACTGTCCCTAACATGTCTGAAGCATCATCCAAGAAAGTCGTTGGGCGATTATCTCTTGAAAAGAACATCAAGATCAACATCGCTACAAATACCCCCACACCAACACCGACTAAAGCACCTAAATCAGTGAATAGTGCGAATAAAATGGCAAAGATCCCGATACTCAATGCGGGAATAAAGATTTTCATGCCTAACTTGTCTGACATCTTTTCCATATATTCTTTTGATGGCAAACGACTTGCACCTTTACTCACTCTTTTTGTGATTGCTGGGATCGTCATCGCGAAAATCAATACCCCATTGGCAATTGGCGATATCCAACGACCAGCAGCAATCACGACTCCTAAAACTGTCCAGAAAAAGGCAGAACCAAATCGATGAGGGTTACTTTTATCAAAAGCATTACGAAGGCCCGTATAGATCAAGACTAGTCCCATCAAAATATATAAGATTTCCAATAATTTTTCACTTAATAATATTTCAGAATTTGTAAAAAAGTTCAAAAAATCCATCTTATTTCTCCTTTCCTGAATAGTATTTCTTCGCTAATTTCTTTTCTTTTAGATAAAAATAGACACTCGCCACGACTAGAGCTGTGATTGCGACTGGTATTTGCACCAGGGCCAACTGACCAAGAGTTACCTCGTAGCCTAAGTCTTTTAATGTGGATTGTACTAATAAAGCACCGGCCCCACCGATAAATAATACTTGACCAAAGAACCAACAAATATTTTCCATCGCTGAAGACATTCCTTTTAATTCCTCTTCATGTTCGGGATTGAC
Source organism: Enterococcus sp. AZ140 (assembly GCF_051714405.1). Classification (NCBI taxonomy): domain Bacteria; kingdom Bacillati; phylum Bacillota; class Bacilli; order Lactobacillales; family Enterococcaceae; genus Enterococcus; species Enterococcus sp. AZ140. The sequence continues at coordinate 2,310,917 of NZ_JBIORU010000001.1, forward strand.
GGTTAATCCTTTTGATTCAACGGTACCTAACGCCATTGGCATGATGATTGGACGTACAAAGCCGGCCACCCCACCAAAGCTGACATTGAAAGCTGCAAAGATCATTCGGAAAACACCATAAATATCGATGATCATTCCAGCGGATACCTTCTTGAAACGTTTGATCAACGTTGCAGCAGATTCCTTCAGACCATTGCGTTCTAACGTACCAGTTGCTAACATAATGATAATAAAAATTGCCATTCCTCGGTTATTCACAAAACTTGTACCTAAAGTTTCCAGCATACCTTCAAGTCCTAATCCACCAGTAAATGCGGTCACGACTAACGCAACCATAACGATCAAGATCGAATCTAACTTGAAAGCAAAACCAAGAATAACAATCAGTACGCCTAACAGGCTAAGATAATTTTCCATCTGTTTTCCTCCTAAAAATTACATGATATTTTTTCATTATAAAATAAAATTGATTGAAAATATAGAGAATTCTTACAAAAAAAATAATATATTTTAAAAATTCTGTCAATTCCATAACAACAAATGACTTGAAGTCTTATTTATACTGCCGATTTTCTTGAACTACATAACATTTCTTTACATCTAACTAAGGGATCAAAAACTGTAATGTTTGAAACAACTCATAAAAACAAATGAGACGTTTCTGAGACATTAGTCCTCTCTCCCCTAAAACCGAATAAACGACAAGAACAGAAGTAACCTCTTCGAAAAAACAAGACGCCATCCACAAGAATTTGAAGAACAATTTTTGTGGATGGTGCCTTATTTCTTGAGGCTGAACACTTCTGTCCAGACCTCGCCTCATTTGTTTCTTAATGAATAAAAGAAAAAATCAAATAAATGATCCATAGATGTAACGGATAAAACAAGTAAAAAAAGTATTTGTCGAATGCGCGTCCGGTTCCACCTAGTTTTCCATTATAAAGAATGATAAATGGGATAACGGTGACCATCATAAATTCATTATCAAACGTTAAAAATTGATACAATGATTGATAATCAGGCATTTGTGTATAGGATAAAATTGCTAGACAAAATAAGATCAGCGTATACACAAAAATACCTAGAACCAATTTCCCTCGTTCTTTTTTCTCGCGGAAGAAATACATCAGCAACAACATTGGAACTAAATACAGACCACCTTCTGAAAAAGCAATCGTGATCATGACCAATAAAAGTGCTACTGCGACGAGCATTCCTTTTCTCCAAAGTGTTTTTCCTTTTATTATAGAAAGAAGCCACATCAAGCAAAACAGCAAAAATAATGTCAAAAAGATATTATGTGGACCTAAAAATAAATAATAGTTTGGCTGATGATTATATTCACTGATGTAATTTCCTGTTAATAAATGATAGATGATATTTCCAATCGCTACTACGAATGCAGCTATTCCTAATCGTTTCGCATACTGATATTTACTATGCGTATACTTGAAACCTTCAACTAATAAAAATACAAATAATGGCGCAACAAAACGTCCCAACCACGAGACCCAACTTGGTAACCCTAATTGCATCCCGAAATAACTGTTGATATGATCAACGACCATAAAAACAATTGCTATCCATTTCAATTGATAGCTCGTCAACCCTTTCACTCTCATATATTCCCTCCATTTTTTTATGCCTCAAGGAATAAGTATAGCCAATCACTACCTATTTCGACCATCTTTCTCTCAACCTTTTCTCTTACAAAATTGTTTGTTTGGATCATCATTAAAACAATATCTGCCTCAATGTGTCAAAATGTGACAACGTAACCATTCCTCTTCACTGAAATGAAACGAACAATCGCGGAAAAACGTTGTGAGAAAGTCACGTATCGTTTTTACTAAACAATCAGAGAATAGGCAGCATGAAAAAACACCTAAGAAATGACCTGAATCGGGTCGATCTCTTAGATGCTTTTTGAGTGATACAAAAGAATGGGTTTCAACTTTTGTGCGTTTTATAAATGCAATACTCCAGTTGCAAATAATGCCAATGCCACTACTCCAAAAATCGAGACTAACGAAAGCAATAAATAATCAAGTTTTGTCTGTGGAACAGCTTGCTGTTTTTCTTTTCTTGCTTTGAGATAAAATAAGATACCTGGTAAAAATAATACAAGAACGAGCATCACTTCATTGAAAGCGACAAATAGCATTGCCCAAATTTGAAAAGCACTTGCTAATGAGCCAACCAAGAATTGGACCCATTCTTTTCTTTGATAAGATAGTTTCATTTGATACAATCCTAAGAATAACCACGTAAAGAAGATCGCTGCTGTTCCGAGGGTATAAGCAAAGTTATAGGCACTATCTGTAAACAGTAGCGAAAGCAAAAAGACATTTGTACATAAAGTCGTTAATACGATCGCATATGTCGGTGCGCCCTTTTTATTGACTTTTCCCCAACGCGCTGGCAATAAGCCGTCATCCGCCATATTGCGCATCGTTTCAATGGGTAAAATCGTCCAAGATAACCATACACCGACCAGGGAAATGATCAGTCCACCATTGATCACGACAGCTCCCCATTTACCAACCATCATCTCAAACACATAGCCCATTGCTGGTTGCGTTTGGATTGTTTGGAGTTCTTCCATCGTCATCGTACCGTAAGGCAACATCGAAACTAAAACATAGATCACGATCAATCCAAAAATTCCTAAAATCGTGGCTTTTCCGACATCTGATTTTTTCTTCGCTCGTGAACCCACCACAGATGCACCTTCAATTCCAACAAATACCCAAAGCATCACCATGATACAACTTAGGATTTGACTTGAGAAAGGAATCGGCTGTCCATTGGCATTCAAGATGATATCACTTGAAAAATTATTGATGAATTGTTGCAATGAGAACGTGCTGATAGCAACAATGATAAATAAAAATAGCGGAACTAATTTACAAATTGTCACGATTGCATTGACGTAACTGGCATTTTCGACTCCTCGATTGACGAGCCAAGCATATCCCCACAAAAATATAGTACTGACGATGACCGAGGCGACATTTTGCCCCCCATCGAATACTGGAAAGAAATAGCCCAACGCACTCATCAATAGCGTAGCAAATGCCACGTTTCCTAACCAGCAGGTCAGCCAATAGCCCCACCCACTGACGAATCCCGAAAATCGACCAAAGCCAGCTTCGGCATAGCTAAAAATACCACCTTCTAATTCTGGACGTTTCTTATTGATATTATTGATTGACAAAGAGAGCATCATCATGGACGTCCCAACTAATACCCAGCTGAACAATGCTGGGCCACCAGCCGATCCTGAGATGTCGGTCATAATACCGAAAACGCCACCTCCAATCGCTGACCCAATCACTAAGGCCGCTAGTGGGATCAATCCAATACCTTTTTTCTGTTGCTCTGTGTCCATGTACGCATCCTCCAAAATAAACCGCTTTTATGCAAAGTATAGCAAAACTTCGTTTCATTTATTTTTTTCTAAAAAATTCTAATTGAAATTTAATTGTAACTATTTTTTTCTAATTATACAAGGAAAGCGACCGCTTCTCTTCCTCTTCTTATCTACCCAAAAAACAAAAAAATGCTATACTGGATAAGAATGATTGGAGGACGATATCATGAATATCTTATATATCTCAATTTCTGGTAACACCCGAGGATTCGTCAAAAAATTAGCAGCATTTGCTGTGGAACAACATGAAAAAGATGCTTCACTTCCCTTAGTCCACCTGAAAGAGATCCATGAAAATAGCGACTTTGAAAAAGAAACTAAACCTTTCTTTGTGTTTGTGCCAACCTATCTAGAAGGAGGCAATGGCATTGACAGTGGTGACCAAGAGATTTTGACAGAAACCATGCGAGAATACTTGGAATATCAAGAAAATCATGCGCTTTGTCTTGGTGTTGTCGGTAGCGGAAATAAAAATTTTAACTATCAATATTGTTTGACAGCGAAACAATATGCTGAACAATTCGGCTTTCCTATGATAGAAGATTATGAATTACGCGGTACACCAATAGATGTTGAAAGAATCTACCATGCCTTAGTTCAACGATATAGAGCTTAATAAAAAGCGCAAAATCCTTTGATTTTGCGCTTTTTATTATTTTACACTTTTCACATCCATCACAGGTGTTTTTGCTGTTACTTCACCTGTATGTGTTAAAACAAACGTTAGGACATGTTCCATATTTGTCAGGAGAACCATCATAGCGGTTTCTTTTCCTGCCTCTTTGATCGCAGCTAGATCCACGTCCGCTATCATCGTATCTTTTGTGACAGCTTGTCCTTCACTCACTTTTATATCAAATGGCGTTCCACCTAGTTCCACAGTATTGACTCCCATATGGATCAATAGCTCTAACCCATCAGCTGTTGTTAATCCGATGGCATGTTTCGTTGGGAAAATAGAGCTGATGATCCCAGAAGTTGGCGCATAGATATGACCATTCGTTGGTTCAACAAAATACCCTTCTCCCATCATCTTTTGAGCAAATACAGGATCACTCGCTTGTTCGATTGATTGTACTGTGCCATCTGCTACTGCATATAATTGAACAGCTTGTGTTTGATTTGTTGAACCGGTACTTGGTGCTGTCTGAACAGGTGCCTCTTCTGCTAATTCTTCTTTCGCTAATTGTTCTTTAGGAATCCCGAAAAAGAAAGTAGCTAAGAATCCGCCCGCATAAGCAGCTAACAATCCAAGGACGTAGCCAAACCATTTACCATCTGAAATCAAAGGAATCAACGCTGCGCCAGAAGGCCCAATAGCAATGGCACCAATATTCCCGATCAAACCGATCACCGCACCACCGATACCGCCTCCAATACAAGCAGTGATGAATGGACGGCCTAAAGGCAATGTTACACCGTAGATCAATGGTTCACCGATTCCTAAAATCCCTACAGGTAACGCACCTTTGATCATCTCAGTCAATTCTTTGTCTTTCTTACAACGAACCCATAAAGCAAGAGCAGCACCAACTTGTCCAGCTCCTGCCATTGCTAAAATAGGCAATAATAATGTACGTCCTGTTTCATCGATCATTTGTACGTGGATTGGGGTCAATATTTGATGCAGACCAAACATGACCATTGGTAAGAACAATGTACCTAATACAAATCCTGAGAAAGCACCACCCACACTAAGTACCCAATTGATCCCTCCTACCATACCATCTGAGATAAAACCAGCTAATGGCATAATCAAGAAAATCTCGATCAGCCCGATGACAATCAATGAAAGTGTTGGTGTCACAATGATGTCTACTGCATCAGGAACGATTTTGTGTAATTTCTTTTCAACGATCGAAAGCAACCAGACCGCAAAAATCACTCCGATGATCCCACCTTGTCCGGCAGCAAGTGGCGTTCCAGTAAACAGGTTCGTCAAAGGAGCTTCTGGATTCATCCCTGTCAACATGACAACCGCACCGATTACTCCACCAAGTGTTGGCGTTGCGCCAAATACTTGAGCGGCATTGATCCCAGTATAGATGACAAGATAACTAAACATCCCATTTTTAAGAATGTTCATGATGTCGATGTACTGTTGCCATGATGCACCATCGATGGTTCCGGCTGTCACAAGGTTTGTCAATACTGCGGCAATCCCTGCAACGATCCCTGTACCAACAAAAGCTGGAATCATTGGGACAAATATATTCGAGATATCTTTTAAAATAGATTTGATTTTTGACGGTTTTTGTTTTGATTTTTGTACGTTCTTCATCTCTTGGGCACGTTCGTTGACCTTGTCTTTCCCTGATAAACCAGTTGTAACATTAGGGTTTCCAGGAATTTTTTCACCTAGTTTGACTCCTGCTTGGTCAACCATTTCTTGTGCGACTTTGTTTACTTTCCCTGGTCCGATGATGACTTGTAACTGTTCGTCCTCAACTACCCCTAACACGCCCGGTATCGCTTTCAATTTCGCTACGTCGACCAACGATTCATCAATGACCTTCATCCGAACCCGTGTCATGCAATGGACAACGCTGTCTACGTTACCCATGCCACCAGCCCCAGCATAAATTTGTTTTGCCAGCTCTGTCAAAGTCAATTCATTTTTTGCCATTTCCTTTTCCCCCTTACAACGTTCGTTTTACAAAGCCGTCTGCCTCAGCTAGTTTTCTTTTTGCTGTCTCTTTGTCACTATTCGTCAATAACATAACGATCGCTAGTTTAACATTTTGTTCCGCTTCATAAAAGTATTTTTCTGCTGTTTCATAATCCACTTCTGTTGCTTCCATGATGATTCGCTTTGAACGTTCGACTAATTTGTCATTTGTTGGCTTGACATCGACCATTAGATTATTGAATACTTTTCCGATACCGATCATACTGATTGTAGAAATCATATTTAAAATCAATTTCTGTGCAGTTCCAGATTTTAAACGTGTCGAACCTGTTAAAAATTCTGGTCCCGCATCTACCTCAATAGGAAAATCAGCATGTTGACTGATTTCAGCTTCTTTATTACAAGAAATCGTTGCCGTCTTTGCGCCGATTGAACGAGCATAGTCTAAGCCACCAATCACATAAGGCGTGCGACCGCTAGCCGCGATACCTACGACCAAATCATTTTCCGTCAAGTTCAACTGGATCAAATCTTCTCTCCCTAACTCAAGTGAATCCTCTGCACCTTCAACTGCGACAGTCATAGCCGCTTCACCACCTGCAATCAAACCAATGACCATTTCAGGCTCTACACCAAATGTAGGAACACACTCGGCTGCATCCAGTACACCCAATCGTCCACTTGTGCCAGCGCCCATGTAGATCAAGCGTCCATTTTTTTTGAAAGAAACAATCGCGGCTTCAATCACTGGTTCAATACTTGGTAGTTCTTTTGCGACAGCTGCCGCCACTTCATGATCTTCTTGATTCATCAAGCGAGCGGCTTCAGAAACACTCATCTCATCCAAACCAAATGTCTTTTGATTTCTACGTTCCGTTGTTAATTTATCTAAATCGATCGTCATTTCTCAATTCCTTCTTTACATTTAAATTTATAAATCATTCCTGCATGGATTTGTTGGATCAATGGCAAATCAGCCGAGATCACTCGTGCCACACAATTGACTTTTTCATCTGCTGGTAAATCTTCTTTCATTAGTTGGATTTCACCCATATAGCGAAGATACGCTTCATTATCTAACGTGACCGTACCTGTTTTCCGTTCATCTGTTAATCGAGCAGGAATAGGAGGGATTTCTCTAAATCGTGCATCTGCACTACGTACCACAGCTTTAGCTTCATCTTGTCGATTCGTATGTGTACCTAAAATGATTGGACCAAATGTTGGGTCCAACAATGTCACATGCAATAAGATACCACCTGTTTCTTTATAATACGAGAATTGTTCCTGCGTGGTCAGCGATAGCCCACCGTCACCAATATAGATCAGATCCGTTCCACATGAAGCTAAGTCTAGCGCTGCTGCCAAAGGATGTTGGTAACGATGTTCTTCCAATGTTGGAAGTCCTTTGTATAAAGGCCCTCTCAACACTTCATCTCCTGGTACAAATCCTTGAATCGTAAATCCTTGTTCTGCTAACCATTGATTTTTTCTTTGGTACCACGATTTGTCTAACCCTGTTTCTGGGCGCGGATAATAATTGTGCCAAGCTTCCATCTGAGTAAAATCAGCACCTGCTTCTTTTAATTCTTGCACATCTTGTTCAGTGATCGTGCTTGCATTCAAACTGATTTTCAATTGATGAGACCACTTCGCAATCTGTTGGTTCGACAGGTGATAATCCATCCGCAGACCTGTCACACCAATCTCTTTTAATGGCTCAAGATTTTCTAAGGAGAACCCTGCCAACTCTAATGCCTTACCAGATATATCTACCATCAACTCTAATCCGGTTGTTTTTGCTTCTTGGCCAAGTTCCGTCAAACGCCTTTTATAAGCTGAAGGATCATCTTCTGGAATATGCATGGATGTAAAGATACCAATAAATCCCTTCTCTGCCATTTCATGGATATACGTTTTCGTTTCTTCAGACAACTCTTGATTCATAAATACAGAAAAACCAAACATGTACTCTCCCCCCTTACCATGTATCCGCATTCATTTATAAATTGATTATACTTCGTATGAAATAATTTTTCAACATAAATATAAAATATATTAAATTTCATTTCTTGATAGTGTAAAAAAAACGAATCAATGAATTCATCTAAGCAACTAATCCAAAAAAACCAAAAATAGTCCAACCTATTTTCGGCTTTTATAGATTATTCAGTTGATTAGTTCTGACAGAATCCTTTAATCAATTTATGTAAGAATAAGTTTTTTGTGTTTCTTTGACTAACCTTTGTCTAAGGCTTTTTCTTGTTCGTCTAAAGCTAGCGACACTTTGTTGCCAAATTGCCCTTTGAGGGTCTCCTTCAATCCTGTACCTGCTGAAGAAATCGTGCGTTTTGCTCTATTTGTCTCATTCTTCCCAGATTGATTTGTCGTTCTTATTTTCAATCCCTTCTCACTTTTCAGCGCGATTCCAAGTGAACGAGTTAAGCATTTCTCCATATCTTTCTGATATTTCTCCCACCATTGATCAATTGTTTCAATCATTTCAAACATCTCAAAACCTCCATTCTTTTTAATCCAATTGTGCCAGTTTCTTACGATAGACCTGCTCGTTATCTTCTAGGTCAAGCTGGATTTTCTTTCGTTGATGGCGCAATTCCGTCGACAGATCCTCTTCTAAACGAGAAATCATGATACGTCCATAGTCAAAGGCCTCTTGTGGTTCAGAAAAAGAGCGCAAAATCAATCGGAGATCTTTGTAAGTTGCTTCCGCTAGCTCATGGACTTTTCTTTCTGTTGCAATCATTGCTTCTTCTTGCTCTGATAACCCTCGTTTCGTTGCTTGATATGTTTCATAAAGCTGTATTTCCTGACTCAATTTTCCTCTCCTCCTTTTATACCCCAAACAATTGATTCGCTAATTCTTTGTCACGTGCCACCATTTCATTGATTTTTCGGGTGATTTCATCGGCGAGCGTTTGAAACTGTTCCGACATCTGATCGATCTGGCGGATCTTATCTCTAAATTCCTGTGTTGGCTCATCGACAATCTCCCATTTTGTACAATTAACTTCGGCTAATGTTTCAATTACCTCGTTGTACGTCAAATGTGGCGTATAATTGCGTATTCTTCCCAACCAGTCATTCCATAACTCTTCCAACTCCGTAATCCCGTTTTGGTAAATCACGCGAACATTGCCCATCGCCTCATCAAATTTACTTGCTGCGGTCCGTACGACAGCTAACGCTTGGCTATCCTCTAAATAAATTTTTTCTGACCGAGAAAGTCCGCCACCACTTGCAGTCAGCTTCTGCTGTAACTCTTTTAAGGTCAAGAATTCTTTGATTTGAACCTTGAGCCACTCATTTTCTTCTTTCAAACGCTTGATTTCATCTAGGGTATGTTCGCCACTGACTGCTAGTAGTTTGATCATTGCTTCGTTTTCCAAAAGTGTTTGTTGCCACAAAGTTGGGGCTAACAAGATCCCCCCATTGCCATCGACGTATACGATGATCTGTCCATGCTTATCGATATAATTTCCCTCTTCATCTGTTCTGAATTGATCCAGCGAATGGCCAAATGTTTCCCAGCCCGAATTATCGATTCCAAAACTATTGATTGGAAGCATCCCTTTCCCACCAGTGAAAAGCCCACTCGTGACGACATCCGAAGTGTCGTAGATATTGATCAGGGTACCGGGATGATTATCAAATAATGCTTGTGCAAGCCCTGGTCCTGCCGCGCCGTACGTCACACTGTCATAACCATTGATCGCTGCGACAAAAAGTGCTTTAGCGCCACCTAACGAGTGTCCTGTCGTTGAGATCGTATAGCCATCTGATTTGGGATACTGCTTTTCAATTTCACGGGCATAGTTCAAGGCAGAAGCAAATGCACCATTTGAGTGTTTATTACTTCGACCAATTTCCTCAAGGTTAGTATGCCAATCTTTGAGCGAAGTCGTGCCAGCATAGGCAATCGTCAGGTTTTTGGTGATGACGGAGTCGGGGAAGCCATTGACTTTCTTTAGCTCTTCGGTATCAAATGTCTTATACCGATCCTTAAGTTCAGCTACAACCATTGCCTGTGTACTGTTTTTCTTTGGTTTAGATTCATTACCTATTTTATCTTTGTTGGTATCTAGGGTATTTATAACAATATAGTTTTTATTTCTTTTTATCCTATCACCTACGACTAGATTACCATTTTCAACTTGATATACTTCATCTGAGAATCTTCTATTTTGATCCATTGAATTATATCCCTCCATTGTAAAATACAATCTTTATTTCGCTTAGTTGATTACGATTGGGATATTCTAGCTCTTCTAAATAGTATTTATTACCGGGTTTACTTTTATCTGAATCGATATCATAAATCCATTTATCAGTTTCAGCAGATTTGACACCTAATGTAGCAATTTGCTTATTTGAATCATTTATCAAAAAATGCACTTTTAAAAAATTCATTGGACTTACTGTATATCCAGTAAATTCTATTTTCTCAATATCTGTATACTCTCTGATACTCAACATTCTTTCTAAGTATTCTTCGGTTGTTATTCCTCCTTCTTTTTGGTATTCCTCTACGATTTCCTCTTGTTTCTTAGGATCTCTCTTGTAGAGCCGATAATTGTTATACATATAATTCGCCAAATCTTTCTGTATTTCCAGCAATTCTTGAAGATCTTCTTCCCTTTTATCCATATGCATTTTTCCTCCGATTCCTCCTAAAATAATTACCACTAATACACCTAACCAAAATCGTTTCTTCATACATCCTCCTTTCAGACTTCTTTTAGTTTTATATATGATCAGAATAAGCTCTTTACTTACTCTGGAATTTTTTATATAAGATATAACTCTTTTTATAGTTATGTATGGCCACGATAAAAAATTAATTATTTCAGTAGATACTTTGTCATTGTCTTTGATTGCTGCGGCAAGAAGTGTACTTTAGCTCCACCTAACGAGTGTCCTGTCGTTGAGATCGTATAGCCATCTGATTTGGGATACTGCTTTTCAATTTCACGGGCATAGTTCAAGGCAGAAGCAAATGCACCATTTGAGTGTTTATTGCTCTCCCAGATCTCCACGAGGTTTGTATGCCAATCTTTGAGCGAATTCGTGCCAGCATAGGCAATCGTCAGGTTTTTGGTGATGACGGAGTCGGGGAAGCCAGGTACTTTTCTTAATTCATTATCACTAAGTTTTTTGAATTCATCTTTAATTTCTGCTACTACCATTGCCTGCGTACTATTTTTCTTTGGCTTAGATTCATTGCCGATTTTGTCTTTATTGGTATCTATGGTATCTATGGTATTTATAACTAAATAATCTTGTTTTTCTCCAATTTTAGTGTTCAGTTCAATTTCTCCATGCTCAACTTTATAAACCTCATTGGAAAAATCTCTATTTTGATCCATAATTATAAACCTCCGTAATAATATTCAATTATTTCAGTAGGTGTTTCTATTCCATTAGGAAATTCTCTTACTTCTATAAAATACTTGTCTTCAGTTTTTTTTCTACCTATATCGACATTGTAGCGCCATTTATTTGTTTCTGCGGATTTTACTCCCAAAGTTGCGATATGCTTGTTAGAGTTATTCAAATTAAAATGTACTTCTAAAAAATTCATTGGACTTACTGTATATCCAGTAAATTCTATTTTCTCAATATCTGTATACTCTCTGATACTCAACATTCTTTCTAAGTATTCTTCGGTTGTTATTCCCCCATCTTTTTGGTATTCCTCTACAATTTCCTCTTGTTTCTTTGGATCTTTCTTGTAGAGCCGATAATTGTTATACACATAGTTCGCCAAATCTTTCTGTATTTCCAGCAATTCTTGGCGATCTTCTTGTCTCTTATCCATATACATTTTTCCTCCGATTCCTCCTAAGATAATGATCACTAACACACCTAGCCAATACCGTTTCTTCATATATCCTCCTTTCAGACTTCTTTTAGTTTTATATATAATCAGAATAAGCTTCTTACTTATTCTGGAATTTTTTATGTTAGATACAATCTTTTTTATTGAACGCTCTGATTTTGATAGTTATGTATGTCCACGATAAAAATTAATTATTTCAGTAAGTACTTTGTCATTGCCTTTGATTATTGCGACAAGAAGTTTGCTTTAGCTCCACCTACTGAGTACCCTGTCGATGAAATCGTATAACCCTCTGACTTTGGGTAATGTTTTTCAATTTCACGGGCATAGTTCAAAGCGGAGAGAAATGCTCCATTTTAGTGTTTATTGTTTCCTCAAATTTCAACGAAGTTTGTATGCCAATCTTTGACCGAAGTCGTGCCAGCATAGGTAATCGTAAGATTTTTGGTGATGACGGAGTCGGGGAAACCAGGTACTTTTCTTAATTGCTGTTCATTATAACCAAGATATTCCTCTTTTATTTTAGCAACTACCATTGCTTGCATACTATTTTTCTTTGGCTTAGATTCATTGCCGATTTTGCCTTTATTTGTATCTACTGTGTTTATAACTATATAATCTTGATTCTTACCAATTTTATTATTCACTACAATATTTCCTTGCTCAACTTTAGAAGCTCCATCAGAAAAATCTCTATTTTTATCCATAGTTACACCCTCCCATGATAAAAGACAACTTTTTCATTAGGTATTTCGTTTACATCAGGTGTTTTTTTTACTTCTATATAATATTTATAATATTTATTTTCTGATTTTTCTATTCCTATGTCGATATTATATATCCAGTTAGCAGTCTCAGAAGATTTAACACCTAATGTTGCAATTTGTTTATTTGAATCATTTATCACAAAATGTACCTCTAAAAAATTCATCGGGCTAATCGAATAACCCGTAAACTCAATTTTAATTATCTCAGTATACTCTCTGACCTCCAATAATGCTTTCAAATATTCTTCCGTTGTCATTTCTCCTTGTCCATAGTCATATTTCCTGAAGACTTCTTCTTCTTTCCCTCGGTTGTTTATATAGAGCCGATAATTGTTATACACATAATTCGCCAAATCTTTCTGTATTTCCAGCAATTCTTGAATATCTTCTTTTCTTTTATCCATGTAGATCTTTCCTCCGATTCCTCCAAAGATAATGACCGCTAATACACCTAGCAAAACCCGTTTCTTCATATATTCTCCTTTATTTAAAAGCATCTTTTACTCCATATTATTTTCTAGCATGTAGTTATTCTCTTTTTAGTTATGTACGTCTTTTCTGCTGAATCGTTTTTATGTAATCTTTCTCACGATTCATAAGTTCGTATCTCTAGGATTGATACGATATGTTTTTTAATGAAAAAAGACATCTAAAACAGAAGATTTTCTGCTTTAGATGCCTTTATTATCCTACGATTATTCGCTAACTGTTACGTCGCCTGTTACTGATGCGTCGTTTTCGTCAAGTTTTGCTGAATCTTGGTATTCTTGTTTTTCAAATGTTACGTTACCCTCTACTTTTGCTCCGTCTAATACAAAGCCATTCGCTTTTACAAGTACGTCACCTTTGATTGTTCCGTGAACGATATTTGTGTTTTCTGATTCAACGATCAATGTTGGAACAGTGATTGTGTATTCAGCAGTTACGTTACGGTCATCGTCTTGTGAGTACAAAGCAATTTTACGGTAGATGTCTGCACTTGCATCATCTTTGTCATGGAATTCGCCTGCGATAGTTACATCATTTGAGAATGTCACATCACCTGTTGCTGCAACGATCCAGTTACCGTCAGCTGACATTGCTTTTTCTAAAACAGCTGGATCATCACTGATTGAAGCTGTTGATACAACATCTGCTGAACTTTCTGTTGTACTTACTTCTGTTGTTGATGAAGCTGAACTAGAATTAGATGAATCATTGTTGTCAGCACCACAAGCTCCTAAAGCCAAAAGTGCTGTTGCTGTTAAACCTAATAAAGATAATTTTTTTGATAACATTAAATTTCTTCCTCTCTTTTTGTATTCCTATGAAATTATACCATGAAAGCGTACTTATGTGAAATAATCTTCATGAAAAGAAAAAATATTTTATATAGTAGAAAATTTACGATAACATCCTCTAGTTATTCTTGTTACGCCAAGAATAAAAACAGCTAGTCAAAGGTAACTAATTCCGTATTTTCAACAAAAAAGTCAAAGAATGTGTCATTTGGCATCGGATGAAAATAGGCATTGATGATTCGGATCAGTGCATTATGGCAAACAAGCAAGTAGACATTGTCCTCATCTTCTAAGCACTCTTTCAATAAAGGAGTGATCCGTGCATACACATCTAAAACCGATTCCCCATTTGGAAAACGTACCGCAAAATTTTGGCGTGCACGTTGAAAGTCTTCGTCTTCGCTAGGACGCCCATCATAATCCCCAAAATCCATCTCGATCAGTCGTTCATCCACTGTCATAGGTAGATTAACTTTTTTGGCTACCGCTTGTGCCGTATCTCTTGCGCGTTGCAAAGGGGAATGGATGATCTTGGTGATCGGTATTTCCAAGTTTGCAACTTTTTCAGCGAGTTTTTCTGCTTGTTCTTTACCTTTTTCTGTTAATTCGATGTCTGCATGGCCACAAACTAAGCCTTGAGCATTCCAAGTCGTTTCGCCATGTCTAGTAATATATAACATTAGATAACTCTCCTTTATTTTATGCTCTTTCAATTTTATCATACAATTTCAGTCCAAATGGATCATCTGCTTGGAATCGACGACGTTCGATTAGCCTTAGTGATTCAAATGTGTGTTTCTCTTCTTCTCAAGTCGATTCTTTTCGTTGCGACTTTTTCTAAGAATCGCTGGTCATGGTCGACGATCAACATCGCTGGTTTGACTTGTACTAAAAGCTGCTCGATTTGTTCTTGATTGAACACGTCCAGATAATTCAATGGCTCATCCCAGATATAAAGATCTGCGGATTGTGCAAATGATTTGGCTAATTCCACTTTTTTTCTTTGCCCCATACTCATGTTTTCAATGGAGGTATGAAACACGTCTCTTTCCATTCCTAATTTACGAAGATTATTTAAAAAGAGTTCCAAGTCTAGCTGATTCTTTTGCGCAAAATCTGTTAATGATCCGGTGTTATCTTCATAGTTTTGGCGAACATAACTGATGCTGATTGTTGCCGGACGTGTGACATCCCCCTTGGATTGACCAGTAAATTCCCCAAGTAAATACTGGATGATCGATGATTTACCACTACCATTAGGTCCAGTTATTGCCACACACTCTTGTTGCTCGATGCTAAAGCTGATAGGATCGAATAACATCTCTTCATAGCCTAATTGTAGATTTTCTACTGTCAATAAGCGTTTATGATGCGACTGATTTGGGCACATGTTCAATGAATCGATCGACTCTAGATCTTTCAGTAATTTCTCTTTCTCACTAATTTGAGTTTCCATCCGATTGACGATCGCTTTTGAACGTTTCATTGTACGAGCAGCATCCGCTCCAATTGCGCCACGATTGACACGCCGTGCTTCGGTATCAATAAAGCCAACACGTTTTTTTGTTTTGTCTCCTTCTCGAGAGTTAGCCCACTCCGCTTTTTCAGCTGCGGTTTTTTTCAAACGTCCGACTTCTTTTTTGATTTTTTGGTTTTGTGCTAACTCAAACTCATCTTTTCTACGCTTTTGTTCTTCGTAGACGGAATAATTTCCTTGATAGATCACTAATTGACTTTTTTCGATGACCAAAAGATGGTCAACGACTTCATCAATAAACTGACGATCATGACTGACAACAATAAACCCTTGTTTTTTATTATTCAGGTATTCAGCTACTTGCTGACGCCCAATCACATCTAAGTGATTTGTTGGTTCGTCAATCAGTGGAAAATGCAGCTCATCGGTAAATAAGAGAGCCAGCAATACTTTTGTTTTTTCTCCGCCGGAAAGGGAATCGTATGGGCGCCAAAGAATTTCCGGATCTGCCTGCATCAACATCAGCTCACGCTCGATCTCCCATAACTCACCATCTGAAACTTCTAACAACACATCATAGGTTAGTCGATTCGTTTCCCTGACCTGTTGTGGAAAATAGACAAATTCTTGTTGATGGGTCACTTGTCCTTGATAAGGTAGTTTGTTTTGCAAAATAGTTAATAACGTCGTTTTGCCACGACCATTTCGACCAATCAGTCCTAATTTCCATGTGGAATCAATATTTAAGTTTGCTTGATCGAATAACAGATTGTCTTGGCTGTCATAGCCAAACGTCAATTGTTTGATTTCGATTTTAGACATTTATCTTCACCTCGTTATAAAAAAGACCAGTCCTATTTTCAGAACTGGTCAAAGAAGATGAGTACAAAAAGAGACCCACTCATTGAAAGTAGCCAATTCTGAAAATCTGCATACTATCCCCTTGAACGAACAAGGTATAGTTAAAATGCAGCTTCAACAAATTGACTTACTTTTTCAATGCGCGGATCCCTCACTTTGTCTTTATTTGCCACTAGGTTACCATAGGTGTTTTAAGACTGTCAACCAATAAATTATTGAAACAAGCCACTGATTGCCTGTGAAAGCAGTCTGACGTTCTCAAGTGTTTCTTGATGATCCAATGCCTTATCAAGAGAAGTTGGGCCAGTTTGGATACTAAATACACTAGGAAGAATCGTCGTTAATTCACCTAAATCTTTTTCCCGACTCCCACAGAACGCTACAACTTTTTTGTTGTGTTTTTTTGCCAAAGAAGCCACACCATAAGGCACTTTCCCATGAATTGTCTGTTGATCGATCCGTCCTTCTCCTGTAATCACGATATCGGCTGATTTGATTTTATCTTCTAAGTCTACTAACTCAGAGACAGTCATAAAACCTGCTTTCATCGTAGCCCCGACAATGGCTAGAGCGCCTCCGATTCCACCAGCTGCGCCACTGCCAGCGAGTTTATTCAAATCAATTGCTGTGCTTTCCTTGATTTGTTCAACGACCTTTTCTGCTTGGGCTTCCAAAAATGCTAGAGTTTCTGGTGAACCACCTTTTTGTTTCCCAAATAGTTGAGTCGCCCCCTGTTTGCCAGTGTAAGGACTCGTAACGTCCGCTGCGATCGTCAATCGTTGCTCGATTCGCTCTAATTGAGAGACGTCGATTGTCTCGATAGATAACAAAGGATTCCCTTCTGTAACGCCATTTAGTTTCGCCCCTAATGACTGCAATAAACCCAAGCCTCCATCAGAACAACCGCTACCACCTAATGTTACGATAACTTCGTCTACTTGCTGATTCAAAGCATCTTTGATCAACTCTCCTAAACCAAAACTTGAAGCTAACCGGATCGTTTGATCTGTCGGTTCGGTCAACAAGTCCAATCCAATGACTTCCGTCGATTCAATGATGGCTAACTGACGGTTCTTTTTTTGTGTCAGTAAATAACGACATGCTTTTTTCCGAAAGAGCAAATCCGGACAAAAAAGTGTTCGCCATTCCCCGCCTAAAGTAGCGTAAATCACTTCAGCGGTTCCTTCGCCACCATCTGCGATGGGTTGATTGACTGTTTGTTCCGCTTCCCCCCAGCCTTGCAATGCTGCTTGGTTGAGTTCAATAGACGATGCGCTACCTTTAAACGAATCGATTGCTGCAAGTAATTTCATTCTGAGACTCCTTTTTCTGCGATGATTGAACAACGTGTTTTTCTTTAACTATATCATATCTAACGTGCTTCAATACCGCTATATTCATAGATAGAAAATACTTTAGGATCATAATCGATAAACCGCTGTGACCAATTTTCTACATCAAAAAATTCGATGATCTCACGATCGACGGTTTGATAAGGGCTATTTAAGAAGGCAGGAAGTTCCTCCAAATTCCTTTCTTCCAACAAGAAAATATTTTGTGGATTGTAGAAACGATACCCGGAAATTGCTTTGTTATCAGTGACTAATTTTTTTTGGAAGAAAATAGATTCAAATGTTCGTAAAGTCACACCACTTTGACCTTCTCGCAACAATTCCAAAATACCGGTCGAACCATTCGTCTTTTGCAAATATTCTGTATAGGTCAGATACCCTTCTTGATCATTTCCACGACTTGGTAAAATATAAAAGTTTGTTGAAATACCTAACTGTTCAAATGCGGCTTGATAATCATCTGCTCGTTGTTTTCTGCCGTTATCAGTTGCTCCAAAGAACAGATCAGTCGTGACTTCAGCTTTTGGTAATTCCATCTCTTTTGAATAAAAAGAACTATTGTGTTTAATCCCTAACTCTTTTGCTTCTAAAATATCAAAATGGTAAATGTCATCAATTGCTGGTTCTGCTTCTGCTTTCTTCAATAATTGAAGGTGTTCTTCTTTAAAATGGTTCCAAAAGAAGAGGATGATCTTCGCATTTGTGTACGGTCGAATACGAGAAGCAAATGCCACATCAAATCCATAATCTAAAAAAATAATTAGTTTATATTGATCGAGTTGCTGTTGGAACGATGACATAAAGGAATCATCCATCAAATCTTTTGCTGAGATGACGTCCATTGTTTGTACGTATGGGAAAAAATATAACGCCTTATTTTTCGCTATAAGCAATCGTTCGTGTTGGCTCATAGTTATCAACTCCTTATTTTTACTTACTCAAAACAAACCTATTAATTATGGGTTTCCTCTTATAATAGCCCTGTATGAAAGGAAAAAGCGAATGAAACGCTTTCGTTTCAAGTTATTTTTTATAGAAATATAACAATAATTATCAAAACAGATAAGAGTTCTATGATTGTTTCATTAAAAATTACAAAAAAGTTTTCAGAATAGTTGTAATTGTCAGACAATTTGTTATTATAGAGAATATTATTTTATAACCTACTTGTTTTTTCATTCATGTTTTTAGAAAAGAGGGTTTTTGATGGAAAGTACAGAACAAACAAAATTAAAAAAACAGCTAAGCTCCAGACACATCACGATGCTTGCTTTGGGTGGTGCAATTGGTGCTGGTTTATTCAAAGGAAGTGGTGAAGCCATTGGAATCGCTGGTCCTGCGGTCTTACTTGCTTTTTTGATTGGTGGTGGTATTTTATTTATTGTGATGAGTGGTCTAGGTAAGTTAGTTTTAGACGGTGGGGATACACAACATGGATTATCTGGCTTGATCCGCCCTTATTTAGGTAATCATTCTGCGGACTTCGTCGACTGGGTCTATTATTCCATGTGGATGATCAATATCATCGCTGAGGCTGTAGCAGCGGCTTCATTTTTACAATTATGGTTTCCACATGTACCCGCTTGGTGTTTCATTTTACTTTTAGCTATTTTAACGACCTTGATCAACCTTTATTCCGTTCGTTTATTCGCCGAAACCGAATATTGGTTAGCTTTTGCGAAGATCAGTGTCATCATCTTGATGATTCTTTTCGGGTTATATCTCGTCGGACAACAAATGTTAGGAACTGGAATTTTTCCTACATTAAGTCAATTGACTGATCACGGTGGCTTTACTCCCCATGGATTAAAAGGGGTCGTTAGTTCATTACTTGTCGTTATCTATTCATATGGCGGGTCAGAATTGATTGCAATTACTGTCAGTGAAGCGGACGATCCTAAAAAAGCCATACCAAAAGCGATAAAAGGGGTCATGGGCCGAATTGTTTCCTTCTATATTATTCCGCTTTTCTTATTGCTGATTCTTTTCCCTTGGAATACTTTAGCTGGTTCTGCGGTTAGCCCGTTCGTCTTGGTGTTTGAACAGATGAATATCCCTTTTGCTAGTGATATCGTGAACTTCGTCATTGTCTTGGCACTCTTTTCATCGATCAATTCTGGCGTTTATGCTTCTTCTCGCCTCTTGTTTTTCCGTTTGAAAGACAAAAAAGGCACCGCCAAGAAACTGGCAAAGTTGAACAAACATTATGTGCCACAACGTGCTGTATTATTTTGTACCAGTGTGCTATATCTAGGTGTCATCCTTTCCTATTTCGTAGGTGACAAACTTTTCGGTTACTTAGCTGGTTCCCTTTCTTATACGGTACTCGTGATTTGGCTAATGATCAGCGCTGCCGCTTTTCGTTTAGCATTGAAGAAAGGCACTTGGCAAGCCAAAAGTTTTAATTTATTTGCTTTGATCGCGTTAAGCTTGATCTTGATTGGGATACTCATGACAAATTCAATTGGTGTAACGGTCTTGACAGCTTTGTTATATGCGGTGATTTTCTTTAGCTATCAAAAGAAAAAAGATGTCTTTGCGATAAAAAATGAGCCTTTTTCTTCGATTTGATTGATGATAAAGATAGATAACTAAAACTTCCCCATGAACCAGCTAGAAAATACGAGATCACTTGATGGATCTTTGAGCTTTCTAGCTGGTTTTTATTAGTCTTTTTAGAGAACTTTGAGCCTGAATGAACCATTCGTCCAAAAAGATCCCCCTCGTTTTTTTTGTAACGACACTTGAACAGATGTTGTTTCACTTCATCGATACGTTCACTTGATGAATCAATCCATTGATTATCCAAAAAAAATAGCCTCCCGCTGATTGGGTGACTATTTTTTTGAATTTATATCGTTTCCTTCACAACGTTCAATTGTTCCTGCTTTTCTTTATTTTTTGCAATACCTAAACCAGTAATGGCACTGACCATCGAAAAGACGGGAGAAAGCAAACTGAAAAATACAAATGGTAAGTAGGTCATCGTTGGTATTCCAAACGTGCTGGCAACAAAACTACCGGCAATCCCCCAAGGAATAAGGTAATTGATGACTGTCCCTCCATCTTCTAAGGTACGACTCAAAACAGTTGGATCAAGTCCTGCTTTTTTGTATGTTTCTTTGAACGCATTTCCTGGTAAGATCACAGATAAGAACTGTTCACCGATAAACAGATTGACACCAATACTTGTCATTAGTGTCGTAAAAATCAGTTTAGGTGTCGTCGTCATTTTCTTCGATACTACTTCCATAACTGTAGAGATCAACTCAAATTCGATCAATAAACCGCCTAATGAAAGCGTTAGAATAATCAAGGACACTGTAGGCATCATACTTTCGATCCCACCGCGGCTAAGTAACGCATCGATTTGCGTGTTTCCTGTTTCAGATAGAAAACCAGATTCGAGGACTGTCGCTAGTCCTGAGAAGGAAGTGCTTGGATCTTGGATAAAAATCATTCCAACTGCTACGGCAATATTCAACAGGATCGTTAAGATCGCTGGAATTTTTTTCCAAGCACAAACCAACATCAAGAATAAAGGGATTAGAGACCAGATCGAAATCGTAAAGTTGTTTTCTAAAATAGTTGTTACATTTTGGATTTCTGTCAAGCTGGCACCTTTATCTGTATGTCCTAAAAATGCAAACAAAATCAAAGAAACAATAAATGCCGGAAGTGTTGACCACATCATATGTTTGATATGTTTAAATAGATCCGCATCAACAATGGCTGCTGCCAGATTTGTCGATTCAGATAATGGCGACATCTTATCTCCAAAAACTGCCCCAGAAACAATAGCACCGACAACTAATGCGGGGTTCAATCCCAACGTTGTGCCGATACCGAAAAAGGCGATACCGATGGTTGACATGACAGTAAAGGCACTACCGACTGCACTGCCGACAATGGCACACACAACAAAAACGGAAGGCACAAACCAGGGGACACTAATGATGTTAAAGCCATAGACCATCAACGTTGGAATGATGCCAGCTTGGATCCAGACCGCAATCAATGCGCCGACTAAAATAAAGATAAAGATCGGGATGATCCCCGGTTTGAGACCATTGATGATTCCTTCATGTAATCGATCGGTTGGCTGTTTCTTCACTGCTGCGTAGACCATGACCATACCAATAGCAATCAAAATCGCGATATTCGGTGAAATCTTAAAGCCAACTACTCCGGCTGCTATCGTTGCAACGATAATTATTAATACACTCACTGCTTCTATAAAACTAGGTTTTTTTATTTTTTCCATATCCATTCTCCTTTTTTAAGTTTGTTACGTCTTAAAAAAGCTTCGATATCGAATGACTCCGCCACAATTCATCTGCGTTTCCTCCCTAAAAAAAAGACAAAAAGATCTGTTTTCAACTAAGGACGAATTTCTCCGCGGTACCACCTTAATTAAAAACAGATCTGTTTTTCACTTTGATTTGAATGATTTAATTGTTAAAACTTTTCCTGTAATTCATAGAATTGGCTTGGTCGGTTCGCAGCAACCACCGACTTTCTGAACAAAACACCAAAACTACTACTGGGTGAAAAGTGAACTTTCATGAAGTTTACCTGCATCTGTCCAATTTGTCAATCTAAATGTATTTTTTCTGAAAACAAATGTTTTGATTCATCACGATCTAGTCCTTTCACCCATCCATCATTTTCCGTTATTTTTTTGCAAGTATTGCTTGATGCTCCTGCTTTATTTTATCTAGAAGTTCTGGCTTTTCAAATAGATCTAATGCAGTATTTGCCAATAGTTCAGCAGCAATAGCAATCGAAGCTAGTCCTTTTTCACTGCGAGCAGCTGCTTTAAATTCTTCCGAATGACCGGCGATATATTCATCAGCAATCGAGACAGTTGGTTGGATCGTCGGAATCACATGACTCACGTTACCAACGTCAGAAGAACCTAGACTTGTTTGTTCTTTTGTTTCGATTTCTTCCTCAGGTACACCTGCTGCATTCGCATGGCTGAAGAACAGCGCATCAAATGAAGGTGTCACGATCACATCATCGACAGAATTTTGGAACAACCCAAATTCATAACTTGTTCCCGTACTCAAAGCCGCCCCTTTCACAATATTTTCGACTTTTTGATACACCTCATTCAATGTCTGACGATTTTTTGCTCGCAAGTAAAATCGACCCGCTGCATATTCAGGAATCACATTTGCAGCAACCCCACCATCCGTGATGATCCCATGGATATTGACGTCTTTTGGCAGTTGCAGGCGCAACGCATTGATTCCATTAAACACTTGAATCAACGCTTCTAAGGCATTCACTCCTTTTTCTGGTGCGGCAGCCGCATGGGAAGCAACGCCATGAAACTTGATATCTACTGGATCATTGGCTAACGATTCTGTCGTTTTACCGTAACGATATGCGGGATGGACACAAAGGGCCGCATCCACATCTTCAAAGAAGCCTTCCCGTACAAAACTTCCTTTAGCTGATCCGTTTTCGCCTCCCTCTTCTCCAGGTGTGCCATATACCCGAACCTCTCCACCGATCTCAGCAATTCGTTCGCGCAAGACACTGGCAGCTAAGACAGAATACGTACCAAACAAGTTGTGTCCACAAGCATGACCGATTCCTGGTAAAGCGTCAAATTCTGCTAAAAAAGCAATCGTTGGTCCTGGTTTTCCTGAAGCGTAACGAGCATCAAATCCTGTTCGATGACCAGCAACATCTTTTGTGACAGAAAATCCTTCTTTTTCTAATTGTTTGATCAAGGCATCTGAGGAATAAAACTCATAATTACTTACCTCAGGATGGTCATGGATATCTAGTGCTAATGCTTGATATTCAGTTAATCGTTGCTGGATTGCTTCCTTAAAAGAATGTGTTGTTAAAGTAGATGTTGTCATATTGGCTTCCTCCAGTTTGCTTTTTATTTTTTACCAAATGTTTCCCAGGCAGGTACGCTTGATCCTTTTGATGTTTCTTCGATCACTTTTGCTGTTTCTTCCGTTTGATAGGTGTCAACGATCTTTTGATAGATTTCGTTATTTTCATCTTCTTTTCTTGCTACAATGATGTTGACATATGGTCTGGCGCTGTCATCGACAGGTTCTAAAAAGATAGCATCACTCGTTGGGTTCAATCCTGCATCGACTGCCACACCACTGTTGATCACTGAAAGATCCACGTCATTCAATGCACGAGCTGTCTGTGAGGCATCCAGTTCAGAGATGTCTAGGTTTTTTGTATTTTCAGTGATATCTGAAGTAGTCGGTGTTTGCCCTTTCGCTGGATCAACTTTGATCAAACCAGCTGTTTGTAGCAACAGCAACGCACGTCCACCATTTGTGACGTCGTTAGGAATAGCAACTTTTGCGCCATCCTTGATATCATCAATGGATTGGATCGTATTGGAATAGATCCCTAAAGGTGCATTCACTGTGTTGCCGATCGAGACTAGATCCGTTCCGTGTTCCGTATTGTAATTGTCTAAAAAGAATTGATGTTGAAAAGCATTGAGATCGATCGAGCCATCTGCTAATGCAGCATTCGGTTGATTATAGTCGGTAAATTTCACGTATTCTAAGTCAATATCTTCTTTTGCTAAACGTGCTTTGACATCATCCCAAACGTCAGTGTCCTCTCCAATGATCCCAAGTTTTACTGTCGTTTGTTTGTTTGTGTCTGTTTCGGCATTTCCTTGGCTACAGCCAGCCAACCAAATAAGTGCAACAAAAGCGAGTACTGTATAACGAATGATTTTTTTCATGATGATTCCTCCAGTTTAATGTGATATTTTTTTGATCAATAAATTGCTGATCCATTGACTTAAGAAAACAAGGATCAAGATCAACAAAGTGGCGACGATCGTCACGTCTGTTTGAAAACGATTATACCCACGAGAAATAGCTAGGTTTCCTAATCCTCCTGCCCCAACTGCTCCTGCCATTGCAGTCAAGCCAATGACATTGATGATCGTCAATGCAGAGACACGAATGATCCCTGGCAAGCCTTCGATCAAATAGACTCTAAAAACGATTCCTATTGGACTGGTTCCCATTGATTCGGCTGCTTCAATCACTCCAGGATCTACTTCTAACAACGCATTTTCCACTTGTCGAGCGAAAAATGGCACAACACCAAAGATCAAAGGGACTAAAGCAGCTTTCGCACCGATCGTAGTACCGACTAAAAAGCGAGTCGTCAATGCCAGTAAAGAAAGTAAAATGATAAAGGGAATCGAGCGGACCACATTGATGACCTTGTCTAGCACCTCATAAAGCAAGCGATTTTCAAGCAATCCTTGGGGCCGTGTCACAACCAATACGATCCCAAAACCAAGACCGATCGCACCTCCGATCAACGCGGTCCAAAAAGACATATACAACGTTTGTTTCGTCGCTTCAATAAATTCATCGGGTATCAAATAGACATTGGGTAAATAGGTTTCTAAGAAATGGGTCATATCAGCGTCCTCCTTGAATCACTTTCATTTCCTTACTTGCGCCATTTTTTTGTAAAATCGTTGCTTGTACACCGGATTCAATAAGATAAGCCAAGGCTTTTTCTCGTTGATGGATCTCTCCTGATAAAGTAACGATCAATCGTCCTAATGGGGTTTCTTGTAATAGTTCTACATTGCCGTATAAAATATTCGCAATGACTTGGTATTTGCTATAAAGTTGTGCGATCAACGGTTCATTCGTTTGTGTGCCCACATAACTCAATTCCACTAACCATTTATTGGTCAACTGATCTGCAAAAGCACGATGCGAGCGAATCGTTTCTAATGCTTGGTCAACGTGGGTGGCTGTTCGGATAAACTCTTGCGTCAAAACTTCTTTTGGTGCACTGAAAATCTGAACGCTACTTCCCTGTTCGATCACTTCCCCGTTTTCCATCACAGCTACTTTGTTGCAGATTTCTTTAACGACTTGCATCTCATGTGTGATCAAAACGATCGTCAATCCTAATTGCTGGTTCAGTTTTTTCAATAAAGCTAAAATCTGATGGGTCGTTTTTGGATCTAAGGCACTCGTTGCCTCATCACAAAGTAATACTTGCGGATCACTGGCTAATGCACGAGCGATAGCAACTCTTTGCTTTTGTCCACCTGAAAGTTGTTTTGGATACGCAGTAGCTTTTTCTTCTAACCCGACTAATGTTAGAAGCTCATTAACTTTTTGACGACGCTCCTGTTTCGATTTTTTCGTATATTTCAACGAGAAATCGACGTTGTCAAAAATCGTGCGACTTTCCATTAGGTGAAAATGTTGAAAAATCATCCCGATCGATTTTCGTTCTTTTCGTAATTCTTTCGGGGATAGTTTTCCTAGCTCTGTTCCATTGATGATGACTTTGCCACTTGTTGGTTTTTGTAACAGGTTCATGACACGAACCAGCGTACTTTTCCCAGCACCTGAATAACCTACGATCCCGTAAACATCCCCTTTAGCAATCGAAAGATCCACCTGTTTCACTGCCTGGATCGTCTTTTCTTTTTGTTGGAAAGAAACATTTATTGCTTGTAATTCAATCATTTTTACTCCTCCTTCGGTTTGACGATAAAAAAAGGCATCCTCAAGAAAATGACTCATCACTTTCTTGAGGACGCCTTTTTGCGTGTTACCACCTCATGTTCAAGTTACACTTACATGTAACTCCTCTTCGAGTACAATCATACTCTAGCAAGCTAACGGTTGCGACCGTCACCGTCTCACAATTTTGCTCGGGGTGAATTGCTCAATAGCCATTTTCCAAACATGCCACCTTGCTTCTTCTCAGCTACCGAAGCTCTCTGTTAAAGGTTTTTGTATTTGTACTTACTATTTCAACGCAAAAAATATATAAAAAAAATCCTTTTATCAGCATAAATCTACTGATAAAAGGACGACGTATCGTGGTACCACCTTTATTCGGAAGTTTCCTTCCCTCGATCCAACATCTCTTGACGAGAGATTGGTTGTCCGTTTTAACGGTCAGACATTTCCGAACTTGCCTACTTATCGACAAGTTATTCTCCAAGGCCATTTTTCAACTTTTCTTACTTGACTCTTTCCACCAACCAGAGCCTCTCTTTGAAGTTTCCAAGTTTACTTTCCTTATCAACGAATCCATATTTTGTTGTTGAGAACACTTTATCTAAGTGAAAACAAAAAGTCAAGCAAGAAATTTAAAAAAATATGCACTCAGTCGATTGATCAATAAAAAAATCGTTGGTGGCACTGGATTTCCAGCCGTTTATTTTTTTCCTTTTTGTTTTTCTAACATCTCCAACACGATCAAAAGATCGGTACCTTCTGCTAAGATCGATAAATCTGCTTTTTCTCTTTCGGTATAAGCCCGATCAAAGCTTGAATCTGGAATCAAAACAACACCCATTCCTGCTCGTGATGCGGCGGTCGCACCAACCAAAGAATCTTCCACTGCAAAGGCTTCTGACGCTGTCAATCCCGACCGCTCTAGCGCAGTTAGATAAGGAATTGGTGAAGGTTTATTTTCAGACACTTCATCCCCAAAGGTATATGTATGAAAATAAGGCTTCAAAGAAAATTGATCCAAAATATTGTTTGCTCGTTTTGTTACCGTCGTCGTTGCGAGACCAAGAATGAGTTTTTGATCATTCAATTCTTTCAATACTTCTTTTGCATGAGGTTTTAATTGGATAGCGCCACTATGCAGTTGTTGATAAAAATATTCTTCTCGTTTTTCGCGAACCTTTTGTACCATTTCCGGTGTTCCCGCCATTTTGATCAACAAATCATAGCTTTGTTTCCAATTTTTTCCACCCCATGTATCAACGATTTCTTGAGGTATTTCGATATCAAATTGCTTGAATCCCCATAGCCAACCGTCACGATAAGTTCTTTCTGTATCAACTAATAGTCCATCTAAGTCAAATATTGCACCCTTCATATCCACTGATCCTTTCAAAAAAACAATATCTGTAGTGTATCATGTTTTTTCATTCAAACCAATGGGATCTCAAGCATTTTTGTTATGAGTGGTAATTACATTCACCCTCCGTACTCAATTATTCGGATTCATTTTAGTTATTTTATTTCTACGAATCTTTAATAATTGATTCGTAAAATTAGCCCAATCGACTGCCCTTGGAGGAACTAACCATATGATTTGGAACAAGTCTCCAAAAGAACAGATTTCTTTATCTGTCAAAAGTAGATCTGTTTCATCATCTGCCTTCGTTTGGTAGATGATATTCAAGTCAGAGATTTTCTGGATATTATTTTTGATCAACGCATTAAATTGCGGACCAAAGGAAAAATCAATACAAATACGAAGAGGTTTCAATTGTTGATCGATCGGTAAGGTATCCATCATCACTAACACATAATGAAAAAATAAAAATTCTTTTGCGAGCCAAATTTGCTTGTTCTTTTTTTGTTTTTTGATGTAATCTCTGCAAAACAAAAAATATTCTGGATACATTTCATAAAAATAAGTGACATCCAGGTTATTATTGTCATCAATATTTTCTTCTTTGAAATATTTGATCTTCAAATGCAAGACCGTCAGCTGTCTTCTGATTTCTTTTAGCTGATTCTCTGAGAGAATAAATGCTTGCCCAAGTTCTTCAAGAAATAAGTCATTCAAGGCAAGTATTTCCTTTAGTGTCACTCCCTCAATAAGTTCCGGCTCATTGATTGCGCCTTCGACAACAAGATAAGCAAAAATCTGTTGCGCTTCGCTATATAGCTCTTTTTCCGTATCGATCTTTGCCTCTTTTTCAAGCCAAGAAAATATGCTTCGAAAGAAATCATTAGTTTCTAACATTTTTTTATTGAATGTCAATTGACTTTTTTTATTCTCGGACATTCGCCAACCTTGCTTTATTCGAATCAAGCTGACTGAAAGAAAATGTTGGAGTTTTGTTTCACTAAAACCTGTAAAAGAAGCAGCGAATTTCGGTTCAAGCAACCGAATCAATTCTTCCACTGGTTTCGTGATCTCTGTTGGATAAACCGAATAAGCCCGTCCGTATAATTTGGTGAAATAAAACGTCACCAATCCACGTACAGAGCCTTCTTCCCCACTTAATAAGAATTTTTTTGTGACTGTAAGTTCTTTGTCTGCTAATCTCGTACGCATGTCTTTCAGCTTTTGGTAGACAAGGGGATGACTGATATAATTCTTGATCGCATAGTCATTGACAGATTCGAACGTTTCAAAAAATATTTCTTGTAACATCAAAAAACCAAAGGAATGGCGGACATACATTTCACCTAAAATTGTCGAATTCCCTCGACCACTCTCAATCAGTCGGACGTTATTTCCTTCGAAAAACAGTTGAAATTCATCCGTTAGCCCATAGTCCACAAAATCATGTGACAATTCTTCCATTGACTTATTCAGCAAAAAATAAGAGATATCCAATTCTTCCAGCACTTTTTCATGATTTTCAATTAAAAGTGGCTTTGTTTCCAAATAACGTAGCAACTCTAACTTTCGTTGCGCTGGCTTATCTAAAAATAGTTTGAACATTTTGATTTCCTCTACCTTCTGGTTTTTCTCCATAGAGTATCGTACCTGAAAATAAGTAGCTCATTGCTGCCATCTGACTATTATCTGAACTAGCAGAACCAGAACCACTCGACTGTGGCAACATCACTTGGCTATGAGAGTGATCATCAGAAAAAAATTGATCATCTAAGGTTATTTTACGTGATGTACTAGCAATCTGGCTAATAATATCGCCCTGGTTATCTAATAATTTTGTTTTGTTTGGTCGCTTTTTTTTAGGAATTGAAGAATCTTGATACGGTAATTCGGCTGGTGGTTGTTCTTCAACTTTCTGCTTTTTGTTATTTATAATTGCAGTATCTTGTGATTGTTCGGTGTGTTCAACCTCTGCTTCTTTCTCATCCGTTACAGGACGTTGGGGAGTAACTGGTTGAATTTGGATTTCTTCTGTTGGATTCAACGGATCATAAATGATCGTTTCTGCATATATATAGTTGGAAGATTCAAAATAGACTACCGCGAACAAAAGTGTTCCTAATATGGCGATTTTTTGTCTTTTCACTTTTCTCCCCCTTTTTTGATTAGACATTTTTAGTAAGTGAAACCATACGTTTCCAAGCAAAAATTGTCTGACTAATCTTATTTATTTGATCAGTCAGACGTTTTTTTATCAGGGATTGATATTATTTATTTTCAGATTCGTCTTCATCTTTTTGTTTTTTTCTTTTCCAAAAAATAAATAGAAGTAAAAGAATCAATAATAATAGGATACCGAATAATAGATAGATCCAAGTATTGTCTTGTTCGATCGTCACATCTTTTTCGTTTAATTCCCTAGCAACTTCGCCTTTGATTTCAAAGTCTTTTTCAAATTCCCATTTATATTTATAGGTTTCCTCAGAGCCATTAGAAGTTTTGACTTTGTATTCTCCATCTTCAGCTTTTTCGCCGTAAGCAGTCATCTTCATCGTATACTTCCCTGCTTCCAACTTTTCACCATTTAAAGAAATGGGGTAAGCAAAGTGAGAATTTGGCGCCATTTGCATACTTTCGGCTTGGCTTTCGTACAGCACTTCAGCTGATCCTTTTTTCGTGATCGTTGTTGCTACATTCAATTGATTCAAGTAAACCGCTTGAGGGTTTTGCAAATGTACATTGATCACATTTCTCGCATTGACTTGTGCGGGTTCCACTTTCGTTGCTTTGAGATCAGGCTTGATCGCTGTCATATTTTGACGGATCAATAATGCAACCACATAAGAATACTCATTTTTGATGGCTAACCCTTTATCTTCTGAAGAAGAACTCTGGGTGTCATCCGTTTTTTCTTTAAAAGTGATCCCGCCTGCCATGACACCATCAAATTTTTCTGCTGGCATCGTGACTGTGATTGGCACTGTCACTTCCGAATGTTTTGGTAACGTCACTTCTGGCTCTGCTTTCGCATAATCTTTTAAATTGTAAACCAAACTATTATCGGGTTCAATTTTATTTTCACCATACTCCACCACACCATTCAAATTAGTTGTTGCACTGTTGATCGTGGTTTCGATCGTGATGTCGTTGTCTGTGTCATTGCGTAATTGGACTTCGATTGTTTGTTGTTTGTCAGGTTCCATCAATAGATCGAAATATGTTTTTTCTTTATCGATTTGATTTTCAGGAATCACTGGGGTAACCGCAAAATTAAATTCTGATGCAAAAGTTGATTGGACTGGGACCATACTTAGCATGGCAACAATGAGGCTGACAATAAGGATAAATCTTTTTTTCATAATATTTTTAACTCCCTGATAAATTAGATGTTGGCGAGGCTATGACAGAAGCGTTCTATCCCTTCAAAGGTAACTAATATCACTGCGTTGCACCAATTTTTTTGAGGTCAAGACAAAAAGTTCTTTCACTTTTGCCTTGACCAGATTGTATTCGATTAGTTTCCTGGCGCATCTGTTAACGTCCAAGTGAACGTTGTTTGATAAGCTTTTGCGTATTTTGTCGTTGAACCTGGTACTTCTAGTGCAATACTATTTTTCGCAGTATCCACTGAATTTCCCCAATCCATCAAATACGTTCCAGCACCTTCACCATTTTTCGCACTCATCACTAATGATTCACTACCACTTGGATCTAAGCTGAAAGTTGCAACGCCTGTTGGTTTTGCTGATTGTGAACCAGTCACGACATTACCATTTGATAATGTGATTTTTGCACCTGTCAATTCTTGGTCTTCCGCTGTTTTGAATTGTGCATTTTGTTTTACTTTCAATGTCCAACCTGTTTCAGTTCCGCGGTTGTCAGATACTTGAACAAAGTTTGGTCCTTCTTTTTCAACATCACTTGCATCTTTATATTTTTGTGCTGCAGCATAGTATGTTTGCGTTTTAGACGTGATTTTTTGTTCACCGAAGACTAGACTTGAAGCAAAGTCGATCGACAATGGTCCATTTGTACCTGGATTTGGCTTACCATCAGGATTTGTTGGATCAACTGGCGTCACTGGTTGTTCTGGATCAAGTGGATCAACTGGATCAGTCGTCTCTGTATTTGGCACATAATTGATGACACCATTTGAAGTATACTCTCCACCATCAGCTGCTGCTACGCTAACTGTGCTGAATACTCCGCCTAATAACATTGTAGATAATAAGATCATTTGTGATTTTTTCATTTTTATTTTCTCCATTCTTAATTTCCTGGTGTATCAGATAGATTCCAAGTTAATGTTGTTGAGTACGTGACTGCATCTTTCGGCGTTTTACCCGGGATGGTCAATGAAACACTTTTTGTAACCATTGAGGATACGTCTTTATTTTTTTGGTCTTTCATTGTGATTGTCTCCACTTTATCCCCCCACGCTTCGATCCACGTACCAGAACCTGCATCTTGTCCTGCACTTAGAACAATCGATTCTGCACCGTTTGGATCTAAGGCGATTTCAGTGGTCGCAGTCGGTGCAGCCACACCCTCTGCATTTGATTTGACTACCGGATCTTGCAATTCGATTACCGCGCCAGTCAACGTGTTGTTTAATGTGTCATCGTTCTTAAATTGACCGTTTTGACATACTTTCAATGTCCAACCAGCATTATTTCCTCGGTGATCAGACACTTGGACATAATCTGGTGTGACTAGATCCGAAAATGTGCCATCGTCATTTACATAAGTCTGTGCTTTGGCATAATAGGTTTCTGTTTTATTCGATATCTTATTCATGCCGAAATCAAAACTTGAAGCAAAGTCGATCGATAGTGGCCCTTTTGTACCTGGTTCTGGGTCGGTTCCATCTGGATTAGTTGGATGAACCGGTTTGTCTGGATCAGGGTCGATTGGATTGACTGGATCGGTTGGTTCCGTATCAGGTATAAAATTGACCGTACCGTTACTTGTATACTTTGCTTGATCGACTGCTTGGACGGTAACCGTAACTCCTGTCAAAAGACTAATGATCATTAAACCACTTACTGTTTTTTTCATACGATCCCCCAAAGTGATTCATTTTCTGCCTTTTTCTTTTATGGTGCTGGAGTAGATTTAAGGCTCCATGTCAATGTGGTTCTATACTCTTTCGCTAATTTGACCGTTTTACCTGGTACGTTAAGTTTTACAGCAGTTGCGCCTTGTGTGGCATCCGTACCAAATTTGTAGATCCAAGTTCCCATGCCTTTACCCGCGTCAGCAGTCATCAAGACTGATTCGCTTCCAGGAGTCAATGTGTTTTGTGTTACTAGATCTGGTTTGTATTGATCATCCATGATCGATGCACTTGCACCGTTACTTAAGGATAGTACTGCACCAGATAACTCTTCATCAGCAGCAGTTTTGAATTGACTGTCTTGCTTGACAGATAAGCTCCATCCTTCTTGTGTTCCACGTTTGTCTGTTACTTGGACGTAGTTTGGTCCGTCTGTTCCATCTTTGAATGTTTGGATCTGTGCATAGTAGTCTTTTGTGACAGTAGTGATTTTTTGTTTCCCAAATTGGAAGCTTGAAGCAAAATCAATTGATAATGGTCCGTTCGTCCCTGGATTTGGTCCATTTGGATCAGTTGGATCTACTGGTTCTACCGGACTTGTTGGATCAGTTGGATCAACCGGGGTTGTTGGATCGGTATCTGCTTCAAATGCGATCACTCCATTTGTCTCATAGCTTGCAGTTTCATCCGCAGCAAATACTGTGCTTGTTCCTACTAGTGTACTAAATAAAATAATTCCAGCTGTTAACAACGTTGTCTTTTTCATTTTTCTCTTCTTCTCCTTTTTATAACAATAATTATCAATACGATCAAAAGAAGGAAACTTCCAATAATCGTAAATTGTTTACTTCTGTATTCTCCAGTTTTTGGTAACTGTTTGCTATCCCCTTGTATCGCCTCTTGCTGTTCCACAGTTGCTCCATTTTTTTCAGAGGACGTTTGATCCTCTTGAGTAGAGCTGGGGGAAGTTGGCTCACCCACCCCTTCTTCGGAACTGCTACTTCCTGCTTCAGGATATTCATAGGTGCCATAAAATCCTGTAACACCCTCACTTTTGAACGATTGCTCTTCATCGGCTAGACCAATTGGCGTTTGAGTAAAAAGAAGTCCTAACAACACAAGGATCTTCCACCTTTTTTTCTTCATCTTTCCCACCTATTCTCTATCGTCGTGTTTTCTATGGGTTACCAGGGGCTGCAACCAATGACCATGATAATGTTCCTTGATAACTTCCGACTTTTTGTTTTTCCGGAGGAACAGTTAACTTGATTCCTTTGTTGTTCGTTTGTCCCCACTCTTGATTGACAAGATATTCACCATTTGTCGTCAGTGTCTTCTCTTCCACGATCACTGCATTAGGGCCGAGTACGGTATTCTTTGTACCGTCTGTAAATGAAAGTGTATTAGAAAGTTGGGTTGTCCCCGAAGTCAAAGGTTGTTTTTCAGTGACTGTCAATTGCCAGCTATCCCGTTCAGAACCTCTTGTATCTTTCACGATCAAATCACCTTCGATCAATGGCCAATACGTTTGAGTCGTTGTCTTAACTTTTTGTGTCTCGAAATTCATCGTATTTGGTACTTCTTTAATCTCTAATGTTCCTGTAATTGCTACATTGATTGTTTTTTCAGTTGTTATTCCATTTAGTTGATAGCTATACGTCGTTGAAACATTTTTTAAAACTTCCGCTTCTGTCGCATTCTTGATTGCTGAAAACGTTGCGTCTGTCAATGTTGGTACTTGATTCGCACTGCCATCAGCTAAGATCACTTGTGCCAATGTTCGTTGATTCAACTCTTGTTGAGACGTCAATCCATTGGCATCAGATAAACTCATCCGAACATCTTTTGCATAGACGGCAAAACTGCGATCCGTCGAAATCGTTGCTTCATTTTTTACAACAATCAAGTTTGCTTGTTGTTCCTTTTCATTCCCCGTCGTACCGACTTTGTAATCAATGACATGTTTTCTGGAAACTTCATCTGCTGCTAGTGGTTGCTTGATTTCATCCATCACATCAGCCGTGATCGAATCCGTAAAGAATGGACGTCCCTTCGCCTCCATCAATGTTAAAATCGATTGTTTATCGACTAAATCTTGTGCTTCTTTTTCAGAAATGATCACATTTTTAGCAGAAAGCTCAGCTGCATTCGAATACTTCACTTTGACTTCATAACTGTATTCGCTATCTGGCGATTGCCAATCGATCGTTGAAGAATCCTTTTGTTCAGCAATCGTTGTTGAGGTATCTCCTTTTTTTGAACTGATGATTTCTGCTTGGTACAACCATGAACCAGTTGTTTGTGTTTCTGGTTCAAAGCTTAATTTTGGTGTGATACCTTTTCCTGATGGAATCACCAAGCGTCCTTTTTGAACTTTTGTACCTGCAGTTTCTGTGCCCCATGCATTCAAGACTAATGGCGCATTTCCTTCTTTCACTTCACTGACGTCATGAAAAATACTTCCTTTGCCTTGAGCAATCCCAGGATTTTCTACTTCATAATCGATAACTGAACCAGGTATGGCGATACCATAACCACTACCGGATTTTGAGACATCGTTATCTCCGATGAAGCTTTTCCCAGTTGCTTTTTCAGTTCCTCTGAAATTCAAAGGTGTTAGCTTTGTTGCATTGGCAATCGTTGGATTGATTGTCAAAACTTGATAGGCTTTATTTGCACCGAACCATGTACCGGTACTATCTACTTGCGTTGCTGAATCTCCAGTAGTTGACTTGATCCAGACTAATTCATCTTTTGCAGGATCAGGAAACTCGACATCTGAAATATTGACTTTTCCTGTTCCAGGAATCGTTTCTAAAGTGGCTTCATCCTCTATAGTTAACTTAGCTGCTGAAATTAAGTTACTAGAAGTTGAAACGCCGATCCCAGCATTTTTTGACAGATGGATGTTTCCAAATGAATGATAGGTTGTTGCATGATTGGCAGCAGTCGCAGATAAACCATTTTTGATATTTCCGCCATTTGCCATTAATTTCAATCCGTTTGTTACATTTAATTCGGTGAAATTGACGATGCCTAGTCCAGTAAGATTGATTGGATCAGTTTGATAGTTGTTTGTACCATCGACATTTTCACCAAAATTGAACACGACTTTGTTGGTACTAGCACTAGCGATCGTATTCGTAAAGTTATCACTGGCTGCACCACCGGATAAACCGTTGATGCTGACCGCTCCTTGAACATTAGCAGTAACATTACGCAAAATTTTTCCACTGCTGATATTGGAATACTGTGTAGCATACAGATTACCAATACTAGAACCCTCCGCTTGGATATTCATCTGGATCGAGCCATTTTTGGTGTACGCAGCATTACTACCACCATCCCCATAAATGCTCGCACCATTTA
Source organism: Enterococcus sp. AZ140 (assembly GCF_051714405.1). Classification (NCBI taxonomy): domain Bacteria; kingdom Bacillati; phylum Bacillota; class Bacilli; order Lactobacillales; family Enterococcaceae; genus Enterococcus; species Enterococcus sp. AZ140. The sequence continues at coordinate 2,346,868 of NZ_JBIORU010000001.1, forward strand.
ATGAATCCACACCTGGTTTGGTAAAGATATTCAACGTAATCGTATTGTCTGCAGATGTCCCCAAATTCGTGTTTTGTCCATATGGTCGTCCACCTGTGATATACGTATTACCCGGCAACTTGAATTCACCGTCATAGTTTCGTAAATCGATGAGTAAACTAGCATTTCCAAGTAGTGACCCATAGTTTGTGATACCACCAGAAAAGCCATTAGAACCAGTTCGTGGAGTACCAGAGAAGTTCCCACCATAGATGCGATTATCTGAATTTCCAGTGACAGTATGTCCACCACTTGCGCCATAGGATGCACCCATTGAAGCATTAATGACGCCTTCATAAACGGTCACTCCTACGTTTCCGACAATTTTTTTGTCATCCCATCCGCCACCAGATAAGAACCAGTCTACTTGACCATCATTGACGATGGTTTGTCCGTTACCATACACACGTGTACCTGCATAGCCTGTACCTTCTAACGTATCAGCGATTCCACCATTTAATATGTTTGAACTATTTCCTTCAATAACCCCTGAATAAGAACCACCATAAGTCCATCGCGCTACAGTATTATTTAATATTGTTTGTGTATCTCCTTTAATATAGATGTCCCATGTATCATTTGAAGCAGGATAACCACCTCCACCTACAACGTCCCAACCAGAAGCTTCCCCCCGATTTTTCTTCGTGGTCGAATAGGCTAAATCGGTTGGCATTGATCCGGAATAGGCAAAGCCAGCTCCGCCGATTGAACCATCTGCATTAGCCGTTCCAACTTCAATCGTTGTGTTACCTTCGATGTAGCCACCGCGACCTGCTGCTGTTGTCCAAATTGCACCATTATTGAATGAACCACTGACTAATTTTGAGGTGATGTTACCGAAGACTTTGAACTCTGCCGCAGCTTTGGCTAAATCCGCTCTTTGTTGTGGTGTATACGCATCATAGGTTGTTTCATTTGATGCCCCAATCCCACTTTTATTGAATTTAACCACGTTATTGCCGGCGCCCCCATTGAAGTCATTGATTCCACCGGCAGATGGGGTTCCTGCTTTGACCGTATTCGTGATATTCCCAGTGACCGTACCGGTATAACGATTGCCGCCTTCAAATTCTGCCCGTCCAGCACTGTATAAACTACTATCCAAATTTGTTTCGATTCCGTCAGTTGAACGATTGGTTCCGATATTTCCTCGAGAGGACCCACCGATGAATCGTTCCCCTGCGCCGTACCAACGACCATAACCTGAGATGTTATTGGTTACTTTTCCACCAATATTCCCGTAGATGACACCACCATAAAAGGTACTTAATTGAAACCCTGTTGCACTATTGGTAATCCCGATAGTTGTAGATACAGTGCCCGTAACATTTGCTGTATTGGTCGCACTGGTTCCATTTCCACCACCGTACAAATTTGTGATTCGTCCACCCGCATTATTGATAATCGTAGAGACGTTTCCATCAACGGTACCAATATTAGCTCCCCCTGCTAATGTATTGATTCCCCCATTATTCGTATTGTTGATAACGATACTCGTATTCCCTTTCAGCGTACCGCCATTTTGATTACCACCAAAGATATTCCATGTATAAGAACCTGTCGTATTGATAGTGATTACCGGATTCCCTACGACATCTCCTGAATTGGTTCCACCATAGATTGAAATACCATTACCGTTTGCTCCCCCATTCAAATTCAAGCTGTGTCCATTCATATAGAAGTAAGAGCCGGTATAGCTAATATTTCGTAAAGTAATCGTTGAACCAAAGTAAGCATTCGCAGTAAAAGCAAGTGTTTTTGCACCAGATGGTACCGTTAAATCTTGTGTGATTGGATCATCTGAATGGCCAGTGATCACTAGTTTATTTACTTTATCTTTTAATGAGGCAAACGTAGCGTTAGTTGCATCGACCGTACTTGGAATATTGTTAGCGACTGTTGCAGCTGTTAATGTGACGTTTGATCCCATATACATGACGTAATCTTGCATATTGCCCGCATGATACAAATCATTTAATGCCGCTTTTACTCCGGTATCTGATGCAGCATATGTCTGGTAAGCTTGCGTACTATCTGTAGGATTTGGTACAACAAGTACTTTCGTCTTATCCGCGGTAGCAATCGTATCTTTGATCGAAGCATCTGTACTTCTCAAAGAGCGGAATGCCTGTTGTTTAAATACTGCTTTTAGTTGTAGATCCTTCGTCACTGTTAATTGGCTGATTTCTTCATTCGTATAGAGTTTGCCTTCAACTTCCCAACCGTACAATGGTTGATCATCCGCAAAACTCGGGATATCATTACTTGCTAATTTTTCGTTTTCCTTCACTGTCAGTTCTTTAACTTCCGCTCCTGATTCGAATAAATGAGTGCTATCTGTCATAAAAGTTAAAGTAAAGTGTTTTTCTTCAGTCGTCGATTCTTGTGTCTGCGCCTCTGACTGTTTCACCTCCTCTTTTACTGATTCTGTTGTCTGTGTGACTGTCTCTTCACTTTGCATGGTTTGATCAATCGACTCTTCTGTTTGAGTTGTGGGTGATAGAGTGACTGAGTCATTTTCAGCATCCACTGCCTGCACGACGGTTGACAATGGAGAAGTTATTCCTGAAAAAAGAAGCATTGCGGCAACACACATAACAATATTTTTTTTCATCTTATCTTCCCTTCTGCTTCATACAACAAAATTAACTTATTGATAATTATTATTGCTTGCTTGATTCTTTTTGTATTGTATAATGTTAAATCCAGTTATTTTTAAAAAAAAATTCTTTATTACTGAAAAACGATTATTTTTTTTCAGAGCATATTATTTGACTTTTAAAAATAACAAGTGATTTTAAAAATTCAATTGGAAGTAAAAAAAGCTGTTATATCAACGTTAATCATGTGTCGCTAATTCGCTTTATCACTCATTTTCTGCTTATTTAATTTTCTACCATGAAAAACGAATGAAATTTTCATGAATTATAATATAGTAAAGAACCAGTCATTTTTTTAAACGGCTATTTTTCCGAGTGCGTTTTGTTGTTTTTTTATTTCGAGTTTTGCATTATAATCTTTTTTTTGTTTATACTCATCGAATGACCATGCGTAATCCCTTCAAAAATAAATACATTCTATTCCCAAACACCATTTTTCATAAATAAGCCATCATTCATAAAAATTTGTAAAATACAATTTTTCATGAATGATGGCTTATTTGTTTGAACACTTATGTTCCGACCTTAAAGGATCAATTTTAGACTCCACTATTTTCGACTCAAACCTCTGTAACAAAAATTTTATCGACCTGTCTCAACATTATTAGCTACCGATCTAAACAAACAGCTATTTTTATAAACGATAGCGCAACTATTCGTGACCGTAACCCCAACTACACTCACTTATCATTAGTTATTCGCTTAAATCTACTTAGAGTAACTACGACAATATATCATTCCCGCTTCTATTGAAGCCACGATTCCCAGCATACTCTTATGATCGTATTTCCCAAGAGTATTTCCCCGTCGGATTGCTTCAATTGATCCATTCTTCGCCCCCTTATCCCGTTGCGAGTCAAGAAGTGAGACAAATGATCCATTTGATTCAATGTTTGATCGAACTGCTATATCAATGGTTTATCGTTATCTAGTTTTTCTAAAAATCAAGCATTTTGAGTCTTACTTGAATCATAGATTTTCTTTATCCAACATAACAATAGCTGGCAACGGGTAATAATAGATTGCTTTTAAACAATCGCTCGAACACATTGTATAACGCTCGTTTCCGTTATATTTAAATATAATTTATTCTTTTTTGAAAAATTATTTAAATATAACTTACGCGAGTACTTGACTTTTTTAGTAGCGCAGAAAAAAATAGATTAGGTATTTAAAATACCTAATCTATCAGCGTTTTACTATTGATGGAACGATGCAGCGATTCACTAAAATTTTATAGAATAAGCGAACCATTTAAATGAAGTTTATTTTTTTATTGAAATCTTACCTGAAGGATGCTCAAATTCCTCGTACGAAAGTGCAGAAAAGATTTTATTTTACAATAGTTCTCCAAATTTATTGATATAGATTTTTTTCATGAATGTAACTAATCCTAAATAAGCGATAACAGTCACGATCAACCAAATCCAATAGTTAGCTGGTAATGGTAACAATCCTAGTCCTTCACCAAAATTAGTAAAAGGAAGAACAGAACCTACTAGAATACCTAATGTTGTAATTGAAAACATAATAAAAGTGGCATTACTTTGCAAGAAAGGCACTTTAGGTGTCCGTAACGCATGTAACACTAAGGTTTGCGTCCATAAAGATTCAACAAACCAACCAGCATGGAACAATGCGATAAATAGAACTTGTTGTGAGCCAGTTAATGTATGGTAACTTCCACCAACAACTGCTGGACAAATCACAAAGTACATCAATAGATAGGTCGTGATGTCAAAAACGGAACTCGTTGGTCCGAAGTACACCATAAATTTGCCAATACTTGATGCTTCCCATTTTTTTGGTTCATGCAAATATTCTTTATCCATTCTATCCCATGGCAAAGAGATACAAGATACATCATAAATCAAATTTAAGAATAAAATTTGTAACGGTAGCATAGGTAAAAATGGAAGGAATGTACTAGCTACCAAGACAGAAAACATGTTGCCAAAGTTTGAACTAGCTGTCGCTTTGATGTATTTCATAATATTGCCGAAAGTCTCTCTACCTGACAATAATCCTTTTTCTAAAATCATCAAATCTTTTTCTAACAAGATAACATCCGCTGATTCTTTTGCAATATCTACTGCTGTATCTACTGAAATACCGATATCTGCGACTTTCATTGCTGGTGCGTCGTTAATACCATCGCCTAAAAAACCTACTGTGTGACCATTGTTACGTAAGGCAGTGGTTAATCGTGCTTTTTGTTGCGGATTCAATTTGACAAAGACATCATGTGCCTCAGCAACTTTTCCTAATTCCTTATCAGACATCTCAGCGATTTTCTCGCCAGTGATCAATTCATTGATTTGTAAGCCTACTTGTCGACAAACAGAACGTGTGACCAACTCGTTGTCACCAGTCAATACTTTTACAGCAACACCATGATCTTTCAAAGCTTTCAATGCTTGTTTGGTTGTTTCTTTTGGTGGATCAAGGAAAGCAAGATAGCCAATCAAGACCATTTCTGACTCATCTTTCACTGAAAATTCTCCAACCACACTTGGATTCGTTTTTTGCGCGACACCGATCACACGCAACCCATCTTCATTCAAGTCCTTCACTTTCGCCAAAACTGTTTCTCTTTGTTCAGCAGTCAATGGTTTGACTTCACCACCAAGGTCGATGTATGAAGAGATACTTAACATTTCTTCGATCGCACCCTTTGTGATCATTTGCGTTTTTCCAGCTGGGTCAGCCACCACGACACTCATTCTTCTACGTTCAAAATCAAAGGGGATTTCATCTACTTTTTGATAACGAATCTTCTCTGTATCTAACGTCTCAACTGCTTCATCAATAATGGCAACATCTAAAAGATTCTTTAATCCAGTTTGGTAGTAACTATTCAAGTAGGCGTGGCGCAGTACTCGGTCATTTTCATTTCCTTCACAATCCATGTGGTATTCTAAAATAATTTTATCTTGAGTCAATGTACCTGTTTTATCTGTACAAAGGACATCGATCGCACCAAAATTTTGAATGGCATTTAGATTTTTGATGACTGTTCCTTTTTTCGCCATAGCACTGGCACCTTTGACCAGATTTGTCGTAACGATCATCGGTAGCATTTCTGGTGTTAACCCAACAGCGACTGATAAACCAAACAAGAATGCTTCTAACCAGTCTCCTTTTGTAAATCCATTGATCACGATCACAGTTGGTGCCATCAATGCCATGAATTTGATCAACAACATGGATGTTTTTTGGATGCCTAATTCAAAGCTTGTTTTTATCGGTTTTTGTGATAAGTTTTGTGCCACATGTCCAAACATCGTGTCGTTCCCAACAGAGATGATGATACCTTCTGCACTACCACTAATCACATTGCTTCCCATGAATGCAATATTTTCATAACTCGTTTCGCTTTGTGTTCTTCCAGAGCACACAGTCGCATGTTTCTCAACGGGATAGCTTTCACCCGTTAATGCCGCTTGTGAGATAAATAAATCTTTGGCAGAAAGTAACCGCATATCCGCTGGGATCATATCCCCTGCAGATAAACGTACTTGATCCCCACAAACGATTTCCTCCATAGGAATTTCTTTGTATTCACCATCTCGTTTTACGGCAGCTGTTACTTTCACCAATGATTTCAACTTTTCAGCAGCTTGGTTCGAACGTACGGATTGGATCAAGGTCATCGTGCCACTGACTAACACCATGGCAAAAATGATGATTACACCAAACAAATCTTTATCTGCTGGAGCAGCTAATAGATACTCGGTGATAAAAGAAATAATTCCTAAAGCAATCAATACTAATGTGAAAGGGGTGATAAACGCCTTGATCACTTCTACAATAAACGGCGTTTTCTTTCCATATGAAATACTGTTATTTCCATAAGTTTCTCTTAAATTTTCCACTTGTTCTGAAGACAAGCCTTTTTGTGTTGTTTGAAATAAGTCAAATAACTGTTGCTTATTTTTACTAGCAAAACCAGCGTAGACTTTTTTTGTTTCTTTCTTTTTTTCCATCTCGTGTTCCTCCTTTGATCTTATCAAGCACACACTGATATCTGTTGTGCGCTTGATCGTTTATCTAATCAACGGAGACAGAGTGTTCTAAAGGCGCTGAGAACAGATAGATAATAGTCTCAACATACCAACGCTTTGTCTCCTTGTACACCGGACTTTCATCCATTTGTTCTCATCTCCTTTCGTTTACTTAAATTACTTTCTTGGCCGACTACTGGATACTTCAACTTCCCAACTTGATCACCCTCTAACACCTTTTTATTTGAAAAAACAGATTGGTGAGAAACAAAAAACCTTTCGCCAAAACTCAGCGAAAGGTCAAAAAAGTGCACAAAAAAAAGCATGGATGATCTACTCGTTGAGTTTTGGCACTATACAACGTAAAAAGCAAAAGAGCTTTTAGCTACCTTATGAAAAGCCTTATCTCGACAATTCCTGTTCTACCCATTGGCGTCTCTCGACATTTTTGGGCAGTAGCCTATGTTTGTATAGGAGCCTCACCTAACAAATCTTATTCAGTTTTTCCTCACCTAATGTAACAACTATTGGCTGGAATGTCAAACACATTTTCAAAAAAGTTGAAACTCTAAGGGATTCGTTTGTCATGTTTTCTTTCTCTAGGTATAATGAACCTATCACAACAGATCGGAGTGAAAGATATGGAACGTACACTTGTTATTATCAAACCTGATGGGGTAAGACGTCATTTGATTGGCCGAATCATCCAGCGTTTTGAAGAAAAAGGATTCGCAATCGCTGAAATGAAATTCGCGACGATGACTGAAAAACTAGCAAAAGAGCACTATCAACATCTATCTAATCGAAGCTTTTTCGATGACTTGATCGACTATATGACTTCTGGTCCAGTCGTCTATCTGGTATTAACAGGTGAAGATGTGATCGATCTCGTACGCAAAATGGTCGGTGCAACAAAAGCAGCGGATGCCGTTCCTGGGACGATCAGAGGCGATTTTGCCTTACCTGGTACAGAAAATATCATTCACGCTTCGGATTCACGAGATGCAGCCAATACTGAGATCACACGTTTCTTTCCGCCATTCGATACAAAGAAAGTAGAAGATGCGAAAAAATAAATTTTTTGCTCACTGACTTTTTGAGTGCATCAATTTTTGATCATCTTATTGATATGCCAGTCCTTCTGTTAGAGGTCATGCTCCACACGTTTAGTGAGAGGATTGACTCAATACTAGAGGGACTGGTTTTCCTTTTGTATTAAGTCAAATGCCCACTAAATAGCCGCTTTCAGCAAATCTCTAGCGTTGTGCTTGGATAGACAATAGTTTTTCTTCTAATTCATCTCGCTCTTCTTTGCCTAAGGTATACTCGATCACTGCAAATAATGACTCAAACTCCTCTTTTTTGATTGGTTCCCCTAATGCGGTGGCGATCAATCGACGATAATAATCGGACATCAAACTCTCGTAAATGACTGCTGTCTTTGATTTCAAACCTAAACAACGATACATATCTTCATTAATGCTTCGTGCTTTTTTATATCTTTTTTTGTCGATATAATAGACAGTTAAATTCTTTAAAAAAAGAAACAAACACTGATCATAACCTGACTTCATTGCTTTACGCATTCTTTTTTTAATTTTCAAATAATTGTTTTCGATAAAGGAATCGCTGAAAATAAAGGGGAACTCTGCTAATAAGTCTAGTTCATATCGACCAAATTCTTTCAGTTTCATAAAGTAATCTTCGATCATTCGTATCTCATATCCCAAAAATTCCAATTGGATATCTGGCTTCACACTTGATTTCCAATACATATGTATATTCAGTACGAGATAGTAAAGATCAGCCGTTCGCTTAAATTGCTTGCGATTGTCGGCGATTTCTTTGTAGGGATCAAAATCATCCTCCTGAACTTTATTCAAAAGATTACGTGTTTTTCTCGTTTTCCGTGGTTCTTCCACTTGATTTCGTAGCGATTCGTATTCAGTAAGTGTGATATTCAACCGATCAAGAAATGCCATCAGTGTTAAAAAAGAAATTTTTTTGATCGTACGATTCTCGATCCCCACAAGCGAAGTTTTTGAACAGATCCCTTCTGCCAATTGTGACTGTGTCAACTTGCGACTTACCCGTAATTTTTTGATCAATTCTCCATCGTGCATAATATGCCTCCTTTAGTGTGTGCATTTTCCAATAAGATCCTCTTCGTCAGAACAACAACCGAAAAAGAGAAATAACTATCGAAATATTTATTGCATTCACTAATTAAGTACGCATAAATAAAAAAAATATTTGAAGAACAATAAAAAAACTTCTAAAAAGTGAAATTACAACTTTTTAGAAGTTTAGTAAGGTTGTGAAAGAAGCGTTCAGCACTGAATAATAAGGCAGAAAAAGCAAAAATGGCTTTTTCATTTTAGGTTTTTTGACTTATTACTGAAGTGTTGCTGATTGAACACCGTTGATCCAGGTTGTGAAAGAAGCGTTCAGCACTAAATAATAAGGCAGAAAAAGCAAAAATGGCTTTTTCATTTTAGGTTTTTTTGACTTATTACTGAAGTGTTGCTGATTGAACACCGTTGATCCAGGTTGTGAGAAAGCCGTTCAGCTCCGAATATTAAGACGAAACTTGAGGAAATAGCTTTCTATATTTTTTCAAGTTTTGACTTAATATTGAAGGAGCTGGCTTTCGAACACCGTTTATCATAGGTTGTGAAAGAAGCGCTTTGACCTGAACAGTAAGATAAAAAGGCAGAAAATAGTTCCTCATATTTTTTGATTTTTCAGCTTAGTGTTGAAGGTCAGCTACTTGAACACCGTTGATCCAGGTTGTGAAAGAAGCCTTCAGATAGCTTGTTCCTTCACCGACATCTAGCCATGTCTATGGTTTGTCCGCCGTTCCATCCTCTGCAGGGTATAGATTGGTTGTTGTTTGATCATGATTTTTAGAATAGACACTTGTTGAGGCTGCACCTTTTTCTTTTTCAATTTGTTGGTTCCGTTGCACTTGATTCTTATAGTCATACTTTGCAGGATCGATCGTCGTAAATCCATTTGGCACATAGAATCGCAAAAGATTTTCTTGATTGAGTTTATCAGAAAGACTCAAAGCTGTTTTTACCTGATTTTGTTCTTGTGCGACTTTTTGTTCCGCTGCTTGGTTTTCTTCAAGTAATGCCCCTGTTTTCGTATCATAGATTTTTCCACCTAATACGGTGTAATCCGGCGCGACAAAATTCCCATTTCTGAATGCCACGACTTGGTCATGTTGAGGTGAAAGTAAATCTGTACCAAAATGGATATAATTTTTGTCCTCGATTCCTAATAAATGGAGTAAAGTTGGTAAAACATCGATTTCACCACCATACTCATGTTTGACTGTTCCTTTTGTATAACCTGGAATATGGAACATCAGTGGTACTCTTTGCATCTGCGCATTATCAAAATCGCCCCATGTTTCTGGATCTTTTCCTAGTGCTGAAGCAAGGTCTTTATTGTCCGTATTTGAGATACCAAAATGATCCCCGTAAATCACGAACATCGAATGGTCATAAATCCCAGAAGCTTTCAAATAAGTAAAGAACTGTTTGAGAGACTGATCTAAATAATGGGCCGTCCGCACATAATTATCAACGGTACTATTTCCTGTATTTAACGAAGGAAAATCAAAGTTTTTGTCATCTGTATAATAAGGGGTGTGATTCGTGACAGAAAGAAACTTCGCATAAAATGGTTGTTGCAAATGTTCAAGATAGTTTGCGGATTCTCGAAATAGATTTTTATCTAAAATACCATAGCCAAGCATCTCATCTGAATCAGCGAAATATGAGCGATCAAAGAAATTATCATACCCTAGATTTTTGTATACATGATCACGATTCCAGAAACTACCGACATTCCCATGAAAAACCGCACTGGTATAGCCTTGTGTCTGATCCAAGATGGCTGGAGCAGCTTGGAACACATTATCTGAACCTAATTCTGTAAACAACGAACCTTGAGGCAACCCAAACGTCCCGGTTTCCAACATGTTCTCCGCATCACTGGTTTTCCCTTGTCCAACTTCATGGAAAAAGTTATCAAAACTGATTGTTCCCTGATCGGTAAAGAGACTATTTAAAAAAGGAGTGACCTCCTGTCCATCTACTTTCATATTGATCAAAAATTGTTGAAAACTTTCCAAATGCAATACGATCACATTTCTTCCTTTTGCAAGTCCAAACATCTCTGGATCAGGAGCAGCGTAGTGAGATTTGGTGTAATCGAGAACTTCATCTAAGCCATTGCTGCTTGCATGCGCTCTGACACTGCTAGTGATCCCTGTTTTTATCCCATCATAGATCGTATAGGCATCAAGTCCAAGATATTTAACAATATAAGAACGATCGAATGTCCGTTGCAATAATTGAGGGCGATTCGCTTCACTCATTGCCAGATTGCCAGAAAAGATCAACGCAGACAAACAAGTCACCGCAACCGCCACTGGCTTACGCACAGGGAGTGCTTTCAATGGTACTTTTTTTATAAATACGCGAATCAGCAGAAAAGCAAAGACGGCGATATCGATCCAATAAAGGATATCATGAGGCTTCATCAAAGAAAAAGAGCTACCAGACAATCCTTGGGAAACCTTGGAGAAACCTAGTGCTGATTTAACGGTAATGAAATCTGTGAACTCACGATAGAAAATAATATTCAAATATAGCAATAACGTGTTTAAAAAATCGATGATAAATAAAACGATCAAACTTGTTCTGACTTTCTTAAAATACAAAGAAATCCCAAAAAACAATAGCGTTGTCGCTATTGGATTGATCCATAAAATAAACGTTTGGATGCTTCCTTCTACGCCTAAAGAAAAATCAGTATAGTAGGCAAAAATCGTTTTCATCCAAAAGAAAAAGCCAGCAATCAAAACGATGAGTACTTGATGTTGGCCAATTTTTTTTAGTTGTGTCAAAGTCACCACTTCTCTCTAAATTATTGTTCCTGTCTATTTTGCTCCTAAACATTTAGTTTTTGCTAAAAAAATCTGTTTTTTTACTCTTTTTTATAAATTAATAACTGGTGTTCTATCGTTGCTTTTCTACTTTCCGGAAAGTAACTGCTTCGAAAATAAGGCGGAATCTAGGCAAATTGTCTTAATTTGCCTAGATTCCGCCTTATTGATCAGAGCTGAACATTTCTTGCCCCAACTCTTCCACTAGCAGATCTCAATATTTTTATGTTAGAAAATTTGAACTTTTTTCACTTGTTTATGCGCTTGTTCCTGTTACGGTCCAGTTACTACACTAGAATTAGTCGTATTGGACGTCTCTTCGGATGAAGAGGTGGTGGTTTCAGTTATTTCTTGGATTTCTTCTGTCGTCTTCCGCCATTCAGTCAAGCGTTGATTGACCATCTCTGGATCTACTTTTTCAGAATAACTAGAAGATACCTTTCCATTTTTTAACCGTGCGACTTTCTGTTTATCTTCGGTCAAAAGCAGCACGCTCAAGTGCTTGTCTCCGTGTTGGACTTGCCTGATTGAAATGGCACTTAATACATCATTGACATTGATGAATTGATTTTTTTCCTTGTCTTTTGGCAGATAAATCTCTAATTCTCCCTTTTCATAGTTCGCTACAACTTCGTAGTCCGCCCACCAATAGGTTGAAAATTCTTTTTTGAATTCATCTACTGAAGCTTTATTTGCAATGGTTGTTTCTGGTTCTTTGTGCGCAAGATCAGCGGTCATTTTACCAGAAAATACTGCGGATAACATAAGTATTATAAAAAAGCCAATTAACCAAAAGAGAAGAAAAGGCCTTTTTTTTCGCATACCTTCTTCCACTCCCATTCAAATTTACCTAATCTATTATATACAAAAAATGAAACTTTAAGCGAAGAAATTAAAGAAAAAGATAAAAAATAACGCATATCGATGATGCAGGAAAGTGAAAATCCCGAGATCATCGTGAATCTCGGGATCATTTTTTAAATTAAAAAATTTCAAAAAAGAACAAATTTCTAATCAAACAGAAAAACTATTTGTATCAGCTACTTCTTTGAACCAGTAGCCAGATTTTTTGATCGTCCGTTTGCCGTCAGCTAGATCAACTGAAATAAAGCCATAGCGATTTTTATACGCATTCGTCCATGACCAGTTATCCATACACGTCCACATGTGATAGCCTAAGCAGTTCGCACCTTCTTCGATTGCTTGATGCACATATTTTAAGTGTTCTTGGACAAATTCGATGCGATAATCATCATGGATCATTCCGTCAGCTTCAATAAAGCGGGCTTCATTTTCAACACCCATACCGTTTTCTGAGATAAAACAGTCGATGTTGCCGTAGTTGTCTCGAACATTGATCAAGATATCGTAAATACCTTTTTCATAAATCTCCCACCCGCGATAAGGATTCATTTTACGTCCCGGCATTTCATAGTTATCAAAGTAATCTTCGGGCATTGGGCCATTTGTTGTATCGATTGCTGTTTCTTTAGCTTTGATACGGCGTGGCTGATAATAATTGATTCCTAAAAGATCCACCGTATTATTTTTGATAATTGCTAGATCTTCTTCCTGCATGTCCGGAAGAATCTCTAGCTCAGTTACGATCTCGATCAATTCTTGTGGAAATTCTCCTTTAACAGCGGGATCTAAAAATGAGCGATTGAAAAAGGCATCGGCGATTTGCGCAGCTTTCACATCGGCAGGATCGTTCTCATTTCTTGGATAACTAGGTGTTAAATTTAAGATGATCCCGATTTTACCGTCTTGTTTTGTTTCATGATAGGCTTTGATAGCTAACGCAGAAGATAATGCCTCGTGATAGCCAACTTGAACTGCTTTTTTCATATCCGACTCTTCAGGATAATGCCAACGATATAAATAACCAGCTTCGACAGGAACGATTGGTTCATTATGCGTGAACCATTTTTTTACCTTCGTTCCAAATAATTCAAAACAAGTTTTGGCATACGTTTCATAAGCTTCGACAGTTTCACGGGCGAACCAACCACCTTTTTCTTGAAGGTACATCGGCATATCGAAATGATACAAGTTAACAAATGGCTCAATACCATGTGCAATCAGTTCATCAAAATAACTATTATAAAATGCGACTGCTTGGGGATTGACTGCACCTGTTTCATCTGGAATCAAGCGACTCCATTGAATAGATGTCCGAAATGAATTATGTCCGGTTTGTTTCATCAACTGAACATCTTCTTTATATTTTGTATAGACTTGCGACGCTTTTTCCGGACCGACTTGATCAAAGAATTTTTCTGGCTCTTTGGAAAACCAATAATCGAAAATATTGTCTCCTTTATGATCGCCAGGTACCCGTCCTTCTGTTTGTGGTCCACTTGCTGCAGAACCCCACCAAAATTTTTCTGGAAATTGATATGTTGTCATTTTTGCACCTCGTTGATTCTTTTCATTTATGTTTTTTTATGTCGCACATCACAATACAGCAAACGCTTTCTCCGCTTACAACCATTATTATAAACCGTTTTCTCCAAAAAGACTAGACCAATTAGGATAAATAATAAAATCGAACCAATGAGACTAAAAATGTTTACTTTACTTCCCAGCAAACTTCTCCTGGAACCGCTCTAAAACATCAATCGCTTCAAAAACTTACTTTTTGTAGCCATTTATTTCATGTTGCTGGATTCAATGGTATAATCACTTTATCCAATCTACTGGGGGCATTATTTTGAAAAAAACATTGATTTACTTTACGTTGATTTTTTCCTTATTCGCTTTTTCTGGCTGTAATCAATCAAATCACTCAACGGAAGAAACAACGAATACGACCACTTTTCAGGCGGATAAATCTGATATAACAAATAGCACCTATACACTGAAGGTCCGAAAAAACATGGACCTTGCCAATGCAGAGATCAAATTTAAAAATGACACGATGGAATGGACACGAACATATGCTGAGTCTGAAACTGATACAGCAAGCACGTCTCCAGAGAAAATCGTGTTAACCGATGTCAAGATCACAACTGAAAATGAGGAGTATACGATCGTTGGTAAAAAAGACGGTTCGACTCAGACTTTTCATTTTAGAAAAATCGGTAATTTTCGTATAGAAGATGATGAAGGTAATATCTATACGTTATAGTTTGAGTGCATGACATAAAAACAGCAGTCGAGACAGAAATGTTTCATCTCGAAAAATAAGGCGCCATCTACGAAAATTGTTTTCCTAATTTTTGTGGATGGTGCCTTATTTTTCGAAGCGGTTACTGCTATTTCGACGTTTATTCAGTTTTAGAATATGCTTTCCCACTCATGTTTCTTTTCATCAGATCGTGCATCTTTTAGCCGTTTTTCACTATGAAAGATCACAATGATACGTCAATTTTCTGATACATGCTCATCGCTAAAAATTCTAAATTTTCTTAATTAATTTTGTTTCTATCCTGTGTTTCTGCTATAGTAAAGAAGCACTTGATATACTAAGGAGAAAGAATATGCAGACAGCAAATACTCAAGATTACTGTACCTGTACGACGAATCAAAATGTACACACAGAGATCAACGACCAAGGAAGAGCCAATTTTTGTGACCATTGCCATAAAATGATCGAGGGTTCGAATCAACCTTTTGAGTTTTTTACAAGCCGAGAAGAGTCGAACAAAGAAACAAATAGTTAAAAATACAAAAAAAGAGCGCGGAACAGAAGTGTTTAGTCTCTAAAAATAAGGCGACAACTACAAAAATCATTCTTCCACTTTTTGTAGTTGTTGCCTTTTTTTGAAGAGAAAACTTTAACTCCACTGTTTATTCGGTTCTAGGTTAAAAACAATCAGCGAATTTTGCTTTTGTCTCGCCTTACATAGCACCTGACGAATCTAATTGCTGCCCTTTAGCATGTTGATTGTCAGTATAATAACTTCCAGACTGCTGTTCTTCTAATTCAGCCAGTTTTGCTTGGATCTGCTCAATCACGACTTGTGCATCTTCAGGTCTTTCGACAAAATCAAAGGCATCACCATCTATTTGGATCTTTGGGCAAACATCAAAGTCTTCGTACCATTGATCATACCGTTCATTTAACGAGCGGTAATACTGATAAAGTGTTTCATCACTATCCAATTGTTCATAGTCTCGTCCACGTTTTTTGATTCGTGCCAACATCGTATCGAGAGAGACTTTGATATGCACGAGTAGATCGGGTCTTTTTTTAGGTGCAACATCATCTAATTCATGAAGCATCGTATCTAAGAGGTTATCGTATTGTTGGACTTCAATATCTGACACACGCCCCAAATCGGCATTTAGATGAAACAATAAACTGTCTTCATAAATCGAACGGTCCAATACGTTATCATCATGGTTCAATGCATTTTTCATAGCTAAAAATCGTTTATTCAAAAAGAAGATTTGCAATAAAAATGCATATTGCTCTGGATTAGAGTAAAACAAAGGTAGTACCTCGTTATCCTCTACATTTTCATAAAATGGTGTTGAATCAATCTTTTTGGCAAGCATATCGGTCAAACTACTCTTTCCTGCGCCAATTGTTCCTGAAATCAATATCACTGACATCTAATCCCTTCTCATTCTATAAATATTCGCCTTTATAAGCACTTTTTGGTAACATCTTGAAATCATATGCTTGGATCGCTTCGATCGTTTTTACATATGAATGTAAACTTTGGGTGATCATCAAATTAGTGGGTACCGTTTCTTCTTGAAAAATAATGATCGGTTTGTCCATCATCGTGGCGACGCCTAATTCATAGGCAGTGCCAGGATCGATCGTCTGATGTTCAAAGTCTAGGATTGCTACGACCAAGTCTGCCGAGGCAAGTTCTTTCATGTCTCTCTCGTAGACTTCTTGCGCCCATCCGCTACTAAACATCTCATAATTACTGTGTTGATGGTGTCTTGGTGAGTAGAAACTATCCACCGTTGGATTGGCAGTCAATGCCGTTTCAACCTGAGCAATCCGCTCGATTTGTTCATCTGAAAAGAAAGGTCCTGCTAAATAAATATAACTCATTATTTAATCTCCTGCATCATTGATTTCGTTTGTTTTTCTGTTGCACATAATTGATCGATCAGCTCAAAAGGATCATTTGAAAAATAAAGATGGTTGAGCCATTTCTCAGCCATAAATCCTTCACTTGCAAAATTCCTAATCAATTCTTTCAATCCTGAATAATACCCATGAACATCAAGGATACCCATTGGTTTTTCTGGTATCAAGCCGATCGCCATCCAGGAGAGTAGCTGCGAAAATTCTTCAAGTGTACCTAGTCCTCCAGGAAAAACCAGCACTGCTTCCCCTTTTTCGAATAATAGTTCCTTACGTTTATCGATCGTTTCTGTTGGTATAAACGTCGTCACATCTGTTTTTGGTAATTTTTCAGAAAACAGCCCGACTGGATAGATCCCTGTTACTTGTCCGCCATTTTGTAAGATCGTGCGACTAAAAACACTCATGACACCCGAATCTGAGCCACCATAAACCAATTCAATTTGTTTTTCTGCCATATATTTTCCAATCGTTTCAGCTAACAGAATATACTTCTGATCTTGCCCAAAACGTGAACCACAAAAAATAGTCAACTTCAAAAAAAACACATCCTTACTAATCGATCTACCTTTATTCTACTCTTGTTTTTTTAAAATAAAAGACTAGATTTAGTTGTATTTTAGTGTTATGAAAAATAAAAAACACTATATATAGTGTTTTGTCTTAGACTAGCATTTCAATAGATTATGTTTTAATACTATTTTTTAAATAACTAAAAACTACAAAAACGCAAGGTCTTAATTTGTGGTATTCTCTTTCTTTCGACTTTCTTGCGAATAACATTTGACTTCTGTTGAAGAAAGAAATCTATTTTATTTCTTTTGTTATTTTTATTTGTATCGATCAACAAATTCTCAACGGATGATCCGTTAGAAGATAGAAAACAGTCAAAGCATGGCTGAGGTCAGTACGCATGACTTGCCTTGATCATTGATAAGGGTTCGGAAAAAGCGATAAACGATGTTGTGGATCATTACTTGTTCTTTCAGACTTACTGTTTGATCAATCGTCCTTGGGTATACGTGTTGGACAAAAAAAGAAGAGGGAACGATTGTCCCTCCTCTTTTTGGCACAGTAAATAAAAGCCCATACATTTTATTCATTTAATCGACAAAAAAGCTAGCAATCTCTTTTAAGATTCGATACAATGAACTCGGTCGATGGTTTCCATTGACTATGGCAAACTTGATTGGTCAATGCGTTGACTACTCAAGCCCTCAATTTTTAGCTGCCACTAAAAATTGGGGGGCCTTTTTTATTTGACTGTTTCTATCTGCCATTTATGATACTGATTCCCAGATAGAGAGTCAAGCGAATCTGAAAAGCTACGAAAAACTGTACCATTTTTCGCCCAGTTTTTTGTATAACTTGTTTTATCGATTCAAATCGATCGTTGGATGCGTCAATAATTGGTCCACTTGCTTTCTAGTCGTCAGTGGCACATCCCCTTGGATCGTGTGGGCTAAGCGTGAATTACCTAATGCAACTTGGACGGTTCGATCCAATGACCAATTTTCGTTATAGCCTAATAAAATCCCCGCAGCAAAGGCATCGCCTGCTCCGATACGATCTAAACTATCCAGTGGATACGCTTCTGTTTCGATCCATTCTGTCGAAGTCATCAGATAACCACTTAGTTGTTTCTTTTCACTGGTTGATTGCCGTGTCGTACCAGCAAACCAGTCAATTTGGTAATCACTTAAAAATTTTTGGAACGAACGAATCTTGGCAGAAGGACTGGAAAGGTCGATCGGCCTCTCTAATAATTCAGACAAATCACGAACAGAACCAAAGATGACTGTGCAATAGGGCAGTATTTCTTGATAACGTTCCTTCATCACTCTTTTTTTATCTGGCTCTTGGTTTAGACTCGGACGAAAATTAAAATCAAAACAAACTTTTTTTCCTTTCCTATGCGCTGTTTTTGCTACAGCAAGCGCCACTTCCGCTGAATGCTCATTCAAACTCAAACTTATGCCACAGATGTGGACTAAATCAACTGTTTCGATAAAGTCCTCGATGGCATAATCAGCCACTGTAGCTAAGCCAAAAGAACTGTTTTTACGATTTTGATAGGTGATTTCTGTTGGTCTGACCCCATAGCCCATCTCAGCAAAATAAGTACCGATATGTTGTTCTTTTTGAATGACATAGGAGGTATTGATACCTAAACTCTTCAAATTAGCTAACGCTGCATCTCCCAAACGATTGTCTGGTAACGCCGTCAACAAGTAACTTTCCACCCCGAAATGCGCTAGATTACCGACTAGATTCACACCTGTTCCTGTATAAGCCATACGCAAAGTGTGCGTCTGTTCCAACATCAGGAATTCTGGAGGTGTCAGCCTCAACATCACTTCACCAAATGCACCGATTTTCATGGTCACTCACCTGTTTTCACTAATTTTTTCATCATTTCCAACAACTGACGGACTTCCTGTGGTCGAGTGTCACCTGTCTCTGGATCAATGATCGAACTATAGACGTGGGGGATGATTTTTTTGACTCCTGCATCTAATGCGATCTGAACGATTTCTTCAAAATTCGTCAAATCGATTCCACCTGTTGGCTCTAAATAAAAATCAAACGCTGCACAAGCTGCTGCAACAGCTTCATATTCTTTCTTATGCGCCAATCCCTTCATCGGAAAATATTTGATCGAGCTTCCACCCATATCCTGTAACAAACGAATGGCTGTTTCGATCGGTACCATTGCAGCAGGGCCTTGGCTACTTAAAGGACCAGTGGCAAGATTGACGTATCCTTCTTTTCCAGTTGGAGAAACTAAACCATTGACGATCGTGTCTGACTGTCCTAAGACCGCACGAGAAGCGCCAACACCTGTGAAAACTTGGTTGACATGTTGGGGTTGTAATACTTTCGCCAAGCGAGTCACCATCTGGCTTTGCTTTGGATCGCCGGCACCTAAGCCGATCGATAAGGCATTATTTGTTGCTTCTTGGTATTTTTTCATGTCTGTGATAGCTGCATCATCACTCGGATAATTTTTAGATAAAACACCTAGTAGGATATGCCCTTCGGCTGCTTCATAACATTCTTTTGCATTTTCGACAGAATTGGCTAGCACATTCAAACAGATTCTATCTTCAAGATAATTTGGGGTCAATGACATCATGATTACTCCTTTGGTTGTAAGATTTCATTTAAACGTTGGATGATCTGTTCCATCTCTTTTTGCGTCACTGAGCGAATATCAAACTCAATGATCCCGTTGTTCGCTTGGTACTCTCTGGTATAAATGACTGGGGCTTTTGCTTTTAGCTGCTCGATGATCGTTCTGGCAGAGCCTGTAACGACTTGGATGCTGGCACGATAGATTTCTCGCCCAGCTGGATCTTGGACGACTTTAGCCTTGATACCTGGCAACTTTTCCAGTGCTTCGACAAATGGCTGAACTCTTTTTTTCATCGATTCACCTGATTCACTACCATGTATCAAATAATCATCGACTGCTTGGACAAAGCCTAAAACATTTTCTTTGCCGATCTTCATCGATCGACCAATGCCTTGTGATTGCAGACGAACCCAAGAAACAAACGGATCTTTACCAATCACCATCCCTGCACTTGGACCTTCAATCGCTTTGGCACCTGAATAGATCACTAGATCAGCGCCTAATGCGGTATATTTAAGTAAGTCTTCTTCGGCTGCTGCATCAACGATCAAAGGCAGTTCGTAGTGATTAGCCACTTTTACCGCTTCTGCCACATCCAACATACTTTTCTGTACGGTATGATGACTTTTGATGTACAAAATACCTGCTGTTTGCTCGGTGATCATCGCCTCGATGTGGTCAGGTGTACATTGGTTGGCATACCCTGCCTCAATGACATGCCCACCTCCTTGTTGGATCATTAGTTCCACTGGCACACCATAATCGACATTGTGGCCTTTGGGTAAAATGATTTCTCTGCGTTTGATCGTTTCGTCATAAGGGTGATGTACATGATACATCGATCCTTGACCGATCACCGCAGCAACGGATTGAGCGATTCCAGCAGATGCGGAAGAAACGATTTGAACATCGTCTACTTCTAATTGTTTTGCCAAGTATGCACCGGTTTTCTTCATCAATTCAGCCATTTCAAAAAAATGTTCGCCCCCAAAACGCTGGGCTTCTAACACCGATTCGCTCAAAGTGGACACGCCTAAGATCGTCATTCGACCAGAAGCATTGATCACTTCATTCAAGCCAAATTTCTCATGATTCACAGTCATAACTGACACCTCCAATAATAACGCTTACAGGGATAATTTGCTGCGTGGTCGTTCGCGTATTGCCATTTGAATCTGTCAATTGCTTTTCTTGATCAAGAAAGTTATAAATCGTAAAGTCTGCATCAAAGCCTTCTTTGATGTTTCCTTTTGTCGCTAGATTAAACTGTCTCGCTGGTGCGCTAGTCACTTTTTCGAGGATTTCTTGCCAAGAATAACCGACAACGTATAGTTTCTCCATCGTCGTCGCTAAATCATATACCGGACCGTTTTTACGATTTCTGATATAGATATCTGTGCTGATCGAATCGGCTTTGATCCCTGCATGAAGCGCTGTTTCTGCAACATCAAAATTGAAACTATCAGTCCCATGTCCGATGTCAAACACCACACCATCAGCAATGGCTTTTTTGACGAAGGATTTGATTTCATTGGTTGCTGGATCGATGATGCCATTAGGCTTTCCATTGAAGCAATGGGTCATCACATCGTTCTTTCCCATATGTGCTAAAATTTCATCTAAACGAGGAGGAGCAGAACCGATATGGACCATTAACGGTAATCCAGCATTTTGCTTTTGGATTTTCTTTGCCAATTTTAAAGGCGTGACACCATTTGTTCCCACGACTGTTTTACTCATCCGAGCTTTTAGCCCTACAATAAAATCAGGCAATTCTGTTAATTTTTGATGAACCAGATCCGTTTGGATCTTTGATAAATCTGCCAACTCATCTTGTTCAACAATACCCCATTTTGAAATATTCAGTAAAGCGAAAACATTTGTTTTTGCTTGCTTTGCATGTCCATAAAATGTGTGGATATTTTCCGCACCTGTCGTCCCAGCATCAATGACCGTCGTTACCCCTTTATCCACACCGATTTCATCGGGATAGTCGTAATATAGTGTCATTTCTTCAAAACAATGGACATGATCATCGATCCAGCCTGCGGAGAGATACTGTTCGTCTGAAAGTGTCAGTTCTTGTTTTGCCGTTTCTTCGATGTGTTTACTGATCAAGGCGATCTTGCCGTTCTTCACACCGATATCAACAGGGTCTTTGCCTAACTCCTTGCCATTTCTTATAATTAAATCAAACATGACAAACGCCTACTTTTCTATAAATTTGAATTTTGACCAAGGGTGGATGAAGGATAGTAGCAGTTGTTCATCCGCAACAATGGCACCTACTTTATTTTTTCTTGGATCTTGATGTGGCGTTAATACGATCTGTAACTCATTCTTATATTTCCCAAAGCGATCATTTCCAACGACGACATCTCCCACTTGAAACATCTCTTCATTGTCATGAGGAGGATTAGCATCTGCTTGATACGTTTTTCTTACTTCTGTTGAACGGATCACTTGCGACGTGATATCTCCTCTGCGAACATGTTGCTCGTTCAAAACAATTCCTCGTTCGACGTCACTGGTCTGGGGAAGAAAATCAATAGCGAAAACAGTCTGATACCGATCGACTGCTCCTAACGCTTGCAACTCTTCTTCTGAAGCATACGCATTGCCGATAATGACATCATCGATAAGATTAGTCGCAAATAAATGTTTAGCCGCTGGAACGACACCTAACTGTCGATGCATTTCCAATGTTGGTAAGCCATCGTTCACATCCCAAGGACCGATTGTTCCCGTTTGAGAGGTAATAAAAGCGGCAGTACGGATGCCTTGACGTTTAAACCGGCGACTGCATGTTTCAAAAAATTCATAAGGAAGTCCAGTACCTGCTTGAGGATAAAAATTATGACACCCGTATAAAAAAGGAGTATTCGCTTGATGGCTCAAAATATTTTCTAAATAGGCCACATCATTACTCATATTCAATTCAATTGCTAACTGGTAAGGATTGTAAGTCAGTAGTGCTTCTTTTCTACCATCAAAGCCTAAATCTAAACGAATCCCATCTGCACCTAGTTCATGAAAGAAACTCATGTCATCATATGAAATATTCAACTGTTCGAAAATCGATGGTGCGACATCTAAAATCGTTTCAAAGCCAAGTGATGCAGCATATTCGATCAATTGTTGAAATTTCTGTTTGACTTGTTCTGTTTCCTCAGTCACTTCTAACATGCTCATAAAAATTCGAGTAAATCCATATTTATGTGCCATTTCGAGATAGGCACGATCTTCTTGCGGATTGCTGTGATCAGGATAAAGAGAGATTCCTAGTGAACGTTTCATATTAACGCCTGCTTTCTTTTCTATTTACTCGTTCGTGATACCATCGGTGATCTGGACAGAGGCTTGTTCTGCTTGTTCTGCTTCTTTTTCCTGTGCCAGCTGTTGTTTCTCAAATACTTTGAAGAATGGATAATAGATCGCCAAAGTGATAAAGAAGTTGAACACGACTAAGACACCCGCAGCGACACTCCAATTGGTACTCATCCAAGCCGCAAATGGCGCTGGTATCGCGAAAGGCAACCGTGCGACCATCATTGGCACTAAACCACTTACCGTAAGGACATAAGAAATCGTTGTCGTTACTAAGGGTGCGACAATAAATGGGATGCCTAATACTGGGTTCATGACGATCGGTGCCCCAAAAATCATTGGTTCATTGATATTGAATAAACCGGGAAGGATCGATAGACGTCCTAAGCTTTTCAGATACTTGGATTTGGAAAACATGAACAGTACGACTAATGCAAGGGTCGTACCTGCCCCACCGATCCAGACAAACCATTGTAAAAATTGTTCTGTAAAGATATTTGGCATATCATGTGCATTGGTTCCTGCATTGAATGCGTCGATATTTTCAGCAATCGAGATATCCCAAAACGGACGAATCACCGGTCCCATGATAGCTGGTCCATGAATCCCTAATACCCAGAAGAAACAAATCAAGAAAACTGTAAGTAGTCCACCAAATAAACTATTCCCTGCTAACACGCCTTTAAGTGGCATCAACAATTGACTCAAGAAACCATTCAAGTCAAAGCCAAGCAAATGACGGATGACCCAAAAGAAAATCAAGATCACTGCTCCTGGGATCAATGCAACAAATGAATTCGTCACTTCTGGTGGTACACCATCTGGCATTTTTATCGTGATTTTCTTTTCAATAAAGAAACGATAGATCTCTACAGTCAAAATCGCTGTTACGATTGCCCCAAATAAAGAACCTGAACCAAGATTTGCAATATTGATATAGCGTCCAGCGGTTATCCCTTCAAGATCTTCCAACACTTGAGTTGGTGGCGCAGCTACGATCAGAAAGGACATCAAAGCTAAAATACCAGCAGTTAATGAATCTAAACGATAGCTCTTTGCTAATGAAGAGGCAATCCCAAATGTGGCATATAAAGCTAAGATCCCCACTGTATATCGAAATGGGATATCTAAAATTGCCCGATATGGTTCAATGACTGCTGCGACCGACGCAATCGGGATGTTCAATAATATCGTAAAAAATGAACCAACGATCGTTAATGGCATTGTCGCAATGATTCCTTTTCGAATCGCTGTCATGTGACGCTGTGTACCAATCCGATTCGCAACAGGCATGATTTTTTGTTCGATCAACCCTACAAATTTATCCATTTGTTACTCCCCCTTATTTAAACATTATAATGTTTAAATAAAAGATAACATATTAATGATATAATGTAAACATTTTCATTATAATATATGATTATTCTGACAAAAAGAGACTGAGACAACCAGCCTCTCCCACCTCCTGAAACCGACAAACGGCGGGAACAGAAGTAACCTCTTCGAGAAATAAGGCGCCATCCACAAAAATTTGAAGAACAATTTTCATGGATGACGCCTTATTTCTCGAGGCTACACACTTCTGCCCCGACCTCATTGCGATTGTCTATGTTTCGTAGTTGATATGATAAGGATGTAGATCCGTATGATAAATTGCCTCTGAATACTCGACCACTTCTCGATCTTCCGTCGTTGATCGACGTACACGCTTGATTCCGATTTCTGAAGTCGTCTTTAATAGTGCTTTTTCTTCATCTGTTAAAAACGTGGCAGAAAAGTCATCTGAAAAAGAGTCGATAATGTGATTATTCTGTGTGAGCAATCGGTACAAAGATTCTTTATCAAATTCTTTTTGTTTCATTTTATTCATGTCTTTTGGTAAATAGTGAACAAAATAGATATATGGTTGGTCATTTAAATAGTACAAACGCTTGAAGCATACCGCAGCTGAACCAAACATCGAATATAATGGATGATCTTTTTTGATACTGATTTTTTCTAAACCAATCGTTTCTTTGCGAACCTCATATTGGGAATCTTTTAAGATCTGAGTAAAACTTTCGGCTTTAGATAAACGATTGTAAGGACGATTGCTTAATACTGTCGTTCCCCGACCACTTTTCTTTTCGACATATTCATCTGTAGCTAATAACTCGATGGCTTTTCGCACAGTGATTTTACTCACTTGGAACAATTCTTCTAACTCATTTTCAGTTGGTAACATACTCCCCACCGGATACTTTCCTGAAAAAATATCCTCTTTGATCTTGTCTGCTACTTCTAAATATAATACACGCGTTCTTTTCATAGCTTCACCTTTCACCTTTATGTTAGTAAAAGAATAACATAAATAAACAAAAAAAAGAATAGAAATATTGATAATTGGTCTACCTATGTACAAATAATAAGCTTAGACATAACAAAACGTCTAAGCTTATTACCCTACTTTTTTCGTACCTTTGTTATATCCTTGTTTTAATAACATAATTGCCGATTATAAAAACAAGGAGAATTTTATCAGAAATTTCAAACAATCATTAAATTTGTAAGGACTTTTGTGGTGAAAGGCCTTTCTATAAAAATGGCCCAGTCGTTATTTATCCTAATTCTTCACCGTTCGTTTTAATGACTGCCTTGTACCAGTCAAAAGATTTTTTCTTGGTACGTGCTAACGTCCCATTTCCTTCATCATCAAGGTCGACATAAATAAATCCATAGCGTTTACTCATTTCCCCTGTAGATGCACTAACTAAATCGATACAGCCCCATGGTGTGTAGCCCATCAAATCGACCCCATCAGCAACTGCCTCAGCCATTGCTTCGATATGACGACGCAAGTAATCGATACGATAATCATCATTGATTGAGCCATCTTCTTCCACTTTATCGATCGCACCCAAGCCATTTTCAACAATAAACAGTGGTTTTTCATAGCGGTTATATAATTCATTCAACGCCACGCGCAATCCTTCTGGGTCGATTTGCCAGCCCCACTCACTTGCTTCAAGGAATGGATTCTTCACGCCGCCTAGTAGGTTTCCATTCGATGTATCGGCATCTGGATTGGTTTCATCGATAGCTGATGACATATAGTAACTAAACCCGATATAATCCACTGGATACTCTTTTAATAATTGGAAATCTTCTTCTGTTTGTTCTAGTTTTGCGGCGTCAACTCCATATTTCTTATACGTACGTGCTGTATAGGCTGGATATTCGCCACGAACTTGCACATCTGTACAGAAGAAGTTGAACTCTTGATTTTGGATCAATGTAGCCACTTGATTGATCGGATTTGCATCAATACTATAGGTCGTTGCATAAATGATCATACAGCCTACTTGGATATCCGAACGCAACTCATGTGCGATCTTCACCGCTTTACTGCTAGCGACAAACTGATTATGCCATGCTTGGAAAATATTTTGGTAGTCACTTGCGCCATTGCTTTTGACCAATCCTTGACTCAATGCTGGGAAATGGAAAGCTGAATTGATTTCATTGAATGTCATCCAATATTTCACTTTGCTGCTGTAACGTTCTAACACGGTGCGAGCAAAACGTTCATAAAACTCAATCAACTGACGATTTTTCCAACCACCGTATTCTTTTGCTAAATGTAATGGCATTTCATAATGAGAAATCGTAATGACTGGCTCGATATCATAGCTCAAGCACGTATCGATCAGTTCATCATAAAAAGCTAAGCCCGCTTCATTTGGTGTTTGCTCATCACCTTGAGGGAAAATTCGTGTCCAAGCAATGGAGAAACGATAACTTTTAAAGCCCATTTCTGCAAATAAAGCAATATCTTCTTTGAAGTGATCGTAATGTTCGATTCCACGATGATTCGGATAAAGGTATTTCTCCTCATCGATCGTCCAATCAAATTCTTCACTCCCGATGATTGCAAAACGTTGTTTACCACCAGGCATTGCATCGGCGACAGATAAGCCTTTCCCATCGCGGTCGAAAGCACCTTCTAATTGATTGGCGGCTGTTGCGCCACCCCATAAAAAGTCTTTTTTGAATCGTGCTGTCATGTTTGTTTTCCTCCTTTTATTTTACAATTGCCAGAAAATCTTCATTAGCAATAATTTCTTGTTGATCAAGTTCTAACACATCTGCAAAGTGATCGGTATTCGTTACGACCACAGGGGTGATCACGCTATAGCCTGCTGCTTTTATTTTCTCAATATCAAAGCGGACAAGCAAGTCCCCTGCTTTTACTTTGTCTCCTTGTTTGACAAATGTTGCAAATCCTTCACCATTCAATTCGACAGTATCCATCCCGATATGCATCAAAATCTCTACACCATCTGTGGTTGTCAAACCTACTGCATGACCTGTTGGGAAAATCGTCGTGATTTCGCCATCTGCCGGAGCAACTAATTCCCCCTTCTCAGGATCGATCGCAATCCCTTTTCCCATTGCCCCAGAAGAGAAGACTTTATCTGGTACTTCTGTCAGTGGTAAGACTTTTCCAGTCAATGGACTTTTCAAATTGTGACGTGCTGTGCTGATCGTATCCCCTGTGGTTGTTTCTGTTGCTTCTAATTTTTCATCTTGAACTTCTTCATCAAAACCAATCAAGTAAGTACCGACAAACCCAAGAACAAAAGCAACTGCTGTACCGATGATCGCCATAGTTACACTTGATTCAAGCGCTGGATCGGTACTAATAAATGTTGGGATGGTCAGTAAACTGATCAAACCACTAGAGAATGCTTTTACGCCAGCAAACCCGATGATTCCTCCACCGATCCCACCGGAAATGCAGGCAACGATAAATGGTTTTTTCAAAGGTAAAGTCACACCGTAAACAGTCGGTTCAGTGATTCCAAAGAACGAAGTGATCATTGAAGAGATCCCTAATGAGCGTAATTTTGAATCTTTCGTACGTAAAGCCACACCTAATGCTGCACCACCTTGTGCCAAAATTGCTGGTAAAAGCATTGGCATCAAAACATCAAAGCCATATTGTTCGATATTCAAGAAGATGATTGGCACAAAGCCCCAGTGCATCCCAAACATCACTAATACTTGCCACATGCTACCCATGATGACCCCAGCAACTAATGGACTAAAGCTATAAATCGAATTGAACAACCCACCTAAGGCATTACCGATAACGGTTCCAATTGGCCCTAATACTAAGAAAGTCAAAGGCACCATGACCAACAAGACGATCATTGGCACAAAAATCATTTGTAAAAATTGTGGAATAACTTTCTTCACAAGTGGCTCAAACTTACTTTGTACCCAAACCGCTAAGATGATTGGAATAACAGAAGAAGTATAGCCTGATTGAGATAAGATCACTGGAAGACCAAAGAAATCAACTGCAACACCTGATCCTGCTAATTGCGTGATTGTTGGATAAACTAATGCCATCGCGATTGCTACGGACAAAAATTGATTGGTCTTGAATTTCTTTGCGGCTGTAAAGGCCAACATCACTGGTAGGAAAGTAAAGACTCCATCTGCTGCTGCAAACAAGATTTGGTAAGTACCACTATCTGCTGCCAACCAACCGAGAACTGTCGCCAGTGATAAGAAACCTTTCAATATCCCAGCAGCTGCCATAGCACCTAAGAACGGGGTGAAAATACTTGAAATAATATCGATCAAGCGATTCAAAGGATTTTTACTTGTATCCTCACTTTCTGAACTTGCCCCTTCGCCCAAGCCTTGTTCATCCACAATTGCTTGATAGACATCAGACACATTACTGCCGATCACGACTTGGTATTGTCCGCCACTTTGAACGACTTGGATGACATCTGGATCATTTTTTAATTTCTGTGTGTCGGCAAGCGATTCATCTTTCAATTTGAAACGTAATCTTGTCGCACAATGTACTAAACTATTGACATTTTTTTCTCCACCTACGGCTTCCCAGACTCTCCGTCCTACTGCTTGATTATCCATATTCTTTCCTTCTTTCTTTTTGATAAAAATAAAAAACCTAGATTGAAAAAACGGTCACGTGATAAGACGTGTCCATATTTTCAATCTAGGTTTTGCCTGCTTGATCCAGTAACAATCCTTATGATTGGGTTTGTTTTTCAGTTACTACACGTTGGATGTGGATCGTCAGGTAGATTTGCTCTCCTGGCCCCATCTCTTTTTGTTGCGTTTGTACAAGATACTCATTGATCCGTTCCACACAGCGAAACGCTTTTGGATATTTTCCTTGGACAAGTTCATAAAGAAATTCATCTTTCTCGTCCGAAGTTTCATCTTTTAAGTATCGTTGTGTGAAAAATTGTAAATGTGTGATGATCCGTTGATAATTCAAGGAATCTTCGTCAAAGGCGATGCCGAAAAATTTACTGATGATACTTAGGATATCTCGCACCATTTTCGTTGCCGCCATCGTTACTTGCATGTCGCCATTTCCTTGTTCACTATTGACGAAATGAAAGGCTATGAAGCCTGCTTCGTCCGCTGGTAAGGTCACCCCAAGCTTTTCTTCAACAAGTTGAAGGGCTTGTTTGGCTGCTCGATATTCTTTAGGATAAAACTTTTTTGTTTCGAATAATAAAGGATTCGGTAATTCGATGTTTTCCTTTGCTCGACTGATCGCATAATGGATATGATCGGTCAGTGTCAAATAGATGTTTGGCGATAATTGGATGTTTAGTTGTTCTTCGGCGAGATCCACGATCTGCTTCACCAGCTCGACCTCTTCTAATGGGACATCTGCCATCAATTGTTGGAACTGATGCGTAGTAAAAGAATCTTTTAGCACAAATTCTTTTTGGATCGATTCTTCAGAGATCGTATCGCCTGATTTTTTTTGAAAAGCAAGACCTTTTCCCATGCAGATGATTTCTTCGCCTAATTCATTTTTTGAAATGACGACATTATTATTCAAGACTTTTTCTATGACCATCTACATCGACCTCCCAACTAAAAAATAAAAAAACCTAGAATCCGCCCGTAATTACTAGCTGAATTCTGGTTTTGCCTGCCGAACAGTAACAATCCATCGATTAACTATGTTTACTATACCACTATTACGTTTGTTATGCAACCCTTTTCATAGTATTTATTTTTTGAAAAAGAGAATAACTTTTAGCATCTTATAACACTGAATCCAATATACATGCGATTAGAATACCGAAAAAAGGATAAAAATGAACGAGTCATTTCTATCCTTTTTTCTCTATTGTAATGTTGCTGATCAGAATATGAAAAGTTTTGTTCTATCATACTACTCATATCAGGACGGCTTTTTCACAACCTCTTCTAAAACGTTCTCGTTGGCATGTCAAAGGCGTTTTTCATTTCTTGGGTGGCTTCTTTCATTGGTGTGATACTTTCGAGTTCTCCTTGGACGACTAGGCGTGTAATGGCATCCATATCACCACAAGTGATCAAAGTAATCAATTCTTTTCCTTCTTCGATGTTCAATAATTCTGTTGCTGAAGGGTCGACTTTTTCTTTGAATGTCGCTTTGTACGTGTAGACGTTTTCCAAATCGACGATATAGATTTTATCCCCTAAGTTTAGATTTTCTAACGGAGTAAAAAGTAATTCCGGATTGTTGGCACGATGACTTGCTAAGGCATAGTTGCCTTTCCCCATTTCTTGATCTGGGTCTAACGTTCCGGCACCGTACAATAAGTTTGCATTATCTAACCCTCTAAAAATCGGCAAATTGATCGAGACGGATGGGACGGCGATACTTCCAATGACTGGTAGATCTGGTCGATTCAATTGGGCTCTTAACACCGCTTCTGAACTCATTGATTCAACTGAATCAAAGTCAAAGTTTGCCTCTTTTTGATTATTTTTGACAATATCATCACGAGTCACATTAGAAATAGCGTACGCATCTCCTGTATTTTTAACAAAAAAATCTTTGATCTGTTCATTAAAGATCAAGGCTAATCCTACTAATAATAGTAGAAACAATAGGAAATTGACCAGCCACTTTTTGACTCTTCCTTTTTTTTTCATGTATCTTCCACCTTCCACGCTTATCTTCCTATGATAATTCTGTATATTTTTCTTTGTTGTTTTTACTTTTTTCTACTGGGTATTTCTGATTGTTTTTTTCTAATTTTTCTTCAATGATCGTATCGATATCTAAATTTAGATTGTCGGCCATCATATAAGAGTATATCAACACATCTGCTAGTTCTTCTTTGATTCGTTCAAGCTGAGTGGTGGTGACTTCTTCTGGTTGCTTCCATTGGAATAACTCTAATAATTCTGAGGCTTCTAAAGAAATCGAAATTGCTAAATCTTTTTCATTATGAAATTGCCGCCAATTGCGATCATCTCTAAATTGATTGATTTTTTCCATGCTTTTTTCCATTGATCTTCTCCTAATTTTAAATCAAGTTACATTAATCATACCATGTTTAGCGAAAAAATAGTTTAGACTTATTTTAATAATCTGTTCTATTTTTCAGAAAAAAGAAATATCTTATCGCCGGTTTTAAATCAAGGAAAAGGTTCATTTACGTCTCATCCACGCTAAGTTCGCCGTTTGGATTGGTTGGTCGGTGCTTTATGTAAAACTGGGGCTGTGACATTCGTCTTCTCCTACTTAGAACAAACGCTTCTGTCACAGCCTCGATTTAATCATATGTTAGAATATCGCTTTGATCCATTTACTATTGTTGTAAACTTGTTTTCAGATCTCTTACTCCTGATAAAGTCATCAAGACGAGTAAACTGATTAAATAAATTCCACTCAGAAATAGAATAACAGCCGTCAAACTATAATGGTCCATTAGAAAGCCGATCACGATCGATGAAAAACCGCCTACTGCTCGTCCTAGGTTCATGATAAAGTTATTCGCCGTGGCACGGATCTCTGTTGGATACAAACTACTGATGATCGCTCCGTAACCACCATACATTCCGTTGATGAAGTAACCTACGACTACTGCTGCTGCAACTAAACTCCATTGACTGTGTGCAAGTACGAGTAAAAAGACAGACAAAGAGGAACAAATCAGAAACAAGCCAAATGCGAGGGTTGGACCAACTTTATCCATGATGATCCCAAACGTCATCATCCCTAATGACATCCCCAAAATCGTGCTGATCATCCATAAAGAGGAACCCGAAACTGATAGACCTAATTGTGCTTGCATGATTGAAGGCAACCAATTCATCAAGCCGAAATAACCAGCAATCTGTACAGTAACCATCAGACTAAGACCTGTCGTTTGCCATGCCATGTGTTTCGTTTGGAACAAATGACTAAGCTTTGTCTTTTTCCCAGTTTCTTTTGTTTCTTCAAATGCCTCTGGTTCTTTTAGCCCTCTTCGAATAAACAAAACCATCAAGACCGGCAAGACACCGATGACATAAAGCATTTTCCAGCCAAACAAAGGAATGATCACTGCTGCTAAGATGGCGGCCAAAGCTGCACCAACTTGTGCGCCGATTGCAGCGACAGAAGATGCACGACCAATTTGTTTCTTTGAAAAGCTTTCAGAAATCAAAGACATACATGCACCGTATTCCCCGCCAGCGCCGATTCCTGCGATAAAACGAAACAGATAAACAAGATAAATATTCGAAGCAAAATACATGAGTAAAGAAGCAATCGAGAACAAAATGACGGTTTGTGAAAACACTTTGACTCGCCCATATTTATCCGCCATCAATCCAAAAAAAATACCTCCAACGAGCATCCCTAAATTAGTGATCGTTGCAATCAACCCTGCTTGCGTTCCACTAATATTAAAAGTTGCGATCATTGAAGATAATGAAAAAGCTAAAAACATAATATCCATATTTTCTAAAGCAATACCCGCCGATGTTGATAATAATACCTTTCGTTGATACTTCGTCATTTTTCTTCCCCTTTTCTTTAAATCACCCTAAATTGTTAAAATCATATCCAAAATCCAAGAAAAAATCAAGAACTTTTTCAGTATATGCGAAAAAATTTTGATCCTTCTTTTGTAAAAGAATGATTTTTCCAATGGAAGGTGCTGTGAATAAAGCCCTTTCTCTTTACACTCATGAAAGCGGATGCTATATTTCTTGGTAGAAATGGCTTACTATTGTTTTCAGATTGGAGTTTTTGACAAATGGACAAACAAGAATTTTTAGAACAGATCAGTCATGGATTGATTGTTTCTTGCCAAGCATTACCTGGCGAAGTTTTTTATTCAGAAGAAGGTGGCTTGATGCCTTATTTTGCACTAGCTGCAAAGAAAGCTGGCGCAGTCGGTATTCGGGCAAATTCAGTCAGAGATATTTTAGAGATCAAAGAAAAAGTTGATTTACCGATGATCGGTATCATCAAACGGGATTATCCACCTGAAAAACCGTTTATCACTGCAACGATGAAAGAAGTGGATGAATTAGTCGCCACTGGCGTAGAAGTGATTGCACTTGATTGTACCCTGCGTAAACGACACGATGGCTTATCGATCAACGCATTCATTGAACAAATCAAAACGAAATATCCTCATCAATTATTCATGGCAGATATTGCGACCTTTGAAGAAGGAATCAATGCTTATAAAGCCGGGATTGATTTTGTCGGGACGACATTAAGCGGCTATACCGAAGAAAGTGAAGAAACAGAAGGGCCTGATGTGCAGTTGATCAAACGCCTTCTTGAAGCAGATGTGTGCGTGATTGCAGAAGGAAAGATCCACACGCCCCAACAAGCCAAGGAAATCCAAGCGTTAGGTGTAGCTGGTATCGTGGTTGGCGGCGCCATTACCCGCCCACAAGAGATCACGCAACGATTTGTTGCTGCGTTAGATTGACAACACTTGAAAACAAAAAACCACTGTCTTGAAGTAACGGTTCACACTGATCAGGGAATGGGACATTCGTTCACCTCCCCCACCTATAACCGAATAAACGGCGGGAATAGAAGTACCCTCTTATTATTAAAGTGCCCCTTCTTGAACTCCGTTTATTCCATTCTAGACAATAATGGCGTACTAGATACTTTTTACCTACACAAAAAACGGTCTTCCAAAACATGCAAGGATGATCGCACAAATGGAAAGACCGTTTTTTCAGCCGGGGGGCTAAATAAAATATAGGATAAAAAAGAAAAAAATTTAGTTGGCTTTCATATGTGCATCGAGTAATAACTCGTCAGGAAATTCACGAACATTAGCCATGGCACACTCACCAAAATAATCTGGTCCGTTCTTCCCTTTAAAATCAGATCCTCCAAAACAGTGGATATTGAAACGATCAACTAATTCCTGTACTTTTCGTTGATCTTTCAAACTATGTTCTGGATGATATTTTTCGATACCATCAATACCAAACGAAGCCAGCTCAGGGATCAACTCGAAACTGTCGAGCTTTCCTGGGTGGGCAACGACGGCCATCCCGCCGCCGAGCTTGATTGCTTGGATCACTTCGTAGACATCGATCATTTCTGCCTCTTCTTGACCAAAATCATTATATTTGAATAATTTACGGTAAAGATGTCCATCAATCGATGTATCGTAGCCTGCTTTGATCAACGCAGACATGATGTGTTGTTTGTAAAGAGCGGTCGCCTGTTTCGCAAACTGTCTTACTTGCTCTTCTTTGATACGAAATCCTTCAGTTTGGATACGTCTCAACTGACGTAAGGTATTTCTTGTTCGCGCCGCACGCAACGGTTCACACAACTGTTCGATATACTGATAATTCAGTAAATTATACCCCAAGATATGTACCTGTTGCCGGCGTTTGAAATCATAAGCGGTCACTTCGATGCCTTCAATAAAATTGATTGGGGAAGGAGCGAAGACCTGTCTTATGTGAGCTAATCCCGCCGAGGTATCTTGATCTACGACGGACAGGATATTCATGTGATGCTTCAATGCTAATTTGAGTAGTTCTTCTGGTGAACTGCTACCATCTGAAAAGTAACTATGGACATGCAAATCTGCTTTCACTCGACGTTCTCCTCTCCTTTTTTCCAGTCAATTTCATCTCAATCAAGCGTGAATGATATATTTTTTTCGTAGTCTGATCGCCACGACTTCTAAGATCGCAACTACTGCTAAAATCATATACACTAATACGCCGATCTCATGAAAATCAAAATAAAAACTACTTGTCATCGCAAGTTGGAACCCTAAACCACCCGCTCCTGCGGCGGCACCTACGGCAATCGCATTGGTAAAGTTGATCTCAAAACGGATAAACAACCAAGAAAGCAAAGCGGTCATACAAGAAGGTAAAATTGCTTGGAACACCACCTGCCACCAACTTGCCCCACACGCACGCAATGCTTCGATCACACCAGAGTCGATTTCTTCAATACTCTCAGAAAAGACTTTCGTTAGATAAGCAATCGTATGGAAAGACATCCCAATGATTGCCGCATTGGCGCCT
Organism: Enterococcus sp. AZ140; assembly: GCF_051714405.1. NCBI lineage: Bacteria > Bacillati > Bacillota > Bacilli > Lactobacillales > Enterococcaceae > Enterococcus > Enterococcus sp. AZ140. The sequence goes on from NZ_JBIORU010000001.1 coordinate 2,382,383, forward strand.
AAACCGATCAAAATCGAGAAAATCATGACCCATAAGATCGTCGGCACCGCCCGAATGAAGGACATCACTGTTCGGATCGCGTTTGATAGGCCTGAATGGCTGATATTTCTTGCTGTGAACAAGGCCATAAAGAAGGCTGTCACACCTCCAAGCAATGTGGTGATCACCGCTAAACCTACCGTCATACCTAGAGCTTGAAGCAATGTCTCAAAAGAAAAACGTCCAGAGAGTCTTGGCTGGAGAAAAATCCGTTGCAAGTCTGTAAAAAATTGTCTCGTCGCATCCAGCAATACGACATCTCCGTAATCCATCGTGAACAAGGTGTAAATCGATACACTGGTCAGTAAAATAAACAAGACCCAAGGGACGATCCGATAGGTTTTCCACACGCGAATACGGATTTTCTTTTTAGCATTTCTTCTGATTTTTGTCGGTTGGGCTAAGACGGTTTCTGTCACCGCTAATTCAAGTTCACTTTGTCGTTGGACCATATCAATGAATCATCCTCCTAATTTTATTGGACGAAAGTTCCAGTGCGATCACGATGATGACGATCGTCAAGATGACCATTCCTGCCATATCGTAACGAAATTTCTTATAATAGAGGTCAAACAGAAAACCGATCCCCGTTCCGGTCAATATGCCGACTAATGTTGCATCACGGATGTTGTTTTCGATCATGAACAAGATCCAACTGATCAGCTGACCAAAGACCATCGGTAAGACGCCTTGAAAAATGATCGCAAAGTAAGAAGCACCAGTCGCCGTCATCGCTTCTGTGATACTTCCTGCCACTTCATCGATCGTTTCCATAAACGAGCGCGTCAAGTAACCGTACGTTGTAAAAGTGATGGCTAAATAGCCAGTAAATTCATTTTGTTTGAAACTCAACAGTAGGACCATTGCCCAAACCACGATCGGGATATTTCTAAAAAAACTAGCAAAGACCCGCGCCACTGTTTTTGTTCCCTTGTTCAGACCAGTTGTCTCTGAACCAATGATTGCCGTGATCAATGAAAATACTGTGGCAGTCATCGTTGCTGTGATCGACAACAAAACCGTCTCAAGTAATTTAGATAAGATCAATGGCAAGGATTGGATCGAATTTTCCGTTGGGATAAAATTGGTGAACAACCAAACAAAACTCTGGGGAATCGCCGCAACAGCTGCACCAAATTGAAAGCCAACAAATTGTGAAAAGGCAACGTACACGACAACAAAGCTAAAGAGTGTCACAAATAAAAACTGCTTCTTTTTACGAAAGAGATCTTGATTCAGTGTTTTATCCATCCAAGCCCTCCCTATACTAACAATTCATCAGACTGATAAATCTGATTGATTTGATTTGTTGTCAGTTCATCTGGGTTCCCAGAGAACACGACATTGCCACTGTTTACGCCGATGATCCGATCGGAATAATCGATCGCAACCTCTACTTGGTGAAGATTCACTAGACAAGCAATATCTAATTCTTTCGTCACTTGCCGTAAGTAATCCATAACGACTTTCGAAGATTTGGGGTCTAAGGATGCAATCGGTTCGTCACATAAGATCAACGCAGGACGTTGCATCAACGCTCGAGCAATCCCGACACGTTGTTTTTGTCCACCACTCAATTCATCACAACGTGTATAAGCAAACTCTGATAATCCGACTTTTTCTAACAAATCGAAGGCTTCCTGTTTTTCCTCTTCATTGTAGACACCAATCGAGCCTTTCACGGCAGACTTGTATCCAAGTCTACCGTGAAGGACATTCTCAACAGCTGTGAGGCGACTGACTAAATTATAATGCTGGAAAATCATACCGATTCTTCTTCTTTTTAAGCGCAAAGACTTCTTCTTTAGACGTTGCATGTCCTCATCTTCAAAGAAGACAGCCCCTTCATTGGCAGAAATCAACTGATTGATACAACGTAGAATCGTGGATTTTCCTGCGCCAGATGGTCCGATGATCGAAACAAATTCTCCTTTTTCTAGTTGAAAGGAAATGTCCTTTAACGCTTGTTTCCCGTTACTATAGGTTTTTGAAATCGAGTCTACTTGTAATAGCATGGCTCGTCCTTTCTACTTCGAGCGAAGTGGGTCATAGAAACTATCAGTGACTTCTACAAATTGTTCATCGGCTTCTTTCTGATATAGACCCACAGATTCTGAGTCTTTTGGTGAAAAGATCGCTTCATTATTCGTCACTTCTTCACTCATCATGGCTTGAGTGATTTTATCGACTGTTTCTTCATCCAGATTATCTCTGTTGACAACAAATGGTCCATTTAACACTGGAATCGAATGGATCACACGCACTTTTTCGCCTCTGACTGTATCAAATGGTGCCTCTGCATCGGCTTTTACTTGGTAAACGACACCAGCTTTGTTTTCTTCCCCCTCCACGACATCAAAATATTGAGCCATGTTCATAAATGCTGCTGCATCCGCATCTCCCTTAAGCAAGTTGACGGCAGAGCCTTGATGAGAACCTCCGAAAAGTACTTTGTTGAAGAAATCGCCATCGATGATCAATTCATCCGAACTACCAAGTCCAAACTGATCAACGATTGCTTGACTTGGTACTCTAAACCCAGAAGTCGAAGAATTAGAGACAAAGGAAAACGTTTTGCCTTCGATCGGTGCCAACGTATAGCCATCACCCTCTTGATATTCTGCTGTATCTTCTTCATTGACGACAATAAAACTGTAATAAACAGCATCTTCCAGAGTGCCACTTGCACCCGAATTTGTTAAAATCGCTTGAACATTTTCGTTTTTTCTATTTGCTTCAATATAACCATCAGGCCCCATATACGCCAAATCTACTTGTCCGTTGGCAATGGATTCGATCACGATATTATAGTCCGTACTTATGACGATTTCGACATCTCTGCCTGTTGCTTCTGATACGATCGATTGGATTTCATTTCTTGATTGTTCAAATTCACTTGCTGATTCATTGGGATAAAAAGCAATCTTGATTGGCTCAGAAGAATGTTGACTTTCGCCATCCGCTTGAGCATTAGAATTACACCCAGCTAATAAAAATAAGCCGGTCATGAAAAACATCGCACTAATAAGTTTCAATCGTCTTTTATTCCAAAACATGTGTGGTAAGCTCCCTTGTTTTTTATTTGGTACATCTTTCATTTTATGGACTCAATGTAAATTTCTAATGGACTTCGCGATAGGAGTAGATGAAGATTGTAAATCATTTGTAAAACAAGGATTCTTTTCTTTGATCAACCAACACCTTGGTACATCCGCGTCTTTTTTTGAAATAAATGAAAACCATAAAAAATCCTCTTAACAAATTCATCCAATGTTTACAAAAAAACGCAAAAAATAAAGGGTGACTCGGTTGATTTGTTTCCTCACCGAGTCACCCTTTTCTATTTTTATCTTTCATATTCGTGATTTTAGGCAGTTGGTCTAGTTGATTTTACTTAAGTTGATTCTAACAATAAACGGATAGATGAGACGGTAATACTTCGATCGTTACTGGAAGTTTTGTTCCTTCATCTCCATCGATATTTGTTGCCAGTTCTTCTTCGTCCACTAAAGAAATCACTAGTTTTTCTGCGGTCTGATACGCAAGATTCTCTGTTGTCGCATCGACCCCTTTGATCAAATCAGGCACTGCTTTTAAGGTATCAAAAAATGAGCGGTCTTTTAAATATACAAAATGAAGCTTGCCATCATTGATTTCTGCCTCTGGTAAGAGTGTCTCAAAACCACCAACCGAGTTCGTCAAACCGATCAACAGTGTACTACTTTCGATTTCTTCCTCTACGCCATCAGCTTCCACCCGGAACGTATAGGATTGGGTATTCGTCAGTTGTTTGAAGCCAGAAATAAAATAAGCCATCTTTCCTAGTTTGGTTTTCTTTTCAGGATCAACGTCATTGATCGCTTCTGGAATCGTTCCAATGGCAACGACGTTCATAAAGTATTGATCATTGATTTTCCCGATATCTAACGGTTTCGTGTGTTCGATCGAGAATTGTTGGATGGCTTCCTCTGGATCAATCGGTATATTCAACGCTCGTGCTAGATCATTGACCGTTCCTAAAGGGAAGAAGCCAAAATTTGGTCGTTCCTCTTGCTCTGCGAGACCGCTGATTGCCTCATTGACTGTTCCATCACCGCCCATCGCAAAGACACTATCGACTTTTTCCAACGCCCCTTCACGAGCAAAATTTGTTGCATCGCCACTTTTTTCAGTGTGCAAGACTTGGACTTCCTCAAAAATGGTACGCAATTTATTTTCTGCCATTTCTTCATATTCTTTTGCTTTTTCTCCTCCAGAACTAGGGTTAACGATCAACAACGCTTTTTTCATACGATTTCTTCCTTTCTAGTTTGTTCTTTCTCTTACGATAACATAAAACAAGAAAATTCTAAGGAATGATGCTATGGGGATAGCACGAACAAAAACTATTCCAGAAATGTAACAAAATTTTTAAAACTGCATGGAATTATTTACTATTATAGGAATATCTCCTACTTTAAGTATGTCACATGAATTCTCCACTATTTTCTCTCTATTAAAATGATTCTCCTCATTTACCTCTCCTCCATAAAAAAAGCCTAAAAAAGCAGAAAAAGCTCTACTTTTTTAGGCGTCATTGCCGTATTTGTCTGCACACATCGTTGTGTGCTTCTTTTCACCAGTGTAATCGCTTCTCTCAAGTTTGTCAAAATAAATCTTGCTCTATAATAACGAAAAACAATGAAAAATCTATTGTATCATGTACATAAATTTGAAGTTAACTTCTAACTTACGATAAAAAAACATTTTTTTGAAGTTAACTTCAAATTTATTGAAAATAATGATTTTTTTGAAGTTAACTTCAAATATGGTATACTTACACCAACAATAGGATATTGGAGGAGGGATAACTTTGTTTCAACGACCTGATTATTTAAATCAATTGATTGATTTACAGAACACTGATTTCATCAAAATCATTACTGGCGTTAGACGGTCTGGTAAATCTGTGTTACTTATGCTCTACCAACGCTATTTATTGGAACAGGATGTGGAACCAAATCATATTATTTATATCAATTTTGAATCATTCAATTATCAAGTAGTCACAGATGCAGAGAAGTTTAGGGACGTGTTAGCACCATTGATTCCTCAAGATGAAGAAAAAGTATATTTTTTATTCGATGAGATCCAGCTTGTCGATGGATGGCAACGTGTCGTTAATGGCATAAAAACTAGCTTTAATTGTGAGTTAGTCATCACTGGTTCAAATGCGAATATGTTATCTGGAGAACTTGCTACATTACTTAGTGGCCGTTACATCGAGATTCCTATATATCCCTTATCCTTCGATGAGTTTTTAACTGTTAAGGACATTGCAAAAGACTCTCGGTTTGTTGATCAAGCTTATCAAGAATATGAAAAATACGGAGGTTTCCCCAGTGTAGTCTTGGCAGATGAAAGAATCAAAGATACGATTTTATCAGGGATCTTTGATACGATCGTCCTGAACGATGTTGCCTTGCGTGCCGGTGTAAAAGATGCAACAGTGTTAAAAGCACTGATTCGTTTTTTATCAGACAATGTTGGACAACTCGTCAATGCGTCAAGAATTGCGAACACATTAAAAAGTGAAGGAATCACAACAAGCACGCATACCATCAATCGCTACTTAGATCTATTAGAACATGGTTATCTCTTTTATCGCGCGCAACAGTATGATATTAGAGGCCGAGAATATTTAAGAACGAATGGAAAATATTTCATTATCGATTCTGGACTTCGCAGAAACGCGGTAGGAAGAAAAGACGGTAATTATAGTAATCGTCTAGAAAATATTGTTTACGTCGAGTTGCTAAGACGAGGTTATTTAGTAGATGTTGGCCGTCTGGACAATCAGGAAATCGATTTTGTTGCAAAAAAACTAGATGAAACACTCTATATCCAAGTGACTTATGAGCTTCCCAACAATAATCGTGAAACTGACAATTTACTTCATATCAAAGATAATCATAAAAAGATAGTGATTACCGGTAAATATTATGAAATAAATCAAGTAGATGGTATTCCCATTAAATACATCGTGGATTGGTTACTTGATAAATAAATGCTTTTCAAGTAAGTGATAACTGGTTCAATCCGATTCTCACCTACTCTTATCCTGTAACTGTATATTTGAAACTAAAAAGAAAAACATATTAAAATCTGTACACTAGAACATCCGATTGGATGCTTCTAGGTACAGATTTTAATATGTTTATTCAGCTATTCTTTGTCTCGATAGGAAGCTTACTCTGCAAACAAAACAGTTGCTGGATCAATCAATTGCGCTTGAGATAAGCTGTTGTCACGACTGATCTCAAAATGCAGATGACTGCCTGTACTATTTCCGGTAGAACCGACAAACCCAATGATTTGTCCTTGTTCAACTTCATCGCCAACTTTCACGATGTATTCTTGTTGGTGAGCATAAAGTGCTGTCGTACCATCTTCATGTTCAATTGCTACATAGTTCCCCCATGAAGGATGGAATTCTGCTTTGATCACAGTACCTGCTTTACTAGCATAGATTGGCTCCCCTTGAGGTGCTGCAAAATCTAATCCACGGTGGAATTCACCGCCACGAGGACCAAATGGGCTAGAAATCGTATAATTTCTTAATGGCACGATATATCCTTCTTTGTTCACTTCAGGTCCGGCAACTTCTTTGTCATATTGTTCTAAATCATAAGTTTCGATCAGACCATTCAGTTTTTCGTTATATCTTGTATCCGTTGCGTAACGACCTGTTAAAAATTCAGTTGCTTCTTTATAAGTTTCTGCGTTAGATTTCCATGCACCTGAATAGAACTCGCTATTTCCAGTCAAGCCTTCAGTCATTAATTTAGCATAGTCTTCAAGACTTTCTTCATAGTTGGCATATTTTCTGAATGTAGCTTGGATCGTATATAATGTACCATCACTAGCATCTTCTTGTGTGGCAAATGTCACGCCATTGCCCTCGTGTGTACCTTTGATCCCAAAAAGATTGTAGTTAGGTGATTGTGCCAACTGGCTTTGTCCACTAGCTGATTCTAAAATCGCTTGGGCGATCATCACTGATGCGTATAAGTCATTTTCTTGCCCGATTTTTCGAGAAGATTCACCGATTTTGCGAATGAAACTTTCAACTGATTCATCTTTTTCAAAATGGATCGATCCTTCATCCGTTTCTTGACTTGATGGTACAAGATCTTGGATCGGTGTTGTTGCAGAAGGTTGACGTACCTCTTGAGCAACTGGTGCCGCAGGTGCAGGCGTTGGTGCCACAGGTGCAGCAGGTGTTGTCACTGGAGGTGTTGGCTGACTTGGCTGTGGTGTAGGTTGTGTTTCTCCAGTAGAACCGCCAGTTGATGGTGGCGTTGGTTTTTGTGGCTGACTCGGCTCTGTCGGCTTCGTCGGTTCTGTTGGTTCTGTTGGTTTTGTTGGTTTTGTCGGCTCCGTTGGTTTTGTTTCCTCCGGTGTACTAGGTTCTGTCGGTTCTGAAGTATCAGGTGTGGTTGGTTCACTTGAATCACCAGTAGACGGTGGCGTTGATTCTTCTGTACCATCTGTTGTTGTATCTGTTGTGTTATCTTCACCTGTTGTATCAGACGAATCCGTCGTTGTTTCTGTTCGCGCTTCCGCTGTTACTGGTTGATCCGCAGAAAAAACTTGTTCATCTGCTAATACTTGTAAAGGCGTAGTTAGTAACATTTGTGAAAGAAATACAAATGAAACTAATTTATACGTAGACTTTTTTTTCAATTTTCTTACATCCTTTTCTTTAGTTATTTTTAAGATACATGTTAGTTATGAATTTTTTGTTAAAAAAATAATAATTTTTATAAAGTAATAACAATTATTTATCTCATATTTATGCTTCGATCCACTACTAATAACAAACGTTAAGTGAAAATATCTAGTGAACACTGAGATAATACGACAAACTTTTACTTTATTATAGTCCATTTTAACAGGAATAAGAAGGATTAAGCAGTCCATATTTTTTCATATTTTAGTGCAAATTTTGAACTTGACATTACTATTTCACCCTTTTTTAACAGAGTAGCATCGAACAATCTATAAAAAATAGTCCTCCAAATATTGCTATTCACTTATTTGGAGGACGGTTTCTGCTAAATTTGCTATCGAAAAAAGATAGAGTAACCAATCATCTGAATTAAGGTTGCTACAAATTAAAGACAGTTCAGTTATTCAGTTTTTTACGTTCTGACGAATCATTGTTTTCTTTTCTTGACTGCCACGACCATTACGATTACTACGAGGATACCACCTAGAGCAATCAGCGTATAAGAGATTTCTTCGCCTGTTTTAGGAAGAAATGACTTTCTTGCTTCCTTTTCCTTTGGAGCAGGTTTTCTAGGCTCTGGTCGGTTAGGCACTTCTTTTCCTGGTACAACTGGTACGTCTGGCTTATTCGGTTGATCTGGGTCTTCAGGAACCACTGGTACTTCCGGTTTATCGGGTGGTGTCACATGGTCATCCACTGTAGCAATATTCAAGATTTCTTTTCCTGATACAGCTTCTTCATTCACTTTCACTTTAAAAATGATCGAGCGGACTTTTGTATCATTGATTTTGCCATATTCGGCAGTGATCGTACCATCTTTGTAAGTTAAATTTGTCGGCTGTGGTTCGTCGCCTTCACTTGTCAAGCTACCTTCAATATACGTCAGACCTTTCGGTAACTTGTCGGTGACAGTCACTTGATTCAACACACCGTTTTCTACCGTATTGTGGAAACTGATACGGTACTCGATTGTTTCACCGATTTTTACTGTTTTCTGATTAACAGTTTTCTCACTTACCAGTTTACCATCTGGAACTTTTGGTTGATCTGGGTCTTCAGGAACCACTGGTACTTCTGGTTCGTCTGGCGGTGTCACATGATCATCCACTGTAGCAATGTTCATGATTTCTTTTCCTGATACGGCGTCTTTGTTCACTTTCACTTTAAAGATGATTGAGCGAGATTTTGTATCATTGATCTTGCCATATTCGGCAGTGATCGTACCATCTTTGTAGGTTAAACTTGTTGGTTCCGGTTGGTCTCCCTCGCTTGTCAGACTACCTTCGACATAGGTTAAGCCTTTAGGCAAGTTATCCGTCACTGTCACTTGGTTCAAGACACCATTCGTCACTTTATTGCGGAAAGTAATTCGGTATTCGAGTTCCTCACCGACTTTTGTTTTTTGCTTATTGACCGTTTTTGTACTTTCTAATTTTCCCGGTGTTTCTTCTGGGATCACGGGTACTTCTGGTTCATCTGGCGGATTGATATGATCATCGATGGTGGCTTTATTGACGATCGTTTCGCCGACTGTTGCTTCTTCGTTGACTTTCACTTTAAAGATAATTGAACGCACTTTTGTATCATTGATCTTGCCATATTCGGCAGTGATCGTACCATCTTTGTAGGTTAGACTTGTTGGTTCCGGTTGGTCTCCCTCGCTTGTCAGACTACCTTCGACATAGGTTAAGCCTTTAGGCAAGTTATCCGTCACTGTCACTTGGTTCAAGACACCATTCGTCACTTTATTGCGGAAAGTAATTCGGTATTCGAGTTCCTCACCGACTTTTGTTTTTTGCTTATTGACCGTTTTTGTACTTTCTAATGTTCCTGGTGTTTCTTCTGGGATCACGGGTACTTCTGGTTCGTCTGGCGGATTGATATGGTCATCGATGTTCGCTTTATTGACGATCGTTTCGCCGACTTTTGCTTCTTCGTTGACTTTGACTTTAAAGACAATCGAGCGTAATTTTGTGTCGCTGATCTTACCATATTCAGCGGTGATCGTACCATCTTTGTAGTCTAAACTTGTCGGTTGTGGGTCGTCGCCTTCGCTTTTCAGACTACCTTCCACATACGTCAAGCCTTTAGGCAAGTTATCCGTTACTGTCACTTGGTTCAAGACACCATTCGTCACTTTATTACGGAACGTGATACGGTATTCAATTTCTTCCCCAAGTTTTGGTGATTGATGATTCACTGTTTTCGTTGTTTCCAGTTCGCCCGGTGTTTCTTCTGGAGTTACTGGAATTTCTGGTTCATCTGGCGGATTGATATGATCATCGATGGTTGCTTTATTGACAATCGTTTCTCCGACTTTTGCTTCTTCGTTGACTTTGACTTTAAAGATGATCGAACGGACTTTTGTATCATTGATCTTGCCATATTCAGCGGTGATCGTACCGTCGTTGTAGTCTAAACTTGTCGGTTGGGGATCGTCACCTTCACTAGTTAAACTATCTTCTACATACGTCAAGCCCTTAGGCAAGTTGTCGGTGACCGTTACTTTTTTCAAGACACCATTTTGGATCTTGTTACGGAACGTGATCCGGTATTCGATTTCATCACCGATTCTTGGTGATTGATGATTCACTGTTTTTGTACTTTCTAATACTCCTGGTGTTTCTTCTGGTGTCACTGGTGTTTCCGGTTCATCTGGCGGATTCGTCCCATCATCGATGGTCGCTTTATTGACAATCGTTTCGCCGACCTTCGCTTCTTCATTGACTTTCACTTTAAACACGATCGTGCGAGTTTTCGTATCACTGATCTTGCCATATTCAGCGGTGATCGTATCGTCTTTGTAACTTAGATTGGTCGGTTGGGGATCATCCCCTTCGCTGCTCAAACTACCTTCCACATAGGTCAAACCTTTTGGCAAGGTATCTTTGATCGTTACTTGTTTCAAGACACCATTTGTGATCTTATTGCGGAAAGTGATACGATATTCGATCTCGTCTCCTAGTTTCGGTGATTGATCATTCACCGATTTATTGCTTTCCAATACTCCTGGTGTTTCTTCAGGTGTCACTGGCGTTTCCGGTTCATCTGGCGGATTCGTGCCATCATCAATGGTCGCTTTATTGACGATCGTTTCGCCAACTTTCGCTTCTTCATTGACTTTCACTTTAAAGACGATCGTGCGAGTTTTCGTATCGCTGATCTTGCCATATTCGGCCGTGATCGTGCCATCTTGAGCAATCAAAGTTGTCGGTTGTGGATCGTCCCCTTCGCTGCTCAGACTACCTTCCACATAGGTCAAACCTTTTGGCAAATTATCTGTTACTGTCACTTTGTTTAAAACGCCATTAGTGACTTTATTGCGGAAAGTGATACGATATTCAATTTCCTCACCAAGTTTTGGTGATTGGTGATTCACTGTTTTTGTACTTTCTAATTCTCCAGGTGTTTCAACAGGCGTCACAGGGACTTCGGGTTCAATCGGTGGGTTCACGCCATCGTCGACGATGGCTTGATTGATGATGGCTTGTCCTGCAACAGCGTCTTCATTGACACGGACTTTAAAAGAAATAGATCGTGTGGCTGTATCAGTGATTTTTGGATATACAGCAGTTACTTTTCCATTCACTACAGTCATTGACGTTGGTTTAGGATCATTGCCACTACTTGCGATACTATTTTCGACATACGTCAAGCCTTTAGGCAAGCTATCCGTGATCGTCACTTGATTCAGTACACCATTTTCTACCGTATTGTTAAAGTTGATCGTATAGTCGATTTCCTCACCGATTTTAGGCGATTGGTTATTGACCGTTTTCGTGCTTTCAATCTTTCCTGCTAACTCTTCTTTTTCTACTTTTACTTCAACCACATTCGATTGATTTTCAAGTGCTGTGTTAGTTGCTACATCTGTCCCTTGAACAGTTGCACGATTGGGGATCAATTGCTCGGCTATGGCTGTACCATTGATTTTCGCTTGGAATTCATACACTGTTTCAGCCGTCGTTCCTTTATAACTGCCTCCTGTTGTAGCATTTGCACCTTCACCGACACGAACCGTCATCGTCCGGTTAGCTGCTGTGTATTCTGCTTGATCATCGCCAGAAGCATCAGTTTTTTTCCCAGCATTGGGGCCACTCACGACTGATAAAGAGCCAGGAACATAATCCAAACGGCTATCTAAAACATCCTTAGACAACGTATTCACGGCTTCTGAATTTTCTTTTGTATTTTTCACATGCACCCGATAGGTGACTGTCTCTCCGATCTTGTACGTCTCTTTAGGATTCACGATTTCTTTATTGATCTCTAGCTCAGGAATCTCAGCATTCACAGAGAAACCGACAGCATTCGTGGAGAAGTCATCCCCCACACTAGTCGTTCGGAAACTGATTTGATTTTGGCCATTTTTGATCAGTCCTTCGGGTATAGAAAGACGATCGATATCGATATCTAAAAAGTTCGGATGTCCTGGATTGAATTGACCGGGATACTTGTCAACCATATGCTTATCATTATCCGACACTGTGGCATTCATGACATTTCCTACTGGATTGATTGTGTTGATGATATTGATATAGTCACCTGCGCTGTTTTTGATTTGCGCATTGTCACCAGTAAAAAATTTATCCCCTTGTACAGTGAACCAGGTGACAATAGGGTCTAGTTTTCCTTGTTTGGCTGTAATAAAGTCTTTCATGACAAACTCATTATTGGTATTCGCTTTATTTCCTCTAGCACCGTAGTATACATTGAATGCTCGAGAATGTTTTGCTTGATCTTTTGTTACGACGAATAGACTCCAACCACTGAAATTGTAGTATTGAGATTTCTGGTTTAGGGCTTTTGTCATAGGGATATCAGCTAAGGTATAGCCACCAGTTCCACTGCCATCGCCTTGAATAATCGATGTGACATCTGCATAATTCGAAAAGCCTGTATTGTTATAGCCAAAGTATTGTCCAGGATCAGTTTTATCTTGGTCAATTCGATGATAATACTGTGGGGCAACTCTTTGTGATGTGCCATTTGGCGTAGTAAATTTGACTGGGGCACTGATTTCTTCATCCGAAAGATTGGTGCCAAATGCAGGGCCTTTATAACGAGAAGAACTCCAAAATAACCCCGCCCAAGCAATCTCTTTCGCACCATCTAGATCAATATATGCGCGACTAGAATTATAAGTTGTCGGGTCGCCATCTACATCAGCAAATTCTAAAACAAAGTTATTGATCGCATAGCCACTGCTAGGCGCTTTAGTATTCAAAAAAATATTAGCCCGATACTCTTTTTCATCAAGTATTTTTAGATTAGTATTTCCTGTAGAAAAAAGCTCGCCTTTGTGCACGCTATTATAGATTGGTTTATCAAAGCCTCGTCCTGGTGTTGGCGCAATTCTAGGGCCTTGAGGCATAGCTGCCTGAGGTAATCCAGGATCGAGGTCCTCTGCTTCTTCACTTGTTGACTGTGATTCTTCTGTTTGTGTTTCTTCTGTTTGCACAGTCGATTCTCTTTCTGCCGTTGTTTCTTTGGTTGGCTCTTTGATTGGTTGACTGGGTATCGATGATTCTTGTTGTGCGGTAGATTCTTGTATAGGTGATGAGGTAGTGCTAGTTGGTGCAAGTTCTTTTTTGGGAAAGTTGAGCTTGAGCTCACCTAATTTGTTTTCTGATTCTTTGATCACAACTGCTAATTGATCCACGGATCGATTCGTTTGTTCCCCGGTGATGGAAAGTTTTCTTGTTTCATTTGGTTGAAGGGTAGCAATTCGTAATTGGGTTCCTTCTGCTTTTTCCATCTTTTCAAACGAAACGATTGGATCGGTTGATTCGACTAACTTCTGATTATTTTTTAGTGTTTGCTCATCAAATTTAACAGGTGTATCGTTTTCATTTTTTTGATGGATGATCAACTGATTGATGGGTGCCTCACTTTTGTTCGTCACTTCATACGTCACATCCACTAATTGCTGGTTCTCCGTATTCGCTTCAGCATCTGCTTTGATCGATAAACTTTGAGAGTCGAATACATTCTCATTCGGTGGTGCCACCCCTTCTGCAAACACACTCGTAACAGGCAACAGATTCGCTACCAACAACATAACAACAGCTAAATAATTGAATGGAACTCTATACACTTTTTTCATTTTTAAAATAACCTCCTTCACCTCACTATATAATCGTTGTTTCAATAACACAAAGAAAACGGGTTGGCAGATGAGTGTTTTCTCATATATAAAATTACACGACTTATATATACGCCTATAATACGAGTATTTTAGTGAAAAAAAGAAAAAAATCAATAACTAAGATGCTATTTTATTGTCTAAAAAAGGAAATTTCTTCCTATATATATGTATAAAAAAATTAGTAATAAAACTGCCTATTAAGCGAATCATTTCCCGTTGATACCAATTTTTTTTAGTAAAAGAAAGTGTGCAATGATTTACGTCAGGAAAGAAAAAGTCAGAAATTCCAAAATATAAAATGATTGAAAATGCCTATTTTAAAGGTAGAATGTTGTAATCCCTCCTATTTAACCACCCGAATCTGCAATTCATCTACCTCATAACGTTATGAATAAAACGATAGATTGTTATGTCAATCAAAACTAAGAATTAGATGCGCGTTGCTTTTAGACAAATCGAATCATCTGTCTAGCTGAAGTTATTATATACGTTATTAATAATATAATTATCCACAAACCGCCCCCATCTGTATTACTATTCAAAAAATTGTTTATATCATTGAATACAAAAGATAAAAAAACAAATATATACATATTTATTTCGGATTTATAATAACAAACAAAAAAAAGAAAAGGCAATAAATGTCTAGTCATTAGATAACATTTTATAATCAATAAGAAAACTTTTCCCTTCTCTAATTATCCATTAATTTTATATATGTTAGGTTTCTATACTAACAACGTTATGTTTAAATATTTTAAGTCACTTAATTCTTTCTACAAAAAACCAAGCAACTCTTCCGTTCAGAAGTCTAGCTTGGCTTTTCGTATTGTTTATAAATGATCCAATAGTTCCTGAAATCCCTTCTGCAAGCGAAGCAATTTCGCTTGTGCAGAAGGTTGAGATTTATCCTTCACTGAATAATAAATCTTAAACTTCGGTTCTGTACCTGATGGTCGTAGACAGAACCATGAACCATCTGTGAATATATACTTCAAGACATTGGAAGTGGGTAGGTCAATCGTAGATGATTGTTGATTTGGCGTCGTTCTTAGTGAAGTAGCGTAATCTTCTGTACAGGAAAGGACAAACTCTCCTAAATGCGAAAATGATTGTTCTCTCAGACGATCCAGTCGTTGGTTCATTTGGATGATTCCATCTTTCCCAGAAAAAATCTGCGTTTCCAAATGTTCTTCATAGTAGCCGTATTCTTCATAAAGTTCATGTAAGCGATCAATCAAATCCTGCCCTGATAAATGGCGATCTAACGTAGCTTCCGCTAATAATACCGCCGCTTGGATCGCATCTTTGTCTCTAACAAAAGGGGCAATCAGATAGCCATAACTTTCTTCGTACCCAAACAAAAAATCTTTCCCTTTTCGTTCTTCTGCTTGTTGGATTTGTTCCCCGATAAATTTGAACCCAGTCAACGTATTTCTTGTTTCGATCCCATGTGCTTGAGCAATTCTTGTACCTAGTTCCGATGTGACGATTGTTTTCGCTATAAAGTAATTTGTCAGCGCTTGTTGGGTTTGTTGTTTGCTTCGAATCAAGTAGTCCAGCAATAGGGCGCCGATTTGATTCCCTGTAAGAAATACTGGTTCTCCGTTTTTCAAAACCACGACACCTAAACGATCTGCATCTGGGTCCGTTGCTAATATCAACTGTGCCTCCTGTTTCTTTGCTTCTGTTAATGCCAGCGCAAAAGCGTCTTTATCTTCTGGATTAGGTGAAGCTACTGTTGAAAAATCTGGATCAGGCAACGCTTGCTCTTTTATGACGTGGAAATTAGCAAATCCTAGTTGCTCAAATGCTTTTTGCATAAGAATATTTCCAGCTCCATGTAACGGCGTATAGATCATGTTAAGCTGTGAGCCAAAGCGTCGGATGTTTTCTTTATTTTGAATGACTGCCGTCAACTGTTCTAAATAAAGAGTGTCGACTTCTTCGCCAAAAAGATGAATCAGCTGAGCCTCTCTATAAACAGACAACGCGTCTGCTTCAATCGACAACTCATTTGGTCCATGCGCTAAAAGTTCTGTCAGTCTCTCTGCTGTTTCTAAAGTGATCTGCCCACCGTCTGGTCCATAAACTTTAAATCCGTTGTATTCTTTTGGATTGTGACTAGCCGTGATCATCACTCCGGCACACGCTTGATAATGGCGAACAAGAAACGACAATTGCGGTGTTGGACGTAAACAGTCGGATAAATAAACCTTGACTCCTTGACTGGCTAATACTCGCGCCGTCCATTCAGCGAATTCTTTTGAGCAATGCCGGTTATCAAATGCGATCACTACGCCTTGTTGGCTGGCATTTTTTTCACGAATATAAGTAGCTAAACCAAAAGCAACTCGTTTGATCGTATAACTGTTCAGCCGATTCGTACCGACTCCGAGTTCCCCGCGCATCCCACCTGTGCCAAAGGACAAATACTGATAAAAGCGATCTTCGATTTCTTGTGGGTCAGAAAGAGCCGTTAATTGCTCTTTCATCATTTCTTCTAAAGATATTTCATTTAGCCATTCTTGATATTTTTGTTGCCAGCTCATGGGCGTTCTTCTTTCATTTGATCTAAAATTTCATTGATCGAAAGGGTACAGCCAGCCATTGATGTATCCGCTACACCGTAATACATCGTCAACTGATCCCCATCAAGTAATCCCCCACAGCCAAAGACAACATCCCCAAAGAAACCATTCTTTTCATAATCCGCTTCTGGCTCCATGATTGGCTGATGACTGCGCGCGATCACTTTGGTTGGATCTTCTAAATCTAAAAGTGCGGCACCCATACAATAGCGATGTTCTGCGGTCGCGCCATGATAGATGATCAACCAACCTTGATCCGTTTTGATAGGCACTAGCCCGCCACCAATCCGACCGCTATCCCATGTATTTTCTCGAACACCTAACAAATGATGGTGATTTCCCCAACTCACTAAATCTGGCGAAGAAGCAAGCCAAATATCATAATTTCCGATACTTTTTAGCGATGGTCGATGCAACGCGTAGTACTTCCCATTGATTTGTTCTGGAAAAATCAACACATCTTTATTTTCTGGCGCAAATATGTTGCCTAGATCTTCATAGGACTTGAAATCCTTCGTTGAAACTAAAGAATCACAAACACCCATCGGTGAGACAGAACTAAAATTGACGTAGTAGGTATCGCCAATTTGCGTACAACGCGCATCTTCTATGCCGTACGTTTGGTATTCATTAAACGGATACAAAAACGCATCTTCGTCAATCGTAAAATGATGTCCGTCTTTACTTCGAGCAATCCGAATATAAGACAAAGAAGTCAAATATTCAAAGCGATCTAATTGATCTTTTTTACGGATCATTCGTGGATCTTCAAAATCATAACTTTCATCCTCACGATCAAAAGATAAGATTTCCATCGTTTGCGTGGCTGGATCATAAACTGGCGCTTTGATCACCTTTGGATCTTCTGAGATCGGTCGCTCTGCGATTCTCAATAAGAGTAAGACTTCCCCTTGATAGTACGCAACTCCCCCATTAAACGCACCAATCACTTCATATCCGTCGTGTAACGGTTTGATATCTTCTGGTGTAATCAATGGATTTTCATTAAAACGGTCTATTTTCATCTTTATTTACCTCTACTTAAATGGATTTTCGATTTTTAATTTTTGTGCGCCTGCATCACTGATCCCGGCATATAAAACACCATGCTCAGAAGACAGGTCCAAGCCTCCGCTAAAGACCACATCCACAAGATCCGGTCGTTTCGTCGGCCCTTTAGCAAAATCTTTTCTTTCCGCAAGGATGCGCACATCCTTCATTGCATGGTTTCTGCGATCAAATGAAAAACGCATCGCATAATAATGGCGATCACCTTGCTCATCAAAATTCGCAATATGACCTAAAACCCAAATCACTCCATCAATCTCAAAAATTTCATTGGCGCCGCCCCATTCTTCCTCAGAAAATTGGTTTGCTAATAATGGCGCTTCCTCGATTTTTTGGATCGATAAATCAGCCAAATGATCGATCACACAAGCGCCAATCTTACCACGACCGCCTTTTTCTCCTTGTGGACGTGTCATGAGCAAGATTTCACCAGTGGACAATTGCTTCAACCGTAAGTCTTTCATTCCCCATGGACCTTCAAATAAGTGGTGGGCAGTTGCTGCATCTTCTAAGTGATAAAAAATAGTCCGCCATTGTGCCTGACCTTCTGGCAAGAAAACAACCTCCACACCACCTAAAATCACTTGCCCATCAATCACCGTATAAAAAGGGTCTTGTAGCGGCAATTCGATGCCATCAGAAATCTTTGCCCATGTATTTTTAGCTGTTTCTCTAAACAAGTGAACAGTTGAATCCTCGCTCTCTCTAGCTTCTACACGCCCAGCTAGCACCACTTCTCCTGCTAACTCAAATGGAGCGGTAATGTTGTAGACATCCTTCGTCCCCACACCAGTAAATGTCAAAAATTCCGCTTTTTTCATTTGCTCAGGTTTACTTTTTCGATAATCTTCAATTAAGTTTTTTATTTCGATCATTGCTATTCCTTTCCAATCCAACAGCTTTTTGGTGGTACTCGTACCCATTGACGATCCTCGCTCCGCACACCTTTGCCAAAAATCGTTTGAACTTTTTCTGAGATATTCTGTTTTACAGACGAATCACTAAAATTCAACACCACAGATAAATGCTCAACTTGATAACGGATACAGTCATTTTCCAACTGAATATTCGTTACTACTTGAAACGGCCCCTCCGCTTTACGCAACCGAATCAATTCTTGATAGACAGAAGAAATCAATTCTCCTTCTGGATTTATCGGGCTCGTCCCGATCCATCCAGGTCGTTGACTTTCTCCCCAAGGAATCATCCCCCGGGAACGGTCGCGATTCACTTCATTGGCGGCCGAAAGTGCCTGTCGTGTTTCCACAAAGAGGCAATGTTCATGGTATTTATTCTTCGCTTGGATGTCGCGAATCTCTGAAAGATGAGTCGGATAAAAATCACTTACCCCTTGCTCTTCTCCTTGAAATAAGAAAGGCACACCACGATTGATCAACATAAAGACAGACAACAATTCATACGTCCCACGATCTTCTTGTGCCAACCGGTTCCACGAACGACTCATATCGTGACTATTAAAGAATAAGGTTGGAAGATGTTTACGTGCATTCATCTCTTGAAATTCGTGGGTCAACATCGTTAGATCCAACGTTTCAATACTTCCTAAATTAAAGTTGAACGCCGTATCGAATCCTGCTTCTTCCACATAACTTGAAATCAGCGATAACTGATCCGAACTGATCTCAGCCACTGTAAAAATATTCGAATCGACTGTTTTGAGCCATTGATTCATTTCTTTAAGAACTGGCATCACTCCAGGCTGATTGACATCATAAAGATGCACCTGTTTCCCCTCTTCATCCCTAGGATTATCTGTAAAAGTATCACTCACCGTTAGATTATTGATCACATCAAAACGAAACCCATCCACACCCATGTCCAGCCAAAAAGACAAGACATCATAGATCGCCTGCTTCACTTCAGGATTCTGCCAGTTCAGATCCGCCTGTTCTTCTGCAAAACTGTGATAATAATACTGATTGGTTCGGTGATCCAGCTTCCAAGCACTGCCACCAAAAAAGCTTTCCCAATTATTCGACTGGTCTCGCCAAATATACCAATCACGTTTTGCACTCGCTTGGCTCGCACTGGATTCAATAAACCACGGATGTGCCGTTGACGTATGATTCAAAACCACATCAATAATGACTTTTATCGATAATGCATGTGCTTCTTCCAAAAGTGAGCGAAAGTTTTCCAAAGTCCCATATTGCGGATCAACCGCACAATAATCCGAAACATCATACCCATTATCGACTCTTGGCGAAGGATAAAATGGCGTGAGCCATAAGGCATCGATGCCACATTCTTTGAGGTAAGGCAACTTTTCTCTAACACCATCGATATCGCCAATCCCGTCGCCATTACTATCTGCAAAAGAAGCGAGATAGATTTCATAAAAAACTGCATTTTTCCACCACATTGTTCTGTCCTCTTACTTCAATGTAAATTGCATACCATCTTGGAATCGTTTGGAGAAAATCAAAAATAAAACAATCAATGGTAAAGTCAACAATACTGACGCCGCATACATCGGTCCTGGAAACGTGCCATAGGGGCCGAACATTTGCGAAATCAAGACATTCAACGTCACTGTACTATCACTTTTCGATACGATCATATCCCACAATAAATTCGTCCAACGATCCGTAAACAAGAACAAGAAAATCACCGTCGTAATCGATTTAGACATCGGCAAAACGACTTTGAACAAGACTTGCATCTCCGTTGCACCATCTAGCTTCGCCGCTTCAATCAATGTATTGGGAATCGCTTTGAAAAAGTTCGTATACATAAAAATCGCCCATAAACTGATTGCTGTAGGAATGATCATTCCTGCATATGAATCCAGTAACCCCACTCTCGTTACCATTAAAAACTGCGGGATCAGTAAAATGATTGCTGGGAAAAACATTTGGAAAAGAATAAAATTGTTTACTAATTTTTTCCCTTTAAACTCGATCTTTGCCAACGCATAACCGACCATCAAAGCAAACAACATCATTAAAACAGTTGCTACCGTCGCCACGATCGTTGTATTGACAAAAGCCCCCAACCACGGAACATCCGCAGAAGTCGGTGAACCTCCGAAAAGCCACGTCCAAGAACGTAAACTAAAATTTGTCGGGATAATGCGACGATCCACTTGATCCCAAACTGCAAAAGAATGCATGACTAAGTACACAAAAGGAAACGTCATGATCAGCATTACGAGGGTCGTTACAAGATAAAGAATCGTATTTTTGCCTTTTGTCCGTTTATGACCAACCATTTTTCTCCCCCCATTTTTCTAATAGTTTACGAATCACACCAATCGAAGCAAACGTCACCACAGAAGCCATTAACGCGACTGCTGAAGCATACCCCGAGCGAAGATTGACAAACGCTTGATTATAGATCTCCATTTGCCACGTATTCGTAGCAAAATTCGGCCCGCCACCAGTCAATTGATACACTTCCGTAAAGATCCCAAAACTAATCCCCACAGCAAGCACCGTCACCGTGAAAAACGCAGGATAAAGCATCGGAAACGTGATCTTCCAAAAACGCGTCCACGCACTTGCCCCATCGATCGCCGCTGCCTCATACACTTCTTTATTGATATTTCCCAAACCAGAAATCAAGATCAACCCATAATAGCCAGACATCTTCCAAGCAATCATCAGTGAAACGATAAAAATCGACGTCTGAGGATTCCCCAACCAATCAATATCCCAGCCCATTCTCGTACGTAAAAACGTATTAAAAGGGCCATTGTACGAAAGCAAACCTTTCACGATCAATGAGGTCACGACCCCACTGGAAAGATAAGGTAAAAAGAAGGCAACCATATACAAGCCTTTAAACTTAGGCAAACTATTCACTAACAACGCAATCGTCATCGATAAAATCAAAGCCATCGGAACAAAGACCAGTAGAAATTTATAGGTCACCACAAATGCTGCTCGAATCGCCGGACTATGAAACGCATCAATAAAATTTTTGAAACCAACAAATTCAACCGTTGGTGAAATCATATTCCAACTTGTCAGCGCTAACCAAAACGACCATAAAAGCGGTAACAAAAAGAAGATGACAGTAAAAATCAGGTATGGGCTGGTAAATAACCAGCCCAACTTTGTATTTTTGTTCATTACTGAAGCGCCCCTTCAACCGCTGATTTGGCATCTGCTGTTGCAGTTTTCGCATCCTTTTCTCCACGAATCACTGGTACCCACGCTTGTTCACCAAACGCTTGTTGAATCTCATTGAATTTTTCATTATCCATTGCCGGTACAGCAAATGGAACATTTTCTGCATATACTTTCATCGCTGGATTCTCTTCAAAGTATGCAGCAAAAATTTCATTTTCTTTCGCATCGTCTCTCGCAGGGATCAATGACGTCATTTCTAGTAACTTCATGTCATGTTCATCATCTAAATAAACAAATTCTAAGAACGCCATCGCTGCTGCCTGTTCTTCTTCAGTTGCTTGCGCGTACATCACGATCCCTTTCGCATCTGCGTAAGTCGAAACTTCTTTCACATCTGCTAAGGCATCAGGCACAACAGGTGTCGTCACTGTGTAGTTTTCACCAAACGTCAACTCAGGATATTTTTCGTCCCAATTTGGGAATGTCCATGGACCAAGATCAGTCATGATACTATCCCCATTTTCAAATGGATCAGTCGCTTCACCTGTTCGCAAAACATTCGCATCTGCTAATTGACTCATCAACTCAAATACATCCGTCATTGCAGCCTCATCCACAGAAAACTTCTCATTTTCTACAAAACTGCCACCTTCACTCGCCGCATTGTACAACGGGAAGAAATCAAACCAACGCATCCAAGCTGTTGGGTCAGACAAGTCTCTTTTCGCCCATAATGCTTTATCTGTTTCCTGAACCTTTTCTACAACCTCTAACAATTCAGAATATGTTTTGGGAACCTCCGAAAAGCCAAGTTCTTCTAGTAAATCGATTCGCCAACCAAATAAAATCGGGTTTGAATACACTGGTAATACATATTGACTATCGTCAGAAAATTTCCAGCTTTCAATCGTTTGATCCATGTGTCTTGCTTCCACGATCGAATCAAATCCACTTTGTTGATTCAATGGTAAAATCGCTTCACTAGCCGCCAATTGTGCCGCAAAACTACGGTTCACATTTTCAGACAACGTCGGTGCCGTATTCGATGCAATCGCACTTTGGATCGTCGCTTCAGAAGATGGACTTTCTTTCATTTGAGTCACTTCGACTGTGATATCGTCATTTTGTGCTTCGAATTCTGTCGCCATTTCTTGCCAATAGCTCAATTGCGTCGGATTAGGTGCCGCCCAAAAAGTGATTTTCGTTTTCCCATCATCTGAGCCAGAATCCCCACTCGTTGATTGATTGCCACAGCCCGCAAGTAAAACAGTTCCTGCTAATACAGTCGTAAGTCCCAAAAATATTTTCTTCATCTTCATGAATCTTCCTCCTTGGTTTGTAAACGGTTTCTTATAACTGCGACAATCATACCATCCGTAATTACGTTTGTCAACATTACGTAATTAACATTACAAAGTTACGTTTGTAATCTTTTTAGGTGATTATTATAGATGTACTATGTTATAATCAATATAAACATTACGAGAAATTAGGTGAACTTATGAAAAAAGCTTCGATGCAAGACATCGCTGATGCACTAGGAATCTCTAAAAATTCCGTTTCGCAAGCACTACGAAACAAACCAGGCGTCAGCCAACAAACCAAACAACTAGTAAAAAATAAAGCCGACGAACTAGGCTATCGTTACCAAACCGTCACAGAAGACACCACCATGAGCTTTCTTTTGATGGCAACTGAATTTGCCTTTTCCCAAACAAGTTTCTTCGGCGAAATCGTGAAAAGCGCAGAATCTGCCGCACAACGCGCACATATCAAATTAGACACGTATACCTTAACCGATGAAACACTACAACAAATGATCCTGCCAGAACACATCAATGAATATGACGGTATTTTAGTACTTTCTCATAGTAACAATGACTACATAAAACAAGTGATTGCTACAGGAATCCCCGTTACTTTGATCGATCATCACGATCCAGAATTACTCGCGGATGCCATTTTGTCCAAAAATACCGACGGCACGTTCCAAGCCATTTCATTACTCATTGCGAATGGCATGAAACGAATCGGCTTCATCGGCGACACCACCTTTTCGCCAAGCTACCTCGAACGCCACCGGGGCTACCATCGCGCCTTGGCAGAACACGGCATCTCACAAGAGCCAGAAATCGAGATCACCGAAATCGAGGAATCCCAAGGTGCTTTGTTCAGTCGCCTAAAAAGCATCGAGCAAATGCCCGATGCTTGGTTTTGTGTCAATTCCGGATTAGCCTTCATGCTCAACAGCTATCTCCAATCCGCTGGCTATACGATACCAGATGACATCAGTATCATTTGTTTTGACGAAACAGAATTCACACGCATGGCGATCCCACGATTGACCAACGTTGCCACCAACTTGGAATTCATGGGGAAACTCGCCATCCGAACCTTGTTACACCGCATCAATCATCCAGACGAACCGATCATCCATCAACAGATCGTACCGGAGTTGAATATTTGGGGGTCGGTGAGGATAGTGGATAAATGAAGGAACCGCTGGACAGCTAGAGGGAAAGGGGCTGTTCAGCGGGTTTTTGTGGTTTTACGAAAGATAAATAATATAAACATTTAATTTTATAGCTCAGATAGAATAAAAAACTAATTGTTTATATTATCTTGTAATAACCATGTATGAATTTTTTCTAAAAATTGAAACTCTTCCTCAGTGACTGAGTACTGATGAAACTGCTCATTTCTAATTCTAGATATTTTCTCCATCCATTTGGTTTTATCTGTTTTTTTTCCAGATTTCTTCTTATCTTCTGGCAAAGTGTAATCTTTTTCAAAAATATTTTGCCAGTTATTTAGAACAATTTCTCTATAATTAATAAAATTAAGACAGTCCCAAGGCGAAACCTCCTCTCCAGATTTCTTGTCGTAATTTTTTTCTACTGCAAGAGAATTTGCATCCTGATAGACTTTCTTTGGTAATCCTTTTTTAAACCAGACATCACCAAATTCATTCTGAAGCTTTGTTTTGCAATCTCCCTTTATATATAATTCTATATCCCGTATCATATTATAGGAAGCATCATTATATCTCATATCATTTTCTTCCCAGTATTTATCCATCCCTTCAGGACAAAAACTTTCACATCTTTTACTTATTTCCTTCTGTAGTGTTCGCCAGTATTTGATCTTTCCTCCCCCACCGTAATTTTTTTTTATTTTTTTTCTCTCATCTAGAGTAACTGAATTATAATAATCGATTAAATAGTCTAAATAGTCGAACACCAAGTTAAGATTTTCTTTTCTTTGAATCTGATTTAAATTTATAAGGTTTCTCGTCATTAAATCATTAGTTATATCATCAATAATACGTATCAAACTATATATTCCAGGGTTAGTTACAATAAACATCTTATCTTTCTCAGTCGTTTCCCATTTATCTCCAACTTGAGATTTTACGTACCATAAACACTCCTTTAAGTAATTAAAAACTATGGCTAAAGTTTCTTTATTATTCTCTTTATCCAAAGTACCAATACTGATTAATTCATTGTTTCTACTGTATTCTCCAAAAAAAGAACAATCATCTAATGCATTTTTTATA
Organism: Enterococcus sp. AZ140; assembly: GCF_051714405.1. NCBI lineage: Bacteria > Bacillati > Bacillota > Bacilli > Lactobacillales > Enterococcaceae > Enterococcus > Enterococcus sp. AZ140. The sequence goes on from NZ_JBIORU010000001.1 coordinate 2,407,653, forward strand.
GAATCAATGGTGATTGAACAATAGTCTGTCCTTGAATTTTCGCCAACTATAATCCGTTCATACAAAGAAGAGCTTCTATCATCACCTAGCCTATGGGCAATCACCAATTTTAATGCTGTTTTTCTTTCATTTAAAGAGTCAGATTCCCAAAGAAGATCAGAATTCAGAGTATTCCTTAGATTTTTAGACACTGATTTCTGATTTTCATTTATATCCATAAATAGCTTAATTTGTTCTTTTCTATTAAGGTTTTCAAATGCCACAACAGGAATTGAATTAGACTCTGAAAAAGTCAGATTAGAATAGCCATATAATCTATGTTGACCATCAATAATATATGCAGATCGATATAACTGCGGAAGATGTAATATCCCTATTTTTGATATTGCTTCTTCAACTTGATTCCCAGCCATATCAAATCTTAGTTTTTTCCCATCTGTATCTAAATTGATTATCAATGAATTGGGAAAGAAACCACCCTCAGAAATAAATTCTCTAATTGCCTTGATTCGTTCCTTTTTTATCAGTCTCTGATAAGTAGGCATCATGTCATTGTTGGCATTATTCCTATGTAAAACATATGCAATTTTCAACAACTTCTCCGGCTCAATTGAAAAAGAATAGTACTTATGTCCGCCCATTCTTCCTTCTATAGCCGGTATTTTATTGTCCATGCTTTGTATTTTTTGACCAGAGAAAAGAAGACCTAGGAATTGATATCTCGATGCTCTGCCTAAGTGAGTAGATAGACCTTTATAATATAAAAAAGTTTCTTCATTAAAATGAGTTATTCCATATTTTTCCATAAAATAATTATCTTGATCTGGTGCCATATAATATTGTGTGGCAAAAATAAATGCATATTTTTTCTTTTTTTCTGGAAACTTTCCTCTACCCCACTTAATTAAGGAGGACTTATGCTCATTAATTTTCTTTATCTCGTTTAATAAACTTTTATCGTTCTGTTTTTTATCACTAAAATTAGTAAAAATAAATAATAGAGTTTCATCATCAGAAGACACTATATCTACCTCTAACCCATCAATATTTATTGGAGTTTTACTGATTGCATTGAATCCCATATCGTAAAATAGTAACCATAACTTATTAATAAACAACTCATGTTCAAGCTTACTTTTTTTTAAACGAGATGTTTTTTTGAAATTCCTATCAATAACCCATCCTTCCTCCACGAAAGATGCTACATCAGATAGTGGTACACTTTTAGTATAAAACTCTCTTTTTCTTTCTCTTTTTTCGACTAATAATTGTTCCTTTGTTAATATCGAGAAATCTTTTCCAGTCATGCTCAACTCTCCTTTATATTAGTAAAGACATACTCCTTGATCTTGCCTCTATTTGCATTTTTACCACCGATCAAGCTTGCTCTTGTCAGAGGATATGTAAGATCATCTTTATTATTAAATATTTCATACACTTTCTCATGAGCAGCGTTCGTTAGAATATAATAAGCTTCTTTCTTTTTTATCAAATTGATCAATTCGTTTAACCGATATTGATCTTCTAAAGAAAATAACTTTTGGTTGTAACTAATAAATCCATTATGATTATGTGAAACTGTATACGGTGGGTCCAGTATAACTAAATCATTTTTTTGAATCTTATTACTAATGGACATAAAATCATTAGTTTCCAAAATTGCTCCATTCAAAAGTTTACTAACTCTTAAAATATTATCTTCTTCAATTATGTAATTAGCTCTGTAACCATACGGTACATTATATCCGCCATCTCTATTCACTCGGTATATTCCATTAAAAGATGTTTTATTTAAGTAAATAAACTTCGCAGCAGATAAAATTTCATCATTAAAATTTTGTTCTCTCATTTTATAATAAAAATCTTTTGTGTTCTCATATTTTTTCAATTCCTCTATTACAGCGTTTGGTTCGTTTCTTATTACACAATAAGTATTCATTAATTCCTCATTCAAATCAGATAAAAAAATTTGTTTTTTTGGTTGAATGGCCAGAAAAATGGAAGCGCCTCCTAAAAAAGGTTCGAAGTAGTTATTAAAATGCAAATCTCCGACAATTGTATCCAAGTGTTTTTTCAGCCAGCTTTTTCCTCCGGCCCATCTCAAAAATGGTTTAACATTATGTATTTCTGAATTCATAAACTTCTCCTTTATATATCAATAAAAAAACAATCAATACATCATATTATAATATAATAATACCATATTATTGGATTTTTAAAACTAATAATATATATAGATAAATACTTATAAGAAGGGTTTATATCGTCAAACAATAATTGAATAACGAACATTAAAATCCAGGAGTAACAAAGAAAATAAATAACTAACAACCAAAAATATAAATAAAGTTATTTCAATAATGAGTATACTCAAATAAATACAAAGTTTGATCTATTATAATCGTTATATAAAACAAGAAATCCTGAGATTTATTACAATTAATCTCAGGATTTCTATAATTATTTAGTAATTTACAATAACCCTTCCCCCAACTTCTCCCAAATCTCGCTCTGCTCCTTAAAATGCTTCACTAAATCCACATCAAAGATATCTTTGAGTAGTTTCCTTGAAGCTGTTTCCAAAAATGGGCCCTGCTTGATGACTTGGCCTGCTTTCATGAACAAGACTTGGTCGCTTAAAGAAAGGGCTAAGCGGATATCGTGGAAGACTCCAATGATTGTTTTGTCTTGGTTCTTGCCCCAGTCTTTTAAATAGCCGATGAGTTCGAGCTGGTGTTTGATGTCTAGATGATTATTGGGTTCGTCTAGTAATAAGATATCTGGGTCTTGGGCTAATACTTTGGCTAGAAAGACACGTTGCTTTTGGCCACCGGAAAGTTGATTGACGGGGTGGTCTTTCAATTCCAACAAATTTGTTAGCGTCAGACACTCCATGACTTTTTCTCGATCTTCTGCTGTGGTGACCGACCATAGTCCTTGTTTGATGTGCGTATAGCGGCCCATCATGACGGTTTCATAGACGGTGTAATCAAAAGCAATAGTTGAAAACTGGCTAAGTAAGGCGACTTTTCGTGCGGCTTCTTTACGCTTCATTGTACGGACTTCTTTTCCATCGATCGTGATCGATCCTTCGTAGGAAAGGATGCCTGCAATTGATTTTAATACGGTTGTCTTGCCACAGCCGTTAGGTCCTAAGATACATAGGTTCTCACCTTTGTTCAGCTCGAAGGAGACTTCTTTGATGATTTTTACTGAGCCATAGCCAGCTGTGACTTGCGATAGCTTCAAGGTCATCACTTTTCCTCCTTTAGCGGTAATTTCTGCTGACAAAAGGAATTTCTGCTACGTCGTCTTCTCGGTTGAATTTCAGCGCAACCATGAAGAAATAACCCGACAATAAATTGAAAAAGTCTAGCAAACCTGAATCGACTTTTTTCCCTTGATAAAGATGGCGGTACAACAAACGAACGATTACTTTACAATCGACACGCAAGATATGAGCCAACGCACCTCGTTCACTTCCTTGAGGTAAGAAGAATGGTCCGCTTTGGTTTGTTCTTTCCGCATTCAATTCATCGACACGACTCTTTAACCAGTCGATTTCTTCTTGCGTGATCGTCATTTTTGTACGTACGCACGCATTGGCATGGTAAACCAATTCACCGATTTTCTCTAACTCTTCGTAAAAAGGAGAATCTTCACCCTTTGCGCGTAATAGCCCGATTTCTGAAGATAAACGATCGGTGTGTAATTCATAATCGCAGCGTAAATCATCTGCATCGTCTGCTAAAAATGGATAAGCCTCATAAGGGCTTCGATAAATATCTTTCATAGTTGTAAACACTCACTTTCGTTTGAAATAAACATAGGCAAAAAAGGGCGCACCAATCAATGCTGTGACAGCGCCTATTGGTATTTCTTGGGGAGATAATAGCGTTCGAGAAATCGTATCGCCGACGACCATCATACTGCCACCTAACAGTGCTGCTCCTGGAATGACCCAACGATGGCTAGCACCGAAATAGCGACGGATAACGTGAGGGGCAATCAAATCAACAAATCCGATCACACCGACAAATGAAACCGCACTTCCTGCAAGTAAAGCCGCAAGAACCATCACCCATAGCTTGATCGTTCGAACATCTACACCAGAGATTAACGCCTCTTCTTCGCCTAAAGATAACACATCTAAACTCCTAGCAGAGAACCAAAGAGCGATTGTTCCAATCAGTAAAATGGGTAAAAAGATTTGGATTTTTGCCCAAGTGCTTCCTGAAAAGCTCCCCATTTGCCAGAAAACTAACTGCTGTAAATGATCTTTGAACAATGCCGTGACGATCGTCAACATCGCGCCCACAAATAAGGTCATGACCATCCCCACTAAAATAACTGTTTGGTTCGATAATTGCTGATCCAATCTTTGACTCATCATCAAGACAATAAACACAGTTGCCAAGCCAAAAATAAAGCCTGTCAGAGGTAATGTAAAATTTGGGAACAACGGTAAAGTGATCCCTGAAACAATGATCAACGCAGCGCCAAGTGATGCCCCTGATGACACACCTAGCGTATAAGCGGAAGCCAACGGATTACCTAATAAGGATTGCATGACCGTTCCACTCACAGCCAACGCAGCTCCTACAAGAAACGCCAAAACCACTCTCGGCAGGCGAACCTGCCAAAGAATGGTGACGATCGTTGCATCTAGCTGTTTATCTCCTCTTGAAAATAATGCTTGGATCAAGGTATCAAAAGGAATGGACACACTTCCGATTTTGATCCCAAAGAATACTACGATGATACTCAAGACAACTGCTAACAGCAACCGACTTTGTTTATTCATTTTCCAACGATTTGTATTCATCAGGGTAGATTGCTAAAGCCATTTCTTTTAAAGCTTTTGTCATGTGATGATTAGGTAAAGAACTCGCAGCGTTATCGATGTAGTATACCGCTTCATTTTTCACCGCTGGCACGTCTTTCCAACTTTCACGATCCAAGATTTCTTGCACTGCATCATCCAAGTAATTCACGTTTGTCAAAATCACGTCTGGCTTGCTAGCAATCGCAGCTTCTTCTGTTACTGGAATCCAGCTTTCTTGATCCGCAAATACATTTTCTGCACCGACAAGTTCGATCATTTCATTCAAGTAAACGCCTTGACCAAAGCTATAAATTTCAGGTAATGCACTAATTTCAAATAATACTTTTTTCTTATCTGTAATCGTTTCACCAATTTCTTTGATCTCATCGATCTCTTTGTTCATTGTATCGACTAATTCTTGTCCTTTTTCATGCTCTTTTAAAGTGTCAGCGATAAATTGGACATCTAAAGCAATATCTTCAATAGTATTACTTGTTGGAATATTTACAACAGTAATTCCTGCATCTTTTACTTGTGACCAAACGTTTTCAGAACCATGCAGACTAATATCTGAAACATAGATCACTTGTGGGTTCAATGAAATCAATGTTTCTGCATCCACAGCCATCATATCGATTTGTGGCAACTCATCGATATCTTTCGTCATTGCTGGGCTTTGTGTGTCAACAGCTACTAATTGATCTTTACGTCCTAGATCATCGATCACTTGTGTAACTGAAGGTACTAGAGAAACCATCTTATCCACTTCTTCAGGAATCTCGATTTCTTCACCGCCACGATCTTTTGTCGGCAAAGCAACTTCTGAAGCTGTCGTTGTTTCTGCTGTTCCGCTTGTTTGATCATTATTATTTGAACAAGCACTTAAACCAAAGACTACGCTCACTCCCAACACAGCAACTAATTTCGATAATTTTTTCATCATCTATTCCCACTTTCCTTGACTCATTTTTACTTTTCCCAGTGATCACTTTGTTTACGATAGCCCTTTCATTTCCATACCCTTATCAAGCAAACTCTTTTAAAAGTAATAAAAAACTGCCTTTCCTTTTACAGGAGAAGACAGTTTGATCCATCGCACAACAAAACGCTTGATCTTTCTCCTACAAAAGAACATCATTGCCGTTAGACCGGTCTCCTGACTTGGCTTCTTTTTACTCCCAACCCTTCCAGAATGCTCTGTGGTCCTATTGGTTTCATCCCCCTTACAGTAGGTAGGTCTGTAGAGGACTTTCACCTCTTTCCCTGACATCTAATCGGCTATTTATTTTTAAATTTACTTTTATTCAATCATTTATCTTTTGGAAATTTTTAGCTATACCAACAAAAGTATCTCCGCCAATACTTTAACATATGGATTTCATAAAAGATATACGAAAATCAAGCGAAAAGAGCTACAAAACACCTTACTTTCAACAAAAATATATTATTTTCTGTTTTTTAAAATGCCATTCATTTATATTATAAAAAACTGATGACACTGTAACATTCGTTGATTTATCTAACGTTTTTTATTTTAATAAAACAAAGCTCTTGATAGGCATTCCTATCATGTAAGTGTAAGGTAAAAGGACAAGAATTTGTTAAAAAACATGCAAAAATTTCATATGTTATTCATTAGAATAAGAAAAGATTTATCAGATTAAGGCTATTTATTTTAATATTCAATCCAAAATTTACATTTAGATAGACGTTGAGATCAAAGATTTTGGGTTAGTTCTTCTCTTTTATTTCTTTGGCTGTTCCTTTGATATACTTGTTGAAATACTTCTCTCCGTACCATTCTAACTGCCCTTTCCCTTCCCACTCACGATACTCTTCTTGAAACTTATTTTTATAGTATCCATACAATAAATACGGAAAGGAAATATGCACCTCTGCTGCAGTAAAACTGATATTTACAATCATCCACATTATTACGGTACTTGAAATAGTAGTAATATCCGAGGAATCATTTAGTCCACTAGGAAAAATAAAATTTAAAAGTAGTATTATTGCCCAAAAGATTCCACCAAGTTTATAGCTAAAGGTGACTATTCTTTCAATAAATTTTGAAAATTGATTTTTTGATTCGTGGCTACCGAATAATTGTTTAGCAAGACCATACAATTTTTTCTCAAAAATGATATAACCACTTAAAATCTGTAACAAAATTAAAATAAGTATGCCAAAAATCGTAAGTGGTTCGATAAAGAATGTAATGAAGAACAAATTTATGCTTAGCATCAGCCAAATCATGTAGATGTTTAAATTAATAAAAATAAAGTAAAATCTCGTTCCATCATTCATCTTAGTGATCATAAAAATACTAATTATTGAAAATATCAACAAACCAAACCAAAAAATAGGCATTGAAACAAAATTAACTTTTGGTTCCTTAAATAATTGATGTAACACTTCATTTTCCATCCAAGAATTAATTAAGTAGTAAAATCCGTAGATAAGTAAAATCATAAGTATATAAATAATTAATTGAAATAGAGGATGAAGGTTTCTTTTCTCTTGCTCTTGTATCTTAATACCAGCATACAAATCTTTAACAAAACGATCATCTTCTAAATGTAAACTTTCCTCAAAAGTAGCTGAAAAAAATCTTTTGATATTCATTGTGCTACTCCTCTATAACTAGGTATATATACAGAATTCATTTTTTTACCAAAAGGTTTTCCAGAAGCACTAACATTCCAGTTTGTACTTCTTAACTTTAAATTATCCAACTCTAATTTATTGTTACTTTTTTTATTATCTTCTTTTTGATAAACTGAATTCTTCCATTTATCATATCTGTCGGGCCATATTGACTGTACAATTGAATTTCCTAAACCAAAAAGCCCTCCAACAACACAGCCTACAAAAGCGCCAGTAGCATTACCTGCTCCTGGTACAATAGTCCCCACAACCCCACCGATTTTAGCGCCTATAGTCATCCCCTCCAACGGTCCTATACTTTTAACCATATCAATCCCTCCGCCCTTTACTGCTTTTCCTACACTACCTGTTTTTCCATACTCATTTACTGCACTTGAAACAAATGTCACACCTAATTGTGCATAAGTAGCTACTTGGCCTGCCGTTCCTATTCCTTTGGCGATACCCCATTTTTTAGCTCCTTGTATCAAGTGGGAGTTCTTCAAGCCTTCGCTGACGTAGGTTTTTACGGGCGAGGTAAACTTAGTAAAATTTTGATAGGCCTTACCTATCGTATCGATTTTAGGAATCCATTTTCCTTGAGCAACAGTTTTACCTAACATTTCGTATTTTGTAAGAAAACTAAATAATCTAGTTTTCATACCCGAAGGTAGATAATTGGTAAGCATCCAAAATTCATCGTTGGATGCCAGCTTGTTTACTAATGCATCAGGATAATTTCTGAGCAACATTTCAAGTCGTTTGATTGCATCGGTTTTCCCATCTTTTAGAGGTTGAACTAATTTTTCAATCTCCGCATACAGTTCTAAGAAGGCATTAGTTGAAGATTCTTCCAGCAATGTCTGTCCGTTTGGTTTGTACTTCTCAAACCAACTTCCATCCACCCCTTTCGGCAATGTATAACTTCCATCTGCCTTTACGGTAGTTTGATTCAGGACTAAGACACTTTGCATGGCGAGTTTTAATTCCAGTAGACTGTTGTTAAACAGTCCACTGGTTTGAGAGTTAAAGGTATTGAGTTTTTGCTGTTTGCGTTGCAACTTGTAGATGTCTTCTTGTAAGCTGTCTGACATTCTCATCAGGTTGCGATGGAAGTCGGTCAGCATTTCTGTGATGCCTGGTAAGATGCTTATATTAGCGATGTGTCTGATCGTCTGCGCATGGTTTTCAATCGATTGTTTAGCAAATGATTTAGCCCGAATCTGTCCGCTTAAATTCTCTTCGTCCAAGTATCCTTCACTAGAAACGATTTGATGCGCGGCGGAGTAAAGATTCAGATCTGATTGAATTCCTTGTACCGCATTGTTTACCCGATTGACTGTAGGAATGATCAATTCAGAAAACAGTCCTTTACCGGCTTGATAAGCTGATCCGGAGAGTGTTTTTCCGTCAACTGCTTGAACAATTTGTTGGCTACCTGTTCGTAATTGGTCGATCGTTGTACGAGCAAGTGATAAATTAGTGGTCATATTACTTATTAAGTTAGAAGATTCGGTGGCTGAATAGATTAATCCCATAATTTTTGTCCTTTCAATTAGATAAGTGATGGCTGTCTATTATTAATGTAATACTTGATAGTATTTTCTCTCTGTACTTCTATTTATTTACCCCCATCTACTTCATTCATTATTACTATACGTAATTTTTTCCTATTTAAATTAAAATCGTTTGGATAAGAATCATCTACGTCGTATACGAACACTTTCAGTCTTATACGCACACGAAAACAGCCCTAAGATACTGGCATTCAATAAGTATCTAGGGCTATATTTTGCTAGTTATTCATTTTTATCAATCTTTTCTACGTGTCACAATTATTATTTAGTACCAACTGTCTTCATCTTGTATCATTTACCAGTTTATCAGTATACTCATATGACTCCTAAAATAAGTCTACAGGCTGATGGCTAACATCTCCTTCTATGAGATGATTATACAGACTAAATAATCATTAACTTAAGGAAAGAAGGCGGAAAATATGACGCAACAAATCGGGTTCTGGGAATCCATAGTAGATATCTTGACTTTAAAACCAGTATTCTTGATAGGTCTACTGATTTTGGCAAGTTTTTTATTCTGGCTCACTAGAGAAAATAAAAATCCCTCTAAATTGATAAGCATTCTATCAGCACTTTTACTATTTTATTATATGAGTTTTACATTCTTCAATGTGTTCGGTGTTCCTACGCTTCGTGAGTTGAATAGAATCAGTGGATTTGGTGAGAGTATTTTCAATCCGAATATCAATCTTATCCCTTTTATAGATGGAATAAATGCAGGTTATATTCTTAATATTCTTTGCTTTATACCCATCGGGTTCTTGTGTCCGTTAATTAGCAACAAGTATAGAAAATTCAGTTATTCTCTTTTACTTGGATTTGGTACCTCATTGCTGATTGAAATAAGCCAACTATTTACGGTAGCTAGAGCAACAGACATTGACGATTTAATTTCAAATGTACTAGGAATGATTCTAGGTTATTTTCTGATTGAGGTCATCTTAAGAATGATCAATCATTCGTCAAACAAAATCCTTGATAAAAAGTATGACTTTCCATGGACGATTCCTGTATTGGTCGTTTTTATTGCTTTTTTTAATACATTTTTTAGTTAATGCTTAAAGCTTAATATCTTAGAAACAATTCCTCTATAAAAAAGATAAGAACCCCAAAAATTGTTCTTCCAATTTTTGGGGTTCTTGCTTTTTATCATGCTATTCCGTTTGTTTCAATCACTCTTTTATACCAGTCAAACGATTTCTTTTTGTATCTGTTGCCGGTGCCTTTTCCTTCATCATCCAAGTCAACATAGATAAATCCATACCGTTTCGACATTTCGCCGGTAGAAGCGCTAACTAGGTCGATTGGTCCCCAAGAGAGATAACCGAGACATTCGACATAATCTTCGGTGATTGCCTTTTTCATTTCTGAAATGTGGAGGTTAAGATAATCGATACGGTAGTCATCATTAATGATATTCCCAGGTTCTAACACATCTTCAGCGCCTAGCCCATTTTCAGTGATCATTAGCGGCAATTGGTATCTTCTGTACAACCAGTTCATTGTATAGCGTAAGCCAACAGAATCTATGGCCCAGCCCCAGTCAGAAAGTTCCAGATACGGATTTTGGATGCCTCCAAAGAACGCTTCATTCTCTTTTTGTTCATTCGGAGTGACACTGGACATATAATAATTCAAACCAATATAGTCGATCGTTCCTTGTTGAAAATCTTTCGCATCCGTTTCTTGTTGCTCGATCATGATGCCTTGTGCTGAAAATTCCTTCAATTTGTATTGTGGAAATTTGCCACGACACATCACATCCATTTGATACAATTCTTTTTCGTTTTCCAACAAGTTGTTTAACATCGTTTCTGGTTTACAAGTTTCCGGATATTGCGGATTGATACCGAAGACACACCCAATTTTGAACTCGGGATTGATTTGATGGCCCAACTTAACGACTTTCGCGCTAGCAAGTGCTGTATTGTACGCAATTTGTGCAATCGCTTGTTTCGGATTTTCGAGTTCTTCAAATTTAAGACCAGAAATGTAGTACGTAAAAAATTCCGCAGCTTTTGAGTTCGGGTCTAAATGATTGATTTCATTGAATGTTGCCCAATAAGTTACTTTACCATTCAGACGTTCAAACAATGTTTCAGCATACTTTTCAAATAAATCGACTAGTTTGCGACTCGTCCAACCTTGGTATTTTATAATCAAGTTAGCTGGTAATTCAAAATGAAAGAACGTGATGATCGGCTCAATCCCATGTGCGAGCAATGTATCTACTACTTTTTCATAAAAGATCAAGCCTTGTTCATTTGGTTCTGGATCATCACCGTTTGGAAAAATCCGTGTCCAATCGATCGAGATCCTTAGTGCTGTAAAACCCATTTCCGCAAATAGTTTGATATCCTCTTTATAGCGATGATAAAAATCAATCCCCGTATGAGAAGGATAGACGAATCCTTCCTTCAGTTCTTTGTGGATTTCTCGTGGAGTGTCCCGAGTCCCTTTCGTGACGAGATCCATATTGGAAATTCCTTTTCCCCCTTGATCCCATCCACCTTCACTTTGATGGGCTGCAATACTACCGCCCCATAAAAAATCTGTTTTCATCCTTTTGCCTCCTAAATAATCACTGCTAAAACTTGATTCGTACTGTCATCAGCCAAGGGTACGACATCTAAAAAGTCTGCGCTATTCGTGACAACAACCATCACTGTTGGATCAAAACCAGCTGCTTGGATGGCAGAAAAATCAACTGTTGCCAACACATCGCCAGTCTTTACCTGATCGCCGACTTTTACATAACTAGTAAATCCTTTTCCTTCAAGGTTCACTGTATCGACGCCCACATGAATCAATACTTCTACTCCATCTTCTGTCTTGATTCCATACGCATGTTTTGTGGGGAAAACTACGGTGACTTCTCCTGCGATCGGTGCAAAAATCTCGCCACTTTCTTCATCTGGAATCACTGCAAAACCCTTACCTAAAGCACCTGAAGCAAACGCACTGTCTGAAACTTGACTCAACTGGATGACCTCACCTGAACTAACATTTTCCAGTGCGATTTGACCAGTTTTCGTCAGGGATTTTTCTTTTTCAGTTGCTTTATCTTCTTGTGGCATCCCCAGCCCATAAGCAACAGCTCCAGCTAGAAGAAATGCTGTGACGCATGAAATGATCATCCAAACAAAGTTTGCTGTTCCACCAATCAAGAAAGCGGGTAATCCTGCTAATCCCCAAGCCATTGTCCATGCTTTGACACCCGCTAATCCTGCAATCAAACCGCCAATCCCACCACCAACGATTACCGCAATAAATGGTCGGCGATATTTTAAGAAGACCCCAAAAATAGCTGGTTCTGTGATTCCCATGACCGCTGAAAAACCAATCGTTCCAAATGTCGCTTTTTCTTTCTCTTTTTTCGACTTCAAGAAATAACCAATCATCGCTCCAGCAACGGCAATATCTGAAATCGTGGCAGCTCCAGTAATCACCGGATCATAGCCTAGTTCCGCAAAGAAAGTCAATCCGATTGGGAATAAGAAATTCGCAGCACCTAAGACGATCAAGAACGGTTGGAAAGCTGCATAGAGCATCACCACGATCCAATAACCAATGTTTTCAGACAACATCGTGAAGACCCAAGAGATCCCAGAACCGATCCACATACCAACTGGCCCAAAAACGGTTAAGAGAACAGGTAATACGATCATCAAGGAAACTGCTGGAACAAAAAACAGCTGAATCGCTTTCGGCACTACTTTTTCTAACTGAGTAGTCACAAATTTCAACAAGGCGATCGCTAATAAAATCGGAATGAATGTATGGGAATAATCAATCACAGGTAATTGATAACCAAACAAACTTAACCCTTCCGCACCAGTAATATTTGAAGACATTACAGTCGTCGCTAAAACAGTTGCGACATACGGATTGACGTTCAATCTTCTAGCTGATGAAAAAGCAAAAAAGATCGGTAAGAACGTAAAAATCGACGTTTGTAATGTCTGGAAAATTTGATACGTTGGACTTTCCGCCGAAACGATTCCCGTCAAAGAAAGCAAACTCAAAATCCCAGCAATCATTCCTGCCGCAATCAACACTTCGATAATTGAAGTCATTGATTCAGAAACCACTGATAGTACTGCTGTCGGGATTTTCTTCCATGATAATTTTTCTTTCTCCGAAGTAGCCTCACTCCCACCCCCTAAGCCTGTTAATGACATGAAATCATTATAGACTTCAGTGACATGCGTACCAATAATGACCTGATACGCCACGTCATTAGAGACGACGTCAATCACTCCGTCTAGTTCTTTTATTTCTTCTGTTTTTGCTAAGTCGCGATTATTTAGCGTCAAACGTAAACGTGTGACACAATGGGCCGCAGCTACAATATTTTCTTTTCCGCCAACTAATTCAATAATTGCTTTATTTAACTTTTCATATTTCATCTGTTTTTTCAATCCTTTCTGTTAATCGATTGATGTGCATCATCAAATACGTTTCTTCATTCATGGAAAGATCTGCTTTAAATTGATGCTTGATATAAATTTTGATTTTTTGGACCGCTTTGAAAGCCTCCGGATATAACTGACTGATTTGTTGATACAATAAAGAAATACTTCCTTCTGACAGTGCCAACTCACTTTTGATGATCCGTTGGATAAAGTATTGCAAATGTGTTGAAAACCTCATAAAGTTCGTCGAAGATTCATCGATTTTAAATGTATAGTGTTTTTCAATAATAGAGACAATATCACTCAATGTTTGCATTTCCAGTAACCGATCAGATTTCTTATTGTCCCAAAAGTTGATGAAATGCAAAGCGATAGAAGCCGCTTCGTCATTAGGAATAGTTAGATTTTTTTCTTTCTCGATCATCTGGAGACTCTCCAGTGCGAGATCAAAATGACGAGGATAAAACCGGCGAATATCCCAAATCAACGGACTTGCAATAAACTGGTTCTTTTCAGCTCGTTCTAAAAGAAACTCTAAATGATCCAGTAATGTTAGGGTTAAATAATCACTCACTTTGATGCCAAGTTTCCCCTCTGCATTTTCAATGATCCGACTAATCAAAAGAATGTCATTTGAATCCGACTTTGAAAGTAAGTAGCTAAAATGCTCCAACATTTCATAAGAATCCAAAATATACATTTTTTCGATCTCGTCTTCTGAAACCTGTTGGCCTTTTTTCTTACGAAAGCCAATTCCCTTGGAAACAATAAAGACCTCATGTCCGCCCTTCTTGATCAATGCCACATTGTTGTTGATTATCTGTATTATTTTCACTTGCCCTATTCTCCTTTCCTAAAAAAAAGAACTCAAAAAAGATTTAAGGGACTGTGCCTTAAAATCTTTTTTGAGTTCTGCCTGCATTGCAGTAACATACTCGCATTTAATACTGCCGCGTATTAAATGGGTTCTTCTTTTTATTGATGATATATAATTAATGATAAATGTGTTTTACGGAAATGTCAACGCTTTCTTTGTTGGTGCATAACAAAAAGGAATGAGTAACAGCCGATTTTTTCTATTACATCATTGGTTGTTTCATCCATCTATTATTTGATTTATTTCATAAAACAACTGCAGCAAGTCCTCATTTATAAGAACTTTCGTCAGGATTTTGCTCTTTTTTTATGACAAGCTGATACTCAACTGTAATAGTAAAAAAAAGAGAGTACTACATTCAAAGTACTCTTTTCGCTTCAGCATTTCTCACTGTTCTTTTGAAAAGTAGATGGTTTTCTCCTTTTTCTTTTTTCTTCACTATCTTCCAAAGAAAAAACAGATTTTTGGATTTTTTATGTTTCTTTTAAAGTTCTTTGGATTTGTAAAGATTTGTTTTCTTCAGATAAATCAACACTATTTAAAATTTCACTGTCATGATAAAAGTTTGGTAAATTTATAAATTCTGGCATATATCTCTCCCGTCCTCTCTTTCACTAACTGCCTTAGACAATGATTCATGTGCTTCTTTTAGCCATGGATGAACAACTTTGACGCCTTGATCTAATAGATATTTAATATAATACAATGCAGCACTTTCTAAAGAACATTCAAGTGCTGATAATAAACCGTCTAGATACGGAGGAATTCCATCTTGATCCCAACTTATTTTATCTGCCACGAACACAACTAAGTCTAGTTGAGAATACCTCCCCCTTAAAGTTGTATGACACTCAATTGCAGATAATATCTCATTGTCAGTGATATCAAAAATCTTTTCTGCCATTCTTTTTGAAATCTTCTGGTGAATGATCATTGGAAATACCAACTCTTCTTGATTTAGTTCTATCCCCATTTCTTTTGCTATAGTAATTCTACGATTGTTTGGATAAATTGCGGATATATCGTGTAAATAACCCGCTATTTTGACTTTTTCGCCATTGATATTGTAATTTACAGCAAGCTTCTCCGCACAATCGCCGACTGCTGTACAATGTTCATAGGTTTTTATATGGTCATGTTCTTCAAGAAAACGATAAACATCATTTCTTAATGCCAAACTATTCACTATTGTCATTTTTTCCTCCATTTACTTACTATGTGTATTTTCAAATGAATTATTTACTACTTATGGTTATTAAAAAAATCGAGCCTTACATAGAAAAAATATACATAGAGAATTAGATATTTTATACTCTACTTTTAAATATATTCATAATTTTTCTTCTGATTTAACAATTATCTCGGTCTTGCCTAAATACTGAATTTCTTTGCCAAAGATTTGTTTTATGTAATTTAATTCCACTTCATCACTTTTCTTGATAAGTGTGTAATAACTTCATAGGTAGAAAAAGAAACGATAAATTTGAATCGCTTCTTTTCAGTATTGGATTTGGATCTTAAAATAAAATTGTATATATCCTTTTATTTATTTTGTTGTAAAAAGGCTTCTAAAATACGCTTTACCGGTAAACTGGCATTTTTTAATAAACTTTCTGCTTTTTTTATTGTCGCTACATTGGAAATAATCATGGCTTTATATGGTTCTTTATCGAATGAGCGCAACGAATCTAAAGCATATTCAGCAACCTCAGCATTATCATTTACTAGCTCTAACAACAAGTTGAAGCCATTCATACCAGTATCCTCTTCAATAGAATAAGCTAGTCTAATTTTATATCTATCATTCTTTGTTTTTACAGATTGCATTAACGCTCTCCAATCGCTCTCGGTAAAATTTCCTAGTAATTCTTCAGCATAGATACAGCCATCATCATACCAAGAATCCTCTGAACTATCTTCAGATAATATTTTATCTAACTCATCATACATATTTTAACACTCCTTATTTACTAAATCCTATAGCAGGAGGTCCATTAACTGTTCCAGTAGGATAAGCACTAATTATTTTAGCTCCTTGTTTTATTACATCAATTTTGACGCCACCAACAATACTTCTATGCCCTGTTGCACCATCACTAGCTAACTAGCTTGCTATTACCAATAGTCTTTGAACTTTCAATGATTTTCGTATCAATGCAGCTCTCTGGAAATGCTGTACTGGTTTTTATTTTAATTTTTTATGTAACTTTCAGCATCAGAAATAAAAAAGGTTAGCTTCAAATCAGGATATTTTTTATCAAGTTCCCTTAAACAAGAGATGAATCTTTTACTTTGTAATTTTTCAGAAACATCAGCAAAAACTGAGCTAATCAATAATAAGTCTTCCTTAGAACAATTTTTCAAATAATTGATTGTTTTATCTTCACTCATAGATAGTATAGTGGTTAATTCTGTCCAACTTTTTTCAAGTCCAAAGTCATCTTCTTCATGTAAACTTCTTCGTTCTTCTAAGTTTTTATTTATTTGATTAAATATATCCATAATTTTTTCTCCTTTAAATAATTATTTATGGTTGTTTCGTGCCATCTGGAAAAATGGTTCCAATATCCCCATCCGTTTTTATTACACCTACTCGTACACCATTATAGTCCCCAAAAATAACATCCCCATTTTGAGCACCCACAAAATTTGATTGGTTAGCAATATGCTGTGCTGCACGTTCTATCTCTTTATTTGTCCAATTTTCAGGAAACCAAGATTGACCTGTGCCTATACGTTTCGACGGTGTCTTGTGGTGTGGTACATTTCCAGCTCTGACACCATTAGAGTAAGTTTTTTCAATATTAACTTCAAACCCATTTTCCTTTAGAAAGTCAATGTTAGCTTGGCCATGTCCCCCACCCTTCATTTTGGAAACTTTTCCTGTGGAAGGATTAACAGTAAAATCTCCGACATCAGCATGTTTCAAACTTTGTTCCGGAATTTCAAGTTTAGAGACTGTAGCTCCTCCCTCTTTCTCACTAAACGACTTTTTCTTGATACTCCCAACATCATCCATGCCATCTAATCTCGAAGCACCTTTATTTCCATAATATGCGCCCATCACTGTATCGCCAATATTTGTAAGCGTTCCTGACCAAGCAGCATATTTGAATTTATTCGCTTCTTCTTGGCTGATTTTCTTTCCTGTGTAGGGGTTGATTCCTATACTAGCACAAGCGAGTGTTTTGCGATTGATCTCTTCTAGACTATCTGTTTCTTTGATTAACTCAATCTCTTGATCACCTGATTCAAGAACTAAAAACACATCTTTTTTTATTTTCTCAAAATAACTTTTATTCGTACCTTTTGGTAATGCGTACGAACCATCACTTTTGATTGTCGTATTATTTAATATCAATACACCTTGCATCGCTAACTCTAACTCATCTAAACTATTAGCAAATAAACCGCTTGTTTGTGTATTGAAATCCTGTAGTTTTCTTAGTTGATTTTGTAAATGATCGATATCTTCTTGAAAGCTATCAGTCATTCGCTGCAAATCTCTTTCAACATTCAACAATGTATCTAGCACACTTGCAATCGGATTCAGTCTTGTTTGTAATTGGACATAAAATAAGATCTGGTCTAGTGAATTTTTCATTGTACGTGTAACTTGAACCTGTTGATTTAACTTGGTTTCATCCAATTCGCCTTCACTTGCTACTATTTTATCGGCATTTTGGTATTTTTTCAATTCTTGTTCAATCTGTTCAATGGCATTTGTTGTGCGGGTAATCGTTGGAATGATCAAGTCCGCAAACAAGCCTTTGCCTGCTGTATACGCCGCACCAGATAATTGCTTACCATCTACTGCTGAGATAACTTTTTGACTACCCGATTTTAATTGACTAACTGTTTCTTTGCCACTTTCTAAATTACTTTTAAGCGCAGACATAAAGTCCGAAGATTCACTACTAACATAAATCAATCCCATGAGAGGTTTCTCCTCTGCACCTGTAATTCTTCCCGTTCTATTTCTAATTTCTGTATGGCTTTATTATATGTATGATTTAATTCCTCATCGGCTTGCCTTAACTGGCGTTGAAAAATATGCTGTTTTGTTTCATTATTTTTATGTAACCACTGTGTCGAGGGATAGCCCTGTTGTACTCCTTCATGGTTTAACTCAGCTAATTGACGAAAACCTCTTTGAAGTACATCTTGTAACTAAAGTAGTTTTTCTTCCAATACACGTTTTTCATTCGATAACTTTTCTTGATGTTGTTCCACTTTGACAATTTCTTGTTGATTCTTTAGCATTTCATCATTCATTTTCTTACCTCCATTCCATCTCATAAATTCGATTTGAACCTAACTAGAAGTAATGAGTTTTACCGCTTTAAAGACCATTTCGCTACTTCCAAGATATAAATCGGATCACTATCGATCTTTGTAGAGAAAGCGCATTCTACTTAAAGCTTACCAAATATATAAATCGGAAAACTAAAAATTTCATAAAATGTTGTTTTGGTATCATAATCGTGCAAATCGTTGTAATTGTTCTTTTAAATATAAAAAAATGCAAAAGAAAAAGGCTTACGCCCTTTACCAAAAAACTATGCGGAGTGTCTCTCTCTACGCCATGCGATTGCAATGTTGTTCAGTCACACATTCTGCAATACCGTACCAGGCGGAGCGACCGCTGGCATATTGCAGCTTTACGAGATGTGGTCAGGCATGACAGCCTACAAATTCCACAGGGGCATTCGGTATATTTTGATTATGATTAGTATCAACATATACCGCCTTCTGCTACTCTCACGCGTTTCTTGTCTTATAGATTATTTCTAATCACTTCACGGCGAAGGACTTCTTTGGATGTTTCCATCAGTGTGAAATGCCAATCCCTTAGCAAATCTCTTCACGGAGAGGCTAAGTCTTATCAACTTAGCTTTCTATTGTCGTCCCGACAAGTTCGCTACCTTACATTTGGTCACACTTTGCACACGTTCTTTGCGTTCCAATGCTTTTACACTGGCTTTCCTCTTGTTACCAAGAATACTCACTTGATACGTAACAGTATCCCATTACGACATCAACAACGACTTATTCCCAAACGTTCCTTGACGAGTTGCTTAAACTCTTATACACAAGGTTCTGCATTAGTTTTTTGATAAAAAGAATAAACCTTTTAATATTTTCAGAAAAATTATTATCTTATATATTTAACTGACATCAACGATATCAATCTTTCTCAACTTTATCATAAGTTGACAAAAATTTCGTTCCTTAAATTTATAAAAACGAAAAAAAGTGGAACGATTATCAGATGTTTTCTGATGATTGTCCCACAGACCCTTCCAACGAAGGGGGGGTTCTACAAGTTTTAACAGTTTCTAAATGCTGATATATAAACATCTGTCGTTTTGGACGGTACTCCGAAATTCTGGTAACCTTTCGGGATTAGTGCTAGTTGGGATGTTAGTTTGATATAAACTTGCTCAAAAATCACCGTTAACTCTCTTGGCTAATTATAAAATTATCAGAAAACAAACAATTTTAAAACTTAATCAGAAAATCAAAATTAAATTAACACTTAAACATATCAGCACTTTATTCTACCTTACCTAATATATTTGTAGCAAATTCACTTGTTATTACATAAAATAATCATCAAAAAAATATTTAAACGAATAATGATTGTCTTCTACCGTATTATACTCTAATCGAAATATCCAGTGGTATCTATATCCAACCAATTTTCCTCCACCACATCAATATCTACTATATTATCTAATTTTGAAAACAAGTTCCCTGTAAAAGGAAAACTATGACTAAATTCGAGACTATCACCTCGTTTCACATCACTATTGGAACCAATTTGAAAATCTACTTCAACATTCCCTAAAATTTCAATATATAGATATTCATTATCAAATTCACAAGTTATGGTATCTATACTGGGATTAGGAGAATAATAGTGCGTTGCAATTTCATCAAGTTTATTTACATAGTTATTTACGAAAAAAACTTCTACTTCATGCTTTATTGATTCTGCTATATGTTCTTGCAAAGATTGGTTTATTTGCTTTACTAATAATAGATAGCTCAAAAACTCTTGAAGTAATCTTAACGAACTTTTTTTTGCTTCATTCCAAGTAAAATCTAAACTTTTTTCATTAAAATGGGTATACTTGTTTAGTTGTTTTTGCTGTTTAGTCAGTTTTTCTATCTCAATATCAACATCAATTTCTAATTCAGCTAAAAGTTCATGAAACTCAATTGGCGTATTACCTAAAATAGAGTATTTATATTTCTGATTAGTTGTAACTCCCGAAGTCGCTTTTTCAGGCTTTTCATACCACCAAGCTTGTTTGATCATTTGTTTATTAGATATCCTATCTACAAATATATTAAGCATTTCTCTAATATTTAAACTAAAATTTGAATAGTGTAGCGGATTATATATTTGACCAAGTGAGAGCATGCTCGATTTTAAAATTCTTATTTCAAAATCACTTAACAGTTCTGTCTTTGAAATATTCTTTATCTCTTGATAATGTTCAAATAGTTCATTTGAACTTTTTACATTCATGTTTTCCCCATCCTGTCCATTTCCAAAATTAATTTTTATTTTCCAACAAAACCAAGAATGCTATTTCTAAATTACTATAAAACTTCTAATATTTCTAGGCTTGATTCCAAACTAAAATCCTTTTAAATCAGCAAATTCTAATTCTAACAACTAAATATCCATTATATCCCTACTAAATTCGCTCGTAACCCCTCTTCTTGGACTATCCAATGATTTTATTCTGGATAGCCCAAGAAGAGGGGTTAGCTAAAGAAAAAAAATCGATTATTTGTGAGTAAATTATTTTTTTTTCAGTAATTCTGTAATATTTCTTTTAATAGTTTTTCCTATTTCATTAAAAAATGCCCGCTCTTTTTTCTCACTCCAATTAGCCCTTGGGGGTGTCTGTTCATCTGAAAAAATTTTTATTAGATTAGGTATAAGCTCTATGAATGATCTTAAAAGTATTCTTGATTTGACAATTTTTTCAATTCCAAACATATAGGGTCCTTCATAATCAGTTATAGACACATCTATGAAACTTTCTTCTCCTAAAGTAATATCATAAAAATGGTCGTCCTCTTTAATTTCTAAATTTACCTTCGATATATTTTGATTTTCAAATAAAAATAAAAGAGTTGTCAACATATTCAAAATTCTTTTCCCAGTTCCTTGGATTGTGTTTATTTTGTCTTCTGTTTTCCCCATAAAGCCTGTTAAACTTTTTAGGTACAGGTTAGAATTCACGCCTAATGGTAAGCTAGGATTTTCAATTAAATTATACACTAACCAAATAAAAAGATCTGACTTAATACCACCTATAGTTTCTGCTTTAATTTCATGCTTCCCCTCATAACCGTGCAATTTCCTTAATACAGACAAAGTAAGCGGTGCATATCCTCTATTAACTATATATTTAACTTTATTTTTATGACTATAAATTATTATCTCATAATCTTCAATTTTAATTCTCTTTTCTCTGTTACTATTACTTTTTTCACTATTTCTAACTCTTTCAAATTGAAACTCTAAAAAATTATACTCTACAGTTTCATTATCAAGTTGTATACTTTCATTTTTCGGAAAAGCTTTTGTTATTCTGAAAGTTAAATTACTATTATCAAATGGATCTATGCTAGGTTTAAGCCATTCAGAATAAGACATTATATGATCTATTAAGCTATTTATATCTCTATTTATCGTATTTTGCCACTTTGAATATACCATATTGACACCCCTTAATTTTGTTTCAATTCTAATTTATTCTTTTTAATACTAACAAAACCTAACCAGATTGGTTTTTCTATAACAAGGTAATCTTTATCACCCTTATTGTATTCTTCCAAAACTAGACTTAATTTAATTGTTCGGACACTTGAAACTTCCTTCTTATATCTGGATATTATTTTATTTATATCTAACACGTAATTTGAACCGTCTGGGGCAATAGAAATAAAACTTCTACTTGAATTCTCATGTAACTGAATCATATAAGATTCAGGGCATATCAAAGTAATACTCTTGTAAGTTTTCCTGACCTTACCTTTGGCTTCTATTTTCATTTCTATATCCATGCTTCTTTCTAAATCTGATTCAGAAAAAACAATCTTATTAGTCTCTTGATTCGGGTAACTAATATTTATGTCAATATGCAGTAAGCGATTGTTGACGAAATTAAACACTAATGCAAATATCACACTAAAAATAAAATTATAAAAACCAATATCTAATGATGCTAAAACTTTTTGATCCGCTATATTTAAAAAAATAGTTGCAAGCGGAAATTTATATGCACATATACATGAACCTACCATTAATAATAAGACTTTAACTTGTTTTAACACTTCACTCCCCATTAAAATACCTCATTAAAACTGGAACAATGAAACTATTAAATAATTCTTCATTTCCGAAATATATACCATTTGATAATATTGTTGCATTATCGTAGTTTCCGCCTCGACCTACAATTTTTATTTCACGAATATCTATAGACTCATTATCATAACACCAAGATAATTCATCTATTAATTTTACAATATTTGAGTAATCATTTCTCATAGAAAGAATTATCTTATTAATACTCTCTTGTATTTCCAAATCGTCTTCGCTTCCTATTTTTAGAGCTGCTACTAAATATTCTTTATTATTTATCGCAGTTTCTTTTATTAGCTCTATCATAACTTCAGAGTTAAACAAAACTTGCCGGCTATTTTCCTGCTTTAATTTTTTTATCAGTTGCGAATATGAAATCTTGTTTGTATCATAAGAAATTAATTGAAAAGAGTAACAATTATTTTGGAAATGTTTAAATATTTTTTTATTTACTACACTCATATTCCATACCCCATTTCTTATATCAGAATAATTATATCAAGCATAGCGACACAATACTAATACTATTTGACTTTTGTTGTTGCTTTCCTCACGCCCAAACAAATAAAGCCAGAAACACCTTCGAATAGGCATTTCTAGCTTAATCAATTCACTTACCCCACAGACCCTTCCATCTCATAACTAATCAACCGATTCAACTCTACCGCATATTCCATCGGTAGTTCTTTCGTGAATGGTTCGACGAAGCCCATGACGATCATTTCTGTGGCTTCGGATTCGGTCAAGCCGCGGCTCATGAGGTAGTAGAGTTGTTCTTCTGAGATTTTGGAGACTTTTGCTTCGTGTTCTAACGAGACTTGGCTGTTGTGGATCTCGTTGAATGGGATGGTATCAGATTTGGACCATTCGTCCATGATGATGGTATCGCATTCGATGTGAGAGATCGAGCCGGCACTGTCTTTTGCAAAGGTGACTTGGCCTCGGTAGTTTACTTCGCCGCCGTCTTTTGAAATTGATTTTGAGACGATCGAGCTTGAAGTGTTTGGTGCATTGTGGATCATTTTTGCGCCTGTGTCTTGGATTTGGTTGGCTCCGGCAAATGCAATGGATAGCATGGTGCCTCGTGCGCCTCGTCCGTCTAAGTAGACACTTGGGTATTTCATGGTTGTTTTGGCTCCTAAGTTGCCGTCGATCCATTCAACGGTTGCACCTTCGTAGGCTTTTGCTCGTTTGGTTACAAGGTTATAAACGTTGTCGGACCAGTTTTGGATCGTTGTATAGCGGCAGTAACCGTCTTTACGGGTAAAGATTTCCACGATGGCTGCGTGTAGGCTGTTGGTTGAATAGGTTGGTGCAGTACAGCCTTCGACATAGTGGATGCTGGCGCCTTCGTCCACGATGATCAACGTACGTTCGAATTGGCCCGTGTTTTCGGCGTTGATTCGGAAGTAGGTTTGTAATGGGACATCGACTTTGACGCCTTTTGGTACATAGATAAACGTACCTCCAGACCAAACGGCTGAGTTTAGTGCGGCTAGTTTATTGTCTGTTGGTGGCACGAGTTTTGAAAAGTATTCTTTGAATAGTTCAGGATACTCTTTTAGTGCAGAATCTGTATCGGTAAAGACGATGCCGAGTTTTTCGAATTCGTCTTTCATGTTGTGGTATACGACTTCTGATTCGTATTGGGCAGAAGCGCCGGCTAAGTACGCACGTTCGGCTTCTGGAATACCGATTCGTTCAAAGGTTTCTTTGATTTTTTCTGGTACGTCATCCCAATCACGGGCAGGTCGATCACTTGGTTTTTGGTAGTATTTGATGGCATTGAAATCTATATCAGATAAGTCTGGTCCCCAGTCTTGCATGGGCATTTTGTTGAATGCTTCTAGGGATTTCAAACGGAACTCTAACATCCATTCTGGTTCTTCTTTGATTCGTGACATTTCCCGAACGACTTCTTCAGTCAAGCCTTCTCCTGTACTAAAAACGGGTTCCACGTCGTCGTGGAAGCCAAATTTATATTCTTCTAATTCTGGTACGCCCATTTGCTCACTCCTTTTCCTTGTGCTCATGATGGACGGTTGCAGTACCGTCTTCTTCCATTGCTTTGCCTAGTGCTTTCCAGGCAAGCGTTGCGCATTTGATGCGCGCGGGGAATTTTGCGACACCACTTAACATGGCAGCGTCCCCTAGTGGTTCAAGCTCTGCGACTTCTTTTCCTTGGACAAGTAGTAAAAAGTCGTCCGTCAATTGCTCTGCTTCTGCAATTGTTTTGCCGATGACAGCATCGGTCATCATTGAGGCACTGGCTGTACTGATAGAGCAACCACTGCCGTCAAAGGCGATATTGTTGATTTTTCCGTCTTTGATCTCGACTTGTAATTCAATGACATCCCCACAGGTGGGATTATTCATTTCAATCTTATTCGTTGATTCCGTCAACGTGCCACGATGATGTGGATGTGATGAGTGGTCCAAGATCACGTGACGGTAAAGATTGTCTAACTTAGATAGTGCCATGTTGGAAAAACTCCTTTGTTGCGAGAATTGCTTGGACGAAACGATCGGCATCTGCTTTTGTGTTATAAACGTAAAAGCTGGCACGAGCTGTCGCAGCAACCCCTAGATACTTCAATAATGGTTGGGCACAATGATGACCGGCACGAACGGCGACGCCTTCCATATCAAGAGCAGTCGCTACATCATGGGGATGTAGGTTCTCTAAGTTGAAGGAAATCACACCTGTACGTTGGGTCGGGTCTTTTGGTCCATAGATCGTCAAGCCTTCGATTGCTTGGAGTTTTGGTAAGACATAACCAACAAGTTCTTCTTCATATTGATGAATGCCTGCTAGACCAATGGATTCAAGATAATCAATGGCAGCGCCGAGTGCGATCACACCGGCAATGTTTGGTGTACCTGCTTCGAATTTCCAGGGAAGTTCTTTCCATGTGCTGTCTTGTAGGCCAACAAAGTCGATCATTTCTCCACCGAATTCAACGGGTTCCATTTGTTCCAACCATTTCCGTTTTCCATATAATACACCTGTTCCGGTCGTTGCGCACATCTTATGTCCGCTAAAGGCAAAGAAATCACAATCTAGGGATTGGACATCGATTTTGATGTGTGGAGCAGATTGTGCACCGTCCACCACTAAAATCCCGCCTTTTTCATGAACGATCGTCGCCAGCTCTTGGATCGGATTGATGACACCTAATACATTAGAGGCATGGGCGACCGATACGATCTTCGTTTTTTCTGTGATGATCGATGCAGCATGCTCTAGATCAAGAAAGCCTTCTTCGGTCAATTCGATATATTTCAAAATAGCGCCAGTTCGTTTTGCCAACTGTTGCCAAGGGATGATGTTCGAATGATGCTCCATATAAGAGATCACGATTTCATCACCAGCTTTAACAAAGGCATCGCCATAGCTTTGTGCTACCCAGTTCAAACTTGTGGTCGTTCCACGAGTGAAAAGGATCTCAGCGGTCTCCTGGGCATTCAAAAAACGACGAACTTTTTCTCTGGCAGCTTCATAATCATGGGTTGCTCGTTCGGCTAACGTATGCACGCCTCGATGAACGTTGGCATTGTTTGCGGAATAATAATGCGTCATAGTCGCTAACACTTGTTTTGGTTTTTGCGTAGTCGCTGCATTGTCTAAATACACCAGGGGTTCGTCATTGACTTCCTGAAATAAGATCGGGAAATCTTGACGGATTTGTTCTGGAGAAATCATACATTTAACTTCCCTTCAATAACTGCCACTAGTTCTTTGCGAACCGCTTCTACTGGGATCGCAGTTAAGACAGACCCTAAGAAGCCACGGATGACTAAACGTTCTGCTTCTTCTTTTCGTAAGCCTCGACTCATCAAATAATACATTTCTTCCGGATCGACGCGACCAACACTTGCGGCGTGACCTGCTGTAACTTCGTGTTCATCGATTAATAGGATCGGATTGGCATCGCCTCGTGCTTTATCTGAAAGCATCAAGACACGGCTTTCTTGTTGGGCATCGGCGCCTTTGGCTTTTTTCAAGATGTGTCCGATACCGTTGAATGTCAACGTACCACGTTCGCGGATCACGCCATGTTGCAAGATATGTCCGATTGTGTGTGGGGCTTTATTTGTTACGCGTGTATCGATTCCTTGCGTTTGTTTTCCTGAACTGATTGCAACGATCTTGACTTCCGCATGTCCGCCTTCACCGACTAGATCTGAATCAAAATCAGCGACGATATTCCCATCGTTCATCACTCCGATTGCCCAATCCACAAAAGCATCCCGTAAGATATGTCCACGACGGTTCATATATGCTGTGACATTTTCGCCTAATTGATCGACTGCTGCGTATTTGACTTTGGCACCGGCTTTGGCGATGACTTCCACAATGATATTCCCAGAGACTTTCTGTAATTCTTCTCCAGTTGTTTGGAATCGTTCCAAGTAAGAAAATTCACTGTGTTCATCTGCGACGATCAAGACGTGTTTAAAGAAGTGTTGCGAAAATGCTCCTTCTTGGATAAACAGGGATTCGATCGGTTCTTTAATAACTACGTTTTTTGGTACATATAAGAACAAGCCACTATTCATGAATGCGGCATGAAGCGCAGTCAATTGGTCTTCATCCATTTCAACAGCTTTCGTCATGTAATATTCTTGGATTAATTCAGGGTATTCTTGCATTGCAGTAAATAGATCTGTAAAGATCACTCCTTGTTCTGCAAGTTCTGCGGATAATTGCTCAAAGACAGTCAAAGTGCCTTGTTGCACGACTAATGGATTGTCTTTCATCGCATCAAATGCCGCAACATTCCCAGATTCAGGTGTCTGATCAGTCAACTCATTGATTGAAAACAATGGCCAACGGTGGAATTTCACACGTTCGATATGGGGCAATGGTAGTTCATCTGCTTTTTTCAGCGCCTCTTGACGAAGCGTCGTCATCCATTCCGGTTCACCTTTACTGAATGAAAAATCTGTAACAGCGTCAAGATGATCGAGCCATTTAATGTCTTTCATAGATGTGCTCCTCCTTACGCTTCTTCTTCTTTGTAGTCGATTCCTAATTCTTTACTGATGCCTGCATATCCTTCGGCTTCTAGGCGTTTTGCTAGATCTGCACTGCCAGTCATCACGACACGACCTTCCATCATGATGTGGACTACGTCAGGTGTGATGTAGTTTAACAAACGTTGGTAGTGAGTGATGATCAAGGCACCAAAGTTGTCGCCACGCATTTCGTTCACGCCTTTTGCCACGACTTTCAGTGCATCGATATCTAAACCAGAATCGATTTCATCTAAAATCGCAAAAGTTGGTTCTAACATCAAGAGTTGTAAGATCTCATTTCGTTTTTTCTCTCCACCAGAAAAGCCTTCGTTCAAATAACGTTCAGCCATTTCTTCTGGCATATTCAAAAGTCCCATCTTTTCATCTAACTTTTTCAAGAATGACATGACAGAAATCTTGTCGTCTTCCGGACGTGTCGCATTGATCGCTGCACGCATAAATTCGGCATTCGTGATCCCTGGAATCTCACTTGGGTATTGCATGGCTAAAAACAGACCTAAACGTGCACGTTCATCTACTTCTAGCTCTAACACATTTTGCCCATCAAAAAGGATTTCTCCTTCAGTTACTTCGTAATTCGGATTTCCCATAATTGCAGCAGACAAGGTCGATTTACCCGTTCCGTTTGGTCCCATGATGGCATGGATTTCTCCTGTTTTCATTGTTAAATTCACGCCTTTAAGGATTTTCTTGTCCTCAATCGACACATGTAGGTTTTTTATTTCTAAGACAGACATGTAGTTCCCCTCCATATTCTGATTCGTTCTCACTTATTTTAGACTAATTGAGAATGAATCGCAACGCCTCAACCAGTTAAAAATGTTATAATTTTGATTTATTGCAAATAAAACATCATTTTCAATTGATAATCTTTATAAACTGAATAAAATAATTTCTGTTCGTTTTTTCTCAAAAAAAAGTCCGGGAATGATTCCCAGACTTTACAGGTTTTATTTTGCATCCGCATCGACAGATTTTACGGAGCCTTCCCATTGTTCTTCGATCCATTGACGAACATCTTCTTGATGTAAGACTTCGATCAATTTTTTGATCTTGTCGCTGTCTTCGTCACCTTTACGTGTCGCAATGATGTTGACATATGGTGAGTTATCTTTTTCTAGTAATACTGCATCTTCTAATGGATTCAATCCAGCGCCGTAAGCAAAGTTGGCGTTGATAGCTACTAGATCGCCTTCGTCATTTTGGTAAGTAGAGGCCAATAATGCTGGATCGATCGTGTGATTGAATTTCAAGTTTTTAGGATTTTCATCGATATCATCAAATGTGGCTGTTTCTAAATCAACACCGTCTTTGACTGTGACTAAGCCAGCGTCTTTCAAGATCGTGATGATCCGTCCCCAGTCAGATTCTGAGTTTGATGTGATGATCGTTGCGCCATCTTCTAACTCAGAAATATCTTTGATTTTTTGTGAGTACAAGCCCATTGGTTCGATGTGGACAGCACCGGCATTGACAAAATCATAGCCTTTTTCGTCGATTTCTTTGTTCAAGTAAGGGATGTGTTGGAAATAGTTCGCATCAATGTCGCCTTCTGATAATGCCTGGTTTGGCAAGACATAGTCGTCAAATTTGACGATCTCTAAATCAATGCCTTCGTCTTTCAAAAGCGGCTTCACCTGTTCTAAGATTTCCGCATGTGGTGTTGGTGATGCGCCGATTTTCAAGGTTGTATCGTCTGATGCGTTTGATGAGTCACTACTGCTTCCGCCGTTTCCACATGCGGCTAATCCAACTGTCAGTAAAAGCGTTGCTGCAAATCCAAAAATTTTCTTTTTCATATCCTATATCCTCCTATTTCCTACTATCTTTTATCTGTTTTCTTCGTTAAGAAATCCCCGATTCCTTGAACAATAAATACAATGACTAAAATAATCAAGGTAGCGACAAAAGTCACTGTTAAATTACCACGTTGGTAGCCTTCTTGCCAAGCCAAGCCACCTAGACCGCCGGCACCGATTGCTCCTGCCATGGCAGTAAAACCGATCATCGAGATCGTCGTTACAGTCAAACCTGAGATCAAAGCTGGAACACTTTCAGGGATCAAGACTTTCCAAATGATTTCCCAATAGCTCGCCCCCATCGCATCTGCGGCTTCTAAGACCCCAGGGCTGACTTCGCGAAACGCGATTTCTACAAGTCGAGCGTAAAAAGGAGCAGCGGACAATACGAGAGCTGGAATCGCTGCTTGTGCGCCTAACATCGTTCCCACGATTGCTTTGGTAAAGGGAATGATCAAGACCATCAAGATCATGAATGGTGTCGATCGGAAAATATTACTAATGATCGAAACGATGCCGTAAATGATCCGCGCATACGGTTTGTTTTTGCGACCGATCGAGTAAAGAATCAAACCAAGGATCAAACCGATGATGGTTACTAAGACCATGGAGATCAACGTCATGTATAACGTGTCCATGATGGCTTGTTGCATTGTCTCCATGTTGATTTGGCTGAAATCAAGGTAGGTTTCTGTGAAGCTTTTATCCATGATGGATCACCTCCACTCCGACGCCTTGCTCTTTGATGAAGTTTTCTGCTTGGTCCAATTCGTTTTCCTCTCCGATCATCAAGGTAGTCAGCGAACCAAACGAGCCTTCTTTGGTTTGCTTGATTTTCCCATATACGACATTGATATCGACATTGTAACGACGAATGGCTTGAGAAATCACTGGTTCGTTGGCATTCGTTTCGTTGAAGGTCAATGTCACTAAGCGACCGTCTGGATTTTCTTTGATCAACTCTGCCAATAATTCAGTGGATTCAGCTTCTGGTTCGATGTCTTGTTGGACGAAACGTTTCGTGACTTCTTGTTGTGGATTGCGAAAAACGGTCAACGCATCGCCTTCTTCTACGACTTGACCACGTTCCATCACCGCTACTTTGTTACAGATTTTACGAATAACGTTCATTTCATGAGTGATCAAAACAATCGTCAAGTTCAATTTTTTGTTGATTGCCAATAATAGATCTAAGACCTCTTCTGTCGTTTGTGGGTCCAATGCACTTGTCGCTTCATCGCAAAGGAGGATTTCTGGCTCATTGGCTAACGCACGGGCAATCCCGACTCTTTGCTTTTGTCCACCAGATAATTGGGACGGATAAGCTTGTCCTCGTCCTTCTAAACCGACTAAACGGAGCAATTCTTCTGCTCTTTCTTTCCGTTGTTGTTTCGGTACACCGGCTAATTCCAAAGGTAGTTGGATATTTTCTAGTACGGTACGTGACCACAATAGATTGAAATGTTGAAAAATCATACCGATTTTTTTTCGAAAAACGCGTAATTCTTTATTTTTTAATTTAGTAATGTCTTGGTCGTTGACAATTACTTGACCATCTGTAGGTAATTCCAAGCCGTTCAACAAACGAACTAACGTACTCTTACCCGCACCGGAATAACCGACGATGCCGTAAATGTCGCCTTGTTCCACTTGTAGTGAAACGTCGTTGATAGCGTGGATCGTCCCATGTTTCCCGCCAAATGTTTTCTTGACATTCGTCAATTGGATCAATGACATATCGTTCACATCTTTCTTTACTTATTTTCTCTTAGACAACAAAAAAACTTTCGTCCTTTGCGTTTAGCAAAAGGACGAAAGTTTAGACTTCCGTGTGACCACCTTGATTCGCTGCTATTTCACAATAACAACCTCGTTCAGTACTTGACGCTAGTCTCATACTGCTGTGCTATAACGGGCACTCCCGTAGTCAGTTTGCTTGCGCTCACTCACTCTGCTCTAAGACCATCTTCCATCTCATTTCCGTTACCCTTTCACAGCAAACCGGGCTCTCTTGAAACATCTGTGACATGTACTCTTCTTATCAAAGCTTTCAATATGATTGTTTATGATTATAGCAGTTACAAGAATCAGTGTCAAACGTTTATTTGAACATCGTGTTTCTTAAAGTGCGTCGAATTCTGCTGCATCGACATCTTTAAAACTCAATAACCACGCAGTCATTTCATCTTCATCGTTCAAAACAGCGATATTCTCACTGATTTTTTCATTCACAGATGAGACTGTCCCAGATAATGGACTTGCAAATTCAGTGACTGCTTTTTCTGCTTCTACTTCAACTAGTGCATCGCCTGCTTGATACGCTTTACCGATTTTTGGTAAGTTGGCAAACGTGATCTCACCTAGATCTTCTTGCGCTTCTTTTGTCAAACCTACACAGTATTCTTTTCCATTAAATAAAATCCAAAGGTTATCTTTCTTCTTTAAGTGTTTCCCAGCCATTTTAATTGAATGCTCCTTCGTATATTTTTTCATTAAAACCGATTGTGACCAGTTGATTGTCTTTGACGATCAATGGTCGTTTGATCAACATGCCGTCCGTAGATAACAGCTGACTTGCTTCTGTGAGGGATAATTCATCGATTTGATCTTTTAGACCAAGTTCACGATATTTCATCCCGCTTGTATTAAAGACACGGCGAAGCGGCACATCTGAATGCTTCAACCATGATTCGATCGTTTCTGCCGTAGGCGTATCTTTGACCATATCGACCGCTTGATACGTTACTTGATGATTGTCGAGCCAAGCCTTGGCTTTTCGACAAGTGGAACACTTTGGGTACTCATAAAAAGTAAACAACTTGCGTTACCTCCTAGAATTTTTTACCGGTGCTTCATTTTGATAACGCATAGATAAGATCAATCCGATCCCAATCATATTCCCTAAGATCGATGAACCCCCTTGACTGATAAACGGCAATGGAATCCCAGTTAATGGAAGTAAGCCGATATTTGCGCCAATGTTTTCAAAGACATGGAATAAGAGCATCATAATCAATCCACTTGCGATATAGGCATAAAACTCATTGTTTGTATCGAAGCAGACACGTATCATACGATAAATCAATACAAAATACAAGAAAATGACAAATGCGCCACCAATAAAGCCAAAATTCTCGCCAATGACAGTGAATATCATATCCGATTCTCGGACTGGCACGTAAATGTTGCTGACGTTAAAGCCTTTTCCGAACATCCCACCTGTTCCGATTGCTAAAATCCCTTGGGCGGGTTGGAAGCTAAAGCCCGACGTATCATGAAATGGATCGAGCCAAGAATCGATTCGGGCAAATTGGTAAGATTTGAACCCAACAGTATATAGGAATTCTCTTCCTGATTCTGTGGTCACAAGGAAAATCGTTCCGGCACCCACAATAAATGCTAAAGCAAAGATCGGGCCAATGATTTTCCAAGAAATCCCTGACATCAAAAAGACGCCACCAAAGATCGCCAGAAAGACGAGCATCGTCCCAAAGTCTTTTTGCGCCATGACTAACGCAATCACAGGAATCGAAATGATCAACATCTTTGCAATCAGCCAAAAATCAGATTTGATTGTTCGAACTTTGACTTGCGTATTGTGCTTCGTTACGATCAACGCCAGCATCAAAATATAAGCGATCTTCATCAGCTCGGCTGGTTGAAATGTGACACTTCCAAAGCGGAACCAGTTTTTTGAACCGGTACTTGCCGCCAGATTCTGGTCGTAAAATCGTAAGAGCAACCCCATAACAAGCAATCCTAGTCCATAGAGATAAGGTGTCAATTTCCAGATCCATTTTGAATTGATCCGCATGACGATTGCAATCGCTACTGCTCCCACAAGGTACCAAATGATCTGCATCCCGACACCTCTTGTTACAGAAGGACCGTTTGGATCATGTGTCAATGCAACATATAAGGATAAAATCCCAATCAAACATAATAAAAATACTGGTAGAATGACTCCGTAATCGATGCGGTTATCATTCGAAGTTTTTATTTTTTTTTCCATTTTTCATCCCTTTTCCTAAAAACCATACTGCCCTATATTATAGCTGTCTCCTTCTATAAATGAAAGCCAAAGCAAATGAGATTTGCGAAAAATTAATCTTATTCATTTCTCTTTATCCTTTCTTAAGATAAAAACGAAAAAAACGCTTATTCAAGGGAGAAGTTCTATTGATTCTGTCTGATATTTTTCACTTTTTCTTTTCCTTTTTATAGAAATCCAAGATCTCATTTCCTACTTCTAATAACCGTTCAGAGGTCAAATGGGTCCGTTGGATCAAATAGAACTGACGAGATTCAGCTAAAGGTTCAACGTGTATCCCTTTTGGTACTGCTCGTTCGGATAATATGGATCGTCCGATTCCTTCTTTCAACATCGCCACAATGACCTCATTACTTTTTACAAGCATTTTCTTTCCTTGGATATTCTTTTCTTCAAAATAACGTTGCGTGTAATGGAACACACCTGAAGAAGATTCCCTGACTAGCCATAGCTCACTCTTAGGATCACCTGCAACGACCAACGCATCTTCAAGTAAAGAAAAGCGTTGTACGCCGGTTGTTTCTAAAGGTTTTTCGATAAAACCAAAATCAGCTTCATGTTTTGCCACTTGCTCCAAACTCTCATGAGAATTCGCAAAAGCAATCGAAAACTTGATTTTAGGAAAACGCACGATCAACTCTTTCATCAATTGAGGCAATAAATACACAGCAAATGTATGGGAAGCGACGATCCGGCACACTTCTTCTTCATTTTTTTCATCCGCTAATTGTTGTTGTGTTGTTTCCCATTCTTCCAATAAAACCAATGTTCGTTCATAAAGTAAATCCGCTTGCTTTGTTGGCTTCATCTCTTGTCGTCCATTGCGTTGGAAAAGTTCCACCCCAAGATCCCGCTCCAATTGTTTGATTTGATTGGACACCGCAGGTTGAGACAAATAGAGTAATTCAGCGGTTCGCGAAAAATTTCTTGTTTCATAAACGACACGAAAGGTTGTTAATAACTTAAACATCTAACCACTTCCATTATCTTTTTTTATAGTAACTATAATAACTATTTGATTTAAATATATCAAAAAGACTCTATAATGAAAAGTGTAAGGAACAGGTTGTGGACCTTCAGTTACACACACCTCACAACCTTCCAGACAGCTTACTGCAACGATAAGGAGAAGCATCCATGCGATTTGTTTTTTCCCATTGAAAAACTTTACTATTCTTCGTAACAAGCAGTTTTCATCGTTGGCTACTTATCGTTGCAACGAGTCTGTCCTTTATTATCAATAAAAAAGGAGAGTAATGTATGAAGCATTTCTTGAAGATTGTTCCGATCCCGATTTGTGGGTTGATCCTTGGATTGACTTCTTTAGGGAATCTTTTAAAAGACTATCATTTGACACATTTAGGAAATTTTGTAGGCGCGATCGGTATGCTTTTGATGCTGTTGATCATCGGCAAACTGATCCTTTTATTTGAACACACGAAGCAACATCTATATGATCCAATCGTCGCTTCCGTCTCGCCGACCTTTACGATGTCTTTGATGGTCATCTGTACGTATTTTGTTTCTTTCAAATCAATTGCGCCAATCGTCAAATTGATTTGGTTAGCCGCAGTGATCTTCCAAATCATCTTGGTTCTGTACTTTAATTACCATCATGTAGTTAAAGCAGACTTGTCAATAGAAGCAATTTTTCCAAGCTGGTTTATCGTGTATGTTGGTTTTGGTGTCATCACAGTAACTGCTGGAAACTTTTCTCCGATCCTTGGAAAGATTTTCTTCTGGCTTTCGTTAGCTTGTTATGTAGTACTACTACCAATCATCATCCATCGAATTTTCTTTGTCAAAAATATGGCGCAACCAACCTTGCCATTGATTGCGATTCTTGCAGCACCTGGTTCTTTGTGCCTGACAGGGTACTTAAAAAACTTTGAAGACCCAAATTTGGCTTTAGTCATGACGTTGTTCCTTGTTTCGCAAGTACTTTACTTTATCGTTTTAGCCATGTTACCACGTCTGTTATTGCTTGATTTTTATCCAAGCTTTGCAGCCTTTACTTTCCCATTGGTGATCTCTGCTACAGCAATCTCTACTGCCACTGCTTATTTCCATCAATTAGGGTTTGCTACAGGGATCTTAGATGGATTGAAAGTCATCGAGTGTTTGATTGCCTGTGGCATGATCGCTTACGTCTTAGGACACTATGCCATCTACTTGATTAAAGAACACAGTCAACATAAACATCACCTTTCAAAGGGATTGATAGAATAGACTTCACCTTCTGTCTTTTTCACTTAGTAAAAAGGCAGAAGTTTTTTTGTATTCACGAGGAAACAATTAAATGATACTATATTTTAGATAAGCTTTTTCTTACACGAAAGGAAAGAATCAAATGAATGCTTTATTTACTTATATAAAAACGCTGAAAAAATTTGGTGGCCGAAAAATCTTACCCGGACTACTACTCGCCTTTTCCGTCGCAGTCATTAGTCGGCTACTGGGACCCTTTGTCCCACAACTCGGTGCAGGAACGATTGCGATTTTACTTGGCATCGTCTTAGGAAACACCTTGTTTAAGCAACCTGAACTTGCGGTGGGTACCAAATTTGCCGAAAGTAAACTATTAGAATGTTCCGTTTTCTTGCTTGGTGCAACTGTGACGATCCAAACGATTGCACAGATTGGTATCAAAGGCGTAACTTTCGTGTTACTCCAAATGACTGTCACGATTCTTGGTGCCTATTTCATCGGGAAAAAACTATTGTTCAGCGATACATTTTCCTTGATGATGGCAGGTGGAAACGCCATTTGCGGTTCTTCAGCCATTGCTTCGATTGCTCCAGTGATCCATGCAGATGAAGAAGAAAAGGGCCAAGTCATTACCTTGGTCAATCTTTTAGGAACAGTGATGATGTTGACACTTCCCTTTTTAGGTCTCCAACTATTTGGTGATCAACTGATCGAAAAAAGTGCGCTTATAGGTGGTACTTTACAATCCGTTGGACAAGTGGTTGCTGGAGCAAGTCTATTAGATGCTTCAGTCGTGCAATTTGCAATGCTGTTTAAAATCATGCGGATCATGATGCTTGTGATCGTGGTATTCCTCTTTGAAAAATTTATGACAAAAAAACAGCCGGCCCTCTCGTCTACGTATACGCCAAAAAACCACAAACGAAAAATGCCACTTCCTTGGTACGTTTTAGGCTTCTTGATCGTGTGTTTAATCAACAGCTTCTTCACCATTCCCCATGTGATCGATCAAAGCGCTAGTTTTATTAGTGGTTGGTTTGAGGTCACTGCATTAGCCGCGATTGGCTTACGTTTGGATTTTGCAAAGTTCATGAAAGAAGGAAAACGATTCTTGACGTATGGATTGACTGTAGGACTTTTACAAACGATCATGGCTTTATTCTTTATTTGGTTGATCAAACTATAAGTAAAAATAAGCACCAACACCTCGGAAAGATTTTCTATTTCGAGGTGTTGGTGCTTATTTATCTGTGCTGTTATCTGGTAGTACAGCCTAATGAGCTAAAATATTTTCAAGCACTAATAGTTGCCGTTTGATCACTAACCCATTTTCAGCTTTCCCCATATACCCAGTCAATTGTCCATTTTGCCCAATCACTCGGTGACAAGGAATAACGATTGGCAGAGGATTCAAACGATTGGCTTGCCCAATCGCACGAGCTGCCTTTGGTTGCCCGATTGCCTGTGCCACTTGTTTATATGTGCGACTTTGTCCATAAGGGATTCTTGTGAGCACTCGCCAAACCTTTTGTTGAAAGGCTGTTCCTCTTTGGAAAGATAAAGGTACATCGAAAACGTGTCTTTCACCTGAAAAATACTCTTCCAGCTGTTGTTTTGCCAAGGATAAAATCTGAGCATTTGCTTCTTCATTTTCAGAAATTCGTTCAAAAGAGACAGCTGTTAATCCTTTTTGATCGGCATCAAGCCATAAAGGACCGATTGGTGTTTCAATTTTCATTTTTGTCCGCCTTCCTCATCACTTATTTTATTTATCATCTATGATTCTTAGAAAAAAATCAACCTAAAAGTTTATTTAATGACATAGAGATGGTACACTGTATACGGCCCTTATAATAAAGATAATCATCTTATATCATTGTTATTTAAACATACTTTTATTTATACTAGTTATAGGAGAAAACATGCTTGAAAGGAACGAAAACATGAAAATATCAATTGTTATCCCTTGTTTTAATGAAGAAAAAACTGTCCCACTTTTTTTTGATGAAGTCGAAAAATTTCGTGGCGATTACGAGTTCGAGTATCTTTTTATCGATGATGGGTCCAGTGATGGTACCTTGGCTGCCATCAAAAAATTAGCGAATGTACATGAATCCGTTCGTTTTGTCGCTTTTTCACGAAATTTCGGAAAAGAAGCCGCACTATATGCCGGCCTGCAAGCCTCTACAGGAGACCTTGTCACTGTCATGGACGTCGATTTACAAGATCCGCCTGAATTATTACCAGTGATGATCGATAAAGTCATCAACTCCGATATCGATTGTATCGGTACACGCCGTTCTACTCGTGAAGGTGAACCAGCTATCCGTAGTTTCTTTGCGAAGAAATTTTACCAATTGATCAATAAAATCAGTGATACTGAAATGGTTGACGGTGCAAGAGATTATCGCATGATGACTCGCCAAATGGTGGATGCGGTCTTAGAATTAGCGGAATACAATCGCTTTTCAAAAGGACTATTCAGTTGGGTAGGATTCAAAACAGAGTATCTCTCATTTGAAAATCGCGAACGCGTTGCCGGTGAAACGTCTTGGTCATTTTGGAAATTATTCAACTATTCAATTGATGGGATCGTCAATTTTTCTGACACGCCATTGAACATCGCCTCATTTGTTGGCGCATTATCATGTATCGGTTCAGGAATCGCCATCTTATTTATTATTTTACGTGCGTTATTATTTGGTGATCCAACATCCGGCTGGCCTTCACTCGTCTCAATCGTCCTATTCATCGGCGGAATCCAACTCCTTTGTCTTGGCATCATTGGGAAATATATCGGAAAAATCTTCCTAGAAACGAAAAAACGCCCAGTCTATATCGTTCGAGAAACAGAAAAACAAAAAGCCCACCAAATTGGTGAGCAAACAGATAAATAAGCAATGAATAAAGCTATCCTTTAAAATTAGAGGGTAGCTTTTTCTTTATGATAGCCAGTTAAAATAACTCTCATTATAAAAAGTTGTTTTAACTGATTGCGTTTTATCTATCCATTCATTGCGTATACTTATAGATGATAATGTTTCTAATTGTTAATTATATCTGATAGCATTTTTAAACTACATAAATACTAAAGGGGGCAATACCATGTATCATTACTTAGACATACTTAACTTCGGTATTCTAGGTCTTATGTTAATCTCACTTGTATCTTTGATATTAATCAGTAATCGAATAGAATTATTTAAACAATACATATATTCAAAAAAAATTTTCTCTGCAGCTTCTGATGAAACAGAAATATATATTCGTATGTTAAAAAAAAATAATCAATACATTTTTTTGACTTCAATTTTATTTATCCTTTCAAATGTGCTAGTTTCAAAGAACATCTTGAATCTTTCTACCTTTTTTTTAATTTCAGGAATCTTCTTCTTGTTGTTGAGTTTAACTACATGTTTCTACTCTAAAGAGAGCATTAGCCAAGGATATCTGGTTATAGCTAAAAATAAATCATATTTGATATACTACTTTAAGAATCAAAAACAGCAAAACATCATTTTATCTTGGCAAAATAAAATGATTTCTTCACTTTATCTCACTTTATTCTTTTATATGTTACTCTTGATCTCAACTTTACTGATGAAAACAATCTAGTGATATTTCTTTTATTGATGGTTCTAGCGTTTTTTTACGATAGATATCATTTTTTATAGCATATCAAACGTAAACTTAGAATAAAAATTATATTTGGTCCTTATACCAATTTTTTTCTCATAGTTCCTTTGTACTTTGACCCTAACCAATAAGTATAAACGATTGAGGCTTATACCCATAAAAAACAGTTGCTTATGGGATTATTTTTTTCATAGGATACATAATGACTTGATGCTCTTTCACTTCCTCGCTGAATAAAAACAATTTATCTGCTTCGATCCTATACTTATGATCTTTAATCACATTCGCATAGTTCACACTTGCTGGATCTGGCTCTAAATAGAAGTTATCTTGAGTAACAGAATATATTCCAGCATACTCTATCTGCCCAGACAGGTTGATTCGCTGTACTTCACCTGATTCATTGAAGATCAAGATACCTCCACCTTCTAGTTTCCAAGAATACTTGATCAAGAGATCTTGTAACTGGTCGTGGGAGATATCGCTTTTTATTTTTAATTTCTGATATGCTTCATCGAGTTTTCCCGGACCAGGAAAGGCTTTTTTATATTCCTCGAATGTCAAATGGTCTGAATCAGTTATTTCCTGTAAAGAAGTACTTTCTATTGTTTCCTCCATACTGTCTCTTGTTTGCGATTGCCCTGTACTTGATTCGTTACTACAACCAGTAATTAGTAATACAAACAACAAGATAGATACTATCCGTTTCTTCATTCTAGTTTATTCACTCTCCTATCTTTCAAAAAAAATAAAAAGGATTACCACATGATTTGTTGAACATACGCGAATAATTGGTATGGCCACCATTTCATAAAAGTATCAGACTTGACTATCGCTACTCACATATCTTTCTTCCCGTAAAATATAGATGCATTTGAAATCCAATTGAAGCCTTCATTAGTGACTGTTCCTTGACCGGTTAAATGGTCATTATCAAGAACAAATAAATCAATCAGTGGTTGCTCAGCTAAATTAGGTTTTTTTACACTAATTAAAGTTCCATCTCCGGAATATTGTTTTTCTATTGGAAATTTGTATTCATCTAAATTATCTTTTTTTATTTCCTCTATGTTTCTGATCGTTACTTCTGAATCAAAGTCGATCGTATCTACGATCAAATAATTGGTCATGATAGAATCAGCGAAACCTTCAAGCTTAAGAATAATTCCTGTTTCTTCATCGATCCATGCTTTAAAAGTTTGAGCATTTACTTTTGACCCAAATTCCTCTGGGTACTCTCCTTCAAGCAAAATAGCGTCCCTTCCCAGTAGCTTTTCTGTCTGAATGATTTCCCAATGATTATAGAGAGAAAAAAGTTGGGCACCATAAAGTTGTGAAAAGACAGCATCTGCTGACATAGATAGCGGTAAAACAGAATCTCGTTGATTCAAAACCGTTTCTCCTAAACCATTTTTTGTTAATCGGCTTTCAATTGATTTCCCCTTATTGGCTCGATCAATATCAACATTATATTGACTTACAAAGTAATCGTTTTCTTTAAAATTTACATCAACTAAATTTTTATTCTTAGACTTATCATAGATGATTGCTTTTTGCTCACCTGTTGTTTCATTTTCAAATACCTCAACGAATTCTTCATCCAAAATCCCTTTAGAAAAGTCCATTTTTGCTTGTACTTGATACTCCCTGTCAGATAAATCCCCATATTTTTCCCGAAAGGATATACTTACCTTATCGTAAAAATCGACTGAATTAACTACCTTATTAGCAATTTCCCTTTCTTGATCGCTCAATGGATTGATTTCTTGTGCAGAGACGGCATCACCTAATGTTACTATTCCAAACACCCCAACGAAAAATAGAATTTTTTTCATTTTGATTTCTCCTTAATCTAGACTTATAATGCGTTGCCTAGCATGTTTATATTTTTTATTTCAGAGGATAGCTTCACCAATAGAATAGAGTATCCAAATGCAATCTAGCTTGTTATTGGGCATATTTATATAAATATAAATATGTGATGTTAGTTATTTAAAATTTATCTGTTCTCCGTTCATTTTCGCTCATTTATTTTACTTTTATGTAAACACCCTACCTAGTACCAGTATAAAAAAATAATGGCTTTTGATACTGCTATAGAAATTTCTCGTTCATATTAACTAAATCAAAAAATGCCAATGGTTTTCGAAGTTTTTATCACTTTAACTTGCGAATCATGATACGC
Organism: Enterococcus sp. AZ140; assembly: GCF_051714405.1. NCBI lineage: Bacteria > Bacillati > Bacillota > Bacilli > Lactobacillales > Enterococcaceae > Enterococcus > Enterococcus sp. AZ140. Next base: position 2,449,307 of record NZ_JBIORU010000001.1, read on the forward strand.
CACAGGAAAGGCTTGTTAATGAAATGAAAAAGAGCTCACTTCTGTTTCTGTCATTTATTCGGCTTTAAGGTGAAAGACAAAAGTTAATTTTGCTTTTGTTTCAGATCAACCAATCATTCTAAGATTTCTCTTTACATCGTTTGACAAAGAATTCAACTTATTTATACAACTAATGTAAAAAAGACTATAAACAAAACTCTAGCTTTAAGAGTTTGTCTACAGCCTAAGACTCATGATAGATCATATAAAGACAAACTAGTATGAACCAAATGAGTGGCACCAATCGTTGTTAGTTGGAAGAATTCCTCAATATTCTTTATTTTACGATTTCTAAACGATCAATACTCAGGGTATCAACCCCAATTTCGGACGAAATCATGATTTCCTGCTCTCCCTTTGGTAATTTCATACGGACTTGTAGCGGTTGGTAATATTCGGAAGGATACACATCCACCAACTGACTTGCTTGTTTCGTTTCGATCTTGATCCGGATCGGTTCATTCATGATAAGAGGATCGTTCGTTTTGACATAGACAATCACTAGAGATTCAGTTGCTTTCTCGATCTGCGGGGTAAAAATAATTTTGTCAGTAATTGACTCAAATCCTTGTACGATTTTCTTAGAGAGTGCCGCATCATCCTCGACAATCGCTAAATCACCTTCAAGCAACGCACGACTGGCGGGTAATCTCATCCGATTCGGCTCAGCTTTTGGCAACGATTGAACGCGCCATTCATCCAAGGGCGGTTCCAGCAGGATCTTATCCTCTTGATCCCAACCAAACTTTTGCAAGCGGATCGAACGTTCCCAACCGGAATGATCCCATCGAGCAGCGTGATAAATCATCCAGTCTTCAGAGCCATCTTTTGATTTAGCAAATCCATTATGCCCGGGTCCATAGACAGTGTTTGTCTGTTGGAAAATTGGCTCTGGTTTCTTTTGCCAATTGGCTTTTTCTAGCGGATCATCAGCTACATCTAGGGTCATAAGACCTAGCGCGTAATCGTTGTCCCAGCTCCCACTCGCAGAGTATACCAAATTGACTGTCTTATCTTTGATGATCACTTGAGGGGCTTCATTGATCAATGGCGTTTGACGCATTTCCCATTCATATTCTGGTTTTGAAATAAGCCGTTTTTCACCAACTACTTCCGTAGGAGAAACCATCTCCGCTAAATAAAGATTTTGAGCAATATTTTCATATCCTTCCCAACCAGACCAAAGAAAATAGCGTTTGTCACTTATCTCTAAGACGGTGCCATCAATCGCAAATTTATCATCCATCCCTTTGATCTCTTCCAATTGCCACTCCCCCATGTATGGGTCTGTTTGATGATTAACTAACGCAAACATTCGGTGAGTTTCTGAAGGGCGATTCGCTGCAAAATACATCACCCAACGGTCATCTAAGTAATGGAGCTCAGGTGCCCAGATGCTTTCAAATTCTTCTGGCATTTCCCAGATGATCTTTTTTTCACCGGTTGCCACGAGAGAGAGGTTTTCAGCACGCCATAGCGTTAAATTATTCCCAGTCGTTTTGGTATAATAAAAGTAAGACTCCGTTTGCAAGATCCAAGGATCCGCTCCATCATTATCGATAATAGAAGTAAAATCGGACACTTCTTCCCCCGTGTCAGTTCCAGCCCCACAACCTGTTATCACAAACGCAGCAAACAGGACACTTACACTACTGAGCCAAGCCACTGATCTTCCCATAGGGCATCGCCCCTTTCCACAACAATCGGATTATTCCACCTGCGTTGGATGGAACTGATCATTGATTTCTTTAATAGCAGCTAAATCAACTTTCGGTTGTCGGTCATAAGTCAGTAACCCATTGATTTCTTGCTCGACATCTGTCAATTGGGTATAGCAATAACCCCAAAGCCCAACAGAATCATAAACAGCCGTCATTATCCGCTGATAATCCTTCAAGAAATCTTGTTTATTCTCCACTGAGGTATAACCCCAACCTGGTTGCCCAGAAACATCAAAGCCAATACCGCCAAACTCGGTTAATAAAATAGGCTGATCCTGATAAGAAAATCCTCCAGCGAAAATTGGCCATGGTGTTGATACTCGATTCACCAATTTTTCTCTCGTGCTGAGACTGTCTTTAAAGTACAGATATTTTTGTCGTTCGGATTCTTGTCCATGAGCATAATTATGGATCGCACAAATATCTGTCTCCGTCATCGCCCAACCATCATTTGAAATAACCAATCGTTGCTGGTCTAGTGAATGGATAAAGTGATACATTGCTTGAGAAAAATGCTGTTGTTGGCGATCAAAAGAGATTTTTGGTACGCCCCAGCTCTCGTTGATCGGTACCCAAGTGACGATCGAAGGATGGCTATAGTCACGACTAATGATCTCTGCCCACTCCTGCATCAAGCGCGTCACAGAAAGGTCGGTATAAATCGCCGGTGCTGCACACTCGCCCCAAACCAGAAATCCCAATTTATCTGCCCAGTATAAAAAGCGCGGATCTTCTGTTTTTTGGTGTTTACGACAACCGTTAAAACCCATTTCTTTTGCTAATAAGATATCTTGTTTAAATGCCTCATCCGTAGGGGCAGTCAACAAGCCATTAGGCCAATAGCCTTGATCGAGAACCAACTTCTGATAGTAAGGTTTGTTATTTAAGTAGATCATGCCATTTTCTGTCTGTATTTTACGCATACCAAAATAACTTTTTAATTGATCGATCGCATTTCCCGCTTCTGTAAGAGTAAATTCCACATCGAATAATTGCGGATTTTCGGGCGTCCAAGACCAGCCCTCATGATGAAAATTGGTCCGAAAAATTTGTTGTTGAAAAATATCGACTGCAAAACTTAACTTAGAAGTCACAAACTCTGCAGCCCCACTGATGACTAAAGCACCTTTAAAATAGATTTGATACTCTAACACTAATTGTGGCTTTAACTGATTCAATTCAACATCGATCATCACGGCGCCAGCATCAAAATCACTAGTAAATTTCACTTGTTGCAAGTGGGTCGCAGCAACTACTTCTAGCCAGACCGGCTGCCAGATCCCCGTTGAGTTTGTGTACCAGATCCCTGCTGATTCTTCTTCCCAAAATTGTTTACCACGTGGGATGCTTTCATCAAAATGTGGATCGAATGCTCGTACACTTAGTATCTGTTCTTCTCCCGCCACAAGAGCATCCGTAATGTCGATATCAAAAGAGGTATGCCCTCCGCAATGATTTTTCACATGATGTCCATTGACAAATACATCTGCCTCATAGTCCACTGCACCAAAATGCAAAAGGACACGGCTTTTTTCAGGAACCTGTACATTGAAGGTCCGATAATACCATACAACATCATGAACTTCTCTCTGATCAATGCCACTTAATGCACTTTGATAGACAAAAGGAACATTGATCTTGTAAGCATAATTTGCTTCATTTGTGTACCACTTTTCTTTCAAGCCAAGATTTTGGTCATCAAAGGCAAATTGCCATTCACCATTTAGGCTTAACCAATTCCCTCTCTCAAATTGCGGTCTCGGGTATTCTTCTCTAATCATATTTCCTCCAAAAAAACAAATTATTTTATACCACTTTGCAACGACATCGACGCCATAAAGCTCTTTTGCGCCACCAAATACAATAAAAAGGTAGGGATCAACGCCAAGATTGCACCAGCAGTTCCAATTCCTGGATAGGTCATGTATTGACCTTGCAGCAATTGCAGCCCCGGTGTGATCGGTAATTTATCAATATCGTTGATCACGATCGATGGCCACAAGAAGTCATTCCATGAGCCAGTAAAACTAAACAACGCAACCACAGTCAATACAGGTTTGATCAGCGGTAAAATGATATAATAAAAAATTTGAAACTCGTTTGCCCCATCAATCACAGCCGATTCATCCAATTCTTTGGGAATTCCTAAAATGAACTGTCGAACGAGGAAAATGTTATAAACACCTGCTGCTCCAGGTACGATGACTGCTAGAAATGTATTTGTCCATCCTAGAGTATCAACGATTTTGAAGTTCGGGATCAAATTGACCACCCCGGGAAACATCATGGTTCCTAACAATAAAGCAAAAATAAAATCTCTTCCCTTAAAAGTGAGTCGTGTATAGCCATAGGCCGCAAACGAGACGATCACCATAACTAATAGGGTATGTGAAGTTGAAATAATCATGGAATTCACAAACCAGCGGAACACAGGAGAAGAATCATTGCCGTGTAACAAGCTCAAAAAGTTAGCAAGTGTCCAATCTTGTGGAATCAAACTGAACCCAACCTTTTGAATCTCTGCCTCTGATTTAAATGAGGTGAAAATTGCCCATATCAAAGGAAAGATCCAAATGACGCACACGATCGCTAGCAAAATAAAGGCAATCCTTTTCCCTAGTTTGTTTTCTCGCATCCTCTTCCCTCCTATCTTTCCATTTTTTTGATGACCAGAAATTGCACAATCGAAACTGCCATGATCACAAAACCTAGTAGAATGGCCATCGCTGAAGAAACGCCCGCAACCGAGGTGCTACTACCAAAGGCATTTTCTTGGATATACATCATCAACACGCGAGTGGAATTATTGGGTCCGCCTCCCGTCAACATTAGTGGCTGACCATAGATATTAAACTGAGCGATGGTCGTCATGACCGTTGTAAAGATGAGTTGGTTGCGAATACTAGGTAAAGAAATACGGAAAAATTTAGTAACACTATTCGCACCATCTAATTCCGCTGCTTCTAACTGTTCTTTTGAGACCCCATTTAATGCAGCCACATAAATAATCAGATTCCCACCTAATGTCCACCAAATCGTCACGATCAAAATAGCGATCCAAGCCCATGGTTGAGTGCCCACAAAATTGATATCGATGCCGAATACTTCTTTGATTGGTCCAAATGATTTACTCAAAAGAAAGCCCCAAATGATCATGACCGCAGAGATTGCAAATAATGTGGGCAAATAAAGAATCGATTGAAAAAAACGCATCAATTTTGGTTTAGTAGACAACGCAACTGCTAACAATAAAGGAATCGCGATACATAGTGGGACTGAGATTGCCGCAAAAAACAGGGTATTTTTCATTCCATTAAAAAATTGCGTATGATATAACGAGTCTTGATCAAATAAAATCGTTTTAAAATTATCAAATCCGATAAAAATCGGCGTACTGAACAAATCCCATTCAGTAAAAGAAACATAAATCCCAATAACTGCAGGAACTAAAAAGAATAAAAGAAAAAGGAGCATATGCGGACCAATAAAAACGACTGGCCAGGCATTTAATCTTTTTTTCATCAATACACATCCTTCTCTGTATTTCTAGTCAACCCTTCAACAAGAAACGACTGTGACAGCAATTTAGCCTACCCGTCAGAATTCCTAGCCCATAAAAAAACCGACTGAATTCTTTTTACGGTCATCCTTCCTTCTGCCACAGTCTCCAAGTGAGAATATTATTTCATCTTTTCTTCTACGACTTTTTGGATCTCACCAAAAGTTGTTTGGATATCTGCTTTTCCTGTGATCATATCCCATGAACGATTATCATATTCACTAAAGATATAAGACAAGCCATCAAGCGTATTGACAGAAATTGCCGCTTGTCCTTTTTCTGTTTTCAACAAGAATGATTGTGGCATCTCCACATATTCTTCATTGTCTAGCATTGCTAAAGAAGTTGGATTTGCGCCTGATTTGACCCACTCTAGTTGGTTTGCTTGTAACCAAGTGAGAAAGTCGATCATACCACTTTTCTTTTCATCCGAACGTTCTTGGCTCGTTTTAAGCATCGCAAACTGATCGACGCCTGAACCTTGAACGATATGTCCAGCATCCCATTGCGGCGTAAATGTCTGACCCCAAGTGAAGTCACTTATTCCTTCCATATTGCTTAGCATCCATGTTCCTTCTGGAAGAAAAATCAGCTGTTGGTTTGCAAAAAGTTTGTTTGCATCTTCGCCATCCGGGACCATATAGCCCGCATCATATAGCGTTTTAAACTCTTGGACGGCATTGTAAGAAATATCATTATCGATAGTGATGTTTCCTTGTGCATCTTGCCATTCTCCACCCATTTGCTGGTAAAGATTAGAATAATTCTGCATGCCCCATGTATAGCCAAAACTATAAATACCATCTGCTTTTGCTTTTTCCCCAGCCTGTCTGATTTCTTCATATGTCACTACGCCATCATCTAATGCTCCTGGAACATATTTATCCACCAAATCTTGGTTGTAATACATCACCCACGAACCCATCGTTGCTGGAATCCCGTATTGACTATCCTCCACCACACCAGTGTCCCATGCAGCTTCTACATAATTTCCACGTGTCAATTCAGTTCCTTCGATCATGTCATCCCAAGTCTCAAGCATCTCTTGGTTCTTATACGTGGGTAAAGCTTCCGATGCGATCAATGCTAAATCTGGGACGCCTTTGCCAGATTTTCCAGCAGTCGTCAACTTCGAAGTAAAGGTGTCACCTTGCATACTAACTAACTTTACTTTAAAGTCTGGATTTGTTTTATTGTATTGATCAACCGTTTTTTGGATTTTTTCACCGTCCGGTCCCGTCGTCGAAGACCAAAGCAAAATTTCCGAATCATTACTTGAACTACTACTTCCACCACAAGCAGCTAACAACACAGTACATAGTAAGCTTGTTCCAACTAAAACAATTAATTTTCTTACTTTCAATTTCCACACTCCTTTATTTAACTAAAAAGTAAAATGATACCTAATTATCAATAAACATAATTGTTAGACCATCGTCTATCAATGTTTACACCGTAAAGTTACTATAAAAATAAAGCGCTGTCAATATTATTTTAACAAGCTTATTACGGTAAATTCCATCATTTTACAATTTTGTAAATCCAAAAGCATGTGATATAATTAATCCATCTTTTCATTAAACTAATTAGTATAACGAGGTGATAGCTATGGAATTGGATTTAACGAAAGCATCTTTACCGATCTACGAAGCACTCGCAAATGAAACTCGCTTAGCGATTTTAAGAGAATTAGGAGATAGTAAGAAAAGCATCAGTGAAATTGGGCAAAAATTAGCGATCAGCAATGCTTTGATGACAAAGCACATCCGAAAACTTGAACAAGCACAGTTGATCAAAACAGAAAAAGGATCGGGGCAAGACTGGAAGAAAAAATACTTATCTCTAAAAACTGATTTCATCAATATCAATTTCCCGGCAAAAGTGTTTCCACAAATGAATTTAACCTCCCAATCAGTGAAAATAGGCCACTTTACCGATTTTGAAGCTAAGCCTTCCTGCGGTATGGCGACGAAAGATCGATTGATTGGCGCATTAGACGACCCTAAGTCTTTTCTTGACCAAGATCGTGTTGATGCGAGTATCATCTGGCTAAATAATGGGTTTCTAGAATACAAAATTCCAAATCCTTTGAAAACTGGTGAAAAAATCGAGTTACTGGAGATCAGCATGGAAATCGCTTCTGAGTTCCCAATTTCTAATAACTATTGGCCAAGTGATCTTTCATTTTACTTAAACAACCACTGCATTGGTAAATACACCATTCCAGGGAACTTTTCAGATGTTAGAGGTTCCTTGACTCCGAAATGGTGGATCGATGAATTTAGTCAATATGGATTACTTAAGCATTTACGCATCAATCGCTATGACACTTCCCTCGACGGAGAGAAATTAACAGATCACAACCTTAATGAAATCGACTTAGATCATAGTGACTTCTTCACCTTTAAAATTGCTGCGCCTGCTACTGCTGAAAATGCTGGTGGTTTGACTATCTTCGGCGATCGCTGGGGGAACTATCCTCAAGATTTATTGTTTAATTTTTACGTATCTGAATGACCTATTTTTTCTTTATCCAACAAAAAAAGGACTCAGCAAAGGGATCAGAACTGACCTAATAAGCCGAGATAAAATAAAAAAAGTACCTACTTATTAAATGCCTATTAACGAAGAAACGTGTCTGGGACATTATTCCTCTTGCACCACCTAAACCGAATAAACGGTTAATTAAAAGAATGGACTTCTTTCAGAAGAATGTAGATGATCTCTCCTAGCCAATTCTATTGCTTGAAACGACCAATGCTTGGCAAGCCTTTCAAATATTCCACTCATTTTATGTTCTTTTAAGAACAGAAACAGGACTTCTTGTTTGGGTTCAAGAAGTCCTGAATTTTTTTATAAATCTAGCTCCTCTTTTAGGTAACGACTTCTTTGTTCTAGTTTCTTTATTTCATAATGGATGCCAAAAAGTGCGCTCCTTTTTTTAGAAAACGCACTTTCTCCGTATTTTTTCAACTTCTTGAATCTATAGATATAAGCTATTCCCGTGAACTTCTTAACATAAGCCAGATACTCGTTTACCTTTAACTTTTTATCTCGTTTATTATACTAAGTTCCATTTATTTGTTAATATCCTATCTACCCCAAACTCTCCGTCAATCGCCGCAATCCTTCTTCCAATTTCTTCCGTGGACATCCCACATTCAAACGTAAAAAATTGCGACTGGTTTCTCCATACACTTCGCCAGACATGATTGCAACCTTGCCTCGTTCGATCATGCGTTGTTGAAGCTGTTCCATACTGAATGGTACTTGCGAACAATCGAGCCACATCAAGTAGGTGGCTTCGCTTTTTGTTACGATGATTTCTGGATGATGTTGTTTAAGGTACGCAGTGACAAAAGCAATATTATCATCAATGTACTGATTGAGTTCACTGACCCAGTTGCTTTCTTTTTCATACGCCGAAATCGTAGCAACTAATCCAAAAACACTCGTGGAACCGAGGCCATCAGCTTCTTTCATCTGTTGCAAAAACCGCTGCCGCAAGGACGAATCTGGAATCAATCCGTAAGAAAAAATCAATCCAGGAAAATTAAATGTTTTACTTCCTGAAGTAACGACAGCGACATTTTTTTGGATCAATTCCGTCAGTGGTCGATGCTGTTGCCCTTTTCTTAGAATATCCATGTGGATCTCATCCGAAATAATGAACACCTCGTTTTTTTGGGCAAGCTCGATGATGTTTACTAATTCTTTTTTGGTCCACACTCTACCTGTTGGATTGTGGGGACTACACAATAACAAAATTTTATTCTCCGGTTGCTCAAATTGGCGCCTCAAGTCCTCAAAATCCAATTGATAGGCACCTTCTTGATAAATCAATTCATTGCTTACCAGTTTGCGTCCATTCCCAGCAATCAGTTTATAAAAGGCATCATAAGCAGGCGTTTGGATAATCACACCTTCTCCCGATTCACTTAATAAACAAATCAGTTGCTTGATGCTATAGATGACGGAAGGACTGTAAACTAACCAGTCTTCGTCGATCTGGTGTCCAAAACGTTCTTTGTACCAGTGAGTGACTGCTGATTTGAAATCCGTGTGATTCCAACGAGTATAGCCAAAAATTGGATGTCTTAACCTTTCTTGGAGCGCAGCTTCGACGCCTGTTGGTACTTTAAAATCTGTATCAGAAATCGTAAATGGCAAGAGATCACTTTTACCAAAGCGATCTTCAATATAATCCCATTGCGTACAATATGTCCCTTTACGATCGATTTGTTCATTGAAAGACATCTTCTACACTCTCCCGATTTCAGAACGACAAGATGTCATCCAGTTGATTTCTAACAGTCGTCACTTTTGTTCCTATAATGACTTGAACATTCGTATCATCCAAATGGACCACGCCTAATGCACCTAATTTTTTCAGTCGGTCATCATCAACGATCGATCCGTCATTCACTACTAACCTTAGACGCGTGATGCAATTATCTAAAGAAGTGATATTTTCAGCACCGCCTAAAGCAGCCAAGATTCCTCGTGCATCAACTGTACCTTTTCCTTTATATGTTACTTCTTCGTCTGTATATTCTGTCTCAGCAGTCATTTCTTCACGTCCAGGGGTCTTTAAGTTTTTGCGTAAAATCACCGTTTTAAATGTAAAGTAATAGATACCAAACCAACAGGCACCCACAAGTAAAACCAACCACCATTTAGTATAAGTCCCTTGCATGACCCCGAAAATAATAAAATCTAAGATACCGCCATCGGTATTCCCGATCGTTACGCCCAACAAACTCATGACCATAAATCCGGCACCAGTCATCAACACATGGAATCCCCATAAGAGAGGACTGACAAATAAGAAGAGAAATTCGATTGGTTCAGTGATCCCTGTTACAAAAGTCGCAATCACACCTGAAATCAATAATCCTTTGATTTTTGCACGATTCTCTGGCTTTGCGGTTTGATATATCGCTAAAGCCGCTGCGGGAAGACCAAACATGAATGTCGGCATTTTACCTTGTGAAAGAAAAGCAGTGGCGCTAGGTGAAATCGCCAATCCTTGTTGCAATTCATTATAAAAAATATTTAGTGCGCCAAAGACTTCTTGCCCATTGATGACCTGACTTCCTCCAGCTTCTGTAAACCGGATCATCGATACTAAAATATGATGTAAGCCAAATGGCAATAAGAGCCGTTCTCCAGAACCGAATAAGAATGGCCCAAATGCACCAGAACGTTGGATCAAATTTCCGATTCCAGTGATCAACATGGCAAAAAGTGGCCAAACCATCGGAATCAACACGCCAACAATTGCTAAAGTTACTGAAGTAATGATGGGTACAAAACGTGTCCCTGAAAAGAAGGCAAAACTATCTGGTAATTGGAATTGATAAAATCGCGTATGGAGCTGATAAACGATCAGCCCGACAATGATCCCTCCCAGAACACCCATAGATAATGTTTGGATACCAAAAACCATTTCTTGACCAGCTTCACGTAATTGTTCACTTGCTGCCAGTTGATTCGTTTCTTGCAAATAAAAATTGATCGATAATTGCATCACTACATACCCAACAAATCCTGAAAAAGCAGCCACGCCTTTTTCTTTACGTGCTAAGCCTAAAGGTATCGCCATGGCAAACATCACTGGTAAATAGCTAAAAGCAAAGCCACCAATCGTCGACATAAAGCGAAACATCACTTGTAACCAAGCAGCACCTAAAAATGGAAAAGCAGTAATTGCTGATTCAGCGGAGAACGCACTCCCAATCCCTAAGAACAATCCCATGAAAGCTAACAGTGCGACTGGTAACATGAACGTTTTGCCTAACCCTTGAAAAATCTCCATCCAACTTGCTTTCTTCCCTTTTTGCATCCCTGTTCCCCCTTACTCTATTTCTTACCCTTAAAATGTAAGCGATGACAAAGGCGGTTGCAATACTTTCTGTCCATGTAGAATGGGCATTCATAAATTAGAATCTCCATTCTGAGAAATGACTTGTTTCGCATAATGGATCATCAAAATATCTAACAAGATATCCATTGAAACTCTTGGACTCAAATCAATATTCTGATGATAGATCGTCAACATTTCTGCAATAAATGCGACCGTCGACAATTCTTCTAAAGAACTTGTCGGTTGACCAATAAAAGACAGCAGAGGAACATTTCGCTCCTTTAGTCGTTTAGCATAATCGAGCATTCCTAATGTTTCCCCACTATGACTAATAAAAATAGCAAGATCTCCTTCTCCTAGTTGTTTACTCACTGCTAGCAATTCGTCCCAATCGGTTGAATGCCCCACATTTTTACCAAGAAAATGCAATTTTCGATTCAGGGAAACAGCCACCGGGATACTTTGACCTACAGCAAACAGTTCAATACGTTGTGCTTCTTTAATCATATTGACTGCGCGATCGATTTGTTTCGGCTCGATTTTTTCTAACGTCTCTGTAAACTGACGAAGGATTTCATTGATCAATGGTTTGAATTCATCCGACACATCAGTGGAATCACTCGTTTCTTCTAACGACCGATAACTTTTGAGCGCAAACTTAAATTCTTGAAATCCTTTGAAGCCGAGTTTTTTCGCCATTCGAGTGATGGTCGATTGGCTGGTAAATGTTTCACTCGCTAATTCTTCGGCTGTCATGGAGGAAACTTTTCTTGATTGATGCAAACAATAATCTAAGATATTTTTTTCCACTTGATTTAATTCAGAAAATTTATATTGGATTCTCTTATAGAATTGATTCATCTCTTTCTCCTATTCTGGCAGTTTTTCGCCCATTCACATTCCGTTTTCCTATTATTGTACCCAAGAAAACAATAAAAAACGAGTGTTCATTAATAAACTAGAAATAAAAAATCCACTAAATCTAAAAAAAGATTTTCGTGGATTCTTATCTATTATTTTAGTAATTTTGCAGCTGCTTCATCTAAAATCACTGTGATATCGGGATGAGTCATCAAGATCGATGCAGGAATCTGCTCTGTTACTGGTCCTTCGATCACTTGTTTGATGATCTCTGCTTTATGCTCCCCGTTAACGATCAATACTAACTGTTTCGCTGCCATGACCGTCTTTGGCCCAAATGTCACAAAGTAATCACCAGGTTCTTCTCCCAGATGTTCTTTTAACGATTTATACATCTGATCTCCTGGAATGACTGGAATGCTATAAGTCTCCTTACTAAAGTCCGTATATCCAGGCATATTTCCACAAAAATGACCATCTTCCCCAAGCCCCATCAAAACTAGATCCAAGCCACCCGCTTGCGCCATTCGTTTATCCACATCTTGATAATTATCAATAGTCAGTTCATGGATATTCTCAGTAGCGACCCTGATAGGATCATAAAGGGCTTCTTTCAGTCCTGACATAGTCAGACCATACTGCTTGTCCTTTAATGCCACTTCATCAAAATTATAATAATGGATCATCGATGTATCCATCTGTAATTTACTAAGCGTCTCCACTAAAATCTCATAGGCCATCTTAGGCGAATTTCCTGTTGTCAAAGACAAATTCACTCGTTTTTTCTTCAACATTTTTCCCAGGACGATCCCCGCTGTCACTTCACTAAGCGTTTCATAATCTTTTGCAATCACTAAATCCATTGCTGTCCACTTCCTTTCACTCATTTAGTTAAAGTGTAACAGTGTCAGGATGTTTTTGATAGCGTTTTCTTATATGTGAAAAAAATTTCGAAATATAAACACTAGTTACTTTTCAAACTTCCTTAGTAATTTCAATGATTTCTCTTCCTTATAACACAAAAGAGTCTATCAAATAAATGACAGACTCTTTTGGTTAGGCGCACAGCAGCTCTTCTTTATGATTATCTAAATTTTATCACTAAAAAAATGACTGTCAACAAATTGTCGTGTATTCATAATTTTAACCTAATTGCAAAAAAGTAAAGATTGTAAGTGATTATTTTCAATCCTAGTCCAATATCTACTTGTTAATTATTTTTCCGTTTTTCAAAATCTCTGCCCACGAACTCCAAAAAAGCAAAAAAAATACCGTCAATATCTCGATATAAACCTTGATATGACGGCGTTTATCTAGTATGCCAGCTATAGGGATCGAACCTACGACCTACGCGTTACGAGTGCGTTGCTCTACCAACTGAGCTAAGCTGGCGTTTCCAAATGAAATTATAGTCGTTATGTTAGAAAATGTAAAGAGTAATCTGGAAGTTTTTTCTGCTTTCATGATTTTTTTCAACAAATGTGCTATAATTATAAATGAAAGGCAGGTTTTATGAAAATGGCAACTTTTGGAAAATTTGAAACAAAGGTCGAACCGTCAGAATTTGGAGAAAAATTTACCACTGATACACATGTTACCTTTATGATTCACGGAAAAACGCAAACCGGAACGATTTCCAAGCAATTGAAAAACTCTGCTGTTGTTGCAATTGATGAAACTAATGAGAATGCCGATTTGATGACCCAAAGTAAAGGCGTCGTCATTATCAATTACAAAGATATGAGTAAGATTTAGTTTTTTCAACCATCCATCAAGTGGATGGTTTTTATTTTGCCTGAATGAAATCATAACCACCCTTCAAAAGGGTGGTTTGCTCTAGGGCTATAAGCCCTTAACACCGGCCAGCGCCTAAAGACGCTGGCTTTCTCATTTCATGTTCAAGCCATATTGCCTTTGTCACTTTTGCCTACCTTTAAAAAGGTGTTTGTTCTACTCTTTAACCCTTAAAAGGGTCTTCATATTCTCGAACGCTCAATTTATCTAGCGCTATATCATGTTTCTCCTGTTCTTGAATGTATTTCCTTATGGTCGCTTCATTCAATCCCACAGTGCTTACATAATATCCTTCTGCCCAAAAATGTCGATTACCAAATTTATATTTTAAATTTGCATGCTTATCAAAAATCATCAATGCACTCTTTCCTTTAAGATAACCCATAAAACTTGACACACTGATTTTTGGCGGGATACTCAATAACAGATGGACGTGATCTGGCATCATATGTCCCTCCAAGATTTCTACTCCCTTGTACTTACATAGTCGTTTGATAATTTCTTGAATACTTGCTCGATATTGATTATAGATGATTTTTCTTCTATACTTTGGTGTGAATACAATGTGGTATTTGCACAACCACTTTGTATGGGCTAAACTATTTGCTTTATTAGCCATTTCTTTTCCCTTCCTTTCGTTATCAATATGACCTGAACAATCATATTTTAACGATAGGAAGGGCTTTTTGGTAGAACCTTTTATTCCCCACCCGCATAGCAGGTGGTTTTCTGTTTCACTCGCTTTGCGAGCTCAACTTGGTCTAAAGACAACAATAAAAAAAATCTGGGAAGATCCCAGATTTTTTTGTATAGCTGATTTTTCCTATTTAGTACCAAATAAACGGTCGCCAGCATCGCCTAGACCAGGAACGATATAGCCTTTGTCGTTTAATTTTTCATCTAATGAAGCAGTATAGATATCAATATCTGGATGTGCTTCTTGTAAGGCTTTAACACCTTCTGGAGCTGCAACAAGGCAAACAAATTTAATGTTTGAAGCGCCACGTGCTTTCAGAGCATCGATCGCCATGATCGCTGAGCCACCTGTCGCTAACATTGGATCAACTACGAATAATTGACGTGCGTCGATATCTTCCGGTAATTTAACGAAATACTCGTGCGGTGCCAATGTTTCTTCATCTCTGTATAATCCGATGTGGCCGACTTTAGCTGCTGGGATCAATTCTAAGATTCCGTCAACCATTCCAATACCTGCGCGCAAGATTGGGATAATGGCTACTTTTTTACCAGACAATGTTTTTTGTGTTGTTTCTGTGATCGGTGTTTCGATGACAATGTCTTCAAGTGGCATATCACGTGATACTTCATATGCCATCAGCATAGCGATTTCATCAACAACCTCACGGAAAACTTTTGTACCACAATTTTTGTCGCGAATAATCGTTAATTTGTGTTGGATCAATGGATGGTCGATTACTTGAAATTTGCCCATTTTTTTGTCTCCTTTTTCTCTCGTTTCTTTTTAATTGTAAAACAAAATCACTGACTTGACTAGTCTAACCCGTCATTTTCCTAAAGAAAATCAAAGAAATAAAAAAACAAAGCGGTGTTCTTTTTAAAATCAGCAAAAAATAACAAAAACGCCTGAAAATCAGACGTTTTTTGTTATTTTTCTACTTTATTGATGGATAAAGATGACAAAAAACAACTAGTTTTTTAGCCATTCTGTGGAAAGAGTCATTGCTGCTCGTGTCGCATTGGTTTGGTCCATCGCATTTACCATGACGAAATCATGGATGATCCCTTGGAAACGTACTTGCGTAACTTCCACACCAGCTTCACGAAGTTTTCTAGCATATGCTTCTCCTTCATCTCTTAACACGTCTGCTTCACCAGTCAAGACCATTGCAGGGGGTAAACCTGTCAATTCTTCTTCACTTGCACGCAAAGGTGAGGCAGTGATTTCTGCTCGTTTCTTTTCATCTGTCGTATACTGATCCCAGAACCATTGCATCCCTTCTTTTGTTAAGAAGTAATTCTCTGCAAATTGGTTATAAGAATCTGTATCGAAATTTGCATCAGTTACAGGATAATATAGTAATTGTTTTTTGATTGGTAATCCTTGACGTTGCTTTGTAAGAATCGTCATCACCGTTGCCATGTTCCCACCTACGGAATCCCCTGCGACTGTCAAGTTCTCAAGATCCAAGCCTTTCGACTCAGAAAGCTCCGCAAGTTTTTGCAAAATCGCGTAGTTTTGCTCGATGGCAGTAGGATATTTTGCTTCTGGCGAACGACTATACTCAGGAAAAATCACGATCGAATTTGTACGAACAGCCAATTCCCGAATCAATTTGTCATGTGTTTTGGCACTGCCAAATACCCAACCAGCACCATGTATATAAAAAATGACAGGTAATTTTTCTACATTTCCTTCAGGACGGATAAAACGCACATTGATTTGTCCCCAATCATTGGTATCCATTT
Organism: Enterococcus sp. AZ140; assembly: GCF_051714405.1. Lineage (NCBI taxonomy): Bacteria > Bacillati > Bacillota > Bacilli > Lactobacillales > Enterococcaceae > Enterococcus > Enterococcus sp. AZ140. The sequence goes on from NZ_JBIORU010000001.1 coordinate 2,465,595, forward strand.
TCAAATCCTCGATATCCACAGGTAATTTTTCCACAGAAGAACTTTGAACTTCTTCTAGAAGATCACGCCCTTCTTCCGGAGGTAATTCATAGATACGCGGGTGCGGTGCATTAGCATCACTAAACTCAATTGCTTCTTTTTCTAATGAAATTCGATCAGTCATACGGATTCCTCCCTAAATTGAATGCAACAAATAAAATTACACCTCATATACTAGAGAGCAACCAGACAAAAGTCAAAAAATCAGATTGAAAGAGGTTGTGAAAGAAGCGCTTTGACCTGAGCAGTAAGACAGAAAAAAGGTGAGCCAATCGAACATCTGCATGTTTGATCGACTCTCCTTTTCTGATTTCTAACATCTTTATTGTTTGATACGATTTATTTTTTATATAAAGGGAATTTTTCTGTTAATTCACGGACGCCTGCACGCACTTCTTCTAATTGAGCTTCGTCATCTTTTGCTTGTAGGGCTTTGACGATCAGTTCAGCGACTTTTGCTGCATCTTCTTCACGGAAGCCACGGGTCGTGATTGCTGGTGTCCCGATACGGATACCGCTTGTTTTGAATGGGCTTAGTGTTTCAAAAGGAATCGAGTTTTTATTGACGGTGATATGAACACTGTCCAAAATCGCTTCTGCTTCTTTTCCGTTCAATTCTAAGTCACGTACATCGATCAAAATCAAATGGTTATCTGTGGCACCTGAAATCACTCGGGTACCAATCGATTGATTGAATACTTTTGCCATGGCTTTTGCATTGGCAATGACTTGTTCGCTATATTCCTTAAATTCAGGAGTCAATGCTTCTTTAAATGCAGCAGCTTTTCCGGCAATCACATGCTCCAAGGGGCCACCTTGGATGCCTGGGAAGACTGCGCTATTGATTTTTTTCGCCAGCTCTTCATTGTTCGTTAAGATCATCCCACCACGAGGTCCTCGTAATGTTTTGTGAGTAGTAGTTGTTGTGATATCGGCATAAGGGATTGGGCTTGGATGGACACCCGCTGCAACTAAACCAGCAATGTGTGCCATATCGACCATCAATTTTGCCCCAACTTCGTCTGCGATTTCTCTGAATTTTGCAAAGTCGATCGTCCGACCATAGGCACTTGCTCCTGCTACGATCAATTTTGGTTGATGTTTTCTCGCTAAGATGCGTACGACATTATAATCAATGACTTCTGTTGACGGATCTACACCATAAGCAACGAAGTGATACGTTTTTCCACTAAAATTGACTGGAGAGCCATGTGTCAAATGTCCGCCAGCAGAAAGATCCATTCCTAAGATCGTATCCCCCGGTTCAACTAACGCAAGATATGCAGCTGTATTGGCTTGTGATCCAGAGTGTGGTTGAACATTGACAAAATCGGCACCAAATAATTCTTTGGCACGATCGATCGCCAGATTTTCAACGATATCCACAAATTCACACCCACCATAATAGCGACGTCCTGGATACCCTTCTGCGTACTTATTCGTTAAAATACTTCCTTGTGCCGCCATCACAGCTTCAGAGACAAAGTTTTCAGAAGCGATCAGCTCCAGATTGTTTTCTTGTCTTTCCTCTTCTTTTGCGATTGCTGCCCATAAATCAGGGTCAAACGTTTTGTAGTCTACCACAAACAACAACTCCTTATTTATTTATGTGTCAACTTCTTTAAATTTCAAATGATTGTTCAGTTTATTTGTCTTTTTTTGATGTTGACCAAACATTACTAGCTAAGAATACGAACATTATTTCTTAAATAGCTATTTTAGTTTGTTTCCTAGATTGTATCACAGAATGATTTTGCAGCAATCACTTCTGGATCATTTTTTATAATAATTTTGTCCTGCGGCTTTTTTCAAGCGATTCATATACGCAATGCCTAGACCTTCTTCAGGTGCGACTTGCACTAAAATCAAATCAAGCGCTAACCGCTCATCATCTAAGCCACGTAATCCTGCAAATAGTCCTTTTGTGGCAGCTTCTATCGAATCATCGTAATACATGTAAATTGCTGCGACATCCTTACGTACCTGATCAGCAATTGTTGGTCCAGCTAAAACACCGGTACGTAGTTTTTGCTCTTTTGTCCAGATGATCGCCTCTGGCCAATCCGTTTTTTCGACCATCAGTACTCGAGTATCAGGTGAGTAATGTTTGTATTTCATCCCCGGAGATTTCGGTGTTTCAGATTCTTTGACCAAATGGCGGTCTGTCGCCACTGGACTTTCAATGACAGCTTCTAGTTGCTCTTTCGTGATTGCTCCTGGTCGTAAGATCATCGGCGGTGCAGATGGGTCACTCAAATCAAGTACCGTTGATTCTACACCGATCCTCGTCGCCCCATCGTCAATGATTCCTGTGATTTTTCCATTTAGATCATGAAAGACATGGTCTGCTGTTGTTGGACTTGGTTTACCTGAAGTGTTGGCACTTGGCCCGACAAGTGGTACACCTGCTAATTGGATTAATTCTAACGTTTTCTTGTTATCTGGCATGCGAAAAGCAGCTGTGGATAAACCACCAGTGACAATCCCTGGTAAACTACCTTTTTTGATGTGAAAAATCAAAGTCAGTGGCCCTGGCCAGAAGTTTTTCACAATTTGTTCTGTTAATGGGTGAAAGTTGTCCACATACTCTTTTACTTGTTCGAAGGAGGCGACATGGACAATCAATGGGTTGTCTTGTGGTCGACCTTTCACTGTAAAGACTTGTTTGACAGCCTCCGGTAAAAGGGCATTAGCTCCTAATCCATAGACAGTTTCCGTTGGAAAAGCCACTAGATTTCCTACTGCTAATTCCTTCGCAGCTTCATTCAATTGTGTTTCATCATATTTAATTGTTTCCACAGTCTATCCACATCCTCTTTTTTCAAAATCCTTGGTTTATTCCGTTTCTTTCAGTAGTTATACACAATTTGTTGATAACTAGTTTGTCAATAGTGGATAAGTATGTTGATAACTAAAATATTCGTTTTCATCCTTATCAAATCAGTGTTTTTTTATTATAAAAAAACAGAAAAAAATTTTTTCATCCACAAACTAATTGGTAACAAAAATCATCCGATCATTGCCTGCCATATCTTTTTTGATCAGTACTTTTTTTGTGGGAAAGGCTTGCTCCATGATTGCTTTGACAGCTGCCCCTTGTTGGAAACCGATCTCTAAAAAAAGTTGTCCATCGCTAGCTAGTAGTTGCGAAGCTTCCTTTGCGATTTTCTGATAGATCGCTAAACCATCTTCTTCAGCAAACAATGCCATCTTTGGTTCGTAAGTTCGTACGCTTTGATCCATCACCGACCATTCTGCTCGACTGATATAAGGGGGATTAGAAATAATTACATCAAAAGTTTGATCCATGACAGGTTCCAACGTATCGCCATGATAAAAGTTGATCGTCGTTTGTTCATGTTCTGCATTTTCCTTAGCGACAGCTAGTGCTTCTAAAGATAAATCAATTGCTGAGACCCGCCAATTTTTTCTAGCGGCTTTCAAGCTGATGGCGATTGCCCCTGTTCCTGTACCAATATCCACGACATTTAATGTTTCTTCGCTTGTTTCTGCCAAACATAGTGCGACTAATTCTTCGGTTTCTGGCCGAGGAATCAAGGTTGCTTCCGTGACTTTCAAGCGGTGATCAAAAAATTCAGCATAACCTAATAAATAATGGGGCGGATAATGTTGTACTAGTCGTTGCATATCTGCATCGATCATGGCTTGATCCTCGGTTGTGATTGGTTCATTCATTCGCATGAGCCAATCCAGTTTCGTCCACTGCTTTCGTTCAAGAAAGACAAACTGGATATTATACCCTTCTACTCCTTGTTCTTCTAAAAAAGAAGAAGCCCGTGTGAGGACTTCTCGATAGGTTTTATCCATTTTGCATCTCTTCCAACTTAGATGTTTGGTCGTACACGATCAATGCGTCGACGATCTCATCTAGTTTTCCAGCTAGAATCTGGTCCAATTTTTGGATCGTCAAGCCAATACGGTGGTCGGTCACGCGATTTTGAGGGAAGTTATATGTGCGGATACGCTCTGAACGATCTCCCGTCCCTACCGCAGATTTACGGTTCGCATCATATTCGCTTTGTGCTTCTTGTTGGATCTTGTCATAGACACGCGCACGTAAGACTTTCATCGCTTTCTCACGGTTTTTCAATTGTGAACGTTCATCTTGCATCGCCACCACGATTCCAGTTGGTAAGTGAGTCAAACGTACCGCAGATGCTGTCTTATTGACATGCTGTCCGCCGGCTCCAGATGCATGGTAGATATCGACACGGATATCTTTGTCAGCCAGATCGATTTCCACTTCTTCTGCTTCAGGCATGACAACGACGGTTGCCGTTGATGTATGGATACGCCCTTGAGATTCTGTTGAAGGGACACGTTGAACTCGATGTGCGCCACTTTCATATTTTAATTTCGAGTAGACATTTTCACCTGAGATCATCATGATGACTTCTTTATAGCCACCAATCCCTGTCACACTTGCTTCCAAAACTTCTGTCTTCCAGCCTTGACCCTCTGCATATCGTTGATACATTGAGAAAAGATCCCCTGCAAATAGTGCAGCTTCGTCGCCACCAGCGGCTCCGCGAATCTCCATGATAATGTTTTTGTCATCGTTTGGATCTTTTGGAAGTAACAAAATCTTGATTTTTTCTTCTAGTTCTTCTTTTTCTTTTTTCAAATCAGCTAATTCTTCTTTAGCCATCTCTGCCATTTCGTCGTCTAACTTTTCACCGAGTAATTCTTCTGTATCTTTGATCCCTTGAACAACTTCCTTGTAGCGACGATAAACTTCGACCGTTTCACGTGTATTTGCTTCTTCTTTTGAAAGCTGCATGAAACGTTTCGTATCTGAAATCACTTCTGGGTCACTCAGTAGTTCCCCAAGCTCTTCGTAACGGTCTTCGATTGATTGTAATTGATCGTACATGCTTAATCTCCTTCTGTGATCATCAATGGATGAAAATAGTGTTTTCGACATACGGGATAATAGGCTTCATTGCCACCAATTTGGACTTGATCTCCTTCGTACACCGGTGTTCCGTCTATATAATGTAAATTCATCATTGCTTTTTTATGGCAGAACCAACAGATCGTTTTCATTTCTTCGATTTTGTCTGCATAAAGCAATAAATATTTCGATCCTTCAAATAATTCATTTCTAAAATCATTTTTTAATCCGAACGCCATCACCGGAATATTGAGTTCATCAACGATTCTCGTGAATGCTAAGACATGTTCTTTTGTTAAGAACTGCGCTTCATCGATCAATACACAGAATGGTGGATGTTCCATCTGCTGGATGACTTCAAATACATCGGTCGTTTCAAAAATGGGAATTGCTTCACGTTTCAGCCCGATTCGGCTTGAAACTACGCCAACGCCATCTCTTGTATCGATTCCGCTGGTCATCAAAACAACCGGTTTGTTTTGTTCTTCATAATTATGTGCGACTTTTAAAATCTCGATTGTCTTGCCGCTGTTCATTGCGCCGTACTTAAAAAATAGTTGTGCCATGTCCTCATTCACCTTCCAGTTTGTTCCTATGGTATTATACTTGATTTTCAATCATTTTTACAGTGAGAATTTTCGAAGCGAGATTTCCCTAGTGTAAATGTTGGTATTTTCGTTATAAATCAATCAACTACCCGCACTTCTTTTGGTATAATCGAATGAAAAATAAAGGAGGGCACTTATGTCCGAAATATTCCACCAAATGGCGAACCATTATGACACCCCCGAACGAATCCAATTAGCTGCTACGATTCGTTCAGCTGTTGAAAAAGAATTTTCTGCACAGACTCATGACCAGAAATTGATCGATTACGGTGGGGGAACTGGTCTTGTCACGTTACCCTTTGCCTCACGTTTTAAAGAAGTGATCATTATAGATTCAGCCGCAGGAATGCTAGCGATGGCTGATAAAAAAATCAAAGAGGCAAAACAAGCAAATGTACGAACAATTGAATTGGATGCTACAAAGGATTTGCCAGCAGAGAAAGCCGACATCATCTTACTATCTTTAGTCTTGTTGCATATTCCAGAAACGAAAGTCATTTTAAAACAACTTTCGCAAATGCTTCATCCAAGCGGAAAACTTTATATCGTTGACTTCGATAAGAACGAAAAGATCCAACATCCAAAAGTCCATAATGGTTTTGACCACGAGGAGCTAAGAGAACAATTGAAGCTTGCTGGCTTTAAACCACGCTCAATCGAAACATTCCATCACGGAAAAAACTTGTTCATGAAACAAGATGCTTCTTTGTTTTTGGCTATAGCAATCAAAAAATAAGCATTTTCTATTTCTATAAAAAAACCTTTCATAAATACGCAAAACCCGAAAATAAAAAAATTATTCTCGGGTTTTTGATTATTTTAATTGAGTTCGTATTTGTTTAGTTCTTCCACTGATCAATTAGTTTGAACTATCTGTCGAAGTACTTGTCGAAGCTTCAGTTGAAGCATCGGTCGAACTTTCGCTTGTGGATGGTTCCGTCATCAAGCCACTTAATACGTTTTTGAAATCTTCATCTTTGATTTTTACATTTGCTTTTTTCAATTCATTACGCACAGCTTCTTGTTGGAATGTTGGATCTGCTATTTTTGTCTCTGTTGCTATTTTTTCTAATTCATCTTTATATTTCGACATATCATTGCCTTTTTCTTGTTGTTTGACCATTTTCACAAGATAATATTCCGTGGCGTTCGTAGAGGAATTAGTCGCTGTGATAACATCAGATACTTCCTCATTTTTAAGCTTGAACGCTGCTTGTTTGACTTCTGCTGGCACACTTGTAGATTGCGAGTCAAAGGTGATTTCTCCACCCTTTTCTTTTGTCGCTTCATCGGTCGATTTTTCTTTGGCGATTTTAGCAAAGTCGCCCCCTTCATCGAGTGACTTTTTGATTTCCTTGGCTTCATCTTCGCTACTTACTTTGATCAATTGTGCCTCTACTTCTGGATGGAAGTTTTCCCACGCTGTTTTAAGATCTTCATCCGTCAATTCAACATTCGCTCGTAAACCTGCTTTGTAAGCTAACCCTCTTTTTATTTCTTCTTTATAAGATTCAGTTGTATAGCCCGCTAATTTCAATTGCGAATCAAAAGAATCACCGAGTGCTTCTTTGCTAGCGTTGTATTCTTTATCTACATCTTCAGCCGTAATTTTGTCGCCGTAATTTTCTTCAAAAATCTGGAAGATGATCAAATCTTGGACAGCGGTCTCCGCGCCCTTGATTTTTTTCAAGTGGTCCACTAGTTCCTGCTCTGAGATGGTACCGCCTTTATACGTCACTGCAGCTTGATCTGACGGATTTGTTGAACATGCAGAAAACAAAACCAGTCCTGATGATACAGCTAATATTGAGATGAATTTTTTCATGCTGTCACTCCTATATATTTTAATAGTTATTTATATCTATGTGTCTTTCACTTTAGCCTTACTTTATGAACAAACTTTGAAAATAACGTGATTTTATAAAAAAATTATACTTGATCACTTGTTGTTGTAGTTTATATAACAAAAAAACCTCGAACATTCCAAACGAATGTTGAGGTTTTTTCAGGGTATATCTTTACTGTTTAGAGTTATATCGCTATCGCATTACGTATCATCGATTAAATGATATTGATCTTATTCAACGGCCAATAACGGAAAACGACTTTGCCTTGGATCAAGTCTTCATCGACTAAACCAAACATGCGGCTGTCTTTTGAGATCAAACGATTGTCGCCCAGTACCAAGTATTGTCCTTCCGGAACAGTGAATTCAAAATCACTGGTGAACGTTTCAGCATTTTCAGCTTGCGATTGGAAGGCTGAATTATAAGAATATTCCTCTTGTAGTTTGTCTTCTGAAAATTCTTTTTTATACTCATCTAAGTAGGGTTCATCTTGCTTTTCCCCATTGATGTATAGTTGATCATCTTCCATTTTCACAGTATCGCCTGGCATCCCAATGATTCGTTTGACGATCATCCGTTCTTCATCCCCAGGTTCTTTTGTTGTAATGATATCCCAGCGGTCAAAATCTGAGATTTTAGATGAGATCAAACGTTGCCCATCATGTAACGAAGGGTCCATGGAATGACCACTCACTGTGACTGGTGTGAATACATAGACTCTTGCCAAAATGATGGCGGCTAAAACAACGATCAAGATTCCCCAATTTTTCAAAAAGTTTTTCACTTTATACCTCCTATTAACCAGACATTTTTATGTTATTTTTTATTTATTTGTTAGCTATTCTTTATTTTACATTTTTTATCAATTAAAAGAAAGAATAAGTGTCGGATCGTGTTGGGAATAATCCGTTTTTTTTTAGAAATGTTTTTTTGAACTTCATGTATCTTTCATATTAGAGCAAAATAAATACTCGATGGAGAAGATTTATCCTATACTTTTGATTTTTTTCTTCGTTGGCTTCGACTGTATGTCACTTCACCTTCTTGTTCTTTTGGTTGATTTTTTTTGATGATCAACTTCAAACGATAGGGTTCATGGTATCTAAGACCATCTTTGACAAAATCACCGCCTGCAAGGAATAAGCCTACGGGTTCAATATGATCTTCTGGCGAGTCGACCTTGATCGTTCCTACTTTTTCCATGCTGGAATAATTACGGCCGATACTTAATTGATAAGTTTTGTCGGAGATTTTTTTCACATAATAGTACGGATAAAGTGTATTTCGATCAATCAAGAACCCATCCATTCGACCAAGTTCATTGACTTTTATTTCACCTTTTTCAATTAAATAGCGCATATTCTCTGCTAGTTTCAATTGGTAGTCTTCATCGAATAGAACATTGGCTTTTTCTGTATTGACTTTGTCGATATTTCCGTTGTTCCCGCGAACTGTTTCTCCTTCAATATTGAATGCTTCATCAGGTAGATATTTTACGATCACTTGGGTCACATCGGCTTTTGAATTTTTATCAAAAAAGTAATAAAACACATTTAGAACAGTGAAATATAAAAGAACTAAAAAGCCTAATCCATATAAAAAGAACTGCAAATAGTTTTGATTTTGCCATAATCCATAAACAATCCGTAAAAGGTAAACGGTCGGAATCACACTTAATATAGTATAGCCTCGGTTCAAATATTTAGGACTGATATCTAAATATCCTAAAAACTTGTGTATCCCATTGATGATATCTAATATAAATGTCATTCTTCATCACCTGCCTGTTGATTATACATCTGTGTTTCAGCGGATTGCTCTGTAGGTGTATTATTTTCATTTAGATTGCCTTCACTTGGCGTAGAAGTACTTGGCGTTGTATTAGGCGTCGTACTGCTTGGTGTAGTGGCACTTGGCGTCGTACTTGAACCGCTATCGTCCCCTTGATTTTGACTAGTCGAATCGGTCGTATATCCTGTATTTCCTTCATCCACGGAACTTTCTGGTATTGAGTTTTGGTTGTATGTAGAATTGGTTGTGTCTTGTTCTACAGTCGTCGGTGTTGTTTCTACCGTGTCATTCGTTTGCCCTGTTCCTTCATTGGTAGAAGTCGTCGTAGTCTCTGTGGAACGACTTGGTGCACGATAGCTAGAACTATTAACAATGCCTGTTGTGGTAGCAACAATCGTCGAAATCGTCAATACAGCGATTGGCTTTAATATAGGTGCTACTTTTCGCATATTCTCTCATCCTTTTCCTTGTTGCCGCTTGAAGTCTTGATCCGTTTGGCAAAAATTGATTTTTCTCACACGTATTCTTTAGTTTTACCATAAATTTCTTGTTTTTTTCTTATTTTTTCATGAAACTTTTGTGTAGATTTACTCGAATGTTGTTTTAGTCGTAATCAGACAGTCTATGACTGGTTGATACACTTCATTTTATCATGGATCTCCCTCCAAGTTCTTTCGTAAAGTCATCTTTATTATAAGACACTTTTCCAATAACTAAAATCCTAGTAAATTTTAGTTTTATTATTTCTTTGTGTATTTATTTTATTGTCGGTATACTGGAAGAAACATCTAACAAGGAGGATCGAATTTGTGCAATTGAATCTTTTTTTCCGGAAATGGCGAAGGCGTAGTGCAAGATATGCTTCTAGTCACTTTTCTTCTATTCAAATTATTGTATTTTATTATATTTTAATGACTATGATTTCTTTGGGCTTGTTTTACATCCCATTTTTCCGAAATCCGGGTAGTCATGCTTCATTTATTGACATGCTTTTTATGGCTATTAGTACGATCAGTGTCACTGGTCTTTCGACATTTGACATCCACTCGATTTTTAATAACAATGGCATTATTTTACTCGAAGTGTTGTTTCAAGTGGGTGGTTTAGGGATCATGATGATCTCAACGGCATTTATTATCTTTTCTAAGCGACGGATCACCTTACGTCAAAGACAATTGATCATGACAGATATGAACCAACCACGTTTATCTGGTATCGTTCGTTTGATTCGGATCACTTTTGTCATATTGCTCTGGTTCCAATTGCTATTTGGTGCCTTGTTCTCCGTTTATTTTTATATTCGCGGCTATTTCGATCATTGGCACGAAGCCGTTTTTCATGGATTTTATCAAGCTATTTCCGCGGTCACAAATTCGGGATTCGATATTACTGGTGAGTCGATCAAGCCATTTGAACATGACTATCCTTTTTTATTTATGATCATGTTCCTGATTTTCATTGGTGGAATCGGTTTTCCGGTATTGATGGAGTTTCGAGAATGGCGCTTGTATCGAAAAACGAAAGCCAAGATTCCTTTTCGGTTCTCTTTGTTTACCAAACTAGCCGTCCTCGCTTTTGTCATTTTATTTGTCAGCGGGACTGTCTTGATTTTTTTACTTGAAAAAAATCACTTGTTCAAAGATCTCCATCCTAGTGTCCAGTGGATCAATTCAATGTTTTATTCTATGACAACTCGTAATGCGGGTTTACAGATCCATGATCTAGGAGATTTTCAAATCACCACCTTGATCGTCTTTTCCTTATTGATGTTCATTGGTTGTAGTCCCAGTTCTGTCGGCGGGGGTATACGGACCACGACTGTGGCGATCATTGGCCTTTATCTTTATTCGTTTTTGAAAAGTGAAGATAACATTAATATTTTTGGTCGTCGAATTGATGAAGATGATGTCCGAAAATCAGTGGTCGTTTTTATGCTCTCCTTAGGGATGTGCTTCTTCTGTATTCTTTTTTTATCTGCCACGGAGAAACAACCGCTGATCTCAATCATCGTGGAAGTGACTTCTGCTTTTGGTACAACGGGGTTATCGCTAGGAATTACCGGTGATCTATCAACAGTCGGTAAAATCACGATCGGTGCGTTGATGTTTATTGGACGTATCGGGATGTTGTATACATTAATGTTATTTGTGCCAAAAGAAACACGAGATTTAGGTTATGAATATCCTACAGAGAAAATCATTATCGGGTAAACAAGTCTATGGTTCCCTTAAAAAAACGATATGTAAGAAGCCAGGAAGCGATAGTTATTCGTTTTCTCGCTTCTTTCTTTTTTGTTTTGCGAACAGTATAAACTTTTGTAAAATAAGACAAAGCAATTTAACCTTTTTTTCAACATATGGTATGATTAGTTGAATTTATTTGTAATTATGACGTTTTGGAGGTTACATAATGGGAATACGCAGTCAATTTGCGATTGCAGTTGGTAAAACCGCACAATGGGGACTAAAAACCTTTTTTAAAGGAGGATCAAGTTTACCTGGTAAACTTGCTTTGTCGATCGATCCTCATATTTTAGATACATTAGCAAAAGACTATCAAGTCGTCGTCGTAACTGGAACAAATGGAAAAACATTGACGACCGCTTTGACCGTCAATATCTTACGACAACAATTTGATGAAGTCTTGACGAACCCTACTGGCGCCAACATGGTCCAAGGAATCGTTTCGACTTTTTTACAAGCAAAAGCCGGAAAAGGGCAAAAGAAATTTGCGGTGTTAGAAATCGATGAAGCCAGTCTAAGTAGAGTGACTGAATACATCAAACCTGAGCTATTTTTATTTACAAACATTTTCCGTGACCAAATGGACCGTTACGGTGAAATCTATACCACTTATAAAATGATCGTGGACGGTGCCGCAAAATCGCCAGATGCTACGATCATCAGTAATGGCGATTCACCGATCTTCAATTCAGTTGAGACGGTCAACCCTAGAAAATATTATGGATTTGATCACGAAGAAGACCATGAGCAGATGGCGCATTACAATACAGATGGCGTGTTGTGTCCGAAATGTCATCACATCTTGCACTACAAAATGATCACTTATGCAAACTTAGGTAAATACTATTGTCCAAATTGTGACTTTAAACGTCCAGAACTGGATTATCGTTTGACAGAAATGAAACGAATGGACAATAAATCAGCTGATTTCGTCATTGATGGCAATGAATATGGCATCGAAGTTGGTGGCATGTACAATGTCTATAATGCTTTAGCAGCTACTGCAGTGGCTGAATATTATGGTGTCGTTCCTGAGAAAATCAGACAAGGTTTAGGATATGACGAAAAAGTATTTGGTCGTCAAGAAGTCATCGAGATCGATGGCAAGTCCTGTACCTTAGTCCTAGTCAAAAATCCTGTAGGGATCAACCAAGTCATCGACATGATGGGCCATGCGCCGTATCCATTTTCACTAGTTGCCCTATTGAATGCGAACTACGCAGATGGAATCGATGTGAGTTGGATCTGGGACGGAGAATTTGAACGCTTTGCAGATATGGAGATCCCCGCTGTGATTGCTGGTGGTGATCGCCACACAGATATGGCACTACGCTTGAAAGTAGCGGGTATCGCCGAAGATAAATTGACACAATCAAAAGAATTGACTGAAGTCATTCAGAAAATCAAACAACTACCGACGGATCATGTCTATATTTTAGCGACCTATACAGCTGTCCTACAATTACGAAAAGAATTAGCGAGTCAAGGCTTTATCAAAGGAGGCATGAATCGTGGCTAACTACGAATTACGCATTGCCCATCTCTATGGGAATCTGATGAATACTTATGGTGACAATGGCAATCTCTTGATGCTCCAATATATCGCCAAAAAAATGGGTGTCACTTCTCATACTGAGATCGTCAGCATCCATGAACCCTTTGAGGCAGATAAATATGACTTAGTTTTCTTTGGAGGTGGTCAAGATTTTGAACAAATGATCATTTCAAAAGACATTCAAGAAAAGAAAGAATCATTGACTCATTATATTGAAAATGATGGTGTCGTACTTGCGATTTGTGGCGGTTACCAACTACTTGGTCATTATTATATGGGTGCAAACGGTGAAAAAATCCAAGGAATCGGTGCATTGGATCATTACACCTTAAGCCAAGAGAATAATCGCTTCATCGGTGACATCGTGATCCACAACGAAGAGTTCAACGAAACCTATTATGGATTTGAAAATCATAATGGTCGCACATTTCTTGGCGAAGGCGAACGCCCACTTGGAAAAATCGTCAAAGGTCAAGGAAACAATGGGGAAGATCAATCCGAAGGTGTCATTTACCGCAACGTTTACGGCTCCTATTTCCATGGCCCGATCCTAGCACGTAATGAACATTTAGCGGAGCGTCTCGTTCGCTTAGCATTAGAGAAACGTTATGGAAAAGAACTTGATCTACCAACAGTTGCCGCAGCTCCAATCAAGTAAACAGCGAAAAACCTCTAAAAATATCTAAGATATTTTTAGAGGTTTTTTTACAATCCACTTGTTTATTCCATTGATTGCATCAAGAATCAAGCTACTTGTTTCGCATAACGCATCACATTTTGCTTGATGTTACTGATGGTTGTCGGATCATGGATACCTGTGACTTCTTGGATCAACTGATCCATATTTTCTCGCACTTTCATCTCTTGCAGTTCACGACTTTGCTCATCTTCAGGATCATAGTAGTTGAAAATGATCCCCATCGTGGCTGTCAAATGTGGACAAGTCAAATTGTATTCTTGCAATTCCCGAACCGGACGAGTAAAGCGTTCTTGATAGCCTAACTTCCGTAACGGCGTTCGAGCTACCCGAGTGATGGCATCTGAGATGTATTTATTTTGGAAACGTTGGATGATTTTCTCAATATAGGCTTCATGTTGTTTATTATCAAAGCCCCATTTTGCTTCCAGTAAACTTCCTGTTTCTTGTAGTACTGATTTTAGTTGGGCAACGACTAATGAATCTTGCATTGCCTCATCGATCGTTGCATATCCCAATAATGCACCGGTGTAAGCTACAGTCGCATGTCCTGTGTTCACACTAAATAGTTTTCGTTCAATATATGGTTCCAAATCTTTGACGTATAGTACGCCATTTAACGAAATCTCTTTATTTTTTCGTTGCGTATCATCAATGACCCATTCTTTAAAAGGTTCCACTTGCACAAACAAAGGATCTTCATGTTGTTGCATCGGCACGATGCGATCCACTGCTGCATTCGGAAATCCGATGGACTGATCTGCAAAGTGGGTATCTGACAGATATTTATAGACTTCCATTTTTAGATGCTCAGAGCCACCAATCATATTTTCACAAGCGATGATGTCTAGCGGTTGCTGATTGCCCTCTTGTTCTCTTTGCTCGATCCCTTTTGCAATCAGTTCAGCAATGAATGGTAAAATATTGGGACCGATCGCTGTGGTCACAAGATCTGCTTGTGCTATTTCTTTGATCACTTGTTCAGGCTGTTTTTGGTTGTTCAATCCGCGAACGCGTTCAACGACAAGTTGTTTTTTCGATTCGTCAGCTAGTTCGATCGTATACCGTCTTTTTTCATTTAATGAATCGATGATCTGTTCGTTGACATCAACAAAAGTGATGTCAAACCCATTCTCAGCTAAAACTTCTCCAATAAATCCTCTGCCGATATTTCCGGCACCAAAGTGTACTGCTCTCATTCGTCTTCTCTCCTTAGGCAATTGCTAGATTGTGTGTGACTTCTTCTTTACTCAGTGCATCTGCTAACTGGACAACATTGTCCATGTCGCTACAATAAAGAGCGATTTGTTGCACTAATTGCAAATGTTCTTCTCCTACGCCAGCGATACCAAACAAGACTGTCGCAATCTTCTCTTCTTGTTCAGTCCCGAAATTGACACCATCTGGCACTTGGATCACACAGATCCCTGATTTTTTTACGAATGCTTTGGCTTCATCTGTTCCATGAGGGATTGCGATAAAATTCCCCATATAAACGGATAACATCGCATCACGTTCCACCATTGCGTCAATGTAGGGTTCTTCGACACAACCGGCTTCCACTAATTTTCTTCCACAGTATCGGATGGCCTCTTCCTTTGTGGCAAAAGCCTTATTCAACTCGATCATATCAAATGCTAATTCAGACATCTTGCTTCCTCCTTATGCTACTTTTTTCAAATAGTGAGCAATCGTTTCATATTTTTGTGGACTGACCATCGTCGCCACTGAAAAATGAAGTGAATGCGGTGCCACTGAACGTGCTTCCTCAGACAAGGATTCTCTTGAAACGATCAGTGTATTCGGTTGCTCCGTCAACTCATCAATATTGATTTTTTTCAGAGGGATCTCCAATTGGTTTTTCTTCAAAATATCTTTCAATAAGGACAATCCCATTGTCGCTGATCCTGCACGATCGTCATGAACAAGTAAAATCTCTTTGATATCTTTTAATTCAGATAAATCCAAATCATCTGTTGGAGTAGTAGAGAGTGGTTGGCTTGGCTGTGTTTCTTCCTTACTTCCTAATGCTTGGATGATTTCATCATACTTTGGTGAATTTAAGAAGTTTTCTACTGCAACAAAATGAGCATGTGGCGCTTTTTGTTTTGCTCGTTCCTGCAACTCAACTTGAGTCACGATCAATACGTCTGCTTCATCAGATAATTGACTAATGGCTTGATTCGTCACGAGTTGAGGTAAGTGATGCTCTTGGACTTTTTTTCTTAACAAGGAAGCACCCATCGCACTTGACCCCATTCCAGCATCACAGGCAAAAATGATTTTTTTGATCGCTGATAAAGCTGGTTGTCCCTGACTAGTAGTTCCAGTTCCTTTCGCTTGTTGTTTCGCTTGACGAGTCGCTTCCACTGATTTTTCAAAATCTTCACTTGTTTCTTTCGCATCAGCTTTTAGAATGACTGCAGAGATCCCGAAAGAAACGGCTGTTGCAGCGACGATCCCTAAAATAACTGGTAAGTAAGCACTCAATGGTGCCATTGCTAAAATGGCAATGATCGAACCCGGTGAAGCTGGCGCACGTAAGCCTGCATCCATCAATTGGAAAACGAAACTACCCGTCATCCCACCAAAAATCACTGATAAGAATAATAACGGTTTCATCATTACGTATGGGAAATAGATTTCATGGATTCCACCTAAGAAATGGATGATCATTGCACCCGGTGCAGATGATTTTGCCGCGCCTTTGCCAAATAGTGTGAAAGCTAACAATACACCTAGACCTGGTCCAGGATTGGCTTCCAACAAGAACAGGATCGATTGACCGGCTGTAGCCACTTGTTCTGTTCCTAAAGGAGTCAAAATGCCATGGTTGATTGCATTATTCAAAAACAAAATTTTCGCTGGTTCGATAAAAATACTCGTCAATGGAATCAAATTTGCATTTAAAATTGCTTCAACGCCTGTTGCCATTGCTTGCGTCAGTGTATCCACCACTGGACCAATTGCAGAAAAGCCGATCAATGCTAACGCAAAACCGATCAATCCTGCAGAAAAATTGTTGACCAACATCTCAAACCCTGATTTGATATGTTTTTGAAACACTTGATCGAATTTCTTGATGGCAAAGCCACCTAATGGACCCATGATCATGGCACCTAACATCATCGGAATATCTGTCCCAACGATCACACCCATCGTCGCAATTGCTCCAACGACTGAACCACGATCACCACCGATGACTTTCCCTCCGGTGTAGCCGATCAATAAAGGAATTAAATACGTCAACATTGGGCCGACCATCGTAGCAAACGCTTCGTTTGGTAAATAGCCATCTGGAATAAATAATGCTGTCAAAACACCCCAAGCAATCAACGCACCGATATTCGGCATCACCATACTAGATAAGGTACTTCCTAACTTTTGTACTTTTGCTTTGAATGAAATTTTATTTTTTGGTATCGTCTCTTCCACTTCAATCGCTCCTTTATCTCTTTCTTTAATCAAATTGTATCCGCTTACCATTTAGATAAATAGTCGGATTTTGTCACAATCATTTGTGCCAAAACATGGAGTGATCCAACTGAGTGATTTGATGAAAGACTTCTGGTACCAATTAGAGACGCTGAAACAATTATTTTCTTCATTTAAGGGAGCATTTTATCTGTAGATACCTACGAAAAGGCACATCCTCGTAATCTTTTGGACTCTTTTTTGAAAAGTGAGTTTTTTATTCCATTGACTCTCCTAATCGAGCCAACCGTTCTTCCCAAAGCGCTAGATTTCCAGACATATCGGCTGACGCCTCATAGAACGTAATGAAATCTAAGATAATCGTTCCTTGCTCTATGTATGCCGCCATCACCACTTTTAATTCTTCCGTTTGGATTTGTTCAAATGCTTCTTTCGCTTTGTTCATTTCTTTTTCTTTCAACCAATCAAGACTTTTTTCAAAATAAAACTGATCCAGTGCTAACGTGATCTCCGGATGTTTTAAGTGGCGATTCAAGACAACGGCTTCTTGTACTTGTTCCAGCTTCAAATAAGCAATCGCTAACTTGACTTGGCGCTTTTCCGTCAATTGTTCCACGTGGGTCGCAATTACTTTTTTCCAATCGTTTTGATAAAAAGCCAGATCAAAGGTGGCATTTCCTGTTGGCTTTTGCTCATTCAACTTCTCTACCCAAGAAAATTCCTGTTCTTCTACTAAGTGATCGATCAATTGCTGATACAAAGCAGGATACGCTTCAGCTGCTTCTTCATATGCGCCTGCTTCTACTAATGACTGCCATGAACTTTTTTGATTTTCTTCGGTTGTCGCTTGCTCATTATTCGTTCTTTGTTCGATCCACATGTTGCCTTGAACCACAGCAAAAACGATTACTCCACTAAGAAGTAATCGCTTGATGATTTTTTTCCAATCGATTTGTAACAACTGATTTTTTTTCAGCGTGTTGCTTGAATGAGGGAGCTGACTCTTCTCTTTTGTACTGGCTATTTCTTGCTCCAAGTGTTGACTTAAGATCTCTTCAATCTCCTCTGTCAAAGGAAATTGAAGCACTTTTTCTATCATCATTTCTCCCTTACGATCATAAATACGTATGCGACATTGTCCTTGTGTGTTTGCCAGCAAGACTCGTCGATTTTCAGTTTCTAAATCTTCCAAAGCCTGAAACAAATCCATCTGAGTCTCTTTTACTTGTAAGTGATGGATCTGATCGATGATTACAGTTTCTTTCGCCATACGTTGTCACTCCCCTCATTCATTTTTGTTGCGTCCATTTGTAAGGTCTTCCTTACTCAATCATTGTATTTCCATAAAAGAAGACAGCTGTTCGAGATCATCCAAGACATAGCGATGATTTTTAGTGTCATAGAGATAAGTCAGTTTGACACCCTCACGATGGCGAATATCTTTTTTTACAACTCCGCCTTCTTCATTCAATAAAGACGTCGTAAAATCAACCAAACAGAGGACTTCAACCATTTCCTCGTTCGTTTGTTTAAAATAATGCTCGCTTTTGAGCCAGCGACTGAAGCCAAAACGCTGTGGACTATGCGTTTTTTTACCTTGTTCTGTTTTTACTTTATCTTTCATCTTGTTAGAAAGAGCATCAACATATGCAGAGTAATTGTCGCCGACTGTTTCAAACGTATAATAAGCTTGTAAAAATTCTCTGACTTGTGCTTCCGAAAGTTGTCTGGCTTTCTTTTCAGAGGCTTGTCTTTTTTCTTGTGAACGAAAGACAAGTGACCTACCCACACTAAAAGTCATGCTACCAAACAGAAAGAAAGCTAGAATGAGACAAAGGAAGCGGGATTTTGCATTCATTTGTTTTCTCCCAACAATCGATAGAAATAAACAGGCGCCAGCTGGAGATCACCTGCATAGCCTTCAAATGGAGTGATGACGATATCGCCTTCTTGACCATACCCTCGTGCAGTAGCAGGTGTGCAATGAAGGATCGTTTTACCACCATCATCTAAAAATAGCCCTGTATGGCCGTAACTACCTAAAGAGTGTCCTTTCTTCCCCCACACAAACAAGTCACCGGCTCTGACATCTTCTCGACTGATTGGCATCAGGAAAGTCCCTTCCAAAGAATACAATGTCTCAGTGCTACCTAGTGGCACAGGCAAGCCAACACTTCTCATCGCCCACAGAACAAAAGAAGAGCAATCATGATAAGGAAAGGTGCCTCGTTCAAAGCCTTGTGAGTACTGAACGTTTTGACGATACAATGTTCTGGCTTGTGTCAACACCTCTTGACCCACTGTGTGATTCGATTGCCAGAGTAAGCTCATCTCTTTACTGCCACCAAGTTGTACAAATAATTCTTTGATCGCCGGTACCCAGTATTGGTTTAATCCCAGGGGATCATTACTTGCACCTACAGGACAATACACACTTCCGAGTTGCTCGACTGTCAGCAGTCTTTGGTTCACGATCAATTGGTTTAGTGTTCGAGCGGTGGCGGCAATCCCTTCTTCAAGTGTGGCGTAGGAAAGCAACTCATTTTCTCGCATCAAGCCACCTGGATTGTTCTTTTCTCGAATCCCTTCGCTCGTCCCCCAAGCAGTTTCGTGGATCATGATGGCTGCTAGAACAATGGGGGAGATATTATTCTTTTTAGCTTCTTGGATAATCGTTTCTGCATGATCACTAAATGCGTGACAATGTAGTAGAATCACTTCTCGAAATTTCTGTTCATTGAATGTAACGTCCGTTTCAATGAGATCAAGCTGTGTCTCATTGTTATCGACTACATTGGGGAGATAAAAAGCTGGATTGACGATTTCACCTTTTTTCTGGTAAGACAGATGCAGTTCCTCTTGTTTTACTCGCCCGATCTCTGTACCCACCGATACCATCTGTCCTTCAGTAGCTGTTAGATCTACATCATGATAAGTAATGGTTTGATCGTTCATTGTGATGGTTACGTTCTCTCGGTCTCTTGTAATTTCTCCAGCGATCACAGCGACTATGCTTTCTTTCGGTTCTGTCTGGATGATCAGTCCTTCAAGTAAGCTTTTTTCTTGATTTGTTACGTAATAACCAAAGCGTTGTTTTATGCGTAAAGAGTCTGTTTCTTTCAATGGATTGCTTAATTCAGTCAAACTTGCATAAAGACCAATTTCTGCTAACAGCTGTCTGCGTTCTTTCCACTCCGGCGTCCAAGTGATCACTTGCGACAATGGCTGTGATATTAATTTGATTTGTCTCCCGTCACTGTCTACTTGCCACATCTGTTCATGCAATTCTTGGATCGTTTCTTTGAGAACATCTGGATTTCCTAATTGGTCATCGCCATAAGCCATATCTAAATAAATCAGCACCTCTTCAATGTCAGTCCTGATCACGATTTCATTTGCAGCCACTACTCGTTCATTTACTAGAATCGAACTCTTAGTTGAGTTTAATTCTAGTGTCAATTCCGCATCCAATTCGGTCAAATATTTCCAGACCTTCGTCAATTCAAGCTCATTGATTTTGATCGTGGCAGACGAAACGAATCCGATCATACTGAAAAAGAGAAAAAATATGAGAATGCTAACACCAACAAGTAGGTAAAGGCTGACTTTGCTACTGATCGAAGTTTTATTTCCAAGTAAAGAGAAATCAACTATTTTTGTCTGATATTCAAGCATGACTCTGCGAGGATCTATCGTTTTTCTACGCAGAAAATGTCTGTTACTCCTTCGTTTATTTCGTGATTTCACGGTCTCTTCAATGCTTACATCGTTTTTTTTCATGGCGATACATCCTGTCGTAATCTGTGGCGTTCAACAGGATCAGTAGTGATCAACTCATAAAGTTTTGTTGTTGGATCAACAGTGTTGGAAAAAGGGACAATGGCGTTGCCTGCCCGTATCAATCCTGCGCCTTTGATTGGATTGAGTAATTGTCTTTGTTGCTGATACGAAAGATTGAATAAGGAAGACAGCTCATCTAAATCACTTTTCGCTTGTTTCAACATAATGATAAATTCCGTATTACTTAACATTCGGCGTGCTTTATCTGATAATAATAAGGTTTCGACATTTTGGGTAATACCAGTGGCAATCGCACCCCATTTTCGGATTCGACTCCAGAGTTCAAAAAAATAATTTTCACAGTAAGGATCATTTAACAGGAGTTGCATTTCATCAATATAGATCCAAGTAGTGATGCCTCTGTCTCGATTGCGAACGACCCGATTCCACACTTGTTCCAAAACAACCATCATCCCAAAAGTTTTCAATTGATTCCCTAGTTGTTTCGTATTGTAAATCACAAAACGTTTATTTAAAGAAACATTAGTTGGTTTAGAAAACATTGAAAGTGAACCATCAATATATAACTCTAAGTCTAACGCCAATGTCTGCGCCTCTTTTTCCGGTTGTTCTTTTAAAAGCGGAAACCAATCTTCCGCCAATGTCGGCGCTGATTTTTCTGAGCTTTTTTGAAAATTGAAATACGTCAATCGCGTGACACGATCAATGATCGATCGTTGTGCTGAATTTAAACCAGTTGGACCACCGATCAAGGCTTCACAAGCGGTCAAGAGAAAGTCAGATTTCAATTTTACTGGATCTGCCTCTCCTCTCAAGTCTTCTGAAATATCTAATAAGTTGATGAAGGTATTGGTATTAGGGGCGATATTGATGATTTGAGCATCAAAATCATTGCCGATGATCGTATCTTCATCTTCCGGATCAATCGAAATGACTTCATCTTCGGTATTTTTAAGTAACGTCGTGATTTCTTCATATTTTTTGGCTACACCTTTGCCTGAACCAGAGCTACCTAAAATCATGCCACTCGGCGTGTTTAGTTGCTTACGATCGATCCTTACACTATTTTTGGTCATTTCATTTTTCCCGTAATATTTGCCATCTATATGATTAAGATCTTGCGCTGAAAATGGAATAAAAATCGCTGTACTTTCTGTCGTCAACGTCCGTTGTTGTTCGATCCAATTTTTTCCTAAAGGTAAGACCGAATTGAATCCTTCATCTTGTAGATAGTCTAATGCATTGAAATGACAACGATTTTTACGCCCCACATGTTGGACTTGTTCCGCAATATCAGCAAGTTTTTCTTTAGTCTGAGATCGGAAATAAACGAGGAAGGTAACAAAATATAATTTTTGACCGGTTTTGACTAGATCGTCTAATAAAGCTTCGGCTTCCTTGATACTATTGGTCAATTCATACGGAATACTTGAATAAGGATCATAGCCTTTTTGTGTCGCTTTTCTTTCAGCAGTTGTTTTGTCCCCTTCCATATAAGCTTTTTTAATTTGAACCAACTGATTTGCTTTTTCAGAATCCACTGGTTCAATGTGGATCGATAAACACAACTCTTCGCCAATATCCATTAATTCTAAGATCAATCTATCTGAAAGTTTGGTGGGGTAATCTTTCAAATATAGGACTTGGGCATACTCTGAGCCAATTTCGATATAGTCTTTTGCTTTAAAGCTGAAACTTGCAGGGGTAACAACTGCTTTTGTCGACAAACGGCTATAAACTAAATCTGTATAATTGAACTGGAACCATTCATTAGGTTTGATCAATTCATGGAGCAGTTGCAACCGTTCTTTGCCAGAAAGTGTTTGACTACTTGATTCGATTTCCGAAAGACTATGACTAAGTTGTTGTTCGATACGCGTCAAGGAATGCTTGGCTTGGTCATAATCAGTGGCATGCGTGCTGAAGGTCAATAAATTTTGTTTGCTAAAATTCGTTCCTCCTTCTGTCATGGTTCGCCGCAGCATTTCATTCAATTCTCGACGGTAAATGTCCTGTCTCTCCCCTGTTTCTTTATAGAACAATTGCTTTTCAAGTTCCTTTTGTTCCATTCGCTTTTTTTTCAAGGTAATCGTTAGATGCGTTCGGTCATCACAACTATCTAGTAAGGTACAATACCCTTGAAAAATAGCTTGTTGATCTTCTACAGGTGCAATTTGGTAATTGACATCTGAAAACTGGATACTTTTTGAATAATATCCGGAAGTAAGTTCACAAATTCCACTTTCATACATTTTTTCATAACGAATCTTCCTTTGTGCATGTTTGGCTGGTGCTGATTTTCGTTCTTTTTTTCCTCTTTTTTTCTTTTGCTTGTGTAATAGTTTGGTTAAGGAAGACTTTTTAATTCCCTTGTTCACTTCGATATTTCTCTGTTTTACTGATTTTCCTCGTTGAAATCCCTTCATGATCTTCCTCCAAACGAGCATTTTGATATGGATAGTGCTTTGTTGCGATAAGATGGCGCCAACGGATAAGGAGATATTTTTCTAAAGGTAACTGATTTTTTTTGATCCAACCCACCGATAAAATCGGACTAGTAAAAAACATCAATACAATTCCTAGATCATCAATTGAATAGCCCCAAATAAAATGATTAAGTAGGCCGACCGGTAAAATCACGATCAAAGCCAATGCAATAACGATAACCTGCCTTAAAGAGAAGCCAAAAAAGATCTTCTCTTGATACTCTTTGATTTCTTTTCTGATCACGACTTCAATTGCCATTTTTCACACTCCTTTTCAAACTCAGGCCGCAACGATAATCGCTTTCGACCATTTCATGGTGTAAAACAAACACATAGATAGCGCCAAGCAATTACCGACGATCGCACTGATCACTGCAATCATCCCCTGCGTCTCATCAAATGAAAAAATAGTACTCACTAGTAGTGGGTAGATATTCAACACGATAAAAAGCAATACACCTTGTAAAGATGCCGCACCAAATAGTTTTAAAAAATTCTTTCCGACATGCCCGATTTCTGTATTCACTAAAGCGACAATCGGTAAAGGTGAGATACTTAAATAAAGATACATTTCTAAAAAACGTAAAAAGATCAGCACTTGAGCAAGGACGCTAACAATGATCGATAAAATCAAGGGAACGAGTAAGATCATCAACAACACCATTTTTTCAAAAAAACCTAGCTGATCGATCTGCTCCATCACGTTGAAGATATCCATTGTCTGATCCGTCACACCTCGAATCTCCAATTGATTGATTCCTTGACTAACAAAAATGCCTACATCCATAATGGCATTGAGGAAAACCATCAAGTGGCGTAAAAGCAGTACGGTCAATCCGATTTTGATAAACAATGGCAAAAAAAGATCCAGTCCACCAAACTCTGACTGCTTGCCATATAGTCGATGTGCGAGTTGTTGAAATTCGATCAACAATAGAAAACCTAATAGGGAATAAGCAATAGGTTTGACGACACTTTCCATGATCGTCACACTGTAACGATAGATTTCCGGCAGATAATGTTCGAGGTTTTGTAAAAGACTATTTTTATGATTCGTCGATAAACTTAATTGTTCTGCAATCGTTTGTAGCAAAAATTCGATCGCACCGTCCATTCTTTTTCGCTCCTCACATTGAAATATTCGTGATCCACGCACCAGCAGCTAAAATCACTGCTCCGCCTACGATTTGAAAAATGGCATGTTGCATGCCTGGTCCATTATGTTCCTTGATAGCAACGCCTAATTGGATGATGCCCCAGACAGTCAGTAAACTGCCTGCGGTAATGATTCCATTAGAAAATAGTGCCATTGCTTGATTGAAATAATCCATTCTCTTCTCCTTATTCGCTTAGTATCTCTGGCATTTCTGGATTCTTTTCTACTACGCTGACATGAAAAGACACTCGCGTTTCTGTAAACGAATCTTTGATCGACAAATAAACAGGATAGCTTCCAGGTGTGTCCCAAGTGATTTCTTCTATGACTTCAACATCTGCTATGCTTAATTTCTCTTCACGATCAGTCACAGAGATTCCTGCTAATAAATCTAATTTCTCTTCGCCTACAAGGAATCTCTTATCCTCTATCCCAGAAAATACAGGGGGCTCATTGACTACGTGGACGCTCCCAAAAGTTCGAGTGATTTTTCCATGTGTATCTTGGACCTGAAGAGGAAAACGATAGATACCTAATCGTGAAGTGTCGATTTTCTGCCAAAATGGCACATCGATCATCACTTGTAATTGATCCACCGAATCTTCACGATCTCCAAGAATCAGTGTTGCCAAATAACTTTCTTTATTCCATTCACTAAAAACAGGGAGCGTCATATGCGTATTTGTGACTGTGGGCGCTTCATTCGTCAATTGAATATGGACGGTGCGCTCAATTGCTCTTTTGCCATAACGATCCACCACATTCGCGATTCTTATAGAGTAGTTTCCCGGTACCTGAGGATCAAAATCAGATGCCAAGATATTTTCCGAAGTAAGATTGATCGCGCCATCTTCTTGATCACTTGCTGAGAAATAATCCAATAAAGAGAATGACTGATTGACAGGAAAGACGAGCTGATTGGGACCAACGATCATTGGAGCTTCATTCGTGATCGTCACATTGGTTGTCAAACTGGTACTTGCACCAAATTGATCTGTGACAGAATAAATGACTTCATAACTTCCTTCTTTTTCTGTTTGGAGTGTCGTTTCTACTTGGATTTCTGCGGTCAATTCACCATCTTCTTCATCGTAAGCAGAAACCCCTGCTAATAAATCAATACTCGAACCGATCGCTATGTGTTGACTTTTCTTTTCCTTTTGAATGATTGGCGAGTGATTAAAAAGAAAAGTCACAGTCGCAACACTCACGTTTCCTTTTGAATCAATTGCTGAAATCTGCATGGTTTGATAACCCGTTTGGTTCGGATCGATGAGCGTATAATGGATCTGCGGATTGGGATCGCTCCCTTGAACGAAAGTAAAATAAGCAAATGGATCAATCGCTGTTCCTCTAGGTAAAATGTGCAATGGCTCATTGACACGAACGATAGGCCCTTGCCACTGCTCCAATGCCTCTGGAGTGACAGGTATATTAGGAGTAAGTGTTTGCTCGAATTCTCTCAACTGATGCGTTTGTTTGCTTCTTACAACTGTGCTTTCCACGATTTGTGGTACTGTTGTTGTTTCAAGATAAGCGATCCTTAGTCGCTTTGTTTCATCTCTGATCGTGGCTTCAGAGAGTTCATTCATGGGTCTTCTGAATTGCGAAGCAAACTCAAACAACTGAGCAGAGTTATCCTCTTTTTTTAGATCGCTTGACTCTGATCCTTTCACTCTGATTTCTTGATTCGTTCTACTTTCTGTGGAGACAGCTGTTTGCGGAACTTCTGTTTCTCTTGGTTTGCAGCCGCTGACGAACAAAACAACTGAACAACTGAATATGAACAAGCCAAATCTCATGTATTTTTTCCTTTTAGTCATTCAAACCACCCTTTTTTTGTTGATAGATCAAAAGACCACTCACTCCTAGAAATAAACTACCTAACCCTACTAGAGAAACAGAAGTACGACTATTTGTTTTAGGTAAATCACGAGTATTTTCCTGCTTTTTCGTTTCTTCTTTTTTCTCGATTTTTGGTGTATTGAAATGAACGGTCTGTTCTTTATTGGTCAAATCATCTTCACGTGCTACCTCATTTTCTTGCTCAGACTCGTAGTATAAAATGTGAGTGGCAGTCAACTGCTCCTTGTCTTTTAGCGTATTGGCTTTCAGCTCAAGAAAAACTTCAAATTGATCTTCTTTACTCTTGGCTGTGTAGGTTGAGATTGCTTCGTTGATGAGTTCTCCGGTCTCACCTTTTCGGTACTGCGTCACTACTGTATACGTATGACCGACTTCAATGGCTGCTCCTTTGATCCAGACTACGTCTTTCAATTGATTGTCTTTGGTTGGATCAAGCTCCTTACTTCCGTCGATTGCTGTGAACAAACTCGTCAATGCTAATTTTTCGCGTTCGTTATAGGCTTCTAATACGATCAACTCACCATCTTTTTCAACAGTTACTGAAAAATCTAAAGGTTCTTCTAAAGGTAAATACCCTTCCAATGGTTTTCCTTCAATAAATTGATAGGTCCCATAGGGCAAATCGCTTACTTCGATTTTTCCCTCATCATCCGTGAGATATTCTTCAATAAATTGAAGGATATCCCCGCCATTTTCTGCTTTTTCTACCTGATATAAGCCAAATGGTACTTGCACCAAAGGTTGTTCATTCAAGCGATCTCGTTTGATCAATTCAATGGATTGTCTTGCTAAACGGTTAGGGACTTCTAAGCGAATCAATGCACTATGATTTTCCGCTGTTACACTGAAAATCAATGGTTCTTCTAACGGGAGATAGCCTTCTGGCGCTTTGACTTCATGAAGCTCATAACGATCCACACCCCAAGGTAAGCTTTGCGTTGTTACGAGTTCTCCTTTTGGATTCGTTTCAAAAATCTCAGTTTTTTCTGTATCATTCGGACGCGTCATTGCTACAAATGCCCCTTGTCCATCATTCGCCCAAGTATCAAAAATCTTGAATTGTGCGCCAGCATAGGGAATTTGTTGTCCTGTTTCTTGATCGATCTTGATGAGATGTACGCGTGATTCGATGATTTCATCTTCTAATAAAAAGAAATGGGTATAGCCTTCCTCACTGATCGTCACTTCAAATGGTTCAATGATCAAATAGCCATCCGTTCCTTTAGTTTCAGCGATCGTATACGTGTCATAGGGTAAATCGATAAATTTAAAGTAGCCGTTTTTTTCAGTGACTTGGACATATTCTTTTCCTGTGGTATGAGCGGTGGCTGTTAGTTCGATTCCTTCGAGTGGTGGTTTATGATTCGTTTGATTGGATGTTAATGCGTGTAAAATTTCGAAGATAGAAGTGGGGATAAGAGGTTTTGAACCAAATTTATATCCTTCGACATGACCCTTGATGACGCGATCAGTGACTGTTTTGCTATGAACAGCCACCGTTTCATTTTGTCCTGCGTAAGTCAAATGTATAGGATAGATAGTCGGATCTAAGTTATAACCTTTCGGTGGAACGGTCTCTTGTAAATAATAGGTTCCTAGTTTTAACCCTTTTAGCTCAGCTGATGCACTTCCATTAACCTCTTCCATCGTCAATTCCGCCACTGTTTCTCCGTCTTTGTCCGTTAATTTATAGACAGCTCCGACCAATTGGGCACCTCCTTGAGGCTGATTGCCTGTTTCTGCATCTTCTTTGATGACCATCAAATTAGCTGTCTGTTCTTGATTAGCTAATGTGATACTCGTCAATTCATTCACTTTGACAGTGACAGTCTGGGGCGTTGGATTTAAAACGTAGCCTTCTGGCGCTTTGATTTCTTGGATCGTAACGATCGTATCGACCAACAAATCATGCCATGTAGCAATTCCCTCGGCATCTGTCGTCAATTCTTTTTGCTGTCCTTCTGAAGTTGTGAAACGAAAAACAGCTCCGGCTAATGGTTGTTTCGTTTGTTGATCGACTTTTCGGATAGCTGCATGGCCATATTTTTGTACGCGAAGCTGAAAGGAAGTTCTTGTAAGCTGCGGCACTCTGCCTACCACCATATTTTGTGTATAAGGATGTTGGTACACGACGATTGCTCCTTGATAACTACTAGGGATATGATAATCAAATGCGATCTCGCTTGTTTCTGGTGCCTCTTTAGTCGCAGTAACTGTTACTTGATTCCCTTGCTTTTCAATGGTGACTCCATTGATTGATTGCACGGGAGATGAAGCATAATTTGAAAATGCTCCGGACGTATCGGTGAATGTTTGGCTTTCGCCGACTTTTACATTCATAATATGTCCATGAAAACTAGGTTGGGTATAGAACCGTTCCACTTGTTCCATCACTGTTCGTTTGAATGTTTGATAATCACTCATGGTCAAAACGCCGGAGATATTGATAGGTGTGATCCCTTGTTGCTCCCAAGCAAGTAGTTGAGTCATCAACTCTTTTTCCATCGTGTAAGTTGTCGCAATGACGCCATAGTACTTGATCAAAGAGATTTTCTTTAATAATTCTGTATTCTGGATACTTGAAGTGTAGCCATTATTTTCACCGACATTGAGAGCCACTCCCTGCTCCAAACATAGAGCAATCTCACCATTCACTCGTTTTCCATACCACCCGTATTCTCTGCCACCGTTTGATAGCTGGATATCAATATTAGGGATATGGATCGCTGGATCAACAACGACACTTTCATTGGCAAATGGGTCAAGCAATCTTGGCGAGCGTTCATGAATCGCCTCTTCGATATAATTCGTAGAGCCTATGGTGGTCAATTTTCCGTTCGGTCCTTGGATCAGTTGGTGGTCTTTC
This sequence comes from Enterococcus sp. AZ140, assembly GCF_051714405.1. Taxonomy (NCBI): domain Bacteria; kingdom Bacillati; phylum Bacillota; class Bacilli; order Lactobacillales; family Enterococcaceae; genus Enterococcus; species Enterococcus sp. AZ140. Next base: position 2,494,900 of record NZ_JBIORU010000001.1, read on the forward strand.
TTGAAGTTTTCCCAAGTGTCTTCTTGTGCGGTTGGTTGTAAGCTCGTGCGTGTCATATAGTTGGGGAAAGATGCAGTGATTGGTTGATAGGAGGGAACACCAGTCAACGTTTCTGCTGAGACTGGTATGCCTTTTACTTGAGTCATCATGGAAAATAAAATGATGAGCGGTAAAATCAAGAATAGCAAGTTAGAGTATCTCCTCATTTTTTAACTCCTTTCATTTGATAAAGTGGTCGCTTGATCTTGTAAAGTGAGAAAGTTGATTCAATCACACAGCTGTTGCTTATTGAAATCAAGTAAGAAATCTCACCACGTTTCGGAGCACCTCCTTCACTATATAATTACGATTTTGGCGAGATTCTCCCAAAAAAATCGAAAAAAAAAAGACCAATCAAATGATTGGTCGTCGCGTATTTTACGTCAAAATTCCTCAGCTTGTTTTAAAATCTGTTGGATTTCCTCTACTGTTTGTGCATCACTCAATGCCATTACTTGATCGACATCGGAACAAAAGAATGCAAGTTCTTGTAAACTTGTTAATTGTTGGTTTTCTCTCATGATCACAGCAAACAAAATCGTTGCGATCTTTTTTTCACCATTTATCCCGAAATCAACCCCATCAGGCACTTGGAACAAAAAAATACCTTCTTTAACAATCTGTTCATCTTGTACTTTTCCATGAGGGAGTGCCACAAAATTGCCGATATAGACACTTGTTGCTTCTTGACGGGCAATCATCGCATCGATATATCCCTTTTGGATGACTCCCTTTTCCAGTAACTGCTCGCCAATCGTCTGGAGCGCGTCTTCCCAACTACTAAACTGTTGGTTCAGCCAAATGTGTTCCGTTGGGATTTCAAGCATCTCTATCCCCCCTTTATTTTTTAATTTCGTCGATCAAAATTTTAGATAATAACTGATAAATGATTGCTTCATTACCTGAACGAAAAATCTCTGTATTCAAATCGTTCATGATCAATGCGCCGCTGATTTTTCCAAGTAATTTCCCTGTGGCTTCGTCAATCGGGGACGGTGCTAACATCACAAGCATTCTTGATAAATCGACTTTTGTTTTATCCATTCCTTCAATTTCTAATACCTGTTTCAATTGAAAGATACAAAATAATGGTGCAGTCATCTCAGAACTAGACGTATGGAACAGCCCCATGTTGGTATGAGGTAATCCGATTGGCGCTTGTTGATATCTTTTCATTAAACGCTGATAGACTTTTTCTTTATCTTGGACCAACCCTGTAGGTAAATAGTCGAAAATATCCTTCAACGTAGCTTCTACTGTTTCTGGATTGTCTAATTCTTGAATGAAGAAGTGCTGAAGTAATCGATTGATTTTGCTCATCATCAACACCGTTTCTTCATAAGTATCTTCGATAACAGAAGGTTGATCAGCTAACCGGATATGTTCCGTTCGATGGGCTGTCAAACGAGCAAATTCTGCTTTTAATTGTTTGATTTCTTCCTCAAGAAGTAATGGTGAAACTAATAGATATTTCCCCTCATAGCCACTCAAGATCGAAGTAGAAATGACGAGATCATACTCTTCTTCTAAATTTATTTTCTTTAGATCAGCAATTCGATAAAAATGGATATGTTGAACAAATGGGAAGTACCTCTTTAGTTTTAACTCAAGCATACTTGTCGAAGCTAATCCACTAGGGGAAAAACCAGCGATTTTGATCGTGCTGTCCTTTGGTGTTTTTTCTAACGAGTTCGCAAAGTGGAGAACCATATAAGCAATTTCTTCTTCGGATAGTTTCTTTTCTTGAAAAATCTGCTCGATTCCTTGACGGATGGCTTGAGCAATCTCTTGATACTGAACCATGATTTTTTCTAAAATCGGATTAGTCAATTGTTCTTCTTGAAGTACCGCTCGAGAAAATACTCCTGATAAATGGGTCAACAACATTTTGTAGAGTGTTTCATCTTGATAGAATGGATTATTGGTCACTTCACTCACCACTTGGATCAATTGTTTCACAAGATAAGCGAGTTGGGTATCAAATGTTTCTTCAAAAAAATCCTGATCAAAGGAATTCGAGAAATCATTTAATAGACTAGCAAAAAAGACGATCTCATTGACTGGATAAAGTTGTTGCGTTTCCTTAGCGATTTTAGAAAATAAAGCTTTGGCGATACGTAATAACTCTTTGTTCACTAGTCCAGTGTAGGTTTCATTCGTCAGCACGTGATTTTTTTTGACACGATCGATCGTGATGCTGAGTATCAAAACTAAATGTTCCAGTTTCCGGTCACTTAATTCTTTTTTTTGCTGGATCAATTCTTCTCGTACCACTTGACGCGCCAGTAATAAACTATCTGTCGTGATAAATTGAAAAAAGAAATTCGTTGTCGTATCAAATTCCAACAAGTGAAATATTTCATACGCATTGATCTCCAACTCTAAGATATTTGCGATCAGCAATCTGCGGTATTTTTCCGGCCCAGTGATTTCATAGCCACGGTTACGAGTGATCGACAATGGCAGTTGTTTCATACTGGTTTCGAGTTGCTTGATATCAGCATAAAAAGTCGTGTTACTAATCAAATACTTTTCTAAAAAATAACTTAAAGACAATGGTTCTTTCGTGAGTAACAGCTCTAATAAAATTGCATGTTGCCTTTCAGTTGTCGATAATTCCATCTCTTTTTCGTTCAGTAGTTGGCGCAGTTGTGTCATTGTTTCAGGTGTCGCTTCAATCATAAATGATCCGCGGGTTATTTTTTTCAGCGAAGCATTTACTTCCTTGAGCGATCGTTCTAATTGCTCCAACTCGCGGTATACAGTCCGTTTGCTGACACGTAAAACATTGACCATTTTTTGTATAGAAACGGGTGCTGGACTATTGATGAGTTCTGTCAATAATTCTTTTTCCCTTGGTGACAAATACATCTTAGTCCACTTCCTTTACTAATGATAGATAGGCTTTGGTACTGACAAAATGATCAATGATCAACAAATGCTCCACTTGTTGTTCCAGTTGATACGCCTTTGCCATTCTTTCATTCGCAAGATATACCACTTCTTTTTCGGGTACTAGGTCTTCAACGGCTGTTTTTTCTACAGATAGATCGACCTGATATTCCTTGGCTAGCTTCATTAAAATCGTCATCCCCATCGTTTGTGAGCCTCGGCGATTTCCTTGGTATAAAAACACAACTCTGGTTCTAGGTTGTTTAACTTCTTGTTGCTTTTTGATTTGAGGTTCTTTGTTTATTTCATGAAGTTGCTGCTTGATCAATGGTAGATACGACTCAACTTCTAAAAAATGTTCAACAGCAATGATCTGACTCTCTTTGGCTTTTTCTTGTGCTAAAGATTGAAAGGCACTTTGTACGATCACCAATTGTTTCTGATGATTCTTCAGACTATAAATAGAGGTATAGCTTATAGGTATATCTATCCCTTGCGCATGCAGTTTTTTCTTCAAAATGGCTGCGCCCATTGCACTAGAACCCATCCCGGCATCGCAAGCAAAGATGATTTGGTTGACCGCTTCATGATTCATCAGTTGGCTCCTTTCTGGGAGGATCGATTCCACAGGTTTCGTTTTTCTCAATAACAGTATGGCACAAATAAACGTAGCAAGCGCACTGAGAATAATACCTAAAATGACACCTGCTAATTGTGAAGGGGGTGTATTCCCTAAAATAATCACCAATGAACCTGGTGAAACCGGAGCATTCAACCCACTAGCAAACAGTTGGAACACAAACGTTCCTGTGGCTCCTCCAATCATAACGGCAAAAAAAAGCGCAGGTTGCATCAAGACAAAAGGAAAATAAATCTCATGGATTCCTCCGACAGCTTGGATCATCAATGCTCCACCTGCTTTGACACTTTTTTCTCGATCAGCAGCAAACAAGAACGCACTTAAAATCCCTATTCCTGGCCCAGGATTGGCTTCCATCAAAAATAAGATCGAATGCCCCGCATGTTGTGTCATCTCCATTCCTAAAGGTGTCAAGATGCCGTGATTGATGACATTATTCAAAAATAAGACCTTTAACGGTTCCAACACTAAACTGACCACTGGTAACAGATGTTGTTCAATGAGCCAATAAACAAAGCGTCCAACATAAGACAAACTACCTTCAACAATTGGTTGGATGACCAGTATGCCTAACAGACAGACAACCCCACCGATTAGACCGATCATCAAGTTATTCAGCAACATCTCATAGCCAGGTTTGATTTTCGGCGTCAACCAACGATCCACCCAGTGAAAAATACCTCCCGTGATCAAACCGATGATCATCGCTCCGAATAGTTGTGGAAGATCAGAAACTACTATCATACCGATGACAGCAATCCCACCTGCTACAGCTGCTTTTTGATCAAAAATCTTTGCTCCAGAGTAACTGATCAAAATAGGCAATAACAGATAAATCAGCCAATCACTGACATGTGCAAGCGTTTGATGCAAATCACCTGATACGATATTTGATACAATCGATAACAAACCCCAAGCAATAAAAATACTTAGATTTGGCATGATCATTTGTTTGAAATAATGTAGTAATTGACGAAACCAGGTTAATTTCGCCACTGCATCAGCAGGAAGCGCATTCAAATTCTCCCCCACGTTGATCACCTGCCCTTTCTACTTCAGCAGACTGCGCTTATGCTTTTTTTCAGATAGCTCTATTCTAACAGTTTCCGTTATCTATTTTCCACAAAAAAAATTGGGCAAGTAACCGCAGTTACTTCCCAATTTTTTAAAATAACGCTTCTAACAAAATATCTTATATCAAAACAGTCATCGTTGCGGCAGCTAAGATAAGGACCAAGCCAATGATCGTGACCGTCATTTCTTTTTTCGTTTTCTTTTGTCCTAAGAACCAGATACCAGTCAAGGTTGCTAGAACAACAGAAGTTTGCGATAAGATGAAGCCCGTTGCCAAACCATTCATATTTGGTTGTGCAGAAATCAAATAGGTCAATGCAGCAAAGGCAAAAAAGAAGCCAGAAAAAATTTGTTTATAAGAAACAACTTCCGTAAATGCTGATTTTTCATGCCCTTTCATACTTAATACAGCGGTGTAGATGATCGCCACTAAGACCATCCCCATTGCTTGTGGCAAGAAAGCGTGCATTCCGTCGATGGTTGTTGCTTGAGGTGCTGCGGAATATGCCCAATACCCAATCTCTCCGACTGCTAATAATAAAACCGCTTTTTTCAGTAAACTGCTATTTTCTTTGGTTTTTTTCTCAGTCCAAACAGTCATCCATGCGCCTAAAATAATCAAGATCAATGCTAATCCACCAAGAATCTTCGCTGTCGTTCCTGGCCAATTGCCTAGCGCAAAAACACCCCATAATGAAGCCCCAAGTAATTGAAAAGCTGTGGTGATAGGCATTGCACGTGACGAGCCAATCAGTGTGAAGGATTGAAAAGTAATGATTTGAGCAGTCGCCCAGCCCACACCGGAAAGAATAGAAAAGACAAGATCCATTCCAGATGGCAGTGCTATGCCATTGATCAGGGCAAAAATAAGTGCGAATATCAAAGTTCCTATTGTTGATCCTAAAATCTGGTTCACAGGACGTCCACCGATCTTCGAAGCAATCGTTGGATAAAGTCCCCAACCTAGTAATGGTCCTAATCCGATCAATAATGCTGTTGCATTCATTTATTACATCTCCTTTTTTAGAATACGACGCCACTTTCTAACAAGATATTCGCATAAGGAGTCATCTCACCTGTACGAATAAATGCGTGACAATTGTTTAACTCAGTTTTCATTTCACTATGCGGAATAAACGTGATCGGTGTCTCCGGCATTTCTTTTTGGATTTCTAAAAGAATGTCAGGATTCTCTTTTTTGATTTCCTCTGCTAGATAAATACGTTGCACCTCTAATTCTGACAACACATTGCGTAAAACTTCCATAAAGCTAGGAACCCCTTGCGTAACTGCTAAATCGATTTTTTCAGTGGTCATAGGTACAGGCATTCCTGCATCTCCAATACTCAATTTATCAAAATGTCCCATTTGTGCTATCACTCGTGAGATATCAGAATTGATTACTTTCGTTTTTTTCATTATTTGTTCATCCTTTCCTCAATCAGATTAATTCATGTTTATACGGAATAGAAGGCTGTGCACCAAAACGTTGAACAGTCACAGAAGAGGCTTTATTGCCATAACGGATCGCTTCTTCTAGGTTGCTGAAGTCTTTGGCTAATACACTGCTCATCGCACCAATAAAGGTATCGCCAGCAGCCGTTGTATCCACTGCATGCACTTTAAAAGCTGGTACGATCCCACTAGCGCCGTCAGCAATATCATAATAAGCGCCTTTACTTCCGATCGTGATGATCACCGCTTCAATACCTAATCCATGAAAGACTTGTGCCGCCTCTTTTAGACTTTTTTCATCGGTAATAGTAATGCCTGTTAAGATCTCCGTTTCTGTTTCATTTGGAATGATCATATCCGTTACTGCTAATAACTCGTCAGGAACATTTTCTAGCGCCGGTGCCGGATTCAAGATCGTTTTCACGCCAGTTTCTCGAGCGATTTTGAATGCTTCGATCGTCGGTTCTATAGCGCTTTCAAACTGAGCAATAATAAAATCACTTTTTTGGATGATTGTTTTATTTTCTTGTACTTGTGCTACGGTAAACGCATTGTTTGCACCAGCATGGATCATGATACTATTTTCACCTTGGTCATCAACAATGATATACGCTTGTCCAGTCGCTTGATTTTCTAATGTCGCTACACCAGATAAATCAATTTCTTCTTGTTCAAGTAATTCTGTCATCGTTTTTCCTGCTTCGTCTTTACCCACGCCACCAATAAAGTAAGTTTTTGCCTCCGAACGTCTAGCAGCAACCGCTTGGTTGGCTCCTTTTCCTCCACCAGCTGAAAAAGTTTCTTTCGTATGGATCGTTTCTCCAGGTTTTGGCATATAAGTCACACGGATGGTTCGATCTAAATTGATACTTCCGATAACTGTAACAGTATTCATCGTTTTCCTCTCCTTTAACAAGAAAATCATTTTAACGTTCTATTAAAACGTTTTAACTCTACGAGAAGAATATAACATATTTTGTAAGTGATTTCAACAAGCAACTTTTCATCGATAAAACTAACTGTAATTGGTACCTTCTTTGTTCTTATATCACTGAGGTCGGGAAAGAAGTGTTCAGCCTCGAGAAATAAGGCGCCATCCACGAAAATTGTTTTTCAAATTTTTGTGGATGGCGCCTTATTTCCGATGAGGTTACTTCTGTTCCCGCCGTTTATTCGGTTTTAGGTGGTACAAGAGGACTAATGTCCCAGACACAAAAAAAAGCGCCAACCAAAAATAGCAAGTCCATTTTCGGTTGGTACGCTTTATTGTTATCGCTGAACCTAGCAACGACAGTTTTATCTTATTATTTTTTTCCTGGCTCAGAAGCGATGATCGAAAGTTCTCCTTGAACTTTCCACTCCGTGATATCGCTTGGTAAGATCGCACTTGTTCCTTTTTCTAGTGAGTAGGTTTGGTTACCTATCACCAATTCTCCCGCACCATCAATAACTGTCATCAATGTATACGGTGCTTGTTTTTTAAAGGATGTGATCCCTTTGATGTCCCACTCGTAGACGTTGAAAAATTCTGTTTCTACGTAAGTGACGATCGAAGAGTTCCCTTGACGGATCTCTTTGATCTGTAATTCAGGAGCTTTTGCTGGTACTGTTGTTACGTCGACTGATTGTTGGATGTGTAATTCCCGAGTGTTTCCTTGCTCGTCTTTGCGATCATAATCATAAACACGATAAGTTGTGTCTGAACTTTGTTGTGTTTCTAAAATCATGATCCCTTTCCCAATTGCATGGATCGTTCCACTTGGTACGTAGAAAAAATCACCTTTTTTGACAGGAACTTTTTTCAATAAGTCATCCCAGCGACTATCTTGGATCATTTCGGCTAATTCTTCACGTGTTTTTGCATGATGACCATAGATGATCTCTGCACCTGGTTCGGCATCAATGATGTACCAGCACTCTGTTTTTCCTAGCTCTCCTTCATGTGCCATACCATAAGCATCATCTGGATGAACTTGAACAGATAGATCATCTTCTGCATCTAAGATTTTGATCAATAACGGAAAAACTGGTTCTGTTGGATGGCCGAATAATTCTTTATGTTCTTTCCATAGATCATCTAGTTTCCAGCCTTTGAATGGGCCATTTTCAACGACACTCACGCCATGAGGATGCGCACTGATCGCCCAATCTTCCCCAATTTTATCATTTGGGATATCAAAGCCAAAAACAGTACGTAAGCGACTGCCTCCCCAGATTTTTTCTTGAAAAACAGGTTTTAAAAATAATGGTTCTTGCATACGTCAAACTCCTCTCAATTTTCAATTGCTATTATAGCATTATTTTCAGTGTAACGCTTTCTCTTGTAAATAAATTTCAATGATTTCATCCCGACATTTTAGATATTCTTCACGATGATCGTTTGGATGCAGGCGATTGGATAGAAAAATGAACGCTTCTTGATCGATTGGGTCGATCAATAGAAATGTCCCTGTATAGCCTGTATGGAATAGTAATGGATGGCCATCCTTTTTATCTTGTTTTAAATCCCATCCGAGTGAGCGACCACCTTTACCAGTTGGCGTATGATCAGCCAATAAGGAACGGATGGTTGCCTCTTCCAAAAAATGACCAGAATCTAACTTTCCGTATTGAAGATACATCCGGACAAACTTCTCACAATCCGCAAGATCAATAAATAGACCAGCATTACCTGCATGTTCTGCTAACACTCGTGCTTTTGGATCATGGGTCAAGCCATGGATCACCTCACCAGAAGGAAGTTGTTCAGTTGGAACGATCCGTTCTGAAGGACGTGGTAAGAATAAGCTATTCATCATTCCTAACGGTGCTAGTACTTGCTCTTCAAAAAGCTCGACTGCCTCTTCTTGGAAAACCTCCTCTAGCATCAATCCTAAGAGAATCGTGCCTGCATCCGTATAGCGAACTTCGATTCCCAATTGATCGCCTGGTTGAAGTTTCAAATAAGCTTCAATCAACTCTGTTTGTGATAGACGATCTCGATCAGGAATAAATGTCTGGATGTCTGAGGTATGTGTCAACAAATGGCGAATCGTGATCGTTTGATTCTCAAAAGCCGGCAAGTACGTATGCAAAGGTTCATCTAAATCCACTTTCCCGTCTTCGATCAATCGCAAGACAAGGCTTGTCGTTGCAATCACTTTTGTCAGGGAGGCTGCATCAAAGAGCAGATCTTCTGTCATTGGTCTAATCGTTGGAACGATCTGCGCATCACCTGCGATCACTTTTTCAATCTGATCCCCTTTCATAAAAGCAGCGACGACCCCTGGATAATATCCCTCATTCATTTTTTTTAGTATATATTCTTTCGTTTTAGCGTACATAGTTTCTCCTTATTCATCTATGGATATGCTTGTTTGCTCCCCAAGCATAATTCTTTCTTCCATAAGAATCAATTGTTTTTCTCATTTATCCCAGTATTTAGTGGCTGACATAAAAAAGCAGGAAACTTTCAGCATCAGCTGAATTTTTCCTGCTTTTTCCAACGGTCGAGCAATCGACTGATCCTAGCCACTGTTCATTGGATAACATTAGTTGCTTTTGTTTCGTCCACGAACCACCATTCGATGCCAATTGCATCATACAAAGTCAAAACTTTTTGTTTTTTGTCAATGTAAAAATCGATCGTTTCTGTGTTCAAATGTGCAATCAGACGTTGCATACTCTCTGGGTCAACAACAAATTTCAAAAAGTCTAATCCTAAGATTTCATCCGTCGGTAAGGCAATCACTGGACTCTCAGCTTGAGTCAGTCCTACATGAAAATCACCTTTATTCAAGATAAATTCTTTTTCTTCCTCTTTATGCACAGTCAGACCTAAAAGCTCTGATAAAAATTCTCGTTCCTTTTCCATATCTAGTACATTTAGGTGGACTTTTTGGAAATAAGTACCAGCAGATAATTTCTTAAAGCGTTCATTTGATTGTCTTAATAGTGCTTCTTGGTCTAATTGTTCCGCCGCTTGTTCTTGTGAAGTATGAGTCTCTTCATGATAGATCTCTAACATATTGCCTTCAGGATCTTTCAATAAAATACCGATTCTGCCATCACTTTCCAGTGCTTCTTCGATCGTTTGATTCGTTTGGCGAATGCGATACAGCACATCTGCCATTTCTTCTAATGTTGGAATGATCAAAGAAAAACGATTGAGCTTTTTGATTTCCCCAAAGTGATCATTTGCTCGTGGACTTTCCTCTAATAATAACATCTCGCTGTCATTTTCTACTGTACCGAAAATCGCTAATTCATTTTCTTCTCTCTTTAAATCGAAACCAATCGTGTCTCTATAAAACTCGATCATTTTATCACGGTCTTTTACACGTATCGCAATACTTTTCAAATAAGTAGTAGACCCCAAATCAAAAACTTTCATAATTTCTTGCTCCCCTCTACGTTAAGCTTTATTTTAACGATGCTTCTCTTTTCTTTCAAGCAATATCTTATTTTTTGTTGAATTAATTCTCAGATTATCTTATTTTTTAGCTAATTATCAGAATGGGAAGGGAAAATCATTCTATATGTAAGAAAAGCGGCGAATCTTTGATAAAACTTTTTTATCTTTTTAAACGCCGCTTTCCCATAATCCTATAAAGATTATTATAACTTATTTTATCTTATTATGAAGCTTCTTCTGTAAACTGACTATTATACAGATCAGCATAGAACCCATCTTTTTCCATGAGTGTATGATGGTTTCCTGTTTCAACGATCGATCCTTGGTTCATCACGATAATATTATCCGCATCACGAATCGTTGATAATCGATGCGCAACTACAAAACTTGTACGATTTTTCAATAAACGGTTCATCGCTTTTTGAATCAAAATCTCCGTACGAGTATCGACACTTGAGGTTGCTTCATCCAAGATCAAGACATCTGGATTTGCTAAGAATGCTCGGGCAATCGTAATCAATTGACGTTGACCTTGTGAGATATTGCTTGCATCTTCATTTAAGATCGTATCATACCCGTCAGGTAATTTGCGGACAAATTCATCGACATGGGCAGCTTTCGCAGCTTCGATCACTTGTTCATCCGTTGCATCATCATTTCCATACTTGATATTGTCATAGATCGTTCCAGTAAATAACCATGTATCTTGTAGTACCATTGAAAATTGCGCACGTAATACATCACGAGAAACATCTCTCGTATCGACACCGTCATACCGAATGCTTCCTCCTGAAACATCATAAAAACGTTCCAATAGATTGATCAAAGTCGTTTTACCAGCCCCAGTCGGACCAACAATAGCGACCATTTCACCTGGCTTCACATCCAAATTGAAATCTTTCATCAATAAGTGATCTGGCGTATAACCAAACTGCACATTTTCAAAACGAACTTTGTACGGTGTATTTTCTTCGACTGGTAAACCAGATTTTTCATTTGTCATCTCTTCTTCGTCCAGGACTTCAAAGACACGTTCAGCCGAAGCTACTGTTGATTGGATCGTATTCATCAAGCTTGCCAATTGTGTGATCGGTTGAGAAAATTGTGTCGTATATTGCAAGAATGCTTGTACATCCCCTAATGCCATATTCCCATTGGCTACTTTGATCCCACCAAGCACAGCCACAAAGACGTACCCTAGATTTTTGACGAAATTCATCAATGGCATGATGATCGCAGAAATAAACTGTGCTTTCCAACCAGAGGCATATAAATTTTGGTTTTCAATCTCAAAAACTGCTTGGTCTTTTGCTGTATGGTTGAACGTTTGGACGATCGTATGTCCAGCATAGGTTTCTTCGACTTGGTTGTTCAATAATCCTAAACTCTTTTGTTGATCCGCAAAGAACACTTGTGATTTCGGTGCAATGATCATCACGATGATCAAGCTCAATGGAATCATCAACAACGCCACTAATGTCAGTTGCCAGCTGATGGATAGCATCATAACGATGACCCCGATCAGTGTGACCGCACTTGTGACAAATTGAGTCAAGTTTTGTTGTAACGTGCTGGCGATATTATCCATATCATTGATTGCTCGAGACATGATATCCCCATTCGTATGTGTATCATAATAAGAGATCGGCACACGATTCATTTTTGTCTCTAAATCATGTCTTAACTCATATACCGTACGTTGCGATACGCGAGTCATAATGAACTGTTGCAAGAAGTTGAACACCGCAGAAATCAAGTACATGACAATCACTGTCGCAATGATTTGACCAATTTTGTCAAAATCGATTGGGAATTTCGTGACTTGTTGCCCTTCTTGCATTTGTCTTGCGCCAAGCATCACACCGTTAAAAATTTCTGTGGTTGCTTTCCCTAATACTTTTGGTGTCTGGATTTGGAAGACGACAGCTGCAATCGCTAAGACAAATACAGCAATGATCGCTACTAAACGCTTAGACATATAGCCGAATAACCGGCGAACAGTGCCCCAAAAGTTTTTTGGTTTTTCTCCTTTAGCTCCAATGTTACGTCCTGGTCCCCCACCCATTGGTCCTTGAGGAGGTCGATTGTTTCCTTTACTCATGCTAAATCCTCCTCTCTCAATTGTGAGTTGACGATTTCCTTGTATGTTTCATTTGTTGCTAGTAATTCTTTATGCGTTCCTTTTCCAACAAGTTTTCCTTCATCTAATACTAAGATCGTATCTGCATCCATGACGGTACTTACTCGTTGCGCCACTAAAACGGTGATACTTTCTGTCATATTTTCTTTTAGTGCTTGACGGAGTTTCGCATCTGTTTTAAAGTCTAGTGCTGAGAATGAATCATCAAAGACATAGATGTCGGCTTCTTTTACTAAGGCACGCGCAATGGCTAATCGCTGTCTTTGTCCACCAGAGAAATTTCCGCCGCCTTGTTCGACATGACTATCTAACCCATCTTCCATTTCAGAAACAAAGTCTTTTGCTTGGGCGATCTCTAATGCTTTCCAAATCATCTCATCTGTTGCGTCTTCTTTCCCATATTGCATATTCTCACGAATCGTTCCAGAAAAAAGGACAGCTTTTTGGGGAACAAATCCCATCAATTCACGCAAGTTATATTGCGTCATATCAGTGATGCTCGTTCCATTGATCGCGATCTCACCCGATTCAATATCATACAAACGTGGGATCAGATTCACTAAAGTCGTTTTTCCTGAACCTGTACCACCAATGATAGCTACGATATCGCCGGATGACGCTTCAAAGTTGATATCTTCCAACGCTAGTTTTTCTGCGCCGTGGTAACGGTAATTCACCTGTTTGAATGACAAACTTGCGTCTTTTCCAGCTAAAGCAACCGTTTCTGGTTGTTCTGGATCAACGATACCCGCGTCTTCTTCTAATACTTCATTGATCCGATCAGCCGAAGCTTGGGCACGAGGAACCATGATAAAGATTGCTGATAGCATCATGAAACTAATCAAAATTTGCATCGCATAAGTCATGAAGGCAATCAGATTTCCGACCTCTAATGTCATATCCGCTATGTAGTGCCCACCAAACCATGTGATCGCTACGTTCGTCCCACTCATGATCAACGTCATCAATGGCATCATCAATGCAACAATCGTGTTGACTTTGATTGCCGTATTTGTATAATCCTTATTCGCTAAATCAAAACGATTTTCTTCAAAACGTGTTTTGTCAAACGCTCTGATGACACGTACACCGGTTAATCCTTCACGAAAAACAAGGTTTAAGCGGTCTGTTTTCTTTTGCATGCTCTTGAATAGTGGAACAGCAAAATACATAATACCACCGATCAAAATGATCATGACAGGAATCACGACTAAGAAAATTCTTGTCAGTTGATGGTCCTTTTGATAAGCAAGGATACTTGCCCCAACAAGAGTGATCGGTGCATTGATCATCATCCGTAAAAACATTTGCATCACCAATTGGATCTGCGTCACATCATTCGTTGTACGAGTGATCAATGAAGCTGTTCCATACTTGTCAAATTTGTCTTTCGTCAAATTTTCGGCTTTTTGATAGACTTCTGTTCGTAATTGTTTTCCTAACTTTTGAGATTCTCGTGTAGCAAAAAACGTATTGGCAATGGCGGCTAAAATACTGATCAAAGAAAATCCGATCATGACAAATCCCGTCTGCCAAATATAGTCGACGTCACCTTTTGCTACGCCTTTGTCAATAATATTAGATGTTAACGTTGGCAAATACAGATCTGCTAACACTTGAATAATCATAAAGACCGTTGCAGCAATTGCTGAGGTCAATGAAATTCGTTTGACAATTTTTAGCATTCGTTCCCCTTCTTTCTATTTATAAGCGCCATCTTTTATCCATGACAGTTTTAGATTGAATTCTGCAATGGCTTGTTCAACAGAATACTCCTCAGAGGTTGAAAATGATTTATAGGCATGAGCAATCGTTGTAAATAGTGTACTCATGACTAACTGAAACAATAATTCCATTTCATGGTCATCTTTTACTCTAAGATTGGAACGATCAATCAAACCAATCAACTCTTTGGACGCTTTTTTATGATTTTTATGTGGTGATGGACGATGTCCTTGTGGATGCGGCACGACTTTTCGTGAGGCACGATAATCCATATGCATAAAAAGATGTTTATAAAACGCGGCATTTTCACCTTCTAGAATATCTCGAATCATTTTCCCAAAATAAAGTTCAAAACCGATAAATAAGTCTCCATTCGATTCTTTGATTAGTTGGATCATATTTTTTGTACTATCGCTACGAACGGTTTCAAAATAATAAAAATAAAGATCTTCTTTATCTTCAAAATATTGATAAAAACTACCTCTAGAGATCCCCGCAAGTTTCACGATTTGTGCAATTGAAGCTTCATTCAATGGTACTCTTGAAAATTCGACCCTGGCAGCTTCTAAAAGTCTTTGCTGTTTTTCTTCAGGTAGATGAAAAAAAGTCTGTGTCGGCATCGTTGATTCCTCCCCACATAAAAATGACACACTGTCATATGACACCTTGTCATTATAACACCATCTGATTGTTTTGCAAGTCATTTACATTTTTTTTCATAATTATTAAAAAAAGAATAAATCGAGAAAAAAGATTTGTTTCTTCTATTCTATACATCTAAAATAGGATCATTATATAAAAAGGATGAACGCCATGATCAAATCAATAACCGTCCACGAACTCTATTTCGTCTATCAAAAGAAGGATGTTGTAATTCTAGATGTCCGAAAAACGAATGAGTATATAAAAAAACACCTAAGTCATTCGATATCCATCCCTATTACCAGTTTGCCAGCCCAATTAAATAATCTCGATACAAAAAAACAGTACTACATTGTCGGAGCATCTAACCAGTCAGCACAAGAAATCACTAGTTACCTAATAGAAAACGGATTGCAAGCAACTTATGTGATCGACAACATGAAGTTATTTGAAAGTCGTGAATTAACTAGTCCTCTTTGATCGTACTGGAAAATAACTTACTTTTTATCAGTAAAAATACTTGATAGCCTTTTCTGTTTCAAGTAAACTGGTATTGTTAGCAGTAAAGTTAACAATTACGACTAAAGGAGAGAGATTATGGCATCAGTATTAGTAATCAAAGGACATCCACTAACTGCACAAGAATCACGTTCAGTTAACGCATTAACTAGTTTTTTAACTAGCTACAAAGAAAATCATCCAAACGACGAGGTAACTGTTTTAGACCTTTATCGTGATGATATCCCAGAAATTGATGAAGAATTGCTTTCTGGATGGGAAGCGCTTCGTGCAGGTGCAGATTTCTCTAGTCTATCTGAAAACCAACAACAAAAAATTGCTCGTTTCAACGAATTGACAGAGCAATTCCTAGCAGCAGATAAAATCGTTATTGCCAATGCTTTATGGAATTTAAACATTCCTACAAAATTAAAAGCTTGGTTTGATACAGTCAATGTTGCTGGTAAAACTTTCAAGTATACTGAAAATGGTCCTGTTGGCTTAGTTACTGGTAAAAAAGCACTACACATCCAATCAAATGGCGGAATCTACAATGGACAAGATTTTGCTTCTCAATATGTAAAAGCAATCTTGAACTTTGTCGGCATCGAACAAGTCGACCAATTATTTATCGAGGGGATCGACTATACACCTGATCGTGCAGAAGAATTGATGCAAGCTGCCTTAGATAAAGCAACTGCATTCGGTAAAGACTTCTAGTCGCTATTAGATAAATCTTTCTCTAAAAATGTTGAGAAAAGAAAAAAGGATTTCACTAAACATTCATTGCGAATGTTCGTGAAATCCTTTTTTATTTGTTGCAAAGTGGCTGATTTGCGACGCTAAAATTCATTAATAACCATATCTAATACTAGAAATAGCCATCAGTTCACGTAGCTTTTCGGATTGATGCTCGTTGAGAGAGGCGCCATCTTTTTTCAATGCATTAGATATATCTAAGTTCATACGGCTTAGAATGAACGGCACTGATGCTCCATCATTTTGTAATTTTTCTAGATAAGCGTATAAAACCTCTCTAAGCGATTCATTTCCAAGGTCTAACGCTAAATCAGCTATCAATTCATTAATGATTATTTCTGCTGTTTTGCGTCGATCGTTTCCACCAGAAAACCATCTTAGATGACTCATTTACGGTTGCTCCTTATCTTAATTTTTCAAGGAATATTACTACGCAAAATAAACTTTGGTTGAAATCAGATGTTATTAAAAGAAAGGAAGTAGGACATTAGTCCTCTCCCACCACCTAAAACCGAATAAACGGCGGGAGCAGAAGTAACCTCTTCGGAAATAAGGCGCCATTTGAATGGACGATTTAATAGATAGGATAAGCCCCAGTTTAAAAGTAGCGACAAAAGAAACGCACCAAAAATTATTTTCAACTCTTTCATACATCCCCCATTTTTATCCAGCTAAACAGCTTTGGCATGCTAGCGTGTTGGTTCAAGATAAGATAGAAATCAATTTACTCTAGGCTATATTTCCTTCTTTAATTCTCAACATTACGAACATAGTCATCAAAATACTGGATCAAATCATTTTTGATCTTTTGGTATTCTTCTTCACTATACTCTTTGTCTTCTATTTTTCCTTGAAAAAACGGAATCTCTAATTCTTCACGTAAACGGTCTAATACTTCTTCTTTATTCATGTCACTACTCCTTAATCAAAGTAAACACAAACACACTCAGGTGCATAGATGTCTTTTTGGATCAATGTCAATTCTCCAGTTGTAGCATCACGTTTGTACAAGGTAAGATTATCCGTATTCTGGTTGGCACATACCACGTAATCATTTTCTGGATCTAAGGCGAAATCTCTTGGGAAATCTCCTTCAGTTGAGATCGTCTGTACATGTTCTAAATGTGAACCTTCTTCATTCACAGCGAATACAGCAATCGAATTATGTCCCCGATTTGATGCGTAGACAAAACGTCCATCGTTTGAAATACGGATGGCAGCCCCACCATTTTCTTCGGTGAATCCTTCAGGCAATGTGCTGATTTTTTGCACTTCTTTGAATTCGCCTGTTGTTTCATCATAGGAAAGAACACGAACTGTACTATCTAACTCACCAAATAAATAGGCGAATTGATTATTAGGATGAAAAACTAAATGACGTGGGCCGGTTCCTGGCTCTACTTCTAATACAGCTTTTACAGCTAATTTCCCATTTTCATCTACATCATATGTGTACACACGATCAGTTCCTAAATCACAGACAGCTAATCGTTGGTCAGGTGTTAAGTCTGTGTAATGGACATGGGCATGATCTTGGTTTTTGTGTGGACCAGTCGGTTCTTGATGAAAGACTGCGTCTGTCGCCTCTAAACTACCGTCTTCAGTGATACGATAAACGTTGACTTCTCCTTTATGATAATTTGCGCCATAAACCAGTTGGCGTTGCTCATCGACTGTCACGTAACACAAAGGTGCGCCGGCTTCTGTTACCGCATTCAAAAAATTGTATGAATGATCGTATGCACCGACTCCACCTAACCCATCGACACTTGTTACTGTGTAAAGATTACCTGCATCGCTTTTTGCCACATACGTTGGGCTATTTTCTTTTGTCACTAACGTTAGATTCTCTAAAGTGCCTTTATCTGTATCTAATTCGATTTGATAAATCCCTTCACTTTTTCGTCTTGTATATGTTCCTAGAATGATTTTTTTTATCATTTTGATCCTCCTCAAATTAAGAATTCTAATTTATTCTATCATACATCCATTCATGTCGTTAATCAAAGAGAATATGTTATACTGTTTTTGTAACCATAGAATCATTGATTTTTTAGGAGTAAAGGAGAGAAATGAGATGACTCAAGCAACGATAACAGAAATTGGCACGTCAGCAATCAATTCAGAGGAACCTATGCTGATTTTATTCGATCAGTCGGCAACATCCGCGTTGCGTGACTATACGATCATTCAAGAATTTAGTACAAAAGAGAATTTTTCACTTAATCAAGGTGATCAAATTTCTTTTGATCATCAAGAATATACCATCGAACATGTTGGTCCGTTGGCCAATGAAAACTTAACAACGGTTGGTCATGTGACTCTGGTTTTTGAACAACCGCCAGCAGGTGACAGAATCGTCAATGGAATCTATTTGTCCCCTTATCAACTACCAGAAATCACTGTCGGCACGACCATCGACTATAAGCAGGTGAACTAATGGAAGAGGATAAAAAAAGAAAAATCAAACCTGTTTCATGGTTTTGGCGTTGGTTTTTGAATAATCAAGTAGTCACGGCTTTATTAGTCGTTCTTTTGGTCTTACTGATCGTTTTCTTATTTACGAAAGTCTCTTATCTTTTTGAGCCCATTTGGCAGTTTCTAGCGATCGTTGGTTTACCGATCATTCTATCTGGTATTCTGTATTACCTGATGAATCCTGTTGTAGACTATCTTGAAAAGAGAAAAGTCCCAAGGCTCTACAGCATCATCGGTTTATTTATACTAGTAGTCGCTTTAATCGTCTGGGGAAGTGTAGTGATCATCCCGAAAATCCAAGAACAAACCGTCAGCTTTGTCAGCAATTTTCCACAATACGTCGAGACTATCGATGACAAATTAACCGAGATTTTTCGTGATCCACTATTCAGTCAATTTAGAGAGCAACTGGAAAATACAGGCGATCAGTTTATGAATTCTGCTGGCGATATTTTACAGAATCTATCAAAAAGCACCGTTCAAAGCTTAGGGAGTTTTGTTGGCGCTGTAGCTACGATCGTTGTTGCCGTATTGACGATGCCGTTTATTTTATTTTATCTGTTGAAAGATGGAAAACAATTAGCACCTTATTTGGTCAAGTTCTTACCCACTCGTATGAGAGTGCCTACGTTAAAAGTCTTAGGTGAGATGAACAGCCAAGTCTCTTCTTATATTCGTGGACAGCTGACTGTGGCTTTCGCAGTTGCGGTGATGTTCATGATCGGATTTGCAATCATCGGGTTAGATTATGCTGTCACTTTAGGAATCATTGCCGGTTTCTTGAACTTGATCCCTTACTTAGGTTCATTTTTAGCGATGATCCCTGCGGTATTTTTAGCCATCGTTGCAGGACCAATCATGTTGGTCAAAGTATTGATCGTTTTCGCCTTAGAGCAAACCATCGAAGGCCGTTTGATCTCGCCACTTGTACTTGGCAATCAGTTGTCGATCCATCCAGTGACGATTTTACTTGTCCTATTAACATCCGGAAAATTATTTGGTGTGGTCGGTGTGATTTTAGGGATACCTGTCTATGCCGCAGCGAAAGTATTGATTTCTCACATTTTTGAATGGTACACTACGATTTCTTCCCTTTATGAAGAAAAGCAACAAGAATAAATGAAAAGCCGAGATGATCGAGAATAGGAACCCTATTTTCAGTCGTCTCGGCTTTTTGATTATTTCATCAATAAGTTAGTCATTTTTTGGATCGCTGCGGAAATATCATCTGTCGCTTGGTCTTGTTTTGCTTCTGACGCATCGAATTGTTCAGCATCGATGCCTTTTTCTGGTTGAATACTTTGAGTCATTTCTTCACAACCAGCTACATAATTTTTGTAGGCTTTTTCAAAGTTCTTATGGATACCCATTACTTTGGCTGGTGGACGCAACGTACTGATTTTCTTTAGCATATTGCGATATTTTTCAGTACCTTGGTCAAATAGCTCAACCGTCTCAACAAGCTCGGCTTGCGTTAGTTCAGCTGTTTTCTTTTGATCGATTGCTTCTCTGATTTTTTCATATTTTGGGTGCATCGTTTCGCCGATTGCTTCTGTTTCTTTCACGATTTTATCGACTGTCTGCACGTAATAACCGAGATTCGGTAACATAGGTTTTCCTACTTTCTTCTTTTTCTTTCTCTATTTTACCTGTTTATTCTAGTAGAAAACAAGTCATTACATCAATAAAATGTTATTTTTATCGTTTATTTTTCATAAAATCCTGCATCCAAACTATATTGTTCTCCTGAAACTAGATCATATTGGATCAAGCGATACGCCTCGTATACTTCCTCTTGCGCCTGATTCAACTGAGCTTCTTTTCCCCATTGGCCATTTTGAAAATACAGTTCTCGTTCGAACGCGGGAATAGCCGACTCCATTTCAAGCAGTAATTGATAAAAACCAGTGGTCTTTTGATTCGTTTGTTCTAAAAGATTCGCTGCAAAATAAAAAGGGCTAGTGACAGCATCATTGGTTTCACGTTTCTCTAACTCACCTGCTGTATCGAACATGAGAAACTCTGTCTGATGTAAGGCTTGTTTCTCATTTTTATTTTTGATCTCGTCCGAATAGATCCCCGGTAAATGATCTCCCCAAAAAACGACTAGCGTTCTTCTTGGCGTATCTTTCAGCGCTTCAGTGAATGCTTTCAATGCTTGACTACTATAAGCAATATCTTGTAAATAGTTGTCGAGTGTATCCGTTCCATTGTTATCTTCTGTTGTAGCAGAAAAATCCAATTGCGAATACTTCCCTGCATAAGGCATATGGGTCTGCATCGTGACTAGATGGACAAACTGAGGCGTTTCCTCATCTTTTAATAAGTCTAAAATTTCTTTATAGGCAGACTCATCTGAAATATATGGATTATTATCAATGGTATCGGTGTAAGTCATATTTCCCTCGCTGATAAACGAATCAAACCCTAGCGTCTGATAGACATCTTCACGTTTATACATCGATGTATTATAAGGATGGATCGCCGTTGTTCGATAGTTTTGTGCATTAAGTGTGGAAACAAGCGATGGTAATTGATCCAGCTTTGGAACGAGCATCGTATATGGTGTGGTCATTTGACCATTGAATAGTGCCATGGATAGACCCGTTAAGGCTTCAAACTCAATATTTGCTGTTCCACCACCATAATTTTGCGAAAGCATTCGGCCACTATAGGTTTGATTTGCCACTTCACGATAGTCAGCTAAGGGATCACCGGTCACCGTGACACCATTTAGATGACTTGGATCAGAAAAGCTTTCACTCATCACATAAATGATATTTGGCTGCTCATCACTTGCCGTTTGATTTTTTTTGTCTGCGATTGCTTGATATTTTTCAGTGATTTCATTGATTTTTTCTTTTGAATAACCTTCTGGCCGTTCCATCGGTTCAACTTTTAGATTGTACAAAAAGCCACCAATGAATCCTGTATTATAATAATTCATTTTTTGACTATAAGGAATCCACAAAGCCGTTTGATTATAAGCTTTACGCAACAAATTATTGGGATTATTGAAGTTACTGAAATAACCCATCATTGCAACGGTCATGACTAAAGTCAAGATACGATAGATTTGGAATGTTCGATCTTTTTTGAAACTACGGACAATTGCCCAGACCACTCCACCAAAGGCAAGGATCGCTAGTAGCATCAACCCAATAAAAATCGGTGTTCCGGTCATGTCTTTGAGTAAATTGAACTCTGTGATCATCTTTAAGTCATCTGGATAGATTGGTTCTTGACGATAGCTCATTTTCAAGTAATTCGCAAAACCTAATATTCCGATACTTACGAGATAAAAAAGCAGACCAAATAAGTAAGAACCCGCGAAAGCGACCATAAATAAAAAGACAGTAAGTAATACGAAACAAGCAAGTAAAAATTTTTCTGTGTGCCATGAAAAAGCAAATTTCAAGGCTAAATCAACTGAAAGATTATTCTGGCACCATTGTAAATACAAATTACTTATAAGTATCACTAAGACTGTTACTACCCCCAGAGTAGTGATTCGTAGAATTTTTTGTTGTTTGGTTGAAAGCTTATCTAAATGTTTGTTCAAGAGAGCGCTCCTTCACTTTTTCTAAACTACTTTAACGCCTATTTTATTCTAGTCGCTCCACAAATGAAAGTAAAGTTCAAAAAACAAGTAGTCTGAACGACCAATTTTATAAAAAAATAAATAGAAAACAAAAGGAATGAAACTGTGTCTTAGTCTCTCCAGCTCGCAAAGAATAAGTGGTAATAGCCACAATTTTGAACAACAAATTGTGGCTATTACCGCTTATTTCTTGAAGGGCTTTATGTCACTTTGATTGAAATGATGCTCAAATATCAGCCGAATACGCAACTGGTTCACCAAAAACTGGGAATCCCTCTATGTCCCACGAAAATACTTGTGCGTTGGCATGACGATTGGGATTGTTCAGAGGATCGATTCCTTCATTTTTTTCTGGTCGTGCATGGTAAACTAAGACATCTTCTTTGCCATCTTCTGAGAGAGTAAAGGAGTTATGTCCTGGTCCAAACTGCTTATTTTTCTCCGAAGAGACAAAGACAGGTTCAGGATTTTTATGCCAAGAATAACCGTCAAGTAGATCCGCTGACTCTTCTGCCCACAGCAAACCCATCGCATAATTTTCATCCGTGGCACTCCCTGAGTAAGTGATGAATATTTTCCCGTTACGAACCAGTACGGCTGGTCCTTCATTGACTGCAAATCCTTGCTTTTCCCAAGAAAATTCTGGGATGGCTAATAATAGTTGTTTTCCGGTCAGTGTCCAAGGATTTGCCATTTCTGATAAATAGAGATTGGAGTTTCCCGGAATACGCGGGTCTAATTGCGCCCAAACATAATACAACTTTCCTTGATGTGTAAAAGTCGTGCCGTCTAAACTAAACGTGTCTGTAGCCGTGATGATTTGCCCTTTTTCTTCCCAATCAGTATTCATTGGATCAATGGACGTGTTTTCAAGAACGAACATCCGATGGTGATGATCCCGATCACGAATCTCTGCATGATCACTGGCTGCAAAATAGATATACCACTTTCCTTGGATATAATGGATTTCTGGTGCCCAGATCAACTGACTCATGGGTCCAGTTTTAGGTGCATGCCAAACCAGTAACTTTTCTGCATGCTTCAAGCCATCGATCGTTTTCGCACGTCTTAATTCGATGGACTGATAACCAGGTAGAGAACCCGTAAAATAATAGTAGCCGTCCGTATGTTTGTAGATCCAAGGATCGGCTCGTTCAAGGACGATTGGATTAGCATAAGTTGTTTTTTTCATAAAGGTTCCTCACATTTTTTTAGTCTGATGACATTCCAAGAATATGCTTCAAGCACCATATGGATCTTGTTCTTTTCATTTACATCGATTACTTGTTCTATCGGCTGGATCGTATTCGGAGCGTCTTTCGTATTTTTATCTAGTAAATGATCACTTTTTACGACTAGTTGGACTGCTTTAGTCTCCAGCTCAAAATCATGCGTTGTCGTAATGGACACTTTCTCTTCTGTGCGATTCACTAGAAACAGTACGATTTCTTGCTCATTTTCGACAACTACGCTATCAATGATCGGCACTTCTTTTCCAGTATCACAGTCATAAGTGGGACAAAACGTTTGTTGATCTAATACAGTGCCTTTCGCATATTTTGCCAGATGTTGCATCACATAATAGGTCGGATTTACCCATGCGATCCCATTTTTCTCTGTTAGGATAAGCGGGATGGTATTGACTAAAAGCGATTGGCAAGCAATTTTGACACGATCTGCATGCCGTAAAATCGCAAGACCTAACGTGCCGAACAGTAATGTATCTTCCATGGTGAACTGGCACCAATCGATTGGTGACCCCTCTTGGAATTTTTGATAGGTTTGTTCTGGTTGGCTATGAACATTCCATTCATCAAAAGCTAAGTACATCGTCTTGTCACTGCGTAGATAGCCTTTCACATAGTCACACGTCGCAATGATCTCTTCGATTTGTCGATCAAACCGTTCCGCTTTAGCTAAGTAAGTTTTGGTATCTGCTCGCTCATTTTTTGGAGGTTTAGTCAAATCTTCTTCGTCATATTTATCGATGTAATTATGCAAAGCGATATAATCTACGTTTTCATATGCTTCTTCTAAGGCGATTCGGTCCCATTCAGGATAAGACGCTAAGCGTGGCGTCGAACTACCGACTAAAATCGTTTCGATCGATTCATCGACTAATTTCATCGCTTTGGCAGATTCATTGGCTAACCTGCCATACTCATAGGCACTTTTTGCGCCAATTTGCCAAGGGCCGTCTAACTCATTTCCTAAGCACCAAAGTTTCACGTTAAAAGGTTGCTCTTGTCCGTTTTGTTTGCGTAACTCACTCCAAGAGGTTCCTTCAGGAAAATTACAATACTCTACTAGATTACGCGCATCATCGATTCCTTTTGTGCCTAGATTCACCGTCATGATTGGCTCAGCTTCTACCATGTCTAACCATTTGAAAAATTCATGTAGCCCGAATGTATTTGGTTCGATTCCTTGCCATGCAAGATCGATTTTTTTTGGACGCTCGGTGACTGGACCAATCGTATCTTGCCAGTCATATCCTGAAGTGAAATTCCCTCCAGGATAACGGATCACCCCTAAAGACAGTTCTTTTACATAAGAAAGCACGTCCTGTCGAAAGCCATTCTTATCCGCGGTCGGATGTCCTGGTTCAAATATTCCGTTATACACGACACTTCCCATATGTTCAACAAAAGAACCGAAGAGTCGTGGACTGATAGCTCCTTTAGAAAATCCTTGACGTACCTTTAATTCAACTTTTTTCATTGCCACACTCCTTTCCTATTTATGTTTCCCACTAAATGATTGATCAACCACCAAACCCCACCTGCTAATACAAAAATAATCGGCGGAAACATAAACACAAGCACAAGAAAAACTAATAATATGCCACAACATACAAGATTCTTCAAAAAGTTGGTCAACACCCACAACGTACTTTCTTGAAAAAGTTCCTTTCCGGAAAGAGCGTCATTTTGGGCAAGAGAACTACACCAAGAAAGTAAAAACATCGTAAAAACCAACATTGTTACATACCCACAAATCACTAACCAAATAGCAGATTCTTGCAAAATAAGATTCATCGCAAAATAACTGACGACGGTCACGCCACTCATCGCTAATTGAAGGAAAAACTTACGCTTAAAGCCTTGCAAAAAGGAATAGCAAACATGCCCTGATTCGCCATTTTTCCATTTATTCAATGCTGTAAAGACCCCTGTTGTGGCTGGTACTACTGTGACTAAAGGTAAAGAAACGACGACCCATAAAATCCCTAATAAGATATGATCGGAAATCTGGATCAATTGACCATACCATTTTGTTTCGACTAATTTCATCTTCTCACTCTTTCATGCCAGACATTGCAGTTCCTTGTACAAAGTATTTTTGAGCAAAAATATAAATGATCAACAATGGCAACATCGAAATAACTGTTCCTGCCATCACCGGTCCATAAAACGAAATATTTTGTCCGGTGAATAAAGCTAATCCTGCAGGTAACGTCCGCATTTTCGAACTTGTTGTCAAAATCAGTGGATACAATAGATCATTCCAACTGTTCATCAACGTAAAGATTGCCAGTGATAGAAGTGTTGGCTTACTCAAAGGCAACATGATCTTCAAGAAAATCTTGAACTCACCTAATCCGTCAATACGTGCGGCTTCTTCCAATGAATCTGGTAAAGTCACAAAAAACGACCGCATCATAAATATCCCAAAAGCAGTAGTCATCCGAGGAATGATCAATCCGGCATACGTATCTAGCATGCCTAAAAAATTTGCTTGGATGAACAGTGGGATCATGAAGACTTGAAAAGGGATCATCATCGTTAACAAAACAAAATAAAACAACACAGATTTCCCTTTGAAGCGCATCCGAGCAAACGCATATCCTGCAAGAGAATCAAAGAAAACAGAAGTGATCACTGTCCCGCCTGCAAAGATTACTGTGTTTTTGATGTAATCTAACAACGGGATCGTCGTCCAAACCTTGATATAATTTTCTAAGGTATATTCATCTGCAAAAATTCTCGGGGGAAAAGAAATAATATCTTTTTCATATTTGAACGAGGAAATGATCAACCATAGAAAAGGAAAAGCGATAATCAATAATACGAGTAACATTCCTATGACACGTAGCCATTTCTTTCCATCAAACTTTTTCCGACGATCCGTTGAAACTGCTGTATAACTTTCCGAAAGCATATTATTACTCCCCCCTATTTCATTTGTTTTTCTTTTCTTGACATATACAAATTGGTCGAAATTGCCAGCACAGCTACGATCACAAACAATACTGAAGATAATGCGGAAGCATAGCCTAACTCATATGGAGCGGTGAATCCGCGACTATAAATGTATTGGACAGCTGTTTCCGTTTTGAATTGTGGTCCGCCGTTCGTTGCCACATATACTTGGTCAAACACTTGCATGGAACCAATCAGATTGGTCAAGATACAAAAACCAAGAGATGGGACGATCTGCGGTAACGTGATATTAAAGAATTGTTGACGATTGGTTGCTCCATCCATTTGCGCTGATTCGTAAAGCGAAGGGGAGATTCCTTGAATCGCAGTGATCAGGATCGTCATCGTGACACCGAAATTTTTCCAAACCGTCATCAGCGCAACTGTTGGCATTGCTAATGTTGGATCACGGAAAAATTGTGGAATCGGCAAACCTACTTGTGAGAAAAGGTAAGGGATAGCCCCAACGTTTGGGTCAAGCAACATTGAAAAGATGATTGCAATGGATGTTAAGGAACAAATAACAGGAATATAAAAAGTTGAGCGACAAAAGCGATTGAAACGAGTATTCTTTGACAAGATCACCGCAGCTAATAAACCAACGATAATCTGTGTTGGTGTTTCAAGTAAGGTAAAATACAACGTATGGAAAAGTGAATTGACCGCACGTTCATCCCCAAAGATCCGCAAAAAGTTATCCATGCCTACGAACTCTCTTGAAGTAAAAAAGATGTTCAAATCAGTAAAACTGATCGCAAATGTACCAATCAGTGGCACCACTGTGAATAACAGTAGAATCAAAAAGGATGGCACTAAAAACAAATAAGCCGCTCGATCCGGTCGGTTCCAGTATCTGGTGAATGCTTTCATTTCGTCTATTTCCCCTCTTTCTTATTCGATGGATTCCTTGATGAACAGTTCAAGCGATGAAAAATCAGCCCAAGAAAGGAAAGAAGTTTTTCTTGAAAAAGGAAAGCGAAAGCAATAAATATGTTTTTGCAATTTATAGTACTTTCGCCTTATCTTCTACGAGATTCCTTCTATTTCTTTCATTGTTTTGATTTCATTGTGAACTGTTACTCGATTATTCCTTCAATAGATCATTGATCTGATCATCTGCATCATTCATGAGTTGCTCTGGATCTTCACCAGCCAACAATTTTTCGATCAATGGATTGATGATATCATTATTGATTGCTGCGATTTTCGTGAATCCTGGTAGATAAGGTTCAGCATATTCCATTTGTTTGGATAGTTCCGATACGATAGGATCATTCTTCACTTCTTCATCTTCTGCGACAGATGATAAATAGGCAGGGAAGCCATTTTCAATACTCCATTTTTTACCGATTTCACTTGTGTTCCAGTATTTTAGGAATTCATAGATTGCCTCTTTTTTGTCACTATCTGTACTTGCTGGGATGGCATAACCAACACCATCTAAAATCGCTGTTTTTTCACCGTCCGTACTTGCTTGCGGTAATGTCGTTACACCATAATCGATTTCGTTTGCTTTCAAGCCGTTATTCAACCACGGTCCGTTGATGATGATCGATAATTGCCCAGCGTTCATCAAGTTAT
This sequence comes from Enterococcus sp. AZ140, assembly GCF_051714405.1. NCBI lineage: Bacteria > Bacillati > Bacillota > Bacilli > Lactobacillales > Enterococcaceae > Enterococcus > Enterococcus sp. AZ140. The sequence continues at coordinate 2,523,019 of NZ_JBIORU010000001.1, forward strand.
CCATCTCTGCTCCTGAAATCGATTCTGGTCCTGCTTTATCGACATGGATCATTTTTTGGATGGCTGTTAGTGTTTCAAGATTTTCTGGTGAAGCGAACTCAGATTTTGTATAATCATCGCTGACAAGTTTTCCTCCATTTGCCTTCATCCAGTTATAAAGTGGCGCAGTACCGTCTTTATTGAAGACAAAACCTGAGACATTTTTACTACTATCGGTCAGTTGCGGAGCCATCTCTGTTAATTCTGTCCAAGTAGTTGGTGGTGTTGTTTCATCCAAGCCAGCTTGTTTGAATAATTCTTTGTTCCAATACATATACATCCCTTGTACTTGCATCGGAATAAAATATTGCTGATCATCCACCATTCCTAGATCTACCGCAGTATCTTTGAAATCTCCTTTATCCACACCGTCGTAGTCCCAGAAATCATCTACAGGCTGCACAGCCCCATTCTCCACATATTGAGCAAAATCAGCATAGTTCAGTGCAACAAAATCTGGCGCTTTTCTTGAAGAAATAGCCGTTGGTAATTTTTCATTCAAATTAGCCCATGTCATCACATCCATCTCAATCGTGATGTTTTTGTCATTATTCTTATTAAAATCGTTGACGATCTCTTGTAAGATTTCCCCGTCAGAAGCTGTAAACCCATTCCAAAAAGAGAGTGTGACTTCTCCGTCATTTTTACTTTGAGAAGAAGCACCACCGCCACAAGCACCTAATATTCCAGTCGCAGCTAACAACAATGAACCAATAATCAATTTTTTTCCTCGCATCTCTATCTCCTCCTTATTTGTTCGGGGTCAAGCTTGTACGGATCACATTCCAAGATAACGGTTTCAATTTGCAATTCAACTGATTTTCTTTATGTTCGTAGGCTTTTGAAGACACAGGTTTGATTTGCTCATTTCCTGCTTGATTGACCGCTTTGATTTCATAGCCAGACATCTCTGAAAACTCGATGACTTCCTCAATCTTTAAGTCAGAAAATTGTAGATCTAAACTCATCTCTTCTTCTCCACGATTCACTGCAAAGATCACCAACTCATTTTTTTCTTCATTCAGCACCGCGATACTTTCTAAATATGGAACTGTATCAAATTCACTCGTTGCATACGTATCGACAGTGATTTCAGGTCGTAAAGCAATACCTTGTCCTAAAGTCGCGACTTGCATAAATGGATAATAGATTGTTTGACGCCATGCTTCACCGTCTTCTTCTGTCATGATCGGCGCAATCACGTTGACTAGCTGCGCCAGACAAGCAATTTTTACTCGATCAGAATGTTTTAACAAAGTGATCAATAAACAGCCCAATACTAAAGCATCCTCAAAATTATAGTGATCTTCTAATAAAGGTGGGGCAACTTGCCATGGCTTGACTGTTTGATCATGTTCTGTCGAATGATACCAAATATTCCATTCATCAAAAGATAGATTGATTTGTTTCTTGCTGTGTTTTTTCGCCTTGATTGCATCACACATCGCAACAACACCAGAGATGAACTGATCCATATCGACTGAACGAGCTAAATAATTTTTCAAATCATTGGTGTGATTGCCATAATACTGATGCAATGAAAGATAATCGATTTGTTCATAGGCTTGATCCAATACAGTCAATTCCCACCCACCGAATGTCGGCATTTGACTATTCGAGCTGCCACATAAAACGACTTCGATCGATTCATCGACAAGTTTCATTGCTTTTGCTGTTTCTTCTGCCAGCCGTCCGTACTCCGCTGCTGTCTTATGACCGATTTGCCAAGGACCATCCATTTCATTGCCTAAACACCACGTCTTGATTGCAAAAGGTTCGGTTTGTCCATTTGCTATTCTTTGCTCACTCCAATAAGTACCACTAGGATAATTGCAATATTCTACTAGATTTCTTGCAGCATCTAAGCCACGTGTTCCAAGATTGACCGCCATATTGATCTCAGCGCCCACTTCTTGACACCACGCAGCAAATTCATGCACACCCACTTGATTTGTTTCTAAAGATCGCCAAGCAAGGTCTAATCTTTTCGGCCGCTCCGCTATAGGCCCCACGCTATCTTCCCAATTGAACCCAGAAACAAAATTCCCACCTGGATACCGGATCAATGGTACCGATAATTCTTTGACTAGCTCCATAACGTCTTGGCGAAATCCCTTATCATTTGCAGTCGGATGATCCGGTTGATAGATCCCTCCATACACTGCACGTCCCATATGTTCAATAAACGAGCCATACAAACGACGATCGATTTCCCCTATCTTTTGCACACGACTAACTGACATTACAGCTTCCATAAGTCCCCTCCTTTAATTTATACATGAATCATATCTTTCTTTGAAAGCGTTGTCAATAATAATATTATTAAATATAAAAACATTTTTACATTATAATTAACTTAAATATTAATTACATATATTAGTTTAATGATATTAACCTATAAATTAATATTTATGTTAATATATAGTTAAACAAAAACCTAAATAAGAGGTGAAAAATCATGCAACTCCAAATCAATGAAGAATCATTACCTGTTTATGAAGCTTTAGCTAGTAAAACAAGGATAAAAATCATCCAGTTACTTTCAAAAAACAAAATGAATATCAAAGAGCTTGCCCAAGCACTCGGTATCAGTAGTGCGATTACAACAATGCATGTAAAAAAACTTGAAGAAGCAAATATCATCAAATCTGAAAAAATAGGCCAAAAAAAAATTTCCAGCTTACGTGTCGATAAAATCAACATCACGTTTCCAGAAAAAATCTTCAATGCCTTTGATACGAAAGAAACATCGATCCCTATCGGTCATTATACCCGCTATTCGATCGAGCCGACATGCGGTCTGGCAACGATCCATGATTTTATCGGCAAAGTCGATGAACCACGTTACTTTGCCGATCCACGACGAATGGATGCACGGATTCTGTGGTTTACAAGCGGATTTGTTGAATATCAAACACCAAACTTTTTAAACGAAGAAGATACTTTGGAAATGTTGGAATTGTCCGTTGAACTGTCTTCCGAGTTTCCCTTTTCGAACGACAATTGGCCATCGGATATCACTTTCAGCCTGAACGGTGTGGAATTAGGGAACTGGACAAGCCCAGGAGATTTCGCAGACATTCGTGGAAAACATACCCCAGACTGGTATCCAGATAATCTAAACCAATACGGACTATTGAAAACGATCCGTATCACTAAACATTTGACCAATATCAACGGCGAACCATTATCTGAAATCACGATCAATGACATCCCAAGAAACGAAGACGTCTGGACCTTCCGCATCGAAGTCAAAGAAGACGCCAAAAACGTCGGTGGCTGCACCCTATTCGGCAAAGGCTTCGGCAACTACGACCAAGATATCAAGATGAAGGTGTATTATAGTTAAGGTTGTGAAAAAAGCGGTTTGACCTGAGCAGTAAGATGGGAAATCAGAAAATAGCTTCCTATATTTTTTGATTTTTCAGCTTAATGTTGAAGGTCAGCTTTTTGAACACCGTTTATCTAGGTTGTGAAAGAAGCGTTCATCACTGCATAATAATATCAATGAAAAGGAGTAATTTTATGGCTATCTATTCAAATAGTGTTATGACAGATTCACCTTTATTATTTATTTCCGGACAGACACCTCAAAAAGAGGAGTACATTCCCGATGGTATCAATGAGCAAATACAAATCGTTGTTGAAAAAATAAATTCCATCATTATGGATAACGAAGCGAGTACCCAAAATATTGTCAAAATGAACGTGTATTTAACTGATGCTTCCTTTTTAGGATCACTTAGGACGACACTTATAAAACTATATGGAGAAAATAAACCAGCAATGACAGTAGTAATAGTAGCCGGATTGATTGATCCAAGATTCAAAGTAGAAATAGATGCTATTGTCGCTATCAAATGATTTTCTTAAGGAACATCGATTTGTTTCAGACTGTCAAAGAGTGCCCATTAATTATAGCCGATCCTATTTTGTTTCTTTCCATGCTGACTCTTCCAATGTGGACAACTTGTTTTTTAAGCCTTCTTTTCTATGAGAATGAAGCACAGCAATAAAAATCTTCACCTTAGAAATACACTGGAGAGCAAAAAACGAATACAAACAAAAATAAACCGTTAATCCCTTGATCAACAAAGGATTAACGGTTTATTTGATTCGTTTATTTCACTTTATTTATTTCCAAAAATCATCAAAGATCGAAATTGGCAAATGACGTTTATGCTGTGTTTTATTCCACCATTGCTCGATTTTTTGTTGTGCATCGACTGGAATGTCTTTCCCTTCCAAATAGTCGTCGATCTCATCATATGTGACACCTAATGCGACTTCATCAGCAATCATCGGCTTGCCTTCTTCAAGGTCAGCTGTTGGCACTTTGGTATAGAGATGTTCTGGCGCGTCTAAAGCCTTCAACAATGCTTTTCCTTGGCGTTTATTCAAGCGGAACAATGGCAAAATATCTGCCCCACCGTCACCATATTTCGTAAAGAAGCCAGTAATATTTTCAGCTGCGTGGTCGGTACCGATCACAGCCCCTGCACGTTGTCCTGCAACCGCATATTGTGTGATCATTCGTTGGCGCGCTTTGATATTTCCTTTATTGAAATCACTGATTTCTACACCTGCTTCAATCAACGCTTGCGTTTGCGCATCGACTGCAGGTTTGATATTGACACGTAATTGGACGTCTGGTTGGATAAAGTCTAACGCCGCTTTGGCATCTTCTTCATCTGCCTGTTCTCCATATGGCAAACGTACACCGATGAACTGGTAACTGTCATCTTTCGTTTCTTCCCGCATTTCTTCCATTGCCAATTGTGCTAAACGTCCGGCTAAAGTAGAATCTTGTCCTCCACTGATACCTAAAACCAAGGTTTTTAAGAAGGGATTCTTTTTCAAATATTCTTTCATGAAATCGATACTCACACGAATTTCATTTTGAGGATCGATGACTGATTTCACGCCTAATTCTTCGATGATTGCTTGTTGTAAATGATTCATCTTCCATTCCTCCTATAGTTCACTCGTTAATTGTGTGACGCTTTTTTTCATTCGTTCCATGATTGCCATCTTATGATTCCAGCAATCTGTTGATAGATCCACAGGATATTTTTGCGGATTCAAATCACGTTTGTATTCTTCCCAAAGAGAATCTAAGTTTCCTCTGGTATACTCTTTGATTTCTTCTAATGTCGGTAAGTCATAGACTCTCGTTCCTTCAACAAAAATATCTTGTAAAATTGGCCGAGCTGTAAAATCACGAACAGTTTTATTGATAAAGGTATGTGTCGGGTGGAACATGAAGATCTCTTCTTCTTGTCGAGGATCTTCGTCCCATAGTGTCACATAATCGCCTTCTGATTTCCCATCAAAGTTACGAGTGATACGCCATACTTGTTTTTTACCTGGTGTAGTAACTTTTTCTGCATTGCTAGACAATTTGATCGTATCGATCATTTCACCTTGTTCATTTTCGATGGATACCAGTTTGAAGACTGCACCTAAAGCCGGTTGGTCATAGGCGGTGATCAACTTTGTTCCCACGCCCCAAACATCGATTTTTGCTTTTTGCATTTTTAAGTTTAAAATCGTCGCTTCATCTAAATCATTTGAGGCATAGATTTTTGCTTCTGTAAAACCAGCGGAATCTAATTGTTCTCTGACCCGTTTCGAAATATACGCCATATCACCACTATCGATACGTACGCCTTGGAAATTGATCTTGTTGCCAAGTTCTTTTGCCACACGGATCGCACTAGGAACACCCGATTTCAAGGTATCGTAAGTATCCACTAGAAAAACACAATCTTTATGTGTCTTTGCATATGCCATAAATGCTTCATAGTCATTCCCATAACTTTGAACAAGAGAATGAGCGTGAGTACCGCTTGCCGGAATCCCGAAAATTTTCCCTGCACGAACATTGCTCGTTGCATCTGCTCCACCAATATAAGCAGCACGAGTACCCCAAACCGCAGCATCCAATTCTTGCGCACGGCGTGTACCAAACTCCAATAATGGATCGTCACCGATCACCGATTTGATACGAGCCGCTTTCGTCGCGATCAACGTTTGAAAGTTCACCATATTCAATAAGGCTGTTTCTACTAATTGACAATGGGCTAATGGGCCTTCCACTTGGATCAATGGCTCATTCGCAAAAACAAGTTCTCCTTCACGAGCGGAACGGACAGTCGCTTTGAATTTGAATTCACGTAAATACGTCAAAAAGCCTTCCGGATAAACAGCCATCTCGCGAAGATACGCAATATCTGTATCAGTAAATGTCAAGTTTTCTAAATAATCCACTAATCGTTCTAACCCTGCAAAAACAGCATAACCATGATTGAATGGCATCTCGCGGAAGTAACATTCAAAAACTGCATGTTTATCTGCTCTATCTAGTTCCCAGTAAGTCTGCATCATGTTGATCTGGTAAAGATCCGTATGTAGCGTCAAACTGTCATCTGAGTAAGTTGTCGTCATCTTTTTTATTGCTCCTCTTAGCCAATTTTCATTTCTTATCCATTATAACAAAAAAATACCCTAGTAAAAGAAATCTTGTTTTATTTTGTACAAAGTAAAGAAATAAGATAGGAGGTTGTGAGAAAAGCGTTTTGACCTGAGCAGTAAGATGAGAAATCAGAAAATAGTTTTTCATATTTTTTGATTTTTCAGCTTAATGTTGAAGGTCAGCTTTTTGAACACCGTTTATCGAGGTTGTGAAAGAAGCGGTCAACACTGAGTAATAAGACAGGAAAATCAAAAATGGCTTTTTCATTTTGAATTTTCTTGGCTTATTATTGAAGTGTTGCTACTTGAACACCGTTTATCGAGGTTGTGAAAGAAGCGGTCAACACTGAGTAATAAGACAGGAAAATCAAAAATGGCTTTTTCATTTTGAATTTTCTTGGCTTATTATTGAAGTGTTGCTACTTGAACACCGTTTATCGAGGTTGTGAAAGAAGCGCTCAGCACTGAGTAATAAGACAGGGAAATCGAAAATGGCTTTCTCATTTTTTATTTCCCTATCTTATTATTGAAGTATTGCTTCTTGAACACCGTTTATCTAAGTTGTAAAAAAGCCCCTAAATCCCAAAAATCAAACTATCTTGGAATTTAGGCGCTTTACTTCCTATCGCTTATTCAATTTTGGATCGTCTATAGCTTTCTTGCTGTATTGATCAAGTTAAGCAATGGTTGCAATGGCTTGTTCTACAATGACGATATCCTTATTCGGCCGCTTGAACTGAACACCCGCTTCTTCAAATTCTTGCTTGACACCTACATGGATATTGACCGCTGATCGTTCTGTTTTCAACACTTTTTTGATTGCATAATCAATTTCCTGTTTAGTGATTTTCTTTTTTGTATTGATCATCACTAATTGGACTTGATTATAGGTATCAATCAACAAAATCTGTGTACGATCTAAAGAAAATAGTTTATAAAATCGAATAGCAGAATTTCTAAAAAAGAAATCAACGATTTTTGGATAAAAAGTTTTGATATTCAAGTTGCTCGTAATCGGGGTTTCAATCAGTTTCATACTTTTCCTCTTTTCTTAATTTTTTTACTCAATAAAATAAATCGCTTTCATAAAGACGATAAAAAAACAATTTGATTTCCCTCTCTTCGTTTAATAGTATAACATATAATCAATTAGATAAAAAAGATGATTTTTCACTTGACCTTCTCGTTACGTCAAGGATTATGCTAGTTTTGTCAGGAGGGAAAACAATGGAATACACAATTAAGAAAATGGCACAGCTCTCAGGAGTAAGTAGTCGTACACTACGTTTTTACGATGAAATTGATTTACTCAAACCCAAACGGATCAATTCAGCTGGTTATCGTATCTATGGTTCTCAAGAAATCGATCGTCTACAACAAATTTTATTTTATCGATCCTTAGATTTTCCACTGAACCAAATTCGCGAATTATTAGATGATCCTACCTTTGATCATCAACATGCACTCATCGAACATCAGAGAAAACTACTAGAGAAACGAGCAGAAATTGATACTCTCCTGGCAACCGTCCAACAAACATTAGCACAATTCAAAGGAGGAAAAAAGATGACTGACCAAGAAAAATTTGAAGGATTTAAAAAACAAAAAATAACTGAAAATGAAGAAAACTATGGCACAGAGATCCGTGAAAAATACGGAGAAGAAACCATCGATAAAGCAAACGAGCAATGGAAAAATCTGTCTCAAGAAAAATATCAAGAGATGCAAGAAGTAGAGCAACAATTGCTAACGAACTTAACGTCTTATCTGTCTGATCCATCAAATCAGGCACTTGCAAAAGAAATTTTTGATACACATAAAAAATGGCTATTATTTAGTTGGCCCACGTATCAAGCAGAAGCCCACAAAGGATTAGGTATGCTGTATATCTCAGATGAACGTTTTACTGAATACTATGATTCTCGCTGTGGTAAAGGCGCCGCTGTAGCATTGAATGAGATCATTCAAGCTCATGCATAAATAAATAAAGACAAATCCACAAAAAGGATTTGTCTTTTTTATTTCACGGACGTTGAATAAAAGTATACGGAATCTTTACTTGTTCGACTGTATCATTCAAAAACAAACGAAAAGCGGTTTCACCACATTGTTTCAGATGGTGATCAATTGTTGAAAAATTTAATATTTCACTGATCAGCATATTTTCCCTACCAACGATTGGTATTTTTTGTTTTTTGTAGCTTTGCAGGATTCCCGCTGCTACTGTGTCTGAATTCGTGAAAATGCCATCAATTCCTCGTTCCTTAAAAAATTTCCCAGCCAATCTCCCATGTTCGGTATCAATACACTGCCAATAGACATCAGCTTCATTAAATTCAGGAAAAATCTCTTTACACAGTTTTAATGTGATTTTCGAATTGTAACTCATTCGACCGGTTCTTCCTAAGGTGACACCTAAACGTTTGACACCTTGATCTTTTAAAAAGGATAAGCCATCAGTAATCGATTGTTTGCGATCAATATAGACACTCGTTACTTCCAAGTCTTCGATCTTTTCGCAAAAGACGATAGGGCCATAGCGTTGATAATCAAGCAACAACTCTAAGGGATTTGCTCTTGATGTAATGATCAATCCGTCAAATGCTTTCGCCGCAAACTCTTCTAAATATTGTTGTTCCCGTTTTATTTGGTAGTTTGTTGGCAACAACGTCACTTTATAGCCCTCACTAAAAGCGACTTCAATGATTCCACTGAGCAACTGATCAAAATATGGGTGATTTGTGTAAGGTAAAATGACACCAATATTTTTATTTTTTCCAGAACTTAGTTGTCTGGCATTGGCATTCGGTACATAATTTAATTCTTTGATCACTTTCAAGATCTCTGTTCGTTTCGCTTCATCGACATAAGGATGTTGATTGATGACACGGGATACCGTCGAAACAGAATATCCTGTTCGTTTGGCTATATCTCGGATGTTTGCCATGACTACTGTTCGCCACCTATACAAAAAGATTTTCTTGTAGATAGTCTACCACAGCAGGTCCACATTCGAAAAATTGATACAATGTTCCTTGGTCATAGAAACTGATTCGTTGACCACCCCAATAATTATCCTTGGTCAAACCAGAAATATCTGCTAAATTGATTTTTTTGATCACCGATCGATTAAGGCCTTGAAAACTAGACAACACGAGCATGGAATCTTTAAACTCAACAAATGCGTAAAAACATTGATTCTTGGTGCCTTGCGTTGCTTTGATATAGGTATTCATAAGAAGCCCTCCTTTATTTATGCCTTGAGTATACGGTATGAAACGCGTCTCATAGCAAGGAGTTTGCTTCTTTTATTCTTCTGGTTCACCTAGATTAGGATCTAAACGGTTTGCAGCCAAGATAAATGGTGCCCAAATCAAAGCAGCGACTAAGAGATTGACGATCGTCAAGACAATGGCACGCCAGTCACCTGCGGTTGCTAAGAACCCACTGATAATCGTTGGCATGACCCAAATCACATTTACCACCACTGGGCGAACAAGGCCTGCCATTGTCGCAAAGTAAGCAATGGTTGCCGTTACAAGTGGTGCGACGATGAATGGGATCATCAACAATGGATTCAATACGACTGGTAGACCAAACATCACTGGTTCATTGATATTGAACAAACCAGGAGCAATCCCCAGCTTACCGACTGTTTTATAATCGGCACGTTTTGATAAAAATAAAATCATGACGATCAATACCAACGTTACACCAGCACCACCAGGCCATACGAATGCTTCAAATGAACCTGCTACCCATTTGAAGGGGATTGGTTCATTATTTTGAAAAGCATTAGTATTTTCGACCATCGCTGTACCATAAAGCGTCTGTAACACTGGTGACATGATGTTTGTACCATGTAATCCAAAGAACCAAAGCACATGAACAAGTAACACGATAATAAATACTGCACCATATCCTTGCGATAAATTCATCAAAGGTTTTTGAATCGCTTCAGAGATCCAGTCAATCAATGGTACTCCTGCTGTTTGTCGGAAGATATAATTTATCGTTCCCACAACATATAAAGAAACAACTGCAGGAATGATTGCGGCAAAAGCACGTGCAACTGCTGGTGGCACTGATTCTGGCATTCTGATAATAATTTTTTTACGCATCAATAGTGCAAAAATGATAACAGAAATAAAACCAAAGATCATAGCTGTAAAAAGACCAGAACCGCCCATGTATTTCCCAAAGTTGAAATAACCCCATGCGCCCATCGAAAGCGTCTGTCCACCATCAGTACCATCAGCAATCACGCCGCCTGCGGTAGTGATCATGTCCATAGCATCTTGTGACAATTTTTCTGGCAACGTCAAAACAGCTGTGGCAGCATCAGGTAATCCAATAATAAATGCAACTAAAGATACAATACTTCCTGATACAGGGTCCACTTCATATGCCTTTGCCAAATTTGCGCCTAGTGACAATGCGAATACGACTGCCATAATCGCTAGCGTCCCATTCCAAATCAGGCCATTGACACCAATTACTGGTGTAAAGAAAGTCGTAATGGCATTCCCTTCACCTAGATACGTGTTAGGAAAATCACGCATAAACGCATTCAATAGCACCGCAATTGCCCCAGCCATCGTTGCCGGCATGGTTCCAATAAACGCATCACGTAAAGCAACCAGATGCTTTTCCGAACCAATCTTCGTGGCAACTGGCAAAATATATCTCTCCATCCATTCCATCAATTTATTCATTTTCATCCTCCTACAATTCGATCTTCCATCATTATGAATGCGTATACATTATAATGATATCATAAATATAGCATAACTTTGTGAACTTCGCTAGCGAAAGAGTGAAAGAAATGTTAAAGGAAATAAATTTTCTATCATAGATTAAATCGATGAAATAATAATACAACGATTTGATGATTGACTTGTCAATTTAGTGACTTGCCTATTTTTTATTTACAATATAAATGCACAATCTCATTACGTCACACTCGATTTTACCCTATTTATGCTTTTTTCTAAGAAGACAAAAAAAAGAAGAACCTTGAGTGAACAAGGTTCTTCTGGAGTTATTACATCATGCCGCCCATCATTGATGGATCCATAGCTGGTGCAGCAGGTGCTGCTGGTTCTGGTTTATCTGCCACAACTGCTTCAGTTGTTAATAGTAACGCAGAAACAGATGCTGCATTTTGTAATGCTGAACGAGTTACTTTTGTTGGGTCAACGATTCCGGCTTCCACCATGTTTACCCATTCACCAGTTGCTGCATTGAATCCTGTTCCTAAATCAACATTTTTCAATTTATCGACAATAACTGATCCTTCATAACCAGCATTTTCAGCAATTTGGCGAATTGGTTCTTCTAATGCACGAGTAACGATCTTGATACCTGTTGCTACGTCGCCTTCTGCTTCGATCATCGCTACTTTGTTGATCACGTTCACTAATGCTGTACCACCACCAGAGACCATGCCTTCTTCAACAGCAGCACGAGTAGCGTTCAACGCATCTTCAATACGTAGTTTCAATTCTTTTAATTCTGTTTCAGTTGCTGCTCCGACTTTTACGACTGCTACTCCGCCGGCAAGTTTCGCTAAGCGTTCTTGTAATTTTTCACGGTCAAAGTCTGAAGTTGTTTCAGCGATTTGGTTTTTGATCAATTGAACACGTGCATCAATCGCTGTTTTATCGCCTGAACCTTCAACGATCGTTGTGTTGTCTTTATCCACAACAACTTTTGAAGCATTTCCTAAGTTTTCGATTGTTGCATCTTTCAATTCTAATCCTAGGTCATCTGTGATCACTGTACCACCAGTCAAGACAGCAATATCTTCTAACATTGCTTTACGACGGTCGCCGAAACCTGGTGCTTTTACAGCAACAACATTGAATGTTCCACGGATTTTATTCAATACCAATGTTGGTAATGCTTCGCCATCCACGTCATCAGCAATAATCAATAAAGGACGTGATTGTTGTAAGATTTGTTCTAATAAAGGTAAGATATCTTGGATATTTGAAATTTTCTTGTCAGTGATCAACAAGTATGGATTTTCCAAAACAGCTTCCATTTTGTCGTTGTCTGTTACCATATATTGTGATAAGTAACCACGGTCAAATTGCATACCTTCTACGACATCTAATTCTGTTTCGATTCCTTTAGATTCTTCAATTGTGATGACACCGTCATTGCCGACTTTTTCCATTGCATCCGCAATCAAACGGCCCACTTGTTCTGAACCAGAAGAAACAGCCGCAACTTGTGCAATAGCCTCTTTTGAGTCAACAACAGTTGAGATGTTGTGTAATTCTTCCACTGCTGTTTTAGTGGCTAATTCGATCCCACGACGAATACCTAATGGGTTAGCACCAGCTGTGACGTTTTTCAAACCTTCACGGACAATTGCTTGAGTCAATACAGTCGCTGTCGTTGTACCGTCTCCAGCGATATCATTTGTTTTAGATGCAACTTCTGAAACTAATTTTGCACCCATGTTTTCAAAATGATCTTCTAATTCGATTTCTTTTGCAATCGTCACACCGTCATTTGTGATCAATGGAGAACCATATGATTTTTCTAAAACAACATTACGGCCTTTTGGTCCTAATGTCACTTTTACTGTATCTGCTAATTTATCTACACCACGTAACATTGCTGCACGTGCATCTTCTGCAAATTTCAATTCTTTTGCCATTTTTTCGTCACCTCATCAATTATTTTTGTTTTGTACTTACTCAACAATCGCCATGATATCTTTTCCAGAGACGATCAAATATTCTGTTCCTTCAAATTTCACTTCTGTACCGGCATATTTTTCAAACATTACTTGGTCGCCTACTTTAATAGCTGCAGGAACTTTTTCGCCGTTTTCTAGCAAACGTCCCTCACCCACTGCTACAACTGTTCCAGTTTGAGGTTTCTCTTTCGCTGATGAAGCTAAAACGATTCCTCCAACAGTTTTTTCTTCTTCTTGCGCGACTTCAATGATGACGCGATCACCTAATGGTTTTAACACGATAAATCCCTCCGATAACTCTTTTTTTGAATCTATTAGCACTCTATCACATCGAGTGCTAACCTACATTTTTAATAATACTCATTCTCCTATTCTTTTGCAAGCTTTTTAAATCATAGAAAAAAATTTTTTAAAGAAGGTTGTGAAAAAGCCGATCAGCTCCAAGTATTAAGGCAAAATTTGAGAAAATAGCTTCTCATATTTTTTCAAGTTTTGACTTAATATTGAAGGAGCTGGCTTTTGAACACCGTTTATCATAGGTTGTGAAAGAAGCGTCTTGACCTGAGCAGTAAGATGGAAAATCAGAAAATAGCTCCTCATATTTTTTGATTTTTCAGCTTAATGTTGAAGGTCAGCTTTGCGAACACCGTTTATCAAGGTTGTGAAAGAAGCGCTTTGACCTGAGCAGTAAGATGGAAAATCAGAAAATAGCTCCTCATATTTTTTGATTTTCTAGCTTAATGTTGAAGGTCAGCTTCTTGAACACCGTTTATCTAGGTTGTGAAAGAAGCGCTCAGCACTGAGTAATAAGACAAGAAAATCAAAAATGGCTTTTTCATTTTGGATTTTTTTGACTTATTATTGAAGTGTTGCTTCTTGAACACCGTTTATTAGGTTGTGAAAAAGCCGATCAATACTAACTGATCAGAGAAACATCTTGATATGGTATAATGAACAATGGATAGTGTTTAGTAACACAGAAGTTGATTAAGCTACTAAGTTTCTTCACTTAACGTTCAACGAAAGGTTGCTTTTCCTATATTATTAGAGCAAGAAAGAAAGTTATACTTGGCTTTTCACTTAGCTCAAGGAGGTTTCATATGTCATTAAAAAAATACAGCTTTTTTAGCATTTTTTGTTACGGTCTAGTATTTGTTTCACCTTTGCTTTTGACATCGGTTGGACTTGTCAATTCAACATCGGGTTTGATCAATGCAACAACGATCACCTATATTTTAGGTGCAGTGATTCTATGGTTCTTGTACTACAAGCATAAAGAACCGATTGGTATCGAAGCAAAAGTACCTGTCGCTTCTCGCTCAAAAATCTTCCTATATGGAATCATCGGCATCTTTATCGCTCTGATTTTACAAAGTATTGCGGTTATGATCGAGAGTTTCTTTTTTGGAGAAGTCTCTCCATCTGAAAATACGCAAAATATTATCCAACTGATTTTAGATACTCCTGCTTTTATTATTGCTACAACTATTGCCGGACCAATCATGGAAGAATTTGTATTTCGTCGGAGTATTCTTGGCATCGTTGGTCACTATACCAACTTTTGGGTAGGTGCAAGTGTTAGTTCCTTGCTCTTTGCATTAGCACACAATGATGGGCATTTACTCGTCTACTTCTTTTTAGGATTTTTCTTTAGTTTACTATACCGATCCACTGGGCGGATCTGGGCACCAATGATCACCCATATTGGTATGAACACTCTAGTTGTCATTGTACAATTGGCATTGCAACAAGGGTTACTGTAATATAATAAAAAAAGCCTGTGACTTTCATCATCAGGCACTCCCTATAATAAAATAAATAGCATTCAGGAGGTAACTCCTTACGAAATAAGCGGTAAAGCCCAAAAATTCCGGCTCTATAATTTATGGGACTGATGAATCAAAATTGATTCTTCAGTCCCATTTTCATTTTAGGTATTAAAAAACATATCGTTCTCTAGTATGATTAAATCACCACAAAATAAACAACTGAGAGGACGATATGCTATATGAATGATTCTATCAAAAAAATGCTAAGATTAATAGATAAAGATTTGATGATTACTGAGATCTCTTACGAGATCTTTCATAAGGAAAAGACATTGGTCATTAATGCCATTCTCTCACCTGATCCTTGTGCCTGTAGAAGTTGTGGTTCTACTGTGGTAGATGGAAATGGGAAAGCAATTGTGGTGAAAAATGGGAAGAAAGAAATCATTGTCCGCTTTGAACAATACAATCATATGCCAATGGTTATGCGCTTAAAAAAGCAACGCTATACCTGTAAAAACTGTCGAACCCATTGGACTGCTCAAAGCTATTTTGTACGCCCAAGACATTCAATTGCGGATCATGTCAGATATAAAATTGCTTCTTTACTGACTGAAAAAGTCTCTTTATCTTTTATTGCGAAAAGCTGTCAGGTATCTTTGACTACCGTTATTCGTACATTGAAAGAGTTTAAAAGCTATTTACCAAAGCCCACTAAGAGGATTCTCCCCAAAGTATTGATGGTTGATGAATTTCGTTCGCACACTTCCATAGAAGATAAAATGAGCTTTATTTGCGCAGATGGAGAAACAGGTAATTTAATTGATATCTTACCTACTCGTAAATTACCTCGATTAACAAACTATTTCTTGGGCTGCACCAATCCAGAAGAAGTAAAATTCTTAGTCACAGACATGAACGCCGCCTACTTCCAGCTCACCAAACGCGTTCTGCCAAATGCGAAAGTAGTGATTGATCGGTTCCATATTGTCAAACACATGAATCAAGCTTTCAATGAGTTGCGTATCCGTGAAATGAATGAACTGCGTAAAGCAGGACAGAAAAGCCATGCAGAAAAACTGAAAAAGAACTGGCGCTTTCTGCTAAAAAATCGTGCAAACATTAATCACTATGAGTATAAAACATGGAAAAGTTTCCGAGCACCTAAATACCCATTTCTTACTGAAGCAATGATGATTGATCGATTGCTTAGATTTTCTAAGCCCCTAAAGGAGGCATATCCCTTTTTCCATGAATTAGTTGAAGCTTTTCGAGACAAAGACCCTGACTTGTTTTTCTCCTTATTGGCAGAACTTCCCGAAACGTTAGATGACGGCTTTCGTGAGAAACTTCAAAACCTACTGACCTACGAAGAAGGCATCGCCAATGCGATGATTTATCCTTACTCCAATGGAAAAATAGAAGCAAAGAATACCCACATAAAAACGATGAAACGAGTATCCTACGGATTTAGATCATTTGAGAACATGAAAATTAGAATCTTTTTGACCAATCAATTAATCAAAGTTAGATAACAAAAAATCTGAGCCAGAATGTGGTTCATTCTGACCCAGATTTAATTTTTCGCAACTCATCAGTCCTTATTGACAAAGAGCCAAAATTCCTTCAAATTTTCGGACTTTACCGCTTATTTTTATGAGCCGATCACTTCCGTCACAACTGATTGATCAAATTGAAAATAATTCTGTCGCAGCATCCGGGTCAGTGTCGTACACATTGAAATCATATCCCACACCTAGATCTTTTTCCTTAAGAATATTTTCCATAGTCAAATGGGCCAATTCTTTCATATTGTTTTCTTTACTTAAATGGCCTAAATAGATTCGTTTTGTACGATCGCCAATTACATCAGTCATCACTAACGCACCATCTTCATTCGATAAATGACCACGATCGCCTAAAATACGTTGTTTCAAATTCCAAGGATAAGGCCCCATACGCAACATCTCTAGATCATGATTGCTTTCCATCAAGTACCCATCAGCATTTTCAATGATCCCTCGCATATGATCACTACAATAACCTGTATCCGTCAGCATGACAAATGAACGATTCTCTTTGTGGAAACGATAAAACTGTGGTGCAGCTGCATCATGAGAAACACCAAAACTCTCGATATCTAAATCGCCAAATGTTTGGACTTTCCCCATCTGAAATAAATGTTTTTGTTCAATTGGGACATTTCCGATCATCGGAGCCATTGCTTCCCATGTTTTTTCATTTGCATAGATATCTAAATGGTACTTACGCGCCAAAACACCGACCCCATGAATGTGATCTCGATGTTCATGTGTCACAAGAATACCGTCTAATTGATCGGGCGTCCGACCGATTTGTGCCATTAAGGAAGTAATTTTTTTCCCACTCAGTCCTGCATCTACCAGAAGTCGCTTTTTGTCACTCTCGATATATAATGAGTTTCCTGAACTCCCACTTGCAAGGATACTGATTTTAAAAGCTGTATTTCCTTCAGCCATTTTACTACTACTTCCCTTCTTACTTTGTAAACTTTTTTCATTATACCTACTTTTTTAATGATCTTCCACCTTTGGGATCGAATTATTTGTAATAATCGTATTACTAAATGCATTGACCGTTTCGATCTGATAAGTCTTATCCGGCGTTTCAATTGCGACATACCACACCGGTACATACACATTTTTCTCTCGTACTTTCAAAATACGAGAGTAAGCCAGCTGACGCCAAAGGATATTCGATCCTCGAGAGATTTTATTATTTACATACAATGTATTAATAGCTTCTTCTTCCGTATGCAATTCTGTTTTTTCTCGCAACTGTTCAATATTCGTTAAATGGGTTTGAGTATACTTCAAAATGCGATACTCATCTCCCTTTTTTTCGAGGGAGAAAATAAGTTTAGCTGTATCATCATAGAATGGCAATCCTTCATACGTTTGGCTCGCTGTGATTTCAGGAGAATCACCTTCTAACACAGAGAAATTTTTCATATAGATATACTCATTACCAAATAAAACATCTTCCTCGTTATCCAAAAAATCATTGAGTGAACTTGCTATGCGATTTGGATCAAGGACTTTGCTTTCAGATTCAGAGTCCGATAACGTTTTAGTCAATATATTATCATTGATCGAAACTCCACTCTCTAATAAACCACGTCGATTATTATCTTGGCGATACTTGAACAACGTTTGACTCAGTTCCGTTTCTTCCGCACTTAAATAGTAGCCTTGCTTACTTTCAGAAGAGAAATCACCCGTATAAGTAATATCATCATTTGCTAACCGTTTTTTGATCGATTCTGTCTGATCTGAGCGTATTACCGTATGCTCTTGGTTGATCGATTCATGATAACTACTAAATAAAAAAACATTCAATCCTAGAAAGGCGACGAAGAAAATCCATTCAATTTTTTTGAAATCCATAGTTACTCCGCCTCCTTCTCAGGTAGTTTGGTCAATAATTCATTTGCAGAATACCATTCTCCTTGATATTTCACATACCACTCTGGGAATAGATCAACCACCCGATTCGTTTCTTCGATGTTTTGCCATGTATAGC
The DNA here is from genome assembly GCF_051714405.1 of Enterococcus sp. AZ140. NCBI lineage: Bacteria > Bacillati > Bacillota > Bacilli > Lactobacillales > Enterococcaceae > Enterococcus > Enterococcus sp. AZ140. Next base: position 2,541,574 of record NZ_JBIORU010000001.1, read on the forward strand.
CAACAATAATCAACTCGATTTTCGTTTCTTCTGCCCCATTATCTACTAATTCCTGATATACATCGTCGGTGCTAGGCAACTCGACTTCTTCATCTGAAGGAATCGGGACTTGGATGGTATTTAAACTCGTTTGGATACTTACTTGATTATTGACTTGCTCATTACCGATTTCGATTCCAACTTTTCCTTTACTGCCTGAACCAAATACGGGAAATCCTTCTACAAAAATACGATAATCGATTGTATTCTTATTACGATCAAAATATCGAACATTGCCTAACGCGCCACCTAGTTTGCTGACATAAGGAAAACTGTCCGTAAAAATATTGTTTGGTTCATCAATCGTCGGTAAATCTCCTCTAAAATCGACGATCTGATTTTCTGAATGGATCGTCATTGTTTCATTGCCATCATAAAAAATCAATTCCGTACTTTCATCATTGTTTTTAACCGCATCTGGCTGGGAAAAAAAAGCATTCCGAAAGACGGTGTATGGTTGCTGAGATAAGATATAACTGTATTTTTTTAGTTTCATTGGTTCTTTGATACTGTGCTGTGTTTCAATACTTTCTGGCGTTCTGAATACAGGTGTCCAGTTGACATCTGAAGAATTCAAATCATGTTCTATTTCTTTCCAATCCATCGATAGACTGGCTTCGTAAATCGTCCGCTGATCATAATCAATAAAACTAACTTTTTCGTCTTTTAGATCAAATTGGACACTCGTAAAATAGACATCTTCATTTTGGACTGAACCTAGATCAATATTCAAACCAAATGCTTTCACATAGCCACTGAGTAGATAAGGTGCGTTATAAGAGAATTCGATTCCTTCATTGAGAGACTTCTTTTGATTGAACTTCTCTTGGTCTGCTTCCACGACTTCTGTCAGCTTGCCAAAACGAGCACCTTCGATCAACCCATGTATTTGAGAAATCAGGTTCTCACTATTCGTTTCTTTCACTGTATCTGTTTGAAACCATGTGAGGTGTAAAGGCAAATAAATTTCTGATGCTTTACGATAGCTTTGTGATTCAATCACTTGTGAATTGCTCTCTTCTAAGTTGATTGAAGTTTTCCCTGCTGGACTCAACCAAATTGCATAAGAGAAGTACAGGCTTAATGCAACCATCAAGATCAAACCAATTCGTATAAATTTTTCAGAAATCTTCATTCCCACCATTCCTCCTCATACGGTTCATAAGGTAAAGAAATATAGAAGGTTGAACCTTGTCCCTCCTTACTTTCTGCCCAGATTGCGCCACGATGTGCTTTCACTACTTCGCGAGAGATTGCTAAGCCTAATCCTGTTCCACCTTGCGCTCTAGCTCTTGCTTTGTCCACTCGATAAAAACGTTCAAATACACGATTCAAATCTTTTTTAGGGATACCTAGCCCTTGGTCTGTAATACTTAAAATCACATTGTTATGTGTTTCAAGCAACCGGCAGGTGATTGCTCCCCCATCGGGTGAATATTTGATTGCATTGTTCATGATATTGTCAATAACTTGAATAATTTTATCTGTGTCGATCTCGACCCACAGATCTCGTTGCGTAAATTCTCGACGGATCGTATAATTTTTTTCTTGATTACCAACCATCATATCAAAACGATCTAACACAAAATTAACGAGTTCATTAAAATTGACATATTCTAATTGTAATTGAGTATTCCCCGTATCCATGCGAGATAGATTCAGTAGATCATTGATCATGCGGATCATACGATCGGTCTCATCTAAGGTCACTTTTAAAAAGTTCGGTGCGACTTCTTCGTCCTTCCAAGCACCCTCACTCAGTGCTTCGATATAACTACGCATACTTGTTAAAGGCGTACGCAACTCATGGGAAACGTTCGATACGAACTCACGACGTTCCCGTTCTGTTTTCTCTTGTTCCGTTACATCATGTAAAACTGCAACCAACCCACTGATAAAGCCAGATTCTCGACGGATCATCGAAAAATCGACGCGTAAAATCATCTGGTCAGCTTCTCTCGCTCCAGTGGATCGATCTAAAATCATTTCATTCGGATCTTCTAACAGTTTTCGTAACGTATATTCTTCTTCAATTGCTAAAAGAGTCAAGATTGACTGTCCGATTGCTTCTTCTTTTTTCAAGTCTAATAATGAGACAGCCATATCATTGATCGTAATGATCTTCCCACGACGATCGGTTGCAATAACACCATCTGTCATATGTGACAAGACGCTATCTAACCGATTTCGTTCAGCTTCCATCGTATCCTGCGCTTCCTCGATCCGTTCTGCTAGTTGGTTGAACGTTTCAGCCAACTGACCTAATTCATCTTGACCATGGACCTTTACTTTACGGCTATAATCACCACGCGCAATGCGGATCGCTTGCTCACGCATCTCACCGATCGGTTGCGTAATGGAACGTGCGACCAGAACAGACACAACCATTGAGATAAATGCAGCAATTAACGAAGCCGTAAAGAAAATCAGTGCTGTATTATTGATTTCTGAATATTTTTGTTCGATATCACTTTTGACGTAAAGAGCCCCGATGACGGCGTCGCCGGTCGGGGACAAAATCGGTTGAATATTGATATTTACTCGTTTTCCGTCATCATCTAATGCGACATATCGTTTGGTTGTAAAATCATTCATATCGACGTAATCATTCTTTTTGCCGACTGAACCTTGTTCGCTTACCTCTGTCGTTGCTCGAATGATGCCTTTTTCATCCACGACACGGATCTCAATGATATCACTTGAAGCACTGGTCTCAATAAAACGCTTGATATTCCCATTGACATCATCGATAGTCGCACTTTCATTGCCTTTCCCATTCAGTTCTGGACTGATCGTTGTCGCTAATGTTTCGACTGTTTGGTTCATATCTTTGATAAAGGTATTGATCGTTGAACGTTCCAATCCTCTAATAAAATATGCACCTATAATTTCAATTGAGATCAGTAAAATCAAAATAAATGTAATCGCTATTTTGAAGTTTACTGATCGAAAAAAACGGACTTTTCCTTTCATCCAATTACTCCTGTTCTTGATTACGCAAGTAATACCCTACGCCTCGGCGTGTAACTAAATAGCTAGGATGACTTGGATTATCCTCGATTTTTTCACGCAAACGACGAACGGTCACGTCTACTGTACGAACATCACCAAAATAATCATAGCCCCAAACGGTTTGTAACAAATGTTCCCGTGTCATGACTTGACCAATGTGTTTTGCTAAATAAAAGAGCAGTTCAAACTCACGGTGAGTCAATTCAATCGTTTCGCCACGTTTCGTCACCATATACGCATCGGGATGGATCGTTAAGTCCCCAATGATCAGTTCAGAAGGTGTGACTTCTTCCACTTCTTTGGTAGCAGAAGCGCCACGTCGAAGATTTGCTTTCACACGTGCCACTAATTCACGATTAGAGAACGGTTTGGTCACATAATCATCTGCTCCCAGTTCCAAGCCTAACACTTTATCGATTTCAGAATCCTTAGCTGTCACCATGATGATCGGCATATCAAACGTTTTTCGTACTTCACGAGCCACTTCTAAGCCATCCATTTTTGGTAACATCAAATCTAGTAAAATCAAATCAGGTTCCACTTCGGCTACTTTTGCTAAAGCTTCTTCCCCATCATATGCTGTATAGACGTCATAGCCTTCTTTTGCTAAGTTAAATTTGACGATATCCGAAATCGGTTTTTCGTCGTCGACAACTAGTATTTTTTTCATAAAGAGCCACCTCTTAGTTAGTATTGTCATTCTGTTCTATTATACCGCATTTCTTATCAGGTTTCATCTTTCTAAAAAAATAGGAGGTTATTGATAAAAATTGCATGATTGAACAAGCGGATTCAGATTCCTACACCCCCCACGAATCTCACTTGTCGCTTATCAAAGTATGCAATTAGATGATTATAAAAATAAACCGCTAACTCGGAAAAGTTATAGCGGTTTATTCTTGCTTCATTGACTAAAGATCCGTATAGGGTAGCTCAAATCAAATATTTCATACATAAAAAACTATTTCGATTATTGAGAGTCACCAGAAAACATGCCAGTGATCGAATCCCATATGCCACTAAAGAACCCTTTGATATTTTCCCAAAGCCCTTTTGATTTTTCTTGAATTTGCTTGCTTGCCTCAGTCAAGTCTAATTCCTTCACGAAGTCTTCAAAAATATTTTTATCTTTCATTTCACTCATCAACGAAGTTATTTCTGTGACTTGATCGCTTGTCATTACATCTTCTAGTCCATTATCCTTCAGAGCTTTTTCTACTGTCGTTTGAATATCCGCTTGTGTCAGCTCTTTGCCATCAGCAGTCTTAGCTGCTAACTCTTCTTTCGCTTGCTCCTGAGCTTTATTTAATGCTTCATCGGAATAGCCATCTTTGTCTTTGTTTTCTTCTGTGATAGAGGATAACACATCCATTTCATTTTGAGCGACTGATACTCTATCCTGATTAATGATGCCCCCCGACTCTTCCACGATTTTATACACACCAGCTAAAGCACCTGAACCATCGATTGGTACTGCGGATGCGACCGTCAATTTTGCATCGGTGATCCCAGCTGTTAACGCTGCATTTTGATACTGAGCAGCAGTGATCCGTGTGATATTTTCTGGTGTTGCGATATCAACAGTGATCCCTTCGCCTTCAGCGAGCGTCTGCATGCGGACAGAACTATAGACTGCCCAATCTGTGGTAAAGCCACCGTCAGGGATATAGGACATCAAGTCTGTACCGGACGTTTTATAGATCGGTGTTTCTCCTTTGATCCCTAATTTATCTAATGTATAAGTTTCTTGTTCTTTCGTTAACGCATTACCGATTGCTACTGCATTGATCTGTAATCGTTCACTAGAGCTGGTTGTCGTTGTTGAATCGGAAGAATCCGTAGCAACTGTCGAGTCGACCGTTCCTGAAATTGGGACAATACTTTGCGTTGTTGCTGTCTCGTCTGCTAATACGATTGGTGTTGCTAGTAAAACTTGGCTTGAGACCAAGAGAGTGGCAATAAGTTTTGTTTTCTTCATACATAACCTCCATGTAGCTGTTTTCTGTTTTAAACATTGTACTATAAGGTCTATAAGATAACCTACGCCTCAAGGCTGATTTGAAAAGAATCTTATACTATCTTTTAAGATTACGAGTGTTTTCTTAGCTATTCCAAACTTTTTAGACTTTATCTTTCATCAAAAAGCCCAACCTCCGAATGTATCCGAGTGTTGGGCTATCTCCTTATTCTTCTAAGTTTCCTAGTTTCCCATTTGTATGAATCGATTTTTAATAGCGTAATTGTAATAGGATCGGCGATTGATTTTCTAATACTTCTGTTTCGGCAAAGATAACTTCTCCTCCGTAACGCATGACTTCATAAATGATTTCATTGACGATATCTTCGACGTAGCCTTCGTCACTCGGTGAGATATCTACTAATTTGACTTGATGATCTCTAATCACCGCCTCTTGATAGTAAGCGTGATCCACAATCAATTTTTGCCCTTTTCCTTTAATTACTTGTCTGTAGATGTTGGCTACATCACGCTCTATACGCCCTTGGTTTTCCATTCCTACTATAGTGTGTAGTATCGTCTCTTTTTGATGACGAATGTATTCGTGAATCACCTGATTTGCTTGCTCTCCTATTGCCAACTCATTTGCGCCACTATCAACTGTAAAGTTCCCATAGATTTCTCCAACAATCCGTTCATCTTTATGTGAAATCTGTTTATATGTCGCAATATTTTCTGTTGTTCCAGCTAAAATGATTGGGTGTGGATGACGATTCAAATAAGGTTGTAACTCAGAATCAATCCATTTGAAGAACTCTTTTTTGTAATTCGTTTGAACACTTCCCATTGAATTCAATACGCGGTCTTTTGTCCAGTAGCCTTTATTCCTGATTGGGAAATGTGCGTCTTTCACTTCTTGTATCAGCGTATCATCTACATATTCTAGTAGACGTGAACAATCCATCCCAATCGTTAACACATAATAATGGTTCATTTTACTTTCACTTCGTAAGATTTCTTTTGTATGGAAATACGCATCAATAACAAATTGACTCTCCAACACAAATGGTACTTCGATTTGTTCATTGACGCTTGGCGAAATAAAATAGACAATGCTTCCTCTTTTATGCGTAGGTTGAAAGTCTTTTAACACTTGATCGATTTTACGAATCATTGTTTTCGCCGCTGTTCCTTCCCTTTCTTCCAACTCTAAAATAATCTGTTTTACTAGATTTTTTAACACTAGTTTATATTTTTCAGCACTTTTTTCGTCATTTGGCATCCCTAACATGATCGTTACCGCTGGATTTTCTCTGTGGGCACTTAATTCTAAATAATTCATTTTTAAACTCCTTCTTTCTACCTAAAAATAAACTGGCATAGTGATCAATCGATATGATCCGCATTTCTATGCCTACTTTAATGATATTGGTTAGAGCGATTCTAAGGTCAACCTAATTTTTTATACCAAATCAAAAATGCCGGAATAGTGTTTTTTCTTCTCCAAAAACTCTTGAAGCATGTTCCATTAAATTCAAAAATTAAATTTCCCCATAAAAAATCCCGCCCCAGAGAAGTCAGACGAATATCTAACTTCTAAAGAGCGGAATTCTATTTGCGATTCTTTTAGTGTCCACTATTTTTTCTAATTATTTTAGATAAAAAATAATGCTGTTCTTTGATGATCACTTCGCTTCGATCATATTATGGTTCAAGTATTTGCACACCGATCCCTAATAAACCTGGGCCAGTATGGACAACCAATGCCGGTGAGATTTGTCCAAAATAAATCTCTTGGACATTAGGGAATTCACGTTCAAAACGAGCCTTCATTTCAATTGCTTCTTCTTCCGCCGCACCATGTGCGACTGCCAAGTTGAAGACTTTTGCATCCCCGACAGCTTCTTTCACATAGGACATTGTCTTGTCTAAACTTTTCTTTCTGCCTCGTGCTTTACCTACTGTATAATAGATGCCCTCTTCATTACAAGAGATGATAGGATTCAATTTTAAGGCATTTCCTAAAATTGAGGCAACTAGACCGATACGTCCGCCTTTTTGCAGGTATTCAAGTGTTGCTACATTGAAAAAGACTTTCGTTCGTTCAGCTAATGCAACTAATTCATCGATCAGCGTGTCCCATTCCATGCCATCTTCGATCCATTTTGCGGCTTGGATTGCTGTAAAACCGGCGCCAATACCAATATTTTTAGTATCTAATACATGTGTTTGGATTCCTTCTTGTTCTTGTGCGACAAGACGAACCACATTATTCGTTCCGCTCAAACCACTTGAAATAGTGATTGCTAGAACTTTATCATAGCCATCATTTTTGATTTGATCAAAAATCTTAGTGATTGATTCTCCATCAGGTAACGAGGTACCCGGAATTTCCTCAGGTAAACGCTTATAAATCTCTTCAGGAGTAATATCGACTTTATCTGTATATTCTCTATCTTTATAAATGATTTTCAAAGGGATCACATAAATATTGTACATATCGATGATTTCTTGTGGCACATCTGTTCCTGAGTCTACTAAAATCGCAATCTTATTCTTCATTTTCTTTCTCCTTTTTTGCCTCTTGTAAATATTCGCTTTCTAAACTGATCGTTTTTTCTGCTAGTAGCTTCATTGCAAAAGAAATCGTCGCTGAACGTACAGCAACATATTCTAATGGAAGTTCTTGATTCAATAATTGTTCATGTTGTTTTCCTTGGGCTAATTGACTGACCATTCGTATCGCATTTTCTTGTTCATCACAAAAAAGATTGTATGCTTCACGGATGCCCACTGTTTTTCCTTGAAACAAAATTCCTTCTTTGATTTCAGGAATCGTCAATACTTGTTTAAGCGTTGTGATAGCAATCAGAAATGCCACATGTTGTTTGTTGTATCGCTTTTTGATTGGCGCCGGTACTAAACCTAGTTTCACATAATTATTAACCATTGAAGAAGTTAACAAAGGATGTTTTTCTCCTTGGATAACTGGTGATAAATGACGATCTACTAGTGTCTTGACTTGATCCATGTATAGCTCCAAGTCTGGAAGTTCTTCCCAATGTGGTAAACGAAACGTTTCGATACTGACAGCCCAATCAATTAATTGCTGGCGCATTTTTTCCATTATGAAAGCTCCTTTAATGTTCTCATTAATATCTTATCAAAGTTTTCAAAAACATTCAATCTAGTTACTCAAACTAGATAAATTAATAACAAAATCAAACATCGATAACAAGCGTTTAAACGATGCTTGTTGTAGATTCTTCTGGGAATAAAAAAAGACCCGCCATTTTCATGGCGGGAAAAGGAGTAAAAAAATGAAAAAGTGTTATGGGTTGTTCTTTTGCAAGAACTTTGTTGGTTGGGATACATTTATCATAACGGTCATTTATGAATAAACTATGAATGAATTTCTAGGAAGTAGTAAAGTTTTCGTAGATTTTTTATTGTACGTGCCTTGCATTTTAAAATGCTTAGTGCTACTATAATAAAGTACTTTTTCATATGGGCCGTTAGCTCAGTTGGTAGAGCAGCTGACTCTTAATCAGCGGGTCGCGGGTTCGAGCCCCTCACGGCCCATTGGGTGCCAAACCCACGTCACCAGTACACTCTTGGCTACTTCAGTAGTTTGGAAAAGAGTGTGCGTGGTGGCATTTTTTTGTGCTCGGAAAACTTCAAGCCTTCAAAAGTACTAACAAAATAGGCCAATAGCTATTGATTATAATCATTCGTGTCTTCTTTTACGAACCCTCCAACAGTGTCAGATCATTTCTTTTCTCTTTTTTCCTTTTAAATGATTTATATAAATCAATAGAAGCCCTACAGCTATAAATGCTGAACTAACAAGAAACATATTTTGTAAGGATAACGACCTCATTAATATTTTATTGATTAATAAAATGCTAATCACACCAATCTCTGTTACAAAAGAAATCGTTGCTAAAATAGAAGATTTTTTTTCTTCATAAGTGATGATCTCGCTTTCCAGCGTAAGTATCGAGCTACTAACAATTCCAATACATACCTCAACAAGAGCAAAAAGCATGATAGAAAGCCAACGGTTTTCAAGAATACCCATTCCAAACAAGGAGAATGATAAGATGTACAGTGTACCAATCAGTATCCTATTATTTGATTTAATACTTTTCGTTAATTGTGAATAGATCTCACTTCCCAAGACGACAGAAATCATACTTAATGTGAATACTGTGGATAGGTTGAAATTCAAACGATTAACATAAAAGATCGACCAATAAACTAAAACAAATTGTGTTGCCCCTTCAAAACATAGCGAAATAAATATCGCGTATAAAACATTTTTCTTGAGTAAAAAAGAAATATCTATGGATTTAGGTTTACGTTTTTTATGTATTCTGGGATTTAAATTAGAAAAATCATTATATTTGATCCAGCCATAAATAAATAGCGGATAGCAAAGCAAGCCCATAATAGAGAAATACAAAGGAAATTGATTATCGATTTGAAAAAGCGAAGTACCGATGTTCCCTCCCGCTAGAGTTGCAATATTTTGCAATGCCGTTCTTCTCCCCATTACTTTCTTCTCAAGTCTGATATTGAAATGATTCTCCAAGTCATTTGTATATGCTAGTACTGCCCCTGAGTTCATAGCTAATCCTATACCATAAAGAAATTCAGCTAATGAAAATCCAATAAGATCGTTTGAAAATAAAATAATACAAAAACTAGATGCAATCACTACTGAAGAAATAATAATGATTTTTACTCTTCCAATTTTATCTGCCAAATATCCTGCTGGTAATAAACCCAGTAAAATCCCTATATTTTGAAAACTCTTTATAAGACTGATATTGTTATCTATCACACCAAAATTTGAGTAATAGAGAGAAAAAATCCCTGACATTGAGCTTCTAAACAGGGTAAAAAACAGCGTGAAAACAATGAATGTAATGGCTATTCTCTTTTTATTCTCCATGCGTCAACTCTCCATATTCATGCTCACTAGCACACCGATAACTAAACTCGCCATTATAGTAAGGGATAGATTTAAGTAGTCACTGGATTGATTTAAATAAACTTCACTATCATTTATGTCTTCCATACCACAAGCTCCTTTCAATTTTAAACAAAAAACCGGCCTAATATTAGCCAGATGTCATCTCCTAAAATTAGATAAACATCAAACAATGTGAGAAAACCTTTTGGATCTGTCGTTTGTTCTTTGAAACTGCCCCCTTTCTTCGTGATCTATCCAATCAATTAACTATGGCAGCATCTCAAATTGAATAAATACATTATAACGTAAGATTTTATATATTTTGCAGCTTTCTTCCAACACTTTTATTTTTATAGCTGAACAAAAATCTTTATCCGCTAACAGGTGGTCATATCTGTCAGTAGTGATACAATGATTGTATCTACCCTATTTTCTCAATTTACCTCTTATCGGTTGATTTAGTAAAATTTGTATATTTTAATGAGTACATAGCAAAGGAGCAATTTTATGAATTGGTTTGAACAATATAAACAAGACTTTGGGTTTAAAAGCAACTACCAATTGAGTAAGAAAACTGGGATCACCGCTAGTAGCTTTACACGTCTAAATCAATCAGATGACTGGAACAGTGTAAAATTTGGCACAATGATCTTATTAGCTCATGCAGCTGATTTATCACTTGATGGATTCGTTGATTATTTACAGACAAAAAAAGAGTCTTCTGCCAATTAAATGGTTGAAGGCTCTTTCTCTGACATCAACTCACTGGGTTTTCATGCTTGTAAAGCAATCATTTTTTTGATGGTATGGAGCACCGCATCTTCATCATTCGACTTTGTCACAAATTGTGCAACTTCTTTGATTTGCTCAAAGGCATTGCTCATCGCAAAGCTGTAAGCGGTACATTCTAATAATTCGACATCATTTAGACCATCGCCAAATACCATGGTTTCTTCTGGTGTGACGTGGAGGATTCTTTGCAATTCTGCCACTGTTGTTCCTTTATGGACATTAAGATTTGAGATATCGTTCCAAGCGGCTTCTGAAGCAACGATATAGGCTTGTTTTTTAAATTTTTCCAATTGTTTGACATGTTCAAAACAGTTTTTTTTGCGGATCAAACACGGTGATTTCAAAAAAAATGACTTTACCGAAACAGTTTTTGTTTCAGTAAAGTCGATTTTTTTTATTTATTTAATTTTTCCAACTAGCAACTTTTTCTTGGTTCTTATCGATCCATTCTCTTGCTGCTTGTTGTGGGTCTTTGCCGTTGTTGATTTCCAACATGACTTCTTCCATGTCTTTTTCTGTCCAGTTGAATTTATCCAACACAGCATATGCTTCTGGTTGATCTTCTTTTAAGCCTTGGCGGACGATGGTGTGGATTTCTTCCGCATCTCCCATCGCATTTTTTGGATCTTCTAGATATTTCAAGTCATACTTCGCAAACATCCAGTGTGGCGTCCAACCAGTAAAGACGATTGGTTCTTGATTTTTGATTGCTTGTCCTAATGCAACCGTCATTGCACCTGAAGAAGAAGTCTCAACTGTCCACCCCTCCAGATTTGGATATTGGGCAATCGTATTTTCTGCAGCATTCACCACACCTGCACCAGGTTCGATACCGGTGATTTTTTTGCCTGCTTCATCGGTTAGATCCGCAATCGAGTTAACATCCATGTATGCTGGAACAGCTAATCCGACTTTGGCACCTTTCAAGTTTGCACCTAGATCATCGACTTGATCTTTGTATTGTTCATATTGAGAACCATGAGTTTTAGGTAACCAAGCAGCCACCATCCCATCTGATTCTCCTTTTGCAACGGATTCCCACATGATCGAATTATCAAGAGGCGTCACTTTCACATCATAGCCCATCTCTTTTAAGACTTCTGCTACGACATTTGTTGAAGCAACTTCTGTATCCCATTCCACATAAGAAAGATTGATCGTGTTTGTTTCTTTTGTTGAAGAACTAAAACTTCCTACACCGATCGCACCTAATAAAACAACGACTACTGCACCAATGATCACTCCTTGGCGCTTTTTATTTTTTTGTTTCGCAGTACCTGCTGCTTTTTGATCATTTGGTTGATTCAAGTGTTGCGTAAAACGGTCAATGATAATGGCTAAGATCACCAATGCTACCCCATTGACAAAACCATTTCCGACTTGTGCACGTTGTAAAGCAGAAAGGACACCACGACCTAAACCAGGCGCTCCGATCATTGAGGCAATCACGACCATTGAAAGAGAAAGCATAGTTGTCTGATTGATCCCTGCCATGATCGTTCCTTTTGCTAGTGGTAATTCAAGTTTCACTAGTTTTTGCCAACTCGTACTACCAAATGAATCAGACGCTTCTACTAACTCTTTCGGTACTTGGCGAATACCTAGGTTCGTAAAGCGAACAGTTGGTGGTAAGGCAAAAATCACTGAGGCAAACACCCCTGGAACCATACCAATTCCGAAAAAGGCAACTGCTGGAATCAAATAAACAAAACCAGGCATTGTTTGCATAAAGTCAAGGATCGGTTTAATGATTCCTTGCGCTTTATCATTTTTCGCCATGAGAATACCAAGAGGTACACCAATGATGATCGAGATCACACTAGATAGTAAAACCAATGTGACAGTATTCATCAAATCTGTCCATAGCCCTTGATTATAAATGAACCATAAGCCAATCAACGTAAATAATGTCAATCCGGGACGTTTTTTTGAAATAAAGAACGCTGCAACTGCCATTAAAAGAATAAATAGTGGTGCTGGTATCACTAATAAAAGATTCGTGATAGCTGTCATCACTGCTTGACCAATCGTTTGAAGGAATGAGAACAGTCCTGCGAACGTTGTTGTCAACCAATCAGTGATCGTTTCGACCCAGTCAGCGACGGGTATTTGATAGTTCAATAGATTATTCATGTTCGCTCACCTCACTTGTTGCTGCTAATGCTTCGATTACGCTACCTCGGATAATAACACCTTTTAATTTCCCGTTATCAACCACGGCTAATGGAGTCGGCGAATCATAAATAATATTGAAGATATCACTAACTAACATATCTTTACCGATCACGGTAACATTTTCATCAAGGAAATCGATCAATGGACGTTTTTGACGTCTTGCTTCTAATGCTTGATCTGCTGTAATGATCCCTTTTAAGTTACGTTTTCTATCAACAGCCATCAACATGCTGACTTCTTCATTACGCATACGTGTCAACGCAACGTTTGGACCATCTGATTCGATGTTTGTTGTTAGTGCAGGAACCATGATGTTTTGCGCCGTCAAGACTTTCGAGCGATCGACTTCTTCAACGAATTCTCTCACGTAATCATTGGCTGGATTAGTCAAGATTTCTTCCCCAGTACCGATTTGCATGATTTCTCCGTCTTTCATCAATGCAATGCGATCCCCGATACGCAATGCTTCATTTAAATCATGTGTGATAAAGATGATCGTTTTTTGCACATTGGATTGTAGTTCCAATAACTCATCTTGCATTTCACGACGAATCAATGGATCAAGTGCTGAGAAAGCTTCATCCATCAATAGGATCTCTGGATCATTTGCCAATGCTCGGGCTAACCCTACACGTTGTTGCATCCCACCAGATAATTGACTAGGATACTGGTCCTTAAAGGATAGCAAGCTTGAATTTTCTAACGCTTTTTCTGCTTTTGCTTGACGTTCTTCTTTAGGGACGCCACGAACTTCAAGACCGTATTCTGTATTTTCTAAAATCGTTCGATGTGGGAATAGACCGAAGTTTTGGAAAACCATATTGATTTTGTGTCGGCGAACTTCACGAAGCTCCTCTTTGCTGAGTGTGGAGATGTCTTCTCCATCAATCAAGATATTGCCAGATGTTGGTTCAATCAAACGATTCAATAGACGGATCAAGGTTGATTTCCCACTCCCCGAAAGTCCCATGATCACGAAGATCTCACCTTCTTGTACATCAAAACTCGCTTCATATACACCGACAGTTGCGCCGGTTTTTTGTAAAATCTCTGTTTTCGATTGGTGCTTTTTCATCATTTCCAAAGCAGTTTGTGTTCGTTTACCAAATATTTTCGTTAAGTTTTTGACTTCTACTTTTACCAAACAAATTCTCCTTTGTATGTAAATTCATTTTTCTTTCTGAAAAAAGTGACCACACTACGATAACACCATGTAGTCACTTTGTCAAAATTCAAGCATCTCTATTCTTAGTGAAACTATACAAAAAAATGGTCAATCCCTTATCAGTATAGGGATTGACCAAAATTAGAATTAAATGAGATTTTTCTTATCCGTTCGTTCACTGCCCATCTGGATAAAAAAAGTTTGTCATTCGTTGCAGCGTATACTCGTTCCCAATAAAGTGGACAGTATCCCCCGCTGAAAATTTAGCATACGGACCAGGCGAGACCAACAGTTCTTGATCGTGGGAAATTGCAATCACTGTTGCACCAGTGGCTTGCCAAATGTTCAATTCGCTGATGGATTGGTTTAAGTGAGCCGCTTCCTCTGTCAAAGCAAGTTCAAAAGGCAGAAGTGGGTTCATCTTATGTATTCGTTTCGTTTGACTCACCAGTTGATCCAATAGTTGTGAAAAATGGTTCAATTCTTCTTGTTGTTTTTTCACGCTTTCCATGATTTCTGCTTTTGTTTCTTGGATCGATTGCACATCTTGGTATTGTAAAAGGAAATCCTTTGCTTTTTCTTTAGATGCTACAAACGCACCACTGCCATGACGGACTTCCATGATCCCCAGATCGACCAAAACATTGATTGCTTTACGAGTCGTCTCTGGCGAAGCGTTATACGTGCTTGCTAAAGTGGATCTTGCATGGATCTTCTCGCCGATTTGATAACGATTTTCTACGATTCGTTCAGCCAAATCAACAGCGATCTGTTGATAACGTGGGCGAACCAGTTTGGTTTTTTCACTCATTTTATTCTTCCTCTTTCATCTACTTGTCAGCTAACATCTTACTATGGACGCTTCAAAGAAGCAAAAGTAAACTGGTTTTATTTTTTTCTTCTATACAAGAAATCCGGTAGTTATCAGTTGATTTCTCAAACTAAACAGTTCGTATCACTCACTTCGAGAATAAAGCGACAACCACGAAAATCAAAAAATTTTCGTGGTTGTCTTTTTGTTTCTTGCGCTAAAAAACAAATTTCATTTAACTTGTAAATTTTTTCAAATAGTCACTACTTACATCAAAATGACGGCTAGGAAATTCTGGGAAATAAAGATCACTTGCCCACTGCCAAGCTGCTGTATCTGTATGCAAAGGATTTTTATCAGAGGGATCGTAGGGCCACTGTGCAACCCAACAATTTTCTTTTCCTAGACGTGTCATATCCAATTTGTTTTCGGTGAACCAAGAAGCACTCGAATAGTGGACGACGTTTTGATAGCCTCCCTGTTGGATCGCTTTTTGGAAAACCAATGCATTATCTGTCACTTTGTCCACGTTCATCTTTGGATTTTCGCTATCGTTGACAACAACAGTTGACGATGGCAGGTTCAACTCTTTCATATAATCCAATAAAAACTGAGCTTCCCCTTTTGTGTCAGCTTCTTCATTGAACCACGCATAATGATAGACACTTACTTTTAGGCCTGCCGCAACGGCTGAAGCAATCTGTTCAGGAGCAAGCGGATTTTTATACGAGTCTCCTTCAGTCAATTTTATGACTACCCCTTTAATGCCGTAGTTTTTCATCGTTTGAAATTCTTCACTCGATATCTTGCCATTATTGGAAGATATGTCAATAAAATCTTTAGCTGGTCTGCCTGGTTCTGCAGCGGAGATTCCTGAATCGTCTGTCAGACTTCGAGTGAATGACTCTGAGAATTGGCTGCTGCTACCTAACACATGTTGATTTTTTTCAGTAATCGTAGGTTTGATTGGAATCGAAGTTGCCTGTGCTGTTCCTCCAACGTAAACTAGTAAAGTAAAACAAATAACACCTACCCATTTGACCATTGTACGCATCTTGGATCGCTTCCTTTTATTGAATTTTCAAAGCATCAACAAGACGTCCTGTTGGCTCTATTTAAACAAAAATCTAGGAATAAAAAAACAGATAACATGACAATTAACCAATTTTTAAACATAACATCGTTATTAAAAATTAAAAAAATATTGTTAGTTCAATTTTTACAACATTTATCATCTTACTACTATATATAGTGAGTACTCTTTTGACTTTTGCTATTTTGATTCGAGTTTCTCTTTTCGATGATCCTTAGACACTTCATGATCATTTTTCGTTTTGTGAAAAAATTTCTATCTCTAAAATGTATAAATACCTTTTTCTTCTGGTTTTGATCTGCATTTATTTCTCTTCTTTTTTCCATCATTTTGCATACCTTTTTCGTTTGTGATTTTTCGATCGAACATTCATTTATTGGCAAGCAAAGGTTAAAAAAATATTTTTTAACGGAGTTTTCCACAAGCATTTCTGTATTAATACAAGCGAATCTGCACGAGATACTTGTTTTCATTGTTTTTCAAAAACCACAAAACATAGTATTCCACAATTTCCACAACACAAGATGTAGTGTTTGTTGATTGACTTTTTTACTAATAGATTTATACTATTGATTATAGAGAAAACACACGAGCAAGGAGGCAAATAATAATGAACGTAAAAATCTTTTCAAAAAATAATTGTATGCAATGTAAAATGGTGAAACGCTTTTTAGCTGAAAATAAAATCGAGTTTGAAGAAGTAAATATCGACGAGCAACCTGAAGCAATCTCATGGTTAAAAGACCAAGGATTCCAAAGTGTTCCGGTCATCACTTCAGACGCAGCGACTGTCATTGGTTTCAGACCAGATCAACTACGTCACTTAGCTAGCTAAGAATCATTCAAACAGTTGTCAAATAGATCGAGGATTTACTTGATCCTCTGCCACCATGGATTTGATGGACTTACGGATATTGTCCGTAACCTCCCCAAATCCTTTTTTACAGCAATGAACACCACTATATCTTGTGGTCAAACACGTATCATCAAAATCAAAAAGAAGGTTGGGCGTATGTATGAGTCTTAAAAATCTAAAAGATGTCAGCTACTTTAAGCTGAACAATGAAATCAATCGACCAGTCAACGGGCAAATCCCTTTAAATAAAGATAAAGAAGCTTTAGCTGCTTTTTTTGAAGAAAATGTCAAACCAAATACGATGACGTTTCCAACAGTGATCGACAAAATCCAGTATTTGATCGACAACCAATATTTAGAAGCAGAGTTCATTCAATTATATAGTAGTGAATTTATTGAAAAACTTTATCAATTCCTATTCGAACAAAACTTTACATTTAAATCATTCATGGCAGCCTATAAGTTCTACTCTCAATATGCGTTAAAAACAAATGATGGTTCTGCCTACTTGGAATCTTATGAAGATCGTGTCGCATTCAATGCGTTGTACTTTGCGAATGGCGACGAAGAACTAGCCTTAGCTTTAGCTGATGAAATGATCCACCAACGTTATCAACCAGCAACCCCTTCATTTTTGAATGCTGGACGTAAACGTCGTGGTGAACTTGTTTCTTGTTTCTTGACTCAAGTAACGGATGATATGAATTCGATCGGTCGTTCGATTAACTCTGCCTTACAACTTTCACGAATCGGTGGTGGTGTTGGGATCACACTTTCTAACTTACGTGAAGCCGGAGCGCCGATCAAAGGATACGAAGGCGCAGCTAGCGGTGTTGTTCCAGTCATGAAATTGTTTGAAGATAGCTTTAGTTATTCGAACCAATTAGGACAACGTCAAGGTGCGGGTGTCGTTTATTTAAACGTCTTCCACCCAGACATCATGATGTTCCTTTCAGCAAAAAAAGAAAATGCAGACGAAAAGATTCGCGTGAAGACTTTATCACTTGGTGTGATCGTCCCAGATAAATTCTATGAATTAGCACGTAAAAACCAAGAAATGTATCTATTCAGTCCTTATAGTGTGGAAAAAGAATATGGTGTGCCATTTTCTTACGTAGATATCACTGCGGAATATGACAATTTAGTCGCAAATCCAAATATCCGTAAACAAAAAATCAAAGCCCGTGATTTAGAAAACGAGATCTCTAAATTACAACAAGAGTCTGGTTATCCGTATATCATCAATATTGATACGGCAAATCGTGAAAATCCTGTAGACGGTAAAATCATCATGAGTAACTTATGTTCTGAGATTTTACAAGTACAGACACCTTCTGTCATCAACGGCAAGCAAGAATATGAAGAGTTAGGGACAGATATCTCATGTAACTTAGGTTCTACAAACATCGTCAATTTGATGGATAGCCCTGACTTTGGTCGTTCTGTCCGCACGATGACTCGTGCATTGACGTATATCACAGATGCTTCGGATATTGACGTGGTTCCACCGATCCAAAACGGAAACAAATTGAATCATACGATCGGACTTGGTGCCATGGGACTTCATACTTATTTTGCCAAAGAGCAAATGGAATATGGTTCCGAAGATTCACTTGATTTTACCAATGTTTATTTCATGTTGTTGAATTACTGGACACTTGTTGAAAGTAACAATATCGCACGTGAGAGAAAACAAGTCTTCCATAATTTTGAAAAATCAGCTTATGCAGACGGCACTTATTTTGATAAATATGTCACTGGCGAATTCCAACCAAAATCTGAACGAGTTGCTGCTTTGTTTGAAGGTATCTTTATTCCGACTGCCCAAGACTGGGAAAACTTGAAGCAAGCAATCATGAAAGATGGTTTGTATCACCAAAATCGTTTAGCTGTAGCGCCTAATGGTTCTATTTCTTATATCAACGATACTAGTGCAAGTATCCATCCGATCACTCGTATGATCGAAGAACGCCAAGAAAAGAAAATTGGGAAAATCTATTACCCAGCGCCTTATTTATCAAATGAAACAATTCCGTATTACACTTCTGCTTATGATATGGATATGCGTAAAGTGATCGATATTTATGCCACAGCACAAAAACATGTGGACCAAGGAATGAGTATGACGTTGTTTATGCGTTCAGAAATCCCAGAAGGTTTGTACGAATGGAAAGAAACGACAAAACAATCCACACGTGATCTAAATATTCTAAGACACTATGCTTTCCACAAAGGAATCAAATCGATTTATTATGTACGTACGTTTACAGACGATGCAGAAGAAATCGGCAGCAACCAATGTGAAAGCTGTGTAATCTAATTTCACTTAGTGATAGAACCGTTACTGGATTTTAATAAAGGAGCATTCTCATGTCAGAAACTTATTATGCAGCGATAAACTGGAATGAAATTGAAGATATCATTGATAAATCGACTTGGGAGAAATTAACTGAGCAATTTTGGTTAGACACACGTATCCCTTTGTCAAATGACTTAGACGACTGGCGTACGCTTTCCCAATTAGAAAAAGATACAGTTGGTCACGTATTTGGTGGATTGACTTTACTTGATACCGTTCAATCAGAAAGCGGGATGGATCAATTACGTAAAGATGTCCGCACGCCCCATGAAGAAGCGGTATTGAACAATATCCAATTTATGGAGTCTGTCCATGCGAAAAGTTACTCTTCGATCTTCAGTACATTGAATACGAAAAAAGAAATCGAAGAAATCTTTGAATGGACGAATACGAATCCTTATCTACAGAAAAAAGCGGAGCGTATCAATGAAATTTACAAAAACGGTACGCCGTTAGAGAAAAAAATTGCTAGTGTCTTTTTAGAAACCTTCTTATTTTACTCAGGATTCTATACACCACTTTATTATTTAGGAAATAATAAATTAGCCAATGTGGCAGAGATCATCAAGTTGATCATTCGTGACGAATCTGTCCATGGCACGTATATTGGCTATAAATTCCAACTAGGTTACAACGAATTACCTGAAGAAGAACAAGAAACATTGAAAGACTGGATGTATAATTTGTTATATGAATTATACGAAAACGAAGAGCGCTACACAGAAGAATTATATGATCCAATCGGTTGGACGGAAGAAGTCAAAACATTCTTACGCTACAATGCAAATAAAGCATTGATGAATCTAGGAATGGACCCACTATTCCCTGATACAGCAAATGATGTCAACCCAATCGTGATGAATGGGATCTCTACTGGTACAAGTAACCACGATTTCTTCTCTCAAGTCGGAAACGGCTACCTATTAGGTAACGTAGAAGCGATGAAAGATGAAGATTACTTGATTGGTTTAGACTAAACGAAAAAGAGCTTGGATATTGCATCCTCGCTCTTTTTTTGTTTCTCTTTAACCAACTGACAACCTTAGTTCTATCTATTTTTCATCTAAATAAAGATGTGCTGGATACGTCATATATTCGACAGGTTGCAATTGATCGATCGTGACATAGCCTGCGTTGGAATTGATCACCGTCGGTATCCGGTTGATCAACGTAGCGCACGTATGCTTTGGTGTATCTGGTTTGGTCACTTCAAATTGCATACTTGGCGTTCCTTCGATCGACCAAGTACATAAATCGCCTTCACCTGTCTGATAGACTTTTCCAGTACAACCGACTTCCACCACTGGACCTTGTACCGTTTCAATCGTTGCCACAGCAGACATGCCAATCGCTTCGCCTGCTTTGATCGTCCGTTCCATTGTTTTTGATGGAATATCTTTATCTAAAACGATTGGAACGTTCTTTTGAGCAATGCGTTTGATCGTCCAACCCATTTTGGCACAGATGGCTTCTGCGGTCATCCAAGAATAGGAAGGCAAATCGGTTGCATTGGCAATTTCTTTGTCAAATCTTGCTTGGTCATAGCCCACACCATGTGCTTCTGCTAACGCTTTTCCATAGTGTTCGATATCATAACTGACTTCCCCACTGATTTTTTGTACGTCATTCATGCCAGCAGCCAGCAGCGTTGGAAACAACACCCAGTAAATATCTTGCATTCCTGTTCCTGAAATCGTAACGTTGTTGGCTTTTGCGATTTTATCCAAACGATTGGTTTCTGCAACCGAAGTCGTCCAAGGATATAAAGTTTCTTCACTGATTGTTAAAACATTGACTTCATAGGTCAAGGGTATCTCTAAACTTGGCATGAAATCTTTGATATAACTAGCTATCGTGACTAATGCCACATCGGCATCACAGTTTTGAAATACTTCGTGGGGATCGTTAGAGATTTTCACTCCTAAAGCTTGGTCATATCCTAAATATAGCCCTAGATCCTGACCGATCGCCTCTGGACGATTGTCTACAGCTCCAACAATTTCAATATCTTTTGCCATGGCATATTTGATAATCTCTTTCGACATTTTTCCACAGCCGACTCGGACCATATGAATTTTTTTAGTCATTGTATTGCCTTCACTTTTTAGAAAATTTTTAAACGAGCTCACGAATATCGTCAACGGTTCGCTCAAAAACTTCCCCCACTTCAGGACAGGTCAGTTTTCCTTTATAGGTACTGATTCCTGGTAGGATCTCTGGATACGTTTGGATGACTTCTGTCAGTGATTGGGAGGCTAAGCCCTTGATATATCTCATCGTGACATTCGTTAAAGCTAACGTAGACGTTTGAGGAACTAAACCTGGCATATTCGCAACCGAGTAGTGGATCACTCCATGTTTAACGAAAGTCGGTTCTTCATGGGTGGTTGGCTGGCTCGTTTCAAAACAGCCGCCTTGGTCAATCGCAATATCCACCAAGATCGTTCCTTCTTTCATCTGTTTCACTAATTCTTCTGTGATAAGATGTGGGGCTTTTTTACCTGGTAATAAGACTGAACCAATCACGATATCGCTAGTCAACGCCATTTTCTCAATATTCGCTGGGCTTGAGTAGAGTGTTTTTACTTGTCCATTGAACATCTCTGACAATTCACGTAAGCGATCGATGTTGACATCTAAGATCGTCACATCTGCACCTAATCCATGCAAGTAATGTGCCGCACTCACTCCGGCGATCCCACCACCTAAAATAGTTGCCTGAACCGGTAAAACACCTGTTACACCTGAAATCAATTTTCCACTTTGCTTCGCTAAAATCTCCGCACCCAATAGACCGCCTAAACGGCCAGCGACTTCACTCATTGGTGCGAGTAATGGGAATGCTCCGTTTTTCGTAACCATTTCATAGGCAATCGCTGTTGTTCCAGACTTGATCAATGCTTCGGTCAATTCAAGATTTGCGGCTAGATGCAAGTACGTAAATAAAATCAAGTCTTCTCTAAAGTATTGATATTCTGATGCTAGTGGTTCTTTGACTTTCACGACGATTTCTGCCGACCAGACTGTCTCTGGATCAGCTTTGATTTGAGCGCCAGCTTCACGGTATTGACTATCTGTAAAGCCTGATCCTTCCCCTGCGTGTTCTTCTACATAAACGATATGACCTGCTGTTACTAACTCTTTGACTCCTGCGGGTGTCACGCCTACACGTTTCTCTGAATTTTTGATTTCTTTTGGTACACCAATGATTGTCATATTATATCCTCCTTTGAATTATTGTTGCTTTTGCCACTCCTCAAAGCCCATATGAATCGCATCGAATAGTTGATCTGCGTTTTCCTTTGAAAAGGTCAACGATGGTGAAATGATAATCGTTTGTAATTCATCACGTAGCAAGACGCCTGCATTGATGGCATAATCAGCCACGGCTTGTACATTCTTTGCTGTTTGTTCCACATCATATTTCCCTGTATTCTCAAAATCGATAGCGATCATCAAGCCTTTTCCACGAACATCACTAATGCAGTCATATGTTCCTTCAAGTCCTTTTAGACGTGCCAATAAATATGCACCGACTTCACGGGCATTTTCAACTAAGTTTTCTTCTTCCACAATACGTAAAGCTTCTAATGCTGCCACACAGCCGAGCGGATGTCCACCGTAAGTATGCCCATGGATAATGACATTAGCTCCATTGGTCGCTGATTCGATGCCTTCAACGATGCGTTTGTTAAAAACAGTAGCCCCTAGTGGAACATACCCAGAAGATAATCCTTTCGCTAGAACCATAGCATCTGGTTTGATGCCCCAGCCACGACTACCAAAAAGATGTCCTGAACGGCCAAAACCTGTCACCACTTCATCTGCAATCAATAAAATATCATAAGTGTCACAAACCTCCCTTAAAGCTGGCCAATAAGAAGTTGGTGGAACGATGATACCGCCAGCACCTTGGATCGGTTCAGCAATAAATGCAGCAATGTGATCTGCGCCAATCTGTTCAATCGTTTCAACTAGTTCAGCGATACAGTGTTTTGTTAATTCTTCTGGATCTTGGCAATTCCATTTATTTTTCTTCAAATGCGGGGAAGAGACACGTACACAATCTTGTAAACCTGGACCAATAAATTCCCGATAGATTGGGTTGCCACCTATCGACGTTCCACCATAATGCATCCCATGATAGGCTTTTTCCAATGACAGAAATACTTTCTTTGTCGGTTTACCTACTGCTTGCCAGTATTGTCTTGTGATTTTTAAAGCAGTATCTACTGAATCACTTCCTCCAGAAGTAAAGAATACTTTCGCCATCTCTTCTTCTTGCGTCATTTGAATGATTTTTTCTGCCAATTCATATGCCTGGGGATGGGCAATATTCGTAAACAATTGATAGTAAGATAATTTTTCCATTTGATCAGCAATTGCTCGGTTCATTTCAGGGCGATTATGACCAACGTTCATACACCATAATCCACCGACACCATCGAGTAATTTTCTCCCCGTATCATCATAGATAAAATTCCCATCTCCACGTTCGATAACGATTGTTTCCTCTTCACTTGCTCGAGTATCCGTCATCGGATGCCAAAAATACTTTTTCTTGCGATTGTTCATATTATTCTCTCCTTTATCTGCTTTCCTGTTTACATGTTAAGACTAAAGGGTAGAACAACTCTAAGGTCAATCTTTTTTTATTCTTTTAATAAAATCGCTTACATTAAAAAAAGTAAAAAATCACTTATATAGAAGAAAAAATACTTTTGTGATTTTATTTGTAAAGCATATTGACCTTATAACGATTCTAACCTCTAGGATGTAATTGAGGAGGAGTGGTACACATGCACAGCTGATTAAATAAACAAATTAAAACATTCACAAGAATTGAGGAGGAAAATTTAAATGTCACTATCAGAAACATTAAGCAATGTCATCAACATGGAAATTATCAGTGCGATCACTTCCACACTGTTTATTATATTATTAGGTTACTTTTTAAGAAAGCGTGAGGTTTTCTCATCAGATGTCGGAAAGACTTTGTCTAAGGTCGTCTTAACTGTCGCAATTCCTGCATTAGCTTTTAATTCGTTTATGCAGGACTTGAATGATGAAGTATTGAATCAAGGAATCAACATTTTGATTCTCGGAATCTTAGTCCACGTTTTCTTGATTTTTCTAAGTAAATTCTTCTTTTTTAGATATGCACCAAATAAAGAAGACACATTGCGTGTACTCTCTATTTTCGGGTCAACAACATTCTTCGGTATTCCTGTCGTCGGTGCAGTCTTTGGCGCAGAAGGGATTTTGTACGCATCGATTTTTAACATTGGTTATCGTATCTTTTTATACTCTTATGCTTATCTAAAAATGAGCGGATTGAAAATGGCACGCAAGAATATTAGAGAAATGATCTTGAACCCAATCGTATTGGCAACGTTTATCGGATTATTTATTTGGCTCTTCCAAGATAGCTTACCTCAAATTGCTCAGTCTAGTTCTGAATCTATTGCTTTTTTAAGAATCGATCAGACGTTGCCATGGCTATTTAAACCTTTGACGTTCCTCTCTAGTTTAGCCTCCCCACTCGCTTGGTTGGCAATCGGGATCACATTAGGCGATCTGCCATTCGGAAAAACCCTCAGCAGTCACACCTCTTGGTACTATTCATTCATCAAAATCATTGTCTTCCCACTTGTGATTTTACTTTCAATTTTACTGTTGAACGCAATGAATATTTTACCAGTGAATTCAGTTGGTCTAAGTACGATGATCATTATGATGGCTACTCCAGCTGCAACAGTTGCGGTTGCTTATGCCATCAATTTTGAAAAAGAAGCAGTACTTGCCTCTAACGCCTCTTTACTTTCTACACTCTTCTCGATCGTCTTAATCCCTATCTGGATCATCGTCTTAAACTTGATTGGAAATTAACCCACATTATATAATTAATTAACGAAAGGAAACTATACTATGAAAAATTTAAATGTTGTATGTTATGGTGTTCGCCCTGCTGAAAGATCTCTCTTTCAGCAGTTGAATGTCCACGGATTCAACTTGAAACTAGTAGAAGATTTATTAAATGAGACAAATTACGCAGAAGCAAAAGGAATGGATGCCATCATCGTTCGAGGAAATTGTTTAGCAAATCGCATGAATATCGAACGCTTTGCCCAATTCGGGATCAAGTTCCTCCTCACGCGTACAGTGGGGACAAATCATATTGATTTAATGGCAGCTCACGATCATGGAATGCAAGTCGCGTATGTACCATTTTATTCACCAAATGCAATCGCTGAATTATCTGTTACTTTAGCAATGATGCTTTTACGTAGAACAACTCATACAACGAATAAAACAGCTTCTTATAATTTTACGATTGATCGCTTTATGTTCAGTAAAGAAGTCCGAAACTGTACAGTTGGAATCGTTGGCGTGGGGAACATCGGACTAACAGAAGCAAAACTTTTCAAAGGATTAGGCGCAACGGTGATTGGGAATGATCTATATCCAAGTGAAGAAGCAAAAGCATTCATCGAATTTAAGTCGCTTGATGACTTACTGGCAGAAAGTGATATCGTCAGTATCCATATTCCTTACATCCCCGGTAAAAATGAACGTTTCATTAATAAAGATTTTATCGAAAAAATGAAGGATGATGCGATTTTGATCAACACTGCTAGAGGGGAATTACAGGATAATCAAGCAATCCTTGATGCGTTGACGAGCAAAAAACTATCTGGATTTGGTACAGATGTCTTGCCTAATGAAGCGCTGATTTTCAACAAAAATTTTGATGAAGATCCGTTATTGATCGATGCAACAGCTAAGGCGCTGATCGATATGTATCCGCGAGTGATCATTACTCCACATATTGGTTCGAACACCGACGAAGCAGTATCTAATATGATCGAAACAAGTTTTGACAATCTTTATAAAATGTTCAATCAATTGGACTGTGCCAACATGCTTTCTAGTTAGGCTGGAGCATTGACGTCAAAGAACTAGCGATCTGATATTGAGATAGAAGTGTTTCCCCTCAACAAACAAGGCGGCAACCATAAGAATTGCTCTTCCAATTTTTGTGGCTGTTGCCTTATTTTAAAAGAGACTACTTGATTCTCGCCGTTGACTCATTTCTATAATCACAGACAAAAGTGAATCTTACGTTTGTTTTAACTACTTTCCTTTCGATCATCACAAAAAATAGTAAGACAGAATCCCCAGAAAATCAAAGATACTTTCTGGGGGTCCTGCCTTATTTTTCAAAGCTGAAAACTTCTGTCAAACCTCAATTATTTTTTACTCGTGTATTTTTCCCTTTGCTGTTAATGCAATAGAGTCATACATATGAGTAGTTGGCTCGTTGATCAAAGTTGCTAGGTACTTCCCTACAGTTTGTCGGCTGATTTCACCAATGTAACTTTTTCCGTTTCTATTCTCGATACGAATATCCTCAACGATCTCTTTATCGGTTAACCAATTAGGGCGGATGATGGTAAAGTCTAGCTGACTGTTCTCAATCAAATCTGCTGCAATACGCTGATCCCCTAAATAAGTATCAGGATCGCGATAGTCGCCCAACTCTGCAACTTCTTCTTCGTCATTGAAGTCAACTTCACCGTAGATCCCAAGTGTTGCCATCCAATATACGCGTTTGATCTTATTCTGGTTCATCGCCTCGATCACATGTTTAGCTAAAGGCACCATATTGTAAGGACCTAAGCAAGAATAGACGATATCAATGCCTTTCATTGCATGAACCAAATCATCTAGATTCATCGCATCACCAATGATACTTCGCTCCTTATCAAAGACTTTATCCGGATTTCTCAAAAATAAAGTGACATTCACAGTAGGATCATTTTTTAAAAATTCATAGCTATATTTAGCAATTGGTGCTGATGCACCAAGAATCAATACGTTCTTTTTCAATCTATTTCCACCTCTAGTTTTGATTTTTTATTTGTACAACGCTCCTCCTTTGAGTAAGATGATTAAAGTATAAGGCTTAGAACGACTCTAACCGCAAGTAGTTATTCGCATCTTTTATTACAATTAATATGATTCTCAAAAAAGCATTTATTCCAGAAAGGATTTTAGTTATATGAAAAATACACAAAAAATAAAAAAATTATTAACCGCCTCCATCATTGCAGGAACCGTTTATGGTCTTTTAGCGCTACTTACGGGATTGATGATCAATTACAACGTCCTCTTGCTTGATGGTGTCTATACGATGGTCGGTGCGCTGATGTCTCTGATCGCATTATATATTGCTAAGTTTATCCAGACACAAGATTTTGAACGTTTTCCATTTGGAAAGGAATCACTGATGCCCTTGGTTGTTTTTATCCAATACAGTATCATCCTTTTGATTTCTTCCTATGGCCTGATTGAGTCTTTTTTCAGTTTGCTTTATGCAGATACCTACGTTGATTTAGCGATTGGTTTGCCTTTTTCTTTGTTTGGGACACTCTTTTGTTTTGTCTTTTATCTTTATTTGAAAAAAAATCCGATCAATCATTCCTTTTATAAGGTGGAGCTGGAACAATGGCGCTTCGGTTTTCTATTCAGTTTAGGAGTCGTGGTCTCGATCATCGTCTCTGGTGTACTAGCAAAAACGCCATATCTTGCAATCGCCCAACTGATCGACCCTGTGATTTCCATTGGAATCACCATTTTCTATATTTATCTATCGGTGACTGAAATCAAAAATGCCACATTAGAACTTACTTATGCACCCCCAAAATATGAATTGCGCGAAAAAATATTGTTAGTAGTTGATAAGCTCTTGCAAAATGTCGCTATCGAAACCTATGTCTTACGAATCGCAAAGGTAGGGGATCAAGTCATTCTTGAACTAGACATTGTGATTTTACCCGATAGTGAATTAGATAGTATCCGCGCGCAAGATCATCTAAGAGATAAACTCAACCGCAAAGTAACTGAAGGTTTCTCTGACTATTCTTTATGGTTGAATATCAACTTTATCGGTGATCTCAAGTGGGCTTAAGAAAGAGCGTACTTTATAAAAAAACAGAAGCTCCTCCAATACGAAAACGATTGGGAAGCTTCTGTTTTTTTCAATTGATCTGTGTTTAATTATGACTTAGAAAGGTAGATCTATTTAACAACAATCGTTTTACTTTCAAACTGTGCGAAGTCAATGGTGAATGTGTGCGTTTGACTATCATAGATGATCCCCTCAGTCATAGACACCACGTCAATAAAATCACTTGGTAAACTAAGCGTTACTGGTTCAGTTTGTTGCGTTGGATTGGCAATTGTATAAACTGTTTGTTCTGCCTTCGTTTGTTTTAGTAAAGAAATTGGTTTATTCGTTTTGATCCCTGCCATTTCTCCGCCTTGTTCTTGCCAAAAATTGATGCCTAAGTAACCAGAGGTTTTCACTTCGACTGCTTGGATTTCTTTGGTATTTTGCAAAATCGCAACTGGCTGTTTTGCTGCATAATCTGCTAATTCCGATTGAGTCGTGCCGGGCAACATCACGTAGGCATATTCGGCATCTTTTGGTTGCTGTCCATGGTTGATTGAGAAGGTGCGGTAGTCACCTGCATATTGTGTATCACTAGGAAATGCTTCATTGATTTCTCGATAAGTACCTGTACGTGTCTCACTGATCACATCGACTGTTTCCTTTTGTGGGAAATAATAACCGATCGACGCATGTTGATGATCTGATTCTAGCAATAACCAAGAGGTCTCCTTCGTTTGTTGTGACTGATCAATCATTCCTGTATCCGAAAGTACTTGATACGTATACGAATCATTTAATAAACGATTATCGACAATTGTTTCGATTGAGGCAGTTGTATCTCCTGTAATACCAGCACCTAAAGCAATGATTTGCCCATCCAATGTAAACCATGACTTCTTCCCTTGTACATTCATCGGTAAAGTCGTTCCATTATTCTTTGTTCCTTCTTTGTTAAGAGCCATCCCTACTACACCTTGATCTCCAGCAGCGGCACCGCCTACCCATGTTTCATTTGAAGTCACTGTAGTAAATGCTGAAACTTCATCTGCTAAAGGAACTGTATCAATGGTCGTACCAGGTAAACGATAAGGATCGACTGTTGGCCAATAACTCGGACCGAATTGGACTTGGTCATCATTGTAAAGATAAATCATCCCGTCAGACGTATGCCAGCCTCGTTGATTTTCCAGATTTCCTGCTTCAAATGAAGAGATTCGCTTCGAATACATGCTTAATCCTAAATGGTAATTCTCTGTTCGTTGGACAAATCGATCCATTGCATGGTACATCTTTGTTCCGATGAACGGTAGTTGCTTACCCATCACCGTGGTATTAGCCAATAGCTCCGTTGTCATCATCAAATCATTGTAATCTCTCGTATTTGTCAAATAATAGTCAGGATTAGACAGCATCCAATATTTCACTGCTTCCTTTAATGCTTTTTGCTGTGTTTCAGGTGCAAATTTCGCCACGATCATTAAATTATACATCGTTGTTGATCCGTAACCCGTTTTTGTCGCAGCGGGCGTTCGAGAAATGGAGCGTCCATTGACTAAAGGCAACATTTCACCTTGATACACTAATGGGATAAATGCCGATTGTACGTTATCAACAAAGGACTTTATTTGATCAGCTGTCAACGTATAGCGAGATTCTTTGACGATCGATAAAATTTGGCCTACGCCTTTGACTAGTACATTCCCATAAGAGCCTGTATAAGGGATCGTTTCATGCTGGATAAATGAACCGTCTTGATAAAATCCATCTCCATGGGTCACCAATTTAAAGACATCTGTGATACTCTCAACTGCTTGTGTCACTTTCGCTGGATCATTTTGTAAGAGCCCTAGTCCTAAAACAGTTTGCGCTAAATCTATGCGATTCGCACCAGTGGTTGAAAAATTTGGTATAAAATCAAGCGCGACAAAAGTTCCTTGTGGTTTTGTGTAGAGTTGTTTAAATGGATCGGGTACATATTTACTCAACACTGTCGTATACTCTTGAAGTTTCTCCTCTGGCACGTCTTCATCCAGTACCATCAAAATCGCCACAAATTTTTGAGCTACTCCGATTTGCCAATCCCACCAATTGCCATGATACTTTGTTCCATCATAGCCTTTTTTTGTGATCATAAAATCTAACCCACTTTGAATCGCTTGACTGATGACTTCATCTTGATAAAAACTTGTCCCATTCGTTCCATATGCTAACGCTAGTTTTTGCAACTTTGTAAATTGCGTGGTTAAATCTGCCGAAGTGGTATTCCCAGATTCTAATGGCCACAGATACGTGCGGTCAGGATCTTGATCCATTGTATTGTAAAGTCTTTCTGCTTCATCAGAAAGAGCGTTTACATAATTGGCAATCGCTGGATTAGCTAAATCGGTCGTTGTTGACACAAGTTGATCTTTCCAGTTTGCTTTCATTGTTTGAAATTCTTCTGTCGGTTCTTCCACTTGCAGACTATTGACCGCTCCACTACGCATGGAATAAATAGTTAATTTACTCTCATTCCCAAATAACCGAATCCCTGAATAACCTGACCAGTCCCCATTGATCGTTGTCCCATCAGAATAAAGAACTTCTTGATTTTCATACAACAAACGGTCGTTCAAATATGCTTGGAACGATGTTCCTTCATATCTTAGTAACAATTTATAGGTTTGTCCTGAAATCAGTGTAGGACCTTTGATGGCTGTCAACCATTTCCCCCCAGGCTGCCCCAATTGCCATTCACCATTTCGCATATAGGCAAACGATTGCCAGTTCGATGTCGTCTGGTCATTTCCTCGAAAAACTAGTCCAAAATTGGTTTGTCCTTCATATAGAAACGTGTATTCTAAATCACCTGAGCTGCGGACACCTGCATCTAGTAATAACGACACAGACTCAAATTGTTGATTAACCTTCTGATTGGCGATCTGTAACCGATTCTCGTTGGTATGTTTATCTGCTTTTCCAACAATGTCTTGCCAAGTACCTAAATGCTGCGAAAAATCTGACTCATAGTTTCCTGATGTCGTACTTTTTTGTGTTTCAGTTTGTGTTTCTTCTGCACCGACTTGTTGACTGTACCCTAACCCAATACCAACGAATAAACTACACCCTAATGTCACCACTAATTTTGTTGACCAACGCTTCATTTTGTTCTCCTTTTTGATTATAGATATTTTTTGAACTAAAAAAATCTGCAAGAAAGGCGCATTCTTATTTCGAACGATTCTTTCTTGCAGATCGGATCACGACCTTGCGATCACTTCATTCATTTTTTATGAATCATTTAAGCTAAGATCCCGGCAGCACTTAATGCAATCGAAAGAATCAAAATGATCCAGATCACGCGAGTTGAATTCAATTTCTTCTGACCTAACATCCAGTAAGTCAATAAGACTAATAAAACCGGTACTAATGAAGGTAAGATCGCATCTAATGTATCTTGAACAACTAACTCCACCCCATTTTGTTTGTAAACGAAAGGAACCGTTGCTTTGATAACTGACGGAATCAAGGCACCAATAACTGTGATCCCTAAAACAGTTGCTGCGTTAGTGAATGCTGTTAGTTTATTTTTCAGAGTCGTAACTAATTTAACTCCTTGCTTATAGCCAAGTGGTAATAATGCTGCTCGTCCAAAAAGTAAAGCGATATTGGCAATGATCCAGATCACACAGCCAACGACTGATCCGCTTTGTGCCAATGTACCTGCGATTGAACCAAAAATCGTTCCCCAGATGACATGGAATAATGAATCGCCTACCCCTGCCAATGAACCCATCAACGCTGTTTTCAACGCGACAATCGTATCTTTTGCTTTGTAACCATCTTCTTCTTCAATTGCCACATCGATCCCCATGATCAAGTTCCCAAAAATCGCATTCGTATTGAAAAATTGATTGTGGGTATTCATCATATCTTGTAATTGTGATTTGTCTTCCCCATAGAATTTTTTCAGTACAGGTAAAATACCATAGAGATAACCGGTACTCATCATACGCTCATAGTTCCAATTCAATTGGCTACCAAGGATATAGCGCCAACTGATGACATTCAATTCTTTTTTCGTTAACTTTTGATTACTCATCGCCATCAAAACCTCCTTCAAGTGTTCCAGTGGTTGTCACTGTTTGAGCAGTTGCTTCTTTTTCGTTATCTCGTTTGAATACTAACAATGCAGCAATAACACCAACGATTGAAATACCAAGCATTGGTACTTGTAGATAGGCTGATAAGAAGAAACCTAAAAGTAAGTAAGGAATATACTGTTTTGCTGGTAAATAATGTAAAAGGATGGCCACACCGACAACTGGTAGTACGCCACCTGCTGTACGTAATCCATTCATCAACCATTCAGGTGTATTTTCTGTGATTGTTGAGACTGCTGCATCACCGACTAGTAACATCAATAAGATCGGAATTGCTCGAGAAAGCCCCCATAGGAATGAACCAGATAATACTAACCGTGGGATACTGTTGATACGCATATCTTCAATCGCACGATCTACACGGTGTAGCAAAAAGACATTACAGAAGCGAGCAACGACATCAAGCTGTAGCATCAGTAATGATACTGGTACAGCTAGACCGATCCCATATTCCGCGCCTTTACCAGAAATCACAGCAAACGCCGTTCCTAATACAGCGCCAGTAAAGAAGTCGGGTACAGATGCACCTCCAAAAGCCGCAATCCCTAAACGCATCAATTGAAGGGTTCCCCCTACCATCAAGCCAGTTTCTAAATCTCCCATGATCATCCCGGAGATCATTCCCGCAATGGCTGGTTGTGTCAACGTATTTGAAATAAGTGAATCATTGATTGCAATAAAAGCATAAACTGTAATAAGAATAATTTGATACATGGCTAAATGTTGCATGATTATTTCCTCCTAAATCACTTTCTTAGTTTTTCCATAAAATCGATGACTGGATCATTTGGTACCAGTTGAGCGGTCACTTTTATGTCTTTGGCTGCGATTGCTTCAAACACTGCTTCTTCTTCTTTCATGACCTTGATGCTTTTCGTGATTTCTCTCGCACCTTCTTTATGACTCATGTTTCCTACATTGATTGCAGCCAGCTCACCGCCCGCTTCTAAATACCGCAAGACATCTGTCGGATTTTTAAAAAGTAAAAAAATACGTTGCTTGCCATATTTGCCAGATTGAACATTTTTTGCCGCCGCAGCAATAGTTAAAACGGATAGCCGCATAGATGTAGGCGCTGCCATTCTTAATGAAGATTTTTGTAAAGAATCCATTGCTGCCTCATCATTGATTACGATGATCCGTTGTGTATTCAAACTTGTGGACCAAATTCCTGCAACTTGACCATGAATCAAGCGTTCATCAATCCTTACATTGACAATATTCGCTTTGCCTTTAAATTCCTTATATTGTGCTAGATCTCCCTCTACGGCTTGCGTTTCTTCCGCTTCTGTTGCGATCATCTTGTTTTTGACATCTACGATACCCCCGCGTGCCAAATCGATCAACGCCTCGATCGTTGCTTGTGGATTAAGGGTCGCTTCCATGACTAAAGGTAAAGACATCCCAGCAATAATTGTAACTTCTTCATCTTCTAAGTAATTTTTTAGCGCTGTGTTGCATGGTGTCCCACCTAGCAGATCTGCAATAATCAAGGTCGAACCGTTAAGGGCTTTCATTTTCTCAGTTAATTCATGTTCAAATTGCAAATTATCGCCATCTGGTCTTAAAGAAAGTGTATGAACATGTTCTTGCACGCCAACAATCATCTCTAAACTGGCTTTGACTCCATCGGCCATGCTACCATGACTGACCAATAAGATATTTCTCATCTCTCTTCCCCCTTAAATAAACATCTAAGCTACTTAACATGTTAGCTATTGATTACGTACACTATATCACATATCAACTCAAACGTAAACCTAACATCTTAACATATTATATTTTTTTCTTAAAAAATTTAGTTCCAAAATTAATCCATTGCCACAAACAAGTTAACATGTTATGGTAAGATTAATTGAATACCGCAAAAAAAGGAGGTCTCATGTGGTGATTCCCAAATATGAACAAATTAAGCAAGAATTATTAGCTGAAATCAAAAATCATTTATTTGTTCCTGGAGATAAGTTTTACTCAGAAGCAGATATCAAGAAAAAATATTCTGTCAGCTCGATCACAGCCGTTAAAGCATTGAATGAACTTACAACCGCTGGCTATCTCTATCGCGTCCAAGGAAAAGGGACCTTTGTTTCTAAATCAAAAGTCTCTCAATCAGTCAAATTCTCTGATATCGAATTACATTCATTAGATAAAGAAAAGGTCAAGGTCGTTTCGATAGAAGAAGCGCAAGAACCTGACATTTTAGAAGAACTTGGACTACCGAAAAATGGTTCTTATTATCGCATCAAACGAGTGCGGTATTTTGAGGATATCCCTTTCCTTGTGCATATCACTCATCTGCCAAAACGTTTGGTCAAGGAGCCTATTAGTAAAGACTTATCTCAATACTCCAGTATCTACGAGAGAGTGAGAAAAGATTTTGGGATCGATCTCTTCTCTCTTTCATCTGTTGAGACGAATGAAATCGTCTTTCCCGATGATCCAGAATTATTGAACTTGTTAAAGTTAAGCTTTCGCGAACCAGTCGTCAAACAAGTCAAGCATTCTTTCCTAGCTGACCGTAGCGTAGCCGAATATATCATCAGTTACAAACACTGGAAATATTTCAAAACAAAAATCGAAGTAGAAGCAGAATAAGTATAACGGTAATAGCCGTAATTTCGCATCCATTGAATGAAATAAGCAAAACCAGAAGGAATCCATCAGACCGTTCTTTGAACGTTTTGTGGATTCCTTCTTAACTATATATATCTATCCATGATCAGAGTTACCTACTTAAAAAATAAATAAGGTTATTTATTTTCCGATTTTTCTGTTTTTTTATTTTGCCATTCGCTTTTTCTGATTATTTAGGTTATACTAGTTTAAAGTTAATATGTTAACAAATTAAGAGGAGTGGTATGATGGGATTACAACAAACAAAAGATTCCCTTATTTCCATAAGCAAGTCTGTCGATAGCGCCTGGCTAGCGAAACAAATTGATTGGTGTTGCCAAAAAATCGAACATAATATGACACGCTACGGTCTAGATTTTCCGTCGGCTTGCGCAACAAATGGGATCTATCGGATCAAACCTAATGATGACTGGACGAATGGCTTTTGGACTGGCATGTTATGGTTGGCTTATGAATGGACTGGCAAAGAGAAATTTCTCGTACGCGCCATGGAAAATATCCATAGTTTCAAAGAGCGTTTAACCACACATCACGTATTAGATCATCATGATATTGGTTTCTTATATAGTTTATCTGCTGGTGCAGGCTATCGTTTGACCGACAGCTTATTATGCAAAGAAGAATTGCTTCAAGCCGCAGATGTCTTACTTGCACGTTTTCAAGAAAAAGGACAATTTATCCAAGCCTGGGGCGCGTATGGCGATCCAAAAGAGTATCGCTTGATCATCGATTCATTGATCAACTTACCTTTATTGTTCCAAGCTTCTGAGATTTCAGGTAATGATCATTATCGAGAAGTAGCAAAGAAACATTACGAAACAGTGTTACGTACCGTTGTTAGAGAAAACGCAACAACTTTCCATACGTATTATTTTGATCCTTCAACCGGCACACCAACTCACGGTGCCACACATCAGGGAAATAGCGATGCGTCGATTTGGGCACGTGGACAAAGTTGGGCTGTTCTTGGGATTCCTTTAAATGAAAGTTATTTAAGATCTTCGTCTTTACCTAAAAATTATGAAGCAATCGTTGATGTCTTTTTGACACATTTACCAGAAGACCTTGTTCCTTATTGGGATTTTGATTTCACAGATGAATATCCTTCTGACAAAGATAGTTCCGCCTTAGCGATCACCGCCTGTGGATTATTAGAAGCCGCAAAAATGGAAGCGTATCCTCAGTCTGAAGAATTAGCGAAAGGAATGCTCTACCAATTAGGCGAACATTACACATCCTTGTCCGAACCTGATAATGAAGGTCTACTACTACATGGCGTATATGCCCATGCAGAAGGTAAAGGAATCGATGAACCTAATCTTTGGGGCGATTATTTCTACCTAGAAGCTCTGATGCGTTTAGCAAAACCCTCGTGGAAAAAATATTGGTAAGGAGAAACCAACATGCAAACTTTTGAAATAAAAGAAGACTTTCTTTTAGATGGGCAACCGATCAAATTGATCAGTGGCGCCATTCACTATTTTCGTCTTCCTCAATCACAATGGGAAGATAGCTTATATAACTTGAAAGCATTGGGCGCAAATACTGTCGAAACCTATATTCCTTGGAATATCCATGAACCCAAAGAAGGCGAATTCAACTTCGAAGGAATGAATGATTTCACTGCTTTTGTTGCACTTGCTCAACAACTCGGACTAATGGTGATCCTACGTCCTTCTGTATACATTTGTGCAGAATGGGAGTTTGGCGGTCTACCCGCTTGGTTATTAAAAGAACCAGGTATTCGTTTGCGTTCGACGGATGAACGATTTATGACAAAAGTCAAAAAATACTATGATGCCTTACTGCCTAAGATCCTACCTTTGCAGATTTCAAACGGTGGCCCTGTTATCATGATCCAAATCGAGAATGAATATGGTTCTTATGGAATGGAAAAAGCGTATCTACGTGAAACGAAGCAACTACTAGAGAATGCCGGAATCACTGTTCCTCTATTTACTTCTGATGGTGCTTGGAATGAAGTATTGGATGCTGGAACGCTGATTGAAGATGATGTATTCGTCACTGGTAATTTTGGTAGTCATTCTAAAGAGAATAGTGC
The DNA here is from genome assembly GCF_051714405.1 of Enterococcus sp. AZ140. Lineage (NCBI taxonomy): Bacteria > Bacillati > Bacillota > Bacilli > Lactobacillales > Enterococcaceae > Enterococcus > Enterococcus sp. AZ140. Next base: position 2,578,605 of record NZ_JBIORU010000001.1, read on the forward strand.
GGTCTTGCAAGCCTTTTTTGAGAAGCATGGGAAAAAATGGCCCTTGATGTGTATGGAATATTGGGATGGTTGGTTCAATCGCTGGGGCGAGCCGATCATCAAACGAGATGCTCAAGACCTAGCGAATGAAGTCAAAGATATGTTAAAAGTTGGTTCTTTGAATCTGTACATGTTCCATGGAGGCACCAATTTTGGTTTTTATAATGGCTGTTCTGCTCGTGGAAATACCGACTTACCGCAATTGACAAGCTATGACTACGATGCGTTGCTCACTGAAGCTGGTGAACCTACAGAAAAATATTATGCTGTCCAACAAGCAATCAAAGAAGTTTGCCCCGACGTATGGCAAGCAGAACCACGTACAAAACAATTAGACTCTCTTGGGAGTTACCCAATTGATACTAGCGTTTCTTTACTAAATACAAAAGAAACACTAGCAAAAGCGGTACCTACCGCATATCCTATGACGATGGAACAAGTCAGCAATGGATATGGCTATGTCTTATATTCCTTAGTGCTGAAAAACTATTACCATGAAAACAAAGTGCGGATCATCGAAGCAAGTGATCGAGTTTCCGTTTATGTGGACGAAACCTATCAATTGACGCAAGACCAAACAACGATCGGTGAAGAGTTCATGATCCAAGGAAAGACAGAAAGCGAAGAAATCCAATTAGATGTATTAGTAGAAAATCATGGAAGAGTCAATTATGGCTCAAAATTGAATAACCCGACCCAAACAAAAGGGATTCGTGGCGGAATCATGCAAGATATCCATTTCCATCAAGGCTATCTACATTATCCTTTGCCACTATCAGCCGAGCAACTTCAGCTGATCGACTATCAAGCTGGCAAAAATCCAGCTCACCCTTCGTTTTACCAGGTATCATTTGATGTAGCCGAGCCGGTAGATACGTATATCGATTGTTCCAACTATGGTAAAGGAGTGATTTTTGTCAATGGGATCAACCTTGGCCGCTATTGGAATCGTGGACCGATCTATTCACTTTATTGTCCAAAAGATTTCCTTAAAAAAGGGAAAAATGAAGTGGTGATTTTCGAAACAGAAGGCGTCGAGATCCACTCTTTAGATTTTCTCGCAGAACCGAAAGTTGAGCAAAGTGTTTGATAATGATAACTAAACAAAGACGAGGGTCATCATCTGATGACCCTCGTCTCTTTTCGTTGACAGTTATTCATGTTCTAATTCAATTTTCTTGGGTTGTTCTTCTGCTGGAACTTGTTCAAACTTCCGCAATAAATAAATCTTACGAATGTTCAATACTAATGTTTTGATCACCGCATACACAGGGATACAGATCAACATTCCCATGATCCCAGCAACACTTCCTGCACCGATCAATACTAAAATGATCGTTAGTGGATGAATGTTCATTGTTTTTCCGAAGAGTAATGGCTTGATCACATTGCCATCCAATTGTTGGATAACAAGAATAGATAACGCCATGTAGAGTGCTTGAAATGGCGAAATAAACAGTCCGACAATAATAGCTGGTACTGCACCAATAAAAGGGCCAACGTACGGTATGATATTCGTCACTCCGCAAACGACTGCCAGCAACAAACTATACGGCTGCTTGAAAATCGTCATTGCAATAAAACTCATCACGCCAATGATCACTGCATCCACGATCGTGCTACTGATATAAGCAGATAGTGTTTCATTCAACTCTCTGACCGTTTGGCGTAATTCTCCTCGAATTGCTTGAGGAAAGAAAGGCGATAACGCATCGATAAATTTATGTCCATCTTTGAACATAAATAATAAGATGAATGGGACAGTAAACAATAAAATAAAGAATTGCATCATAAAAGAAAGAATTCTTGAAACGCTCCCTGTCAGACTAACCAACAAGATATTGAACAAGTTGCTCAACGACAAATTGGCAGACGCAAACTGTTCTTCTAGATTCAATGAACGAAACTCTTCTCTTTGCATGATCTCAGTCAACCAACGACTTGTTTCGTCTGCATATGCAGGGATACTTCTGGTTAATTGCACTGCTTGATCAACCAATTGAGGCAAGATGTTCATGACGGTCAAAAAGACGATCACTAATAAAACGATCAATGTCAATAGATAGCCCAACACGCGTGGTACTCGATGTTTTTCTAAAAACAAGACAACTGGATTAAACATGTAATAGAAAAATCCAGCAATGATCAACGGCATAATGATTGCAGATGCCATTCTCAAAATCGGGTGAAACACATTTGGCATACGTAAAATAAAGAAAACGCCAATAATCGTTAAGACTAATTCCACTGTCCAAAACAACAATTTTGACTCTTTGAACCTTGAATACATAGATATCCTCCAAATTTCATGCTTACAGATACTCTTATTTTATCATTTATTCATCGGTAAAGCGCTATTTTTTCTTTTATTTCTTGTTATTTAAAAAAAGTGGTTACTCAGGTAGATAAACTAACCAGATGTAAGTTAGTAATATTTTTATACGTGGATAATTCTTCGATCACTTCTGCATACGTCAATCCTTTTGGTAAATCGATCGTATAAACATTCTTATAAATACGGTAATCATCCACAAATTTTACATCAAAATTGACATCCTCGATCGTAATGTTTCTTTTTTCAAAATAATCATTCAAGAAATCCTTGGTTTCTTTTCGATGAATAAATTGAATCACTAATTTTTTTGTTGTTGGTACATGGATGATGCGCTTCACTACAGTCAATGCAAACACAATACCGACGAAACTAATGAGTGCAATGGCATAAAAACCCATTCCGATTGCAATACCCAATCCTGCGATTGCCCAAAGTGATGCTGCGGTCGTTAACCCAGTCACTGATTGTTTCGTAACAATGATCGTACCTGCTCCTAAAAAGCCGACGCCACTGACAACTTGTGCGATCAAGCGAGCTTCATCTGAACGGAGGGTCCCAACTAATTCAGGATACTCTAATGCATTTCTCAACGCACCACTGGCAATTTCCACTTGGATCAAGGCAATAATACAAGCCCCCATACAAACCAAAATATGTGTACGCATCCCTGCTGGACGGTTTTTATATTGTCGCTCAAAACCAATTGCTCCGCCAAAAAGCAATGCGATACTCAATCGTATAATAATTTCTGGTATGGATAAAACCATATCCTCCATGAATATCCCCCCTCCTATCAAATATAGCACGACTAAAAAAAACAAACAAAATATAACTATTTTTTATGACCTAAAAAAAGCCACTGTGCCAGATCATCTGATAAAAACCAGATGATCTCCAGTGACTGAAATCTTTTCTATTATAATTTGCTTGCTGCTGCTTCATCAACAATGACTATCACGTCATCATGATTTTGCAAAGCACTTGCTGGCATATCTGTGGTAACAGGTCCGTTGATCATTCCTTTGATTGCTTCTGCTTTACTTTCGCCATAAGCCATCAAGACGATTTTTTTACCGTTTAGAATTGAGCCGATTCCCATAGAAACTGCTTTCGTTGGGACGTCTTCCACTTTATCAAAGAAACGTTTATTGGCATTGATTGTTGATTCAGTTAAATCAACAACACTTGTTTTCCCATCAAATGGAGCACCAGGCTCATTAAAACCGATGTGACCGTTTTGACCGATCCCTAAAATTTGGATATCGATTGGATGTTCTTCAATGATTTGGTCGTAGGATTGACAAGCTTGATCTAAATCAGCTGCTTTTCCATCAGGTACGAATGTTTCTTTAAATGGTTTCTTGTCAAATAATTCAACATTCATAAAATGGCGGTAGCTTTGATCATCTGAGCCACCTAGTCCAACATACTCATCCAAGTTAACAGAAGTCATGTTACTGAAATCCATGTCGCTTGAAGTCATTTCTTTATATAAAGTGATCGGCGTACTCCCTGTGGCTAAACCTAGAACTTTCGCACCATTTTCCATTCCATCTTTAATTATCTCAAAAGCTTTTTTTCCGCCTTCTTCAGCATTTTTCACACGAATGATTTCCATAACGATTACTCCTTTTGTTTTGGTATAGCCCAATTATAGCACCTTTATTTCAAAATGGCAATATCTGTATAGACCAAATATAAAAAAATCATTTATTAAGGTGTAACTATCATTATTCCGTTTACCAAAACAATCCCCTACAAATTTGAAAATAAATAATAGGTAAACAAAACATATCACAAAATTTCGTTCTTATGAGAATGATTCTAGCCTCTCTTGAAATTCTGATGAAAGGATATGGATTGAGGGTTTCTTTTTAATCTGTACAATGAGCTTTTTAGCGATCAAATATTGATTGATTTGTTTTAATTTAGGATAAGATATATTAAGGTGTTTTCTCAATTCAATATCTGTAATATATTCATTTACCTCATTATATAAATGACCTTGAATCAATACAAATAATACTTCAACCATATCTTTGTCTTTCAGATCCAATTGTTTAAGATTATTAATTGCATTATCTAGTTTGGCTTTTGCTATCTGTAGCTCTTCAATCACCTTAGTTTGTCCATCAATAATCAATTGATACATATTTTGTACAAACAGAGTCAAATCCGCTTTATTTCTCGGATTTGAAACTTCTTCGAATAACTTTCCATAAGCTTTTTTATCATGTGTGATTGCATTTGAAATTGTGATCCCAGTTAAAAGTAGAAAAAAAGTTAAATCTAGAGTTATACTCTTCCTCGAATTCGTTTCTATTTTCATAAAAAGTAATTTTTAATGGTATATAGCTCATTTTCACCACTTCTCCTTCACTCTATTTTAATAAAAAAACCATTTATTAAAATAGAATGCAATTTTTTCTTGATAACCAAGATATAAATCCATAATTATGCTATAACAAAATATACCAACTAAAAAGAACCTATCCTCTCCTTTAGTTGGTATACAAAATTTATATAGTTAATTAATTTATTCTAGCTTATTTTTCTTTTATCAGGATAAATAATTGCTTGAAAGATAAACGCGCACAATTGGAAAATCAGTCCCGTAACAGTCACACCTACCCAACCATAATGCTGCCACATCATTGAGCCTAATAAAGAGCCTGTTGCTCCACCGATAAAGTACATAAACATAAAAATCGTGTTGTTGCGGTTACTTGTTGCTTCGCCAAGACCTTGTACTCTGCTTTGATTCGCTACTTGCCCGAACTGGTTCCCAACATCTAATAAAATGATTGCAACTAATAGGACAGCAACATAGTCACCCGCAATGAATAAGGCTAGGAAACTGATTGTCTGCATCACTAAGCCCATGCCAACGATTCTTCTTTCTGAATAACTATCCGCCAAGCGGCCCACGATCGGCGCAGCTACTGCTCCCGACAAACCAAAGATTGCCAAGATCCCTGCTTCAAAAGTTCCCCAACCATAGGCTGGGCTACTGATATAAAAGATCAGCGTTGACCAAAAAAGCGAAAACGTTCCAAACATAAAAAAGCCATTGATTGCAGCTTCACGCAACAATCGTTGCTCTTTGACGAGTTTCGGTAAGCTTTTTAGTGAGGCAAGATAAGAGACTGTTGACTCTTTTTCCAACGTTCCTTGTGTTCTCGGTAATTTTAAATAGAGTAGCACAGTGAGCGCTCCAACTAGGCAAAGGGCAAATAGGTAAACACTACGCCAAGAAAACCAACTAGCAAGAAGTCCTGAAACAGTTCGAGAGAGCAAGATGCCCATTAGTAAACCACTCAATAAGATCCCCATGGTTTTTCCTCGCGCTGCTGGTCCTGCAAGTACGGCGCCGTAAGGAATAATGATTTGTGGAACAATCGATAGTAGACCAATCAAGAAAGAAGCAACTGCAAATAGAGCAAAGTTTGGTGCGAAAAAGGCTGCTAATAAGGATAGTGCAGATAATCCCGCCATGCGAATGATCAATTTAGGTCGATCGACGACATCCCCTAATGGAACTAAAAATAATAATCCTAATGCATAGCCTAACTGAGTCAGCATCGTCAACAAACCCACAGCACTCGTATTGACTGATAAATTTGCCGCTACTTTTGTGCCAATTGGTTGGATATAATACATATTTGCGACGACTACCCCACAGGTGATCGCTAATAATAAAATCAATGATTTCGAAAGCGGTGTTTGCTTATTCATTTCCATCGGATTCCCCCATTTCCTTTCTTAGTTTACAACTTCTTAGAATAATTGAAAACAGGGAGGCTCAAATAAAATAAATAAAGTTATTTAACTAAATGTTTTCTTCGATCTCGATAGATAATGACCACCAATACTGTTAAAACTAACACACTAGCGACCAAAACAAGTGCTTTTATATGTTCCCCATGAAACAATGCTTCTCCGCCACACGCATATAAAAGGGAAGATGGCACTACGCCGATAAGGATCGATAATAATAACTCACGAACCGAAAGATTTAAGGAGGTTGCGGCAAAGTTAACGACAGAAGACGGAATCACCGGTACCATATAGCCGATCATGACTCCTATTTTTGGATGCTTCATCCGACGTATTGCTTTGACCCAACGATTCTCTTTTTTACTATGATCCATAAAGGTTAAATGTTGCATCAAAACGATCGATAAGATATTTCCAAGTGCATTGCCTGTTACATTGATAACTGTTCCTAGAAATGGACCATAACTTAGGCCAACGACCACACCGATCACAGAAGTAGGAATACCTGGCACCGCACACATCAAACTGATCAATAACGTCAAAATAAACGCAGCAGATACTCCGTGTGAACGAATTTCTCGCATCCATTCTTTGCGACTTGCCCGTGGATCTAGCAATAAGTGGATATCTGGTCGATACTCTAAATAAAGTTGATAGCCAACAAACAAAATCAGCAGTAATCCTAAACCAATCAGTGTATTACGTATATATTGCTTTTTCATAGCGACTTCTTCTCCTCCTCAGACTTACTCACTGTTAGTGTATCATTAGATGAGGAAACAGAACAAACGTGATACTTAAAATACCAGACTTTCAATCACTATTATTCTAAACTTGCTGAAGACAATACAATTCGCTCAAAAAATACCGGAACTACTCATGTTAAAGTTTCGGTTCATAATCATGAATAGAAAAAGATTTAATTACTTTTATTTTGCAATAATTCACTGCTTTTAGTTTACCTTGGTGGCTTTAATATCTGGCTTTCTAATTTTTCATTTATTAATATTTCCTATTTCTTTCTACATCGTAAGAGGATTTTTCGATTCATCAGACTTTACTATCAGAAGATTTATTGTACATGAAGTCTATAGCTACGTTTAAATTCAATATTTGCCATTTTCATCACTGCTTTTATTGCTTCATCTGAAGAGTCGAATTCATACTTACTCTTTTCGAATCCATCTTCAACTATTGTATATCGTTCTTGATCATAACTGATAAGTAAATAGCGATCTTTTTTGAACGTAAGAATTTTTAACTTAAAACAATCCTTCGATTTAAATTTTCTTTTCAAAAATTGCTTTAATTGCTTTTTACAAATCATGTTCATTTTACTATGCCTCTACTTTCTTGATAGACTTAGTAATTCTGTGATTTTTATTGAATCGATGAATAAATTTGTTTACTTCTTTATCAAATAATTCTTTTTTTAACGTTCGACTAATATAAAAAACTTGTACCTTTTTATCCTCTATCATAAAAGCAATTCGGAAATTTTCTTTTCCTAAGCGGATTTTCATTTCATAAATTGATTGTTTTACAGGTGTATCAACAAGTTTGATTCGATAAAAGTTGTGTGTCAAGTACTCATTCACTTTATATAAGATTATTTCTTGATACCTTTTTGATTGATTCTCAGAAAATATATTCAGAATTTCTTTACTGACTTTAACTTCATATGTCATGCCTATCCCTTCTTACATATATTTTTAAAGTTTATCTATCCACACTTTCTCACTGATAACCTTTATGAAATTAAGTACGTGTTGTCCTTCTATTGCTTTGCCTGATTAAAGTTTCAATCATTGTCACTTTTCTATGATAGTGACATTTGCTTTTCCACAAGTTAATTCTTGTTCTAATATTGACTTTATTTGCAATGCACATTCTTTTGAAAATGGTTCAGCTTCTTCCCATGATCCTAATAATGGATAATTATGGCGTACTGTTTTAACATACTGTTTATTTTTTACTCCTCGCGTTTGGACTTCTACATAATACATAACTATACCTTCTTTGTTAAATTATTTATGTAAAGGCTACTCTTTCAAGCAGCTGAGAAAAAAGTGTCAGAAAACACAGAAGATCATGTACCACAACATAATTATAGTCTATAAAAACAAGGATTTTTATTCGTTTTAATTATATCTGCTATAAAAAATACCACCCGAAGGTGGATGGGAATGGCATTTAGTTGGGAGTTGGTTTGCGCGACGATTTTAGTATAAAAATTATTCAGAACATTAATTAAAAAACGGAAAATATCCCACAAGTGTCATTGAGGGAGATTTTACTTTACTAAGCTCTAAATATTTAGAATTATTCGTATTTTTATAAAGTAGATTTCTATATTCGTTCACTGTTTCAAGATTTAAATCGTCTATGTCATAGTTTTGCAACAGCTCACTATCAATATCATTCTGCGAGTCTACGATTAGATATTTAAATTGTGCATCATCTGCAATACGATCTCCATCGTCTGTTCTAATATATGTTTTACTTTTGTTATTGTTTATATAAACAGGTCTTCTTTCATACGATGCTTTGGGTACATTTATTTCTATAATAGATTTACCTGATACTTTGAATGTTTGAACATCTTCATTAGTAAGTAAATTAACACTAACTTTTTGTTTATCATGAATACAATTCCAAAATTCCGTAATAACTTTTTCTGGGTTGTCGACTCCAACTATTTGGTATTCTTTTTTGGATACTAGCTCTTCTATACCTAAAATTATAATTCCGCCATTAGTATTTGCAAACGCACTATAAGTTGACCATACATCATTCGATAGTTTAGTTTGAGACTTTTTAAACTCAAGTTGGAAATTTTCTCTTGGTTCTGTGAAGATTTCATCTTTCAATTCAATAAACTTAATTTTTTACACCCCCTGATCTTAATTCAAAAGCATTTCAAAAGTATTCTTCTTTGAAAAAAGTTGCTATTTCAACCTTTCCAAAATAAATATACTCAATAGTCTAGATAAATCAAAAGTATTTCAAAAGAATTGACAATATAAAAATTCGAGATATAATTTTAGGTTTAATATATTTTAATCTGAATATTATGCCCATCATTAGATAGAGAATAACTTTAATGAGAGGTTTTTTTGTATACTCTAGGACTCGAACCTACACCCCTTCTATTATGAGCTAAATACTCTATCTAACTAAGCTAAAGGTACAGGTTGTTACCACTAATTTATTTTTGAGTATGTAAATGAGAAATCGCGGCAACAAACTTGTTATCATAATAAAGGTACGTGTATGGACGGTTATGAAATTGATTATTTTGATATGATGACAAAAATATTTTGTTGAATAATTTTTACCTTCGTCACTAAGCATTAGTTCATATAAGCTATTCACATATAGTATTATGTACTTTTATTATGTTCTTCTCCTTTATGCAAATAAACATATACAGGGGTTTTATTTTGAAGAATTTTTGGCAACGTCCTATACTTGAATTATCAAATAAAAAGGACGTGAAGATAAATGTCAGATTTAGAACACAAAGAAGAAAAAACTTTAGACAAAATTGTTGCTACAGTCAATAAACTGGATAAAGAATTAAATGAACTTGATACGTTATCTGAAAATCCAGAAAAAAAACACAACCTAAAAAAATGGTTAGTTGAACGTAAGGCGATCCATGAAATCAAAAAAATTCTTCATGAAGCTGATAAATACGAAAAATATGATGAAAAAGAACTCGATAAAGAGTTTAAAGAAATTAATGATCTATTACAATAATCTATTTAAACGACTCAAAATGAGTCGTTTCAGATTGTAGACAAACCTTATGTAAAAATGAGGTTTGTCTTTTTTATATGTATGTTTTCAAGAATTAAAGAGAAATAGCTTTGTTTTTCTAAAGAAAAACACTCCTTTCTTGCTCTGCCTTTTTTGATTTTTACTAGTTTTTTCATATTTAGGCAGGCAAAAGTAAGCCCAATTTTCATGTGCATTTTTTCAATTCCTATTTGATTCGTATAACGTAATCCGTGAAATTCTTTTGCTGTACCAAAAATTCGTTCAATTGTTTCTTTTCTTTTTCTGTATAGGTCTTTAAAATTTCTTTGGTGACGTATTTCCTCACATCGTTCGATTGCTTTCGCCCAAATATGTCTGGTGATTACTTTTGTATGATTTTTTGAATTTGTACAAGTAGATAGAACAGGACAATTTTTACATTCTTCTGGATTACTTTTGTATTCTAAATATCCTTTTCGATTCGTTGTCGAATAAGTGAGGATCTTATCATTAGGACAGATATAACAATCATAATATTCATCGTAGGCATAGTCGTTCTTCTTGAAATAACCCGCTTTCGTCATGGGTCGCTTATAAGGGAAAACAGGCGTCAGCTTCTCTTCGAGAAGTAATTGAGCGATTGCTGGCGTTTTATACCCAGCATCCATAATCAATTTATCTAGAGTAAAAGCTCCTTTGAGCTTTTTAAATAAAGTAATAAACGTACGACTATCATGTAAGTTTCCTGGGTGGGTCGTATAGCCTAGTATCCAGCCATTTTTATCACATGCTACTTGTGCGCTATAAGCAAAAACTTCTTTATGCTCACCTTTATGAAACCAACCACTTTCGGGATCAGTCGTACTTGTTTTTTTCATAGCTATTTTAGTTTCTGCGTTTGTTTCTTTTAAGGGCTTTTTTAGGCGTTTTTCTCGATCTTTTTCAATTTCTTTTGTCAATTTTTCCGTATAAAAGAAGGCTTGATCCATCACTTCGACGGATTCTTTCTTGTTTCGATTCGCATGTGCTTTAATATGCGTCCCATCAATAAAAACTTCAGAGGTATAAACGATTCCTTCCATCATACATTGTGCTAAAATCTCATAAAAGATTTGTTCAAATGTAGTGGTTCCTTTGAACCGTCTCGTATAGTTTTTACCAAATGTAGAAAAATGAGGAACTGCATCTTCTAACCCTAACCCCAAAAACCATCGATAAGCGTTGTTCACTTCAATTTCTTTGATGGTTTGTCTCATGCTTTTAATACCAAAAAAATATTGAATCATCGGTAATTTAATTAGAAGAACGGGATCTAAGCTTGGCCGTCCTTGGGTTTCATCATATTTATCTTTTACCAAATCGTAAATAAAAGAAAAATCAATAAACTGATCCATTTGTCGTAATAAATGGTCTTGGGGAACTAAGTCTTCAAGAGCAAAAAAGCCCATCTGTGCACGCTTACTCATATCTTGTTTTGAGAGCATCGGGTTACACCTCCAATTCATAGTTTTATTTTAACGTATAAAAAAAGACAAAGCACTATAAATAAGTACTTTGTCTACAATCTGAAACGACTCAAAATGAGTCGTTTTTTTTATACAAAAACACTATCAGAAATCGTCTGGATAATAGTTGAGTTATAAGAAGAATGTACATGAACCGAAATACCTTTTATCTACTATCATCTATCGTCAACTATATCTAATATCGAATAAGTTTTAGCAATAGATTTGATAAACGCCTTTATTTTCTGCTCATGATCAGATGGTGTTTGTATTTTCACTTGTGTTGCTACGGTTTAGAACTAGAAATAAAAAGCATTTCAAAAAACAAAAAAAAAGGCTAAAAACCTTAATCAATAAGGTTTTTAGCCAATCAAAAATCAATAAAATTATTTAACTGTTACAGAAGCGCCAACTTCTTCAAGTTTAGCTTTTAATTCTTCAGCTTCTTCTTTAGAAACGCCTTCTTTAACTGGTGCAGGAGCGCCATCAACTACAGCTTTAGCTTCTTTCAAGCCTAAGCCAGTTGCTTCACGAACTGCTTTGATAACTTTAACTTTTTGGTCTCCAGCTGCAGTTAATTCTACAGTGAATTCAGTTTGTTCTTCAGCAGCAGCACCGCCACCAGCAGCAACTGCAGCTACAGGAGCAGCAGCAGATACGCCAAATTCTTCTTCAATAGCTTTAACTAGGTCGTTAAGTTCTAGGATAGTTGCTTCTTTTAACTCAGCAACGATGTTTTCAATGTTCAATGCCATTTTTGTTTCCTCCATTTTAAATGTTCTTTTTTTATTTATTGTTTATGCTATGCGGCGATTAAGCTGCATCTCCATCTTCTTTGTCTGCGACTGCTTTGACAGCGTAAGCCACGTTGCGGACTGGCGCTTGTAGTACAGATAGCAACATAGATAGAAGTCCTTCGCGGTTTGGCAATTTTGCCAATGCTGTGATTTCTTCCAATGTAGATACTTTACCTTCGATGATACCGCCTTTGATTTCTAATGCTTTTGCTTCTTTAGCAAATTCGTCCATGATTTTCGCTGGTGCTACTACATCTTCGTTACTGAATGCAACGGCTGTAGGGCCAGTGAAAACTTCGTCCATGCCTTCTAGGCCGGCTTTTTTCGCTGCACGTGAAAGGATTGAGTTTTTGATAACTTTCATTTCAACGTTAGCTTCACGAAGTTGTTTACGTAAGCGAGTTACTTCATCAACAGTTAATCCACGGTAGTCAACTACGACTACAGAAGCTGCTTCAGTAAATTTTGCACTTACTTCGTCAACGATTGCTGCTTTTTTTGCGATAATTGCTTCACTCATTTTTGAGTTTCACCTCCTGAATTTTGATGGAAGAGTTTTTTACGACTGAATCGTTTGTTCATCATCTAATCACTTCGTTCTTAGTGATTCTACTCGCTTGCGCTCGAAAGGAGACTCCTTTCGCTCAACTCAATGAGTATTGTTCATCATCTAATCTCTTCGTTCTTAGTGATTCACAACAAAAAACTCTATGCCACCGTAGACATAGAGGGACTATTGAATATATTCAATAAACGTCCTCGGTAGGAAATTAAGGCTAAGCCACCTACTGTCTTCGGTACAAGTTAATTATTAACCTCAACTAGCTTAGCACGCTAAACTAGTTGAGTCAAGAATTATTTTTCAGTTGGATCAATCAACGTCCTAATCGTTGGATTAGAAAGAAGCTTGGTCTACATGGATACCAGGTCCAAATGTTGTTGTTACAGTAATGTTTTTCATGTATTGACCTTTAGCTGCAGATGGTTTAGCTTTCACTAATACATCATGGATTGCAGCAAAGTTTTCAACTAATTTTTCGTTGTCGAAAGAAACTTTACCGATTGGTACGTGGATGTTTCCAGCTTTGTCAACGCGGTAAGTTACTTTACCAGCTTTTACTTCGTTGATTGCTTTTGTTACGTCCATTGTTACAGTACCAGTTTTAGGGTTTGGCATTAAGCCTTTAGGTCCTAATACACGTCCTAGACGACCAACAGTAGCCATCATGTCAGGTGTTGCAACAACTACGTCAAAGTCAAACCATCCGTTTTGGATTTTTTGAACCATGTCGTCGTCACCAACGAAGTCTGCACCAGCTGCTTCAGCTTCTTTTGCTTTGTCTCCTTTAGCAAATACTAAAACAGTTTGTGTTTTACCAGTTCCGTTTGGTAATACAACAGCTCCACGAATTTGTTGGTCTGCTTTTTTAGGGTCTACGTTTAGACGGTATGCAACTTCAACTGTTGCATCAAATTTTGCAATGTTTGTTTCTTTCGCTAATGCTACTGCTTCAGCGACAGAATAAACTTTACTTGAATCCACTTTTTTCAATGCTTCTTGCATTTTTTTGCTCTTTTTAGCCATTTTGGTTCCTCCTTGATTGTGGTTATAACGGTTGTACCTCCCACGTGTCCTATACCTTTCAATACAGGGCCAACTGAGAAGCTACTTTCTTAGGGTGCAGATTATTCTACAGTGATCCCCATGCTTCGTGCAGTTCCTTCAACCATGCGCATTGCTGCTTCAACGTTAGCTGCGTTTAGGTCTTCCATTTTTAATTCAGCGATTTCTTTTACTTGATCGCTAGAAACTTTAGCAACTTTATTTTTGTTTGGTTCACCTGAACCTTTTTCGATTTTCGCTGCTTTTTTCAATAATACTGCAGCTGGTGGTGTTTTTGTAACGAATGTGAATGAACGGTCTTCGTATACAGAAATCACAACTGGAATGATCAAACCTGCTTGATCAGCTGTACGAGCATTGAATTCTTTTGTGAATCCCATGATATTGATACCCGCTTGACCTAGTGCAGGACCTACTGGGGGAGCTGGAGTTGCTTTACCTGCAGGAATTTGCAATTTAACGATTTTTTCTACTTTCTTTGCCACGAGACATACCTCCTTAAGTCCGTGATGTGGTTAATTGGAGATGCATATTTCTCCTCCCACGTATTGTCAGTTGATCTTAAAATCAATTGACATATCATGTACATAACGAATGCACACTGATACAGTATAGCAAATTTTTCTCTTTTTTCAACAATTTTTTCTGATTATTTTCACCTTTATCCAAAAAAAAGCTAAATATCTGGTTAAAACGTAAAGAAATCTCTTTATAAATCGCTTATTTATGCTAAACTTACGCCTGTATGAACCTAATACATATTATGTATAATAAATAAGTTCTTCTATTCTAATGAGGTGAAATAATGAAAGATCTAAAATACAGAAGTGTATTTGATATTATTGGTCCTGTCATGATTGGACCGAGCAGTTCGCATACTGCTGGAGCAGCAAGAATCGGAAAGATCGTCCGTAGTATTTTTGGCGATCAACCAGATTCTGTTGACATCTACCTATATGAGTCTTTTGCCAAAACCTATCGTGGACATGGTACTGATATTGCCTTAGTTGGAGGATTATTAGGCATGGAACCTGATGATTCTCGTTTAGCAGATTCGTTAAGGTTGGCTCATGAAGCAGGTATGGAAGTATTATTCGTACCTAAAAGTGAAAAAGCCGATCATCCTAATTCCGTCAAAATGTTGTTGAAAAAAGGCAGTCGAAAGCTTTCGGTTACAGGCATCTCAATTGGTGGGGGCAACATCCAGATTTCTGAATTGAACGGCTTCAAGATTTCATTAAGCATGGGAACACCGACCTTGATCATCGTCCACCAAGACGTTCCTGGCATGATTGCTAAAGTCACCAATATTCTTTCAGAAACCAACACCAATATCGGTACAATGACAGTTACTCGTGAGTCAAAAGGCGAAAATGCCATTATGATCATGGAAGTGGACGATCCTCAAGTAGAAGATACCGTAAAAAAACTAAAACAGTTACCAAATATTGACAGTGTCAATTATTTCGAGTAAAGGAGCAGACGAGGTATGTTTTTATCAATTGAAGAATTAGTCCAACAAGCACAAGACTACCCTAGCGTTGCCGAATTAATGATCGCAGTTGAGATGGAGATGAGCGGTCGTTCTCGTGAGCAGATCATCAAGATCATGGAAAAGAATCTACTCGTGATGGAACAATCGATCGCAGAAGGAAATGCCGGCGTAACTTCTGTCACAGGAATTACTGGCGGCGATGCCAAAAAGATGGACAACTATCTTTCTCACGCCGATTTTCTTAGTGGCGAAACAATCTTGACCGCGGTTCGCAACGCCATTGCTGTGAACGAAGTCAATGCCAAAATGGGATTGATCTGTGCAACGCCTACTGCGGGCAGCGCAGGAGTGGTCCCTGGTGTCTTGATGGCCGTACGTGATCGTTTGCAATTATCCCATGAACAACAACTCGACTTCTTATTTACAGCAGGCGCTTTTGGCTTGGTCATTGCGAACAACGCATCGATCAGCGGGGCTGAAGGTGGTTGTCAGGCAGAAGTCGGATCGGCGAGTGCGATGGCTTCCGCTGCCTTGGTTTGCGCGAAAAACGGCACCGCTCATCAAGCCGCTCAAGCTGTGGCAATCACGCTTAAAAATATGATGGGTTTGATCTGCGATCCTGTCGCTGGCCTCGTCGAAGTCCCTTGCGTCAAAAGAAACGCTTTAGGTTCGTCACAAGCATTCATCTCTGCTGATATGGCTTTAGCTGGCATCGAAAGTGTGATCCCACCTGATGAAGTGGTCGCTGCCATGTATCAAGTTGGCAGACAGATGCCTTCGATCTTCAAAGAAACCGCAGAAGGCGGACTTGCAGTGACACCTACCGCGAAACGATTGACAAAAGAAATCTTAGAAAAACAAGTATAGTTATTTCTTATATAAAAAAGCTGAATCAGAAAATGCACAAAATTCATTATCACCAAAGACATGCCGAATAACCATGGTAGCAAATTCGTTGCCATAGTTATTCGGTTTATTTGTTTACATCCTCTGCTTTGCTTCAAACACAAATTGCCCCATTTGTTCATAGAGGTCAGCTTTGATTTGTTCAAAGTCATGATGGACTAACTGATGATCACGTACAAGCTGTCTGCCATCTACCCATACATGTGCTACATTGGAAGCATTCGCTGAATAAACTAAAGCAGAGTATGGATCAAAAATCGGAAACATATTCACAGACTGCGTCTCAACGATAATAAAATCTGCCTTGTTCCCTACAACAAGCTGACCAGTCTCTTTAAAATCTAACAACTCCGCCCCACCTCTAGTGGCTAAACGGACAATTTCCTTTGCTGGGAAAAGCGCACGATCTTTTTCAAAAGTTTTATGGAAATTGGCAAATAACTTCATTTGTGCAAAGAGATCCAAAGTATTGCCACTACTTGGACCGTCTGTACCTAACCCGACAGTTAAACCTGCAGAAAGCATAGCTTTAACTGGTGCTACACCTTTCGCTGATTTTGTGTTCGCACCGATGCAGTGAGCAATTCCGACTTGCTCTCTTGCTGTAGCGACTAAAGCAATATCCGCTTCTGTCATATGGATACAATGGGCCATGATCAACGGTCTGTTCATAAAACCTAAGTCTTTCAACAACTCGAATGGTGTTTGTTGATACTGCTTCGCTAATTCCTGCATTTCATAGTCCATTTCTGCCACATGTAAGGTGATCGGCACATCGAATCGTTCACTCAATTCAACTGTCCGCTTCAATCCTTCATACGTATTGGTATTCGGCGCATGAGGAGCCAACGCAGGCGTAATCAATGAATGGTCTTTCCACTTTGGCAAGAATGTCTCACAATAAGTCAAACCGCCAGAAGGCTCTTCATTATCACACACAGGCATATCAATGATCGTTTCACCAAGGATTGCACGAATCTTAAACTGATCACATACTTGCGCGACTTGATCTTCAAAATAATACATGTCACAAAAACCAGTCACACCACTAAGCAACATCTCACTGATTGCATAGGCTGTACTCGCTGCCACTAGCTCTGGGGTCATGAACGCTTCTAATGGAAATAAGAACCGACGTAATCGATCTGGTACATCGTCTCCTAAAGATCGAAAAGGAATCATCCCAGCATGGGTATGTGTATTCACAAAACCTGGCAACAAGATGCCGCCTGCTCCATCGATGACTTCCTCCGCAGAAGCTATCCCTTCCTGCCATTCTCCTATCTCAATGATACGATTTTCTTCAATCCGTACATACCCGTTTTTGTATTCAGTCAGTTGATCATCCATCGTTAGAACGTGGACATTTTTTATCAATGTACTCATAACAAAACACCATCACTTGGAAAAACCAGCGGATAAAATTCCTGTGTTTTCGTATTCATCATTCCTTTATCTGTCATTTTGATCGCAGGTGAAACTGGTAGTGACAAAGTAGAAAACGACATGATCTCATTCATGTTTTTATAGCCTAGATTTTGCATTTCTCTACGCACAGTTTTTAAATCTTGGCCTAACTCTTCAATGGGTGCTTGTGAAACGATCCCACCAATCGGTAACGGACAAGTTGCTGTTAACTTGCCAGCATTTACCACCACATAGCCACCCTGCAATTCCAACAATTTTTGCTGAGCCAGCAGAATGTCTTGGCAATTATTCCCCATCACCATCACGTTATGATGATCATGCGCCCAAGTCGTCGCAATACTTCCTGGTTTCGAAATAGGTTCTTCCATCAAAGCATACGCCACATTGCCGTTCTTCCCATAGCGTTCCATCACAAGCAATAAGGCGCAATCCGAATTTTCCCAATCGAGATACCCATCTTTCACTGGAATGTTCTTCGTGATCCGTTCCGTAAACGTTCCAACCTCATGCTTACGAATAACATTACAACGAACGCTTGGCAAATTCGTTTTGACTGGCAACCGTAGATCATCTAAAGAAAGCTTTTTACAATGGACCGTTTGACTGTATGAAGCAGGAAATTGTTCGATTTTTTCTGGATAAGTGATCGCCTCACCTTGCCTGTAGACCTCTTTGCCCGATTTAAAGACCGCAGAAATAGCGAATGTGGATAAATCATCTAACAAAATAAAATCAGCCATCCTTCCAGGTCCAATCAATCCCCGATCATTCAAGCCCATTCTACGTGCAGGCGTATAAGTCGTCATATAGATTGCTTGTTCGACTGGCAGCCCCGCCTCAACTGCTTTTTTCAAATTTTCATTTAAATGCCCAGTGAGTAAATCATCTGCCATCACATCGTCTGTGATGATACAAGCATAGTCATAATACTCATTTTCCGTGATCACCGCCATATTTTCCGGTGTGATCGACTTGTTTTGGAATTGGATGAACATGCCATTTTCAATTTTTTCTGCTAAGGATTCCGGAAACTGATGCGTATGATCAGAAGAAATCCCGCTATACATAAATGCTGCCAATTCTTCTTCGTAAATTTTAGGACAATGTCCTTCCAACGGCATCGTGGGGCGTTTTTCTTTACATAGATCAATGATTTGACGAATCAGCGAAGTTGGTTCATGGGCAATACCGTGGAAATTCATTGCTTCGCCTAAACAAATCACTTTTGGATTGTCTAACAACTTTTCTGTTTCAGCTAACCCAATGATGCCACCGGTAGTTTCTAGTTCAGGTGTAGTGGAAGGAACGGACGATGGGATCGCATGGAAAATATCTAATTCCGTTTCTGCAGCCATAAATTCAGTCAATCCCTCAAGACCAAAAACATTTGCCATCTCATGCGCATCCGCAATCACTGTAGTCACACCAAATGGTAAAACGGCCTTTGAAAAAATACTTGGCGTAGTCATTGAACTCTCAATGTGCATGTGGCTGTCAATCAAGCCAGGAATCATGTATTTCCCTCGACCATCAATTTCTTGAAGGATCTCCAAGTGACTCAGATCCTTTGTTGTGATGTAATAAAATTTTTCACCGCTGACTGTGACATGTTTCTTCTCAAAACATTGTTTGGCTGTGTTGTACACTTGAGCATCTCTAATCAGTAAGTCAATCTTCACATTTTTCCCTCACTTTTATTGTCCTTAGACAAGAATAGGGGGCTGTGCGCTTCCGACACAACCACCCCAATGTTTATTTTTTCAATGATTTCCCGTTATAGGAAAATGTTTATTGGTTGATCAAACGATTCCAACGGTCGATCCAGTCAGTCATTTGACTATTCACGAAATCAAAGTCGATGTTTTTTGCTCGGTCAGCAACTGCACCATAAGTCATATTACCAGCTTCTTCTTCACTTAATTCCACTTTATCATTCGTCGGTGCTTCATTTAATGAAAGTGCCTTTGTTTTTTGTGATTCTTCGCTAATTCTATAGTTGATGAATGAGTAAGCCAATTCTTTGTTCGCTGCTTCTTTTGGAATATTGATCGTATTGTAGTTCGCATATGTGCCACTCTCAGGGACCACGTATTCGATCGTGTCAGAATCCCCTTTGACGATATCATAAGCAAAATCCATCACGATCGCTGCTTCAATTTCTCCTGCTTGGAACATATTTGCTAAGTCAGAAGATCTTGCATAAGTCTTAACGATATTTGGTTTCAATTCTTCTAAGGCTTCAAATGCTGCCTCGCCATTGTCATCTTCAATCGCTACACCCGCATGATCACTTGCAATATACATCATCAAAGGTCCGGCAGTCGTCGTGATTTCCGGGATCGAGATTTTTCCTTCTAATGCTGAATCCCAAAGATCTGACCAGCTAGTAATTTCTTTTCCAACTTTTTCTCTGTCGTAAACGATACCTACACTGTTTACGGCAATCGGAACACCTGCACCACTATCAAAGACTTCCTTCGCTCCTTCAGTTAAGTCCGCTAAATTCGGGATTTTTGATTCATCTAGTTTTTCAAATAATTCTTGAGAAGCCCCATCCGCTGAGTTCGCTTGCGCTAACTCAATCACGTCGATTCCTCTAGGATTACTGATTAATTTGTTGAAGCGATCGCCACTGTTACCTAGATCCATAGTGATCTTCGCATCGAATTCTTTTTCAAAAGGATCCATCACATCGCTTTTCACGATATCTTCGCTTAAACCAAATGTTGATACAACTAGATTTTTTGACTCTTTCGCTTCGGAAGAATTAGTTTCAGATCCTCCACCGCAAGCTGTCAATACAAACATACTTGCTAAAACTACTGAACTTACTAGAAAGCCTTTTTTCACTGATTTTTCCCCTTTTCTCTACTTATTTATCTTCCAAAAGAACGATTTTATCTTTTGGGAAATGCAGGTTGATTTGATCTCCTGCTTGGTAAATTTGTTTATCCGTACCGTTTACTAAGAACTTACCTAAATCCGTTGTCACTTCATACTGGTAACTTTTCCCTAAAAATGTTCTGACTTTCACTTCACCTTTTACAACGTTATGTGTCGCATCAGAGGCAATCTCGATATCTTCAGGACGGATCGTCGCTACTAATCGCTCTGCTATCGGTTGCTCATAAGGTGTCTCAATGACATTCCCAGCGGCTTGATAGCGGATGCCTTCGATTTGTTCAACTGGAAAGAAATTTTCAAAACCAATAAAATGTGCAACAAAACGAGTTTTTGGATGTCGGTAGATTGTTTCCGGTGTATCATATTGCTCGATGACACCATTATTCATGACCGCGACTTTATCCGAGATCGAGAAGCATTCTTCTTGATCGTGGGTCACAAAAACTGTTGTGATACCAAGTTGTTGTTGGATACGTTTGATCTCGATCCGCATTTGGACACGTAGTTTCGCATCTAGATTACTTAATGGTTCGTCTAGGAGTAGTAACTTAGGTTCAATAACCAATGCTCGAGCCAAAGCCACTCGTTGACGTTGCCCACCTGACAGTTGTTTCGGGTAACGATCACCCAACTGTTCCAAGCCACAGATTGCTAACATATCTGCTACTTTCTTGGCGATATCCGTTTTATTTTCTTTGCGCAATTTCAAACCGAAAGCGACATTCTCAGCAATCGTCAAGTGAGGAAACAGCGCATAGCTCTGAAATACCATACCAAAATTACGTTTATGCACAGGAACTTTCACTAATTCTTGATCTTCCAAAACAAAAGAGCCATCGTTCGGCGAAATCAATCCAGCAATCACACGTAGCGTCGTTGTTTTACCGCAACCACTAGGTCCTAGCAAAGAAACTAGCTCTCCTTTTTCCATTGAAATAGACAAATCTTCTAATATATTTTGTTTTCCGTCATAACTCACACGGATATTGTTCAAATTTACAAAACTCACGGTTCTCCCCCTCATAGTTTCCAGTCATTCTCTAGTACTGTTCGATTTCTTCATTCAACAGTTAAGCGATCGAAGCCAATCCTAACGTTTTCTCAATAATAAACATCAAGAAAACGGTTAATACCATGATCATCACTGAAATCGCCGACACAGTCGGATCATACGTATATTCAATGTAGCTCAATAATGAAGTGGGCAACATCGTTACTCCTGGTCCAGATAAAAACATTGAAACTGGTACATTATTGAATGAGTTGACAAAAGCCAGCATAAACGCCGCAAATATTCCAGAAGAAACATTTGGTAAGACGACTTGCATAAAAGCGCGGGTTTTTGTACAACCCAACGTCCAAGCAACTTCTTCTATTGAAAAATCTAATTGCTCCATACTTGAACCTACGACGCGAATGATATACGGGAGGCTGATCAAAAAATGACCAATCAACAAAGCTTGGATCACCGGCAAGTTAAACTTGATCACGATGTATTGGAACAAGGAGTAGCCGACAACGATACCCGGAATCATCGTTGGTGACAAAAAGAAATTTTTAAAAAGCTGTTTACTCTTCATGTGGTAACGAGAAAGTGCGTAAGAAGTCGGCACGCCTACTAATAAAGCTAACAGAGTAGCCCCTACGCCAATACTTAAACTCAATTTAAAGCTATTCATAAATGTTTCAGAACTTAGTGCTTTCTTGTACCATTCTAATGAGAATCCATCAATCGGAAATTGTATCGTCGATGATTGTCCAAAAGACGTTACAACAATAATCACTAATGGTAAAAACAAAAACGCAAAAACTAATACTGCGATGATCGTCATCCCTTTTTGCTTACGCATGATTCATTCCCCTCCGATCTAAACGTGCAGCAATCATATTCAATCCTTTATTCACGATCAGAGTCGTGATGATCATGATCAATGCAATGACACTTGCTGAAGTCCAATCACCTAAAGTCGATGCTTTCTGGTATAAGAAAGTCGCCATCATCATATTTTGGTTCCCACCTAAAAGTTGTGGTGTCGTATAAGCCGTCAACGTGCCTGTAAATACTAAAATACTGCCAACGATCACTCCAGGTATACAAAGCGGCATGACAATTTTATAGAACGTTTTAAACGGACTCGCACCTAACGTTTCGGCAGCTTCCAGTGTTTCTTTCTCAATATTTTCCATCACGCCAACAAGTGTCATGACCATGGTAGGTAAGAATAAATAGACAGACCCGATAATAATTGCAAACTCCGTATATAGTAAGGCGATGGGTTGTTCGATCAGTCCTATGCGAATCAAGAAATTATTGATTACTCCTGTCCTTCCTAAAATGTTGATCCAAGCAAAACTACGGATGACTGAATTGGTCAATAATGGAAACATCGTCATTGCCATCAATAAACTTTTCCACTTTTTACCCACACCTGCAATAAAATAAGCAGTTGGAATACCTAAAACGGCAGAAATCAACGTCACAATGACAGAAACGCGAATTGTTCGAAGAAAAATCTTCAAATTGAAATCATCTGTCAAAAAACTGGTGTAAGCACTTAGACTAGCACCTGTTTCAGTAAAAATAGTTGGCCATATAATATTGACCAATGGCAAAATCATAAAAAATAGTAATAAGATCGTTCCTGGCGCAATGATCAAATACGGAACATTCTTCCTCATTGTTCTCCCCCTCATTCGTGTTCTGTCCCATTATAAGAAAAAATACGAACATTTTCAAGAAAACTTTGTAATATATTCAGAAAAAAACTCAAGTTATATGAAATAACTCATGGAAAACCTGTCTTTATCCGTTTTATTCAAAAACATTCACACTCACTTTACTTGTTTTTTAGTAGTTCATGTTTATTAGACGAACGATTATTATCAAATAATGCGAATTAACTATCAAAAGCGTCGAGAAATACCTCTCAACTGAAAGAGAAAATCAACTTTCCATAAAACCAAAAAGAGCAATTACCGAACATTCATCTAAAAACGTTCGTTAATTGCTCTTTTTATTCGACTCAACTATTCCATAAAAAATGACTAACTTCTCGATCCACTTCTGTCCCAATCTCGTGAGGCATGTCATTAATCATTTGAGCTATTCATTATTCCAGAATTTTAAATTCATTTATAAAACAACAACCAGATTTACCAATAGCGATCCATTAAAACTAACATATCAATAATAAACACATGTTATAACGATTAAAAAAAACAAAAAAACATAATGGAAAGGTTTACATTTTTATATTGATATGATATATTTTTTTTGGATATATCCTAAAAAATAACTGGAGGTCAAGAACATGATTCTATCAAAGAAAAAACAACTATTACTAGTCACAATGACAAGTATTTTAGGAATTTTGCTTTTAGGTGGTACAAAACGAGTTGAAGCTGAATCTTTTGGAGGAACAACTGCATATACGTATACAGCAGTATCCGCAAATGTAACCAAAACTTCATCAAGTGCTACTACATACGTTAATTGGAATAGTTCCAACCAAAAAAGTCACAAACAATGGTTCGCTCTTTATCAGAATGGATCAAGAAAAGGACAAGGATTATTTAATTATCTTACAAATTCTGCATTTCCTGGGAATGGTTCAGCAGGTTCAACTGTCCATTTAGCTTCACAAAGAGAAAACATCATTGACCCTACAACTTACATTTCAGGAACATGGACCCCTTAAAGATGATGGTAAAGAATCCGTGCCAAAATAACTTCGCTATTTTTTTCTCTTAGGATCAAATAAATAGCGAGAATAGAGATGCCTTCTTTAAATAAGGCGTAATCTCAGACATTCAAAGAGAAATTTTTGGAGATTACGTCCTATTTATAGAGGCTGAACACTTTTACACCGTCTTCTTGTCACATACCGATTGAAAAAAGGAGATGTATGTTTGAATAATTTTTGGAGATTAAATAAATACCACATTTCACTTAGTTTAGTCATATTTTTCATAATGGTATTCTCTATTTTAAATGAATATATTTCAAATGCCTTTCTTTATGTAACAAACTTAGGATTTAGACAAGAAATGAATCAAGGTCAAGCCTTTATTAATGTTTTTGATTTCTTTTGGACAAGTTTAACAGAGTCTGTTTGGTCTTTTGATTATAGCTTGATTTTTGGAACGAATTTATTTCAAATGTTCATCCCTTTAGTAGCTTCTATTGGAACAGCAATATTTGCTCAAAAATGGCAAACTATTTATAAATTTGAAATTTATCATGTTTTAAATTTTAGAAATTTTGTTTATAAGAAAATATTATCAACGGCTACAAAAATAGCATTGGCAACATTTTTTGGTTTCTTTATCTATTACTTATTTTGCTTTATTGCATTACATGATTCTATCAACGATACTGTGACACGTCCAATGTTTGAAGATATTTTCGGATCCAATTTTTATGTCAATCATAGGTTTTTGCAGTCTTTTCTAGAAGGAGTTGTTCGTTTTTTCTGGATTCCATTTATATATACTATCTTCGGTACTTCTATCTCATTGATCGTTTCAGAAGCAAAAATATATTTATTAGCAGCACCTTTATATTACTATAGCATGTCGGCTATCGGTACAGGGATGACAGCTTTTTCTGAAGATATTTCGTTGTATTTTAATCCTACAGTGATTATGGCGTCTGGTGATTATTATACATTTAACACATATCTTCTGTTGCTTGCAAACTCTATCCCATTATTTATTGGTATAGTATTGATTTACGGAAGGAGTCAGAATGTTGAATTATAAGTTTTTGATTTATCCGACTATTTCTTCTTTAATAATAATTTTATTTGTCAGTTTTATGCCTAAAACCATCATCACTACAGGATGGATTTTTTCTAATTTCCTATCAATGTCAGTAATACTTACGATATCCTTTTTTTATTTATTTGAAAAACATAGTTTTATTCAAATGGAAGTGGTGAAATGCGAGAGTATTTTTCGTTTTTTTCGGTATAAGTTGGCTGTATTATTTAATCGTAATGTCATTTACACGGCGATACTCTCTATCACATTTACAACATTAAGTTACATTAAAGTTGGCAATGCGGACTTCAAAATAATTTCAATCTATTCTCTTGCGTTGATCTTATTATTATCCTTATCAGGGTATCTTATGTTAGTAACATCCTTTTCCTTCAAAAATATATGGGCACCGTACATTACTATTATTATGATATATAGTTTTTATTTTTATGCGTTTGTAAATATAAATTTATCCCCCTACTTTAACCCTTTTATTTCGTACATAACAAGTTTCAGCGAATTTCAAGGATATGGAACTGAACCTACCTATTTTAGTCATTTTGGAATAATTGGTTTTCTATTCTCAAATTTACTTTTTTGGGGACTTGGACATCTTATTTTTCATATCAAAGTTCGGAAGATCGATCTATGACAAAAAAAATAGTATGTTATACAATTGTTTATTCATTAGAAGTGATCTATATTATCTATATTTTTTCTAGCAATATCGCTTTACAGGAAGTATTCAGCATGATTACTTTTAATTCATCTGTCTATAAGAAGTTCTTGATCGAATTAATAAATCCTAAACTCATTGTTTTTTATCTTTTAGTGAATATATTTACCTTATTATTCACTATAGATAATTTGACATCTTCAGCTTCGATGTATTCCATGATTTTATATAGAAATAAAAAATCAGGATTTTTTTTACTAAGGATAAAACATATTTTTTCTGTACTTTTATTAAATAGCGCAATTCAATTTATAAGCTTTTTTAGTACTTTATTTTTTTGGGGATATATATATGGCCTATCTTCAGACATCAATATTGTAACTTTTACTATCCTATTTTTTAAATATTTCACTATACTATTTATATTCCTAATTTACTATGATTACTTTAAGCTAAAATCAAATAATATATTTATTCTTCCAGTGTCAACTTTTTTATTATTATCAGTTTTGATAGTAGATTTACTTTTAAATTTTGGATTGATTAGTATCTCAGATAGTATAATAGAAAATTTATTGTACTTGCTTTGTGATTTAACGATACTAGGTATTTCTATGACGATTTTGAATCTTAGATTTAAGAAAAGAGATGAATTTTATTGATTGAATTAATTAATCTGGGAAAACAGTATAAGCAAAAAATTTTATTTCAAGATGTGAATGTTATCTTCAATGAAGGAAAAAAATCTTTTATTAAAGGAATAAATGGTTCAGGAAAAAGTGTACTTATGAAGCTCATTGTAGGATACTCTACCCCAACAAAGGGGATGGTCAAAGTTGCTGGAAAAATAATAGGCGTAGATCAAGATTTTATACCTGATGCTGGAGTTTTCATTAACGCACCTGATTTTATTAAAAGTTGGACTGGTGCAGAAAATTTGTTGTATTTAGCAAATATCCGCAAAGTAGCTAATGAAAAAAAAATTCGTTTTTTAGCAAGTCAATTGAATCTAGAAAAAGATCTGAATAAAAAGTATAAACATTATTCACTTGGTATGAAACAAAAATTAAGAATCATTCAAGCGCTTATGGATGAACCTACCTATTTAATTCTAGACGAACCTTTTGATGCTCTTGATAAAAACAGTCGAGAAAATGTGTTGAATTTGTTAGATAATTACCTTAGTGAAAATGCTCAAAGAATTCTAATTTTTTCTAGTCATAACGATATGATGGAAGACTTTGCGGATCATATCTACGAACTTGAAAATCAAACGCTACTTCAAATAAAATGAAGAAATAAATTTATATAGCATACTCCCTATTGGATTTAAAAAAATCTGATATTATTAGTGGATCATCTGAATTCAGCCTTTTCTTCTTCAATCAATACCCCAAAGAAATCGACTAACTTCTCGATCCACTTCTTCATTTTCATGAAGCATACTATGTGAAGCACCTTCACCCTCTTCGACCTTTTCCATTACAGGGTTACCATGTTGTTTCAATAAGGCATAAACTGCCAATGCACTATTCAGCGGAACAGTTCCGTCACTTAGCTCTACTTCACTCAACTGCCCTGCAACTAATAAAAATTGTGTGTCGGTAGGGAGATTTCCTATCATTGTTTGATAATCTTGATACCTTGAAGACACCACTGTTGGCCCATTTTCGAGTAAATCAGCTAAATTCTGACCGCTATCATCCACAAAATCATTGAAAGGTGCGCCTAGTGCTACAAACTTTTCAACTTGCGGTAAAGTTGTTTCTTGGCCATACGTGACTAGATAACGGAGGCCGCTGACTCCACCCATTGAATGTCCGACAATGTTTACCTTGTTGATTTGATCAGTTGTCTGCAAATAAACCAGACATGCACGAATCCATTCTGCTTGGTTCCACTCATTATTTTCATTGTCTTCGAAAAGTACTTGGATCATCGGATTGGTTGTTTCTTTTGATAAAGCACCTTGGGCTTGAACGTTTCCATTGATATCTACAATCAATGTCAATTCTTGCTGCCCTTTGCTTTCCGTTTCTAACCGATCGATCATTCCTTTGAACGAATTCACTGTCCCTTTATATCCGTGAACAAATAAGGTAGGTATAGTTCCTTTTTCCACTGGTTTCACTTGGCTTGTCACCGTTGTTTCCGTGGAGGCAGTTTCTTTTTGGCTCTTGTTTTCTTGCGTTTGGCAACCAGATAGGATTAGCAGTACCAGCAACACCATGCGACTTAGCACCCGATTAAAATTTACTTTATTTTGTTTTATCACTTTTCTCACTCCTTTCATTTAAAACAAAAAAGAGCTGAGATGACTAGGCATCCCAACTCCTCCATTATTCTGATCACTGTTTAGTCGATCTTGTCTACTTGATCAAAATCAAGCTCTGTACTTGTTTCACGACCGAACATGTCAATGTTTACTTTTAGTTTTTCTTTTTCTTCATCGACTTCTGTCACTTGACCTTCTAATCCAGCAAAAGCTCCTTCGATGATCTTAACAACTTCGCCAACTTCTACTTTCAGTTCGTTTTGACGTAAACTCATACCGATTGAACGTAAGATATGATTTACTTCTTCCGGTAATAAAGGTGCAGGCTTACTTCCTGCTCCGTGAGAA
This sequence comes from Enterococcus sp. AZ140, assembly GCF_051714405.1. Classification (NCBI taxonomy): domain Bacteria; kingdom Bacillati; phylum Bacillota; class Bacilli; order Lactobacillales; family Enterococcaceae; genus Enterococcus; species Enterococcus sp. AZ140. The sequence goes on from NZ_JBIORU010000001.1 coordinate 2,607,237, forward strand.
CCAACAAAACCTGTAACGCCCGGTGTATTACGGACAACATACCATGAAGCATCTGACATGATCATTTCTACTAAGACATATCCAGGGAATGTTTTATGAACGATTTCTTTTTCTTTCCCATTTTTTACTTCAGTTTCTGTTTCTTCAGGAACAACGACACGGAAAATAAAATCAGCCATTTTCATACTTTGCGCACGTGACTCGATATTTGCTTTTACTTTGTTTTCGTATCCAGAGTATGTATGCAATACATACCAATTTTTTTCAAAAGATTCCATTGAAGGCTCCTCATTTCATTTGTAAAATAAAAAAACCTCAGTTCCCCGAAGCTTTTCCTCTCTTTGATTATAGCACCGTTTGATGGTTTTTACTAGTGACTTATTTTTTGTACTCAAGTGATCGTAAAATTGTTATTTATTCTTATTTTGACAAAAAACTTATATGATCAACTGTTTTTTTAAGAATAATTTTAAACAAAAAAACTCATTTTATAAAGAGAGGGCAATAAAAATATTTTTGTTTTTTGTTATTCTATAAAAAGACCTATGAAAATACATACCCAAGTCAATATTATTTATTCCTACAACGTACAATTATAGTCGTAAGGAATCTTATTGAGCTTTATAGAAATTTACGAGAGGAGGTATCCCGATGGAAACAATAAGACAACTCATTGCAACGATTTTTGATTGGTTAGATTCTCTCGCACTGATTCTCTCCTGTATCACTGTTTTCTTTTTAAGCTTAAAAGTCTCGTCCTTGGAAAAAGAAGTAAAGATACTAAAGGATACTTATGAAAACCATTCCAAATAATAGTCACATTGCATGATTCAAATCAGTACATATCTACATTTCCAGATAGTCCGAACAGTTCAAACTCTCCCTTAATAAGCCAACAAAAAACGAAAAGATAGCAAACTTTTTGGTTTTTGTTGGCTTCTAAGAAATTTTTTACCTCATATGTTAAAAATATGTTCAATCTCGTATTGTGCTTCAAATCTATGTAAATCAGCTAAAAATTCATTCTTCAACTTGCTCGTTCCAATCAATTCTAATCCCTTAATAAAATCCTTTATTTTTTTCCTGACAGCCTCTCCTTCGATGTGCGCAAGTAAAAGTTGATAAAACCGGTGATATATTTCAGTTTCTCGCTGAAAAATAATTCTGCGTCGAGTCTCAAATAGTTTTTCCAAATAATACTTAGCTAATTTTAGCTCTTCTCTTTCAATCATCAGTAAAAACACATTATTATAAATACCTGATAATATAGAATGGAAAACCTCAAAATCTCCTTTTTTCATCACATTTTTTTCTACTTCTTTCAACCGCTGCTTGATGTAACTTGTTTCAAATAAATAGAGGAGAGAGGCAAAGGTAGTCATTTCAAATCTTCCCCACTCATCGATTTTTTCCAGATAATCGGATAATCTTTCGAGATAACTCGTATCTTTTTTATTTAATTTTTTTATCCCATCGATCTGCTCATACCACTTGTAAGTTTTAACAACAAGATAATTTCTCATGACGACTAAATCATCTGAGTGTTCTAATTCTTGTGCTAGTTTTTTTAATTGATAACTAATTGCACCGTTACGTTGTTCTAAATTACGGAACATTTTTTTTAAACTCATATTTTTATTAGAGACCCTGTCACCATCAAGATAAAACATGAATTCATCGATCGTCATATTCAATCGTTCTAATAATTCTAAAAAGACTAATAATGGTAAATGATTTTTCCCATTCTCATATTTAGCTAACGTTTCCCGCGAAACAATTCCATGGGCTAATTTTTTTTGAGAGAGGCCTCTATCCACACGCATTTTTTTTAATAATTCATGAACTTCCATCGTTCCCTCCTTACTTATCAATTAATGGATTAGTTGTTTGTTAAATTATTCACAATAAATTCTTTCTATTGCCACACCTTTTATTTTAATAACTAAGTGACATATAAAAAAATAGAGCTTCCAATTGATTGATAATCATGGATAGCTCGCCTTTTATTTAGATAAACTTATTGAATTATTTCAAGATCCATGCAAACAGACTTTGAATCGCTGTATCCATCACGAAAAACATTAGTCCGAAGATGATCGATGTTTCGAGAACGACTAGTGTATCTTTACGTAATTGTTTTTTACTTGACCAAGTTACTTGTTTCATTTCATCTTTTACACTTTTAAGAAATTTCATCGTACGCCTCCTCCTTGTTATTTTGTCTCTTTATGTAATGTGTATTGATTACAATATTTACAAAATTTGTTGATTTCCAAACGCTCGCCGCTTTTTCCTTCACTAATCGACTTAGTATAGTTTCGAGAACCACAAACGGAACATGCTAATGCCGCTTTTTTCTTTGCCATCCGTTTCCCCTCCTCACTGAAAACCAAATTTATACCATACTACATTATCATGTAAATTATTTTATGTCAATTAGTGATCGTACGCTCTACTGTTTTTATTTTAGTTATGATATGATTACTTAAAGGATTTTAAAAATGAACAATCTGGAGGTATGACTATGCTATTAAAAACTCTTGTTTACAAGAAAAAAGATTTGACTACCGTCTCTGAGACAAGCAACTTGGAAGAAGCACTAGAAATTTTAGAAACATCCGGTTACCGTTGTGTACCGATTCTTGATACTTCCGGGAATATTTTCCGTGGGAATATTTATAAAATGCACATCTATCGTCACAAAGCAAATGGCGGCGATATGACTTTACCAGTCACTCATCTATTGAAAAACGCAACAAAATTCATTTATTTAGATACTTCTTTCTTTAAAGTATTCTTTACGATCAAAGAGCTTCCATACATTGCTGTACTTGATAGCCAAAACCATTTCTATGGGATTTTGACACACAGTACCTTACTTGGTATGTTGTCTCAGTCTTGGAGCGTAGAACAAGGAAGCTACGTCTTGACGATTGCTTCGACAGGTAAACAAGGTGACTTAGCGGCGATTTCAAAGATCATCGCAAAATATAGTAGCATTGCTAGTTGTATCACTTTGGATATCGAAAAAGATGAATACATCCGTCGTACCTTGATCACTCTACCAGCTCATACAGAAAAAAGTGTCTGTGATTCGATCGTCAATCACTTAGAAAAGAAAAATTACAAAGTGATCGAAATTGAAAATTTACAAGATACTGATAAATAAAAACCTATTTAGTGGTTGATATTTACTAACTATTTTTCGAAAAATCATATTTCAAAAAAGCCAGAAATCCCAAAATCATTTAAGAGTTTTGGAGTTCCTGGCTTTTTTACTCGATTAAAAACAATCATACACGATCGTTGAATTTCACTGCTTGGTCTAAATAATACATCAATGGCGCAGAAACAGCCATCACGATAAATTCACTTAACGCAAGTGTACCATACGTTGTCCAAAACGCTTGACCGCCAGTTGGTACTAACATATAAGCAATCATAAACATACTGATTGTAAAGAACGCTGTATTTAATGCTAAGCGCACTTTGACATTTTTCACTTTATTTTGGATAAGTGCCGTTAGTCCTAATGCAAGTAGTGTTTGACCACCACCGAAAATCACATCCATGACACCAAAACCATAAATGGCATTATAAACGATCACGCCACCTAAGACACCCCATAATAATTTTCGATTGAATACAACTAAATGATTCAAACTTTCTGAAATACGAAATTGGATTGGCCCCGAAGACACAGGTGCTACCAAAATCGTTAACGCTAGATATAAGGCCATGATCAGCCCATTAATAACGACTACCATCAGTCGTTGCCTACTCTTTGTTCTCTCCATATTCTATTCCTCATTTCTCCTAGTTTTGTTAATGCGGGATGGTCGACGAACCGCAAGGCGTATTATAACATAACAATTCTAGATTACAACCTTCCCTCTATACACCCATTTCAGCATTTTTACCTTAACCTGAAAAGATTGTTATAAAAAATAAAAGAAATAAAAACAAGTAAGATACCTTGAGTAGTTAGCGCAAGACCTTATTGAACAGCATCCTTGAGAGATTGAGGCTTGATAGATAAAGGAATCGCACTCTTCTTATCAAAAAAATGAGTATCGCTGTTGACTAATACTCCCCAGACAATTCTTTGTTTCTATCTTTTACCTACGTTTTTTCGTTTGTTCTTTATTGTATTTTCTAACTTAACTTCTTTTTCATTTTCCCAAACCTCTGCTATAATAACCAAGATTGTAATTCTTTTGACAATAATGACGAGATGCTTTGTTGAACCTTCAGTGGTTGACTCTATTATTCAACCACTGCTTACTCAGGGTGAGACGATTTAGTAAAGCATCGTTGATCTATTTACATGACTAAAACCACAAGTATTCACAGCTGTTGATTAAATCTGACACTGCTTGCTCTCCTTTTGACTATGTCGTCTTGCTATCGTATGTTAATGAGAACTCATGAAGGAGCCCGACAAGACTTGTTATCTCAACTCAAGTACGCGATACTTTGGTGCATTCCAGGAGGAAAAAATGAATTTTCATTATCACCTATTAATCAACCAAGCTGCTGGTAGCGGAAACGGAAAGAAAACAGCGGATAAGATTTTACCAATTTTGGATCAAAAGAATCTTTCCTATACGGTTCACTATAGTGAATACAAAGGACACGATACACTTATAGCCGAACGCTTAGCCAAAGAAACCCTCATTGAATGGGGAGAGGATATAAATGCTGATACTATCGGATGGTACCCACTTCTCATCGTTATTGGTGGAGATGGTACACTACATCAAGTTCTAAATACGTTTCATCATTTATGCGTCTCGTTTCCTGTCGGTTTCATACCAGCTGGTTCAGGCAATGACTTTGCTCGTGGGATTGGGTTAAGTAGAGATCCAGAAAAAGCTTTAGAAACGATTTTAGCAACCAAAGAACCACAAAAAATAAATGTGTTGCATTATGAAGAAAAAGTAAACGATCGCGAAGGGCTGGCACTCAATAATTTTGGGATTGGTTTAGATGCAGCAATCGTTCATACTACGAATCATTCCAATGCAAAAAAACGATTGAATAAGTATAATTTAGGCTCGCTTTCTTATATTTTTTCTTTACTATATGTTCTTTTCTCACAAAAAGGCTTTCCGATTCTTGTAGATATTGGTGGGAAACGTGTGAATTTTAAAAAAGCCTTTCTATGTACGGCAACTAATCATCCTTATTTTGGTGGAGGAGTATCGATTGTTCCTACTGCAGATGTGACCAAGCCAACTATCGACTTCGTGGTTGTCGAACGAGTAAATCTATTTAAAATCGTTTGGTTGCTTCTTTTATTATTACAGAAGAAACAAATGCACTCGAAGTATTTCCATCACTATACAACAAGCAAACTTCGAATTGTTTCTACTATTCCCCAATATGGTCAAGAAGATGGGGAAGATTTAGAAAAACAATCGTTTGATTTACAACTAACAAATAACACACAGTTATTGTGGTGTGAAAAAATAGTAATGAGGGAGGAACAGCCAATCTCTTGATCCATGTATGCTTTTCTGGTGGATCGTCTACCTTTCCAATGAAAAGCCACCCGAAACGCTAGCGTTTTGGGTGGCTTTTTTTGGCTGATGCTTCATACTTCCAACTGATGTTGCCTGTTTATGGTCGGATGTTTTCCATACCAATCATTGGATCAATCCATTGCTGTTCCACAGCTTCGGTTGTGAGAATGTAATTATCAGGTAATTTTGGCGTTTCAGCTTCTTTCACTTCATTTTTTTCTTCTTCGATGGCAAAAAGCGAAACTTCCTGCGCTTGGTCAGTTGCCTCTTTACGGTCCTCTATTTGTTTTGTTGGCTCAGACACTTGTTCAATGGCTGCCGAATACGTTCCTTCTTCAAATGGATCATCACCTGTCAAGGAATCTTCATAAGCGGTTAATTTCGTACGCAGATTAAGAGTCATTTCATTATCTTCGATCCGCTTCTTCAGTGTCGTCAATCGAACAGCGGATTCGTTTTTTGCACATGTCAAATATGCTTGCTCTTCCCCTAACAAAATCAATAATTCCTTACTACGAGTAACCGCTGTATACAACAGATTCCTTTGGAGCATTCGTTGGTATTGATGAACCATCGGCAAAATCACCATCTTAAACTCGCTACCTTGGGATTTATGGATCGAGCAACAATAAGACAGGGTGATCTTATTCCATTCATTTCGTTTGTAACTCACTTCATTGGCATCAAATTGGATGACGAGTTCGTCCACCTTATCTTCCGAATCTTTTGCTAAAACAATTCCCGTGATTACCCCCATGTCACCATTGAACACATTTAATTCTGGCGTATTGACCAAATGGAGTACTTTATCCCCGATTCGATAAACTGTATCATTCCAGTGAACTTCTTTCCGATTCCCACCGCCTGGATTGAAAATATTTTGCATCATTTTATTCAAGGCATCGATACCAGCTGCACCGCGATACATCGGTGCCAACACCTGAATATCTTGTGCAGTAAATCCTTTGTTTTTCGCCTTTTCCACGATTTTAGAAATCAATGGTTCGATTTGATACGCATCACTTGCAAAGAAAGAGCGATCCTTTTGATTTTTCGTAAAATCTGCTGGCAATCTTCCTTCTTTGATCTCATGAGCCAAAGGAATGATACTTGAGCCATCGCCTTGACGATAGATCTGATTCAATTCGATTTTAGGGATTTGATCGATTTCTAATAGATCATGCAAGACTTGCCCAGGACCTACTGATGGTAGCTGATCCTTGTCCCCTACTAAGATCACTTGCATATTCGTAGGGATCGCCTTGAACAGTGTATTGGCCAACCATGTATCAACCATCGACATTTCATCGACGATCAATAAGCCACCGTCTAATTCCTTCGTACTGATTGAAGGGGTTTTCTCACGACCATTCAAACCTAAAAGCCGGTGGATCGTACTAGCTGGCAAGCCAGTCGTTTCATTCATCCGTTTAGCAGCCCGTCCTGTAGGTGCAGCTAAGAGGATCGGAAAAATCTCTTGTGTATATTTCGTCGGATCAAGATCTAAGCCGTTTAACTCTGCAAACAGATGAACGATGCCATTGATCACTGTAGTTTTTCCAGTTCCTGGACCACCAGTCAAGATAAATAGTGGTGAGCGAATCGCTTCAGAAATCGCTTCTTCTTGTGAATCCCCATACTGGATACCAAACATTTTCTCAATTCGTCGAATATTCTTTTTAATTTCTTTTGGTTCGTACTTGATTTCCTTTTTTCGACTCAACAAGCGTTGGATCGAATTGCCAATCCCCCATTCAGAAAAATACAAACTATTTTCATATAGATTCGTTTCTTCTTGTTGGATCTTTCCCTCTTCCACTAACTGAATAATGACAGTCGCTACTTGATCCGGTTCGATTTCGATTGGACGACTTGATTCCAAGATTTTGATCGTCTGCTGCAATAAAGATTCAGCAGGCACATAGGTATCACCGGTTTGGATCGCCTGTTGGAAAATCTGGTGCAAGATCGCTGCTCTGATGCGTCGTGGCGAGTCAGCAGCAATGCCGATCTGTTCCGCTAAGTTATCTGCACGTTTAAAGCCGATTCCTTCAATCTCTTCGACTAATTGGTAAGGATTTTCTTGAATGATATCCAACGCTTCATTTTTGTAAGCTTGATAGATACTAAAGGCTAATTGACTCCCAAATCCGTAACGGTTCAACCCCATGATCACTTGATCCATTCCATGATTCAAACGGATCGTTTCAGCAATCATTTCTCTTTTTGGCTTCGTTAAACCTGAAATCTGTTGCAATTGCGCAGGATCTTCGATGATTTTTTCAATCGCATCTTCACCAAGCAGTTCCACGATTTTCTCTGCGGTTTTTTTTCCGATACCGGGAAACTTGTCACTTGATAGGTAGTTGACGATCCCGTTGGCTGTCGTCGGCTTTTCCTGTTCGTAACGCTCTACCTTCAACTGTCTGCCATATTTAGGATGATCAACTAGCTCACCATAAAAACGATACACTTCGTTCTCTTGGATATCGCCAAAACTACCAGTTGCGACAATTTCTTTTTCCCGATAATCAACACTTGTTTCACTGACTTGGATGAGCAATACTTTATAAAAATTACTAGGATTTTGAAAAAAGATAGCGGCAACTGTGCCGACAAAATAAGGCATTTCTTCTGGCTCCATCGAGGCCGCCTCCTTTATTTATAGTAAAGGCTCTGGCTGTCCATTACCTAAAAAATCCACCTGATTCCATACTTTAAGGTCATATGGTAACAGATTGTTTGGTTCTCCTGTTTCTAAAATCGTCAAGCTACTATTGAATAACCCCCCCATTTCTCGTAACTGACTTAATTCTTTACCAGTCATCCACTGGATCGCAGCAGTTAAAGAGGCACCATGCCCTACAAATAGAATAGGCCCTTGATGTTGACAGACTGCATCCGCAACAACGGCTTCGATCCGCGTGATTGCTTCGGTGATCGGCTCTCCTTCAAAAGGTGTTGGATCATATTTATCTAAATGATTTCGTAAATTAGGTAAGTTCTCTGGAAATTTTTTGTACATCTCTTCGATCGACTGTCCTTCCAGTTTTCCTAAACCTAATTCTCTTAATTTATCTGTATAAATGATCTCTGTCGGATGGTACAATTCTTGATTGATCCCTTTTGCTGTATCTTTTGCACGTTTTGCTGTACTGCAATAAATAGCTTCAAAAGGAACAGACTTGACCATTTGGCCGAATGTCTTGATCTCCTCATAGCTTTGAGGTAACAACGGTGAGTCTCCTTGGCTTCCTTGAAAGCGTCTTTCAAGATTCCATTCCGTTTTACCATGTCTTGTAAAGTATAGTTCCATAGATGTTAGACTCCTCACTCCGTACTTGTATATATATACTATCATATAGGATTTTCCCGTTGGACCGTGTAGAAAAGCTTGTTTCTAAAAAATAGAGGCTTTCGCCAATTGAATATCGCTAAAAATCGACTGTAAAAAAACTGTGCTATCCTTTATGTAGTCTTGTTTTCGATCAGCGATGTTCACGAAATATACTTCATCCACACCCTCGATCAAGGAAATGCAAAAGGAAGCTCCTACTCCATCAAAACGAAGGTTGAGCAGCAAGAGAAACTATTTTCTCAACTTCGTCTTCTCAATAGGAGCGAAACCTCTCTTTACAACCTTTAGTCTAGCTTATCATTTTCGTAATGATGTGTTAACTCTAAATTTGGGAAACCTTGTTGACGCAATGCCTCATACACGATCATTGCCGCTGTATTCGATAGATTCAATGAACGGACGTGTGTATCATTCATAGGGATACGTAAGCATTTTTCTTCATGCTCGCGCATAAAGGGTTCCGGTAATCCAGTTGTTTCTTTCCCAAACAAAAAGAAATGCTCTTCGCCATCTGCAAAGTTTTCATCACTGTATACTTTATTCGCAAATTTGGAGATCAAATGTAACTTTCTATCGCCTAAGTAAGCCATAAATGCTGGTAGATCTGCATGATACGTGATATCCACATCATGCCAATAATCAAGCCCCGCTCGTTTCAGCTGTTTATCATCTGTTGAAAATCCTAGTGGTTCGATCAAGTGTAACGGTGTGTTGGTCGCTGCACATGTTCGTGCAATGTTTCCTGTGTTTGCTGGAATCAAAGGTTCAAATAAAACGATGTGGTTCATACTATTCATCCTCTCATGTATATGTGAAATCCATTTTAGACTAAATCTTGATTTTTGCATAAAAAAAAACGTATCAACTCGGTGTCAGTCACTGCGAGTCGTTACGTTAGTGAAGCTCTTTTCACTATCTTTTATCAGAACAGGAACCTGATAAAAACCAATGAAAAAACAACTTGTTGCTACTATATCACCATTAAACGCTTTTTGCAACCTTAACTCTATAATATTCTTATTGGAATCGTTTTCTCTTATTTCCTTTTAACAATTCTACGTCAATTGTAATTTTTCTAAGGGGTTCTTCCATCAGAGCCTCTTTTATTTCTTTTGCTACTTGCCATTCTAATGGCGACATTGCCAAGAGATCACGGCGATTTTCTTCAGGAATCGTAAATTCATACGTCACACGTTGACGTTCCACTGACGCCATTGATTCCATGAATTTGTCAACAACACGTTCGTTAGAATAATGATGTTTTTCTGGCTGATCTGGATAAAAAGCTTGGCGTAATTCTTTTAAATAGCCTGATTGTGGAACGACTTTTAATACCATACCGTCATCTGCAAGTACTCGCTGAAACTCTTGATAGTGAGAAGGCGAGAAAATATTCAATATCGTCGAAAATTGTTGATCCGCAAAAGGCAAATTCGTTAAATCCGCGACACACCAAAATGCTTGCATCGGCTGTTCAGTGGCTGCATAGACACCTTCTTTCGCGATATCAAAGCCAATTGCTTGTTTTAATGGTTGTAATTGATCGATGGCCGCCAAAAAGCTCCCTTCTCCACAACCGACATCTAGGACAGTCGCATCACTTGGTAGATGCTTAGCTAACTGTTCGATCAATGGTTGATACATACCTGATTGGATCATTCGTCTTCTTGGAGCAAACATACCTTGATCATATTCGGTTTTGATTGCGTGAGATAAAAAATACAACGTTCCCTTTTTAGATAAATCAAAACGATGATTCTTTTGGCAAATAAGCCCATTCGTGGTCGATAAAAAGGATGCTTGACATAACGGGCAACGGAACATTTGGGCATTCTCTGATAAAAATAGTCGACTCTGGTCTATTTTCTTTAACATAGTGATTATTCATTCCTTTAAAATACGTAGTGAGATAGTCATATAAAGATAAAAAACTTTCTTTAAAAACATTCGTTATCCGATGTTGCCTATCATGCTATCCCCTTCATCTTACCGTTTGAAGAGCGCTTTAGCAACTGTAAAAACTATGGTATAATTTCAACAAAAGTAGACATTATAAAGGAGCAAGAATATGATCAAAGAATTTTGTGCGGAGAATTATACATCGATCCCGTTAGCCATCGCAAATGGAGCCAATCGGATTGAATTATGTGACAACCTAGCAGTAGGTGGCACTACACCAAGTACTGGTGTCATTGAAGAAGTATTGAGCTACGCTAATGAAAAAAGTGTACCTGTGATGACGATCATCCGACCACGTGGTGGCGATTTTGTTTATAATGATATCGAATTGAAAATCATGCACACTGACTTGATTGAAGCCAAAAAACTAGGAACTGATGGTGTAGTGATCGGTTGCTTGACTCCTTCTGGTTGGTTAGATGAAGAAGCACTGGAAGTCTTGATCGACTCCGCAGAAGGCTTACAGATCACCTTCCACATGGCGTTTGATGCGATTCCTCAAGAACGTCAATACGAAGCCATCGATTGGTTGGTTGAACATGGCGTTCATCGTATCTTGACACATGGCGGTGTTGCCGATACAAACATCGAAGACAATTTTGCGCACTTAAAACAGTTGATCGCTCATGCAGACGGACGAATCATCATTTTACCTGGTGGTGGTATTACTTCAGATAATGCACAAGTAGTTGCGGATGCTTTAGACGTACACGAAGTCCACGGTACCAAAATCGTTCCTTTATCTGAATAAACAAAAATAAGCGAAACGACTCTTGTCTGAGATAAGAATCGTTTCGCTTATTTTACTCTATTTTCTTACATAAAATACCCCATAAACAACGAAGCGATATTGAAATAGATCAATACACTGGTCAAGTCACTCAAGGTCGTAATAAATGGCCCACTTGCAACGGCAGGGTCAAAGCCTAAACGATCCATCAACATCGGGATCAAACTTCCCGCAAGATTTGCCACTGTGATCGCAAATAGCATCGCAATACCGATAACAAAGCCTAGAATAAAGTTCTGTTTCCAAAATCCTACGATCAAGAAGATCGTTAGACCAGTTACAGCACCAGTCACTAAACCTGTCAGCACTTCTGCCACGATCAAGCGAACAAATCCTTGGTCTTTTTCATCTGAAATCGCTAAGCGACGTACAGCGACCGCTAACGATTGTGTACCGGCGTTTCCAGCCGTCCCTGTGATCAAAGAAATAAAGACAGCTAAAATACTTGCTTCACTGACCAATTCTTCATAATGACTGATCAAAGAGGCAGTCGACATACCTAAAAATAATAAAGTGATCAACCAAGGTAAGCGTCGAGAAGCTGATTTCACTGGATTCTCATTGATTTCTTCGACGTTGACCCCCGCTAGTCCAGAATAGTCACTCGCTGCTTCATCATCGATAACGTCGATGATATCATCAACAGTCACGATCCCTAATAAATGATCATCATAATCCGTGACAGGCAACGCAAGAAAGTCGTAGTCACGGAAAGTTTGCGCCACGTCTTCTTGGTCGTCGCCTACGTGAACAGACAGTACCCGTTCACTCATCAAATCAGAGATCATCGCATCATCATCATTGACGATCAAATCACGCAACGAGATAACCCCAACAAGTTGATTGTCCTGATTGACTACATAAATGTAATAGATCGTTTCTGCCACATCTGCTTCATTTTTCAAGACATACATCGCCGAACGAACGGTTTGGTTCGCAACGATCGAAATAAATTCGGTCGTCATGATCGCCCCAGCCGTTTCATCTTCATAATGCAAGAGGTCTTTGATCTCGCTCGCATCTTCTGCTGCCATCAAGCTAAGATATTTCGCCACTTGTTTCTTATCTAATGTATTCAACAAATCGACCGCGTTATCGGTATACATCTCTGAGAGCATTTCCGCAGCATAACTAGGACGCATTTCTGCTAAATATTCCTTCATATATTCGTTATCTTCTTCAATGACATCGAACATATCCGCCAATTCCTTTGGCGAAAGATAGGTATAAATCTGTTGACGATCTGCTTCCTTAAGGGATTGATAGAATTGCCCCTGTTCGTAGATATGCATCTCCAAGAAGTTATTTCTAAAATCTTGAATATTGTTTTCTCTTAGATCTTGAGCTAACTGGGCAAATCTTTCCTCTAATTCTTGATTTTCGTCCAAACCAATCTCACCTCACCTTAATCTTCAAATCGTTTCACTATTGTTGCCATATCTTTTGCTAAAGGCTGTTTGAATGCTAATAATTTTTCTGTAAACGGATGATAGAACTGTAAGTCATAACAATGCAACGCCTGTCTAGCTATGTCTTGATCCATCCTTCCCCCATACATGTCATCGCCTAAAAGAGGACACCCGATCGCAGAAAAATGCACTCTGATCTGATGCGTGCGCCCCGTATGCAATTGGATATCAACGAGTGCAATCTCTGCTGATCTGTTTTCTAACCAGTATTCCGTTTGCGCACTTTTCCCCGTAGAAGAAACTTTACGTTTTAATAATGATGTCATATCACGAGCAATTGGTAAATCGATCTGCCCATGCGCTTTCAACGTAGCCACATCGCCACTGACCAAGGCTTGATATTTTTTGACGAACTTCTTTTCGCGAAGTTGTACGTCCAATTTGGCATGCGCAAAACCATGCTTTGCAAAAAGCATCAATCCTGAAGTATCTCGATCTAGTCTAGTCACTACGTGGATCACCTGATTTTCATAGTCTTGTTGTTTATAATAAGCTTTCACTCGATTCGCCATCGTACCATTAGGATGGTATTGTGCCGGTATCGAGGATACTCCAGCTGGTTTATTGACGACTAAGAGATGTTCATCTTCATAAACGATCTCGATCGGTGTTTCGTCTAAAAGAACCGTTTCATGCTCGCCTTCTGCTGGAATCACAATGGTTACCTTATCATTTTGAGCCAAAGAAAACAAGACGTTCTCAACCTGTTCATTGACCATGATCGTGCCGCCTTGAAACTTGATTTTTGCTAGTAGCCCTTTGGAGATCCCTTTTTCTTTTAAAAAATATTTTACTTGTTGCGCTTGCTCTTTTTCATAGATCCATGTAAACTCCATTGCTAAACCTCACCAATAAAGGCATCTTTCACACGGTGCCAAAAATGCATATGTCGATAAGAAGCAAAGTGGATTCTTTCTTCTGCAATCCGATAATAAATGGCTCGTATATTATTTTTTGAAACGTCCAATTGATCAATCGTCACCAAATAATCTGCGGTATTCTCTAAACGAATTTCCACCCATTCATCTTGAGCAATGACCATCGGCGCACCTAGCGTACGAAAAACACGGTTATTCAATGAAGCAATCTCTGCTAATTGAAATGCATTGATACTTGGATGGATCACAGCCCCACCAACACTCTTATTATAAGCAGTCGATCCGGTAGGCGTAGATAATGCCAAACCATCACCACGGAAGCTTTCAAATAGTTCGTTTTTGATATACACATCTGCTACCATCGTTCGGTTAGAACGCTTGATTGTCGACTCGTTCAAAGCAAAAAAATGTTGATCAGGCTTATCATCTAAATAGCTGATTCGAACGTCCAGCAACGGGTAGCTGACACTTTGCTCACGATTAGTTTTCAGGCTATCGACTAGTTCTTCTAATTCATAGTCCCGCCAGTCCGTATAAAAGCCTAGATGCCCTGTATGGACGCCTAAAAAACGCACATCGTTCAAAGCATGGCTAAATTGATGGAACGCTGCTAATAGCGTCCCATCCCCACCAACTGAAATCACTAACTCTGGCTGTTGATCGTCGATTTTGATATTTGCTTGAGCCAAAAGATTTTTCAATCGTTCGGTGACTGCTAATGTTTTTGGTTCCTTGTTATGAACGATCGCTACCTTCATCTTTTGCCTCCTCATGTTTATTCTCTTGATTGATCAATGAGCGATAATAGGCATCTTCAGATTTGCCTCTGCCATGTGAGAATAACCGTTGTGCTTCTTGGATTTCTTCACGGATATTCGACATTTCTTCGTCGAGTTGATACGCGGCTTCCGCTGCACGTTGTAATCGTTCACTCATTTCTTCCGGAAATACACCTTGATATTTATAATTCAACGAATGTTCGATCGTTGCCCAAAAGTTCATCGCTAACGTTCGAATTTGAATTTCTGCTAAGATTTTCTTTTCACCACTGATCAATTGGACTGGATATTCGATCACTAAATGATACGAGCGATACCCACTCGCTTTTTTATTGGTGATATAATCTCGCTCTTGTAATACTTTCATGTCTTTTCGGTTACGGATGATCTCAACCACCTGATGGATATCTTCTACAAATTGACACATGATTCTTAGCCCAGCAATGTCTGACATTTCTTCCTCTAAACGCGCCATTGGGATATGACGCAATTGAGACTTGGTAACGATGCTTTCTACCGGTTTGACCCGCCCCGTCACAAACTCGATTGGGACATGGCGATTTTGTTCTCTAAATTGTTTACGTATTCCTCTTAGTTTTACTTTTAATTCTGATACTGTTTGTTCGTAAGGTGCTAAAAACTCTTCCCAGTCTCGTTCCATAATCTATACCTCTACTTTGTTAACATTCATAGATATTCTAACATATAAACATAGTTTTTTTGCACCTTCTGTCTTTGAAGTTGACCAAAAACAAAAAATTAGGCAAAATAAAAGAAAAGGGGCGAAGCCAATGACTGAAATGTTAGAGATCGAATTTAAAACATTGCTAACTAAGGAAGATTACACGCGTTTGCTTTCGCACTATCAACTTACAACGGAATCCTTCCATATCCAAACCAATATTTATTATGACACGCCTGATTTCCAATTAAAACAGCGTGGTTGTGGGTTACGTATCCGCTTATTAGATACCTATGCGGAGTACACATTAAAAACACCAACTACAGAAGGAAAATTGGAAACAACAGACACCTATACGCTCCAAGAAGCCACTAAAATGATCGAGGATCAGACGCTACCACGAACGGGTGCTGTTTTTCAAAAACTTCATGAGCTATCAATTGATTCCAAGCAATTATTCAAAATTGGCGAACTGACGACTAAGCGTGTTGAATTTCCTATTGGTGAAGGCTTGTTAGCCATTGACGAAAGTTTGGGGGAACACCTTCACGACTATGAATTAGAATTAGAAGTCACTGATGCTGCCAGTGGAAAAGTAGCATTTGAGCGCTTCCTTCAACGTCAAGGAATTCCTTATCATCCTTCAAAAAATAAAATCCAACGAATGTTTGAGGCCAAAAATTAGAACTCTATCATTTTCATAAGGCTCATGAGTTCATTTTTTCGGGATTTTCTGGTAAGTTATACGTTGTGAATATTATTCATGATTTGCATAGAATCTAATTTGGGGGAGATTCGTATGATCGAAATCTATTTTTTTGTTAATCCATTGGGGAAAAACTGCTTTCATTTAGAGCAACAGCTCGTTCAATTTATTGATGAGGAATATGGAGAGAAGCCGAAAGACAAAGTACAATTTCGTTTTCTACCACTAGTTAACTTGCAGACAATCGGGGATGTCATGCAGACTAACGGGATTTCTCAAACTAATCTTGAAGAGCGCAACAAACTATTTTCCATTACTTATTCAGCCGCATTAGATTGCAAAGCTGCGCATTTTCAAGGAAAGAAAAAAGGAAGACAATTTCTTAGCCGTTTACAAGAAGCAGTCAGTTGTAAAAAAATTCCATATTCTCAACAGCTTTCTGAATCGATTTTTTCAGAAATTGGAGATCTAAATATGTTCAAAGAAGATCGCCAATCTGAATTTGTCAAAGAAGCATTTTTCTCAGACCAAAAAATGGCCCGTGAAATGGGAATAAAGAAACATCCATCTGCTGTTGTTTATAATTATAATCGTGAACAAAATTTTGGAGTATTAGTTGAAGGCATGAACAGTGTTCGCCAAATTATGGCGATCTGTCAAGGAAAAGAAGACAGCTATCAGCTGTTTGAAAGCCATCCATTGCAAGCAACGAATCCACAACTTCATTCCGGAAATAGCCATTTATCTTTGCTTTCAAATTAAATCATAGATGTGTGTATCACACAAAATAAAAAGACACAAAACAAGGTAAACTGTTTTATGTCTTTTTTACTATTTTTTTAAATCAAATATATGTTTATGGTTAAACATTTCCTACAACATGAATACGGAACCTTTGACTTGATGTACCACGTCCCTCTCCTTCGGTAGCAACTAATTTCTGACCTTGTGAAGGAGTGCCATTTTCAATATCCAGTACTTTACCTGTTTCAATATTTTGTAATACAAAAAGTCCATCACCTAAAAGATCATCTACACCTACTTTATACAATCGCCAATTTGAATTTAGACCTGTCGTTGCAATTCTTGGATTTCCTTTGCTATCAAAAGATTTTTCAGATACAGATAAGGATGCTGATTTGATAAATCCGTTGAACTGATGAGCATCAGTTGAGAGAGTGTACGTCTCAGTAGCAAAATTATAAAACATATTCCATTTTTGATTCCATGAGGTAGCATTACTGTACATAATCACTTGGTCTAAATTACTTTGATCCCAATCCAATACCCTCCCTCTATTCATTTCACTTTGAATCGTTACAACTTTGTTGTTAAAGTAGTTAGCAACATTAGATCCTGGTATATTTTCTTCTATGCCTGCCGAGACAGTCTGACTTCCTCCGATTACTCCTAATGTCGTTATTACAAACGCTCCTACCATTAATTTTGTGAACACTTTCATTTTTTATTCCCCTTTTTGTTTTTTGTCTTTTTTTTGTTTTTCTTCAATTTAAATGAAATAAAGCTAGCTAAGGATCAAAGGTTGCCCACTACTCTAAGAACAAATCGTTGACTAGCAGTTCCAGTACCTTGTCCTTCACGTGCCACTAGGCCTTTCGTGTCGTACGGGCTACCATTTTCCAGATCTAATACTTTACCTGATTCAGCATTTTTTAAAACATAAACACCCGCACCCACAGCATCGCCTACTCTGTAAAGTTTCCAATTTACTTTTAATCCAGTCGTAGCAATCTTTGGATTTCCTTTACTGTCAAAAACTTTGTCAGATACAGCCAATTCTGCTGATCTGATATAGCCATTGATCTGGTGAGGATCAGTTGAGATAGTATATGTATCAGCACTAGAATCATAAAACATATTCCATTTTTGATTCCATGAGCCAGTATTATTGTACATGATTACTTGGTCAAGATTAGATTGATCCCAATCCAACGCCCTGTCCAAATCCATTGCACTTTCAATTCTCACCACTTTATTTTTAAAGGCGTCCGCAACATTAGAACCTGGTATGGTTTGATCCAAATCTGCCGAGACTGTTTGACTTCCTCCGACTACTCCTAATGCCGTTGCTACAAATGCTCCTACCATTAATTTTGTGAACACTTTCATTTTTTGTTCTCCTTTTTGTTTTTTGTTTGATACAAATCGATTTGTTGAACACAGTATGCCATGTTTTTATTTAGTAAATTTATTTTGAGTGGTAATACAACACTATTTATTTTTTATTTAATAAGTGCGTTAATTATAATAAAAAGCGCTTGTTTTATAGGCTATTTTTGCTTTTTCACGCACAATAAAAAGTAAATTTACTATGAATCTTTTTATGTTTTTTTATTTTTATTATTAAACATAAAAATATATTGTTTGCCAACTGTATAAAAAAGAGAATCGTCGGCTATTTGAAACACCTACAATTCTCTAATTACTTCTATTAAGTTATAAATAATACACACTGCCGGACTAACTTCCTTAAACAGCAGAATGACTCGACTTTCTTTTTTTATTCACAACAACGAGTAAAAGCAAGCAGATAAGAAGACTAATGATTCTCAGTGCAGGAGTAAATAATAGGAAGATCATCAAATTGGCAAACCCTTGAACGACGGCAGAATCCGATTGATACAATTGATCCAATGGCTCTGCAAACACGCTCACATGCTTATAAACATACGCAGTAAATAAATACATAGCAACACCTAATCCTACTATAAGGATATTTTTTGTTGATTTCGACAATTTCTGTTCCTCCATCTAATATTTATTGATCGGGTTTCTCTTTTTGTTTCCATAATCGGTCAATAAAATTTTTTTATGCTCTAACCAGAAATCCATTTTACCTCTAAATAACAAAATCAAAAAATATATGTACATGTTTCGTTCTAATTAGAAAACCTATAGTTGGTAATGAATCATCTCCTTATCCTCGTCCTTTATTGTTAATCAACACCCCTTCATCTCCTCACATTTATAACATAAGACAACATGTTTATCCTATACAAATCCATTGTACTACTAATGGATCGTCAACTCAAAAAAGGAGTAAAAAAGGGTTGCCCCTTCGTTACTCCTTTTCGATTGCAAATAATCGTAGTCAATACGCTGACTTATTCCATCATTTGCTTTTTAATCCCCGCAACATCCAACCCAAATTCTTGTTGTAAGAAATCTGGTGTGCCAACTTGACCAAAACGTTCATTGACACCGATTCGTTTCAGAGGAACGCCAATCCCTTCTTCTGCAAGAACTTCAGCGACTGAACTACCTAAGCCGCCAGTGATCGAATGATTCTCGATGGTTATGATTTTTTTCTTGCCAATTGCTTCACTGCGGATCAACTCTCGATCAATCGGTTTGATGGTAAACATATCGATCACTTCACAGCTGATTCCTTCTTCCATCAATTGTTCGGCGACTTGTAATGTTTCAGAAACGAGTTGCCCTGTTGCAATCAGCAGATAATCCGTCCCTTTACGCAAAACGTTTCCTTTGCCTAATACAAATGTGGAACCTTTCTCATAAACAGGCGTGACGCCTTTACGATTTCCTCGTACATAATGGATTCCTGACATTTGATGAAATTCTTTGATGATCCATGCCATTTGTACGTCATCTGCCGCATCACATACTACGGAATGAGGGATGGCTTTCATTAAGGCCACGTCCTCCCAAGTCGTATGAGTTCCCCCATTGTGCCCTGCAGCAAATCCCGGATCTGAACCATAAATATTGATGGTATTCTCGCCGTAGCCACCTGAAATAAACAGTTGATCAAATACCCGGCGTGTCGCAAATGGACCAAAAGTATGGATAAATGGTGTGTACCCCGTCAAACTTAATCCTGCTGCGACGCCAACCATATTTGCTTCGGCAATCCCCATATTGATAAAGCGGTCAGGGTGTTCCTTTCCAATCGCTGTCCAACCACTTGCAGAACCTAGATCAGCATCTAACGCAATAACTTTCTCGTCTTTTTCCATCAATTCATTGATGGTTTCCACGACACAAGTTCGTAATTCTTTTTCGATCGCTGTCGATTTAGTTAAATGGAACATCCCTTATCGCATCCTCTCGATTTTTTCTTCTAATGTTCGGATTGCTTGATCTGCTGCTTGATTGACTTGTTCCGTATTGAATTTTACGGAATGATTCGCGTCTAAAGTTTCAAAATATGGAACCCCTTGTCCCTTCACGCTATCAAGTACAAGACAGACTGCTTGATCAGTCACTTCTTTACATTTGGTGATTGCAGCATCAATCGCTTGTATATCGGAACCTTTTACTTTTAAGCTATAGAAACCGAATGCTTCCATTTTTTTCTGTAAATCGAACGGGTCAAGGATGTCCTTTGTTTCTCCATCTAATTGCTTTTTATTATCATCGATGATCACGATACAATGATTTAATTTAAAATGAGCAATATATTGGAATGCTTCCCAACACTGGCCTTCATTCAACTCTCCATCTCCCACGATCAAGTACACATAGTTGTCTTTGTTAGCCTGCTTAAAACCTGTAGCGATCCCCGCAGCTATTGAAGTCCCTTGACCTAAAGAACCTGTAGTTGCATCAACACCAGGTGTTTTTTGGCGATCCGGATGAGAAGGCAGTCTTGTTCCACCTTCATTGATCGTCAGTAACCATTCTTTGTCAAAATAACCAACATTTGCTAAAGCACTGTATAACCCAGCTCCTGCGTGTCCTTTAGATAAGACCAACCGATCGCGTTCTTCCCATTGTGGATTTTTAGGATCGACCTTCATCTGCTTACCGTATAAGACGGCTAACAACTCAACGATCGAAAATGAACCACCTAAATGCCCTTGCCCCATATGTTTGATACTGATCAATGTATCTAATCGTATTTTAGTTGCTAATAATTCCAGTTCTTTTAGCTGCTCTTCCTTGATGGTCAAAATGATACCCCCTTACTCTGCGACTGTATCTGATTTTTTACTTTTCTTTAAAAGTGTCAAACCGATCAAAACAGCAAGTACAGCGACCACACCAGAAATAACTGCAATTTGTCCGCCCATATTTGCTAAGTTTCCTAAAAAGATTCCTGAAACACCATAATCTGTATCTGAGAAAGTCGAACCTTGGAACCCAAGATCGCCCATTACTGGCATCAACAAGATCGGCATGAAGCTAATGATGATCCCGTGGATAAAGGAACCGATGACCGCGCCACGTACGCCCCCAGTGGCATTTCCATAAACACCGGCTGTCGCGCCACAGAAGAAATGAGGAACTACGCCAGGAATGATCACTGTTGTCCCTGTAAAGACCATGATCACTAAACTAACTAATCCACCAACAAAACTTGTTAAAAAGCCAATCAATACGGCATTTGGTGCATAAGGGAACACGATTGGACAATCCAACGCTGGAATCGAATTCGGTACTAATTTTTCAGAAATTCCTTTAAATGCAGGAACGATTTCAGCTAAAATCAAACGTACACCGGCTAAGATCACAAAAACGCCTGCGGCAAATGAACCCGCTTGTTGTAACGCATAAATAATATAATTCGTGCCATCGCTCAATGTGGTAGTAATATAGTCACTTCCGGCAAACAACGCAACGATCACATAGACGATTGCCATCGTAATCGTGATACTTACTGTTGAGTCACGTAAAAAAGCTAACCCTTTAGGAAAATTGATGTCTTCTGTTGATTTTTCTTTATTTCCAACATATTTACCGATCAAGCCACTCAATGCGTAGCCAAAGTTCCCTGTATGACCTAAAGCTACAGAGTCATTTTTTGTGATTTGACGTGTAAACGGTTGTGCGATTGCTGGAAAAATCGTATTACAGATGCCTAGTGCTAACCCACCGAATAAAACCAGACTAAACGTACTCATTCCTGTTACACTTAAAATGACTGCAATCATACATGCCATGTATAACGTTGCATGCCCTGTCAAATAAATGTATTTGTATCGAGTGATTCTCGCAATCAAAATATTGAATGCCATCCCCGCTAACATAATAAGTGCTGTATATGTTCCATAGGTAGTTAGAGCTAACGCTACGATCGCTTCGTTATTAGGAACAACTCCTTGCATATTGAATGCGACTTGAAACATTTCTCCAAATGGCGCCAACGAACTTTCTATGACCCCTGCACCAGCTGTCACAACCAGAAATCCTACAAAGGTCTTGATTCCGCCTTTAACAGTCGTTGCCACATCTTTTTTCTGCAACATATTCCCCAATACAGCAATCAATGCCACTAAGATTGCTGGTGTACTCGCAATATCGATCAATAGATCTAAAATACTATTCATTTATTTTTCCTCCCCCAAAAAAATTTTTTATAGTAATCCTTTTTGTCTACATGTCTCCGCTACTTTTTCTTTCAATTCATCTAGATCGATGATACTCTCCAACACGACGATTTCACCTAAATGTTGTGCGCTATCTGCTAAATCTCTACCGATAAAAAAGACATCTGCTAATTCTGGTGCTGCACTTCCTAGATCGTAATGAGCAACTTCCACTCCACTTACCCCTAGATCATTTAATACTGAATTGATATTCATCTCCACCATAAAACTTGATCCTAATCCTGAACCACATACTGCTGCAAATTTCATTTTTCATCTTCCCCTTCTTTGATCACATGAATGATTTCTTCTACATCTTTCGCTTCGAGTAATGACGCTAAACGTTCTTTATTCGACAAAATTTTCGTCAAGCTAGCTAAAGCTTTCAAGTGCATCTCGTTGTCCACTGCTGCTAAACAGATAAATAATTGGATGGGATGTTTTTCATCGTCGCTCAATAAGACTGGATCAGTTACCTTCAGTAATGACATCCCAATTTCTTTTACTCCATCTTCTGGTCGTGCATGAGGCAAAGCAATTCCTTTTCCAATATGGATAAAGGGCCCATGTTCAATGACCTTTTCGATCATCGCCCCCACATACTTTTCTTCGATTTTATTGGTCGTTAGCAAAGGCTGAGCTGCCTCGGTGATGGCTTCTTGCCATGTCAGTTGTTTGTCCGTAAATTGTATGGTCTCTTTTGTTAATAATTCTGATAACATCGGCCGTAGATCTTCCCTTCTGTTCAATTCTTTGTTTATTTTTCTCTCGACGATCTGTCGCAGTTTCCTCTTTGTCATTCCCTCTTTCAAATCAATATATGGAAAAATCACTTCCAAAATTTCTTCGATCGAATGCACGCCTCTTTCTGAAACATAAAATGCTTGTTGGACCTTTTTAACTAATTCATTTTTTTCTAAAGGAGTCATGATGGGTTTCACAACATAACTGGTCACCGGTGTTTTTAGTGGGACACTGGAAAACACCATATCAATGTCTTCCGAAAAACGAAGCATCTGATATTCTTCTGTTGATCGTGCCGGCAAAAATTCGATTTGTGGAAATAGCTCTTGTAATTCCGATTCCATGATCAAGCCAGAGCTGATGCCACTCGGGCAGACGATCATCGCCTTTAATCGTTGGTAATGATGTCGCTCCTTTTGTTTTCTGATCTCTCCACCAAATAAAATCGTAAAATAACCAATTTCTGTATCCGGGATCTCGCCAACTAATTGTTTGAGCGGATAAAGCGCTAAACGAGTCAATTCAAATAATTCTCGATATTGGGTTTTGATTTCATCGATCAACACATTATTCAATGTGAATCGATAGCGGATACGAAAATAAGCGGGAACAAGATGATAAAAGAAATTCATCAATAATTTCCGATAGTCAACAAACCGGACAGCGGATAAACGTTCCATCTCATGGATAACCTCTCTTGCACATTCCAATAAAAATTCTACAGAGTGATCCTCGATATCGCCTTGTAAGACAGTCTTTAACAGCACAGTCAAATAGCACTCTTCTTCTACTTGATTTTTGATTTGACCAAAATCTGTTAAAAATTTTTTGCTTGCTTGATAGACATTCAAAGAGGTCAGCATCTCTTTGTCTTTTTCAGTTAGAAAAACTGCTTTTTTTGTGATCCGTGACAATAAAAAACTAATAAAATACAACATTTCCTCAAAACGACTAGGAACGATGATTAAATCAAATTCCTCTAAAATACGAAGCAGGCGGTCTCTCACCACAACATAATTCGTTCTAGAAATGCCATAGATCCCTTCAAAAAGTAACCAGTGGCCGTTCTTGGTATCTGTTAGTACTCCCACAGTTGAATAAGCTACGCGGCGAACATCAAGTTCAGCGCCATCTATGTAGAAGCCTTTTTTTCTCGAATAAATCAGGCGAATGTCTTCCTCTTGGAGTTTCATTCTTAAATTTCTGACATCTTTTAAAACTGTATTCTTACTTACATTGAATAATTCTTGAAAATAATAAACAGATAAGTCATCAACCATCGAAAAAGCAAGAAGGTAGATCATGGCTTGTCTTTCCTCTTCAGAAAAATATAGTTCCTGTTTTGACACTTCGAAGAGGACTTCAGACCATCGTCGTTGAATCGCCTCTGGAACCAGTATCTCCTCTCCAGAGATATTTATTTTTTGCCCTAGCTTTTTTTCACAAAAATGATTGATTTTTGTTAATTCTATTTTTAGAGTCTCTTCCTCCAAGTTCGTCAGTTTTATCAATTTTTGTCTGTTCGTTTCCTCAAACAGATAACTCAAGCGGTAATTGATCATCCCCGTCCCCCCATTTCAACTATAATGACTTTTTACTGGAAACGCTATCACACTTCAGCCCAATTTGACTCGTGCTTTTTCCATTTTGATGGACCGAACAGAGTCAACGACGCAGCCGTGTATTAAAATTAAAATAAAAAAAGTAAGTCACCAGAAAAAAATCTTGCAAAAAGAAACAGCGAAATCCCAAAATAGGAAAAACGATTTCCGGATTTCACTGCTTATTTCAGTTGCCTATTTTGGCACTCCCTTTAACTCTCACTTAGCAACAATAGCAAGCTCGTTTTACGCTGATTCAATCTCGTCGAATCAGTTTTCGATCCTTTATTTCATAGACTTGATCTGCCACTTGTTGAACAAAATAAGGGTCATGCGAGGTAAACAAAACAGTTCCATGATATTGTTTCAAAAAATACTCTAGCGCATTCATTGTCCGCAGATCAATAAAATTAGTCGGTTCATCTAGAATCAATACGTTGGAAGGCTTAGCAAACAAGGTTGCTAGTGACAGCCGTGTAGCTTCTCCTCCACTTAACGAACAAACTGATTGTTGGATAGCCTCCGGTGAAAAGCTTAAATGGTGTAGCATACTTCGGATCAAACTTTCTGGATATTCGGTCTGACGCATCAAATACTGTAGGACGGTCAGATCCTCAACATAGTGATAATCCCTTTGCTCATAGACAGCAAAAGTAACTTTGGGACTAAGCTTCACTCCATTTTTTTGCTGTAAGATGTGTCGTAATAAACTAGATTTCCCACTGCCATTCGCTCCAATAATCGCGATATTTTTCCCTAGTGCGAAGGCAAAGTTAACTTTATCAAGCAGGATTTTTTCATCATAATGGATCGTCACTGATTCACCTATGACTGGGAACTTATTGTGTAAAACAGTTGTTTCTGACTGCGGGAAATCAATCGGATGCTTTTTTTGTACTCTTGCGACTTCCGTTAATTTTTCTAAACGTTTCTCCATTGACTTCGCCGCTTTCATTATCCCTTTTTGACCACTTTCTTTTTGTTTTGTTCCTGACAAACGATCAGGTTTCCGACTGTTTTTATTACTTCTGCTTTTTTGATTGGAAGATTGTGCCATTTTTTTGGCTTGTTGCTCTTTTTTGATCATGCTGTTTTCTAATTTTTTACGTTCTCTCAAATAGTCATCATGCGCTCTTTCTTGAGCAATTACTTCTTGTTCTTTTTGCTTTAGATAATCATCATAATTCCCTGTATATTCTTTGATCGTATGTCCCGATACTTCCCATATTTTGTCAGCTAATTCATTGAGAAATAAGCGATCATGGCTAACAAAAACTAAGGTTCCATAATAATACCGAAGTTCTTCAATCAACATTTGCACGCTTCGTTGATCTAAATGAGTGGTTGGTTCATCTAACAACAAACCTGTCGTGTACGTAGATAATACTTGTGCCAAACGATATTTCGTTTCTTCACCACCACTAAAGGGAGCCATTTGATTGGGAACTCGGAAACGGCTGAGTAACTCAAAATCGATTTCTTCGACTAGATGCTGACCAACGGTATCGATCTGTGCAAAATATTTAAAATCAATCCTTCGATCTACTCTTCCTTTTTCTGGTAGGATTTCTCCAGCTAATAATTTAAGTAACGTCGATTTCCCGCTACCATTATCTCCGACGATACCGATCCGCGCATTCTCATAAATCGCTTGCTCATTGATTGTTAATACTTCTTTTCCGTTATACATAATCTCAATCTCTTTTAATAGCATTGCTAATGCTTCCATTGTTTGCACTCCTTTTGTGCAAATGAACATCCTTCTAACGGAAACGCAAAAAAGAAGCAGCCTGTGAAAGACTGCTTCTTCAAGAATTTTGTCCATACTAAAAAAGCATAGAAAAAAAGCAAAGTTCCCGTGAATTGTCATTTACAAGTTGTTTTTAAACGATTCAATTAATTGTTTAAAAATACTTGATCCAAATAAAACAACCACATGGCACATCGCTCCTTTTCTCTAATTACATTTATTTTATCATGATTGAAACCGTTTGACAAACGATTTTAAAAGCGTGACAGACATCAAATTTCTGAAAAACCATCCTTCAATTCTTGAAGGATGGAGAAAAGAATGATTTCCTCTCACTAGACGAACGGGGGAACCATCACATAACTAATAATGATTTGATTGCTTTTCGTTCATCCATTGCCTCATAAGCAGCTTGAACTTGATCTAACTCGAATTGTTGCGTAAAGACTTTACCTGGTTCGATTTTATTTGATAAGACTGCTTCTAATAGTGAAGCTCGGTCGTGAGTCGTCACAGCCGCAATCCCTCCACGTAAGCCGATATTACGATAAAACAAAGCGTTCGTATCCAACTCATCTACGTGAGGAACCCCCACACGTCCAACAACTGCACCTGGTCGACCAACTTTCACTGCCGTTTCAACCGCTTGTTGCGTCCCTACACACTCTAACACTGCATCCGCGCCGGCACCTGTTAATTTCATGACCTCAGCGATTGCTTCTTCTCCACGAGCCGCAATGATATCCGTTGCTCCAAATGTCAAAGCTAGCTGTTGACGGTCTTCATGTCGACTCATCGCAATGATTTTTGATGCGCCTAACAATTTTGCACCAATGACTCCGCATAAACCTACAGCACCGTCTCCGATCACAACGACTGTATCTCCTTCTTTCACCTCAGCACTCACTGCTGCATGATAGCCCGTTGCCATAACATCCGCCAACGTAACAAAGGAATTTAACATATCATCGGAATAATCTTCTGGTTTACCAGGGATTTTTACTAACCCCCAATTCGCATTGCGATAACGAATATACTCTGCCTGATACCCTGTTGAACCTGAAGTATCTGATAAGCAATCACCATCAAACCCAGCTAAACAAGCCTCACATTCCCCACAACCATGGGTAAAAGGCACAATAACAAAATCACCCGGTTCAACATTTGTAACATCTTCTGCTACCTCTTCTACGATACCAATCGCTTCATGTCCCGCAGCAGATCCTGCTTCTTTTTTAGAGATACCACGATACCACCATAAATCAGATCCGCAGACACTTGCACGTACCACACGAATGATTGCTTCGTTCTCTCGATTCAATTCTGGCTTAGGCATTTCTTTGATAGCCATTTTCCCTGGTTCTAAAAATACTGTTGCTTTCATCGCTTCCACTCCTTAGATTAATTGCTTCTAGTATATCCCCTTGAGTCAACTCCAAGTCAAATAAAAACAATTATAGCCAGTCTTTTTCCAATAAGCCGGAAGAAAATGAACTCGCTTTTATATACTCGTTATGGTATCATAACTCTGAAAAGAGAGCGTTGTATCAACAACTCTCTCTTCAGATAGCACCGTTTTACTGGTGGCTAGCTTGGTTAGTTACAGAAAATAACCGTTAAACTCGCCAAAGTTTAAGGAGCGGTTATTTTTTGTTGTCTTTGTCGCTGACGATCAAGACCAATGTTGCAAATGACAATGCAAACATCAATGCCTCAAACACAGACATGCTTATTCCTTTCTAGGAGAAAGCCACAGATCAACATAGGCATCACCTCTTTTCTTAAGGCTAGCCACCGCATCAACTTTACTATCCCTGTCAGTATACTATAAACCGAAAATCTAAACCTTAATTTTTAGATTTTTTTGTTATTTATTGTATTGCTATTTTAACCTCTTCTGCTCCTATATCAGAACAGAAGAAATTGAACTCGCTTTTATGCAGCAACTATGATATCATTACTTTGAAAAGAGGAGCTGCATCACAGCTCCCCTTCAGATAGTATCGTTCAAAACAATGGTTAGCTTAATATTGATTCAAAAAATAACCGTTAAACTGTCCAGAGTTTAAGGAGCGGTTATTTTTTGTTGTCTTTGTCGCTGACGATCAAGACCAATGTTGCAAATGACAATGCAAACATCAATGCCTCAAACACAGACATGCTTATTCCTTTCTAGGAGAAAGCCACAGATCAACATGGGCATCACCTCTTTTCTTAAGGCTAGCCACCGCATCAACTTACTATCCCTGTCAGTATACTATAAACCGAAAATCTAAACCTTAATTTTTAGATTTTTTTGTTATTTATTATATTGCTATTTTAACCTCTTCTGCTCCTATATCAGAACAAAAGAAAATGAACTCGCTTTTATATCCTCGATATGGTATCATGACTTTGAAAAGAGAGCGTTGCATCAACAACTCTCTCTCCAGATAGCACCGTTTTACTGGTGGCTAGTTTATTTCATTTACAAAAAATAACCGTTAAACTGGCCAAAGTTTAAGTGGCGGTTATTTTTTGTTGTCTTTGTCGCTGACGATCAAGACCAATGTTGCAAATGATAATGCAAACATCAATGCCTCAAACACAGACATGCTTATTCCTTTCTAGGAGAAAGCCACAGATCAACATAGGCATCACCTCTTTTCTTAAGGCTAGCCACCGCATCAACTTTACTATCCCTGTCAGTATACTATAAACCGAAAATCCAAACCTTAATTTTTGAATTCTCATGTTATTTTTAACAGTAAAAACCGGAAAAGTGTTGAGTGAGAAACTCACAAACTTTTCCGGTTTTTGGCAGGATCAGAACGGACCTAGAAAGATCCAATCAATAGATCACTCAACACATGATTTCTATAATTCTTCCACTAATGCTTCTAATTCATTTAATCGTTGTTCAAACACGGCCATTGCATCTTCAATATAAGCTGCTTGGGTCATGTCCACACCAGCTTTCTTCATTACTTCTACTGGATAATCGCTGTTTCCTGCTTTTAGATACGTTAGGTAAGCATCTAATGCGCCTGGTTCTTTCTCCCAGATTTTCTTCGCTAAAGCAGATGCAGCAGAAAATCCTGTTGAGTATTGATAGACATAATAATTATAGTAGAAATGTGGGATACGCGCCCATTCATCTTTGATTTCTGGATCTTTTTCAACAGCTGGACCATAATACTTAGCATTTAATTCGCCATAGCTTTCACTTAGGTACTCACTCGTCAAAGGTGTTCCTTTTGCATCTTCTTGATGCATGAAGTGTTCAAACTCTGCAAATTGTGTTTGACGGAAAATTGTTCCTTTAAAACCATCTAAATAATGATTCAAGACATAGGCACGAACCCGAGGGTCTTCTTCGGTCGCTAATAAATGTTCGGTCAAAATATTTTCATTTGTTGTTGACGCAATCTCAGCTAAAAAGATTGAATAATCGCCGTAGACGAAAGGTTGGTTCGAACGTGTGAAATAGCTGTGGACACTATGTCCCATTTCATGGACCAAGGTGAACAGTTGATCCAACGTATCATGCCAGTTCATCAAAATGTAAGGGTTGGTATCATAACTACCAGAAGAATAAGCGCCACTGCGTTTCCCTTTATTCTCGACTACATCGATCCAACGGTTTGAAAATGCTTCTTTTACGACAGCCAGATATTCTTCTCCCATTGGCGCAAGTGATTCGATGGCTTTTTCTACTGCTTCTTCATACGTGAATGTGATTGGTGCTTCTCCTAATACCGGAGTATACAGATCATACATATGCAATGTATCTACGTTTAATAGGCGTTTACGTAGTTCCATATATCGATGCAATAATGGCAAATGTTTGTTCACAACAGTAACTAAAGTATCATACACACTTTCAGGAATATGGTTATTGCTTAGTGCAGCTTCTCTGGCAGAAGCGTATCGACGTGCTTTGGCTTTGAAGTTGTGCCCTTTGATATGCGTCCCAAGTGTGGAAGCAAAAGTGTTTCTAAATTGTGCATATACGCTGTATAGTCCTTTGAACGCCGCTTCACGTACTTCACGATTGGTA
Source organism: Enterococcus sp. AZ140 (assembly GCF_051714405.1). Lineage (NCBI taxonomy): Bacteria > Bacillati > Bacillota > Bacilli > Lactobacillales > Enterococcaceae > Enterococcus > Enterococcus sp. AZ140. Next base: position 2,637,867 of record NZ_JBIORU010000001.1, read on the forward strand.
CTTTCTAATAATTGACCATATACACCATGCGATAATTGGATCTTTTCACCATTCTCGCCAGTGATTGTTGGGAACTCTAAATCAGCATTATTCAATACTGCAAAGGTACCACTTGAAGCACCAAAGATTTCTCCGGCTCCAGCAAGTAATGCTTCTTGATCTGCTGACAAGATGTGTGCGCGGTTATCAACCATTTGTTTGACATAATGACGATAAACTTCTAATTTTGGTTCTTCTTCAAAATATTGCCAAATTTGCTCATCAGAAAGTTGCAATACTTCTGGCTCATACCAAGCAATTGCTTCACTCACTTTTGAAAGTAAACTTCCAGCACGAGCATACAATGCTTGATATGTCGTATTTGTCGTATCTTGGTCATTTTTTAAATGGGAATAGACATAAATAAGCTCAACTTTACGATACATTGTTAAGACAAATTCAAGCGCCTCCAAAAATGCTGTTGCTCCATTACCTAATGTTCCTTTATAATGCTCAGAATTTTTTAATTCTTCAGTCAATTCTTCGTACTTTTTATTAAATTCTTGATCGCTTGAAAAGATTGGTGTTAGGTCCCATGTCAATTTTTCAGGCAAATCTTCTCTATTTGGTAACTTCGTTGTTTCGCTCATCTGTTCCACTCCTTTTGTTCATCTTTGCAACTATGCTTTTCTGAATAAAAAATAATAGTTACTTTTTACTTACTCTTTTGAGTTTATCATAACTCTTTCATGTTTTGTATATGGAATTCTTCTCTGATTATTATTTTTGTACGAAACGTTTACACTCTTCATAAAACAATCGATAAATTTTTTGTTCATCAATCAAAGGAAATAACCACTCATTTTTATATTCCTTGATTTCCTGATACCATTTATCGAAAGAACTTGTTTTCTTATCATTCTCTTTGCATTTCATCTGTGAAAACAGCAACCGATAAAAGAATACTTGTTCAGAAAAAAAGCAAAAGAAATCACTTCCTTCATAGATCCACGATTCAAGATAAAGCACATGCTTCTTTCTTAGATAGCACTGTTCTTGTACTCCTAATACTTTTTTATTTTTTCGAATGATTTGTTTTGCTAACCAGTCTTTTGTTTTCACGGAAGAAGAACTTGGTATTTTTCGCAATGAGCCACTTTCGACTTCTAATATTGTTAATAGCTCTTTCTCAAAAAAGGACCAAGAAGATTGTTCAAACCTGATTTTCCCCGATAAGTCTGTGAAGATCTGACTATATAAGTAAACCTTTTGCGTAGACCAGTCGATTTGCCAAAAGTGGAGCTGTCGTAAATCGTCGTAGTAGCAAAACTTTTTTTCTAATCTTAAGCGATCGTTCCTTTTGAAAAATTTCATTCCTAATAGCCACCAAACAACATACCCATTTGCTTTGTAATTGATCGTCCTTTCGATCATTCGCTCATAAGACAATGGAGAACATTGGATCTCAAACGCATGATGACCAACCAAGATATCCGGACGTTGCATCAGTTGTGATAGATACCCTTCCATTTCTACTCTTGGATAGCTTTTTTTCAACCATCGGAAACATTGTCTTTTTAGATTAAGATGCTCTTCAGATTCCGCCTCACTAAATACTTGGCAGTCCGAAGTATCATGATGGAAAAAATGGGCGATCCTCTTCATTCCTCTTTTTAAAAACACTTGATTCCCACAGTTTGGACAATAGTAGTCGCACTCTTTTGTTGCATCAGTTGCTAAAAAAATAGACCCTTCTTTGTCTTTGGCGAGTAACATCGACTCACTTCCTTTCATTAGATAAATACGCCAACGAAAAAAAGGTCTCAACAAATGTTGAGACCCTCGACAAAGCATACCTAGCAATGTCAACTATCGCTATGTTAGCTTATCCTATGCTTTATTCAAAATAAAATTTTACTCGTTCCAGAGCATTACGTTCCATCAATTGCTGCCCATATTCATTCAATGCTTCAGCTGTTCGTGTACTTTTCTCAGCGAATTCTAAAATACGTGCATATTGATTTTCAACATCGGTTTGATTTAGATTTTCCATCCAAAAGTGAACAACTAAATAATAACGTTCTTCTAATTGGTATAGATCTGTCCAAGCTGATTCTAACTGAACATCATTGGCAAGCTGGATCACTTGCTCAAAGTCATTGAATACAAAGATTGCTCGTTGTTCACTTGCAGTAGTTGATTCTGTTAAGTCGCTTTCCTCTTCATTTGCAAGCATTTGACCTTGAAGAAACTCACTAACATCTGCGCTATTCAACGTCGATTCATTGTTTTGACCGATCTCTTCGTCTGGCATATTCTTACTGATAAACAGCTCTAGGCCATCCCCTTTTGGCAAAACTTGGAAAGTGACAGCTTCGCTACTTTGGAACTCCTCTTCAATATCCACTTCTTCTAAGATACTATAAAAAAAGTTTTCAATTTCTCTGTGGTTACCTAATAAATCTAAAAATGAGACCCCACGTTCTTCTAGGTCATCATGACCAATCATTACACGAATCGTATTCTCATTGATATGTTCCATTTCCATATGCTACACCTCACTTTATCCCAACTATCCATATAGATTAATTGTAGCGAAATAAGAATAAATGTAAAGAAAAAATCATTAAGTCCTAAAAAAACACAATTTATTTTTAATAAAAAAAACTTAGAAAGACATCACATCCTCCTAAGTTTCATTCTGTGTTTTCTATAAACCAGCCATTAGCTGGGCTTGACGTAATTCTAATTGACGAACATCTCGTGGTAAGAAACGACGAATTTCATCTTCATTAAAGCCGACTTGTAGACGTTTGTTATCGATCATAATTGGTCTACGTAACAAACCAGGATTGTTTTGTACAAGCTCTAAAAGTTCTTGTAATGGTAACTCATCAAGATCCATGTTTAATTTTTGGAAAACTTTTGAACGGGTAGAAATAATTTCTTCTGTTCCGTCTTCCGTCATTTGTAAAATTGCTTTTAATTCAGAGCTATTAAGAGGTTCTGAAAAAATATTTCGCTCTACAAATGGAATCTGATGCTCTTGCAACCACGCACGAGCCTTTCTGCAGGAAGTACAACTTGGGGAAGTATATAGTGTTAACAACGTGCATCACTCCTTTTTGTGATTATAGCCACATTTTTGTAACAGAAGATCCTGAATATCTTCCATCTGTTTCTATTATACCTAATCAACATTTAAATAGCTAGCTTTTTTTTAAATTATTTTTTAAAAAAATGAAAGTTATCTAAGATAGATATACAGTTAAACCAAGGTTTCTACTTAATTCTGAGTAAAAAAATTAGAGTTTTCAAATACTTTCACAATACAAAAAACACATAACACAGCACAAAAATCTGTACTAGTCTTTTTGAAAACTTTAAAAATGATAGCGTTTTTTTCACGTGTAATGTTTTTTATTTATTTAATAACATAAAATTTTAAAAACTCAGAAAATAAAAAAAACTAAAAAAATGTTGATTTTAACGCCACTATAAAATTGAAGTAGCAGATGCGTTCAACGGAAAAGTTAAAACCTACTAGCCAGCTTGCTAGTTAACGTTATTTTATATTTTGCTAATTTTATTTTTTCTGTATTAAAAAAACAAGTTATCTTTTGTTTTATTTATTTTTACTATTATAATCCATTTGACAAAGTGGAAAATAGATTTGTTGATTTCTTTATAATAAAATTAATTATTTTTAGTTAAAAAAACTAAAATACACAAACCTTATTCTGTCAACTAATAAGAAATATAGTAATAAAAACCTTTAAATCTCAACGTTTTTATCACCTTTTTTTTGATACAATAAGCGAGGATTTGTGAAAAGATAGAATATTGAAAGGCGTGTAATAATTTGATTAAATCAGTTGTATTTGATGTTGACGATACAATGTATGATCAGCAACAACCATTTAAGAATTCAGTTCAAAGCGTGGTACCTCAAGTAGCAGAAGAAGATATGCATGGATTATATATCCGTTTCCGCCATCACAGCGATGAGAATTTCCCAAAAGTCATGGCTGGAGAATGGACACTTGATTATATGCGTGCACACCGCATTAGTCAGTCCTTGATCGATCTAGGTTATTCACCTATCTCTGATGAAAAATGCTTAGTTTTCCAAGAAGTCTACGAAGAGGAACTAGCAAATATCTCTCTTCATCCTGAAGTAAAAAAAACACTTGATTTTCTTAAAGAAAAAAATATTCCATTAGGGATCATCACCAATGGACCAACTGATCATCAAACAAAAAAATTAAATCAACTTCAATTAACAAATTGGATTCCTGCTGATTGTATGCTAGTTTCTCAAGCAACTGGCTTTCAAAAACCAGAAAAGGAAATCTTCCAATTAGCCGAGAAAACTTTCAATATGTCACCTAATGAAACACTATACGTTGGCGATAATTACGAAAACGATGTGTTAGGTGCTAAGAGTGCCAATTGGCAGACGTTATGGTTCAATCACCGCAAACGTTCCATCAACGAGCGTCCGGTGTGTGATGTAGAGATCAACGAGTTCGATCAACTGCTATCCGCTATAAAAACTGCTGTAGGAGAAGCTCAGCTTGTCTGATCAAATAAGCATCTGCGAATAAATAAACAAGAAAAACCAAGGAAGATCACTGCGCAGATTTGCGTGGCTATCTTCCTTGGCTTATTTACTGTTTCCTGTATAAGAGAGTAATTACTCAATAAATGATCTTTACGTTTTACTCATCATTTTCACCAATACTTAGAATCAAACGAATATCGTCTTCTGTTAGTTTCGTCAATTGTTCTTCGTTTCCTTGGATTACTTTTTGGAACAATTCTCGTTTTTCTTGCTGTAAGGAATCCATTCGTTCTTCGATTGTTCCTTCAGCAATCATTCGCCATACTTCAACAACATTTTTTTGTCCAATACGATGGGCTCTTCCAGCAGCTTGTTCTTCGATCGCTGGGTTCCACCATAAATCATAAAGGATGACTGTATCTGCGCCAGTTAGATTTAACCCAGTCCCTCCTGCTTTAAGTGAAATAAGAAAGACATCTTTTTCACCCGCGTTGAAAGCATCGACCATGGTTAAACGATCTTGTGCCTTTGTACTTCCTCGTAAATAAAAGGTACTTAGCCCTAATTCAGCTAATTCCTCTTGAAGGATCGTCAGCATACCCGTAAATTGGGAGAACAACAAGACACGACGGTTATTTTCTTTTGCAGCTAGTAATAAATCTTTTACTTGTTCTAACTTACCTGATCCACCTTGGTAGTCTTCTACAAACAAGCGAGGATCACAACAAATTTGACGTAAACGTGTCAGTCCTGCCAAGATGCCGATCCGATTCTTTTTGAACGACTCTGAATCCATAGCTGATACTTCTTCACGCATTTGTCTTAAATAAGCAAGGTACACTGTTTTTTGTTCTTCCGTCAACGCAGAATAAAGATTCATTTCAGTTTTTTCTGGTAAATCTTTGAGAACTGTTTGCTTATCTCGTCTTAAAACAAAAGGTCGGATCATTTGCGCGATTTCATCTGTCGTCAACTCTCTAAAACGTGTCCGATTAGGAAAGAATCCCGGCATGATCGTAGCAAATAGTGACCATAGTTCTTCAAGGCTATTTTCGATTGGTGTCCCACTTAAAGCAAAGCGCTGTGGAATATGCAACTCTCGTAAAGCTTGAGCAGTCTTTGTGCTGCTATTTTTCACCATTTGCGCTTCATCTAAGACTAAATAATTAATCGTCGATGATTGATATTCTGAAAGATCCTGACGTAAGCTCGCATAAGAAGTAACACGAATATCTACTTTTTCAGCTAACAAAGTTTCTCGCTCTTTCTTATTGCCATTGATCACTTGGACACTTAATGAGGGTGCAAACTTTTTCACTTCGGCTTGCCAGTTATAGATCAAACTCGCCGGTGCTACGATCAAGGCGTCCAATGCACCTTTTTCTTCTTTCTCCGAAAGCAGAAAAGCAATAGTCTGCAACGTTTTCCCTAGACCCATTTCATCAGCTAAAATGCCACCAAATTGATAATGACCTAACATTTTCAACCATTGGAAGCCTTGCTTCTGATAGTCTCTAAGCTCTGCTTGCAAATTCTTTGGTAAAGTGGCTTTGTAATTCGTAGGATCGATCAAGTCTTGAGTCATTTGTTGGAAAGAATCGCCAAAACTAGCATTACTTCCTGTAAATTGTTCTTTGATCATCAATCCTTGATTTTTTGGCACTTGGATAACGCCATCGTCTGAACGGATCGTATCTCTGAATTGTTGTAGGATTTTGCTTGTTTGTTGGAATTCTTCTGAATCAAACGATAATACCTGTCCACTTTCTAAGGTATAAAATGAATCATTTCTTAACAAACTCTGCAAAACATGGTCGATTTCATGCTCGTTGATTCCTGTCACATCAAAGCGGATATCTAGCCATGATCCTGTTTCTTCTACTTCGATCTGTGGTTGGTGTTTTTGTGCATCTAGATATAATTCCCGTAATTTTTTTCCTATACGGACTTCTCCAAATTGACGAAAAACAGCTAATTCTGTCCGGAAAAACTGATACAATGCTTCACCTTCAGGTAATGGACGTTCGTAGCCCGTTTTATTTTTCCGGTAACGGTACATACGAAACAAATCAAGGACCCGCTGTTCTTGCGCCGTATCTTTCAATATTTCGGTAGTTTGCTCAGCAAGCGTTTCATGTCGTTCATCTGTGGAGAACACAACATCTCCATATACAAAATCGATCCTTGCTTGAATTTGCCCTTTCATTTTTTTAAAAACAAAGACAAACTCTACTGGAATATCTGCGACTTCTGCTGTCACTTCATCATCAATAGCAACGGTTCCTATCTGATCTAAAAGCGGTAAAATTTCTTTAAATAAAGAAGACAATTCTTTTTTATGAAAGGCAACTTCTGGCTCTTCAAAACGTTTCATCAGTTGTTTCCAAGTCAAATAGATCGTCTGTTGCTGTTTAGTCAAATGATAGATAGTACCTTGTCTGATCCCCCACTGATAGTGAGACAAGAACAAATCAAAGTCACTTACGGCAATCAATTGATACTGTATTTCTCTCTTCTTGACTTGAAAACTTAGCGGTTTCGTATCGTCTGAAAACTGGATGCCATGATAAGTTTGATCATTGATCTGTAGTTTCAAACGTGTCGATTGATTCATACGCTCTAACAAAGATTTCGATTGATCGATTGGCAAAAGTAAGTAACGCTTGTCTAATTTCCCTTTTACCAAGACACCGTTTGCGCCTAATAATGTTTGTGTCTGTGCAATACCTGCGAATAGCTCCATTAGTTGTTGATCTTCTTGTTGGAAAACTCGGTGCTCTAAACGGAATTGATACTGTTTATTGACCGTATAGTTTTCTTCTTCTGTATACGCCTGTAGAAATTCATAAATATTTTTTACGATGTATGTCTTCTTAGGTGTTTCTAGAAAGCCCACACGTAGATAAACCGCCAAAATAGAAAGTTCTGGATGGTATTGATTGGTTTCGATCTGTTCGACATGATAGTCGATCACTAAGGGTTGCAAGGATTTAGTAGAAGTCTTCCCTTTTAATCGGGCAAATCCTTTTGTCAATAGCTCTCCTTCACTGGTCTTTTTCGTTGGTTCGATCATTTTTTGATCTTTCTGCATGATACGAGAAAGTTGTTTCGATCGTAAATAAAGTTCTACTGCAACAGTGTGCTTGCAATAATGATGTTCTTCCCAGTATGGGCATTGACAGTAGTCGTTTTCTTTTGCTGTACCATCTAAATCAACTAAATACAGCTCACTACCTAAAACCTCTGCATGCCACACATTGTCTTCTTGATCTGGGACAACCGATAACACACGGTCTTCTTGCAAATATTGACGCCCTCTTGCAATGACTTTTTCCGGAATACTCCATTTCATTGTTATCAATCTCCCTTCTTAACCAAAATGGTAGCGTATTTCACTCTGTCCACTACCTTTTGTATCAATTCGTATTTGTTGCAAGACACGTTCTTTCAACTCACGTACATGGCTGATGATCCCGATCATCCTGCCTTCACTTTCAACGGTTTCTAATGCTTCCATTGCCATTTCCAAGGCTTCTTCATCCAGTGAACCAAACCCTTCGTCAATAAACAATGCTTCGATCGTGATTCCACCAGCTTGCGCTTGAATCACTTCTGCCAAGGCTAAAGCTAATGATAATGCAGCAATAAAGCTTTCGCCTCCGGATAAAGTATGCGATCCTCTGGTCGTTCCTGCTTCATCATCGTACACGTTGATCTCCAGGCCAGTCTTTCCGCGGTAGCTACCAACTTCTTCATCTAATTCAAACTGATAGCGGCTTTTGGTCAATCGTATCAGATGTTCATTAGCGACTTGCAAGACTCCTTGTAAATAAACTTGCAAGACATAACGTTCAATGCTTGTTTTTTTAGGATTTTCGCCATTCATCGTCTGTGATAATTGTTGCAACTGGATCAATTCATCTAGTTGTTCCTGACTATTTTGATAACTTGTAGTAAATTCCATGATCACTTTCTGATTGGTTTTATACTCTTGTTGTAAGTGATAGATCAATTGTTGCTGCTCTTCAATGTGTTGTTTGATTTTTTCGATTCGTTCACTCAACACTGTCAAATCTTGGGATTTTTCATCATAAGTGACATGTTCCAATTGTTCTAAGCGAGTGGAAAGAACCAACTGTTTCGTTTGATACTCCTTGATCGTTGTTTTTCTATTTTCGTATGTGACTGTTTCTTTTAACAACGCTGCTATTGCTTCTTGCGAAGAAAAATCAGTGTGTTGCGCCAAGAAACTAGAGATTTTCCGTTGTTCTTTTTCATATTGAGCAGTTGTCTTTTCGATTTGTTCAGTCAACGCTTCGATTTTAGTCGTCAAAACAGCTGATTCTTGCTGGAGTTTCTCACCTTGGGCCATTTGCTCTTCCAATTCTTGCTTGCTCTTGCTCGACTGTTCGGCTAATTGTTCAGCTTCTTTTACTAAAGTATCAAGGTCTTCTGCTCCTAATTGTTGACTCAATCCTGCCATCTCACCTTGGAGTCGTTGGATTTTTTCATTATGGAGCATTTGTTGAGCTTTGATCTGTTCACTTTGTTCTTTGTTGCTGGCTAGTTCTTCCATGACCCTTACTTGTGCTTCTTCTGCTTTTTTGATTTCCTTTAAACGAGCATTGAGGGTTTTCTCTATTTCCGCCAACCCTTGAACAATATCTTCTTGGACATCTATTTGGAAGGTGGCTTTTAACTCTGTGTTCAAGTAAATTGCTTGTTGATCCAACTGTTGACTCGTTTCCACTTGTTGCTGGCTTAAGCGAGCAAGCTGTTGGTTGATTTCTTCGATTTCTGCTTCTTTTCGACCAATTTCTTGATGCGTTTTTTCGATCGATTGTTCTGCTTGGACCATTTTTTCTTCAAGCACAGCTAAGTTTTCCTGCACTGATTCACGATTATCCGGTGTCAATGGATGCTCCGTTGCACCACATACTGGGCAAGGTTCACCAGGTATCAATAGGGTTTGTAAATAAGTAATTTGTTGCTTTGCCCAGTCGCTTTTACATTGATTGAACTCGTGCGTTTGTTGTTCAAGTAATCGTTGTTTTTCTGCCAATTGCTCTGTTGATTGTTCAAAGTACTGATGATTTTTTACTAGTTCTTTGTCAAGGTGATCAAGGTGTTGCTGTTGTTCACAGTAACGTTCCCCTTCTAAACGTAAACGTTCATAAACCAACTGTTTTTCTTGTAGTTCCCCTTGGGTTGCTAAAACGGTTTGACTCGTTTGTTGTCTTTCTTGAAGGATCAATTGCTGATCTGCCAGTTGTTGGATTTCTTGCTGTAACTCACTGACTTTTTTTTCCATTACGGAAAGTTCCGATTGTTTTTCTCTGAAAGTATCGGCCACTGGGATCAATCGTTGCTTTTCTTGGAGCATTTGACTCATTTTTGCTATTTTTTGTTCGAGATTTTCTCGTACGTCCGCCTGTTCTTGCCATTTCTGTAAATCACTTGTCACCTTATTGCACGCAATAATTAGTTGCTGTTTCTCACTTTCCTGTGTGGTAAGTGATTCTTGGTATTCTTGGCTACGTTCAAGCGGGGTGCGCAATTGCTGAGCAACTTCATAATGAGAAATCCATCTTTGGTGCTCCTCGATCACTTGTTGTTGCTCATTGAGCACTTGTTGTTCTGCTAATAATTGTTGCTTTTCTTCATAAGCAGATTTTTGATTTTTCCCGTGGTAGTAATCCGTCTCGCTGATTTTTTGTTCCTCTTTCAGTTGCTCTAATACTTCTTGCTCTGAGGCGAGCCTTGTTGAAACTTGATCTTGATACTCTTTCCACTCATTGATCACTGTCTCAAAAGATTGTAGACCAGCCAGTTGCTTCTCCTCATAGGAACTAAATTGCCTTTGCAATAAGACTAATTCTTGCTCCAAATGATCCAGTTCTTTTTGCTTGTTCTTGGCTTTTTCTTTCAATTGTTCGGTGAATCGTTGAAAGAATTGTGTGCCGAATAAGTTACGTAAAACTGTTTCTTTTTCACTACTAGAGGAAATCAAGAAATTCCGAAATTCTCCTTGCGGCAGTAAGACGATCTGTGAAAATTGTTTCGCATCTAAATTCAATAGTTCTTTGATTTCTTGATCGACTTCACTACGTTTTGTTAATTGTCGAATTTCTTTTCCTTTTTCATCAAAGATCGTTAAACTGACTTTTGCCGCCTGTTTTCTCATGCCCTCACCCTTGCGTTTAGCTAACAATTGTTCAGGCTTACGTTCGACTTCATAACGCAACTGTTGATGTTCAAACGAAAAAAAGACACTCGTTTCGTCTTCTGGTGTCGCAAATAATGACCGCATCTCTTTGCCAGACCGCAACCTTCCAGATGTTTCTCCAAAAAGCGCATAAGTCATGCCATCAAAAATCGTTGTTTTGCCAGCCCCTGTTTTTCCTGTAATCAAAAACAAGGCCGCTTGGGTCAATTTTGAGAAATCAATCGTTTCATCGATAAAAGGGCCAAAATTTTTCAATCGTAACGTCTGTGGTTTCATACTTGATCATTCCGTTTCTGTGAGTTCTTGCAACGTTTCTTCTAACCAGCTCATTTGTTGTTCTGTCATCGGTTCATCCACCATTTCGGTAAAGAATGTTTCCGCGAGTTTCTTTGGTTGCTTGATTTCAAGTGTCTGTCGTTTGCTTGTGGAACGATGCCGTCCATTGACACGTTCGACACCAAGTATTCGAGGATAGATTGCTCGTAGTTGGTTCATCATGTTAGGAATAACTGCGCGATCTTTTAAATAAATCTGCAAATAATTTTCTCGGTTGATCGTATGGTAAAAACTTGGGTCTAATAATTCTTTAAAACTAGCAGTTACTTCAGCGATATCATACAAAGGTGTGATTTCTTGAAAATCCAACACCAAGGTGTCAGTTAGATCAACGATCCAAACACCTTTTTTCTGATTGATCTCTGAAAGTGAGAATTTAAGTGGCGAACCACTGTATCTAGCATTTTCTTGTTGCAAGGCTGCTTGATTATGGAGATGGCCTAAAGCGACATAATCAAATGGCTCCAATAAACTACCTGGAATCGCATCTAGTCCGCCCACTTCGATTTTTGTTTCTGAATCTGACTTCTTGCTCCCTGTCACAAAAAAGTGGCTGACCAGCACCTGTTTTTTTTCAGGATCAAAAGCGAGTTGCATCTGGTCAACTACTTTTTCCATTGCTTGTTGGACCGTGCGGATCGTATCATCTTCAAAATAACTTCTAGCAGAGATTGGTTCAAAATAAGGCAATAAGAAAAATTGAGTATTTTGATAGTCGATAGGTTGGAAAGCTTCAGCAAATCGGGTGTGTAAAAAGAATTTTGTTTGGCTGAACCATTCAGTTCCAGCAGATAATCGAACACTGCTATCATGGTTTCCTGAGATAGCGAAAATCGGGAATTTTTCGTTCAGGTTCCAGTCAATCATCAATCGATTGAATATCTCTACGGCTTCTACGGCCGGAATACTTCGATCATAGAGATCACCTGCAATAACGATCGCATCCACTTTTTCCTTTTTCGCAATCGTTAAAATCTCAGATAGTACATGTTCTTGCTCTTTAAGTAAATCGTAGCCCTGCAATTTTTTCCCTATATGCCAATCAGCTGTATGTAAAAAACGCATCTCATCACCTCAAAAAAATATCCTTCTTACTATTATAACACTTCCATCAAGGACATGACAGCTAGAATCACTTACAAAAAGGGAGTTTTATAACAAAAAAAGCGATAAAGAAGCGGTGTCTTAGACAATCCGTTTCTTTTATCGCTCATCGAATAAAGAACAATTATTCTGTTTCATTCTTTTTTATGATCTCATATTTAAAATCAGGATTTACTTCCTTGTCTAGTTTATCAAATGCGGCTTGTGTGCGTCGCTCGATTTCTGCCATTCCTTCCTTGTCAGTTTTTTTGATATCTGACAAGTCGATCGGTTCACCAAAGCGAACAATCACTCGTTTGCGTTTGAATAGATCACCTAACGTGAGAGGTCCTTGATACACAGCTGGAACGATTTTTACTTTGGCCATTTTGGCAATTAACGCCATTCCACCTTTCAACTCAGTCGCATGTCTTGTCCCACTTGGAAACATGATCAATCCTAGATCGGTTGATTTTAGAATCTTGACAGGTGTCTTGATCACACTTGGTCCCGGATTGTCTCTTTTGACTGGAAAAGCATTCGAACGTGTTAAAATGAATCGTAAAACAGGGTTTTTGAACAATTCTTCTTTCGCCATAAAACTAAACGATTTAGGTGATGCAGCAACAGCGAGATACAACGGGTCCCACCAAGTGCGGTGTGGTGCAACAAGTATGTAATTCTCGTCTTTTGGTAAGACTTCTTTATTTTCATAACGGGCATTGCCATTGATAACAGCTAAAATCACTTTAACGAGCCCGCGCATAAATCGATAAAACATATTCTCTTCCTTTCTTTGCTTCTCGTTCCTATAGTATGCCTAAAAAAGACTGATTTGACAAGTTCCCTTGGTTCTTTTGAACAAAAATAGTATACTACATACGATTAGTTTTTTCATTTGGAGGGAATTAGATGCTTCACGAACATGAACGTATTGACCAATTATATGCACAAGATATTAAGATTATCCAAAGTTCCCAAGTTTTTTCCTTTTCTTTAGATGCCGTATTGCTTGCTCATTTTGCTCGTGCGCCAAAAACCGGTCAAATCGTTGACCTTTGTTCGGGGAATGGTGCTGTCGGACTATTTTTAAGCAAACAAACACAGGCAAAGATCGATGCAATCGAACTACAGCCACGCTTAGCTGACATGGCTCGACGGAGCATTTCCTTGAATCATTTAGAACAACAAATGACCGTGCATACGATTGACTTAAAAGAAAGTTTATCGGTTGTCAGACACAACTCTTGTGACTTAGTCGTCTGTAACCCCCCTTACTTTAAAGGCTTACCTACAAACAAAAAAAATCCAAATGAGCATCTAGCAATTGCCCGACATGAGATCCATACAACGTTGGAAGAAGTGATCCAAATCTCCGGCAAGTTATTAAAAACAAATGGTCGCTTAGCTCTTGTACATCGCCCAGAACGTTTCCTAGAGATTTTGGCCCTTATGCAAACCTATCAGATTGCACCGAAACGTGTTCAGTTTGTTTATCCTAAAGTAGGCAAAGAAGCAAATATTTTATTGATTGAAGGAATCAAGCAAGGAAAAGCCGATGGTTTCAAAGTGTCTCCACCTTTATTTACCTATGATACGCAAGGTGAGTATACCCCTGAACTCCGTGAGATGCTTTATGGAGAATAACCATTACTTTTATGTGGTGCACTGCCAAGATAATACGTTCTATGGAGGATATACCACTGATTTGGCTCGTCGTTTACAAGAACATAATAATGGCACAGGTGCGAAATACACACGTTTGCAAAAAAGACGTCCTGTAAAAATGATCCATGCAGAAGGATACGCTACAAGAAGTGAAGCCACAAAAGCCGAAGCCGCGTTCAAAAAACAAACACGTCGGCAAAAAGAAACCTATTTGAAGACACACCCTTCTCTTTCTTTACCTGATCAAACGGAGTAAAAAAATTTTAGAGAAAAAGAATGCCTCAACGAAAGATTGGAGAACGATTTTCGTTGAGGCACTTTTTTATAAGAGTTATCCTACTGCTCAGGTCAAAACATTGCTGTCACAACCCCAGTTTTTATTCACTTACTTGAGTACTATCAGATAGAGTGTCGCTCGTACTAGTCGAAGCAGTCTCACTCGTTTTACTTGTCTCTGATTCTTTTGTTCCACCTAATAGTGCTTCACTGACTAGATGGATATAATTCAACATACCATCTGGATTTGGATGGACTTGATCGTCATAGAACCATTCACTGTGACCGTTACTATAACCGTACCAATCAATCACTGTCATGTTGTCATATTTCTTTTCCATTTCTGTGAGCATGGCGTTGACTTCATTTTGCCAGCGCTTCGTTGGTACGCGAACATTGACCCAGTAAACTTTACGATCCCCGATCGCGTTCATCAAGCTATCAAATTGCGCCTCAGAAAAAGAGCCATTTGTTCCTAACCCAATTAATACCGTATCTTTCAATAGATCCCTATTTTTCAATTCTTCGATATAAGGAAGGCTTGTGTAGAGTTGACGACCGACATCACCATCTACGACTACTTGCGGATATAGTTCTTTTAAATCTGCCGCAGCATCTAACATGACTGAATCACCAAATGCAGTCAGCTCTAGTTGTTGGGCTTTTTCCCCTTGCGCTTTGGTCAAATCATATTTATCCAAAATCGCTTGGTCAATAGGTGCTACATTATTGCCTTGATTATTCTGACTTTTTTCAGCTAGTTTTTTACTTTCAGCAATATTCTTTTGTAATTGCTCTTGGTCCGCTGTCACAGCATTTTTAGGTGCAGTGACGAACCCGACTAAGGCAATCGCTACGACTAAGGTTCCAGGGACCACCCATGGCTTTTTCCAACTAAAAATAGGTTTGGTGAACCAGCCTTTGACGACGCGAAACGTTTGGCTATAATCAAATCGTGCCAATGGACGTTCGATAAAGCGGTACGACAGTTCACTGATCAATAAAATCAATGTGATTTCAATGACCGTGTGTAACAACACATGATCAGCGATACCTGATACTTTCGCTTCGTAAAAAATCATTACCGGAAATTGGTACAAGTAGATCCCATAACTTCGTTTACCAATCCAACTAAAGACCGGATTCGTCAACCAGCGATTCAAGCTCGCACCGGGATGCGCTGTGACTGCCACAAGAACCATACATAAAAGACTGACTAAAAAGAACCCGCCATAATAGATAAAGCTCAAATGGTCATCTAAGAAAAAGAAAAAGAGGACCAAAATGATCAACGAACTAAAACCCGCTAAATTCAATACTTTCTTTGCTTGTTTAGGGATATTTTTCTTCAATCGCGTACTTGGCCAAACAAAAGCCAATGCACTCCCCATCCAAATCGAGAACAAGCGAGTATCTGTCCCATAATACACACGGGTAGGATCGCCATTTGGCGAGTACAACACCATCATCAAAATCGCTGAAGCAATGGCTGTGCCCATAATGACATAAAAAATATTTTTTTTCTTACGGACAAATACCATGAGTAATACAAAAATGATCGGCCAGATCAGATAGTTCTGCGCCTCTACTGCTAAGGACCAAATATGGGTAAATGGCGACTCATTTGCAAAACGATCAAAATAGGATAATCCATTATTGATCTGCCACCAGTTATTGACATAGAATAAACTGCTGAGTACAACGCCCCGAAGATTATTCAACAATCCTCGCTGGAATAGCGTAATATATGCTGATGCAGTAATAAGCAAGAAAACGAGCCCAGGATACAGTCGTTTCATTCGCCGAACGTAAAATTGCCAAATATTGATTTTTCCATTTTGTTCCCACTCTTGTCGTAAGAGATCGGTAATAAGATAACCTGAAACGACAAAAAATATCGGAACTCCGAGGTAACCACCCTTCATACTTGTTGGCAACAAGTGGTATAAAATAACCCCGATGACCGCTAATGAACGAATCCCATCGAAGCCCGTGATATACCGGCTATTTTTTAATCTTTTTTGTTTTTCCATTCAATATTCCAACTTTTCATAAACTTTTTTCATTCGTAATATACGTGCATTACCAAAAAATAGCAAGCAAAAACTTCATAAAAGTTGCCACTTTATACTATAATCCCATAGTTCATCAAAAAAGAACACATTTTTAAGTAACTTTAACAAAATTTCAAATATAACAAGTTGGCTAATTGTTGCTTGGATAGGGTTTCATTATTTTCTATTATTTTTCGTTGATGGGCGAGAAATAATTGAAAGATATCTACTCTTAACATGGATAAACATCTATGCTACTTAGTTGCAAGCACTCTGTCACTCCTTTTCTATGATCACTTTAAGATATATTCTTGCATATGTTTAGCAACCAAGCTAGGAGGAATTTTTTCTAACCAGTCTTGAACAGGTACATAGTCAAGGAAACTACCAATCGTCGTTAGGCCTACATCATCACTAGCCAATTCTACTAATCCAATTTGAATTGCATTGTGGCTATCTAAGATCAGGTTGATCATACTTCATAAATCTTATAAAAGAAGACGCCTATTGCCTGTTGAAATATCGATAGCATAAATGATTATTTTCAATTCCTTAATCGCAACAATCATTTCTGGTATTCTAGCGACAAGAAGATCAAAAAAACACAGCGATAACCATTCAAGTTATCCACTGTGTTTTATCTAACTAGTTTACTAAAATCTAAATCCCATCTTCATAAAAACGTCCGAGAATTTGAACATTTTCCGCAATACTGACAAATGCTTGCGGGTCAGAAGTTTTCATTGCTTCACGTAACAAAGGAAGCTCATAGCGAGTAACGATCGTCATTAAGACTGTTTGTTTATCGTGCTTGTACGCACCTTCTGCTTCATTGATGATCGTGATCCCACGACGCATACATTTTTGGATGGCTTCGATCACTGCTTCAGGATGTTTAGTCACGATCATGACTTGCATCTTTTTTTGTTTCGTATAGACGACATCCGTCACCTTACCACTCACAAAAATCGACAAAGCACTATAAAACATATACTGCCAGCCGAAGAGCAAGCCTGCTACGAAAACAATCAGTGCATTGAAATAAATGGAAATCGAACCGATGGATCGACCTGTTTTTTTACGGATCGTAATACTCACGATATCTAATCCGCCAGAAGACAACCCATTTTTTAATGCTAAACCAATACCAACCCCATTGACGGCACCACCGAATATCGCACAAATGATCGGATCGGTCGAAAGAATCGTTTGTGGCAAAAGATGGATACTAAGCGAGGTTAATGTCACAGTGATAAATGTAAAAATCGTAAATTTCTTTCCAAGTTTAAACCATGCTAAAAAGAATAATGGGATATTCAGCAAATACAACGTGGTTGAGACTGGAATTTCAAAACCAATCACTGATTTAGAAAGGGTCGTTAAGATTTGTGCAAGACCGGTTATCCCACTTGAATAGATGTTTCCTGGTTGATAAAAAAAGTTCAATGCAACTGAAGCAATCAGAGCATAGACGATCGACACCGAAAGTTTGGTCGTATAATCATGATACGCCCAATTTTCGAAAGTTTTTTTCATGAAAAAAGCCTCGCTTTATCTGGTATGCCCTTATTATATGATCTTTTAGAATATAATCAAGAGACTTCTTTGAAAAAAAGATTGGAAATTCCAATATAAGAGAAAAAAAGGTTGCTCCAGTGTCACTAGCACGAATCAATCGCGACTTATCAGTGACTCCTTCACAACCTCGGTATTCCTATGAAAATAACTTCTCTTTCTTATTTGTTATTCAACTTCTGTAACGTCGATGTTCAATTCAAATAATTGAAGATCAGAAACAGTACTTGGCGCATCACTCATGACATCAGCTGCTTTACCATTTTTAGGGAAAGCAATCACTTCACGGATGTTTTCTTCACCTGCAAGCAACATCACAAAGCGATCAAGTCCTAAAGCAATTCCTCCGTGTGGTGGGAAGCCATAGTCTAACGCACTTAATAAGAACCCGAATTGTTCTTCCATTTCTTCTTCAGAGAATCCTAGTGTTTTCAATACTTTCTCTTGCAATTCTCTCGTATGGATACGTAACGATCCACCACCTAATTCATAGCCGTTCAAGACGATGTCATACGCTTCTGCGTAGACTTTTGCCGGATCAGTTGCCAATAACTCGACATCGGATGCTTTAGGCATCGTAAACGGATGATGCGCGGAAACATAGCGGCCTTCTTCTGCTGAATATTCAAATTGTGGCCATTCTGTCACCCATAAGAAATTGAATTTTGATTCGTCGATCAAGTCTAATTCTTTTCCTAAGCGAGAACGAATCGCTCCAAGAGTGGCTGCAACGATTTCTTCTTTGTCTGCACCAAACAATAAAATATCCCCAACTTCAGCGTTTGTTGCTTGGATCAATGCTTCAGATGCCTCGCCCATAAATTTCGCAATAGGCCCTTTCAAACCATCTTCTTCTACTTTTAACCAAGCTAGTCCTTTTGCGCCAAACTGAGTGGCATATTGTCCAAGATTATCTAAATCTTTACGTGAATACTTGCTTGCTGCATTTTTCGCATTCAGCGCTTTGACCACTCCGCCATTTTCAAGTGCCATTTGGAAGACTTTAAATTCAACGTCTTTCACAACCGTGCTCAAGTCGATCAATTCCATGTCAAAACGTGTATCAGGTTTGTCACTTCCATAACGGCTCATTGCTTCATCATACGTCATACGAGGGAATGGCAAAGTGACTTCGATGCCACGTACGTCTTTCATCACTTTAGCAATCAAACCTTCTGTATACGTTTGGATTTCTTCAGCGGTCAAGAACGTTGTTTCGATATCGACTTGCGTAAATTCTGGTTGACGATCGCCACGTAAATCTTCATCACGGAAGCAACGAACGATTTGATAGTAACGATCAAATCCAGCATTCATCAATAATTGTTTGAATAGTTGTGGTGATTGTGGCAATGCGTAGAAATGCCCTGCATGGATACGTGAAGGAACTAAGTAATCTCTCGCGCCTTCTGGTGTTGATTTGCCCAAATAAGGTGTTTCAATATCCAAGAAATCATGGTCATCCAAGTAATGACGGATTGCTTTCGTTGTGTCGTTGCGCAATTTGATATTTTTCGTCATTTTTGGACGACGTAAATCAAGATAACGATACTTCAAACGAATCTCATCACTGATCGTTTGTTCATCCTCAATCAAGAAAGGTGGTGTTTTGGCTTGATTCAAGATAATGATTTCATCCGCGATAATCTCAAATTCACCCGTTGCCATTTTAGGATTGATTGCCAATTCATCCCGATTTTTTACTGTACCTGTCACTTCAATGACATATTCACTACGGCATTTATCTGCGATTTCCCATGCTTCTTTATTGATTTCTGGATTAAAGACAAGTTGAACAATCCCTTCACGATCACGTAAATCGATAAAGATCACGCCACCTAAGTCACGTCTTTTTTGTACCCAACCTTTTAATGTAACTGTTTGTCCTAACTGCTTTTCTGAAACCAGTCCACAGTAAACTGTTCGTTGTGCCATCATTTTTCCTCCTGTTCAGTAGATAATGTCATTTCATCATAGACTTTATCAAAGTGGTCATAAATATCTTCTAGTGCAAAGCTTTTCTCTGTACGATTAGCCATTGATTTGACGTTGATCGTTTGATTTGCTAGTTCATCCGCACCAATCACTAAAACCAACTTCGCATCGGCTTTGTCTGCTGTCTTAAATTGTGCTTTGGCTTTACGTCCCATAAAATCACGATCTGCGGAAAAACCAAAATCACGGATTGCTTGAACGATTTTCAACGCTTCGATATTTGTTTCTTCGCCTAGTGCCACCACATAGGCATCTAATGTATTCATTACAGGAACAGCTACTTCTTCTGCCTCCATCGTTAATAAAATACGTTCGATCCCCATCGCAAAACCAAATCCTGGTGTCGCTGGTCCGCCTAGTTCTTCCACTAAGTTATCGTAACGTCCTCCAGCACAGATCGTTGCTTGTGCGCCCATTTTAGGCGCGTCACTCATCACTTCAAAAATCGTATGCGTATAATAATCCAATCCACGAACCATGTTGCTGTCGATTTCGTAAGGCACATCTAACGCATCCAACATGGCAATCACTGTTTCAAAATGCGCTTTGGCTTTTTCACTTAAATAATCTAAGATCGATGGCGCTTCTGCGACAAATTTTTGATCACGTTTATCTTTGCTGTCTAATACACGCAAAGGATTTTCGTGTAAGCGACGTTGTGAATCTTCACTTAATTCAGCTTCGAATGGGACAAGATAATCGATCAACGCTTGGCGATAGGCTTGACGTGTTTCTTGATCCCCTAAAGAGTTGATCACTAAGCGGATTTGACTGATCCCAAGTTGTTTGAAGAAGTCTAAGGCCATCACCATGCTTTCAACATCTGTCGCAGGATTTTCAGAGCCGAATGCTTCGACACCGATTTGGTGAAATTGACGTAAGCGGCCTTTTTGAGGACGCTCATAACGAAACATTGGTCCCATATAAAATGTTTTGTAAGGTTTTGTGTATTCTGGTCCAAATAATTTGTTTTCAACAAACGAACGAACGATTGGCGCAGTTCCTTCTGGACGAAGCGTAACATGACGCTCGCCTTTGTCATAAAAATCATACATTTCTTTTGAAACGATATCCGTCGTATCGCCTACACTACGAGCGATCACTTCATAATGCTCAAAAATCGGCGTGCGGATCTCATTATATTGGTAATCTTTGAATAATAAACGGGCAGTTTCTTCCACAAATTGCCATTTTTCGGATTCTCCAGGTAAAATATCATTTGTTCCTTTTGGTCTTTGGAAGTTCATCTTTTTCTCTCCTTTTCTTCACACTATGTAGTCAATGCAAACAAAAAACACCCTTGTTCGCCATGAACAAGGGTGAATGATTATTTCATACACGGTACCACCTATATTTGAAAGATTGCTCTTTCCTCTCACGATTAACGCTCGTCTACGGGACGGCTTTGCACGCGTCCATCTCCAGAGTGTCTTTCAGAAACTACTTGTTTTAGATCGCTCTCAGCCACGACGATCCTCTCTTATAAAGCCTTTAGTTACTTACTCGCTCTTTCATCGATATTTAGATATTAATTATAACCTACTAAAAACACAGCTTAAAGTCAAGTATATTCTTGTTGATTTCTTTTTCAAAGTCTTTTTGATTCAGCTTTTGTTCTTTTTGATTTAGACTAAATAAAAAAGGAGGTAGAAAAATGTCAGAAGTAAAAATTGGTCATTCTCAAGTATATGCCGAAGCAATCGGCTTAGGTGCAAATGCAGTCGGAGGACATAATCTGTTTTCTGGATTAGCGGATGAAACCGGAAAAGAAGTTGTCAGAGCCGCCTTAGATAATGGCTTGAACCTCATCGATACTGCTTATATTTATGGCGAAGGTCGTTCGGAACAATTGATTGGAGAAGTCTTGCAAGAACCGGCTTATGAGCGTTCCCGCATCATCATTGCCACCAAAGCAGCTCATCTCCCAGATCAACCAAAAAAATTTGATAATTCTCCTGAATTTTTGAAAAAATCAGTTGATGAAGCTTTAGAACGTTTGCAGACAGATTACATCGATATTTTTTATATCCATTTTCCAGACGAAGAGACACCTAAAAACGAGGCAGTTGCCGCTTTACACGAACTGAAAGAAGCGGGGAAAATCCGTGCCATCGGTGTATCGAATTTCACTTTAGAGCAATTGAAAGAAGCCAATCAAGACGGCTATATCGATATCGTACAAGATCAATTCAGTTTGATCCATCGCACAGCGGAAAAAGAATTATTCCCTTACCTCGAAGCTAACGAGATTGGTTTTGTGCCTTATTTCCCACTTGCTTCAGGTTTATTGACTGGCAAGTATGATCTAGAAAGTCCAAAACATTTTTCTGAAGATGATCCTAGAAAGAACAAACCAAACTTTCAAGGTGAACGATATGAACAAATCATCACAGCGGTCGATCAACTCAAACCGCTTGCTGAAAAGTACCAAGCAACTACTGCTCAATTAGTCTTAGCTTGGTATATCGCGCACCCGCGGATTTCATTTGTCATTCCTGGCGCAAAGAAACCCGAACAAGTCGCAGATAATGCCAAAGCTTTGGATATTCACTTATCTTTAGAAGATGCTCAAACAATCGATCAGCTATTCCGAGAGTTTAAATAATACTCAAAAACAACCATCGAGTGAAAATGCGGTGGTTGTTTTTTTTATTATGTACAAGATGTTTCAGCATAATCCTAGCTCCTTTTTCATTTCGTCATGCGAGACGCTTTCATCAAATTTCTGATGATCCTTCATCGCTTCATTATAGATTGCCAAGTCAATTTGTCTTTCTAACGTACCTAATATCATCGTTCTGGCTAATTCCGATATCGTCAGTCCGTTCAAATCAGCCATTGCCAACATCAATGCTTTTTCTTTCTCTGATACATGAATTGTAACTTCGCTCATTCTTTTATACCTCCTGTATATTTTTATAGAACGAGGTCGGGAGAGAAGGAGTCCACTACCTAAGAGGCTACTTCTCTTCCCTCTACCTAATCGATTCAAATACGTACCCCATGCTGAAAGTCCACGTTATTCTTTATACAATAATCCTCGGCTATTCGGATAAGTCGGAAATTGATTGAATGGAATCGTCCAATCTTGTTCTGGCACAGCAAAGGCAAAACGATTCACTAATTGATCGGAAAAGACGCGTAAACTATGCAACGTGATCCATTCACCTGCGCATCGGTGCATTTTTCGGAAGTCACCGCCACCTTGCGCAATCATCTCATACTCTTCTTCATAAGAGATTTTTTTCGCTTTACCAATATACCGTTTGATCAAAAATGCCTCTGGTGAATCCACTGTCCGTTCATCATGATTTGTTCCATACAAATCTAAAATCACCCAGCTGTCTTTAGGAATGCGGTAACCATCTACTTCTACATCTTGCAAAGCAAATGCCGGTAACATGGGGAAAAATGGATAGTATCGACGCATCTCCTGAATAAAAGGATCTTGTAACTCCGTAAAATCATTTTTCAGTTGTTGATAGAGATCTGGTCGGCTGAAAAGAGCATGCCCCATCAATGCCGCCCATACGGTCAATGCCACAGTCGGCCGTATGATATTCAACAGTTCTACCGCAGCAATATCCAATGGTAAGAGATTTCCCTTAAGATCGGTCGCATTCGCAAAAGCATAGAGCGCTACATTTTCTTTTCCGGCTACTGGATTTTCTCGTGCTTCTTCTAACAACTCTTGCGCCCATTTTTCTGATTTTTTTCGATTCTCTACTCCTTTAAAATGATCGATCGGCGAAGTGACTGTCCCACTGATCATAGAGATCTGATAATCTGCCAGTTGGTTGATCTCTTCTTCTGAATAATCCGCTAAGTTGATTCCCGACCACTCACATATAGCGGTAAAAAGTACTTTTTTACTCAGGTCAAATAACTCAAAAGTACCATGTTGTTGTTCCAATTCATGTGCCAATACTCGATCCAATATTTGATGATAGTCTTCCATTCGCTCTGGCGTCATCAAATCCATAAAAATTGCTTTACGGTGATGATGTTCCGCGCCATCTAAAGACTGCACACCGTCCTTTCCAAACAATGTTTTTTGGACCATTTTAGGCATTGCACCTTCTCGTTTGAAATTTCTTGGATCATAAAAACGCTTCGCTGCCTCTTCTCCGTAGATGATCACAGCTTCCTTATTGAATATCTTTGCTTTCACAACAGGTGATTGGGCTTCTTCTCTTAGCTTTCCAAGCATTTTGTAGCCCTCGTTATAGTATTTTTTGATTTCGGTCATTTTGATATCGACCACGGGAATTTCTTGCATGTTTTTTGCTCCTCCTAATAAATAACTTTAGATATTATTAGGATACTCCTTGTACAATAAAACTGACAAAAGAAGTGTTTGAGACGGAACTATACCATTTATTCCTCTTGCGCTGCCTAATCCCAAATAAACGGCTTCCTCATAACTCATTCACATTAAATAAGATTTCATTATAACGTTCTGTAGCTCTGTCACTCACTTGTCCTTTTTCACAAAAAGATAATTTCCTTAACTTAGGCACCACTCTTTCCACTCGAATCATTCCTTCGTCTAATTGGGAAGCCAGCGCATGTAGTGCTTCTTTAAATCGCACGTCTTTTCTAGCGTATTTGTAAAAAGATAGAACATAGACATAATAAAATAAATTGTAACTTCTAAATGGGTATTCTACTTGCATGAATAGTGTCCCAATCCCATGATGACAAGGTCCAATCGGTTTTTTTATCGTCCAATGAGTCAATAAAAATTCCACTGCTTGGTCCAACCGCTCATCAATGTTGATCCATTCGGAGAAACGAAAAGCATCTAAAACTGTTAAGGTCGTCATAGGTGTAGAAAATTCAGTTTCAGGACCTTTGCAATAACTATACTTATTGCACTTCCATCCGCCATCATCTTCTTGAGTCGCTAGAAAATAATCGAATGTCTTTTTGAGTCTCTTGTCTGTTGCATGTTCCAAATAACACAATGTTCGAAGTGCAGCAGCCGTATGGCAGGGGTAGATCGCACCCTTTGGCGAAACTTTGAATCGTCCATCTTTCCGCCATGCTTCAAATATCAAATTCGCCGTTTCTTGCATGACCTTTTCTCCAGGTAAAACACCGGCATCTAAAAGATACAACGGGCATTCTAACGTAGTAAAAGGGGCGCCTTTGATCAACTTTTTATCTGGTGTTGCCCAGTAATCAAAGCCATTATCGTAGCGATGAGAAAAGATTTCGTCTATCGTTGCTTGATTCTTATTAGCCATTGGCAAGCACCTCCTATCCTCTATTTTAACTTATCTACATACTCCTGACGAACAAAAACAGAAAGCGCATTCTCAAATTGAAAACATAGCAAACAAAAATAAGCCTGATTTTGAAATATTCCATCAAAATCAGACTTGTTCTTTTTATAAAAATCATTTGTTTTGAGAATCGATGATGATCGTCACTGGCCCATCATTGACCAGAGACACAGCCATATCTGCGCCAAATTCGCCTGTTTCCACTGTGATTCCTCGTTGTCTTAGCCCATCATTAAAGGCTTCGTATAAAGGAATCGCTGTTTCCGGGCGAGCCGCTGCGATAAAACTTGGGCGATTGCCCTTTTTTGTATCTGCAAAAAGCGTGAACTGAGAAATACTCAACAGCGCTCCTTTGACATCTTCAATACTTAGATTCATTTTTCCTTGTTCATCTTCAAAGATACGCATCTGGGCAATTTTTTTGATCAAATAATCGACGTCTGTTTGCGTATCTGTTTCATGAACACCTAGTAAAATCAACAAACCATGATCGATACGCCCCACTTCTCGTTCGTTGATCGACACAGCTGCTTGACTCACTCGTTGGATCACTGCGCGCAAGGTACTACCTCCTAGCCATTCATCCGGCGTACGCTATATACATCCGGTACGGTCTTGATTTTATCGACAATACTTTTTAGGTGAGACAAGTTACGTATCCCTACTGTCAAATGGATTGTCGCCATTTTGTCTTTATTCGTTCGTGCTTCGACACTGTTTAGATTTTTAGTCATCGCATTCACTGTTTGCAAGACGTCATTTAACATGCCCGAACGATTATAGCCATAGATCTCTAAATCAGCATCATACTCTTTGTTCGTATTTGAAGTGTCTTCCCATTCCACGTCAATCAAACGTTCTTCCACATTTGGCTTATCTGGTTGGACATTCGGACAGTCTTTACGGTGGATCGAGATACCACGTCCTTTGGTGATATAGCCCACGATGTCATCCCCTGGTACAGGATTACAACAACGGCTGATCCGGATCAACAAGTTTTCAACACCTTGGATGACGACGCCACCTTCATGACGAACCTTCATTTTTTCAGGCTCTTTTTTAGGTTGATTCATCAACTCTTCTGCTTCTTGTTTTTGTTGCTCGATTTTTTGTTCTTTCCGCTCTTTTTCAGTCAAGCGATTAGCCATCGTCAATGGACTTACTTCGCCATAACCAATCGCAGCATACATATCTTCTTCTGTTTGAAAATTCAAGCGTTCTAATGCGTCGTGTAATTTATTTTTTGAAAGAATCTCCTTTGGTACAAAACCAAGATCCATAATACACTTCACTAAAGCTTCATGGCCCTTCGTCACATTTTCGTCTCGATCTTGCCCTTTGAAGAAACGCTTGATTTTATTTCTTGCTTTACTTGTGGCTACTAATTTCAGCCAATCACGACTTGGTCCAAATGAATTTGGCGAAGTCAGAATCTCGATGATATCACCATTCTTCAATTTGTAATCTAATTGGACCATTTTCCCATTGATTTTGGCACCAGTCGTTTTGTTCCCGATATCTGTATGGATGCTATAAGCAAAGTCTAACGGTCCTGATCCTTTAGGAAGTTCAGTCACATCGCCTTTAGGAGTGAACACATAGACTTTATCACTAAAGATATCGCCTTTCACACCCTCCATGAATTCAGAAGCATCGTAACTTTCATCTTGCAATTCGATGATCTCATGGAACCAACTTAACTGTTTTGTCATCCCATCTGGTTCGACTTTGTCGCCTTTTCCTTCTTTATATGCCCAGTGAGCAGCTACCCCAAACTCAGCGATTTCGTGCATTTCTTGGGTACGGATCTGGATCTCGACAGGGTTGCCAGCTGGTCCGATAACAGTCGTATGCAACGATTGATACATATTCGCTTTAGGCATCGCGATATAATCTTTGAATCTACCTGGCATCGGTTTCCATTTCGTATGGATCGCTCCTAGTACTGCATAACAATCTTTGATCGAATCCACGATCACTCGGATTGCTAGTAGATCGTAGATTTCATTGAACTGCTTCTTTTGGTCTTTCATCTTACGGTAAATCGAATAGATGTGTTTCGGGCGACCATAGATCTCTGCAAAAATCCCCAATTCTTCCGTTGCTAAACGGATATCCTCCACTGTACCACTGACGTAATTTTCACGTTCTTCTCGTTTTGTTTGCATCAAGTGGACGATTCGATAATATTGCTTCGGATTGAGATAACGCAGCGCCGTATCCTCTAATTCCCATTTGATCCGGCTGATCCCTAAACGATGAGCAAGCGGTGCGTATATTTCCAATGTTTCTTGCGCAATGCGTCGTTGTTTATCTTCCCGCAAATGCTTTAACGTACGCATGTTATGTAAACGATCGGCTAACTTCACCATGATTACACGTAAATCTTGAGCCATAGCTAATAACATTTTGCGATGATTTTCCGCTAGTTGTTCTTCGTGGGATTTATATTTGATTTTACCTAACTTCGTCACTCCGTCCACCAACATTGCCACGTCGTTCCCGAAGGCTTCTCTTAAATCTTCTAAGGTTACTTCTGTATCTTCTACCACATCATGTAAAAAACCAGTGGCAACCGTGTGGGGGTCCATCCGTAGATCTGCAAGAATCCCTGCAACTTGGATCGGATGGATGATATAAGGTTCCCCTGATTTACGAAATTGTCCCTCATGGGCAGTGGTTGCGTAGTCACATGCTTTTTGCACGAAAGCGACATGTTCAGGTCCCATGTATTGGCTAACCATCTTAATGACGTCAGGGCCCGTTAATATTTCTTCTTTTGGCATGGGAAACATCCCCCTTTCTATTCATAATCAAAACAGATATTTTTTATCGTGAGAAAGCACTTTTTTATAGCTTAGGATTAAATAATTGTTCTTATTATACCGATTGTGTCAATGATTTTCAATTCCGTACAAAAGGAAAAATGCCCCTTCACTTTGAGGGATCAAGAAAACAGAAAAAGTCATTCATTTGTTTTGTAGAGGATCGCTACCCCTGACGATCAACTCGCCTATTACTTGCTAGGTACTTGTAATTCAAGTTGAAAACTTGCAGCACTTAACAAATACAATGGGGCAGTTTCTGTTCGTAGGATTCTTGGACCAAGGCCACAAAGAATGCCACCTTGTGCTTCAAAATAAGCAACTTCTTTTGGAGATAACCCGCCTTCTGGGCCAAACACTGCAAGGATCCGAGTACCTGGTAAAACAGATTGAAGTATTTTGGCTAAATTAGCAGCTTCCCCTTGTTTTGCTGATTCTTCATATGCAATCAGAAGGACATCATACGAACTGAGTGTCGTATAAAATTCCTTTTCTGTCTCCATTAAAGATACTTGCGGTACGACTTGGCGATGCGACTGCTCCGCCGCTTCCTGTGCAATCTTGATCAATCGTTCTTGCCGCTTTTTGCGTTTTTTGGCATCCCATTTGACGACAGAAGCTGCAGCAGGAAATCCCACAAACCCGTGAGCGCCTAGTTCTGTGCCTTTTTGTACGATCCAATCCAACTTATCCCCTTTAGGATATCCGCTAGCAATCGTGATCTTGCATGGTAATTCTTTTTGAACACTTTCTTTCGCCACTTCGACTAAGAAAACTTCATTCTCGTTCATTTCATTGATTTCTGCAATGATCGCAATCTGGTCGTTGAAGGCTAAATAGACCTGATCTTTCACTGCCATTCGCATGACTCTTACCATATGGTGATAGGCTTCACCCTCTATTACAAAACGCTCTTGTGGTCGATAAGGCTCATCTAGAAAATATCGTTGCATTTAATCCACCTCAGGCTTTTTTAGCATAATGGCATACCAATCTTTTTGTTGGAACACTTGGTCGACAACAAAACCTTGTTCTTCCATCGCTGCAAGAACCATTTCTTTCTTCTCTTCAATGATTCCAGAAACGATCAACGTCCCAGTTTGTTTTAGTAAACGCCACGCATCAGGGATCATCAACAAAATGATATCTGCCAAAATATTAGCCACGATCACATCGCTCTCGATCTCGATACCTTTTAATAGGTCATTAGCTGACACGTGCACATCTTTTGCTACTTCATTTAGATCCATATTTTCTTTTGCTGAACGCACTGCCACTTCATCGAGATCATACGCATAGACTTCTTTTGCTCCTAAATGCTTCGCCGCAATACTCAACACTCCGGAACCAGTACCGACATCTAAAAGCGTTTCTCCACCTCGCAAGGTCGACTCCAGTGCTTGTAATGTCAAAGAAGTCGTTGGATGTGTCCCTGTTCCGAACGCCATCCCTGGATCTAATGTAATGATTTTTTCTAATGGATCATTCGTTTGGTAACTTTCCCAACTTGGTACGACAGTTAGTAGACGTGTGATCCGAACCGGATGATAATATTTTTTCCAAGCCGTTGCCCAATTGCTTTCTTCGACTTCACTCACCGTCACAATGTTCTTACCGATCGCTAATCCAAATTCGGGTAATTTTGTCACACGTTCTTTGATAAAAGGTAAAATTTCCGGTAAAAAGATCGTTTCAGGGAAATAAGCCATCACAATGGCACCCTCTTCAATCGTTGTAAAATCTTCTTTTGTCAGGATTTCTCCATAAGGATCAGATTTAAAATTTTCGACGTCCA
The DNA here is from genome assembly GCF_051714405.1 of Enterococcus sp. AZ140. NCBI lineage: Bacteria > Bacillati > Bacillota > Bacilli > Lactobacillales > Enterococcaceae > Enterococcus > Enterococcus sp. AZ140. The sequence continues at coordinate 2,667,531 of NZ_JBIORU010000001.1, forward strand.
ATGAATCTTCGATCGCGACACCACTCGCTCCTGCTTCCATTAAAATATTTGCGACTGCTTCAACCGCTTCACTCGCCGTTTCGATTTTGACTTCATTCCATTTCATATACGTTGCTCCTTAATAACTAGGATAAGGTAAGTATGTCTCTTTACCATTTTGCTGATTTTCTTCGACTAAACGTGCGAATTCATGGTTGTCCCATTTCAATTCAAAGACAGCTGAGTCGTCTTCTGCATCTAAAAAATCTAACAAGTCGCTTTGACCTTGTGCTAAAACATCATTCAAGTAGTCAATCAAAGCATCAGCTACAGAACTCGCTAAACCTTTCTTACCTTCATAGGGAATCGCCGCAAGATAATCTTGCTCATCAAATGTTGATTTTTCTGGGTTGAATAACAAGACACCATCTTCAAATTCAATAATATCTTCCTCTGAGACAACACCTTGGGCATCATCTAATTCAAAATGTGCTTGATTTTCTGCAAATAAACGTACCACGATCTCAATCGTATGATTTTTTGTGTCCCAATCTAACGCCACATCATAGTCTGTAATTTTCTTTTCGATGGCTGTATCAAGGTAATCCAATATTGTTGTTTTCTTCATTTTGTTTCCTCCAACCCCAGTCTTCATCGACTTGGTTCTTTTTTTGTAATGAAAGATACGGATTTCCAGCAACGACAAAACGCAATGGTTTTTCCGTCCATTCTCCTTTATTCGGTATGCCTATTCTCGGCAACGCCAAGATTTTTTTAGGTAGCCGTTTTTTCTCAAAAACCAAACGCAACGAGCTATCACGAATCGACTGTCCATATAAATCTGGTGATAGACCTAAGGCTGCCACTAATTTCCCCGGACCATTACTAATATCAGGACCCGCCTTCCCTTTGCGATTCAGACTCATTTGCTCAATCCCCTCTACAGGCTCAATGGCACGGATCATCACTCCTTGTGGTACTCCTTCAGGTTGCGTGATGATATTTAAAATCAAGTGCGTGTGCATCGTGTAGAGATAGATCGTTCCTGGTTCTTCATACATCGCGCGTACTCGTGGTGTACGCCGCATACCATAACTGTGTGCAGCCAGATCTTCCGGACCTAAATAAGCTTCTGCATCTACGATATACCCGCCTAATATCCCATTGGGCGTTTCGTATTCCAAATACATGCCTAATAAATCTCTTGCAACTTCTGCCGTTGTTTTATTTAATAAAAGTTCATCTAATTGTTTTTGATTTGTCATTTGCTTCACCACCTTTATCATACACAATATTAGGCAAAGAAGCTATGAAAAAAGCGGGTCAACGAGTTTGCGATTTCCATGGTTAAACTAGCGAAAACTATTTCTAGTTCCTCTCCCTATTCTGACTATTCCCTCGCCTTTCGTGACCCTTTATCCTGTGGGATATGTTATAATAAACGAACGAATAATCCAAAGGAGGCAGACTGATGCAACAACCATTAGCCTATCGGATGCGTCCGAAAAATATCGATGAAGTCGTTGGCCAACGCCATTTAGTTGGTGAAGGTAAGATCATTCGCCGTATGGTTGATGCAGAAATGTTATCTTCCATGATTTTATATGGACCACCCGGCACAGGAAAGACAAGTATCGCTAGTGCCATTGCTGGCTCAACTAATTTTGCGTTTCGGATGTTGAATGCCGCGACCGATTCTAAAAAAGATCTACAAGTTGTCGCCGAAGAAGCTAGAATGAGTGGCACTGTGATTCTTTTACTTGATGAAGTCCATCGATTAGATAAAACAAAGCAAGATTTTTTACTTCCACATTTAGAAAACGGTCGTATCATCTTGATTGGGGCAACCACTGAAAATCCTTATATCACAATTAATCCAGCAATCCGTAGTCGGACACAGATTTTTGAGGTAAAACCGTTAGACGAAGAAGACATCCAAACAGCCATTCATCGTGCATTATCCGATAAAGAAAATGGCTTAGGAGAATCATCGATCGAAATAGATGAAAATGCCTTGCTCCATTTGTCTCGTGCCACCAACGGCGATTTGAGAAGCGCACTTAATGGCTTAGAACTTGCTGTACGTTCCACTAAAAAACAAGAAGACGGCACGATCCATCTCACCCTCGCTATTATCGAAGAATGTATCCAGCGAAAAGCATTGACTCATGATAAAAATGGAGATGCTCACTATGATGTGATCTCCGCATTTCAAAAATCCATTCGTGGGAGCGACGTGGATGCTGCATTACATTACTTGGCGCGTTTAGTCGAGGCTGGGGATTTAGCAAGTATTTGTCGTCGCCTGATGGTGATTGGCTACGAAGATATTGGCTTAGGCAACCCTGCTGCTGCGGCTCGAACAGTCAACGCTGTGCTAGCTGCCGAACGTTTAGGTCTACCAGAAGGTCGTATCCCTTTAGCTGATGCAGTCGTCGATCTTTGCCTTTCACCAAAATCCAATTCTGCCTATACCGCATTAGATACAGCCATTGCAGACATAAGAGCAGGAAAGGCAGGTGAAGTTCCTGATCACTTAAAAGATAGCCATTATCAAGGTGCCAAGTCATTGAATCGAGGTGTAGACTATCAATATCCTCATAGCTACGAAAATGCTTGGGTCGATCAACAATATCTACCTGATAAACTGAAACATACACAGTATTATCAACCTAAAAATACTGGGAAGTACGAACAAGCCTTAGGACAGCAATATCAGCGCATTAAAGAATGGCAGAAAAAAACACAATAACCATCGTCATTGAAAGCGTTCAAAATTATTGAGCGCCCACATTGCTCTTTTTAAATCCATGTGCTACTATAGAAGTGGGAAATCTGTGATGTTCGAATTGTCCTCTTTGTGTGTTGACCGAACATTTTTATTGATATCTTGGGACCTGTCTTGTGTCACAGCTGGTAACATGCCTTATCATTTGGTAGTTCGATGCGACGACCATGGGACCCACCTGCTTGAATTCGCGGGATCAATACTACAGGACAAACAACGGCATTAACGGAGATTACCATTTTTTTACCTATTAAGAGGCAGTACCGATTTATCGGTGCTGTCTCTTTTATGGTATGATTGGTTTTAGAAAAAGTAGGAGTGGATACAATGATTCGTTTATTGATGGCGATTGCCGCCTTATTGCTATTATTTGTCAGTTATTACTTATTTAAAAAACAAACGATTTTTTTCGTTCTTATCGAACAGAATAAAAAGAATCAAGATTTTCTAAGTATTTTCGGTTCGATCTACGCGTTTTTAGGACTTCTAGGACTCGTTGTCGTAGCAATCAATCATCGGTTTTTTGCATTACTTTATTTAGTCATCGTAATTGCTGTTGCCTCTGTCTTCAGCATCGGTTTTGCCAAAAAAATGACGAAACCTGACAGTAAATAATTCTCATTTCTTTAAATTTGCTTTACAATAGAATTGTAAACCAAGTATCTTTTTTGAAGGAGTGAATGCTGATGTTACAACAATATAGAAAAATCATGGTTGCGGTCGACGGTTCTGAAGAAGCCGAATTAGCGTTTAAAAAAGCAGTAAACGTTGCTTTAAGAAATAACAGCGAGCTTTTATTAGCTCATGTCATTGACACACGATCTTTCCAAACTGTTTCATCCTTTGATGGCATGTTGGCAGAACAAGCAACAGAAATGGCCAAGCAAACACTAGCCGATTATGAGATGAAAGCTAAAAAAGCTGGATTACATCAAGTGACAACTGTGGTAGAATACGGTTCTCCAAAGCATATCATTGCTAAAGAAATCCCTGAAGACCATGAAGTGGACTTGATCCTTTTAGGTGCAACTGGACTCAACGCAGTCGAACGTCTATTTATCGGTTCTGTTTCAGAATACGTTATTCGCAATGCAGCATGTGATGTTCTAGTCGTACGTACAAACTTAGAAAATCAATTACCAAAAAAAGAAGATAAGTAATTATTTCATAAAAAGCATTGAGAAATAAAATTTCTCAATGCTTTTTATTAGTTAGATTCTGTCTTTGAACGTAGCATGAGCAATCTTTCTTTGCTATCTACTGTGCCTTCTGTAACAGGAGTAATTGATTCATACGACAAAGAATTGGTGATAATCACCATTACCGTATCATCATAGCCGGCTTGCTTGAGCTTTTGCTGATCAAATCTTCCCAACAACTGGCCTTTCTTTACCTTATCTCCTACCTGAAATTCTGTCGAAAACCCTTGACCATTTAATTCAACTGTATCAATACCGATATGGATCAAAATTTCTCCACCAGCATCTGTTTTCAACCCATAGGCATGTTTCGATTCATAAACAACAGTCAGTTCACCATCGGCTGGAGCAAATAAAAGTCCTTCCGTTGGTCTGATTGCTATTCCTTTCCCCATCATTTCTTGAGAAAACACAGGGTCATTTACTGCTTGCAGTGATATCAGTTCACCAGAAACAGGAGCGACGATTACTTCTTCTATCACACGTTCCTCCTCTTCTTTTGCATCACTCGGTACATCTGCTGTTTCCGGTTCTTCACTAGCAAGTAGGTATGCATGTTTTTTTCCATAAAGATATGTTGTAGTGAAACCAACGAGTAAACTGATCAGGATACCTATCATGAAAAAAGGAATCTGATTAGGCGTAATTGAAATAAAGCCGATGACGCTGGCGGGACCTAAAGCAATAGCAAGTACATGGAAAAAACCGATGAACATGGAGGAGATCCCGGCAGCAATCATTCCACAAATAAATGGAAACTTTAATTTTAGATTGACACCAAAAATTGCTGGCTCTGTAATTCCTAGTAAAGCAGAGATGCTAGCAGAAGTTGCTAAACTTTTTTGCTTTGTATTTTTAGTCAATAACATGATGGCAAGTGTTGCTGCCCCCTGTCCAACGTTTGCCATTGAAGCAACTGGGAAAATAAATGTTCCTCCCGTTCGAGCCACATCAGCCAATAAAGATGTTTCAATTGCTGGAAAACTTTGATGAAGACCAGTGATCACGATTGGTGAATAGAACAAACCAAAAATCCCTAAGCCGATTGCTCCAGTTGTTTGATACAACCAACTCAACCCTGCTGTTAAGCTGTCTCCGACTGCTTGCATCACTGGACCAACCACAACGAATGTCAAAAAACCTGTAATGATAATTGCTAACATCGGTGTAAATGTATAATCAAATGCATTAAGTAAACGTTTATGGAAAAATTTCTCTAAATTCGCCAAAATCCATGAAACAGCTAAAACTGGTAAGACCGATCCTTGGTAACCTGCTTGAGCAATGTTTAACCCAAAAATATTCCAATAAGGCATTGTTCCTTCTGCCACAGCATTTGCTACGCTGTACCCATTGACCAGCTCCGGCATCACCATCGCCATTGCCATTGCTGCTCCTAGATAAGGATTGCCACCAAATCTTCGCGTTGCTGAAAAACCTACTAGGATCGGAAGAAATGCAAATGGAGCAGAAGCCAGTAAATTAATAATGCTAGTCACATCTTTTAAATTAGGATACATCTCAATCACTGATTGTGGTCCGAATAGATCTTGTGCGGTCAAAACATTATTGATTGCCATCAATAACCCACCTGCGACTAAAGCAGGAACAATTGGTACGAAGATATCAGACAGTACTTTGATCAAGGACATAAAAGGATTCTGTTTCTTCCCTGATTGTGCTACCGCTTTCAAATCGTCAGTCGACGCTTCTTTTGTACCGGTCAGCTGGATAAGTTCGTCGTAAACGTTATTCACATCACCTGCGCCTATAATGATTTGGAATTGATGGTTTGCTTCAAAGGTTCCTTTTACTTCATCAATGGCATCTAGTGCCTTTTGATTCACTTTCGCTTGATCTTTTAATACTAAACGCAAACGAGTTGCACAATGTGCGGCAGCTTGGATATTATTTTCCCCTAGTGCGTCATTGATTTCTTTTGCCACTTTTTTATAATCCACTTTTTGTCCCCCCTATATAATCTAAGCATCAATTTTTTTGTAACCGTTATCCTAGCTTGAGTATGCCACGACACTTCACAATTGTCAAACGTTTATCAAAAATAAATCTTATCTTTTATAATAAATAACTAGAGAGAATGATGAAACAAACAACAATAATGATATACGTTTGACATTGATGCTGGTTCGAGCTATTCTATAATAGAATACGTTTACAAGGAGTCGTACTTATGAATAATAATTTTAAATGGACACGTCAACTACGTTATCAAGCTTATCAGGCGTGGCCTCAAGAGTATCAAACACTGTTAAAGGAACAAGTAGCTCATTCTCCTTGGCGTTTGGATTACCACATTCAACCACCTTCTGGTTTGTTGAACGACCCAAATGGTTTTTCTTTTTTCAACGGCAAATGGCACTTATTTTACCAAGCTTATCCGATGGGCACTGTTCATGGGCTAAAATCTTGGTACCACTTGACTTCGAAGAATTTAGTCGATTGGCAAGAGGAAGGATTGAAACTTCTACCCAGCACATCATATGATAGTCATGGCGTCTATTCCGGTTCAGCACTTCCGGTTAATGACAAATTATTTTTGGCCTATACAGGCAATGTCCGTGATGAAAATTGGGCACGCACTTCGTCTCAGTTGGGTGCATGGATGCAACCTAATGGCGAACTATCCAAATTAACCACCCCACTGATTTCTAAGCCCCCTTACGGCTATACACAAGAATTTCGAGATCCTCAAGTGATTTTTTATAAAGACGAATATTTGTTATTGTTGGGTGCACAAAATCAAAATAAACAAGGGGAAATTTTAGTTTACCGTAGTCCCGATCTAGACACTTGGTCTTACGCAGGTCCTTTACAATTTACGCAACAATCGATGGGATTTATGATCGAGTGTCCTAACTTAGTATTCATTGACGGAAAAGCGCTATTGCTCTTTTGTCCACAAGGCTTAGAACAGTCAATTTTGGAGTATCAAAATATATACCCGAATACTTACATCATCGGAGAAGCCTATGACATCGAAACGAATCAACTTACCCAACCTTCAACCCTTAAAAATCTTGACGAAGGCTTTGATCTTTATGCTACTCAAGCATTCAACGCTCCTGATGGTCGTGCCTTAGCAGTTAGTTGGATCGGGTTGCCTGAAATCAGTTATCCGACTGATCCATTTGGCTGGGCCCATTGTTTAAGTATCGTCAAAGAGTTGACGATCGAAAATGGGACACTCCATCAACGTCCTGTAAAAGAAATGAGTCAATTACGGATTGATCCGCCATGTTCTTTGAATCAATCAGTCTCACAGATAAATACCGAGCAAAATCGCTACGAAATCGACTTAGAGTTTAAAGAAAATCAAAGTGGAAAAATTCATTTATGTAGTGATCCCATGGGAAATAACGGATTGATCCTCTCTTTCGATCGCAGGCATGGTAAAATGAAAATAGATCGTAGCTTATCAGGAGAAGTATTTGCAGAAGATTATGGTGTCACAAGAGAATTTACAATTTCACAAGAACCTTTGTCTTTACAAATCTTTGTTGATATCTCTGTAGTCGAAATCTTTATCAATGACGGTAAACAAACGGCTACTGCCCGAATTTTCCCTTCAAGCGAACAGACCACACTCTTGATCGAATGTGACCATGCCTTCTCAGGAACGCTTTGGAAGTTACGTAAAATGAATGAATAGAGGGTAAGTTAAATGGTTGTTAAATTAACCGATGTAGCCAAAAAGGCTGGAGTCTCACCAACCACTGTATCACGTGTCATCAATAACTACGGCTCATTGAGCCAAAAAACAATCGATAAAGTAAATCAAGCAATGAAAGAATTGAATTATCAACCCAATTCATTGGCTCGTTCTCTTCAAGGAAAAAACACCCAATTGATTGGCTTGATTTTTCCTACAGTTGCCAACCCTTTCTTTGGTGAATTAGTCGAACAATTAGAAAGTAAGCTATTTGATTTAGGATACCGTTCAATATTATGCGATAGTGCAAACAATAAAGAAAAAGAACGAAACTACCTCAACATGTTAGCTGCAAACAAAGTAGATGGTATCCTTGCTGGAGCGCATAATCTGGGTATCCAAGAATACGAAAATATTGAACTACCCATTGTCTCCTTCGACCGCTATTTAGCAGAAGGCATTCCAATTATCAGTAGTGACAATTTACGCGGTGGATACTTAGCTACCGAAAACCTTTATTTAAAAGGTGCCAGAAACATTGCCATCCTAACTGGCTCCCAAGAATCAAATTCACCGACCAATCAACGATTGAATGGCTATTTGGCATTTATGGAAGAATTCCAGTTAGAGCCGCACGTGTTTCATTTTCATTCTACTGCCCGCTCAACTGCTTTAAAAAATTTAGAGATCAAACGGATTTTAGAAATGGAAAAAATTGATGCTTTATTTTGTACAGACGATTTAACTGCTATTTTAGCCTATAATCTCTGTCAAGAGTTGCATATTAAAATTCCTGAAGAAATAAAAATCATCGGGTATGATGGAACAAAAATGATTCAAAATTATTTCCCACAGCTCTCGACCATCGCACAACCAATTACAGATATCGCTGACATCTTAGTCGACCTAATGCTCCAACGGATCCAAGATCCAGAGAAACCACTTGAATCCAACTATGTGTTACCAGTGAAATTGATCCAAGGAAGCACGACATGAAACAATCAGCGATTTGAATGAAAGTATATCTTCTATTTTCCCATTACTAGAAGATATACTTTTCTTAGGCGTTGCTTCAGCTTCGTTCAGCTGATTTAAATTAGGCAAAAAACCAAAAAGAGCTGGACAATGTCCAACTCTTTTTTTAGAACCCTTATGTTAATCTGACTAATTTCTTAGCGTCATCCAAATTAACGCAAGCGTTCTACATCACGTGCAATCATTAATTCTTCATCTGTTGGGATGACTAATACTTTGACTTTTGAGTCTTTTGTTGAGATGTCTAACTCTTCACCACGTAATTTGTTCAATTCTGGATCGATTTCACAACCAAACCATGTCATACCTTTGATCACTTCGTTACGCACATGACCATCATTTTCTCCGATACCCGCAGTAAATACGATTGCGTCAACGCCGTTCATTGTTGTTACATAGCCACCAATATATTTACGGATACGGTCAACAAACACATCATAAGCCAAACGGATTTCTTCTTTATCGTAATTGTTTTCAAGGTCACGCATATCACTAGATAGATTTGTTAACCCTAAAAGACCAGATTTTTTGTTTAAGATATCAACCATTTCATTGATATCGATCGATAATTTTTCCATTAGATAAGGTAAGATCGCTGGATCGATATCACCAGAACGAGTACCCATCGTTACACCTGCTAATGGCGTGAAGCCCATTGATGTATCAACAGATTTACCACCGTCAACAGCAGTAATTGAAGCACCATTTCCTAAATGACAAGTAATGATTTTTAAGTCTTCGATTGGTTTACCTAACATGTCTGCCGCACGTTCAGAAACATAACGGTGACTTGTTCCGTGGAACCCATATTTTCTCACTTTAAAATCTTCGTAGTAAGCGATTGGTAAGCTGTACAAGTAATTGTGTTTCGGCATAGTCGCATGGAAAGACGTATCAAAGACAGCTACACTTTGGATATCTGGCAAAATTTTCTTAAATGCTTTGATTCCCATTAAGTTGGCAGGATTATGCAATGGCGCAAATTCTGCTAATTCTTGGATGCGTGCCATTACTTCTTCATCAATGACTACAGAGTCACCATAAGTTTCTCCACCGTGAACGACACGATGTCCGACACCTGTGATTTCATCATATGCGCCTAAAATATTTAATTCGATCAATTGATCTAATAACATTTTTACAGCAACTTCATGATCATCAATATCTAAGATTTGTTCAAATTTTTGGCCTTCACCATACTTGATTGTAAAAATTGAATCATTTAATCCAATTCTTTCAACGATTCCTTTAGCGACTACAGTTTCTTCTGGCATTTGGTATAACTGCCATTTTAAACTTGAACTTCCAGCATTGATTGCAATTGTTTTTGACATGTTACTCTCCTTTTTGGTAAATAGTTATAAGGAAGCTGATTTCCAGTTTTTAAATTCGTTAAAAAACTTCGTCACCTTCTCTGGTTCTTTTAGTGAATCAAGTTTAACAAGCAGTACTTCTTTGGTTTGTTTTGCTTGTTTGCCTTTTTTCTGTAAAATCAAAATACTTTTTTGTGATTGCTTATTTCGGAACAACTCATCCGGCAATTGGATCATACCTTGAAGATAGCCTTCTTCTTTAAACCATTTTTTAATGTACTCGCTTTGCTCTGTCTCCAAGAAATTGCTTGGCATCAAGAACAAACCGAAACCATCTGGCTTGACGTATTTCATTGCCTGTTCCAATAAAAGATGATGAGCATAACTGTGACCTTCTGTCGCGCTTGTCAAAAAGTCTTGCGCTTTTTGATCATTCGGATAAAAGCCGATTGGCAAGTCACTGATAGCGACATCGACTGGTTCGATCAATAAGTCTTGTAATCCATCTTGGTGAAAGTATTGAACACTCGCTTGCGTCAACTCACTTGTAGAAGCCGCGACAGACAGTAGTGTATCATCGATATCCACACCAAAACCTTCTGTATGGTATCCAGCAATGTTTAGGTTTAAAAGAACTGTTAATAACAAATTGCCCATTCCTGCTGAAATATCCAAGACACCGATTTTCTCTTTATGAATAGGGAATAGTTGTTCGATCAAGAAAACAAACAAGAAACCAATACTATCTGGTGTCAATTGATGGTTTGCTTGTAAGTGCTCCGTTTGACTTCCCTTTAACAAAAGCAACTGCGATAAACGACGCCACTCTTCCGGTTCAAATGATAATTCACTCAGTTTTTGATAAAGCTCTGAGATCTGTTGGGTTGTCTTTTCATTTGGTACACCATCTACTACACGTACTTGATAGTTGTCTCTTAAATTTTCGGCATTTTCAACATAAGCTTCTAAAAAAGAAGTTCCCAATGCGTTTTGTAAAAGCTGAATAGCTTCCAGGTTTTGCTCAAACCCTTGTTCCATTTTTTCTGGTAACATCGTGCGCCTCATTTCTAGATATATTATAACAATTATTTTACCTGTTTAATTCTAACGAACAATCGCTAAAATTTCAATCGTTTTCATCCTTTTTCTTTGTGAAATAGCGAACATTCAACACCTTCAAAACAGCTGTATTACAGAAAAGAACGGTTATTGCTTTGGAACTTCTTAATCTGTAGTATTATCTGTATCAATGACTCGCTCTGTAAATTCAAATCGGAAAGGTGAAACAGTTATTACTAGCTCCACTAGGTCCTGTTTGACTGTATACTGGACCGTGCCTACATTGTAATCATACTCCCCTTTGCCTTGCTCTTCCAACTGATTGGATTCCATCATAAACATTTGCTTGATGATCTTTGCTTGGTAATATTTTTTGATGCGTAAATAACTGTCTATTTTTAGACGATAACTTTCAAGTAATCCTTGCATGAAGAATATACATAATAGAAAAAGAGCCAAGGTCGAAAACAACACATTTCCTTTTAACCGCTTATGTTTTTTGCTTTGTCCAAATACCATACTTGTTATCTCCATTCATAAATTCAACATGCAGTAAAATCACTTGATCTTCTTCTTTGAATTGGACACGCTTAACACCTGTCAGCATAGGCTGATGGCCACCAGCAGTTCCACGTTTTCTGATCATTTGCTGATAGCCTTCTATGATGAACGTTTTCTCGTTTTCATAATATAAGCGATTCTCAATGATCGAAATACGTTGACTTGAAGCAAGTTCGTTTTCGAATTGAGCTAAGAAAATCAACCATTCTGTTTGTTCGTCTTTTTGAAAAAATGTATTCAACTTTTCGCTTTGTCGAATAAAGAGACCAAATGATAAAAGAATCGTATTTAGAATAAGTAATGCAATCAGACATTCAATCATTGTAAAAGCAGATACGTTATTTCTTCCGTTCAATGGCGATCACTTCATTTCCATCACTGATTGAAACTTTTCTTATTCTCTGGCTTTGCGTATCGATTACTGTAGTTCCTTGCTCCCACTCTGTTGGTCTTGTCGGCAACTCTCCATACCTACGATAGTTTCTCACGTCTTCATACAATGTCCTCAATAGAAGAATTTCTCGGTCTTTGGTTTGTTCTTGTTGGACCAAGAACAAATTACCAGAACTCATAATATAAATACTCATGGCTGTGATCATTAGCGCGGTTAATGATTCAAGCAGTACAAAGCTAGCTAGATTGGATTCTTTTGATATAGCGACCACCTCCTAGTTGGAATTGGTAAATGATTCTTTGTTTCTTTTCTGGCCAATAAAATTCATATGCCTTCAACGAGCTTTCGTTCCCTGTCTTCGCAGCATAAGTAATCGGTGCATGACGTTGGATGGTCAAAGCTTTAGGGATCGGCAACACTTGCCACTCCATTGATGAGTAAGGAGGCACCTCAAATAAAAGACTATGGTGCTTTGGATCATAATAAAAACGAGTAGCTTGTTGGTGGATAATAGCACTTTGTTGTACGAGATCGATTCTTTTTTCTAGCTGATCAAAAAAACGATGGATCGATTGTTCTTTTTCTAAAGAATGGAATGAGAGGACAGGAAAGATAAAGAAAGCAAGGGAGACAATCAAGACAATGATCGTTTCTGCTAAAGTGTAAGCTTCGGTGAGGTGTTGTTTAGTTTTTGCGATAAGCATCGGCATGTTCCTGTTTGATGTATCCTTCTCGTAACAGCTCATCAATACTTGGGATCTTTCCATCATTTTGTAATGCGTAAAGTTCACTTTGAGCATCAATCAATTGCATAACTGCTTCACGTCCTTCCTTGTTGACATGATCACGATAACGAGAAATATTTGGAACAAATAATAAAACCAATGCACTGATGACGAGTAAGACGATCAACATTTCAATCAGTGTAAAACCTTTTAGCCGAGCCATTCTTTTTCTATTCTTCATATTAGGACCTCCTCGATATTTCCATATACTGGCAATAAGATAGCCGCATAAATCAGTAAGATCAATGCAGCGATCCCTAAGAAAATGACTGGTTGGACCCAGTGCAACCAACGATGGATCTTTTGAAAAAATTCTTTACGTGTCAAATCACTGTAAAACAATAATTCTTTGCCTAAACTTCCTTTGGCTTCTCCTTGTAGTACGATTCGACTAAACTCGGTCGTCAAAAAACCGTATTGCTCAAATTGTTGCGCCAAAGGAATACCTAGTTCGAGTCCTTCCATTAATTGATACGCTAAAGACTGAACCAAACTTCCTTCTTTAGTTTCTTTCAAACAGCGAATAATTTGTTTCAAGTCGAGGCCTTCATAAAATAGTTTGCCTATTTCTAGTGCTAGATAAGCTGATTGATAGGAACGATAGATCTTTCCTATCATCCATTGCTTACTGATCCACTCACTTCTCTTGACAACTTCCCACTTTTTCAAGCGAAAAAAAATCATTGAACCACAAAAAATACTACTACCAACGGCACCTAAGAATAGCCAATGACTTGTTTGAAGCAATCGAATCCCCCAATGTGTCGTGGTGACCATGTCGGTCTGAAGCAATTGTGGCAAGACGAGCTCACGTAGACTGACTAAAATGCCGACTAAAAAGACCAACAATACCAGTGGATAGCTGATGACCTTTTTTAATTCTCTTCGAAATTGTTCAATCAATTGAAATTGTTCAGCGATGCCCTTTAAAGTTTCGACTAAATTTCCATGGACTTCTGCCAGTTCCACCTGTACGAGTTGCTCTTGCTTAAATCCCAATTGCTGAAGGACAAAATGAAAAGATTCGCCAGCTTGAAGATTTCTTTTAGCGAAATGGACATAAACTTGTGGTATCAGTTGCAGTAATTCCAATAAATCAATTGCTTGCTGTAAACTAAAGCCATTCAAGAGTAACTCACCGATCGTTTGGATAAAACGAGTTTGTTGTTTGTGATCCATCTTTTTAAAATGGATAGGATTGCCAAACATTTTTTTGTGCCTCTTCATAGCTAGCTCTCCATTCTTTTCTTTCGATTTCATTGTCAGAAAAACAATAAGACCACAATGCCGTCAGTTGTCCATTAAAATCAGGCAGCAACTCTTGATAGATAACGCCGGACAAACATTCGTCAAATCCATCGTTTCTCGTTAGTTCTTTCATCCTTGCCACAGTCCCCTTGAGATCTCGTGCATGGACGGTAGCAAATACACGATGGCCCGTCAACGCTGCCCGAATCGCTGCATCTGCTGTCTTTTTATCTCTGATTTCACCGACAATCAATAAATCAGGACGATGACGTAAGGCTAGTTTTAATAGCTGATCATAAGTCTGATCAATTTTTTCATTGACTTGTAACTGTAAAAACAATGGCTCTTCAATTTCTACTGGGTCCTCGATCGTGATTACTTGTTCCTCATTCCTACGAGCAAGGTGATACATCAAGGACGTTTTACCAGAACCGACCGGCCCACTAAACAAAAACAATCCACGGTTGTTCGTACTCCGCTCAATAACTTGCAAGTCTTTGGGGACAAAACAGCGAAAACTTTTTTCACTCAACGCATAGAGTATTCGGATGACTAAGCTCTCTCTTTGTAAATAATCACCTACGGACGAGAGTCTTAACCTTATCATTCGTTGATCCACTAAATAAGTCAGTGAGCCTAGTTGTGCTTTTCTTCTTTCACCGATATCCATTTGTCCCAGGTACTTAAAACTAGCGATCAATTGTTGTCCAATCTCAAGGGAGATCGATTTTTGGAATGTTCGTCTTTTACCTGTACGAAAATAAACCTTAAAATCTTCTACATATGGCAAAATATAGATATCTTGCACTTTATTTTTAGCTCCTCCATAAATGATCTCATTTGCTAAATCTTTTATCTTCATTTCTTTGCCCTCCAAGAAAATATACGTCTTTTTAAGATGAATCGTTTATTTTTACAAAATTTAATGAAAATCATAGGTTAAATCCGAATTTATGTTATACTAGTAAAAATTTATTTGGGGAGGTTTCAGAGTGGATTCGCACTTAAACAAACACATTGCAGTTGCAGGAAAAAAACAACCCGCTGATTTAGTTATCAAACATGCAAAAATCGTCAACGTCTTTACGAAAACAATCATGGAGGGTGATGTCGCTGTCTGCGACGGAAGAATCGTAGGTATTGGGGAATACGAAGGTACGACTATCTATGATGCAAAAGGACAGTATTTAGTTCCTGGTCTGATCGATGGTCATGTGCATATCGAAAGTTCTCTGTTAGCACCTAAGGAGTTTGCGAAAATCTCTCTATTACATGGTGTGACAACAGTAGTAACTGATCCTCACGAAATCGGTAATGTCGCCGGAAATCTGGGCCTTGAATTTATGCTGGCAGATGCAAGAGAGACACCAATGAATATATTCATCATGCTACCTTCATGTGTGCCTGTCACACCATTTGAAACAAGTGGCGCTGTCTTAGATGCAAAAGCACTTGCTCCTTTTCTTGAGTATCCTGAAGTACTTGGTCTAGCTGAAGTAATGAACTATCAGGCAGTCGCTTCAAATGAGCAAACGATTATCGATAAATTACAGCTGATGCATCAAAAGAACAAAAAAATCGATGGTCACGCCGCAGGAATAAACGGAGACGACTTAAACGTTTATTTAACTGCGGGCATTCGGACAGACCACGAAGCAACGACCGCCCAAGAAGCGGAGGAACGTTTAGCGCTAGGAATGTATTTGATGGTTCGAGAAGGAACCGTAGCAAAAGATCTCCAGGCACTCTTACCTGCTATCACACCAGACAATTCACGTCGCTGTTTATTCGTGACTGATGACAAATTGATCAATGATCTTGTAACAGAAGGTTCTATCGATCATATCGTCCGTGAAGCCATCTTGGCGGGCATGGACCCACTACAAGCCATCCAAATGGCTTCATTGAATGCGGCAGAATGTTTTGGTTTACAACATTTAGGGGCAGTTGCGCCAGGCTATCAGGCAGACTTTTTCTTAACAGATGACTTGAAAAAGTTGCCGATCAATACCGTGTTCCATCAAGGAGAAACGGTTGTGATAGATGGACAGTTGGTCCCTGAAGTTACAAAATTAAAAATTCAGCCAGCGATTGATGCATTACCAAAAATGACAGTTGCACCATTTGGTCCACACTCTTTGGAACTAGCTTTATCTTCACCAACCGCTCATGTCATCGAGATTATTCCAAATAGTTTGTTGACCAACGATTTATTGGAGCAAGTTCAAGTCGAACATGGTTCTTTCACTCCTTCAGTGGCAGATGATCAACTAAAGATTGCTGTCATCGAACGACATCATGCTACAGGAAATATTGGTTTAGGAATTGTCAAAGGATTCCAACTAAAAAGGGGGGCCTTAGCTACTACGGTGGCTCACGATTCACATAATATCGTCGTTGTAGGAACAAATGATGAAGATATGTGCTACGCTGCTGAACAATTAATCCAAAAAGGCGGCGGGATGATTGTTGTAGATCAACAAACTGAATTAGCTTGTTTACCATTACCTATTGGCGGTTTGATGTCACTCGAATCTTATGAAACAGTTAATCAGCAATTACTGAACTTGACTGACCAAGCGCATCATTTAGGCGCAAGTGAAGCATTCGATCCATTCTTGACACTTTCATTTTTAACGTTATCAGTTATTCCTGAATTGAAAATCACTGATATGGGGCTCTTTTCTTTTTCAAAATTTGACTTGATTCCCGTCTGTGATCAACAAGACTAAAAAAATAAAAAAAGAAGAGACAAGAACTTACAGTTCCTACTCTCTTCTTTTTTCTATTTGGTTTTGTCCACAAACTGTGCTTCCACACGATAGATCCGTTGTCCTCGAGAAGAAAACTTCTCTTCATATTCTGTCATGATATTGTCTTCAAAATCACTTTGATGTAAATCAAGCCAGACTTTTTTTAGACGCATCCCGTATTGTGAAAAACTAGCCAACGAATATTCAAACAATCCTTGATTATCTGTTTTGAAATGAATTTCGCCATTTGGTTTTAGGATCTCTTCGTCAACAGCTAAAAATGTACGATACGTCAAGCGCCGTTTTTCATGTCTCTTTTTAGGCCATGGATCTGAAAAATTCAAATAAATCTGATCGATCTCATTCTCTGAAAAGTACTCAGTCAAAGCAGAACCGTCCACGTGCAATAATCTTAAATTAGGTAATGGTTCCTCCAATACTTTATCTAAAGCAATAGACACGACACTTACTTGCATTTCGATCCCGATATAATTGATTTCTGGATGAGCTTTGGCCATCCCAGTAATAAACTGTCCTTTTCCCATGCCGATCTCAATATGGATTGGTTGATCATTGCCAAATAATTCTTTCCATTTTCCACGCCATTTTGTTGGCTCACTGATGACGATCTCTGGATGAGCGGCTAGCATTTCTGCTGCATTTGGTCGGTTGCGAACACGCATCTTTTTCTTCCTCTCTATTCCTACAAAAGATTGTTCCTTGTATTTCACTGAATTTATTGTAAACCGCTATTGGTATTACCCCTAAAAATAAAAAAATCAACTGAATATCCGAGCTTAACCACTAAAAATTCGTTTGAGTTGTAAAATCTCTTCATTCATTCGTCGATAATCTTCACGTTTGCAGTAGCGTGTGATTTCTTGTAATAGGTTCATCACCGCATACCAATGTAGTTTTTCTAAAATTTCATCTGTTGGTCGGATACCGTAGCTGATCAACCACTGATTCCAACTAGACAATGGCACGTAATTTCCTAAAATAGTCGCGATATCTACCGCTGGATCAGCGAACATGATTGAATCCCAATCAACTAAATATAAATAATTTTTACAGACTAACCAATTCCGATGATTGACATCTCCATGCACGACCGCTAATTTTTCCTTGTCTACCGAAGGAACTTGTTGGCACAAATAGCGATAAACGAGTTGTAAAAATTGATTGTTTTTTAAGCTGTCAGGCAAATCTTGTTCATAGTATTGTAGCATTTTCTGGGGTGTCAATACCCTACCACCAATTCGAGAAAGCATGGTTTTTAAAGACGTTGAATGATGTAGATGATAAAGTACATCAATGACATCATTTCTTTGGCCAATCTCATTAGGCGTCAACAAGCGGCCTTCCAGCCATTCTTGTGCGGTCAAGGTATCGCCATCTCCTGTTCGCTTAGTCCACACTAATTTAGGCGTAATGCCTTCACGAGAGAGTGCAGCGAGCATTGGCGTTGTGTTCCTCTTGATAAAAACTTTGTCTTTATCACGCATGCCTATGTATGTTTTTCCTGTGTCACCTTTGATGGGGCGTAACCGCCACTCTTGGTCTAACTGAAACTCCATCGCGCATTCTCCCGTCCTCTACTATATGTTTGCAGTATCTATTATTCTAGTCGCCCAAGTCTTGAACGTCAAGCACATATACGTTCTTTTTCTATGTTTTGCCTTCTAAAAAACCAACTTTTATCAAAATAAAAAAAGTCCCTAGTGATTTCTTCCTATTCATAAGGTTTAGTGCATCCTTTTTTGACCATGAAAAAGAATAGGAAAGTTCGAAAAAACATAAAGTAATTTCGGACTTCCCCACAATTCTTGTGATCTATTCTCGTAAAATAATAAAATTTTTCTGTTTGATTTCTCAAGGCTACTCCGCAATCTTCTTGATCCGCGATGGCACGTACCATTTGATCAAGAGTCCGTTGACAACAAGATAGACCAAGATAGGTAGCCATCTCTCATTTCCATCAAGAACAACAGTAGCAATCACTCCAAATAAAACAGCAACAAAAGTCAATAACCACGTCAAAAGACGTTGGAGTGCTTCACTTTTTTGACTCTCTGGGATAGGATACAATTGGACCAAGATCATATAGCGAAACTGACTATATAAAGGTAATAACTGAAAGCCAATCAAATATAGAAATAATGAACCAATACCTAAAGTAAAGTATAGATCGTTGATTCCGGCGATAATGATCGAGCCAATCACTGTCAAACGTACGTACAAGCCAATAAAGTCTGATCCTCTAGCAAAACGTCGAACAAATAAATAAAAATACGTGTTTTTCGTTTCTTTCTTGATTCCTTGTAACACCGGATCAAGATAACGGCGCCTTTTGACTTTTGCAGTGATCTCTGGCACATCTGTAAACAAATTAATGAACTGATAGATTTGGTGCAAACGTTGCTTTTCTAATTGGATCATTTTTTCCCAGTCCAAATGAGCGGATAGATTTCTCCATAAGAACCAATAATAGATCCCCGCTTGAACTGATGAAAGAATCAAGCCCAACCAAATATTCCCATAAAAAGAAAGAAGTAAGATACCAAATGACGAGACCCACCAACCATATTTAAACAGGTTTTTACGTGTTTCTTCCATACGATAAAAATCTGCTCGCTTCACTTGTAAATGACTAGACTTCAAACTCCATAGTATAAGCAGATAAACAAAAAACAGCGAAAATGGTTGTTGGGTTGAAACCACAACTAACGGCATCGCAAATCCACACACTAATCCTAGAAAAACCATAGGAAAAATACAAGAATAACGAAAAGCTCGTTGCAAATAGCCTTTCATTTCTTTTTCTTTGGGTAAAAGAAAAACTAAATCTGCCGGCTCCGCAAAAGTCGCGATTTTCCCAACGATCAAGCAAATCATCCAAATCAATGAGACGATGATACCTCCCATCGAAAAAGGAGCTTCAAGTGTTTTTAGCCAGTTAGAATAATAAAGGCCTAGACCCCCGATCAAAAATAAACAGACTAATACAAAATGGTCGTTGAATACATAGCGTAAATATTTCATCATTTTTTTATGATGTTTTGCTAGTCTTTTTTGAAAAAAATCATTCATAACCTTGCTCCTTCGTCAATGCGATGTAGATTTCATCTAGGGATGCTTCCGGCATTCGAAAAGCAGTTTGCAACTCTGCTAACGTGCCATCTGCTCTGATTTCTCCTTCATGAAGAACAACAAAACGGTCACAATATTTTTCAGCAGTGGCTAAAATATGCGTAGACATCAAAATACCCGATCCTTCATTTTTCATCTCTACCATTAATTCCAACAAAGCATTGATTGCCAACGGATCTAGCCCTAGAAAAGGTTCGTCAATGATATACAAAGATGGTTCAATCAAAAAAGCACACAAAATCATGACTTTTTGTTTCATCCCTTTTGAAAAATTCGCTGGAAACCATTCTAACCGATTGGACAAACGAAACGTGTGTAACAACTTTTCTGCCCGTTTCATCGCGATATCCATCGGAATGTTATAAGCCATCGCCGTTACTTCAATGTGTTCTTTTAACGTAAGTTCTTCATATAATGAAGGTGTTTCTGGAATATAACCAATTTGTTTACGATAATTTTCTACATCCTTTTTAAGGGATAATTGATTGATCTCGATTTTGCCTTTCGTTGGTTCAAGCAAACCGATAATATGTTTGATCGTTGTACTTTTTCCTGCTCCATTCAAACCAATCAACCCAACCATTTCTCCAGGTTGAACGTTAAAACTGATATCTTTCAAAACAGGTAAATGACCATAGCCACCTGTAACATGTTCGATTTTTAAACTCATATTTCTTCCTCCGTTATTATATTGTCTTCATTATACCACGAAGCAAATCACGTCCAATTATTTTTTACGTGCATTCTCATGAACTTATGTTAAAGTTGAGGTAACGAAATTTGAATAGAAGAAAGGTGTTTTTATATGGACAATTGTATTTTTTGTAAAATCATCAATCAAGAGATCCCTAGCTATAAAATCTATGAAGACGAGAAAATCTATGCGTTCTTAGATATCTCTCAATCAACTAAAGGACACACATTGATCATTCCTAAAGAACACGTAACTGATATCTTTGATTACAACGAGGAATTAGCCAGTGATGTCTTTGCCCGTATCCCAAAAATCGCTCGTTCCATCGAAAAAGCATTTCCGCAAATGGAAGGTTTAAATATTATCAATAATAATCGAGAACTAGCCTATCAAACCGTATTTCATTCCCATATCCATTTAATTCCGCGTTATAGTAAACAAGATGACTTCTCCATTCACTTTGGAAACCATCAAGCAGATTATACAACGGAAGAAATGACTGCTATCCAAGAAAAAATCAAAGAGCAGGTGACGATTCATGGTTAAAAATTTTCTAAAAGGATTAGTATTCGGTGCTGTTACTGGTGCAGCAGCAGGATTATTATTTGCACCACGTAGTGGAAATGAGACCAGAGAGAAATTGATTGCAGAATTAGATGAAGCAACTGAATTAACCAACGAATTAAATAACAGTTTAAATCATTTTAAACACGCGTTATCTGAAACAAAAAAAACAGCTGAAACTGTTATTCCAGCTTTTCAAGAATCAATCGAAAAAGACCTTGAAAATTTCAAATTCCAAGCAGAACCACGAGTTACACAAATCCAAGAACAAGTAGAAAAACTTTCGGCACATTTACCTGAAAGCTTGACAGACGTGCAATAATGATCAAAAATCAAGCACTTTTGATAACTATATGTCTTTTTCATGTACCTAGATGTATGGAATGTGACAAAAATTTGAATTTTGTTTGAAACTATCAGTCAGAACGTTTTTATTCGCTCATAGATATGGTATAGTAATATTTGTGAAAACCAATAATAAATTACAGGAGTGCAAAACTTAAATGAAAAAGAAAAAAATAATTTTAGCTGCGACAAGTGCGTTAGCTATTCTAACACTAGCAGCTTGTTCTGGTGGCGGGGATACAAACAAGGATATCGTAACCATGAAAGGCGGCACAATCACCGTTGCTGATTTTTATGAAAAAGCAAAATCTGAATCCGCTAACCAACAATTACTTCAACAAATGGTGATCTATGATGTATTCAATAGCAAATACAATGATAAAGTTTCAGATAAAGAAGTAGATGCTGAATATAATAAAACAAAAGAAACTTATGGTGACAGCTTCGAGACACAATTAGAATCTGCAGGATTTACAGAAGAAAGCTACAAAGAATTCCTTCGTAATAATCTTGTCTTTAAAGCTGGGATCGAATCTCATGTGAAATTGACAGATGAAGACTTGAAGAAAACGTGGGAAACATTCCATCCAGAAGTAGAAGCACAAATCATTAAAGTTGCCAGTGAAGACGAAGCAAAAGAAGTTAAGAAATCAGCTGATGACGGCAAAGATTTCGAAGAACTAGCGAAAGAAAAATCAACAGATACAACTAAAGACGATGGTGGTAATATCAAGTTTGATTCAGAAACACAAACTGTTCCATCTGAAGTAAAAGAAGCTGCTTTCAAACTTAAAGACGGTGAGATCTCAGATGTGATCACTGCAACAAATCCTTCTACTTATGCAACAGAATACTATGTCGTTAAAATGGTGAAAAACCAAGATAAAGGAAATGACATGGATAAATTCAAAGATCAATTAGAAGAAATTGCGACTCAAGCAAAAGTGAATGACAGCGAATTTACAACAAAAGTAATCGGTGAAGAACTAAAAGAAGCGAATGTAAAAATCAAAGATGACGCATTCCAAAACATCTTGACACCATTTACTTCAGCTACAACAAGTACATCTTCAACTGAAGACTCAGCAACAGAAAGCTCAGAAACAAAGAGTTCTGAAACAAAATCAACTGATTCTACTGAAGCATCAGAAACAGAGCAAAGCACGACTGAATCAACAAACGAATAAGCATTGCTCAGCTCTCAGCAATGAAACAAGCATAATAGCCAAATAGGTTGTGAGACAAGCACGAGCAAAAAAGCCGAAAATGATCTTTCATTTTTTCGGCTTTTTTGTTTATTTCCAATAAAAATACTTCTGATATACTATTCATTCAGATACAGGTACTTTGAATTCATTTCCCCTTGATGATATTTATTAAAAGTCTTAACTGAGTCGTTTAATAATGTTTATTTGAAAAATTATATAGAGTCAGTAAATTCAACTTCCTCTCCTGTTTGTAACTCAAGGATTTTTTTTGTCAAGTTGGTCCAATCGATCACTCTCGGTGGGTCTAGCCATACTACTACACTAGTCGAAAGACTATCATATACATCATTCATATTAGTGATCACAATATCTGCCTGATGGTAGAGATTGGGATCAATGATCACCACATTTAAATTAACATACATAGCTAGGTTCTTTTTGATGAACGCATTATAAAGTTCTCCATAAGAAAAATCGATTGCAATTTTGATTGGTACTTTTAAGTGTTCCACTGGAATCACATGGATCAGTAGCATCAAGTAATTAAAAAAAAGAATGCTTTTATTTTTCGAGAAGGCACTAAACTCATGCGCGATATGTTTTGTATGTTCGAGTAAAAAAAGATAGAATTCTGGATAGGTTTGATAAAAAAAATGCGTATCGATTTCTATTTTATTAAACTTTTCTATTGGGTAATATTTACTAGTGAAATGGATTCTTGCAAGACCTTCTGATAATTTATTTTTTATGTCATTTGTTAGTCGGGTGAATCTCTTTTCAAATTTATTGATAAATGTATGATTTAATACTTGGATTTGACTATCTTTATTGCGATTGACATAACTGTCGTCTAGTTTATTATAAATATACAACCAAGATAAAAGATAATACGTATAACTGAACGATTCCAAAGACAGTGCTTCTTTGAACATCACTATTTTTTGTTCATTGAAAAAATGAATGATTTCATCTGCTATATTCAACTCTTCTCTCCTATTTTCAATCATTCCAAGTGCTAAGTAATGAAAAAGTTTTTGCTTTTCATAGTTAGAGAACACGAAATCTTGTTGCAATAAATCAATCAATCGCTCGACTTCGTTTATCAACTTTTTATCATAGATATCTATAAAATCTAGATTGATCAATAAAAATAAGTGATATAAAAAAAACAAACTGTTTTTTCTATCTCCACTCATCTTACCTTTTTCAATAATGATGTTGTACATAGCCAATTCATGTTGTAGTCTTTTCATTGTTTTGTATGCAACAGAATAGCTCACATGGTGCTCGTCCATAAAATCTTCTAGAGTAGTAAAATCCCTTTTAAAAATTAAAATAAGCAACGTGGTTGATAAAGATTGTTGGATATACTTCGAAAAAATATAATTACTTGTATAGTCACCGTTGATTTCCAAAATAATTTCTACATTTTCAATCGATAATTTGAAGCTCTCAGTGAGACCCCAGTTGTCAATGTCACTATTCAAATTTTCGATTGTCTTTTTTACTAAAAAAGAAGACAAATTCAATTCTTCTTGCAACTTTGTGAACGATTCAGACAAAGTGACACTCTTTTCCAGATACTTTAGCAAATCATAGCTTCTTCTATCTTCTTTACTTAGTAAAAATCCATAATCCATTAGTAATCAACTCTTTCTTCCATAAATTGCTGTACCTACTAATCCACTGACAAGATCTAAATAAAAATTAGCGGTATGTCTTCCTCCTCCCCCGCTTAGTTCATCATTCATGATTGCTTCTACCGCCTGGCCATCAAATAAATCTTCCGACAAATAAAATCTTTCACGCCTTAAAGGATTCCTTTCTTGTCTGGTTCTGCTTAACGCTCCTTTCTCTTCTCCCACCTCTTGCGTTTTGGTTTCTTCAGGTTCAGCCATTGCCTCTACACTTTCTTCAGACACTTCAGAAATCTCCACTTCTTCAATCAAACTAGAATCTTCTATAAGATGCACGTTATCTAAAGGTTCAATTTGTTGACTAGGATCAGCAGGATTATAAATTGGATTTTGATTTTCATCCGCATAGACACTCGTCTTTACTTGAAAAAGTGATAAGAGCAATGTACTCCATAACAAAATGTTTTTATATCTCTTCATCGTCATTCACACATATTGCCAAAGCGCATAGTTCCCTATTATGAGGAAAAGCAGAATGATCAGAATAGGAACTACACTATATTTCACAATACTCTTTCTTATTATTTTTACATCCTGAGTTTCATTGACATACTCTACTCGTTTTTCTTGTTTCTCTTCAAGTAATCTAGCGGTGATAACCACTCTTTTATCTGTAAGTGTCGGTTGATCACAAGTAATTACTGTCAATTGAGGATGGTCAGTATTTTCTAATACACTCAGATCTGTCTCCATCACTATTTTATTTTCAACGACTTGATAGTATAAGGACTCTGACAAATACCTCACATGAATAAGATCATTTACTTCAAGATTTTTCACATTTCCTAATAAAACTTCTGCCATTCCTAAATGATGCCCAAATAACAATAAATTTTCACTTTTAGGTTTTCTTTCTGGATACATCATTCCTGCGCCAAAAAGCATCTGCTCATTGTTCAATCCAGCAAAAATTGGAACATGGATTTTTTGGCTAGGAATAACTATTTCTCCGATTGCAGTACCGATATTGTCTGAGCTAGCAGCTAGATAGCTTTCTAATGTAGGTAAATAAATGACTTCATCTGATTCTTGAAGGGGTAATTCGGAAGAGATTTCTATTCTTGCCAGTTGAAGTTTCATCAATGTCACCGTATTTTTTATTACAGGAAATGAAACCAAACTAATTCCTATTACAAAGAGCAGATGGATCACCAATTTAATCTTCTTTTTCCTCATTTTTCTTTTTTCTCCAAATCAACCAAAGAATCAACAAGACAACTAATACTAAAAGTAATACTCCAATTAAAAGATAGATCCATGTGTGGTCTTCTGGGATCGTCACGTCTTTTGCATTTAACTCTCTTGCAACTTGTCGGTCAATTGTAAATTCTTTTTCAAGTTCCCAATAATTTTTATATTTGATTGGTTCATTCTCTGTTTCTCTGATAAATTCGCCTTCTTCATCCTCATTCGCAAAAATAGTTGCTATGATTCGATAGTCACCTGGTTCTAAGGCAGCACCATTCAATGATGTCGGGAAAGCAAAACGGGTATTAGGTGCAATCTGCAATCTTTCCTTATTTTCCTCATATAAAACGGCATCGCTCCCTTTTTTTGTGATTTTGGTTTGGATATTCACTTGATTGATATATGTTTTTTGATCATTTTGCAGCGTAGATAAAATAACATTTCTTGCATTGATCTGCCCTGGTTCAACTTCATGGAGTACTAAATTAGGCGCTACTTCATTTTCAGTTTGTCTCATCAATAACGCAACAACATAGGAATATTCATTTTTTATGGACAATCCTTGTTCATTATTCTCGTTTTGCTCATTCTCGCTTATTTCTTTGAATGTGATCCCTCCTGCTAAAACACCATCGAATGCTGTCTTTGGCATAGTGACTTGGAAAACTATTGTTTCATTACTATTTGGTGCGAGCGTCACTGTCTCTGGATACGTCACATGATCTTCCAGATCAATCATCAAACTATCATCTTTTTCAATCAAATTTTCACCATATTCAACGACTACATTTGAATTGGTGGTTGCACTTTTTAAAGAAATACCGATTTTTACTTCGTTATCTGTATCATTTCTTAAATCAACTGACAATTCTTCTCTCTGTTCTGGATCAAGTTTTATATCAAAGTATGTGATATTTTTATCGATTTGACTGTTTGGTGGTGTCGTGGTGACAGCAAAATTGAACTCACTTGCTGACACTGTCACATTGAACAAGAAAGTACTTAAAATAAATAATAGCATCCTAAATAATTTTAGTTTTCTTTTCACTGTATTTGCTCCTTTACGTATGTAAGGTTTTTGTGATCATCGAAAATCGTCATCGTTTCGTCCCATAAAAATAGTGGAAATAGAAGAACTTCCTCCAAAAACAAGTGGGATTTCACAACGATCTAGAAAACAATCGCTGTGAAATCCTTCTCATCTTCGTGAAAAGTATTTACAGAATTTCTCTCATCTCAAAATCCTTGATCTATTCATTAATTTCCAGGGGTATCTGATAATGTCCAAGTCAGCTTAGTTGCATACTGTTCAGCATACTTTGTCGTTGAACCAGGAACGTTCAATTCAATACTTGCATTCGCTGTGGCAACATTTCCCCAAGCAAATAAGTAAGTTCCTGCACCTTTACCTGCACTAGCAGCCATCACATTTGATTGTGCCCCAGCTGCATCTAAAACAATTGTCGCTTCTCCATCAGGTTCTTCCGATGTTGAAGCGGTTACCACGTTACCATTTCTTAGTCTGATTGTCGCACCGGTCAAAACTTTTCCAGAAGCGGAAGTAAACTGACCTTCTTGATTTACTTTTAGACTCCAACCAGTTTCCGTTCCACGATTATCTGTCACCTGCACATAATTAGGCCCTTCTTTAATATCAGTCATTGGGTTGCCATGCTCATCAAGCGCTCTATATTTTTGTGAAGCAGCAAAATAAGTTTCATCTTTAGAAGTGATTTTTTGCACGCCAAAATCTAGACTTGAAGCGTAATCGATTGACAATGGCCCATTCGTGCCGGGATCAGGATCGCCACCAGGATTAGTCGGATCAACTGGGGCAACCGGATCAACGGGGTTAGTTGGATCGACCGGTGTCGTTGGATCTGTATTAGGTATAAATTGAACGACACCATTTGAAGTATACACTCCTCCATCTGTTGCAAAGGCTGTTGATGGTAGGGCAAATGTACTCAATGCAATCGTTGACATAATTAAGTTGGTTGTTTTTTTCATTTTTTATTTTTCTCCATTCCATGATTCATTTTAGTTAGGGGACATCTTCTAGTGACCAAGATAATGTCCCTACGAACGTTCCGATTCTTTGAAACTCTACAGGAATAGTTGCTTTTATTCCTCTATGGTTTTGCTTATCTAATAAATCTGACAAGTTACTCTCGCCTTTTTGACTACTGGCGCTAATGATTATGCCAGATTCTCCTATCTCCATTGCTCCATTCGTTGTTATAAACGAAAGCACACCTGGTATCTCAAATCCGTTGTTTATTAACGGTTTATGTTGTTTTAGTTGTAATCGCCAACTGCTAGTAGCCCGTTCATCGATGACTTTTAACTGACCAGTCGGTTGACCAAAAACAGTTAATGTAGTTGATACTATTTTGTGACTGCCAAAGTCAAATCGCGTAGGTGCTTCAGAAAGATAGAGTCGTCCAATTCGATAATAAAAATAGATGTCGTCGGTTGTCTCTGAAAAAACGTCTTCTGTATTCCCAGAGTCTGAAACAAAAATATAGCCATCAATTACAAGTGGGTTTTCTTTATATGCTTCACCGATGGTACCAGTAAGAGTTTTCGATTGCGCAATCTCTTGCAATGTATCTATGTCTTTATGATAAACTTGAATTGTTTTTTCTTGAGATTGTGCAATGGTGATATTTACTTCATTTGTCTTTTTAAGAAGCACCGTTTGCTCCAAATACTCAAAATTGGTTGTGATCACTTTTTCTGGAGTGTCATCCTCAAGTACTGTTTCTAGTTCTAAAACTAATGGTTGGTTCGACACAAGATGATTTCCTAACTCTACAGTGACTCGATGATCAACAATCGAAACATCTGCATCATTTACTGGCTTTCCATCAAGGGTGATCGAACGAGGGACAGGCCCCAATTCCTCTGGAAGCACAATACTAGCTTTAGGATTTCTTTGTTCTAGCGAAGAACCTTCTACATTTAGCATTTTCCTGATAAAGATCCGATCATTTTTTGATGCCTCGACTGATCGCCCATATTCTCCGTCATTTACTTTTACATCTGCTTCTGATGTGACATTCGTTGGTAATTGCGTCATTGCCAACGCATTTTCCTGCACGAATGTTCCTGTGGAAGAAGTAAAGCCCCAGTAAACATCCGTCCCACCAAATTGGGTAGTTAGATTTGACACAACATGAGAGTTACTTCCAACACCGCTTAAATCATATGTCAATCTTCTTTGTGCTGCATTCCAGTGGACTGTCAGCATGCGCCAGGTACCATTCGATAAAAAGGTAGGAGCTAAAGTTACGCCAGAATGCTCTCCTGAATAATGATTATTATTTGATTTTGGGGTGACGAATGCGACGTGACCAAATCCAGTATCTGCACTAATCTCTCGGTCCATTCGATTGGAAGTACCCGTATTTTTATACGTATCAAACTCAATCGACAACGCATTCCTAACAAATGGGCGATTTGCTGCTGTTGCATAAGCGCCTAGTCCCATCCCTGGTGAACCGATCACCTGTTGAGGCGCTGTACTCATTCTTGGATCATTGGTTAGTGTAAACGTCATGCCGTCTCCAGCACTGCCTCGTTGATCTCCTAAATACAAATAACTTTTGAAGGTGAAATCTGAGAGCAAACTTACTGTTTCTTTCGACCAGATCGCCCCTATCTGTGAAGGACTCGCTGGATTCAACTGCAACAACTTCCCGCCCTCTAATAAAGTTGTGCTTGTTCCAATCTGAGGTTGAAAAACCTGATCGATGGGAATAATATTTGGATCATTCGGCAAACTTATGGCGTAGGAGGAGATACTCGAACGAGCAACTTCTTTATCAATTTCAAGTTTGCTCGTTTGTTGATCCTCTTTCTCGTCTGTAGAATCTTCAGAAGTATCCGCTTCTTCCTTTGTTGAATCGCTTGTTATTTGTTCAATTACTGTTTTTAACTGTTCCTCACTTGATAATGACTCGTCATTTCCCTCCATCACTTCAATAGTCGAACTGGTCTCACTGAGTGGCTGTTCCTCAGTAATAAGAGGAGAGATAGTCGCCGTTACTATCGTGCTTAAGATAAGTGTGAATAGTTTTCCTCGTATCATCTCTTTTCCCTCCTACTTCTTACATTCCTGGAACATCTGTCAACATCCACACTAGGCTTGTTTGATATGTGACTGCATCTTTCGGTGTGGCACCAGGTACTGACAGTTGAATATCTTTCGTAACATTTACAGATTGGCTCTCCCCATATTCATCCCGCTCTTCCATTTCTATCACTTCACCCCAATGTGTTGACCAAGTTCCAGCTCCAGCTCCTATCTTCGCTGTCACTAGTACAGACTCTTCACCAGGTATTAGAACGACTTCATCCATCGCTTCAGGCTTTTCGACATTCAACGCGTTACTGTTCACTGTAGGTCGTGCTAACATGATTTGTGCACCTGTCAACACGTTATTCAATGTTTCACTCGTTGCCGTCAATTGTTTTTGTTGTTTCACTTTCAACGACCATCCACTATTCGTCCCCCGATGATCTGAAACTTGGACAAAATTAGCTGTGTTGAATTGATCCTCATGATACGATTGTGCCCTCGCAAAATACACCTGATCTCTATTTGAAATACGATTTCTCCCGAATTTCAAACTGGAGGCATAGTCAATGGATAAGGGGCCAATTGTTCCTGGATTAGGTCCATCTGGATTTGTCGGATCGACTGGTTTAACAGGTTTTTCAGGATCTGGATTCTCTGGATTGACAGGGTCTGTCGGATCCATGCTTGGAACAAACTCGACTAGGCTATTTGATTCATAATGTTTATTCTCTTCGGCGTAGGCTTCGATTGATAAGCCTGAAATTCCTAGTAAACTAACTACCGAAACACTAAACAAAAGTTTTCTCATCGTTTTATTTCCCCTTCAAGGAAATTAGTTTGGTGTATCTTCTAGAGACCAAACTAACTTAGTTGTATATTGTTGTGCCAATTTAACTGATTTACCTGGAATCGTTAATTGTACTGCATCCTGGTTATCTGCTTCATTTGCACCAAAACGATAGACCCAAGTTCCGACTCCTGTGCCAGCCTCCGCATTGATTGCCAATGTTCCGCTTAATCCCGGAGTCAAGGTTAACTTATTATTGACTGTTGTAGGCGTATATTGTGAATCGACCACAGAATCTGCCTGTCCTTTAGTAAAAGCCAACTCTGCCCCCACAAGCTCATCTCCGTTGATCGTTTTAAACTGTTCTGGTTGAGAAATACTTAACTTCCACCCAGTCAACGTTCCCCGTTTGTCAGTCACTTGAACATACGTTGGTTTCTTAGAACCATCTTGCATCTCATCTGGTGCTGCATAGTAAGTTTGTGTCGTCGAAGAAATCTTTTGTGTACCAAATTTAAATTTTGATCCATAGTCGATTGACAATGCGCCACCTGTTCCAGGTCCTGGAGGATCGACTGGTGTGACTGGATTTTCTGGATCAGGATCTTCCGGATCGACTGGTGGTGTCACTTCGGTTCCGCCCGCTTCAAATGTGATGGTTCCATCTGTGTTATATTCTTTTGGAAATACCTCATTCGCAGAAACTTGCATACTCCCTACGACAATTCCAAGTAGAACAATTGTTGATAGCATTGAAATTTCTTTTTTCATCTTATTAATCCCCCGTTTTTCTTTTTATATGAATCATCAAAATAGCTAGTCCACTCAATAGAATAAAACCAATTTGCGTATATATTGGTTGAAGATTCTCACCTGTTCTTGGTAAAACACTCAAACCAGTAACTAGTTGATTGTCCGAATGACGCGAATGACTCGGATTTGTGTCAACCGACCGATGTTCATCTTCTTCTGCATACTCGTAATTCCCATAAAAACTAGTCTTTCCAATCGACTCCTTTTGTTCAACCGCTCCAGTTTTTACGGCAGTCATTATAAGCATGACTATAAATAAAGACACGATAACTGATAAACTCTTTTTCATTTCTCTCTCCTTTCTTATAAATTGATTAATCGTTATCGAGTTAAATTATAATAAATTTTTCTTTATTTTAATTTTTTATTATTTTGATTTATTTCAAAAAAAAAGATTCAGGACATTTAGCATTCCAAAATCTGGGAAAGTGTTTAGTTAATAAAGATTTTTATATAAGAAACTACCTAATTAAAACTCCATAATAAATCATAACAGTTTCGTCTGGTAAACTTCCAGATTTTCAGCTTACTTTCAAGTTCAAACTTTTTGCCTTTTCCTGAAAAAAAATTGGCTCCGCGTGATTTTTATTCATGTTATAGAATAAAGTATTAAGCAAGAGCAAGACTACAAAAAAAAAGAGAATCTCTCTACGTTCGACCCAACTGAACGATACCTTTAGGTAAGCAAGCTGTTTTCTAAAGTAAGAGAAGGAAGTGTTTTTTATTACAGAACAACTATGTATATATACTCAATTGTTTTTCAGAAGAAATGAATGCTCCTTATCCATATCGATAAAATAACAAGCGTTTTATATAAAACCACAAAAAAGATGTCAGCACCCTTCACCAACATCTTTTTTTGTAGGTGTAACAGAACACAACTCCGAAAATCAGCAACAAAGGAGTTGCTTCTGGAACACCTTTTATTCAGTTTTAGAAAGGGTGAGACAACGATCGTCACAGACTCTGAGAAGACGTTCTTACTTATTTCTGTTTTGGTACATAAAAACTACGATTATCTAAACCAAATATTCGATCTGTATATTTCCCTGGCTCTGTTTGACGAATCGCAGTAGTCATCATTTGCATTGAAGCATCGATCGTGTCGATTTGGTGTAATACTTCCGCTTCCATGATTCGAGGACGAACAGGCGAACCATATTCTAACAATCCATGATGTGATAGAACCATATGACGTAAGATCAGCACATCTTCTTCTTCCTCACTGATTTTCAATGCTAAACAAGCTTTTGTTATTTCTTCATCAATTAAAACTAAATGCCCTACTAAATTACCCGCTAATGTGTATTCTGTTGCCATTGAGCCGGACAACTCGATCACTTTTCCTAAATCATGTAAGATAATCCCCGCATAAAGTAGTGGGCGATTCAATTCAGGGTATTCATCAGCAATCGCTTTACCTAAGTGTAACATCGATACTGTATGATAAGCCAATCCACTAGCAAATGCGTGATGATTTCGTTTTGCTGCTGGATATTCAAAAAATTGTTTTTGGTATTTATTGAGCAAATAACGTACGATTCGATTCCAATGTGCATTGGTGATCTCAAATAGCAATTGGTTGATTTCTTCTTCCATTTCTTCTTTTCTCAATGGTGCTCTTTCCATGTACAAACTGGGATCACTCGGTTCATCAACTTTTGTTAAACGCATATGCAAGATTTTAACTTGAGGATTTCCTTGATAGACCTCGCGTTTACCATTTAAAAAGACAACTGTTCCCGGTGTAAATTTTTTGATCTCGTCCTCTGATGCATCCCAATATTTGCCATCAATTGTTCCTGATGTATCTTGAAATGTAAAAGCGATAAATTTCTTACCGTTCTTAGCGATTCTTACATCTGCATTTTTGATCAAAACGAATTGTTCGAATTGTTCATCAACGACTAATTCACGTATTTTTTTCACTATTTGCACCTTCTAACTTTCTCACAGATTGTTCTAGCTCATGATAATAGCTTACCATTTCTTGATCAGAAGACAAGCAGATTACTTGATAGGTTTTGCTAAATTCAGCTAGTAGTTTAGCTAAACGGTATTTTCTCTTATGGTCGTAGTGTAGCCAGCCATCATCAATGATCACTGGACAGATCGAACGTTTCGCTTCCAAAGCAAGATATGCAAAACGCATCGCCATAATCATCTGATCCTTTGTCCCTGTCGATAGTTCATAAATTGGAAACTCATCTGTACCATTTGTTAATGTCAATGTATCGTTTTTCAATTGTATTTCTTGGTACTGTCGATCAGTTAGGATACTTAGATAGTCTCCAGCTAATTTGAGTAACTGTGGTAATTGCCGTTCACTTAATTCTGTCGAAAGATCACCTAAAAATGTCCCAGCAATCACTAAGCCTCCCCACTCTTCAAATAAATTTTGTAGTTGTGCTTTTTGTAGACTTTCCTGTTGATATAATTCATCTAATGTCCCGTCTTGTTGTAATCCCTCAATTTGCAACTGCAAACGTTGACGTTGCTCACTCTTCCTACTTTCTTCCCTCTTTAGTTCTTGCAATCGTTCGGATTCACGAGCAATCTGAGTCTGCAACTGGCTATAAGTAATGACAGTTTTAAAAATTGGGGAAAGAATGTGCGTCAATTCTTCAAAACGCGCTTGTTGTTGCTTCGTTTGCTCCGCCTTTTGTAAAAAAATCGGTACTTCTGATGGGTAAGAAAGTTCTGCTCTAGTAAATTGTTCTTTGTATTCCTCCAACCACATTTTTTGTTTCTTTTTCAATGCGTTGATTTCTTGCTTCAATAAAGTATTCTGTTGATAACTTCTAGCATATTTCATTTGTTCCATCTCTTGGATGAACGTGGTTAATAGCGCCATTTTTTCCGAGAGAGATTTATGTTGGAGTGGTAGCCATTCTTTTGCTAGGTCAAGTTCCCCATCTATCTGTAAGAGTTGTTCCTGTATCTCACGTTCTCGTTGTTGCTTTTTTTGGAAAACAGCATAAAGCTTTTGATAATCTGTTACTTCTTGGCCCTCATTTTTCATCGTTTCAAGCGTGTTCATTATTCCTAATGAGTGATGATAGGCAAAATCAGCCACTGATTGTTCCATTTTTTGTTGCTTTCGTTTATTCTCATTGATTGTTTGAGTAATCTCTTCTAATTGTGCCAATACAATATCCAGTTGCCCTAGTTTCTCTTGCCATTTCCCTTTGATTTCTGGCAAATTTTGGTCTGTAGTGTTCTTAGGTTTTCTACGAGTAAACGTATAGCCAACCACTCCCAAAGCAAGCAATGGCCCCAATATTTTTCCAGGCATAGGTAAGATTAAACCAATCACAGCTAACACTAACGCACTAACGTAAAATTTGAAAAAGGATTGTTTTTCTGGAACATCCTGGGTTGGTCTTGTTTGGATCAGCGTTGGATGGGCTAGTTCTAATTCATTGATCTCTGCTTCTAGTGTTTGTTGCTGTTCCTTCACGATATCAAAACGAATCGCTAACTGACTGTGTTCATCATTTAATTGTTGCGCCATCGTATACAAAGAACGCCACTCTGGATCATCAATAAATTCCTGTGGTCGTTGCAATCGATCCCAGCGCCAACGTTGTTCTAAGATTTTCAATTCTGACGCTGTTTCCCTTGTCTCTACTTGCAGTCTTTGCCACTCATCCATTAATTGCTCAGTTGAAAATTGCTTTTGCTGTAGTGCTTTTAACTCTTGTTCTTGTTCTAAATAAAAATAATAACGTGCAGACTGCTGATCCATCCCACTATGTCGCTCTAACGAAGCCTCAAGTTCTTCCAGCCGTTCGTTCATTTGTTGATAACGTTTGGTAAATACTTCTAAATCTTGTACTAGTGATTCATCCGGTACTTCAGCTAGCATATTTTTTTTCAGTGATTGCCATTCTTCATATAAAGAGAAGTTCAATTCTTGTTGATGATATAACGTAAGTTTTTGATTGATTTTTTCGATATCATGCAATAAGAGCTGTTGCTGTTCTGCTAGACGTTGCTCTTCCATGATCCATTGACTATAGATCGCCTCTTGCTCTTGCTTTTGATAAATCTTTTCTTGTAGTTGTTTCCATTCATTTAGTCTCTGATTGATCACTAATTTTTGACCTTTTCTTTTAAACAACTTATCAGCTGATTGATAATATTCTTGTCTTTTTTGAAAGACATGAGAACTTCCAGTGATTCCTAATGAAATCAACGCGTCATGTAATTCTTTTTCTGTTAAATGAGCAAGTTCACTCAGTTGCTCTTGTTGAAATGTAAAAACCTGTTGGAATAACTCTTTCGTCAAAGGTGAAAGTAGTTTTTCTAAGAGTTCATCACTTCCACTTTGGCCATTACATGTGACCTTCGATTTACCTCTATTTTGTTGTTTATATCTCTCAACATAAATTTCTCCATGTATGGGATGATTCAGCCATAATTTCCCACCATATGCAGAACCGTCTCGCGGTGTGTAATCTTTCTTTTTCTTCCCTTTAGATGGAAACCCAAAAAGGATGGCTTGGATAAATTGATAGATCGTTGACTTTCCCGCTTCATTTTCACCATAAATCAACTGATTGCCAGAGGTAAAATCAAAGGTTTGCTGACGCCACTTTCCGAAAGCTGCTATTTCGATTTTTAAAATATTCATTCAGTATCCCCCTCAAACAAAAAGTCTTGCCGAATGATTTCTTGGGCCTTTTGTATCGTAGATTCTTGAAAATCCGGTAGTAGATCCAACACTTTGATTGCCTCTTGATTTGTGTAGGCTTCTTGTAGTATATGCTGAAAGTCTTCCTTTGTTTGGTAATTTTCGAATAGTTGTTCAAACATCGCTGTTGAAGCAGATAAAGAGATTTTCGCCTCATTATCTCTTTCTAAAGTAGATATACGCCAAATAATCAAATTTGAAAATCTCCTATTTGTTTCTTCCTTCAAATAATCTAATAATTCTCCGGAGTGAATACGATCCAACACTTCCTGATCTAAGTGCTCATAATCAATGATCTCAAATTCGACTAGTGTCATCGCATTGGGTTCCACTAATTCTTGTTGGATTTTCTTCAGTACATCCGTCGTTTGTTTCACTTCCCTGAGAGAAATTTGCTGGCGTTCCCAATAAACTTCTGCAACTTTTATAGGTGTTGTTCGACAAGTCGCTCCTTGAAGTTCAACTAGAACTACTGAAGTCGCAGACTCTTCTTTTTTGGTATGTCCTTGTGGTGCACCTGGATAAAGAATTGTTCCTTTTTCATTTAATTTAGTTGGAACATGGATATGGCCTAATGCCCAGTAGTCATAGCCTTTTGCTTCCATTTGATTTGCTTGAAATGGTGCATAATTCCCATGAGTTGACCCAGTTTCACCATGATAGAGTCCAATATGGTAGTCGACAGCAAAACGTTGGGGAAAATCAGGTACTTTTTCCTCAGTGATCCATTGTTTTGTGTAACTAAAACCACTGAGTGCAATCGTTTCGCCAGCATCCGTCGTCATTTGCAGTGTCTCTACAGTTTCCGAAGTAAACAAAGAAAGATTCTCGGGAAATTCAAACCAATATCTCTCTTTTTGATAAAAATCATGATTACCAAATGTTAAAAAAACTGAGATATTGTGTTCTCCTAAGCGCTTGATTTGTTCCGAAAAATGCTTTTGGATCTTTAGCGAAGGACGATTCTGGTGGAAGCTATCCCCTACCAGTAAAACAAAATCAACCTGATGTTTGATTGCCTGTTCCACAATATTTTCAAGTACGGTCAAATTAGCCCGTAATAATTTCTTTTGAACTTTTCCATCGATTCCCACTAATCCTTCAAATGAACGATCCATATGCAAATCTGCCGCATGAATAAATTTGACCATTAAGCTACTACCTCCCTATACATAAGATAATAAAATACAAGTTTGTCTGTATCGCTTTACTAAAACAGATCGATATCTGTTGACTTTTTTGGTTTATACATGGTTTATCATAACATTTCCATTGCTTTTTTTCAGCAAAAAACCGAAAATTTGTTCGCATCTAGACAAAAAAACAGCTGAACTTTCGTTCAACTGTTTTCCTTTGCGTGGCGGCGTCCTACTCTCACAAGGGGCAACCCCTCACTACAATCGGCGCTAAGAAGCTTAACTTCTGTGTTCGGCATGGTTACAGGTGTATCCTTCTCGCCATCGCCACCACACTTGGTGTTATCTATATTGAGTAAATCTTGTTCACTCAAAACTGGATTTGAAGTATTAGTAAGAAACTCTCCGAGTTTTTTCATTTTATTTTGGTTAAGTCCTCGATCGATTAGTATCAGTCCGCTCCATACATCACTGTACTTCCACTCCTGACCTATCTACCTGATCATCTCTCAGGGATCTTACTTTCTTAAAGAAATGGGAAATCTCATCTTGAGGTGGGCTTCACACTTAGATGCTTTCAGCGTTTATCCCTTCCCTACATAGCTACCCAGCAATGCCCTTGGCAGAACAACTGGTACACCAGCGGTAAGTCCATCCCGGTCCTCTCGTACTAAGGACAGCTCCTCTCAAATTTCCAACGCCCGCGACGGATAGGGACCGAACTGTCTCACGACGTTCTGAACCCAGCTCGCGTGC
The DNA here is from genome assembly GCF_051714405.1 of Enterococcus sp. AZ140. Taxonomy (NCBI): domain Bacteria; kingdom Bacillati; phylum Bacillota; class Bacilli; order Lactobacillales; family Enterococcaceae; genus Enterococcus; species Enterococcus sp. AZ140. The sequence goes on from NZ_JBIORU010000001.1 coordinate 2,705,433, forward strand.
CGCTTTAATGGGCGAACAGCCCAACCCTTGGGACCGACTACAGCCCCAGGATGCGACGAGCCGACATCGAGGTGCCAAACCTCCCCGTCGATGTGGACTCTTGGGGGAGATAAGCCTGTTATCCCCAGGGTAGCTTTTATCCGTTGAGCGATGGCCCTTCCATGCGGAACCACCGGATCACTAAGCCCGACTTTCGTCCCTGCTCGACTTGTAGGTCTCGCAGTCAAGCTCCCTTCTGCCTTTACACTCTTCGAATGATTTCCAACCATTCTGAGGGAACCTTTGGGCGCCTCCGTTACTCTTTAGGAGGCGACCGCCCCAGTCAAACTGCCCATCTGACACTGTCTCCCACCACGATAAGTGGTGCGGGTTAGAGTGGCCATAACGCAGGGGTAGTATCCCACCAGCGCCTCCATCGAAACTAGCGTTCCGATTTCTACGGCTCCTACCTATCCTGTACATGCGGTACAGACACTCAATATCAAACTACAGTAAAGCTCCATGGGGTCTTTCCGTCCTGTCGCGGGTAACCTGCATCTTCACAGGTACTAAAATTTCACCGAGTCTCTCGTTGAGACAGTGCCCAAATCGTTACGCCTTTCGTGCGGGTCGGAACTTACCCGACAAGGAATTTCGCTACCTTAGGACCGTTATAGTTACGGCCGCCGTTTACTGGGGCTTCAATTCGTACCTTCGCTTACGCTAAGCACTCCTCTTAACCTTCCAGCACCGGGCAGGCGTCAGCCCCTATACTTCATCTTACGATTTTGCAGAGACCTGTGTTTTTGATAAACAGTCGCTTGGGCCTATTCACTGCGGCTGATCTGACGATCAGCACCCCTTCTCCCGAAGTTACGGGGTCATTTTGCCGAGTTCCTTAACGAGAGTTCTCTCGCTCACCTTAGGATTCTCTCCTCGACTACCTGTGTCGGTTTGCGGTACGGGTCGTTGTTTTCTCACTAGAAGCTTTTCTCGGCAGTGTGACGTCAGGAACTTCGGTACTATTATTTCCCTCCCCATCACAGCTTGTCCTTAAAGTTAGAAGCATTTGACTCCTATCAAGACTTACTGCTTGGACAGACATTTCCGATCGTCTGCATTCCTTAGCCTCCTGCGTCCCTCCATTGCTCAAACAAAAACAACGAGTACAGGAATATCAACCTGTTGTCCATCGCCTACGCCTGTCGGCCTCGGCTTAGGTCCCGACTAACCCTGGGCGGACGAGCCTTCCCCAGGAAACCTTAGTCATTCGGTGGACAGGATTCTCACCTGTCTTTCGCTACTCATACCGGCATTCTCACTTCTAAGCGCTCCAGCAGTCCTCACGATCTACCTTCAACGCCCTTAGAACGCTCTCCTACCAATACACCTAAAGGTGTACTCCACAGCTTCGGTAATATGTTTAGCCCCGGTACATTTTCGGCGCAGGGTCACTCGACTAGTGAGCTATTACGCACTCTTTAAATGGTGGCTGCTTCTAAGCCAACATCCTAGTTGTCTGTGCAACCCCACATCCTTTTCCACTTAACATATATTTTGGGACCTTAGCTGGTGGTCTGGGCTGTTTCCCTTTCGACTATGGATCTTATCACTCACAGTCTGACTCCCGGATATGAATGAATGGCATTCGGAGTTTATCTGAATTCGGTAACCCGAGATGGGCCCCTAGTCCAAACAGTGCTCTACCTCCATCATTCTCAATTCCGAGGCTAGCCCTAAAGCTATTTCGGAGAGAACCAGCTATCTCCAAGTTCGTTTGGAATTTCTCCGCTACCCACACCTCATCCCCGCACTTTTCAACGTACGTGGGTTCGGTCCTCCAGTGCGTTTTACCGCACCTTCAACCTGGACATGGGTAGATCACATGGTTTCGGGTCTACGACTACATACTCAAACGCCCTATTCAGACTCGCTTTCGCTGCGGCTCCGTCTCTTCAACTTAACCTCGCATGCAATCGTAACTCGCCGGTTCATTCTACAAAAGGCACGCCATCACCCATTAACGGGCTTTGACTTGTTGTAGGCACACGGTTTCAGGTTCTATTTCACTCCCCTTCCGGGGTGCTTTTCACCTTTCCCTCACGGTACTGGTTCACTATCGGTCACTAGGGAGTATTTAGCCTTGGGAGATGGTCCTCCCGGATTCCGACGGAATTCCTCGTGTTCCGCCGTACTCAGGATCCTCCTAGGTGCCTTCCAAATTTCATCTACGGGGCTTTCACCCTCTCTGACTGACTTTTCCAAGTCATTCGACTATCTGAAAGAACTACCATATCGGAGTCCTACAACCCCAATGAGCAAGCTCATTGGTTTGGGCTTTTCCCGTTTCGCTCGCCGCTACTCAGGGAATCGAATTTTCTTTCTCTTCCTGCAGGTACTTAGATGTTTCAGTTCTCTGCGTCTACCTCGTATACGCTATGTATTCACGTATACGTAACATCCTATAAAAGATGCTGGGTTCCCCCATTCGGAAATCTCTGGATCATAGCTTACGTACAGCTCCCCAAAGCATATCGGTGTTAGTCCCGTCCTTCATCGGCTCCTAGTGCCAAGGCATCCACCGTGCGCCCTTATTCACTTAACCTTATCAACCTTGCGGTTGGGTTTTGATCTTTCTTCTAGCGATAGAAGTCCAATCAAGAAAAATAAGCAATTGAACTTATTAAAAAACTCTATCCAGCACACAAATCAGCCTTTTCGACAAAAAGATCGTCCAATCTGTGAAAGCAAGCTTTCACTTCTGGCCGCCTATTTTGCTTAAGGCTAAACGATTTGTTTAGCTTTCAAATTCAACGCGGTGTTCTCGGTTTGTATTACTTACATTTTTACTTCAATATCCAGTTTTCAATGAACAAAATTTTGAGAGTAGACCTCTCAAAACTGAACAAAGTATCGACAAACGTGTGTAGTCTCCGTAATATTCCTTAGAAAGGAGGTGATCCAGCCGCACCTTCCGATACGGCTACCTTGTTACGACTTCACCCCAATCATCTATCCCACCTTAGGCGGCTGGCTCCAAAAAGGTTACCTCACCGACTTCGGGTGTTACAAACTCTCGTGGTGTGACGGGCGGTGTGTACAAGGCCCGGGAACGTATTCACCGCGGCGTGCTGATCCGCGATTACTAGCGATTCCGGCTTCATGTAGGCGAGTTGCAGCCTACAATCCGAACTGAGAGAAGCTTTAAGAGATTAGCTTAGCCTCGCGACTTCGCGACTCGTTGTACTTCCCATTGTAGCACGTGTGTAGCCCAGGTCATAAGGGGCATGATGATTTGACGTCATCCCCACCTTCCTCCGGTTTGTCACCGGCAGTCTTGCTAGAGTGCCCAACTAAATGATGGCAACTAACAATAAGGGTTGCGCTCGTTGCGGGACTTAACCCAACATCTCACGACACGAGCTGACGACAACCATGCACCACCTGTCACTTTGCCCCCGAAGGGGAAGCTCTATCTCTAGAGTGGTCAAAGGATGTCAAGACCTGGTAAGGTTCTTCGCGTTGCTTCGAATTAAACCACATGCTCCACCGCTTGTGCGGGCCCCCGTCAATTCCTTTGAGTTTCAACCTTGCGGTCGTACTCCCCAGGCGGAGTGCTTAATGCGTTAGCTGCAGCACTGAAGGGCGGAAACCCTCCAACACTTAGCACTCATCGTTTACGGCGTGGACTACCAGGGTATCTAATCCTGTTTGCTCCCCACGCTTTCGAGCCTCAGCGTCAGTTACAGACCAGAGAGCCGCCTTCGCCACTGGTGTTCCTCCATATATCTACGCATTTCACCGCTACACATGGAATTCCACTCTCCTCTTCTGCACTCAAGTCTCCCAGTTTCCAATGACCCTCCCCGGTTGAGCCGGGGGCTTTCACATCAGACTTAAGAAACCGCCTGCGCTCGCTTTACGCCCAATAAATCCGGACAACGCTTGCCACCTACGTATTACCGCGGCTGCTGGCACGTAGTTAGCCGTGGCTTTCTGGTTAGATACCGTCAAGGGGTGAACAGTTACTCTCACCCTTGTTCTTCTCTAACAACAGAGTTTTACGATCCGAAAACCTTCTTCACTCACGCGGCGTTGCTCGGTCAGACTTTCGTCCATTGCCGAAGATTCCCTACTGCTGCCTCCCGTAGGAGTTTGGGCCGTGTCTCAGTCCCAATGTGGCCGATCACCCTCTCAGGTCGGCTATGCATCGTGGCCTTGGTGAGCCGTTACCTCACCAACTAGCTAATGCACCGCGGGTCCATCCATCAGCGGCACCGTAAAGCGCCTTTCAAAACGAAACCATGCGGTTTCGATTGTTATACGGTATTAGCACCTGTTTCCAAGTGTTATCCCCTTCTGATGGGCAGGTTACCCACGTGTTACTCACCCGTTCGCCACTCCTCTTTTCCCGGTGGAGCAAGCTCCGGTGGGAAAAGAAGCGTTCGACTTGCATGTATTAGGCACGCCGCCAGCGTTCGTCCTGAGCCAGGATCAAACTCTCATAAATAAAAGTTAGAACAATCTTGCGATTGTTAAGCTCAATTTGTTTGCTAGCATATTGCTTGCTTGTTAAAAATGTTTGTTGTCTTGAATTGAATCAAGACGCCCTACACATTTGGTTTGTCTTACTTTGTTCAGTTTTCAAAGGTCTACGTGATAATTGAAACACAACTGTCTCAACTTATCGTTTGTGATTGCCGTAGCAACTTTTATACCTTAGCAAACTCTCGAATGATTGTCAACTATTTTTTAAAAGTTTTTTGAACTCGTTTTTCACAAGGTCGTTTCAGCAACTCACTTATCATAACTCATCGTTTGTTATTTGTCAACATGTTTTTTTGTTTATTTCTTAATAAAATCAACATCTAAAAACTCATCTCTCATAACCAACTTCGTTATATTATCACATGGAATTATGATTGTCAACAAAACTTTTAAACAAATTTCATGATTGTTTTCATGTTTCAGCAACGTTGACTATACTATCATTAAAAAAAAGATTGGTCAAGGTAAAATTTAACTTTCACTGCACCTAATCTTTTTTTATTTCATTCCATTTCTATTTCCTGATAGTTGAAATAATCAAAATCAGCATAGCTCCCTCCTCTTACGTTTAAATCCTGCACACCAATACCAACAAAGTTTCCTGTAAAACCACCTGATAGTGTCTGCACATCAATTTCAGCACCGATTTTTTTCCAGTCTTGCGAACATTTCACATAAAATTGTCCAAAAGTCTTTTCAACAACTACTTTAATCACTGTCTCTCTTCCTCTTAGCGGATAAATTTCAGGCCTAATCGTAACATGACCGTCAACTGCACTAAGTAATCGGAGACACTTCCCTATCTTTTCATCCCAGGTCACACAACAATAATAATAATTTTCTTCATTTAGAAAAAGAAGCAGTCCAGCCATTTGGTTGAAGTGCTTTGGCTCATATTCCATCTTAGTTTGTGCAATAAATGAAAACGTTGTTTGCCGTATCGCTAATAAGTGTTGGTCAAACGTTGACTGCAGTGATTCTCCTGCGAGCATTCTTAGATAGCCATATCGGCTAGTCAAATCGCACCAAGTTGTGTCTGGTAAACAACGACGAGCGTTCCAACTTTTTTTCATTTCACCTGCAAAATCATCAAAAAAACAAGAATTGATCTTTTGGATCACTTTCTCTTGTGTTGGAATGGTGACGATCTCTCTTGGTTCATTTCCTCCTTCTTTTATCCGCAACCAATAGTCTTCTGTCCAATACATTTCTTGAATAGCTGTTTCTCTACCTAAGATAGCAACACCTTCGATAGGGCGAGTACAAAGATGGACTATATACCATCTGTCGAATTCTGTTTGAACTAAACTTGCATGTCCCGCACATTGTAAACTTGAGCTTGGATACCCATTTGCTGTCAACATTGGATTTTGGGGATCGACTTCGTATGGTCCTAACAAATCACGACTACGACAAACGGTAACAGCATGTCCACTACCAGTACCACCTTCAGCAGTCAGCAAATAATAGTAATCATTGACATAGTAAAGATGAGGTGCTTCGGTCTTTGCGAGTTCGGTTCCTGTAAAGATCGTGTGAATCGGCCCGACTAGTTGTTTTTGTTTTGCATCATATTCTTGAATGACGATCCCTGCTGATTTATTCGGTGTAGTTAGTCGAAAATCCCAGATTTCATTCAAAAGCCATTTCCTACCTGTACGTGGATCATGAAAAAGCGAGGGATCAAAACCACTACTATTTAGATAGATTGGACTTTCCCAAGGTCCATTGATATCCTCTGCGATCATCATGTAATTGTGGGTGTCTTTAAAAGGACGTGTTACGCTTTTAACCTCTGTATAAATAAGATAAAATCGCCCAGCTGAGTAACTGATTTGTGGCGCCCAGATACTTCCATTGATTGGATGACCCTTTAACGATACTTGATCAGTTAAAATATCTGTTTTATGTTCCCAATTGATCAGATCTGTCGATTCATATACACGAATACCTGGTAACCACTCAAAAGAAGAAACGATCACATAATAAGAACTACCCACTTTCAAAATATTCGGGTCTGGATTAAATCCTCGAATGATTGGATTGACTACTTTACTTTGAAACATCCGATCTCCACCTTTGCTCTATTTTTTGGCGATACATACTTGAACCCGCTGCTAATAGATAGAAAAAGACAAAAGGGTACGCAATGAATTGTGTACCGAACAACAACAGGACTCCTGAAATCAAATAAATGAGTGCCGCCATCGGACTTGCTTTTCCCTTCAACGATAGGTAAAGAGCCAGACACAGCCCAACCAATGAGAGGAATAGGCTAACGCTAAACAACCCCGTCATGCTCCGTAGTGACTCAAAGGTTTCTTTTACACTACCAAAGCCCTCTAATGAGAGAGCTTGGTATGTTTCTCGGAAATTTGAAAGAGACATTTGATTGAAGGTCACAGCAATCCCACCAAAAAACAACAAAGCGGTAGACCCACCGATCAAGCCAAAAGTTATTTCCCATTTTTTCGTCATCTAATCGACCTCCGTTTCCACAGTAACCCATGATTCGCGACAAATTCCTCTTTGATACCTATTATTTTTTTCATAAAAGCGGGCTGTTTGTCTGTTTTGTTTCTCATCCCAGTCATGCCAGCCAATTTGGTAGACATGCGCTCCTACATCACACTCTTCAAATGTCACCTGAGCATACGGACGCCAAGGTCGACCTAAATAGATAGAAGGTGCCTCGTAATCTGCGATGATTGCACACCTAAAAAAAAGAAAACCTCGTTCTTGTTCTTTTACCGTTGAAGCGGCTGTGATATAACCATTAGAAGAACTAACCAAACTGTGGATGAAACAGCGGTCAAACAACGCATCTGCCCCACCGAAAATAAAGTCCACCGTCCCTTCGATCCAACATCGTTCATAAGATTGCCGACAATACTTACGCTCCTTTAACACTGGGGTAAAAAATGGGCGACCATCTTTTTGAATCGGAGGCAACGGTCCTGTGCATAATGTATCTTGTTGCCCGCACAACCGACAATTGATCAACTGGACTTGATGGGCATAATTGAATAGCGCGACTGCTTGACCTACTTGTTCTCCTGCACCGGCGTTATTGATGATTTGTATATTTTCGAGACGAATATTTTCTCCTTCAAGAAATAGTGTCGCGGTTCGAAATGTTTCTCTTGCTTCACCAGATGAAAGTGTTTGTTTCGCAAAACGGCATCCAACAATCTTTACTTCTCCTTGTCCAAACATTTGGAAATTTGACAGCCGACATTCGATATATTCATGATAGACCCCTTCTCGAATGATCATGGTCTTTTTTACGTAATTCGGCAATGAGCTAAGATGAGCAATTCCTGCTTGAATGGTTTGATAGTCTGCTTTTCTTGAAATCGGGTCGATCACGATTTCTGTTTTCATTATAGGTGCTCCTTTAAAAATGCTTGCCACTTCATTCGCATATCACGTGTTTCAAAGTGTCCACCATTTAAAGAGTATCCTTGAAAATTCGTTGGTACTCCCAATTGTTGATAATGCAAATCTAGCTGTTTATTCAAGCGACAGACGCCTTCTGTTGGACACATTCGATCGTTTTTCCCTACTATAGTGAGGCGTTTACGAGGAGCAATTTTTTGCTGAATAGCTAGGGTCGTATACTCCGTCAATAAATCAGGAACATAATAATAGTAACCGTGGTAGTCTAACATTTGATGTTTCAAGAGTGTTTCAACCTCTACTTGGCTAGCTAGGTCAATACATACTTTCACACGTTCATCCAATGCACTTGTCCACCAACTTAATAGTCCACCCATAGATAACCCGATCGTTGCGATACGTTGTGTGTCAATATCTTCTCGTGTTTCCAAGTAGTCGATCAAACTTAGCACATCAAAGATCCGCATTCCCCAAAGTGTTCGTCCTGTTAATAAGAATCGCTTAAAAAGTTCACTTTCAGCAATTCCGCCGCGTTCTTCAAATCCCCAAGCATCAATCGACCATACACCATACCCCATACTCGTCAAGGCCTTTGCAAACGAAGGTTCTACAAAATAGGATGCACCTGCTAGCAATTCACTTTTTCCTAATGAAAAATCACCCCCATGCGAATGCAGATAGATCACAGCAGGCAAAGGTTCCTTCTTTTTTACTGGATAAACATAAATGGCAGAAACAGGTTCAAGATCATTTAATATCAATTGATAATACTCAATTACTTGATCATCGTTGATTTTTTGTGATAAACAGCTACCGCTCGGTCTCAAGCAACGTGCGTCTTTTCCTAAGTACTCGATCAACTCCATTTTATTTAAGTTCCTTCTATAATAGATACATTCTTTTTATCCAACTCTGTCGATCGCATACGTTTAATTTCGATATCTTCCGAATCTTCAATCATGATTGCTGGTCCTTCATGATGATCGATCGTGATCTGCTGGAAAGAAATATGCTTACCAAACCGCACATAAAATCCTTGTTGGCGCATGGGTTCTAAACCTGTCATCATAGCTGGCACGCCCGCTTTTGCATCTTTTGCCATTGATATATCGACATGATCGAAAGAAATGTCTTGAACCGCTTGTTCTGCTAGACCATAAATAAAGCCCGCGGAAGCATGAACATTTCGAGCAGTGATCGATGAAAAATGAACACGTCGAACTTGTGGCGTTCGCTCATCGATTGGATACACTTCCTTGTCCCAGACATAAGGATCTTTGCCACGAGGCCCGCAAAAATAATAAAGATTGATGACAAACGGACACAGTACTTGGTCCATGATCAAATTAGTTACTCGGACATCTTCGATCATCCCACCTCGACCTCGGCGTGTCTTTAATCGAATTCCACGATCGGTTTGTTGGAATACGCAGTTCGAAATCGTTACATTCCGAATCCCGCCACTCATTTCACTGCCCAAAACTACGCCACCATGACCGTGTACCATCGTACAATTAGTGATCGTGATATTTTGACAAGGCACTTTATTAACGGCATCCTCTGTCCCTGCTTTGATCGCAATACAGTCATCGCCCACATCAATATGGCAATTACTGATATGCACATTATGACAAGACTCTGGATCAATACCGTCTGTGTTCGGCGAATCAGCAGGATTACAAATGACTACGTGATCGATAGTCACATCTTGGCAATGATTCGGATGGATCGTCCAACTTGGTGAGTCGACCAACTGGATATCACGAATCGTTACTCGTCGACAATGATCAAAACCAAGCAATTTTGGTCGCGGGTACTCAAGTGTTTCATGCTCCTCTCGAAAAATGCGCCACCAGTTAGGACCACTACCATCTAATTCCCCTAAACCAGTGACAGCAATATTTTCTGCATGTTGCGCATAGATACATGAAGCATAGACCTTTTTAGGTACCCCCTCCCAGCTGGATAAAATGGCTGAATACTGGGCTGGGTCATCTGTAAATTTCAATACTGCTCCAGGAGAAAGATACAACTCCACATTACTTTTCAAGCACAATGGCCCCGTTAAAAACTGCCCACTTGGAATGGTTACTCTTCCCCCACCTGCTTCTGCTACTTGATCAATGGCTTGTTGGATCACCGTCGTGTTGAGTATATCGACTGAGGCACCTAAGCTTAAAATATTTATCACCTAGATACACCTTCCACTTCTACTAAGGCTTGCAAAAAAGCCCCAACACCTTTTTGATCATTACATACGATTGGCTCACTAATATAGTAGGCGTAAGAACCATCTCTTTGGTCCGCCCCGCCTAGACCTGCAACTTGGCAATTTTTATTCAGATTCAGCCAGCCTTCTTTTGTTTCCAAAACAAATTCATCAAATAAGCCTTGATAAGATTTTTTCAACTGAGGAAACCACACTTCCTTCTCCAATATTCCTATGCGAATCCCCTTTGCCATCGCATAAACGAACATGCTGCTTCCTGAAGCTTCTAGATAATTCCCTTTACGGTTCGTTTCGGTTGTTACTTGGTACCAGGTGCCAGTTTCTGATTGATAAGGTAACAATGCTTCTAATGTGGATGTCAGAATCCGCCCCAATAATCGACAATCCACTTCTTTATGCAACAACTCGTAAGTATCAACACACGCCATCAAATACCAACCAATTGAGCGGCTCCAAAAATGATGAGATAATCCCGTTTCTGTATCCGCCCAAGGTTGGACCTTTTTTTCATCCCACGCATGGAACAATAAATTCGTTTTTGAGTCGAACAATCGCTGATAACTGATCTCGAATTGACGTAAAACGTCTTGATAGTCTTTTTTCGACATAAAGGTTTGGATATATTCCGCATAAAAAGGCGCTCCCATGTACAATCCATCTAACCATATTTGCCAAGGATAGATTGCCTTATGCCAAAATACACCTTCAGATGTTCGTGGGTGATTCAACAATTGTTTGGCGCAAGTTTCTGCTGCTTTGCGATATTTCTCATCTCCTGTTTCTTTATAGAGTATAAAGAACAGTTTTCCGGTATTGATATGGTCGATATTGTATTCTTCTAATTCATAGCCTTTGATCGATCCATCTTCTTGTACGAAGTAATCAATGTTTGTTTGGATGAAGTCTAAGTACTTCTTCTCCTTTGTTTTCAGCCATAACAACTGAAATCCTTTCAAAACAACGCCATAATCATAAGACCATTTTTGTTTATATCCTTTATCTAGATACAAATAGGGTGTACGCGCCATAATACTATCTGCTAATTTCTCTGACCAATTCAATCTTCTTCCTCCAATCAATCATTTTAAGAGAGAAAGGGCTGCGGTTGGAATGGTTACAGCCCTTTCTTGATATATCTACTATTGCTGTGCAGCTTTATAAGCCTCTTCATATTCTTCAGCAATTTGATCGCCACCTTGGGCACGCCAATTGCTGATTGCTTGTTTGAATCCATCTTCATCTATTTGTCCCATAATGTATTGGACAGTTGCATCGATCATGATTTTTTCGATTTCTGAACCGACTTCATTGTTTTTCTCTGAATCTAATGGAACCGTTGGATCTAACACTACAAACTGTTCATTTTCCTTGACTAATTGATTGGATAATTCTTTCTCTGGATCAGCATCTTTAAACGAAAATGTGACTTCACTTGGTCTTGAACTAGACAATGGTTGCACTTCCTGTTGCCAAAGGTCCATGTCGATATATTCGATTGCGCCATCGTCTTGCAATTGGTAATGTGTTCCTTCAATACCACCTGTCATCAATTTATACATATCTTCTTCTAATAAATCATCGACAAACTGAAGTAATTTCTTCAATTGTGCTTCATCTTTGACCGAGGATTTAGGAAATGCCAATAATCCCCCTACGCCATTTCCTTCTGACCACACATGATAATCCCCATCTTCACCATCTGATATTTTATTTACTGGCACAAGCTCCATCTCTGGTTGAATATCTTTCCCCATATTTTTTAGGTTTTTGATATCGATCATCCCGGTATAGATCCCTGTCTTACCTTGTGCAAATTGTTCCTGTTGGTCTGTCTTTTGAGTCACTGCAAAGTCTTGCGCTAAGTAACCGTTTTCAAATAAATCTCTAGAAAAATCCATCGCTTTCTTATATTCATCTGTATCAAATTCGGGAGTAAATTTCCCGTTGCTCTCTACTTTCCAACCATTTGGTGCGCCGTAATACGAAGTGAATAATTTGAAGCTTGTATAACGGATATCACTTGGCGCGCGATCGCCAAAACCAACCGTATCATCGACACCATTGCCGTCTGGATCATTTTCTGTGAATTGTTTTGCTACTTCATAAAGTTCATCCAATGTATCTGGTACTTCTAAGCCTAGATTATCTAACCAATCTTTCCGGATAACTAAACCTGCACGAGCATAGTCTTTTTGCATAGGTACGCCATACAATGCACCATCGATACTTGCTGCTTCGATTCGATCCTCTGATATTTTACTTAAATTTTTATAGTCAGCTAAATAATCAGACACATCCCAGAAAACACCGGACTTCAATGCATTTCGTACAGAGGAATTTTTTAACATAGCAATTTGTAGTGTCACGATATCTCCCAGCTCATTTGAAGCTAATGCAGTGGTCAACCGTTCCTCTTTTGACGCATCAGGAATCCAGTTAAACGTCAATTCTGTATTGGTTTTCTCCTCGATTTTATCAACGATCGTATCATTAGGTGGTGAAGCTGTATGTAAAATGTTCAACCACGTGATTCGCGTTTTCCCATCCTCTGTATCTGCGGATGTGTCACTTGAATCATTGCCACAAGCTGACAAAGCAAGTATGCTGAGCAAACCGATCCCTGCTGTTACTAACGTTTTTTTCTTCATAATTGTTCTCCTTCACTGAATGTATTTTTATCTATTGCTACTTCTTTCTTTTTAAGACGATCAAATAGTTGCACCGCTGTCCAAGTGATGGCAAAAAAGAAGAAGCTACTCCCCATGAACGTCAACATACCCGGTATCAAGCGAATAATTATCGCGTAACTGCCAATAATGATCAACAGTAAAACGAGTGAATAATGTAACTGAGAAAAACCGAATAAAAAAGCCATTTTGATTTTATAAAACATCCCTTGCCATTGGTAATGGGCCATAATTGGGAAAATATATAGTGCAGATAACACGTAAAAAAAGCTAATGACCAAAATCACAACGCGTAAATACCAATTTTGGATATAGGCAAGATCTACGTATAAGACGAAAGCAACTGAAAAATACAACCAACTGATCAACAACGTTTCTTTGTAGTTTTCTTTAAAATAGTGAAAGTACGTCTGTGTCAGTGGAAAATCCTCAGATGAGCGTAACCACTTCCGGATTACTGAGACCATTGCGTAAGACGCTGGACCAAAAGTGAATAGTCCGAGACCCAAAACAACTAATATTCCCCACAAAAAATTTAAGTAAATGAGTTGCAGGAATCTGATTAATTTTTTATTTGTACTCTCTAACTTTTGCAACATCTGTTTGCTCCTTTGCTAGTACACACCGTCTTCACCCAGTTTTTTTGCTACCTTGTTCGCAAGTATGACCATAAACAAACCTACTACACCTTTGAACAAGCCCATTGAAGTACTAAAACTTAATTGTCCATTTTTCAATCCAGCAGTATAGATATATGTATCAAAAATCTCTGCCACACTGCGATTTAATGAATTGAGTAGTAAGTACATATGCTCAAATCCTAGGTCAAGTGTTTGACCAATTTTCAAAATCAACAAGGTAATGATCACTGGACGGATCGCAGGTAATGTCACATGCCATGTCTTACGTAAACGTCCTGCGCCATCCATTTCGGCTGCTTCATATAATTGCGTATCTACTGCGGTAATCGCAGAAAGGTAAATGATTGTTGACCAACCGAGTTCTTTCCAAATCACCTGTCCAATGTAGACTGTTCGTGTCCAGTCAGGTGATGTCAAAAAACTTATTTTATCTAACCCAATACTGGCCAAAAATTCATTGATGACTCCACCATCCACATTTAAAAAAACATAGGTGATCGAGACGATGATGACCCAAGACATGAAATGTGGAATGTAAATGATTGTTTGGATACTATTCTTGAATCGCTTGCTGGTTACTTCATTCAATAGAAGCGACAGGATGATCGGCATTGGGAAAAAGACAAAAATGTTCAGTCCAAACAAAATCAGCGTATTCCTCAACAACATAAAAAATGTTGGCTCAGTAAATAAACGAATAAAGTGCTTGAAACCAACCCAAGGACTCCCCAGAATCCCCAGATAGGGTTGATAGTCTTGGAACGCAATCACTAAGCCACCCATAGGTAAATATCTGAAAATAATGAAATAAAGGATTCCTGGAAGAATCATCAAGTACAAAAATTTATTCGTTTTGATTCCAGCAATCGTCTTCCTTCTTCTTTTTGTTCGTTCTTCCTTTTTTGATAAAGTAATTGAACCTAGCTCTCTTTTTACACTCTCCATAAGCCCTCCTTGTTAAACATTGTGTGACTTTAATCGCTATCCACAGCATAAAGGAAGAAAAGTGATTCCGTATATAATCATTTTCACTGACGTAGGTAACTGTCGATCATCACTTGATTAATCACTTTTCTGCTTCATCTGTTTGATTTTTTAGGAAATGCCCGTTCCATCTATATGAAACCTCCTGATTTCCCCTCCCTAAAAAATGATTATGTACGTAATTTCAAGCAGATGATAGATTGGAGGTACAAAAATACTTATGGTTTAAAGGAGGGTTCTCTCTAAATGAAAAAAAAGGTTTCGCTTGGAGAAAAAAGCTTTACGATTTTTAATTCCATTTTTCTACTATTATTAGCTTTGATCTGTATCGTACCGTTTTTAAATATCATCGCCACTTCATTTGCTTCTACACAAGAAGTCGTAGCAAAAAAATTCATCCTTTTCCCGACTACGTTTTCTTTAGATGCCTATCGTTACATCTTATCTACACCAACGATTTTTCGAGCTTTAGCTGTTTCTATTGGTGTTACTGGGCTTGGGACAGTCGTCAGCATGTGCGTGACTTCATTGATGGCCTATGGATTATCACGTAAATATCTTTTTGGGCGAGGCTTTTTTAACTTTATGGTTGTCTTCTCCATGCTCTTTAGTGGTGGAATGATCCCGACATTCTTAGTGGTGCGCTCTTTGGGGTTGATCAATTCGTACTGGTCGATGATCCTACCTGTAACTGTCAACGCCATGAACATGATCATCATGCGTAACTTTTTTCAAGCTTTACCTAATAGTTTAGAAGAATCTGCCAAAATGGATGGCTGTACTGATTTTGGGGTCTTTTTCAAAATTATGTTGCCTCTTGCTTTACCTTCTATCGCGACGATTTCACTTTTTTATGCTGTGACCTATTGGAATACTTATATGACGGCGATTTTATACATTAACGATTCCTCAAAATGGCCGATCCAAATCTTGTTACGTCAAATCGTGATCGTGTCAAGTGGGATGCAAGCAGAAAGTAGTGCTGTCGATATCATCCCGCCGGCACAGACGATCAAAATGGCCGTCATTGTAATTGCTACAGTGCCAATGTTGGTTGCTTATCCGTTTGTTCAAAAGTACTTTGTGAAAGGGGCATTGGTCGGCTCTGTCAAAGGTTGACCCTTTCACACTTAAAGATACGCGTAAAAATAATTATTCATTTAAATAGCACGATCTAAGAAAAATTCATTTTTCAAAGATCGTGCTATTTCTCGCAATCGAAACAACTATTTTTCCTAAGTAACTTATGTAGGACTTTAATGATCGGCGTTCACTAAGTTGTCCTCAACGGTTTTTCTTACGGTACTCACCAGGAGTGACGGATTCTTTCTTTTTGAAAAAGCGAATAAAGTTTTGTGAGTTACGATATTTGAGTCTTTCTGCAATTTCTTTCACGGATAACGTCGTTTCTGTCAACCATTTCTTAGCGATCTCTAAGCGATAGTTCTGAATGAAATCTCCAAAGTTTTCACCGGTTTCTTTTTTGAACACGTTACTCAAATAGTTAGGATTATAGTGCAGGCGGTCTGCCACCATGTCTAGTGATAGATCACGATCGTATTCGCTATAGATGATATGGATCATTTTTTCTGATAACGATTTAAACTCTTGCTCCGTGATTTCTTGAGCGCTTTTTGTGATTGGTTGAACAAATTGTTCTAACAGCAATTGTTCAAGTTCTTGAGAATGATAAGTATGTAACACCTTAACATATATTTGCTTCAATTCTTCAAACTGCGTAATATTCACACCCAATAGTTGTCCCAACTGAACAAATTCATTGACTAACCGAATAGCGACAACTTCACGATTCAATCGATTTTTATTTTGAGTGAACATCTCAATGATCAATTCGTGAAGAAGGTGACTGACGTGTTCGTCTCCTGAACGGATGGCTTCAAATAAACGATTTTGTTGTTCCATCGGATATTTGATCAATGTCTTCTCCTGCTGCTCTGAGATGATTTCATGGTAGAACACAATTGAATTTGGTCCAGTATTTACCCGATGGTATAAGGCTTCTTTCGCTTGGTCGACAGATTGCTTACTGTCATTGAGCGTAGTAAAACATTCACTGATCCCAATGCTAACAGTCAATTTGAGATATTCTTGAATCATTTTTTGGATCTGACGACAGTGATCCATTACTTTTTTATTCGCGAATGCTTCTTCTTTAGTAATTCGATAAATCGTTGCTTGCATTTCTTCGTTTAGCACGATAGGAATCATTCGTTCTTCTTTAGGAACGATCTCAGCAATCATTTGGTTGATAGCCAATAGCAGTAAATCTCGTTCTCCTCCATGACTGTCTTCTAAAAGATCGATCTGCACGATTGCTGTATAGTAACATTCATTTTGCGAGTCGTAGTTGAACTGCCGTAACCGTTGATCCAACTCCCGTTTTTCCACACGATTTCTAAAGAGACTCAAGACAAATAATGTTTCTAGTTGTGGTTTTTGAGTAATCAAATTTGCACTCAATAGTTCATTTTCACCAATTACTTGGCTCACTGACTGGACAACGTTCTCTAGTTTCTTTCCAGATAAGCCTTCCGAATGAAGATTCAGTCGGTCTTGAATCTGGCTGATAGGACGAACATATCGTTCAGAAAAGATATAGGACAAGCCCCCTACTAAAATGATCAAAGTAAAGGATACAGTAGCTAATCCGATTTGCAAGTTTCGGACAGTCGTACCTATAGTTGCAGGATCGATCTCTAATTGATACTGCCATTGATTGTAATCAGATTGGAGCAAGATGAAATTCCGACCATTTCTTTGAACCACTGTTGGTACATTCGCTTCGATATTTTGGACTGGTATCATCCCTTCTCTTGATGATTCAGCATCAGTAAAAAGTATCTCTGCTCCATAATAGATTGTTAAGCGGTCTTCATTGCTTCGTTCAATGATTCGTTTCAGTGCCTGATGGTCGATCGAAGCAAAACCTAGCGCATACTTTTCACTGACTGCTTTAGGTAATGCAACAACCATTTCAATTCCATCTGGTTGTTTCGTCCAAAAAACTTGTTGATCCTGATGGACGTACTGGGCTTTTAAATCAGTCACTTCTTGTGGTGATAGTTGATTCAGCGACCCATTCACGACACCCCAACCGCCTTCTAGGCTGACTAACTTGAACGCATTTTCCTCCATTGCGATCGTTTCAATAAAATTAAGTTCTTTTCGTACTTCGGAATAAATAGTGTAGTCGGTATGATTCAAAGGAGATTGAAATATTTCGGAGAAGTTTTTAGTGGAGCCGTATGTAGCGAAAGAGTATTCAATCGTCCGAAACTTCCATTCTACATTTGTTTTGATTTGTTTCAATAGATTTTGTTTATCTAATAAGTAGTTCTCTTCAATCGATTCATAGGTGTTGGTATAGATAAACAGACTAAAGCCAACGACCAGTACCACACCGATAATAAAAAGCGGCATAAACATTTGATAAAACAACATTTTGTTCCTCATTTAGCTTTCTCCCCTTCCAGAATTAAAAGGCTTACATTTTATGTAAAATTGATTATCTTCTAAAGCAATGAGTATCTTCACTCTTTCAGATTAACATACTACTATTTAAAAACATAAGTTTTTTTGAAAGAGCAAAACCTAACGATAGCAAGCTATATTGACTAAACCTTTCATTCATATTACGATGAATGCGCTACCAAAAAAAATGAACCTAGCATGAAAATCAAAAATAGATTTATCTATAAAAAAAACATCAAATCTGTCAAAAAGAAGCATGAAACCGTCATAAAAATAACAAATATTGATAATTCTCGTTTCGTTCCAGAGATTTTTATCATAAAATTTTTGTCTCACAGAAAGGAAATCATTCGATGGAAAGATTAACTAAAAAGCAATACCCTAAAAACCAAGCTGCAATTACTTGTCTACAGTTTGGTGAAGGAAATTTTATGAGAGGATTCGTTGATTGGCAACTTCAGCAGTTAAACAATCAAGGACTCTATCAAGGAAATGTTGCAATCGTCCAGCCACTAGCTCACGGCTTAAGTGACAAGCTGGCTGAACAAGATCAGCTCTATACGGTTCTACTTCAAGGGTTAATTGATGGCAAAGTCATTGATACGACAGAACCAATCACTGTGATCGACCGTACGCTCAACCCTTACGAGCAATGGCAAGAATTCCTCGCATTGGCAGAAATCGATGAATTAGCCTTTGTTTTTTCTAATACGACAGAAGCTGGTATTAGTTATCATGAAGCCGATACTCGAAATGATATCCCTCCAACAAGCTTCCCCGCAAAATTGACTGCCTTTTTGTATCATCGATTCAAAATGAATAAAAACGGACTTACGATCATCCCATGCGAATTGATTGATCGCAATGCAGAGCTTTTAAAAAAATTCGTTTTAAAGTATGCAAAAAATTGGCAGCTTGAAACAGAATTTGTCGATTGGCTACACCAAGAAAATCATTTTTATTGCAGTTTGGTGGATCGGATCGTTCCTGGATTCCCGAGAGATGAAATCGATGAATTGCACCAACGATTGGGATATGACGATCAACTGTTGGTCAAAGCTGAACCATTTATGTTGTGGGTGATCGAAGCACCAGAGGAATTGAATGAACGCTTACCATTGAAAAAAGCAGGTCTGAATGTTGTTTTGACTGATGATTTGACGCCTTATCGTGAGCGGAAAGTCCATCTACTCAACGGTCCTCATACTGCAATGGTGCCGATTGGTCTACTGTCAAACGTCTCAACAGTCGAAGAAGTCATGAAAGATCCTCTGCTATCCGATTACATCAACACATTAGTGACTAGTGAATTGATCCCAATGTTACGCTTACCCGAAGAAGAATTGCTGGCGTACGCTAGACAAATCAACGAACGGTTCTTAAATCCTTTTGCACATCATCAATTACATGCGATTGCTTTGAACAGTGTTGCCAAATTTCAAACACGATTACTACCTATTCTAAAAAAATACATTGAAAAAAGGGAAGCGCTCCCTTCCTATCTGACTGTCTCATTTGCTGCCTTGATCTTGCTTTATCGTTCCGATCATTCGAAAATTCAGGTAAACGATGACCCTATGGTACTCGCTAGTTTCGCTGAAGCTTGGGCTGAGCCAGAGACTGCTGTCCTTCAACTATTGAAAAATCCAACGCTTTGGGGCGAAGATCTATCCGTACTTCCTGATTTAACAGAAACAGTTTCACATTACGTGACAGAGATCGATCAAAAAGGCATTCGTAACGTATTACATGAATTGAAAGGATGAAAAAAATGACTGATCCAGATTTCTCCACTCGAATCATCCAATTACACCCACAGGACAGCGTTGTCGTAGCTACTACCACGATTCCAACGAATACAACACTTCGCTTCGATGATGTTACGTTGACTACCTTTGAAGAAATCCCCTTAGGCCATAAAATTGCTTTGTCTGATTTGAGCGCAGGGGCTGATGTGATCAAGTATGGCTATCCGATTGGTCATCTCTTGACAGATGTCAAAGCGGGGCAATGGATACATACGCATAATATCAAAACAAATCTTTCTGGTGAGGAAAGCTACCAATACCTACCAAAATCACGCCCCATCGTCTATCCACAAGAAAATCGCACTTTTCAAGGTTATCTTCGTGAAGACGGACAAGCTGGGATTCGCAATGATCTCTTTATCGTTCCAACCGTTGGCTGTGTCAATGGAATTGCTGAATTGATCATCCAAGAGTTTAAAAAACGACATGCAGATGACAATCCTTTCGATCATCTTACGATTTTAAAACATCCTTATGGTTGTTCTCAACTAGGTAAGGACCATGAGAATACGAAAAAGATCTTAGCTGATGCCATCCATCACCCGAATGCTGGCGGTGTGCTTGTATTTGGATTAGGTTGTGAAAATAATACGATACAAGAATTAAAAGCTAGTTTAAATAAATATAACAAACAACGAGTAAAATTTTTAACTGCCCAAGATGTCACTGATGAAATAGCACATGGCGTATCATTACTTGAAGAATTAGCAGAAATCGCACGAAGAGATTTCCGTGTTCCTGTTCCTCTGGATAAACTAACGATCGGTTTGAAATGTGGTGGTTCGGATGGATTGTCAGGGATTACTGCCAATCCATTGCTAGGTGCCTTTTCTGACTATTTGATTTCACAAGGAGGTAGCACGATCTTGACGGAAGTGCCTGAAATGTTTGGTGCCGAACAAGTACTGATGGCACGAGCAGAAAATCAAGAAGTCTTTGAATCGATCGTTCGTTTGATCAATGATTTCAAACAATATTTTCTCTCTTATAATGAACCAGTCTATGAAAATCCTTCTCCTGGAAACAAAGCAGGCGGTATCTCTACCTTAGAAGACAAGTCACTTGGTTGCACCCAAAAAGCAGGAAATTCAACGGTAGTCGATGTGTTAGCCTATGGTGAGAAAGTACGTAAAACTGGGCTGAGTTTACTGGAGGCACCCGGTAATGACCTTGTTGCCGCATCTGCGTTAGCTTCTGCTGATTGTCAACTCGTCTTGTTCACCACAGGCAGAGGAACACCTTTTGGTTCTTACGTTCCCACGCTGAAAGTATCAACCAACACACCTTTATTCGAACGAAAACAACATTGGATGGACTTTGATGCTGGTGAATTATTGACTCAATCCATGGCAGAGGTCTTACCTTTATTTATCGATAAGATCATCCGTGTTGCGAGCGGAGAAGAGACAAAAAATGAAGCCAACGACGTAAGAGAACTAGCTATTTTTAAAAATGGTGTCACACTTTGATTTTTCTTATCACTACCTAATCTGAAATTGAAAGAAGTGAAGTAAATGTTTTTATCTGATGATTTTTTATTAACCAATCAATGGTCAAAAAAACTGTACCATTCATCTGCTGAAAAAATGCCGATCATCGACTATCACTGTCATCTATCACCAAAAGAAATTTATGAGAACAAATCTTTCACTAATTTGACAGAAGCCTGGTTGAGTGGCGATCATTACAAATGGCGTTTGATGCGAGCTTGCGGGGTTCCTGAAGAAAAAATCACTGGTCACGCCTCAGATTACGAAAAATTTTATGCTTGGTGTCAAACGGTGCCGAAAATCATAGGCAATCCTTTGTATACTTGGACACATCTTGAATTGAAACGTTTCTTCCAAATCGATTTACTGATCAATGAAGAAAACGCCCTTAACATTTGGAAACAAGCAAATAAACGTTTAGCTGAACCAGCGTTTCGGCGACGAGAGATGGCGAAAAATGCGAAGGTGACTGTCATTTGCACAACAGATGACCCCATCGACGAATTAGTTTATCACGAATTATTGGCAAAAGAAGAACCTGATCTCAAAGTATTACCAGCATTCCGTCCCGATGCTGCGTTAAATCTCACCCACGAGGGATTTTCTGAATGGTTGTCAAAATTGTCTCACGTAATTGGCAAACCAATCGCTGATTA
This sequence comes from Enterococcus sp. AZ140, assembly GCF_051714405.1. Lineage (NCBI taxonomy): Bacteria > Bacillati > Bacillota > Bacilli > Lactobacillales > Enterococcaceae > Enterococcus > Enterococcus sp. AZ140. The sequence continues at coordinate 2,727,347 of NZ_JBIORU010000001.1, forward strand.
CACTTCTTTGATCACCGCATTGAGTCAAAGGATCGACTATTTCCATCAGCATGGCTGTCGCCTATCGGATCATGGGTTAGATCGCTTGTCCTATCATACAGCTTCGGAAAATGAGCTTGAACAGATTTTCCAGAAAGCATTGACGAAAGAAACACTGACACAAACAGAAATTGATGCTTATCGAACGGAAACACTTAACCGGCTGATCACTTTGTATCATGCGCATGGTTGGACGATGCAGTTGCATCTCCATGCTTATCGTAACTGCAATACCCAAGCATTCACACGCTTAGGGCCAGATACTGGTTATGACGGGATCAACGACCAACCACTAACCAACCACCTGCAAAAGTTACTCGATCATGCCGATCAAACCAATCAATTACCAAAGACGATCCTTTATTCACTCAATCCAAATGATTATCCCTTACTTCTTGCTCTGATGGGTTGCTTTCAAAAGGAAACCGCCGGAAAACTTCAACTCGGTTCTGGTTGGTGGTATAACGATACCCGAGCAGGCATGCGTGAACAGATGACACAACTTGCTGATGGCGGTGTTTTAGGAAATTTCGTCGGTATGTTGACGGATTCTCGCAGCTTTCTCTCTTATACACGACACGAGTATTTCCGACGTGTTCTCTGTGAGCTGATCGGTGAAATCGTGGAACGAGGTGAAGCGCCCGAAGACATCCATCTTTTAGGAACCTTAGTGGAAGATATCTGTTATACAAATGCGCGAAACTATTTCGGTTTTTTTGAGGAAGAAGAATGACTATGCAAACGATCCATATCGCAGGCGACTCCACTGCTTCGATCAAAAACATGACTGCTCGACCAGAAACCGGCTGGGGAGAAGTTCTTGGTAAATACTTCCAGCCTAAGATTCGGATAAACAATCAAGCAAAAAATGGCCGTAGTTCAAAATCATTCATTGAAGAAGGACGATTCACTCGCTTGAAAGAAGAATTTCAAGCGGGGGACTTTTTGCTGATCCAGTTTGGCCACAACGACCAAAAAATCACTGAAGCAAAAGGAACAGAACCATATGGTGGGTATATAGATGCACTTGCTATCTATGCACAAACAGCCTTATCCTCAAATGTACAGCCAATTTTCTTGACCCCTGTCACACGACGCCTTTACTTGAAAAATGGGCAATTAGATCCTCATTGCTTAGGAGAATATCCAAAAGCAATGAGGCAATTCGCAGAAAAAAATAACTACCCCATTTTGGATGTTTTCACTCGTTCACAAGCAACTCTTCAACAGTATACGCAAGAAGAAACAAAAAAATTCTACTTGCATTTACCAGTGGATACTTATGAAAATTATCCCTCAGGCCTTTGTGACAACACTCATTTTAGTCCAGAAGGCGCTGCTTTAGTCGCTCAACTCGTCGTTGAACTACTAAAAGAAACTGATCTTCCATTAGTAAATTATCTTGATGCTCCTCATATCTAAAACTTGATTCAAAGGATTTACAATTTTACCCAGACAAAGCAAAAACTTAAAGCATACAATATGCTTTAAGTTTTTGCTTTGTCTATTAAATTAGGACTCAATGATACGATCAAAGGCTTTGTGTTCGATCATTATTCTTTTGTTTTTCCGCTAATGAAGGTCTTCTAGCCGTAATTGCCAAACTGACGCCCTCTTTTAATTTTTCAAACATAAAAAGATCTTTGTTTTCTACTTGTGGACTTTGGCGGATTTCTTGGAAGATCATTCGTTGGTCTTTCACTGTATAACGTGCATATTCGTGAATATAGCGATGAGTTACCATAAATGAAAGAAGAGCAAAAGGCGTGTGATTCTTTTGTTTTTCTGTTAACCGCTGATATATGACTCGATCCAGTTTTTCTGCCCAGATCAAACTGTTTTGATAATGCTCGAAATGCGTTTTTGTGGATACCCAACGAAAATTTTTATCATAGGCCCATGAATCTTCGACAAGCTGATGTTTCAATTTTTTTAGTGTCTGTAGTAACTCTTTTGTTCGTTTATGTAGGATAAATTGATTGAAAAGGGCTAAGTCAAAAGGTTTCGTAACATTCAATTCTTTAATAGGTGCGGTAATTTCGATCGTCATTTTTTTTCGCATAGGTTCACATCCTCTCGTTTGTTTATCGGTGTCTTTCTGCAACTTAATGATAACAAAGGATGATCCTTGCCTGTCCATCACTTTTTCTTCTGAAAGAAAAAATTGTTTTTCATAAAAAAACTGGCATGAAATCCTTTAGAGATTTCATGCCAGAAAGTTATTTTGTTGGTGACTATTCGCTGTACAAGTCGCGTACTGGTGTCATGATGATACGGTTTAAATCGTTGATGATCGTGCTGAACCCTTGTTCTTTTTGCATCAAGTCATTGATGACTTCTTCTGTTTGGATTTTCATTGCCATTTCTTGCGCTCTGGCAGCATCTTCATCGCTGAATTCTTGTCCGCTCATTTGTTTTTCTTGTAATTCGATCTGCATCGCTTGGAAATCTTTGAACAGTTGGTGTGCTTCTTCATTTGCTTTTACTTTTGCATAAGCTTCTTCTAGCTCTTTGAATTCTTTTAGTTCACGAATCTCACGTTCGATTTGATTTGCACTATCATAAATATTTGACATACGACGGCCTCTTTTCTTCTATTTAATAAACTCTATTGTAACATGAGGTGATTTGTTTTCAAAGTGCCTACTCTCCTTGGAATCGACGCCATAGATCTCGTGTTGCATCACCGATACCTTGTACGCCTTCTCTCAGCATATCGCCAAAATTCCTTAGGCCATCTTTTGCTTGTTCGCCATAACGATCTAAATTGTCTTGCCAGTTCCCCTGATTCTCTTCATTTGTTTGTGAATTATCTGGTACTTGATCTGCTGGGACGACTTGACCGCCGGTAGCATAGGCATCCGCAACGTTGAATCTTGTTTGCTCGGTGTAAGGCAAGATGCCTTCTGCTGCTGATTTGAAGACTTTCCCCACCACATTGCCACTTGTACCTTCTAAATAGTGAAGTTCACTCGTTTCTTCAAATCCCAACCAAGTAGATATGACTACGTCTGGGGTATATCCAACGATCCATTGGTCATTCGCTTTTGTAGCATCAAAATTCGTTTCTGTCGTTCCTGTTTTCCCTGCCACCGTATAACCATATGGATTCGCTGCAACACCCGTTCCATTAGAGAACGTACCTAGTAACATGCTGGTCATTTGATTCGCCGTTTCTTCGGAAATGACCTGCTTTGGTTTACTGTTGGTATTATCAACGATGACTGCTCCAGTAGAGTCAACGATCTTGGTGATCAAATGCGGTGTATACATCTTCCCATTATTGGCAAATGAACCATAAGCCCCCGCCATAGTCATAGGAGATACCCCATTTTTCAAACCACCTAACGCTAACCCATAATACTTGTCTGAATCAGCTAAAGGTAAGCCAAATTCTTTTGTCTTATCAAAGCCTTTTTGAAGACCGATCTCATGAAGTAACCACACAGCTGGTAAATTCAAGCTTTGAGCAACTGCTTGATACATCGGTACTTCCCCTTGATAGGTCCCATCAAAGTTGTGTGCATCATAATAAGATTGTGGTTTATCTTCAAGAATACTTGACGGTGTATAGCCAGCTTCTAACGCAGGTGCAAACACACTGAGTGGTTTGATTGATGAACCAGGCGAACGTTTCATCTGCGTTGCAAAATTGAATCCTCTAAAGACATGTTCCCCACGTCGACCAACGAGCGCTGCAACCCCTCCTGTTTTCGGATCTAGTGCAACTGAACCTGATTGGACCATGGCACCATCTGTCGCATTTGGAGGGAATAACGCATCATTTTGATAAGTCGCTTCTAGTTGTTGCTGATAATTCTGATTCAATGACGTATAGATTTTATAGCCTTTGTTCATGACATCTGCTTCATCTAAGCCATATTCACTAACAGCTTCATCAATCACTGCATCAAAATAATAAGGATAACGATAACCAGACTCCGAACCAGTATACGTATCATTCAAATAGTGTGTGATGTCCGTCTGAGACTCAGCAGTTGCTTGTTCTTCACTGATTTTACCATTGTCTGCCATCACGCTTAACACCGTATTTTTCCGATTATTGGCATTTTCTGGATGATCGATTGGGTTGTAGATACCAGGACCCTTCAACATCCCCGCTAACGTAGCAGCTTCAGACAGCGTGACATTGTTAGCATCCACTCCAAAATAGCGTCTCGATGCATCTTGTACACCCCAAACCCCATTACCAAAATAGGCATTGTTCAGATACATCGTTAAAATTTCTTCTTTGCTGTACTTCTTCTCGATCTCAATCGCTAGAAAAAGTTCTTTCGCTTTTCTGTCAAACGTTTGATCTAGTGTAAGATACGCATTTTTGGCTAACTGTTGGGTAATGGTACTTCCGCCACCCCCGCCTGTACCACCAGATGTGATCATCCTTACTGCTGCTCTGGCAATCCCTTTGATATCAAAACCAGGATGTTGATAAAAATTCCGGTCTTCGGTCGAGATAACGGCATCTTGGATCAGTGGAGAAATCGCATCTAACTCCACATAAGACCCTTTTTGTGCATACAACGTCCCCGCCTCTTCGTTGTTTTTATCATAAATCACGGTCGACTGACTCAAACCAGATTTCAGTGTTTCAACATTCGCTTGTTTTGCTAATACAAATAGATAAATACTCGTGATCAATACGAAGATCAGTCCGATCAGTAAAATCAACTTGTTGATATGATATTTTTTCCAAATGCGCTTACGCCATCGATGGAATTGTCCGAGGTAAGGCTTAATCCATCGCCAAAAACTGATGAGCGCAGTTTTTATTCTTCTTAACATGCTCTGAAAATCCATTCACTTCTTCTCCTGTCTATTGATCTCATTCTTCTCATTTTAACATAACTAATTATGCGTGACGTCCTGCTTGAGATGTAGGTGTACGCTTTGTTTATTCACAATGTGGATAGTTTAGCATATGAAGTGAAGGAATTTTTCCATTTTTTTCTTAAATATCTGTTAAAAATGTTACAATGAATCTGAATTTTAATGAAAGGTGTGAGCATGTGGACATCACAATCACGTTACCTGAATCTCATCCAACCATGACGATTCGAGAATTATTAGAAAATGAGTGGCTTGTACCAAGAAAAGTCCGACACTTTTTACGTATACGTAAAAACGTCTTATTGAATCGCGAACCTGTTTTATTCCATCGCGAAGCAAAAGCTGGAGATCAAATCACTTTGCACTTCGAGGAAACTGACTATAGTTACCAAGAGATCCAATTGGGGGAAGCAACAAAAGTCAGCGTGTTGTATGAGGATGAGCACTTGATCATCGTCAACAAACCAGTCGGTATCAAAACGCATCCGAATGAACCGACAGAAACGAATACGTTATTGAATCATCTGGCTGCTTACTTAGATCAAAAAAAGCAACGTCCATATGTCGTTCATCGATTAGACAAGGAAACGAGTGGAGCTGTTCTATTTGCTAAAAATCCTTTTATTTTACCTATTTTAGGTAGAATGTTGGAACAGAAAAAAATCTACCGCCGTTATCAAGCTGTTGTTTGGGGTAAACTTTCTCAAGATGTAACGATCACAGACAAAATCGGCAGAGATCGTCATGATCGTCGCAAACGAGTGGTTGATCCAAGAAATGGACAACCAGCCATCACACATGTTCAAGTCGCCGAAGTTTCGGCAGATAAAACAAAGGTCTATTGTGTCTTGGATACAGGACGAACCCACCAAATCCGTGTACATTTAGCAAATCAAGGACACCCCATTGTTGGTGACCCGCTCTATCAAACGAAGTCAGCGAAACGTTTGATGCTCCATGCGTTAGAACTCCATATGCCCCATCCATTTACACAAGAAAAAATCATTGCACGAGCATTGCCGGGATTATGGTAAACACTTGAAAATAGTCATAAACAAAATAACTGAGATTTGGGAACTTAACACGATCCCGATTCTCAGTTTTTTCCTGTTTCTATCAAAAATATGAATTGACAGTAAGCGCATACATACCAGACTTACATTAGTATGTATATAAAAAATATCAAGGAGATCATTCATATGAATATTGAAATAACTAACCTTTCGTCCCAAATTGCTGTAGCAACCAAAGCGACTGCTGTTACTATGGAGAACATGACCGCTACAATAGATACTGGCTATGAAAAATTGATGCACGCTGTTGCTGAACAAGGTGCCCAACTGATTGGCGCCCCCTACTGCGCTTACCTGAATAGCAATGAAGACTTTACCGTCTTTGATATCGAATTAGGGATTCCGATCAATACGGAGATTTCTGCAAATGATGAGGTGTATATGAGTCAAACATACGGTGGAAAAGCCGTAATCGCCACACATCAAGGTTCTTACGCCACACTTGAGGCAACATACGAGGCAATGCTGGTTTATCTCCAAGAAAATCATTTGGAAAGTACGGGCATTTATTATGATTACTATCTAAGTAATCCGCTTGACACACCGGAAGACCAATTATTGACACAAGTTGTTTTTCCAATCAATTAAGTTCGGATTCATGTTGCTCCAAACTAGTCTCATTTGCAACGATTATTTCTTGTAAATAATGCTTCTATGACCAATAGCAAATATTTCAATTATAATTTCAGAGTCAATTATATTTGCTAGTATGCGATAATTCCCAATGCGGTACCGCCACTCACCACCTCGATTTCCCGTCAATCCTTTACCGTGTTGACGAGGGGTGCTGGTTCCTTCCAAATTTTTTCTAATCCAAGCAACGATTATTCTTGCCTGATTTCGATCCATCTTTCTTAACTGCTTCTGCGCTTGAGGCATATAGATAACTTTATACTTCATCTAGCAACTTCTCCATGTCAGACTGAGAAATCCCCTTCTCTTTTTTCTTTTTAGAAAGTGCCATTGCATCTTTTAATAATTTTAAATCAATCTCATCTTCGATTTTATCAAGAACTGACGTCCTGTAAAGTTCCGTCAATGATGAGTTATGTGCTTTAGCATATTCTGCTACTAGTTCTTTTTCATCATCTGGAATTCTAAATGTAATTGTGGATTGTCCCATAATCTATCCCTCCGCTCTAATTTGTAACAACATCGTACTAAAAATACATCTTTTTGTCAATACAACGTTAGTACGTGATATAGAGAATAAAAAAGAACGGCTACCAATAATGACAGTCGTTCTCTATACCTATTTTTATTCAAGTTTCCATCTAAAAATTAAAAGTCGCTATTTTCTTCTTAGATTTATGCAAATTCGTTTCCTTCTCGATGTGCTTTTTCCGCTAAAAGTAAGCTTCCGATAATCCCACTCTCATTTGGCATTCCCCATTGAACAATATACTCCTCGACTGGAGGTGTTTCCATGTAACTAGCCATCAATGTCGTAAATTGTTCTCTCACTTTTTGCAGTAAGTGTGCTTGGTTCATGACACCACCGCCTAAAATGATTTTTTCTGGTGCTAGTGTCAACGTATAATTGACTAATGCTTGGGCAAGATAATATGCTTGGATATCCCAGACAGGATGATCCTCAGGTAAATTTTGTCCCTTGATTCCTGTACGTGCTTCGATCGATGGTCCAGCCGCTAATCCTTCTAAACAGTCTTTATGGAAAGGACAAGTTCCTTCGTAGTCGTCTTCTGGATGACGTTTGACCATGATGTGTCCCATTTCCGGATGCGCACTCCCAGAAAGAATATCGCTATTCAACACAACTCCGCCACCAATGCCTGTGCCGACAGTCAAGTAGATGCAACTGTTTTTCCCTTGCGCCGCTCCTTTCAACAATTCACCATATGCCGCAGCATTGACGTCAGTTGTCCATGCCAAAGGAACGTCGTATCGTTGTTTGATGCTTCCTAAGAAATCAAAATCTCGCCATCCTTGTTTAGGCGTAGCTAAGACATAGCCATAGCGATCATTCGTTGGATCAATACCGATTGGACCAAAGGAACCGATTCCAATTGCTTCTAATTCAAAGCGATCAAAGAAATCAAACACTAACGCCAATGTTTCCTCTGGTAAAGTTGTCGGTACACTGATTTTTTCAATGATTTCTCCCTGATCTGATACTGCACAAATAAATTTTGTTCCACCTGCTTCTATTCCACCATACATCAATTATTCCTCCTCAAAGCCGACTGTCCGAATCTCATAAGGCTGGAGCATTTCGTCAATCGTCTCTTGACATTCTTCTTCAAGGAGATTCAACGGTTTGCCTTTTTTGCCATTTTTCGTCAAATGCAACGATTCTAAATGACTAGACATATTGAATCCTCTCGCTACTAGTTTATCATTAAGTTTGCTTCGTTTCAAAGCAGTAATTGCAAACGTTTCCCCTTCGATTGATAAATATTGGTTTTTCGGTGATAGTTTGCCTACTTGAATGGACAATTGCTTTGTCGAAAATGGAATTTGAGCTGCATAAGCATGTTTGTATGTGGCAAATTTATCTTTTCCGGAGTGAACCTCTAAACTGTAATCGAATTGGTGAACACCTAAACACTGTGCCTCCGGTGTCGGGAAATAACCCCAGTCGCCCATCTCACCGACGCAACGCAGTAATGTCACCGCAATGGTTTTTCCATCCAAGATTTCATATTCATTCAAACCAAAATTACCAATCGTTATTCCTTGGGTTGCATCGCCTAATTGGACAAAGGCATGTTGATGCTGGGGATTGGTCGGGTTCTCCCAACTTGCAGAGACTTGATTTGGACGAGCTACGACTTCAAAAATACTATCTGCTTCGTGTTGTTCCACATGTAACTTCGTTGGGAATAAGACACGTAAGCGATGATCTTTCATCTGATTGTCGATGGTTGTTGTAAAATCGATCTTTTTGCTCTCTGCACGCAACGTAATCAGTGTTGTGATTGTCAGTGGCTTTGTTTCTTTTGAGCGTTGGGCTTGTCTAAAGCGGAACTCTCGTACCATTTGTTGCTCTTTTTCTAACCGATCATCTGCAGAAATAGGGATGTCAATGGTTTGAGTTAGTTTGATTTGAGCGATTTCAGATGTATCCTGGATGATCTCAACAGTACTTCTCGGTTGGTCTTTTGAAAGAATCGCTTGTTCATTCTCTGGTTGCTTGAAGATATATTCGTTACCGATGTCACCGACGTCTTCAAATGTCAATAACTCTTCAAATTCTTGCCCGGTCGTTTTATCCAATAAGGTCAATGTCCCATTTTTCTCAATGGATACATGCACAAATTGATTTTCAATACAGCGTCCTGCTTGAGTAATCATCGACTCTTGTTTTTCATCCGTTGCTCCTTCAACTAAAGCGAATGTTTCCCATGAAAATGCAGGCATTTCATCAATTGGTAGCTCAATCGTGACATATCTTGCCATATATGGCACTCTAAAGCGATCTTTCGGTAAATCATAGCCAAATGATACAACTTCTTCAGAAACCAAAGCTGGGATCTGTTTTTTTTCAGACGTTTCAACATGGTAGTATTTCTTAGGTTGTTCCGCCAATTCTTGATATAGCTCCTCTGGAATCCCTTCTGCAAATCGTTTTCGTTCCAACTCTAAAGTGATTACGGCTGACCCTGTTTTGGGCATTCCTGCTGTATTGAAAATAACAAAAGGATAGCTTTGCTTCGAAAATCCACTGGTATCAATAGCTGTTGCCAGTTGATCCAATGCTTCTTGTGCTAAAAATCTCCCCACTTCATTGGCTTTTTCAAAACGCGGAATCATTTCTCGATGAACGGAGTCAACTGAGCATCCGCAAATGCTATCATGAGGATGATTTTGCATCAGTGTTTTCCAAGCGTAATCTAATTGATCGTGCGGATACTTTCCTGTCACTTCATACGCCATCGTTGCTAAAGGTTCTGTGACATTTTCAAGTTGACGTTGTACTTTTGTGTTCCACTGTTTGAGGTAAACTCTCGCAGAAGCTGTATTGGCTAACGTATACCAGCCATCGGTTTCTTGACTCGTCAATTCTCCTTCAACTGCGCCAAGATCCTGAGGAAGATCCTGTTGTACCGTTTCTAGATAATCCGTAAAATTGGAATGAATAAATTCATAGTCAGGATACAATTCATTGGCTAATTGAATTGCCTTTGATATATCTTTTTGTACAGGTTGATGATCCACTCCATTCATCATCAATAAATGGTTGGTTGACGCATATTGCTCGGCATCTGCTAACTTCTGATCCCAAAAACGAATCGCAGCTTCTTTCTCAGCTGGAATCTCATTTCCGTTACTGTACCAGTTGGCAAACAATAACCCAAAGATCTCCGTTTGATCAGGGCCTTTCCACCACATCTCAGAATATTGTGACGAATAGTTCTCAGCTTCTAGTACTTGATTATCAAAGCCTATCGGTTTCACCCCACGACCAAACGCAGCAGCTTCAAGTCCTACTTGCTTCATCATTTGTGGCGTTTGTCCCATATTGCCAAAAGTATCAGGGAAATAACCTAGCATGACCGGCGTTCCCCATTTGCGACTTTCTTCCATACCGATCAACATATTCCGAACATTTGACTCTGAGCTAATTAAAAAATCATCCTGTAAAATATAAAATGGTCCAATCCGTAATTTTCCTGCATCGATGGCTTGTTGGATTGCTTCTCTTTTTTCAGGTCGTACTTGTAGATAGTCATCTAAAATAATGGTCTGTCCATCTAAATGAAAGCTGTTGAAGTCTGGATCAGTTTCAAACAGCTCCAACAAATCATCCATTAACTCCACTAATCGCATGTGATGTTGCTCATATGCCATGTACCACTCACGATCCCAATGGCTATGAGAAATGATATACACTTTTTTCTTCATATCTATTCTCCTCCTTATTTTTCCACTCGGATATCAAAGTAATCCATGACTAATTCACAAAACATCATGTTTGCCCAAGAAAACCATTCTCTTGTGTAGTTTTGCGGATTGTTCACATCAAAACCTTCATGCATCAAGTGTGTCCCTGCATCGGTCGCTACTAGTAAATCAAGGATTCGTTCTTTTTCTTGTTTGTCTTCTGTCGTCATTCCTTCCATCGCTAGGGCGATTGGCCAAATATAATTCTCGGGCGTATGCGAAGAACCAATTCCTTTTGCATACTTCCCTTCATAAAAGTAAGGGTTCTCTTTACTTAACAAAGTGTTTCGCGTATTTATATAGTGTTCATCTGTACTGGAGCAATAACCCAAATAAGGTGCTGAAATCAAATTAGGCACATTGCTATCGTCCATTAATGAGGCATTCCCTAAGCCGTCTACTTCATACGCATAAATCGTTTCACCTTGTTGATTTTCGATTTTTCCATAGGTGGCAATCCCCTCTTGGATGGCTGTTTTTAAGTCGTTTGCTTTTGTAACGATTTCTTGGTCTTCAAGAATTGAGGTGAAAATCTCTTCCACATATCCTAGAATAACTACAGCAAACATATTGGATGGGACAAGATAGCCATATTGACAGGCATCATCGCTCGGACGAAATCCTGACCAAGTCATACCCGTGGGCGCAATCGCCGATCCACGTCCCTCGTTGACTAACGTATCTTCTTTTCTTGTGGTGTCTCTTGTAAAGGTGTAAGGCGATTGTCGATGGTCTTGTTCTACTTGAAAAACTTCTAAGATTTTTTGAATCCCCTCAATAAATGAGTGGTCAAATTGATCTGTACGTCCGGTATTCTTGTAAAGTAAACAAGCTAGTTGAACAGGGTAGCATAAAGAATCGACTTCATATTTTCTTTCCCAGATCCAATCGTTCATTTGAGTGTGATCGGTTTGATGCCCTGCGCCATTTGCTTGTTCATTGAACGCATTTGCATATGGATCGATCGTGATATAGTAAAATTGCTTTTTGACTAACCCACTGATCATGTCAGCTAAATCTTCATCCTCTTTCGCAATCACTAAATAAGGACGAACCTGCGCGGTGGAATCACGTAACCACATTGCAGGGATATCTCCTGTGAGTAGAAAAGTTGTCCCATCCTCTTGCCGTTTGACTGTGGTCAACAACGTATTCGCAAAGGCCGAAGAAAAATTCTTAGCCCAATCTGCATGCTCTTCTCCACATTTTTGTATGATGTCATCCATAAATCGCTTCACTGAATTAGGTATATCTTTATAAGCCATATTATATAAACTCCCTTTTATTTGATATGTCATTATGGATTATACCTGCTCACGCTATAAATGTCTACGCTTTCAATAAACTTTTTTCTATTTACTTTTTCAAGTATTATGCTATGATTTAATTATGATATATCATTAAGAGGTGTAATTATGGATCAACCATTATATAAAACAATATTTTTAGCGCTAGAAAAAGCAATACATGATGGAACTTTACCTGTCGACAGTCAAGTTCCCACTGAAAAAGAACTATCCCAACAATACAATGTTAGTCGGATCACGTCCAAACGGGCATTGACAGAATTAGAACAACTAGGATTGATTTATCGTGTACGCGGAAAAGGAAGTTTTGTTAAAGCTCCCAAAAAAGGTGTTCCTTCACGTAGTCTCTCTACTCATAAAAGAATCTTATTTCTTTTGCCTTACTTGTCTGATTTATCCGTGGGTGACTTTACTCAGGGCTTGAATCCAATCATGCAAGAACATCAATTCGAGGTCATGATGACGACTTTAGATTTTTTAGAAACAAAGACAGCCAATGATTTGATGCAAGAATTTGATGGCTTGATTTATTATGCTTTTGAAACAGATCAACATCTTGACTTGCTTTTTGAGCTTTCCTTAAAAGACTTTCCAGTACTCATGCTAGATAAAAAAATATATGAGTTACCTTTTCCAACTGTCTTATCGGATAACTTTCAAGGTGGTTCTTTAGCAACCAATCAACTGATTGAACAAGGTCACAAAAAAATCGCTTATCTTTTTGGTGATTTGTCCCATCCACAATCCGTGAGACAACGCTATCTCGGTTATCTTGAAGCACTGAATAAAGCAGAATTATCGTTCCATACTGCATTAAATGATCCAATGGCGACCACTAATGAATTAGCTAACTATATTCATACACATAACGTTACAGCATTTGTTTGCGAGAATGACTTAGTTGCAATTCAAGCAATGACTACGTTAAAACAATTGGGTTACACCATTCCCAATGATTTTTCTGTCATCGGGTTCGATGATATCCAAGCTGCTGCTTTGGTTGATCCGCCTTTAACAACGATTGCCCAAGATTTTCTCCAATTAGGCGAATTGGCGGGCAAAGCGATGATCCAGTGGTTGCAAACAAAAGAAACACCGGCTGACATCAAACATCCTGTTACTTTGATCCAACGACTATCGACAAAGGAGTATACACATGGACATTCAACAAATTGATACACGTCATGGCACTGCGAATCAAGCCAACTTTTCTAATGGGAATTGCCTGCCTTATACAGGCGTTCCTTTTGGTATGAACTATTTTGCCCCACAGACAAATGAACAAAGAGGTAGTTGGTGGTTTCACCCCGATGACCGGATTTTCCAAGGCTATCGTTTGACTCATCAACCTAGTCCTTGGATGGGGGATTTCAGCCACTTTTTGATGACTCCGTTCAGTGGAGTATTACAAGAACCCACGGTGTTCCATGCCCAAAGTTCGTATCGCCCAGAAGAATGTACTTTTTGTCCCACCCACCTTTCCATTGACCAATTGCGTTACGGTATTCAATCGACATTGATCCCTAGTATGTATGGCGGCATCCTTTCCATCACTTACCAACAAAATAATAGCGGTTTATTACTAGCATTTCCTGGCCGTTTCCGTCTTACTGCAAAAGATGCCTACACACTAGAAGGCCAAGTCACTCATTTTGCGGGCGCAGAAGATCCGAATTTCACTTTTTATTTTGTTTTGGGCTTCGAACAGCCTCTGACAACTAGTGAACTCGAGTATTCTAGCGAACAAGCAGACACCGTAGCTCTTTATTTTGGTCATATCAAGCAACAGACGATTCGGCTAGGGACGTCATTCATCAGTAATGAGCAAGCTCACCACAATTTGGAACAAGAGCAAGAAAAACAAGAAAAAGACTATCTTTTAGACAGTCGGGAGCAATGGCAAAACTACTTTGATCGAATCAAAATCAACCATCATGATCAAAAACAAACGCAAACGTTCTATCACAATTTATATCGGACATTCCTATTCCCACAAACCTTTTACGAAATTGATCCAGAAGGAAAAAAAATCCATTATGATACCACTAGTTGTACAGTAAAAAATGGGATTCTTTATACAAATAATGGGTTTTGGGATACGTACAAAACGGTTTACCCACTCTTTTCATTGATTGCGGTCGAAAAATATGAAGAGATGTTGGAAGGTTTTTTAAACAGTTATCGAGAAACTGGCTTCTTACCTAAATGGCTTTCTCCAGATGAACGAGGTCTCATGCCTGGAACATTGATCGATGCAGTGATCGCTGATGCTGCCATCAAAGGTATCGGCAGTCAGAATATGCCGGAATTTTTAGAAGCCATGAAAAAAGGAGCGACAGTTCAAAGTGATCAACAAAATTATGGTCGCCAAGGGACAATCGATTATTTAAAGTATGGCTACGTGCCAAACCATTACCATGAATCGATCAATCACACACTTGATTATGCCTACAGTGATTTTTGTATCAGTCAAGTTGCTCAAACACTAGCTGATGTTGAAACAACTCGTCACTATCAGCAACAATCCATGAACTATCGCAATGTTTTTGATACAGAAACTGGTTTTATGCGTTCAAAAGACCTGTCTGGACAATTCCGTCCTGATTTCTCCCCTACTTCTTGGGGCACAGATTATGCAGAAGGAAGCGCATGGCAAAGTAGTTTTGCTGTTTTCCATGACTTTGCAGGACTGATCGAAGCGCATGGTGGAAAACAAGCTTTTGAGAACAAATTAGTTGAATTATGTAATCAACCGCCTAAGTTTGAAGTCGGTGGTTATGGTTTTGAGATCCATGAGATGAGCGAAATGGCTGCGATTGAATTTGGGCAATTAGCTATATCCAATCAACCAAGTTTTCACTACCCTTATCTTTTCCATTACCTTGGGAAACCCGAAATGGCACAACCTTTGATCAAACAATTACTTACGCAACTTTTCGATGCATCATCCACTGGCTATCCTGGTGATGAGGACAATGGTAGTATGGCTGCTTGGTATATCTTTAACAGTTTAGGTTTTTATCCGGTTACACCTGGGACAGGCGAGTATGTTATTGGTATCCCACTGTTTGATCAAGTGATCTTAACACTTTCAAACGGCAATCAATTGACTATCCATGCTACGCCTAATCAGCCCCAACAACAGTTTATTCACCATGTAAGTCGAGATGGCTACACTTATGAAAAGCTATATTTTACTCATAAAGATTTACTAAACGGTGGCACGATCAACTACCATTTAGGTATTGTTCCTCATACTAAAACTTATTCAGAGGATAGTTTGCCTTATTCTTTAAGTCGCCAAGAATAATATCAGTGGTTCAGCTAGAAAAGAAGCATGGTTAAGGAAGCTTCTACCCCAGTGCTTACTCTTTAGTTAATTCCATTTGCCATCCGCTTCAGCACTAATTTTAGAGAATGTGCGACTCCATTAGGACTTTATTGAATGATTGATTTTACTCATGACTCGTTGTTTACAGATGACTCGTTGAGATGCTATACTAAAGAAAAGAAGCGATGCGCTAACATCGCTCCAATGTAGCCGTTTTGTGGTAGCATGTTTTGAGCTAAAATAAACCCGTCAACTTCGCTAAAAGTTTATGACGGGTTTATTTTTTATCGTTTTTGCTGATTGTCAGCATAATGCCAACAAGCGCAAGCATCAATGATCCGAACTGGATCATCAATGCCAGTGCTTCCGCAACAGACAAAATGGCTACTCCCTTCGTTGAAGTAGGAAAATGCTCATACGCATCACCCCCTGAGTAGCTACCATCATAAACAATCTACATCGTCCATTTTAACATAGAACCCATCACATATTTTATGTTTTTTGTTTTTTTATATGATTGTTTTTACTTATTCAATCATATAAAAACAGAGATAATGAGATGTTAAATCTCACGATCTCTGTTTTTTATTCAGATGAAACTTCCTTCTGTTTGACTTTGATTTTCTCGGTATTCTGAAGGCGACTGTCCAACGATTTTTTTGAATAATTTTGAAAAATAGGTCGTATTATTATAGCCGATTTCATTAGAGATCTCATTGATATTTTGATTACTATGGATCAGCAACCATTTTGCTTGTTCCATTCTTAAGTGATTCAAGTACGCAGAGAAGCTTTTTTTAGTTTCTTTTTTAAACAGTTGTCCTAGATACATGACATTCAGATGCAAATGTTCTGCGACTTCTCTCAAGGTTAACGGTTCTTTATATCTCTCATGTAAGATTTGAAGAACTTTTTCGACATTTTGACTATATTTTTGATTATGCTGATTTTCCAATAAAGATAGTAGGAGTTGATGCAACTCTTGGACAGATTTTGCTTGATTGATTTTTTGGATGCCTGTTAAGTATTCATCATCTTCTAAACGGATCAGCTCACGATAGATATCCATAAATAATAAAAAACTGAAATGACGGATATCTTCAGGCGACATGACCGCCTGTTGGAATTGCTCGAAAAAGTCAGAGATCATTTGTTGTGCGAGCGCTAACTGACCACTTTTCAACACACGACTAAATGATACAAAATCAATTGATTGTTTAATTTCTGCTTGTTCGGCATAGAAAATACGTTGATTTTGATCCCCATAGAATTGATGTAGTTGTAAATTATCTTTAGCATGCTGGAAGCTTTGCGGTATCGTTTCCGGATCACAAGATTCATCTCCAATACTGATCAGCCAATTCTCACACATCAGCGACTGTTCAATAAAATGGCTAAACAGTTCTACTGCCTCCTCCTGAAGCAACAAAACAAATAAAACAAGTTCTCCATAATTTCGTTGGTAATAAAAAGGTTCTTTTCTTTTTGTCAGCCACTGACTGATTGTCGTTTCAGCCTGCCTAGGTACTTGTGCAAGTAAGACACGTCGCTGACGCTTGCCTAGTTTTTCTAAAAGTTCTTCTTCACTAGGTTCATCCAATTCATCATTCAACCATTGGCTAAATAGAATTTCTTGGTACACTTCTTGTTGATTTTTTTGTTGTCTTCGATGATCCAAGCGTTTCTTGACGGTTTCAAGACTAGTAATCAGTTCTGCTTTATTGACTGGTTTCATCAAATAATTAACAGCGCCTAACTGCATCCCGCTTTTTAGATAATCAAATTCTTGATAGCCCGATAAGATCATAAATTCAAAAAGATGTTCTTTTTGAGCAGCTTCAATAAATTCTAATCCATTCATCTCAGGCATCGTTACATCTGTGACGACTAGATCAATTGGCTGTGTTTCTAAAATCGACAGTCCTTGCATAGCATTTTCTGCGGTAGCAACAACGTTAAATCCTAAATTTTGCCAATCGATGATTTTTTGTAAGCCAGCTAAGATCATATATTCATCATCAACTAATAGTACGTTATAAGACATCAGCAGCTCCCCTTTTTATTTTAAAAGTAATATGGATCGTTAATCCACCAGTTGCATTTCTAGCTAGGGTCATCTGATAACTCGGTCCAAAACTAGCACGCAACCGTTCATTGACATTTTGTAAGCCGATCGATCCACTGAGTTCTACTTTACTTTGCGCCAACTGTGCGCTGATTTCAGCTAATCGCTCTTCTGTGATTCCTTTGCCATTATCACGAATCAAAAGATGAACAAGTCCATTTTCTTCAAATACTTTTACACTCAATGCGTTATCAAAACGAGTAAAATCAACGCCATGTTTAAAATAATTTTCTACTAATGGTTGGATGATAAATTTCGGTACTTCAATCTCTTCCAATGATGATTCGATTGTGAAATGATAGGCGATTCGGCTAGGATAACGCATTTGATAGAGGTACACATACTTCTCACAAAAATCCAATTCCTCTTTTAAATGAATCGTCTTTTCCTGATTGGTGTTATTACGTAATAATGCAGAGAAAGCATAGACAACATCTGCTAGTTCTTCACTACCTTCACTGATGGCATACATTCGAATATATTCCAATGTATTGTATAGAAAATGCGGATTGATTTGTGCTTGTAATGCGCGCATGTGCGCATCTTGTTGTTTGATTTCTAATTTGTAGATATCTTCCACATATTGATTGATACTGCCTAGCATCTCATTGATTCCGACTGATAGGTCTTTTAGCTCGTATTCAGTGATACTAGTATCCACACGAGTATCTAAATTCCCTCTAGCCACTTCATCCATGGCTTCCATGACACGATCGATTTGTTGAGAATAACGTTTGAACGTCTTGTATAAAAATAAAAGCAATAAACCATCCAATAAAATGACGCCAATAATTAACGGTGCTAAGCTTTTTTCTGTTACTTGGCGAACCGTACGCTTATCTAATGTGGCTAAAATACGATAATCGTCGGACACCTCTTGCGATTGGATAAAATTCGATTTTTCTAATTTCTCCACTGGTAATGTAGAATCCGCTTGTAGGGTCTGATTGATCAACTTTTCCTGCTTAAAGATTCGTTCTTTGCCCAGTGCTCGATCATGAAATGTATACAACCGATTACTCGTTCCGGAAATCATGTAAAGAGATAATCCATTAAACGTATTTAAATTCGTCAGCGCTGCATCAAGTTCATCTTTATCAAACCCTACAAACATACTGCCAATTTCTGCGCCACCTTGTGTAATCGTCATTTTGATATAAAAAGCCTGTTTTAATTGTGGCGTTCCCTGCTTGACTATCCCGCCTTTGTTCTCTCTAGTGGACTCAAAATATTCTGGTAATTGGTTGAACACAAGGTACACACTACTTACCTCTTCATAATTGACATACATATCACGAACTACGTTAGGGAATGAAAGAAAATCAGCAGATTGTCGTTGTCGGTCGTACGCATACATCAAATATTGATCGATCGGTTTCGTTAAATAAGTGGTGGTATTCTCGATTTTATCTGAATCCCCTACAAATTGATCTTTGATCACTTTACTTAACGTTGTTTTATCACTAAGCGTTCGCAACGTACTTTGAACTGCTTCATTCACTACTTGTTGTGCCTGGATTTGTCTTTGGATGAATGTATGCACGCTGATGATGATCGTTGCAATCATCGTCAAAGCAATCATCATGATCGCATATTTACGCAATAAACGGTTTAACAACGTTCCTTTTGAAAAGATAAAATCTAACCTATTCATATGTTTCCAACTGCAAGTCCAGATTTTCCCGCCATTGTTTGGTGATCGTTCCGTTCCAAACTGTAAGTAACCCAATCAAACCAAATAAAATCAACCCTTTATAATTCCACGTCACCCAAAGAATCAGACCACTGCCAAGGATGATTTTTAAGAAAGTTGAAAAACTTGCGAAACTGGAAATCAAGCTCAACTTCAGTAGATTTCTTAAAGTCATTTGATAGCCACTATCTAAAATCATACTATATTGATACGTCGCATAAGCGTACAACATGCTAAACAGTATAATAAAATCAATCACTAAGAAAAGAATCCCTTGAATCTGAACAGATAAATACAAGTTATAACTAAGCAAAAAAAGACAAGCCGAAAAAAGACCAAACAATTGATTTCCTCGCACGAAGGACTGTTTGAACATCTGCCAACTTTCGCTGATCGTGATGTCTTTATATTCGAAACCATGGAGATAAAACTGTTCATTGACAACTTTCCAAGCTGGCCCGATTCCTAAAACGACGCCGCCACACACAGCTAAGCCCCAAAAATACAATGTCAATTTCATGATGACCCATACGCGTATGAATACTGTTTCCAATGCTCTACCTAACACAGGACTTTCCCCCTTTATTCTTCATCATATCCTATTATACAAAAACATACTGTAACCTTGAGCATATTGGAATATCTAAAACCAAATAAATGGTGTTCAAGAAGCACATCTTCGGTCATCAGCTAGAAGTAACTCCTTCGGAAATAAGACGAAATCCACAAAAATTCAAGAGCAATTTCCGTGGATTCCGCCTTATTTATCGGAGCTAGACACTTCCGTCACAACCTTAGCTTTGTTTAGTTGTTTTCTTGTCGGAATGTATCATATTGTTTTTGCATTTCTGTCAGTACTTTGTCGTATCCAGCTTTATCTAAGGCATCCATTAGTTTTGGTAAGGTTTCATCTGGATCGACAGTTCCAGTGTTCAATCCATCAAGGTATTGATTCATGACGTTTGAGATATTACTCAATTCAGTTTTTACGCTGTCTGTATTAAAGCTGAAGCCTAAGATTGGAGAAGTTTCAGCTTCTGCAATCGATTGATCTCTTTTAGCGATCATTTCATCGGTAATCGTATCTTGTGTATAAAGAATCTTATTGTTTCCAGTATTCCAAGCAGACATGTGTGTTTTTGGCTGATAGCCGTCTAATAATTTTACTTTGTCATCGCCAACTTTTTCCCATGCCTCTCCTTCGATTCCCCAAACCAAGCCGTTAAGCAATTCAGGATCGCTATTCAATAACGCTAAGAACTCTACTGATTTCTCTTTGTTTTTTGATGTATTAGAGACAACAAAATTTGCCATTTGCGCTTGTCCTGTTGATTTCAAAGGAACAGTAATTGGTTTCGATACTAATTCTTGATTTGCAGCATTTGTTAAAATCGTATCGCCGTAATCGTATGGTCCTTGTGTTTCTCCACGCATCAACCATGTATTACCTTCTAACGGATAATCTTTGTTACTAGTCGCTGCATCACTAGGGATCAATCCTTGATCATACCAACTATGCATCGTCCGTAACAGTTCGATGTAATTTTCGTTGTCATATTGGTTAATGATCTTTGTTTTGTCACCATTCAAATCAACCGCAAATGGCAAAGTATTTCCTAATGGATAATCAAAATCCCCTTGTACTTTAAATCCTTGGCCAATGGCAAAGGCCGCTGTATTCGGTTCTTTTTTATGGAATTCTTGTAAAACTTTTTCTGCATCTGCATACGTTTCAATACCATCAATCGATAAATTGTATTTGTCTAATAATGGCTTATTGAAAGTCAACACTTGTTGTGCAAAGACATTGCCGTTTACAGGGAAAGCATATAATTTCCCATTGACCAGATTGCCTTTGATATATGCTTCATCCAAAGAATCATACGCTTCTTTTCCATATTTAGGCGCTAATTCAGTCAAGTCTGCAAACGCGCCTTTTTGTGCATTTGATACGTAATTGTTGGCAAAAGCGATATCGTAATTTTCACCGGATGAGATGATGACGTTCATTTTCTTCTCATAGTCGCCCCAACCAATATAATTGATATTGACTTTTACACCAATTTTTTCTTCAATACGTTTATTTGCGACTTCCATCAGCTGATCAAG
The DNA here is from genome assembly GCF_051714405.1 of Enterococcus sp. AZ140. Taxonomy (NCBI): domain Bacteria; kingdom Bacillati; phylum Bacillota; class Bacilli; order Lactobacillales; family Enterococcaceae; genus Enterococcus; species Enterococcus sp. AZ140. The sequence continues at coordinate 2,748,777 of NZ_JBIORU010000001.1, forward strand.
GTTATCTGGTTTGTCACCGATCTGGTACATTTGTAATGTCGTCGTATCACTGGCCGCTGCATCGTCCTTGTCACCTGAACCGCCCCCACAAGCTGCTAAACTGATTGCTGTTAGTGCTGAGAATCCTGTAAAAGCTAATTTTTTCCATAACTTCATATCTTTTTCCTCCTATTTTAGTGCTTTATTCTTTGACGCCGCCAATCGTTAACCCTTTAACAAAATGTTTTTGGAAAAATGGATAGCTGATCGCAATCGGTAATGTTGAGATAACAACGATTGCCATACGAGCAGACTCTCCAGGAACAGAAGCAAGACCGCCGGCTAACTGACTACCTGCTCCAGCATTTTGAGTAAGATATTGGATATTGCTTTGAATCTTCATCAATAAATATTGCAATGGAACGAGATTATCGTTTTGAATATACAGTAACGCATTGAACCAGTCATTCCAATAACCTAAAGCTGCAAATAAACTGATTGTCGCAATTCCTGGAATCGCTAAGGGTAAGACGATTTGTACAAAAATCCGAAGTTCACTCGCCCCATCTATCCTAGCAGATTCAATGATCGAATCAGACACCGAACGTTTAAAGAATGTTCGCATCACGATAATATTGAACGGACTGACTGCCATCGGTAAAATCAATGCCCAAATCGTATCTTTCAGTTGTAATAAATTCGTCATCACTAAGTAGTTCGCAACCATCCCTGGTGAGAACAACATCGTGATCAAACAAAAGACTGTAAAGAAACGACGAAATGGAAAGTTGGATCGAGAAATAGCATAAGCATATAAAGAAGTTGCTGTACTATTGATCAACGTTCCTACTACTGTCACAAGAACAGTGACGAAAAGAGCCTGAAAAATTTTGTTTTGCATCTGGTCAAACAAAAAAGTATACCCAAATGTACTAAATGTTTTAGGCCAGAAACTATACCCTTGTGTGGACAAAATGGATTCATCTGTAAAAGAGATCGCAATTACAAAAATAAATGGTAACACACAAGAAAAAGCAAAAAGTGCAATCAAAATATTGGAGAAAAAGTTGGTGGTTTGACTAAACGAGCGGATCTCTACTCGTTGAACTTTCTTTTTATTCATTTTTCTCCTCCTTAGAACAATGCCGATTCGCTGTCAAAACGACGAGCAATCGTATTGGTGATCATTAATAAAACAAAGCCGACGACTGATTGATACAGCCCAGCTGCGGCCGTCATACCAAAGTCGCCAGTGGATGTCAGCCCATTATAGATATAAGTATCTAAAACTTGTGTCACTTCATAAAGCGCTCCGGAATTTCTTGGGATATTATAGAACAAACCAAAGTCCGCTCGGAAAATATTTCCAACTGCTAATATCGTCAAGATCGTCATCAGAGGGACCAATTGTGGAATCGTCACATGTTTGATTTGTTGCCACTTGCTTGCGCCATCCACCATCGCTGCCTCGTAATACGTCGGATCGATTCCCATAACTGAGGCAAAATAAATGATACTGTTATAGCCGATCCCTTTCCATGTTCCAATAAAGACTAGAATAAATGGCCAATATTTAGGATCATTATACCAATTGATTGTTTCTCTCCCACTTGCTGCCAGCCATTGATTGAAGATCCCTTTATCTGGACTTAAAAACGCATAGACAAAGTAACTAATGATGACCCAAGAAAGGAAATAGGGAAGCAATGACATGGTCTGGTATACTTTTACCAATCGTTTATTTCGCAATTCACTCATAATGATTGCAAACACGACAGATATCAAAAGATTCAGTAAAATAAATGTCACATTATATAAAATCGTATTTTTGGTAATCAGAAACGCTTGGTCAGAAGAAAATAAAAACTTGAAATTCTCCAATCCAACCCATGGGCTCTCCCTTAAACTGGCAAGAAAGCCATCCGCAGAAATATGGAAATTTTTAAACGCAACGACATTCGCTAATACCGGGATGTAAAAGAAAAAAATCATCCAGATCATCCCAGGGATCGCCATTAAAACAAGCGCCTTATAGCGCCATAAATTCCCAAAAAAACCTTTTAACCCCTTCCTTTTTCTCATATAAAAACTCCTTTCACCTCATTCGCACTGTCATTATAGCGCTTTCAAAAGATATAATAAATGAACAAATCATAGGGAAAATGAAACAAATTATAGAGAAGATTGTAAAAGAATCATTTTGATCTAAGGCGTGAGACAGAAAAATGAAAAATAGCTGTTTTAGGTTGCCATCTATCATGATTTCAATAAATAAACAAAAAAACTTACAGGATTTAGGAAAGCGTTCCTGAATCCTATAAGTAGGTTTTGTTTCTATTGCTCTATCTATTTTTAGTCTAAATGCAGTTAGAAAAATATTTATGTACTTTGCTATTGGATGCTTACATAATAACGTATGACTGTGGTTGGATAATAGTTAAGTCAGTTTATTTGCTCTACATACGCATGTTTTTATAAATCTATACTTTTATTTAGTGAGAATGTGAAAAAAAGAACTCCGTAATAAAACTGATTACATATGGAAAAAATACCAATGTTAATACAGTGAAAAAGTTCTCTTAAATCTCTGAATACTGATAAATTCTATTATAATAGTGTAAAATACTAACACTATAGAAAGTATTAACATAAAAAAAATCATTGAAAAGAAAATGGCATTTCTGTGATGTCCCTGTAAATCATAGGGCAAAATAGAATTGAACAAAGAAACTAGTTTCATATTTAGAAAGATACAAATGATATAACTAAGACTTAATCCAATTATGTAGATAAAAAAATTTTTTAGTAGTAATTCTCTCAATACATATTTAGGTTGGATTCCCAAATATATTTTTGTTTCAACATCTGTTCTATCAATTACCTTGATTAGTAAAATTTTATTTCTAAAGTCAAATAATATATATATGCTAATTATCACTATTAAAAAGGATAAAATATCCCTCCCAAAAGAAATTTGCATAATTAAAAACTGATTCCCATCTAAACTTAGTTGTGCCGACTTTAAATCGCTACTCATTATTTCTTGTTCCATTATTTGAATAAATCTTTGTAAATACAGTTGCAAAAAGACACACTCAAAAAATAGGATGCCAATAATAGTAACCGAAACAACATATCTAAATCCTACTTTACATGCGCTTTTAATACTTCTCCTAACAAGATATAGGTTAGATAAAATAGTTGGACCCACATTGATCATATACCTTCTCTCCTTTAGTTAACTTAATGATTCTAAATTCAGATTCTTTTATAAAGTTAGGATCGTGAGTAGACATAATAATCGTAGAGCCAAGTTTATTCTTTTTTTTCAATAACTCAAATACTATTTTTGCATTTGCCTTATCTAAATTAGCTGTCGGTTCATCAGCAATAATAATTGGGGGATTCGCAACGATTGCTCTGGCAATATTCACACGTTGTCTTTCACCACCAGATAAATTTCTAGGTAAATTTTTTATACATCGATCTATTTTTAGATCTGCTGCAACTTCCTCAACTTTCGACTGTATCAATGAGGATGGATAACCTAAATATTCCAATTTATAAGCTATATTTTCAAATACTGTCCACTCTTCAATCAATCTTGTATCTTGAAAAACTACCCCCATCATTTCCCTTAAATTTTGTAATTCCTTATAGTTATATTGACATACTTCTTTATCATTGATTTTCAAGCTACCCGTATTATACATTCGTCTCCCTTGAATCAACTCAATTAAAGTGGTTTTTCCCGAGCCACTTTTTCCTATCAAAAATACAAATTCTCCATGTTCAATTTGCATATTTATATTTTTTAATACTTTAGTGTTTTTATGTTCCACTCCAAGATTATCCATCAAGATGAAATTATCCTTTTTCATATTCCCCTCTGCCTTGTTTTGAAATATTGATATAGAACCTACCTAAGATATTTTCTCTGAACTGCCATTTCACATAAATAAATTATTATTCCTGGTTACAAACTAAATAACTTTTTAAAAACAGCTTTTTTTCATTCGTTATGTACCTCCCATTTGGGAAAATAGAAATATAATAGAGCATAATATTCCCTAAAATATTATTTGAGCAAATGACATAATTAATATTTTTAGTTAATAAAAAATTCAAATGATTTATACACTGAGTATCATACATTATATATTTATTATTTTGTTTTATCCATCATAATTGGTTGATTTAACATCATATTCGTATAGGGAAATTACTTTTTAGTTCCTTCTTGTGTTTAGATTTTCCACTGTACACTTCTTTGACCGCGCCCTAAACAAAAAACTTACAGGATCGAGTAGTATACCCCAATCCCATAAGCGGTGTTTTCAGGCTCTATTTACTTCTTACTTGTGCCAATTCATCTGGTGTCATTTGGCGATACTCTCCTAAAGCTAAATCTTCTGGCAGAAGAAAATTCCCCATACGTATTCGTTTCAAGTACGTGACTTCTTTGCCAACGGCTTTTACCATCCGTTTGACTTGATGGAATTTCCCTTCATGTAAGATCAAGCGGATACGAGAAGTGTTTGTTTCTTCATCGACTGAGTCAATGAACAGTTTTGCAGGCAGTGTCTGTTCATCTCCATCAATGAGTAATCCTTCTGCAAATGCTGACACATCTGCTTTCGTCATCACACCTTTGACCTCTGCCAAGTATTCTTTTTCTACGTGTTTTTTAGGAGAGAGTAATTGATGTGAAAACTGTCCATCATTGGTCAGGATCAACAATCCTTCTGTATCTTTATCTAACCGACCGACTGGAAATAGATCTTCCCGAAAATCTTCATCAGAAAGTAAGTCGATAACGGTTTGATCATGATTATCTTGAGTTGCTGAAACTATACCAGCTGGTTTATTCAAGATATAATAAAAATCTTTTTGATAATGTAAGGATTCATCTAGATACATCACCGTGTCTTCGGTTTCTTTCACTTGATATTTATCACTTTTAATACAGTTTCCATTGACTGTGATCAAGCCTTTTTTGATCAGCCCTTTGACTTCTTTGCGGCTACCAAGACCGATGTCAGCTAAAAATTTATCTAAACGCATGTGATTGTCCCCTTTTCAAGCAATGCCTGTCTTATTTGATGCGCAAACGTCGGCGTAAACGAATCATTCCTTGACGTCCTAATAACTTATCTGCGAGACGAAGCTTCAGTGCCAGATACGTATAAACCAAACCACCTACTCCGGCGACTAAAACAATTAATAGTAGTGATTGGAACTTACTGTCTTGGCTCAAGAACATCCCGAAAACCATTTTCGTCAGCCCAGCTGCAAGGAGCATCAACAGAGTAAGAATAAAAATCAATAAGGTGCGGCGCCATACAAATTTCCGATTGAAGCGAGCCACTTGATGGATTTTCTTTAGTATCAACGAACAAGAAACGATAAAACCAATCATCGTTGCAAGCAATGGCCCATACACTTCAAAAATACGGATTGCTGGATATTGCAAGACTAGTTTTACGAGAAACCCAACCAGTAAGTATTGGATCGCTGCTTTATTTTCAAACATCCCTTGAAGCATATTCGATACAAGCATATAAAGTCCGAGAAAAAGACCGACAAAACTTGCTTGGATCAATACTTGGCTTCCTAATTGATCTGGTGTATAAAATAAAGTATTCAAAGGGTATGCCAAGAGCATCACACCACACGTTGCAGGAAACATAATAAAGGAAAACAACTGTAAATTACTGCTTGTTAATTTTGCTAGTCCACGACGATCTTTGATCGTTACCGCTTCCGTGATCAAAGGTAAGCCTGTCGCAGCAATCGACGTCGCTAAAGCAATGACGACCATTGTCAACTTGTCAGGATTCGCACTGAAAATTGAAAAAAGATCCAATAATTGGGCATTGGAATACTCAGTAGTATCCGACATGATTTTAATAAATGTAAATTGATCGACTAATTTAAAAATCGTGATCCCTGATCCTACGATGATAAAAGGAATCGCTTCTTTGATCGTATCCAACAATAATTCTTTCGTGGCAATGGTCACTTGGTTTTCACTGTATTGCACACGAGCTGCTGTATACGCTTGATGTTTCTTCAAAAAATATAATAAGACAGCCAAGCTGACGATCATCCCAATAAATGCTGCAAAAGTCGATTGGGTCACCGCAGTTACGTAGTCCCCTGACAGGACTTTCATGATGATGAATGTAGAAAGCAACAGATAAAATACGCGCGCAATCTGCTCAACGATTTGCGAAAGTGCATAAGGCATCATTTCCTGATTTCCTTGGAAGTATCCTCGAATAACACTCATACAAGGAAATACTAATAGTGCTGCACTTAATGAGCGCATGATTGGAATCAATTCTTCCCCACCACCAGAGGCACGAGCTAACCAAGGCGAAGCAAAATACATAAACCCTGCAAAAAACACCCCTAAAACAGCCATCATTTGCATTGCTCGTAGAAACAACCGGTGAGACGTCCCGTATTCATTCAATGAATTGTAACGTGCGGTTTGTTTCGCAATGGCAGCTGGAATCCCCGCAGTTGAAATCATTAAGAATAACGCATAAATATTGTACCCCATATTGAATAATCCATTGGCAGCCTTTGCATTTTCGCCCATCCAAGCATACCAAGGAATAATATAGACTGCGCCCAGTAATCGAGAGATCATATTACTTGCAGTCATCCAAGCAGAACCTCTAGCCATTTTCTCTTGAACTGTCAAATTTTCTACTGCTGGTTTTCTTTGATTAGTCATTGATCAGATTCCAACTTTCTTCAAAACATTACTCATATTTTAAGTGTAAATCCACAAAGTAGCAATCTTTTTATCGGCTTTTTTTATTTTGTAGCGGTTGTAGTTTTTACGTAATCACTGTTTTATTTCAATCACAGGATGAGCTGGTTCTCTATCTTCGTTCTTTCGAAATCATCGCTTTTTCATTTTTTTCTAAGTTGCTATTTACAACAGTTGCATATTTTTTTGCATAATCACATTTTCTATTAAAACCTTCTGTTTCGAATTTAGGATATAATTTTCGACTATTTTGATCAGAGATAACTATAGCGTCTCTTGTCTTTCCATCATTCGTTGATTTTATAGGAAACATTTTGCTTATAGGTACAGTCTTTTGAGATGAACACTTGCTAGGAATTAGTTCTTCTGCAAATTTACGATCTATCTTATTTAACACATGCTCTAACGCTGCTGCTCCTTTAGTCGGTTCTCCTTCTTTAGCTAACGACGCTTGCATCTCCGGGTTAGTTTCTACATGTTGGATCAAATCAGCGAATACAGATGGATTTTTTTCTCCTGCTTGTCGCAGATACTTTGTGATAGCTGGACGGCTAGAAGGGAATTTTTCTGCAAATTTACGATCTATCTTATTTAACACATGCTCTAACGCTGCTGCTCCTTTAGTCGGTTCTCCTTCTTTAACTAACGATGCTTGCATCTCCGGGTTAGTTTCTACATGTTGTATTAAATCAGCGAATACAGATGGATTTTTTTCTCCTGCTTGTCGCAGATACTTTGTGATAGCTGGACGGCTAGAAGGGGATTTTTCTAAAGATTCACGATCCATCTTATTTAACACATAGTCTAACGCTGCTTCCCCTTTAGTCGGACCTCCTTCTTTAGCTAACAATTCTTGCAGTTTAGGGTTAGTTTCTACTTCTTGTATTAATTTAATTAATTCATATACATCATATTTTGCACGTTGTCGCCTATACTTATTGATATGTGGGGTGATCGAATTCATAGTGATTTCTGGATTCATTGTCCTATTCCTTCTTCCATTTTTTATTTAAATAACAAGTTTTAAATTGAAACAAGTTAAATTGTTTTCCTTACCCTCCTTTTAATGTTTTGTTTTACTGAGACTTTCACGCTACGACAAAACGTTTATCTTCGTTCTTTTGAAACCGGATGATCTACCTTTTTAGTTAATGAGGTATTTACTGCCTGTGCCACTTCATTCGCCGAACGAATTTTACGTGTGAAGTATATCGGGCTCTCTTTCGCAGTCAAAATAGACTTTTTGGTCCTTTGTGGGCTATGTAACGAATCACCTGTAACCTTTACATCCTTAAATGTGTTAGCGTTTTTTGTTCTACTTGTAGTCGAGTCGCTTCGGTTGATTCCTTCTTTTGATCGTTGTTCATTGTTGTTTGTAGTGACGATTTGTTCCTTATTTAAAGCGATTCTATCGGACTGTCGACCGCCTCTTATCACTCCCCATGTTCTTCTCCACAGTGACTGAATCGCTCGACCGATTAGCTTTATGGGTCTGAATCTTTGTTCACGATGAGGTTGATCGATCGCCTCATTAAATGAGTCTTCTTTGCGTACAAAGTTGTTTTCTAGTCTGGCTATTACATCATCTTCTAGTATATTATAATGTGAAACTATATATTTAAAGGCTATAAGCTTCTCCTCTTTCGATAGATCCTTTTTGTTAAATAACTTTTCTCCTACTTCACGTATTTCTTCATCAATCATTTTCTATTCCTTCTTTCTTTTTTTATTTCAGACTCGCCTTTTCAGATACTGTTAGACAGACCTCGTTTGTTTCTGTCCTTTAACGTTTTTTCTACTAAAACGTTCAAGCTGAGATCAAACGATTCACCCTCGTTCTTTAGCAACCATCGCCTTTTCTTTTTTTGAAAATAAGTTATTTGCCGTTTTTGCAGCTTCATTTGCCGAACGGATTTTACGTGTGAAGTATGTTGGAAGATCATTTAATCTCTTAGTGGACTGCTTCTCGTTTTTTTGACTCGTTTGTGGCTTCGGTAACGAATGATCTTCAGCTGTTCTAGGTTCTTTCCTCTTTGTTGTCCTGCCTATTTTTTGAATTTTTTCAGCTATGTATGACAAAATTCTTCGTCGTTTTGATGTAGACTGTGGAGAGGTTGTTACACTGTTGTCTGTTTTTTTGGCTTGTCCCCTAGGTATCAAATGATCTTGTGAACTATGTATTGAGCTATCTTCTAGACTATAATAGATTGAGTCAGATTCTATACTATACATTGAACTATCCTCTAGATGATGTTTGCCATGTAGAGATGCAGTAATGCTTGTCCGTTCAGCTTGCTCTGGTTTCTCTTTAGATAGACTATTTTTCTTTGATAACTGCTCTTTAAATCCGCTTGTCTCTTCAGGATTCATTTTTTAGACCTTCTCTCTTTTTATTAACATCAGTGATTCTTTCCTAAAGTTGCCCTGATTTGTCATTAACTACGTAAAAATTCTTTTTTTTCTCTTTGCCGATTAACCTTGCTTGCTACTGACTCATTTCTCCAATACGCTATTTTTTCTACTCTACGGATTGTTTTTTCAACGAACATCCGATTATCGGGTTGTCTTGTTTCCTGTAATGGCCGATTTTTCTTATCTCTATCTTCGGAGAATTTTGTCTTATCTTGCTTTAGCTGTTGTTGGATATCAACGAAGAAACGTCCCTGCACGTTGCTATATTCGGTGTATTTATTGTTCGCTACTTTCTGTTGGGTACCCACTTTTTTCTGGCGAAAAATGGCCCATTTTTTTCGTAACCAATTATTATTTTGAAAACTTTTAGGTTTGTACGCTTGCCACATCTTCTTGTACTCTGAGGTGTGCCACGGTGGAGCAACTTCTTTTCCATCGTTAAAGAAAATAATTTTTCCTTCCAACTGTGACCAATTGCGATAGATATAACGAAGTTCATGATTGGTTACGTTGATAGTCGGCATTTTTATTCGAGGTTTAGTCAATACTCGTTTCATATCAAGTCCGTCTAATAAAAAATAGATAGTGACATTTGGATTTGTTTTTGCAATATCGATGCCAATTTTTGATCCCCTGACAGTGTGGAATACTGGTGAATACATTTTACCTTTTTTGACATATGCATATCGATGTTCACCTAAATCTACGTTAGGATCTTTAGCTAATTCACTGTAGATATATCTCCCTAATTCTTTGTTGTCAGGGATTTTCAATACACTAAACTCATTTGGTCGATAATTTTTAGAATAGGCGTTTACAAAAAAATAACGCTGAGCAACTGTTCCTTTATAAAGACGAGCAAACCAATTTTTATAGTTTTGTTGTGTATGATAGTAATAATCTTTCCATAGTGGCCAATCTCTATATTCAGGCTTGATATATTCAGGCCATTCATAGGAAAACTTCTCCCATTGTTCTGGTGTTGTTAACTTTGACCCTTTTGTCCTTAACATATCCCGTAAATAACTGATATAGCGATCAAATGAATACTGTAGCAAAGTTTCATCTTCTGCAACTGTCATATTTTTCAAGTAGAGTTTCCCTGCGATCATTCGTTCAAAATAGTCAGCTCTTGTTGTCGACAATCCAAAAAATAAAATCATTTGTTTCTGTCCACTTTCCATATTCTACCTTCTTTCATTTTTACTTAAATCGTCTGTTCACGAAAATACGTAACAAAAAATATGCTATAATAAACCAAATAAATACAAAGTGAGGGATGATTCAATGAGCTTCTCCTTAGAAGATATCCGCAACTTATTGTTAAAAGAAAATCTGTTAAAAGAATTTGTATCACCACAGGGGTGGCATCTGTATGCTCCAGAAAATAGAGTATTCAAGAAATTAAGTTATGACTCACGTCAGGTCGATGCTGAGACATTATTTTTTTGTAAAGGATTAAATTTTAAAGAAGAGTATTTAACTGCCGCAATTGCTCAAGGACTTAATTACTACGTGGCTGAAGAACCTTATGAGAACGAAGCTTGTGGCATAATCGTGACCGATATTCGCAAAGCAATGGCAATTCTTTCTATGGCTTTTTATGATTATCCACAAAACAAGATGCTAGTCATCGGATTTACTGGGACTAAAGGTAAAACCACCGCTGCATACTTTACCAAGGCCATTCTAGACCATACGACTAACTATAAAACTGCCCTGTTTTCAACAATGAATACCACATTAGACGGCAAGTCTTTTTTCAAATCTAATCTGACAACACCGGAATCACTCGACTTGTATCGCATGATGGCTGAAGCAGTAGAAAACGGGATGACACATCTTGTCATGGAGGTTTCTTCCCAAGCGTACAAAACGCAGCGTGTTTATGGACTCACTTTAGATGTCGGGATTTTCTTAAATATTTCACCCGATCATATCAGTCCAATCGAACACCCGACGTTTGATGATTACTTTTATTGCAAACGTCAGTTGATCTTAAATTCAAAAAAAGTGATTTTAAACCGTGAGAGTGATTACTTCGATTTATTAGTGGAGACGGGGCAAGTCCATGGTATTCCTGCCATCACTTACGGACGAGCAGATACAACAGACGTTCAAGTGAAAAGTTTAGAAAATCAAACACAAGCATTCAAATTGATCACACATGGTTCTGAATTGCCTGTTGAAGCAGAATATGAAATCAAGTTAGCTGGTGGCTTCAATCAAGAAAATGCAACTAGTGCAATCATTGCAGCGACATTAGTGGGCGCTTCGATTTCAGATGCCCAACAAGGTCTAAGCGAAGCTCGAGTACCTGGTCGAATGGATCAGTTGACTCATAAGAACGGTGCCCATGTGTATGTTGACTATGCCCATAACTATTTAAGTTTAAAAACGTTATTGGCATTTGCTAAGAGTGAACATCCCAATGGTCGTGTGATCGTCGTCCTAGGAAGTCCTGGAAACAAAGCAATTTCCCGTAGAAAGGATTTTGGGGAAGTCTTGTCAGAAACAGCCGATGTGGTTTTCTTGACCGCAGATGATCCTGCTTTTGAAGATCCGCAAAAAATTGCGGAAGAAATCCATGCATCAATCACAAATAAAGAGCTTGCTGTCCATTATGAAATGGATCGTCCGACTGCGATCCAACTAGCGTTAGCAGAAAGCCAACCAGAAGACTCCGTTGTGATTGCTGGTAAAGGCGTGGATGCATATCAAAAAGTTGGTGGCGTCGATGAACCTTATGAAGGTGACTATGACATAGCAAAACGCTTGATCGAACAATGAAGCTTTCTAAAGAAGAACAACACGCTTTAACTTAGACAGATAACTCTAGCTAAAAAAAGGCAACTCCTTATGAGTTGGCTTTTTTAGCTGTTTATTCCAATATCTTTGAAATGATTTTTTGTCTTGCCACATCAACTCATAGATAATCTTCTAAAAATCTCAGGCAATATCCAATATACGCTTTATCTTTCCGATTCAGTTGAAGCTCGCTGTATCTTTATTCGAGATGACTCTCGTTTCTTTTGCTCATTTAATTCCTCTGCTCGTTTAGCAAGTCCTATCGTCATTTTACGAAGTACCTGAGTGCCATTTGTACACATTTTCTTTTGTTCAGGACTGTGTATACCCGCTAGGAAAGAAGATATCTCCATTCCTTTAGAAACTTTATTTTCCCGATTTTCGATATAAACTTGCCAATCTTTGACAAAGTCGCCTTCATGCCAAGGTGGTGGTATAATCCGACTTTTTGACATGAAAGTCACCTGATCTTTTATGATCGGCCATGATCGATAAGCATAGCGCAACATTTTACGAAGTTGCCCCGTAGGATACACCCTAAAATCACGTCTATTTGCTATATCTTTCATCTGTATACCATCTAAGATGATATACGCTTTTATAGTGGGATAGCATTTTAGCATGTCTATCCCGATTTTCCCTCCATTTTCATCTAATTCTTTGATGAATACTCTATCTTCATGCTTGTCTATGTAGTATAGCTCTGTCCCTTCTGTCCCAATTTTATTTCCACTTTTGTCCCGTTGTATGCCCTCTATTTCTATGTTTCCAGCTTGGATTGCACCGGAAAAACTATTTGTCCATTGATTCTTAGGGTTTTCTTTAGATGCAGCCATAAACTCTTTCCACAACGGTAAGTTGTCTGATCTTACATAATCATTTATACCGCCATTAGCAAATTGTTGCCATTGTTTCCTTGTTACCAGTTCATCCTTTCTGACTTTATCATAAATGATTCTTTTCACTTCATCATTATAAGTATCAACCATATAGGCTCGATGATCCTTTTCTTTTAATTCTCCTTCAAATCTATGTTTCCCTTCATTTAAGTCCTTAAATAGTCGTTCACATGAAACATCCAAACCAATCAATAATACTTTATCTCCATCTAATGGCATGACCATTCCTCCTCTTTTAAAATAGCGATCTCGTGTCCACTCAGCACTGACTTTTTTGATTGAAAGAATATTCGAATTGATATTTCCTCTTTCTTATGTATCTAAAAAATATAGTATTTCAAAAACTATATCGTCAGGGCCCTTTGCCTACGTGCAGATGGTCTCTTTTGCTCTGAGATATTATTTTGCTTTCCTATTGCTTCTTTAAGTAACAATTGCAAGTTTTTATGTTCTTGTGCCCTCTCTCTTGTAAGGAATGTACTTGATTGGATATTTTCCATCGACTTGCACGCTTGCTTGTTGAGATTCCATGTGAAACGCCGCTTTCGTATTTCACTATATTTCTGCCATTCCTTGACATACTTTCCTTTGATCCAAGGTGCTTTCACAATTTTTTTATTTTCAAAAAAAACAACTTTTTCTTTTAACTCATCCCAGTGCCGAAAAATATAACGCAGTTCTTTACACGTATAATCACTTTCGTAATGTCCATAACAATTTTTTTTAGAGATATTGTGCATATTCAGTTTATCCAGTACAAAATATATCCTAACATTAGGACAGTAGATGGCTATATCGATACCGTTTTTACACCATCTTTCGATATGCTTATTAAAACTTTTTTTATCTTTATACTTGTTGCGATAGTAGAGTGCCCCCTTTTCCACGAATAATCTTCTTTCAATTACTACTTTTTTAAGTATATTCAACAAGCGATTCTTAGGGTTCCATTGCATAGACAGCCAGTATCTTTTCCAATGGGTAGATGCTTATACTCTTCTGATAATAAGCTAGGCCACTCTTTCTCAAATTCTTGCAGTTCTTCTACGGTCTCTAGCTTTTTTTCCGACACTTTACTAACGATCAATTCATGTAACCCTTTATTATAGCGATCAATGACATATGCTGATGAACTTGATTCTGTCAGACTAGCAAATCTTTTCAGTTGCACTTTTCTCGAAATGACATCTTGGTAAAATAGCTTTCGTTGATCATCCATCCCAAATAATAAAATATACATTTTGTCTGTATCCATTCCGCTATCCCACTTTCTTACACTTAATCATGGACTCATAATATTCAGAAAAATAAACTAATTTTTTTTCATTTTGCGGAAATAGTAACAAAGGCAAATTATCAGAAAAATCCTCCCAGTCTTGTAATGTTAGTAGTTTATTTTCCTTAACAAACTGAATGATCAACTTCTCTATTTCATTATTGCACGCGTCAAACATTTGTACTTGATAGTCTTTACCCGGTTGGAATCGTTCCGATTCATTGGACTCAAATAGCCGTTGATACTCGCTGTTCTTCCCCAAAAATATAATTTTTAATTCATTTGTTATCATTCATTTCTCTCCTGTCCCCAGTGACACCTAATCACTCTACGGATCACCTTCACTGACCAAATATTTTTCCGTAACAGCCAATATATGCACCGATCATCTAAATACATCACAAGGTGAACGCTCGCTGTCTACCGATCGATTTTTCCATTTTTTTCTGGATTTTTCCTTTCTCATTTACTTCTAAAAGTAGTGCTTTGAAAGATTTTAATTCATTTTTCTTCTTCTCTTTTGGTAAAGCATCATGTGTTAAATCGTCCACAGATTTAGCGATTTCTCTTTTTCCCTTTTTCTTTCGATGCTCGTGATACTTTTGCCATTGGCGAATGTGATTTCCTTCAATCCAAGGCGCTTTTACAATTTTTCGATTTAAGAAAAATACAACTTTATCCTTTAATTGATACCAATGTCGGAAAATATAGCGTAATTCTTTACAGGTATACTCACTTTTATATTTTTTTTGGCGATTTTTTTGCATGACTTCTTTCATTTTTATGCCATCCAACACGAAATAAATGAGAATGTTGGGATAGTACATGGCCATATCGATGCCATTTTTACAGCCTCTAGTAATGTGGTCATTACAACTGATTGTCTCGCCTGCTTCATTTTGAAAATATA
The DNA here is from genome assembly GCF_051714405.1 of Enterococcus sp. AZ140. Classification (NCBI taxonomy): domain Bacteria; kingdom Bacillati; phylum Bacillota; class Bacilli; order Lactobacillales; family Enterococcaceae; genus Enterococcus; species Enterococcus sp. AZ140. The sequence continues at coordinate 2,763,845 of NZ_JBIORU010000001.1, forward strand.
ACACGATGCCCTCTAGTCGAAGATTCTCATGAAAGATCGGATAATTGAACGTTGCCCACAAACAGTTCTTAGGATTCCAGTTCATACACTGCAAGTATTGTTTCCAAAGCGGATATTCATTCCAAAATCGGAATAACACAAAAAGTAATTGATCTATAAATAGACGCCATTGTTCAAAAGTGCGTAACCTTCCTGATCTTTTTCGTTCAACTATCGCCATATGTAGCCTGTTATTATAATAATCAATGATATGTGCATGTTCTGATTCACCAGATAAGGTTGGATAGCCTTGTAGATCAACTTTATTATTCTTTACATCGGCAAAAAAAGTTTCACGTTTCTTATATAAGCCATAAAGCAAGATATCTTTTTCTGAATCCATTTATCTATCCCTCCATGAACTTGCTTTGACACAGCTTCCTCTACTTGAACTTGTTCGCAGTTTTTCCATTTACTGATTTGGACATTCAACGCCCTCTTCCATAGATAGGCGCTGGATGTCTAAATCCGTTCAAGCTTTTTCAAATCAAAGTTGGTCTTGTTCCATGATTGCGACTACTCGTGTCCAACCAGCACTCGCTTTTTTGATTTTCGTTGGGAAACAGCTTAGCATGAAACCAGTCGGTGGCAGTTGATCTAAGTTCGTCAATTTTTCGATATGACAGTATTTCTTTTCGATCCCAGCAAAATGGCCTTCCCAAATAATCGAGGAGTCTCGAGTCTCTTTAAATTCTTCCGCGATAAAAGGCAACGGTCGATCCCACGACCAAGCGTCGGTACCAACTACATGTATCCCTTGCTCAATTAACCACAGCGTTGCCTCTCGTCCGACACCGCACCCACTGATCAAATAATTGGGTGTGCCCCAAAACGGCGCAGCACCTGTCTGGATCAGCACGATATCTTTTTCTTTGAGTGTATAGTTGATATTTTTCAAGGCGTGTTGAAAGTCAGTGACCGTCAACTGATAGCCATTTGGTTTATCTGAAAAATCAAGCATGACACCTTCTCCATAACACCAGTCAAGAGGCACCTCTTCAATGGTCCAAGCTGGCTGTCCATTATCCATTGTCGGATGATAATGGTAAGGTGCATCCATATGAGTACCTGTATGCGTAGTGAGCTGGACACTTTCCATCGCCCAAGCTAAGCCATTAGGCAAGTCTTCCTTTTTTGCCGTTTCAAAAAAGCGTAACATATCCGGCACGCTTTTCTCATGGTCTAAATAGTTGATCACCGGAATCATTTCTTGCGGATCACTTGGCACTTCATTTTCAATCGTGATACTTAAATCAATCAATTTCATTTACTTGTCCTCCTTTTTCTAAACCTCTTTATTTCATACTTGTGTCTAGTATACGGAGGATTTCCCACATATTTGTCCTTTTTTTTCTGTTATTTGATATAAATATCAAGCATCATTGAGTTGCCATCGACCATTTTTACATCTTTTTATGACTGTCCATATATGAACCAGGCTATTCCCCTTATTTTTAGAATGTTGCACTTTTGACTCTCCTGGCAATTGAAATGTCGCGGCTTGCTTTAAGAGGGGGAGCAACTGTTTTCTAATATTCCCTTGCCTTACTTTGATAGTGTTCTCCCTCTAGAAGTAACTTCGTAGGTTCTATTGACTAATAGATATCTATTTTTTTGTATACAAGGTTATTTTTACAAGCTTCCCCCAATTTTCTCATTATTCAACATATATAGGCTTTCCTTTTTTCATAACAACTCACTAAAAAACTCAGTTACCATCTCTAACGAATGGCAACTGAGTTTTCTTTTGAATCACTATGCCACTGAACCTTCTCTTGCTAATTCTGCGGCTTTTTCTTGTTCTTCAGTCAATAGTTTATTGTCATAAAACTTGATGAATGGCAACCAGATGATAAACCCGAGAATCGCACATAAGACGGCTAAGACAGCGGCTTTCCAGTCACCTCCACTACCAACAAAGGCGCCGATCCCCACTGGTGAAGGCCACGGCATTTGAGCTAACATTGGTCGAACGATTTCTAGTTTGATGGCAAAGTATGCTAATGATGCGGATGCCATTGGTGCTAAGAAGAACGGTACTGCCAAGTAAGGATTATAAACGATTGGCATCCCGAAAATGATCGGTTCATTAATATTAAAAATACCTGGTACTAATGAAGCTTTTCCTAATACTTTTAACTGATCGGATTTTGCCATGAATGCAATAAAGATAATCAATCCTAGTGTCGCTCCAGAACCACCAACTGTTACATAAGAGTTATTAAATTCGCCGGCTAAAGGATAATTTGCACCTTGAGCATTTGCTGCCATGTTCGCTAAAACGATTGGTGTCAAGAATGAGGTAATAATGTTCGCCCCATGAATCCCTACGATCCATAACGCGTGGATCAAGAAATAAATGATCATGATCCCTATCCACGTATTCGTCAATTCTGTTACGAAGCCAAAAGGAATAGCGATCATTTTGAAAATATCTGTTCCTAACGCAACTAATGTGCCGTTGACAAGCATCACCACAAAGGCAATCACAAACGTTGGAATCAATGCGGTAAAGGAACGTGAAACCCCAGGTGGTACAACATCTGGCATCTTGATGACCCAGTTGCGTTTTACACACATACAATACAACTCAACTGCAATGTAAGACATGATGATTGCGGTAAAAATACCTGACGTACCTAGACGTTCGACAAATGCGCCCATACGTACACCACTAACGACGGTTTCTGCATCGGTCATACTAGAGATCAAGCTGATTTTTCCATCTGAAATGATCAACTCTGGAATACACATGAAGAAAGCAAAAACAGATAATAGCGCGCCAGTTAACGGATTGACGTTCAGTGCTTGTTCATCTCTTTCGATCGACGTTAATTCATAAGCAAATACAATAGCAAAATAAACAGATAATATCCCCATCGTCATTGTGTTGACGATCATATACAAGTCGCTGACTTTAAAGAAAGTGGCATTGAAAAATCCTTCTAAAAACGGAAATGGTAACGGTAAAATATTCAAAACTAAAAACATCGAGCCTACGATCGTAAAGGGAATCGACGCCATCCCAGCAGCCATTACTGCGCGTACGATCTTGAATTGTGCCACTTTCCCCATCGGTCCCATCAAATATTTCTGTAGAAAATCAAACATCTATTTACTCCCCTTTCCAAAATGTACTACACGTTCATACTCTTTGATTCGTTGATAATGACGATCCGTATTTGCATGGATTTTATTCAAACGTCGCTGACAAAACAGACAGATCAGTAGCCCACTAGCAATCACAAACAGAATCAATGCTTGGCCATTTGAACCATTCGCCATAAAAGGAAACAACTGAGAATAACCTGGTGAAAATACTGCTAATAGGAGAAATACATTGGTTACCGCTTGCAAGCGGAAATAATTTCGAGTAACCGTTGCATTATTTTTATGTGTACGATAGAGTGCCACTTGTTCTGCGACGACTGGTAAAAGAAAGAATAATAGCCCTAATGGCACCCAAAACATCTTGCTATTCGCAAGGAGTAAGGAAACCAGCCAATAAAGATTGGTAAAAAAGAAACCAGCCGTTAAGTAGCGAATGATCAGATAGCGATTAAAATACAAGACTTTCAAACTAAATGCTTTTTTCTCTAATTCTCGTTGTTTTTTCTCAGCTTCACTCATTTTTTCACCCCCTGTTCTTGTTTATTTTTGATATAGATAACTCATTTCTTTTGCGACTTCCAATAACGTCATCGTCGTCATCAGATGATCTTGCGCATGGACCATGATGATCTCCATTTCAATTTTTTGCCCACTTGCATACTCTTTCAATAAATGCGTTTGTGATTTATGGGCTTCTAAAATTTCCTGATTTGCTTCGTCTAGCTTTTCTTCTGCTTCTGTAAAATCTTCTGCTCGTAACAAAGCAAATGCCTCGTGGATCAATGTTCGTGCATTGCCACTGTGAAAAATAATATCAAAAGCGGTCACTTGAAGCTCTTCACTCGTGATTTTTTCCGTCATCAAGACTCCTCCTTAGTAAATCATTTTTATAAATTGTTCATTAAAATTTTCAAACGTTGGTTCAGTTAAAATCAGCTGCTGTAGGTCTAATCGATCAATGAATTTCACGATTGCCTTTGTGACAACAGTGATTCCTTCATTTTCGATACAAGAAGGAGAGACTAGAAAAACAAATTTGATCGCCTCTTGTTCGTCCCATTTCATCCCATCAGGAATGACGCCGACTGCAATTTTAGCGGTGGCTCCAACTGGGATCGCTGGATGTGGGACGACCACTTGTTCACTGAAGATGATCTGCCCCATTTTCTCACGACGTTCGATTTGGTGAATCATCTCAGACGTATAATTCTCCGTTTCATCTACTTGTAAAAGTGCCAACAAATCAGCGATAACTTGCACTTTTGTTGGCGCTGTAGGATAGACCTTAAACCATTTTCTAGAAATCTGTTCTTCATAAAAGTCTGCTTTTTCTTTCATAAGAGATAACGCTTCTTGAGGTTTCACAAAGCAAATTGGACGTTGTTCTTCGATCACTTTACGGATTTTTTGAACATCCTGATCATTCAAGAAAACACTGACATGAAGAACAGGCACTTTGAAAAACATCGTCGACAAATCAATGGAAGAAATGATCACATCAATATCCTCTAACGCCTGTTCATCGATTTCGTAGTAGCCTTTCACTTGTTTCACTGCAATGTTTTTCCCAAATTCACTCAACACCCGATTTTTTAACAATTGTGCACTTCCATAGCCAGTCGCACAGATGATCAACGCCTGGAGTTTACAATCGACCTTATTTTTTTCAATCGCTGCCATCAAGTGAAGTGCTAGATACGCCCATTCATCCTCATTGATTTTATAATCTTTCAAAGAAGGCATCTGACTAAAATAGTGTTTAGTCAATTCAAAGGCTCGTGGATCTTCTTTTTTGATCTCTTTTGTTAAAGGATTTTCCAGAGCAATTCCTCTCTTTAAACGAACTAACATGGGTTCTAAATGATTGAGTAAGCCATTCCTGAATTGATAATCTTCGACGATCGACTGTCCAAGAACCTGAGCAAGCTCTTTAAGAACTGACATTAGCTCTGTCACTAACTCTTGATTCTCCCTTTTATGGCTTTGATTTGATTTAGCCATCAAATGTAAGGCTAAATAAGCAATTTCATCTTTAGGGAAACGAACATTCATGATAGACTCGATCCGTCTGGTTATATTCTTGGCTGCTTGATATTCGGTCTCATGGATCTCTTCTCCAGTGATCTCAGGCACTTGGATCTCAAAACCGGCTCGCATTCGCTTGATTGCCAATGCTAAATGTAGCGCTAAATTTTGGATCACAAAATCAGAAACCCTCAATTTGGATTCACGAATCTCGTCCAAGATAATGATCACTAATTCTTCGAAATTGATTTCCTTGAAGAATTGACTGTTACCGAGGTATTCTTTTAAAGAATTGGTATACTTATTTCCAAAAAAGGTATCCATGATCACATGTCGCTTGTCTTGTTCTTGACCCTCGATCCACATCCCCTGTTTATGTTTCGACACAACTTTCAACGAATAATCGGCTAACTTCTCTTTGATCTCTTGGATATCATTCACTAAACTCGAACGGCTGATATATAACTCTTCTGCCAAATCATCGATCACGATTGCGCGATCTTCCAAAAGTAGTTTATTTAAAATATACTTTTTTCGATCTTCTGAACCATAAAACTCAGTCACCTGATCACCATATTCCACAGTGACTTCCCGTTGCTTTAAAAACAGGGCAAAAGCAAGCTTATTGACGACCTCTAGTTGATACCCTTGACCTTGCTTGGCAATGAGTCTGCCGCCATTATTTTCGATTACTTCATTCAATGTTTTCAAATAGTTTCGAATCGTACGGTCAGATAATAATAATTCAGAAGCGAGGTACTGGCTCGTGAGGTATTCTCCTTGATGATCAATCAATTGCCGCAATAACTCTTTTTCTGTTTGTTTCATTATTATCTTCCCCTATTCGTCTATATATTTTCCTCAATCAGCTCCGCTAATTTTTGGATACCTGTAGGGATAGGAACATACGCTTGGAATGGTATACTTACGACCGGTTTCCCTACTGTTTTTCCTAGTTTAACAAATTTATCCAAGTACATTGTGGTTTGAGGACTGATCAAGAACAAATCGAAATCACTTGTCTTGATTTGGTTGTCCCCTTCAGTTGCAGAAACCGCGTCAACAAATACATCTTCCCCTTTTCCTTTAAAATATTCTGTTGTTTTTGATGCCATCATCGAAGAAGACATTCCTGCGGCACAAATAATCAATGCTTTTTTCATTACGATCACTCCTCTAATTTTTTAATTGGATTTCTTACATTCACTATAAAATGAAATCGCTTTCTTTTCAAAATAGATTTTTCCGTATCGCTTAGGAAAATAGTTATAAGATTACGCACAAAAAAAGAAGTCACACGGCTGTGCAACTTCTTCTTATCAATTACTGCGCATGAAAATTCAAACGCATACTGTAGATTGGATTCAATGGATCATCTAAGCTTTCAAAGTCAAAGTTTTCACCAACTGTGCCAAATAATGAGAAGGAGAAAGCAGTACTATGCCCTTCGATCGTTCCTAGTTCTCTGCGGTTATTGAGGTTTTGACCTGATGAGATCAACATGACTTGATTGTCATTCAGATTGTTTTTCACCCCTAGATCGATTTCTGTTAGTTTTTCGGTATCTGATTGACTAACGACCGAACTTACTGACACTTGGACCGCACGTTCCGCATTGTTTTGGATCTGATAAGTGGGTGAGACGATACCATTGCTTTCTTTACTTTCTGCAAAGGACACGTTCACAGGAATCGTCACATCAATATACTCAGACGTATCTTCTAGAATCGTGACTTGACTGTTCAATGTCCGAGCGTTGCCAGCTTGGTCTGTTAAGGTGATCGTTACACCATGATCGCCTACCGCTAAATCGGCAAATTGCACATTGTTTTCATATGCAACTTCGACTTGAATATCTGGTGACAATGACCAGTTGTCGGTCGGATCACCATCTAAAAATTCACGTGGCTCTGGTGCTGTTTGTCCCTTCGTGAACACTAATGGATTTTTTAATGTTCCGTCAGGTGCCGTGGTATCTTCAATCCGTACCTTAGTATCTTCAATTCTTATTGTATTGCCAGCTTCATCGGTCGCATCTACATGTACTTGAAAATACCATTCACCTAAACTATTCGGTCGTAAGCTGTGTAACGGAAGATTATTTTTTAACGTGATACTTTCTCGTTCTGTCCAATTATCTTCTAAGTCAATGAGTAACGAACGCAATTCTTCCTGTGTAAAATCACGCGTTCGAGTGGCTTCGAAAATAGTGATTTCTTGGTTAATTGAACCAGTCGGTGCTTGTGTATCGACCACGCGATACTTCACATCATAGTCCGTATAATTACCGCGGATATCCTCTAGACGAACATTGGCATCATAAATGGTTGTCGATGGGGCAACATTGACAATACTTACGATATCTCCGTTATCATTACACAAAGAAAGATCAATTTGATCGGTTGGTGTCGTATTGTCCAATGGGTCTTCAGTAAAGAACTGCAATAGCTCGTCTTTCGTCAATTCTTCTTTTCTTCGTGCTTGGAAATCGACAGGTTGGGTGACGACGTTTCCTGTTGGACCTTCGTTGTCTCCCGCAAGAAATTTGACTTCTTGTAACTCCGATTGATTTCCTTGCTCATCTTCCAAACGAATAAAGCCAGTATATTCTTTGTATTCTAAGTCGTCTAACTCAAATTCGTTCCCTTCACTATCGACTAATTCAATGGTGATGTTTTCTGGTAAGCTCCAGTTATCGTCGGGGTCACCGTTGAAAAACTGCAACAAGTCCGTTCGAGAAAACGTGTTCGATGTAAGCGTGGAAAAATCAATGACTTCATCCTTGAAATTAGCAGTTGGTGCTGTAGTGTCCACTACTCGTGCCATGGTATTGTCAAAAATGTGTTCATTCCCAAATTCATCGGATGCCGTGAGATCCAGTTTATGGTAAGTGCTTCCACTATTCGGATACAAATCATATAGGTGACGATGATTTTTTAACTGGATATTTTCTAACTCTGACCAGTTGTCCGCTAAATCATTTATTAGTAGTCGCAATTCTTCTTGGGTAAAATCTCGATGGCGGTTTGCCTCAAAAACAGTCCAAGTTCCTTTGACACTTCCTGTCGGTGATTGCGTATCCACCACCCGATAATTGACTGAATATTCCGTTTGGTTGTTCGCTTGATCTTGTAAACGAACTTTCGCATCATAAAGAGTCGTCGACGGTGCGACATTGACAATACTCACAACATCGCCAGCATTGTTACGTAAGGAAAGATCAATCTGATCGTTTGGTGTCACGTTGTCTAGAGGATCTTCTGTAAAGAAGCGTAAAAGATCATCTCTCGTCAACTCATCCTTTCTTCGCGCTTGGAAATCTACGGGAGAGGTTGTGACATTTCCTGTTGGACCTTCCGCATCTCTTCCCTGGAATTTTACTTCTTGTAGGTTTGATTGATTTCCTTGTGCGTCTTCTAAGCGAATATAGCCTGTATAAACGTTATCCTCTGACTCTAAATTTTGTAAATTTATCACTGAACCATTACTGTCAACGAGTTCGATTTTGATGTTTTCTGGTAATGTCCAGTTGTCATCCAGATCATTATTCAGAAATGCCAAAAGGTCTGTCCGTGAAGGAATATCCGTTGTTACCCCAGAGAGGTCGATCGTCTCTGATTTCACTGTCCCTGTTGGCGCTATGGTATCAGTAATACGCAACTTCGTATTCAGCAATGAACGTTCATTACCCGACTCATCTGTCATTTTCAACCAAACATTTTGATAACTTGTACCAGGACTAAGATTATTTAATTTTCTCTCAAAAGTTAGTGTGATGTTAGCCAATTCTGACCAGTTATCTTTCAGTCCATTGACTAATAATCGTAACTCTTCTTGGGTAAAATCTCGGTGACGATTGGCTTGGACTGTGACAAAATCACCGACTGCCGTCCCTTCTGGTGGTGTAGTGTCTACAACGACATAGTTTGTCGGAAAACGTTCATAGACGATTGAATTGGAAGAATCAGCTACACTGACTGTTAAGGAACCAGTTCGACCTGGATACCACATATTGTTGTTTATTGTACCAGAGACATAGTAATAATAATTACGCGCATACGTAGGTACGGAATCAAACCAAGTATCACGTATTATAGCAGTAGGTACAATAGCTGGACGTTGGGCTTCGATTGTCACAGGATTTTTAATTACATATGTCACTGTTGGATTGATCGTCAATCGTCCAATTGTTTCACTTGAATAACTAAGATTCATCACTTTTCTTGGTGTTGCATACTCTGGATATAGCGTCGCAACACCTGTTGTACCTAAACCAACATTTCCACGAATATCTAACGTTACAGCTTCATTTCCCGCCTGCACTCTTGTTACTGTAAAGTTAATAGTAGCGGTGAAATTGTTATTGATTGTCACTGTAGCAGCTACACTGACAGCTGCATGACTTGAAGAAATGTTCGTCAATGTGTAAGTGTTCCTATGCGTCGAATGATTCCCATAATACATCTGTGTGTAAAACTCGTCTGGCATTCCGACATCACTGTCCGTAACGATCGATGAAATCCAACCGTTATTTCCATTGACACGCTCTACCAATGAATGTGTTGGTACAGTGACAGAGAAACTGGCTGTTGAGTTTGCGGCACTCGCTAAATTGATGGTTCGGTTGATTGCCTTTTGTAATACACCTTCAAGATAGGAACTCCTACCATAATTCGTTAATTGATTTACATTTTCTGTGGTCAAATTCAAGCGTGCTAAGTAATTAGCCACTAGCGAATTTTCATCAAGTGGTGGTAAAACTGTTTCCTCAGCTGGTATATCCGTCGTTGGTTCTTCTGGGACAACTGGCTCTTCTTCGATCACTTGTGCTTCCTCTACAATCGCTGGCTGCTCAGAGAGGATCGGTTCCTCCGAGGCCTCTTCTTGTACTATTGGTTCTTCTACTGTTGGTTCTTCTACTGTTGGTTCTTCTATAGTAACTTCTGGTGTTTCTTCAGATAAGTGGCTTTCTGGCTGTTCTTCCGTGATTTCCGTACTAGCAATCGGTTCATTTTCTATTGCAAATACTGCCGATGGTAACAATGCGTGTTGGAATAACAGGAATGAAGTAGCGATCATCCGAATTTTTTTCGCTTTCAAAAATTCTGTCCCCCTTTCTCTTTCTTAGAATGTGCCTATTCAAAGTACTGATTATACGGATCTTTGAGATCAACTGATAACTATATGTAAGCATTCAAAAACTATGTGCTTGATCCCAAAAATTCTGCTTGATGACTCATACAGATAGAAGATATGTCTGTTCCATTCAGTACAAACAGTTCGCAGAATCGCCTTTTCACGATCGAATAATTGCTTTATGTAATTGTTTCACTGAATGACCTTCTTCTCCCTTTTTAACTGTTAAAAAAATAACACACATTCACATTAAAATTATCCATAATTCTATTATAGGAACAAAATCTTTTTCTACCGTTAGAAAGGTAAAAAAATCATTTTTTAATCTAAATTAGAGGAATGAACAGCAAATTTTAATCTTATTATTACCAAATTGCTTGATACGTTTTCTCAACATCTACTAAATATCGCTGATTACTCATCACATTTTTTTTCTATCGCACTTTATTCAAAACCATAATTTCCATAAGTAAAAATTAGTGGTTTTTACTATGAGAAATTGCAAAGATGCCTCTCATAAAAAATATTTTTTAACTGCATAAAAAAAGAACAACAAGAAAGTAGATTCTTTCTTGTTGTTCCAAAAATTATTCTAAGATTTCTTTTCATGTATATCATTTACCAAAAGCCATTTTTATTCCTTTGCATTGAAGTTCAAACGCATACTATACACTGGGCTTAATGGATCATTCAAACTTTCAAAATCAAAGTTCTCTCCAACCGTTCCAAATAACGAGAAGGAGAACGATGTATTACGACCTTCGATTGTTCCTAGTTCTCTGCGGTTATTGAGGTTTTGACCTGATGAGATCAACATGACTTGATTGTCATTCAGATTGTTCTTCACACCAAGATCAATCTCTGTCAATTGTTCCGTATTGGATTGACTAACGACAGAACTCACTGACACTTGAACCGCACGTTCCGCATTGTTTTGGATCTGATAGGTTGGTGAGACGATGCCATTACTTTCTTTACTTTGAGCAAAGGACACATTCATTGGAATCGTCACGTCGATATACTCGGACGTATCTTCTAGGATCGTAACTTGACTGTTCAACGTCCGAGCGTTGCCAGCTTGGTCTGTTAAGGTGATCGTTACACCATGATCGCCTACCGCTAAATCGGCAAATTGCACATTGTCTTCATACGTAACTTCGACTTGAATATCTGGTGACAATGACCAGTTGTCGGTCGGATCACCATCTAGAAAATCTCGTCCGCTTGGAGCTGTTTGCCCCTTCGTGAACACTAATGGATCTTTTAATGTTCCGTCAGGTGCTGTGGTATCTTCAATTCGTACCTTAGTATTTTCAATTCTTATTGTATTGCCAGCTTCATCGGTCGCATCAACATGTACTTGAAAATACCATTCGCCTATACTATTAGGTCGTAAGTTGTGTAACGGAAGATTGTTTTTTAACGTGATACTTTCTCGTTCTGTCCAATTATCTTCTAAGTCAATGAGTAACGAACGCAATTCTTCCTGTGTAAAATCACGCGTTCGAGTGGCTTCGAAAATAGTGATTTCTTGGTTAATTGAACCTGTCGGTGCTTGCGTATCGACCACGCGATAGTTAACCGGATATTCCGTATAATTACCGCGAATATCTTGTAAACGAACGTTGGCATCATAAATGGCCGTTGAAGGAGCAACATTGACGATACTCACAACTTCTCCATTATTATTTCGTAAAGAAAGGTCAATTTGATCGGTTGCCGTCGTATTATCTAATGGGTCCTCAGTAAAGAACCGCAATAAATCTGCTCTCGACAATTCGTTTACTCGGCGTGCTTGAAAATCCACAGGTTGAGTAACGACATTTCCTGTCGGCCCTTCATTGTCTCCTGCAAGAAATTTTACTTCTTGCAAATCTGTACGATTTCCGTGTTGGTCTTCTAAACGAATATAGCCTGTATATTCTTGGAACTCCAAGTCATCCAATGCAAATTCATTTCCCTGACTATCGACCAATTCAATGCGGATATTTTCTGGTAACGTCCAATTATCTTCCGGTGTGCCATTGAAAAATCTTAACAGATCTGTTCGAGAGAACGTATTCGATGTAAGAGTAGAAAAGTCGATCACCTCGTTTTTAAAGTTAGCAGTTGGCGCCGTAGTATCCACTATCCTTGGCATAGTTCCTCTAAAAATATGTTCATTTCCAGCTTCATCGATTGCCGTGATATCCATTGGATGGTATGCACTTGGTTCATTTGGAGATAAAACATATAGGCGACGATGACTTTCTAAGCGAATATTTTCTGATAAGGTCCAATTATCCGAAATGCTATGAAATAGTAATCGTAATTCATCTTGGGTAAAATCTCGATGACGATTCGCTTCAAAAACAGTCCAGGTTCCTTTGGCACTTCCTGTTGGCGCTTGCGTATCGATCACACGGTAATTGACCATTTGATTTCTATTCGCATTACCTGCTTCATCTTCTACATTTAAAAATCCCGTATACGTTTGGAGTAAGTTAGGTGCTACTCCAGCAATCGAAGTAGACGTACCTAGCGAGTCAAGCAATGATAATTTAATATCATCATTCAAGGTCCAGTTATCCGACATCGAATCAACAAACGGTAACAACTCTGAGCGCTCAAGCCCTCCAATTCGTCGTGCTTGTAAATCTCTAGTAGTTGTATTTGTGGTAACATCTGGAGACTTTGTATCTATTACACGATAAGTAACTGGTAAATCACGAAAATTACCAAATTCATCAGTTAAACGGATTGCTGCATCATAGACATTTGTGATTGACGGAGCAACATTACTGATACTTACTGTATTCTCAGAACTATCGATTAATGAAATATCGATTTGATCCGTTGGTGTACTATTATCCACTGGATCATCGATAAAGAATTTCATAATATCTTCTTTCGTCAAATCATTCACTCTTGTGGCTTCAAAATCTACTGGCGTAGTCGTGACATTTGCTGTTGGTCCTTCGATATCTCTCAGATTAAATCTCACTTCCTGTAGCGCCGATTGATTCCCAAATTCATCTTCTAGACGAATATAACCTGTATGAACGCTATTTGATGGTTCTAGATTTTGCAAATTGATAACTTCCCCATTACTGTCTAACAGTTGAACGATAATTTCATCTCTTAATGTCCAATTGTCCTCCAAATCATTATTCAAAAATTGCATGATTTCTGAACGAGAGGGAATGCTTGTTTCAACATTAGAAAGATCGATTATTTCTGATTTCACTGTTCCTGTAGGGGCTAATGTGTCTATAATACGCATTCTTGTTTCGTAAAAATTTTGTGTATTTCCACTTTCATCTGTTGCATTTAGATTAATTAAATTAGTGGAGTTAGGTACTAATTCCGTCAAGCTTCTTGTAGCTGCCATTCTAATATTACTCAACGTAGACCAATTATCTTGAAGATTATTTATAACCGAACGTAATTCTTCCTGGTTAAAATCTCGGTGACGATTTGCTTGAATATCTGTCCATTCTGTTTTTTCCATACCTGTAGGTGCTTCAGTGTCTACGACCGTCACAGTTGTCCAAAATTGTGTGATTCCACCAGTGGAATTATTGATAAGATAAACTGGCAACTGATTAGTATAACCAGGGAACCAACCAGTTCCAAGATTTGAGGTGGAGAAACTCCAATTTCCTGGACCTGGTAATGTATGGAACCAACTTTGAATCACTTCTTGAGACAACGATTGGCTTCTCGTGGCCTGAACCGTCACATTCGCATGCACACCGACTGTTGGGACTTCTTCCTCATCTTCCGCATTCACTGTCAATTGTCCAATTGTTTCCCCCGTATAACTAAGATTCATCACATGTCTTGGGGTGGCAATGTGTGTGAACTGTGTCGCAACACCAGTCGTACCTAAACCGACATTTCCACGGATATCTAACGCTACGGTCGTGCTTGCCGCCTGTACTCTTGTGACTGTAAAATTGATCGTTGATGTAAAATTGGAATTGATTGTTACAGTAGCAGAGACACTCACCGCTGCATTACTTGACGAAATATTCGTTAATGTGTATGTATTTCGGTGAGTCGAATGATTCCCATAATACATCTGTGTGTATAATTCATCGGGCATTCCGACAGTACTGTCCGTAACAATTGAAGAAATCCAGCCATTACTAGTACCTTGCCGCTGTACCATGGAATGTGTCGGTACAGTCACGGAGAAAGTGGCTGTCGAATTTGCCGCATTGCCTAAAGTGATAGTTCGATTGATGGCATTTTGCAAGACAGCTTGAATATAGGAGCTTCTCCCATGATTGGTTAGTTCTGCTACGTTCTGTGCAGTTAAATTCAGCCGTCCCAAATGGACAGATAGCGGACTTTCATCAAGTGGTGGCACTTCTTCTTGCGTTTCCACCGTCTCTATAGTCTCCTCCGTCGCTGGTGCTTCTGGTGGTGCTTCCATCGGTGGCACTTCTTCTGCCACTTCTGGTGGAGCTTCAGGAGTTTCCACTACTACTTCAGGCTCTTCGTGAGTAATTGGTGCTTGTTCTTCGACCACGTCTGTTGCTTCTTCAGATAAGTGGCTTTCTGGCTGTTCTTCCATGATCTCTGTATTAGCTATCGACTCGTTTTCTATTGCCATTACCACAGAAGGTAGCAATGCCTGTTGAAACAATAGGAATGAGGTAGCGATAATCCGTATTTTTTTTGCTTTCAAAAATTCTCTCCCCTCTCTTATTTTTTGACAATGCATGTAATCATCTATCTTTTTGGATAAACTGATTGAGACAAGTAATCGTTAAAACGAGCTACTCGGTCGTAAGTTTTCTGCAAAGTTCAGCTATAAATAAAAGGTATGTAGTTAGTTCAGGCACCTTCGCAAAAATCATTGCGAGTTTAAGCAGGATTTTTATGTGGAATCAATGGTGCAAACCCGCTAAAAAATGAAAAAAAACTCAAAAAATAATAATGCAAATGCCATACAAATATTATCCATAATTTCAAAATACTAATAAAATCTTTTTTTACCGTTAGCAAGGTAAAAAAACACCCAAGACGTGAACGCCAGTCGATCACTATTTTTTTCGACTTTACCTTTTTCTTGTCTACACTAGATTAGTTACTATTCCTTGAACAAAAAGGGATAACTATTATATAGAGTAAAAATATGAAATTATCACTGATAATAAAATTTCCCTCAGATGGAAATTTATAAAAAAAACCACATTCTCATGAAATCCAAATGATTTTCATGAGAATGTGGCATCTCGTTTTTACTTTTTTTCTATTGGTGCTTACTTATTAATTTGCGACGATGTTGACTAATTTATTTGGAACCACGATCACTTTTCTGATTGTTTTTCCTTCTAATTGTTCTTTGATACTATCATCGTCCATCGCTGTTTTTTCTAGTTCTTCTTTTGATAAGTCACGTGCAACACTGGCTTTGGCACGAACTTTTCCATTGATTTGGAAGACGACTTCTACTTCATCTTCAATCAAAGCAGCTTCATCATAAGTCGGCCATGGTGCATAAGAAAGATCTTGTTCATTGCCTAGGATCGCCCATAGCTCTTCGCCGATATGTGGCGCGATCGGTGCTAGTAATTGAACAAATCCTTCGATATATTCATAAGGTAAGGCATCGACTTTATATGCTTCATTGACAAAGACCATCAATTGCGAAATCGCTGTATTGAAGTGTAGATTTTCGTAATCTTCTGTGACTTTTTTGACTGTTTGATGATACACTTTGTCAAGCTTACCGTCATTCAGTGTCGTGATACGATCACGCATTTTGTTGTTTTCATCTACGATCAAACGCCAAACACGATCTAAGAACTTACGACTGCCTTCTAAGCCATTTTCACTCCAAGCAATCGATGCGTCTAATGGGCCCATGAACATTTCGTAGAGACGTAACGTATCCGCACCATATGCTTCTACGACATCGTCAGGATTAACCACATTGCCACGAGATTTAGACATTTTTTCGTTGTTTTCTCCAAGGATCATTCCTTGATTGAACAATTTTTCAAAAGGCTCTTTTGTTGGTACCACGCCAATATCGTAAAGGAATTTATGCCAGAAGCGAGCATACAATAGGTGAAGTACCGCATGTTCTGCCCCACCGATATAAATATCTACTGGTAACCATCGTTCTAGTTTTTCATAGTTAGCTAATTCTTTTTTATTATGTGGATCGATATAGCGCAGGTAATACCATGAGCTTCCTGCCCATTGTGGCATCGTATTCGTTTCACGACGGCCTTTTTTACCTGTTTCAGGATCAACGACATTGACCCACTCGTCAATGTTTGCTAATGGTGACTCCCCTGTTCCACTTGGTTGGATATTAGTTGTTTTTGGTAAACGTAATGGCAACTCTTCTTCAGGTACAGTTGTTACTGTGCCGTCTTCCCAATGGATGACTGGGATTGGTTCACCCCAATAACGTTGACGAGAGAATAACCAATCACGCAAGCGATAGCTGACTTCTTTTTTCCCAACACCTTGTTCTTCCAACCATTGATTCATTGCATCGATGGCTTCTTCTTTGTTCAATCCGTTCAAGAAATCAGAATTGATATGCACACCATCTTCTGTGTAGGCAGCTGTTGAAGTATCGCCACCTTCGATGACTGGTAAGATTTCTAGATCAAAAGTTTTTGCAAACTCGTAATCACGTTCATCATGTGCGGGTACTGCCATGATCGCTCCTGTTCCATAAGAAGCTAACACATAGTCAGCGATCCAAATAGGGATTTCCTTGCCATTCACTGGGTTGATGGCATAAGCACCTGTAAATACGCCTGTTTTTTCTTTGGCAAGATCAGTACGTTTAAGATCTGATTTTTTCGCTGTTTCTGCGATATACGCTTCCACTGCTTCTTTTTGTTCTGGAGTCGTGATCTCACGAACCAAGTCTAGCTCTGGTGCTAGCACAGAGTAGGTTGCGCCAAATAACGTATCCGGACGTGTAGTAAAGACTGTATATTCTTTATCTGTTCCAGCCACTTTGAACGTGACATTTGCTCCAACTGAGCGACCGATCCAGTTTCGTTGCATTTCTTTGATGCTTTCAGGCCAATCAACAAGTTCTAGGTCATCGATCAAACGATCTGCATAAGCAGTGATTTTCAGCATCCATTGACGCATCGGTTTACGGATGACATCATAGCCACCACGTTCACTTTTTCCGTCAATGACTTCTTCATTAGAAATAACAGTCCCTAATTCAGGTACCCAGTTCACGGCTACTTCGGCTTCATAAGCTAAGCCTTTTTCGTATAATTTAGTAAAGATCCATTGTGTCCATTTGTAGTACTCAGGGTCTGTTGTGTTTACTTCACGATTCCAATCGTAACTAAAACCAAGTGAATTGATTTGGCGACGGAAGGTTTCAATATTTTTTTGCGTAAATTCTGCAGGGTCATTCCCTGTATCCAATGCGTATTGTTCTGCCGGTAGACCAAATGCATCCCACCCCATTGGATGTAACACGTTGAAACCTTGACTACGTTTGAAACGAGCTAGGATATCTGTTGCAGTATAGCCTTCTGGATGCCCAACATGCAGACCTTGTCCTGATGGATATGGAAACATATCCAACGCATAGAATTTTGGTTTACCTGGTTCATCATGCGTATTGAAGGTGTTATTTTTTGCCCAATATTTTTGCCATTTTTTTTCAATTTCTTTGTGATTATAGCTCATCTTGAACCCCCTATTTTGATGTAATGATCTGTTTTTCTTTTAGCATTTGGCCTTGAAAAACAAAAAAATCCTATAAAAAGATTGCTCTTTTTATAGGACGTAATCTACGTGGTACCACCTAATTTTGCCTTACTAAACAAGGCCTTGAACGTTGTAACGGTCGTCACCGCCTCTGCTTACTGGGAGAACTGTTCAGCAGGTGCAACTCAAAGGCGAGTTCAAAAGCGTCCGTACACATTTTCACCAACCATGTGCTCTCTAAAACTTTCGACTTTTTACTACTTCCTTTTCAAACGTTGATCAACTAAATTTTTAGTAGCTTCATAGTAACAAATATTATTGAATCAATCAACTATTATTTCAGTCAGATCGATTATTTTGCAACGATCAAACTTTGTCCTGGGTAGATAAAGTTATTTTTGATGTTGTTCCACTCGATCAATTGCGCCATTGAGATGCCATGGCTATCAGCTACACCCCAAACGGATTCACCTGCTTTGACTGTGTAACGTTTGCCATCATTAGACGTAGGTGCTGCTGTTGTATTTCCTTTTTTCACGATCACTTTTTGGCCTGGATAAATGAAATTATTTTTGATATTGTTCCATTCGATCAGTTGATCCATCGTGATGCCGTGTTTATCAGCTACCCCCCAAACGGATTCACCTGCTTTGACCGTATAGATCGTATCACCAGATGTTGATGTGTTCGTTGCTGCTGACGTATTCGGTGTGCTTGGCGCAGCTGCCGGCGTTGTTGTCGGTGTAGATGTTGGCGCTGCTGTACTTCCACCTTTTACGATCAGTTTTTGACCTGGGTAGATGAAGTTATTTTTGATATTGTTCCATTCAATCAATTGGTTCATCGAGATCCCATTTTTATTTGCGACGCTCCACACCGATTCCCCTGCTTTGACCGTGTAGGTGCCTGAGCCTTGGCTTGCTGTGTTTGAAGTCGTTGGATTATTCGTCGGTGTTGAAGGTGCTGGATTCGTTGATGCAGTGCTTGTTGCGCCACCATTTGAAACAACCAACTGTTGTCCTGGGTAAATAAAGTTGTTCTTGATGTTGTTCCATTGGATCAACTGTGCCATTGAGATGCCATGGGCATGAGACACACCCCAGACAGAATCGCCTGCTTTGACCGTATATTTTGCACCAGAAACTGAAGCACCTGTACTTGGTGTTGATGGTGTTGTGCTTGGTGTCGATGGTGTATTTACAGAAGCAGACCCACCATTAGAAACGATCAAGCTTTGTCCTGGATAAACAAAATTATTCTTGATATTATTCCATTGGATCAATTGTGCCATTGAGATGCCGTGGGCATTCGAGATACCCCAAACAGAGTCACCTGCTTTGACTGTATAACGCGTACCGGACGAATTGTTTGTTGTTGTTCCAGCAGAACTGCTGCCTGCAGAAGCTGTATTGTTTCCTGAATTTGTTGTTGAAGATCCGCCAGCTGTACCACCTTTGATCGTCAATTTTTGTCCTGGATAAACAAAATTATTTTTAATATTATTCCATTCAATCAATTGTGCCATTGAGATGCCATGAGCATTTGAAATACCCCAAACAGAATCACCAGATTTTACTGTGTACGTCGTTGAACCCGTAGTCGTACTTCCACCAGTATTTCCTGTATTCGCGCTTCCTGTATTTGTACTTCCTGTGTTACCTGTATTGATCGTATTGCCGCCGCCAGTAGTCGCACCACCGCCTGCATTTCCAGTTGCTGGTGTGTCATATTTGGTCAAGCCATACGTCATGATAAGATTGTTTAATTTTGTCGCATAACTTGGGTCTGTCGCATAGCGTCCTGTCAAATGGGCAGTAGCATCCGTATAAGAACGAGTATTACTCTTCCAAGCACCTGCATAGTAGTAGCCATTACCAAATGAAGTATTTCTAAGTACATAGGCATTGTCACTAAAAGACTCTGCGAAAGAAGGATATTGACGGAAAGGTTCTTTTTTCGTCACCCATTGGTTGTTCAAGAATTCAAGCGTGTCCATATAAACAGTTTGTCCTTGGTAACTTCCTTTGATCCCAAATAAGTTATGATACGGTGCACGTGATAATGTACTGCCACCCCAACCACTTTCGACGACTGCTTGAGCGATCATTACTGAAGCATACAAATCATTCGCGTTTGCGATTGGTTGTGCAAATGTTGCAATTTCTGTGATAAATGCAGCGGTATTGATCCGAGAGTTCATTTGGATCGGTGTTTCATCCGCATTGACAGCGACTGATTGTAATACTGGTGCTACAGCTGAACAGCCCACCATTGCGGTTCCGACGATTGCCGCACTTCGCTTTACTTTACGGTAACGCTTTGCTTGTTCCAGACGTCTGCGTTCTTTTCGTCCTACTAATTCCTTTTGCATATACTATCCCCCATATTTAATTACTTTTATCTAGCCTTATCAATAATTATAACTTCTCTTAATATTTATTAAAAGTTATTTAAGACTATTACGTTGTTTTGTAATCTTTATGTAATCTTTCGTAATTTTTTGATTTGACGCTTTTGTTAACCCTTTAATCAAACGATTCCGAGTTATTAAATTATATATGACCACCTATTTTTTAAATTAAATATGTCGGTTATATTACTTGAGGGTTGCTGTTACATTACAACTTGCATAACAATATATTTTTATTCATTGATCCAAGTGAACAGGAATAGAAAACTCTTGTTTTTCGTTCTTATAATAAATGCTATAATGATTGGGCATGAAGGAGGAGTTAAATGAAAAATAAAAGAATCTTCCAAATCTCAGCCGCAAGTTGCTTCTTGCTTTTTCTAGCGTTGAGTCTACTTGTCTTATTTCGCGTGGATCTATTGTCTAGTTTTGACCAAACGCTGACCCATTGGATTCGTATTCCTTATCCTGATTGGAATCCATTTCAGCGGTTGATCACGACATTTGGAAATGCAATAACTGTCATTTTAGTATTTGGATTAGTTGCTCTTTGGTTATGGCACAAGAAAAAAAGAAAAGAACTGTATTGGTTCATCTTCAACTTTGTGCTAGTTGCTGGGATATTAAATCCACTAATCAAGCTTTTAGTGATGCGTGACCGTCCAAGTCTTCAACATTTAGTTGTCGAAACGACGTATAGTTTTCCCAGCGGACATGCCGCAACGAGTATGATCTTGTATGGCACATTGATTTTTTTGATGCCATCTTTGATCAAGACGAGAGAATGGGCATGGATGATCCAAGTATTGTTAGGTTTACTGATTCTGAGTATTGGCGCTAGTCGTGTCTATCTGGGTGTCCATTATCCTAGTGATATCCTCGGTGGTTATAGCTTGAGCCTATTTTGGTTATGCTTGACTTATCCTTGGTATGTCCAACAACGCTTGCCATTTACACAATCAAATAGGAAGAAGGGATTTTAATGGAATTTCCTTATGCTGAAGGTAATAAACGTTACCATTCTTGGAATTATGCGTTACGCCATGAATTTGGTGGGAAAATTTTTAAAGTACCGATTGATGGTGGCTTTGATTGTCCCAATCGTGACGGAACAGTTGCCCACGGTGGTTGTACCTTTTGTAGTGTTTCTGGCTCTGGTGATATGATCGTTGCTCCAGAAGAGCCACTACCGATCCAGTTTCAAAAAGAAATCGATATGATGCACAAAAAATGGCCACAAGTGAATCAATACATCGTTTACTTTCAAAATTTCACGAATACCCATGCGCCAGTCGAAGTTATTCGTGAACGATTTGAACAGGTCATCAACCTACCAGGTGTCGTTGGTTTATCAATTGGTACCAGACCAGATTGCTTACCCGATGAAGTCGTGGATTACTTAGCTGAATTGAATCAACGTTTATACTTATGGGTAGAATTGGGCTTACAAACGACTTATGAAGAAACCTCCGTCTTGATCAATCGAGCACATGATTATCAAACATACCTAGACGGTGTTACGAAATTACGGAAGCACAACATACGTGTATGTACGCATCTGATCAACGGATTACCAGGAGAATCATTGGAAATGATGCGGGAAAATGTTCGTCGCACGATCTTAGATTCTGATATCCAAGGAATCAAACTACATTTGATGCACTTGATGCGTAAAACAAAGATGTTACGTGACTATCATGAGGGCAGACTGCAATTGATGAGTCGAGCCGATTATGTATCTGTCATTTGTGACCAATTGGAAATGATTCCTCAAGAGATCATCATTCATCGTTTAACTGGTGATGCGCCTTGGGACTCGTTGGTCGGGCCAATGTGGAGTTTGAAAAAATGGGAAGTCTTAAATGCGATTGATGAAGAAATGATTCATCGCAATAGTTATCAAGGAAAGTACAATATTCGAGAAGGAGTCAAAAGCGGATGTTGAAAACGGCACTTCATTATAGTCATACGCTATTGGAGGAAATCATCCAACCAGGAGATCATGTGATTGATGCCACGATGGGGAATGGACATGATACTGTATTTCTTGCAGATAAAGTCGGACGAACTGGCCAAGTGTACAGCTTTGATATCCAAAAACAAGCAATGGAAGCCACGCAACAGAAATTGTCAGAAAATGGCTTATTGGATCGGACGATACTGTTTTTACAAGGACATGAAACCATTGGTGAAGTCATTGCTGAACAACAAGCGATCAAAGCCGGCATCTTCAACTTAGGCTATTTACCCAAAAGTGATAAATCCGTCATCACGCTACCTGAAACGACAAAAACAGCGATGGAAGAAATCTTGAAACGTTTAGTTCCACAAGGTCGCATGATCATCGTCGTTTATTATGGTCATGAAGGCGGCGAAGCAGAACTAGATATGGTACAAAGCTTTTGCCAAGCGTTGCCTCAAGAACAATTCAATGTTTTGAATTATCAATTTATCAATCAAAAAAATAATCCTCCGATCTTGTATTGTATTGAAAAAAAGAAAAACCACAACTAATAAAAACCTCCTTATCTTCTAGGGTGATAAAACTGAGAAGATAAAGAGGTTTTTCATTTGTTTAGCAGAACCTAACGACCTATTAGAATACCGTTTTCTTCATGACCCTCACTTGATCACATTTGACCTATGATTTGGTGAAATACTGTTTTAGCACACGAATGATCAATATTGTTACGCCTACTGCCAAAATAAAACTGATGATGGCTATTAGGATTCCTAAAATACCCATGATGTTCTCCTTACTATGTTCTATGTAACACGCTTAGACAAAACCCACTAACCCGCCAGCTAGTGGGTTTTGGTCGTAATATGAACCTGTTCTTTGTTGAATACATTATACTATAATACAATTAATATTCCAGTGTGTCTGTGTATTTAGAATAGAAATTCATCGTCACTTCTATTGATCAAACGATTATCATGAGGAATACTTGACTAAGTTCTTTTTATTTTGTATAGTGATGATTTCTAAAATCATTGACCTGACTTAATAAGAAATCACAGATTCACTTTCTAATAACTGAAAACTATTTGCCATAACTTTTGTTACATAAGTACGAGAGCCTTGCTAATTTTCAAAGGTTCATGTTTGGATTCATCCAAAAGCGCCAATCAGACTACATGACATGAAAAACACCAAACCAAGGGCTTCTTGATTTGGTGTTTTTCGACTTCCATTTGAACATTCGTTACACAATGACGGGAGTGGAGACATTCGTTCTCTCCAACCGCCTATTCAAACACAAACTGATTATGATACAACTCTGCATAAAAGCCATCTTCTGCTAATAATTGATGATGGTTTCCTTCTTCGATCACTTTGCCATCACGTAAAACAACGATGCGATCAGCGTTCAGGATCGTCTTCAAGCGATGGGCGATCACGAAACTTGTCCGACCTTTGATCGCTTCATCCATTGCTTTTTGGATTCTTGCTTCAGTTACTGTATCCACGTTACTTGTTGCTTCATCTAAAATCAATAGGTCTGGATTCGTGATGATTGTTCGCGCGATACTGATCAATTGCTTTTGCCCCGTACTGAACAAATTATTTTCCTCAGAGACGTGGGTATCATAGCCATGTTCGAGCGTCTGGATAAAGTCATGGATATTTGCTTGTTTCGCTGCGCTAACTACTTCTTCATCCGTTGCATCTGGTTTACCAAAGACAATATTGTCTCGGATCGTGCCAGAAAATAGAACGGATTCTTGTAGAACGATGCCGACATGTCGACGCAATTCGTCTAAATCATACTCGCGGATATCTGTTCCGTCAATGCTCACAGAGCCACCGTTCACATCATAGAAGCGATTCAACAAGTTCATGATCGTTGTCTTACCTGAACCAGTTGGGCCTACTAAAGCAACCATCTCGCCTTTATTCACATCAATGGAAACGTCATTTAAGACTAATTTCTCTGGACTATAGCCAAAATCAACATTCGTCAATGATAAGCCCTTTTCGATCCCTGCAAACGGTTTGCCGTTTTGTGGTTTCACTTCATCTTTTTCAGCAAACATTTCATTCAGTCTTCGCGCTCCAGTGATCGCTAACTGGATCATACTGTAGCCAGAAGAAATTTGCATCAATGGTTGATAATATTGTTGAGAATATTGGACGAAAGTAACTACTAATCCTAGCGCTACTGAACGTTCCAAATCACCATTCAACGCTAACCATCCACCAAAGAAAATCACGATCGCGGTGTTGACTAAAGACATACCTTGCATCATTGGGAAAAGTAACCCTGAGTACGCTTGTCCTTTAAATGTTGCTTCACGAACAGTTTTATTATGAGCTAAGAAACCTTCGATTGTTTCTTCTTGCAGGCCATTCGTGATGATCACGCGTTGCCCACTGATCTTTTCATCCATATAACCATTCAATTTACCGACTTCATCTTGTTGGATGTCGACATATTTGCGGGCTTTTTGGATGACTAGGACAGCAATCAAAATCGCGACCGGTGTAGAAGCAATCGTCGCCCAAGCAAGTTGGACATTTTGGCGGAACATCATGATCAAGATACCAACTAATAGAACCGCATTCGTGATCACTTGAAGAAGTGCTTGGTTCAAACTATTTTGGATATTATCCAAATCACTAGTGAAGCGACTAAGAATCTCTCCATCTTGATGGGAATCAAAAAAGCGGATCGTTAATTTTTCTAATTTATTGAATAATCCAATACGCATCCGGTTCGTTGATTTCCCGACCACTTGTGTAAATAAAATACTGTAAATAAAATTTGCCGCACTGGCTAAAACATAAAACATCAAAAGCTTCCAAATAATCGAAAGGAAATTGCTTTTATCATCGACACCTTGCATCAAAGCAGTAATATAATTTGCTAATTCTTGGAAAGCTTCCCCGATATATTGAGGTGCTTTTACTTGTAAGTAAGTTGCTGCAATCACAGTAATAAAGATAAAGAAGAAGGAAACCTTGTACCGCTTTAAATAATGATAGAAAAACTTACTTGCTTTAATCAAATCAGTCATGGCTACTCCTCCGTTCCTTTTTGAGTTTCGAAAATCTCTTGATATACCTGATTGTTTGCAACGAGTTCTTCATGCGTTCCTTCACCCACTAGTTTTCCTTCATCTAGTACCAAGATGCGGTCTGCTTTGACAACAGAAGCAATCTTTTGAGCGATAACGATCGTTGTCGTGTCTTTTAACTCACGATCAAGGGCTTCACGAACCAGTTTTTCTGAACGGGCATCTAATGCACTGGTACTGTCATCTAGAATCAGGATTTTTGGCTGACCGATCACACCACGTGTGATAGATAAACGTTGTTTTTGTCCACCAGAAAAGTTACTACTACGTTCTTCGACTGGTGCTTCATAACGATCAGCTAATTTCTCAATAAATTCTTTGGCTTGAGCGATAGAAGAAGCATTTTCCATATCCTTTTCTGTTGCATTCTTGTTCCCTTGACGTAAATTCTGGGCAATCGTGCCTGAAAAAAGAATCGCTTTTTGTAAAACAAACGAGACGGTTTTTCTTAAACTGTGTTCATTCACTTGTCGTAGATCAACACCACCAACTTCTACTTTCCCTTCCGTTGGATCGAACAAGCGTGGAATCAATTGTGCTAAAGTTGACTTTCCTGCTCCAGTTGCCCCAACAATACCAACCATTTCACCAGGCTCGATCGAAAAAGTGATATTTTTGAGTGTGTCTGCATCATCACCAGGATAACGGAAAGACACGTTTTCAAAACGAACAGAACCAGTCAATTCTTGTTCAGGTACATCTAGATAAGTTAAATCTGGTTCAGTATCTAAGATCTCTTTGATCCGTTTTAAGGAAACAGCGGCTCTTGAGGTCATCATCATCATCATACCGCCGATGATGATCGCCATCATGATCTGCATCAAATAGTTCATAAATGAAGCAATACCACCAATCAGGGTTGGATCATCTTTTGCAAGATCACTGACGAAGAAGATTGCTCCCACCACAGCTAAGTTCGCAGCTAACATAAATGAGGGGATCATGACTGAAAATAACGTTCCAACAATGATATTGTGCTTCGTTAAATCTTCACTAACTTTACTAAATTCATTCAACTGATTTTCTTCTTGGACAAACGATTTGACTACTCGAATCCCCATTAGATTTTCTTTTGCGATACTATTAACTTTATCGATCAGTTTTTGGATGATCATAAAGTGCTTGCCCATACGTGTAAAGGACAGAGCTGTGATCAAGAATACAGTAACGATCAAAAGAACGATGATCCACCACAACTGAGGCATTGTTGCCATCGCAAGAATAAATGCACCAATAAACAGAAACGGGATACGGAACAAAGATTGCAAAGAAATCATCACTAAGTTTTGGATCTGCGTAATATCATTCGTTAAGCGCACCACTAAATTTCCAGCAGAAAACTGTTCAATATTACCAAATGAGAAGGTCTGGATCTTGCGAAACGCTTCCTCCCGGATATCTGCACTGACACCCTGTGCGACTTTAGCAGAAAATATCGTGTTCGTGACTCCAGCTGCTAAACCTAGGAGTGCTAAACTAATCAAAGAAATGCCAATCGTACGCATTTCATCGCTGTCTTCTGTAATGATTGCTTCTAATACTTGTTGCAACAACTTAGGTTGCCAAAGCGTAGCTGTCACCATAAGTGCGACAGAAAGCAAAGAAACAAAAACAGCTAATCGATAGTTTTTTGCATGTTTTAAAATAAGCTTCATATTTGTGACTTACACCTCTCTTTTTTTATAATAAATCGTCCTATTTTATAATTCGTAAAAATAGACCGACTAACAATTTACCATGTTTGAAAAAAGAAATCAACCTGTAATTTTTTAACGCTGGAACTACTTTTATAATAGAAAGAAACTTTAAATTATCTGTTTTTAAATACACCTTCTTTCTTCTTGAGTTCATCTTCCTCTCACTATAAAAGGTACGTTATAGAATTCTTCTTTATTATGCTTATTTCCAATCCGTTTAGCACCTATCTTGCTCGGATCGATAAAAAAAGAAGCGATCTTTTTATAGGATCACTTCTGCATTTCTTCTACCATTCATAAGTAGACTTATTCTCGTTCTCTTGTCCAAGGGAGATCTAAAGATAAACTAGCGGCAAATTCTTTATAGGCTGTTCTTTCCTTCTGTCTTGTAGCACGGCGTTCCTCGTACCCACTGCAAACTAATTGCTCTTCCTCGGTTTCAGGAATGACATGTGGCACGGTAAACTCTTTTTCAAGGTTCATATGTGAAGGAACCGCAACGAATGTCGTAAAGCAAGTAGCAGCCAAATAGCGTTCACCTGTCGTTAAGTTTTCACCGATGATCTTCACAAAAACCTCCATTGATTTCTTATGGGCACCGGACACATAAGATTCCACGCAAACGGAATGATTTTCATGCAAAGGCTTCAAAAAATTCAAACTATCTAAAGAAGCAGTGACTGCCCCTCTGCGACAATGACGGGTGACCGAAATCGATGCTGCATCATCGATCATTGCCATTAGTTTCCCTCCAAAAAGATACCCAAATGGATTCAAATCAAAGGGAAAGATCCGATGTGTTTGGATAACCATCGAGTCTTTGCAATACTTTGTTTCTTCCATACGGTGTCAGCTCCTTTTGTTGAACAACCAAGCGAGCGCTCGTTGGATCCATTGATCCCAAAAAATCCAATCATGTTCACCAGGACCATGTTCAAATGTCACATCGATGTTGTTTTCTTTTAAAATTTCTGCCATTTCTTGGTTGGCTTGATAGAGAAAATCGGATTCACCACAAGCAAGATAGATGCGTGGGGCTTCTTTGCCACTGTTAGCCAACGCTTCGACAAGGTAAGCCGGATCATTGACTGAACCTTGAATGCTATCTAGTGGACCAAAAATCCCTTCCCAGAACTTGGCTTGACGGATCATCAATAAATCGTCCATTCGATTACCAACCGACACCGCACCTGAGAGAGAAATAATAGCTGAGAAACGTTCGGGCTTTGCTAACCCCAATTTCAACGCACCATATCCACCCATTGAAAGACCGGCTGCATACGTTTTTTCTCGTTTCGTTGTCAGTTGTGGGAACAATTCGTGACAGATTTCTGGTAATTCTTCTGAGATAAACGTCCAGTACTTCATATCATACGTTGTGTCTGTGTACCAACCTAAATCCGTTGATGGCATGATGACGGCTAACCCGTAATCCGCCGCATATCTTTCAATGGAAGTCCGCCGTTGCCAAACACTATGATTGCCTCCCATACCATGTAACAGGTAAAGCACTGGAACATCCGTCAGATTTGCCGACGTACTTGTCCCAATCACTTTTTTGGTTGTCTGAGGTAAGATCACATTTAGATTGACTTCCATTTCTAATACGTTTGAATAAACATTTGCTTGGATAAATGCCATATGTTTTTCGCCTTCTTTACTTTATTCAGATCGTTTTTCTGACAACAATCTGTAAATTTACTTGTATTCTTTTATTGTAGCATTTTTTTGACGAAGTAAAAATGTTAGCCCCAGCGCGATGATGACTAATAATAAGCCTACTAGATAGACTTGGTGTAACCCATGATACAAAATTTCTCGTAATGGTGTTAATATTTCTGCGTCAATCATTTTTGCTGTTTGTGGATTGACTAATTTGTTCATGATGTCCGGATCGTCTGTCAATTGTTTGGCAGCAAGTTCAGCTTGCGTGACTCGGTTGATCAATAATCCAAAAACTGCGACCATCACTGTTTGCCCAATGGTGCGGACTAACGTATTAAACGAAGTGGCAACACCCATTTGTTCTGAAGGCACACTGTTTTGTGCGCTGACAGTCGATGTTGTCATTGTGATCCCTAAACCGACACCGATGATCGTTGAAATCAGGAAGAACCATAAAAAATTACTTTGAAATGGCATCAACCAAAGTCCTGCACCACCGATAATGGTAATGAACAACCCGATACGTAACACTCGATAGGTGGTCATCTGGGTCATCCACTTACTTGCTAAGAACGAACCAACCATCCAAACAAGAGAAAGTGGTGCCAAAACTAATCCACCAATTGCCGCATTAAGTCCTAATACTCCTTGCATCCACATTGGGATATAGACATCGATCCCCATTAAAAAACCACTTGCTAAAGCTGCTGCTGCATTCACAACGACAAAAAGCGGGTTTTTGAATAGGTGAAGCATGATGACAGGATCTTCTGCTCGTTTTTCAACAAATAGGAATAAGAAAAAGAACAAAATACTCCCTATCAATAATCCCAATACAAATGGTGTCAGCCCTTGATCACCTAGTAATTGAAAACCTAGTAACAGCAAAACCAACGTAAACATCAAACTAAAACTACCTTTAAGATCCATTGGTTTCGCTTCACGAGTTGTTTTTGGTTCATTGAGATAGAGCCAAATCAGCACCATCAGTAATAACCCGATCGGCACATTGATGAAAAAAATCCAGTGCCAACTCAATGCTTCCACAATAAATCCACCAGCTAATGGACCAAACACACTAGCGATTCCCCAAGCTGAACTATTCAACCCTAACACTTTTGCTCGTTTTTCAATCGTGTACAAATCGCCAATGATCGTCAATGCGACTGGCATCATTGCTCCTGCACCCATCCCTTGAATTGCCCGCGAAATAATCAAGCCAAGCATAGATTGAGAAAGCCCACAAAAAAGTGAACCGATAATAAATAATAGCGTACCGAAAATAAAAATCGGTTTTCTTCCAACTTTATCTGCAAGTTTCCCATAGATGGGTGTCAACATGGCATTCGTCAATAAATAAATCGAAAACACCCAGTTCATCATTTCCATGCCGTGCAGTGAACCAACGATCGTTGGCATTGCAGTCGTAACGATTGTCCCCTCAATCGCCGTCATAAATGTAGCGATGAACACGCAGATCGTTACGACTTTCACGTTTGTTTTTCTTTCCATTCTCAAGCCCACTCCTTATCGTAACTTCCGTTATTTAAATGGCATCATCTGCCTAATAAACTTCGACTCTGCTAAAAAAGCCAAAATACTCTAAAAGTAGCATAAGCTACTTTCGAATATCCCGGCTTACTGGTCTACATTTGATGTGCGTCACACGCAGCGAACACATTCAATTCAAACATAAATTATTTAGCTAAACTAGCTTTTAATGCATCTACTTTATCTGTTTTTTCCCATGGCAAGTCAACATCTGTACGTCCAAAATGACCATATGCAGCTGTTTGTTTATAGATTGGACGACGCAAATCAAGCATTTCGATGATTCCGGCAGGACGTAAGTCAAAGTTTTCTCTTACCGCAGCAATCAACGCTTCTTCTGGCACTTCTGCCGTTCCAAAGGTATTGATGGAGATCGAAACTGGTTGAGCGACACCGATTGCATAAGCCAATTGGACTTCTACTTTACGAGCAAGTCCTGCTGCTACGATATTTTTCGCAATGTAACGTGCCGCATAACTTGCTGAACGGTCAACTTTCGTTGCATCCTTCCCAGAGAAAGCACCGCCGCCATGACGGGCATACCCACCATACGTATCAACAATGATTTTTCGTCCTGTCAATCCAGCATCTCCTTGAGGTCCGCCGATCACAAAACGTCCAGTAGGGTTAATATAATATTTTGTTTGTTCGTCCAGTAGTTCTGCTGGAATAACTTCTTTGATCACTTTTTCAATGACATCTTGACGAATCGTTGCATTATCAACTGCATCATCATGTTGTGTCGAAATAACGATCGTATCAACTCTTTCTGGTTGTCCTTGGTCATTATATTCTACAGTGACTTGTGATTTTGCATCTGGGCGCAAATATGTTAATTCTTTTGATTTACGCAATTCAGCTAAACGTCGTACTAAGCGATGACTTAAGGCAATTGGTAATGGCATCAATTCTGGTGTTTCGTCCACTGCAAAACCAAACATCAAGCCTTGGTCGCCAGCGCCGATTTCATCTAATAAATCTCTTTCTTTTTCGTCACGGATCTCAAGTGCTTCATCCACCCCTTGAGCGATATCTGGTGACTGCTCGTCAATTGCTGCCAATACTGCTACAGTATCACCATCAAAGCCGAATTTTGCACGAGTATAACCAATTTCTTTGACTGTCTCACGTACCACTTTTTGGATATCCACATATGCTGTCGTAGAGATTTCGCCAAATACTAAAACTAGCCCTGTCGTTACAGACGTCTCACAAGCTACTCTTGCATTTGGATCTTGTTCTAGGATCGCATCTAAAATCGCATCACTGATTTGATCAGCGACCTTATCCGGATGTCCTTCTGAAACAGATTCTGATGTAAATAAATGTCTTTCTACCATAATTATGATTCCCCCTAGTTAAATTCGGTTACAAGGCATCTCCGTTCGTACGGATCCTCTCGGGAACTTGCAACGAGTCAAGTATAGCAGATAAACAGATTTTACGCTCGTTTTTTTGTTACTTTTTAGAAAAAAGAGAAAGTTGTAAAAATGATAAGGAAACGACTTTTTTAGAATAAATACTCTAGAAGGAGTTCGTGTGTTTTAGTTCGTAAAATCAGTTATTGAACGTATTTAATTGGCTCTTTTTCTATTGCCTTTTTAGTTCATTTATTGCTGGCTTTCTGGCTAGATCTTTACTTGTTACTTTTGCCTGATGTTTGACTTGAGAAAGCATAGAAGAGAATCGATTTTCTCGTGAGGAACAAATAGTAACTTCTTCCGAAGCAGTTGCCAGTGTGTGAACAGCTTGCCTACTGGTATTATGCCAAGGTAAGGGAATCCATTGTTTACTTATTTGATTGAAGTGATTAAATTTTTCAATTCTGTTGCGGTGATTGATTTCTTTCTGAATTTCTATTGTTTTTTCCTGAAGAAAATCAATCGAAGAATCGATTATTTCTTTTGCTATTGGTATCTGGGTATAGGTGTTTCGATCGGTTATAAAACTTATTTCATGTCTAATACTTAGAAGTGCGCGATGCAAGTCCGACAAGTCAACTTCACTGATCTCACGTTGATATAATGTCCCCGGCGCCTCTGCTACTTTTAAGATTTTTTCTGTTATTTTTTCGTCGACTGCTGGTGGAATACTGCCACCTCTATTCAAGATTACCTTTATATAAGGATCTTCTCTGTATAATGAACGGATATTTCGATACCATTTCTCTTTGCTAAGACTACTACCCGATTGTTGCGCATGCGTATATATCGAATTTCTAAATCGACAATAACCAAAAACATAATCAAAGTTTTTATTCCATTCCCGATTGTGTTCCTTCATTGCATGAAGAAATCTTTTCTGCATCTCAAAAGTTGCGTTCTTATGCTTACTATTCCACGTTGGTGTTATTTTAGAGCAATCATCTAATTCAAATAGGCATTTATTACAATTGAACAAAATCAATCTTAAAGATGTTTCGATGCCACTTACTCCATAATTATTAGTCGTTGGCGGTTCCAATTTTATGGCAGGAATCTTTTTGAATTGGTGAGAAAGAGCTTCAATTTTTATTAATGTTCCATATGGATGGAAATTTAATAAATCCCGTGCAGAAAATAAAATATTACTCAATTCTTCAGCTTTAGCGGCTGATACTATCACATAAGATACAGCCCCCGCACCAATCTCTTTTTTCTTATCTACTTGCATCACCAGAAACTGGTCATCCTTTTTGTAGACAGTTAGCCCACAGACATGTCCAGCTTGGTCAGAAGCTAACGTAGAATAACTCGTCGGAAAAAGCATAAAATCTGTCGGATCATTATTTCTCAAATTCTCTAAAACAATTTTTAACTTCTCCATTTGGTCAAAGCGATACAACGCAATCGTTCGTTCCAATGACTGAATGATAGATAGTTGCCTTTTTTTATCAATAAAAAAGCCATCTTTGTCATTTTTGATCATTTTTATGTAAGTTGAAAATAATAATATGTAATTTTCCGGTCTGACAAAATAATCCTTATTACTTTTTAGCGACAAAGTTAATGCTAACATATCCATTCTTCTTGCAAATTCATATAACTGTTTTGTTTCTCCAATCTCTGATGATAAAAAATAGGCGCTAGTCCTTGGTATCCACTTCTCTACAAACTGAACCAACCACCCTTTATCACTTAGCAATCCCCATTCTTTTTTTCTTAATTCTGTTCGTCTCTTTATTTCTGCGTAGTTTTCTTGAAAACGCTCGTCAATCCTTAAAAGTAGATGTTCATTCATTTTTTTAGCTACTGGAATTTTTATGAATGCTAATCGTTCTTTGATGATGGATCGTATACATCCATCAAATTTGAGCATTAGCACTAACTTATCATCAGCAACCTTCTTAATATCCTCTTCATAAAGTTCACTTAATGATTCTACTGCTCGATCAAGTCTTTTGATTAATTTCGCTTCATTTAGAATTGGAAGATCTCCATTACCATTTTGTATAGCGAGGATATAAGGATCCAATTTAAAAACCGTTTCAATAAGCTTATACCAAATTTTTTCTTGACTGTGGTGATGGAGGATCGTAGTTTCTATATCATACCCTTTTCGGTATAAATAATAACCAAAGATATAATCATACTGAGCATTCCATTTTTTGTTTTTTCCTTTGACTACTTTAAGAAACCTTTCGCGCATTTCTACTGTTGGATTCGGATGAACTAAGTTCCATATCGGTGTTACTCTCTCATTTATATCAATCGAGAATATATCTCTTTGGCAGTGATACAAAGCTAATTTTAACGTAGCCTCTAATTCCAGAATCACACAATTCCCTGTCATCTGTTCTTTCATTTGTATTGTTGGAATAGATTGAAATGCTGCTGAAATTGCTTCGATATCTTTAAATATATCAAAAGGTTTGTGTCCGTAATGATCTCGATTAACAAAGAGTATTTTACTTAAGTGCTCGATCTTCGTTAGCGGTATCTGGGTATAGGAAACAACGGTCTGTTTAAAGTATCTTTGTTTATCTACTTGGATCGCCAATAAATGATTGGTTTTCCGATAGAAGATCAAGCCACATAGATGAGCAGATAGCTTATGCTCAAACACAGAAAAAGTAGCCGGGAAAATTAGAAAGTCTGTGGGGTCATCACTCCTCAAGTTTAGTAATAATTCTCGTATCTTCATGGGTTTCTTGATCTCGAAAATCTGTTTCGAGTATTTTAATGATTCAATAATGTGTGCCTTTCGTTCCTTATCAATGAAAAAGGCATCTTGATCATTTTGGATCATTTTTTCATACAGTGCAAAAATCATTTCTAGTCCGTCATAAAAGCGATCATTTTCTTTCAAAGACAGATTCATGGCAAGTATATCAATTCTTTTCTTAAAATCATTTATTTCCATTCGTTCTTTTTTCGATTGTTTCTTCATTATTCATAGTTACCTCCAAAATAAATCATTTTAGGTTTTGTTACAACATTCATCGTATTGCTAACAAAATATGACACATTTTATCGCCCATTTTGGGCTTTTAAAAAGAGAGAATGGACGGACAAATACCTTGCATATTATGGTAGGTATTTAAATCTATCCTTTCTCTCATGTATTTCTTCATATGCACTCGTTATAGGTAAGTTGTAATCAGCAAGCTATGCTCTTCGAATGAATCAAAACTATTTATCTTCTTTTAAAGCCAAGCTTAAAGCGAACTTAGCTGATTTTTTATCCATTCATTTCCATAGTTATTGTTTTCGACAATCCCTTCACTTTCCATTAAAATAATTAACGAAAAATCACTTCTCTTGTCTATGATTCGTCTTGTTTGTTGCTTCTCTCACTAGATTATTGCTGACAGAACCAGATAAATTTTTTGCTCGATCACATAGTTCTGAAAAGCGCCCTTTTAGAGTATCACCCAAATTTGTACTTCTCGTTACCAAATTAAGTGAGGCACGAGAGCTGTGGGCAACTGGACTTGATGTTTCCGTAATTGGCATAGTGGTGGAGCGATAGATTGGTTCTTCCTTTTGTTTCTTTTGTGCGAGATCTACCCGTCTCTGATACTCTCTTTGCAATCTGTCATTCTTCATTTCGGTATAATAAACCATGTGTTCGGACATTTCTTTGGCTACGGGAATTTTGATAAATGGGAGGCGTTGTTTTATAAAACCTTGCACATATGCGTTAATTTGAATCTCTTGCTGGATCTTAGATGT
Source organism: Enterococcus sp. AZ140 (assembly GCF_051714405.1). Classification (NCBI taxonomy): domain Bacteria; kingdom Bacillati; phylum Bacillota; class Bacilli; order Lactobacillales; family Enterococcaceae; genus Enterococcus; species Enterococcus sp. AZ140. Next base: position 2,799,406 of record NZ_JBIORU010000001.1, read on the forward strand.
TTCCATTATTCTCAAGACACTATCAGGTAACGATCCCATTGATTCAACCATTTCCTTCACTTTTTTTCTTAGTTGTTCATCAAAGATCGTCGGAATCTCCCCCCTTCTGTTTACCATTTCTTGAATATAAGGATCATGCTGAAAAAGATACCGGATATTCTTAAGAAGGGCTTGTTTTTGATCAATTCCTGAATGTTCCATTTTTTTACATATGTTTTTAAAATAAAAATAATAATCGTAGATATATTGCAAATTTTTATTCCAATTCCCATTCATCCCTTTAACTGCCAAAAGAAATCTCTCTTTCATTGTTACAGTAGTTCCAAGATCTTCCATCCACCAATTTTGGCGTCTCTGAGGTCTTGCTAACATAGGCTCATCCAGCTTTCCCCATTTGGGGGTCACCTTCTCCTGGTCATTCAAATGAAATATATCTTTTTTACAATTAAACAGGATAGTTCTCAACGATGCTTCTATTTCACTAATGACGGAATTATCAATGGTTTGCTCTTTGAGTTGTATTGCTGGAATCGGGCGAAATTCATGTGATAACCCTTCAATTTTTTTTAGTATATCGTATGGTTTTTCATTTGAAAAATGGCGTTCTGAAAAAAGCAATTGACTCAATGCTCTTGCCTTTTCAAAAGGAACTTTCACATACGATACCGATCCTGTACGATAGGACTGTTCTTTGTCCACTTTCAGCACAACAAAATTGTTTTCTCTTTTGTAAATTGTCAGACCGCAAACATGCCCAAAATACTTCTGTGTATGATCAGTGGAAAAAGCTACCGGAATAAGCATAAAATCGGTGGGGTCATAATTTTTCAGTTTTTCGAAAATAGTTTGGAGACTTTCTGCGCCATCCATGCGATACAACTGTATTGTTCTCTTTAACGAATGGACAATATTCATTGTTTGTATTCGATCAACAAAAAAATTATTATAATCCGTTTTGATCATCTTCGCATAGATTGAAAATAGCAATTCGTAACTTTCCGGTGAAACAAATGATTGATCATTCGGTTTCAGCGATAATGACATAGCTAACATGTCCACTCGTTTTGCAAATTCTTGTCTTTGCTCTATTGCCTCTGGATTCGGAGTGATATAATCCATGAGACTAGTTGGTACTACTTTTGAGACGAACTGCGTGATTCTACTGCTTTCATCCAGCTTTCTTCTTATTGTCATACGACGCTTTAATTCACCCTCTATTTCTTGAGTGCGAACTTCCATTTTTGAAAGACACAGTTGGGTCATCTCCTTAGCTATCGGAAGTCTGATTAGAGGTAATCGTTCTTTATAAACGCTGATTATTTCACCATTCTTATGAAGCCCATTTTCTAACTCACTAAACGGCAAATCGATGACTTCTCCTCCTCCTAATTGATCTAATGCATCTAATACATCTACTACGGACATTTCCATTCTGTTCCTTAGATAAGAGAGTTCCCTGCTAACAGTTCTTGAAATATCACCGTTGCTTTTACGCAATGCTACTATATAGGGATCTTCTACAAATAGAAATTCAACGATGTTCGACCACGGTGGATAAAAGCTCTCTGTTGCTACGACAGAATTTTCAATCAATCGATTTTTCTTATATAAAAAATAATCAAAAACATAGTCAAACTGATCGTTCCATTCTTGCTTTTGACCTTTGACCGCTTCAAGAAATCTTTTTTTCATTTCAATATTTGGATCAGGATGTTTCATGTTCCATGGTGGTAACGGTTGAATAGTCGAGCTGATATAAAATTCATTTGTGCGACAATTGGACAAAATGATCCTCAAAGCACTCTCTACTTTACCGATCCAATGATCATTGAACGCTATAGTTTCTTTTTTATCAATGGGCGTAGGCGTAACTTCGTATTGGTCTGAAATTTCTCTGATTTCATCCACTATATTGGGTACTACTGAATCAATTGATTCAATCGTGTTACGACTAAAAGAGATAATTTCACATAAACTAGCGACATCCATTAAGGGTATCCAAAAATATTCCAGTTGCCTTGGTTCATCCTGTTGTCCATTCTCTACCTGCGTCACAACAAAATAATCTTCTTTTTTATAGATTGTTAAAGTGTTCAACTGTGGCTGCATATATTCACTAATCGGATTCTTAATAGGAATAGGAAATATCATAAAATCTGTTGGATCATTATTCCTCATATTTTCCAACAATTTTTTCAAGTTCTGGCTATTTTCAATGCTACAGAATTCTTTTGATCGTTGTAAGGATTCGAGTACACTCACCTGTTGCTCTTTTTCCATGAAAAACTCATCAGGATCGTTCTTGATCATGCTGATATAAGTTGAAAAAACCAATTCATACATTCCTAATGATGAACGAAAGTTTTCCCACATTGTATCCAGTGAGAGTGCCAAAGTCAGCATATCTAGTCTTTTAATAAATTCATCTTCCGTGTCCATATCATTCTTTCCTCCTATCTAATCTAGTTATTTATGACTCCCCTTAGTACAAACCTGTTGTTTTTGTCCTTCGTATCTATTAAATAAGTTCCCAACCACAGAACCCTATTGATTAACTTACTAAAATCACATATATATTTTTCAAGATCCATCAGTTACTTTGTCAATGTATTCTGCACGTTACATTTGACCTGTTTACTGACTAAACGTTGATTTTTAGCTTCTGACACTTGTTTCACTTGATCAATCATCGAAGTAAAGCGATTCGACACAGGGATCATAGTCCCTGTTGTTCTTTGAGAAGTAGGTGATGATAGTTGAGGGCTTTGAACGCTAACAGTAGGGGATACTATTGGTAGCCGTTCCATCAATTGACAGGTAGATTCTTTTGGTTCAATGCCGATACGTCGACTGATTTCCTTCTTTATTTCTATATTCTTTATCATTATGCGAGCAATATAGTAGTCTAACATTTCTTTTGCCACAGGGATTTTGAGAAAGGAGAGTCTCCCTTTTAATAATTCTAGTTCATAGGTATTCTCTTGTATTTCTTTGTATAGTTCAGATAACCCGACTGCTTTGATTTCTCTGTTCAACAATATACCTGCTTTTCCTACGAGTTCTATCATTTTCTCTTTTAAAGGCACATCAAAATCAGCTGGGATCATTCCCCCGCTATTCAGTATTTCTACAATGTAAAGATCATTAGAATATAAATGACGTATGCTTGTATACCAGTAATCTTTATGTATAGATAATTGTGCTTCTCCCCATTTTATCGATTGTTTTTTTCGATAAAGATAATAACCCAATACATAATCAAAATTTTCATTCCATTCCTGATCTGTTCCTTTCATTGCCTCAACAAATCGTACCTTCATCTCTATGGTTGCTGAATCTTGACTATCTCCTCCCCATTTTGGAGTGATTCGATCACACGTTTGTAAAGCAAAGATATCCTTTTTACAGTGGAATAAAATCAATCTCAAAGTAGCTTCGATTTCAATAATTCCACAATTACCAGTGGTTTGATGCGCTAATTTTATCGATGGGATCGTTTTGAATTTATGAGAAATAGCTTCGATTTTTCTTAGGATTCCATATGGCTTAAAATCAAAAAATTCTCGTGCAGAGAAGATAATTTGACTTAACTCCTGAATATTTTTTAACGGTACTTTAACATAAGATACTGCACCTGATTCAAAAAAAGACTCTTTATCTACTTGCATAATAATCAATTCATTGTCTCTTTTATATATGGTCAATCCACAAATATGCCCGCCTTCTTTTGGATCTAACATATGAAAATAAGCTGGACACAGTACAAAGTCCGTTGGATCATTATTTCTTAAATTCAAAAAAATATTATGTAAGTCTTCTATGTTTGTTCGTTTATAAATCTCTATCGTTCGTTGTAAGGACTGGATAATATTGGGTTGACGTTGCTTATCAATAAAAAAATCTTCTTGGTCATTTTTGATCATCTTAATGTAGGTCGAAAATAATAGATCATAAATTCCTGGGAAACAATTGATATCATCATTGGATTTTAACGATAACGTTAAAGCCAACATATCTATGTTTCGTGAAAAAACCTGTTTTTTCTGTTGTTTCATTATTTCTGTTTGAACTAAACTACTGTCATTTGTTGATACTATGTTTGTTCCTAGCTGAACTAAACTATAACTATTACTTTCCAGAGTTAGTTCTTCTAGTTGATTCTTTATGATACGTCGTTTCATTTCTTTATTTATTTCTTGGTATCGCTCTTGTAGTCTTGAAAGGAAACGTTGATTCATTTCTTTTGCTATAGGGTTCTTGATCATAGTCAACCGATCTTCATAGATAGTGATCATTATTCCATCATGATAGAGTGTATTCATCAATTCAATCGAACTGACTAATGGGAGCTCTCTATCATACAGTACATTTAATGGTTTGACGGTTAAGACAAGATTTTTTTGCAATAGCTCCTCATCTATATCTAAAATCTTTCCATCGCTACTCATCAATGCAAGGATATAAGGATCATTATTAAAACTTTTTTTGATACTGTCCCGCCACTCATTTTGTTTATTACTAGGTAAAATTGCATTGATTCCAATATTTCCAGTTTGATACAAATAATAATCAAAAATGTAGTCAAATTGTTCATTCCAGATGTGATTGTCCGTTTTTATTGCTGCAAGAAGACTTTCACGTATTTGTATGGTCAGTTGAATATTTGCCCCCTGCCAGAGTGACTTTATCCTATCAGTCGTATTTAACGAAAAAATGTCTGCTATATAGTGGAACACTAGTATTTTAAAGATATCTTCTAAGGTACTGACCGGATTGTCCATTCCTTTTTTTACTATATTATTTAAAACAGGAATTTCCTGAAATCCAGCTGAAATTGACTTGATCCCATGGAATAAAGAGAACTCATCTGAATTTTGCACGTTCAACTTTAAAAAAAATAGTTCACTTAAACAAGCTGCTTTTGTTATTGGAATCCTAGCATATGACACCTGTCCTACACCAAATTGCTCTTTTCTATCTACTTGAACAACAAACAAATCATTTTCCCTTTTATATACGATCCAGCCACAATCATGTTGTAAATTATTTCCATCTTTATCTAGATTATTCCAATTTTGGAAAAGCATGAAGTCTGTTGGGTCATTATTGGTCATTTTTTCAATGATTTTCTGTAGAAAATTTGGATGACCACTGCTATAAAAATCCATAGATCTTTTCAGTGAATCAATCACTTTTGACTGGTTTTCTATATCAATAAAGGATTGATCATCATCATTTTCTAGCATGTTTATGTATGTTGCATACAGTGAATTATAAAAATCTGGTGAAGCAACTCTTTGATTATTTTCCTTTAACGAAAGTGCTAACGTTAATATTTGTAGTTTTTGGAGAAATTCATTTTTATTGTTTTCTTTCATCATTTCTTCGGTATTCATATTTTCCTTTGCCAAAATTCTATAAATAGTTCTAACCAATTTTAGAAGCTGTCAGATCAATGTTGATTTCCTGTTTTTACATTTCCGATTTTGCCGCTCGCTGACTACGCTCATTTGGTTCAATACGAGACGTCAATCCAGATCAAACAACTTCGATACACCTACTTTTTCGTTTGATGGATGCTCGTAAAATCGGCACTATAACTAAATTCAGTTGAAGATTGTCATCTCTATTCGCTGTATGTCAAGCTTTGTCAAAATGATAGGTGCAACAGGTTTAAAACATTCGGGGCATGATTGGAAGCTAGGATAGAGTCGTTTCCACTTCTATGGATTCAATTGCCATTATCTTCAATCTCCATTTCAGTTGACGGTTCATTGAGGGATAGTGCGGACGAAAATTGGTTTGTTTTCGATGTATCTGTCGAATCTTCTTTTCTAATTTATAGATATTACTTGTTTTGACTAACAGGTTTCCTCCCTACTCATCGTATTTTTTTACTTCTATTTACTTTCTTACTTGAGCACTGACTTTTAAGTACAGTACTTCTTTTGCTTGATAATTTTGTACCGATCCATTTGTAAGTAATGAAAAAATCATCTGAACTACAAGGCAGCCTATTTATTCCTTCTTTAAAACCAGCAACATTTCTATGGTTGTCTGTTGCTTCTTCTCCTTCCATATAATCCTTCTAACTAGATTTTTCTATCATCTAGTTAGAAAATTTATAGGTTTATAACCTCATATTTGGTACATTCTAACTAATTATAGTATAGTGACTGCTCCTATAAAAATTACCCATTTATTTTAAAATCACGAAAAAAGTACTCTCCCATAACATCAGCAAATCAATAAGTTAAAAAAAATAGTAGATTTATAGGATGAGCGTAATCATTCCCGCAGCTCTCCATCCAAAAGATGATAAAGGCCCTATAATGAAGAAAACTGATAAAAACAAAGCTGTACAGAAAAGAATTTCTCCATGGATGAACTTACAAAAAAATACTTAATGTAACAGGCAAAAAAATCATTTCCAAAGAATTAGCTTTAAGAAAAGAAAGAAGGTAGAGCCTCTCCACCATGATTCATGTAGGGTTAGATAATCAACCAACAGTTGATTGTATGGCATGTAAAATGAAAGTGACTAAATATAGAAATGGAATCATAAACGCCTTCCAAACACCTTATAGTTACGAGACATTGGAAGGAACAGACAATAATGTTAAGATCAACAAACAAATGACTCAAAGATACCGTCATTCCTGCCATTTTTGTGACCGTATTTACTTGATCTAAGGCTGTGGTATCACAGATCGATCCAAAACAAAAAGAATCAATCGAAGCGTATTTCTACTTCGATTGATTCTCGATGAAATTCTATCAATTTGAACTCGCCAACACTACTTGTCAAAGAGCAAAAAAAAAGATACTTGCTTGAAGTATCTTCGATGACCCGTACGGGATTCGAACCCGTGTTACCGCCGTGAAAGGGCGGTGTCTTAACCGCTTGACCAACGGGCCAGGTAAAAATATGAAAATAATGGGCCTAAATGGACTCGAACCATCGACCTCACGCTTATCAGGCGTGCGCTCTAACCAGCTGAGCTATAGGCCCATAAAAACTAAAAGCGGGTGACGAGAATCGAACTCGCGACAACAGCTTGGAAGGCTGTGGTTTTACCACTAAACTACACCCGCAGTATGGCGCGGGACAGAATCGAACTGCCGACACATGGAGCTTCAATCCATTGCTCTACCAACTGAGCTACCGAGCCAAACGGTTCCGACGGGAATCGAACCCGCGATCTCCTGCGTGACAGGCAGGCATGTTAACCCCTACACCACGGAACCAATGTTTTTAGTTTTTAATTGCGGGAGCAGGATTTGAACCTACGACCTTCGGGTTATGAGCCCGACGAGCTACCAGACTGCTCCATCCCGCGATAATATAAAAAAGGAGGATAAGGGATTCGAACCCTTGCACGGTTTTACCCGCCTGACGGTTTTCAAGACCGTTCCCTTCAGCCGGACTTGGGTAATCCTCCAATATAAAGCTAATGACCCGTACGGGATTCGAACCCGTGTTACCGCCGTGAAAGGGCGGTGTCTTAACCGCTTGACCAACGGGCCAGATAAAAATGAAACGGAGAAGGAGGGATTTGAACCCTCGCGCCGGTTTCCCGACCTACACCCTTAGCAGGGGCGCCTCTTCAGCCACTTGAGTACTTCCCCAAAACCATTAAGATTTTGAATAAATGGGCCTAAATGGACTCGAACCATCGACCTCACGCTTATCAGGCGTGCGCTCTAACCAGCTGAGCTATAGGCCCATAAAAACTAAAAGCGGGTGACGAGAATCGAACTCGCGACAACAGCTTGGAAGGCTGTGGTTTTACCACTAAACTACACCCGCGTGGCGGTCCCGACGGGAATCGAACCCGCGATCTCCTGCGTGACAGGCAGGCATGTTAACCCCTACACCACGGAACCAATGTTTTTAGTTTTTAATTGCGGGAGCAGGATTTGAACCTACGACCTTCGGGTTATGAGCCCGACGAGCTACCAGACTGCTCCATCCCGCGATAATATGAAAAGGAGGATAAGGGATTCGAACCCTTGCACGGTTTTACCCGCCTGACGGTTTTCAAGACCGTTCCCTTCAGCCGGACTTGGGTAATCCTCCAATATGAAATACAACGTCGCTATGGACCTTGTAGGACTCGAACCTACGACCGGACGGTTATGAGCCGTCTGCTCTAACCAACTGAGCTAAAGGTCCAGGCTCTTAAATAATCGCGGCGGAGGGGATCGAACCCCCGACCTCCCGGGTATGAACCGGACGCTCTAGCCAGCTGAGCTACACCGCGAAAAAAAGTATTCATTATTTAAATGAAATGGAGCCTAGCGGGATCGAACCGCTGACCTCCTGCGTGCAAAGCAGGCGCTCTCCCAGCTGAGCTAAGGCCCCTTGAAACTATTTACTAATCGGGAAGACAGGATTCGAACCTGCGACCCCTTGGTCCCAAACCAAGTGCTCTACCAAGCTGAGCTACTTCCCGTAAAACTAACGCGCCCAAGAGGAGTCGAACCCCTAACCTTTTGATCCGTAGTCAAACACTCTATCCAATTGAGCTATGGGCGCATATTTGTAATGCCGAGGACCGGAATCGAACCGGTACGGTGATCACTCACCGCAGGATTTTAAGTCCTGTGCGTCTGCCAGTTCCGCCACCCCGGCGCGTAGTACATTGGCAAAGCGGAAAACGGGGTTCGAACCCGCGACCCCCACCTTGGCAAGGTGGTGCTCTACCACTGAGCTATTTCCGCATATTTACGATGCCGGCTAAAGGACTTGAACCCTCGACCCTCTGATTACAAATCAGATGCTCTACCAACTGAGCTAAGCCGGCGTAAAAAAATAGAAACAATCATATGATGCGGGTGAAGGGACTTGAACCCCCACGCCGTAAGGCGCTAGATCCTAAATCTAGTGCGTCTGCCAATTCCGCCACACCCGCAAAAATATGAGCCGTACAGGGCTCGAACCTGTGACCCTCTGATTAAAAGTCAGATGCTCTACCAACTGAGCTAACGGCTCATATGGAGGTTAACGGGATCGAACCGCTGACCCTCTGCTTGTAAGGCAGATGCTCTCCCAGCTGAGCTAAACCTCCAAAGATAACAAAGCGTGGCGGCGTCCTACTCTCACAAGGGGCAACCCCTCACTACAATCGGCGCTAAGAAGCTTAACTTCTGTGTTCGGCATGGTTACAGGTGTATCCTTCTCGCCATCGCCACCACACTTGGTGTTATCTATATTGAGTAAATCTTGTTCACTCAAAACTGGATTTGAAGTATTAGTAAGAAACTCTCCGAGTTTTTCATTTTATTTTGGTTAAGTCCTCGATCGATTAGTATCAGTCCGCTCCATACATCACTATACTTCCACTCCTGACCTATCTACCTGATCATCTCTCAGGGATCTTACTTTCTTAAAGAAATGGGAAATCTCATCTTGAGGTGGGCTTCACACTTAGATGCTTTCAGCGTTTATCCCTTCCCTACATAGCTACCCAGCAATGCCCTTGGCAGAACAACTGGTACACCAGCGGTAAGTCCATCCCGGTCCTCTCGTACTAAGGACAGCTCCTCTCAAATTTCCAACGCCCGCGACGGATAGGGACCGAACTGTCTCACGACGTTCTGAACCCAGCTCGCGTGCCGCTTTAATGGGCGAACAGCCCAACCCTTGGGACCGACTACAGCCCCAGGATGCGACGAGCCGACATCGAGGTGCCAAACCTCCCCGTCGATGTGGACTCTTGGGGGAGATAAGCCTGTTATCCCCAGGGTAGCTTTTATCCGTTGAGCGATGGCCCTTCCATGCGGAACCACCGGATCACTAAGCCCGACTTTCGTCCCTGCTCGACTTGTAGGTCTCGCAGTCAAGCTCCCTTCTGCCTTTACACTCTTCGAATGATTTCCAACCATTCTGAGGGAACCTTTGGGCGCCTCCGTTACTCTTTAGGAGGCGACCGCCCCAGTCAAACTGCCCATCTGACACTGTCTCCCACCACGATAAGTGGTGCGGGTTAGAGTGGCCATAACGCAGGGGTAGTATCCCACCAGCGCCTCCATCGAAACTAGCGTTCCGATTTCTACGGCTCCTACCTATCCTGTACATGCGGTACAGACACTCAATATCAAACTACAGTAAAGCTCCATGGGGTCTTTCCGTCCTGTCGCGGGTAACCTGCATCTTCACAGGTACTAAAATTTCACCGAGTCTCTCGTTGAGACAGTGCCCAAATCGTTACGCCTTTCGTGCGGGTCGGAACTTACCCGACAAGGAATTTCGCTACCTTAGGACCGTTATAGTTACGGCCGCCGTTTACTGGGGCTTCAATTCGTACCTTCGCTTACGCTAAGCACTCCTCTTAACCTTCCAGCACCGGGCAGGCGTCAGCCCCTATACTTCATCTTACGATTTTGCAGAGACCTGTGTTTTTGATAAACAGTCGCTTGGGCCTATTCACTGCGGCTGATCTGACGATCAGCACCCCTTCTCCCGAAGTTACGGGGTCATTTTGCCGAGTTCCTTAACGAGAGTTCTCTCGCTCACCTTAGGATTCTCTCCTCGACTACCTGTGTCGGTTTGCGGTACGGGTCGTTGTTTTCTCACTAGAAGCTTTTCTCGGCAGTGTGACGTCAGGAACTTCGGTACTATTATTTCCCTCCCCATCACAGCTTGTCCTTAAAGTTAGAAGCATTTGACTCCTATCAAGACTTACTGCTTGGACAGACATTTCCGATCGTCTGCATTCCTTAGCCTCCTGCGTCCCTCCATTGCTCAAACAAAAACAACGAGTACAGGAATATCAACCTGTTGTCCATCGCCTACGCCTGTCGGCCTCGGCTTAGGTCCCGACTAACCCTGGGCGGACGAGCCTTCCCCAGGAAACCTTAGTCATTCGGTGGACAGGATTCTCACCTGTCTTTCGCTACTCATACCGGCATTCTCACTTCTAAGCGCTCCAGCAGTCCTCACGATCTACCTTCAACGCCCTTAGAACGCTCTCCTACCAATACACCTAAAGGTGTACTCCACAGCTTCGGTAATATGTTTAGCCCCGGTACATTTTCGGCGCAGGGTCACTCGACTAGTGAGCTATTACGCACTCTTTAAATGGTGGCTGCTTCTAAGCCAACATCCTAGTTGTCTGTGCAACCCCACATCCTTTTCCACTTAACATATATTTTGGGACCTTAGCTGGTGGTCTGGGCTGTTTCCCTTTCGACTATGGATCTTATCACTCACAGTCTGACTCCCGGATATGAATGAATGGCATTCGGAGTTTATCTGAATTCGGTAACCCGAGATGGGCCCCTAGTCCAAACAGTGCTCTACCTCCATCATTCTCAATTCCGAGGCTAGCCCTAAAGCTATTTCGGAGAGAACCAGCTATCTCCAAGTTCGTTTGGAATTTCTCCGCTACCCACACCTCATCCCCGCACTTTTCAACGTACGTGGGTTCGGTCCTCCAGTGCGTTTTACCGCACCTTCAACCTGGACATGGGTAGATCACATGGTTTCGGGTCTACGACTACATACTCAAACGCCCTATTCAGACTCGCTTTCGCTGCGGCTCCGTCTCTTCAACTTAACCTCGCATGCAATCGTAACTCGCCGGTTCATTCTACAAAAGGCACGCCATCACCCATTAACGGGCTTTGACTTGTTGTAGGCACACGGTTTCAGGTTCTATTTCACTCCCCTTCCGGGGTGCTTTTCACCTTTCCCTCACGGTACTGGTTCACTATCGGTCACTAGGGAGTATTTAGCCTTGGGAGATGGTCCTCCCGGATTCCGACGGAATTCCTCGTGTTCCGCCGTACTCAGGATCCTCCTAGGTGCCTTCCAAATTTCATCTACGGGGCTTTCACCCTCTCTGACTGACTTTTCCAAGTCATTCGACTATCTGAAAGAACTACCATATCGGAGTCCTACAACCCCAATGAGCAAGCTCATTGGTTTGGGCTTTTCCCGTTTCGCTCGCCGCTACTCAGGGAATCGAATTTTCTTTCTCTTCCTGCAGGTACTTAGATGTTTCAGTTCTCTGCGTCTACCTCGTATACGCTATGTATTCACGTATACGTAACATCCTATAAAAGATGCTGGGTTCCCCCATTCGGAAATCTCTGGATCATAGCTTACGTACAGCTCCCCAAAGCATATCGGTGTTAGTCCCGTCCTTCATCGGCTCCTAGTGCCAAGGCATCCACCGTGCGCCCTTATTCACTTAACCTTATCAACCTTACGGTTGGGTTTTGATCTTTCTTCTAGCGATAGAAGTCCAATCAAGAAAAATAAGCAATTGAACTTATTAAAAAACTCTATCCAGCACACAAATCAGCCTCTTCGACAAAAAGATCGTCCAATCCGTGAAAGCAAGCTTTCACTTCTGGCCGCCTATTTTGCTTAAGGCTAAACGATTTGTTTAGCTTTCAAATTCAACGCGGTGTTCTCGGTTTGTATTACTTACATTTTTACTTCAATATCCAGTTTTCAATGAACAAAATTTTGAGAGTAGACCTCTCAAAACTGAACAAAGTATCGACAAACGTGTGTAGTCTCCGTAATATTCCTTAGAAAGGAGGTGATCCAGCCGCACCTTCCGATACGGCTACCTTGTTACGACTTCACCCCAATCATCTATCCCACCTTAGGCGGCTGGCTCCAAAAAGGTTACCTCACCGACTTCGGGTGTTACAAACTCTCGTGGTGTGACGGGCGGTGTGTACAAGGCCCGGGAACGTATTCACCGCGGCGTGCTGATCCGCGATTACTAGCGATTCCGGCTTCATGTAGGCGAGTTGCAGCCTACAATCCGAACTGAGAGAAGCTTTAAGAGATTAGCTTAGCCTCGCGACTTCGCGACTCGTTGTACTTCCCATTGTAGCACGTGTGTAGCCCAGGTCATAAGGGGCATGATGATTTGACGTCATCCCCACCTTCCTCCGGTTTGTCACCGGCAGTCTTGCTAGAGTGCCCAACTAAATGATGGCAACTAACAATAAGGGTTGCGCTCGTTGCGGGACTTAACCCAACATCTCACGACACGAGCTGACGACAACCATGCACCACCTGTCACTTTGCCCCCGAAGGGGAAGCTCTATCTCTAGAGTGGTCAAAGGATGTCAAGACCTGGTAAGGTTCTTCGCGTTGCTTCGAATTAAACCACATGCTCCACCGCTTGTGCGGGCCCCCGTCAATTCCTTTGAGTTTCAACCTTGCGGTCGTACTCCCCAGGCGGAGTGCTTAATGCGTTAGCTGCAGCACTGAAGGGCGGAAACCCTCCAACACTTAGCACTCATCGTTTACGGCGTGGACTACCAGGGTATCTAATCCTGTTTGCTCCCCACGCTTTCGAGCCTCAGCGTCAGTTACAGACCAGAGAGCCGCCTTCGCCACTGGTGTTCCTCCATATATCTACGCATTTCACCGCTACACATGGAATTCCACTCTCCTCTTCTGCACTCAAGTCTCCCAGTTTCCAATGACCCTCCCCGGTTGAGCCGGGGGCTTTCACATCAGACTTAAGAAACCGCCTGCGCTCGCTTTACGCCCAATAAATCCGGACAACGCTTGCCACCTACGTATTACCGCGGCTGCTGGCACGTAGTTAGCCGTGGCTTTCTGGTTAGATACCGTCAAGGGGTGAACAGTTACTCTCACCCTTGTTCTTCTCTAACAACAGAGTTTTACGATCCGAAAACCTTCTTCACTCACGCGGCGTTGCTCGGTCAGACTTTCGTCCATTGCCGAAGATTCCCTACTGCTGCCTCCCGTAGGAGTTTGGGCCGTGTCTCAGTCCCAATGTGGCCGATCACCCTCTCAGGTCGGCTATGCATCGTGGCCTTGGTGAGCCGTTACCTCACCAACTAGCTAATGCACCGCGGGTCCATCCATCAGCGGCACCGTAAAGCGCCTTTCAAAACGAAACCATGCGGTTTCGATTGTTATACGGTATTAGCACCTGTTTCCAAGTGTTATCCCCTTCTGATGGGCAGGTTACCCACGTGTTACTCACCCGTTCGCCACTCCTCTTTCCCCGGTGGAGCAAGCTCCGGTGGGGAAAGAAGCGTTCGACTTGCATGTATTAGGCACGCCGCCAGCGTTCGTCCTGAGCCAGGATCAAACTCTCATAAATAAAAGTTAGAACAATCTTGCGATTGTTAAGCTCAATTGTTTGCTAGCATATTGCTTGCTTGTTAAAAATGTTTGTTGTCTTGAATTGAATCAAGACGCCCTACACATTTGGTTTGTCTTACTTTGTTCAGTTTTCAAAGGTCTACGTGATAATTGAAACACAACTGCCTCAACTTATCGTTTGTGATTGCCGTAGCAACTTTTATATCTTAGCAAACTATCGAATGATTGTCAACTATTTTTTAAAAGTTTTTTGAACTCGTTTTTCACGAGGTCGTTTTAGCAACTCACTTATCATAACTCATCGTTTGTTATTTGTCAACAGTTAATTTTGTTTTTTTCTTTGCGAAATCAACGTTTATCTATTGTCGTTCACAAGCGACTTGGTTATCTTATCATGTGTTGTCCCACACGTCAAGAACTTTTTTATGATCATTCAGAAGTTATGAAACTTAACTTTTGAACAAATAATAATATACCAACTAAAATCTTATTGGTCAACGAATTTTTTTGTGTTTTTTCAAGTTTTTTAGTTATACGATTAATATAATGAAAAGCGATATAAACGTTCGCTTTTTACATGGTATAAAGAGATTGAAAACCTTTATCTATATAAATTATTCGCCATTGCAACTGTGCTGAAACTTCTATAAAGCAGACCCATTTCTAATGGTTCCGTTTTCTTTTTTTATATCTATCTTATCCCTTGCCATAACTTTCTCTGAAATGGTTCATTGATACGCATTTACTTAAAAATTAGTTTCAATAAAGTCTTAAATATAGAACCAGATTTCAAGCAAAGTTATCTCATTTTTTCTCTAAAAAATAAACCGACAGCAGCTAGAAATAAAAATCATTTCTGGCTATTGTCGGTTTGGTTCCCTGTACAGGTTGTTTCTATTTATGTCTCAAATTTAACGCATGGTTGGGAATAGTAATACGTCACGGATCGATTGAGCATCGGTCAATAGCATGACTAGACGGTCGATTCCGATACCTAGTCCGCCAGTTGGTGGCATACCATATTCTAATGCTTCTAAGAAGTCTTCGTCTAAACCATGTGCTTCATCGTTTCCAAGCTCGCGTTCTTTTTCTTGCGCTTCAAAACGTTCTCTTTGATCGATTGGATCATTCAGCTCAGTAAAGGCATTCGCAAATTCTTTACCTGTGATGAACAATTCGAAACGGTCAGTAAAACGTGGGTCTTCAGGATTTTTCTTCGCCAATGGAGAAACTTCAACTGGATGTCCATAGACAAATGTTGGTTGTACTAATGTTTCTTCCACGAATGCTTCAAAGAATTCATTGATGACGTGACCAACACCCATTGCTTCTGTCACTTCAACTTGGTGTTCTTTTGCAATCGCTAGTGCTTCTTCTAAGGTCATTTCTTTCCAGAAATCAACACCTGTATGCTCTTTGATTGCATCGACCATATGCACACGTTTGAAATCACTCTCTAAGTCAACTGCTTGACCTGCATAAGTGATTTTAGCTGTTCCTAATACTTTTTCAGCTGCATTACGGATGATACCTTCTGTCAAGTTCATCACATCTTGAAAATCAGTATATGCAGTGTATGCTTCAAGCATCGTGAACTCAGGGTTGTGGGTCGTATCGATTCCTTCATTACGGAATACACGGCCGATTTCATAAACTTTTTCCATACCACCAACGATCAGACGTTTCAAATGAAGTTCTAACGCAATACGTAGATATAGATCCATATCTAACGCATTGTGATGTGTAATAAACGGACGTGCTGCTGCTCCACCGGCTTCATTATGCAAGACTGGTGTTTCAACTTCGATATAGCCGTTCCCATCTAAATAGCGACGGATCTCACTAATGATTTGACTGCGTTTCATGAAGCGGTCAAAACTATCTCTATTACTTACTAAATCAAGGTAACGCTGTCTGTATCGTTGTTCGATATTCGTTAATCCATGATATTTATCTGGTAATGGACGAAGTGCTTTTGATAAGATGACGATTTCAGAGGCTTTGATCGATACCTCACCTGTATCAGTTTTCATGATTTCTCCAGTTACACCAAAGAAATCTCCTAAGTCAGCATGTTTGAATACTTCATAAGCTTCTTCACCTACTCGGTCTTTGCGTACGTAGATTTGGATTTGGCCTTCTCTGTCTTGCAGATGGGCAAATCCAGCTTTTCCTTTTCCACGGCGTGTCATCATACGGCCAGCAACACTCGCTGTCAATGCCATCTCCGCCAATTCTTCTTTTGTACGTGGATCAAATAATTCGTGCAATTCTTGGGAATTATGTGTACGCTCAAATCGCTTACCAAATGGATCGATCCCATTTTCTCTCAATTGCTCCATTTTTTCACGACGAACAATCATTTGATCGTTTAAATCTTCTAATTGATTTTGTTGTTCCTCAGTCACAAAAGTTCCTCCATTCTCATCTTATTCTCTTCCTTATAATGCCAATGAAACGCAAAAAAAGCAAGCCGAACTTAGTGTTTCGGCTTGAATTTCGCAAAAAACTTAGAATAACTTCCTAAGATTGAAGTGATAATTTTTCACTTTTTTCAACCAATTGGTCAAGCAGTTCATTGATTTCATGCTGTTTCTCAGTCTTATTGATTGCTAATTTGATCTTGGCTGCACGTGAGATACCTTTTAGATAGTAGGAAGCGTGAGTCCGAAACTCACGACAGGCGATGGTTTCTCCTTTTAAATCAACTAAACGTTCTAGATGTAATTTTGCAGTAGCGATTTTTTCGCGTGCGGTTGGTTCCGGAATCAGCTCTCCAGTTTCTAAATAATGTTGTGTCCGATGGATCATCCAAGGATTCCCTAAAGCTGCACGGCCGATCATGACGCCATCGGCACCCACGTATTCCAACATGCGTTTTGCATCTTCTGGCGTTTTGACGTCCCCGTTCCCCATAAAAGGGATCGTTAGATGTTTTTTGACTTCCTTTAACACTTCCCAATTGGCTTTTCCTTCATACATTTGCACACGTGTTCGTCCGTGCATGGCTACTGCACCGGCTCCAGCTGCTTGAGCGGCTAATGCGTTTTCGACAGCAAAAACATGTTCTTCGTCCCAACCAATACGCATTTTCACAGTAACTGGCACATCAACTGCCGATGCAACTGCATGAACCATTTCATAGACTTTATCAGGATCTAATAACCATTTTGCACCTGCTTCAGCTTTGATGATTTTATTGACTGGGCATCCCATATTGATATCAATGATATCTGCTGTAGTATGTTTCTCAACAAACTGTGCTGCTTCTACTAATGTGTCTTTGTTCCCACCAAATATTTGCAAGCTTAATGGATGCTCCGTTTCGTCGATATGCAGCATTTCCAATGTTTTTTTGTTGCGGAAATGAATACCTTGGTCACTGATCATCTCGCAAACGACCATTCCTGCACCAAATTCTTTGACAGTTACACGAAATGCGGCGTTCGTGATCCCTGCCATTGGTGCTACAACAACGCGATTCGGTATTTCAACGTTCCCGATTTTCCATGTGTGATCCACTTATAATCCTCCCAAGGCTTCTGTCTTCAATGCTGCTAGGTCATCTTCTGTGTAGGTATACTTACTATTGCAAAATGAGCAAACTGCTTCTGCGCCATGGTCTTCATCGATCATTGCTTGGATTTCTGCTGCGCCTAAAGCAATGATTGCTTCGCCAAACTTTTCTTTCGAACAATCACATTTAAACTGTACAGGCATTTTTTCTAGTACTTGCAATTCGTCTGTTCCTAACAATCCTTGCAAGATTTCTTCAGGTGTCAATCCTTCATCTAAGAGTGTAGAAATACGTGGTGTTGTTTTCAGTTGCTCTTCGATTTTCGCAATCGTTTCTTCGTCTGCCCCTGGCATGATCTGGATCATAAAACCACCCGCTGTTTTGATGGTATCATCCGTATTGACTAAGACGCTTAGCCCTACAGCTGAAGGGATTTGTTCTGAAATCGCTAAATAGTACGTGAAATCTTCAGCTAGTTCACCAGATACAATCGGTGTTTGTCCTGAAAAAGGTTCTTTTAACCCTAGATCTTTTGTCACACTAAACATCCCTTGCGTCCCTACTGCTCCACGTACATCGATTTTTCCTTCTGCGTTCAGCGGTAAACTCAGGTGTGGATTTTTGATGTACCCTTTGACATCACCTTTACCATTCGCATCAACAACGATCCCACCTGCAGGGCCATCGCCTTGGATGCGTACTGTTAATTTATCTTCTCCTTTAACTGTCGCACCTAGCAGCAGACTGCCAACTAATGCACGGCCTAATGCTGCGGATGATGTATGCCAAGTATCATGGCGTTGCTGCGCTTCTGCGACAGTATTGGTTGCACGAACAGCATATGCTCGAACAAACCCGTCATTGGCTAATGCCTTCACTAAATAATCTTCCATTTGTATGTACCTCATTTCCCGATTTTAAAACTCATAGTGAATCATACTAGTAACTTCCAAATTTTTCAACTTTTGAATTTGTAAATTCTACGTTTCTTTTTTAATTGTCAGACACAAAAAAAGAGCTGCGACTTTCGTCACAGCTGCTTTCTTTATCTATTTTGATCATCTGAATGATTTTGTTCATCCGTTGAAGTCGATTGATTGTCATCATTCAACTCTTTTTTCGCTTCATCAAACTCATGTTTTTCTTCTGCTTGTTTTTCCGCATCTTTTTCTTCTAGTGCACGTTTTGCTTCTTCAAACGTTTGCGCTTCTTTTTCACTAGGGAAGTCTGCCGATTCTGCTCCTTCAGGCATTACACCTTTTTCAAAGAGAGATTTGATTGCTTTGGCATCCAACGTTTCAAATTCAAGCAGTTTTTCTGCGATCAGTTTGTGTTGCGCACGGTGTGCTTCGATGATTTCATGTGCTTTTTGATGTGCTTCCATCAAGATCTTGCGTACTTCTTGGTCGATTTCAAAAGCAACTTGTTCTGAGTATGCTTTCGTTTGACCATAGTCACGGCCTACGAATACTTGGTGGTTTCCTTCATATTGGACAGGACCTAAGCGATCACTCATCCCATACTCTGTAACCATACTTCTTGCTAGTGCTGTTGCTTGTTCAAAGTCATTTGATGCACCAGTAGATTGAACGTTGAAGATGATTTCTTCTGCGGTACGTCCACCTAGTAATCCAACGATTTGTTCAAACATATCTTCTTTTGTCATTAAGAATTGATCTTCTTTTGGTAAAGCGATCATATATCCACCAGCACGTCCACGCGGGATGATCGTTACTTTGTGAACGACACGGGCACGACTCAAGACAAGTCCAACGATCGTATGACCTGCTTCATGGTAAGCGACCATTTCACGTTCGCGTTTGCTGATGACACGGTCTTTCTTGGCTGGTCCAGCAATCACGCGGTCTTCTGCTTCATCGATATCAGAAGCATCGATTTTTTTCTTGTTTCGACGAGCAGCTACTAATGCTGCTTCGTTTAAGACGTTTTCTAAATCCGCACCAGCAAAACCTGGTGTTTGTTGTGCTACGACTTTCAAATCAACATCGTCAGCAATTGGTTTGTTTCTTGCGTGAACTCGTAAAATCGCTTCACGGCCTTTGACATCTGGACGACCAACTAAAATTTGACGGTCAAAACGTCCTGGACGAAGCAAGGCTGGATCTAATACGTCTGAACGGTTTGTCGCTGCAATCACGATCACGCCTTCATTTCCATCGAATCCATCCATTTCAACAAGCAATTGGTTCAGTGTTTGTTCACGTTCATCGTGTCCGCCACCCATACCAGCGCCACGTTGACGACCGACCGCATCGATTTCATCAATAAAGATGATTGCTGGAGCATTCTTTTTCGCAGTTTCAAATAAGTCACGAACTCGGCTGGCACCGACCCCAACAAACATTTCAACAAAGTCTGAACCCGAAATAGAGTAGAATGGTACGCCAGCTTCACCAGCAACTGCTTTGGCAAGCAATGTTTTACCTGTTCCTGGAGGTCCTTCTAAGAGAACTCCGGCTGGAATACGTGCGCCTAATTCAATGAAGCGTCTTGGATCTTTTAGGAACTCAACGACTTCGACAAGTTCTTGTTTTTCTTCTTCCGCACCCGCTACATCAGAGAAACGAACGCGATTTGCTTTTTTGTCGGCTTCTTTTGCTTTGGATTTCCCAAAGTTCATCACACGGCCTCCGCCGCCTCCGCCGCCACCTTGTTGTCCCATCATCATATAGAAGAAGAAGACGATGATCACGATTGGCAAGAAGCTTAATAGGAGTGATACCCATACGCCGCTACTTGATTCTTCTCTGATCGTAGTTGCTACGTTGTTGTCTTTTGCCAACTCTGTGACTTGGCTCAATGTTGTATCGTTTGGCAAAATAATCGTAGTGAAGTGCGTAGTTGATGTCTCAGTAGTACCTAGAATCGATAGACCGCCACTATTTGCAACTGTCTGTTGTTCTTTGTATTCACCTGAGATCTTATACACACCATTAGCAGGTTGCACCTCAAAGTTTTTGATTTTGCCTTCTTGTAATTGTTCAGTGAATTTTGAGTACTCGATATCTGACGACCGTTGGCCATTGTTACCAAAAATAAAGTAGACGACCATTACCATCGCTAAGATTACGAGGACATAATACAAGGCATTTTTCATCATGCCATTGTTTTTTTTGTTCATAGTTGTCCTCCCTATGCGTTATTTTTACTTGATAAATCTTTTATCAATCCTGACCATACTATTGTAACATAATTTATGAGAGATAGATGATTAATTTGATTGATAAACGCTCGGTTTTAGTACACCGATGTATGGAAGATTTCGATAGGCTTCTGCATAATCTAATCCATAACCTACCACAAACTCGTTTGGCACATTGAAACCAATGTAATCCGCTTCGATATCTACGACTCTGCCTTCGGGCTTATCAAGGAGTGTCACGATTTTGACTGAGTTTGCTTTACGGTATTTGAATAGATCGACTAAATAAGCAAGTGTTCTTCCGCTATCAATGATGTCTTCGACGATCAATAAATCACGGCCTTCCACATTCGTATCCAAGTCTTTTACGATTTTTACTTCACCTGATGAAACAGTTGCGTTACCGTAACTTGAAACATCCATAAAATCCAATTCTAGGTAAGCATCGATCGAACGGATAATGTCTGCCATGAATGGGACAGCACCTTTCAATACACCAACAACCAACGGATTTTTATCTTGATAATTTTCAGTTAACTCTTTTCCTAGTTCTTTACAACGAACTTGTATCTCTTCTTGCGTGATCAATACTCTCTCGATATCTTTTTCTAACATCAGGTTCTCCTTCCAATTGCTTCTTTTTGATATTTGTAAAGAAGTATGTAGTGTATTTTATCAGTTTCTACACCAATACTCAAATAAGAATGGACAAAAGGGACTAGACTCCATAGATTTCTCCCCTCATCTATAATAACCCATGAATTTGTTCGTTGTGTAACAGATATTTTTTTATCGATAAAATATCTTGACACTTTTTTGTTCAATGTCTCCGTCAATTGGATGCGATCTCCCGGTTTTCGCCGATCGACCCAAAGCGATTGTTCGGCGGATAACCATAGATCATGAGTGAAGATTTCACCTGTTTCATCCAATTTCCAATCTGGAAGTTGGTCGGGTGTGTAGATCCCTAACCATTCCGACTCTCCTAACTGAATGGCTTGATTCGGTATGATTTTTAACGGAGTATTTTGGTGGTTGGTTGATCGTTCCTTTTTTCTTTCATAAAGATAAAGTACTTCATAGGAACGTTCGATCACCCAGCGTTTGCCCAGATCAATCTGCCATTGTCCTGCGGCTTGTTCACATTGTTGTAACAACGTGTCAATCTGTTTTTCTTTGATCGTCACTTTCGTAACTGGAAAAACGTAATCAAAGAACGTGTAAAAGAAGAAGTAACGTTCAAATGATTCCAAACGTCCGATCACCTTCCACGGAATAGATAAGCGCTCTTCTCCATACGTAAGATGTTCCGTGATCATCTGATGAGTATTTTTTCGGATGAATTGTTCTGCCCATTGGATCTGTTGCGAGAATTTTTGGAAATGAGCCATCGCTTGGGTATTTTCTTTTTTCAATTGTGGTACGACTAAATGACGAAGTCGATTACGTTGGACAGTTAGTTCCTGATTGGTATGGTCCTCAAAAAAAGGTAAATCTTCTGCTTCCGCATACGCATACAATTGTTCTTTACTAAATGACAACAACGGTCGAATAAGTCGCCCACCAGCAAAAGGTTGCGTTTCCTTGATTCCCGCATAGGTACCTAGCTGCCCACCACGAATGATTTTCATCAAAATCGTTTCCATTTGATCATCCCCATGATGCGCTGTCATCAATGTATCATAATGATAATCTCGTACGATCTCATCAAATTTCTCATACCGAAAAGCTCGAGCAGCCGTTTCAATTCCTTGTTCCGCGGGATTCTCCCATACTTTTAAGTGGAAAGTAAGATTGTTTTTATCGCAAAAGTCAGCAAGATAGGCTGCTTCATCCGCAGAAACGCTCCGTAAGCGATGATCGATATGGACAACCCCTAACCGAAAGCCAATTTGTTTTTGGGCAGTCATTAAGCAATCGAGTAAAACCATCGAGTCTACACCACCGGAAACAGCAACTAGTATTTTCGCATGTTCAGACAGATAGCCACGGCGTAAGCCTCTTTTTATAAATGCTTGTTTAAACTGACTTGCTCTTCTATCCATTGGTGTCACATCCTTTTACAAAATAAAAAGAGCGGACAAAAGTCTGTGACAATTGCCTGCCCTTCAATTTCGCTTAGCTTAGCTACGGCGACCGCCACGGCCTCCGCGTTTTCCTTCTGTGTTGCGTTTTAAGGAAGTCAATCGATCATCGCTATCTTTTAA
Organism: Enterococcus sp. AZ140; assembly: GCF_051714405.1. Classification (NCBI taxonomy): domain Bacteria; kingdom Bacillati; phylum Bacillota; class Bacilli; order Lactobacillales; family Enterococcaceae; genus Enterococcus; species Enterococcus sp. AZ140. The sequence goes on from NZ_JBIORU010000001.1 coordinate 2,822,403, forward strand.
AAATGAGCTCATCAATGAATCGAAGTCTTCTTTTGTATTGGAAGGTTGGCTGCGAGAAAAAGATTTTTTCTGCGGTGCGCGTCCTCGATTATCTCGAGTTTCTTTTTGTGGATATCTCTTTTGACGATTTTCATCATTAGTTTCTACTGGTTGCTCTTGTGCTTTGCGGATAGATAAACCGATTTTCCCATCATCATTGACTGTAATGACTTTGACTGTTACCTCATCACCAACGCTCAATACATCATGAATATCCTTGATATAACCGTTTGATACTTCACTGATATGAACTAACCCTGTTTTGCCAGCTCCTAAATCAATAAACGCGCCAAAATTTGTGATTCCTGAAACTTTTCCTTGCAGTTTTGCTCCTACCTCGATTGACATAAAAAAAATGTTCCTCCTAATTATTTCCCTTTTTTTATATTACTGCTTATTGGGCAGTTGTTGAACTCGTTGTTTGTTCATCGGTGTCTGCTGAATTATCTGTCGTAGATTCAAGTATCGGGTAGACTTGCTCCCCTTCTTTTGAATAGAAAAATTTGCTTCTAGCAAGTTTTGCTACGTAATCTTCATCTTTAAGCAATTTCACGTCTTCTGTGAGTTGGTCTACATCTTTATTGATTTGTTGTAACTCTGTATCTGCTTCGACTTTTAATTCATTTAAATGATTCATTCGTTGCATATCATTAAAAATTTGGAAACCTATTACAGCGAAAATGACCAAAGCACCTAAAAAGATGGCTGCTAACCTGCGTCTACGAAAAATCAATTGGCGTTGTTGTTGTTGAAATTCGACATATTTTTTCTTTGCATACTCTGTGTCTAGTGCAGCGATTTTATTGCTTTTGTTTGCCACCTGTATTCGCTCCAATCTTTTTTGATTGTCATTCTTTATTATACCAACATCCTGAATGCTTGTCTAATCTATTTCGCTCGTGTTTTGTACTCGTGTTTCTGACAAGACTTCATACATTTTTTGTGCATCTTCTTTTTTTGTTGACTCATGCAACTCTGCTACCTTGATTTCCATCGTCTTGTTGCCAAATTGGATGTCCAATTGATCTCCAACCTTGACATCACTGGAAGATTTCGCTAGTTTGCCATTGATTTTGATTCGGCCTTTATCCGCCACTTCCTTAGCGACAGATCGGCGCTTGATGATTCGCGAGATTTTTAAAAATTTATCTAGTCGCATCTCATGTCCTCACTTTTCTTTTTTTATTTTTTTCAAACGTAAGATTTTCTTACCAAATGGCAGTAACAGCCATTCACGGATCGTAAATAATTTTGTCCAGATCACTGCATATACAAATGTGACTACGCCTATAATGACACCGCCTAGGCTGGCAAAAAGAGCAGTCGAGCGATGGCTCACTGGACCAAACAATAAGTTTAAGAAGCCATAATACACAAACAACGCTAAGACCATCCAACCTAAACATTGGATCAATTTCTTACCAAATTTTCGCTCGTGCCAAAAACTATTGATTGCTGGAGTTTCAGTACGGACAAAATACCATAAAGTCACTGATAGTCCAAGTAATGTCGATAAACTAGCACCGACTGTTCCTAAATAACTCGTGAGAAGCGGTGTAGCTAAAGCTTTAGCAAGCAAGCCCCAACCAGCACCCTTTAGTGAGGGGCGGAAAGAGTTTTTACTTTGAGCAATGCTTTGGTACGCTTGAATAATTGCAGTTAGTCCAATGGAAAAAACAAATAGAACTAGTGTCATATTCCCAGCATAATCTTTAAACAATGCGTAATTGATATAAGGCAACAATACAGCTAATCCTACTGAAGCTGCCAATGCCAATGCAGTCGTCAGACGCAAGTAAATTTTGGCTGTGGAATAAAATTGTCCTTTGACTGCACTCGTTAGGTAGCGTGTCAATGCGGGTAAGAACGTAGCACTTAAAGCTGTAGCAATAACTAATCCTAATTGAACTAACGGTTGTCCACGATCATATACTCCTTTAGCTATTTTAGATGCTTGCTCGGATAAACCATAGATTTGTAACGCATTCTTAACAAAAAAAGAATCAATCAATTGGAAGAAGATCAATAGACCACTATAAATGGAGACTAATCCCCCTTCAATCAAGAAACGGCGCATGAGTGATTTCGCTGGCCTTCTTAAAATCGGAAAGTGGCGGAAGCTCAATGCACCACCATGGATTTTTTGTTCATAATAGTACAGTACACCATATGCACATACGCCACCAAATACTGCGCCACTCATTGCCGCTGTGCCTGTTTGATAGACTGTCCAGCCTAATCGCTTAAAGGCAATTGCGCTAAAAACAATGATTGCTACACGAACAATTTGTTCCACGACTTGCGAAACCGCTGTGGGCTCCATTAAAAATCGACCTTGAAAATTCCCACGATAATAAGATAGTCCTGGCATCAACAAAAACGTGAAGGAGACGATCCGAATCAACGGCATCAGTTGTTGATCCCCCATCATGAGAGCGATCCAGTGACTAAATGAAAATACGAAGAGCCAGAGTAAAAAGCCTGACCAAAAAACAAGGGGATAAAGATTTTTCAATGCTTGTCTTTGTTCGAAAGGGTCTTTTTTTTCTGCTACATATTTAGAGATAAACTGGGGTAGCCCCGACAAAGCGAGTGTCATCGCAATACCATAAATAGGATAAACTTGTTGATAAACATAAAAACCTTCATCGCCCACTAAGTTTTGCAATGGAATCCGATAGAGTGCGCTGAGGACTTTTGCTATAAAGGAGGCAAGCGTCAACACAAAGGCACCATGCATCACTTGACGCATTTCTTTATGATCCAAAGGTTCAGCCCCTTCCTATGCAGTCGCATATTTCTGTTCGCGCAATGCTTTGACAAATTGTTGGATTTCTTGCAACCAAATAGCAGTCGTTGTTTGAGGTGGCAAGGTCAAACGAATCATCATTTGTTCTTTTTCCACACCAAGTCCTGCTTTTAATTTTGTGGCAGTCAGCGCTTCAAATAATTGTTCAACCGTGTAGCGCTTTGTTCCCACTTTGCTCAACTTGAACACGATGGTTTGTTGTTGCTTACGAATCATCTCTAGCAATGCACGATCGCCATCCATTTTGATTTGTCCAATCGTCAACAAATGCGCGACTTCTTCAGGATATTCACCAAAACGATCCAGTAGATCTGCTTCTAATTCTTCCAACATCTCTTGTGAATCCAATTCGCGAATCCGTTTATAGATTTCGATTTTTTGGCGTTGATCTGACACATAACTTTCTGGTAGATAGGCATCGACGCCTAGATCGATCTCCACAGAAGTTTTTTCTGTTTGCTGATTTTTACCTTGTTTACGAGCGACTGCCTCACTCAACATTTGAGAGTACATATCAAAACCAACAGCATCGATAAATCCATGTTGTTGTGCCCCTAGCAAGTTACCAGCACCACGGATCGATAAATCTCGCATCGCGATTTTAAATCCTGAACCCAATTCCGTAAAGTCTTTGATTGCTTGAAGACGCTTTTCGCTGACTTCATTAAGGATTTTTTGCTGTTCGTACATAAAATAAGCATAAGCGACACGATTGCTTCGTCCGACACGTCCTCGTAATTGGTAAAGCGTAGAGAGTCCCATATAATCGGCATTTTCTACGAAGAGTGTGTTTGCATTTGGAATATCCACACCAGTTTCGATGATCGTCGTCGTCACTAAGACATCATACTGTCCCTCGATAAAGTCGAATAATGTGTTTTCCAGTTGGACTTCCGTCATCTGTCCATGCGCATAGGCGATTCTCGCTTCGGGAACTAATGCTTGGATTTCTTCTACTTTACGTTCAATCGTTTCTACACGATTATATAAGTAGAAAACTTGTCCCCCACGTCCCATCTCTCGCTGAATCGCTTCTCGGATCGCACCTGGATTTTTTTCCATCACATATGTTTGGATCGGATACCGATTCGCCGGTGGCGTTTCAATCACCGATAGATCCCGTACGCCTAGCATCGACATATGCAGCGTTCGCGGAATAGGTGTCGCTGTCAAAGTCAGCACATCCACTTGCGCACGCAATTGTTTCAAACGTTCTTTGTGTTTTACACCGAAACGTTGTTCTTCATCAACGATTAATAGTCCTAAATCACTAAATTCAATATCTTTTGACAATACACGATGAGTACCCACAACAATATCTAGTTGTCCTGTGCGTAATTCTTCGATCGTTTCTTTTTGTTGTTTCTTTGTTCGGAAACGACTCAGCAAACCAACATTCACTGGGAATCCCTCAAAACGTTCCAACATCGTTTCGTAATGTTGTTGCGCCAAGATTGTTGTCGGCACAAGAAATGCCACTTGTTTACTTTCTTTGACTGCTTTAAAAGCGGCACGTAGCGCAACTTCTGTTTTCCCATAGCCGACGTCCCCCACAAGTAAACGATCCATTGGTTTTTCTTTTTCCATATCTCGTTTGATTTCCGCCGCACTTCGGAGTTGGTCATCTGTTTCCGAATATGGAAAAGCATTCTCAAATTCTTTTTGATAAGAGTCATCCGGACCAAATGCGTATCCTTTTTCTGCTTCTCTGACCGCATACAATTGGATCAAGTCATCCGCAATATCTTCGATTTTTGAGGAGATCTTACGTTTCGTTTTCGTCCATTCACTACCACCGAGTTTGTTGATTCGTGGTGTTTTCGATTCCGAAGCTACATATTTTTGGATCAAGTTCAACTGCGTGACAGGAATAAATAGCTTATCATCATTTTGATAAATGATCGTCATATAATCTTGGTGGACACCGTCGACTTCTAAGGTTTCCATACCGATATATTTCCCGATTCCATGATTCGCATGGACAACGTAATCTCCAGCTTTTAGTTCGTTGTAGCTTTTTAGTCGTTCTGCATTCGTTACCGTTTGACGACGTGTCTGTTTTTTTGTTGTCTTTTGAAAAATCTCTTTTTCCGTGATCGTTACGATTTTTTCTTGCGGCAACTCAAAACCTGTCATCAATGCGCCTTCGACTAATTGGACTTGTCCTTTGATCAGTTGGTCTGCTTCTGTTTCTACCACTAATATGTCTTCGTCACGCAACATTTGTTCCGCCTTACGGATACGTTCTTTCGTTGGAATGAAGATGACGACTGTCTGCTCTTGTTTGCGCCAACGATCCATTTCCGTTTTCAGCAATGGCATTTGTCCAAAGAACTGTTGCATCGTGCGATACTGGAACTGGTAAAGTGCTTGGAACCTGAGATTTCCCATTCCTTTTTGGAATAAAGAGAAAAAAGTGGTCGCAAATTTTTCTTTTTGGATGATCCCATGTACATCTGCCACAAATTGTTGTTCAGAGAATACGCGTAACTCACTAATTTTTTGTGTATGCCATTCCGCTGCTTCTCTCTCCATTTCGCGATTCGTTTCCATGATTCGTTGGTAATCGTCCACGATCAGCAAGCTATCTTGGGGGAAATAATCCAAAATCGATAAATGTTCAGGATATAAAAGATCCGCATAGAACTTCGCTTGGTCTGTCGGGATATTACGTTGCCACTCCGAGATCAACTGACCGAAATAGTCATGCAAAAATTGTCGTTCAGTAGGTTCTGCGGTCGTTGCTAATTTCTTTTCTAAGAGGTTTTCTATTTTGTTGATACCGTCAAGTAGATTCTCTTGAGAATAAATTTGTTCACTTGTTGGTGGCAACCACACTCCTTCGATCTTTTCAATCGATCGTTGCGTATCAGCTTCGAAGTATCTCATGGAATCAATTTCGACATCAAATAATTCCACACGAACAGGGTATTCAAATGTCAAAGGATAGATATCGACAATACTCCCTCGCATACTAAATTCCCCAGGTTTTGCGACCATCTCTGTCCGCTCATACCCCATCAAGACGAGTTGTTGCGGTAATGAGTCCACGGCGATCTCGTCGCCAATCTGCCAATGTAATTGGGCATTGCTCCATGTTTCTTTATCAGGAAGACGTTTGTGTAGTGCTGCCACTGGAAGAAGATAGATTCCTGGCTCATCTTGTTGCAAATGATTCAACGTCGCTACACGTTCCGCCCGAGCTTCAGGAGAAGAAAAAGCCATTTCTGCGGAAAGCACTTCATCTACTGGAAATAAGTGGATACTTTCAGCCGGCAGAACGTGTTGCAGATCCTCTGCCAATTGGTTGACGTAATATAAATTCGGCATCAGGATAATCAGATTTTTATCCAGTTTTTTAAACGCATGTGCAAACAACAACGTCTTAGCAGATCCAGCTAAACCTGTAATCAACTGTCTAGACATCCGTTGTTCAAGATTCATGGACCATTCAGCTACTTGAGCATCTTTGCCAATCAATTGGATCATATCCATCGTTTCATTCTCCTTTCTTAATTAAATTGATTCATTGTATCTATAAAGGAATGGCCATCCAATAGAAATTCAACAGCAGCGACAGATTGATCGATGCTTTGTTCGATCAAGGGTTGCGTCTCTTTACTAAAGGGACTGAGAACATGTTGGACGACTGTTTTTTTACCTTCTGGTCGACCAATACCAACTTTTATTCGATCAAAGATCGTACTATCCAAATGAGAGATAATACTCTTGATCCCATTATGTCCGCCTGCACTTCCTTTTTGTCGTAAACGGATTTTACCGATTGCTAAATCTAGGTCATCATAAACAACCACCAACTCTTCTGGATAAATCCCAAAGTAAGTCATCAATGAACCAACCGCTCGGCCAGATTCATTCATAAATGTTTGGGGTTTGACTAATAAAATTTTCTCACCTTTGTGGAAAAATTCAGCTACTTCTGCTTCAAATGTGTTTTTCTTAAAGGTCGCTTGGTGTTTTTCAGCCAAACGATCCACCACCATAAATCCAACGTTATGCTTTGTATGTTCATATTTCGTTCCTGGGTTTCCAAGCCCTACGATCATTTTCATTTCTGCGCTCATCCAATCTTATAAACAGCACAAAAGGCTGGACTGCTCATAGGCGGTCCAGTCTTTGACTCGATTTTTTATTATTTTAGCTCCTATTAGTATAACACACAATCCTTTGTTACAGCTAAAAAGAGAAACTTAATAAATGAAAAAATGATTAAAATTATAATTCAAAACTAATGAAATCATTGGTTTTGCTAAATAGTGAAATAACGCACATGTAAGCTTTTACATATGGTACAACCTTGTTATCTGTTATATTTTGTAACCAAATAGCGTGACAGCAGGCTTTTTCCATGTTAGCATAGGCATGGAAAAAACAAATCAATGGAAGGATTGATATAAATGACTGCAAACGCAGAAAAAAAAGATCATCAAAAAGTAATACTTGTTGGAGACGGTGCTGTAGGTTCTAGCTATGCCTTCGCTTTAGTTACACAAAATATCGCTCAAGAAGTTGGTATCATCGATATCAATACAGCAAAAACTGAAGGAGATGCGATCGACTTATCACACGCTCTAGCATTTACTTCACCTAAAAAAATCTATTCAGCTTCTTATGCAGATGCACATGATGCAGACTTAGTCGTTATCACAGCTGGTGCACCACAAAAACCAGGTGAAACACGTTTAGATCTAGTAAATAAAAACTTAAAAATCAACCGCGAAGTTGTTACACAAATCGTTGACTCAGGTTTCAATGGTATTTTCTTAGTTGCTGCTAACCCAGTTGATATTTTAACTTACTCTACTTGGAAATTCTCAGGTTTCCCTAAAGAGCGCGTAATCGGTTCAGGAACTTCACTTGACTCTGCTCGTTTCCGTCAAGCACTTGCTGAATTAGTTGACGTTGATGCACGTAACGTCCATGCGTATATTTTAGGTGAACATGGAGATTCTGAGTTCCCAGTTTGGTCACATGCCAATGTTGCTGGTTTACAAATCTATGAATGGGTGAAAAATAATCCAGACGTGGATGAAGAAGCAATGGTCAACTTATTCTTCGGTGTACGTGACGCTGCTTATACGATCATCGAGAAAAAAGGCGCAACATTCTACGGTATCGCTGTAGCTTTAGCACGTATCACTCGCGCGATCTTAGACGATGAAAATGCAGTTCTTCCATTATCTGTTTATATGAATGGTGAATATGGACTAAACGATATCTATATCGGTGCACCTGCTGTCATCAACCGTCAAGGTATCCAAAAAGTCATTGAAATTCCATTAAGCGACAGCGAACAAGATCGTATGGCCGCTTCAGCAAAACAATTAAAAGATATCTTAGATGAAGCTTTTGCTAAATTGGATGCTGAATAATTAATTACTTGAGACGCTATCGTTCTCACTAAAAAAGAATACACGTTGTTCCAGAAGTAATGTCTTCGAAAACAACCTCATCTTCACAGGGAATCCTGAAAATCGACCTTCCATTTTCTAGGATTTCCTGTTTTTTATACACTTCTGTATATAAAATCCTTGCCTAACTATCGTTATTTTTCTAAGCAGTATGTTAATTTTTATATAAAGAGGGACATCATTTCGTCTTTTACTGTAAATTATGCTATGATAGAGTCGTTACACCCTATAACTATTATTATTAAGGAGTTGCAGATATGACAAGATCTTCTCATCGAAAAAAATCAATGCGTATTGGTTTGCTTTCTGTTCTCGGTGTGATTCTAGTATTAATCGGCTTTTACACCTACCGTAGTACATATTACACGAATCGTTTTCTTCCTAAAACGGAAGTCAATTCGATCAATGTAAGTAACCTGACGATCGACCAAGCAAATGACAAGCTAAAAGAAGCTTATTCCAATAAGACGATTTCAATCAAAGAAAACGGAACGGTTTGGAAAGAAATTGCAAAGTCCGATCTTGGTTATAAAAAGGATTTTTCAACTGATCTAGCTTCCATCTTGAAAAACCAAAATGCTTGGACTTGGGGAATGAACTATGTAGCTGCGGCCGAAAAACAAGAAATCGATCCATTAAGTGCGGAACGGGAACAACTGGATCAAACGATCGAGACATTGTCTACGGAATTGACTGAATTGAATAAAGACCGTACGCCAACTGCCGATGCAACGATTGAAAAGTCTGGTGACTCATTTAAAATCAAGCCTGAAGTGAAAGGGAACACGGTCGATGTCGAAGCCGTTACGAAGGAATTGACAACTGTTGTCAATGATGGAAAAGATACCATTGATCTGACTGAGTTCCAAAAAGAACCAACGGTCACATCTACAGATAAAAAGTTGACTGAGCAATTAACGACAATGAATAATATCGCTAAAGTAAAAGGAACTTACAGTATCAATGGTGAAACAGTGACGATCCCTTCTTCACTCATCGTTGAATGGCTCACCTATGAAGATGGAAAACCTGCGCTTGATTCAGAAAAAGTTCGTCAATATGTTAGTGAACTTGGCGAAAAATACAATACAAGTACGAATGATACTAAATTCAAAAGTACCAAACGTGGCGAAGTAACTGTTCCTGCTGGCACGTTCAGTTGGACGATCCAAACAGATAGCGAAGTAACAGCTTTAACAGAAGCGATTTTAGCAGGACAAGATTTCACACGTTCACCAATTGTTCAAGGTAGTACAACTGCCGACCACCCATTGATTGAGGATACGTATATCGAAGTCGATTTAGAGAATCAACATATGTGGTTCTACAAAGATGGGAAAGTAGCACTTGAAACAGATATCGTTTCAGGAAAACCTTCTACCCCTACTCCTCCTGGTGTCTTTTATGTCTGGAATAAAGAAGAAAATGCTGTATTAAGAGGAACGAACGATGATGGTACACCATATGAAAGTCCAGTGAACTATTGGATGCCAGTCGATTGGACAGGTATCGGTATCCACGATTCGGATTGGCAACCAGAATATGGCGGCGACTTATGGCGAACTCGCGGTTCTCATGGTTGTGTCAATACGCCACCAGGTGTCATGAAAGAATTATTTGGAATGGTTGAAAAAGGTACGCCTGTTTTGATTTTTTAATCGTAACTACTAGAGCACAGTTGCAGACACGCAACTGTGCTCTCTTTTTTACTTCCTCTTCTTTATAAAAGTAAATAAAATACATATAACAACTGCAGTCAATGCCCCCATCGAATCAAGCATGACATCTTCGAACATTGGTGAACGGTCGCCTGTCAACATTTGATGGAACTCATCTAGACCGGCGTATCCTGTCGCAGATAACCAAGCAAGAACCCCCGTTAACCACCAGATTTTCATTTTCGGGAATACGCCTAGATACAGACTACCTCCTAATAGAAAATAGGTACCAAAATGGGCGCCTTTTCTTAAAAAGAATTCAATGAATTTGCTGTATCCAGAATGGTCGATACTGATAACACTTTCTCCATAAGTAAACTGGATACCTGATAATGCTTCTTTAAAGGGTTGGTTTGGGAACCACGCATCAATTCTTGAAAGTTGCGATTGTTGTCCATAGGTTTGCGAGGAGCTATAAAATAAAATAGCCATGATCATTAATGCAAACACTAAATAAAAATTTCCATTTTTTCTTTGTTTTTTTAAAAACTCCATAAGTCACCTCTTCTTTCTATGATAGCTTTTTTTTCATAAAACAACAATAATTTCTCCAAGACTTATTCCTTCTTTAAATGCTATACTAGAGATAGTACCATAAATATGAGAGGGGTTTTTTGATGACTTATTCGCTTAACTGGGATTTAGATTCTATCTTTCCTGGAGGAAGTGCTTCAACTGAATTAAATGAACGTTTGGCTCAATTAGAACGACAAATAGAAACATATTACGAACAAATCAATCAATGGTCATTTTCATCCGAAGATATCGATTCTCTTGTGACGATTTTGGCACTTCAAGAAAAAGTAACCAACGGCTTCAGCCAATGTAATAGTTATATTACTGCTTTATTATCTGCTAATGTAAAAGATTCCGATGCAAAGATTTTGTCTGGTAAACTCTATGCTTCATTACCACGTTGGCAAGCAGCAGATACGATCTTATCGAAAAAATTTGCAGAAATATCTGACAATGAATGGACACACTTGAGTGCTCAAGATCAATTAGCTCCGATTGCTTTTCGCATGAACGAAATTCGTCGCGATGGCGCACGCTTGTTATCTGAAAACGAGGAGCACATTATCAATACATTATCTTTGGATGGTTTGAATGCCTGGAGTAGTCATTATGATACGATTGTCGCTAGCGTGACTGTACCATTTGAACAAGAGGGAGAAATCATTGAATTATCTGCTGGTCAAGCATTCAATAAAATGATGGGTGATCCTGATCCAGAAGTCCGCAAACAATTATTTACAGCTTGGGAAACTGCTTGGCAAGAAAAAGCACCTTTATTTACAGACACTTTGAATCATTTAGATGGGTTCCGTCTATCCACCTATAAACTACACGGTACAACAGATTTCTTACAAAAGCCTTTAGAATATAATCGCTTGAAAAAAGAAACATTAGATGTAATGTGGGAGACGATCCAAAAAAATAAACAACCCCTTGTCGATTACTTAACAAGAAAAGCCAATCTTTTCGGTAAAGAAAAAATGGAATGGCAAGACCAAGATGCACCGATCATTCTAGGTGATATGAAAGAAAAAACCTTTACCTTTGATGAAGCGGCAGCATTTATCATTGAGAATTTCAATAAATTCAGTCCTAAAATGGCTGAATTTGCTCAAGACGCTTTTAACAAAAGTTGGATTGAAGCAGAAGATCGTCCTGGCAAACGACCTGGTGGTTACTGTACCGAATTGCCTGAAACACAAGAATCTAGAATCTTCATGACTTATAGTAATTCAGTCAACGAAGTCGCTACTTTAGCCCATGAGTTAGGTCACGCTTTCCATAGTAGTACGATGTGGGATCTTCCAGCGTTGAATCGTGAATACGCGATGAATGTTGCTGAAACAGCAAGTACCTTTGCAGAATTGATCGTAGCTGATGCAACACTTAAAGCGGCAACAACAAAAGAAGAAAAAATCAATTTGTTGGATACGAAACTACAAAATGCTCTGGCTATGTTCATGAATATCCATTCTCGTTTTATCTTTGAAAATCAATTCTATACTGCTCGACAAAAAGGACTAGTGGCAGAACAAGAGATCACTGATATGATGATCGAAGCGCAAAAAGAAGGATATGCAAATGCATTATCTACTTATCATCCTTATTTCTGGGCAGCAAAACTACATTTCTTTATTGATGATGTACCGTTTTATAATTTCCCTTATACCTTTGGTTACCTGTTCAGTTTAGGTATTTACGCCTATGCTAACGAGCAAGGTTCAAGTTTTGAACAAGAGTATATCGACTTACTACGCGATACTGCTTCGATGACAACGGAAGAATTGGCTCAAAAACACTTAGGTGTAGACTTAACGAAACCAGATTTTTGGCAAGCAGGTATCAACATGGTCTTAGAAGATATCCAAAACTTCATGGAATTGACGGAAGAATTTATTTGATCATGCTTTCTAAGCAAGAAAATTTTAAAGGATCGAACAGACAGTTACCAAAAACTGTTTGTTCGATCCTTTTCAGTTTCGTAAAAAAAAGAACTAACTCACTTTAGAGTTAGTTCTTCATAAATTACATACTTACAGCAAAGTCAGGTGCATACCATTGAACTGAGCCAATTTTAACACTTTCGCCCGGTTGTGGTGCATGGATGTATTGTCCGCCACCTAAAGAAATTGCTACGTGGTAAGTGCCACCAGCTGCTCCCCAGAATAATAAGTCTCCAGCTTTTGCTTGAGAAACTGAGATTCTAGCTCCTGCTGATTCTTGAGGTACAGTCCAACCACCGATGTCACGACCAGTTACTTGTAGGTACACATAGCGTGTAAATCCAGAACAGTCAAATCCACTTGGATCTTTTCCACCCCATACATAAGGAGTCCCAATGTATTTCATCGCTTCAGCTACAATCGCTGCTCCATTAGTAGATGGAGCCGTTGGCGCTGGAATTGATGGTGCCGGTGTTGATGGCTCCGGCGTTGATGGAGCTGGTGTTGCAGGTGTTGATGGCTCCGGTGTTGATGGAGTTGTTGGCTCCGGCGTTGATGGTGTTGTTGTTTCTGGAACTGATGGTGTAGTAGTAGATTCTTCTGTTGAAGATTCTGGTACACTGCTTTCAGTTGTTGAATCTTCTGTTGATGTAGATGATTCAGGAACTGAAGATTGTTCTGTTGAAGATTCAGCACTTGATGATGATTCTGAAGTAGCTGATTCAGAAACTTCTGTTGATTCTTGTACTGATGAAGAAGAAGCTTGTTCTTGCTCTTGTGCTGCTGCAGCGGCAACTGCTGCTGCTTGTTCACGTGCTTCTCTTTCAGCTTGTTCTTGTGCTGCTTGTTGACGCGCTTGCTCTGCTAAACGAGCTTGTTCACGAATACGTGCTTGCTCAGCTTCTGCTTCTGCTTTTTGGCGGTTCAAGTCTTCTTTTTTATCTTCTGCTGTTGCTTGTTCAGCCGCTAAAGTAGTTTTTAGGACATTTAAATCAGCTTGTTTTGATAGTAAGTCGCCTTTTTGTGATTCTAAAGCCGCTTGGTTTTCTGCTAACTCTTGTAGCTTCGCTTCATTTTCAGCTTTTTTATCTTCAACTGCCTGTTTGTCTTCTTTTTGTTGTTTCACTAAGTCTTGGTTCGCACGTACAATTGATGACATTGCTTGAACGCGTCCAATAGCATCTGAGAATGACTCAGCATTCAATACTGCATCGATGTAGTTAGAGCTTGTACCTTTAACTTGTGTTTCACGTGCTTGCTCTTGGATCGTTGCTTCGCGTTTTTCGATACGTTCTTGTAGATCAGCAATTTCTTGTGTCAATTGAGAAGACTCTTGACGTAGTGTTGCTTGATTAGCTAATAAAGTTTCAGCTTTTGTATTGATGTCAGCGACTTGACCTTCTAATGCCTCGATTTGAGATTGGGCACTTGCTTGTTGGTTTTGTAATTCCGCAATTTTTTGATCTTGTTGTTGTATTTGAGAATCAAAATCTTCCGCCGCGGCTGCGATCGGTGATGCTACGGCAGTCAAGGCCATTGAACTTACCATTACTGCTGATATTAAACTCTTTTTCACTCTTCATTCCTCCGACTGGCTTAATTTAATAAATATCTAAAAATATTTAAGTCTTTCTTAACGATAACAAAATTGTACCATAGCTGTATGTCAATGAGATAATAGTTATGTTACAAAAACATTTCAAAACAACTGATTATAATGACAGAAATGTAAGATGACATGGTTATTTTCATAATACATTTTTCAATAATTAAATAATACCCGTTTTAAATTAAATAAAAAAAGCCTGAGACATTGGGCCTCTCGCGTCACCTAAAACAGATTAAATGGCAGGCACAGAAGTAACTTCTTCGGCAATAAGGCGCCATCCACAAAAATTTGAAAAACAATTTTCGTGGATGGCGCCTTATTTCTCGAGACTAAACACTTCTGTCCCGACCTTCTTTGAATAGCTTCTTTAATGGGAATACAAGTAGAGCGAACAATACCATATTCAATAATAATGTTGGGCCTAAATATTTAGTGATAAAGTACGTACTATCTACACTCGCAAGTTTGAATACCATTTGTACGATCAATGTAAACAACTCATAGCCTGTGATGAAAATAATGAGGCTAAAAAACTCAGTAAAAATATTTACATGGATGACCGATTTCATCCCATACATGATAAATACTAATAAAGGTAAAGCAACTGCGTAAATACCGATCACACCAATATAGTAAGAATCAAAGATAATACCTAAAACTAATGTCGTGATCAATAAGTAGCGTTTGGAAAAACTCAAACTGCAAAATAGTAAAACCAATATCAAAAGATGCGCACTTGCCATGTAGTCACCGCTCGACCACCTGAACATCATTCGGGTAAAGTGCCCATCGATCAACATGAGTAAGAACAGGAGGATCGGCAAATAAATGGTCATTTTCTCTTTTTTCAGCATGGACTATTCCTCCACAAGACGTTTGATGATCGTTACTACTGGGAGATCATACATATCCGCATAAGGTTTGACATAGACTTCGCGATCTAGCCCATAACTATCTGGTTTTGTTTTGATGACTGTACCGATTTGTAGATCTGCTGGCGAGTTGCCTCCAAGACCTGATGTTTGTACTACGTCGCCCTCTTTGATTTCACTGTCACCTGTTAGCTGTGTCACAACTAGCGCTTGTAACTTTTCGTCATAATTCTTGAGTAAACCGAAAGATTCTCCGTTTCCAGAAGATACGCGGACAGGGAAATGGTTGGAACTTACATTTGATGAAGTCAGCAATTCTACTTTAGAAGAAGTGGCATTGACTTCAATGACACGTCCGACTAAACCTTTTTGCGCCATGACTGCCATATTGACTTCGATTCCATCATTTGATCCTTTATCGACGACTAATAGATCTTGCCATGAGTCAGGTGAACGAGTGATCACATTTGCTGTGACTCTTTCATAACTCGTCAACGTTTGGCTTAAATCGAGTTCGCTTTTTAGTGCATCGATTTCTTTTTGCATGTTCTTGTTTTTTTGAGCTATCTCATCATAGCTGTCGATTTTTTCTTTTAACCGTTCATTTTCTGAATAGGTGGTGAAAAGATGATGTACTGAATCCACGCCATTTTGGACCCATTTGACCGGAGCAGAAATCGTCCGATCGACAAAAGAGACACTGTCGTTCACAATAGATTGGAAGAAATTGGGCTTTCCTTCATTCGCTCGCTGGGCAGCTGTCACACTTAGGACCGTTACTACAATAATAACGATGACTAAGGTAATAATGATATTTTTATTAGGATTGAACTTCTTCACAAAGACACCTCGAATTAAATTAGACTCTTACCTGTAATTTTATCATTAAATAAGGGGAAACAAAAGGCTCGACCCTTCTTTTAAGCTTTTTTTAGCAAATAATTTAAACTGTCATTTTTCCGCTTCATTTCTTTTGCTACTTTGTCCTGAACCGATCAATCAATCTTTACTTTGGATGACTGAAATGATTCCTTCAGAGAAGCTGAAGGATGCTTTGTCAGTGACAAATTCATTGCTTGCATAAGAAGTTGGACGAGATACTTCCTCGTTTGATAGTTGATATTTGCTGTCAGATAATGTCAATTGACTAACAGGTGTCAAACAACAGTAAGCTAAATACTTCATTTCAGGAATTTTTTTTATCTCGTAAGCTCCTGGTAGATAGTAAGTGATTACGTTTTGTTTGTCTTGTATTTGGATCTGTCGTATAAAAGGTTGAAACCGTGGTTCTAATGCTAACCATAGATTAGCTAATAAATGATCTAATCTTCCACCAGTTGCACCGATCAGTGTCACGATTGCTTCTGGAAAGTGTTCGAATGTCTTTGCTAAACCTAGCTGAGTGTCCGTATCGTCTTTCTCCGCTGGCGCTTGGTGTACTTCGACAGCTTTATCGGATACTCGTTGATATTCTGAGGAAGACAATGAATCAAAATCACCGATTGCTAGATCTAACGAATAGCCTTTTTCAAGCAAATAGAGTGCCCCACGGTCGATGCCCACGTATCGATCAAATGATTGCTGTGACAAGTCTGGCCAATTTTCTGGTGATCCGCCTGCAACAAGTAATACTTCCATTAGCCTAATGCCTTTTTCAATTGATCGATTTGAGCTGCTGGATCTTCTGCACTATAGACATAGGAGCCTGCCACAAATACGTCTGCACCTGCTTCATGACAAATTTTTGCAGTTTCTGGAACGATTCCACCATCCACTTCGATTTGATAGGTCCAATCGTTCACCTTGCGTAATTCCGCTAACTCTGCGATTTTATCCACTGTTTCTGTAATAAAGCTTTGTCCGCCAAAGCCTGGATTGACTGTCATCACTAACACTTGATCAACTAAAGGCAAAACATGCTTGATCATTTCGATCGGTGTACCAGGATTGATAACGACCCCTGCTTTGACATCTAAATCTTTGATCATCTGGATCGCACGATGGATATGTGGTGTCGATTCCACATGGACCGTAATGATATCTGAACCTGCTTTTGCAAAATCAGCAATATAATTTTCAGGATTGATGATCATCAAATGAACGTCTAACGGTAGTTTTGTGACCGGACGAATTGCTTGCACTACATTCGATCCGAATGTAATGTTGGGAACGAATTGGCCGTCCATTACGTCCACATGGATATAGTCTGCTCCACCTTTTTCTACTCGTTCAATGTCTGTTTGGAGATTGGCGAAATCTGCGCTTAAAATCGATGGTGCTATTTTCATAAAAATACCCTCCTACTTTCTTCTAGTTTCTTTTTTGTTGTACATCGGTTTACGGTTTTCAACTTCTTGCAAAAATTGCAAGTAATTGTCATAGCGAGTCTGTGCAATTTCTTTTGCCGCTACTCTTCGTTTGACTTCACAATCTGGCTCTTTTACGTGCATACACTCTCTAAAGCGACAGTCTACAGAAGCATCGACAAATTCAGGGAATTGTTTGGATAACTCGACAGGTTCGATGACTAAGAAATCAATAGAACTGAAACCTGGTGTATCGGCAACCAATCCATCATAAAGTGGTAATAACTCGACATGTCTTGTCGTGTGACGTCCCCGTCCCAAAGAATCAGATATTTCACCTGTTTCTAACTCAAGTTCTGGTGAGATTTGGTTGAGCAACGTCGATTTACCTGCACCTGACTGTCCCATGAAAACAGTCAGTCTTTCTGGAAAATAGCGAACTAATTCATCCGTGTCACCCTGTGTGCGAGGGACGATCACTGGATAGCCGATTTTTTCGTAAGTCTCTTTAATTTCTTTTATTTGTGTAGAATCGACAGCTAAATCCGTTTTCGTCAAATAGATCACTGGCTCGATCGATTCATATTCCAACATGACTAAAAAACGGTCGAGTAGATTATAAGAGAATGTTGGTTCAATCAGACTCGTCACAACAACTCCTAAATCAACATTTGCTACTGGTGGTCGTACTAATTGATTTTTACGTGGTAAAACTTCTAGTAGATAGCCATCGGTCTTGTTTTCACTTTCAAATATGACTTGATCGCCAACAAGGGGCGTGATCTTTCGATTACGAAAATTCCCTCGACCTCGTGTCTGATAGGTCTCTCCATCTTTATATACGTAATAAAATCCACTTATTGCTTTTCTGATTTGCCCTTTAATGAAACCCACCTCCATTTTTAGTATATTTTACCATAGGACAACAGAAGTTAGGAGAAATCACCAAAAAATAGACCTAAGAATTTCCTCAAATGCCGCCGACATTTTGAATTCTCAGATCTATTTTTTATCATTGTCGTTTTAGTTCGTTTAATTCTGTCTACTAGTCACTATCCGTCGAGGACGTTGTAGTGGTACTACTACTAGTTGTTTCGGAACTTGAACTACTGCTTGAACTGCTAGAAGAACTGCTGGAAGAATCTTTTTCAGAACTTGATGATGCTTTCGCTGGGTCTGGTCCTTTTGAGTAGATCACACTGACGATCGTTCCTGATGTGATTGATGCACCTACTCCTGGATCTGTACGGATCACTTTGTCTTTTTCTACTGTATCTGAAAACTCATACGTTTCATGACCAATGTAGTCGGCACCGATACCAGATAAGTAACTTTGCGCATCACTTTTCGTATAACCAGAAATGTCATTCAGTGTCTTCGCATCTGGTCCTTTACTCACCACGAAACTAATAAATGTCGCATCCGTCAATGGTTCCCCAAAACTTGGTGACTGACTGATGATTGCACCGGCTGGGACCGTATCACTATAATCATTCGTTGCACTGATATTCGTATAGCCATTCGTTCTCAAAATACTAAGAACTGTTTCATAGTTTTGTCCGGTGTAATCGCTCATCGTCGGCTGACTTCCTTTACTAACGGTAAAAGTAATCGTATCTGATGTGGGGTCGACTTCTGTTCCTTCATCTTCTGATTGTGAGATGATATTTCCACTAGTGACCTCATCACTAAATTCTTCTTCTTTTTTGATTCTACTTGAAGAGAAACCTAAATCCAGTAGCTGCTTGCGCGCTTCATCGTAAGACATACCCGTAAAATCATCGAGTTGGATTTTCTTCTTACCTGTACTGATATAAAGCGTGACTTCACGATTTTGTTTCACTGTTGTTCCTGAGGCTGGATCTGTTTTGACCACATTTCCTTTCTCAATCGTATCGTCAGCAATTTCTTCAGTGTTCGTTGCTACCTTTAATTTTGCTTGTGTCAAAGCTTCTCTTGCTGAAGCTTCGGATTGACCCGAAACATCGGGAACCGTTACTTCTCCTCGTCCACCTGAAGCAAATAAAATCGCTGTCCCAATTCCTAACAAAGCAAGCAAGACCAGCAAAATGATCCACCATTTTTTTCTTTTTTTAGTCTTTACATCTGGCATTGTTTCTTCGGGATCTGGTAATTCTTCCGCTGGTTTCTCTTCGGGAAGAGGCATTGACTTAAAGGAATCTGGCATCGGTGTTTCTGCCGTCAGTGGTGTCAATACTCTTGTTTCGTTGTCCATCGCCTGGGGTTGCCATTTTTCTTCGTTTGCTCGTTCTAACGACAACACCGTTGCTAGGTCATCTGCCATTTCTTCTGCCGTTTTATACCGGTCGACAGGTTCTTTGGCTGTTGCTTTCAAGACAACATTCTCCAATGACTGAGGTGCCCCTGGATCTAACTCTTTGATTGAAGGCAAGTCATCCTGAAAATGTTTCAGTGCAATGGTGACAGCTGATTCCCCATCAAAAGGAACGCTTCCTGTCAGCATTTCATATAAAATGATCCCTAACGCATAGATATCTGATTGTTTTGTCGCCATACTACCTCTTGCTTGTTCTGGTGAAAGGTAGTGAACCGAACCAAGCATCGTATTCGTTTGGGTGATCGATGTTTCAGATAAAGCAATCGCAATACCAAAATCGGTGATTTTCACAACACCTTCATTATCGATCAAGACATTTTGTGGTTTTAAATCTCGGTGGATGATTTGATGGCTATGTGCTAAAGAAATCGCAGACAAGATTTGTTGCATGATGTTTACTGCTGTTTCATAAGGAATCGGATAGTGCGTTTGGATATAACGTTTTAAATCCATTCCCTTTACATATTCCATAACTAAGTACTGCATGTTATCTTCTTCACCGACATCATAAACACTGACGATATTTGGATGAACTAATTCGGTTGCCGCTAATGCTTCTCGTTGAAAACGACGGATCGCCGTTTGGTCATTTTGGAAATCAAAGCGTAGGACTTTGATTGCAACATCTCGATCTAAAATCAAGTCATGGGCTAAAAAGACATTTGCCATACCGCCACTACCGATGTTACCGGTAATTTGGTAACGACCATTTAATTTTCTTCCTGGCTCAATCATGCAACATCCTCCTTGTATTCAATAAGAAGAACGCTGATATTATCTGCTCCGCCAGCTTCATTTGCTTGATCCACTAATTGCGTTACTTTTTCTGATAATGATCCTTCTTGATTGATGATCGTACCGATCGTTTCTTCTGACAGCATATTCGTCAAACCATCCGAACATAGAAGCAAACGATCTTGGAGTTGCCAAAGATACGTTGCAACATCGACTTCTAATGATCCTGGCATGCCGACAGATCGAGTCAAGATATTCTTACGTGGATGATTGACGGCCATTTCTTCGCTGATTTCACCAGATTTGACTAATTCATTTACTAAAGAATGGTCTTCCGTCAAGCGAATGATCCGATTATCGCGAAGCAAATACGCACGACTATCGCCAACATTGGCAATCGTGAAACGTTCCTCTGATAGGGCAGCTGCTACGATCGTTGTTCCCATTCCGTTATATTCAAGCTGTTCTTGTCCTAATTGATGAATCGCGCGGTTTTCTTCTTGGATTGCTTGGATAAACCACTGCGCGATTTTTTCGTCATCAAGTAACGCTTGCTCTTCCCAGGCTTTCCCTAAATTTGTGACGGCCATTTGACTAGCAATATCGCCTGCGCGGTGCCCACCCATGCCATCTGCTAAAACCGCCAGCGTGAGACCGACTTGGTTTTCAAATACACTGACATAATCTTGATTCGTATTACGTCTTCTTCCTACATCTGATTGATATTCAATCTGCATACTTTCACCTCATTACTTTTTGCGCAAACAGCAAATGAAAAAGCCATCTGTATAAGATTGATGTGGATACAACGTCAACATCTTATCCTTGATTGATGATTGTAGCACAGGATCAACTAAAACATCAATCTTCTCAAAATCAGGATGTCGTTGTAAAAACGCTGAAACAACTTCTTGATTCTCTTCTTTCAAAATCGTACAAGTACTGTAGGTCAATATTCCTGAAGGTTTAAGAGCCGTAGCCACACTTTCCAAAATAGCTAGTTGGATAGCCGGTAAATTGGCTAATTCTTTTTCATTATTTTTATAACGAATATCTGGTTTTCGGCGTAACAAGCCAAAACCGGAACATGGAGCATCTACTAAAATACGGTCAAATTGTTCTGCTTCAAACTGTTCTTTGACTTCACGTGCATCCATTTTTTGTGCGAACACTGCGTTGGCAACTCCTAAACGGCGAGCGTTCTCTTCCACTAGTTTTACTTTGTGGTCATGGACATCTAGAGCCACGACTTCTCCTCCACAAGTTGGATCAAGGAACGTGGCGATATGGGTCGTTTTGCCACCAGGGGCAGCGCAGGCATCTAGTACATGATGTTCTGGCTCAATCTGCATCGCTGGTGCAACAAGCATCGAGCTTTCATCTTGGATCGTCATCAAGCCATCGTGAAAAAGTGTCGTAGAGGCAAGTCTGCCCTTTTCAGCAATCACACCATATGGGCTTATTGGACTTGCTTTTACATCTAGTCCTTCTTCTTTCAATTGATCCAGTGCTTGTTCACGCGAAAGTTTACGGGTATCAATACGGCCACTCACATGACTTGGTTGATACAATGAAAGACCTAACTTTTCTGTTTCCTCGTAGCCGATTTGGTCAATTAAGCGCTGTGTCAGCCAATTCGGCAGACTTAATTTAACGGCTAAACGTTCGACTTCATCTGTGATAGTTTCCAGATCAGGTTTTCCTTGACGTAAATAATTTCTTAATACGCCGTTCACAAATTTCCCTGCGCCGGGGTTACCTTTGATTTTTGCAATTTCTACTGCTTCATTCAAAATTGCATGATCAGGTACTTTATCTAAAAATTCGAGTTGATAGACAGACAAATACAGCAAAGTTTTGACCCAGTCATCCACTTTTTTTGCATTTGCAATCAATGGCGCAACATAAAATGCAATCAAACGATGGCGACTGATCGTTCCATACACTAGTTCTGTAAACAGACCGATATCTTTTTGGTTAAGATCGCCTTGGTTGATCATCTCATTCAACAATAGATTGGAGTATGCTCCACCTTTGTTGACACGCTCTAATGTCATCAACGCCATAAAGCGAACCGAACGTTTCATTTTTTTTGGTATTTTCGCCATTATTTCACCTGCTGTCCTACAGCGACTTGTTGTCCACTGCCATTTAGGAATTCTTGTATTAGTTGTTTTGCTTTACCGGCAGGTTGTAGTTCTTTGATCGATAATACCGTCTGTTCCCCACAAGCTACCCATAATTGTTTTTTATCTTTATGGATGATAGTCCCTGGTGTTTCAGATGTCGTCTCATCTGCCAACACATCTACTGCCCAAAGCTTCCAGCGTGTTCCTTCATAGGTTGTAAAAGCAATGGGCCATGGACGCATGCCACGAACTTGGCAGTCGATTTCTTCTGCTGTTTTTTCCCAATTGATTGCTTCTTGTTCACGTGTGATATTCGGTGAAAACGTTGCTTGATCCTCATTTTGAGGCGTAGGCGTCAATTCGCCAGAAATGATCTTTGGTAGTGTTTCTAGCAATAACTCTTTGCCTAATAGACTAAGTTTTTCAAACATCGTACCGACATCATCTTGTTTAGTGATTGGTAGGCTTGCTTGTGAGAAAATACCGCCCGCATCCATTTTCTTGATCATCTCCATGATCGTTACACCTGTCTCTTTTTCCCCGTTGATAATGGAATAATGGACTGGCGCACCGCCACGATATTTTGGTAGTAAAGAGGCATGAACATTGATTGCTCCATGTGTTGGAACTTGCAATAGTTTCTCCGGTAAGAATTGACCAAACGCTGCTGTTACCAGCACATCTGGTTGCAAATCAATGATTGTTTGCATTTCTGGAGAACCCGTGATTTTTTCTGGCTGTAGCACAAGAAGATCGTACTTCAACGCCGCTACTTTCACAGGTGTTGGGGTAATGATTTTTTTTCTTCCCACTGGTCGATCAGGTTGTGTCACGACAGCGACGATCTCATACCCTTGGTCGATCAGCCCTTCTAGTACAGGAACTGAAAATGCTGGGGTTCCCATAAATACGATTTTAGTCATCTAAATGTTCCTCCATGTATTCTTCGAGTTTTTCTTCGGGGATTTGTTCGATCATTTTATCGATAAATAAAATCCCATCTAAGTGATCGATCTCATGTTGAAAGGCACGTGCAAGATAGCCAAACGCGGTAACTTCGATTTCCTCTCCGTCACGATCATAATATCGAACTGTTACTTCATCTGCACGTTTGACTGTACCGTAGACATGCGGAATACTTAAGCAACCTTCCACATCGATGCTTTCTCCTTTTGCCTCGATGATCTCAGGATTGATGAGTTCAAACTTATCCCCTTCATCGACTTCAACAATAGCGATCCGTTGATTTTTGCCGACTTGCGGCGCGGCGATGCCGACGCCGTCATTTGCCACCATTGTTTCATACAAGTTATCTAACAAGACGATGGTCTCATCAGTGATCATATCGATTGGTTGGGCTTTTCGATTCAATTTTTTATTTGGGTGGATCATTATTGGATAACGCATAGTGTTTCCTTTCTTAAATAAAATGTAGCGGCTCGTTGTCGATCGCAACAAATAGATTTTGTCGCTGTTCTTTTTGACTTTGATCCAAAATTTCTTTCAGAACGTTAGGCAGTTCTGGTTCATGTTTATATTTGATGATCAGCTGATAGTAATAGCGATTTTTCACACGTAAAACGGTGCTAGGTACCGGACCTAACAGAAGGCTGTTCGTTCCTAATACTTGTTTTAATTGACTGGCGATCTGAAAGATTTTTTTGGCTGCGACTTGTTCTTCTGGATGGCTCGTCGTGATTTTCACAGTGAAGTAATAAGGCGGATAGCCTCCACGATGGCGTACATTCATTTCTTGTTGATAAAAGCGTTCATAATTTTGTTCCTTTGCTAAAGTTACCGCATAGTGATTCGGATTAAATGTTTGGATCACGACTTCCCCAGCTTTTTCGGCTCTTCCTGCCCTTCCGGAGACTTGTGTCAATAATTGGAAGGTATGTTCACTAGAACGAAAATCTGGCAGATTCAACGAAGTGTCTGCATTTAGAACGCCGACTAAGGTCACATCAGGAAAATCTAACCCTTTTGCGATCATCTGCGTTCCTAGTAGAATATCCGCTTGTTTGTCCCCAAATTTTTGTAAGATTCGTTCATGCGCGCCTTTTTTTCTGGTGGTATCCACATCCATCCGCAAGATTCTTGCTTGAGGATACAGTGCTTTTAACTCTTCTTCCACTTTTTGTGTTCCCGTTCCATAATACCGGATCTTGTTTTCCCCACAATTTGGACAACGATGCGGGATCGCTTCTTCATGTCCACAATAATGGCAACGCATCGAGCGAGAATCCATATGGAGAGTCAATGAGATATCGCAATTTGGGCAAGGCAAGACAAAGCCACAATCTCGGCACATCACAAAGGAAGAATACCCTCGTCGATTCAATAGAAGAACTGTCTGTTCTTTTTTTTCTAATCGATCTTGGATTTTTTCTTGTAATAATTGAGAGAACGTCGATGTCTGATTCTTTTCGAATTCTTCACGCATATCGACGACTTCGATCTCAGGTAATTGCGCACTCATTTTCGCACGCTGACTCAAATGCAACATGCGATAGACCCCTTTTTGTGCACGGGCTCTTGATTCGAGGGAAGGTGTCGCGCTCCCCAAAACGATCGGACAATGATGGTAATTCCCACGCCATATAGCTAAATCTCTGGCATGGTAACGCGGGGTTTCATCTTGTTTATAGCTCGATTCATGCTCTTCATCAATGATGATCAACCCAATGTTCTCTAGTGGGGCAAAGATCGCTGAACGTGCACCGACGACGACCTGCGCTTCATTGCGCTCGATTTTACGCCATTCATCATATTTCTCACCTTGAGATAAGCCACTATGTAAAACTGCGACGGATTCTCCAAAGCGCCCTTTAAAACGTTCGACCATCTGAGGGGTCAATGCGATTTCAGGAACCAACATGATTGCTGTCTTCTTCTCTGCCAAGACATCAGCAATGGCTTGAAGATAGACTTCCGTTTTCCCACTACCAGTAATTCCTTCAAGTAAAAAGGTTTCATTCTTTTCCTGATGACAGGCTTCAATGATCTGCTGAACCGCCGATTGTTGTTCTTCATTCAATTGTAAGGCAGTCGTTCGTTCAAATACCCGGTCTTTATAAGGGTCACGATAACTTTCGACTTCTTCGATACGCAACCAACCTTTATCTCTACCTTGATTCAATACGGCAGAACTGACTCCTTTTTCTTTGAAATAAGCAATAGGCATTGGTTTTTCCATTTCTGACAAATAAAGAAGTAATTCTTTTTGTTTTTTCGCATTTTGCCTCAAGGTGCCCCAAGCTTCATCGAGTTGTCCTTTTGACAAAAGAGAGTGCACGACACGGATCGTTTTCACTTTGTTTTTTGTATGGACTTCGTAACGGATATCAACTAGCTTGTTTTTACGCCAACGGATCAATTGCGGTAAGATCCCAGTTTCTTCCGCTTCCTTCCAAGAAATCTCTTGTCTACCTGCGAAAAATGCAACGACTTCTGGTTCATCGGTCACTGGGTAAATGAGCTTATCGTATTCTGCTTTCATGACACTTGGTAGCATCGTTTGTAAACAGGTGATTTTAAAAGCATACGTAATGGTTTTCATATAGTCTGCTAACCTCATCAACTCTTGATTGACAACAGGTGCCAGGTCAAGTAATTGAAGGATTGGCTTTAATTCTTTTTTTAGAGGTTGCTCGTTGGCTGTCAACGCCATCACAAAGCCTTGGACTTGGCGATTGCCGTTTCCAAATGGTATCGCTACACGCATACCGACTTGGATAGCCGCTTCCATTTCAGAAGGAACCAAGTAGGTGAATGCTTGGTCGGTTTGCATAGTTGGTACATCGACAATCACATCCGCAATAACAGTCATGGACTCCTTCTCCTTTCTTCATCTTGGTTTTAAACACAAAATGGCTCTTGCCTATTTTACTAGAGATTCCTTGTTTTGTCTTACTTTCTGCCAAATCCTAACAAAAAATTAACGCAGGAAAAAAAAGAGCCTAGGAACATTTCCCAAGCTCAAATCTTTTGCTATCCATAAGCTGAATAGTGAGTTGATTTTATAGTTTTTGCTCGTCACGGATACGAGACTCTAATTCTTGTTGTGCACGGTCTTTTTGCGCACGACGTTCTTCGTCTTCCATACGTAGACGTTCACGTTTTAATTCAGGATGTGGATCACTGATCACATTTCCTGCTTCGATTTCTTCTAAAGCTTGTCCAACACTTTTGACAGAATCAAATGAATCCATTGTTGGTTGTGCTTTTGCGTCTAATTCATGTGCGCGTTTACTTGCTAAGATCACTAGAGAATATTTTGAATTCACGCGATCTAATAATGAGTCGATTGAAGGTTTTAACATCATAAGACTACATCTCCTTTAACATTTTGATATATTTTCCGATGACACGATCGACACGGAAATGTTCACTTGCAATAATATCTTTGATTCGGTTGACCGCTAATGGAACTTCATCATTGACAACAGCATAGTCATACAGTGCCATCATCTCGATTTCTTCCTTAGCGACTTTCATTCGTTCTTCGATTACTTCATCTGCATCTGTCCCACGCCCAACGATTCGTGATTTCAATTCTGCTAAATCTGGGGGCGTCAGGAAAATAAATACGCCGTCAGGTACTTTTTCTTTTACTTGTTGTGCACCTTGGACTTCAATTTCAAGAAAAACGTCTTTTCCTTCGTCTAAGGTTTTGTTGACATACGATAGTGGTGTACCATAATAATTCCCGACATATTCTGCATATTCCAACATTTCGCCTTTAGCGATCATTTGTTCAAATTCTTCGCGGCTTCGGAAATAGTAGTCGACTCCTTCAACTTCTCCTTCACGCATCTTGCGTGTCGTCATCGAAATCGAATATTGGAAATCATTATCCTCACTCTCAAAAATTGCTTTTCGCACTGTGCCTTTTCCCACACCGGATGGACCAGACAACACGATTAATAATCCACGCTCTGACATGACGACGTCCTTTCAACTAGTCTTTTTTATACTATTGCTTATTTTGCACTTTTTTCTTGCAACTTTCAAGGCTATTTTTTTATTATAGCTAGAAAACCTAGAAAAAGCTAGTCTACTTCCCACTAAAGAGTCCGAGACAAAAGTAAAAATAACTTTTGTTGGATACCTAAAAAACGAATAAACGGCGGGAACAGGAGTAACCTCTTCGGAAATAAGCCTGCCTAACGGACAGGTCATCAATTAGACAGGCTGGACACTTATTCAATATTTTGGATTTGCTCACGGATTTTTTCTAAAATCGTTTTGGACTGAACGACATGGTTTTTGATTTCGATCGCGCTTGATTTTGAGCCGATCGTATTGATTTCGCGATTCATCTCTTGTAAAAGGAAATCTAGTTCTCTACCGATGGGGTAATCTGCTTCAAGTAGCTCTTCCAATTTCTGCGTATGGATGATTAAACGGTCGATTTCTTCATGGATATCGCCACGCTCTAAAAGAATCGCTATTTCGGTCAATAAACGATCTCGCTCAACTTCTGCACCAAGAAAAGCTTCTAATTTTTCTTGGTATCTCGTCTGAAATTCTTGCTCATAAATCTCGACAAAGTTAGCTAATCCAGCAATATTTTGTTTTAATTCTGCGGTTTGTTGAAGTAATACGTTCGCCAAGGCTTGGCCTTCTATACTCCGACTTTCTTCGATTGAACGAAGTGCTGTTTGCATCGTTTCTTTCGCTAATTGTGCAAGTAAGTCTTGATCCTCTTCCGTTGCTTCAGCAATTGTCACAAACTCTTCGTTTAGTGCAAAACGTTCGATCAGTTTACCGATCGACAATGCATTCGCTTCGCCATACCTTTCTTTAATACCGGTAGTCATCTGTGTATAGAGCGTATCGATCAGTTGCCAATTGATCGTCACTTTTTTATCTTGTTCACCCAAGTATGTTAAATTAATAAAGACATCGACACGTCCTCGACTTAACTTCGTTTTGATCAATTGTCTCAATTCATTCTCAACAAAGCCTAATACTTTAGGGCTACGTATCTGGATATCTAAAAACCGTTGATTGACGCTTTTGATCTCGATTTCAAGTTGATAGTTCTTTTTTTCGCGGATGGCATTGCCAAAGCCAGTCATGCTCTTCATGCGACAGAGTCCTTTCTTTTACATATTTTTAATTGCTTTTTGTAACTCTTCAAACTCTTCGTTCGTTAATGTTAGTCCCTTACCCATTTTTTCATGGTCCGGTGCCCAATCCCGCAAGTCAAATTTTGGTGGTCTGCCATTCCAACTCACTAAGTTCAATTCTTTGCGCCATCCCTTATTGTTTTCAGATAAAACTGCAATTTCTTCTACGATCTCATATGAGAATTCTTGTGCCATTTTTGTTCCTCCTTTAGATGATAAAGATAGAGATACATCAAAGTTTCTACTGTATCTGCATTGAGTTGTCGTTGTAAGCGATCATTCTTTTTTTCTTTCACGTATTGGTAGATCGCGTGTTCCTTCATTACGTGTATTTTAGCATTTCGTTCCAGTTTTCGAAACTTCAACCATTCACTGGCATTTAATTGACCAACCTTTTTTAAAAATGCTTCATCGATTTTACTTTCTTGGCAAATGAGCGGCAAGATCTCTTCGACGGTATACACTTTATTCGGTAAGATCAATTTTTGTTTCGCTAGTAGCTCAAGCATCGCCAATCCGCATGTTTCACTTGTGACCCTGTCTTTATATACATTACGCAAGTCCCGCCAGAATTTTTCTTTGTAAAAAAAGGATACGTCTAAATCAAGTGTTTCGACTAAGAAACGTAAGAAACGTCGCCAATAACGTTCAGCTGGCTTTGCTGTTTCAAACGTATACCAGTTTCCTTGATAGATCCCTAAACATTTTTTAGCCTCTAAATAACCTAATTGGATATTCAATTGGTTTCTTTGTCGCTCAAAAACTAAGAAACCACCTAAAGACCAGTTTGAACAACATTTCCAGGTCACCAAAGCATCAGGTTCCTTGTATTTTTTTGTCACCCCAGGTCCTTGGACATCGACAATCAAGACTTCGGTTGCACCTTGTTGGATAGCAACATCTACTGGCACGTTATTTCGATAGCCCCCATCAACATATTTTGATCCGTCGATCTGACGATAAGCCATGGCAGGATAAAAAGAAGCAGAGGCGAGGACCCAATCGGTGATTTCTTTTGGTGCTAATGCTTGGATCCTTGTAACTGTTTCTTGAAATTCTGGGATTTTAGTTGCGATTGTATAGAGTTGCGGTTTTTCTGTACATTTGATTTTTTCCGCATCTAGGTACTGCTCTAGTAATGCTTCCAACGGTGCAATCGAGGTTCCTCCTTCGACTACTGCACGACGTGTCATCAAGCTGGCTTCTTGGATATAACGTTGCCTCAAATCTTCTGATAAGGCAACCTCTGGTAAAGCCAATACTTGATTGGTTGACAGTTCCTGCCACAAGTCAATGGCTTGTGTTAGTTGATCCTGAACGACCAAAGCCCCATTTAGCGCACCTACAGAAGTACCAGTAACGAGTGAAATCTCTAGATTTTCTTCTTTCAGTGCTTTCCAAACACCTATTTGATAAGCACCATGCGCCCCTCCTCCACCTAAGACAAGAGCGATATGATAGGATATTTCCTTCTCAAACGATTGCGTTCCCAAATAACCACTTCGGTGGAAAAGGTCGATCATGTTCGGTGAGATTGAATGATCAAAGCGGACGAGTCCGTATTTTTTGAAAAAATAACGAACCGTACTTTCTAGCAATAGGAAAATATCGGACCACTGCCAATATTCTTCTTCAATCAACACGTTGGTATAGATCAATTTTTCATTCGTTATTTCTGCAGTAAAGTAAATGTTCAGTCTTTTCGATACGATCTTCCATGCCTGTTGTTTTTTTGCCTGTTGCCAAAAATGTTGCCGGCTTTCTTGATGTGTAGTAAAAAAACTAAAAAGTTGTTTTGCTTGCTGCACTCGATTCTGCTGATAACGTTCCGACCAATAGACTTTTTGAACTTTCATAGACACCTCGGATTCTCTTTTTCTTTTATTATATCAGTAATCAGAAAAAAAGGGTGGGGGTGAATAGTCATCTGATAGCAGTGTTATATATATATAAATTTTTACTCTATGTTCATCGTTTATTCATAAAAAAAAGTTGCTTTGTAATCGAATTTTAAAATAAAAGAAACAAGCTTTTTTTCAGTAAATGTTGTAAAATGAAAGGGATGAGATACAGGGGAGGAGGAGCATGATGAGTGATTCAGTATATGTACATATCGATACAACTAGTAACGCCGTTTTGACCAAAGGGCTGACGATCAATGATTTTTCAAATAGCATCGTGCATTTTCCTCAAAATCTACTTTTGTTGGACCCTTCCGCATCTGCTGGAGAATATGAATCACACACAGGCTTGAAGGTCATTCGTGGAACTGAGAATATCCAAAGATTTTTCCAAACCGTTCGCAGCCGTAACAATAGTACGGATCTTAAATGGATCGATTTTACGGATTTGACGATGTTAAAAGAATTAAGCCCTTTAGAAATCTCAGAGTTGCTTTATTTTGGTCATATGAAAACACATCTCCATTCACCTTTTTTCTATAAATTACAAAATAACTTTGTTTATTTTGATTTGAGCGATCATCTAGGTAGAACCTATTATCGTTATTTAGATGAATTTTATCGGATTTTTGCCAACAAGTTAAGCACGATCTTGGCGGGAAAAATCAACGAAAAAAAATCATTCTTTCGAAAAGAGATCCCTGTTGAAAAAATCAGTGTAGAGATACTGAAAAAGATGCGTAATTTGATGCAAGAAGGAATCATTTTTTCGTTTGATCAAGCAGGTTTGGTCGATGACAAGTATGAGATCCCGATTTATGTCATTGAAGATTACGTTTGGAAATTAAAAGGAACACGTTACTTGGAAGAAAAACCGGTAGCTGTTCTCGTCTATCATGCCACTCAACAACGTTGGCAACTAGACGGCAACGTTTCTGATTTTGTCTACAACACATTTGTATAATGACAGTCAACTCCACTAAAAAAGCGTAAAGGTCAGCTGCCTTTACGCTTTTTTTTAATTTTTACTTTTACGTACCTGCAACCCTTCGCCTACAAATAAAGAAGGAACGGTCTGTTCAATACCTAATAGGACAACCGTTGTTACAATACCGGTAGCTAACCCACTAGCGCCATTCATGACTAAAGAGAACAACCATGGATTCATCCCCCATAGTGCGAAACTTCCCCAAAAAGCAACCCCAGCGACAAAATGCCAGAAATATCTGGCAGTCACACCAACGAATGTCGCTAAAATGATCGTTGAGGCCATTTTCTTACGATTGCCTTGCAGATAACTCTGTTGCATTCTTTGCGAAAAAATTCCTGCAACGCCAGCAAACGTAAACGCGATCGGATACTCGATCAACACTTGGATGACACTCAAGTAATAGACAGTCCCCATGGGAAAATGAAGGATTCCCCATAGAAAAGCCGATCCCATACCAGCTTTCCAACCCCTTCTCAAGGCAAATAAAGTTAAAGGGATTTGCCCGAGTGAGATTTCAAAACTACTACCTATTTGTAGAGGAATCATCGACAACACTAAAGATAATGCTGCGACGATCGTTCCCTCGATCCAGACACGATGATTCTTATTCATAAAAAAGCTTCCTCCTTTATAATTGGACATCACAAAGGAGGAAGCAAGTTTGTTTTTTTACAAACAGCTTCGTGCTTTCACACTAGCTATTCATTCACAATTCCTACGCTCGCATAACCGAAACAGGTACGAAGGGTTTAGAATATATTCAGTCTCAGCCCAAAATGGACTCCCCTTTGTGATTGTAATTATTTTGTTTTTATTTTCCTTTATCTTTTTGTTTCAAACAAAGGACTAACTGGTTTGTTTTCATGGATACGTTTGATTGCGTCACCCATCAAGCCACCAACGCTTACTTCGTCAATCTTATCAATTTTGCGATCTTCTGGCAAATAGATTGAATCCGTTACAACTAAGCGCTCGATTGCAGAGTCTTCGATTCTTTGTAAAGCAGGTCCTGACAACACAGGATGTGTACATGAAGCATAAACGCTCACTGCCCCAGCTTCTTTCAACGCATTAGCAGCCAATGTGATCGTTCCAGCTGTATCGATCATGTCATCGATCAAGACACACGTTTTGCCTTCTACTTGACCAATGATATTCATCACTTCTGCCACGTTTGCTTTTGGACGGCGTTTATCGATGATTGCAATTGGTGCTTTTAAAAATTCAGCCAATTTACGTGCACGAGTAACACCACCATGGTCAGGTGAAACAACGACAACATCATCGCCTTGAATCCCTTTTTCTAAGAAGTAATTCGCAATCAGTGGTGCGCCCATCAAATGGTCGACCGGAATATCAAAGAAACCTTGGATTTGGACTGCGTGCAAGTCAAGTGTCAACATTCTTGTTGCTCCAGCTTTTTGGATCATATTTGCCACTAATTTTGCAGTGATTGGTTCACGCGCGCGCGCTTTGCGGTCTTGACGTGCGTAGCCGTAATACGGCATTACCACGTTGATCGTTTTGGCACTTGCACGCTTCAATGCATCGATCATGATCAACAGTTCCATCAGGTTATCATTTACCGGACTACTTGTTGATTGAATAACGTATACGTGTGAACCACGGATACTTTCTTCGATATTGACTTGGATCTCACCATCACTAAATTGAGTGACCGATGATTTTCCTAATTCAACCCCAACAGCTGCAGCAATTTTTTCTGCCAATGGACGATTTGAGTTTAATGCAAATATTTTTAATCTTGGATCAAAGTAATGTTTGGACATGAGGACCTCCGCTTTCTTTTTCACAACTCTACTACCTAATAAATACTAGTCATATTTGCCGAATAAATCAAGTGATTTTGCAAAAAGTATCAATTTGAATATGGGAGTTTCTTCGCGTATCCTTCTTTATTGACTTGTCTAGCGCGTGCGATTGCCATCGCATGTTCAGGAACATCGTTAGTGATTGTCGAACCAGCAGCGATACATGTATTCTCTGCCACGTCTACTGGCGCCACAAGATTCGCATTTGACCCAATAAAACTATGGTCACCGACTGTTGTATGATGTTTTGCTTTTCCGTCATAATTGACAAAGACGACACCACACCCCACATTGATTTCTTCACCTAGTGTTGCATCCCCAACATACGTCAAGTGACCAACTTTTGTGTTTTTGCCTATTTTTGCATTTTTCACTTCTACAAAGTTGCCGATATGGACGCCTTCTTCAATTTCTGCTTTTGGACGTAAATGGGCATACGGTCCTACATCTGCTTTACTTTTGACCACACTGTGTTCGATCACTGAGTTTTCGATGACTACTTGGTCACCGATCTTGCTGTCAACAATACGTGAATGTGCACCAATAAAACAATCTTCACCAATTTCTGTTTCTCCTTGGATCTGAACGCCCGCTTCGATCACTGTATCTGAACCAATCACAACATCTGCATCAATATACGTAGTTGCAGGATCAACAAAGCTAACGCCATTGACCATATGTTTTTTGTTGATTCTTTGGCGCATCAACTCGTTTGCTTTTGCTAGTGCCATACGATCATTGACACCCATACACTCATCGAAATCTTCCGTCTGATACGCAGCAACTGGATTTCCAGCATCTTTCAGGATCTCAACGATGTCTGTTAAATAATACTCGCCTTGTGCATTGTCTGTTCCTACTTTATTCAATGCTTCAAATAACGCTTTGTTATCGAAACAGTAAGTTCCTGTATTGATTTCTTGAACTAACGCTTCTTCTGGCGAAGCGTCTTTTTGCTCAACGATTTTTTCAACGATTCCTACATGGTCACGAATGATTCTGCCATAACCTGTCGGATCTTCTGCTTGTGCAGTCAAAATCGTAGCACTTGCATTTTTCCCTTGATGGTATTCAAACAAGTTGTTCAACGTCTCAGTTGTCAATAAAGGGGTGTCACCACTGATGACTAACGTCGTGCCTTCCTTACCTGCTAAAAATGAGGCTGCTTGTAGTACCGCATGACCCGTCCCAAGTTGTTCCGCTTGTAACGCATACTCGCTACGTTCGCCTAGCTGAGCTTTGACTTTCTCTGCACCGTGACCAACGATCGTCACGATTTGATCAGGATTTGTCTCACTTACACGGTTGATGATGTGTTCGACCATCGGTTTCCCAGAAACAGGGTGTAGGACCTTGTATAGTTTTGATTTCATGCGAGTACCTTTACCCGCGGCTAATATGATTGCATAACGTGCATCCAAATGTGTCACTCCTAAATTACGATTTATTATTTTTAGTTTAGCCCAGTCGCTCTTTTTTTTCAACTAAACGTTCATTTTAGCAACCAGGACGCAAAAAAAGAAGAGACATCATCCATCGCCTCTTCTTTTTCCATAGCACCGCTATGTTCGTTGTTTTATTCTTCGAAATAGTTGCCTGGTACTACAGTGATATTTTTCGTTTTTGTATCCACATCTTTGACGTAAAGTAGCGACGTGTAGTCATTGATTGCGCGATGTCCGTTGAATTTTGACTCCGCAAACACAGTGATACCGACAAGCTCAGATTCAAATTCTTCAATCAAGCTCTTCATTCCGTTCACTGTTCCGCCGCCTTTCATAAAGTCATCGACGACAAGCACGCGAGAACCACGTTTCAAACTTCTTTTTGATAGTTCCATTTTTTCGATCCGTTCAGATGAACCTGAAACATAGTTCACACTCACTGTAGAACCTTCTGTAATCTTAGAGTCACGACGAACGATGACAAACGGTGCGTTCAAGTAATAGGAAACGGCTTGAGCGATTGGCACCCCTTTTGTGGCTACAGTCATTACAGCATCGATTTTTTCTCCTAAATATTTTGAGGCAATGATTTTCCCTACTTGACGTAATAGCTCAGGTTCTCCTAATAGATCAGATAAGTAAACATAGCCTCCAGGGAGTAAACGGTCTTGTTCAGACAAGCGCTCAGCTAGCGATTCAACATATTTCTTTGCTTCTTCGTAGGAAATCTCCGGAATGAATAGAACACCTCCGGCTGCACCAGGGATTGTTTCAAGCGTTCCGTAACCTCTTTCTTTAAATGTTTTTTTGATGATCCCCAAATCTTCACTGATCGAAGATTTAGCAGATTCATAACGTTCGGCAAAGCTTGTTAATGAAATCAATTCATGCGGATGATCTAATAAATACTGTGTCATATCGACAAGACGCTCACTGCGACGTACTTTCAAAAATTCCAGCTCCTTTTTCCAACAAATTTTATCGTGTTTCATTATATAAGTTTTTTCGGGAAAATTCGAGCATTTTATCCAAAATTAAGAAAATAGTTCGGTATTTATAAAAAAACAGGTAACTATTTAAGACATTTGTTTGTCTCAAATAACTACCTGTTTAAAAAATAGTGGTCTATTTTTTTCTTCTAATTCCTAATAAAATACGTTTACTCAAGTTGACTAATAAGAATAAAAAGATAAATACTAATGTGATAGTTGCCCCTGGCGGTGTATCCAAGTAGAACGAACTAGTTAACCCAGAAAGCATACCAATAAAACCAACGATGATACTGATCAATATAACAATATTGAAGCTTTTCCCTAAACGCATCCCGATTGCTGCTGGTAAAACCATAATAGCAGAAATCAGCAACGCGCCTGCTATCGGAATCATGACAGCGATTGCTACCCCAGTAATAATATTGAACATCATTGACATCCAACGAACCGGCAGTCCATCGACATGAGCGGTGTCTTCATCAAAGGTCAACACGTACATCGGACGTTTGAATAAGAAAAACAAAAGACCGATCACTGCAAACAAAATACCTAGGAATAGAACTTGTGGCCAAGTGATCGTCACAATTGATCCAAATAAATAAGATTGGATGCTCGTGGCAGAATTACCCCCACTCAAATTCATCAAAACTAATGCAAGCGCAAGTCCTCCTGCCATTAAGATCGCAATGGAAATCTCTGAATACGTACGATACATCGAACGTAGGTATTCTAAAATGATTGCAGCGATAACGACTACCACCATTGTGGTCATCGTTGGATTGAGATTGAGGAAAAATCCTAAGGCTACCCCTGCTAAAGAAACATGAGACAGTGTATCTGCCATCAACGATTGCCGACGTATCACTAAGAATACTCCTAACATCGGTGCGATTCCTGCAATAAAGATCGCAGCAAGAAATGCCCGCCTCATGAATTCATATGAAAGCAACGCCATTGAGAATCCTCCTTTCTCACTAAACGGATTTGTCGATCCGCATATTGTTTGATGTCTTCGTGATCATGAGTGATCATCAATACAGCTTTCCCATGGTCGTGTGCGCTATGGCGCAATAAACGATAAAATTCATTTCGTGATTCTTCATCCATTCCAGTAGTTGGTTCATCAAGTACAAATAAATCTGGATCAGTCGCAAAAATACGTGCTAAACTGATTCGTTGCTTTTGACCACCAGACAGCTCACCAATCCGACGATGACGCATATCCCACATACCAACAGATTCTAACGCACGCTTGACATGCTCATGGTCTTTTTCGCTTAACCGTTTGAACCAACGACCTCTCGGATATCTGCCAGAACGTACTAATTCTAAGACTGTACTAGGAAAACCCGCATTAAAGGAAGAAACTTGTTGTGGAATGTACCCGATACTTAATTTGTCTCCGTCCTGATTTTTTCCTGCAATTTTGATGGTCCCTTTAGAGGGTTTCAATAACCCCAAAGAAGCTTTGATCAATGTAGATTTTGCCGCCCCGTTTTCACCAGTCAAAATCACAAATTCACCGGCATCTACATGATAAGAAACACCTTCTAACACAGGTTCTTCATCATAATAGAAAGTGAGATCAGCTATTTCGATATAACGCACATAGAGGACTCCCTTCGTTTTACTTTATGCTCTCTTTTAATGCCTCTAGGTTTTTCTCCATGGTAGAAATGTAAGTTTCACCCGCTTCGATTTGTTCATTCGTCAAACTCTCAAGGGGGTTGAGTACTTCCAGTTTTACGCCTGTTTCTTTTGATAATGTTTCAGCTACTTTAGATGACGCATTTTCTTCAAAATAGATGACTTCGATTTTATTTTGATCGACAAAATCTTTCAATTCAGCCAATCGACTAGGCGTAGGCTCTTGATCCGGTGAAACTCCTGAGATGGCTACTTGTTTTAGGTCGTAGCGATTTGCTAAATAAGCAAAGGCAGCATGTTGCGTCACAAATGTTCGATTGGTTGCACCTTTTAATGCTTCTGTATAGTTCTGATCCAATGCTTCTAATTTTTTGATATAAGCTGCGGCATTTTGGTCAAATGTATCTTTCTTATCTGGATATTTCTTGCCGAGCTCTGTAGCAATCGTCTGTACTTCTTGGATTGCTAATGTTGGATCTAACCAAACATGAGGGTCATAGGCATGGTCATGCTGATGGCCTTCTGATTCTTCGTGCTCTTCTTCATGCTCTTCTTGTGACTCGAGACGTTCAATTCCCTTAGCGGCTTCGATCATCAACGTTCGATCGGTATCGACCGTATCTTTCAATGAGTCAACAAAAAATTCCATATCTGAACTGTTATAAACAAAAACATCTGCATCCGCAATGGTTGCACTTTGTTTGGCACTTGGCTCAAAATCATGGGGTTCCGTTCCTGCGGGGATCAATAATTCGACCTTCCCAGTATCACCAACGACTTCTTTCGTAAATTCATACATCGGGTAAAACGTTGCGACAACGTTCAACTCATCTTGTGCCGATTCTTGGGTTGTCTGTCCACACGCTGTAAATAGGAAAGCTCCTATTGCTAAAGATGCGGCTAATAAATATTTCTTCATATATGCTCCTTTCAAAACAAATCGTAATATTACGATTTATCAACGAGGATTAATGTACCAAATTAAAAAAAAACAGTCAATAGTTTAACCTGATTTTCTGATTTAAATGCAAACTTACCATGTAAATCGGAAAACAAATGAATTGCCCGTCATATCAACAACGAACGTAATCGTTTTCTTTCAACTTTGGTCAAAAAGTGGCTGTTCCACACTATTATTTTATGTCCCGAGAACAATGAACGATTGGTTGAGATTGATAACAAAAAAGAAGGTAACGATCCTTCATCTTCTAAAACGAAATCAGCGGGAAAGATGTCTGGAATATTAGTCCACTCACATCTCCTAAAACTGAATAAACGGCAGAAACAGAAGTAACCTCTTCGAAAATAAGGCGCCATCCACAAAAATTTGAAAAACAATTTTCGTGGATGGCGCCTTATTTCTCGAGGCTAAACAATTCTATTCCGACCTCTTTTACCGCTTATTTTTCGAAGCTGACTGCTTCCGTCATGACATCATGTCTCTTTCATGCATTTATAGCGTTCGGACAAGATAAACTTCCTCACAAAAACCTTTTAATCCATTGTAGACGCGTTGGGCTCTGGAATAGTGTTGACAAAGGGCAAAAACAGTTGGTCCACTACCACTCATCAGGGCCGCGTCTGCACCATATTTGATCATTCGCTCTTTGATTTGATAAATGACCGGATGGCGTTTTCCTGTCACATCTTCAAGACTATTCCCCATTTTCGTCAACATTTTTTGATAATCTTGTTGTCGAAGCGCATCAGCCAACCCAGGAATATCTTGATGTTGGATTTTTTGCGTATCGATTTCTCGAAAAACAGTTCGTGTCGAAACACTCATTTTAGGTTTTACCAAAATGATCCAGCAAGAGGGCATCGCTGGCAACAATTGGACGATTTCTCCCTTTCCGCCTACGTAAGCTGTTTGGCCATAAACACAGTAAGGAACATCTGTCCCCACTTCCAAGCCGATCTCTGCTAGTTCTTCTAAGCTACAGCCTAACTCCCATAACCGATTGATTCCACGCAACGCGGCAGCACAATCTGTACTTCCACCACCTAGGCCAGCAGCGACAGGAATATTTTTTTTCACAACGATTTTTACGCCTTTTTTGATTTGATATTTCTTTTTCAACAACAAAGCTGCTTGATACACATTGTTACGCTGATCTACCGGCAAAAATGCTTTATTCGTTTCAACAATGATCCGATCTTCCGATAGCTCTTCAAAGAACAAGTGATCAGCTAAATCTACACTTGACATCACCATTTCCAACTCATGATACCCATCTGGTCTTTTATATAACACATCCAACCCTAAGTTTATCTTCGCTGGTGCTTTTTCAATCAATTCCATCCTCTCACCCATTCGAAAAGTCTAAGTCGAAAGTATTCTATCATAGGGGAAAATAAAAGTATAGCTTCCACCAACATGCGTAAACACTTTCCTCACAGCTTTACAATCATTTTTACAATTCTGTCAGAACTTCTTCTGCTAGACTTGTTCCTTTTTCTTTCCCTTTGCCAATCAATAAGAAAAGCTGCCATGTGGCTAAAGTAAAACTACTTCCTTTCATATACGCAAAATAACGGCCCTCCCAATGAGTAACATACCGTTGTTTTTCTTCGTAAGCTAATTGGAATGAGTAAAAGAAATTCCCGTAATTAAAGATGATCCTCATCACTTTTTCTTGTAAGAACGAGAAATCAGTTTCTCCGACATTTGCAAGTGGAGCCAGTCCCAGATTTGCTTCTGCATACCCATTTTTGCGATAGACATCCAGTAGATTTGCAAGTAAGTAATCACCTAGACTATTCGGCTGGTTCGGTAGATACCGCAATAAATCATACCCCGCTTGGCGGTCATTGATTGGTTGAGATGTAATAAACCCAACGATTTTCTGCTCTTTCCGAACAATACCAATACCACTCATCAAGAGATACTCTTTCTCAAAATAACCAACAGAGAAATGCTTCTCACGAGAACCATCCAACCATTTTTGAGAAACTTCTTGGATCGGTTCGAGCAACTCTTCAGGTAATTGGTCATACCAGGTAAAATGGTAGCCCTCATTCGTCAAACGTTGCAATTCGATCTGCTTTGTGCGCCAGTGTAGCCCATCTGAAGAAAGATCAGTGATCGCTGCTTCGCCAACTTTTGCAAAGTGAAAGCCCGCTTCGTGAAGCATGACGACATAACTTTCGGATACTTTATAAAAAGCTAACTCATAGCCAAAACAATCGGCTTTTTTCAAAAACTCATGCGTAGCTGTACGTATCTTCGTTGGATCACCAATCGGATCACCAAGAACAAAACATTTATTCCCTTTGATTTGGTAACCAAACACTACTTTATCTTGATCATTTTCCTGATAATAAAAATAAGTATATCCAGGTAAGTGCAGATAATGACTAGCTGCCGTTCCACCATAGGCAGCCAAAAGGCGATTTAAACGCATTTGATCCAGAGGTTCACCAAACCCTGTCTCTGAAGCTAAATATTGGTACAATGCAACTAACGCAAGTAATGAGATCCCTAAACCAATCAGTCCTGAAAACCAAACATCCTCAGATGGAAAGAGAATAAAGCGATTCGCAGTTAAATCACCTACCCAAAAACTTCCACGGTGATAGCCTGCGATTGCATAAACAATAAATAAAAAGCCAAACAAACACGCATCAAATATGATTGCTCCCCAAGAATAGACGAACTTTTCACGATAAAACTCTTTTCGGGATAACCACACCGCTAATAAAATCAAAAGGTATACAACAATCAATTCCCATGATAAGGTGCGCATCACAGTATTGATGATGCCAAAAGCGAGTAAAGCAATCGTAGGAATAAATGCTTTTTTGACTTTCATCGCTAAAGCTCTAGCTAGTCCTAACAATAAGAACCCAACCAGCAGATTCAATGACTGATCTAAAAAATCAAACGAAAAGGGTAAGAGTATTTGAAACAAGCGACTGACAGTCGAAAGATTCGTGATCGTTGAAAGTAAGACCATCATGATTCCCGCAAAATAAACGGCACACACTAACACCAAATGAGCAATTTTTTGAAAAAATAGTCGGGGAATATTATCTAAAAATCGATTGATTTTGACACCTGTGTGTGTCAAAAATAAAACGATCCCTGAAAGAAATGGTAGAACATAATAGAACAAACGATAATAAAGTAACCAAACAAGTGCAACATCTTGCCGCACGCCAAGTTGACTCATTCCTAAGATCATCAGCACATCAAATGTGCCTACACCACCTGGCACCATCGTCAACATCCCAATCAATGTGGCAATGATAAACATAGGGTACAAGGACCATACAGAAATATCTACAGCCATCAAGCGCCCAATCAACAAGAAAACTACTAAGGCACCGGTCCATTGTCCAAAGGAAGCCAGCAACAAGCCCAGTAAGCCTTTAGGATAAAATTCTACAAATAGCGTTTTACGTTTCAAGTATGCAAACAAAAAGATAAGCGGTGCCAAAAAGCTACCACCGAATAACCAAATCCAATAACTGCGAAATACACTATCTGTTTGAAGAAAGAAGACATTGATGAATGTCACTAATGACCAAATAGAAAGACCCGTCAATAGAAACAAAGCAACCTTAGAGACTGTTGCCAACACCATTTTCCGATTCGTGTGCTTGCCATAAAAACTGGCGCGCAAGCTTGCTCCGACAATCCCTCCGAATCCTGCCAAGTTATTGATCATATTCGTGATCCATGCAGATAACAAAAAGTCTTTACGACTCATTTTGGGCTTGCCTTGTTTTTCCAATACTCGAATCGTTACCCAATCATAAAGTAACATCGGCATCACACCAATCAAACCTGCTAAAATCATCCATGCTAACGTGACATGACTTTGTTGTTCCATCGTGTGCCAGACATCTTGCCAACTCATCCCATGGGCAATGTTTGCGACTTGATTCGCCACAAAAACAAGGATCGATCCAAAGAAAATCAGCTTCAAAATCAACTGATGTGCTTTCACCCACTGGATCATGATCTGTAATTTATTTTTCACCGGCACCCTTCCTCACCTGTAGACTTTCTAAACATATACACTCATGTTATCTTATTTACATTGATTTTTCCACTTTGGGCATTAGGTTGTGAAAAAGCCGTTAAGCTCCAAGTAGTAAGACAGAACGTGGGAAAATAGCTTCTCATATTTTTTCACGTTTTGACTTACTATTGAAGGAGCTGGCTTTTTAATCGCTTTTATTCCCCCAGAAAAATCCGCCATTCACTAGCTTCACACTCACTGTCCTCGCCTTATGTATACTCTCCTTGAGTTCTTCAAAATCAGTTCGTCTCTCGACTTGCAGATTATGAGAAAGAAAGCTATGCTAAAAATCAAAGGAGAGGATTATATGAAAATCGGATTTATCGGTACAGGAAATATGGCACAAGCAATTATTCACGGTATCTTAGCAAATAATCTAGTGGCTAAAGAAGATATTTTTGTTTCAAGCGGTCATTATGAAAATGCCCAACGCTTTGCTGGTAAAGTTGGGGTCAATGCTTGTCAAACCAATCAAGAGATTGCTGAAAAAGCAGAAATCGTTGTTTTGGCAGTGAAACCAAAAATCATCGAACAGGTGTTAAATGAATTACGCGACCATCGTAAACAACAGTTGTTTATCTCAATTGCTTCAGGAAAATCGCTTGCAACACTAGAACAAGCACTTGATCCAGAAGCTGCTATCATTCGTGTGATGCCCAATGTCAACGTAAGTGTTGGCGCGGGTGTTTCTGCAATCTGCAAAAACCAAGCAGCAACAAATGAACAGTTGACACAAGCGACACAAATCTTTGAAGCGATTGGTAGTGTTTATCCTTTAGCAGAAGATGATTTCAGTACATTTATCGGATTAGCTGGAAGCTCCCCTGCTTTTATTT
The DNA here is from genome assembly GCF_051714405.1 of Enterococcus sp. AZ140. Lineage (NCBI taxonomy): Bacteria > Bacillati > Bacillota > Bacilli > Lactobacillales > Enterococcaceae > Enterococcus > Enterococcus sp. AZ140. The sequence continues at coordinate 2,865,675 of NZ_JBIORU010000001.1, forward strand.
ATATGTTGATCGATGCAATGGGCCGTGCAGGTGTTTTACATGGACTACCTAAAAAAACAGCAACAGAAATTGCAGCCAAAGCGATTTTAGGTTCCTGTCAAAAGTTTCTAGCAAGCGATGAAAACCCTTGGGAATTAGTTGATCAAGTATCTTCTCCAGGCGGAACGACAGTTGCTGGTGTCGTCGCATTAGAAGAAGCTGGGTTTATCCCCGCGATCATCACAGGGATCACCAAAACGATCGAAAAAGATTTAGAGATGTTGTAGAATTTTCAAACTATTGACATTCATTGTCCCTCTTCTATAGTTGGGTGACGAATGTCACTATAACAGTTAAACGATTCTTCTTTATCATCTACTTTTCTTAGTATCTAAAGCAAGAGAAATACACTCTTACTCCCAATAAACATTTAGAACAGAAATAACCTCTTCGAAAATAAGACTGCACATTTTTATGCTTACTGTCTTAGTGATCGAAGAGGTTATTCTTCATATTTTAGCTGATACTTACAGTAGTAAAATTATACTTTATCTCTGTGCTATCTTTTTTTGGCTAGTGCCCTTTACTGTTCGTTTTACAGACTAACCTGTTTTCCCTTCACGATAGACTGCTGGTAAGTGATTGTCGCATTGGTCTCTTTACTAACCTTTTTGCCATGACTTATGACCTTTGCAAAATCTACCGCCCCATCTCTTGTTTGAGCAGGTGCTTCTGTCGACGTTTTTGGTATTGCTTGTTTCTTTTCTAAAGGTTTATCTTGTTCAATCACTAAAAAACCACCTGTTTTCATCGTCGTTGCACTACTAAACAGTTTACCATCTCCCAATCCTTCTTCTTTTATCTCTCTTTTGACGCGGGGCTGATCGTGGGACTGATTTTTATGCTCAACCCCTCTCATGATCCTTGCAAAATCTGCCGCTTCATCTCTTTTTTGAGTAGATGCTTCTGCCGGCATTTTTGGTACTGCTTGTTTCCTTTCTAAATTTTTATCTGGTGGTACAATTGAAAAATCATCGTTGGAATTCTGGTAAGTTGCTGTCGCATTGGTCGCTTTATTAATCTTTTTGCCTTGACTTATAATCTTTGCAAAATCCGCTACTTCATCCCTTGTTTGAGTAGCTCCTGTCGGCGTCATTTCAGACAATTCTTGCTTTTTTTCTAAATCTTTAGTTTGTTCTAAAACAAAGAAATTACCTGTTTCCATCATTGCTAACACAGTGAATAGCTTGCCATCTCCCAGTCCCTCTTCCTTTGTTTCTCTTTTGACACGCGGTTGGTTATAGAACCCATTTTGATTGGCAAAATCTCTTATAATCGTTGCAAGCAATTGAGCATCCGTCAATTTGAAGTTAGTAAATAATAAAGGGTCTTTTTGAAATGCTTTGATGACAGTTTTTTTAGATAATCGAGGGGCATTTTGATGTTTTGCTACCGCTGTAACAAATTGATCAAAATTAGGATGTTCAAAATATTCTGCGTATCGTGCAAGAAAATCATCTTTCACATTTTGACCACTCGGCAAAAATCCAATAGGCGTTAGCCCATATTTAACAACATCATATGTTCCTGAAACAATGTGTGTGGTTTCATGCGTAATCGTTATCTCTGGGGGTGCTGCCATTTGGATTCCTGGTAAAATCTCTGGTCTTTTATGGAAAGCATCCGCTACAATAATGATGCGACACTCGGCATCTTCTTTCAATACAAAGGCATAGGCTTTCGGATCATCATTACTAATGGAATAATAGGCATGTGTCTTCTCATCTAGAACAAAATCAGTCGAAACGATCCAAATATTTTCAAATCCCCAGTCTGCTGTTTGACGCAAAAATTGTTCGCCTTTTGTTGCGATCGAAAGGAGCCTCTCTACTGATTCCTTTAAAATCTTCTCTTGTTGAAAAGAAGGTGGTATATCAAGGAATTTTATTAAGTATTGACCTTCGGCTGTTTCTGCTATTTTATCTACTTTTAATAATTCTAAACACACATCTTTGACGATTCTGAAATTTTCCATGGCGTTCTCGAATTCTTGTGGAAGTTTCTCTATAAACGGTCTAAGTGATTCCGGCACTTTACTTATATCTAAACCGGAAAAAACGCGAAACTGATCCCCTGGTTTCAAAGACAATACTTTGGTGATAGCATCAGCAATCGATTTTTGTGCTTTCTCCTCGTCAATAAAGACAATTCTTTGTGGTTCTGAGACAAAATTATCCAACGGTTTAATCGGAACTGATTCATCTTCTAACCTTGAAATCCCATGTAACGGCGAATACTCGATTGCATTCAGCATGCTATACCAACCCCACCATCGATTGGGGGATACTGGAAGGGTATTATACGGCGGATACAATGAATTCTCACGCCTCTGCATAACTGCTCCTCCAGAAACTGAGCCTACATCTGCTTTTTTAGATGTGCTTGCTTGTGGAGAATTAGGTCCATGATGTTGGACAGTCCCTGGATATTTTTCATGGGATTTCTCTAAAGACGTTTCAAAACGAAAAACACCATTATTTGTGTCCAAACGTAACACGGTCATTGGTGAAAGGAAATTTTTTTTCACCAAATGGTAACGATTCGTTTCTTTGTCCAACAGAACTAATGGAAGGTATTGTTCTTTGATTCTGATATAAGATCGCCCAGCAGAATTCCACATCAAACCATTCTCATCCGGTGGCGATAGCGTAGTCGGAGTCAGTAATGACTCATACTGATCTAGTTCCTTTCCTACCTTTTCACGTACTGCTAGCGAAACACTTGGACTAGTTTCTGCTTCAAAATACCACTCTACCCCATTAAAGTTTACCGGATGTATCGCTCCTCGATCATATACATCATAACGGACACCATGGTTCTCAATTGTACTGATTCTAACAGGCACTAGTTTCTTATTCATTTCAATGAGGGTATGGCGAAAATCTCCTTCCCCAGTAACCGTTAAAGTAGTTGCCTCCCCATAAGCTTTAGGATTTAAATTTAGTTCTTCTACAGCTAAGTCTCTGTTAGGAATCTTCATTGAAACTCGCTTAATCAAATATTTGTGTCTGCGAAAAAAAACTGCCTGTCCCTCAAACAGTCTTAGTTTTGTCCCACGTAAGGTAAACCGGTTCCCATAAACATCCCCTTTTTTTAAATCTGAAACTGGAACATATAAATGATCTTGCACTCGTTTCACACGGATTTCTGGGCCATTATTTGGTAAAGTAGCTTGCGTATAACTTTTAGCCCAATCGTGGGTTTCTACACCAAATTTTTCTAGTTTTGCCGCTACTTCCTTGAGTTCCTTTCTAATAAATACCTGGTTTTTTAACCGTATCAATCCCTTAGATAAGGCTTTTGAACTATCATACAAAAATCCTATTCCTGGATCAGCGTAAAGTATAGCACTCACAACAATTGATCGAAGCTCTGATGGTTTGGGGAGAAAACGTGTGCTATGGCGTACTATACCTGCTGCGCCATGTTTCATGATCGTTCTTGCCATACCAAATACAAATCTCGTATTAAATGCAGTGACTTGACCCAATACAGGAATCAAGGAAACTGCATCAAGCATGCAACTGGGGACCGCCTCACCAATATCTTTATTGATACTACCGACCACACAATCGTAAAAAGGAATGAGATGTTTGAAAACATCCCAAACTTTTTCAGCCGTTGTTGTCTCTCTTCCTGAATCATATAGTTGGCGATAGACTTTATCCCGGTGTTTACCGCTAATATGGTTGATAAATGTCTCCTGTGCATTACCTTGTAATACGAGTTTGTTCTGATTCGAATCCAGTTTAAGAATGTACGGCTTATCTCTGATCAGAACTTTATCGTCATATTTTCGAAATTCATTTTTCCAAAGATCGGGTCGATTAAAAAGCCCATAGCGGAGATATAACATAGGATCTTTATCCACGCGATAAAGCTTGTATCCTCCATCTTTTTCCAGCCTTTTCAACGCATAACATCTTTCTTCTCCTCCACGAGTAACTACAAATAAATCTGTCTCATCCAATGTAAGGAGCGTCTCTACTTCCACTTCTTTTGCCAAAAAGACTGGTGGAAAACCTGACTTTCCTGGTCCGCTTGCTGGATGACTTGCTTTATGACTCAATACTGCCTGTGCCTCATATATACGACTTTCCGGTGAAAATATAAAATACAAATCATCTTTGTGGAATGAATCCATCTCAAGTCGTATCAGAAACTGATCCAACGAATAAAATGATTCGGATACAGCTTTCGTTAACCGCGTATACCATTCATTGATATCTGGTGGGATCCATGGACCCGGACAGGGATTTCCGCCAGAGAGATAAACTTGTCTGCCCGCAAGACTAACTTTGATACCGAGTCTATTGCACTCTTCCAGTACTTCATCCACAAGCACTGATTGTTGGCGCCAGTTGATTACTGCTGTTTGATAAGATAAGACAAGGTCATTGACCATTTCTTGCTTTTTTATTAGTTCAAAATAGCCACGTTGCAAATAAGTGACAAAGGTGCTTAACGCGACTTGTTGATAGTTCCCTTTTGCTAATGGACCTCTTAGGATATTTGGGTCCAACTGAGCGGTAGCCAGTGTCGCTGGAACTAGGAGATGAGAAATTTCTTCGACAGTATCAATCCCTTTATCTCTAAAACTATCAAAGAAAAGCTCGCCTACTGATTTGATTTCTGTCTGATTGAATTTCTCAAGGTAACCTAGATCCTTTAATATTCTAGAACCTGTCATCTGCATTAAAGAATCATAATCAGCGATCAATACATCGTCACCAACTTCACTTGATTTAAGAAAGTAATTAGGGAGTGCTCGATTCATGAACATAATCCATAGTTTAGTGATGTTATTTTGTAAGCCTTTTTTTTGATCTACTTGTGGAGTGACTGATTTCGGTGGGATGTTGATTAGATCTGCTTTTATCAATTCTTCTACTGAAAATGACTTCCTAAGCTGGCCGATCGTAAATGTAGATGGGTCAGATGAATCAATGATCTGTTTTGCTGCATACCCTTCAATGGTGGTACCCAGGACATTTTCAACTGTCCATTTCATTACGGTCAATTCAGCGTCTCTATCTGAGATCACTTCTCCTGGCTGTCCACCATATAGTTTTAACTCTTTCAGAATGACTTTTGCTATCGCTTGGACTTTCTCAGATGAGACTCTGCCATCCATCCCTGTTTGTCCAAACCATTCCCCTATAGCAGACAAAATATCTTCTTTGCTTACTTGGGTAGCTGACAGCGTGCCTTTTTGACGAAAAAATGTCTCAATTTGTGTCATGATTTTCTTATCCAACCATTTATTGATTGTTACTGCTGGTGTAGATCCTGCTTTTTCATCTACAGTCGCAGAGGGAGTGGTGGTAGGCAAAACTAAATGATTGCTTTCGATCATGTCCCATAACCAATTCGTGAACGTGATTTCAGCGCCTTTATTTGAAATGACGCCATCTACTTCCTCACCAAGGATGACTTGAGCAATTTGCTTCATTTTAACCATGTCTATAACCTCTTGATTTGCGCCTTCTAGCAATACCCAATTTGAGACTATTTTCGCAAAAGCATTGTCATCCGTAGTTTCACAATCCACGCCTTTTTCAGTTAGGAATTTAGCTACTCTTTGTTTTTCTTTTTCTAACTTTATACGATCTATGGTAATATGTAACACTTCTTTTGGCTGACTATTCGTTTGTGTCGTAGGCTTAAAATCATTTTCTGAAAAAAAACGTTCAATTTTTTTCTTAACTTCCTCTTCATGCTCCTGTTCTTGATTCTTTTTGATTTCTTCAATATCGATACCCAAACGATCGTCTTGCCCCTTCTTATACGTATAGCCCATCTGTGCGTTATTGTTTTCCCACTGCAAGATAATCGCTCGTGCCTCAGTATCCGTTAAGGGGATACCTTCCTCACCATGAGCCCTCAAAATCATATTCGCTGCTATGTTCTGCCTTTTGCTGATTTCTTCATACTGTAAGCCTTCAAAGATCCATTTTCGCAATAACAAAACCAGTTGGCGTGGTGTTGCCGTTGTGAAATACATTTGTTCTTTATATAGGAACTTTCCGACTACTCCATTCGCCTCTTGGGTATGCTTTCTCATATCAAAAAGCTTTTTATGATAATAAATTGGCACGATTAGTGTTTGCTTTGGAATACTATCTGGTCGACCATGGATGAAATCATCATAGATTTGATTATTTTCTTTTAAATGTTTTTTAACTTGAAGAATCGAGACGGACTCCGCTGGTGATAAATCATATTGAATAGTTTGTTTCGTCTTCTCTTTATAACGATACCCCACTAGCAACGTGTTCGTTTTCCATTGTTTATAAATTGCTTGTAATTGTATATCGGATAAGAAATCTCCTAGTCTACTATTTTCAATCCCGTACCCTTTGTGGATGAGATAAGCTAAATACTGTGCCCGCTCCGACTGTAAGGTTTGGTCATTTTTCCAATTCCTACCTGCCCAATTTTGAACAACCTTGATCAACTCCAAGTCGGTATCTATCTGGCTCACAACTCCTGTACCGATGAAAAAAGATTTAAGCAGATGATTCACATCAGTTGTCTGATTTTTCTGCTGAAAAAGCTGTTCATCAAAATGAAAAACTGGTAATAATTCTGACTGATCAAAGGGTTGTATATCTTGAGAGATGGCTTCGGTGATTTGAAGGACCTTACTATAGTCAGAAGCACTAACAGGAATGAATAAATTATTGGTTAGATCATTTTCTGTGACTGTTTCATTATGTTTTTGTATCGGATTGATCTCAATATTCTTAATTTCAGTAAAAGTATATGGTTTAAACACGTTATTTGTTTCCCATTGAAAGAAGATATTGATTGCTCTAATAGCAGTTAACTGCCCAACTGAAAGACCATAAGCACTAAGAATAATCTTAGCAAGCTGTTGTCGCTTCTCAAGAAGCTCATGATTTGATGCACCTCTGTTTGCCCAGCTTTGAAGAGCAAGGAAAAAATCATGGAATGGCTTCTCTTTCATGTCACATAATTCACTATGCTGTTCACAAACAGCCTGTCTGATTTTTTCATTTGCTTTGTCTGTTTCATTACGCTGACCAAAGACTTCTTGATCATACCAGAACGGAGTAAATGGTTCATCGACGGGCACGGGTGACAGTTTATTTTCCAGATAAGCTAACATGACTTTGTTGATTTTCTCAAGTGTTTCCTCAGAAAGTGCTTCTGACGATTTCAGACCAACAAGCGTTGGGTTTGTCGGTGGTTCCATTACAGGTGGCTCATCCATCGATTGCGTAGGAAGGGTTGCTGCTTCCGCGACAATCCTTGTTTTTAAGAAATCATACCGCTTAACAAAACGGTCAATCATTTCTGAAAAATCTCCGGCTAAAGCCACAAGTTTTGCGGAAATGCTCACGTCTGTTTCATGAGATGCTCGTCTTTTCGAATCATCTGTCCGGAGCTGCTGACTTAAAATAGGTTGCTGATCATATTTCCTATTGTCTTTGCCTAACGAATCAGAAGATTTCTCTTGTGTTCCAGGATCGCTAGAGAAAGTTTCGATTAATAACTCTGTAAAATGTCCTAAAATATTGTATTTTCCATCTGTGTGATTCCTCGAATCAAGGGTTTGTTCTTGCTGATGAAAGAAGGAGCTGAATACTTTATTTAGACCATCCCAAAAAGAATGAACACTAAGAGTCACATTTTCTGGTATTGGAACGTCTGTGGTCGTTTCATTCTTCTGATACTTTTCCTCAAAAGTCTGTTGAAAAAAATTTTTCAACTTTTCAGCCGCATTACTTGCATTAAATTGCTGTGGATCATTTGCATTCGTGCTTTTCTTGAATGAAAATTGCTGTAAGGAATGGGTTGTATGACTTCGTGCTTCATTCAATGTATGTGATTCAGCGATAGCATTTTGGCATACTGTCTTAAAATGGATTTGAGTATGATTTTTATTTTCCCACAAACCGTAGTCTTTCTTGTGAAAGGCTTGTTCGGTCGTCGAACAGTCAATAAGATCTGAAATACCATGAGCAAATTTGTGCACATCTATACTAAATTGATGAGCAGCGTCTGCTAAATCCGAAAGTGGCGAGACAACTTCTGGTTTGGATTGTTTGATTTGGGTGGTGTTCGTTGGTAAAGGCAGGGTCATTCTTTTGGGGTTAAACGTCGAGCTAGACTTGAGCGCAGGCATCCGCACTTGATTTCCGATCTGTTGAATTTCAACATGCGTATCTACTTCTAAAACCGCACCTGAATCTTGAACCGCTCGTTGCTGATCAGGGCGTTCCTCTGGCATCCGTAGACCAGCTAGAACGCTCCACATAAAGAGGAATCCTGTAGGGGTTAGGAGGTCTCTCGGGGTCTGACCTGACTTACTTACAATGTCATGGACTATATTGTCTCGCTCTTTTAGATCATCTTTCTTATTAAATTCGTTGTGGAACTCACCAATTTTTCGATTAAAATCTTCTCCTGGCATTTCTTCTCACTCCTTCATTAAAAGATGCAAATCAACTGAATAAGGTGATAAAAATCACTAGTTTTATTTGCTTTTCTACAAATCTCTTCTCCCCATCACTTTCATCATACAAGGGTGGTAAAAATTTATGTGCCTTTTATTCAAGTAATTTAGAAAAAAATGGTCAAATAAATTAGATTGAACGTTCCAAGATGAAATGGCTGATTTTCAACTTATTACTCAAGAAGGTGTGCATTTTTTGGCTAGGTAAAAAGGAATTCATTTAAGTGTTTTTTTACACCTAAAACGACTGAAATGAACACTTCCTGTCATTTCAGCCGTTTTTTATGAATGTATGTAAACATATCTTTTCTTATTGTCTTGTTTTAATTTCCTCTTTTTTTTGATTTGAGTTTAACGATCGACAATTCTATGACATAGTAAAACATCAGACTATAAATGCCTCTCGGCAGGAAATCACGATTCACGATATATTCAATCGTGATCCCAAAAGCACTCCCAACCAATCCAGAATAAATGACGATTAGATAGGGATGTTCGTCAGCAAATTTCATTATTTTCATCCGCAATATGCTTCGCCTCCTTATACTATAGTTATTTCAAGTATTACTATACCGTTAAAAAACTATGGATATCTTATCTGTCATAAAAGATCATTTTAAAGTCATAAGCGTTGTCACGATCTGTTCTGCCCTAGAATAAAAAAAATGACCCAACAGACTAATCTAATCTGTTGGGTCATCCTATATTTTAACTATTTTTTATTTCGCATAATCGGTTGCACGAGTCTCTCGGATCACGATTACTTTGATGTGTCCTGGGTAATCCAGATCATCTTCGATGCGTTTACGGATATCGCGTACTAAGCGTACCGCATCTAAATCAGAGATTTCTTCTGGTTTAACCATGACGCGTACTTCACGTCCGGCTTGGACAGCAAAACTTGATTCAACACCGGCAAAGCTGTTTGAGATCGTTTCTAGGCTTCTCAAACGACGGATATAGTTTTCCAATGATTCGCTTCTTGCACCTGGGCGAGCTGCTGATAATGCGTCTGCAGCGGCAACTAGGACGGAAATAACAGAAGTTGCTTCGACATCGCCATGGTGAGAGGCGATCGCGTTGATCACAACCGGATTCTCTTTGTATTTCGCTGCTAGTTCTGCACCGATCTCAACATGTGAGCCTTCAATTTCATGGTCTAATGCTTTTCCGATATCATGCAACAATCCCGCACGTTTCGCCAATTGGATATCTTCGCCTAACTCCGCTGCTAAGATTCCTGATAATTTCGCTACTTCGACCGAGTGTTTCAACACGTTTTGGCCATAACTTGTTCGGAAATGGAGACGACCCATGATCTTGATCAAATCTGGATGAAGCGTATGTGCGCCGACTTCAAAGGCTGCTTCTTCTCCATATTCACGAATCCGTTCGTCCATTTCTTTGCGTGATTTTTCAACCATTTCTTCAATACGTGCTGGATGGATCCGTCCATCTTGAATCAGTTTTTCTAATGTCATTCGTGCGATTTCTCGACGAATTGGATCAAATCCTGAAAGAACGACTGCTTCTGGTGTATCATCAATGATCAAATCGATCCCTGTAAGGGTCTCAAGAGTCCGAATATTTCGTCCTTCACGTCCGATGATACGACCTTTCATTTCGTCATTTGGCAATGTCACGACAGACACTGTCGTTTCAGAAACTTGATCTGCTGCACAACGTTGGATAGCCAATGAAAGCAAGTTCTTCGCTTTGCGATCTGCTTCTTCTTTTGCACGTTGTTCTGATTCTTTTACCATCAAGGTCAGTTCATGATTCAACTCTTCTTCGGTTGATTTCATGATTACTTCTCTTGCATCTTCTTTCGATAAACCAGCAATTTTTTCTAATTCTTTTTGTTGATCTTCAATCAATCTTTCAACGTCTTTTTCTCGCTCTTCAATTAATTGCTGTTTTGAACTAAGTGCCTCTTCTTTACTTTCAAGTGAGTTTTCTCGTTTTTCTAACGAGTCATCTTTACGATCTAACGTTTGTTCGCGTTGGATCAATCGATTTTCTTGAGATTTTAGCTCTAATTTACTTTCTCTCAGCTCACTTTCAACTTCAGAACGATATTTCTGATTTTCTTCCTTAGCTTCCAACAATGCTTCTTTTTTTAGAGTTTCTGCTTCTTTTTTTGCACCTTCAAGAATACTTGCAGCTGATGTTTTTGCACCAGCAATTTCTTTCTCATGACGTGACTTCGCAACCATAAACCCTAAACCAAGACCGACAATTAAACCGATGATAGCGAGGAGAATGTTGAGTCCCATTAAATCCACCTCCATACTATCTTTTCCATTTTTATCATCTACCAATTTCTATGATAAATTATTCTAAACTATAAATATGCTGTTGCATATGTGCATAAAAACCTGCACAAGTTTATTCTAATGTTTGTTTCCAGTAGTGTCAACTTTAAATACGAAAAGAAACGGCTTCCTTGTTTTTCAAAAAAGGGAGGTTTTGAGCGAGTGATGATTGATTTTTTTGTGCTTATTCTAGAGAAAAATAAAAAAACATCCGGTAGTTATTAGACTACCGGATACCCGCTTATTTCTTTATTCATCTAGTGGTAATTCTTCTTGTGCTTCTTCTGGTACATCAACTGGTTCACCGATGCCATAAGCTGCACGCACTAATGTAGATACTTCAGCCATCATCTCTGGATGATTTGACATATAGATCTTCGCGTTTTCACGACCTTGACCGATGCGATCTTCTTTGTAAGAATACCATGCACCACTCTTGTCAACGATATCTTTTTCAACTGCCATATCCAATAGCTCGCCTTCTTGAGAGATACCTAAGCCATACATGACATCGACTTCAGCGATTTTGAATGGTGGCGCTACTTTATTTTTTACGACTTTGATCTTTGTACGGTTACCGACAATGTCCGTTCCTTGTTTCAATTGTTCAGCACGACGTACTTCCAAACGGATCGTTGCATAGAATTTCAGCGCACGTCCTCCTGGTGTGATTTCTGGATTACCGAACATCACGCCAACTTTTTCACGAATTTGGTTGATGAAAATCGCGATCGTTTTTGTTTTGTTGATCGATCCTGACAGTTTACGTAAGGCTTGAGACATCAAACGAGCTTGTAACCCTACGTGTGAGTCACCCATCTCACCGTCGATCTCTGCACGTGGTACTAAAGCTGCTACTGAGTCGACAACGACGATATCTACTGCACCACTTGATACTAAAGCATCAGCGATCTCTAATCCTTGTTCTCCTGTATCTGGTTGAGAAAGGAGTAATTCATCGATATTTACCCCTAATTTTTGGGCATACTGCGGGTCTAAGGCATGCTCCGCATCGATAAAGGCGGCAGTCCCACCATTTTTTTGGACTTCTGCGATTGCATGAAGTGCAACCGTTGTTTTACCTGAACTTTCTGGACCGTAGACTTCAATGATCCGTCCACGAGGATAGCCACCTATCCCTAAAGCAACATCTAGTGCAAGAGAACCACTTGGAATTGTCGAGATTTGTTGGTCGATTTTTTCGCCCAGTTTCATGATCGAACCTTTCCCATAGTTCTTTTCAATTTTTTTCAATGCAGCATCTAAGGCTGCTTTACGATCATCTGCCAATACGATAATCCTCCTTATTTTTACGACTCAAAGTAACATTTCATTACGTTTATAATATCTTTTTTATTTATAAAAAGCAAGCAAAAACCGAACAAATATTCGCATTTATTTTTTTCTTAATAGTTGCTTTCTCAGCAGATCAAATCCTTGCATAATCGCACTATTTCTGATTGCAGCACGGTCTCTCGTGAAGTGACACTCTTTTGTCTCTACGCCTTCTTTAGATGCAACGGCCAGCCAAACTGTTCCTGCAGGATGTCCTTCTAATGTGTCGGGTCCTGCCACGCCGGTAAATGCTACGGCATAATCTGTACCGACGAGCTGACGCGCGCGGATCGCCATTTGTTCGGCACATTCTTTACTGACTGTGCCAAACTGCTCTAACAGGTCTGGATCGATGCCTAAGAGCTTTGCTTTGGTCTCTGCTGAATAAGTCACAAAACCACCAGAAAAGACTTGAGAGACGCCAGGAATCGCTCCTAGTGCGGATTGAAAGCCTCCGGCTGTCAAACTTTCAGCTGCTGTGACTGTCTTCCCCTGTTCTTTCAGTAGATCCACGACAGCTTGTGGCAACGAATAGTCATCCCCATATCCATAAAAATATTCACCGACACGGGCTTGGATCTTTTCTTCCAGTGCGTGCAACGCTTGATTCCCTGCATGAATATCTGACGTTTTGACGGTCAATCTCAGTGTGACTTCATTTGGTTTGGCATAAGGAGCAATCGTGGGATTGATTTGTGTAGCAATCAAGTCTTTTAGATCGGTTACTAATTGTGATTCACCAATGCCATAGAAGCGCAACACTTTTGAGATCAGTTTTTCTTCTGAAGGGAATTGTTGTTCTAACAAGGGGCGTACTTGTTCTACAAACATCGGCTTCAACTCACTCGGTGGCCCAGGAAGTAAAAGATAGGCATTGCTTTTCGTTTGATAAAACGTGCCTAACGCTAAGCCAGTTCGATTAGGTAATGGTGTGCCACCTTCAATGATTTGGGACTGTTGTAAATTGTTATCCGTCATTTTTCTTTTTGTCGTTTCGAAAAATGCCAACAGTTTCTTGTAACCTTCTGTATTTTGGATCAGTTTTCTATCAAGGTGTTTTGCAACAACTTCTTTTGTTAAATCATCTTCTGTTGGTCCTAATCCACCACATAAAATGATTAGTTCACTTCTTGATTCAGCTAACTGGAGTAACTCCTCCAAACGAGTCGGATTATCCCCGACAACTGTGTGATAATAGACATCGATTCCTAGATCTGCTAACTGTTCTGATAAAAATGTCGCATTCGTATTCACGACTTGTCCAAGTAATAATTCTGTTCCTACTGCTATGATTTCAGATTTCATATTTGATCGCTTCCTTTAGTTGGGGAATAGTTATAGAATCCCCTTAGTTATCTGTAAATTAGTCTTTGTTTGACTAATTGGCTCTACCTAATAGTATACGCTATTTGATGGTAGATTCGTTTTTCCTTGCTCATTTTATTCTTGCTGGTGCGTCTTTTTTCCAAAAAAAAACAGACCGGGAACAACCGATCTGTTTCTGATAAGAACTAAGTGATTCGATGATGTTACATGGATCCTTTGAATACGCCACGATTCTTGATAAAGTAATCGACACCTGAATAGATGGTAAAAATCAGACAAGCGTATAACATGATTTGATCAAGGGGTACATTGATCAAGTTGAATGGGATATTATTGATGAATAATAAAATGATCGCAATCATTTGAGTAGCTGTTTTTACTTTTCCAGGCCAAGCAGCTGCCATGACTTCCCCATCCTCGACAAGCAATAATCGTAACCCTGTTACAGCCAACTCACGACAAACGATGATCGCAATCACCCATGCTGGCGCTTTTCCTTGACCTACCAACATGATAAAAGCTGTCATAACTAACATTTTGTCTGCTAATGGATCAGCAAATTTTCCGAAGTTCGTCACTAATCCTCTGGAGCGAGCAATTTTCCCATCTAGCCAATCCGTCACACTTGCTAAAGCAAAAATGATGGCACCTACTAGCTGAGTGATCGCTAATGACGTTGTTCCTACCGTTAATTGCCCCCAATCTAACGGAAGGCCGACGACTAAAATAAACACTGGAATCATACAGATTCTAAGTACAGTTAATTGATTTGGTAAATTCACAAGAACGACTCCTTTCTTTCCTATTTTACGTCAGTCCAGCAAAAGTTTCCACCAATAGTCTCTCAATTGCTAAACAAATCTTTCACTAAATTATAACCTACTATCTAAACAAGAAAAGAGAGCCCAACACAAGATTCCGGCTCTCTTTTACACGGTTGATGTTTAAACTAGTTATTCTGCATACTGCAAGGAAAGCGAAATATTCTTCAGGCTCGTATTATTTGGACCTGCGTTGATAGGCAGTTCTTCACCATTTAATTTGACCGTTGCATTACTCGCTGCTCCAAGTGTGATCATTGCATTTGTCGTATTTTCTGGAAGTTCTGTTGTTTTTGTATCATTGGCAACCAAGGTTTCTTGATAGTGATAATCAAACGTATTGTTCAATTGGACACCAATCCAGACACGTTCACTTGCTGTAAATTCCAATGTGATCGGTTTTTTCGCATCTTTTACCTCGATTGAAAGCGCACTTCCTGTGTCTTGTCCCGGTGTGATGGTCATTTTTTTCTCTTCTTCTGTTGATTTTGTTGTCGATTCCACGGTCGATTCAACCGTTGATTCACTTGACTCCGGTTCTTCTTCCGTGATCGAACCATCGACAGATACCGTTGAAGCTGTTCCACCAATGATCGGCTCCGATTGACGGTCTTGCCATGACATATATGCCACTACTGTGATGATTGCTACAGCGACTAATCCTAATAAAATCACTGGCAGACTTGTCCAGAATTTTGTTAGATTCTTTTCTTCTTCGTGCATGGCTTTTCTTGAACCACTCACTGTTTCTGGTTCTGGTCGTTTTTTGATGGTCTCATCTGCGAAAGATTTTTTCCCATCAAAAACATCCACTAAATAATCACCATCTTCACCAACAGCTTCTGCATATTGACGAATAAATGCACGAACATAAAATTTACCTGGCAATTGATCAAATTCATTTTGATCGATCGATTCCAAGTAACGTTTTTGGATCTTCGTCATTTGTTGTAATTCATCTAATGATATTTTTTTGTTTAAACGGGCTTGCCGTAATTTTTCCCCGATGGTTTCAAAAGCCACTCGTTCATCTTCTCCAGTCTGTGTATTCTAGTCAGAAGGTGCTTTCTCTACTGAGGATCGACCATTTTTTCTGACTGCTTCTCATTGAATTTTTGCTTTATTCATGCTCAATGTATAGTGTTCCCTCTATATTGATCAATCTTGCACTCAATCTACTTAAGAATACCACAAAGCGAACTTACTTTGGATAACATTTCATCTGTTTTAAAGTGAAATTTAAAACTTTCTTTTATTCTTACAAAAAGCATGACGAAACAGCGAGTATGTCCAATAAATTCAGAGTTTTTTTACTGTTTCACTTTTTTGGCTGCATATAAAATTCACTAAACACGTCAGCATTGATAAAAGAGCGTCCTACTTGAAGAAGATCCGTCATCTGGATTGATTCAATGATTTCTGGCAGATCAAACAATGTTTGGTCACCAAATAGACTTTGTGTAAATTGATTGGCGATGTATTCGATGGAGTTCAATGATTGGAAATACTGCCCTAACATTTTCTTTTTCAATAAGATCAAGTTTTCTTCTGTGATTCCTTCGTCATGTTCAAAGTTCAATAGAATCTCTTTTATTTTTTTTACTGCTAGTTTTGGTTGGTCCGAATCGCCACTGAAGTCAGCAAAATGAAATTCACGATCTAAAC
The DNA here is from genome assembly GCF_051714405.1 of Enterococcus sp. AZ140. Lineage (NCBI taxonomy): Bacteria > Bacillati > Bacillota > Bacilli > Lactobacillales > Enterococcaceae > Enterococcus > Enterococcus sp. AZ140. The sequence goes on from NZ_JBIORU010000001.1 coordinate 2,881,658, forward strand.
TAAACTCAAAGCCAAAACTATCATCAATAATTCCTTCGTTGTAAAGGGCTAAATAGTTTTGTGCAGTTGGGCCTAAAAGTAATTGTAGTAACAAACGAATCGCTGTTTTATATCTGAGCAATTCTCTCCCATTTTCAGGTAACACATCGATTCCTTTGATCCCTAACACAAATTTTTCTCGTGTGATCGCTGCTTCTAAGGTACTTATCGGCAGAACATCTGCTTGATTTTCGGGAAAGAATCGTTCGATTTTTTGAGCGGGTGGAAATTCTTTGGCAGCTTGATTGTGGCGAATTTGCTCCATCAACTGTTCTGGTTCCAAATTACCAACTACAAATAACACCATATTGCTTGGTTGATAAAAGGTGCGATAGCAAGTATATAGATCCTCTGCTGTGATGTCAGCAATACTTTCCACCGTTCCTGCAATATCAATGTGTAATGGATGATTGGGGTATAGATTGTTTAAGATACCAAAGAATAACCGCCAATTCGGATCGTCTTCATACATCTGGATTTCTTGACCAATGATCCCTTTTTCTTTATTGACTGTTTCTTCAGTAAAATAAGGCGCTTGAACAAAATCAAGTAGGGTCAAAAGATTTTTTTCTACTTGATCTGTCGTTGAAAATAAATAGCTGGTTTTTGTGAAGCTCGTGAACGCATTCGCTGATGCTCCTTGTTGACCAAACAATTGGAACACATCGCCTTCTTCTTTTTCAAATAACTTATGTTCCAAGAAATGCGCGATCCCATCAGGAACTTTCACTTTTTCCGTTGCACCATAAGGAATAAATTCATTGTCGATCGATCCATAATTCGTACTGAATAAACCATAAGTTTTGTGATAATCGTTTTTTGGTAACAAGTAAACCGTCAAACCATTCGGTAAGACTTCGTGATACAGTGTTTCATTGATTTGGCTATACTCTGCTTTATGCATTCTCTTCACCTCCAGCTAAAAAGAAGATTGCTTGTAATTCGATTTGGTTTGCTACTTCTTGAATATCTTCGATCGTTACACGTTCCATGCGAGCCAACCATTCCTCGTCCGATAGTTCAGTATCAGGAAGCCAGTGTGCTAAATAAGCGGATTCGATTGCAGCTTGTGGCGAATCCAAAGACAACAAATAGTGATTACGTAACATTGCCTTGGTTTGTTCAAGCTCCAATTCAGTGACTTCGCCATTTTGTAAACTTGCCAGTTGTTGATGGATCAAGTGCAAGACTTGATTACGATTTTTGGTCTCAATGCCTGTTTGTACAGTCAATAACCCACGAAAAGTATCAACGTTGCTAGACGCATAATAAGCTAAGCTTTCTTTTTCACGTACATTCATGAAAAGTTTGGAGTGAGGGAAGCCTCCGAATAAGCCATTGAAGACCATCAATGAAAAACGTTCTGGTTGATCGTAATAAACATTGGTTTGATAGGCTAGGTTCAGTTTGGCTTGCACCACTGGTTCTTGGATTTGTCGTTCCTTGATCACGTTGTTTTGTGTTTGTTGATAAAAGATTTCTGGTCGTACCACTTTTCGCTCAGTGAAAGGAAGCTCTTTTAACGCTTCGATTGCCATTGTTTCTTCGATATCACCCACTACAAAAATATCCACTTGGTCTTCTTTGATCATACGTGCATAATATTCTGCTAAGGCACTTGATGTGATATTTTCGAGTTCTTCAACGGACCCCATACTTGGGATTTTTTGTGCATCTGACTGTTCAAAATATAATTCTTGTAATGCTAATGAAGCCATTGTTTGCTTATCTTCATTTAAGCTTTCCAAATATTGCTTTAAGTTATTTTTCTCTAAATCAAATGTGGCTTGATCAAATGTTTGATTTTTGATGTTAGGGAAGAATAATACCTCTTTTAAAAAGGAAACGGCATTTGTCAAAATCGTGCTGTCATTGACATACGCACCATTGACGAAACTGATTCCGGCATTCATCCAATGTAGATTGCCTTTTTTCCGGACAGAAAAACCGAAACCAGCTCCATACAAATCAGCTAATTTTGCACTTAATTGTGTCTGATCCGGATAGTTCAAGCTATTCGTCTCTAATAAACTACTCAGTAATGAACGTTTGGTGACGATGTCTTTTTCTAAGGCTGTGGTGAACCGTACAAAAATACGGATCGTTTTAAATTGTTTGGTTGGTAGCACATGAAGGTTGACACCTTCTGTCAATTGATAGGCCATAAATAACTACTCCTTTTTGTCATGATCCTTGGATCTCTTAGCGATGATCGTTGTTGTTTCAACGACATAAAAGTTCTCTTTTTTTGTCCAATTTTTTTAAAAGTCACTTTCTAGTATAGCATACAAGTGATTGAACGAACGTGTGGGGATATTATTAAGCGTGTTGTTTTTACATTTTTTTATTCTTCGATATACTAGGATTAACAAGAAAGGAGAAAAACAATGATCAAAGAATTTAAAGAATTTATCATGCGAGGCGATGTGCTAGATCTAGCTGTCGGTGTAGTGATCGGTAGTGCTTTTACGGGCATTGTGAATCAAATCGTTCAAGGTCTGATTACTCCCTTAATTGGTTGGGTCGTTGCAATGATCACAGGTACCTCTGATTTGGATGGTGCATTGTCTGTTCTTGATTGGTCACCTGCGAAAGGGGTCACCTTTTCTTTTGGGAATGTTATTAGTGCAATTATTACATTTGTCATTACTGGTTTTGTTCTATTCCTAGTGGTCAAAGCAGCCAATCATGCGAAAAAATTACGACCAAAAGAAGAAGAAGTGGTGGAAGACAAACCCACTGCGGAAGATTATCTTAGTGATATTCGCGATCTATTGGCACAACAAACAGCTGAAAATAATGCACGCCCAACTGCCCAAGCAACTTCTGAGAGCACGGATCCTAAAGCGTGAGATAAAAAAAACAGAAGGAAATTCTTCTGTTTTTTTTATGCTTGTTTTCTCATGTCTAAGTGGGGGATTCCATCTTCTAAATATACTTCTGAGATTGCCTGAAAACCAAAGGATTCATAAAATGATTGTAGATATTCTTGTGCCCCGATCACGATCGGACGTCCAGGTGCATTGGCTTCGATCGCCGCTAATGTTTGTGCCACGATTTTTTGTCCTAAACCTGACTTGCGATGCGCCTGATTGACCAAGACTCGTCCAAAATGAACTGTGTCTTCTTCTGCATAAATACGTGTATATGCCAAAATCGTACCATCTTCATCTTTAAAATAAGTATGCCATGCGATTTCATCGATCTCATCGACTTCTTGGTAAGGACAATTTTGTTCAACAACAAATACGGCGATTCGCTCTTTCACGATTGCATAAAATTCTGCTGTTGTTAGTTCTGCAAATTTTTTTACATAATGCTTCATCATCAGGACCTCCGTTCTTTCTTGCTAATAGCATAACGAGTTAGATACAAAAAAGCAAACGAACCTCATGTATAATCTAGGTCCGCTTGCTTTTTAAACTGCTTCAGTTAAAAATTCGATCTCAACTGTTCGAGTAAGTACATCCGAATAACTGTAAGATACTCGTTCAAATGAATTTTCTTCAGGATCCAAGTCTACGACAAAGACTGAAGGATAGGTTTCTGTTAAAACGCCTCGGCGTTCCGTTTGACGCTTTCTTCCGGTCTGTGCAACCAACATGATTTGGCTGCCGATACGACCTTCTAAATCTTTTTTGATTGTAGCTAAAGTTAGTGGCATACAATTCACCTCAATTACTATCATACCATATATAGTAAAATTTTTCAAGTTTACCATATCAAAAAAAGAAATGCAATAGAAATAAGTAAGAAAAACATTAGTAATGCTATAAAAAATCACTCATTATAATCTTTCAGATGTTTTTTTATCTTATATTTCACTCGACCGTAAGCGCTTTTTATTTGCTTCAGATCCATTGATAATTCTCTCTCCATCTCGCTAAAATCATTGCCTTGCATGTAATGTTGAAAGATTTTTGCCTCTTTTGATGAGAATTTGATATCGCAGTCCTCGAAAGCTTCTTTTAATAGTAATTGTTGCATCGCAACAGGTTCTTGGATGGTGATCTCGGCTAAAAAATCTGGTCCTTCTGTCGCTATTTTTTGTTCAATAGAAATTTCATTTTTTTGGTCTCGACGTTTTAGCGCGTTTTGCTTACGCAATAAAGAGTAGATTTGGTTACTGATAATACTTTTGTAATAACTCCCAAAACTGACACCTTTATTATTTTCGTACGTTTTAAGTGCTTGATATAGAGCAATCCTTGCTTCTTGTTCCCAATCTTCACTTACATAATTCCTTAGATAATAAATATTTTTCAACCGTAATAATAACGGGAAATATTTTTGATACAGCATAGAAAATGCTTCTTCATCTCCATTACGGGCGGCGCACAATAACTCCTCGGACATAAAATAATTCCTCCATAACTTTCGATTATGGAGGAATCTTACCATCAATTCATTGAATAACTAATCGTATCTGGCTGTTATTTTTCTTTTCTCATTAAATCGTCCAATTTTTGGGACAATTTTTCTAATTGTTCTTCATTCCACGGAGAATTTCGTCGAAAATCAATAAAACGCATATTTATATTATCTTGGGTAATATTTTTTTCTGTTTTTTTGATTGTTTTATATAATTCGTACGCGGAAGTTCGTAAGGCACCTTGTGAAAAAATCACCCATTGTTCTGCTAAGTCACTCGTTGCGACAGTCACTTGCGTCAAACGAGTATTCAACTCTCCAGCGATCCGCTCGATATACGTATCTGCCGTTTCATCCTCTTTTGTGAACACGACTTCTAATTGGTATTTTCGATAATTTTGTTGGATACCTGGAACTAATTGTGCATCAAAGACGACGATTACTTCAATACCTTCATATTTTGCATAATTCGATAAACGATGCAACAAGGCTTCTCTGGCATCCGCCATTTTATCTTGCTTTTTCAGTGCCACTAATTCCGGCCAAGAACCGATCATATTATAGCCATCGACGATCAACAGCTGCTTCTTCATGCCTTATCCCCCCTGACGCTGAGAAAAAGCCTGATACATCAGTAGTCCAGCCGCAACACTCGCGTTCAAGCTTTGAACATGACCGACCATAGGGATCGTCAATAGCTCATCCATTTCTTTCTTCAAGCCTGCACTCATGCCACGACCTTCGTTACCGATCACTAACGCTATCGATCCTTTTGCATTCCATGATTGGAAATTCGTTCCTTCCATATCCGTTCCGAATACCCAAAATTGTTGCTCTTTTAGCTGCTGGACAGTTTGAACTAAGTTTGTCACACGAGCCACTGGCACGTGTTCAACGGCGCCTGTCGATGTTTTCGTCACGATTGGCGTGATTCCGACTGCGCGATGTTTAGGAATGATGACACCATCCACCCCACTGGCATCTGCCGTTCGTAAAATCGAACCAAAATTGTGAGGATCTTCGATACTGTCCAAGATCAAGAAAAAGGGTGTTTCCGTTTTGCTCTTCGCCTGTTCCAATAGTTGATCCAACGTCAGATATTCATAAGGCGTGATGGCCAATACCACCCCTTGATGAACACCACGATCACTCAGTAGGTCTAATTTCTGCTTAGGGACCCACTTGACCGGCACCGATTGTTCTCGAGCAATATTTTTCAACTCTTCAACCTTGTCGCCCCGTGAATCTTCTTGGAGGAACAATTTATTTCCACGACCTTGTTGCAAAGCTTCGACTGTCGCATGATGACCAAATACAAAATTGTCTTCACTCGTTGTGTCCTCTTGACCAACATAAACTGTTTCCTTCTTGGCACTACGTTTCTCATTGCCTTTTGTAAAACGTTGAGAATCTTTTTTGTTTCGTTTTTGATAATTACGTTCTTTATTTTCTTTCCTCATGGGTTTCACCTACTTTCTCAATACACCAATTGATCAATTCTTCCATACGTTCGGTTTGTTTTGTTAGATGTAAGTAGCCCATCAAGGCTTCAAACCCTGTTGCAACGCGATAAGTGGTAATATCCGCATTTTTTGCACTCGTATGGCTTTTGGCATTTCTACCCCTGCGATAGTAAAGTTCTTCATTTTCTGTTAACAGGTTTTCTTGCAACATTTGTTGGATCAAAAAAGCTTGTGCCTTTGCCGAAACATAGTGTGTCGCTGCTCGGTGCAGTTTATTCGGCTTTGTTTCACCTTTTTCAATCAAGTAATCTCGAATATAGATTTCGTAGATAGCATCTCCAACATAAGCAAGTGCTAAACCATTTAGTTGTGTATGATCTCTCATGCTTCTCTTCTCCAACGAGTACCTTGTGGAGTGTCATCTAACAAGATACCTTTTTCTTTTAATTGGTCCCGAATTTCATCACTACGAGCGAAATCTCGGTTTTTTCTGGCTTGTGTTCGTTCTTCGATCAGTTGCTCGATTTCTTCATCCAACATTTCTGCTGTCGTAAATAAGATACCAAAGATCGACAACCATTGGGTAAATAGTGCCTCACTTTTGGATAGGATCGTTTTGGAGACAGTCGGTTGTTCCAAATACGTATTGATCCATTTTGCTAATTCATAGACAACTGTGATGCCGTTAGCCGCATTGAAATCATCGTCCATCTCTTTGATGAATCGTGTTTCTAATTGTTCCAGTTCTGTTACCTGTCTCTCATCTTCCGACTGGGCTTCTACCGCATTTTCAAAACGGAAGTGTAGATTATCAAACGTATTTTTCAATCGTTGTAAGTTTGTCGCTGCTTCTTTCATCGTTGCTTCACTATAGCGGATCGGTCGACGATATTGTGTGGTTGCCATAAAGAAGCGTAACACTTGTGGGTCTACCTCTTGGATCATTTCGTGGACAGTGATAAAGTTCCCTAAAGACTTACTCATTTTTTGATCGTCTTCACCAATCGTCACATAGCCATTGTGCATCCAATAGTTCGCAAATTTTTTACCTGTTTTCGCTTCACTTTGGGCAATTTCGTTCTCATGATGAGGGAACTCCAAGTCTTGTCCACCACCATGGATATCGATTGTCTCACCTAAATGTTTCGTTGCCATCACGGAACATTCGATATGCCACCCTGGACGTCCTTCGCCCCATGGCGATTCCCATGAAATTTCGCCTGGTTTTGCTTTTTTCCACAAGGCAAAGTCTAAAGGATCTTCTTTTTGTTGCTGTTCTGCGCCAGTACGTTGACTTGCACCAATCTCTAACTCGTCTATCGATTGATCACTCAATTGACCATAATCAGTAAATTTACGTGTACGATAATAAACATCGCCATTCGATTCATAAGCAAAACCTTTGGCGATCAATGTTTGGATGAACACACGAATATCTTCCATGTGATCCATTACTCTTGGATGGCTCGTTGCTGGCTGCACATTCAATGCTTTCGTATCTTCTTCAAAAGCTTTGATAAAACGATCAGCAACTTCAGGTGCCGTAATCCCAAGCTCATTGGCAGCCTTGATGATTTTATCATCCACATCTGTAAAATTCGATACGTAGTTCACTTGATATCCACGGTATTCCAAATAACGTCGAATCGTGTCAAACGCAATCGTACTTCGGGCATTTCCAATGTGGATATAATTATAAACAGTTGGTCCGCAAACATACATTGAAACTTGTCCTTCTTTTAAAGGAACAAAAGTCTCTTTTTCTCTTGATAGTGTATTATAGATTTTTATCATTCTCATCCCCTACTTTCTCTCCATTGATTCGGACAACTTTTGCTGGTATCCCTACTGCTGTTGCCCCATCAGGTATATCTTTTAAGACGACTGCGCCTGCACCGATTTTCGCATCTTTTCCTATGGTGATCGGACCTAAGATTTGGGCATTGGCTGACAACATTGCGCCTTTTTTGACGGTTGGATGTCTTTTCCCCGTTTCTTTTCCAGTCCCCCCTAAAGTGACACCATGAAACAAGACGACATCATCTTCGATTTCTGCTGTTTCTCCAATAACGATTCCCATACCGTGATCGATAAATACACCCGTTCCGATCGTCGCTCCTGGATGTATCTCTATTCCCGTAATGAATCGCCAAAATTGGGCATTCATTTTGGCAATCAAATAGAGACGATGGCGATATAAATAATGGGAGAAACGATGCCAAAATAATGCATGTAGCCCAGGATAGGTCAAAATGACCTCTGCTGTGGTACGCGCTGCTGGATCATTTTTCTTTACGGCAATGACAGCTCGTTTGAACCATTCCATCGACTTCCTCTCCTTTCCTTTTTTGACTGTATGTAAGAACAACGAAAGACAACTAAAAAAACGTCTTTTAATAAGTTTCCTTATTAAAAGACGCTATGAGGCGTGGTTCCACTTTTTTTCATAATCAAATGATTATCTCTAACAGGTAACGTCTGCTATTCGTTCTTCGCTACTTTCAAGGATTGAGATTGATCAACCCCTCTTCGCAAAGACCACTCCCAGAGGCATTTCAAAAAAGAACAATTGACAACTTACACCACCCGTTGACTCTCTTGAAACCATTCTTTTTTTACTTCTTTCTGTTCATCGTGTTTAGTTCAATACTTGGTTTAAATGTGCTAAAGATTTTTCTTTTCCTAACAATTCGATTGTTTCTGGTAATTCAGGTCCATGCATTTGTCCTGAAACAGCGACACGAATCGGCATAAACAGGTTCTTTCCTTTTACCCCTGTTTCTTTTTGTACTGCTTTGATTGCTGCTTTGACTGTTGGTGCATCTACCGCTTCCATTTGAGTAAGTTGTTCTTTGAAAGCTTTCAACACAGTCGGAACCGTTTCACCCGCTAATACTTCTTTGGCTGCTTCATCTAATACAGGATGTTCGTTAAAGAATAATGTTGATACTTCAACGATTTCGGCTGCATAACTCATTTGTGGTTGGTACAGACGAACAATTTTTTTCACCCATTCGATTGTTTGTGCATCTGGATTTTCTTGCACACGACCATCAGCGATCAAATAAGGTAAACACATTTCTGTCAATGCATCTAGATCCATTTCTTTGATGTAATGGTTGTTCACCCATTGTAATTTTTTCGCGTCAAATGCTGCTGGTGATTTGCTCAAGCGCTGTGGATCAAACATTTTGATCAATTCTTCTTGACTGAACAATTCATCTTCACCGACAGGAGACCAGCCTAGTAAAGCAATAAAATTGAACATCGCTTCTGGTAAGTAGCCTAATTCACGGTATTGTTCGATAAATTGTAAAATCGATTCATCACGTTTACTTAATTTTTTGCCCGTTTCAGAATTGATGATCAAGGTCATATGCCCAAATGTTGGCGCAGTCCAACCAAATGCTTCATAGATCATTAATTGTTTTGGTGTATTCGCAATATGATCATCCCCACGTAATACGTGAGTGATCTTCATTAAGTGATCGTCAACAGCTACCGCAAAGTTATAGGTTGGCATACCATCGCGTTTTTGGATGACATAATCCCCACCGATATTGTCTGATTCAAAGGTGATATCTCCTTTGACCATGTCGGTAAACGCATATTCTGTATTGCGTGGCACACGGAAACGAATCACTGGTACAATGCCTTCTGCTTCTTTTTTCGCTTGTTCTTCAGGTGACAAGTTCGCACAAGTCCCAGCGTAGTGAGGCATTTCGCCACGCGCACGTTGCGCTTCACGTTCTGCTTCTAATTCTTCTTCTGAACAATAGCATTTGTAAGCACGATTGCTTGCTAATAACTGATCGATCCATGGTTGGTAGATTTCTTTTCTTTCAGATTGACGGTAAGGACCGTATTCACCTGGATTTTCAGGTGATTCATCCCATTCCATCCCTAACCATGCAAGATTCTCTAATTGGCTTTTTTCGCCATCTTCAATATTTCGTTTTTGGTCAGTGTCCTCAATGCGGATAATGAAATCTCCATCATTGTGACGGGCAAATAAATAATTGAATAATGCAGTTCGTGCATTCCCAATATGCAAATGCCCTGTTGGACTTGGTGCATAACGTACGCGTACTTTCGTCATTTTCTTCCTCTTCTTTCAAACTAGACTTTGAGACGCCAAAAACAACTGACAATACAATATCTTATCAGATTGTTTTGGGTTGGATCTCCTTTAGCGATAAATGTTGAAATTTAAAGCTACTCAGCACAAATTTTACCTTTTATACGTTAAATAGTAAAGAGATTATGAAAAAGTCATTCAAATCTACGTAAGAAGGCGGGAATCGAAAAAATAGTTTGGCCTACTTTTCAATCCTCGCCTACTCCACCTAAACTGAGGAAGCAAAAACCATCTCTCTAAAAAATCTGACGATGTCTAACTGCCTCATATTTACCATATTGCGTTTTTATTTCGCTTTTTTCTCATTTTCACGCTTATTGTCGATTCCTCGACCCGCATGAGCAGGTTTTGCAAAGATCATGCGTCCGGCAGCTGTTTGTAGTGCACTCGTTACCACGACTTCGATCCGTTCATTCATGTAGTGTTGTCCGTCTTCTACAACCACCATTGTACCGTCATCTAGATAAGCCACTCCTTGTTGACGTTCTGTACCTGCTTTGACCACTAGTACATTCATATTCTCACCAGGGATAACGACTGGCTTCACTGCGTTAGCAAGTGCATTGATGTTGAGAACAGGTACATTTTGAAATTCAGAGACTTTGTTAAGATTATAATCATTGGTCACGATGACACCATCTAATAGTTTTGCCAATTTGATCAGCTTACTATCTACTTCACTGATGTCTTCAAAATCACCATCATACATCTCAACTGAAATACCTTCTTCTTTTTGTAACGCGTTCAAAATATCTAGTCCGCGACGTCCACGTACCCGCTTCAGGCTATCGCCAGAATCAGCGATATATTGTAATTCATACAGGACGAAATTTGGGATCATCAAGGTTCCTTCTAGAAATCCTGTTTTTGTAATATCGTAAATACGTCCATCAATAATGACGCTTGTGTCTAAAATTTTATATTTATGAAAATGATCATCTAATTTGCGTTCTAATAACTGACTTTCCACCTGACTAGGTGTTTCTTGCTCCACCTTTTTGCTTCTAGGTCCAAATATTTTCTTCCATTCTTCGATGCGGGTCGTTCCCATTCGCAAGCCCAAATAGCCAAGGATCACCATCAATAAGATGGGTAAAACACTGTTCACAAAAGGTATTTCAATATTGTAAAGCGGCGTTGAGATCACAACCCCCAACGTTAGGCCAATAATTGCACCGATTGCGCCAAATAAGAGATACGTCAAGCTGACCTCACTTAATTTTTCTTCAATTTGCTTGATGACTGCTGTTATATGTTTTGCCAATAGCAAAGATAATAGAAAGAAAATAAGTGCACCTAACAAGCTATTGGTAAAGGTGTTATTCAGCCATCCATTCGTCTGTTGACCGATCGCCTGCCAAGCTGTAGGTAAAAAAGAAATCCCTAAGCTGGCACCAACGATGATCATCAGTAAGGTGATGACACGTTTTTGCATCCTGTTTCCTCCATTTCATTTTAATTTTAGCGAAATACTCGTCTAAGAGTTTCATCAAGTGTAGCAACACCTACGACTTCGATACCCTCTGGAATATTCCAACCACCTAAATTATTTTTAGGTAAATATACTTTTGTAAAACCTAATTTTTGTACTTCTTTGACTCGTTGTTCAATTTGGTTGACTCTTCTGATTTCACCAGTCAGACCGATTTCTCCAATAAAACACTCCGTTGGTTGCGTTCCTTTTTCTTTGTAACTAGACGCAATACTGACTGCAATCGCTAAGTCGATTGCAGGTTCATTTAATTTTACCCCACCAGCTGCTTTTAAGTAAGCATCTTGATTTTGCAACAATAATCCTGCCCGTTTTTCTAAGACTGCCATGATCAATGACACCCGATTAAAGTCTAAACCAGTCGTTGTTCGTTTAGCATTTCCGAACATCGTGGGTGTGACTAAAGCTTGGATCTCAACCAAGATCGGGCGTGTACCTTCCATGGCGACAACGATTGCTGAACCTGTTGCCCCGTCCAATCGTTCTTCTAAGAAAATCTGTGAAGGGTTGGCTACTTCTTCTAACCCATGAGCGTGCATCTCAAAAATGCCGATCTCATTGGTGGAACCAAAACGATTTTTGACGGCACGCAAAATACGAAAACTATGATGTTGCTCACCTTCAAAATACAAGACCGTATCAACCATGTGCTCTAACATACGTGGACCTGCAATCGAGCCTTCTTTCGTGACATGACCTACTATAAAGATAGCAATACCGTTTGTTTTTGCGATTTTCAATAGTTCAGCTGTGGTTTCTCGCACTTGACTAACACTACCAGCGACACTCGTAATATCAGGTTGAGTCATTGTTTGGATCGAATCGATGATGACATAATCAGGTGAAATTTGTTCGATGGCTCGACTGATTTCATTCATATCTGTCTCTGCATACAAGTAAAACTCTGTGTCGATCGAACCTAATCGTTCTGCACGCAACTTGATTTGGTCCGCACTCTCTTCTCCCGATACGTAAAGGACTTTTCCACCAATAGCAGCCAGTTGCTGTGATACTTGCAAGAGTAAGGTGGATTTTCCGATACCAGGGTCGCCACCGATCAAAACCATCGAGCCAGGGACCACACCACCGCCTAAAACACGGTTCAATTCTTCTAGCTTCGTCTTTACTCGTGGTTCTTTCTTAGGAACCACCTCAGCAATTTTTGTTGGCTTGGCTTTTTCTCCGGTCAAACTCGTTCGTACTCTGCGGTCCGTTGTATCTTGTTCGATTTCTTCAACCATGGTATTCCATTTGCCACAATTTGGGCAACGTCCTAAAAATTTAGGCGACACATAGCCACAATTTTGACAAACAAATTGAACTTTTGCTTTTTTGGCCATTTCGGTGTACCACCTGTCTTTCATTTTACTTTTCTTGAGTTAAAGATAACTTAAATCTACTTTGCTTATTGGTTGGATGAACCAAATCCACCTTGACGAGCATTAGCGGTTTGATCTTGGTCCGCTTTTAAGAACGGTAGGAAGATTCCTTGCCCAATTCTTTCCCCTTTTTTGATCACTACATCTTTGAAACCAAAATTCGTGAATTGGAACATGATATGCCCTTCATTTGCTTCGTTATTATAATAGTCACTGTCGATCACGCCGACACCATTCGTCAAAATCAAAAAACGTTTTAATGGATTGCTCGAACGATTGGCTAATTGTAAGAATTCATCCTCACCCATATACGCTTTGATTCCTGTAGGCACTAAAACGGGTTTGATTTTCTTTTCCTCTGCTGACATTTCAGAGATCAGCGCATCTGATACAGCTGTTAGTCCTTGTTTGAACCCGGCTTTCCAAACACTTGGAATCACCACATCTTCTGCTGCTTCAAAATCATAACCGGCAGCGTGATGAGTCGCTCTTTGCGGCAATTGGATCTGTTGATCCTGATAACGTGTAATTACTTCAAAACCTCTTTTATTCACCGAATCCCTCCCAGAGTAAACTAGTTCTATTTTAACATACCAAGCGACTGAATACCCAAAGTTAACGAATTCTTCATGAAATTCCTTTCTCTATTTAAGAAACAAATTTATTGATTTTTTGAAAAAAAGTTTATTAAAACATGACTTTATGATTGAAAACAAGTAGAATAGAGCAAAATCATTTCTGTGTAAAAAAGATTAGTTGAGGTGCACCATGCGAAAAGAAATAATAGAAGCAAAACGAATCATTATCAAAGTAGGAACAAGTACGTTGATCTATCCAAATGGCAACATCAATTTGGGTGCGATCGATCAACTCGCTTTTGTTCTCTCTGACCTTCGTAATCAAGGCAAAGAAATCGTCTTAGTCTCTTCCGGTGCAGTAGGTGTTGGGATGCACAAGATGAATCTAGCAAAGCGTCCTAATACGATTCCCGCACAACAAGCGATTGCAGCAATTGGACAAGCTGAATTGATGAATATCTATAATCAACGGTTCAGTGCGTATGGTCAACAAACGGCCCAAATCTTAGTGACGCGAGATGTTATCGATTACCCTGAAAGCCGAAAAAATGTTGTCAATACGTTAGAACAGCTACTAGCAATGGGAACCATTCCAATCGTTAATGAAAATGACACCGTCGCAGTGGATGAATTAGATCACTCCACAAAATTTGGCGACAATGATCAGTTATCTGCGATCGTTACCAAACTGATTGCCGCTGATCTACTCATCATTCTTTCAGATATCGACGGTTTTTATTCGGATAATCCAACCATCAATCCTGACGCTGAAATGTATCAAACAGTTACCGCGATCGACGATGAACTGATGGCCCAAGCAGGTGGTGCTGGTAGTGCCTACGGAACTGGTGGGATGGCAAGCAAACTAAAAGCAGCTTTAAGGATCTTTGAAGCAAATCGTCCGATGATCTTAGCAAACGGAAAAAATCCAGCAATCATTTTTGATATTTTAGCTGGAGAAGAAATCGGCACATTATTTAAGGAGGTTTTATAATGACTGATCTTAACCAACTTGGGATACAAGCAAAAAAAGGCGCGCGAGAACTTGCTTTGATGCCGACTAAACAAAAAAATGACTTATTGTTGCAAATGGCACAAACAATCAAGAGAAATCAACTAGCCATTCTTGAAGCCAATCAAAAAGACTTAGATCAAGCGACAGAAAATAATATTAGCGAAACAATGCAAGATCGTTTACGGCTAACACCAGAACGCATCCATACAATGGCGGAAGAAATCATTAAAGTGGCGCAACTAGACGACCCAATCGGAAAAGTCGATCACATGTGGCAAAACGAAGATGGTTTATTGATTGGCAAGAAACGTGTCCCTCTAGGTGTCATCGGCATGATCTACGAATCACGTCCGAATGTGACAACTGATGCGGCAAGTCTCGCATTTAAATCAGGAAATGCAGTGATTTTACGTGGTGGAAAAGAAGCCTTCCATTCCAATCAACTGTTGGTTGAATTACTTCAAGAAACATTGGAAAATGCTGAAGTTTCGCCTTACGCGATCCAATTCGTGGATGATACCTCTCATGAGACGGCTGCGGAATTGATGCGATTAACGGATTATTTAGACGTATTGATTCCTCGAGGTGGTGCTTCGTTGATCAAACGTGTGAAAGAGCAAGCCACTGTACCAATCATTGAAACGGGTACCGGCAACAACCATATCTATATCGATAAAGAAGCACAATTAGCCATGGCAGTGGATATCATTGTGAACGCCAAAACATCTCGCCCTTCTGTCTGTAACGCTGCCGAGACTTTGCTGATTCATTCAGAGATCGCGCCTTTCTTCTTGCCATCTATTGAGCAAGCACTGGTTGAACATGGTGTCTCTCTACATGCAGATGCTCGCGCGTTAGATTATTTAGAGACCGCAACCTTAGCAGACGAAACCGATTGGGATACAGAATATTTGGATTATATTTTAGCGGTTAAGATCGTTGATTCTTTGGACGAAGCAATCGAACATATCAACCGTCACAATACACAACATTCCGAAGCTATCGTGACGGACAGTTACACAGCAAGCCAACGCTTTTTAAATGAAGTTGATGCAGCTGCTGTTTACGTCAATGCGTCCACTCGCTTTACCGATGGTTCGGTTTTTGGCTTTGGTGCAGAAATCGGTATTTCTACACAAAAACTTCATGCTAGAGGTCCAATGGGGCTAAATGAGTTAACAACGACGAAATACATCATCTATGGAGATGGACAAATTCGTAAATAATGTTTCACGGGAAACATTTTATGTGCGAGTTGTCTTTCATAATAAAGTTACGTAAAAATCAGATTATTCTTTATTAAAAGAAAAAAAATAAGACGACATCCACAAAATTTTAAAATAAATTTCGTGGATGTCGTCTTGTTTCTAAAGAGTGAACACTATTAGTACATTCTCCCTTGATAGACTATTCTTCCGTTAATTGATCAAATAAAGAAAAGCCATCAAATGTTTCTCCATCGTAATAGCGCAATAATTGTTCACTCGTCAGATTTGTGGTAGTTTCTTTTTCCTCTTCTGATTCAAGAAGAAGTTGTTCACGATAGATTCGGTAGGTCTCTGCTAATTGTTGTTGCATTTTTGCCCTTGAATTAGCCTCCGCATTGATCGTCGGAAGCTCCTTGATCAACCCCCGATAAATCAACTGTTCATCTACCCATTCAACAGGTAGTTCGACCATCGTCAAACCTACCTCTTTAAAATATTCTTCGATCATCATCTAAGCCTCACATTTATGTCTTGCTTGCATTTTAGCCTATCTAACTGAAAGTTGCTAGCGACAACATAGAGACTTCTTTATTTATTTTTGGATCGTCGCCAAAACTGCACGTGAAACTGGACCGACAAATAATAACTGTAACGGCAACGCCATGATCACATTCATTTTCCAAGCTGTAAGATAGGCAGAAAGAAATTGTTCTGGAATCCCTTGTTCAATAACAATACCGAATAATGACATACATGTCACCATACCTAAAACCATGAGACATGAAATCGTAAGGATCATTTGCATTTTATTTTGTTTATTTATAGGTAATTTGAAAGCAATCTTTTTCGCGACTACTCCTACGATAAAAACATCTAAGATAAATGCCACGATAAATCCTGGTATAAGGCCTACGAATAAGTTTGATACATGCAACGCATTATGTAACCATAGATTATAGATACTCATCCCTAAAACCATCAGAAAACACATCATCGTTGTAAAAATAATTCCTTCTTTTTTATTTGTTGGCACTTCAATCACTCCTTTTCATGAAAAACAGCATAGCATAAATGAAAATTTTTCGTAAGTTTTTTTCATAACTTGCGTTAAGTTTTTTTATTCAAAAAAAATATCGCTCCCGGTTTAAGAACAAACCTAGGAGCAATATTTATCATCTCAATCAATTTTTCTTAATTGGAATCAACTATAAAACTGTAGCATCTTGTTTTAATACGCATAGAACCCGATACCTTCATATCTCCAACCCAATGGTGTCAATGAGTCTCGTTCCGCTGAACTTAACGTATAATGGTGCGTTCCTATTGTTTCATTTGGATTAAACAAACGATAAATTGGTTTGGATCCACCTGAAAAGAAACTTAACCCTTCATATCTCCAACCAAGAGGTGTCAAAAAGTTGATTTCTGACTGAGCCATCGTGTAATGATGATCCCCGTTATTTGGATTGTATAGACGATACACCGGTTGCCCACTATTTGGTGCTTGCCACGCAATTCCTTCATAGATCCAACCAACTGTAGATAGGTGGTTTCTCTCACCTACATTTAGTGTATACAAATGCTGTCCAGTACTACGATTATACAAACGATACATTGGTGAAGTATCGACATTAGGTGTGTCATACTGAGTAAGATTGTATGTTTCAATCACGTTGTTTAGAATAGAACCATAATTAGGAGCTGTAGCATAGCGGCCCGTCAACCATGCTGTGGCATCTCGATAAGAAGAAGTATTACTTCTCCATGCACCTGAATAGAAGAAGACTCCTGGTTGGAAAGAAGTAGTCTTCAATACCGTCACATTATCTTGTAATGACTCTGCATAAGATGGATATTTACGAAAAGCTGCATTTACAGTAATCCATTGCCCATTGATAAACTCTGAAGTTGGCATCGTAACAGATTGTCCATTATAGCTACCTTTGATACCAAACAAATTATAATTTGGAGCAGCAGATAGCGTACTTCTGCCCCAACCACTTTCAACAATCGCTTGTGCAATCATAACTGAAGCATATAGATCATTTGCGTTAGCCAATGTTTGCGCACTTGCTGCAATACTATCTATAAATGCTTGTTGTGCATTAACAGAAGAACGTGCAGAAAAAGCTGATACCTCTGGGCTTTCAAACTGTGATAAGTCTGCTTGATGCGTATGCGTTAATTCATCCCCATTAGTTAGAGGATTCGTAATTACTTCTGTTTTTTCTACAGGTTCGCTAGTCTGTTCTGATACGTCTGATTCAGTCGTTGCCGTTACTCCCTCGATTTGGGTTGAAACTGTTGTTTCAGTAGAACTCGATGACATTGATTCTTCTGCAAGTACTACAAGGTTCGTAGAGACTAAACTGCTTAGAACGATTGCACTAAATAAAATATTTTTTACTTTCATTTCATTCTCCTTTTTCTCAATGATTTTATAACAGCATGTGCAATTATGAGAGATCAGATATATGTATCATCAAATCTTTAAAAAATTAATTTTATTACTCCATAAAAACCACACATTTTTAATTATACACAACTATATACCTCTTTTCAGCCACAAAATTATTAAGATTTACAAGTGATAGAAATATTTAAATCAGGAAAACGTTTATGTTAAACCTTATAAAACAAATTAAAACAAAACAATAAATAGCTGAGATAAGGCAAGAATGAAATTCCTTTAAACTAGAAACCTAACTAAACAACACCATCAAAAATAAGTCGAGAAACTAAAAATCAACAACTGACTCTTAGCTACTCGACTTACGTTTAATTTGAATTTCAAAAGAAAAACAACACAAGTAATGAGTAAGAAGTTGTTTTCTACAAACTCTACTTCTTACGTAAATTAGCTAGATACCTAACTCCCTTAACCCATCTTCTATCGAAGTCAATTCGCGTCCTAATACTTTTTCAAAATCATCAGAAGTTACATCTAACTGATTATTGCGAATATCATTTTGGATTGCGGTCGTCATTTCTGCACCACCTTGAGAAAATCCCGACGCTGTTAGTTTGTTTGTAAATTCATCCGGAGCCAATGAAAGGATGTCTAAAGATTTCCCACTTACTTTAGCCACTTGTTCTGCCAAGGC
The DNA here is from genome assembly GCF_051714405.1 of Enterococcus sp. AZ140. Classification (NCBI taxonomy): domain Bacteria; kingdom Bacillati; phylum Bacillota; class Bacilli; order Lactobacillales; family Enterococcaceae; genus Enterococcus; species Enterococcus sp. AZ140. Next base: position 2,900,445 of record NZ_JBIORU010000001.1, read on the forward strand.
TTGATAGGTGATTGGTTTTCCAGATAATTCTAAGACCTCAGGATAATCCATTCCTGCTAATACTTTTGCAGCTACTTCTGCATACTCTCTCTTTAACGCCCAACCGGTTTTCCCTTCGCCAGCTGCATAAACAAACTGACCAGTTTTCAATGCTACTCCAATCAATGGCATCTCATTTTCTAAGTACCAGTTATTTCGTAAAAAGGTATGTTTAATACCCGATTCTTTGATGATTTTTTCTGTAAATTGATGGTCTGGAGCCAGGATACTAGTCGAATGATCTGCATCCGCAAAACTAGTATAGGCAATAAAAGAAACCCCTGTTTCTTTTGCTGCTTCTACAACATGTTGATGTTCAGCTTGTCGGTTTCCCGGTACACCTGATACAAATAATAGACGATCGATGCCTTGTAGCGCCTGTACCATCGTCTCACGATCAGCATAATCGCCGATGCGAACTTGAAGACCTGCTTCAATTAATTTCTGTGCCTTTTCTTCATTACGAGCAAGGACATAGATTTCCTCCAAAGGAACCAGTTTCTTTAATTCTTCTAAAGCATAGTGTCCAAATCCTCCAGTTGCTCCTGTTACTAAATAAGTCATATTCCCACTCCCTATTGATTGATTATTTTTGTTCATACAGCTGTACATTTTTAAAATACACCATTATCATAAAGAGTATGCTAAGATAAGTCAAGAAATCAAGTTGAAAGGATGGATTTTAATGAAATATTCTCTACAATTAAGCGATGCGATCCACATCTTAGCTTATATCCACATATTTCAAGGAACTGATTTACTTTCAAGCGACATGATTGCAAGTAGCATTGAAACGAATCCAACAAATGTTCGAAAAATCATGAGTCAATTAAAAAAAGCAGATCTTATCCATACAACAAGCGGGAAACCAACACCCGTACTTGCGAAAGCTCCCGAAAATATCAATTTATTGGAAATTTATCGAAGTATTGAAGGCAACACAAATTTGATCCAAGTAGATCCAAAAACAAATCCGAATTGCGTGGTAGGCGCTAATATCCAAGAAGTCTTGGCTGCAACTTATTCTCGATTACAAAAAAAAGTGGAAGAAGAAATGGCAGTAATCACTTTAGATGGACTCATTAAACAGATTGCATTATCAGAAAAAGAGAAACGTCCAGAAAACCAGCCGCTCGTGGAAAAATTTCTTTAGTTTGATGTAAATCAGAGTCACTTTTAGTTATCTAAAAATTAAAATAACGGTTTTATATTATTATTACTTTTATAATAGATTAAATAATCTTCGTACTGGAAAAAAATTGCTGTTTTCTTTTGATTTATTCGGTAAAATTAAACTATGAAGATAACTAAAGGAGGAAATTTTATGAAAGATTGGAAAAACGATTTTTGGGAATCTGATTTAGATCATGGCTATGAAATGTTTATTGAAAAACGCGTTCATGGATGTTTGTTTACACAAGAAAAAATCATCGCAAAAGTCACAGAAGAAAACAAGAAGGAGTATGACATACTTATCCAATTAACAGATGACAACCAATTCTATGGTCTGTCTTGCAGTTGCTCCCACGAAGACACAGGCCATTGTCCTCATGTCGTGGCTATCTTGTTCAAATATGAACAAGAAAAAGAGCAGAGAAAAGCAAATGAACTGGTCAAGTTGATTTCATATGCAAATGAGCAAGATATTCAAGACTTTCTATTAATTATTTTAAAAGAGAACCAAGAACTAGCTCAACGATTCCAAGAACATACTGCAATCAAAAATATGGACGATTACGATAAAATGATTGTTATTTTAGAAAAACATACCCATTATTCTGGAAGCAATATTCATGATCGTACACTTCAAAACATCAATAAAGAACTGTCTGAATTTTTAAACAGTCTTATTGATACATCCATCGCAAAAAAACAGATCCTTCATGCATTTGAATTAATGAACAGAATAGTTGAACACTTTGATTTAGCAAAGGTACATAATGTAGAAAATGATATCAGCCTTATCATGCATCAATGTTACTCTCTATGGAAAAAATTACTTAGACATGCGTCTGAGCAAGAAAAACAACGTATATATTCTAAACTTTCGGCTAAAATAAATAACGCAAGCCAATCTAGTTTTTATATCCAACAAATTTTACATGAAGAATTCCCTGAACAGTACTCTGATCAGGATCAGCAAAAACTTGATCAAACATCTGAAAATAACGGACACTTAAACTATAAAAACAAACGACTGCTATCCATTCGCCAAATGGAAAATTTGAATTATACAGACAATCAAATTCATCAACGTGCACGCGAAAGCTGGCAATCTCCAACTATTCGTTCACAATATATTGACTATCTGATGCAAAAGAAAGCATATGAAGAAGCAATCACTGTTTTGAATGAAAGTATTGTATTAGATCAACACTCTTCTGATATGGTCACCTTGCATCGCTATGCATTAAAAAATCTTTATCATAAACTAGGGGAAAAAGAGCTATATGCGGAACAAGTCTTGCATCTTCTATTAGAGGGAGAGACCGTCGATATGAATTTGATCCATCAATTGAAAAAAACATATTCGATTGATCAGTGGGAAGAGGTACGTGAAAACTTATTTGAAAAATTAAAATATCGTACAGACGTTGGATTGTTTTATTCAAAAGAAAGACGTTATGATTTATTGTTGGATTATGTCCTCAAGTCACCAGGACTGGAAGAAGCAAGTCGCTATTTTTCTTTCTTGAGAAAGCAATTTCCAGAAGCACTTCTTCAAAAATATGAATACGAATTACGGCGGATGGCTGCTGAGACGACTACACGTTTACGGTATCATAAAATGGCTTTGTTGATCGCCGAAATGGCCACCCTTCCAAGTAGCACCATCTCTGTTCAATTACTGATCAAAGAACTAAAAGAAAAATACCCACGCAGAAAAGCGATGCTAGAAGAATTGAGAAAATTAGAAAAAACGTATAAATAATGTAGCAATAGCGACCCTATTCACAGTCCGTACTTCAAAAAGCCGAATCAACAAGCAACGCCGTTGATTCGGCTTTTTTGAATAGACGATTACAAATTTGTCTGTTTCCTATATTTTCCTAAAATAGAAAAAGCATTTCAAACACTTTAAAATAACATGGTATCTCATCTGTCAATCAAATCCAATCGGAATTGATTGGGGTGGTTTACTGGTTGCTTGCTTCACGTCAGTCTCCCACTTGCTATAGATCTCTAAAAATCTCACTTCTTCTTCATCACTATATCCTTCAAAAACAACTTTATCGATATTTTTATGATCAAAAAAAATCGTGGTCTCAGGATTTAATCCTGAGGGATAAAGTACTGCCATATAGTCTGCAAACGTATCTTTTTTCGACTGTTGATCTGTATATACAGCACCTCTTCCAACGATGACTAATTTTTGTAACCCTTCCTCAAGCAACACGACACTTCCTAATGGTAATAACTTTTTCCCCTCATTCATTATATATTTCCTCCTTGTCAGTTCCTTTGATATGTTTGTTAAAATATTTCTCTCCATACCATTCTAATTGTGTTTTCCCTTCCAAACGACGATACTCTTCTGAGAATTTATTTTTATAATAACCATGTAATAGGTATGGAAAGAACATGTATGCTTCTGCAGCTATGATTACAATATTCATCACCTGCCACATGAATACGATGCTAGTAAATCCAATAATATCGTTACGAACTTCTCCAGTATCTGGAAATATAAATTTCCAAATACCCACGACAACAATCAAACCCCCACCACATTTTAAAATCAAATACATTAATTTTTCTATTTTCGAGTCAAAGCTGTTCATTTCTGAAGTCTGGTTAAATAAAAGACGTTTTAGTTTATTGAATTTACTGATCACCAATACATATCCAACTGAAATAACACATAGATACAGAAATAGAGTGCCAAAAAATGTTAGTGGCTTGAAAAAAATTGTTAAAAAATAGAGGTTCATTAGTATAACCAGCAGTATGATGTAGTTATTCAAATTATTTAACTTAATAAATAATTTGTTACTAAATCTACTTTTCGTTTGAAAAAAAATAAAAAAGCATAAATAGATAATATTCAATATCCAAAATAAGGTTAGAGGCAAGAAATTAATGCTCGGAACTGGAAGAAAACTACTAGGATTTGGATATAAAATGGAGTTTCTTGAGAGAATAGCTATACCGTAAGAAAAAAGAACTAGCATTAGAAATAGAATCAATGGTAAAATTTTTCTTTCTCCGTTATATAGCGAACGTTTAGATGTATCTTTTATCATATAATCAACTAATGGATCATCTAATAAATTTAAACTTTGTTCAAACGTCGCATTGAATAATTTTTTCATATTCTTCACCAATTAGAGTTAATCTCTTCTAATTTTTAAATATCTACTCCTTGTGTTTTTGTTGTTTCTTCTCTATCAGTTCCTTTGATATGCTTATTAAAATGCTTCTCTCCGTACCATTCTAGCTGACTCTTCCTTTCCCAATTGCGGTATTGTTCTGTGTATTTTTTCTTATAATACCCCTGTAATAGATAGGGAAAATATAGATAGGCTTCTGCAAAAATTATTGCAATATCCATAGCTATCCACATACCTAACATACCTATGAATCCAACAAAATCTGTTCGTACTTCATCACTATTTGGAAATACGAATTTCCATATCATGACGATAATCACAACCATCCAGCCATATTTTATTGCTAATTTCATTACGTTATCTACCAGTATATCTACCCTGTCTTTTTTTCTCTCAACTTCATATAACACATATTCAATCGTACGTTTTTTACTCCTAAACACGACATAGCCTACTAGCCCGATTGAGCCTAGCACGAACAACATACCTAAAATGGTAAGAGGTTTAAAAAATACAGTTATGAATAAAAGATTCATCTCTATCACTAACCAAATGATATATAAGTTTAAGTTGAATTGACCTCTTATTCTTGTAAGGTAATACTCCCCTTTATCCCTAAAAATGAAAACTAAAATTAGCCAGATACAAAATAATAAATAAAACAACCACATTGGTAAAAAATTGATATCTGGTGTAGGAAGTGGACTAGGTCCTAGTTCTCCTGCACTAATTTTTGTGGATATAACGGCGATCAAATAATTGATTCCTATTAAAAAGGCTAGTAATAGTACTCCGACAACTCTAGCAACTACCTTTTTACCACCTGTCGGATCGGGTAATTGATTAACGTCTTTATTCATAAAAGTAACAAATGTATCATTACTTAAGTTTAAACTTTCTCCGAATGTTGCATTGAATAGCTGTTTCATGATTTTTATCCACTAACGCTAACCCCTAATATTTTTACTGAAGATAGCACCTTTCCTATTGATTTACCTACTACCTGAATGTTGCTGTAAGCACGTTTTACGGTCCGTATATTTTGTGTCACTGATTTCCCTATCTTTTTTGTGACATCATTTATAGCTTCAGACGCCTTATCATGTAAACTATAAGCCCCATCTTTTGCACGATCATAGATATCCGGTTTAACAAGTTGCACTAGCTTATTTATACCTCCTATAGCTCCACCAATTAGTGAACCTCCTACAGCTCCCGATACTGTTCCCAACAACGGAATAGGGATTGCGGTACCAATAGCTCCTCCGATAGCACTCCCAATCGTCATTCCCTCTAAAGGACCAATACTCTTCACCATCTCTATTCCACCACCTATTATTCCTTTGCCAATACTTCCTGTTTTTCCATATTCATTCACAGCATTGGCGGCGAAAGTGATGCCTAATTGCGCATAGGTAGCTACTTGGCCTGCCGTTCCTAATCCTTTGGCAACACCCCAATTTTTAGCTCCTTGCACAAATTGAGATTTCTTCAAGGCTTCTCTGACATAGGTTTTTACGGGAGAGGTAAATTTAGTGAAATTTTGATAGGCTTTGCCTATCGTATCGATTTTAGGAATCCATTTCCCTTGGGCAACGGCTTTACCGAACATTTCGTATTTTGCAAGACCGCTAAATAATTTATTTTTCATACCTGATGGTAGATGATTAGCAAGCATCAAAAATTCATCGTTGGATGCCAACTTATTTACCAATGCATCAGGATAATTGCTGAGCAACATTTCAAGTCGTCTGATTGTGTCGGTTTTCCCATCTTTCAGGGGTTGGACCAATTTTTCGATCTCCGCATACATTTCTAAGTAGGCATTGTTTGAAGATTCTTCCAACAAAGCTTGTCCGTTTGGTTTGTACTTCTCAAACCAACTACCATCCACTCCTTTCGGCAATACATAACTACCGTCTGCCTTGACGATTGTTTGGTTCAAGACTAATACGCTTTGCATGGCGAGTTTCAATTCCAGCAGACTGTTATTGAACAGTCCACTGGTTTGGGAGTTAAAGGCATGAAGTTTTTGTTGTTTGCGTTGCAAGTTGTAGATATCTTCTTGCAGGCTGTCCGCCATTCGCATCAAGTTTCGATGAAAATCACTGAGCATTTCTGTAATGCCGGGTAATATGCTTGTATTGGCGATCTGCCTAATCGTCTGCGCGTGGTTATCGATCGATTGTTTAGCGAATGTTTTGGCACGAATCTGTCCGCTTAAATTATCTTCGTCCAAGTATCCTTCACTGGCAATCATTTGGTGTGCGGAAGAGTAAAGATTCAAGACTGACTGAATCCCTTGCACCGCAGTGTTTACCCGATTGATTGTAGGAATGATCAAATCAGAAAACAGCCCTTTCCCAGCTTGATAAGCAGCTCCTGAGAGTTTTTTGCCATCAACCGCTTGAACAACTTGTTGACTACCTGTTCGTAGTTGGGTGATCGTTGTACGAGCAAGCGATAAATTAGTGGTCAGATTGCTCATTAAATTAGAAGACTCTGTGGCTGAATAAATTAGTCCCATCGTTTATTCCTTTCTTTCTGAAGTTCCGTACGTTCTTCTTCAAGTTTGATCACACCTTTTAAGTATTCTTGATCTAGTTGGTGCTGTTGGTTTTCTACCAACTGTGTGAAGTAAGTTGTTTTTCCTTCATTCTCATTCTTCTCCCAACGAGCAACTTGATTTCCTTGAGATACTAATTCTTCTGTGAATTGTTGGATTTCTCGAAAGCTTTTTCGCATATCCATCTCTAAATGATGCATACATTGTTTTAACTGCTGTTTTTCTTTGCTCAGATGCTCCAATCGTTGTTCATTGTTGCTGATTTTACGCTCATATTCAGCGAGCAACTCTTCCTTTTCCATACTGACTCCTTACTTGAATCTTGTTTGACTGTCTCTGACTGCGATTGCTTGAGCAAGCTGAGGGAATTTGTTTGCCTGTTCATTGACACAAGTAACTAGATTTGAAATATCGGTGAGTAGGTTGTTACTGACCTCTACTCCTGTTTTCATACTGCTGATCGTGCTCTTGCTTAAAGAACTTGTTTTACTACTACTAACAGATACATTTTTTATTCCTGATACGGCTGCTGTTGCAGTGGATTCCTGAGAAGCGATTTTCGGCATCTTTTTTCTCCTTATCTGAATTGATAGAATGGGTCTTCTTTTAATCTCTCTTCTTCATTGATTTTTATGGTTTCTACAATCGGTACAGGTTGCTCCTCTTGCACGAGTTGTGGTCTAGTGGGCGCATCCCTAAGTTGCTTCAGCAAATCATCTAAAAATTCTTCATCGTCTTGGTTTTGAAAGCCTTCAAACAGCACTTCTGTGATTTGATCGGCATGGATAGAAAAAACTTCTTGGCTTGGCACATCGCCAAACGGATGGGGGGCTACTCGATATCTCGATATCACTTTTTCTTCTTCATTTTTAGCGATGGCACGAGCAACGACAAAATAGAGCAGTTGGTCATCCTCTGTCCCAACTAGTCTTAAGATACTACCTAGTGGCAAAAACGGTGTGATCATTTCTTCTCTCATGCTTCTTCCTCCGTAGGAAACACCAAAGCTTCCAAGTGTTCATCCTTCAAACTGTGTAGGACGTTTTTAGCAACTATTGCGTTTTTTTCTTGATAAGAAAGATTTTCAATAAATAATTGATTTTGTAAGCTTCCACCAAATAAAATATGATCGATGTTTTCTTTTACGAACATAGTGATTCCGCCAAAGGTATTACCCACTTTCGTCATATGATCGAGAAAAACAAACTGTAAATGCTCGTTTCCTCCACTTAGCAGAGCGGTAACTTCCTCAGGGTTCAATGTTAATTTATCGACCAAGTCTGCGATACCATTGATAATGATGATTCTCTTGCCAGTTTCATTTGTTAAGAGAGCTTCTAAAGCCCCTTTTAGGGCTGTTGCTTTTTCACTAAGACATGAACGGTCCAAATATAGTGAAACTTTCGGCTTTGCTGGTTCGAGTGTTCCATTTGCATCGATCAACACCACTTCTTCTTGTCTTTCTTGACAAATTTGTTGAAGCAGCCAAGGCATCATCGCACGAAGTTGCTTATTGGATTTGAAAAAGATCCCTAATCTCATGCGCTGGAACAAGTCGAACGATTCTACTAATGAAGTACCTTTGTTCAATCCTAAATACAGTTTGTTTTCGTCATCTTGTACAAAATAAGAAGCGAAACTTTTCTGTGTTAGATTTTCTGGCACCATTGGAATTTTCTCAGGACGTTCGCCTGTCCAAGCTTGATTGATTTCTATTATTTCTTCTTCCAGATTTTGAAGTAACTCAGCATCATTTTTCCCATTCGTTGGAAGATAAAACTGAATGGTAGTTGGCGCAGCCAGTAAGACTTGTCCGCGACCATTGATTGCTTCAGGTGACAAAGCATTTCTGCCCATGATCATATTTATTTCATTTTCATCATTTAAATATAGCGTTATCTTAGTGGCAATATTGCTCATCATGTTAGTCCGAATACTTCCTACACGATTCGCGGTCATCACAAGAAAGATACCCAAACTGGCACCATCTCTTAGTAGTTGAAGAAGCACTTCGTCGATTCTATCTTTGCGCTTATCTTCCAAGCTCAGGCCATCATAACTATCAAGAATGATTCCTAAGATCGGTAATTTTTCTCTTGTTCTTGTTTCGTATTGCGTTAGATTCGCGACACCAGCTTGCTTGAACAAATTTTTGCGTGCTGCCAATAATTTTTCGATGCGATCAAGCATTTTTTGCAGTTTTTCATCTTCTTCCAAAGTCGCTATATCCGCAATATGGGGTAATTCCTTGAGTACTAATAAACCATTATTCCCAAAATCAATTAAATGAAACTGGATCGTTGCAGGGGTGTTTTGACGGGCAAGGTTCATTACAAGAGTTTGTAACACTGTCGACTTCCCATAGCCTGGACTAGCTACGATCAATGTGTGACTCGCTTCTTCGAGATTGAAGGTATAATTCATTTGTTTTTGTTCAGAAGGAATATCTAAACAACCAAATGGGATAGCTAGATTACGAACTTCTGACTGTTTTATTTTTGGCGCCATAATCTGCTTATCTAAGTTCGGTAGCCATGGCTTATCCGGCAATTTGTAGGTAGAATCGGCAAAGATTGTCTTGATCTTATCAATCACAGCTTCTAATTGTGTCGGCAAATCTCGTGTATCTTTTCCTTGAATGATTTCGATATCTGGATCATAGAGCAATTCCAATTGGCCCAATTCATTGATTTTAAAGACCCGCTCATCGATCACTTCTTCGATCAATTGTTCCGGATCATAAGGAACACCAGCATAGCCACTTTGAAATAATTCATACACTTCATTTTCGCCAACTTTCAAGTAACCTCTTCCGGGATTCGTGATTTGTGCGGCATCTGGTGTTTTGAGTAGCTCATTCGAGTCTTGGACACTCGCCATTTTCAAGGCAATTTTACTCGTACTATTGGCTTCGATCTGATCATTGACTACGCCAGAAGGTTTTTGGGTAGCTAAAATCAAATGGACACCCAATGAACGGCCGATTCGGGCAACAGAAGTGAGCTCATCTAAGAATTCTGGAACATTGGCTTTAAGCTCCGCAAATTCATCCGAAACTAAAATCAAATGGGGCAAAGGTTTTTGTGGATAAATAACCTCTGGTTTTGGGGTCTTTCTTTGTTTATACAAAGTCATGTACCCGTTGATATTGTTTACGCCATATTTGGCAAACTCTCTTTGGCGTTTCGCTAGCTCCGCTTTGATACTTGCTAAGGCTCGCGTAGTTCCAGCGCCATCCAAATTAGTGATTGCGCCCATAAAGTGGGGCAAATGATCTAAGGTGTTGGCTATTCCGCCACCTTTCCAGTCAATAATCAACATACCAATATCTTCTGGTGAAAAATTGATTGCTAAGCCGATCAAATAAGTCGTTAAAAATTCAGATTTCCCTGAACCAGTTGTACCGCCGACTAAGGCGTGTGGTCCATGGACTCGTTCATGTAGATCCCAGTAAACTAAATCTTTTTTTCCACGCCAACCAATTAATGAACGAATCGATTTATTAGGTTCCGCAGTAGCCCAGCGATTTGAAATCGCTAGTTCTTCAACTGTCTTGACCTCATATTGATCCAATAGACTCAAGCTGTCAGGTACGGCATTTTTCTCTACTTCCACATGATGAAGATTCGCCAAACGCCGAATGGCTTTTTCGATTGGATAGGTTGTCGGCAAATGATTGGGAATAAAACGCTGGTTCACATATTCATTGTCCTGATTAATCAACGTTGCTGCTTCATTGCTTTGATATTCAATTAAAGTAGTCGTTGTTTCTGGCAACATATTCAACGTTTCTTTTCCCCAAATGACCGTGATTCCATAGTCTCCTAAGTTTTCGGCTAAAAACTCGTTCAATCCATGACCTGCCAACCAACTTTCATCCAAAATCGAAAAAACATACTGTGGCTGAAAATGTACCTTTTCATTTCCCGCTTCACGGACTTGTTGTTTTCTTTTTGCCACTATTTGATAAAAAGAATTCAAAATCATGTCTCGACTTTGGGGGGTATGCACCATTCCTCTTAGATTTAAAGAACGGATTTTATTATGAGGTAACCAACGCCATTCTCGCCAATGTTGTTCGTACTCTTCCGACGGGATCAGTGTAATGAATTCGACGTCTCGATAAGAATGCAACACACATAACTGAAATAATAGGAGTTGTAATGCTGTTCGTAAAATACTTGGTGTTCCTGCTAAGCCAACCGTCTGTTCCAAAAGTGAAACGATGATCGGGGCATCTCCAAGTTGTTTATAGGGACTATTAAGATGCTCAAACGCTTCATTACTCAGTTCATCCTCTTCTACCGGCTGAAAGTTTGTTTGAAAACTAGCATTGATTTCGCCGATTCCTAGGCGGACAGTCAAAAAATCTTCGTTCACTGTCATACGTTCATAAATCCTCGCATGATAATCTTTAGCCATCAATGCTAATTCATCCAGTGAAGGATTCATATATTCTAATGCTGTTTTTTGTGTTTGCTGTAAGACATTAAGCTCTGACTTTTTTTTGATCATATACTGACGGAAATGCTCTTCTCTCATATGATTTTTTCTGTTGATTTCTTTTTTGTTTGTAAAATAACTCGACACAGAAAAACCTGTTGTAAGTAAACTAGCACCTCCCATACTGATCAACATAACTGGATTGCCCCCGCTCAAAAAGCTTGTCGCACCGCTTAAAACAACCATACCTAACGGTGGAACGATAGTTTTCAACCACTCATTCTTTCCTTCATTAGATTTCTGCTTAGGCGCTTGGATCTCTATTTTTTCTTTTGGCTCTTTTAAATGGATTCTTGGACTACGCCTAAATGCTGGAAAATTTTCTGGATACTCGGGAATGTAGGGTTCTTCGAGCAACTGCCAAGGGTCCAACTGTAGCTGATTTTTTAAATCTGAGATCTTTAATTGTTTCTCACGCATCTCAATCATGAGATAATCAATGATCAATTGATCGCCTACAGAAAATGGAAATACACCTTTTTCTACACGTTGGTGATTGTAATAAATCTTGGCCTTACTAGGATAGATTTTTATTTGATAGTCATCAGTACTATTACGATGAATAAAAATCAACGCATTCGAATCAATACGGATCGCCGAGTCTTGTGTATTTGATAGATAGACGCTTTCCCTTGGCTTATTGACGATTACCGTTTTCAAATTTTCATGATGAACGAGGAGAAACTTTTCATCCTTGACTAATTCTTCTCCACAAAAAAGCTGTCCGTCTTCACAGGAGAGTGTTCGATCGTCCAGTATTACTTGATTGTTTTTTTCTGTTATTTGTTTATGAATAAACGTCGAACCAAAGTAAAAAAGATCATAAAGAACTGAAACGGAATGTTGGATTTGATCAGTTATTGAAATTGGCTTAGTTTGCTTCATTACTATCCGTCTCGCTTTCTAAGATTTCTAAGTACTTATTGATTTCTTCCTCATAACTTGTTAATAACTCTTGCTTCTTCTGTCCACTCATCTTGTTGTTTGCTCGCGTCGCGTCGTATAGTTTGGTGTAGGCATGTAAAATGTATTGATGATCGCCGAGGTTTTGTGCGATATCTAATGATCGTTCAAAATCCCCCCGTCCAATATAGATCCAGTAAAGCAAAGTATTCTCATTTGATTTTTGGGAAATGTTATTTAAGATAGCTGTCTTTTGCTCATTCGACAAATTATCCAGCTGTACCGCGCTGACTGCAGCGACATATTGGGCACCAGAAGGGAGATCTTCGGGTTTATCATCTTTTAATGTGGTCAAAACACCAGCATAATTATTAGCAATATATTGCGTTTCAGCAGAACTGATCCGTTCTTGTGCGGGAAGTTTATCAAACGCATAGATACCTGTTGTAAGCGCTAAACCTATTGTTGAAATACTTAATAAAAGCGTGCCCCACTTAAACATAAAGTAGCTTCTTTTGTTCACCATTTGAATTTCTGATGCACGTTTCGTTTTCTGCTGTACGACTTGTTCGCCAATCATGCGGTCGATTTCTGCGACACTGTTTGCTCTTTGGATTCGTTTAGAAAACTCGTCCTTCAATGTGCCATTTCCTTCAATCAGTTGCTCATAATCGAACTTAGGATGTAAAATTGTCAGGATCAAGGCACGATATTGCTTCAAAAATTCTTCTTCGGTTATTTCATAAGGAATAATTGAATGCGCAAAACCTCTATGTGCTACGATGATTTCTTCTCCAAATAGAAATAGATTGGCTGGATGGATGAACGGCTGGATCGGGCTACTCAAAAATTCGGATAAGAAATTGATTTTTTGTGCAAGTAATAATCGTTGAAAAAGTTCTGTTCGTTTAAGGTACTCTTGCAAAGAATAGATTTGTTTACTTTTCTGGTATTGAATGACGAGTTTTTCCTCTGAAGATTCTACGATCTGTCCAGAGAGCAAGTGTTTTTTCTGTGTTAAGAATAGTTGATACTGTTCTAAACGATCGAGTTGGTATTGCTTAGCATTCAGTGTCACTTTGACAGCATCAGTTGTTGTCTCAATCATGATCGTTTCAGAAATATCTTTTATGTGGGTCACGTTCGTTCCTCCGATTTTTGTTGAGATTCATGGATCAGTAAATGATCGCCTTCACTTAATGGATAGTCTGCCACATATGCCTCTTCCTTTAAGCGGATCGGTTTATTCAATACCACTAAGTCGAACACCTCTGGCAAGGACGAACCATTTTGTATGAAAGATTCCTTTAGTAATTCTTTTAATCGTGTAATCGTTACTTGGGTCGGGATCTGTAAGTCAATGATTTCTTCTTTGACTTGTAAACTTATCCCAATTGCTTGATTTCTATCCAACTACAACAGTCCTTTAATCATTTTTGTATTTCTGCTGTGAAAACTTTTTACCAAGATAATTGCCTCCAATAGTCAGTAAAATACTTCCTAGTAGAAGTAAGATCCACAAAACAATTCTTCCCTGGATAGCTGTGTGATTTGGGTTAGCTGACGCCTGATGTCCTACAGACATTTGCCCTTCTTTGAATAATTGGGGTGTAATTGTTTGCTCAAAGACCTGTGGCTGTGGAGTTGCTTCCGACACAAAGACGAGGTTGTGAGCAGTAGAAATCTGTTGTCTTTGTTGTTGGACACGTTCTTGGTCTAATTTTGTTTTATCTTCTAAAAATAAATCATGCACTATAAATGTTGTTTTATGATCTTCGATGCCTTCCCTTTCTTGGTAGATCACATGGTTATTGATAGTGAGTGTGCTTGCAGAGACTGCGACATTCGGGTGACTTAAAAATAGTAAAACTACCAACAAACAGAAAAGTCCCCCTATTTTTTTCTGAACCATTTTATACCTCCGTTTATTCATTTGACCGTTCTTTTTTCTCTTCTGGTCGGACAATAAAATTCAGTATCACTCCAAATATCAGGAATAGAACGAGCATGAGATAACTTCCCCAACCGATGGCACCCTCATTCATCAGCACATTAAACCCGTTTTGAATATTCTGTAAAGGTGACAGACGATAGAGCCATTCTGTCAACGAGCCATTTTTGATTGCTACGCCCAACAAAGGAGTCAACATGAAGAACAAGCCAAAAATCCCACCACATAAATACAACGTGATTTTTTTGAATTGGCGCATGAACCCTAAAAGAATCAATTGACCACTAGCAAAGACTAAAAATGCATAAACGAACCAAACAAAAGAATGCGCGACTCCTGATACTGTGGTCGTTAAAACGCTGTAAATAAGTGACAGAACTAACGTTACACTGAGTACCGCCACCATATTAGGCACGTTTTTCCATATACGGTTCGGTGTGACTAACAAATCGACAGAAGTCACTACACGTTTTTTCATCACGCTAGACAATTGAAAGGATACTAACAGAATCATAAAGCCACCGATCAATGTCACATAGTAAGGAGTCAATGAGCTTTGTCTTGTTTGGCCAAAGCTTCCTTGTCCTAAAATTGGACTTGCTAAAAAATTAAAGACATGTGGATTGTCTGCTCCTCCATTCTTTGTATTCGAAAGGACTTCACTAAATGATTCGGCATATGTTTGATTTTCAGAGACAGTCTGTGCTGATTCATCAAGAGAGGTACTTAGATTACTTAAAATAGTGGTGGCATTCTCTTGTACTTCGATGGTCGATTCTTTTAGCTGATCGATCGTAGGTGTGATATCAGCTACTTCTGCCGCAGATTGACCGGTAACTTCAGCTGCTGCTTTTGAACTTGCCATCAAGCCTTGCATCGTTTCGATCAGACTGGCTGTTTGAGCTTCAATCAGAGCGTATTCATTTTCTTTAGGATGTGGATTTTCTTCCGAGATGACAGATTCCGCTTCTGTTTGTGCCGTTTGCTGCCAACTGTCGTATACTGCATGGATTTGTTGATTCGCAGAGGCGAACCAGTGGTTTAATTTGTCCGCTTCTTCCATAAATGTTTGTGGTAATGTCATTAGTTGCAAGGTACCGTACAAGGTTGGTTTTAGTTCTTCAGGTTCTTTAGTCCCAGGAGAACCAATGACTGCTTGTAATGCAATGATTTGATTCTCGGTATCGCTATACAACTGATCCCCTGTTTTTTTGTATTCCTGATATAGTTGTTCACTGATCATCGAAGGTTTATCGCTTTCCTGAAGATTGTTATATAGCCAGTAGATCGAACGAGAATCAGCTAATTCAATAAGGGAGCTCCCCGTATTTTCTGGTTGATCGATCATCTGTCGATATGCGGGAATCGTTATAGAATGGTGCGGTGCACCAAATAGCGTGACGATTTGTTGCGCAGTCGTACTTAATAGTTGAAACTGTTCCAAGATGTGTGGCACATCATCAATCAATGGCTGATCCATTGGAAGATATACCGAGAATTCACTCATTGGTTGTTCGCGTTCATTGATCATCCATGTGTAAAACACCTGATTGTATGAAGTAGTTTGTTGTTCTGGAGTCAACTGCCACTTTAAAGGAATGCTTACTTCAAAGTTCAATTTATCTGGTAGCGAATGATATTCTATACGCTGGTATGTCTCTTCCGTTTCCTCCTTCGGTTCAATCGTCCAAGGTTGTACGATTGTGAATGAATGATTTGTATCTACTCGGATTGCTGTTTCATAGTTGTAGGGGGCTAGTAACTGATTCAATTGAGTTTCCATTTCTGTAAAATCATATGTTGGATCAAAAAAGAGGATTCCTTGCTGCTCTTCTTCTGCTTGTATCGAGAGGAACGTATCTTGATTTAACTCAATTGACATCTGTTGATTGGTGGTGGGTAAAGAAATCATTGCATCATGTTGTGCTTTCGGTTCAAGATAAGCAAAAGAGGCTTCACTTCCGATTGGTCGGTCAAAATCATGGGCATAGCGTGTAACAATCGCTAGCTCATCATTGAAAATGGCGGCCTGATCCTGACTGATCACTGCTTGATTTTGTAATTCAGCTAATAATAGAGCTAAACTATCCACCGAGATCCGGGGCAATGTCTCCTCGATAACTGATTGGTACGCCCCATCTAATTTGGGTTCATTGCTTTGATTTGTCATCAATTTGATAATCGCATTTTTCACTTGAACTTCTGTCGCAGTTGCGGGTGTACTTGTCGGATCATTATAATACGCATTGGCAATTTGACCTTTTAAGCGTTCTAGCTGTTCTACTTGACTCTCCAACTCAGTAATTTGTTGTTGGATCTCTTCGATGCGGGTTTGTTGATTGGTTTGAAACGCCGTTGCCTGAGCCAAGAAATCCCAATAAATACCGAAACTATTTTGTTCATTTGGTGTATAAAAGTTACTAAATTGAGCTAAAATCGCATCATTGAACAAGTCGTATTGATTTCTATAATCAGTTGTTGCGTTCTCCCACTGAGTGGTTAATTGATTTTTTTGTAAGATGACTTGTTGATTGAATTGATCGATCGCTCCAGTGATTTTTTCATTCGCTTCTTTTGTATAATCAACAATTGTCTCCTGAACATTTTCTGTCTCTTTGTGAGTCTCTTCTAAACTTGTATTATTGCGCTCCAAAAGAGATTGTACCGAATCAACAAAGGCCTGTTGTTGTGCCTTGAATGCACTATTTGTTGTATCTAACATACTAGTTGAGTCTAATACACTCGCATAGTTGTCTGGAATATTTTGGAATGGCTGATAGATACTATTTTCTAGATTTTGCTGATAATTGCTATGTGTATTCGTCATTTTATTCACGTTTTGCTGCGCTTCAGAGAGATTTCCTACAATACTAGAGAAATACATCTGCACAACACGCTGATTGAAGTTTGTTAAAATCTGATTCACTTGTTCTTCGATCATTTGGTTAGTTATCTCATTTTGACCATCTCGAACTTGGTATTCGATGATCGCTTTTTCTGGATTGATACTTTGTAAAGATAATAGTTTTTCCGAAAAATCTTGGGGAATAATGATTTTTGCATCGAATTGGCCGTTCTCTAGTCCTGCTGTTGCAATATTACGCGTAGTCGTTTCCCAACGATTGGCAGTATCTTTATTGATCAGTGTCACAAAATCGGTTCCTAACAAGTACTGCTGACCTTCAAAATCTGCTCCTCGATCCTCATTTACCAAAACATATTGCATTTTTGTCGTCGGGCTGGCGGTGCTCGTGATGATACTCTTTTCTTTAAAGCCAATATAAGCAAAGAAAAGAAGCAAAGATAAACTTGCGATGATCGCAAGGATAAATGGCTGCTTTTGCTTCAGATGGTTTTTCAAGTTGTTCTCCTCCTTCTAAAAGAGCATGGGGTCAGAAGTGACTTGTCTGTATTTCTACCTTTCAAAATAAGCGTCAAAATCCAAAAATAGCTAGCTGATTTCGGATTTTGACGCTTATATCATGGCGATGTGCACTTCTGTCATATCCTCTTTTTAGGCTATAGCTGAGATGCTCTGCTGCACATTGTGTATTGTTGCACATGTGATTCGTTTAAGAAAAACTAGCAAAGTGACTTCTGTTTGAACATCAAGTTAAAATCCAAACGAACCTGCATCTTGACGATCGCGTTCTGCAACCGTATCAGCATACTTGTTCAACTGCTGATTGATGCTCTCAAGAAGTTCTTCCATTTGACGAACATTACCTTCTAACTGGTTGTATTGTTCCAAATAAGCTTGAAATGCTTGTCCTTTCCACTGTTGACTGATTTGTTGGTTCATTGAATTTACTTTACGGATCGCCTCTTGGATCTGAGAGGCTGCCTGTGAATAAACCTGTGCTTGTGACTTCAGTTGTTCGGGTGTGACTGCAATTACTCCTGCCATTTTTGTACCTCCTAAAATTTTTTTGACTAGTTCATCATACTTGATTTTCAACTGGTCAAAATAAAATACGCCGAATAAGGTTGATCTTCGTCGTATACGCACAATTCTTTTCGTATAAGATTAGTTATTTTAAGATAGCATTCAATTACTAGCGGGGGGAAACTCATTCTTGAGTTCAAAATCAACATGGTACGCCTGCTCCACGAAGCGTAACAGTTCGTATTTTTTTTGATATTGTTGCTTTGAATCCAAGTAGCAACTGACTGCTAAAGCGTTTTTTACGTGATACTTCCCTTTCTTATTACCTTTGATCACATACCAGACGCCTTGTAAAAATAGTTGCAAGTTACGCTCATAGTATAGTTCTTCTTCAAGGAAATACTCTTCTAACTTCGCCCCATATTTCCAAACCAGGCGGAGATCCTGATTTTTAATAAATAGAATGAGGCCATTTGCCAACATGCGAAATGTCTCACTTTGCCCGCTGCGGTTTTCTTCGTAGACCGCCAAACTAAGAAACGACTTTTCTAAAATCAAATCGATAAATTTAGGATGGAACGCATACATACAATTAGTAAACAAAAAAATTTCGTAGCGAGTCCATGTTTGTGCCTTCATTAAATACTGATAAACCTCTGAAGATAGCACATCGATTTTTTCCTCTTTTAATTGAGCGATCATCAAGCGACAAAGACTGATTAGATGACGTTCTCTTTGAGAATCAGGTTCTTCTGTTTCATACAACATGATAATACTATGTAATTCTAAACTATCTTTCTTTTCAAAAGCGACTACCGCTTCTTGCATCAATCGATTGACCTCAGATAAATCATTGGGAAAATTAAATAACTGCAATTCATCATAGTCCAAATTTAATTTTTTCAAAAAATAAGTCAACTTACTGACTGTCGTATCTGCTTTATTTTGAATAAAACGTTTATAAACAGAACGACTAGCTTCCTCTCCACAAAGTTCTGCAATCGTTATTCCTTTTTGCTTTCTGACAAATTCAACGATCTCCCATACTTCCATTTTTTCACTCCTGACCTCTTTCACTGAATCTTGAACTCAAAGATTTTATAGAAAGAGCTTCTATGATTGAAATTTGATAAAGCTAAAAATCCCCGTTTATTATAATCTTACCATCATTCTCGTTTGAATATTACATTTATTTATAATAACCATCGTTTTTAAATATAAAGACTTTACTTATAAATACAAAAAAACAGAACAGAAAAACATTGATGTTATTTATAAGAGCGATAATAATGGAATAAACAATGTATTTTTTGTTCAAAATGTCATGATAAACAAAGAATGAGCACTCGCAACGGTACTTTCCGCGAGTGCTCATTCCGTTTTCTGATACATCAGATTATCAATGCTATCATACCAATTATAATGTTGATTGTTGTGGACTATTTATTAGGGTTTCTACATATTTTTTTGCTTTTCTCAGCAGTTGGATTTTTCTTATCTGACTGACATAGTTTTTACGATCTAACATGAAATAGTTATTTTCTCTGATTACGCTTAATTGCTCTCTATAGATCATTGCAGCAGCAGTTAATGCGAGTTGACAATTACGGTCAATAAACGGCAGCATCGTAAAAGAAGTTTCATATTTTTTCTCTGCTTCATTAGCTACCGCTTCCCATAGATCAATCAATGGCTTCGCAGGTTTATCTGCTTGTAACATGGTTTCAGTCACACCATGGGCACGCATCATTTCCTTTGGTAAATAAATTCGTCCCATTTTATTATCTTCACCGATATCTCGTAAAATGTTTGTGAGTTGCATTGCTTCACCCAGTCTTTTTGCCTGTGACTGGATTTTTTCTGCTTGGTCAGATAATAAAGGTAACAACATCAAGCCGACACTACCTGCGACATAGTAACAATAGTCTTCTAAGTCAGCCAATGTTTCTGGCTGTGTAAAGACTAAATCTTGCTTTTGACCTGCGATCATGTCGTAGAACGGAGACAAGGTCATGGGATAAACGGAAAAAACAACCGACAAGGCACGCCAAATTGGTTCATCAGGAATTTTACCCATGGAGAAAGCATCTAGTTGGTGTTTTAGTGCCAACAATTCTTCCTCACTATGCGCTAAGTCAACTGTATCATCTGCCAAGCGACAAAAAGCATAAATGGCATAGACACTTTTTGCTTTTTCTTCAGGAAGTTGAGAAAACGCAGCGTAAAACGATTTTGAATATTTTTTTATCACAATTTCACAATAGGCAAAATCGTCTGCGTGTTTTTCAAACAGTTCCTGATTAGTTTTTGTCATCTTTAACCAACTCCTCTACCGCAAGCTTAGCACTTTGCATCACGATTGGTACACCAGCTCCGGGATGTGTACTGCTACCACAGAAATAAAGATTCTCAGCAGAAGCAAATTTATTATGAGGTCGATAATAGTTACTTTGTTTTAAGGTTGGTTTCAACCCAAATGTTGCACCATTATAGGCATTGAAATGTTGTTCAAAGTCTTTTGGTGTATAAAAACTTTCTGAAACGATATGCTCTTCAATATCAGTAAAGTCCGTCTTTTCTTTTAATAATGTCAATACTTTTTGACGATATTCTTGGACTTTCGCTTCTGACCAATCTTCGTATTTTGAAAGTTCTGGAACTGGTACTAATACATATAATCCTTCATGGTTTTCAGGGGCTAATGATTCATCCATGATCGTAGGACGGTATAGATAAAAGGATGGATCTTCCGGTAAACGACCATCTTCAAATAAATCATCCACATTTCGTTTGAAGTCATCTGCGAAATAGATGCTGTGGAGATAGTCCCCGGGATATTTTTTATCTAGACCTAAGTATAGTAAGAAACAAGAACAAGAGTATTCCATCTTATCGATTTTCTTATCCGTATATTTCCCACGATTCTTTTCATCAGGAATCAACTCTTTCATTGCATAAGGGAAATCGGCACCACAAACGACCGCATCTGCTTCTATTCGTTCTTGTCCGATTCGAACACCTTTTGCCACTTTATCTTCAATGATCAATTCATCAACGGGTGTATTATAATGGATCGTTCCACCTAATTCTTCTAATAAGTTAGCTAGTGAGGTTGCTAAAGTATACATACCTCCTTTGATAAAATGAACGCCATATAAAAGTTCGATCATCGGGATAATCGTATATAACGATGGACCTTGGTATGGGGAAACACCGATGTATAAGGTTTGGAACGCCAATGATTTTCGCAAACGTTCATCTTTAACAAATTTAGCAATCGATGAATACGCATCACTAAATGTTCTTAGACGAATCCCTGCCCATAGTGATTTAGGATTATAGAAATCCCAAAAACCACGAAAGGATTTAGTAATAAATGCTTCTTTGGCTATGTGATAACGCTTGTAGATATCCGCTAGAAACGCATAATAGCCTTGCGCATCTTCTTGGGAAATCGCTTCGAGCGTTTTGGTCAATTCAATGAGATCATTTGAAAATTCGATTGGTTCTTCTTTATTGAAATAGAGTTTCAACATAGGATCGACTTTTTCCATCGGAATGTAGTCATCCGGATCTTTCCCACAAAATTCAAATACTTCGCGATAGATTTCAGGCATCATCACGATCGTTGGCCCCACATCAAACGTGAACCCATCTTTTTTGATTTGATTCATCTTGCCGCCAGGGCCACTTTCTTTTTCGTACAATGTTACTTCATAGCCTAATTTTTGCAAGCGTACAGCTGCACTTAATCCCGCAACTCCTGCACCTGTTACAATGACTTTTTTCATGACATCCACCTACTCAATTCTTGTTCTATAAATTTTTATCATCTGATAAATTTTAGGATATCATTAAATTTGTTATGTCATAAAATAAAACGCTCAAATAACATACGTTACATTAAATTTTCTTCATTTTTCTTTGTTTTTAATTCATTTTTTATCATTTTTCACTCAGTATTATTTACGCGTGAAATATACAATCTAGATAGCCATTGTTAGCTAAAACTGAATAAACAGCCTTCAAAAGCCAATTCAGTCAAAAAAAGCCATGACATCCGAAAATATTTTCATATTTTTTAGATGTCACAGCTTTTTTGGTTGATGACTTTTGTCACAACCTCAACTGTTTATTCAGTTTTATGTTGAAATTCATCTAATCGTGCCCGAACTTCATCAGTAGATTTCGTGTTCATCAATTGCACACGCAAATCGTTGGCTCCTGGAAATCCTTTGACGTAGATTTTGAAGAAACGATGTAAGCCTGTGATCGAACGTGGGATCTCTTTTGCATAGTGGTCTTGTAAATCTAGTTGCAAGCGCAGTAAATCAATAAGTTCTTCTGCTGAATGCTCTCTCGGTTCTTTTTCAAAGGCAAATGGATTTTTAAAAATACCTCGGCCGATCATGATGCCATCTACACCATATTTTTCCGCTAATTCAAGCCCTGTTTGACGGTCAGGGATGTCACCATTGATCGTCAACTTCGTTTGTGGGGCAATTTGGTCACGCAAGGCAACGACTTCAGGAATTAGTTCCCAATGTGCCGCCACTTTACTCATTTCTTTGCGTGTACGTAAATGAACAGAAAGATTCGCGATATCTTGCTTTAGTAAATGACTGATCCAATCAACCATTTCAGCTTGCTCTGTGTAGCCAATACGTGTTTTTACACTTACCGGTAACCCTCCAGCTTTTGCAGCTTCGATCAATTCTGCCGCAACCTCAGGACGTAGGATCAAGCCACTACCTTTTCCACGTTCTGCCACATTCGGTACCGGACAACCCATATTGAGGTCTATTCCTTTAAAACCCATCTCGGCAAGTTGAATACTCATCTCTCTGAAAAATTCCGGTTTATCTCCCCAGATATGTGCCACCATCGGTTGTTCATCTTCAGTAAATGTCAAACGTCCTTTGACACTTTCTTTGCCATCGGGATGACAAAAACTATCTGAATTAGTAAATTCGGTGAAATACACATCCGGCGCACCGGCCTTTTGGACAACATGGCGAAAAACCACATCTGTTACATCTTCCATCGGTGCTAATACAAAAAAGGGCGTAGGTAGTTCAGCCCAAAAATTATTCTTCATCAAGTACACTCCATTTCGCTATATAAAAAGTTCCATCAAAAACATTGTTGCCATTATACAAGGAAAAAGAAAAAGAAGCAAAGAGGTTGTGAAAGGAGCGATCAGCACTAAGGCATAAGACAGGAAAATCGAAAATGGCTGTTTCATTTTTGATTTTTCTGGCTTATGTCCGAAGTGTTGCTCCTTGAACACCGTTTATCATAGGTTGTGAGAAAAGCGTTTTGACCTGAGCAGTACGATAGAAAATTGTAAAATAGCTTTTCATATTTTGCAATTTTTTAGCTTAATGTTGAAGGTCAGCTTTTTGAACACCGTTTATCTAGGTTGTGAGAAAGCCGGTCAGCTCCGAATATTAAGGCGGAAATTGGGAAAATAGCTTCTCATATTTTTTCAATTTTCGACTCACTATTGAAGGAGTTAGCTCGCCTCGTTCGTTTAACTTCTTAACCCTCTACCTTTATTGATCAAGTACCAACACGTTGAATAAAGCACTACAATGAACAGTACAAGGATCGCAATCGAAATGAAGATTGGCACATCTGTGGTGCCTAAGAAACCATAACGGAAACTTGAGATCATATAAACAATTGGATTTACTTTTGAGATGGCTTGCCAAATCGGTGGCAACATCGAAATCGAATAAAACACCCCGCCAAGATAAGTCAAAGGTTGTAACACAAACGTTGGTACAATGGACACATCATCATAAGATTGGGCGAAAATCCCATTGATCAACCCAGCAAGCGAGAATAAGATAGCGGTCATCAATAGTGTTAATACAACGATCGTCCATGAATAGACATGTAATGGCACAAAAAATAGAGAAATCATTGTGACTAATGCACCGACCAAGACACTCCGTCCCAACCCACCGATCACAAATCCCCAGATGATGACATGTGTTGGTACAGGGGCAACTAAAATCTCTTCGATATTCTTTTGGAATTTTTGTGAAAAGAACGAAGAAGAAACATTTGAATAAGAGCTTGTGATGGCGGACATCATGATCAATCCGGGAACAATAAATTCCATGTAGGAGAAACCACCCATATCACCGATTCGTCCCCCGATCATTTTCCCAAAAATGATAAAATACAAAGACGTAGTAATCACTGGTGGTACTAGCGTTTGTACCCAGATACGCATATAGCGATTGGTTTCTTTGATTGCTAAACTTTTTAATGCAGTAAAATAAAGATTAAACATTTTTCTTCGTTGCCTCCATATGATAAGTTTCTTCCGTAATTTTCAAGAAAAGTTCTTCTAAGCGATTGGATTTATTGCGCATAGACAAGACTTTGATCCCTTGCGCACTTAACTGTTCAAAGATCCCATTCACTCCTTGATCACGCTCCACTTCAACCGCAAGTGTGCGTTCATCTTCTAAGATACTTGTATAGCCAATGATCTCTGGCTTTTTATCATAAGGTGCTAAGTCAAAGATAAACGTTTCAAATTGTAATTTGGAAAGCAAGGCTTTCATAGAGGTATTCTCAATCAGTTCACCCGATTGGATGATTCCAATATTTCGACAAAGCATTTCTGCTTCTTCCAAATAATGAGTCGTCAAAATGATCGTTGTTCCTGCGTGATTCAATTCACGTAGAAATTCCCACATTTCTCGTCTTAATTCAATATCGACACCCGCGGTGGGTTCATCTAGAATCAATAATTTGGGTTCATGCATCAATGCACGGGCAATCATCAATCGTCGTTTCATCCCACCTGAAAGCATCCGCGCACGAACATTGCGTTTCTCCCACAAATTAGATTGTTTAAGGTATTTTTCACTACGTTTCAATGCTTCATTACGAGAAACACCATAATAACCCGCTTGATTGACAACGATTTGTTGCACTGTTTCAAACGGATTGAAGTTGAATTCTTGGGGCACTAAACCGATTTGTTGTTTTGCTCGTACTAAATCTGTATCCAAGTCATAGCCAAAGACTTTCACTTTTCCCGATGTCTTATTCACTAATGAAGTGATGATCCCGATCGTTGTTGATTTACCTGCACCATTTGGTCCCAATAATGCATAAAAATCTCCTTCTTCAACCGTCAGATCAATGCCTCGGAGTGCTTCCACACCTGTCCCATATATTTTTCTTAACTCATTTATCTCAAGAGCATATGTCATTTTTTACTAACTCTCCTTATTTTGTCTGATTTACTATTTTAGCATGTAAAGAGGTTGTGAGAAAGCCGTTAAGCTCCGAATAGTAAGGCGGAAATTGAGAAAATAGTTTCTCATATTTTTTCAATTTTCGACTTACTATTGAAGGAGTTGGCTTTCGAACACCGTTTATCTAGGTTGTAAAAGGAGCGTTCAGCACTAAGGCATAAAACAGGAAAATTGAAAATGGCTTTTTCATTTTTGATTTTTTTGGCTTATGACCGAAGTGTTGCTCCTTGAACACCGTTTATCTAGATTGTGAGAAAGCCGTTAAGCTCCATGTAATAAGATGAAAATGAAAAAACCACAAGTCCTTCCAGAAAATAATTCTGTCGTCTCTGTGGTTTTCATTATCAATGATGGTTATTGACTAAATACTTTCAGCTTGGGCTTATTTCTTACTCCACTACCCGCCATTGGCGATGTTGATCAAAATAGGCGGCTTCTGCTTGTGCCTCTTTCACGATTGCTGTAGGATACTTCAGCACATCTAATAACGCGATAGCATTTCTTGTCTTAGCAGGTCCTTGTTTTAATTTAAAGTCAAAGCTGATCCCTTTCTCAGGCGTCACTTGCTCTTCAAAATGGACATTGGCACAATCTTTTTTCAAGATCTCTGTCAGTTCGATATCATGTGTTGCGACAAAGGCTAAAGAAGGGAAGTCGCTTAACCAATTCACGATAGCTGCTGAAGACGCGATCCGTTCAATCGTATTTGTCCCTTTCAAGATCTCATCGACAAAGCAATAGCAACGTTCTTTTGTTTCCACTTGCTGTAATAAACGCTTGATCGATTTGATTTCTGAAACAAAGTAACTATCGCCTTCAAACAAATTATCTTCGATCGCCATCGAGGTCAAGACATGACCGGGTTGGATCGTGAAAGATTCGGCTAAGGCAGTTTGGATCGTTTGCGCTAAGATACAGTTGATGGCAATGCTTTTGACGTACGTCGATTTTCCTGAAGCATTCGAGCCTGTGACCAATGTATTCTGTTGCCAATCGATGGGATTGACGACTGCCTCTGCAATCAGAGGGTGATACGTATCCTCTGCCATGATCCCGCCTTCTGCAAAGACAGGTTGACAAGAATAGGGCATGTAGGTGCGATAATTCAACACTGCCGCAGCTACTTCTAACTCTCCGAGTAATTGCCATAATTCGATCGCTTGTTCCGTTTTCTTTTCCAATCGGCTGATGACAAAATGATACGAAATAAATGGCAACATGAACATCATATTCAAGTAGTCAAAAAACAACTCCGCTTCTGAGCCATTTTTCACTCGAAATGAAAAACCAAACTTAGGGATTTCTTTTAAAGGCTGAACATTTTTTTGTAACTCTGCTTGTAACGGTGTGGCAAACGTAGCTATTTTTTTCGCCGCAGAAATCGTAGAAACAAGATAGCTCATACTATTAAGTTCAGTTTCGAGTGTTTGCTTTTTTATCAAGTAATAAACCGTATTGAATAACACACTAATGATCGCGAGATAAATGCCGATCACTTGTCCAAGTAAAAACAAGCCTAAACCAATGAGTGGTAACATGCCTAAAAAGGCAAATAGCCCAATATGACCAATTCTTTTGCTTTTGCCATCTGCTAAGTATTGTTTGGCAAAATTCCGGTCTTTTTTTCCAATTCGTGCAAATTGATATTGGATTTCTTCTCTCAACTTAGGATTTTCTTGGTAGAAAGTAATCAACTTTTCTAGACGCTGATCTTGTCCAAAATCAAAATTACGCAGTCGCTGATAAAGCGCTTCTGAACCCACACTTGAATACGTATGATTGAGCGTTTCGAATACTTCAAACATATCTAGGTCATACCAAGTCAAGTCATCGACTTCACTGTCCCACGTGCGAAACTTTTTTTCTGTCTGCCAAGCTTCTTTTAAGCTCTCCTCCTTATCAAATCGTACTTGATATGGAAGCTTCCCCCATTTGTAACGGACATCTGCTCTTAATTTTTTTCGCGAATTGATTTCTAAGACAATTAAGATTCCAATGATGCCGACGATCAGGAGCATGATAAATTCTGTTTGACTCATAAATTTTCTCCAATCTATTGAATACTTTAAGTATAGCACTGATTGGAAACATAAATGGAGTTATAAAAAAACTATCCTTCTTTTTCACCATATTCATGTTGATTCTAGACACCAACTAATTCCATCGAAAAGTACCTTTTGATTTTCTTCATGTTGCAATCCTTCTGAAAAATGTGCAGGAGTCATACAAAAAACTTTTCCTTTGCCATACAGATGTCGCCAAGCGGCAATCGATTCACCATAGTGAGAATAGCTGTGCATCAGAACTTCCGTTTCTCCTATAGCTACCTCAGTGAAATAGTGTTCGTCCCATATTTTGTAAGACTTACCATTTGGTTCTCGATAGGTTACTTCTGTAGGTTTGGGATGTTGAAGGAAGCGCCCCCGCAACATCTCACTAAACGCAGAGTGGATCGGGTAGCTAGAAAGTCCTGAATGATACGCAATCAGGCTGCCGCCACCCGCCACATAGTCTGTAATCAACTGATCGTATGTTTCATTTAACCAAAAAGCGTCATTTGTTTCGGGTGCTAACCGATTTTCCTTTGAAAGGAGGAATAAATCAGGTTGCTCATGTAATGCTTTGGTTAGTTGCTCGATCGTCAGATCAGTCATCTTTAGTTCTTGTGGGAAGTGCTTAGCGATCCCCTGAAAATAGTTGACTAACGGATCATGTGGATGGTAAAAATCGCCTAACAACGTGATCATTTTTTTCACTAGGAACACACTCCTTTCACTTAGGTACTCGGTTATTATTTTTCGTACATGTGACAAATTTCCTTTGTACATTCGTATACTTTACGATAACGCGCATACACTTTTTGGTAAACTTCCACTTGTTGCGGGTTCGGTTGCACAGGGGATTGGTAGGAAACAAAAACACTTGCACATTCGTTCAAATCGGTAAACCAGTCACAGCCTACTGCTGCTAACATAGCTGCGCCAAGCCCAGGTCCTTGTTCGGTGGTTAAAGTAACGATCGGTCGATTGAAAATGTCCGCTTGCATTTGTAGCCACGTCTGATTTTTTGCGCCGCCACCGACTGATACGATTGTTTCGATTTTTTGTTGGGTCATCTCTTCCATGATCGCTTGGGAGTCCTTTAGAGAGAAGGTAATCCCTTCTAGCACGCTGCGGGTAAAATGTTTCAATTCGTGTTGCGTATCTATCCCAATAAAGCTTCCTCTGATTTGACTATCACTGTAAGGCGTTCGTTCCCCTACGATATAAGGCGTGAACAATAAGCCATTACTGCCTGCATCAACACTTCCGATTTCTGATAGCAACTCGCTGAAGGAACGATCAGGAGCAAAGCGCTGTTTGAACCAACTCAAGCTGTCGCCAGCTGCTAAGGTCACACCCATGGAATACGCGGCACCTGAGGCATGTTGGAAGAGATGGAGCTTTCCTTGATAGTCTCTATCCACATTTTTTTCGTAACGAAGGAATACTCCACTTGT
Source organism: Enterococcus sp. AZ140 (assembly GCF_051714405.1). Lineage (NCBI taxonomy): Bacteria > Bacillati > Bacillota > Bacilli > Lactobacillales > Enterococcaceae > Enterococcus > Enterococcus sp. AZ140. The sequence goes on from NZ_JBIORU010000001.1 coordinate 2,929,406, forward strand.
GCCGATGGAACATAATCCCAGACCTTCTTCTAAAATACCAGCGCCAACAGCGCCACAGGCATTGTCGGCACCGCCTGCAATCACTTTGACTGGCTTGGTAAAGCCGTATCTTTCTTTTAATTCCTCTTTCAATGTCCCCACCACTTCAGTAGAAGCCACTAAAGGAGGTAAGATGGCTGGATCGATCCCAAATTCTTCTAAGATTTCTTCATCCCACTGCTTCGTTTCTTGATTCAGCAGTAGTGTGCCAGCCGCATCTGACTCGTCCATATGATACGAACCAGTCAACCAGAATCGTAAATAATCTTTCGGTAATTGAATGTGTTTGACCTTTTCCCAACTCGCTGGTTCGTGTTCTTGGACCCATAAGATTTTCGGTAGTGTAAATCCTTCTAACGCTTTGTTTTTCGTGTGCTGTAACAACTTATCGCCCATTATTTCAGTGATTTGTTGACATTGTGGTGTCGTACGAACATCATTCCATAAAATAGCTGGTCTTACAACTTGATCGGCTTCATCCAAAAGAACTAAGCTGTGCATCTGTCCAGAAAAACTAATGCCTGCCAATTCATCTTTAAGATCAGTCACTTTCCCTAATAATTCTTTCAATATTTGATCTGCTGCTTTGAGCCAATCCGCCGGTTGTTGCTCGCTATACCCCATCTGTGGATTGCTCATAGGGTAAGAAGCAACTGCTTCTGCCACTAACTTTCCTTTTCGATCAAACACTAGGCCCTTCAAGGCACTTGTTCCTAGATCTAAACCTAATACATACATGAATCGTTCCCCTTTCCGAGAAAAACAAGCGAAAGAAACAGTCCGTTCCATCAAGACACCGCCTGTTCCTTTCCACTGATTACATACGCTTTTTATTCTGTTTCTTCTGTACTTTCTACTGAAGAATCTTCTACTGAGTCTGTTTTCACTTTACTTTTTTCTTTTCCGTACTCTTCTAACTCTTCCGCTAACACATAGTTGACATCGATCGGAATTGTTGCGTCAATTGTTTCACCGTCGATTGCTTTCACTAAATTCTCGATCACTTGATAGCCGATTTGGTACGCATCTTGGTCAACGATCGCTGTGATTCGTTCGTCCGCTACTCCGCTTAACCAAGTGTCCGTATAATCAAATCCATAATGAAGCACCTGTCCTGCTTTTCCTTGAGATTCTAATGCACTCATCACACCGACATTCGGCCCTTCTGAACCTAATGAAAAGACAGTGACTAAGTCTCTGTTCGCCGCAATGTAGCCTTCTAATTGTTTTTTAGATTCTGATGGTTGATCATTGTCTTGAATTGTCGCTAAAAACTTAAAGTTCTCAGCATCTTTTCCATAGATTTCTGCAAAACCTTCTTTCAGTCCTTTTTCACGATCGATCATAGTTGGTTGTGCGACGTCCACACAAACAATGGCGATCGAACCACCGGTAATGCCTTTTGCCTTCATTTCTTCAGCCGCACGTAACCCTAATTCTTTTCCAGCTGAGACATTGTCTGTACCGACGTAAGCTGTCCGATCTTCAGGATTTTCTAAATCGGCATCAAAGGTGATGACTGGAATATTTTTATCCATGGCTGCTTTGATTGGATCAACGAACGCTTTTTTCTCAATCGGTGCAATGGCGATTCCTGCTACGTTTTTGGCAACTGCTTCTCTGATAAAGCCGATATGTTTCTCTTTCTTACTTGGTTCAGCAGAAGGAGATGTTTTCGTGACCAATGTATAGCCCAATTCTTGTGCCGCATCCTCTGCTCCTTTTTTCATGGGGTTCCAATAAGCTCCGGTGTCTACGATTGGAATGAAATACAAGGTCTTTTCGCTATCTGCATCTGCAGAATCACTCGTACTACATCCTGTACCAACTAATAATAACGCAACGAACATACTGATGACCCAAAATGATTTTTTTAACATGGTCTTTTCACTCCTTAGATTATAATTATGACTGACGACTTGCTCGACGTTTCAAATAATCAATGATGATTGCTAAAATAATGACTAGACCGGTCACTGTATCTTGTAAAAATGAATTTACCCCCATCAATGTCAAGCCATTTTTAAATACTTGTAAGGTTAAGATACCTGCTACCGCTCCGCCAATCGTGCCGATTCCACCGCTAAATGATGTACCACCCATGATAGCTGCCGCCATTGCGAACAAGTCTAAGCCATTCGCATCTTTGGAAGCGCCACCATTTAAATTCGAAACAATCAACAAACCAGCGATGGCTGCTAACATTCCTTCAATCATAAACATCTTGATGATATGTTTATCCGTATCGATACCGGATAGTCTGGCTGCTTCTTGATTTGACCCTACCACATAGGTATATATTCCTAGACGAGTATTTTTCATTATAAAAGCAAATACAATGATGATAATTAAAAAAATCAAGGCATTGCTTTTGAACATATCCGTACCGATCGGCGTTTTCGCTAAGCGATTGAACCATTCGTTTTCGGAACCGATAAATTGTTCGTCCGTGAAAAAGCCGAGCATCCCTTTGATGACATAACTTGTTCCTAACGTTAAAATAAACGAAGGCAAATCAAATTTCTTGATCAACAAAGCGTTCACCGCGCCTAACATTGCCCCTGTCAATAATGCCAGAAGCACAACGACTGGCGCAGGCATTCCTTGATTTGCCGCATATAAACCGAGCATTCCTGATGCCATTCCGACATAACCAATTGATAGATCCACATAGCCGCAAATCAAAATCATCGCATAAGCAACAGTTAAAATACCTACCGGTGGAATTTGTTGGAAGAAATTTTCAATATTGAATGTACTCAAAAAATTCGCATTTGCAATTGAAAAATATAGGACTAAAGCAATTAACACTAAATAAACAGAGTAGTTCATAAAAAGTGACTTGATCGTTAACTTGTTTCGTTTTTCCATCGTTCTCTCCTTTGTTTACATATCCTCTAACTGAAGAATCGTTAATGCTCATTAAGCGTAGCATAGGTCATAATCAATTCTTGCGCCTCATCTTTTCTGTCCTGATACTCAGCGACGACGACTTCTCCTGTAATCTCACCTTCCCGAAAAACATGGATTCGATCGCAGATCCCTAATAATTCAGGGATTTCCGAAGAGACGATCAAAATCGTTTTCCCTTGGCGTGCCAACTCATTGATGATCGTATAGATTTCTGATTTTGCCCCCACATCAATACCTTTTGTCGGTTCATCAAAAATATATACTTGATTTGTGGTATTCAACCATTTTGCTAAAACGACTTTTTGCTGATTCCCACCAGAGAGACTGGCAACTGGACGCGCAATATCGCTGATCTTGATCTTCACGTCTTGTACAAACTGATGAGCCGTTTGATTAAGTGATTCATGTTTTAATACAAATCCACCTAGATTCGTTATCGTGATATTGTCCTGGATCGAGAGACCAAGAAACAAGCCTTGATGTTTACGGTCTTCCGTTAGTAGTCCAATTCCTTGACGAATCGCATCCACCGGTGACTTGATCACTACCGGCTGGTTCGCCAATTTGATTTCACCAGATTTTGCTCGATCTGCACCGAAAATCAATCGCATCGTTTCGGTTCGACCACTTCCTACTAACCCCGCAAAGCCCAATACTTCCCCTCGTCTTGCCTGGAAGCTAATATTTTTCACCCGCCCAAAAGAATCAGAAAGATTCAAAACTTGTAAGTAAGTTTCTCCTAATTGGGTAGGTTGTTTCGGATACAGATCGTTGATTTCTCGCCCAACTAAGCGAGCGATGATCGCTTCTTCAGACAAGTTTTTCACTTCATCTGTCAAGATATATTCCCCGTCGCGCATGATCGTGATTCGTTCACCTAATTCAAAGATCTCTTTCATCCGATGGGAGATGTAAATACTGGATACACCTTTTTCCTTCAATCTGCGAATGATAATAAACAAAACTTCGACATCTTTTTCAGACAAAGAAGTCGTTGGCTCATCAAAAATGATCACTTTGGCGTTCAAACTAAGCGCTCTGGCAATTTCAACTAATTGTTTATTGGCAGTAGACAACGAAGCAACCAGTGTAGTAGGAGAAATCGCAGATCCTACTAGATTCAGCCATTGTTGCGTGTCTTCATATAATTTTTTGAAGTCAACAATTCCTAACGCCTTATTTTTATAGGGCAAACGACCAATAAAAATATTTTCTGCCACAGACAAATCTTCTGCTAGATTCAACTCTTGATGAACAAAGGCAATCCCTAATTCTTGTGCGAAGTCAGGAGTCATTTTAGGGATTTCTTTCCCTTCAAATATGATTTCTCCTTCGTCCTTATCGATCAATCCAGCAAGAATGTTCATTAAAGTAGACTTACCGGCTCCGTTTTCTCCCATAAAAGCATGGATCTCGCCTTTATTTATCTCAAGTCTTGCTTTTTTCAAGACGTGGACAGGGCCAAAACTTTTTTCAATATTAGACATTGAAAATAAACGTTCTTTTTCCATGAAAGATCTCCCCTCTTACTCCTGAAGCGACCACACTGTCCTATTCACTTTGCTTTTCCCGATAATCAAAATAATCAAAAACAGCTGGCAAATCATATCCTGAGTAATCGATGTTGACCATTCCCACAAACGCACCCGTAAAAAATCCACCATGGGTTTGGTTGACATATTCATCGGATAGTACTTTTGCGTCTAACTGGATCGCTAATTCGATCCATGTTTTTCCGTCAAACGAATAAGCATATGTGTAAGTTTCTCTTCTGACGATCGTTTTGAAATAAACAACTGTTACATCCTCTGGAATTGGAATGACCTGTTCCTGCAAATAACTTTTGAATACGCCTTGATTATTCTCAGTGAGTTCAATGACCCGCCCTTTTTCTTCCTGCCAAGTCACTTGGATCATCGACCAATGTTGCGAATTGTAATAATTCGTCAGCCCTGCCATTTGCTGGAAGGTCGTTGGCGAATAGCTCAATGCAGTTTCTGCTTCAAACTCAAATGCTTGCCAACGTCTAGCAACTAGGGAGTTTCCATGTGTATTGGCTAAACTTCCGGCACCTCGTAATGTCAGCTTTCCCTCTTTCAAGATGCCGATGTCCTTCGTAAAAGGGACACGTACTGTTTGAAATTGTGGTGGCAGTTCGCTTTGTTCGAAGTTAGTCCTTTCTGGCAGTTTTTCATAAGGGTGAGGTGTCACTCCTTTAGGTGCTTCCACCTCCATGCTCCCTTGCTTTCCACCAACGATTTCTGGCCACAATTCTTTAGACCATGTCACCTTTTGGATCGCTGTTTCTCTGCCTAATGTACACCAGCCACGAGGATCATGGATGGATTCATTTTTGTGATGCCACGGTCGACCAGTCAAATGGGCAAAATACCATTCGCCTTCTGGTGTATCGACTAATGCACCATGCCCGCATTTTTGCAACGGATTTTCTGGAGAGTCATAGGCAGTTAAAAAGGTCTCTGCTTGGCTTTCAAAAGCTCCTTCTAAAGTTTTAGCCCGTGCCACCACTTCTTGGTGCGTATAGACGGTACCACCTTCTGCACAAAACAAATAATAATAACCAAATAACTTATAAAGATGTGGGCCTTCCACTAATTTCACGTCAGTTCCTTTCCAAATGATCTTACCTGTTTCCGGAAGTAGACGTTGCTCTTCTACTGAATATTCGGTGCATTTGATCCCGTTAAATGGATGATGGTATTCGCGATGATCCCATTCCATTTGAACCAGGTATTTGCGGCCATCGTCATCATGGAAAAGAGAAGCATCGAAGCCGACACCGTTCAACCGGATCGGTTGACACCATGGACCAGTGATCTCTTCTGCAGTAGTCAAATAATTTGTACAATCTTTGAACGCACCATTGACCACTTTGACATCGGTATAAACTAACCAAAATTTCCCATCCGCATAAGAGAGATCGGGCGCCCAAATCCCTCCTGAATCTTCATTGCCCTTCATATCCAACATCTCGACAGAAGCCAATGGACGTGCCACTAAACGCCAATTCATCAAGTCCTGCGACTCATAGATCTGAACGCCTGGAAACCATTCAAACGTTGAGTTGGCAATGTAATAGGTTTCTCCCACACGCACAATAGACGGATCAGCATGAAAACCTGTTAATACTGGATTTTTAATTTTCATCGTACACCTCACTCTATTTTTTTAGGAGAATCCCTTTCAACCATCCAAAGGAGTCAGTGACATCTATCCTTAGCTAACTGAATGAAACTCTCCATAAGTTGGATTAAACTAAATAATCATTCAAACAAGATTTGACATATTCGATATGGCTTGATTCCAGTTCGATGTCTTTCAACTTCAATGCATAGTCAGTCAAACTTTCCAAATCTTCCTTGTCGTTGACAATGGATTCCCCAATGCCTTCTTGGAACGTAGCATAGCGTTTCTCTTTTAAGGTATCGAAGAAGCGATCCTCTTTTAATTTCGCAGCTGCCTTCAGCCCTCTAGCAAAGGTATCCATCCCTGCGATATGTGCTAAGAATAGATCTTCCATGGCAAAACTGGAACGACGGACTTTCGAATCAAAATTGATTCCTCCTGGTGCGATACCGCCATTTTCTAAGACACCATACATGGCCAATGTGACATCATAGACGTTCGTTGGGAACTCATCAGTATCCCAACCAAGCAACACATCCCCTTGATTCGCATCTAGGGAACCTAACGCGTTATTGATCCGTGCTACTTCGATCTCATGTTCAAACGTATGCCCAGCTAACGTAGCATGATTAGCCTCTAGATTCAGCTTGAATTTCTCTTGTAAACTATATTTTTGAATAAATTGTAAAGCCGTTGCAGCATCAAAATCATATTGATGTTTACTTGGCTCCATTGGTTTTGGTTCAATCAAGAATTGTGGCGTATGATCGATTTTTTCACTATACGCGATCGCCATTTTGAACAAACGTGCAATATTATCTTGTTCAAACGCCATATCCGTATTCAACAACGTTTCATACCCTTCACGACCACCCCAGAAGACATAATTTTGACCGTTGAGTTTTTTTGAGATGTCTAAGCCTTTTTTGACTTGAGCAGCAGCATAGGCAAAGACATCCGCATGATTCGTTGAAGCTGCACCATTCACGTAGCGTGGGTGGCTGAACATATTTGCAGTATTCCAAAGTAGTTTGATTCCCGTACGCTCCATCTGTTCCTTGATCAAATCGGTGATTTCATCTAAATTTGCATAGAATTCTTCTAAACTATCCCCTTCAGGCGCGATATCGACATCATGGAAACAAAAATATTCGACACCTAATTTTTCTAAAATCTCAAAAAAGGCCGCTACTCGATTTTTTGCGGTTTCCATTTCAGTCGCACCTAGCCACGTTCTTTGATTGACTGGTGAGCCGAATGGATCACTGCCATCTTGTGTCATGGTATGCCAGTAAGCAACAGCAAATCGTAAATGCTCCTTCATCGTTTGACCGGCAACTACCTCTTCTGGATTAAAATGGCGAAAAGCAAAGGGATTGGTTGTCGTTGTACCTTCATATTGGATTTTTTCTATTTGTGGAAAATAGCTCATAACATATTCCTCCTAATTTATTCATTCTATATTAGTTAGTTTATCTAACAAACTAACTTAACAAGCATATAGTATACGCTTTCATAATTATAGTCAAGTTATTTTTTATTATTATCAAAGCATTTATATTCGAATGAAGTTAATTTATTTACTTTACAAAACGAAATAGCTATAGATAAATAACTAGAAAAATAATGAGATTACCAGTATACTTTAGAACGTATCCTCATTACATAATGAATAGGAAGTGATTTACTTTGAAAAATCCAACGTATACTCGACGGAGCCCAAATGAGTCTCTCTGTTTAGAATTGATTATGAATCAACCCGCTCTTTCTCGTGCAGAGCTTTCAGCCATAACTGGACTAACCAAAGCAACTGTGTCCTCCATTGTGAAAAAATTGATCGATGATCAACTGGTCATCGAGACTGGCATTGGAGAATCTAGTAATGTCGGTGGACGTAAACCAATCATTCTTCAATATAATGGAAAAGCTGGCCTCTCTATTTCTATTGACATCGGCTATAATTACATCCATGCTCTCCTTACTTATCTAGATGGGGAAGAGATCCAACATATCCAAAAAAAGCCAATCACATTAGATGAGGAAGCCATCCATCTGTATCTTTCAGAAATCTTCACGTTATTTGAACAACATCTTCCGACGACAGAGTATGGCATTATTGGTGTAGCAATAGCCGTTCATGGCCCTGTCTACCATGGTGAGCCGATTTTTGGCCCACATTACAATTTCGATCACATTCCTTTTCGCAAAATAGCTGAAAAACTGAGAGACTATCCTGTCTATTTGGAAAATGAAGCAAATCTGGCAGCTTTAGGTGAGTATAGCTTTACCTCAGATTCGGAAAATCTTGTCAGTATCAATATGCACAGCGGCATTGGTGCAGGAATCGTCAAAAATGGGAATTTAGAGGTTGGTGCCCATGGTTTTGCTGGTGAAATCGGTCATCAGATCATCGTGATGGACGGCAAGGAATGTCGCTGTGGCAACCGAGGTTGTTTGGAGATGTATGCTGCCAACAAAGTTTGCTACGATCGGTTTGCTCAGAAAAAAAACCTAGACTATGTCAATGCCATCATCCTTAGAGAATACTACCAAAACCAAGATCGTGATGCGCGACAAGTCGTAGAAGAAAATATCAACTACTTGACGATCGGTATCAACAACTTGATCGCCCATTATGACCCATCGATCATTATTTTGAATAGCTCACTTTATCGCGAAATACCTGATATGATCGAACAATTAAAAGGGAATCTGCACAATCATTTTTCGAATCAATTAGTCGTCCGCAACAGCTCCTTGAACGAAAAAGCGACACTTCTAGGAGGATTGGTCTTAAATCTCCAAAACTTTTTAGAAATCAAACACCTGAAATTAAAATAATCATGAATCAATAAAAAAATCTGCCAAACCGGAAAACATTGAATTCCAGTTTGGCAGATTTTATCTAAATAAAGTACGTGTATCTTTAACTTGAAATTTTAAATAGTAAAAGAACAAAAATACCTTCTACAATTGATCAAACACTTCAACAACATGTTCCACTGTAAACTGATAATTTTGGATGATCGTTTCCCCAGGTGCGCTCGCGCCGAAACGATCAATCGCAATGATTGCCCCTGCTGTTCCCGTATAGCGCTCCCAGCCAAATGAAGCAGCCATTTCGATAGAAACACGTTTCGTCACTGCTTTTGGCAAGACACTTTCTTGATATTCCGCGGATTGTTGTTCAAACAAATCAAAACTTGGCATAGAAACCACTGAGACATCTTTCCCTTGTTCCGCCAATACTTTTTGCGCTTTGACCGCTAGATCCACTTCTGAACCTGTCGCGATCAAGATTCCTTCTGGTTGTTCCCCTTTAGCTGGAGACAAGACATAGGCACCTTTTTTAACCATATCATCTGCCACTTCTTTTGTTGTTGGAAGAACTGGTAGATTTTGACGACTCAAGACTAAGATCGTTGGTGTATCTGTCGATTCCATCGCAACTTTCCACGCCGCACGAGTTTCGTTCCCGTCCGCCGGACGTAAGACATGGACACCTGGCATACTTCTAACCGAAGCCAATTGTTCCACTGGCTCATGTGTCGGACCATCTTCACCAACTGCTACAGAGTCATGGGTCAAGACGAAAATAACTGGCGTGTTTTGGATCGCTGCTAAACGCACAGCTGGTCGCAAGTAATCGACAAAGACAAAGAATGTTCCCCCATAGATCCGGGTACCGCCATGCAATTGGATCCCGTTCATCGCTGATGCCATCGCAAACTCACGAACACCAAACCAAATATTGCGGCCTTCATAGTGTTCAGGCGTGAAATCTTTGTCTGCTGTCACCATCGTATTGTTTGATCCAGATAGATCGGCAGAACCACCCCAGAAGCTTGGGATCGCTTTTGATAATGCTTGGATAACTTCTTTACTTGAGACACGACTCGCTTGGCTTTCACCTTCGTCGTACGTTGGAAGTTCGGCATCCCAATTCTCTGTTAATTTCCCAGCAAAGGCATCTTCGAATTGTTGGGCTAATTCTGGATATGCTGCTTTGTATGCTGCGAACAGCTCACGCCAAGCATTTTCAGCTTTTTCGCCTTCTTCAACCATCGTTTGACGGAAACGTTCCGCCACTTCTTCTGGTACGGTAAAGTCAGGGTATTCCCAACCATAGATCTCTTTGGCTTTTTGAATGCCTTCTAAGCCAAGTGGTGCGCCGTGGACCGCAGAAGTTCCTTGGTTTGGTGCACCAAATCCGATGACCGTTTTCACTTCGATCAATGTCGGTTTGTCGGTTTCGGCTTTCGCTTCTTCAATTGCTTTTGAGATAGCTTCCAAATCATTGCCGTCTTTGACCAAGATATGTTGCCAACCGTAAGCTTCATAGCGTGCGCCAACATTTTCAGTGAAGGCTTTTGAGGTTGGTCCATCTAAAGAAATATCGTTTGAATCGTATAAAACGATTAATTTCCCTAATTTCATATGACCAGCCATCGAACTTGCTTCTTGAGACACACCTTCCATCAGGTCGCCATCGCCACATAACGCATAGGTATAATGATCAACGACGTTGAATTGGTCTTTGTTGTAGGTCGCTGCTAGATGCGCTTCTGCCATTGCCATCCCCACAGCCATCGCGATCCCTTGACCTAAAGGACCAGTCGTTGCTTCGACGCCGTCGGTATGGTTGACCTCAGGGTGTCCTGGTGTTTTTGACTCCCATTGACGGAATTGTTTCAAGTCATCGATCGTCACTTGGTACCCTGCTAAGTGTAACAAGCTGTACAACATCGCTGAACCATGTCCCGCAGATAAGACAAAACGGTCACGGTCTGCCCAGTTTTTAGAAGTTTTCGGATTCACTTTCAAGTGTTTCGTCCAAAGGGCATAAGCCATTGGCGCGGCACCCATTGGTAACCCCGGATGTCCTGAATTTGCTTTTTGTACTGCATCGACACTCAATGTACGGATCGTATTCACACCAAGCTGATCTACTTTATCAAACAATATAATTCCTCCTTATTCGTTCCTATAAAATAATGCCCATTCTTTAATTTTCACTTTGAAAATAAGACAGAAGAATCAAAAATGAATGAGGCATTCTCGATTTTCCTGTCTTATTACTCGATGGTGACCGACTTTCTCACGACCTAGATAAACGGTGTTCGAAAGCCAACTCCTTCAATAGTAAGTCGAAACGTGAAAAAATATGGAAAGCTATTTTACAATTTTCTATCTTACTGCTCAGGTCAAAACGCTTTTCTCACAACCTATGATAAACGGTGTTCAAGGAGCAACACTTCGGTCATAAGTCAGAAACATCAAAAATGAAAAAGCCATTTTCGATGTTCCTGACTTATGCCTTAGTGCTGAACGCTCCTTTCACAACCTAGACAAACGGCGTTCGAAAGCCAACTCCTTCAATAGTAAGTCGAAACGTGAAAAAATATGTGAAGCTATTTTCCCACGTTCCGCCTTACTATTCGGAGCTGACCGGCTTTCTCACGGCCTTCTCTTACCCGATCGTTTTCCCAGTCATTTCTTCATAATCGGTTTTCATGATTTCCCATGACTTTTCGATTTTTTCATCTAAACCAAACAAGCCACTGCGACCGACAATGTAAATATCTGGTCCTGCTGCATCGATTCGTTTGAAGGATTTACGGTTAGAAGAGCCGTCCATTTCAATCAAATAGTGATACCCTTTTTCTTCGCGTAGTTCGCGTAAAGCAACGATCTTATCCAGTGTACTTTCAATAAACCGTTGTCCAGCAAATCCTGGATCGATCGTCATGATCGTGATTTTATCGACCAATTCGATGTATGGGAAGATGGCTTCGATCGGTGTTTCTGGGTTTAAAACGACGCCAGCTTTTAACCCTGTATCATGGATTTGATCGATCAAGCGAAAAGCTAAACCATCTAATAATTCGGCGTGCATACAGATCCATTCACACTTTTGCTCGATTAATTGATTCACCCAAAAACTTTGGTCTTTAACCATTAAGTGCGCAGACATCGGTAGATTACTGATTTTACGTACCTCATCAATGAACCATGGAGATAATGTGATATTTGGTACATAATGACCATCCATGATATCGATGTGGTAAGAATCGACATGATCATTTAAAAATTCGATTTGTTCTTTGAACTTATCTAAGTCCATCGTCATCAATGAAGGTGAAAATTCCACTTTTCCCATTTATTTGTTCCCTCCTTGAAAGCTTTCCCAGTCCGCCATGAATTGAGCAATCCCTTTATCGGTCAATGGATGGCTCCACAACGTTTGGTACAATGATGGCGGTACAGTGGCAATGTGTGCGCCAACTAAACTCGCTTTTTCCACATGTTCCGAATTACGGACACTTGCTGCAATGATTTCTGTAGAAAACCCGTAAGTATCTAGTACTTCACGTAGTTTTGCGACAAGCTCGATCCCGCTCGTTCCGGTATCATCTAATCGACCTAAAAATGGTGAAATAAATGTCGCACCTGCTTTTGCTGCTAGTAACCCTTGCGCCACAGAGAAAATCAATGTGACATTGGTCTTGATCCCCAATTTAGATAATTCGTTCGTCGCTTTCAATCCTTCTTCTGTCATAGGGATCTTGATCACGATGTTTTCCGCCCATTGGACGATCTCTTTCGCTTCTGCGACCATGCCGTCTGCTTCCAAACTAGTCACTTCTGCTGAGACAGGTCCGTCAACGATCGAACAGATTTCTTTGATGACTTCTTCAAACACGCGTCCTTCTTTGGCAATGATCGTCGGATTGGTTGTCACCCCATCGACTAAACCTAGCGCATTGATTGTTTTGATTGCTATTACATCTGCTGTATCTAGAAAAAATTTCATCGATTTTGCCCCTCTTTTTTACGCACTTATTTTAAAAAATCTGAATATCATCTAAACTGATATCTTCTTCCTCTTTTTCTACTACTAAGTCCATTTCTTCTTCCGGCACGTTCTTTTTGATCACAGCTAAAACGACGGCTGTAACTAAAACGTTCACTAAGATTGCGATCACACCTGCCCATGGTCGAGACATCGTTGGAATCATCAAGACACCACCGAAAGGAACCGTTGCATCCGCACCTAAGATCATCGTTGTTGCACCACCAGCAAATCCTCCGATTGCTGTTGCGACTACACCACGTACGATATCATTCATAACTAAAGGAATCACACCTTCAACAATATTGATGACACCCATTGGTACGGCTGATTTCAATGTCTCTACTTCCACTTTTGTATAGATATTCTTGCGGAACATTTTGGCGATAAAATAAGCTAAACCAAAGCCGATCGGTGTGGCTGTATTGACTAATTGCAGTGCGGTAATCGGGCCATTCAACCCTTCCGCTTGCATCGTCAACACAAAGGCAAATACGGTTTTGTTGATTGGACCACCGTAGTCGATCCCACTTAATAAGCCGATCACACCACCAAAAATCAATAAGGAAGAATTGCCTAATCCATCTAAGAAATTCGTTAATAATAGCGTTAATGCTGCGATTGGCGCGCCAATGATATACACCATGACTAAGCCACCAACAATTGAAGCAATAAATGGAATAATCAATGTTGGCATCAATCCTTTTGCCCATTTTGGTACTTTGACATGTTTTAAAATACCTAAAACCAGATACCCTGCTAAGTAACCACCTAAAATCCCCCCGATAAAACCAGCACCAATTGCATTTGCTGTTAACCCAATAATGAAACCTGGTGCGATCCCTGGTTTAGCTGCAATGGAATAAGAAATCCCAGTAGCGATCACAACTGGTAATAATCCTAAACCAGCGCCACCCATCGTTGCTAACGCATCCCAAATCGAAAACTCACCTTGTACAAGTGTTCCTTGACTTGTTCCGCCAAAGGCCATGCCGATTGCAATCAGAAATCCGGCACCACATACGATTGGAATCAAATATGAAATCGCTGTCAATAAATGTCCTTTTAAATTTAACTTTTTAATTGCCTCCATTTTTTTGTCTCCCCCATTCTGGTAATTATTGTTGCACGACTACTTCTTCTACTTTTTCAATCAACTTACTCGGTGATTTTACAGCAACTTCTGTCGGTACTTGGACGATTCGTTTTCCTTCAAAACGTTCACGACCACTGATTTTGACATCTACAGCTAAAATCACGACATCTGCTTGACTGATTTGCTCTGCCGTCAATTCATTTTCGATCCCGATCGTTCCTTGTGTTTCCACATGGATCTCATGCCCGGCCTTTTTTGCGGCATTCTCCAACTTTTCTTGCGCAATGTACGTATGAGCGATCCCCACCGTACATGCTGCTACTCCAACGATTTTCATTTTTTCTTCCTCCTCACTCTTTAGCCAAATGCAGCGACTACTTCATCGATTTCTCTTGCAGCAATCAAACGTTCCACCACTTCATCATTTCCTAACTTACGGGCAAATAAGGACAACAATTTCAAATGTTTTTGCGCACCTTCCGTATCGTCTCCGACTGCAAACAAGATGATACCTTTCACACCCTTACCGTCTAATGTCTCCCAAGGAATTTCATTTTCAGTCACCCCGATCGCCACACCGACCTTCTTCACATACGCACTTTTTCCATGTGGAATAGCGATATAATTACCGATCCCTGTTTGACCTTGCGCTTCTCGCAAATAAATATCTTTCACAAATGCTTCGACATCCGTAATGTATTCTTGTTCATATAAGCGATTGGCTAATTCATATAAGACCGCATCTTTCGTTTTTCCGTTTAAGTTCGTTTTGATGATTGTTGGATCAATGATTTCTTTGATCTCCATTTTCCTCACTCCTCATTAGTTACTGACAACTTCCATTGCTTTTTCGATTAATTTGTTTGGTGATTTTACCGCGATCTCTGTTGGTACTTGGATGATTTTCTTTCCTTCGAAACGTTCCCGTCCACTGATCTTGACATCCACTGCTAGAATCACGATATCCGCTTGATCGATTGCCTCTTGTGGCAATTCATTTTCAATCCCGATCGTTCCTTGAGTTTCGACATGGATCTCATGACCCGCTTTTTTCGCTGCATTCTCTAATTTTTCTTGTGCAATATACGTATGGGCGATTCCCACTGTACATGCTGCTACTCCAACGATTTTCATTATTGGTTCCTCCAATTTTTGATAGTATTTTTATCGTTCTGTGAAATTACCAGTTTTCAATTCATCTAGATAGTCCGAATCAGCCAGTTGTCGCATAAAATCAGCAAGCTGTCGTTTGACTGCCAGTGTTTCATTTTCTGCTAGTAAGACAACGATGAGCAATTCCACTTTTGCCATTCGTTCCGACCATTCAGTAATTGGCTGTTGGGGACGAATCACCCAGACCTGTGTTTTGGCTAGTGCTGGATGTTCAAGATGAGGCAAAATCACGCCTTCCTCAATTTGGATATCTCCTGCCTCTTCTCGCTCAAACAATGCCTGTTGGATCGCTTGTGCCTTTTCTTTCGAGGTAGGGAAGACTTGTTGACTGATCCATTCATAAGTTTCTGCCTTTGACGTTAATGCAATCTGATCAACTATTTCCACAAAATTATCTATCATGATAAATATCCTCGATTTTCTGTTGGATTCTTGACTGGTCATCAGCGGTCAACATCGCGCTAACGATCAAAGATTGAACAGGAAATGCTTCTTTCAGGCCAACTGTTGTTAAAATCAACTCGATTCCTGGTGTCTTCTCTAACACTGATTGATAATTTTTAGTACTGATCATATCTACGATTTCTAATTCTGGGAATTTTTTGGCTAACTTCACCTTCAATAATTCAGAAGTTCCCACGCCAGTTGTACACATGATCAGTGTTTGGATCGGAAATTGGTGCGTCTCAATGATTCGTGCAAAATACAAGGTGATAAACCCAATCTCATCAGGCGTGATCGTTGGAAGCTGAAACGTTTGACTCACCTGTTTTGATACTTCAGCAACCGTATTAAAAATCGTTTCATACGTTAATTGGATTTGATCCAACAAACTATTTTTCACTCTGATTTGATGGCGCAACCGATTGACCAAAGGTTTGATATGATTAGCAAGATCTGTAAAAATCATCTCGCTTGCTACATTGAGATTTAGCTTCTCACCAACTTGATGCAAGTAATAAGAAGTAATCTCAATCACTTCTTCTGTGAACGTTTGGGTCTTCATTTGACTATTATCCGTTCTAGAAGAAAGTAAATATTGATAAAGATAGTAGATCTCACTTACTGGTAATTTCGTTTTCAAATATACTTCCACTTGGCGGATCACTTCGATGGCAATATCACGAATCAAGGATTCATTATCTAAAACTTGTAATTGTTCCATCGTTAATTTTTCTCCAGTGGCTTGATAATTCGTTTTTCTTGCGCGACGTACCGCAATGTATAGATGGGAGAAAATATTGATATTGTATGGGTAAGGAATCGTGCCATTGAGTTTTTTTTCAATCAGCTTGATCTGTTCGATGACAAAATTCGCATCGTAACGATTAAACGAAAATTCGTCCGATAAAGCGATTTCATCAATATCGAAAATATTCAATCGTTGAATCAACTCAGTGATCGCTCGACGGATATTCTCTTCCTTGCCTTTGATGGCTAATGTCCGATTTTTGCGGACCAATTGCAGATCATACGCTGAAATCCGTTCCGCAATGATTTTTTCATCATTCGCGATCGCTGAATCACCAACATAATAGGTTTGATACAAATCAATGACTTTTAGTGCTTTAGGCGAGGATAATAATAATTCTTCCATCACATTATTTTGCCGCTCTGACGGTAGGACTTCCACAGAAGACACAATTGTTTGATTCGTCTGTGCAATATATTTTTCATAATCCAGTTTGTACCCCCGACCCTTTTCAGACAAAATCAGTGGCCCATTTGGAAACTCGTCATTCATTTTTTTAACCAAGCGGTAGACCGTCTTGGTAGAGGTACTCATTAACTCTGCCAACACTTCAGCAGTAACATAATCTCTTTGCTTTGATAAAAGAAGCGTTAATTTATTCCCTCGATCCATTTGACTAGTCATAGCTCTATCCCCCCTGTATCTTTATCATAAGCGATTTTTTTTATTCTGCTTCACTACATAATGTCCCTTGCAGCGGACAAAATGTATTCGGTTACACAAGGTTGTGAAAGAAGCGGTCAGCACTAAGGCATAAGTCAGGAACATCGAAAATGGCTCTTTCATTTTTGATGTTTCTGACTTATGACCGAAGTGTTGCTCCTTGAACACCGTTTATCTAGGTTGTGAAAGAAGCGTTCAGCACTGAGTAATAAGACAGAAAAATCGAAAATAGCTTTCCATATTTTTTGATTTTTCAGCTTAATGTTGAAGGTCAGTTTTTCGAACACCGTTTATCATAGGTTGTGAGAAAGCTGGGCAACTCCAAGTATTAAGACAGAAATTGAGAAAATAGCTTCTCATATTTTTTCAATTTTTGGCTTAATATCGTAGGAGTTAGCTTTCGAACACCGTTTATCTAGGTTGTGAAAGAAGCGGTCAGCACTGAGTAATAAGACAGAAAAATCGAAAATGGCTTTTTCATTTTTGATTTTTTTGGCTTATTATTGAAGTGTTGATTCTTGAACACCGTTTATCTAGGTTGTGAGAAAAGCGTTTTGACCTGAGCAGTAAGGTGGAAAATTAGAAAATAGCTTTACATATTTTTTGATTTTTCAGCTTACTGTTGAAGGTCAGCTTTTTTAACAACCAAATAGTTACATTTTTTGAAACTAAAGATAACTATATGAAAACATAACATTTTGGACATCAATTTTAAAGCGAACATCATAAATATCCTTTTGAAATATTTTTGATAAGAGATTTTATTTCCTCAGTTGGCTTGTTTTACTCATGTTTCCAACTTAAATCACTTGAACCACCGCGCAACCTTAAAATAACTATCTATATGAAATAAGATAACTTTCTTACCAAGCTCATGATTTACAAATAAGTTAATCAAGTGGACACACAAATCACGTAATGTTTTTACTAACGGGTAAACAAACTGTTGTGGAGACAGCTTCCATGCAAATAAGGCGACATCCATAAAAATTCCAATGATTTTTATGGATATCACCTTATTTATTGAGATTAACAACTGCCGTCCCACCTCAATTTTTCGATTGTTAAATATTGATTTTTGGAGAATCACCGCTTTTAACAGTAATGAATAACAGTATTTATCATCAATTTGCTGGTACATCACTTAATGACCAATTGATGGTCGCTTGGTAAGGTTTTCCTACCGCTATTTTATTGCCATCGACCTGCAACTGGACATCTTCATAACTTAACTCCCAAGCACCTTGACCAGTTCCAGTGGCGGCATTCATGACAGAAACCGCAGCACCATCTTCTTGTAATGTAAAGTCAAGCGCTTGAGGTGCTTTTGCAGTATTTCCTGTCGTTGTGTTTAGCGTGCCTGCATGAAAACTGATACTTGCACCTTTTAAGAATGTACCGAACGGTGCAGTCTCCAAATCAGCCATTGTATCACTCGTAAATTGTTGCGACATCGATGCTGTAACGTGCCAACCTTTATTTGTATATGATTCATCAGTGACTTTTAAACCCGTCTGTGTCTCACTACCGTATGAGTGAGTTCCCGATTTCAGTGTCTGTGTGCCAAACTCAACAGTTGGTACTTCATCAAGTGTTGGCATAGCTGGCGGCGCTGTGACATTTAGAGTAAAAGCTATCGTGCCTGCTTGGTAGTACTTATTTGCGTCAACGGCTAAAGCCTCACTCAGACTTCCATACGTGTTTCCATCAGGTGCTGTCACATCTTTGATTGTGACACCTGCAGGAAGTTCAGGTAACTGCTCGCTAGGATCTTTGATGACTCCACCGGTTACACCTGTTTCAGCCGGAATCACAGGTAGATCAGGAACATTCGGTCTCGTACCATCTACATATTTATAGGAAAAACTAGCTGAAGCGGCATCGCTAGCTAAATAGATAGTAAAATAATTTGCCCAAGGATTGTTGGCTATATCATCAAATGTTGAATTTGCGGCAACCGCTGAAGCAATATCTGGATATGTTTTTCCGCCTTGACCGTCAGGAGCCACAACGTGATCCAATTTATACCCTGCTGGTACGCTCAATTTAGGTACCGTTGGGAATGTCGCACCATACTTATCGGTAAACGTTGGCGGACTAGCTAAAGGTAACTCTACCGCAGAGCCTGCTGTAAACGAAAGGGTGGAGGCAGGATGACCACCAAGTAATCCTGTGATCGGGTCCGTTACGATCCCAGTTCCTGGTGTATCTTTTAGATAATAGGTTCTGAAATCAACTTTCTCGTCAATAGGCGTATAATAAACATTGATGCCATTCGGGTTGGCTTTGACATATTCGTCATAATTAGCAACCGTGATTGAACCCCCACTCAAAAAACTATATCCAGTAAGGGTTGGCGCCTGATAAGTGAAATGGTCCGAGGCATTTGCTGAACCATTTGTTACACCGATCTTGTCACCCACATTCGCAGTGATGGTAGCTGCCTCTACCTTTTTGATCGGTGCATTCGTCGTCGCATCAATAAAATTCACTGGGAATGTGACTGTCCCGCGAGTTGCCATAAATGAAGCGTTTTTGGAAGCATTCCCGCCTTGGATCACTCCAGTATTGTTTCCTGTAATCGCCAGGCTACCAAATGAAATGTTTTTTCTAATGGTGATTGTTCTTGAAATAGTTTTTGCTCCATATGCACCATTATTGTTATAGCCAATATCCGGCGTAGAAGTAAGCGACAGCTTGCCAGTGTAAGTGCCATTTTTATTATCTACAATATCCGACCAAGTCAATGTTTGCGTTTCAGAACTCCAACGAGTCGTTCCAGACCCTTGGAATTGTAACGGTGCAGACGCTTCTACCCATGGGATCGTAGTGGAACTTGATTGTTCGATGACGCCATTTGCATCTGTTTTTCGAATCTCGATTTTATCCTGACCTTTATTGGTAGCAGTTGGCCCATCAAATGCACTGTTGTACCAAATATCACGACCAACAAAAAAACTATCTTTTAAACCGGCAATTCCTAGCTTCTGTCCTGTTGCATTGGGTGCATTTTGTTTGATCATGTCGTTATTTGCCGGAGTCAAAAAGAAGCCCGATGCATCCCCCATTTTCCAGACATCGGCTTTATCATACCAATAGGGCGTTTTGATTGTTAATGGTTTAGAAAAATCAAGTGTTGCTCTGGTTGATTGATATACCCATGAATTTTTAACTGAGTTCGCTAACCATAAATAATTATTTCCCGAAGGATCCCATTTCCACCACTTACTATCTCCTGCTAACATCATCCAGTTATTCGGATTTTGTTGAAAGGTGCTATCCAAAGTATGATTTCCAGTATCTGAATTTTTACCAGGTACTAATGTACTGGAAATAGCTGTAGCCGCTTCAACTCGATCTCCAAAATAGTTACTCAAAAAGGGCGATAGAGCAATGATGCTGAACCCGATAATAATTTTTGACAGGATTGTTTTCTTTTTATTCATTCATTTTCTCTTCTTTCTTTTGAGGTGGTTGCGTACTTATAAGAAAAAAGTACATAGTATCTTGCCGAAGACAGCTCTTCTATTTTTAGGGTCTATACGTAATAAGTATTTTTTCTCGACTTATAGTAACAAAAAAAGCAACAACTATTGTTATTATTGTTTTGCAAAAAAAACAAAAAATTCATGGTTATTCTCATAAGTATTTTACAATTAATTAAAATCATACGAACGTTTTACAGCTGTCTACGTTTTTTGTCATTTAATTTATTTAGTAGGTTTTCTCGTAATATATAGATATAATATTGAATAAGAAACATTTCATTAATTTGATCCAAACACAGTGGAGGTGAAGTCATGAGAGAGTATTTTTTTAATTATAAAGAAAATGAAATTATCCAGTTCTTCCAATACTGTTATATAAATAAAAAAGACTATTATCCAAAAAAAAGTATCCAAGAAGCACTAAATATTTCAGAATATCGTTACAAAGCCATCGGTCACAGAGTGGAAGAAATAAAAACACAATATCCAACTTTTGACTTCAACTATGATAAACATGGCTTATCTATCCGTTTTTCAAAAGAATTTTTATTACTTAAAGTCTATATTCTGCTGTTTAAAGAAACTGTTGGATTTAAATTCGTCCTTTCTATTTATAAAGAAGAATTTCAAAACTTATCCTCTTTTTCTGAGTCTGTCCATATGCACCAACAAAGTGTGTTACCTAAGCTGAAACCTGTACGAGTGCTGCTTGGGGAACACTCCCTTGAGTATTTGTTATTCAAGAAAAAAATCAGTGGTGAGGAATACCGTATCCGTCATTTTTTCTTTGAACTCTTCTGGCATTTACATGATGAGAGGGAACCAATCATCCCTGAATATCCTGAGAGTTTCCAAGCACTTGCGACGATGATCCACGAATATCTGCCGATGCATTCGCGCGAAGATATCCGTAAACTCTACTTATTTATGAAAATCACACAACACCGAATGAATCATGGACATACGATCACTAGCTTACCTATCACGATAACAGAAGTTAGAAGTCCTTTAATCACTTATGACGTTTTCAAACAACAAATACAATCGAAAGAAATAACCGGTCGTTTTTTTAAAAAAACCTTGAATGAAACAGAGCTCAATTACCTTTACTATGTGTTTACTGTCGTGCCGACCTATACTTATCATGAAAAAAACGAGTTGCCATCTTTTCGCGACTTTTATACAGAAGAGTATCAAGAGCTTGAACGATCGATTTTTGATCAGCTGTTTCAACAAACGAAACGACGATTGACAGGCCCACAGGAAAGTTTTCTCTCTCTCAACATGATTTATCGAGTGACCTATTTTCTCAGTTACGGAAGTGACAACTACGTGCCGCCATACTCTGACTTGGAATACTTTTATTATAGCGATCCAACGAAGGATCATTATTTTAAAATCGTAGACAAAATCATTTCTCAAATTCCATTAAAAGAAGAAAAATGGCAACGGATCTTCAATAGTCAGTCCTTTCGTTTTTCGTTGTTTCAACTAGTATCGTGGGTCCTTGAAGAACAGCTAGACTCAGTGAAAGTAGCTATATTGACTAAATACGGAAAACTCCATAAAACCGAACTTGTCCGCTACTTAACAAAGCTGAATCCTAGACCGATTGAAGTGGTGGAATACGATGAATATCCCGAAATCATCTTTTGTGATTTCCCGCTAAAAGAAGGACAGGAAATCAATCCAAAAGCAGAAATTTATTTTATCGGTGTCAAACCAACTCCGCTCCAGTGGCTTGAAATAGTGAATTTCGTTGATTCTTTCCGTACGAAAAAGCAATTTGGCCATTTAATGAAGGAATAAGCAGTAAAAAGCAAAAAATATGAGAAGCTATTTTCGGCTTTTGCTACTTATTCCTCAGAGCTGGGCACTTCTGTCACAACCTCCTACTCTAGCTAAAATCTTGATTTTCAATGACGCTTAGTAAACCGCTTATCAAACGAAAGGGCAGTAACGTTGATCATTTTTTGGAGAGTACTCAGTTACGTACGCCAGACGAAAATCAAGAATAACATAGCGACAAGAATTATAAGCAAAAGCGGCAGGATAAATTCAACAAGATATTGTTTATCTTTTGCTTGTTTGACGATTTCTGCCTCTTGTTTAAATGGTTCGATCAGTGCTTTTTCCTCATGCACTTTTTTAGCTTCCACGAATGTACGGTAAGGGGTTTTATCTTCTTGTCTACAAGTAACTAGAAAAAGAAACTCTGCGCCTTTATCAGCCAATTGATCCACTTCTGTTTCTTTGATCACCAATGTTTTTTCCACCTCATATTGAGAGTAATCATTTAGATACTGAATATAAATCGAATCCCCTTTTTTCAATTCTTCGATTCGAGCAAAAAGTAGTTGGTACGAGCCTGCGTGATGACCAATCAGTGTTAGTGATCCCAAATCTGTTTCACGTTGAGGGAACAAACTAACCACTCCATCAATCAGATGGTCTGTTGTCAAACCAAGAAAGATCGGTTGCGAAATCTCTACTTTAGGAATAACGACTTGACCGATAGCATCATCGTTTGTTTTTTGTGTCACCCCAATGACATCTTGGATATTCAATGCTTTCACATCTTCTGTTGGTGGAATATTTTTTGGCACTTGGTAGCGGATCGCTGTACGCGCCAATTGTGAATGAGTCGCTATCAGAAAATACTTGGAGAAAGGAACAGCCATCAGACTCACGGCAAGTAGAACCAAGATACTGATCAGTATTTTCAATCTTCGTTGACTATTTGAACGACCTCTCCTCTTCTTCCAGTTAGCCATTATAGCTACTTTGATCCATCGAATATTTGACCCATTCAAAACGTTCCTGTGTCCCGTGTACACTTTGTAATTGATCGTCTAAATCAGCGTTTATCAGCCAGTGTAGGGCGCCCACTTCTTTAAATCCACCTGCTTTAAAACAAACTTTTATCATCAAACATCATCCCTATTTTTATGATTCATTTTTTACTAGTAGTGTCTGATCTCTTTAGTGACGTAGCTTTCCCCGTCTAACCGTCCCATACCAAAGAGCATTTTTCCAGACAAGGCTGCTAGCATTATCCCTGTATTCGTTTTTCCCACTCTTGCGTCTTCACCCATCCCAGCAGTCGCTTTGCTTCTCTTATTTAGTACCAAATGTTCCGTCGGATGAAAGAAATCCTCTTTTTTCACTGCTTTTGTCTTACTCTCACGTTTCTTTGGAGATTCTCCTTGAGATCGTGGCGCTTTTTTCTCTGGTTTTTCTTCTTTAGAAGAAGGAGTTGTTTCTTCTTGAAACGACACACGTTCCGGATTTTTAGGAGAGACAGATTCTGCAGGATTGATTGGATTGAGTATCTCTTCCTCCGTTGCAGCAATCGTACGATCTCCATGAATAATAAGAGCAAAAAATAAACTGGCATAAAGATAGCTTTTACTAAATCTACGAAGAGATATTTTCTGAATTTTTCTCATGATTCTTCCCACACTTCTGTATTTTTACACTTACGATCAAATCGCCTAATTTTTCCCAATCAGAAGCTGTAGGAGGAGATAACCAAATCACTTGATGTCGTTTACTTTGCAACTTCAACATGTCTGAAATACAAATATCCGCTGTTTCCTCTGCTTCTCCTACGAAAGATTCAATATTCAACTTACCAAAAGCAGCCACTTGTTCTTGAATGTAGCGGCTGTAACTTTCGCCAAAAGAAAAATCAATGGCGATCCTCACTTTTGGTGAAAGAAGTTCAATCGGTAAAGTTGCCAAAAAAAGAAAAATATATTCTTTTGCTAACTCATGGTAATTTGCTCGAACTGTCTCTGCACACCATTCCAACTCCAATAATTCTTGCACAATTCGATAAGCGAGCGCTTCAGCTAACTGATAGTTTTCTTTGATAAACGAAAAATGTTGAATCGTTGAATTTTCAAAGTTTGTACGCTTCTGAAAAATCAGCTTGTTATGGATCAGCGAAAGCTCATCGATTACCTCACGCGTTTCACCCCATGAAACAACGTCTTGAAATTCTGCAATGACACTGCTGATCACTTTTTCATTGAGAGAGGTAATCACTTCTGTTTCTATCAGTCTACAAGACGACGACAAATTCTCACTGCCGATAAAATACAAAAGTTCGTAAATCTCTGCTTTTTGCAAATGTTGAAAATACGGACTTAAAACCGTCATGATCTTTTGTACCAGTCCTTCATTCTGCACAGTAGATACAGTTGTTTCTCCTTGATGGCCAAAATAGTTGCGCACCTTCAAAACAAATAAGCGATATAATAGCTTTACCTGTTGTGAATTTGAAAGATCCTCTTCAAGAAAGTGCGTGATTTGGCGAAGCTGGTTGATGATTTCATTTAATTCTTCTTTCATGCTTTCAGTAAAAGGATAGGCATTTACTCCGTATAGCGTGTAATAATAGCCATATAAAAACGATTGAATATCTCTTTCTTTACCGATAAACTGACAACCGCTAGAAATCTCTATTGCAAAAATCTTCAACAGCTCATTTACTTTTGACATGATTTTATAAACCGTTGCTCTGGAAGCATATAATACGTCTTCTAAATCAAAGGTATTTTCCACTTGTTCCATAAGTACAGCCTTTATCAAGGGAGTCAAGGTACTTCGACTCGCATAACAACTGATCAAACAAGAGATATTCGCAAATGTTTTTCGCGTATATTTCACAGTCTTCGGTTTTACTCCGGTTTCTATGAGGAACTGCTCCGTCAAATCAAACTCTTTCAAATCCTCTTGGACATCTTTTATACAACTTTCAAGCTCATATCTATTCATCTTCAGTTCCTCCATCACAGTCGCTTGTAACAGAGGAATAGAAGCATTGGCATCTAAATAAAAGAGTAATTTCAGTCTGCCTATTGATTTTTTATCTAGAAATTCCAACATCATTTTGTATCACCATTTTCTAATTGACAGCATTGATTTACGGCAATGAGATTTTATCTTCTTCGTCTTCTTCCTTCTTTTTGCGTCGTTTCCATAAAATAAAGAATAAGATGAAGGCAAGCAATGCTAGAAGGATGCCCCCAATCAAGAAGTAAATCCAAGTATTATCTTTTTCGATCGTCACATCTTTTGCATTTAATTCTTTCGCTTTTTCAGCAGTAATCGTAAAATCTTTTTCAAAATGCCATTTGTAGAGATAATGAACGTCCGTTTCTTTGCCCTCTTGATTTTTTTCTGTTTGGACATACTCTCCACTAGGATCTTTTTGCCCATACACATCCATGGCTAAATGGTACGTTCCCGCCTTCATCGGTTTGGATGGATTACCACTATCCAACATCCCTTGATTACTGATTGCAATAGGATAATCAAAATTTGTATTTGGTGCCATTTGCATCATTTCTTTGACTGAAGTGAACGTCATACTTGGATCATCGATGTTGGTTACTGTTGCGTCCACTTTCATTTGATTCAAATAACCCATTTCTGAATTTTGAAGATTCGTATTGATAACATTCCGAGCATTGACTTGAGAAGGAGTCACATGATTCAAAGTTAATGAGGGCGCAACTTTTGTTTTTGTTTGTTGCAGTAATAGTGCTTCTACGTAACTAAATTCGTTTTTTAGAGAAACCCCTTTTTTATCTTTTGAAGAAGAGTCCGTTTCAGAAGATTTTTGCTTGAACGTCAAGCCACCCGCGATTACACCATCAAATGTTTCAGATGGCATCGTTACCTCGATGGCTACGTCTGTTTGAGATTTCGGCTGTAAGACTACTTCCTTCGGCATCTTCACATGATCCGCTAAATCAAACTTTAACGTTTTATCTATTTTGTTTTCACTTGGACTGTATTCCACTACACCATTGATATTGGTCGTTGCACTTGCTACATTTGCTTCGACCGTCACTACTTTATCTGTTGAATTGTCCAGTAATACATGGATTGTCTGTTTCTGTCCAGGTGTCATCAATAAATCAAAATAAGAGACCTCTTCTGCTTGGTTTTCCGGTAAGACGGGTGTCATTGAGAATTGAAACTCATTTGCCTTGACGACTTTACTACCTATCACCATCGTCATTACCATTACGAACGTCATTAAATAAAATTTTGCCCTTTTCACTATTGCTGTTCTCTCCTTAATTTCTATAAATAGAAAAGCTGTGTCAAAAGCTTGCCCAACATTCGGATAAGCCTTTGACACATTCTCTTCTTTTTGAAGCTGAATTTTCCCAATAATATCTTATTCAAAAATGATAGAGGCTAACGAAAAAAGGTGGGGGGATTTTCGAATTCCTCATTCATGTTCCAAATCTGAGCATTTCTGGGTTTACATGTGTTTTTTAAAATATCTTAGTTAGCTGGTGTATCACTTAATGACCAAGTCATTGTTGCTTTATAGTCACTTGCTAACTTTGTTGACGCACCTGGTACTTCTAATTTTACAGATGAATCTTTTGTTGTATCTGAACCAAAGTCTACTAAGCTTGTTCCAGCACCATTTCCATCAGTTGCTCCCATGACTACGTCTGATTGTACATTTGGATCTAACGTTGTAATTGCTTTTACTTTATCAGCAGGTGTTTTAGATGCTGAAACAATCGATGCATTAGTCAAATAAACTTTCGCGCCCTCTAAAATCTCACCTGCTTTACCAGCAGTAGCCGCATCTGTTGAAGCAAAATCACTTACTTTGACTGTTAAACCCCATCCAGCTAATGAACCACGATTATCGGTTACTTGAACGTAGTTTGGTCCAGTTTTGGCATTTCCAGCTGCATCTTTGTATTTTTGAGCGGCTGCATTGTACACTTTGTCTACAGATGTGATCTCTTGTGTACCAAAATCAAATGATGAAGCAAAGTCAATCGATAATGGTCCTGGCGTACCTGGAACAACTGGGATAGTTGGATCAGGATTTTCAGGAATAACTGGCTGAGTTGGGTTCAATGGATCAATTGGGTCAGTTACACTAGCTGATGGAGTATATTTGATTGAACCATATGCACCATATGATGCTACTTCGTCTGCTGATACTGTTGTAGCCACGCCAGTTGCGATCATTGTTGCTAGTAAAGCTGTAGTATATAATGTGATTTTTTTCATGTGAATTTTCTCCTTTAAGTTGACGATATTGTTATTTGTTTGTTGGCAGATCTGAAAGAATCCAGACCAAATTTGTTTGATAGCTCACTGGATCTTTAGGTGTCGCTCCAGGAACAAACAATTGAATGGCAGAAGTAAAGGTTGTATTTACTTCCTCTCCTTCAATTATTTCCTTTTTTTCGAATAAATCTGTCATATCTCCCCAGCGTGTAACCCATGTTCCAGCGCCTTGATCAATCTCAGCGCTAGTGATCATACTTTCTTGATTCGGAACCATTCCTAGTACTTCATAAGCAGTAGGTTGCGGGGAGTTGCTGTTACTTACCAGCTTGGGTTTCAGGAAAAACAAGGTTGCCCCTGTTAGTTCTTTGTATTGTGTAGCCTCTTCTGCACGGAACTGGTGGGTTTCTTTTACCTTTAGCGTCCAGCCAGCCAATGTTCCACGATTATCTGTCACTTGAACAAAGTTCGGCGTGATCAAGCTAGGATCATTGAAGTACCTTTGCGCTTGCGCAGCATAATACTCGTCTTTATTGGAAATCTTATTTATCCCAAAATCCAAACTACTAGCAAAATCAATCGATAACGCGCCTCCGGTCCCAGGCTCAGGTCTAGAGCCATCAGGATTCATCGGATCAACTGGAATCTCTGGATTGGTAGGATCTACAGGAAGTGTCGGTTCTTTTGATGATCGGAATTTTACCGCATCATACCCTCCTATATCATCTTGCTGCTCTGCATAAACCATTTGACAGGAGAGAGCAATAAACAATGTCGAAAGTACGCTTGCTAATAAAAACTTCTTCATCTAATCCTCCTTCCTTAGGAAATATCTGAATGTATTTAGTTTGCTGGAGTGTCGGATAATGTCCAATTAAGATTGGTCGTATAAGTCCCCGCTTTTTTCACTGTTGCACCTGGTACACATAACGTAATTGGTGATTTTGTTGCTATAGCATCTCCAGTTGTCGCTGTTGAATCATAATCAGTTGGTTTACCTAGACCATAGATCCAAGTACCCATCCCTTGATTTTTATCCGCAGATACAATCACTGTAGCCGCAGTAGAAACATTGTACATACCTGTATTTACTTCTTCAGGATAAATCGATGAATCCGTTCCTTTTTCTGTGTTCACATGACCACCACTAAAGGCTAGTTGTGCTCCTGTCAAGTAATCCCCCACTTCAGCGCTACCTTCATCGGTCACCGTTGGATCGACAGTATCTAAATGGAACTGTGAATCTGTCGCAACTGACAATGTCCATCCCGCAAAATTCCCACGTGTATCAGTCACCTGTACATAGTTCTCAGCAGTCTTTCCACTAGCAAATGCTTGAGGATGTGCATAATAAGTCTCTTCTTTTGATGAAATGGATTGTTTACCAAAAGCTAAAGACGAAGCAAAGTCAATTGATAATGGGCCACCTGTACCAGGTCCCGGAGGATTTGTCGGATCAGTTGGATCAATCGGTACTACCGGAATGCTTGTATCTGGATCTTCCGGATCAACCGGAGGTGTAACGGTCGTTCCTTGTTTGAATTCGACTGAAGATTTTGAATCATACTGTCCAGCAGTAGCTGCACCGACCAGCGTTGTGCCATATGTAGAAATGATCCCAACGCCAACAATAATTGCTAAAGAATATTTTTTAATATTTTTCATTTTTGATTTTTATATTCCTTTCTTTTTTGGTTAATTAATATTTTTATTTAGTCTCAATTTCAGGTATAAAATGATGCTTGCTACTATCGTGATCAAAGATAAAAGATACATCCCCTCGTTAGAAGCATCACCAGCAGCCGGTATTTTCGTTTGTTCATCAGGAGATGTCGAAAGAATTTGTTTCTCATCTTCTGTTAAATCATTCGAATCAGGGAAAGTCTTCTTTTCATACTTACCATAAAAACCTGTCTCTCCATAACTTCCATAATGTTGACTATCTGCTCGACCAATGGTTACGTTACTAGTCAGTAATAGCAGAATCAAAACCAAAGAAGCGACTCTTTTTCGTCTCCCCATAAACAGCTTCTTCTACCTCCTTTTTTAGAACTGCGTTTATCATACCTTCCTCTATTTTTCACTTCATCTTATTTTTATTTCAGTTCCTGAAAAAAAATTAAACAACAAAACGCACACGTAAAAATCCTTGGAAAAATATACAACATTTTATCGATCCATTCTTATATAAAATTTGAAAAAAAATATAAAATAACCATTTTAGTTGTATAATCAAGTTAATAACTATAGTTTTTTTATAAATTAAATAATTTTAAAACACTTATAAACAAAGCTTAATTGGTATTGTCCAATTTCACATTATTAAAAAAGCAGTGAGTATAGATTAGAAAAAATAATTAAAGTAATGAAAAAAAGAATGGAAAAATTAATTTTTATCAACTGTATAGATAACTGTTGATAGAAAAAAATTCTTCCATTAAATGATGTTTTTTGTGGGGAATGGCGGGGATTTGTGAATGAGTGATTTTTGTTTATGAGTCGTGAAAAATAGAAACATAGGTACGGTATTTGTTGATTGTCATTCTCTAACAAGAGCAAATATTTCCTCTTCAATCGTCCTCAAACTTTATTTTCATTATAATGTATCCCACTATTTAACCCATTAATAATATCGTTAGTTATATTAACTATAAAAATAGTATTAGCACATCAGTATTTCATTTTATTTCTGTAATCTATAAATGGAATCGCTTTCCGATAAACGGAGAAGTGCAAATATGATGTTTAGGAGGAACAAAATATTGTTAGATTCAGATTTTCTTTTTGAAAAATATCAAGAAAAAATACATTGCGTGCAAACGAGACACAAACCTTTAACCACATTGAAAGAACTAGTGGATGTAAAAGAGGCCCCTATTTCCACTATTTATAAAGAACATCTTGAAATGTTAAAAATCAATGTTCTTCACTCGATCTATGATCGAAAAGAAAAAACGATCGACTTTCAGCTATTTTATGTAGAAGAAAATTCAAAAAGCAATATCTATTATCAGTCTTATGCAAAAAATCCAATCACACTCCCTGGATTAAAGAAAGAAACAATTTATATTATCTTCGAAGAGTCACTCGGGATTATGGAAACAAATTGCAATTTATTAGCTATCGACTTTAGAATACAACAAGGAATCGAACAAGAGCACTTAGATAATAGAAATATTTATTTTTTAGACTATGTTTCAAACTTTGAGAATCGCTCGCTCTTTGAATGATTTAAAGAATAAAAAACCAGATCATACCTAGCAAGCTGAGTATGCTCTGGGGAGTGATGGAAGAAGTACGGTGGATTTTTGTTCTTCTTCCAGTAATAGGTAGTAATTCATATTTTACTATTTAACATCATTTGATAGTTGATACTTAGTCGAACGACCTCTTCCGATTTTTTGAATCTTATTCTCTGTTTGTAGCTCAGCCAGAGCCCGTTCAATCGTCCGCTGGCTAATATCCGGCAATAAGTTCTCTAGGTCAGTTCTTCTCAAAGGTTCAAAAGACTTTTCCAGTTCTTCTATTACCCGCTCTACTGGTGTTAGCTCACGATTGATAATGATCTCAAAGCGTTCCGAGAAATTTTCATATGCTCGCAAAATGATGCCAACAAGATAGCGAACAAACGGCGTATAATCTTGTTCATTTTCCGACCAACCAACAGAACTTGCCTGTAACGATTCATAGTAAGTTTGTTTTGATTCCTCAATCAGCATCTCAATACTGATGTACTTGCCAACTAAATACCCTGACTTATACAGCAACAATAATGTCAATAAGCGCGACATCCGCCCATTTCCATCACTAAATGGATGAATCGAGAGAAAGTCTAAAACAAAGCAAGGGATCAATAGTAACGGGTCTATCTCAGCCTTCTGAATAGCTTGATTGTATTGGTAACATAGCTCTTCAATTAAATCTGGTGTCAAATAAGCTGGTGCCGGTACGAATCGAACACGTTCGTTACCATCCTGATCTTTTTCCGTAATAACATTATCTCCACTTTTGAACTTTCCTTTATAACTTTTAGCTGAGTAATTATAAAGATTCTTGTGTAACGTCAAAATATCATTCGGCACTACTCGGATATGCTCATAACTATCATGAATTAGTTTCAAAACATCTCGATAACCGGCAATTTCTTCTTCATCTCGATTACGAGGCTTAATTTTTTCCGCCACAATTTGCTTTAAGCGACCGTCAGTTGTCGCGATCCCCTCAATTCTATTGGAAGCCTCTGTACTTTGAATCAATGCTAAGTCCGTCAGCTTACTTAAAATCTCTGGTTTTGTTGCAATATAGAGTTCTTGTTTTCCTTTATATTCATGAATCTTGGTCAGCATATTCAACAAGTCATGACTGAGAGTAAGCTTATGCAACTCACGATAATCAAATTCTTTCACCGCCATCCACCTCTTTTCTCCGCCATTTTATATCATTTGGCGGAGAAAAACAACTGATGGCGGAGTAAACGACTAAATATATCTTAGTTTCTTTAAATTGACTAGATCTTTTTTTGCAGT
Source organism: Enterococcus sp. AZ140 (assembly GCF_051714405.1). Classification (NCBI taxonomy): domain Bacteria; kingdom Bacillati; phylum Bacillota; class Bacilli; order Lactobacillales; family Enterococcaceae; genus Enterococcus; species Enterococcus sp. AZ140. The sequence goes on from NZ_JBIORU010000001.1 coordinate 2,961,615, forward strand.
CGCTTCTTTCTGCTTCGATTGATTCTCGATGAAATTCTCTCAATTTGAACTCACCAACTTTACCTATTTAAAAACCAAAAAAAGACGCTTCGCAAACTGAATTGCGAAACGCCTGAAATGTCGATATATATAAAATATATTAACGTTTTGAGAATTGAGAAGCTTTACGAGCTTTCTTAAGACCTGGTTTTTTACGTTCAACCATACGTGCGTCACGTGTAAGTAACCCAGCGCGTTTAAGAGCTAAACGGAAGTCAGGATCAACTTCTAGCAATGCACGAGCGATCCCGTGACGGATAGCTCCTGATTGTCCAGCGTATCCTCCACCGTTTACGTTAACAAATACGTCATATGCGCCTTTTGTTTCAGTAACGCCGAAAGGTTGATTGATAACTTCACGCAAGTCAGCATGTGGAATATATTCTTCAACATCTTTTTTGTTGATAGTAATTTTACCAGTTCCTGGTACTAAGCGTACGCGAGCAACTGCATTTTTACGACGGCCTGTGCCGATATATTGAACTTGTGCCAATGAAATTCCCTCCTATTAGATTAAGTTTGTGATGTCTAAAACTTCTGGTTGTTGTGCTGCATGTGGATGTTCTGCTCCACCGTATACATTCAATTTTGTAAATTGTTTGCGGCCTAAAGTATTTTTAGGTAGCATGCCTTTTACAGAAGTTTCGATCAAACGACGAGAATTTTTAGCACGCAATTCACCAGCTGAGATTGATTTCAATCCTCCTGGGTAGTTGCTGTGACGGTAATAAATTTTATCAGTCGCTTTTTTACCTGTTAATTTCACTTTATCTGCATTGATAACAATGACGAAATCGCCAGTATCCAAATGAGGGGTGAAAGTTGGTTTATTTTTTCCACGTAGTACAGATGCAACAACTGTTGAAAGACGTCCCAATGGAACATCAGTTGCGTCTACTACATACCATTTACGTTCTACTTCGCCTGGTTTGGCCATATATGTTGTACGCACGTTAGTTTCCTCCAATTTAAGTTCTGATGTTTGACATACACTTCGAGTTTCCGGGGCTCTTTGTGGGGCAAACAATACCATTTAACATATTACCTGCAAATACCGATAATGTCAACGTTTTTCTATACTTTTGAAAAATTAAATTTCCTTTTCATTTTTATCTTTTCATCGTTTTAGTTTCTTTTAGACTAAGAAATCCGTTTTGTATAAAAAGTTGTGTATTTACATTATTTTTGAATATTATTTTCATTTTATTTATTTTTGTGTATAATTATTTAATTTATTGATTGCTTTTTTATTTTTATGATGTTATCATTTGAAACAACTATTTTGAAAACACTTAAAAATAAAGGGGCGATTTTATGAAAGAAAAAATTATATTGGCTTACTCAGGTGGTTTAGATACCTCTGTGGCAATCAAATGGTTGGCAAAAGATTATGAGGTGATTGCTTGTTGCCTAGATATCGGTGAAGGCAAAGATACCGCTTTTATTAAAGAAAAAGCACTTCAAGTTGGCGCAATTGCGTCTTATGCCATCGATGCCAAAGAGGAATTTGCTCAAGAATTTGCATTGATCGCGCTACAAGGTCATACGTTTTACGAGCAGTCTTACCCACTGGTTTCTGCGCTTTCTCGCCCCTTGATCGCAAAAAAATTAGTGGAATTAGCTCGAAAAACTGGTGCAACGACGATTGCTCACGGCTGTACAGGAAAAGGCAATGACCAAGTTCGTTTTGAAGTAGCAATCAATGCCTTGGCACCTGAAATGAAAATCATTGCACCGGTTCGTCAATGGCAATGGTCTCGGGAAGAAGAAATCGCCTATGCAAAAGAAAATGATGTGCCGATCCCAGCAAATTTGGAGAATCCATATTCTATCGACCAAAACTTGTGGGGACGTGCTTGTGAGTGTGGTGTATTAGAGGACCCTTGGGCGACTCCGCCAGCAGGTGCTTATGATATTACGACAGCCTTGGAGTATACACCTGATCAGCCGGATATCATTGAACTCAGTTTTGAACAAGGCGTTCCAGTTGCTTTGAATCAAGAAAGTTTATCTTTGTCTGAATTGATCTTGTCTTTGAATCAATTAGCTGGCAAGCATGGAATCGGACGGATCGATCATGTGGAGAATCGTCTGGTAGGGATCAAATCGCGGGAAGTGTATGAATGCCCTGGAGCGATCACTTTGATGCAGGCACACAAAGAGCTGGAAGATTTGACCTTCGTTCGTGAATTAGCACATTTCAAACCAATGATCGAGCAACAGTTGAGCCAAATGATTTATGATGGTCTCTGGTTCAATCCATTGACCGATGCGTTGATCTCTTTCTTGAAAGCAACACAGACTGCGGTCAATGGGACTGTCCGTGTCAAACTATTCAAAGGAAACGTCATCGTTGAAGGACGTAAATCAGCCAATAGTCTGTATAACGAAGAACTAGCAACGTATACTTCAGCGGATACCTTCGATCAACAAGCTGCTGTCGGTTTTATCAAGCTTTGGGGTCTACCATCGAAAGTCTATGCGGAAGTTCAAACAAAGCAACAAACAGCCATAGGATCAGAGTAGCGAGTAAAGCAATCAAAAGAAAAGTAAGGTAAAAGCTGAGTGCGAACTCAAACAGGACCTTTTACCTTCTTTTCTTTCATTAAAAACATAGGAGGAATCACATGGATAAACTTTGGGGTGGACGGTTTCAAGGAAAAAGTGAACAATGGATCGATGCATTCGGCGCTTCGATCTCCTTTGATCAAAAATTAGCTGCACAAGATATTTTAGGTAGTCTCGCCCATGTGAAAATGTTGGCCCATACTGGGATTTTGTCCGAGGAAGAAGCGCAACAGATCATCGCTGGTTTGGAAAAACTGCAAACACGCTTAACGAATGGCACTTTGCATTTTTCGGTGGAAAATGAAGACATCCACTTGAATATTGAAAAATGCCTGCATGAGGAAATCGGACCTGTTGCTGGGAAACTACATACTGCTCGTAGCCGCAATGACCAAGTCGCAACAGACATGCACTTGTACCTAAAAGAAACGGTACTTGAACTGATTGAAAAGCTTCATTCGTTGCGCCAAACGTTCGTGGAAAAAGCAGCAGAGCATACGGCTACGATCATGCCAGGATATACTCATCTGCAACACGCCCAACCGATTTCCTTTGGCCATCATCTCTTAGCGTACTATCAGATGTTTACTCGTGACCATGAACGCTTCACAGAAAGCCTGAAACGAATCGATATTTCCCCATTAGGCAGTGCGGCATTAGCAGGCACGACATTCCCTATCGATCGTTTATTCACCGCGACTGAATTAGGCTTTTCTGATGTTTATGCAAACAGTTTAGACGCCGTTAGTGACCGTGATTTTATTCTGGAATTTTTAAGCAATGCTTCATTATTGATGATGCACTTGTCTCGTTTTTGCGAAGAAATCATTTTTTGGTGTAGTTATGAATGCCAATATATTGAACTTTCGGATACTTTTTCAACAGGCAGTTCGATCATGCCCCAAAAGAAAAACCCAGATATGGCAGAATTGATTCGTGGAAAAACTGGTCGAGTATATGGGAATTTATTTGGTTTGCTCACGTTGATGAAAGGTTTGCCTTTAGCTTATAACAAAGATTTTCAAGAGGATAAAGAAGGCATGTTCGATACGAGTGAAACGATTTTAGCTAGTCTCTCGATCATGGAAGGCATGGTCAAAACCATGGAAGTGAACAAAGCCCGAATGTATGCGGCCACGCAAAAAGATTTCTCCAATGCGACTGAGTTAGCCGATTACTTAGCTGCGAAGGACTTCCCTTTCCGTCAAGCACATGAGATCGTCGGTAAACTCGTCTTACAATGTACACAACAAGGTTGTTCATTACAAGACATCCCACTAACAGAATTCCAAGCAATCAGCCCGCTGATCAAAGCCGATATTTACGACACCTTACTTCCGGAAACTGCCGTAAAACGTCGCAATTCATTAGGTGGTACAGGTTTTGACCAAGTAGAAAGGCAAATTGAACAAGCACTACATCAGTTGAAAATAGACAAGAACTAAAAGAACATCTTGAGACAATGTTTCCACACGTTGTCTCAAGATGTTCTTTTTTAGTTTACATTTTTCAAAAATATGTAAAAAAAGTTCAATCTTTCAAGAATAAACATGTCATACTTTAGTTTAAAAAACTTTTTCATACAGAAAGGAAAAACTATTATGCATTTCTTCCCCTTTGTCGATCCCAACCGTCGACCACAAGCCAAGATTCGAAAAATGACAGAAGAACTCACACAAAAATTTCATGCAATCGATCCAGATTTGACTTTGATACATAATGATAACTTTATTGATTATGGTCCAGAGGTCTTTCCACAACTTTCGTCGATTTACTGGGATCCTCGTGTGCCAAATCATCCGATGGAACATTTTGTGTATTCGGAGTATCGATTGAAATATCAATTTTATACGCTCTATTGTTTTACACCTTATGGCGAACAAATTGATGAACATTACGGAAAAGTAAATCATTCGGATCGAAAAACGCTACAAGCAATTGACGATTTGATATTAACTGTTATTCACACTTATCAAGCAAAAAAATTATCTTACTGGAAGGATTTATTTCCAGAAGAACAATTCCAACAAACAATCGCATCTCATTATCAAAGAACTTCACAGATGATCGGTGAAGGTAGAAAAAGTAGTCGACTAATCACCTTCACTGACCCTAAGCATCGACCTTTGGCCGCTGTAGAAAAGAATACGGAATTTCTAGAAACTCAGTTAAATCAATTAGATTCTCGACTAACTGTGACCCATGATGATTCATTTATTGATTTTGGTCCAAGTGATGGACATTTTCTTGCTGAGTGTCCTTATGATCCAGAGGAAGACGACCTAGACGACGATAGACGTGGTCTATCGGAGGAAGAATATGAGATTTGCTATGAAGATATTCCTCTATTTGGTTGTTCTCCCTATAACATAAGCTTTGGTATACATGGCGATTTTTACAGTAAATGGATGTTGAATATTGATTATCTTGATTTAAGAGAGCGATTGAATAACCCTACTTTAGCTATTATTCATCAATATCAGTTAGATAATCTATATTATTGGCGTGATCATTATTCCACTGAAAAATTCCAATCTGAAGCCCTTGATTCCAAAGAACGCGGGCTACGACAAATCCACTCCTGAATATTCAAAAGGGTGTACTCAATGCTCAGTCAATTACAAAAAAATGACAGAAAGACTCTTGTAAGGGTATCCGTAAATCCTCGGAGTGTTGCCCATTCGTTCCATGTTTTTTCATCTTTCGCTTGCGAAGTGCCGCTTAAATCAATCTCAACAGCCGGACGCGAGATCGCTTCTTTGAAGGATCGATCACTCGCAAAGGCTAAGAGTGTCGGTTGGAAAACTGACGACAACAACATTACAACCATCAACAACGAGAACCATTTCTTTTTCATTTTTCCACTCCTTTTCTTTTTTATTTACACCGAGAGTATATCGCAAGAAAAGTAAGCGCTTAATAAAAAGTAGTGATTTTTAAAGAACGTCTTTTTCCATTAGCAGAAAATAAATTTCTGCTTAATTAATAGAAAAAATAACACCCTGTCGACACACGTCTCAATGGATGTATGTCAACAGGGTGTCTTTTATAGTTGTGATTCGCTTGTTTATGCGTCAATTCCTGGTGCTTTACCTAGATGTGCTTGTATCATCCAGATGCGTTTTTCTGTTGCTGCTTTAAAATCAATGAAGATATCTTGTGTTGGATCGTCGCCTTCTTCACCAGCAGCTTCGATTCCTTTTTGGAAAAGATCTGCTAAATAGCGATAACCTGCGACTAATGTTTCTAAACGTTCTTCCATCGTGCGATCCCAACGACCAATCTCATCAGGGATTTTTGTGTTGTCTGCAAATTCACGTAATGTTGAATAAGGTGAACCATCTAATGTGATCAAACGCTCTGAGATTTCATCTAATTGTTCATTCAAGTCGTCCATGAAGCTGTCCATCATTGGATGCAATGTCAAGAATCCAGGACCTCTCATATACCAATGTGTTTGGTGGACGATCACCGACATTTGGCTTAAATCTGCTACTAATTGATTCAATACTTCTTTGGTTTGTTGAAATTTCATGTAATTCTGCCTCCTCGCATTTGCCTATATTAAAATCATAGTAAACTTTGAGGGAAAAGTACACTAAAATCCTTTAGATGAGAACGATTTTCATCCCCAGAGTAATGCTTTTTTTAAATAGCAAAAAATCTGCCAACTAAATAGAAAATATAACTAATGTCATCATTTACGATTCGCCTTCTTCATCTATCCTCTCTATTGAGAGATCCTCTCGTAGTTCCGCAAATAACTGAGAATAGCGGCTTAATTCTTGTTGTGTTGAAACAAACAAAGGATATATTTTGTTGTACATGCGGCTGGCCTTTTTCTGAACAGCCACTTGTTGTGCTAATTCAATATATGCGGAAGCTTCACCTAATGTTTCGATTCTGCCTTGGCTCTGCCAACCTAATATGACTGCCCCTAACGCTGAGGCTTCTTTAACTTTTGGAAAACGGATAGGTTGTCCCAATACATCTGCCATGATCTGCCGAAATAACACTGATTGAGCAAAGCCACCAGTTGCACGTAACTCAATCACTTGATCGGGTGGACAGATACCTCGCAAAATTCGTTTGAGATTAAAACAAACCCCTTCCAGGACCGCTCGCATCATGTCTTTTTCCGTATGCCATCGTTGTAGACCAATAAAACTTCCAAATGCCTCCGCATCCCACAAAGGTGCTCGTTCACCCAATAAATACGGTTGAAAAATCAGCCCATTGGCGCCAGGCGGGACAAAAGCGATTTCCGAAAGGACTGCTTGATACGGATCTTCTCCTTGTTCCTTAGCTCGTTGAACGACATCTTGCATCAATGTATGGACCGCCCAATCAAAGATCCCTGCGCCATTACTAGTTGCTCCTCCGATGACCCAGTGTGTTTGATCCAAAACATAACAGAAGGTTTCCATTGTTGGATGGAGCTTTGGGCGATTCGAAATAAATCGTAATGCGCCACTGGTACCGACAGTCAGCGCTGCCGTCGTCTCACCAAATGCACCTAAGCCTAAATTGGATAATGGCCCATCGGCTCCACCTAAAATAAATGGAATCTCTTGATCAAAATGAAACCTCGTACGGGCTTGTTCTGTTAATTTCGTGAACTGGGTAGTCGCAGGTGCTACTCTCGGTAATTGCTCTTCTTGTATCCCTAACTCTTCAAGAATAGGCTCTGACCATTGGAAACGGTGGATATCGAAGTACCCTGTGCCAGAAGCAGTACTATAATCACTGACTAATTCAGCAAACAGCTCATAAAAAAGATAGTCTTTGATCCCTACAAAATAAGCCGCTTGCTCAAATAAATCAGGAAACTCGTTTTTCAACCAATTGATTTTGATCAATGGTGTCATTGGATGGATCGGCGTACCCGTCCGTTCATAGATCACTCGACCTTTTTCAGTTGCTTTTAATTTTTCTGCTTCATTGACGGCACGAGTGTCTGCCCAAGTAAACATACGAGTTAAAGGTTTTTTATTTTTATCTAATAAAATCAAGCTGTGCATGGCTGTTGAAAATGAAATGAATTGGATTGTCTGTGCTGGCAATTGTTGGATCACTTCATTGATGACCGTATACACTGCATGGACAATCAATTCCTGATCTTGTTCAGCCATGCCTTGAATTTCTTGGATCAGCGGGTAATGAAAGTAGGCTGTAGCTACTTCTCCTGCTTGTTCATTGAATGCAACTGCTTTCGTTTGCGTAGTACCGATATCGACCCCGACTGCAATCATTATTTTTTCCACCTCTCTTCTCCTTTTTTGCGTATCTTAATCAAAAGGAGGTTGGTCTGATGTTTCTTTATTTTATCATTGGTTGTTGCTTTGGTTCTTTTTTGTGCTTAGTCGCACAACGCGTTCCTCAAGACCTTTCTATTATTTCCCCTCGTTCACATTGTGTCAACTGTCACCAAACATTGCATTGGTATGAGTTGATTCCATTACTTTCGATTGTCATGCAACGATTTCGTTGCCGCTCTTGTCAGACCAAACTTTCACCCATGTATCCACTGGCAGAGTTGATCAGCGGTACGCTATTTATGTATGCAGGATGCTATTCGCCAGATACAGTTCATTTGATTTGGCTATTCACTGCTTTTTTATTTTCGTTGATGGATATTTTTTACCTTGCGATCGACACTCGCATCCTCTATTTCTCATGGACTTTCTTATGGGCCTACTGGGTGCTGACTGAGCAGTTTCACTTAGAAACCAGCTTAGCGTTCGGCTTGATCAGTTACGGTTTGCTGCGTTATGGGCAAGCTTATTTAGGCGCAGGCGATACGTTACTCTTACTTAGTTGGAGTAGTGGGTTAGCCTCCACACATTTTCTCATGCTTATGTTTATCGCAAGTTGTCTTGGTTTAAGTTATTTTTGTATCACTGCTTTATTCCATAAGAAAAGAAAGCATCTCCCTTTCGTTCCTTTTCTGAGTATTGCCTTATGGTTGGTCCTCTATTTCCGATAGCACAAAAAAGAAGAAGCATCTAGAACAAAATGTCCGACCTTCCTCTTTTCTTATTACTTAAAATTCATATTTTCTAGTAACTTATACTGCTAGTCTTTCCAGTTTTTTCTAAGGAATCCCGCCCGACCAGAGCCTTCACGATACAACTGATAATGGATCTTGTTTTTCTTGTAGTAATCTTGATGATACTCCTCTGCGGGATAAAAGGTCGTACGAGGTTCGATCTTTGTGACGATCGGTTGATCGAAACGGCCACTTGCTTGTAACTGTTGTTTTGAGTTCTCTGCGGCTTCACGTTCTGCTTCATCACTATAATAAATGACCGGACGATAAGAGTCCCCACGATCAGCAAACTGCCCTAAAGCATCTGTCGGATCGGTCTGTTGCCAATAAATCTCGACCAATTGTGCATAGGTGATGATTTCAGGATCATATTCGATTTCTACCGCTTCCGTATGACCTGTTGTTCCAGTCGTCACTTGTTCGTAGGTTGGATTTGGTACATGTCCTCCAGTATAACCGGAAGTAACGGAGAGGATACCTGGTTGTGTTTCAAACGGTTTGACCATACACCAAAAACAGCCACCTGCAAATACAGCTTTTTTCACTGCCATTTCTTATCAGCTCCTTTGGTTTTATCATACTCGTTTTCATTGAAATAAATAGTAATATGCTTATTTTACCCCCTACCGGTATTTTTAGCCTATTTTTATTGTTTTTCTTTTATTATTTGAAAACTTGTGGATAAATTTTGGTACACATAATAATTATCCCCTGTGGATATCTATTGCCATTTCTTTTATCCACAGTTACCTTTTACTTCCTTGATTCTAGTTTATCCACAAAAAAAAGGTCAAGTCCCTCAAACAGGAACTTGACCTTCTTTCTATGAATCATGGTTTATCGTGTTTGTTCATTCATTGCATCTTCGGCAGCCATTTGTGCTTCGATGTCAGAAATGCTATACACGTTTTCACTTGCAACGCCAACTTCTTTTGGTTCCATGTTGCGGTAACGTGGCATACCAGTACCAGCTGGAATGATCTTACCGATGATAACATTTTCTTTCAAACCAAGAAGTGGATCTTTTTTGCCTCGGATCGCAGCATCAGTCAAGACACGAGTTGTTTCTTGGAAGGATGCAGCTGATAAGAAGCTGTTTGTTTCTAATGATGCTTTTGTGATACCTAGCAAGACTGGACGAGATGTCGCAGGAACGCCACCAGCAACTAACGTATTGTAGTTTTGGTCTTTGAAGTCTGCGATATCTAACAGTGTCCCTGGCAAGATTTCTGTATCGCCTGGGTCCATGACGCGCACTTTACGAAGCATTTGGCGAACCATTACTTCGATATGTTTGTCGCCGATTTCTACCCCTTGCATACGGTAAACACGTTGTACTTCACGTAATAGATAGTTTTCAACAGATAGAACGTCACGTACTTGCAACAATTGTTTTGGATCGATTGATCCTTCTGTCAATGGTGCACCACGATGGATCATATCGCCTTCAGCGACTTTCATACGTGCAGTGTAAGGCACTGTATACGTACGTGTATCTGTTTTCCCTTTGATCGTTACTTCTTTAGTACGTGTTGCAGGATCTTCAGAGATATCGATAACATCCCCTGTTACTTCAGTGATCACTGCTTGCCCTTTCGGATTACGTGCTTCAAAGATTTCTTGGACACGAGGAAGACCTTGAGTGATATCATCTCCGGCAACCCCACCCGTATGGAACGTACGCATTGTTAACTGAGTACCTGGTTCACCGATTGATTGAGCGGCGATGGTACCAACTGCTTCTCCGACTTCAACGTCAGAACCAGTTGCCAAGTTACGTCCGTAACAATGTTTGCAGACACCATGTTTTGTATTACATGTGAAGACAGAACGGATCGTTACAGTTTCAACACCTGCATCAACGATTTGTTTTGCAACATCTTCAGAGATCAATTGATTTCCGGCAATGATCATTTCGTTGGTTTCAGGATGACGAACTTCTTTACGTGTGTAACGTCCAATCAAACGATCTTCAAGAGATTCGATGATTTCATTTCCTTCACGGATTGCTTGGATCTCAAGACCGCGGTCAGTGCCACAATCTTCTTCACGAATGATGACATCTTGGGCAACGTCAACTAAACGACGTGTCAAGTAACCAGAATCGGCTGTCTTCAAGGCTGTATCGGTCATTCCTTTACGAGCCCCGTGAGTTGAGATAAACATTTCCAAGACAGAAAGTCCTTCGCGGAAGTTCGAAATGATCGGCAATTCCATGATACGTCCATTCGGTGCGGCCATCAATCCACGCATACCAGCAAGCTGAGTAAAGTTGGAGATGTTACCACGGGCACCAGAATCTGACATCATGAAGATTGGGTTTTTCGCTTCCAAACCTTCCATCAGTTTTTGTTGGATGCTGTCTTTCGCAGAGTTCCAAACAGCGATTACTCGTTCATAACGCTCGTCGTCAGTGATCAATCCACGACGGAATTGCTTCGTGATCGACTCTACTTGTTTATGTGCTTCGTCAATGATCACTTGTTTTTCATTCAAGACACTGATGTCGGCGATCCCTACAGTGATACCTGCATGTGTTGAATGTTTGTATCCTAAGTCTTTCATACGGTCAAGCATCTTAGATGTTTCAGTTACTTTGAAACGTTTGAAGACTTCGGCGATGATGTTTCCTAAGTTTTTCTTCTTGAATGGTAAAACTAGTTCTTGTTCTTTGATGTGAGCAGGAATATCTGTTCCAGCTTCAACAAAGTATTTGTCCGGTGTTTGGACAGTCAAGTTGAAGTCAGTTGGCTCATTCAAGTAAGGGAATTCTGGTGGCATGATCTCGTTAAAGATGATCTTACCAACAGTCGTGATCATTGTGCGTTCTTTTTGCCATTCTGTAAATGGTTTGTCCCCTAATGTCGTTGGGTTCACACCAATACGTGAATGTAAATGAACGTAGCCATTACGCCATGCGATGACTGCTTCGTTTTGGTCTCTAAAGACCATTCCTTCGCCTTCACGACCTTCTTCTTCCATTGTTAGGTAGTAGTTTCCTAAAACCATATCCTGAGAAGGTGTAACAACTGGTTTACCATCTTTTGGATTCAAGATGTTTTGAGCAGCTAACATCAGCATACGTGCTTCTGCTTGTGCTTCTTCGTTCAACGGTACGTGAACGGCCATTTGGTCTCCATCAAAATCGGCATTGTAAGCTTCACATACCAATGGATGCAAACGGATCGCACGACCTTGGACAAGAACTGGTTCAAATGCTTGGATACCTAATCTGTGAAGCGTAGGTGCCCGGTTCAATAGAACTGGATGTTCTTTGATGACGTCTTCTAAGACATCCCAAACTTCATCTTCTTGACGTTCGATTTTGCGTTTCGCATTTTTGATGTTTGAAGCAAGTTCACGTTGAACTAATTCGCGCATCACGAATGGTTTGAACAATTCGATCGCCATTTCTTTTGGTAATCCACATTGGTACATTTTCAAGAAAGGACCTACGACGATAACTGAACGACCAGAGTAGTCGACACGTTTACCAAGTAAGTTTTGACGGAAACGACCTTGTTTCCCTTTCAACATATGAGAAAGAGATTTCAATGGGCGGTTACCTGGTCCTGTAACAGGACGGCCACGACGACCGTTATCGATCAACGCATCTACCGCTTCTTGTAACATCCGTTTTTCATTTTGAACGATGATTCCTGGTGCATTCAAGTCTAACAAACGTTTCAAACGATTGTTACGGTTGATCACACGACGATATAGATCGTTCAAATCACTTGTTGCAAAACGTCCACCTTCTAATTGGACCATTGGTCGTAGATCTGGTGGGATGACAGGGATAACGTCCATGACCATCCAGCTTGGTTCATTGCCAGAAGCACGGAATGCTTCTAAAATGTCCAAACGACGGATCGCGCGTGTACGTTTTTGTCCTTGTGCAGATTTCAACTCTTCTTTCAATTCAGCCGCTTCGCCATCCAAATCAACGTTATCAAGTAATTGTTTGATTGCTTCCGCGCCCATTGCTGCTTGGAATTCTTGGCCATATTGTTCACGTTTTTCGCGGTATTCGCGTTCAGTCAACAATTGTTTTTTCTCTAAGCTTGTGTTTCCTGGTTCAATAACAACATATGAGGCAAAGTAAATGATTTCTTCTAATGCGCGTGGGCTCATGTCTAATACAAGACCCATACGAGAAGGAATACCTTTGAAATACCAGATATGTGAAACAGGTGCTGCTAATTCGATATGACCCATACGTTCACGACGAACTTTTGAACGAGTCACTTCCACACCACAGCGATCACAAACGATTCCTTTATAACGGATACGTTTGTATTTTCCGCAGGCACATTCCCAGTCTTTTGTAGGACCAAAAATCCGCTCACAGAACAACCCTTCGCGCTCAGGTTTTAAGGTACGATAGTTAATCGTCTCAGGTTTTTTTACTTCACCGTAAGACCAGCTTCTGATTTTTTCGGGAGAAGCCAAACCTATTTGCATACTTTCGAATTTATTTACATCGATCAAAAGGGGTTCCCTCCATTTCGTTTAATGGCAAAACCGTAAGGCGGCTGATCTTCGACCGCCTCACAGTATCTCAGACCGGATTAGTCTAAATTATCTTCTGCGGTTTCAAAGTTTTGGATGATATCTTGTCTTTCATCTTCGACTTGTTCAGCAGCTTGTTTTTCTAGTTCTTTTGCTGTTTGTTGTTCAGCGAATTTTGTCAAAGCATCCACTGTGATCAAATCATCGTCTTCGTCATCCATGTCGCGAAGTTCGATCTCGCTGTCTTGGATGTCTAGGACACGCATGTCTAATCCTAGTGATTGTAATTCTTTGACTAATACGCGGAAGGATTCAGGTACACCTGGTTTTGGAATTGGTTCACCTTTGACGATTGCTTCGTATGTTTTCACACGTCCGACTACGTCATCTGATTTGTATGTCAAGATTTCTTGTAAGGTATAAGCCGCACCGTATGCTTCCAGTGCCCAAACTTCCATTTCCCCAAAACGTTGTCCACCAAATTGCGCTTTACCACCTAATGGTTGTTGCGTAACTAGTGAGTAAGGTCCAATTGAACGTGCATGTAACTTGTCGTCAACCATGTGAGCAAGTTTGATCATGTACATCACACCGACAGACACGCGTCCGTCAAATGGTTCACCTGTACGTCCGTCATAAAGAACAGTTTTCGCATCGCTAGCCATACCAGCTTCACGAACTGTTTCCCATACGTCTTCATCACTTGCACCATCAAATACTGGTGTTGCTACGTGGATGCCTAATTGACGGGCAGCCATCCCTAAATGCAATTCCAATACTTGTCCGATGTTCATACGTGATGGTACCCCTAGTGGGTTCAACATGATGTCGATCGGTGTTCCATCAGGTAAGAATGGCATATCTTCTTCCGGCATAATACGGGAAACAACCCCTTTATTACCGTGACGTCCGGCCATTTTATCCCCTTCATGGATTTTACGTTTTTGAACGATATACACACGAACTAACATGTTGACACCTGGTGATAATTCATCGCCAGCTTCACGAGTAAAGATCTTCACATCGTGAACGATCCCGCCTCCACCATGCGGTACACGTAGAGAAGTATCACGTACTTCACGTGCTTTTTCACCGAAGATCGCATGCAATAAGCGTTCTTCTGCTGAAAGTTCAGTTACCCCTTTTGGTGTTACTTTACCGACTAATAGGTCACCGTCTTGGACTTCCGCCCCAATACGAATGATCCCCATTTCGTCTAAGTCTTTCAATGCGTCTTCACCGACGTTCGGGATTTCGCGAGTGATTTCTTCAGGTCCTAATTTTGTATCACGAGCTTCTGATTCATATTCTTCAATATGAATCGATGTGTACACATCATCTTTGACAAGACGACGACTCATGATGATCGCATCTTCGTAGTTGTATCCTTCCCAAGTCATGAAACCGACTAAGACGTTTTGTCCTAGAGCCATTTCACCTTGTTCCATTGATGGGCCGTCTGCCAAGGTATCCCCTTTTTCGACTTTCTCACCTAAATGAACGATTGGGCGTTGGTTGTAACTTGTTCCAGAGTTTGAACGACGGAATTTTGTTACTGAGTATTTGTCTAATGCGCCATTGTCGCGACGTACGCGGATCTCAGCAGCATCAACAAATTCAACTACACCATCGTGTTTACATAGTAACGCAGCTCCTGAGTCATGAGCTGATTTATATTCCATACCAGTACCAACCCAAGGTGCTTGTGGATTGATCAATGGCACTGCTTGACGCTGCATGTTGGCACCCATCAAGGCACGGTTGGAGTCATCGTTTTCCAAGAAAGGAATACATGCTGTCGCTACCGCAACTACTTGTTTTGGTGAAACGTCCATATAATCGACTTTATCGATCGATACTTCTAAGTTTTCACTTTGGGCACGAGCCATGACGATTTCTTCAGCAAATGTACCGTCATCATTCAACTTACTGTTTGCTTGGGCAACGATATAATGGTCCTCGATGTCTGCTGTCAAGTAATCGATTTGTTCTGTCACACGGCCAGTTTCACGATCAACACGACGATACGGCGTTTCGATAAAACCAAATTTGTTTACTTTCGCGTAACTAGATAAACTATTGATCAACCCGATATTTGGTCCCTCAGGCGTTTCGATCGGACACATACGGCCATAGTGGGAGTAGTGAACGTCACGTACTTCATAGCCGGCACGGTCACGAGTCAAACCACCAGGTCCTAAGGCAGAAAGACGACGTTTGTGTGTCAATTCGCCCAATGGATTGGTTTGGTCCATGAACTGAGACAATTGTGAAGAACCAAAGAATTCTTTGATACTTGCGACAACTGGACGGATGTTGATCAATTGTTGTGGTGTCAATGTTTCTGTATCTTGGATTGACATTCTTTCACGTACGACACGTTCCATACGTGCTAAACCAATACGGAATTGATTTTGTAAAAGTTCTCCGACAGAACGGATACGACGATTTCCTAAGTGGTCGATATCGTCCACGTTGCCGATGCCTTCCATCAAGTTCAAGAAATAGCTCATTGAAGCAACGATATCCGCTGGACGAACAGTTTTCACTGTTGTGTCTGGGTAGCCGTTACCGATCACGTTAACTTCACGTTCTGGGTCTTTTGGTGAAAAGACTTTGATCACTTGGACAGTCATTGGATCAGTGACTACGCCATCTTCTGTTGGGTAGTAAGTCACTGAGTTCAAACCATTGTCGATGAACGGTGCTAATGTTTCCATCACTTGATGGGTCAAAGCTGTTCCTTTTTCAACAATGATCTCGCCTGTTTCAGGATCAACCAACGTTTCAGCTAACGTTAAGTTCAATAGACGTGTTTTCAAGTCTAATTTTTTGTTTACTTTGTAACGACCAACATTTGCTAAGTCGTAACGTTTTGGATCAAAGAAGCGGGCATTCAGCAAGTTACGTGAACTATCTGCTGTTTTTGGTTCGCCTGGGCGAAGACGCTCGTAGATGTCTTTTAATCCTTCTTCTGTTCTAGAATCACTTGCATTTTTGTGTAAATCTTTTTCGATCGTGTTACGTAATGTTTCACTATCCCCAAAGATTTCAAAAATCGTGTCATCTGAACCGAAACCTAATGCACGAACTAACACAGTCAATGGAATCTTACGTGTGCGGTCGATACGTACATAAGAGATGTCTTTTGCATCAGTTTCCATTTCTAACCATGCACCACGGTTAGGGATCACAGTGGAACCGAATCCTTCTTTACCGTTTTTGTCTACTTTCCCATGGAAGTAAACACCTGGTGAACGGACTAATTGGGAAACGATAACACGTTCCGCACCGTTGATGATGAATGTACCTTGCTCTGTCATCAATGGGAAATCACCGAAGAATACTTCTTGGGCTTTGATTTCGCCTGTTTCACGGTTTGTTAAACGTAAAGTCACATGTAATGGTGCAGAGTAATTTGCGTCATGTGCGCGTGCTTCTGCTACTGTGTACTTTGGTTCTTTCAATTCATAATCTACAAATTCCAAAGAAAGATTGCCATTGAAGTCATCGATTGGCAAAATATCTTCAAACATTTCTCTTAGTCCTTCATCTAAGAACCATTGGTACGAGTCTGTTTGAATTTCGATCAAATTTGGTAATTCCAACACTTCACTGATTCGTGCGAAACTTCTACGTTCGCGATGTTTTCCGTATTTTACTACGTGTCCAGCCAAGCTCTTCACCCCTCTAAAATGTCATTCAAAAAGACTACCCGATCAATTGTTACAATAATATTAAAAATATTATATTTAGGTAACAACAGACATTTTTTGCGGCTTTTAGGCAAAAAAAAACCAAAAATAGAACGTTCTCTTGAGTACTTGCCTACGTGAGCTTCTACTTTTGTTTCCTTATATTAAAGCCGAAACGGACAATATTTCGTTTCTGCCTTCGCTTCATCAGATAGTTTTTGCAACTTCATATAATACACTGTTTAAACGTAAAAGTCAACACTTCCTGGCGTTTCCTGTAAATTTTCGTAATTGTTTCTTAATCTTTCTTTTTTGTTCCAATTTCGTCCATTCCTAATTGAGTGACTCTTCCTCACAAAATCTTTTCGTCTTTATAGCGACTCAAACAAAAAGTATGACGCGCTGTCCTCATTCGATCGTAAATCTGCTAATATATAAATAGTAGAAAGGAGCTTGATCGATGACGACAAAAGCCAAGGTACTACACCTTTTAAAAAATACTCCGACATTTCTATCCGGTGAAAAAATCGCCCAACAACTGAATGTCTCCCGAACGAGTATTTGGAAAGCCATCAAAGAATTAGAAAAAGAAGGTTTTCGCTTTGACCATCAAGCGAAAGGGTATCGTTATCTCCCCTCCGATGTATTAGATCCTGTAGAGATTTCCCAAGCATTATCCTCTTTTGATGTTCAAGTGAAGGTATTATCACAATCTGAATCCACCATGAAAGATGCTAAATCGGCATCTAATATGGATACTACGAAACCTAGTTTATTTATCGCGGATACACAAGAACAAGCCCATGGACGTTTTGGACGTTCCTTTTTCGCTCAACCAGGTCAAGGAATCTACATGAGCCTATTATTGCATCCACAAAAGCATTTTGAGGAATTGCCACAATATACGTTGATTGCTGCCAGTGCATGTGTCAAAGCGATTCAAGAAACGTCAGGAAAACATGCCATGATCAAATGGGTCAATGATATCTACCTTGAAGGGAAAAAGGTTTGTGGAATTTTATCTGAAGCGGTAAGCGATATGGAAAGTGGTGAAATTCGTTCAGTGATTATTGGTGTGGGCTTGAATTTTTCGATCCCTCACACGCAATTTCCTGATGAGATCCAGCAAAAAGCGACTTCCTTGTTTCCTGATGGTGAAGCATCGATGACTAGAAATCAATTGATCTGCGCGATTTGGAAACATTTCTTTAGGTATTTAGCCGACCCTTCGCACACCTATTTTGATCTTTACACAGAACGGTCATTTGTCCTAGGTAAGTCTGTCAGCTTTACCCGACAAGGAAAATCTTATCAAGGAATTGCCCAGGCAATCGGTCCAAAAGGAGAACTGATCGTAGATACGCCAAACCAGCGCTTCCAACTACTCTCTGGTGAAGTCAGCTTAACAGAAATCGATGGGCTACCATCAGCAAAAAGAGGCTAGTTCGTTTCCTAGCCTCTTTTTTATCAATGGTGGGTTTGTCATGCTCGCTTTATTTTCATAAGCTTGATGTCACGAGAAAACATGCAAGCTTCTTTACGATGTACTATATTTTTCTACTATGTGCTTGATTCTATGTTTGAGGTACTACATTATGTGTTTTATTTTACTTTTGAGTCTACATCTAATTTCTATGTTTGTTCTATGTTTGTTCTATGTTTTAACTCTATGTTTTAGTTCTATGTTTTAGTTCTATGTTTTAGTTCTATGTTTTAGTTCTATGTTCGATATCCTTTTTAAATCGGATAGTACTATGTGCTATTGTCAGTAGCAGTAGAACAATCAAACTACTGCCTGTCAATACTAATGGACACCTGATAACATTTGCCTACGATTTTATCTAGATGCGCTGTCGCAATCTGTGATGCACGTCGTCAAGCAAGTGAGACCGAGCAACTATTTTTCCCCGAAATAGTTTTCGGCAATCAAGTGGTGTTCTATGTGTGTTGTTTCCTCTATTTACTACTTCTAAGTCATTTATAAGCTTATCTATTGAAGACCAACGATTGCTTTCTCCACTTCTTCCTATACAGAACCCTCTTCCATTTAACGCCCCCTTTTTTGTTTTGCTGTCGTTCTGTTTGTATCATAACGCATAAAAAAATGAATGAATTCTTTTGTATTGAATTACAACATTTTTTATTTCCACATTAGATTCAGCGATCTCTTACTGGGTCATCCCAGCCTCAATGGACTATTCTCAAATTTTGCAAAATTGTAATTGATTCGCTTTAGAAGAAGAAAAATATTCGATCTTCAAGTTGAATTTTTTTACAATCAAACAGCGGATCAAAAATTTATCTGCCGCAGACAAAGGTTGCTGATACTCTTCTTCAATATCACGAAATGAAAAATTTCTTTTCTTCTCACTTAGTTTTGTTACGATCTCAATCACCGTTAATTGCGTTAATTCTGATGTATATTGTTTTCTCACAGCTGCTCTCCTTTATTCATAGCGTTCTTTAATCCAGAATATAGCATGGAATTTTTCTTGCTGGGAACAATTTTTTTCCAAAAACAAAAAAAGATTGTTTTAAATAAACAAAACAATCCATTTGAGTGATTTAATCCATAACATGAACGAAAGTCACCTCTGCTCTGCCAATCAATCCAAATAACACCTTTTAGAAAAAATCAATACTAAAAATTTACATATTATAGAAATAATCGGTACATACCACGAGTTGAAAAATGATATTTTTTTTATATATTAATAAAGATAATTAAGGAGAAACAATGGATAAAACTAAAAAAAATATAGAGGTGACAAGATTTTTAAATACAGCCATCAGAGATGGTGTTTTAAATCCACAAGCAATCGGTCAAGAAAGTTTGTCTCGCTTGAGATTACACATATTGATCAAAGAACAATCGTTAACTATAAATTTAAAAGCGCCGAATCTTTCTGACAACGTCTTTCAGAGAATCAGTAGACAATTAGACGTTGTAAAAAAATTCTCACAACAAACAGCATCGATCACAGCTGAAAATATCCAGTTGTCTGCTAAACAAATTGACCAGAAAATTGAGCGTTTAACCGAAAAAGACAGAGAGTTAAATGAACAAATCAGGGAAATTAAAAGTGAAGTAAAAAAACTTTCTAGCAGAACAGCCAATCCGGATGAATATAACAAGGCAACAACCAAACTCAATAACGCAAATAAAGAACTAAGTAATAATCGAAATAACATCTACAGTCATCGCGCAATGAAGCTTGTCCTAAAAGAACAAGAACGCCAGCAAACGAAAAGTGTTCGCCGAGAATCTGTCGGTCAGTCGCCGAGACGACAATCCGTTTCTCAAGTAACATCTGAACCTCGTCAGTCTGTCGCACAAAAGCTTTCTACGCCTCGGCAATCAGTCGCACAGCAACAGGAAAAACGAACAGAAAAAATCGATAACCTAACAGAAAAGATCATAAATACAGAGAAAACAATACAGGCGCTTGCAAAAGAAAGAGATGGTCTCGTTAGCAACCCTAACGTAAAAGAAGAATTCGCTATATATACTGAAGGCATCCAACTTCATCGAAAACAAGCAGACAATCTTTACCGTCAACTGGAGACGATTGATTCAAAGACTGCAACGAAGTTAGAAACAAAATTTGCTGATTCCCCTTATGGCAAAGTCGCGTGTCCATTAACACCTAAAGAAATCTCTACAATCAAAGTAGAAAAGGCTAATGAAAAGTTCAATCAAGCTTACCGCAATTCATCTCCTGAACCTAAAATGAACAAAAAGCTAAGAATAGACACGGGAAAAACCCTCTCAGAGAAAGAGAAAGCCGCCGAACAGAAGAAGTTTATCCAAGAAACTAAACGTAATTTGCAGAAAATTGAGAGCAAATTGCAAAAGTATCAAAAACGGAAAAAAAGTATCATCGGTCTGATTGCGAATGCCTTTCAAAGAAAAAAAATCCAAGGTTTAAAGGAAAAGAAAACTGATTTGATAAACAAACTCGAGCAACCGCAAAAAAAACCACAAAAAGGTATCCTAAAACCAACATTTAAAGAACAAGTAACTGACGCTCATAATAAACAAGAACAACAAATGAAAAATCAAAAACCACGTGGAGATCGAACACAATCACCTAGCTTTAGCAGATCATGAGCATCGCCCACACCGATAAAGATTTTCTAGCTAAAGTTGTTCAAGTAATCCATATATTTATAAATAGTTATTTTATATGATTTATTCCATTACAAAAAGATACACGGTATTCCAATGAACACATTCTATTATTCAATTAATACGCCTTTTCAATGTTAATTTTACAACGTTTTATTATCACAAGATTCATATCGAAAATTTTCTTTAATAGAAATTATCGGTCCTGTTTACCAATAAAAAAATGTTATGTTTGTTTATGTATAACGAATAAGAGAAGGAGATAGATATGGCTAAGAATGAGCAAGATAAGCAACCAATCACACAGGGAGAGAAAACAGCAATCACTCAACTATCGAATCAAATTATCAACTCTGAGAATAAGATTGAAGAGTTAAAAGGAAAGCTAGCGGAGCTTGGGGATACATCTAAATCTTCAGAAAAACATCAGGAATTAACAGACGCTATCAGAACTCATAGAAAAAGAGTTCATGTGTTATATGAAAAAATCGAAAAAATTTCACCCGCACATGCGGATAGATTGGAAAAATACATAGATAACCATTTCACTCAAGACAAAAGCGTCACGAAGAGCAATGAGAAAATCATGAATGAACCTATCTATGAAACCATTCCTGGAGATAGAAAAAAAAGGAAGGAAGAGATCGATGTCCCAATCACATTAAAAAGGGCTCGATCAAAAGAAGAAATTCAGTCGGCTGTTAAATCTGCTAATGATAAATTCAATGAAATCCATAAAGATATAGATTCAAAGTCTATTGATAAAAGAGAGAAAACGATCGAAATCAAAAAAAAACCAATCAAGGATAATATGAGTCAAAATCTTTCGTTAGATAAAGCCAATAAAAAGTTAGAGCAAACGGAAAAAAAACTAGCTACTATTAAACAAAGAAATAAGACGTTAACTGGCAAAATCATGAATTTATTTGGTAGAAAAAATAAAGAAGAATTAATGAACCAAAAAAAATTATTGATTGATCAGATTAAAACTTTAAAAGGAGAGCCTATAAAAGGTATTCTGAAACCGCCATTGACTGAGAAGTTAGCTAACGCACAGGAAAAGGTCAAAGCGAACGCCCAAGAAAAGGCAAATCCTACACTGAACAATCGACCAAAAACTAGCCATACAATTTAAAAATAAAACAGCTTCATACTAAACAAAATAATTCAGGAGATTGATCAAAAATAATGGTCGATCTCCTGTTTTCTGCTATCAAGCATACTTTCCTCCTCTTTGTTTTCTCGCTTATGTTTCAAGAGCAAGAAATGCTTACACTAATTTTCTCTACTTAGAAATTATCGGTATAAATCACGAAGATTAAAATGCTATTTTTGTTTATGTAACTAAGACAAGAGATGAGGAACTAATTATGGATAATCGTAAAGAAAATATTATGTCAGTAGAAAAGATGAGACAGCGTTCAAGGGAATTGAGTAAGCATCTACCAAAAAGTCCTGCTACAGAAATCAAGCAACTGACAAAAAGCCTGATGAATACAGTAGCTAGAATCCAAGAGCTAAAGGAAAAAAGAGAACAGCTTAGTGATCGTTCCACATCTTCAAAAAAATATAGGGAACTAACAGCTGGCATCAAAAATAATGAACAAAGAGCGCAAGAATTACTTGATAAAATCGACAAGTTGTCGCCAAAACAAGTAGATAAACTTGTCGAACGATACACAGACTCTGCTGAACCGATCTACGAAACAATTCCTAGTGATACTAAAAGGAATGAAAAAGATGCGCCACTCCCTGAAATACGTGACCGAACAAAAAAAGAAGTGGTAAATGCTGTTGCAGAAGCGAATCGTAAGTTCAACGAAACACATAAAAGTATCTCTAAAGAACCTTATGCAAATCGACAGCCAAAAATAAAGTTTGATGCAAAAACATTGGTAAATGGAATGGATAAAGAGGAGCCTTCCCAAAAACGCGATCACACTGACAAAGAAGTTGGGAAGGCTAATCATAAGGTGCAGACCCAATCATTACAAAAAAAGATTTCACCTGCGACTCAGAAATTTACATTGAAAGATAGGATCAATCATGCACATCGCCAAACAGAAAACAATCATCTAACACAAGATAGCCACTCGCGAAACAATCGACCACAAACTAGCCCGAGCCTTGGAAGATAAAAAATAAAAAAACCAGTGATTTCCTTATCAGTCAGGACTGCATAAGGCTTTCACTGGTTTTTATTGACTCATCTATTCTTGTCATTCAGCGACATTTCCCCCAAAATGTTAACGATACTGATTGTCAGAATAAACAAAAAAATGAATGTTTTAACTACTTGTTTTGTCCATGGTTCACTCAATATTATGTATTATTTCTTATGTGCTTTGATTTCCCTCCTTTATTCTTCCTCCGTCACTTTATGTACTTACGTCCATAAATAAAACGATGTAAGCCCCTGTTCGATAAACGACCCATGTCCATTCTATTGATGGTTCATGTTTTTAAGAGCAACAAACTACTGATACGTATGGAACTACTAAATGGAAATCAGTCACCATGCGATACCTATTATTTAGCATACCTCTTTCTTTCAGAAGGTGCAAAACCACTTTTTCTGTGCAAAGAAAAAAATGAGCCTGGGACATGATTCACCTTGCATCTCCTAGAACCGAATAAACGGTGTTCCAGAAGCAACTCCTTCAGACATAAGCGTGAAACCCCAAAAATTTGAAGAACAATTTTCAGGGTTTCACGCTTATTTCTCGGAGCTGAACACTTCTGTCACAACCACATTTTTATATAACTTAGTCTGCCCGTCTTAGGATCAATGACGTCAAAGTCTCTAATGTTTCTTTTGTTTGTACTGAGGTATTTGGTAATTTTTTGATTTCTTTTAGTGCTTGTTTCGTATAGGATTCTGCCAACTTCTGGGCGCTTTCGACCCCTTGTGCCTCAATAACTAATTGTTGAATCTTCTCAGCTTCTGCTTGTGTCATTTGTTTTTCTTTGGACAAATATTCAAGTAATTCTGCTTTTTTGTCTGTTTGTAACGCATAGATCAAAGGTAACGAATACACCCCTTGACGAATGTCTTCCAATACAGGCTTGCCGATGTCTTCGCTCTGTTTTGTATAATCTAAAATGTCATCAATGATTTGAAACGCCATGCCGATCGCTAACCCGATATCCCCGGCTTTTTTTGCAAAACGTTCGCTTGTGCCACTTTCGTATGCACCTACAAAACAACTAAGTTGAAAAAGTTCAGCGGTTTTACCAGAAATATTCTGTAAGTATTCTTCAACCGTCAACTGGGTATTGTATCTATCATCCATTTGCCCGAGCTCGCCATTCAATACTTTTTCCATACTTCGTGCATTTAATTGCATACTCTTTAAGGAGGAGGTATATTCGGACAAGAGTTTGAAACAACAAACAAATAAATAATCTCCGGCATAAACAGCGACACTATTGCCAAAACGGCTACGTAAGTTTGGCTGTCCTCTGCGTAAGTCAGCTTCATCAACGATATCATCATGGATCAACGTCGCAATGTGTAGCATCTCAATAGATGCTGCCAACGAAATGGCTTTATCGCGATCTTGCTCCGGGCCAAATTGAGCAAATAATAGTTGATACGCCGGACGCAGTAACTTTCCACCTGCATGAATCGTTTCTTTTATCGCTTCTTCTACTGGTTTGTTTTTCAGCCGAACAACACTTTCCATTTTTTTTAGTGTTTGGTTCAATTCCACTTGGATCGTTGGATAGTCCACCCACATTTGATGTAACTTCATAAAAAAACTCCTTGTATAACGCTTATTTTTTCAGAAATACCGATTGCCATTGACTATTGGTCTGTCGATCATAGTCTGCTTGGAAACGCTGAAGTGTTCTCACATGTTTCAGCAGATAATTAGCAGCTATCCCTATGGCCAATCCTGATAGAATACCTAGGAATGACAAAATCGGTAAGTAGAGCATGACTGTCCATGATTGTGCGATAAATGACGCGGTCAATAACTGACCGACATTATGCATAAATCCACCTGTCGCGCTGATGCCAATAATGCTAACTCTTTTAGGACCCAGTTGTTTGACTATCAACATCCCTACATAACTCAACAACGCACCACTCATACTATAAAGAAACGTCGAAATCGTGCCGCCTAATAACGTGGTCAAAAATAAACGCAACCAAAGTAATAAGAAGCTATCTCGTTTTTTCATTGTAAAAATTGCCACAATCGTAATCAAATTAGCCAATCCTAGTTTTGCACCTGGCGCAAAAGCGAAAGGATAAGGAATCATATTTTCCAATAAACCGATGATCACACCTTGGGCAACTAATAAAGATATATAGATCATTTTTTGTAATTTACTCATGACGTGAACCGTCTAATAAATCAGACTGTCTTCCCCACTCCCGTCTGTTGATCGCACTTCGATCACTAATTTGTGAGGCAAACAAACGATTGTTTCACCATTATTCGTTGCCCATCCTCGGCGAACACAAATCTGGTCGTCGCAGTCTGCTTCTTTGATCCGAATTCGTTCCCCATCGATCTCGATCACGTTTTTGTCGCCATGATCATCTTCGTATAAATAGGTATAAGCTTTGGTTTCAGTTACCAACGGAAACGTTTTGATTTCTGTTCCATCGACTCGTAGCACCGCTTCTTTATTTGGTGTTGCATCCACTTGTTGATAACTAAAGATGACAACCGGCAAGAATGAGAGCATGACTAACAAAAGAATAATGATGATATCCCAAGGTTTTAATAAACTTTTTTGAATAAATTCTTTCAAGTACTCACTCCCTTTTTCTCCTCGTTTGATTGCTCCAATTTTACCATGAATAACGAAGGTTGTGAATGAGAGGCACAACACAGCTAATTCAAGGATTTGAGCGATTCATCATCTTTATACGAACCTATTTAAGAAAAAGACGAGCTTGGAATGTTTGCACACCCCAAGCTCCTCCTTATTTCTTCTCATATCATGATTTTAGTTGCTAAAATCATTTGGATTATTTGAATTGTTAACTTTCTCTATTCGCCGTAACGTGCCTTTGGTTTCCCGTACCACCAATTACCGAGTGTTTTCTGTAACCAAGGAATCACCCAACGATCCAAACCGATCGCACGACCTGAACCATTCATCAAGGCAAACGCCACAAAGATGAACCAGATGTTTACCCAGTAGAACATACCAGAAATACAGAATGTAATAACTAAAACAATCGTTGTTGCACTACATAACCAAGTGAATAAACCGGCAATCAATGCTAACGCTAACGCAATTTCAAAGAAGACCATGAATTTTTGGAAGAACATCGCTACATCGTTATTTGGCATGATGACTTGCATGATGCTGTTGAACCAGTCTGGTGATTTATCGATCACTGCCATTGGTTCTTCACCATATGCGTAGCTCAAGCCAAAATGTGCCGCTTGTGTTGCTGCTTCTCCAGTTGTTGCACCTGCACCGCTCGCAGCTGTTGTTGCATCACCTGCTGCTGAAGCACCACTTGCTACATCTGCTACATTGTATTCCCAAGTCCAAGGGAACACACTGTTACCAGTAAACCATGAACCTTCACCAAACCAAGTACTTGGTTTTAATACTTCACCGTTACCAATCATTTTCTTAGAAGCTTCAACTAACCAAACGAGACCGTAGAAGATTCGTAATGGGACGCTCCATAAAACATTGCCGTAACGAGAAGAATGTCCACGAGTCACATTGCGATCATCTTTGATATGGAAGAATTCGTGCATCATATATTGGAACATATAATAACCTGAACGGATATCAAAGAAATATTTCAAGTTGACGATATGCTTCATGATAATTGCTAAAAAGCCACTTAAATGGATCTTGTCAAATAAGTTCGCTACACCCCATTTGGCGCCGACAGAAACCATAAATCCTTGGTAGTTCCCTTTAAATTTATGTTTCTCGCCACCTTTGATCGAAGCCACGATATTCGCTGCAGCTGTATGACCGGTTTGTTCTGCGGCTTGAACGATCTGTGGTGTTGGTGTATTAGGGAATTCTTCGTAATACACTAAATCACCAATGATGTAGATATTTTGTTCTTCATAGCCTTTTGCTTGCATATATTCGTTTGCTACTAAACGTTGGCCACGTGCAGTCTCTAATCCGAAATCAGCCGCATCGGTTGTTCCTTTAACACCTGCTGTCCAAATCAAGGTATGCGTAGGCACTTCACGACCGTCTTTTAATTTGATATGGTCAGGAGCGACTTCAACGATTGGCGCATTCAACAATAGCTCAACATTCTTTTTATTTAAATAACGTTCTGCTTTGGCTGCATCATTACGATCCAACATATTCAAAATCGTTGGCATTGCTTCAACAACCATTAGTGTAATCTCATTTGCATCTAGTTTGTAGTCTTTGGCTAAACGATCTTTCCAATCCACTAACTCACCGATCATTTCAATCCCAGTAAACCCAGAACCACATACAACAAACGTTAACATTGCCTTACGCAATTTTTCGTCTGGTTCTAATGCTGCTTTTTCGACTGTTTTCTCAATGTGCTTACGGATCTTAACGGAATCTTCAAATGACCAAAGAGTAAAGCCATTTTCTTTAACACCTGGTGTACCAAAATCATTTGGTTCACCACCCATACCTAAAATCAATTGATCGAATGGATAAGCGCCTAATTTGGTTTTGACGATTTTTTTCTCTTTGTCGATGCCAATTACTGTATCAGTCACTAAATCTACATTTTTTTGTCTTGCAAATAATCGTTGTAAATCGTACTGGATCGCCTCTGGTTCCACACGTCCGCCTGCAACTTCGTGAAGTTCTGTCATCATCGTGTGGTACGAATGACGATCAATCAATGTGATTGTTACGTCTTCTTTTTTCAGTTTCTTCGCTAAGTGTTTTGTAGCTGAAACACCCGCATAACCAGCACCCACAACGACAATATTTTGCTTTGTCATTGAATATCCGCTCCTTATTTTTCATCTATATAAATTATTAATAGTTGATCGTTTTTTCAATTTGATAATGATTACACAATCTTTATACATTATATAGATGTTTTGTATATTTGTCTAACACCTTTTTATGTTTTTTTTATTACAATAAAAACGCCTGTTTTTCACGAAATTTCCAGAAAGAAAACGCTCAATTAAATCACTGTCGTTATTTTTGTAAAACGGTTGACTTATTGATGATATCCATTAGAATGTATAATGAATCACAAGGAATTTGTGGACAAAAAATGAAATGGCGGGGTTAAAAAATGAAGAAAAATCGGTTTGTTACGGGGTTTGCGGTATTAGCATTCTCAACATTGATGCTAGGAGCTTGTGGATCAGATAACAATGATAGTTCAAGTAGTACATCTTCTTCTACTTCTACTGCACAATCTTCTACGACAGAAACTAGTACAACAGAATCAACTAAAGAAATCGTTGCTGGTGGAGAATTACAAGACGGTACATACAAGTTAGAAGAAAAAAACTACTCTAATGGTTACCGTTCAGTCTTTGAAATGGTCGTAAAAGACGGCAAGATCACTGAGTCTAATTATGACAATGTGAACGAAGATGGCAAATCTAAAATGGATGATGCTGAATACAACGAAAACATGAAAGCAAAAGCTGGTACAAATCCAGAAACATTCATTCCTGAATTAAATGAACAGTTGCTAAGCGCACAAAGCGCAAGTGGTGTAGAAGTTGTGACTGGTGCGACACATTCATCAGAAAGTTTCCAAAACTACGCACAACAATTGATCCAAGCGGCTCAAGCGGGTAACACTGAAACGATTGAAATCGATAATGGTGCAGAACTTAAAGACGGCACATACAAGTTAGAAGAGAAAAACTATTCAAATGGCTATCGTGTGCAATTTGAATTGACAGTTGCAGATGGCAAAGTCACTGAATCAAACTTTGATTACATCGATGCAGATGGCAAATCAAAACAAGATGATACAGAGTACAACGAAAAGATGAAAGAAAAATCTGGTACTGACCCTCAAACTTACATCCCAGAATTAAACGATGAACTTGTTTCAGCAATGGGCGAAGAAGATGGTTCTCCAGCAGATGTAGAAGTAGTAACTGGCGCAACTCACAGTGCACATTCATTCATCATGTATGCACAACAATTAGTCAATGCTGCTGAAAAAGGCGATACACAAACAATTGAAGTCGATAACATTGTGACAAAATAAACTTTGTCTAACAGAAGGCTCATCTGCCTTTACGATAATCCTTTTGGAGATGTGGCAACTGTCACATCTCTTTTTCTGTGCTATCCCTACAAACGCCACATCCCCCGAAAAAAAGATGTTCATTCCTGCCAGATTATATTAGAATACAAAGCATGAACTTACTTTTGATTTCGCTTAGAGATTTCTCTTTATGCGGAACATGAAATAGATAAAAAGAAATGAGGAATAGATGTTGAAGAAACGATTACTTCCTTTTGTCTTGCTCTTGTGCCTACTGACCATTGCGGGTTGCAGCACAGATCAAACAACTGAAGGAAAACAAGAGAACAACACTTCACTGCTTTCTGACCCTTACACAGACGAACAATTTTTGCTTGGTACTTACGTTCGTATCCGTATCTACGATGAAGGGAAAGAAGACGTATTAAAACCTGCTTTTGACCGAGTCAAAGAGTTAGGCGATAAAATCACGATCAATCAAAGCGGCTCCGAAGTTGATGAAATCAATCAACAAGCAGGAATCCAACCAGTCAAAGTATCTGACGATGTGTACCGTTTATTAAAACGTGCGTATGAGTACAGCGAGGACTCTCATGGAGGCTTTGATATGGCAATCGGTCCAATCACACAACTATGGCGTATCGGCTTTGACGATGCACGTAAACCATCACAAGCAGAAATCGATGAAGCATTGAAGTTAGTGGATTATCATAAAGTCCAATTCAATGATGAAGAAAAGACGGTTTACTTGCAAGAAAAAGGCATGATCCTTGACCTAGGTGCCATTGCGAAAGGATTCATCACTGATGAAGTCGTCAAAGTCTTGAAAGAACATGATGTAACGACGGCGATCGTCGATCTAGGTGGGAATGTCTATGTTCTTGGACACAGTCCTAGAGGAGAAGATCAAGATTGGACAGTTGGTATCCAAGATCCGAATCTTGCCCGTGGAACGATCCTCGGCTCGATCAAAGAACGAAATAAAACATTGGTCACATCTGGAATCTATGAGCGCTACTTGGAAGTTGATGGCATGAAATATCATCACTTGTTCGACCCTAAAACTGGCTATCCTTTTGACAACGACATCGCTGGTGTCACGATCATCACCGATCAATCCATTGATGGAGACGGACTATCTACTGCGGTCTTCGCCATGGGTGTCAAAGATGGCTTGGCTTATATCGAGGATAAACTGAATGATGGAACTGAGGCGATTTTTGTGACAAAAGATGATAAGGTCTATGTGACAGATCCAATCAAAGACACTTTCAAACTCGCTGAAGATTCAAAATATACTATGGGCGATCGTTCTGAATTAAACTAAGGAGTAACTGATATGACACTAAAAATCTTTTTAGAAGTAGTTGAACTACGTACGAAGGTCGCTAGTGTATTTCCTTTTGCGATAGGGGTTTTATTCTCTATCGCTTTTTTTCACGAAATACAGTGGCTGAACACTTTACTGTTTTTTATTGGTATGCTTGTCTTTGACTTAGCCACTACCGCAATCAATAACTATATGGATTATGAAAAAGCACATTCGGAAATTTATAAATATGAAGAGAACGTCATTGGACGGACTGGTATTTCACCAAAACTCGTACGAAACATGATTTTAGGGATGATTGCTTTTGTCTTAGTCATTGGTATATTACTGACATTGCGGACCGGTTGGTTATTGTTGCTGATGGGTATGATTTGTTGTTTTATTGGGATTTTTTATACTTTTGGTCCTATCCCTTTATCACGTATGCCATTAGGAGAGATTTTCAGCGGTTTTACCATGGGTTTAGGGATCTTTACGATGGTCATCTATATCAACACTCATCGTAGCGATCTATTTGATTTAACCCTGTCTTTAGCAACTGGCACCTTCAATTTATCTGGCAATATCTGGGCAGTAGCCGCCATCTTTCTTGCAGCACTCCCACTTGTTTTTACGATAGCCAATATTATGTTAGCGAATAATTTACGCGATTTGGAGCGAGATATTGAAAATCATCGGTACACGTTAGTTTTCTACATTGGTCGTCCAATCGGTATCATGCTATTTCAACTTTTGATGTATGCGTGCTATCTGATTCTTTTAATAGGTCTGATCAGTGGTATTTATCAATGGCCGATCCTTCTGGCTTTCTTGACTTTACCAAAAATATATCTTAATCTTCAGCTATTCAAAGAGAGTCTGCCGCAGCCTATCAGTTTTAGCTATTCAATCAAAAATATGATTTTGTTCAACAGTAGTTATGCACTTGGTTTATTCGCAACGATTCTTCTCAATCAACTATAGACATAAAAGTGTCTGGGACATTAGTCCTCTTGTACCACCTAAAACCGAATAAACGGCGGGAACAGAAGTAACCTCATCGGAAATAAGGCGCCATCCACAAAAATTTGAAAAACAATTTTCGTGGATGGCGCCTTATTTCTCGATGCTGAACACTTCTTTCCCGACCTCTTTCTCTAGATCTACAGACTATCTCGTTGGTAATGGTGTACCTTTTGCTAGTGGATTTCTTGTCAATCCCTGAGTTCTTAATGCATCATTGTGTAGTTTTGCTTGTCTATTCGCTCTATTCGTCATTGCGGATAGTCTTGGCTTTCCATCTGGAGTGCCGCCTTTTTCAGCTGAATTACTTCTAGACAGTAAGGGCTTTTCAGCTGAACTTCGTCCATGGGACATTGAGGCAGTCCCCTGTTCTCTGGTCAGATGGTCTCTACTAATAACAAGTTTCCGCTTAATAGAGTTCCAGGCTTTAGACAAAGTTCCCTTGTCTTTTGACTCTTTGTCTATTAACTTTTCTCTTCCATCTGCACGATTTTGCTGATACGTTCTGTATTTTTGCCTTAAGAAATGCCAAGCTCTGCCTAGAATGCCTTTTTCTTTTGGCTCTTTACTTTTTGGATTTTCTCGTGCTTCTTTACGTTTTTGTCGAAATACTTGGACTTTTCGATATACTTTCATTCCTAATCGGAAAGCTGTTTTTACGAATCTATAGAGCCAAATTGGCCCTTTTTGAAACATTCTTTTAAAAATATTCTCGAGCTTATCGATTTCTGGATCTTTGTCTGTATTATTATGCATTTAGGTCACATCTCTTTCTGTTATAGTGACTGTATTGCCCTCTTCATCTGTGGTTTCTTGTGTTCTTGAGGAGTCTGAACGACTCGTCCCATCTTGTGTCATTTGTACAGACTCATACGGCTTTTCAAATAGTGTGTTCCATTGGAAGCTTCCTTCATTTCCAAGCAGCCTGTATTGATTCGCTTCTTCAGTGATTCTAAAAGTGATTGTTTTTTGTAGATTCCCACTGTCTGTTCGATTGACGACAAAGTTGGCACCCTCATGATCGGTATCAAATGAAACAATTCGATACTCAAACGTTACTTCTTCATCTGATCTCCCTTCTTCAATTTTTTTCTGAGTAAATGTGTCTTCTCCAAACTCTAATGTAAAGGAACGACTATTGTTCGTATTTTCCCATGTTCCTTGCATCAAGATATCCATCCACATTTGTGAAACTGCTCGTTGCGCGGCTTCAATCTGCTCAGAAATTTCTGCTTCTAACTGCGCTTTTACTTCTTCTGTAGGATAAAGATACACATCTTCCCCATCATCTTCTCGATATAAGATCGTATTTCCCATCTTAGTTTGTAGGGCAAATTCTTTGGTTTGCTTATTATCGTTTTCTAAAACTACCTGACCACTTGTATTTAAATAATAGGTCCCTGATTCAAACCAATCACTGGAGACTTTATAGGTTCCATCAGTTGCTAATACGATTTCTGTATCATCTGGTAGATTAGAGTACCAGGTGCCACTGTAGATCGTTGCGTTAAAACGATCTCTTGACTCTGTTGTTGCTTGTTCTTCTGTCGTTGAGTCTGTTGATTTACCTGTATTTTCTTGTGCAGTATTCATTAATGAATACCCTACGAGTCCAGCAACCACAGCAACAAACAATCCAAGTCCGATAATTATTTTTTTACCTGACTCTGTTTCTAAAAAATTTTTTAACATATTTCCTCCTTTCAAGATATCCTCTAAACCATCTGTCAATTAGTTTCAGTGTTATCTTCTTATGGCAGGCCATATCCTGAAATAACATTACTTCCAATGGCGTAAGTTCTTCTTCTTACTAGATTGTCAGAGTTACCCTCGATGACCTGAATAATATTTCCGCCAGAATATTCAACGATTCCTACATGATCTTTTCCTGTTCTTCCACCAGTCCAGTCAAAAAATACAAGATCACCAGATTGAGGAACATAGTTTTCATCATGTGTTTTGAACTTATCATTCGCCTCAAACCATTCTTTCATATCAAGAACATTTGCTGTATTCAATACTCGTCCTTGTTCCAAGTATCCCGCTTCATTCGCTATCCACGAAACAAATACAGCTGACCACTCCATTCGATTGTTGAATCCAGCCCATCGCCAATACTTCTCACCATTCGGATTACCAAGTTCTCTTCTAGCAAGCTCAGCTAATCTGCCTGTATCTGCCATGATATTTCTTGTAACCATGGCGGTATAAAACATATTGCCAAAGATGTATCGCCAGTTATAGCCCAATCCTTGCGCGACGATATGATTGAACGGAATGGTTTGATTATTACTTTTCATTTGCGCATACAAGCGCGCATCTTCAAAGGAATAAGGCGCATTTCGTTTGATCAGATCATCAAGATACGCTTCGCCATAATTATAGGCTTGAACCGCTGCCAGACCATTCAGATTATTGCTTTGTGCTTTTTTGAGCAGATAAGCAAAATATTCGACGCCTTTTTCAATCGATTCCTCTGGCGTAGTGATTCGGTCTGGAGATGATAGTGCCAGTTGCGCATTCATGATATCTGGCTGAATGGCTTCATTTCCACCAGATTCTACCCATATCATGGATAAAATGGCATTAGTAAATGCTTCAATGCCATGTTTGCTCGTTTGTTCCGCAACTCTGTTTTGCCATTTAGTAACTGCTAATGGGGGATTGATCAGATTCCCATGTAACCCACCACCATTACGCATATAGGCTAAGTTGGTATCCGTACTAAAGACTAAATTATTGATGTAGATCGCTGGATAAACATCAGGATCTTTATGCCAAAAGCGATATTCTTTCATCGCAACTAATAAATTCCCATCAAACTGATTTCTTGTATAGCCAATCAAATCACCTGCTTCTAAGGTTCTTCCTGGCCTCACTACTGGATCAATATTGACATAATACGCATAATATAGACCTGTATCCGTTTCTATTGCTGTTGTTACAGGCGCTGAACCATCTGTATGACCAGCCTGATAACTATAGTTGATACTTTCCACTGTCTCAAAGGTGGTGGCATAAACAGGTGTTCCAGGTTCTGCTTCCAAAGCGATTTGGTAATGTTGCGTATTGGGATCACGTCGACGATAGCCAAAATTATCCACCACGTTTGCGTAGTTCATCTTACCAAATGGATTAGCCATGAAAATTTTATCTTCAAAGCGATCTTTCTCCATGATTGGGTAATATTTATCTACTTCATCTTCATCAAAAGCAATGACTCGTCCATAGTAATCGTCATCTCTTGAATAACGCCTAGCCACATAGACTTCTACTTCAGGATCCGAGTCAAACATTTCACCAATTGTTTGGACATTGATTTTGACGGTCGCAACATCTTTTTTCTCACGTTTTACTTCAGTATGCTCTTCACCTGTTTCTTTATCCACCGTGATCACAACGGTTTCAACTTCTTTGTCTTTTTCAATGACGGTCGTGTAGTTGTAGACCATGTCATGTAATGCATGGATTTCATCTTTTACAGTGAATACTTTGATAGGTTCAGGTGATAATGGGTGTGGTGCGTCCTGAAAAACAGCATATGTGTTATCCCTCCATGACCATGGAATCCAGACACCTGTTTTTTCAGCCACTCTTTTTCGATAGGTAGCAATGGCAATATTATCGATATCATAATCTTCAAATTTTGCATTTAAGTAGTAGATATAGTTATCTCCATTGGATACATACATAAATTGCTCTGGATCAGATTCAATCCCGTTTACTTCAAAATAAACCTCATCATGCTCCGGATCATCAACTAGTCGATTGTACGTATCATATACCTCTTTGTTTTTATAAGTATCTAACCACGTGACATAGTTGTATGCTTCGGTAATCATCATCGACTCTGTTTTTACGACAAATAAACTTAAAATCGTTGTCCAAAAAGAAACGAAGATTGCAATGATCGCAATGATCACTGCAACAATCAAGATGACTACGATCAATTTCAATAAGATAGGTAACTTTAGAATAATAAGTATGGTGATAAGCATACCAACCAAATTCAAATTACCCTCTTCATCTCGCCCAACCTTATCAATAATCAAGTCTTTGATTTTATTTTTAAAAGGATTTTTAGGCGAAATTTGATCTTTCAACATATTATCTAATTTGGCCCGCATATTCCTTTTAGCTGCAACCTTCTTTTTTCCTTCTTTTCGCTTATTGTTTCTTTTCTTTTTTTCAAGCTGTTCATTTTTAGAAAGATGTAAGGCTCTTTTTTGATTTTTATGACGTATATTTGTTGTGTTAGAACTAATTTTTTCTTGTTGTCCTTGTTGCTTTTCTAATTTTGCTTTACTGGTGTATCCTTTGTAGGTAGTATTTTTCTTTTGTTGTTCACGAATCTGTTGATGGCGGTTCTTTTGATTAAAAATTGCTTGAGTGTTCGCTTTTTCTTTTTTTTGATCTGTGTTGTTATTAGCAACAGGAGCAGGAGCGATGGGTGTATCGACTTTATTAGGGCGCATCATTGAATCATGTTGCTGTTGCTTTAGCTCATCCCTTCGACTATCACGAATTCTTTGTCGTCGATGGATGCTCTGGGTGTTGACTCGTTTGCCTTTAGCAGTTCTATCTAAAGGTTTCTGATTCACATTGTTTTTATCATTTTTACTTTTGTTCTTCTGAAAAATCGTTTGCTGTGATTTTCTTTTGATATGAGGATTGTTCCCCTTCAATAACTTCATCAGCTTTTTTCTTCGAGAAGTACTAATAGAATTATCTTTTTTAAAAGATAGTTTGCTACCTCTTACTACCATTTTTTTATTATTTTTACTGGTAGTTGTAGCATTCTTACCTGCCCTGTTCTTGTCTAAAATTTTTGAATCAGCCACTTTCCTGTTTCCTTTCCCGTATGCCTATCAAGTTTCTCCAGGTTTCGTTGACATCATCTTATAGAGCTGTGTATCTTTAGGGAAATGATCATAAAAGGGTAACGTTGTATCCCCAAACACCATAAGACCATACCCTTCTGGAGAGTTCACTACGTATTTTTCTTGTTCTTCTGAAATATCAAACAGTCTAACTAGCTGTGTGCGGTCTGATTTTGCTTG
Organism: Enterococcus sp. AZ140; assembly: GCF_051714405.1. NCBI lineage: Bacteria > Bacillati > Bacillota > Bacilli > Lactobacillales > Enterococcaceae > Enterococcus > Enterococcus sp. AZ140. The sequence continues at coordinate 2,998,184 of NZ_JBIORU010000001.1, forward strand.
ATTCAACATCATGATAAAATCGCTATTTGACAACATCCGTCGAGCTAAATCGGACAATAGTAAAGTTTCGACGTTCTGGGTAATACCAGTCGGGATCGCTCCCCACTTTCGTGCACGACTCCATAGTTCAAAGAAGTAGTTCTCAGAATATTCATTCGTAAACAAAAGCTGCATTTCATCAATATATAACCACGTACGAACACCACGTTCACGGTTGGTCGTGATTCGATTCCATACTTGGTCTAATACAATCAGCATCCCCATCGTTTTCAATTGCTTTCCTAGATCCTTGATATCATAAATCACTAAACGCTTGGTAATGTCGACATTTGTCTCTGCAGAAAAGACTGACAAACTTCCTTCAATATAGATTTCTAGATCCATGACTAATTGCTTGGCTTCTTCTTCTTCTTGTTCTTTTAAAATATTATAAAAGTCAATGAATGTTGGTGTACGATCATTCAACACTTCATACGTTCGACGACAAACACGGTCAATCAACGTTTTTTGTGCCGAACTTAGCCCCAAGGCACCACCAATGATCAGGTCAAATAACGAAATCAAAAACTCTGATTTTAGCACGACTGGATCAGTATCATCTCCATAGTTCTCATTGATATCCATGGGATTGATCGTTGTCGGTGAATCACTCGAGATTTTGATGATCTCACCGTTGAAATTTTGACCAATGACAGAATATTCTCGCTCAGGATCAATAATGATGACTTCATCATCTGCATCGCGTAGTAGTACATTGACGATTTCACGCTTGACTGAGAAACTTTTACCAGAACCTGGTGTTCCTAGAACAAATCCATTCGGTGCTTTTAATAATTTTCGATCGAGTGAAAGAATATTTTTTGAAATTGCATTGACACCATAATACTTCCCATTTTCTTGAATCAAATCCGAAATCGTGAATGGGATAAAAATGGCGGTACTGGCTGTTGAAAGTGTTCGATCTAATGGGATTGCATTGATTCCCAACGGTAATGTCGCATTCAAGCCATTTTCTTGCATGAATTCCAATTCAATAAGTTTAAATCCAAAGCGACGAGACACTGAGTTTATTTCATCATGGACTTCAGCCAATTTTTCTTTCGTTGGTGAATGGAAATAGACAGATCCTGTTATCGCATATAATTTTTGTCCCCTGTTTTGGAGATCATCCACCAGACCTTTGGCTTCTGTTAGTGAGTAAGAAAGTTCATAAGAGAGCATCTCAAAGTCATACCCACTTTGTAACGCCTTCTTCTGCTCATCCACTTTTTGTTGTTCCATAAAAGCCAATTTCGTCTTCACTAAATCAAAGGCTTCATCTTGATCCATTGGTTCAATATGTAAAGATACAACAATTTCACGAGGGATTTCTAACATTTCAAAAAGAAACGTATCTGATAATTCAGAAGGGTATTCTTGTAAATATAATGTTTTTGCATAGTGATCATCTATTTTTACGTGGTTTTTGTTTTCCTTAAATTCCATGACTTCAGGTAGTACCTCATCGACTTCTGTCTTAACCGTCTTGTCATTCGTTAATAAAATTTCGGAAATCATATGTAATAATTTTGTTTTTTCTACCTTTTTTGCTTGACTGCCTAAGCGACTAGCAAACATTTCAAAACGATCTGCTACCATCTCTAATTCTTTTTGCGCGATCTCCAACGTAGGATGTTTCTGCACAAAAGTAAATAAGATCGTTTTTTTGAAACCATTTTTTTCTTCATCTAATTTCCTTGAAATGACTTGATTCATTTCCTCACGATATGAATCGAGGAAATCATTTTTTGCCTTGTAATAAAGAACCGATTGCAAATCAGCAAGCGGTCGTTTCTTTTTATAAACAGTGAGTTGCAACTTTGTCTTACTACTCAATGAATTTAAAAAGTCGCAGTATTGAGAGAAAATTTCAATTTGATGATCGTCAGAAGATAATTGATAATTGATATCTTGTAACTCAAGCGTCAATGAATAGGTAAATTCATCGATTTTACAAATACCACTTTCATAAATCTCTTCAAACCTAAACGTATCTCTAAAAGGATCAATATCCTCTTTCTTCTTCGATTTAGGTTTACTAATAAATTCTTTTTCCTCATCTTTTGGTTTTTTAGTTGGTTTTAACGCTTTGAGCGCTTTTAACTTCATCATGTTTCTTGCCCGCCTACATCTTCAATTTCTTTATTCATTTCTTCCTTAGGCTTCTTTTTTCGTGTCCCTGGTGCCACGTGGTATTTGAAAAATTGTTTAAGATAGATATCAAATGTCAAGCCATTTCTTTTAAACCAGCCAAATGAAACGATTGGAATGGATGAAAGAATCATAAACCAACTTGTGATTTCCATAGGAATCTTTAATCCTGCAATGAAAATCAAACTGATTAAGACATTTACTCCAGCTGCAATAGCTAAACAAAGCAGCTGCTTTAAATTCATTCCTGCAATTACCTTTTCTTTATATTCTTTAATATCCTTTGGTATCTTTACCTCAACTGCCATAGTTCCTCCTTACGATGCTGACATCAATGTTTTTGCCCATCCCTTAGTTTTATTTACAGAAAGCAATAAAGCAATCATGTAAACTGTCAAACCTAAAATAATCCCAAAAATTCCTGAACCAACTTCTTCCATGATACGATGGAAAATCGTCAGATAAATGACCAATACTAACGCGATGAATGTTCCCTGTAGACCGAGTGCAGCGAAATTTTTGAAGAATCCCTTGCTCATCACTGAAAACTCTTGGCTTGGTAAAGCACTCATCGGAATTGGTGCCATTGCACAAAATATATACATCTCCAAAAAACGAAGATAAATGGTGACTTGAACCAGTACGCGCACAACAAGTGATGCTAAAAACAGGATACACATCACGAGTAATACGACTAATTGTGACCACCAACTTAGTTGAGAGACCGCTTGTCTCACTGCATCTGCTGTATCTCTTACAGCTGAAGCATTTCCAATTGTTAAAATCCTAGTGGTTAGATTGCCGGCAATGATAACCATACCATCTAAAATATCTTGAATTCTTAAAATAACTATGTAACAAATGACGAATTTGATCAATGCTTTGATAATCATCTCAAATCCTAACATGGGAGCTCCACCTGCACCTTCAACTTTCGTTGAGATTTTTTGAAACTCTAATAGGATAAAAATTGCTAGAATGGATAAAGCAAGTGGCCCAACTACGTGTTGCTGTAGTCGTTCCACTAAACTGTAGGCATCATATATGTAACTTCGTAAATCCATTCCTAAAACATTTTTTAAATCGTCCCCATTAAGAAATGTCATGATTTGATCAAAGATAGTCATAATTGCAGATTCCATATGCTATACTCCTACTCTTCTTTTTGCGTAACGATTATGGTAAAAACGATCCAATGTTGAATGAAGTAGCAAACCAACCTGCAGCGACTAGAATCAATCCACCACCAACAATCTGCCAAATCCCTTGTTGTAATTGAGGGCCATTTTTATCTTTTAACGCACCAGCAAGGATAATTGTTCCCCAAATCAACCATAATCCACCACCAATTAATGTAAACTGTGAAACTAATCCAAATACTTGTTCTAATAATTGTGCATTCATAATTTTGCTAATCTCCTTTTTTTGTAAAAATATTTTTTTATTTTATTTCATAAATTTAGTATATGCGAAATTCTCTGTTTACTTGTATCAGTTATTTCTTCCATTAGAAATTTTAGAATGAATACGGCCCGTTCCTTTAGTAGATAAACTGGATAACCGCCTATTAGCAAATGAATTTTGTTTTAAGGACTAGAACCATCCTTTACAATTAACCTTCGATAATAAACCGCCTACATGTTATTCTTACTGGCTATTTCTATATTTCTTCCACCTACGATGAATGAAATGGCCAAATTTCACTGTTTTTTTCAGTGAACCAGCCTTTTGTAGCTAATAAAAAGCACCACATTCTCAGTCTAGCATTCGAATGAAGGTGCTTTCTATTTATTATGAGTGATTCATTGATCAAACTAGCTAAGCAGATAGATTTCGTTCATACATATAGGAATCTGTTACGTCGCCTAACTTCTTATAGTTTTTATGTTTCACAATATCATATTTCTTTGATAAAAACGGATGGACTCCGCGGATTTTCAAAATACATTCTTGTCCTTTGAGACTTGCCACTTCATCAGGGTCCATCAAGTTCCTTCCTAATTTCTGGAAGTTCTCACTAAAGGAACCATTGTTCCCTTTGGTGACGCTTGTATTTCTTTGTTCAATCGTTTGTTTCCCTAACAATTTTGAGATATATTCGTGCGTACTTTGTTCCATTCCGCCTAAATATAAAAAGACATCACTGGTCCCAATAATCGTTTCCCACGTATCTTTATACAAAGTTTTTAGCTGACTGATATTTTGTAAAATGACATTTGTGGAGATTTCACGGCTTCGAATAACCGAAATCACTTTTTCAAAATCAGGAATTTGTCCAATATTGGCAAACTCATCTAGGATACAACGGACATGACAAGGTAATCGTCCCTTATAAACGTTATCGGCTTTATAAACTAACATGTCAAATAATTGCTGATACATCATACTCGCTAAAAAGTTGAAACTGGTATCTGTATCAGGCAATAAGATATAGAGGATCGTTTTGACATCACCAACTGTATCCAGCTCAAGTGTATCTTGTGAAACGAGTTCCTTGATACTTGGGATATCAAATGGTGACAACCGCACGCCTAGACTGACTAGGATACTTTTCGTCGTTTTATCACCAGAAAGTTTAAAAATCTTGTACTGTGATACCGCAAAGTTTGTCGGATCTTTTTGTTCTAACTCATTGAATAAAATATCTAGTGGGCTGACATAGCCAGGCACATCTTCTTCAATATCTGCTAAACGGACTAATTCAATCACGTTTCCTAACGTCCGATCTTCTGCGGTTACTTCTTGGATCAAATAGCTAAAAATAGCCATCAATAGGGCTGTTTCAGCTTTTTCCCAAAAATCGTCTCCGCCTTTTTTATCTGGGTTCGTCGTATTTTTGATAAGATTGTTCACGATTTTCAAGATATCATCCTCTGTTTGGATATATTGAAACGGGTTGTACTGATGCGTATCTCTTCGGTTGATCAAGTCAAAAATCTTGATTTGATAACCCGCTTCTTCAAACATTTTGCCTGTTTCAGCTAATAATAAGCCTTTAGAATCACTGACGACATAAGAGGAATGCATTTGCATCAAGTTAGGTTTTACATAAAATCGCGTCTTACCACTACCGGCTCCTCCCACCACAACGACATTTTTATTTCGGTTGAAATTATCGTTTCGTGTAATCTTCATACGTCCTGATAATGATAAGCTTTCGCTCTTCGTCAACAAGATATTGAAGTCTTTTTTCTTATCAAGAAATGCACGGATGTCGCTGTACTTCCCCCATCGTGCACTTCCATATTCTTCATTGGGACGTGTATTCTTTTCGTCAAACGTCTTATATAAGACAAAAAGTACATAGGAAATCGCAGCCACGGCTCCTATCCCTAATGACCTCATTACATAGCTAAATTGAGGTGAAAATTTGGAGAGTTCTTCAAATGTTCGGTTGAATGCTGTTAGTAAATTATCTGCAAATGATAAATTCCCAGTATTCTCTGCTAAAAATAAATAACCAATACGATTACCCACATAAAGCAGAATACCAATTACTAACACATGCACTACCATAAGCTGCCGGGAATTTTTCAAATTTTTTTATTTCCTTTCAGTCAAAGTTATTTTTATAATTGTGTCGTTTTACTTTTCTTATTATTTTGAATTTGAGCCTGCGTTTGCTGACTACGCGCTCGATTATTTCGCTCATTTGATAATTGCAATGAGTTTCTTCTTAATGACTCAAAGCTTGCTTGTCGCCCGATATCTGGACTCGTACCGGGAAAACTTGCACGACGTTCGATTGGCTGATTGCCTCTGTTTGTCAATGCGACTGGTTCTTTTGAGCCAGAGGGTGTTGGTTCTACCTTCGTCTGCGATGTACTTGGCTGAGGTTGTGTACTTTCCCTTGGTTTCATCTCAATGACTTTCGATTCTTTCGCCGTCTCAGAGGTTCGTTCAGATCTTTCTGTCGTTTTTTGTTGCTCATTGGTCAGGACTTGCTCAGGTGCTTTCGCTTTTTCATCAAGACCTGCGATGGCAGATACTTTCTCTCTAAATTCTTTTGAATCTAAAGATTGACACTTTCCTAGCTCTTGGCCTTCTAAAACTTTTTCTTTTACTTTGTTTTCAAATGCCAGATCCTCTCTTTTGGCCACACGGCTTTCAAATCGTTTGAACACAAATTTGTCTAATAATTGGATACCGATTCCAATACTGACACCAATCAAAGCCACGGCACCTAACTGCATCAAGAATGGCGCAGCCATAGAGGTTGCAAGCATCGGTACTAGCGCAGATAGGGCAAACATTCCACCTATCCCTAGAGCCAATGGTACAGCCAACATGATAAATAAGGATAATTTATTTTTCATCACATAATCAAACATCCGCTTCGGCGCATGACGGACTGTTTCCCACGCACGTTTGGCTCTTGATTGTTTTTCTTCTATTTCAGCTGTGTTTGCACCTTCTTTGGTTGGTGCTTCCATCGCTACAACTTTGTCTTTGCCTTTGAGATCCTTAGAAGTTAACCCTTCTTTTGTTACTTCAGATTTCTCGATTCCTTCTGTCAGTTTTTCATTTACTGGAGTTGCTTCTTTCATTTGTTCTGCTGGCTGTTTTTGTTTCCTAAACGGCATTTTTTCCCGCGCTTTCGCCAACCCACGAGCAATTGGACCAAATACTCTTGGGAATTTCTGTACTAGCTTATTGAACACTTGAGGAATTTTCTTTTTCGCATAAATAATTGCTTTTGAACCAAAAAAACTGGCAGCGACAAAACCAATCGCAGCGTTCACAAACTGTTGCCCAAAAATAGCCATAGCTGTAGATGGTAAAATGGAACCTACCCAAGACATACCAAGTGGTATCATGGCAATCGGCCATAGATTCAGCAACCATCTAGCTGCACGGATTTTTCGGGAATTTCTGAAAAATGATTGTTTTAATTTTGAATGATCTAATTCACTCAACTTCTTCGTTTGTTCTTTTATTCCACGAGTTTCTTCTTGTAAACCTTTGATATCTTTATCCATCTGTTTGATGCTTTCAGCAGATAAATCTTTGGTCATTTTTTGCAGTTTTTCAGGATCAGCTAAAACCGCCTTCAGTTCCTTTAAAAACTGCACATCCTCGGTCGTATTGCTCTGTTTGATCCGCTTCAATAAGACATCAGTATTCTTGTTTTTAGCTTCGATCAACTCTACTTTTGCTTGGAGGTTTTCGACATACGCTTTGATAAGCTCTGCTTTTTTACTTTCAAGATTTTCGCTTACAACAGGTTCTTTTTTAGGTTCTTCCACTATTGGTTTCTGTAGCTTCGTTTTTTCTGGTGCCTCATTCACGATCACATTGGCATCGATCGGCGGTGGATTTTTTTCAACAGTCGCACGATCGACTTGATCTTTTTTTGGTTCTTCCGCAATCACTGGAGTTGGTTCGCGTTCAATCGTAGGTGTAACAACAGTCGCCTCGCGATCAGCTTTACTTAGGACAACTGCTTCCTTTGCTTGCTCCGCTTTCACTTCTACCGAACGAACGACTTCTATTTCAACCTTTTCGGTATAATCAAGCAGCCCTTTTGTTTCAGCAATTTCATTTTGAAATCCTTCTTTTATTGCACTAATTGCTTGAAGTTTTGACACTAACACTTCGTCTGAATCATTTTTATTGGCCGTAAATTCAGAAAAAGAATTGGAACGTTGCTTAGGTTCTGGTTGATCTTTATCTACCTCAACTTTATCGATCTTATCCTTTAATTCTTTTTGGACGATCTCAATTTTTTTAACCTTCTCTTCGGCTAATTGAACCTTTTGTTCAAGATCTGTCTTTTTACTTTTCTTGATTTTGCCAATCTCAGCCCTTAACTTATTGACCTCATCTTCTTTGGCTACTAGTCCTATCCTATGAGCGGTCAATTCTTTTTTAAATTCGTCTTTTTTGATCAATGCGAGAACGATTGCTGAATCAACTTGCTGGTCTTTTGCATTTGCTTTTAAAACACTTTGACCATTCCCATATTTGTCTAATTCTTTTTGATGGCTTTCCAAGGTCGTTTGATCTTTTTTTAATTTCGCATGTTTTTTTGCATACTTATTATCGATAGCCTGTTGCTCAGAAGAGCTGATGGTTCCAATCCCCTTGATGGTCGCTATGTCCCGTTTTAGACGAATAATCTCTAGTTGGTAATCAAGAATTTTTAGCTCTTTAACGATATTTTCTTTCTTATCACGGATCAACTCATTATGCGTCGTATCAAAATTTATATCTTTGCTTTCATTTCTGATTTTTTCATCAATTGGAGATCCGATGATCTTGTTGATGATCGCTTCATTTTTATATGAAAATATAGACAGAAATGATTCATTGATATTACTTTTATTACTTTCTTTAAGCTTGTCTTCTCTAAGCATCTTTTCTTTAGATATATCTTCTATAGACATCCATCACTCACTCCTCTCTCATTTTCCTTTGCATTATCTCGAGTGTCCTGTCGTTAGAGATTGGCCAGAATAGGTGTGCAGCCGATTCTTTTGTTGTTGGGCTTGTGATACTCGCGTATTCAATCGACTCTCTTGCAATATGCTTGAATGGATAGACGTAAGATCTAAGGTATTTCCCTTTTGCTGTGAAGCTACTTCACGTGAGCGTGCAAGCGCCTTTTTTTGCGCCCTTTTTTCCCATCCCTTTTTAACCATTTTTCCAATGAACTTCCCAAGTGCTTTCGTGACTACCCAAAGCATTTTAAATATCAAAGATAACGCCTTGAATGCTATACTATATACCCCAAACAGTAAAAATATTGCTAACTTATTCAACTAATTTTTCCAGCTCACTTTCTCATAAAATGTCTATCCTATCTAACACCAACTAGCGGGTGCTTTAAGCGTACCTGAGTTTCGACTGCCTCTACTATCTATTTTTTCAAAATTGATAAAAAGATGAAAAAAACGTCCAACATAACGATTTCTATTAAGAAGAATAGAGACACTGCTCAAAATTATTCCAAAAAATCGAAGTAGGAACTTTAGAGATTTTCAAAATTTCGGACGTGATCCGATCAAAATTTAAGGATAGATCAGTCAAAATCAAATCGTATTGATTGATTAATTGATAATCAATAGAAAAAACGTCCTTTTCATAGATATCAATATTTTTTAAAAATGGATGCTTATGTAAAATCAAATTTTTATATAAAAGAGATAAGCCAACTTCTTGAGAACTTAATAATAAAATCGACTTCTCTTGTATTTTTGGTTCAATCATTCGTAACAAATCATTGGAAGAAATGATTAATTCGAGTAATAATTCTTTATGTAATAATTCGCTTTGTTCGACAAAATTTAATTGCGCAATCTGCAAAGATTTTTGATAGGCTTGCCAGATCTTAGGATTGTTCTCCATCATTTTTTTATAAAATATATCTGCATAGCTTACTTTGAAGATGGCTAATTCTTTATAAAAATTGATAAAATCAAAAAAATATTCGATTTCCGTAGTGTTGATCGGCATATCAATCGCTAATAGACTGTAAAAGCTTTGAAGAAATCTTTCAATATTCTGCTCTAATCTCTGATCTCGATGTTGGACTTCTGTAAACATTAGGCCAAAATAGGAAGTGAGAATATTGGAAACATTTTTTTGTGTGACGTTGAATTTATATTTTTGACTCATCAACGTACAAAAAACTGTATCACTTTGGATGATCTCCAAGATGGTACCTACGATCTGCTCGTTGTCGATCAATTCTTTCTCAGGAATAAGATGTTTATTACCAATTCGAATAATCGAAGAGTAAATATAATACACCGAATAAATCACTTTTGGTGTACTAACCGTCCTTTTTTGTGCCTTCAAACAACGTCTGAGCATCTGATAAATCGTATCGAAGTAGGGAAATTCTTTTACTTTATAAATTTCCTTGAACATACTAGCAAATAAACGTCGAATCTCGATTTCATTTCCAGTGATCGTTAATTTGTTCTCTAAATTAATTTGGACATTGATTTTTTCTTTCAAGAAATATGTATTGATTTTGGCGACGATTCTGCGGATGCTCGTTTTACTTAAAAATAATTTCGTCGCAATCTCAGATAGAGAAGGTTCTGTAATGAATATGTACTTTAAAATTTTCACATTTGTTGAATTATTAAGTATTCTGACAAATATATCATCCAAGTTCAATTTCTTTGGTATCGAAAGCGATACCTCTTTGTACTGATTGGTTTCAATACGAGCTGGAAAACAAGCCGTATTAAAACTATCGATATCTGCCGCAATCGTCTTATCTGTAATACTCAATTCTTTGGCTAGGTTGCTAATATTCGATGGCTCAATATTTAGCAAATAAAGCAATGAAATTTGTCTCTCTAATTGTTTCTCAAGTACACCCATAGTCAACAAGCTCCTTTCTTTTTAAAAAACCTATAATGTATCGTACAGCTTTTTCGATAATTTCTTAATATTAGTTTTTCTGTTTTATAAAAAACATGTTCAATGATCACATTGCTCGGATGTTATAGTTAAAGATTTGTAAGTGAAATAGACCATTTAGTCCATAGATACATGTTATTCTTAAATTTTTTTTGCTAGATAAAAAAAGTTAAATCATAGAAATAAAAAAACATGTATCAGAAAATTTTACTTTTGCGTGTGTCAATTGACTACTTCTAGTTATTTACATTATCATATGCTGTTTTTTTTTAAATAATACTTATTAAATAAAGAAGGCAATCTCACTTTTAAATAACCACCGATTATAATAAAAAGAAAAACTCGAATAATTAGAAAAATATGATAAAATAATGTTTATAACATGAATAAAGGATGTGAAAAAAACAGATTTTCTATTTTTTAGAAGATCTGAAAAGTATGATAAAACGAACAAATATGCTTGAAAAGACTTCTGAAAGGCAGATCAAACTAGCTTTACTCTTAGGTATGGCCGCCATTGACTGTTCGACTTTAGCGGAACAACTTGGGGTAACAAAAAAAACATTATTGACCGATATTGTGTTTTTTAACCATACATATGCACCAGTTTGTATCAACACCGATAAATATCAAGTAGCTTCTTTACTATTACCACCAGAGATCAATTTGGAAGATTTAATCAAACAAATACTCAATCAATCAACGAATGTACAAATACTACAGATGATTTTTGAAGTAGAGCCAACGTTATCTAAATTAGCAAATAAATTATATTTAAGTGAAACAAGTATTCGCCGGATCATTGCAAATATCAATACTTATTTCAGCGAGATCAATGCGCCATTATCCATACATATCTCCTCAAAACTCAAAATCATTGGGGATGAAAGTTACATTAGGCAATTCTTCTGTAGTATGTTTCGTGAGCAATATACGCCACAGCAATTGCCCCATTTTTATCACATATTCGATGTATTACAACGTTACTATAAAAAGCAAGCAACACATCAAACAATTAGTACATATAAAGTGATTATCAATAGTTTTTATCTTTACACAGCAATCATTCGGATCGGACAAGGCCATTTGATCTCAGAAAATAAAGGAAATCCAATCAATGATCCTTCTTTTTTTGAAATAATAAAAAATAATACAGTGTTTTGTTCAATCATTGAAAAAGAATACGGTTTTAATGTGACAACCACAACTGTCTCAAATCTATTAGACAAAAAAATCTATTTCCCTTGTGTTCAGTCAGCACCTAGTAGTCAGGGGGAATATCAACGGATTCGACAATTTTCAGAGTACTTTTATCGTTCATTATCTCAAGACTTCTCTTTGAATCAAGAAGGTATTCAGAAATTGAGTGAGTTGATCAATTACAATAAAAACCGACAATTCTTTAAAACAACGTATCTACAGATTTTATCTGAAATCCTATTTACGCATTCGCCTCAGATACTAAAAGCATATAATCAAGCCATTGACCATGCTGGATTAATGATGATCAAACGGAATCAATTACTCTATGAAGAGTTACTATTAGAATTGATTTCATTATCACCTGCTTTACTGACGACCGTTTTTCCTTACAAGAAGAAGGTGTCTATCTTGATTGTTTCTTATCAGGAAGAAAGAACACTTGCACTGTATAAGCAACTGTTATTCAAAAAAATCCCTGCGATTCATAGTATCCATACATATACTGATAACATTTTTCAAGTAAACTACGACACAGTCAATCAATATGATTTAGTTTTAACAGACATCGAACTGAACCAAGCTAAAACGAAAGCTAAAATGATCAAAATTTCTAAAATACCAACAACCTCATTTTGGAATAACATTGAAACAGTTCTTTATACATAGTTTTATCTGCATAAATCAGAAAAAGCAGACGTATATTCCGTCTGCTTTTTCTATATGGGTATTTCCTCAACTTACTAGCGACTTAACGCATTGTAACAAATTCTTCTGCGCCTGTTGGATGGATGGCTACTGTATTGTCAAAATCTGCTTTGGTTGCTCCCATTTTGATAGCTACTGCAAAACCTTGTAACATTTCATCGACACCAACACCGATGGCATGCAGCCCAACAATTTTTTCTTCTTCACCCACACAGATCAATTTCATTTCACATTTTTGTCGATAATCGTTTAAAGCAAAATACATTGGCGTGAATCGTGAACGATAGATTTTTAATTGTCCTTCACCGTATGTCGCCAACGCTTGCTCTTCGGTCAATCCGATGGTTGCAATCGGTGGATGAGTAAAGACGACTGTTGGAACTAAATCATAGTCTAAATAAGAATTTTCTTTGCCATTGAACAGTCGCTCGGACAAACGACGACCTGCAGCAATCGCTACTGGCGTCAAGTCGATTTTCCCAATGACATCACCAATGGCATAAATGTGTGAATCGGTTGTATTTTGGAATTTATCCACTTTGATAAATCCTTTTTCATCTAATTCAACGTTCGTTTTTTCGATGCCTAATGCATCTGTATTCGGTACACGTCCGCCAGCAAATAACACACACTCTGCCATTAGTGTTTCCCCATTTTCAAAGGTAACGGTGTAGACATCCCCGTTCTTTGTTATTTCACTAGCCGTAAAGTTTGCATAAGTGTGGATTCCTGCTTCTTGATACATCTCAATCAAGTTATCAGATAACATTTTATCAAACGTACGTAATGGACGTTCTTTACGATACGCCCACATCACTTCACTTCCCAAGCCATTTAACACACCTGAAAGTTCAGCTGCAATATAACCAGCACCTAATACGATCGTCGATTTTGGTAATTCTGTCAATGCAAAAAAGCCGTTTGAATCAATGGCATATTCTCCACCAGGAATCATCATTTTGCTTGGCTTACCACCAGTTGCAATCAAAATATGATTCGCTTGATAGCTTTCACCGTTTACTTCGACGGTTTGACTATCTACAAAGCGAGCATACCCTTTGATTGCTTCAACGTTATTACTATCTAAGCCTCTTTGATAAGCGCCATGAAGGAAATCAATGTATTTCTCACGCTTCTCTACCAGTTCTTTAAAGTCAACATGTTTGACGTCTGCTTGGATACCATAGCTTGAAGCATCACGTTCGATCGTTTCTAAAATCGTACTTGCTTGCCACATGACTTTTTTTGGAACACATCCGACATTGACACACGTGCCACCTAGTTCATTGCCTTCAATCAATAATACTTTCGCTCCATGCATACCGGCACGATTCGCTGAAGCAATGCCTCCAGATCCTCCGCCAATGACAATATAATCATATGTTTTCATCTTGTTCCTCCTTTTAGCAGCTGATGCCAAATCCTACCGCTTATTTTTCCATAAACTTTTTTATCAGCTCTTACAAAAAATAAGTGTAGCACGTTTCTAGTCATTCTGTTGACGAGATGCTCATTTCGCTTGATTGCTTAAAAAATTATTTTCTTTTTCTAATCATATCTCCAGGTTTAACTGGTTGTGTGACTGGCATAGTCAAAATCATCATAGGATTTGGTGCGCGATCAATGGATTCTCCTTCTTCATTGTGCATTACCTCAACCATTTGACTAAAGTGAGTAAATCCAGGCCCATAAAATTCGATTTCATCCCCTACAGAAAAGAGGTTTCTCTGACGGATTGTCGCTTGTTTCGTCTCCTCGTCATAAGATAAGACTTCTCCGACAAATTTATACACAGGGATCTTACGACGTTCACCAAATAATTGTTCATTTTCGCTAGGTGTATCGTAATAAAACCCTGTTGCTAGTTCTCGTTGAGCCACTTTCCATAACTCATCGATCCATTCTTGTTTGCAAACATAGTTTTCAGGATCTTCCATATAACTATCTACAGCTGCTTTATAGACATTTGCGACAGTTGATACATAATGGATCGACTTCATTCGACCTTCGATCTTAAAACTATCTACGCCATTTTCAATCAAGTCAGGAATATGTTCGATCATCGACATATCTACTGCACTCATCGAAAACTCTTCTTCAATCTCGCCAGCATCTGTCAAAGAGTTTCTCTCTTGTCCAAATGGCAAATCATACAATTCATATTTCCAACGACAAGATTGTGAACAGCCTCCACGATTGGCATCACGCATCGACATATGATTCGACAATGTACAACGTCCTGAATAAGAGATACACATTGCTCCATGAATAAATGCTTCAATCTCTACATCCGTATGTCGACGTATCTCAGCGACTTCTTCCATCGAAACTTCCCGAGCTAAAACTACACGTTCCAAGCCTTCTTCTTTCCAGAATTCCAATGTTTCATAGTTGGTAGCAGAAGCTTGAGTCGATAGATGGATAGGTAAGCCAGGGGCTTCTGTGGCACAGATCTCAATAAGTGCTGGATCAGAGACGATCACTGCTGAAATCCCCACATCGCGCAGGTTACGGAAAAATTCACCGGCTCCTTCATCATTTCCTTCATGTGTGACCATATTTGCTGCTACATACACTTTCGCTTGATGTTCTTTTGCGAATGCAACGCCTTCTGCCATTTCTTCATAGGTAAAGTTTCCTGCGCGACTACGTAACCCATAAGCATTACCACCAATATACACAGCATCTGCGCCATAATGAATAGCTGTTTTTAGTTTTTCAAGCGTACCGGCTGGTGCTAAAACTTCCGGACGTTTTAATTTTCTTTTTGTTGTCATTTTATTTCACCATACTCCTTACTTGATAGATTCAGGATCAATATAAAAGAAACCTGTATCAAGTCCTCGATTCGTTGGATGTAATCCGTTGATCTTATTCGTCATTTCTTGTGCTAACGTTTCTGTCCATGTGTCTGCTAATAATGCTTTTTTTGCCTCAACAAATAATTTAGTGATCTCAACAAATGCTTCACCAGGCGTAAAAACGCCATCTAATTTCCAGGTACGGAAATGATGGGCATAAAGCTGTGGGAGTTCATTACTTAAATTGATGTCATTATTCGCAAAAATATGCGTACCATGTGAATCTTCATAAATCGAATAATGTGTATCTTCTTTTTTAGGTTCAGCGAGAAAGAGTCCTCTTTCACGATCTTTTTTTTCGTCCTGTTGCGTGTAGTTATAGTAATTCTGTAACAGTGGACGTTTCGATTGATGGATGCATGTAGCTCCATACACAAGTGTTTCCACAGGAATCTGTAACTTATGTTCCATTTCTTTCATCTCATCAAATGGCACTTCACGTGCTAAAACAGCAGAAATCGCCCCTTTTTTTGCCCAAAAATTGATTTGACGTGCACTCGTCACTAATGTTTCTGCATCAAAAACATAAGGGATACTCAACTCTGGATTTTTTCTCATGGTATAGATAATCCCAGTATCACCAACTGTGATCATGTCCACATTGATTTCTTTTAAAAATTGCAGATACTCTGGGACTTTTTTCATTTTTTCAGGATGAATGATCCCATTGACAGCTATATTTACTTTTTTACCGTAACGATGTGCCAGCGCAACTAATTCGCGTTGTTCTTCTCTTGTAAAAGAAGCTGGTAAGCGTAGACCGAAGCGTTCTTCCCCAAAATATAAGGTATCCACTCCTGCTTCAAGCAATTCTTCTGCTTGTTTCATTGATTCTATAGTAGTTATGATTTCGATCATCATTTCCTCCTCCTACAACTCCATAATAGTAGCACAGCTCTGAAAACTTTCCAATACTTCTTACATTTATTATTGATTGTAACGATACTGTAAAATAATTTCTGGCTTATCTATTGTTTCACCATTGATTTAGAAATAACTCCTTTAGAAAACCAAAAAACCCAAAAATTCAAATGATTTTTGGGTTTCTGGCTTGTCTATCAGAGCTAGCTATTTCTGTTGCGATCTCACTCTGTCATTATACTTTAACAGTTATTTTCTTAGGTTCACGCACATTCACTGTGATTTTGCCCTTCGAAGCGCCGACAGTGATTTGATCTCCTAAATGGATCTCGCCTCCAAGTAATGCTTCGCTCAAACGATCTTCTACTTCTTTTTGTAATGCCCGTCTTAGTGGTCGTGCACCATACTCTGGATCAAAACCGACTTTCCCAATCACATCAACTGCTGCTGGTGTGATTTTCACTAAGATATCTTGTTCTTTCAACCGTTTGACGATCGATTGGCTCATGATTTGAACAATCGCATGGACTTCATCTTTTGTTAATGAATGGAAAACGACTGTCTCATCAATACGGTTCAAGAATTCAGGGCGGAAAGCTTTCTTCAGCTCTTCAAGTATCCGTTTTTGCATCGCTTGATGATCTTTAGTAATATCTTGGACGTTGAATCCAACATTTTTTTCCTCACGGATTTGGGTAGCGCCAATATTAGAAGTCATGATCATGATCGTATTTCTAAAGTCTACTTTTCTTCCTTTAGCATCTGTTAAATGACCGTCATCTAACACTTGTAATAATAAATTGAAGACATCTGGATGAGCTTTTTCCACTTCATCTAGCAAGATAACTGAGTAAGGTTTTTGACGAATTTTTTCCGTCAATTGTCCACCTTCATCATAACCCACATAGCCTGGAGGCGAACCGATCAAACGACTCGTACTATACTTTTCCATGAATTCAGACATGTCGACACGAATCAATGCGTCCTCTTCCCCAAACATTACTTCTGATAATGCTTTCGCCAATTCTGTTTTTCCGACTCCTGTTGGGCCTAAAAACATAAAGGAACCAATCGGGCGATTGGGATCTTTTAAGCCACTACGCGCTCGTCTGATCGCACGAGAAACAGCTTTGACCGCTTCATCTTGTCCAACAACACGTTCGTGAAGCAATGCTTCTAGTTCCAGTAATCGTTGACTTTCTTTCTTTTCTAACTGTTGCAATGGTACACCTGTCCACTCCGAAACAACTGTAGCTACATCTTCTTCAGTCACCCGATCCGCAAAGCCATTTTTATGTTTTGCTTCAATCGCTAAACGTTTTTCTAGTTTTTTCATTAAGCTTTTTTCTTGTCTACGTAAATGCGCAGCTGTTTCAAAATCTTGTTTTTGAATCGCCTGTTCTTTTTCTTTATTCACTTGATCGATTTCTTGTTTCAGTATCGTCGTTTCTGACAAATCATCCGCTTGTTCCAATCGAACTTTCGCTGCCGATTCATCAATCAAGTCGATCGCTTTATCTGGTAACTGTCTGGAAGTGATATATCGAACAGAAAGATTTACTGCCGCTCGTACTGCTTCATCGGTGATCTCCACATGATGATGTTCCTCATAGCGTGAACGTAAACCACGTAAGATTTCTTCCGCTTCATCTGCTGTCGGTTCATCTACTTGGATACGTGCAAAGCGTCGCTCCAATGCCGAGTCTTTTTCAATGTATTTTTGGTATTCGTCTAATGTTGTCGCACCAATCGTCTGTAATTCTCCACGTGCTAACGCTGGTTTCAAAATATTCGATGCATCGATGGCACCTTCTGCACCACCAGCACCAATCAATGTGTGTAATTCATCAATAAAGAGAATAACTTGACCATCATGATAAATTTCATCAATGACTTTTTTCATTCGATCTTCAAATTCTCCCCGATACTTCGTCCCAGCGACTAACGCCCCCATGTCTAACATCATCAGACGTTTTGCTTTCATCTCTTCAGGTACTTCACCTAAAATGATTTTTTGAGCCAATCCTTCTGCAATCGCAGTTTTACCGACCCCGGGTTCTCCAACTAAAACAGGGTTGTTTTTTGTTCGGCGACTAAGTATCTGGATCAACCGTTTGACTTCTCTTGAACGCCCTACGACTGGATCTAATCTGTTTTCTTTTGCTAACTTAGTTAAGTCTCTAGCTAATGAATCCAACGTAGGAGTACCTTGTGTCATTGCTCGCTTTTCTTGTGGATTTCGACGGCGAATACCACCGGTACTCGTGTCCGTACCCATCGTGCGTTTCAATGACTGACGAACTTTGCTCAAACTGATTCCTAAGTTGATCATGATACGAGTGGCCATGATACTCTCATCTTTTAGTAGACTAAGTAAAATATGCTCGGTCCCCACTTTTTGTGCACCCATTTTATTTACTTCGCTATTTGCCAAAGCAAAAATTTGTTTCATTCGAGGAGAATAAGGGAGAAATACACCTTTTGCATAAGTTTTCACTGTCCCATAACCGACTAAATGCTCGATTTCTTCATAAATATCTTTTTCATTCAATTTCATCTCTCGTAATACTTTCCCAGCAATCCCGTTGGGTTCGATCACTAAAGCCAATAATATATGTTCTGAACTTACCGCTTGATGTTTGAAGCGTTTTGCTTCTTCTTGGGCAATTTCTAACACACGTTGTGCTCTTTCTGTAAATATTTCTGCCATTTAAATTTCACTCCCCATCTTCATAGCTTAATCGTTCTAAAAAGGCTCGTAGAATTCGAGCACGCGTATAATCTTCTGTCTCGTTGATGTTCAATGTATTTTTAGCAATCGCACTCAACATCAAGTTTCCCTCTTTTTTGGTAATGATTTGGTCTTCATATAGTTTCTGAATAATGGCGTAGGCATTTTTTTCATTGATTGTTTCGCCAAATAGCAAGTTGATTCGTTCAAGCATTTGTTTTTTATCCGACATTCTCACTTTAGCAATGCGGATATACCCACCACCACCACGTTTACTCTCAACCAAATAGCCACGTTGAATCGTAAAGCGTGTATTGATCACATAATTGATTTGTGAAGGAACGCAGTTAAATAGATCTGCCAATTCAATCCTTCGAAGCTCGATCATCT
>NZ_JBIORU010000001.1:3022500-3044816 GCF_051714405.1 Enterococcus sp. AZ140
CACCTTCCTCCGGTTTGTCACCGGCAGTCTTGCTAGAGTGCCCAACTAAATGATGGCAACTAACAATAAGGGTTGCGCTCGTTGCGGGACTTAACCCAACATCTCACGACACGAGCTGACGACAACCATGCACCACCTGTCACTTTGCCCCCGAAGGGGAAGCTCTATCTCTAGAGTGGTCAAAGGATGTCAAGACCTGGTAAGGTTCTTCGCGTTGCTTCGAATTAAACCACATGCTCCACCGCTTGTGCGGGCCCCCGTCAATTCCTTTGAGTTTCAACCTTGCGGTCGTACTCCCCAGGCGGAGTGCTTAATGCGTTAGCTGCAGCACTGAAGGGCGGAAACCCTCCAACACTTAGCACTCATCGTTTACGGCGTGGACTACCAGGGTATCTAATCCTGTTTGCTCCCCACGCTTTCGAGCCTCAGCGTCAGTTACAGACCAGAGAGCCGCCTTCGCCACTGGTGTTCCTCCATATATCTACGCATTTCACCGCTACACATGGAATTCCACTCTCCTCTTCTGCACTCAAGTCTCCCAGTTTCCAATGACCCTCCCCGGTTGAGCCGGGGGCTTTCACATCAGACTTAAGAAACCGCCTGCGCTCGCTTTACGCCCAATAAATCCGGACAACGCTTGCCACCTACGTATTACCGCGGCTGCTGGCACGTAGTTAGCCGTGGCTTTCTGGTTAGATACCGTCAAGGGGTGAACAGTTACTCTCACCCTTGTTCTTCTCTAACAACAGAGTTTTACGATCCGAAAACCTTCTTCACTCACGCGGCGTTGCTCGGTCAGACTTTCGTCCATTGCCGAAGATTCCCTACTGCTGCCTCCCGTAGGAGTTTGGGCCGTGTCTCAGTCCCAATGTGGCCGATCACCCTCTCAGGTCGGCTATGCATCGTGGCCTTGGTGAGCCGTTACCTCACCAACTAGCTAATGCACCGCGGGTCCATCCATCAGCGGCACCGTAAAGCGCCTTTCAAAACGAAACCATGCGGTTTCGATTGTTATACGGTATTAGCACCTGTTTCCAAGTGTTATCCCCTTCTGATGGGCAGGTTACCCACGTGTTACTCACCCGTTCGCCACTCCTCTTTCCCCGGTGGAGCAAGCTCCGGTGGGGAAAGAAGCGTTCGACTTGCATGTATTAGGCACGCCGCCAGCGTTCGTCCTGAGCCAGGATCAAACTCTCATAAATAAAAGTTAGAACAATCTTGCGATTGTTAAGCTCAATTGTTTGCTAGCATATTGCTTGCTTGTTAAAAATGTTTGTTGTCTTGAATTGAATCAAGACGCCCTACACATTTGGTTTGTCTTACTTTGTTCAGTTTTCAAAGGTCTACATGATAATTGAAACACAACTGCCTCAATTTATCATTTGTGATTGCCGTAGCAACTTTTATATCTTAGCAAACTCTCGAATGATTGTCAACTATTTTTTAAAAGTTTTTTGAACTCGTTTTTCACGAGGTCGTTTTAGCAACTCACTTATAATAACTTGTTGTTTGTTATTTGTCAATCACTTTTTTCGTTTTTTTCTTTGCGAAACTAACTTCAATCAGTGAATCACTCCAAAGCAACTTCGTTATCTTATCATGTGTCAACAAACATGTCAATCACTAATTTTAAGAATCGATTTGTTTGTTTTCCGTTCTTTCGAACAAATAATAATATACCAACATCAATTTTGAAAGTCAACTAAAAAAAGGCTGATTTATCAACATTTTTAAGAGAGTCGATCATTAAAAACAGGAAGCACAAAATCATTCGTTTTTTTCGTGTTTTTTCTCCTGTTTAAACTAGTTTCACTAAGATAATGTTCACCTTTTAATTTGTTTGATCAAATTTCTTTTTTTCTTACTATTGTTGTGTAAGCGTTCTCAATTTATTACTTCGTTTAAATGATGTTTCTCCTTGATTTACATCACTTTCTATTTTAGTTTCCTCCTTTATCTTAGATTTCCCTCCTTCTACCCCCTCTTCTTCTAAAATTTTCCTTAACAAAGCGCTGCTTTTATCTATTTATCTTTTTTTTTGCTAAAATATTAAGAGTAAACACATTAATCGATGGAGGATCTATTTATGAAAATATTAATCGCAGATGACGACAAGGAAATTGTTGAATTACTTAGTATCTACGTACACAATGAAGGCTACGAAGCAGTAAAAGCCTATGATGGAAAAGAAGCATTATCAAAAGTACGAACAATCCCTGATATTGAATTACTTATTCTAGATATCATGATGCCTGAAATGGATGGCATGCAAGTAGTAAAAGAATTAAGAAAAGAATCACAAATCCCGATCATTATGTTAACAGCGAAAACGACTGATATGGATAAAATCAAAGGATTAGTAGCTGGAGCGGATGATTACGTAACAAAACCATTTAATCCTCTTGAAGTAATGGCTCGTGTGAAATCTTTGTTACGTCGCACAAAAATGCAAGTGACACCAGATCAACCGGATGTCCTAGAAGTAAATGCCTTGATCATCAATAAAGACTCACATGAAGTCAAAACAATCGATGGAAAAGAAATCCAACTGACTGCCTTAGAATTTGGTATTCTATATCTCCTTGCAAGTCATCCTAACCATGTATTCAGTGCAGATGAGATCTTTGAACGTGTCTGGAAACAAGAAAGTATCGTTTCTGCTAAAACAGTAATGGTTCATGTTAGTCATCTAAGAGATAAAATTGAAGAAGCAACTGGCGGAGAAAAAGTCATTCAAACCGTTTGGGGAGTGGGCTATAAAATTGATGCAAGATAAAAAAGTGATCGAAAAACGACGCCGGATCAATCTGACATCTAAAGAAATCAGTGAATTATTAGCAGAAGGAATCATTACGATCATCCTTCTGCTTCTATTGAATGTAGCGATGTTGGTCATTATCAGTTCGATCATCAGTAGTTCACCTTCTTTGACAAACGCTATTTGGGATTCTAAAAATATCTTTGCCCAGCGTTTAGATAGTGATTTGTTTTGGAATGGTCGAAACTTCATTTTTCCTGTGTTCTTTCTATTAGATGTTGGTGTATTATACTGGCGATTGATTCGTCGCTACCGACAAATGCAATTGCGACACATTATTAGTGAATTGCATTATATCGCTAATGGCAATTATGACCATCGTATCCCTTTCGAATTAAGCGGCGATCTTAGTCGTGTAGTCAAAAGTATCAATGGCTTAGTGGACAGTACGGTAGCGGCGATTGAAGACGAACGTAAAATCGAAAAATCAAAAGACGAACTGATTACAAACGTCAGTCATGATATTCGCACACCTTTAACATCAATTATTGGCTATTTAGGTCTTATTGAAGATGGTCAATATCAAACAGAAGAAGATTTGTTGAAATATACTCACACTGCTTATGTCAAAGCGAAACAAATGAAATCATTGGTAGAAGATCTGTTCGAGTATACCAAGGTACGTCAGCCGGCGGTTCCTGTGAATTTTTCTGCATTTGATTTGATCCAATTGATTGAACAATTGGCAGCTGATTTTGAACTAGAAGCTTCTAAAAAGGATATTCAAATTTTTGTTGAATCTCCAATCAATTCACTGATCATGGATGGTGATACCGAAAAGTTGGTTCGCGTATTCAATAATTTATTAACCAATGCCCTAAAATATGGCAAAGGAGCTACTAAAATCATCATTGAAATTGAACAACTTGGTTCAGAAGTCATCGTTGTTGTCAAAAACAATGGTGCCATGATTCCTCAACAAGCCATTGACAATCTATTTGATCGATTTTACCGCGTGGAAGAATCCCGTTCACAAGAAACTGGCGGGACAGGGCTTGGTCTAGCCATTGCACAAAGTATCGTAGCATTGCACGGTGGCTATATCTATGCGAAGTCAGATCAAGATTGGACGTCTTTTATCATGCATTTCCCGCTTAAAAAAAATGAAAAGTTAGTCGGCAATCTGACAGAACATATTGACGGAAACTAAATTTTTCGCTATTCTTAGAATACAAATAGAAGAAAACAGTGAACCCAGTACATTTTATTTTTTTCAAGAGAGCTGATGGTTGGTGCAAATCAGTAAAAAATAATTTCGAAGTTCCAGTTCACCCAATGTGCCTTTCGAAATAAGAATGGTCGGCAACAGCCGTTATCTGTTTACAAGTGCAGTCTCTACAGACTGAACTTGGGTGGTACCGCGAAACTCAAACCAGTTCGTCCCAAGATATTTCTTTGGATGAGCTGGTTTTTTTTATATAAAAAAGGAGGAAAAGTAATGTTAGATATTAAAATGATCCGTCAAAATGTTGATTATGTACAAGAAAAATTAACGTCACGTGGCGTTAAAAAAGAAATCTTAGCGGAGTTCGTGGAGTTAGATGAATCTCGTAGAAAATTGTTGGTTGAAAGTGAAGAATTGAAGAAATACCGTAATGATGTATCTGCTGAAATCGCCCAATTAAAGCGTAATAAAGAAGATGCAACTGCGAAGATCGCTGAAATGAAAGAAGTCGGTGGGAAAATCAAAGCACTAGACGAAGAAGTCGCACAAGTTGATGAAAAATTACAACAAATCGCTACAACTCTCCCTAATTTACCTCATGATTCTGTGCCGGTGGGTAAAGATGAAGAGGATAACGTGGAAGCTCGTCGCTGGAGTGAACCTCGTCAATTTGCTTTTGAACCAAAACCTCACTGGGAAATTGCTGAAAATCTAGGTATTCTTGATTTTGAACGTGGGGCAAAAGTATCAGGAAGCCGCTTTGTTTACTATAAAGGATTAGGTGCTCGCTTAGAACGTGCCCTTTATAATTTTATGTTAGATCAACACGTCTATGAACATGGCTATACTGAAATGATGACACCTTACGCTGTAAACAGCCAAGCTATGTTTGGTACTGGTCAATTTCCTAAATTTAAAGAAGATGTTTTCCAATTAGCTGATACAGATTTAACTTTGATCCCAACAGCTGAAGTTCCTTTAACAAACTACTACAGCAATGAAATCTTAGCAAAAGAAGATTTACCTGTTTACTTCACTGCACTTAGCCCAGCATTCCGTTCAGAAGCAGGTAGTGCCGGTCGTGATACTCGTGGATTGATTCGTCTTCATCAGTTCAATAAAGTAGAAATGGTGAAATTCGCTGATGCAGAACATTCATATGAAGAACTTGAAAAAATGACCGCTGACGCAGAGGACATTTTGAAAAAATTACACTTACCTTACCGTGTTATGACATTATCAACTGGAGATATGGGCTTTTCAGCAGCGAAAACGTACGATTTAGAAGTATGGATCCCTGCACAAGATACGTATCGTGAAATCAGTTCTTGCTCAAACTGTGAAGATTTCCAAGCGCGCCGTGCGATGATCCGTTACCGAGATGCAGATGGAAAAATCCATTATGCACATACACTGAATGGTTCTGGTTTAGCAGTTGGCCGTACGGTTGCTGCCATCCTTGAAAACTATCAAAATGAAGATGGTTCAGTCACAGTTCCAGAAGTACTCGTGCCTTACATGGGGAACCTAAAAGTAATCAAATAAACAATAAAGCAGCTAAGTGATTCGTTGGCACGAATTGCTTAGCTGCTTTTTTTTGATCAAGAAGTTTGATTATGATTCTACAGAATAGTTTGGTGCTTCTTTCGTAATTTGTACATCATGTGGATGAGATTCTTTCAGCCCACTGCCACTCATTTGAATGAACTGTGCATCATCTCTTAATTGTTTTAGGTTTGCAGAGCCAACATAACCCATTCCAGATTTTAAGCCACCGATCATTTGGAAGAGAATATCTGCTACGCTTCCTTTGTATGCTACGCGGCCTTCAATACCTTCTGGCACTAACTTATTGGCTTCATTCGTGCCACCTTGGAAGTAACGGTCTTTTGAGCCTTTTTCCATGGCGCCTAATGAACCCATTCCACGATATGTCTTGAAGCGACGACCTTGATAGATTTCAAATTCACCTGGAGATTCATCGGTTCCTGCCAACATACTACCTAACATAACCGCATGTCCACCCGCTGCTAAAGCTTTGACGATATCACCAGAATATTTGATCCCACCATCTGCAATAATGGTTTTTCCATATTGGCGCGCAACTGAAGCTGCATCGTAAATGGCTGTTAATTGGGGAACACCCACACCAGCTACCACACGTGTCGTACAAATCGAACCAGGTCCGATACCTACTTTCACCACGTCAACACCAACATCGTATAACGCTTTTGTTGCTTCTGCTGTTGCCACATTACCGGCAATCAACGTTGCATCTTTGAAGGTTGTACGAATTTCTTGGATTTTACGGATCACGCCCGCACTATGTCCATGAGCTGTATCGATGACGATAGCATCTGCGCCAGCATCAAGTAACGCTTGGGCACGCTCAAATGTGTCACTCGTCACACCAACTGCTGCAGCTACCAACAAACGACCATGTTCATCTTTTGCTGCATTTGGAAACTCGATTACTTTTTCGATATCTTTGATCGTGATCAAACCACTTAATCGACCTGCATCATCAACGATCGGTAGTTTTTCGATTTTATGTTGTTGTAAGATTTTTTCTGCATCTTTTAGAGAAGTGCCTACTGGGGCTGTTACTAAGTTTTCTTTTGTCATGACTTCGCTGATTTCGATATGGAAGTCTGTAACAAAACGCATATCACGGTTTGTAATGATTCCTACTAATTTGCGGTTTTCCAATGTTTCGACGATTGGAACTCCACTGATACGGTATCTGCTCATTAATTCTTCAGCATCTGCGACCAAGTGTTGTGGTGTCAAGAAGAATGGGTCAATGATTACACCACTTTCAGAACGTTTCACTTTACGTACTTCGTCTGCTTGTTCGCTGATTGTCATGTTTTTATGGATGACACCTAGACCACCCTGTCTTGCCATAGCAATCGCCATTTTGCTGTCAGTAACTGTATCCATACTTGCACTGATGATAGGAATATTCAATTTGATATTTTTTGCTAATTGTACACTCATATCCACTTCGTTTGGTAACACGTGACTTTCTGCTGGTATCAATAAGACATCATCAAAAGTAAATCCTTTTTTCGTGAACTTTGTTTCCCAGTTGGACATTTTTAGTACCACTCCTCTTGTTTAGTTTATCTACTAAAATAATCGATTTTCTTTTGTAAGTCAACAACTTCTACTAATCCCTTGTTTTTTCTAAGGAACTACTCAGTGAATCCTAAAAAAAGAACGTACCAGCATAATGAAGCGTCTCCTAATGTTTGATCAAGATCAAATGTTAGTTAGCGCTTTCGTCTTACACTGCACGTTCTTTTTTCTTACTCAATATTTTTACTAAACTGAAACGAGTACACTTCAAGAAAGAAAAGATGCGATTCACTTTTTAAACATTTGCTTCGATCGATTCTTTGATCTTTTCAATCTCATTCAAATAATATAGTTTATAGGGAATGCTTAAGCCTTTTTTCTTCGTCTCTTCGTCAAGATACTTTTCATCGACATCGGTATACACAAATAAATCAGCAGTTAGTGTCTCTGGGTTTCTTGTATTATAGCTAATGAAATCCAGCTCGATTTCTGGTCCTAAAACAGACCGCATTTCTTTTTGAAACTTTCTTCCATGCCCAAGAATAAATTGTCCAGTTTTGATTCCGGCATAACCAAACAGAGGCACTCCGTCAGCATTGATAGAAAATATCCATTTGACTTTTTTCATATTCATTCACCCCTCATCGTTTAACTATCTCGCTCAACATGTTTTATAACATCAGTGATTATCTCTATTATTTGATAATAACACTCTTTTATTATTTTTTATAATAATAAAAGAGTGTTTTGAGATCATGGTCGTCACTGTCAAATCAATAGAAATAAACAATAAAAAAGAGAACGGGCAGCGTAATGCTAACACATTCTCTTCTTTATTGTTCGTCTCGTAAGTCACATAATTTCTAAGTCCAATAAATTATCTTCTTGGAACAGAAAGACTGCCAACGATGCCATATTTTTTCTTTAAATAGTAACGCAACGCAAGAGCTGCTGCACCGATGATGATGATCACTACTGGATCTAATAACGGGTTAACGATTGGTGGCAACAAGGTTGTTGCTGAAAAAGCAATGACCCAGATCAATGTCGTTCCACCCAAAATCAACAAGGTTTTACCCATTCCAGGTTTTTTACTACGATCAGCACCTGGATACTCATACTGGTAAATATACTTGTACATCAAGTAAAAGACCCATCCACCAATAGCTGAACCTAGTACAAGTGTGGTGATTCCATAAGCAGGCGTTGTTTCACGTGAAAACAATCCAGTGATTGCGATCATGACACTCAATAATCCGAGTAAGAGTAATGTATTGTCCAACCACATCAACGTTGGTGTCGAAGAAGTTTTCACTTCAACCGGTTTATTGATGATTGCTTCTGTTCTTTCAGATACCGTTCCAAATAATTGGCGGGCTGTTTTCCCACCTTTTTGTTCGGATACTAAAACGGGTAACATCTCATGCAAAGCCGTTACTTTTTCTTCTTCTGATAAATTCGCTGCTTCTAGCGACTTCTTTAAGTCAAAAATATATTGTTGATTACGTTTTGTTAGTTGTTCTTCTAACTGCGCATTTTCTTTTACGATTTCGCGTAACTGTTCTGCTTCCATTATTTTACAGTCCTCCTTAGACGCTGACGGTTGTCACAAAAGACATTTTAACATATCACATACACCGTATGATAGCCTTTTTATACATTAAAACGGAATAACATAACGTCGCCATCTTGAACGACATAGTCTTTCCCTTCTAATCGTACACGTCCGGCTTCTTTCGCTGCGTGCATCGTTCCGTATTGGTCTAAATCTTCAAATGAGACTGTTTCTGCACGGATAAAGCCACGTTCAAAATCGGTATGGATGATTCCTGCAGCTTGTGGCGCTTTGATTCCTTTTTTGAACGTCCACGCACGAACTTCTTGTTCACCTGCTGTAAAGTATGTTGCTAATCCTAATAGGTCATACGCCGCACGAATCAATTGATCCAACCCTGACTCTTCAATGCCTAATGCTTCAAGAAACTCTGCTTTATCTTCGTCATCCAGCTCAGCAATTTCTTCTTCTGCTCTGGCGCTAACGACAATCACTTCTGCGTTTTCTTCTGCAGCAAAATTGCGGACTGCTTGAACATATTCATTCGCATCTGCATTTGCTACTTCATCTTCTGCCACATTCGCCACATACAAGATCGGTTTTGTTGTTAACAAGAATAAAGATTTAACGATTTTTTGTTCTTCTTCTGTAAATTCGATCGAACGTGCTGAACGTCCATCTTCTAATACTGGTTTGATTTTCTCTAACACCGCTAATTCAGCGACTGCATCTTTATCTTTTGTTTTTGCAATTTTTGCCACACGTGTATAGCGCTTCGTCACTGACTCTAAATCTGCTAAGACAAGCTCTAGATTGATCGTATCGATATCTGCTAAAGGATCGACACGTCCTTCTACGTGTGTGATGTTGTCATCGTCAAAACAACGAACGACATGACAGATTGCATCTACTTGTCGAATATGACTTAAAAATTGGTTTCCTAATCCTTCACCTTTACTTGCCCCCTTAACGATTCCAGCAATATCTGTAAATTCAAAGGTTGTTGGTACAGTTTTCTTTGGTTTTACTAATTCTGTTAAACGTTGTAAACGCCAATCAGGTACTTCAACCATTCCAATATTTGGATCAATAGTCGCAAAAGGATAGTTGGCAGCCTCTGCTCCCGCCTTTGTAATTGCATTGAACAAAGTTGATTTTCCTACGTTGGGTAAACCCACAATTCCAGCAGTTAATGCCATAAATTCATTCACTCTTTCTCTACATTTTTTTCAAGTACTTTTTTCATTTTTTTCTCAAATTCTCGACGGGTCATCATCACGATATGACCGCAATTCATACATTTGATTTTGATATCAGCGCCCATTCGGATGATCTCCCAACGGTTCGTTTGACAAGCATGAGGTTTTTTCATTTCTACGATATCATGTAAGTCGTACATAACATAGCCTCCCTCTGTTTATTCTTCATCAAATTGAATATTTAGAATATCAAGAATTCTAGTTAAATCATTTTGTGAAAGATATTCGATTTCGATTTTACCTTTCCCATTCTTTTCTTGGATGGCGACACTTGTTCCAAATTTATCCATCAAGCGATCTTCACTCTCACGGATATAATACGGTTTTTCCTTTGCTAAACGTGGGATTTTTTTCTTTTCTTGCCCATCATTTTGATTCAGCTCGGAAACAATCTGCTCTAATTGTCGAACCGTTAGATTTTCTGTGACGACACGATTGGCTAAT
Organism: Enterococcus sp. AZ140; assembly: GCF_051714405.1. Taxonomy (NCBI): domain Bacteria; kingdom Bacillati; phylum Bacillota; class Bacilli; order Lactobacillales; family Enterococcaceae; genus Enterococcus; species Enterococcus sp. AZ140. The sequence continues at coordinate 3,032,823 of NZ_JBIORU010000001.1, forward strand.
TTTAATATCAATTGTTTATTTTTTAATCCAAGTAACGTACGAGCTTGTCCCATAGATAATCGTTGATCTTGGACCATTTCTTTCACTAAATCAGGCAATGTCAATAAACGCAAATAGTTTGCGATATAAGGACGACTTTTCCCTAAACGACTTGCGACTTCAGCTTGTGTCAACTTTAAGTTCTTCATCAACATCTCGTAAGCTTCTGCTTCTTCTAAAGGATTCAAGTCTTCACGTTGTAAGTTTTCTAAAACTGCAACTTGCATCATCGCTTCTTCGTCGAAATCTCTGACAATTGCAGGAATCGTTTCTTTGCCAGCTAACTTAGACGCCCGGAAACGACGTTCACCTGCGATGATCTCATAACCTTTCACCGACGAACGACGAACAATGATCGGTTGAAAGACGCCGGAGTACTCGATCGAGTTCGCTAATTCTTGCAATGATACTTCTTCAAATGTTTTACGTGGTTGATACGGATTAGGACGCAATTCGTTTAGTGGCAACTGAATAACAGTTTCATCTTTCACGTTGACTGTTTCTAAATTTTCCAAATCTTGAAACAGCGCGTCGATTCCCCGACCTAGTCCTTTACTTTTCTTCACGATCGACCACTTCCTTTGCTAATGCTTGATACACTTCAGCGCCTCTGGAACGCGGATCATAATCAATGATAGGTTTTCCATGACTTGGTGCCTCTGACAAACGAATGTTTCGAGGAATCACTGTGTCATACACTTTTTCACGGAAATACTTCCGTACTTCTTCCACCACTTCATTCCCTAGATTCGTTCGAGCGTCATACATCGTCAATAACACGCCTTCGATTTCCAATTCAGGGTTGAAGTGTTTTTGTACCAAGCGAACAGTATTCAGCAGTTGACTTAACCCTTCTAACGCATAGTATTCACACTGCACAGGGATCAAAATCGAATCACTTGCAGTAAATGAGTTGATGGTTAGATGACCTAAAGATGGCGGACAATCAATTAAAATGTAGTCATACTGATCGTTGACTTCAGCCAGTGAACTTTTTAAACGTGATTCTCTTGCCATCATTGAGGTCAATTCAATTTCCGCTCCCGCTAATTGAAGAGTGGCAGGCACAATACTCAAGTTTTCATGTTCAGTAGCAATTGTCGCTTCAGCAATTGGTAACTCATTGACTAATACATCATAAATATCTTGTGTCACATCAGGTTTACGAATGCCTACTCCGCTAGTGGCATTTCCTTGTGCATCCATATCTACTAGCAACACTTGTTTACCTAAACTGGCTAAACAAGCACCTAGATTTACAGTTGTCGTTGTTTTACCAACGCCGCCTTTTTGATTTGCAACGGATATAATTTGTGCCATCTCTTCTCCTCCTACTTGATTGGTTGCTTATTCGGCAACCCAGGTTTTCTTGGATACTTCTTCGGTGTTGGTTTCTTCTTCTGTATAATCAGAATGTGGCGTTTGTCCGAGATTTTAGGTAGTTCAATTGCTTGCTCTCCGATAAATTTACCACCTAATTGCGCAATCGCTGGTTTCGCTTCTGCCAATTCTTCTTCGCTTTTCGCAGCTTTCAGTGCATAGAAATAGCCCTCTTGTTTCACTAATGGTAAACACAGTTCCGTCAATACATTCAAACGTGCCACTGCACGAGCAGTCACAAAATCAAATGATGCACGGAATTGCGGATTTTGCCCAAATGTTTCTGCACGATCATGATAAAGAGATGCATCGATTTCTAATTGATTCGTTAACTCAGTTAAAAAAGTGATTCGCTTATTCAAGGAATCAACAATCGTTATTTGTAACTCAGGAAAAGCAATTTTTAAAGGAATACTTGGGAACCCAGCTCCTGAGCCGACGTCACATAAAGTCAGGCCAGTTGAAAAATCAACATCAAATGCCAATGTCAATGAATCATAAAAGTGTTTTAAGTAAACCTCTTCTCGATCAGTGATCGCCGTCAAATTCATTTTTTCATTCCACTCGACTAATAAATGAAAATAACGGTCAAACTGCGCCATTTGCTTATCTGATAAATGAATGTCTTTTTCTGCCAAGACTTGGCGAAATTCTTCTGGTGTCATAATTTGTCCTTTCATTGTGAAACAGCTAATTGTTTCACAGAATCTCTTCCTACTTTAACGCAAAATGAGCTGAGTTGCAATCTTTCTATATATAAATTTAAAGGAGGTTATGCCAAATTCGGAAGTAGGTAAATTCTACTTCTAAAATAAAAAAATAATCAGCCCTCGGACAACACAAAAAGAGTGTTCTGCCCGTTGCTCACACTCCTTTATTTTCTATTATTTAGTTAGACAACAGTCACTTCTCAATAGGGCCTTTATCGATCGTTCACTTTTGTAGCAAGTGTTAGAACAATTGATTCGCTAATTCTTTGTCCTGAGCCACCATTTCATTAATCTTTTGGGTAATTTCATCGGCGAGTGTTTGAAACTGTTCTGACATCTGATCAATTTGGCGAATCTTATCTCTAAATTCCTGTGTTGGTTCATCGACAATCTCCCATTTTGTACAATCCACTTCGGCTAATGTTTCAATTACCTCGTTATAAGTTAAATGCGGCGTATAATTGCGTATTCTTCTCAACCAGTCATTCCATAACTCTTCCAACTCCGTGATCCCGTTTTGGTAAATCACGCGAACATTGCCCATCGCCTCATCAAATTTACTTGCTGCGGTCCGTACGACAGCCAATGCTTGGCTATCCTCTAAATAAATTTTTTCTGACCGAGAAAGTCCGCCACCACTTGCAGTCAGCTTCTGCTGTAACTCTTTTAAGGTCAAGAATTCTTTGATTTGAACCTTGAGCCACTCATTTTCTTCTTTCAAACGCTTGATTTCATCTAGCGTATGTTCGCCACTGACTGCTAGTAGTTTGATCGTTGCTTCGTTTTCAAAAAGTGTTTGTTGCCACAAAGTTGGGGCTAAAAATATCCCCCCATTGCCATCAACGTATACGATGATCTGGCCATGCTTATCGATATAATTTCCCTCTTCATCCGTTCTGAATTGATCCAGCGAATGGCCAAATGTTTCCCAGCCCGAATTATCGATTCCAAAACTATTGATTGGAAGCATCCCTTTCCCACCAGTGAAAAGCCCACTCGTGACGACATCCGAAGTGTCGTAGATATTGATCAGGGTACCGGGATGATTATCAAATAATGCTTGTGCAAGCCCTGGTCCTGCCGCGCCGTACGTCACACTGTCATAACCATTGAGCCCTGCGACAAAAAGTGCTTTAGCTCCACCTAACGAGTGCCCAGTCGTTGAGATCGTATAGCCAGCTGATTTGGGATACTGCTTTTCAATTTCACGGGCATAGTTTAAAGCGGAGAAAAATGCGCCATCTGGATGTTTATTACTTCGACCAATTTCCTCAAGGTTTGTGTGCCAATCTTTGAGCGAAGTCGTGCCAGCATAGGCAATCGTCAGGTTTTTGGTGATGACGGAGTCGGGGAAGCCAGGGACTTTTTTTAATTGCTCTTCATTGTACCCAAGATATTCCTCTTTTATTTTAGCAACTACCATTGCTTGCATACTATTTTTCTTTGGCTTAGATTCATTACCGATTTTGTCTTTATTTGTATCTACTGTTTTTATGACTATATAAGGGATTTCTTTTACTAGATGATTTACTTTTATCAATCCATCTTCAACTTTATACACAGAATCAGATAGCCACCTATTTTGATCCATCAATCTATCCCTCCTTCGTAATAGATAATTTGTTCATCTGCCATAATCGAATTAATTTTTTCTTTTCTTTTTGTAATATAATAAGGACCAGTTCCAGTGCTATCAGAAATCATGTATATAGGTTTATTTGTTTCTGCGGAAATAGTACTTAAACTTACTTCCTCCTCATATACTCCATTTACAGTGAAATAAATGGTCAAAAAATTCATCGGACTCACTGAATATCCAGTAAATTCAATTTTAGTTATCTCCGCATATTCTCTGACCTCCAACAATGCTTTCAAATATTCTTCTGTTGTCATTTCTCCTTGTCCATGGTCATATTTCCTGAAGATTTCTTCTTCTTTTTCTCGATTGTTTATATAGAGCCGATAATTGTTATACACATAATTTGCCAGATCTTTCTGTATTTCCAGCAATTCTTGGCGATCTTCTTGTCTCTTATGCATATACATTTTTCCTCCGATTCCTCCTAAGATAATTATTACTAACACACCTAGCCAATATCGTTTCTTCATATATCCTCCTTTCAGTTAGCTACTATTTTTGTCGATGCTTCACAATAAGATACGTATACTTCATTTTATTCTGCGATCTTATTTTAACATTTAGTTATTTTATGTATACTTATAGAGAGAAAGATAATTATTGTGACGTATGTTCGTCTATAAAGCTCATCTCAATTGATTATAACAAAAATAAGGAGGTTTTTTAGATCGAAGCAAAAATAAAATTGTTATTTTTAAGATTTTTAATGCTACTATCTTGCTTACTTTTTTCTCGATGGTTTTTCATGCGTTATCTCTACTATTATTCTATTACACTTTTCCCACCATCTGGCCCTGTCGATTTTTGGGTTCCTTTCTTCTTAGTGATAATTATTGCACTGTCCCTTTATGTCACTTTACAGTGTGTTTTTACTAGAAAAATCTATCGGGAATGGCTAATCTTTTTTTCTTTTCTCTATCTCTCTTTTCTCATTTATTTACTTTTCTTGAAAAACATTGGGATACGAGGAATGGAACTTCAGCTTTTTTCGTGGGTGAAGGATTTGATTTCCGGTGATCCAATGATTGTGCTGTTTAATTTTTTGATGTTTCTTCCGCTAGGCTGGATTTTACCATTGAGTTGGAAGAGTAGTTGCTTGGTCATTTTATCTGTCTTAGGAGTTGAATGGATTCAATATTTCTTTTACCTAGGGATCTTTGATTTGGGCGATGTTGTTGTAAATACTTGTGGGTTTCTTTTAGGCGCATGTATACATAGATGGCTGATCAGTCAATGGAATATCCAGGTTTCTTCTTTTTTACATAAGTAATTTACTCTATGTTCTTTCTAATAAAAAAAGAGCCGACGAATCAATCATTCGTCAGCTCTTTCTTTGTTTAGTGCTTTATTTAAGCAGATGTTTCCACTTTCGCAATCTTCCCTTGTTCAATATAGACCATCAAGATGCTTAGGTCCGCTGGATTGACACCGCTGATGCGGCTTGCTTGTGCGATGGTTTCTGGACGGATTTTTTGAAGCTTTTGTTTTGCTTCCGTTGCTAATCCGTTGATCGCAGCGTAGTCAATGTTTTCTGGGATGCGTTTGGCTTCCATCCGTTTTAGTTTTTCTACTTTTTCTAATGCTTTTTTGATGTATCCTTCGTATTTTAGTTGAATTTCAACTTGCTCGATTTCTTTACGTGTTAATTCTGGATTTTCTGGAATAAATCGTAACAGATCGGCATAACTGATTTCTGGACGGCGCAAGAAATCACTTGCTAGTACACCATCTTTTAATGGTGCAGCATTTAATTCTGCTAAAAAGGCTTGGACTTCTGCTGTCGGTTTGATACGAACGTTCATCAAACGTTTGATTTCTTGTTCAACTGCTGCTTTCTTTTTCAAGTAAGCAGCATATTGATCTTCTTTTACTAAACCGATCTGGTGACCCATTTCTGTTAGGCGCAGATCAGCATTATCATGACGAAGAAGTAAACGATATTCTGCTCGGGACGTCAGTAAGCGATAAGGTTCATTCGTTCCTTTCGTGACTAAATCATCGATCATGACACCGATATAGCCGTCACTACGTTTGATGACTAATGGCTCTTTTCCTTGAACTTTCAATGCTGCATTGATTCCTGCAATCAGCCCTTGTCCCGCTGCTTCTTCATATCCACTTGTCCCATTGGTTTGACCGGCCGTATAAAGATTTTCTACGACTTTCGTTTCTAATGTTGGACGCAACTGGTGTGGTTCGACCACATCGTACTCAATGGCATAGCCCGTACGCATCATCTCTGCTTTTTCTAATCCAGCAATCGAATGCAACATATCCACTTGGACGTCTTCTGGAAGTGAAGTTGAAAGCCCTTGAACATACACTTCTTCTGTATTCAATCCTTCTGGTTCTAAAAAGAGTTGATGACGTGGTTTGTCTGCAAAACGGACGATTTTGTCTTCAATTGAAGGACAGTAACGTGCGCCGACGCCTTCAACGATTCCTGTAAACATTGGTGCGCGGTGTAGATTGTCACGAATGATTTGATGGGTCGTTTCACCTGTATAAGTCAACCAACAAGGTTCTTGTTCTAAGTTATAGGCACTGTCCGGCGTGGCAAAGCTAAAATGATTTGGCTCCTTGTCCCCCGGTTGTTCTTCTGTGACAGAGTAATCGATCGTACTTGATTTCACACGTGGAGGCGTTCCGGTTTTAAAACGATCAATGGCAAAACCTAATTCTTTTAAATGATTGGCTAAACCAATTGATGGTTGTGAGTTATTCGGACCAGACGAATATTTTAATTCACCGATAATAATCTCACCACGTAATGCGGTACCCGCAGTGATAACGACTGCTTTTGAACGATAGCTTGCACCGGTTGAAGTGACTACACCACGACAAACCCCATCTTCAACGATCAATTCTTCGACGATTCCTTGTCTTAACGTCAAATTGTCTTCTTTTTCAATTGTATGTTTCATTTCATTGGCATAGGCATGCTTGTCTGCTTGTGCTCGTAATGCTCGGACAGCAGGTCCTTTCCCAGTGTTCAACATTCTCATTTGAATGTATGTCTTATCAATATTTTTACCCATTTCGCCGCCTAGTGCATCAATCTCGCGAACGACAACGCCTTTGGCTGGACCGCCGACGGAAGGGTTACATGGCATAAATGCCACCATATCTAAATTGATCGTTAATAGTAACGTTTTTGATCCCATACGTGCAGCAGCCAAAGCGGCTTCTGAACCAGCATGTCCTGCGCCGACAACGATCACATCATATTCTTCTGCTTGATAATGATTCAAGAACTGTTCCTCCTTTATTTTCCAAGACAAAATTGACTAAACAATTGTGTGATCAATTCATCTTGGACACTATCTCCTACGACTTCACCAAGGTAATCCCAACAGCGAGTCATATCCATTTGAACGAGGTCAACAGGCATGCCCGCATCGATTCCTGCGATCACTTCTTGTAAAGAGATGGCCGCTTTTTCGAGCAAGGCAATATGACGGGTATTGGATACATAAGTTGCATCTCTTTCGCCAGTTTGCCCGCCAAAGAACAACTCAGAGATGGCCATTTCTAATCGGTCTAACCCTTCATTATTGGCAACCGAAACAGCGAATACTGGTTCATCCTCGATCAATGATAAAAGCTTGTCTTCCTCTAATTGTTTCGGTAAATCAGTTTTATTCAATAGAATGATCCGCTTCAATCCTTTTGTTGCTTCCAACAACTGTTCATCTTCAATTGTCAACGGCTCGCTTTGATTCAAGACAAGTAAGATCAATTCAGATTCTGCCAAAGCTTTACGACTACGAGCAACACCGATTTGTTCCACGATATCTTCTGTCTCCCGAATACCTGCTGTGTCGATCAGTTTCAACGGTACGCCACGAACATTGACGTATTCTTCAATCACATCTCTTGTCGTTCCCGCAATATCTGTCACGATGGCTTTTTCTTCTCGTAATAAATGGTTCAGTAAGCTTGACTTGCCAACGTTTGGACGACCGATGATGGCCGTACTTAATCCTTCTCGTAAGACCTTGCCTTGTTGTGATGTTGCTAAAAGAACTTCGATACGTTGTTGGATCATCTGCGCTTTTTCTAATAGAAGTTTTGTCGTCAATTCTTCGACATCATCATATTCAGGGTAATCGATATTCACTTCGACTTGTGCTAATGTCTCTAAAATTTCTTGTCGAAGGGAACGGATCAATGCAGACAGATTCCCATCTAATTGGTTCAACGCGACACCCATCGCCTTGTCTGTTTTGGCACGGATCAGGTCCATGACTGCTTCAGCTTGGGATAAATCAACTCGTCCATTTAAAAAGGCACGCTTTGTAAATTCTCCTGGCTCTGCTAAACGTGCGCCTTCTCTTAATAGAAGCTGTAAAATTTGATTGACGACAACGATGCCCCCATGACAATTGATTTCTACAACATCTTCTCGGGTAAATGTTCGTGGTGCGCGCATGACGGATACCATGACTTCATCGACTAATTGTTCACTTTTGGGATCGACGATATGCCCATAATGAATCGTATGACTAGGAACATCCAACAACTGTTTATTGCCACTTTGATAGACTTTATTGGCAATGGTCAGCGCTTGATCACCGCTTAAACGCACAATACTTATCGCCCCTTCTCCGGGTGGCGTAGAGATTGCTGCAATCGTATCAAATTCTAAGGTTATTTCAGCCATTTTTTCACTTCCTTTTTCATTTTACGCACAAAAAAAGTGCCCACTTCACCCTTTGCAATAAATGGTGAACTTCGCACTTTGACTGCTTGTTCTGTTTAAATTCTGGTCATAGACTATCATATCTAATTCTAGTAATCAAGCTTTTTTGTTTATTTTTATGAGAGTCACTAATCAATCTTAAACTTTTTCTGCACAGGATTCTTTTGATTGAAACTATCATTAGATCACTCTCTATAGAAGTAAATCTACTCTTATATCTTTATCTTTGTTCCAAAAAACGTTACACTTAAATGGTAACGGTATCTACATACTTTTTCTTTACCGAAAGGAGCAAAAATTATGGCCCAATTTAAGCCTAGTGCAGTAGACGGAGTAGATGATCCACGAATCAATGAAGTGGTGTTATCGACAGGGAATATCAATCAAAAATATATCGTCAGAGATATCGTATTTGTCGCAGAATGTATTGAAGGAGACTTATTCGACCCTACATTCAATAGTGATGACATGTTCTTGACAACAAAACAAAAATTAAAAAAGAAAGTGTTAGATTATGGCGCAAATGCAGTCATCAATTGTCACTTTGAATATCAACAAAAACCCCGAGATGGCAAACAGATCATCGAACTTTTTGCTTACGGTACCGTGATCCAATTTGTCCAGACAACGATTGGCTGATCACAAAAAAACGTGCAGAGCTTTCGCTCTGCACGTTTTTTCTACCAAAGTAAAGACTACCATCGTATACTCCGATAAGAATGATTTCTAATAAAATATACTTTGTTTGGAAAAGTTTGTCAATCTGATCGCAAGATTTTGATTCTTCTCTTCGTAATCGCTATTTGGCTGGTTCGACAACTAAGTAACGATATGGTTCATCACCTTCTGAGTGGGTTTGTACCCCCTCATGTTTACTTAACGCCGCGTGGATTTGTTTGCGTTCAAACGCAGGCATCGGTTCTAAAAATACAGGATGTCCCGTACGCAAGACTTTTTCTGCGGTGCGTTCAGCTAAACGTTGGATGATCTCTTGTCGTTTTTCACGATAGTTGCCCACGTTTACCACGACAGAGAGTTTATTACCGGCTACTCGATGAATGAACACTTGCGCCAAATATTGCAAAGCATTTAACGTTTTTCCATGTTTGCCGATCAACAGACCTTGTTTATCCGTTTCTAAATGGAAGACGATCAAATTCGCTTCTCGTGTCATTTTTACTACAGCTGGTGCATTTAGTTGCTGGGAGATCTCAGTGAGATAGGTTGCTAATTCCGATAAAGCTGCTTCGTCACCTAATTCACTTTTTTCTTCAATCAAGTCCTCAGGTTCGATTTCACCCGTATCTTCTGTTTGAACAGATGTTTCTTCCAACACTTCTTCTACGGTTTCTTCGATCGTTTCAGAGACAACTTCGCTGATATTCGGTTCGATTGAAAGTTTGGCATTTCTTTTTCCCATTCCGAGAAATCCTTTTTTTCCTTCATCAAGTATCTCAATAGCGACTTGCTCTTTTGCTAGTCCTAACTCATTCAATCCAATTTCAACAGCTTCATCTACGGTTGCAGCTTCATAAATCGGCATTTGCATTCCCTCCCTTATTTTTTACGTTTTTTCTTAGGACTTTGTGCCTTACGCAAAGCACGTTCTTTTTCACGGATGCGTTGTGCTTCTTCTTCACGCTCACGTTTGATTTTAAATGGATTGTTGATCAATAGTGTTTGGAACACTTGGAAAGCATTTGATACTACCCAGTATAGTGAAAGTCCACTGGCTAAATTGACCCCCATAACTAAGATCATCACTGGCATCGCAAAATTCATGACTTTCAATGAAGCATTCGATTCCACTTGGCTCATGCTTGATAAATACGTACTTGCAAATGTAAAGATGGCAGCCAACACTGGTAAAATAAAGGTTGGGTCAGCGTTCCCTAAGTTCAACCACAAGAAGTGACCTTGACTCAACGCAGGAACACGAGAAATTGATTGCCATAAAGCCATTAAGATTGGCATTTGTACTAATAAAGGTAAACAACCTGCATATGGGTTTACACCATTTTCAGCATATAACCGTTGTTGTGCTTCTCTTAACTTACTTTGTGTTTCAGGATCTTTTGAACTATATTCTTGTTGGATCGCTTTTAGTTTTGGTTGAAGTTCTTGGGTCTTACGCATACTTTTTGTTTGGAAATGCATTAATGGTAATAAAATTACGCGAATGATGATCGTGAATAAAATGATCCCGATCCCAACATTTCCAAATGACAATGCTTTAATCGCTTCTGCAAAATAATAAACAATGTAGCGATCCCAAATTCCTGTACTTTGTGCGCTGACTTCTCCAGTTCCACAACCGGATAAGACGATGATCAGACCGACAAGCCCGGCCATCAAAAGTAAACGTTTGTATTTCTTCACTTACTCTTTTCCTCTCTGTCGATTATTTTTGCAAGCTTTAAGACGTGGACTAAGTTGGAGCGAATCTCATCGTAAGTCAATCCTTTAATGCTTGGTCTAGCAATCACAATAAAATCTAATTCCGGCTCAATCTCTTCTTTCAATGAATAGATCGCTGCACGGATCTTTCGTTTTACTTCATTGCGACATACAGCGTTTCCGACTTTCTTACCTACAGATAAGCCAACACGAAAATGCGGTTGTTCCTTCTTTTCTAAACGGTACACGACAAACTTACGGTTAGCAAAGGAAGCGCCGGTTTGAAACACCGCTTGGAACTCTCGTTCTTTTTTCACTCGATACGCTTTTTTCATTCGTTTTCTTTCCTTTTCTATCTCTCACTTACGCTCCCAATCATACCATATTTCCTATAAGTCTTTCACCTTTTCCTCTAAAAAAGGGCATAAAAAAAACCACTGTAACCCCAGTGGTCTAAGCTGAAAGAACTTTTCTTCCTTTACGACGACGGCTAGCTAAAACACGACGTCCATTTTTAGTACTCATACGTTTACGGAATCCGTGAACTTTTTGACGTTTACGTTTATTTGGTTGGTATGTTCTTTTCATCTTGTTCCACCTCCAGAAATTCTTATCTACATGTACATGAATTAAACACAGACATACTTTGATAGTATAACGAGTACTTAGGTGATTTGTCAATATAAAAAAAAGCTTTTATTCGAAAATACTTCTCTCATTTTATCCACAACGGTATTTTTCGCGCTGTGTTTTCAATGTGGATAAAGTTATACACAGAAGTTTTCCACAGTAATTTACCCTTAGTTTTTACACAGAATAAACAGCTGAAAATAAGTAATCCACAATTCCATAATTTCCTGTGCATTGATTTCTGTAAGTACTGTCATTATTACTTTTTTTATCCACAACCCACTGGGTAAATCTCTAGTTTTACACCACTTATCCACCTGTTGATTACTCTTGTGGATATCTTTTTTTCCTCCCTGTGTTTTTCTTCTTTTTTTTTCTTCTGGATAATGTGGATAATTGTTATAAAAAATTTTTTTCTTTTCTTTCTGTGGAAAACTTTTGTAAAAAATGCTAAATTAGTACTAGCTATTTACTTTTAATGAAGGAGGAGGCCTTGT
>NZ_JBIORU010000002.1:0-30914 GCF_051714405.1 Enterococcus sp. AZ140
TTCGTTTCATAGAATCATCCTTCAACGGCTCACGATTTCTCGTGTCACGGCACGTTAGATAGACCTACGACATACGGTGTACAACACTCCTCCTTTTGCTAAGCCTCTACATATCTTTTCATTCGATATGTTTCAGCAATCACTCCTAACCTGTCTCACGACATTGTTATAAGAAGTCATCTGATCGTTTAAAAATAGACACCCTTCATTTATCAAGCGGAAATCACTCCAATGTTTTCAATGCCCTACCACAACATGTAGTCAAAACGGAAAACCTAGACCTTGATAAAAGCTAGAAACCTTCTATTTCAATTGATCATTAACATGGCTCTACTTAAAGATTCCATTGCCACCTTGTGCGCCATTCAACGGCTGGTACACACCACCTCAACAAGACTTATAACCGTAAAGGAAAATATCTTTCTTGTATTATTCCTTCAAATCGCTTAAAATAAATTTGTCTAGGATTTATCTTAAGTGTTTGCGGAACAGAAATTTATTTTCTTCTCGTGAACGCTTTTTTGTTTATAGAATTAAAGAACCTTGAGTTCTATATCAGAACTATAACATCTCTATATAGAACCGTCAAGAGTAAAATAGAACTTTTTTATTTATTCAAAAGTTCATATGATAAACTATATTAAAATAGATCTGGGAGTTCTGAAATGGAAACATACGAGAAAATAAAGAAGTTAAGAGAAAATAGAGGATTTACTCAAAAAGAAGTAGCTGATGCTTTAAACATTAATATTAGTGTTTACAAAAAAATAGAACTAGGATCTCGCCCTATACGTGAAAACGAGCTTGCTATGGTAGCAGATTTCTTTAACGTTTCTGCTGACTACCTACTAAATCGAACTTCTGATCCTAGTGCGCCTACTGATAGTGACGAAAGTGTTGGTAATAACATTCTTTCTCACTTCAAGCTCAATACTGCCGACATGGAAGTTGAGGATATTCAAGAACTTGAAGAAGAAATAAATGAATACATGGAGTTTTTAATTCAACGAGCTAAAGCCAAGAAAAATAAGAAATGATTTTGGAGAGCCTTTGTTTTGGACTGTATTTGCGATGGTCTTTATTACGAAGTATCAGATCTTGCTAATGACATTGCAAACAAAGCAGCAAAACATCTATCAAAGAAAGTCGAATACATTAGATGCTCCGACATCGAGCAATATATGACTGAGGTTGAAAATATTGAATTCATTGACTATAAATTCAAAAGTAATTTAAATAAATTATTGCTCGGATCAATTAGCAAAGTTCAAGACGAATTTATTATCACGACAAATCAAAATTTATCAGATGATTATAAGAACTTCACAAAAATGCATGAGATTATTCACTATTATAGGGATTATTCCTATCTTAGTGAATCTCATGCATTTTCTGATTTTATTTTACAAAAAGATTACTTGCCAGAAGATTTTGATAAAGAAGTTGCAGCAGATATTGGAGCAAGTATTTTGATGGCTAATGATCGAGCTTTAAGATACGCTCTTAATGAATTTCGTAATTTTGATGATATAGCTAATTATTTTAGCATAAGCAAATCAAAATTGAGAGTAAGGATTATTCAATACTTAGAATTCACTAATAATTATACCCATAATAGAGCTTACAAGCTTCTTAATTATTTATACCCCTGTCATTGATTTACATATTTTATAATAGATTTCTTAAAATATCTATTTTCTATCTTGAAGTCGTATTAACCAATTTCCATTGTAAAAGCTTTGATAATATATTAGTTTAGATATACTAAGTACTAAACCTATGTTATTCTTCACTCTAATAGATATTATTAAACTTTTTATTTTCAAACATTAAGTTTTTATAACATTAAAGTGTGAATCAACAACAAAATTATTTGCTATCGGATTTTTTAAATTTAGCTAACTTTTTTTCTTCGACAAAGTAAAGGTCTCCTTTAGTCCTTGTGCAAGCCACATAAAATTTACATTTAGTAGATGTAGCTAATTTGCTGAGTGATTTAGTTTTAAACTTCTCATATGTAGCTTTATTTAGAACTACACAAACACAGTTAAACTCTAGGCCTTTGCTATTTCCCCAATTTTGCGAATTACAGTTATAATTATAGTGTTTTTGGTAAAAAAGTTTTTTTATCGAATCGTTTTTCATTATTAAGTTAATCTCTTGCTCATCAATTACTTCTCTTACTTCATAATTTTGTATTTTGTTAGATTCAATATCGATTCCGACTTGCTTAATAAAGTCGCATACACTTTTACTACAACGGTAAGAACTATTTAAGGAGTTTATATCGAATTTAAATCCATTTTCTATAAAATATTTTTTCCAATTATTAAAATTAGAATGAATTGATTTTCCTTTATTACCGTTATTTGAAGAAGAAAAAGTTTTTTGGTAAAAATCTCCAAAATATAGTAAATCTACATCTACTTCTGCAAGACTCAAAATCCAATCAAAATCATAGCTGGTAATGTCTTGAACTTCATCAATATAAATACAGTCAAAAAAAAGATTTATTCGATTTAAGTAGTTTACTTCATTTTTATTATCTAAAATATACTTTGACATCATGTTACTATAAAAATATTTGAAATTGTGATAAGACTGATTATATTTTGGATTTTCATTCGCTAGTATAAAACCTTTTAATTTTGGGAATGATCCACTTGGGCGTATACAAAAATCATAGAGAAACTGAAATAAACCAAATATATGAATATTATCAGGCATATATCCGAACTTTTTTATAACTCTAGTTTTCAATTCTTCTTGATTAGCCATTGTATATGTTATTATTGCAATTCTCTTATTAGTACACAATGACTCAACTATTTCTCGCGTTTTCCCACTACCTGCCACTGCATGAATTAGCTTTTTATCCAAAGTATACTCTCCTTAATATAATTTGGGATTTTAAAATCTGACTCGTTCTCTTCTAAAATAGTTAGAATCCTAAAAGCTGCTTCTGCTTTATTTGATAACATCCACTGCAATATATCTGACGTTTCAGCAATATTATTCTCTTTAATCCACTCTTGATTTTCATTGTATATACATACTTCAAAAGTAAAGTTATCGATATTAGTATCTGCAAATACTTTAATACAAGCAGTATCATTATAATCTGAATATTTGTGCACAATTTTTTGATCAAATTCTTTATCGTTATCAGTTACTACAGCAGTTTTCTTGTTTAAAATTTTTGCAACTTCTAAATATCGTTTAAAACTTAAACCATCAACAGAAATAATATCAACGTTATCCATTAAAGGTTCACTATTAGTCACCATACTATAGAACTTATTTAGCAAAATGTACTCAGCGTTTCCCTCAACGAGTATACATTTACTGCTAAGAATAAATCTTAGTAGATTTGAATGCGTAGTTTTTTTAAAAAAACTAACAGTTGATGGAGTTAATTTTGACAATTTCATATGACCCTCATTTGTAATTAATAAACATTTATCTAATTCCAACCTAGAAGCTATCATGTCAGAATGCGTAGCTATAAACAATTGATTATTATTATTTTTCTCTATCATTTTTAATAGTTTCAGCATATTAATATGACTTAAATGATTTTCTGGTTCTTCAATAAGTATAATTTTAGTTTTTTCATTTAATTTTTTATAGGAGTTTTCTACACTTAGTAGTACTTTTTCACCTTGTCCAAAATTTTTTATATCTATATCATTTTTAACTACTGTAATTTTTTCTTTAAATCCATCACTTGTATGATTATTAATCGATATATTGTAATCTCCTATTTCTTCAATAATTCCTTGAGTTTTCATTTCATGAATAAACGTTTCTGATGTCATTCTAAATTTACTATTTACTTTACTTCTGTTAGAAGGATTAATAGATTCTTCATAAATACCATTTATATGTTTTTGAAGTTCTGTATTTGTGTCTATCAAACTTGTATCCACAAAATCAAAATCAAATTTGTGATATTTTTTGTAACTGTTAAAGGGCTTACCTGAAAAAGTTTTAAACTCGACGTTATAATATTCAAAAGGAAAAATCATATTTTCTATTTTGAGTATTTGTTGTATTTCACCATAATAGTCTTCAGTATTTGGACTTATTTTCAATTGAATTCCAAAATTATCTTTATTAAAAAAGTTCACTTTACCATAAAGTTCGAAATTATTTTTTATTTCATCGCATGTTTTATCAAAAAACACTTCAATTAATAGTACCGGTAAATTATTAATGTTTCTATCTAATACGGGTAAATTACAGTACTCTCTTGTGATGCTTGAATTAAAAAGATTGTTGATACCCATTTTTTCTATCCTTGAAAAACTACCACTAAGAGTAAGACTGATTGCTTGTAGTAATGTGCTTTTACCAACTCCATTTTCTCCAATAAAAATATTTCTTTGTTTACCAAATGTAAGTTCTTCATCTCTAAAATTTTTGAAATTTTTCAAAATAAGTTTAGTTATCATAATTACACCTACTTTCCGATTTTTCTGTAATTATTATATAAATCACTCAAATTATTGATCAGTATTTGTAATAAACTATGTATCAAAAATAATTTTATTATTCAATCGTTCTTCAATAAATGGTTTTATGGAATTTAGAATGATGGCTGTTATTTTTTTTTGTTGCTTATTTGATGGATCTTTCCGCTGATTAAACATTTTTAGCATAAAATTATAGTCATTTTCTCCATCACAATTATTAAACTCATTAGGAGTGAAAACATTTTCCTCATATAAATATTCCAGCAAGTTTCTAGAAAAGTATTCGCTATCTAAAGTGATAAATTTACTATCCCTAACTGCATGAAGAAGCTTAAATAGTTTTTCTTGCGTGGATACAATACTATTGAAATCTTCCCGATCGAATTTTTTTATACAAGAACTACCTATTGGAAATAGGATATTACTGTTTTTATTATTTTTAATCGTATACAAATATCTAATATTTTCTTTACCACATATACATGAAGCCTCTTCTGTTACAATTTCAATAATATCTTCTATTTCCCATTCTAAGACTGCTTCCTTCCACATAGAACTTTTTGATTGTTCAATTACTTTTTTTGTTAATACTTTGTGATAACTTGAATTCATCATAACCCCTCCTTAAATTACGTATAAATAGTTTATGAAGCAATAATATTATACATTATGCAATCAAACTATTTATTAATTCGCTCAAAAAAAGATGTTTTAACATCAAAATCGTCAAAACACCTTCTTTTATTTAAGGGTTATTACTTAGAATTTACTAGAAAATAAACTTCAGAAGAAGCGCATAGATTATTTTTAAAAATTACTACATTATAAAACAGTCACAGTAATAACAGATATGTTCACAAAATGGGATATGGATATAAGCAGAAACCTTATGTTCTGCGGATTTGTTTGTTTCTTTCATTAGTTTTTCTTTCTCCTTACGTCAAAAAGTCGTACCGCTTTTCGACCACTCTTATATACGCATACTATACGTATTTAACAAACAAATCCACTAAAAAATCCAAGAATCGATTTCTTGGATCAGTTTTTCTTTAGTTGTATTGGAGACTTGGTTGTAAATTTCCAGTGTGGTTTTCATGTTGGCATGTCCTACACGCTCCATGATTGCTTTGATCGGCATACCTGCTTCGGCGAGTAAAGAGATATGGGTATAGCGGAAGGTGTGGGAGCTTAAATGTTTCTGGAAAGAGGGTTCTTTGGTTTTCATGATAGCTTGGATAGAAGAGCTAGATTGTTTCTTGCCTTGACCGTTTAAAAATTCATTTAACGAGTGATAGACAACTGGTGTGCCGTTTTGTGTTTGGAAAATGGTAGCTGACTCAATAAATTTTTTTGAAGCAGAAATTGTTCGGATCGATGAATAGCCTTCTTTATTATAGTAGGTTTTCTTATATTCACCTTTTCGACGTTGCTTCATTTCTTTTTGGCGTGCTTGATTTACTTGGATTCGATTCTGAATGATTGCGATCGATCGCTGGTCCAAATCAACTTCTCTGACAGAAGAGAGAGTTTTAGGCGGATTCCGCACATACTCTTTCACCGTTCGACCAGCAGCTACTAGTCCTTCATCGATACGCAACTTACAGTTCGTGAAGTCTACTTTGTCAATTGTCAACGCCCCTAATTCCCCAATTCTTAATCCATTGCGGATTAAAAATTCTACTACATCTAAGTATAATTTGTTCATTTTATTGATTTCGTGATTCTGCTCATACTTTTCGTTGATTGCTTCTAATAATAACTGGATTTCTTTTTTCTCTAAAAATTTTTTCTTTCGGCGTTGTAGTGATTTTCTTTTCCGATCAGCAGGAATTTTTAGTTCAATTTTCCTTAACTCAAATTGGATCAGATCATGTCGATAGCCATAGGCTAAAACCTGCTTTAACAAAGAACGAATTTTTTCCAACGTCGCTTGTTCCAGATAGTCCTTCTTTCTTTTCGTTTGTACTAACAAGATATCCGCCCATACCCCTTCAATTAATAAAGGAGTGACTTGTTTTAAAGGAGTCTGTCCATCGATAAAAGGCATCAGATACCGCTGCAATATTTGCTTCTGATAATCAGCAGTCGTTTGACGAACCGTCGGCTCCCACGCCTTCAACCAAAGCACCACTAGTTCACCAAACGTCTCACAGTACTTGCCATTAGAAAAAGCCGTATACTTCTGAAATTCTTTTTCAATCGCTTCATACAAATAGCGCAACGCTTGTCGCTCACTCTTAAATCCCTTAGCTTTCCAATTCACACTTTTCTTTCTCGTTTTCTCTTTGACCGGATCATAGTAGACCTGAAATGTCCGCAAATAACTTTTCTTATCAATCGTTGTATAGGCACTTCGCAAATACTGTTTATAATCTGAAGCCTTCAGAACATCCTCCTTTCCAAATAAAAAAGCACATAAGCATAGGAATCAAAACCCTCGCTCATGTGCCTTCCATTTTAAAAATTTTATAAACCCTTCTAGATTGATCCAAACCAACCGTTGTGTTGGATTAATGACATACTGATAAAACTCCGGACTCTGTCGCATTTCCATCAACCAGACGTTTAACGTGCTTTTGGTTAAGCCTTCGAAGCGGTTGAGTATGCCTTGTTTGTTGAGCCAGATTTCATTTTCCGAAAAACTGTTCATCATTCCTCCAATATCTAAAAATTTTGTTTATATAGGGCTTTTAATTATCTTAATAAATCTAAATTTATGCCATTGATTTTAAAAAAATTATTATGAATATTTTTTTTAAAGATATAATATTCTTTATCCTGTTCCATTTCTAATATTAATGTTTTATAGAAATATTTAGCGTTAGGATCTTCATTATCAATAAGTTCTTTTAACTTCATTAAGTTATTTTCAAATCCATTACAAATACTACACCGTTTAGCAACTAAATCTACTCGACTATTCAGCTGTAATACTTCTATAAAAAATTTTGTTTTATAGTCATCACTTCTTTTCGGAGTCAGCCACATAGAAATATTGATTTTAAATTTTAATTCAAAGTCTTCTTCATATGGATTTATAATTTCATTTTCTTTCTTTAACCCATTACATTTTTGACAAGCCCAACCTAAATTTCTCCATTGATATGTTAATTCAGGGTTTAACTTTTTTGGTAAAATATGTTCAATTTGCTCATAGTCTGAAACACCAATTTTAGTATCACAATACATACATTTACCAAAGCATTCTTCTTTTAGAGCTTTTTTTATATCTTCTTTTCTATATTTATTCCAAAATTTTTCTGCAACTTTAGTTGCATCATTAGCATATTTATCAATCTCATCTAATAATTGTTGAGTCCAATTGGAACTCTTATCCTGTAATGAAATAGGAATAGGTCCTTTTTTTATTTTAGTCACTATCCTCATCTCCACCATTCATTTTGTAAATCAATTCATTAGTCATAGATTCTAAATTAGAATCTTTCATTTCTTTCAAAAGATCTATATAATCATCGTCATTCAACGTTTTACCTTTATATTTGTTTAATATTTTAGAAAACTTTTTTTCAGCCCAATATGGTAGTGTACTAGAAATCCCTAATACATTATATAGTGTATCATCTATAGAGGTAGATAAATTTATAGCGTATTCTTCAATTTTTTCAGGTTTAACTTTTCCTGTATTTTTAAAATCTAATATATAAATATAAGAATCTTCAACAGAACTAACAACAAAAGGACTATGAGTTGATATAACAAATTGTACTTGAGGAAAAGCTTCACATAATTTAGGTAGAATATCTCTTTGCAAAGAAGGGTGTAAATGATTTTCTATTTCATCAATTAGAACAAAATATGGTTTTCCTTCGGGAACTGCCATAAACATTTGCCAAACCAAATCAATTACAGCACCTACTCCACCAGATACACTATCCATAAGATAATCTCCGTGAGCTGTTTCTAATATAAGCTCACCTGTTTCATTATCTAAAATCAAATTTTCAAATGCTAGTTCCTTTGGTAAAACAATCTTTAATAATTTCACAAAATTTTCTACTTCACTTTTAAATGATGGAGTGTTTTTCATATAGTGACTTTGAGAACTGTAAAGTATCATAGATATTAACGATTGTTTAACTATACTGTGGGGATTTCTTAAGTCAGTTGCCCAAGAGTAAATGTTAAATTGCGAATTTGTAATTTCTAGGTATTTTGCAAAATAATCATTCTTCTCTTTTATACCATTTTCTATATAATCAATTTTAGAATATATATATGGGAATTTATGTGAACTAATAGAAATTCCAGGATCGTATGAATTATGATTTACACTTCCTGAAGTATACTTAGGTGAAAAATTTTCCCAATCAGAGTTCCCTTTTTCTTTTATTTGAAGCTCAAAATTATATCCCCATTCTTTCGATGAACTATAATTAATTGGTAAATCAATCTTAACCTGAGCATCATCAAAATCAATTACAGATATAGTTGTGAGGGAAGTACTGTTTTTTAATTGTTCTTTTGAAAGTTCAGCTATTGATTTTGACAAATTATCAGGGATATGGATTTTATCATTTAGGTTTAGATACGGATGTACTGTTTTCAATATATTCATAACATTTTTAATCTGTACATTATCCATATCATCAAAGCCAGACCACAACTCACTTTGCTGATCTGGCGATACTGTCCGAGAAATCATTCTTAATAAACTTGTTTTTCCTACACCATTTTTCCCAGTTATTATAGTAACCTTATTATGAAAATCCATTTCAAATGTATCAAACTGATTCCACTGTTTTTCCATTATTAATTTCTTTAATTTGGCGGCCATTCAATTCACGCTCCCTAGAATTTTTTTGTTTTTAAAATAACAACTCAGATATTTTGTCTAACTAATAAAAAAAAGCATACTATACGTGAACACATGTCTTCTAAAATAAATTCATTTATAGAATTATATTTTATTGCTTTATCCATATTATACCAACATTATTAAAAGTTCCAAGAATATATAATATGTTTTATAATTTGATCAATTACGTTTATCCTAGTTCTGAGTAATATGGTAATTAATAATCTGCTTGAAGTAACTTAACGAAGAACAAAAGCACAAATCAAGTGTTTATATTTTATTATTTTAGTATACAGAGAAAAGCAATCTAAATTATCTTTATGTATGAATTAATAATTTACCTACTTTCATTCTCTAATAATCTAAAACTAATTGATTCTAATTTCAATACTCCTGCTTCAACGTGTTATAAGTCATCTCCGCCACTTTCCCACCCTCTACTTTTGCCAACAACAAAATCCGGATCGGTGAACCATTTTGAATACAGTCTAATAAAACAGCGTACTCTTCTTTATCGTTTTGATAAATAGCTGTTACTTTTCCTTCACTGCCAAGACCATTGCCAGTTTCAATATCGATGCCGTTCATCTTGATACATTCTTCTGTCATCAAGTCTTTGAGATTTTCATTGCGGTGGTTAAGACTTTTAAAATTGGCATAGGCTTCTCCGTATTTTTGTAAGAGTTCCATGTTGTCATTCTCTGTGTGTTTCTCTTCTGATTCTATCGTCTTAGTCGCTTCTTTTGATTCTGTCGTTTCACTGGTTTCTGCTTCTTCTGTTGATTGGATCGTACTGACTCCTACAGGTTCCATTGATCTTACGCTGCTTGTTGTCGTATGTGTTGTTGATTGACTCTCTTCTTGACCGCAGCCAGTTAATAATACGATCCCTAGAATTAGCCCAACTAGATAATAGCGTTTCATTGATTGACCTGCTTTCTTTTATTTGTTGGTACACGAATCATTTCTTTTGCATAAACGATTTGTGAAAA
Organism: Enterococcus sp. AZ140; assembly: GCF_051714405.1. Classification (NCBI taxonomy): domain Bacteria; kingdom Bacillati; phylum Bacillota; class Bacilli; order Lactobacillales; family Enterococcaceae; genus Enterococcus; species Enterococcus sp. AZ140. Next base: position 10,284 of record NZ_JBIORU010000002.1, read on the forward strand.
GCGACCAGCTGAAAACTTGATCTTGTACTCTTTATTATTCAGTGATACGAGATAGCCATCTTCAAACCGACGAACGGCAAATTCTTTTTTCTTGCAACCAAATTTCTCGCAAATTTGTTTCATTTGTCTTCGATTCAAGCCTGTTTGCAAAAACATGTAGTTCCTCCTTTATTCTTTTCTGATAATACTTGATACACGAGTAAACTCTCTGCCCCATTGTCGCGAATATCTAGCACAAATTTGTCCTTGTCCGGCATTTTGTTCATACGTTGTAAATTTTCCATCGCCTTCAATACTTGCAATAATACCGGTATGTCCGTATGTTCCAGGAGAAAGTGCTTGTCCTGCATACCAATTGATTACATCTCCTGCTTTTAACTCCGAGTATTTTGGATTGAAAATCACCTCCCAATTGTACGCTTTCCAGTCGTAATCACTGCCAATCGATTCTGCATACATAAAACCTGACCCCATCAATTGTGGACCGCCAAGCTTTTGTACATAGTAGGCAGTTAAGCCGTAACACTGACCACCATTGATCATTTGACCCATCACGTCTTCCAAAATGTCAATTTTGCCACCACCAATATTGGCGGAACCATTTCCTAGTGACCCTTCAAATAAACGTTGATACCAATTATTTGCACTAGTTTTTCGTTTGTTCTGTTCCACAGGATCATCTTTTGTACCTGCACGTTCCCAGTACTTTAAAATATTAACGGCTAAACTTTCCGTATCTGTACCGGAAGACATATTTTTTAGGAGCGTACTATCTGATCCGTCATGGTACCAAGCAAAGTCCATTTGAATGGCGACTTCTTCCCATTTTCGTTTCTGTTCTTCTGCTCGATTCAATAAATTCACACGTCTACCTGAATCCCATTGTGCTAATCCTATTGCATATCCACCAATTGCTGGATTGTATGCCCAAATCGGATTAAAAGCGAGATCACTTTGGATTCTTGATGGAATCAAGCCACTTTCGTGTTCCATATTGCCAATCCATGCAGCCGCAAATTCTTTTGTTCCTCCTTGTTGCTGAACAAAATTGGCGACTTCCAACGCAACTTCTTCTTGTGGTGTCATTGGATCAAACGTGGAAGTATCACCGTTTTGACTAGAAGAAAAGACACCTAAAAATAAAAGGAAAGGTACTAAGAATACAAAACAGCTACCTATAACTAGATACGCCTTTTTTTTCATTTTTCACCTCAATTCTAAAAAAAAGAAGACTGATTTTTTCACCAGTCTTCTACCTCATGTTGTGTTGATTGTTTTTCTTCATCGATCGAGAAAAATTGTTCTTCTGATTCTGTCCATCCGGTATGTTCCCATTGTTGATTAAAAGATACTTGATTCACTTGATTGACTGGATCATTTACTAGTAGTTCCGGATCATGTTTTTGGTCAAAAAAGGCTTGCTCTTCTTTAGCAAATTGTAATTCATCAAAATTATCAATGGAGACTTCTGTTGCAGCTTCTCCTATTTCTGGTACTTCCGTTACTAGTTCAGGTGCTTCAAAGTCTTGTTCAACTATATCTGATTCTGTTTCGATGGTTTGTTCCATTAGATCATCTCCAAGTTGTGATTCATCGATAACCAATTCATCCGATTCAGTCAACGAATGATCAACTGTTGGATCTTCATCCTGTATTCCAGTTGGGACATCTTCCAATTCAAAATCATCGAACGCTTCTTCTTCCAACTCTTGGAAAGAAGCAGGACCATTTTCTAACTCACCTTCCAATGATTCACTCATTTCTTCCTCTAATTGAACATCATCGTACGTTGGTGCCTCTGTTTCTTCTGGATTCTCCGGTTGAAAGAATGATTCCATTCCTTGCTTCAATCCAGAAAAACGTGGATTTGGTTCGGTAAAATGTTCATTTCCTAAATTCATTGCTTTGTCCTGACCGGACATGAGTGCTGAAGCACCTTGTAATGCCATTCCCATATTGCCTGTATAGCCACCAATACCAACTTGGGCTGCGGCAGTTGTTTTTTCGACTATATTTTCTGTTCCTTCTTTGACTTTCTCATTTACTTGCTTTTCAAAAGCCGGTTGCTGAATTTGTCCTTCAGAAAAGAAACTAATGATCCGGTAACGATTCTTCCAAAGATTCTTTAAAAAGATATATTTCACCAAAATCATTAAGACCATTGTTCCTAAAAGAACCATGCCATTTGATAAGACGTTTAAAAGACTTTCATTGATCTGTACGATTATCCCTAAGAAGGCTTGATCGATTAGTCGATTGACCCAAAATAGGACAGCAATAAACACCCCAAAAATGACTGGTAAAAATAAAATACCAAACAATGCTTTAAAGAATTTGAACATCAAGGTTTGACATCTTGGGAAAAAGGAAGCCAAGGCAAAAATTGGAAACACTAGTATCAGTAGGATCACAAGAATCTGAATGACCATCAGCATGATATTAATATAAATCACTGGAAAAGCTAAAATAAATAAATTGGCGATCCCTACCCAAATGGCAAAGCTTTTTTCCATCGTTTTTACACCATCTTGAGAAAAATAAGGATTCACTTTTTCAAGGGAACTAAGATACTCGTCTCTCTCTTTTATAAAATTCGTGCGATCTTCTTCCGATAGATTTGGTGATTCTAATAATTTCTTCTCATCTATCTTGTCCCCATTTGCCATCTTGCCATCCAATGAACCACTATTTACAAAATTAAATGTTTGTTGCACAGTCGCATCAAACATTGGACTTTGATAGACACCATTTCCTCCTTGATTTGAATCAGAAGAAGTATTCGCCCCTGCGATAAATTGTGATTGGATTACTTTTGTTACCTCGGTAACGGATTTGATAAGAAATGTAGAGGTATTGAAGTTCCCTTGTGCAGTCGGTACTTGTCCAAACCAACCAAAGAAAATGAATGCTACGAATAAATAATGTAGCAAGACCTTCATAAAATTCTGATGATTGGAGAAGAAGTTCGCTAAGAGGTAATAGGCACTAAAGATAACTGCTAAGCCCATTAAACTACCTGCACCAAAGCCAGTACCGCCAAAATTATTGAGTATTCGTACCGACATATTAAAAACTTCGGTCTGTTTCGCAATGAAAAAATCCGATTGATTGACAATATTTTCGCAAAAGAGAAAGAAGGATGCACACATTCTTAGAATAAAAAATGGAACGCCTACGAAGAACCAATTGACTACTTGCCAACCTTTGTCTAGTAAACCACCATCTACCATATAAGCATTGTAACTATCAATTAAATACTTCATGCCACTCTCCTTTACACCGCAAAACGATTTTCCATGACAGAAGCATCGGTATCATCCACTGTTTTGAATAATTCCAACCATTCTTCAAAAATCACATGGACCACGACTCGATTGATTTGCCCAAACATATCTTTCAATAAACATTGCCCTTGGACCATATTCGAGACCCACTTCATGTTTTGTTCATTATTTGGTAGATTCAAATAGTTGAGTATACCTTGACGATTTAGTTCTTCATCAAAACAGATGACCGAACCAAAACCAGTCCCATCGTCTTTATCATCCAGATCATTTACGGATTGTGTGATCAGTACTAAAAAGTTGTTGAACGATCGACCAATTCGTTTCATCGATTTCAAAATAGCTTTTCCTTCTGGAGACGACTGAAAAATCCAACTTTCATCAAAAAAAGTGACCGTTTCTTCTTTGGGATTGCGTGAACCAAATTTTGAACAAAAAGTACCTAGAGCAAACATTAACGTGACCGATAATCGTTTATTTTCATCCATCTGTTCATTCTTATCAGTCGGTAAATCTAAATCTTCAATTTCTAGAATCGTTACCTTTTTGTCAAAAGACAATCCTGGCACTTCACCATGTGAAAAAGCCAATTCTAAAATGGAATTTCGAACTGTAGAAATCAAAAAACGACCCATATCCTGTACATCCGGTATGGGACTTTCTGCTAAACGCTCAATCACTTGCCAAAAACCTACTTTCTGTCCAGATTTCCGTTCTTTGACGACTGCTGCGATCGTTTCATTGATTTCCGTCTTTTGTTTTAAGTTCCATGTGCCTTCATAAATGTTTGTCAGCATCGCTTTAGCAGTTGCAATTGCTTCTGTTTCATCAAATAAAACAATCGGATCGAGAACCCCACGATTCTTTTCTTCACGAACATCTAATGTCACAAAATTGAAGGTACGGATAAATTTAGTATCGAGTGGGTAATTTTTTTGATAGGTCGGATCATTAATCGTGCGCATAAACTGTCGCCGCATTTCTTTTTTCGGATCAATATACAACACTCGATCTTTGAGTGTGGCGCATTCCATAAATAATTTTTTCGCTGTGACTGATTTTCCACTCCCTGTATCACCGGTTAATGCCCAATGTGGATTATTGGTTTTCTTTCCGATTACATCCTGTTTATTTGCTAAGAACATATTCATGTAAATCAAATTCTTGGAATTTAACAAAATAGCTTTGCGGTCTTCTTTCTCCTCTAAGGTTGTATCAACACGACCAAAATAATAACCAAGTTTCGTTCCAGCTTTTAAGGAAGTAAAGAAGTTCAATTCTGCAAATGATTCGATTGTACTGGTATGTTGCCACTTCTTCTCTTTCATCCGCATAAAATTGCCAAATAAAGTAGATTGAAATAAATAAGGATTGTCGAACGTCGCTTTTAGTAGAGGAATGCCCAACCCATCAAAACGATTGATCAAATACTTCTTTCTTGCCTGCATTTGTTTTTTTGAACGACCGCAAACGATCAAGATAGCTCGCCAATCGATAATATCTATGCCATCATCAATTTTCTGATCCAAGTCATCTAAAGATAGCTGACCTTCTACAATTTTTCGCTTTTGCTTAGATCCTGCTAAGTGTGCCTCTTGCATAATATTTTTTGTACGTGTTCTTGCACGAGCTGAACGACCGGAAAGTGCTAATTGTCCTTTACTTTCTGCAAATGATACTTGAACCTTCACTTCTACTGGGAAAGGCATTTTTTGAACGATTTCGAGCAAATGATTACCATCTAAAAAGACACCGAGATCTCCAACTGGAAGATAAGAAACATGACTTTCTCCCTGCTCACAAGCAAACCGCAATCCTCCTAAAAATTGCGGTTGAATTTTTGTGGACATTAAATTGTCCAGCTTTTGACTAGCTAATATCTCTTCTTTATCATGAGGAATATTCTTTAAAAACTGATAGGCTTGATAATAATACAGCTCATCTTCTGTTAAACGTTCTACCAATAATTCTGAAAGATTTTGATACACTTCCTGCTCTTGTTCGTAGTAATCCTTTTCCCAGTTTTCTTCCACATCAATGGAAAATCCTAAACTTGTTATGACTGTTTCTGTCACATGGTTGATTGCTCTTGACACGTTTTCTTTTATATCAATAGCGATATCTTTTTTTATTAGGGGAACGCCGAGTATCCATGCGTATTCATAGACCATTCCCATTTCCTCTTCCAGTATCATCGCTGTTTTTTTCAATTTCTCTACGCCAATAGCATAATTTTCTGGATCAATCAAGGTACGCATCGCCCCCATCTTTCCTCGAATATCTGCATTTACTGGCAATAAGTTGATTTCGAAACCTTCACTTCCTTTTAACCGCTTCAACGCACGAGCTACTTTTTTCTTTGTTTTTTGTTTCTTTTCAAAATCTGTCAACATCACCGTTTCCGAACGAATGCGATAATAAGCGATCACAGCTTTTTCTTGTGTCAGCACCATATTTTTACTACGTTGTTCCAATAATGGGTATTCTAATTGCATGTCAAACTCCTTCCTATCGTTTAAATGAGAATTCTTCCAATTCATTGATTCGCTCAAAAGCAACAATCGGACGCTTATCTAAGATATAGTCTTTGGTATAGCTAAAAAAATCTTTTAAAAAGTGATTCGCCGATTTACCGTCTGGTTCTGTTTCGGAGTACCAGCGAGCGATTTTATGAGGAAAATACAAAACAAGTAGTAAGTTTAGATCGATGCCAAAAATAGTCGGTAGCGTAAATCTTGACCATAAAACCATTCCAATCATAAGCAATACGATCAACATCAACACATAAGACATATTTAACGGTTGGGCAAACACCCATACCACTTTCCCTTTCGGTGATTTGATGACTTGCAATGAATAAGGTGCTTTTAATCCTCTTGAATAATCATAATGCTTCATCTTTCGACCTCACATACTGATTCCAAATAAGCTGAGAATCCACTTCAACAGATTGAACGTGTTTCTTCCTTGATTGTTCGCAAAGTCACTTAGAATCAAGGCAATCAAGATCACAGAGCCAATTTTTAACCACTCCGCCCCTTTCCAATGCTTCAAGATCAATATAATGACACCAAATGCTAAAATGGTCAGAAAACCATTCTTTAAAAAATTATCCAAATTACTGACGTTCATAAATTAATTCCCTTCCTTTTCCGTAAAATAATGTTTCAGTGTATTCACAAAATAAGAATTCTCTGTCCGTGTTAGCCACAGTGAAAAGTTTTCCGTATAGGCTGCATTTGTTAATGAATCGGCAAAAGTCACTGACAGCTGCACACCTAAAACGTCTTGTTGTTGTGTATCAAAATAAGTGACTTCACTTGTATCAGCAGCCACAAGTTCTACGCCTTCCGGTGATTCAATTGCTTCTTTCATCAGTAGCATTAATTCCTGCTTATCAGCGGAAGCATACTTTTCAAAAAACATTTCTAAGAATGTTTCTACCTCTTCTTTTTCATTTCCACTTAATTCGATCGTTTCTTTCGTTTTCTCTAATTGATCGGTCTTGCCTTGTGGTAGACGACTAGTCAGAAAATAAGGACGACTAACAATAGCAAAGAGTTGATCCTTGGCTTGAATGGGTAACACCATTTCTTGCGTTCGTGTCTCTGTTTCTTCCGTGCTTTTCACTTCGTATACAACGTTTAAATAAACAAGTAAGCACTCTGTTTCTTCAACTGTTCTTGTCACTGTTGCTTGTTTGAAATGACGTGAAAACTCTAACTGTTCATTTCCTTTCTCATCGATCAATGCCACATCAAACGATAAATAATTTGCCAAACGATCAAGTCATTCTTTTTGTTTCCCTTCCTCTGCCTTTCCATCCATATTAAGATATTCTTTTGCAAAACTTGTGGCGTAAAATGCCAAAGCTGCTGGATCGTAGCTTTCTTTTATTTCAGTTGTCTTTTGATTATCCTGATTGATTTGTTCAACTTTACTCGCTAATTGATCAAAATTCATCGCAACGACATTGGAACGTATGACACCTACGATTGCAGCAAGACACAAAAGAAAAACGATAGCAAACACCACTCGATTCGCTTTCTTTTGAGACAAGTGTTTCACTTTAGGTTGGGGTTCTTTTTTCTCCTTTTTCCTGATCTTCTTTAAGTCCATGTTTCCTCCTTATTTTTATTTTTTTGCATAAAAAAGACCTAGTTATTATCCAAAGTTCAAGGACTCTAACTAGGTCGAAACCTTATTCATATTTATCCATCATTTATTTAGACTGACGTCTACTTAACCGTAACAGCCAATTGACTCCAACAAAAGAAAGTAAAATTATTCCTAATAACAAACTAACCATCGTTTGTTTGCTTCCTGTCTTAGGTAACTCTTCTTTTATCTCTTTTGTTTTCTCCTCTGTCCTCTCTTCTGGTTGTTCTGGGGTTTTAAAACTCACTGTTTGTTCTTTATTCGTTAAGTCATCTTCACGAGCTACTTCATTTTCCAGCGTTTCTTCATAATAGATCACATGAGTAGCAGTCAATTGATCACCGTCTTTCAACGTATTTGCCTTTAAATCCAAATGAGTTTCAAATTGATCCTCTTTACTTTTAGCAGTATAAGAAGAGATTGCTTCACTTACTACTTTTCCTGTTTTCGTCTGCTTGTATTGCGTAACCACTGTATACGTATGACCAAGTTCAATCGCTGCCCCTTTCATCCATACGGTATCTTTTAGCTGATTATCTAAAGTTGGATCTAGCTCTTTCTGTCCGTTGGTATCAGTAAATAAACTTGTCAGTTCTAATTTTTCCCTTTCGTTATAGGCTTCCAGTACAATCAATTCACCATCTTTTTCAACCGTTACTGAAAATTCGAGTGATTCTTCTAATGGTAAATAGCCATCCAATGGTACTGTTTCGATAAATTTATACGAACCGTAAGGCAAGTTTTTCACTTGGATTTTTCCTTCTTGATCCGTCAAAAACTCATCAATCAAGGTTGCTGTCTCTTCGTTTTCCTCGCCCTTTTCGATTTGGTATAATTCAAATGCCACATTTTCTAACGGTTGCTCATTTAGACGATCACGCTTGATCAATTCTACTGTTTGTCGAGCTAGTCGATTGGGTACTTCTAAGCGAATCAGAGCATTTACATCCTCTTCTGTCACGCTAAATACTAAGGGCTCTTCTAAGGGCACATACCCTTCAGGCGCTTTCATTTCATGAAGTTCATATCGGTCAACACCCCAAGGAAGACTTTCCGTTGTAACGATTTCTCCTTTTTCATTCGTTTCAAAAATTTCTGTCTGTTCTGTATCATTTGGGCGAACCATTGAAATAAACGCCCCTTCACCGTCGTTTGCCCATGTATCAAAAATTTTGAACTGTGCGCCAACATATGGAATATTTTCTCCAGTTTCTTCATCTACTTTGACAATATGCAAACGTGACTCAATGATTCGATCCTCCAACAAGAAGAAATGAGTGTAGCCCTCTTCCTTGATTGTGACGTCAAAAGGTTCAATTAATAAATAGCCATCAACACCCTGTGTTTCCGCTATTGTATAGGTATCATAAGGCAAATTCTCAAACTTAAAGTACCCCTTCTCACTAGTCACTTGAACATATTCCTGTCCGGTTGTATGAGAAGTAGCAGTTAACTCCACACCCTCTAGCGGTGGTTTCACATCACTTGATTGGTTGGTCAATCGTTCAAGCATTTCCGTAAATGTTTTGGGGATCAACGGTCTCGACCCAAATTTATACCCTTCCACATGACCTTTAATGACACGATCAGTCACTGTTTTCTGGTGGATCGCTACTGTTTCATTTTGACCTGCATAAGTCAAATTAACTGTATACTTCGTTGGATCTAAATTGTAGCCTACAGGTGGCTCTACTTCTTGTAAATAGTAGGTACCAAGTTTTAGTCCTTTAATTTCTGCTTGGGCAATCCCATCTACATCTTCCATTGTCAAGCGACCTGCTAGCTTTCCATCCGAACTTGTTAATTCATAAACAGCCCCAGTTAATTGTGCAGCTCCTTGTGGCTGATTCCCTGTTTCCTCATCTTCTTTGAACACAGTTAAATTTGCTAGTTGTTCCTGATTGTCTAACGAAATCGTTGTGGTTTCGTTTGCCTTGATTGTCAGTGTTTGAGGATTAGAATTTAAAATATAGCCATCCGGCGCTTTGATTTCTTGGATCGTCACCTTTGTATCTACCAATAAATCATTCCAAGTCGCATAGCCATCCGAACCACTTGTCAGTTCTTTTGTTTGTCCATCAGATGTAGTAAAACGAAAAACGGCACCTGCAAGTGGTTGCTTAGTGGTTTGATCCACTTTGCGGACTCTTGCATTGCCGTTTTTTTGGACGTTGATCTGAAAATTTGTACGAACTGGATCATTCACTCTTCCTACCATAACATTCTGTGTATAGGGATTTTCATATACCACAATCGCACCTTTATAGCTACCATCAATACTGTATTGAAATTCAATTTTACTACTAGTAGGTGCCTCTTTAGTTGCTGTAATAGTTACTTGATTACCTTGTCTAGTAATCGATAAACCTTGTGGCGTTGAAATAGGAGTACTTTCATAGTTGTTAAATGCTCCTGTTGTATCAGTTAACGTTTTACTCTCTCCAACTTTTAAAGTTACTGTTTGTCCTTGAAAGGTAGGCTTAGTATAAAACCTGTCTACGTTAGCCATAACTTCTGACTTAAATGCCTGATAATCCGCCATCGATAGTACTCCAGACATATTGAGTGGCATTATTCCTTGTTGTTCCCAACTTAAGAGCTGCGTCATAATCTCTTTGTATAACGTATGACCGGAAACAATGATACCATAATACTTAATCAATGAAATTCTTTCCATTAAAGCGGTATTTTGGAACACAGCTGTATATCCTCCATTTGAGCCAACATTTACAGCAACTCCTTGTTCGATACACATCGCAATTTCTCCATTGACACGCTTTCCGTACCAACCGTATTCTCTATTTCCATTGGATAATTGAATATCAATATTCGCTACATTTGTACTAGGATCAACGTAGACAATACTATTTCCTGCTCGAATTTTACTATCAAAATTAAGCATCTCACTAATTGAAGTCTCGCTATAATTTTCTGCGGTAGTTGTATAAAGTTTTCCATCTTGACCTTGAACTAACTTGTTTTTCTGTAAAAAATCATTTACTTCTTCTTGATCATTAACTGCTTCATTTTCTAACTGAATAGTTTGATCGTTAGTTTCAATGGTTGTTGCAACAGCTAATAAACCTTGACTTAAAAATGAGCTTAATAACATACCAATAATGAACCAGATTCTTAATTTGATTTGAAATTTTTTCATGTATGGTCTCCTTATATTTTTTACAAAAGAAAAAGCCTTCAATGATTGAAGGGCTTCGGCAGTATCTGCTTATTTTAATTCATCTCCTATTAGAAAAAACCAAGAGAAATCACTCTCTTGGTTCGCTTAATTTACATGATAACAATCAATAGAACTCTAAATAATATTTCTCAGTACCATCCGACCAAAACTCTGTAATAATACGATATCCGTTTATATCTATTGCTGCTCTTCCTGCGCTATTTGCTGCTTCATAAGTCGCGTAGAATGTTCCACTTCCAGTGTAAGGATTCAATGCATACGGTGCTTGTGGCGGTTCGGGTGTCGTGGTATTTCCTGTATTCCCACCATTAGTATTTCCAGAGCCGTTTCCTGTTGTACCATTTCCCACAGTATTATTGCCGCCTGTAGAGTTTGAGTTACTTGATCCACTACTTCCTGAATTAGTAGGGGGCGTTACTGGGGTAACTGGTTGAATATTTGGTGTTTCTACTGCTGGAACTTCTTCGATTGGAGCTGGTACAGGTTCAGTTGATTGTATTTGGTTTTCAGCTGTTTCAGTTAGGGCAACTTCTTGTTCTTTTAAAGTTTCTTGTTGCCGTTGGGCTTCCTCTGCAGCTGCCTTCTCCTGTTCTGCTAAAGCTTCACGTTCCTTCACGTTCTCTTCAATCACTTTTAAAGAATTATTAAAAGACTCTTTCGCTTTCTCGTTTTTAATCAACTTGACTTCTTTTTTAAAAGCCTCGTATTTTTCACGATCCGCTAGATCAGTTGCTTTGCCATCTTTGTATAACTCTTCCATCATTTTATTTGTTTTATTGATTTGATTGACTTGTTCAGTCGCTAGATCAAGTCCTTCATTCAGTATGTCCTCAAAACTTTGTTCTTCTTTTACCTCCTTTTGGTAATAAATATCTCTGATATCCTTCAATTGTCCCTCAGACAAATCATCAATAATTATTACATCTTGGTCACTTTCAGCACCGATTAGATAAGGTTTTTGAAATAGTCCATTGACAGAATATTTCCCATTTAGTTTTCTTTGTACTGCTTGCAGTTGATTCTTAATTGATGAGACACTGTTAACATTTAACTGATATTTATTTTGATCACTTTTTCTTAAATCTAATAGTAATTGGTCCGTTTCCTTAGTTGTCTTTTCATAAGCTTCAAGCTGCTCAAGTAATGAATTGATTTTCTCCTGATTCACTTCTTCTTTTAAAAACTGTTTGGAGTCATCTGTATAAATAGCGGATAATTCTACTTGGATCTGTTTCAACTTCTTCTCATTTGACGATAGTTCACTTGCTGCCACTTCTACTTGTTTTTGATAGCTTGTTTCACTCAAAAAATAGAACCCAATACCACATAAGGTAATCAATGCCATACTAACAATACCAATTTGCACTTTTTTATTCATTACTTCCTCCCTTTGTTAACGTTTTCTAAAACTTACCATATTTATATTGTTATTTTCTTTACAATTGTTTTAAATCGATCTTGTTATCTTAAAAAATCGAATTTTTTTATGGCTTTTAACACATCTTTATAGGAGCCATTTGCACAATATACTTTTACATTTTTAGGGGTATCTCCAAAATAGTAGGAAGCTTTATAAAAACTGTACTGTTTTCGGATCACAACATCATGTGTATTTCGGACACAGATTGCTTCTACAAATAAATAGGTGTGCCTTGTCAATCGTCTTTCGTAGCAAATATCTACGATTGGACGAAATGGAAGATCCTTTCGCTTTAGTCGTTTTTGTACAGCTTCATACACTTCGTATTCTTTTTTGATTGGTGTAGCAGTAAAGATATTAAATCCATAATCTCGTTTCAATATGACAGACAGTGATTCCGAAAAAGGCATCAATTCCCTCCTTACTTTTTCCTAAAAGAAGCAATCAATGGATCATTTAAAAACTCTTCCTTCATTTTTTTATAGCCAATCTGCTGTGACATCGTATTGATTGAAATACGTTCCTGTTCATAGCCACGCAAATATACGTCATTCGCTTCAAAATATGTTGCAGCACGTTGGCGCTCGTATTTTTCAACAAAAATAAGGTCTTGCAAATCAAACACAAGACCAGTCAATAATTTATCTAGTTTTAATCTTTCGATGTGTCCATTTACAAAATTATCCAAGGTAAGTATATTCATTTCGGGTTGAAAATACTGGATTCGATTGACACCAAAATTCGTTACCATTTCTTGTAAGTAAGCATAATCCGGCTCTCTTCTGTTTCGATCATAAAAGGTATAAAAAGAATTCTCTGCTCTTCTTAATTCTGCTTTAAGCAAAATTTTTACTTGTGGATCGTTTACATCAACGAATGATAATTCATTCAAAACATGTCGAATCATTTCATTGTATCTATAGATATATTCACCAAACCTTATCGGTTCTCCTAACTCTTTCAAATACATAATATTCACACAGACTTTCTGTTACAACGGACTTTTTGTATTAAAGTCTTTGAGAATTTTTTTCCGAAATTCAACATATTCTGGTTGAATAATGTTATAGAATACTACATGACACTCGTATTTAACTCTTCCTTCAGAAGCATCTAAAGGTAAGTTATTATATATTTGTTTTTTCTTTTTCTCCCATAGAGAATCCATCTCATTTCTAAAATCATAAAAGTATTCCGATTCAATCAAACTAAAATCGAAATCTTTTTGTGAGATACCATTTTCGGTTAATGCTAGTAGAAACTTAAATTTCGTCTCGAGCATCTTAGTATTCCAATAATTCATAATAACAGATTCAAACTTTAGAGATTTTTCTTCATGTTGATCCATATAAATCCCCCTATACTTCATTGACTAATTCATTATTTTTTATTTCCCACTCAAACCATTCCGAAAAATCTTGCTTAAATCCATCGACTCGATACTGATTTTGTAAATCTGCTGCTTCCCCATCATTGGGATCTAAATAAGTCGGCTTCTCTTTTGGGCGAGCATAAACACCGATCCAGGTCTCATAGTTTCCTTCAAAATACCCATCTACTAAATAGCCTTTTTTAGCAAGTAATTTTCGGACTTTTTCTTGCATATCCTGAGCATTATTTGGTAGAAAAAAACGATACTTTGAAGCAAACTCTTGGAATTTGGTGACTTGAACTGCGAATTCTTTTTTCTTTTCGAAGTATTCATTCCACAATGCCCATTCTTTATTCGTTAAGTTTCTTCTGTGGATTTCATATAGACTATCAATTCGTCGATAGGCAGTTTCTCTAAAATGAATTTCTCCTTCACAATCATTCACTTTAGAAGTTAACACTGGAATAGTTAATTTCTTATTTTCATCTAGATCCTCAATTATTTTTTTGATTTTTGTAATGTCGTTGATCGTCTTAATTAATTTTTCAGTTTCTTTTACGATCATTTTAATCAAATGATTTTCTATAAATTCTCTACTGGTCATTGTTCTCCCTCCTACTGCACATATTCGTTTTCTAAATGAAATTCTTTTTTTATATAATCTCTTAGTCCAAGATTACTTTCACTTGTAAGCAGCAAATCCTTCGCACCGACACAGACTTGTTCAATCAATTCTTCATGCTTTTCTTTTAATTCTGCAAACTCGATCCGTTCCATCAACTCATTTGTGCCTAAGCGTGAATCAATCAGCTTGATCATTTTTAGGGAAGGCGCTAAATAGTTAGATAACCACCGTAATGTCTTTTCTATCGAAGGCTTTTCGCCTTGAACAGATAAACGTAAACCTTCTAGTTTATCAATCACGTTGTACCATTCTTTACAATAAACGCGCATTCCATCTTCGATTTCATATACAACCAGTGAAGCGTTGATAATCTCTTTGACTAACCAATCTAAACTCTCACCAGTCGATAAAAAGTATTCCACAAACAAAAAAGCCTTCTCATCAGAAAGCCGGATTTCATAACGGTTCTTAATTTCATGGGTCTCTCTCGCTTTCTCAATCGATAGACCTTCTTTACGTGCTAATTCATAATCTTTTTGGTAAAAGTTAAAGTAAAGTGGTGATTGACGACTTCCAAAATAAAGAGACAAGCCTTTATTCACTTTTTGACCTTTCTCGAATGAATAACCACCACTAAAATCGAAATTTTTGAAGGTCGTACCAATCAAACCAGCTTCCATCTTTTCTTTTAACTTGTATAAATCAAAATTCGACTGCCCTTTAACAATCAATTCATCTAGTGCAATGTCAATTCGGGTGATTTTTGTGTCGACAACTAAGCCTTTGCCAAAAATATCATCATCGTATAAGGAACGAAAAAACTCTGTCCATGTCCGATCATGATCCTCATCAAAAATTTCTTCCAATTGTCGACAACCTTCACCAGATAAATCAAGCATAATTCCCATATTTATATTTTCTGGATTCCGAAACAGCCGAATCGATCCATACGAAAATGTTTCGGTATAGTGATAAAACCCTCGAGCTTCATGGGTGAACCAATCCATATCCATGTGGAGTAACTTACGAATAATCGTTTGGACATCCATCGTTTTAAAACGTACTCTTAAAAAATCGATTTTTGCCTCCACAGAGGCTTTACCACCATCAATGTGAAGAACTTCACTCACTTTTTCAGCCAATTCTTTGGAAATTGCACGTTTGCCATTCTCAATTTTAGAAATCAAACTACGTTCGATCTGCAACTTATCCGCTAGTTCTTGCTGTTTCAGTCCTAATTCTTTACGGAATCGCTTTAACTCAATACCTCGCAACGATTACCAACTACTTTCAATAAATGTGACAACTTTCGCCCATTTATGTGACAAAAATCAAATCGCTGTACCTCTTGTGCCCCAAGGGATAAACGACACTTTTTATATCGGTATGTTAAATTCTACCCCCATGTTATAAAAGGGGGGTTCATTCGTTGAGGTGGGCATTCGCCCACCTCACGCCTTTTTATTTGATCAGGGATATAACAGTTGCTAGAAGTGTGAGCGGGTGTGGGTTCGCTGCGCTCACCCGCCCACACTTACTACAGCAACTATCCCTGAAATAAACAGGCGTATAGCTACCTTTTTTCCATTGCCTCTATTTTTTGTTTTAAATAGGAATTATCCGCAATAATCTCTTTGCTCAGTTCAAGCAAAGACTTCAAGTCTTGTTTCATCTCGAGTAATTCCTTTTTATTTGCCTGGAACTTCTTCCATTCCTCCGAACCAAAAGCTAGTTCAATCGCTTCATCCAAGAGAACATGCTCTTTTCTTAATAAAATAAGTTGCTTAAAATCAAGCAAATCTCCTCTGGAGAAAACTTTATAACTATACGTATGATTTGCTGTATTTTTTGCGTATCTTCTTTGAAACTTTCTATCTGTCAATTTCTCTATTTTGATTGCCCAACTCTTTAATGTTTTCAGTGCGACTACTTCACCTAGCTCCTTATATATTTCTTCAAAGGAAAACATTGGTTCCTCCTCTCTACGCAACATACTTGTCGGTTAATTTATTTAATAAAGCATTCTTTGATTTCGCTTCTTCATCCATTTCCGCTAATGCTTCTTTGTCTACATGTTTAGCGATCGTCGTAGAAAGTTCTTCTTTGGTTTCAGCTTCAATTGATTGAAACCCTAACTCATCATTTATCTTTATAAACTCATATATAAAGTCAAACGTCATTGGTACTTGTGGACAATAAAGTTCTTGGGCAGTACTTCCACCTTGTGCTGCGTATCCTCGACCATACACTTTTTGCCCAAGAATTTTCTCTACGAACTTAAACTTTTTATTTTTATTCTCATCCCCAAAAATCATCAATATACCTGCTTCAGATAATCTTCCAACAGACATGCGGAACATAAATTGATCACGTAAAGCTGTTTTAATAAACTCACCATCTGGTCGCTGCATTGCTACAATAAAAAATATGCCACACTGTCGAGCTTTTAAAATCAGTTGAGTCAGATACTCGTCCACTTCACCGTCCGACTTATAGTCCGTTCCGATTTCCGCTCGAAAAGCAGCAAATTCATCGATAATGACAAACTTTGGTTTTAAGCCATAGTACGCATAATTCTTTCCCATTTTAAACTCTTCACTATGATTCATCATTTCAAAGCGAGCTTCCATTAATGCAACGGTATTTCTCAAGCAATTAATGATATCGATTTTACCTGTATGGACTTTTCCTGCAAACATTGGAATACAGTTTAGAGCCATCAGATCACTATTCTTAGGATCACAAATCTCAATATCCGCTACTCGACAAAGTGCATAAATCAAAGCTAAAAGTGTAAATGTTTTCCCGCCTCCGGTACCTCCGCCAAGCAATAAATGCGGATCTTTATCAAAATGCCAATATAAGTTTTTCATCAATTGGACTTTTCCTTTATCCGCTTGCATTTCTGTGATTGAAATCCGCTGCGAATAGACATCTGTCACTAACTCGTAAGTAACAAATCCTTTCTCATCGACTTTCGCAATATTATCCGCATGAAAAGTTGTTTCTAAAAAGCCACCAATTGTTTCAAATTTATCCTGGAATTTATTTCCTGCAGTCTCAAACGAGATAAAAATGCTCCCTTTCTTTGCTTTATAATAAACCTTTGGAAACTTGATCTTCTCTTTGGTTTTCCCATTAGACGTCTTCACTTGTTTTTTCGTATAATACCCATTATCAAGAATCATTCGAGCAAGAAGCTGTTGCTGCTCGACACGAGAAAAGTATCCTGAACGAACAATTGATAAGCGGATGAAAAAGAAATTAATGGCTATACCTGCTAAAGATATACCTAAGATAATCACTACAGGTAACACGTATACTTGCCAGTTATTCTCCTTTTGTTCAATCAAAGGGTAAATCCATCTATAACCGATGAAGTAGCTTAAAACACCTAAATAAGGCATAAAAAATAGCACTTGGTAAAGTGCCAACAGATTTCTTTTGTAGTAGCGAATTCTTTTCCCACGATAATGAATTATTTGTTTTAGCAATCACTCACCTTATTTCTATTTTTCTATTGTCATTTAAGGTTCAATTAAGTTTGATTGATTATTCTTACAACATACCAAACAAACTCCTAAACACTTTTTTTCATTTCTCCTTTCTCTTGCAGCCCTTTGTGGCTGCTTTTTTATGTCATTCTTTCCAGTTGTTTTATTTTTGACCGGCAAAATGTCGCATAGACAGGTATAAACACCGTCGCAAATTCCCATACTGTCCGCTCATTTACATTGCTATAAGCATGTGCAAATAAATTGCGAATGTATTTGAGCCGACGCCAGTCTACTTCCTTATTCGTTTCTTCTTTAAATGTATCGGATAACTTATTAGACATTTCCCCCACTTGCATCAAAGACATACTGACTGCATGAAAAAACACTCGATCATTGATAAAAACTTCGTAGTTTCTATCAAAACGATTGAGTGTTTGATCGATGTCATCACAATAAGTCAATGACCCATATAAAATACGCAAATCAGCTTTCATTTTATTTTTCAAATATTTTTAATCGCTCCTCCATTACTTGTTTTGTAAATTTTTTTTGGATTGTTGTTGGATTTGTATTTGCTAGTGCTTCAATCTCTACTAGATCGATCTCATGATCTACTGCTTTTTTTAACTCTTCAAAGAAGTCACTATAGACTAACCAACGGTATTCTTCTGGCATACCTTCTGTACCCACTAAGAAATCAATATCACTTTCATTTGTCGCTTCATTTCTTGCGTATGATCCAAAAATATAAACGACTGGCACTTCATATTTTTCAGCAACAGGTTTTACACGCTGCTCAATCTCTTTTACCGTTAATACCATCTTATAGCACTCCTTTCATATTCTATCTTTGGTTTCATTATATGGTATTGTATCTATTCAGGCAATTTTCTATTTTTAGTAATAGCTAAAGAGTGAACTCACTTATTTCCAAAAGTTTATCTTTTGAAATTTTATTTTTGATATAATTATCTCAAATAATTATATAAGGAGTTATGTCTATAAATACTGAATTAATGAATGTTTTTTTATTAGCTGTAAATTTAATATGGGTAGCCTACAATACAAATAAAATTAGAATTATAGAAGCAAATCAAAAAATTTGCTCCTATTTTAATCGATGAGATTTTCAAACCATATTATTTGAAAATTGAGTGTCATTTATTTATAGCTATTACTGATGATAATAAAGAACTGATATCTTCCAATCTAATAGAATTGTATGATCAACTAAAAAATAAAAATTTACTTTTTTACATATCTGATAGATTATTAGTATCGTTGGAAGAAACAATTGATATCTCTAAATCAAGTTACTTTGATAAAAAAGAGTTTAATAGGAAATATCAACAATTTTCTAGAGATTATTATTTTGAGTTAAATAAATTTAGAAAAATAGTTGGATTAAGAAATCGAACACCTTATTTTAGAATTCACCATAATTTATACAAATATAAGATTCAATGGTTGATTATAAAGTATTCATATTTATTACCAATTGCAATAATTGTAACCCTATATTTATATTACTTTTATAATACATTTCTTAAATAGCTATAAATAACTCCTATAGCTAATAAAAATAGTAGGACCTTTACATATGTTTCACCTGATTCATCCTGCGAATAGCATTCATACGTTAATCCAATAAACCTATCAAAAACAGTATATGTGTAAATAAATTATTCTGCATTATAAAATCCTTTTTCAAATTTTTAGATGATAAGTTAAAGAAAGCTTTCTATAATCTGTAGTATTATACTAGCTTTCTTTTTTCTCTTTGATTGGAGCAACAGTCCGAGTAATACCGAACTTTTTAATGCCAGCAGCTCGAATTTTAAAGGCTTGTTCCGACTGGATCGTATTGTTATAGCCCTCATACGTGCTTAACCAAGCTAACGCAGTCACTTCACCAGTCAGTTCGATTCTGTCATCATATTCAATGCCTTCTACTTTGTAATCTGGTGTAATCGCAATTTCGATTTGATCGTTTAACTTTTCGGAATAAACAGTTACACGTTGCTCACGCACTGTATCAGTTACTCGATTTTCTTCATCTCTTTCAAAAATTTGATCCACTTCAAGAAAATACATCGTTCCAAAAGTTGCTTGAACATCAAAATTCTGAATCGTATTATTTTCAAATGTTAAACCCATTTTTATTATCCCCCCTGCACTACTTCTAAACGTTTCGCATAAACAACTAGATCCAGTGAACGACTATTACCAATATTATTTCGCTTGGCATTTACACGTACAACAGGTTCAATCAGACGAATTTCTTTTCTTCCCACAAATGATTGTGAGTTTCTTAAATTGGGTACATAGATCTCAAAATCACGTTGCTCAGCGCTTGAAGCTGTAAAAATACGTCCTCTCAACTGATTTCCGTTCACGTACATATCACGTTCCATATTGAATACTGCTTTGATTTTCTTACCTAACTGTTTTTCAGTTAAGGCAATTTCTTGAATACGATTTGCCAAATAAATGACCTTCTTTCTTGTGTAATATTTTTTCCGTATGAATTAATTCCAAATATCTCCATCGTTTAAACATTTAGTTATAAAATCATTAATTGGCTTTCGATAGGATTTTTCGGCTTTATTGAAATATTGACGAACATCTTGGCATGTCAAAGTCTCATACAAAAACTTATCCTTCAATTTATTAAAACGATGTTCAATGATTCTTTCTACTTCCAGCTTTGCAAGGTGGATCTCATCTGCTTTCTCTTCTTTATCGATCTTACTTTTATAGATAGCATTATCGATTCGTCCAAAAAAATCTTGTTCTAATTGAATCCAAAATTCTTCTAATTCAATTCTATGATCAATTGCTTTTGACAAAATTTCACCAACTTTCTATGATCTTTTATGATTTAATGAAAAAAGCACAACCAGAAAAAATCTGACTGTGCTTCACATAATTGTTGAAGGTTGCTACTCCTATGTATCACTTCATGCAACAACCTTTTTCAAGATAATAGATTCTTTGTTCATCGTAGTAGAATGTGCAGAGTACTGCTGACAATAGTTTAAAAGTTCGCTTACGCTATGAAATAAACTATCATCCA